>CBDIPL010000002.1:0-1327057 GCA_965283715.1 Sediminibacterium sp. | reverse complement strand
AGACAAATTTCTTGTAGTTAAAAAAGCAAGTATTTTAGATTTCATCCGAAGTCCACATTATAATTTCCCTATTCGTGAAGTAATGCTTGAAGAACATTTTCGTTCATTACCTCAATTGGCGAGATACACCAGCAAGACATTTTATAAAGATGAGAATAACCCAAACAATACAGAAGGGAAGCTAAAAATAATGACCGAAACGCCTGATAAGATGGCGTTGCAATGTTTCAAAGGAATTTTTGTTAATGGTAGCAGAGATAGAAACGAAGATGGTAAGGATAACAAAATTGTTATAAAAGAAGCTGAAACTGCGATTGCATTAGTAAAGTTTCTAACTAATCCAATGGCAGCACAAAACGAATTATTTGATTCCAAATTTGACTTTCCAAAACACATTGATCAAAATAAATTTACCATTGGCATTATTTCAATTATTAGAGATCAGTGTGAATTAATTAAAGATAAAATTAATGAAACTTTCACCGAAGATGTTCGGCAAAAGTTCAATCTAATGGTAGGCACACCGGAAGAATTTCAAGGAAGCGAAAGAGACATAATTATCATTTCTCTATGCCTTGATGAAAAATGTAAAGGTGGACATGGCCACTTTCAAGACAAGCAAAGATTTAATGTCGCTACAAGTAGGGCAAAATCATTTACTTATTTTCTATACTCTAAATTCCCACAATCATTTGATAAGGTTTATACTTATTTGAATACTCTTGCAGGTGGCGTTGAGTTTTCAGACCAACCTGCGAAAATTGAGATTAAAAAACTGCCTAAGTTTAATCCAGAAAAATTGGAATCCGACTTTGAACGCCAAGTGCATTATTGGCTTACCAATTACTCAGATAAAAGGAACAAAAGTAATAACTCAATTACAATACACAACCAAATTGTTAGTTGTGGTCAAAAAAGACTTGATTTCGTTTTATATAATGAGCAATCTAAAAAGTCAGTAGCTGTTGAAGTTGATGGCAGCTATCATTTTAATATTGGTGGATTAAAACAGAATTACACCGAGGAACATTTGGAAAGAATGGAAATTCTCCTAAGAGCAGGGTGGAAAATCATAAACACTCCTTATTATAAATGGTGGAAAGATGGTTGGCTAAGTGAAACTTCGGAACCTCTTTTTAAAGAAGAAATTGAACGAATCTATAAGGAACTTGACAGGTATTTATTTGACTAAATTAAAAGAAGGGAATATTGCTTCTATAGAGACCCCATAAGCCGGTTTTGATTATTTTTGATCCGATTAATCTGGCCTGTCTATGAAGAACTTTAGAGAGTTGATGCAGTTTATTACCCTGTCAGGATATTCAGATTCGGATTACATTAAAGGTATGGTTTTGCGCCACCATGAAAAATGGGCCAGCAGGTACTCCAAATGGAGCTATGAATCCACCAAACAAAAACTTCTTTCTGCATACTGGACCCGAGTCGTACCGTTACACCTTTTTACGATTTTTTGTTTAGTCTTAACTGCTGGTTTTTTCTTTTTATTCCAGAAGCAGAATTTAACAGAAATTTTGGTCATTATTTCCATAGCAGCCGTTATCGTTTATTTCAGTTTACGGCTTTGGGTTTACAATCCAATTTATATGGATGAATTTGTGCCCCTTTTAAACAATGCAATTGAAATTGTAAGCGGGGCTTATTTAGCGGAACTCGATAATGTAAAAAAGGCTCAGTATAGTGCCATTACAATTGTATTAATTCATATTGTAACCAATAAACTGGCCGGATTCCCGTTCCAGGAAGGGGGTAAGTTTTCCAAAGATGAAATGGCAAAGCTTTATGGCATTTCAGAACGGAGTTTTCATGATGCTTTGAATAGTGTACTAAATGCTGACTGGAAACCAAGCAAACGAATGGATACTGAGATTGCCGATGCGTTTAAAAAAGCAGGTCAATATTTTTCTGCCACCGGCAATATGAAAGCTGTCAGTTTGTTAAGTGACATTCAGACCGATCTACTTGTATCAAAGAAACCGCCTGCCATTTAATGCCAGAATAGCGGAATAATGTTAATGAATATAAAACAGGTAAGATGATGTATACATAAATGCATCCTGTCAGTTGAATTGCTACTGAGTTGGAAACATTTCTTATGACAGATTTTCCAATGATGGTCCCTATGACTCAAACTGAGTTCTGGGACAAAATGCAAAGCGTAGTGGAAAAAGTAGTGGAAGCCAAACTCTCTACTGTAACTTCTTCAAACTCCACCCTGATACCGGAAAAGGCACTTCTAAAAGCCTCAGAAGTCTGCACCATTTTCCAGATCTCCAAGCCCACCCTATACGAGTGGCTAAAACAGAACAAGATTGCCAGTTTCAAGATCCAGTCACGCCGGTATTTTTCCCGGCAGGATATTGAAGCTATTATTCGTCAAGGCAACAAAATCTCCAACCTTTAATTCTTCGCCATGAACTGCAAGGAATTTAATCAACTGGACATCGTGGACTATCTATTATTGTTAGGTCACAAACCAGCCAAAATCAGCGGCAATGATCATTGGTATTTATCACCTTTCAGGAATGAACAGACCCCATCTTTTAAAGTCAACAGGAAATTTAATGTTTGGTATGATCACGGGCTGCAGAAAGGAGGAAGGCTGGTTGATTTTGGTGTTCTGTTTTATAACTGCACTGTAAATGAATTACTTCAGAAATCGACACATCAAAACAATTTTTCTTTTCACCAGCAAAAATCTGTTGACCGGGCAGCCTATATTTCGGGAGCTGGTGAAAAAGAAAAGATCATCATTGTAGATACCCGCAGTCCAATTAGTTTATTCTCTTTGAAAGACTATCTACAATTCCGAAAAATTCCTTTGGAGATCGCCAACAGGTTTTGTAAGGAAATCGACTTCAATTTATACAACAAAAAATATACTGCAATCGGCTTTAAAAACAGTGCCGGTGGGTATGAATTACGAAGTGCCAATTTTAAGGGTAGCAGCAGTCCTAAAGAAGTAACATTATTTGGTAAGGATCTGTCAAAAAAAATACTCGTGTTTGAGGGGTTTATGGACTTTCTTTCTTACAAGGCTATCTACCACCCGAAGCTTATCCTTCTGTCAAAACAGCAGCCCAATTTTCTGATCCTTAATTCAATTGGCTTCCTGGAGAAGATGAAACCAATGCTTGAAAATTATCCCTCCATTCATTTGTATCTGGATCGGGACAAAAAAGGTTTAGAGCTTACAAAGGAAGTTCTGTCAATCAGTAGAAAGTACCGGGATGAAAGCCTTGCTTATAAAAATCACAAAGACTTAAATGAGTATTTAATGAAAGAGTATCATGCGCTAAGTCAATCGCTGCGCCAAGGAAGGAGGCTTTGAATTTTCAGGAGCCAGCTATGTTTCGGTTATACCGAAACTGGCTGGCTTTATTCATGCTGCGCATTCATAAAGGAAATATAGAAGACAAAGAAAAGTGAGATATGATAATGGTAACAGAAACAAAATCATCGAATCGAAACAAAGGTGGACGACCAACTAAGGAGATCAAGCGCAATAAATTATTGGGTGTAAAATGTAACTCTCTTGAAAAGTTTATGATTAAAGCCAATGCAAAAAATAGTGGACTGACGGTTTCAGAATATTTGCGGGAACTGGGCATGAACGGAAAAATTGGCATGCCTAAGATCATCGTTCCCAAAGAGATTTTACAGTTTACCGGAACGCTCAATCACATGGCTGCAAACCTTAACCAGATCGCCAAAAAAAGAAACCAATTGGATGAATTAAATGCACTCGAAAGAGCACAACTAAACCAGCTTAGTTTATCGGTAAAGCAACTCACAAAAGACATTAAAGATCATTTCAAATGATTGGCAAAATAATACTCGGAAAATCCTTCCGCGGATGTATCGGTTATGTACTTGAAAACAAGCTGGATTCTGCTACAAAATCTACATCGATAAATCGCGCAGAACTTATCAGTTTTAATCAGTGTTTTGGAAAAAAGAAAGAGTTGATTGAACAGTTCAATGATGTTCGCTTTTTGAATCCCAAACTAAGTAAACCGGTAATGCATGTGATCTTAAGTTTGTCACCGGGTGAAAAACCGGATAATGTTACCCTACTGGCCATGGTGGAAGACTGTGCAAAGGAATTGGGATTTGAGAAGAACCAGTTCATAGCTGTGGCCCACAATGATACCGGTCACCTGCACCTGCATATTGTGGTAAACCGGATAGGGTTTGAAGGAAAGACTTTGAGCGATAGCAATAACTATAAAAAGATTGCAGCTTATTGCCGGAAAATGGAACTCCAATATAACCTAAAACAGGTCTTAAGTCCCCGGGCATTCCTGTCAAAAGAAATGTCCGTTACTCCCCGTCTGGATAGTCGGAAAGAAGTTATGAAAACAGACATACGAATCTCACTTTTAAAAAGTCAAACCTTTAGCGAATTTGAAAGCCTGATGAAGCAAAAGAACTATGAAGTAATCAAAGGAAGAGGTGTTGCTTTTCGGGATCAAAAAAAGATGTACGCAAAGGGAAGTGAGTTAGGGTATTCTTTATCAAAAATTGAAAAGATTTTGCAATTGACCCTTACCAAAAAACAATTCATTATTAGCAATGATTTACGAAAAGAAAATGCTCTTACCAAAGATCCAAATATCATCCGTTCTGGTATGACAAAAAGTATGGTGAAAGATAATAAACACCCTTTGCCTAAAGCCCTTGAGATTTTACTTAAACCAGAACATGATTATGATCATACACCACATCAATTTTTACAAAAGAAAAGAAAGAAAAAACAATCCCTTCATTTATAAACCGGTGCTATGGAAAATGATATCATTGAAACAGTATTAACCGAAGTTCTCGAAGAACAAAAACAAAGTAATCTATTAGCCCAAAAGAGTGGCCAGTTTGCAGAGGAACAAGTGCTTATCCTCAAACGAATGGAAGAAAAATCAGCCCTTCAAAATGAAGAACTAAAGAATTTCCTGATAACAAAAATGGAAGCATTTTCTTCTCAGGTAGCCAGTCAAGCCAGGCCTGTTAAGCGCGAATTCCGGATTTTGCTTTTTCCAGAACAGGGAACAACGAATTATTATAAGATAGTATTCGGTCGTATTATATTCTGGTTGGTCATGCTTTGCTTCGCAAAATATGCCTACCTGCTGGGGGACAAATGGCTCACAGCGGAATATGAAAATAAGAAGTATCAGAAGGCTTGGGAAACCCTATATAAGCACCAGACTAAGGCAAATCAAAAACTGATGCAAAAAGTATTCAATGATAATTGAGAAGGATGCTGGATTAGCTGGGTTATTTATCTGTAACCCAGATTGTAAAACAGTTAGTGAAGGGCTTACAGATTGTTATTGTTAATTAAGTTTACTACCACTTTTACCATCATATCTTTTTCATCAGGTTTACTTTCTGCTATCATCAAAGTAAGTGCAACCAAAGCGTTATCTGCAATTTTTCGGCTGCCATCCTGTTTGTATAGAATACTGTTCTTTTCGAGAAACCATACAAAAAGAAATGCCGCAATGCGTTTATTGCCATCAGAAAAGGAGTGGTTCTTAATAACAAAATAAAGCAGGTTTGCAGCTTTTTCTTCCACGCTTGGATAAACATCTTCCCCGCCAAAAGTCTGGTAAATAGCAGCCAGAGAACCTTGAAAAGATTCATCCTTTTCATTTCCAAATAGTGTACTGCCTCCGAACTTACTATGCAACCCTTTAATTGCCTTTATTGCTTCCAGATAGGTAATCTGAAATAGTTCTTTTCGAGTAGTAGATTTTATCTCTAAGGACTGGTGATCATACTTGTCCAAAATGTCTAGGGCATATGTATAATCTGTAATAACTTTTAAGAGCCCGGTGGCTTCATCTGTATTTAGATTTTTTGTGTCAATGACATTAGCAAGAAGTTTTACCGCCTGTTTTAAATCATCCAGTTGACTTGACTGCGCTTTTAATAGCCTTTCATTTATTGCATATCCTTTTATTAAATAACTCTTCAATACTTCGTTTGCCCATACCCTGAACTGTGTTCCTCGCTTTGAATTTACCCTGTAACCAACTGAGATAATCAGGTCAAGATTATAATGTTCAATATCCCTTTTAATATTCCTGTTACCCTCCTGCCGAACTTGTGCAATTTTTGCACAAGTTGCCAATTCTGACAATTCCTCGGATTTATAGATGTTCTTAATGTGTTTTACGATGGATGTTCTGTCGGTATCAAAAAGATCTGCCATTTGGTATTGATTTAACCAAACCGTATCCTTTTCCAGCTTAACATCGATAGAAGTCTGTCCGTCCGGAGCCTGATATATTAATATTTCTCCTGTTTCCATAAGTCAATTTTTAATGTTTGATTACACCGCCTTTAATTTCGTAGCAGCTTCAACAACACGAAGTTTTTTAAGCTCCCTTTCTTTCCATTTCTTAGCCACATTTTCGGCATTCTCCCTTGGGGTAACACGAATGTACTTGTAAAAGGATTTATCGGTTTTATGGCCGGTTATAGACCTGATCTCAGCGGTTTGCAGATCATGTGCTAAATATTCGTTTGTTGCAAATGATCTTCTGGCAGTATGTGATTTTACAAACAGGTATTTAGGTTTGACCAGGGTAACACGTTTGCCTGCCTCAAAAGTTTTGATAGACACTTTCTTTTCTAATAGTTTGCATTGCTTACACGCATCTCGAAGATATTCATTGAATTTCTGATTAGAAATCGCACGGGGGAACTGGCCATCGTATTTTTCAATCAGAGCCTTTACTTCACTACGAAGAGGAATATGAACCCTATCGCCGGTCTTTGTTTGTGCTACTTCCAGTATATCATCATCAATTTTATCTATGGTGAGTTTAGACAGATCAGAATAACGAAGACCAGTATAACATCCGATAATAAACAGATCCCGGACACGTTCCAGTTTTTTCTGACCCGATAAATCCAACCCTTGCAACTGTTCAATTTCATTTTCGCTCAGATAAACCGTTTCAGATTCAGCGGAAGCTGAACGGAATTTACGGTGGGTGAAAATGGTATTAGAAGTATAGCCCGCTTCAAGCGCTTCACGCATAAGTACTTTGGTATTGGTAATCAGTTTCCCAATTGAATTGATATTTACCTTTTTGACTTTGGTGAGATAGTCAGTAAACCCGTAATAGAAAGTCATATCAATGGTATCAAACTCTAAACCCCTGTGACTATAGGCTTGATAGTCCAACAAATGATTTTTTAAGTTACGCATGTTTTTGATAGTGCTTTCAGCGAGTGGCGTATTTTTCTGCAAATGCACACGGCTACCCGATTCCATCCTAGCGATGAAATTTTCAAAGAAGCCCCAGAAAGTACGTTGCAATTCACGGTCAATACGGGCCTGGCTTTGTTTATTAAATATCTCATCCAATACCTGTTTGAAGATTTCAGGAGTAGGTTGTTTCCCCAGGTGCGTATTCTGGTAATTGTAAAACGCATCTGCGATTTTACCTTTCACTTCTTTTAGCCGTTGATTGAATTCTAATGATTCACTAAAGCGAGCAGTATGCTTTGCACTCTGTGTTTTCGGGTTCCAATCAGCAGGATGTATCTTCTCAATCAGGTAGTATTTGAACTCACTCATATTGTATACGATCCGTGCGTAGATATTGGTTACACGATCATCATTGGGCCGTTTTAGATAAAATTTGACATCCATTTTAACATATTTTAACAAATTTGCCTAAATCTGGGGTACAGATTTTAAAATTAAAATGCTAAAATACCTAATTTCATTGACTTTCGAGGCTATTTTTTGGGGTACAGATTGGGGTACAAATCAGGTTAATTTACCCTTACTTAGTCTAACCATACTTAACTATTATAATGTATAAATTAATTGATTATCAATTATAAATATAAAATAAAGTTAACTTGATTTTAGAGGTACGATTCCTCCCCCTACAGCAACAAAGCCGCAATCATAACTGGTTGCGGCTTTTTTATTTTTGTGCCATACGGCTTTGAACAAGTGAATATCGAACAAGGAACAGATGAATGACGAATGAGAAATTCGTTATTTCTACCATTTCATTTTTGTGAATTAAAATGCAAATGATAACTACGTTAGTTCTTATCAGGATTCAATCTCTTCCCTCACACTAAAAAGCCGCAACAGAAATTTCTGATGCGGCTTTTGTATTTCCAAATCAGAATGATCTGTTAATGCTATACGCTTAGTGCCAATAAAGCTATAAGAATAACCCTGCATTGTGTAACAGATTATCTGAACACCTGTGTGACCTTTACTATACCAAAAAAAGGTAAGACAGTTAGTTTACCACTTCTACCAAAACATCTGAAAATCTGATTTCTCAGACTGTTAATGAGCGCATCGTTTCTCTTTTCCAACCAATTTATGATTACCGGTTTATTTAATTATATATGAAGCACTTTATTATAATTGTATGTTCTCAATGTTTTTTCTATTCTCTCACTGCACAAGTAGTAAGCCAGGAAAAACCAAGGCGTGCTGAAGCAGCGGTACAATCATTCTCCACCAATCTGGCAGAAGGTGCCATTGTTTTTACAAAGACCTTTCGCAAAAACAATCCCTCTGACCTTATATATGCTGCGCATTATACGATTACCAATGTACTACATAACTCAGGTAAACCTGTAGAAGTAGCTTTGAACAAACAAGGCTTTGATACGTATTTTACAGCTACCCCATTACTGTCTGCAAGCAGGCCACGCTTACTGGCATATGCTGAGGCCATGAAACTTTCATTTACAGAAGAAAAAGGCTGGACGGTTTTAATGAATTACTATAACATGAGCGTTACTAAATAAAACTTTCTTCCTTCCAGCTTGGTTGGTGATACTGTGAAATTATACTCCCTACTTGCAAAATCCTTTGTATACTTTTCTAAAAAAAGTTAAACGGTGGGATACAAAACGATAAAGTGAGTTCGTAACTGATCAATAAAAAATCTTCGTGCTCCTTGGTGTCTTAGTCGCAAAAGCTATCGCCACTAAGACACCAAGGCACGAAGGGGCACGAAGAAAGAAGAATGATACCATACTTTTTATTTCATTTTCAACCGCCAACCTACATACAACATTCTTCCGGTTACAGGACCCCATACTAGGGAGGCATCAAAATAATTACTGAAGGGTTTGTCTGCCGCTACAATAACACCGGGCTGAAAAAAGTTGGTGATGTTTTCTGCACCTACGTATAGATCCATCGGATATTTTTTTCCAAAACTTTTGCTGATCTGTGCATTCATCAATACATAATCCGGGGATTGTGTGGGCAGTTGATATGCTGCAGGATTGGCTTGTGTGCCGGGTATTCTTTTTTGTCCGTTATACGTAATGGTGTAATTAAATTTCCATTCATTGGTTGTGCTATAATCCAAACTGAGGAATGCACGGTTGGCAGAAACAAATGGACGCTGCAATAATTGTGAACCATAGGTAGTTTTCACATCAAAATAACGGTAGGCAATACGCACATCAAATTTGTTTGTGGGCACCACCGTTACTTCGGCCTGAAAACTATTGGAATACGATTTGCCTTTTAAGTTGTAAAAATTAACCTCCCTTGGATTTTCTATATCAACCACTACCTGATTGGTAAAATCATTTCTGAAATAATCGAGGCTCAGCATCGCTTCATTATTAAACAACCTGAATTTCTGATCTATGCTAATGCCTTTGTTCCACGCAACTTCTGCATCTAACCCATATGCCTTACCTGCCACACCAGAAACAATATTTACCTGACGGGCACTAACAAACACACTGGTATTTTCTGCAAAAATATTGGCGGTACGCTGGCCTCTTCCGGCACTTGCCCTTACTACTGTTCCCTTAATGGGTTCATACCTGATGTTGATGCGTGGTGTTAGAAAAGCACCATACAGATTATTGTTATCGGCGCGAAGTCCCGCTACCATACTAAACCGATCAGAGGGTGTAAATGTGTATTCGAAAAATGCACCGGGCACAATTTCCGTTCTGAGATAAGTATTGATTTTAAAATCTTCGTTGTAGTTGTCGTATTGAAAACTCAACCCTGTTCTAAACTTATGTTCTGTAGTGTGTATGATGGATTGATAGATCAGGTTACCATAAAAACTTTTCTGTTTGGCACTATACGTGGTTAATCCGAAATACGCATTTTGCGAATGACTGATGGCAGCCAACTGTAGACCGATACTTTTATACTTCTGTTGAGGAAATACATAGCCTATTTTAGCAAACCCTTGATAACGCTCAGTCTGTATGCCTAACCCATACCGGTTGGTAGTGGCTTTGTCCCGGGATGGATCGAATGCAGTTTCTCCACCGGTTTTATCATCTTTCATTACTTTAAATCCAAACTGTGCCAGAATCCCTTTTGCATCATCATACTTATATCTGTTTACGAGACTAAACTGGTTACCGGTGGGCAGATCACGAAAACCATCGCTATTAAAATCGAGTTGTTTGTTGTTTAAAAAATTATCGTGCAATAACAATCCTGCCGACCATTTTTTATTGAGGTTGGCAGACAGGTTCAGGTTCAGATCTGTTTTACCAAAATCGTTACGGTATACATTCGCCAGTAAACGTTCGCTGCTTTCCGGCTTTTTCAGTTCTACATTAATTTGTCCGGCAATGCTTTCAAACCCATTGGCTACAGAACCAACCCCTTTGGTTAACTGAATGGATTCGATCCAAGGGCCTGCGATAGAATTCAAACCCAATGGTGTGGCAATACCCCGCGGGCCGGGCAGGTTTTCTACAGTGAGTTGTGTATAGTTTCCACTTAAGCCCAATAGCTGAATTTGTTTTGATCCGGTTACCGCATCATTATACGATACATCTACTGAGGGATTGGTTTCAAAACTTTCGCTGAGGTTACAACACGCAGCTTTTAATAATTCTTTACCGGTCATTACTTCGGTACGTATGGCACTGATGGTACCAATATAACTGGCACGCTGGCGATTGGTTACCGTAACTTCTTTCAATTGACGGTTAGAAGCCATCACAATTTTCAAGGCTCGTAAATCAGTAACCGTAATAGTATCTGATTGATAACCGGTATAACTGATGACTAAACGATTTGCAGTAGCGGTATGCTTGATTTGAAACATACCGGTGCTATCTGTAACCACACCGGTATTGGTTCCCAGCCAATACACACTGGCATTGATTAGTGGATTGAATTTTCCTTTGGCATCTTCTTCTACTACTATACCCCTCATGAAAGTAGATAATGCATTGTTTCTAACTGTGGATTGTGTGCTATCCATTGTAATTATTTTATCAACCAGCCAATCGGTTTTAGGTGTATCCATATGCATTGTTTCAATTTCCCGGTAACGACAACATTCGGGTAGCGAGGCATACACCTGATCTTTGGCTTTCTTAGTACCTACATCATGTCCTACAGCCACAATACGGTTTTTTACTTTATCTGGGTTTGTTACAGAAGTATTGTAAACAAGTAAAAGTTGTTTGCTATCTACATTCCATTCTGCGCTTTTTACGCCCCGTATGTTTGCAGCAGCTTCAATGCGTGTTTTACATTGTTCGCAGGCACCCAGCACAGTAAACTGAGTAGTATCCAATTTAGTTGCCTCTTTTTTATTTTGTGCATTTGCGGTTATACCGGACAACAATGTTGTTAGTAATAGACCGTACAGTATCTTTTTCATCTTAAAAAATTCAGGTATAAAAACAATTGCTATTAACTAGGAGCATAATAGCATACCGTGTTCATTCATATAAAACAGCGCCAGCAACTTTGTATAGAGGTGCCTGACCTTGCTGATTTAAGAAGCATCAAATACGGTAAATGCAAGCAAAAATATACAAAGGAACGGGATGGTATACAGGTGGGGCATGACCATATTGGTCAACAGATAACGGTTGTGGAGTGTACCTGACAATTTGAAAAGAAGGAAGCGTAAAATTTAGATCGGTAAAGCTTTTGGCTGGTGTATTGATAGTATCCGCCGCTACATGGGTATCTTTTACTTTAACGTATTGAAATTTGGTTTTGCAACAACCATCTTTCATCTTCATACCCATTTTACCACAATTAGTTTTCGGGGTGGTATTGAAGGTAATGGTGGTTGATTTGAGTTTGTTGCAACAGTAAAAAGATTTTACACCAATGCCGAATGTGGCAGTCGTGTACAGGCTGATCAATATTATCAGAAGCATTCTTTTCACTAGGCAAAGATAATTGGTTGTTTCATCTGTTTGCTGGGATTTGTCATTTATTGACTTTTGCTTTGTTAAAAAGCGTGTTTCCCCTTTAAAAAATAGAAAGCCATACCAAAGAGTTAGTAGTATTGTTGGAACATATTGGGAATTTGTGGAAGACAAATTGGGCTCAATGGTAAAATAAATGGCTTAGTACTTTACTTTTGCGATGCATGGGACAAAAAAAACTGATTCGTTTCGAGGCCATAAAGCATTTCCCGAATGTGCTGGAATATCCGCAGGATATGAAAGGCCAGTGGCAATCATTTTTCAAAAATAACCATCCGTTAACACTGGAGTTAGCCTGTGGTAAGGGAGAGTATGCTGTTGGGTTGGGAAGAATGTATGCAGATAGAAATTTTATTGGTATCGATCTGAAGGGAAACCGAATTTGGCGTGGTGCCAAAACAGCATTGGATGAAGGCCTTGGCAATGTGGCATTTGTAAGGTCACATATTGATAAAGTAACCGATTACTTTGCCCCTGCAGAAGTATCGGAGATTTGGATCACTTTCCCCGATCCGCAATTACGGGGTTCACGTTCTAAAAAAAGACTTACCCATCCCCGGTTTCTTCGCTTGTACCAGCAAATACTGCAACCTGGGGGATTGGTTCATTTGAAAACCGATAGTCCCGATTTATACCAGTTTACTTTAGCGGTAATCAACTTATATCAACTGCAGTTGTTAGAACAAACAGATCATGTATATGCCCAGCCATTGGTAAAGCCCGAATTAATGATTAAAACGCATTATGAAGGATTGGATATTGCACAAAGTAACCGCATACATTATCTCTGTTTCAGGGTTGATACCGATTTACCCATTGAGAAAGATGAACAATTAAAACAATTATTACGTGAGCCAGAGCATGACTGAAGGAGTTGATTTTTACCATGATGAGCATGGGTATGTGGTATTCACGGAAAAGTACCATCTGGAAAAAGGCCATTGTTGTGGCCATGGCTGCCGGCATTGCCCCTATCAATACGAATCGGTTCCGGAGCCAAAACGATCTGCCTTACTGGAGCAGAAAGAACTGATCTCTCTATCTAAATCGTAAATTACTGTTGCAAATAAGGCAACATGGCTTCCAAAAAATCTGCAGAAAAATTACAGCATGTTTTACCTAGTGGTAAAAAAGACAGTTCTTTTTTTGAACAGGTATACGATGTGGCTCGCCAGATACCCAAAGGCCGGGTAACTTCTTATGGCGCTATTGCAGCTTATCTCGGCACTAAAATGAGTGCCCGTATGGTAGGCTGGGCCATGAATGGTGCCCATTTGATGAAAGATATTCCCGCACATCGCGTGGTTAACCGTAATGGTATGCTATCCGGCAAAATGCATTTTGCAACACCCACCCGAATGGAAGAACTATTGAAGAAAGAAAAGATAACTGTAGTGGAAGATGTGATTGTTGATTTTGAGAAGGTGTTTTGGAATCCGGCTCTAGAATTATCAATTTGAGAATTTGAAAATTTGAAAATGAAAAGATGATATGGATGCTGTATCTCATTTTCAAATTACCACATTTTCAAATTTTCAAATTACCTATAATACGGACTAATCATCCAATACACCACAGGCCCCGTTACAGCTACATATAGCCAGAGCGGCCAGGTAATTCTTGCCAGTTTTTTATGTGCAGGAAATTCAGCTGTGAGTGCGCGGTACGCAGTGAATAATATGAAGGGAAGAATTAATGCTGCTAATATGATATGCGTGACGAGGATAAAATAGTACACCATACGTATAGAACCAGCTTGTAACTTTTCTTCATCACTTACCAAACCATCGTGATTTACATCACCAAATTTAGCCTCCCCCGCCAACAGGTGATGTGCGATATAAGAAACCAGGAAAAGAACAGATAACACCAAGGCAAACATCATCAGGCTTTTATGTAACTGGTAGTGTTTGTTTTTTACTGCTATCAATGCCGCAACCAATAACACCGCAATGGTAGCATTGATGAAAGCATTCAGGGTAGCAAAAATATGGATGTCGAACCCGAGGTCAACCTCCAGTTTAAACCTACCCAATAATACTACAGCAGTGAAAACCACTACTGAAAAAATACCAATCAGCCAGCCGGCTTTTTTATCATTCTTGGTGAGGGATGGAGGAAGCATGTTTGTTGGTTTATTAGTTTATTGGTTTATTGGTTTACTGGTTGCTTGTTACGGGTTGCTAGTTTATTTCTTTACCAATAAACTAATAAACCAGTAAACCAGTAAACTAATAAACAAATTCTCTACCCATTTAGTTTTCTTCTACCCTGCATATACAGTACAAAAAAGATAACTGCTAGTACAATGATGAGCCATAGCCAGCTCAGGTTGATGATTTGGGTGAAGACGGTGCTTTTTTTCTTGACATCTTTTTCGAGCATGAGGAGACCAATATCTCTGGCGAGTTTACCTAGCGAAACTGAATCCAACCCATTGTAGTAGCCCCTTACTTTGTATTCTTTATCAATCAACACAAAACGGTTGGTATGTACAAAATCAGGATGGATGGGTTCTGTAGTGAACTTATCTACTTTCAATTCTTCAAAAGCAAAACGATAGATAGAATCGCGGTTACCAGTTAGCATCCACCAGTTATCGTGGTTAACACCAAACCTGTCTGCGTAGGCTTTCAGCACCGGCACACTATCGCGTTCAGGATCTACGGTAAAAGAAATAAATTGAACTATTGACGTATCAATTTTCTTACGAACATTTCCGCCCCTGATAAAGGATTGCTGCAGCTTAGACATATTAGCGGTTAGCTTGGGGCAGATGCTTCCACAACTGGTAAAGAAAAAATCTGCAACGATAATTTTCCCTTCCTTATCATACAAACTCACCGAATCTCCTAACTGATTCTGTAAATGAATATTGGCTGTTTTGTGCCAGATACTGTCGGTGATCATTTTTCCTTTGTCCACGCGGGTAACCACGGTATCCAGTAAGTAATGCCGCGGCATATCTACCGCAGATTCACTGGCATACTTCAATAAAAGATAACAGGTAATGGGAAGTAACAAGGCCACTGCCAATCCTAACAACGCTTTCTTATTCATATCTGTTGGTTGGGCTATGAGTTACGAGCCTTGAGCTGAAAGATGTTTGTTCAAAACCCATAGTGTATTCATAAAAAAACCATCGCATACGAACGATGGTTTTATAATATTTTGAAAAGAATCGCAAATTCAAATTTATTCCACCGTTTTTTTCTCAGCAGGTTTTGCTTCTTCGTGCTTGCCTTCTTCGTGTTTGGTTTCTTTTCCTTCGTGTTTACTTTCGTGTTTCTTCTCTACTTTAATGGTGCTCTGCTCTTTAAAGTGTGGATCATAAGTATTACGCAGGTTACGGAATGAATTGCCATCATATAAAAACGCAATGATGAACCATACAAACAAAGCCAATGGCACCACGATGGTCATGATCAGATTTTTGATCTCATGTTTCAGGTGCATAAAATAAGCAACAATGTAAAATGCTTTGGCCATCATCAAAATAACGATCGCGCCTTTTACACCAAGGCGTAAACCACTATCAAGCGGCATATCCATCATCCAAAAACCTAAGATGAGTTCTACAATGGTTAAAACAGATAAGTATACCGTTATTTTAACGATCTCTTTAATGACTGCTTTGTTATGTTCTTCGTGCGTTTCTGTATGTTCCATAATGTTTCTTATAAAATTTCTAAATCAATCCTTCTATGGTCTATTGACCATAGACCATGGTCAATAGCATTATATCAGGTAAAAACAGGTGAATACAAATACCCAAACCAGATCTACAAAGTGCCAGTACAGACCGGCTTTTTCGATCATGAGGTAATGTCCGCGTTTTTCAAACTTATCCATCAGTGTCATGATCAGCATAATGATATTGATGATCACACCAGAGAAAACGTGAAAACCATGAAACCCTGTTATGGTAAAGAAGTAATTGGTAAAGTTGGTTGAAGAAGCAGTTCCATCCGCATTCAAAAACGGATTGGCACCCCACCAGGCACCTTCATGATGCAGGTGATTCCACTCCCATGCTTGGCAGCTTAAGAAAGCTATACCACCAATGATGGTCCAGATCAGGTTTTTTACCACTTTTTTCTTATCCATGTTATGTCCGGCATGAACTGCCAATACCATGGTTACAGAACTGATGATCAGGATAAAGGTCATGATACTTACAAACACCAATGGTGCATTTACCCCTTCCGGTGCAAACGGAAAACTTTTGAAGACTTCGTTCGGGTCAGGCCATCCATTGGATGAAAAGCGGATGGTTCCGTAAGAGATCAGAAAAGCGCCAAATGTGAAGGCATCACTCATGAGGAAATACCACATCATCAATTTTCCGTATTCTACGTTGAACGGGCTTTTTCCGCCGCTCCACAATTTGGTGGGTGTTACTGTTGTAGTTGACATGATTATTATCTAAAATTTCGGTACAAAAATATTGGCTAGTGTTCAAAAAAGGTGAATAAAGCCCAACTTTTTCTTCAACTATCCTATCCAGTTGTAAAAGATGAACAAATAGATCCAGAGTACATCTACAAAATGCCAGTAAGTGCTCACTAAATCTATGGGTAAACTACTATAATTTTTCATTTTTACTGAGTATGCCCTGATGAAAATAACCAATAAGGCAACCACCCCTCCCAATACGTGCACCATATGCAATCCTGTGATCACAAACAGGAACGATGCTGCCGAATTACTTTTGGCTCCTACCAGCGCAATGTTACGTGCTTCCAGATTTTGAAAACCCAGGTATTGCAACACAATAAACAGTACACCCAATGCCGCCGTAACAGTTATCAGCGTTCTGTAACGCCCCATTTCTCTCGCTTTAAAAGCTTTGGCGCTCAAATGTATGGTTACACTGCTGGCCAGTATCACAAAAGTTGAATACCAGAAAATACGCGGTAAATCAAACTCCAGCCAGCTGCTCTGGTTCTTTTTTACAATATACGCACTGGTTAAGGCCGCAAACATCATAACAATACTTCCCATGGCCACCCATAAAGTAAATTTATGTGGATGAATGCGTTGTGGTTCGTTTGTCTGCACTGTTGTCATCACTGTAATTAAAAATTAATAATTAGTAATTAATAATTGTTTGTCGTGAATCGTGAGGGTTAACTCACGTTTGACGATTCACGAAGTTCTCACTTTCATTTTCATCGTCATTTCGATCCCGCTGAAGCGGAATCGAAATGACGATTTTTGTTGTTATTTGCTCAATAATTACCGATTAAATAGTAATTATCTAATTTTATCTGCCAAAAGTGCCAGAAAAACGATGGGCAAATAAATATAGCTACTGAACATTACCCTTCTTGCGGCCTTTGCATTCATCTCATTGTATAAGCGGATGCTTTGAAAAACCATGAACAAATTACTCGCTATCAGTATCCACATACTCACCTGACCGGTCATTCCAAAATAGTAAGGTAGTATGCCAACCGGTATCATTAACACAGAATACATAATACCCTGAACTGCTGTAAAACGGGTTGGCCCTTTTTCAGCTGGCAATAATTTAAAACCCGCTTTACTGTAATCACCATGTGCTACCCAGGCAATGGCCCAAAAATGGGGGAACTGCCAGAGAAATTGTATCGCAAAAAGAATCCAGCCACCTGCATTCGAAAATTCTTTTCCATTTGCCAGTACGGTTGCGAATGGATTCAATGTATTGGTTGCTGCAACCCAACCTATTAAACAAGGCAAGGCACCAGGAAAAGCGCCCACCAGCACTGCTATTGAATTTACTTTCTTCAACGGTGTATACACGAATGCGTACAGGAACAAACTAAATGCTGATAATAAAGAAGCATTCCAGTTAAAACCGTTTTCATCATTTTTAAAGAACCACCCCATCATAAACACACCCAGCAAACCGGCAATGGTTGCAAATGTGTACGCCTCCTGCTGACTCATTCGCCCACTGGCTACCGGGCGAGAGGCCGTACGCTTCATCATACTATCCGTATCTTTTTCTACAGCCTGATTAATTGCATTGGCACTACCAGTTACCAGCATGCCTGCTACAAATAATACAATGATCATCCACAAATTGTATTCCACCACATTGGGTGCCAGCAAATAACAAATCACACAGGAGAAAACTACAGTAAAACTCAAGGTGAATTTGATCAACTGAAAATAATCCTTCACCCGTGAGGCTAATGAAAACGAGGTGGATGTATGTACAGTTTCTGTCATGATTTGGTGGGTGAAGATTGCTTACTGCAACTTTGCAGCATACGATCCCATCCCTTTTTATCTTAGTTAAAAACAATGCTCCCGGTGAGCGGGAGCATTGCATCTGTATATTCATGAGAACTGTGTAAACACAAGTCTCTCAAAGATCAATTAATGATGACTCTCATCTGCCCCAACCGGTGTTGTTTGAGAAATGAAGTCTTTCCCATCCTTACCGTAATCATATGCCCAGCGATGCACTTCCGGAATTTCACCAACCCAGTTTCCGTGACCAGGACGGATAGGGGTTGTCCACTCAAGTGTATTCGCTTCCCATGGATTTTGAACCATTACTTTTCTTCCTTTGAAAATAGAATAGAAGAAATTGAACAGGAACAATAATTGAACAGCGAATACAATCATCGCAACGGTACTGATGAAGCGGTTTAACTCACCAAACTGTTTGAAGCTTTCCCAAATGCTGTAATCGTAATAACGACGCGGCATACCGGCAAGACCTTCGTAGTGCATTGGCCAGAAAATCAGATAAGCTCCTGCAATAGTTACCCAAAAGTGGATATAGCCCATTGTGTTATTCAGATAACGGCCATACATTTTAGGGAACCAGTGGTAAATACCTGCGAACATACCGAACATAGAAGCCACACCCATTACAATATGGAAGTGAGCAATTACGAAATAGGTATCGTGCAAGTGAATATCCAAAGCAGAGTTTCCTAACCAGATACCGGTCAATCCACCTGAAATAAACAAGCTTACAAAACCAATGGCGAACATCATGCCCGGTGTGAAGCGAACATTTCCTCTCCACAAAGTAGTGATCCAGTTAAACACTTTGATAGCAGATGGTACGGCGATCAATAGTGTTAACAATACGAAGATAGAACCTAGGAAAGGATTCAATCCTGTTACGAACATATGGTGCGCCCAAACCAGGAACGCAAGAATGGCAATTGCAAATAAGGATCCAATCATGGCCATGTAACCGAAAATCGGTTTACGTGAGTTCACAGATAAGATCTCTGATACCATACCCATGGCAGGTAACAAAATGATATATACCTCAGGGTGACCTAAGAACCAGAATAAGTGTTGATAGAGAATTGCACTACCACCTTCGTTAGGCAAGGCACCTACACCAGCAATGAAAATATCAGAAAGGTAAAAGCTCGTTCCAAAATTTCTATCAAATATCAAAAGAATAAAACCTGAGAACAATACAGGGAAAGACAATACACCCAATATGGCGGTAAAGAACAATGCCCAGATAGTTAAAGGAAGGCGTGTCATGCTCATACCTTTGGTACGCATGTTCAGAATGGTAGCGATATAATTCAAACCACCCAATAAAGAAGAGACTACGAATAATGCCATCGACACCAGCCATAGATCCATACCTATTTTAGAACCCGGCGATGCATCGCCCAACGCACTTAACGGAGGGTAAGCCGTCCAGCCACCACTAAAGGGACCGGTTTCAACAAAAATTGAAGACAGCATTACAATACTGGCGGTAAAGAAGAACCAGTAACTCAACATATTTAAAAACGGAGAAGCCATATCTCTCGCACCAATCTGCAATGGAATAAGGAAGTTGGCGAACGTTCCACTTAAACCGGCTGTTAATACAAAGAATACCAGTACGGTACCGTGTGTGGTAACCAATGCATAATATGCTTCTGGCGTAATATGACCACCTTTGGCCCATTTACCCAAAATGGTTTCTAACCATGGGAAAGTTGCATCAGGATAACCCAGTTGCAAACGGAACAACACACTCATTAAACCACCCAATACAGCCCAGAACATACCTGTGATCAGGAACTGCTTTGCGATCATTTTATGATCCTGGCTGAAAACATATTTACTGATAAATGTTTCATGATGGTGGTGTTCGTGATGATGATCACCATGTGCATCATGCGTTGCCACCTCTGAATGTGCGTGCAAAACAGCTTCGTTACTCATACTCTGTTTTCTTTAATATTTTCTATTCACTCTGATTCCGCGAAATAGCGAAACCAATATTTTTTATTACAATTTGGCAACCACTTTTGTTGCAGCCGCTGCTGGTTTTACCGCCAGTTTTGCAGTGTCTGCAGCCGGTTTATTGTTCTCAGGATCTTTATCGGGATTGGCCACCAGGTACTGTGGTTTTTGCTTGGCTATCCATACATCATATTCTTCCTGATCAACTACTTCAATCACACCTCTCATAGAATAGTGACCGTTACCACACATCTGATCGCAACTGATTTCGTAAACGAAATTTGGGTTGTTGGTCATTTCCTTCATCTCGTTTGTGGTATACTTAGGTGTAAACCAAAGTGTAGTTGGAATACCGGGAACAGCATCCATCTTCATTCGGAAATGAGACAAGCCCACATCATGTATCACATCTCTCGCACCGATGATCAATTTTACGGGACGGCCTTTCACCAACACCATTTTATCTGTACTAACCAGATCATCATGTCCTAACTGATCATCCCAGATCAGTCCCAATGGGTTACTGTTGGCATCATCAATGTTCTTATAATATTTTTTTCCGAACGCGGCGTCTTTACCCGGGTAACGATAGATCCAGTTAAATTGTTTTCCGGTAATTTCTACTACCATCGCTTCTTTGGGAGGCTCGCCTGTAAACAGGAACCAGTTACGTAAACCAATTACTACCAGCACGGTTAGTACAATGGCAGGAACGATTGTCCACAACACTTCCAGTTTATTATCGTGCGGAAAGAAGTATACTTTACGGTTTTCGTTTTCCTGATATTTGTAGGCGAACCAGAAAAGAATGGCTTGTGTAGCAATGAAAACAATACCGGTTACTGCAATGGTGATCCACAACATAGAATCTACTCGAGCGCCTTCCACACTGGCAGAATCAACTGCCATCAATGTTTTGCCGAAATAGATTTTGTTACAATACCAAACACCAATCATGCCCAATATCATAAAAATCAACATCAGAAAACCGTTGATTTTGTTATTCTGCTTGCGGCTCACATCTTCACCCTTCAATACAGAAACATACTCGCTGGCTTTGGCAATCTGGAAGATCACTACAAAAATCAGCACAATCACTGCTATGGTTAAATAGATTGTCATAACGCTATCAATATTATCTTATCAATTATTCTAAAACCTATATAATTTGAAAATTTGTGAATTTGAAAATTTGAAAATTCTTCCGGTTGTATTCACATTTTCAAATTTTCAAATTGCTTCATTTTCAAATTAATTATACCTGGTGTATGATACTTTCTTTCAGGAACGGATGGTGTTTAACGATCAGCGGTTTGCTGGCCAGTGAACGTCCTACAAAAAGTATCATCAATCCTACAAATAAACTTAGTATACCGAAATCAAGCCAGCCCAGTGTTACGTGTTCTTTAGACAAGCTGCCCATTACCATCTGGTAAAAATCAATCCAGTGACCAAACAATATCAATACCGCCATAAAAGTTACCAGCGTATAATTTCTTTTGGCTGAACGCTTCATTAATATTAACAACGGACAAAGGAAATTGATGATCAAATTCAAAAAGAAAATTCCTTTATATGGACCTTGTACCCTGTGTTTAAAGTAAACGGTTTCTTCGGGGATATTTGCGTACCAAATCAGCATGTACTGAGAGAACCAGAGGTATGTCCAGAAGATAGAAAATGCAAACATGAATTTACCGATATCCTGTAAGTGCTCCTGGTTGGTTAATTCGAGATACCCTTTGTTCTTCAGGTAAATAACCCATAAAGCAATCAATGACATACCCGATACAAATGAACTGGCAAAAGTGTACCAGCTATACATGGTAGAATACCAGTGTGCATCGATACTCATCATCCATAACCATGGGATGGTAGAACCTACGGTTAAACCAAACCACACAGTAAACAAAGCCGCGCGTACGGTATTTCTCCAAATAAAGCTTGCGCCTTTTTCCTGATCCATCGGTGCTTCATCCGCTTCGCGGCTAATCTGACGCATTCTGTATCCGAGTAAACTCCATAAGCCAATAGCGAGGGTTGTCCAGATGATAAAGAATTTTGCATTCAGAAAACCAGCTTTACCGGAAAGTAGCGGATCTTTTGCTACCGCTTCTGTATCGAGCCAATGGTAAATATGGTGCTTATCGCTTACGACTACATAAATCAAAACCAGGAAAGTAATGGAACCGAAAATAGGTACCATGGTCGAAATAGCTTCCGGTATGCGGCGGAACGATTGCTGCCAGCCACCCATGGCCAAAGTAGTTACACAAATAAAGAACATACTGGCATTACAAACCAATGTCCAGAAGATTGTATTGTACATCAGGGTTCCCCAGAAATGTGCCTGTTCATGTTCATCAGAGCTGAAACCTTTGGTAACAGCGCCGACTACCAATGCAACCAAACCAATGCCGATCAGGGCCATTGACCAGGTTTTCATTTTTCCGGGAATCTCAAATTGCTGTCTGATAGATGCCATCTTTATTCTTTTATATCAGTTAGTACTTTTCTTCTGCCTTGGGGCTGAAGTATGAATTATTTTTTAGCAGTTGAATCCGTTGCAGGTGCTGCGGAAGCTTTTGCTTTTGATGCCTGTTGTTTGTTCTTAATATACTTGATCACCATCCAACGCTGCTTACGACTCAGTTGTGATGCGTAAGAACCCATTAGATTTTTACCATACGCTACAGAATAAAACATTTGACCTTCTGGCATGGCTTCATATTTTGCATCTCCTACCAGTGTGGCGGGTTTTGCTGCATACGGACCATCACCACCTTTATACAAAGGACCATTACCATCCAATTTGGTACCATGGCAAATACCACAATTGATCAGGTACAATCTTTCTGCTTCTGCTGCGTCTTTGGCTGATAAAGAATCGAGTGGATTTTTTACTGCTTTGGATGCGGCATAATGAGACGTATCGGTACCCTCATCTTTGGCAACAGAGAAAGGCATGTCCTCTTCGCGCGAAATGGTTCCGGCTACAGGCATGTTGTTATAATTAATACCTTTTTCTGCAAGGTTGCTGTGGTCTGCATAGCTTTCATAAGCACGACTGTAAGCCATATCCGGCATATATACCTTGCCCGGCGTACGTTTTACATCGCTGCAGCTCACGATTACCAGGGCGGCAGACAGGACAGTTATGATTGATAATTTCTTCATCATATTTCTATTCTAAAAAATAATATTAAGCAGCTACAGTTTGTTTATTTTGAAAAGGCACTTCATCTCTGTCGTACCGACCAAGCCACCAACCATCTTCAGCAATCTGAACATCTGTTTCAACAGCTCCGTTACTAGCAAGGAATGCTTTCAGATCATCATCATTGGTTTTCTCTGTACACTCTATCACCATCACAAACAGATCATCGGTAGCACGTGCATGAAAATGGTGCTTCTTTACAAACGGTGCAATCTGGCAGAGATAACAAAACGTCAATACCATACCTACCGCTGCAAACAATACGGTTAACTCGAACGTAATGGGTATCCATGCCGGTAAAGCAAAGTGTGGCTTACCACCAAAGTTCAGTGGCCAGTCTTTTGCCAGAATCCAGCTAATGCAACCCAATGCAGTAGAAGTACCGGTAATACCATAGATAAAGCCGGCAGTATGCAAACTGGTTTCTCTCAATCCCAGTGCATGATCCAATCCGTGTACCGCAAATGGCGTATACACATCATGAATTTTATATCCTGCCGTACGAACTTTTTTCACCGCAGGAAATAAAACAGCTTCATCATCAAAGCAGCCTACAACGAATTTCTTTTTTGCCATTTTTTTTAGCTTTTAGCTGTGAGCTTTGAGCTACCAGCTTTTTTGTCCATAGACCATAGTCAATAGACCATGGTAAATTATATTTTCTTTCAATCACATTATCCATGGACTATCGACCATGGACCATGATCTAATTAATGTGCGTGATCGTGAACAAACTCTTCCATCTTCTGCTCTTCAATTTTGCCCATATTGCCTTTGTAATTTTCTCCTGATGTTTTCAATACATACTTGATCTCGGCAATTGCGATTACAGGGAAGTATTTAGCAAACAGGAAGAAGCAGGTAAAGAACAATCCGAAGGTTCCGGCATAGAATCCGATCTCCCAAATGGTTGGGCTATAGTATACAGACCAGCTGGATGGCAGGTAATCACGATACAATGAGGTAACAATGATCACAAAACGCTCGAACCACATACCAATGTTTACAATGATACTCATGAAGAAGGTGACAAATAAATTCCTTCTCATTTTGCGGAACCAGAAGATCTGCGGACTTAATACGTTACAAGCCATCATACCCCAATAGCTCCATCCATAAGGACTGAACAGGTAAGCACGGCTGTACCAGAAAGTATATCCTTCATATTTGTTCTGGCTGTACCAGCCCATGAACAACTCGGTTAAGTAAGCGATACCTACAATTGAACCGGTTAATACAATTACTTTATTCATCGCCTCAATGTGACCGAGTGTGATATAATCTTCCATTTCAAATACTTTGCGGATGATCACCATCAAAGTTTGCACCATGGCAAAACCAGAGAAGATGGCACCGGCAACGAAATAAGGAGGGAAGATGGTAGTATGCCAACCCGGAATTACAGAGGTAGCGAAGTCAAAGGATACAATGGTGTGTACAGACAATACCAGTGGCGTACTTAAACCGGCCAATACCAGTGACAAACTCTCGTGGCGCTGCCAGTGTTTGGTAGAACCTGTCCAACCGAAAGAAGCCACACCATACAAACGCTTACGCAGTTTAGTGAAAGCACGGTCACGTACAGTGGCCAGATCCGGAATCAATCCGCTATACCAGAATAAAAGAGATACGGTAAAATAAGTAGAGATTGCAAATACATCCCATAACAACGGTGAGTTAAAGTTCACCCATAAAGGACCACGTGTATTGGGATAAGGTAATACAAAGAAAGCCATCCACACACGACCCATGTGCCAGATAGGAAACTGGCCCGCACACATTACCGCAAAAATGGTCATCGCTTCTGCCGCACGGTTTACACCTGTTCTCCATCCTTGGCGGAATAGCAACAAAATCGCTGAGATCAATGTACCGGCGTGACCGATACCTACCCACCATACGAAATTGGTAATATCCCAACCCCAACCCACGGTCTTATTCAGGTTCCACTGGCCAATACCGTAGGTAACATCCCTGTAAATGGAATAGATACCAAACAGTAATAATGCAACAGCTATGTAAAAGCCGATGTACCATAGTCTGGAAGGCTTCGCTTCAATAGGGCGAACGATGTCTTCTGTAACCTGGTGATAGTTTTTGTCGCCATTCACCAATGGTTCCCTAAGCTGTGATTCGTACTTTAAATGCATCTGGTCTTGTTTATGGTCTATCCCGCTGGCAGCGGGATAATGTTTTATTGAATCAACTTTTGTTCTTTACTCAGCTTTGGTTGCGTCGCACTCTTCAACTTTCTGTTCACTGTCATTTCACTCACGACTGACGATTCACCACTCACGATTAATGAGTCGCTGCTTCTTTCTTCTCAGCACCTTCATGATGTTCCCCACCATGCGATTCTTCCAGGTTACGCACTTTTGCCATGTACGTTACATTCGGCAATACGTGCAGTTGCTCTAACACATAGAACTGGCGGTTCGGATTTTCTTTTCTGGTTTGGGTGATGGAACTCTTCGCATCATTCGCATTACCGAAGTTGATGGCGTTGGTAGGACAAGCCTGCTGGCAAGCCACTTTAATATCGCTGTCAACCATGGGTCTGCTCTCTTTCTTAGCGTTGAGTTTGCTTTCCTGTAAACGTTGTACACAGAAAGAACATTTTTCAATCACACCACGTGAACGCACCGTAACATCGGGGTTCAATACCATGCGTGTTAAATCATCGTTCATGTCCAATACCACATCGTTTACAATACCTTCCTGGTTATTAGGGAAGCTATCAGAACCGGTATAATCGGCCCAGTTAAAACGACGTACTTTATACGGACAGTTGTTGGCGCAATATCTTGTACCAATACAACGGTTATAAGTCATCTGGTTTAAACCTTCGCTGCTGTGGTTAGTAGCGGCTACCGGACAAACGTTTTCACAAGGAGCATTGTCACAGTGCTGGCACATCAAAGGCTGGAATACTACATTCGGGTTATCCATATCGCCGCTGAAATAGCGGTCAATACGTAACCAATGCATTTCATGACCACGCAATACTTCGGGTTTACCAACAATAGACACGTTGTTTTCTGCATTACAGGCAACAACACAAGCTGCACAACCGGTACAGGTATTCAGATCCACACTCATCCCCCATTTAATACCCGGTCTGTCGTACACAGGATAAATGGTTCCCTGACTTTCAAATTTCTCAAGACCACCCCATGGCTCCAGTTCTTTCTGGCGCTCATCGCGAATTTCAGTTGGGTGTTTTTTATAATCGGCCAGTGTTAATTCTTTCATTACCTCGGTACGAACACCTTGGTCGGTATCGTAACGGCTATGGGTTTGTGTTAAGGCCACAGGATATTTATCACCGGTAACGGCAACGGTAACATCTGTATGCACAAAACTTATAGAAGCACCACTTAAGGTAGCCAACGGGTAAGCGTTCTTACCGGTACCAACTACTGATTTACCCAGTTTCTCACTACGTCCGTAACCTACTGCAATAGCAATGGTGTTGGGGTGCGTACCGGGGATGATCAACGCAGGTAATTCTATGCTTTTACCGTTAACGGTAACTTTCACAACTTTTTTGGGAGGATTTACTTCGTAAGCATCCGCCTGTCCGCCATTGTTCAGATCAATATCGAGTAATGTTCTGGCCAATGCGGGAGAAACGATTACGTAGTTATCCCAGGTAGCACGGGTAACGGGATCGGGTAATTCCTGCAACCATGGGTTGGCAGCACCTTGTCCGGCACCAATGCCTATTTTTTCATACAATACCAATTCAATGGCTCCACCTTTTTTACCAGAAGTAGCGGCAGTAACAGCGGCAGCAACAGCCCCTCCATTAAAGGTTGCACCACCAATAGCAGCTTCAGCGGGATTGATCACACCATCTTGTAATGCTTTGTTCCAACCGTTTTCACCACCTACTTTGGCACCCCAGAAATTTTTCAGGAAGCCCAAATAATCAACAGAAGCACCACTCCATTTCAGCAGGCTATCCTGCCACTGGCGTGTTTTGAACAATGGATAAATGGTGGGCTGTATAAATGAGTAATGACCGGTTTTTGCTTCGGCATCACCCCAGCTTTCCAGATAATTATGATCAGGAAGGGCAAACTTGCACAGTTCTGTGGTTTCATCCACTTTACTGTTGAAAGAAACCGTTGTTTTTACTTTCTTTAATGCCGCCTTGAATTTGTCAGCATCGTACCAGCTATAAGCAGGGTTTGCGCCATATACCAATAGTGCTCCTACAGAACCGGCATTCATATCATCTACCAGTTTGGCAAAATCAGCATCAACACCCTGGCGGATATTAGAAGTAACTGCCCAGTTAATGGTTTTACCATTGGCACCAACTGCTTCGTTGATGGCGTTTACAATAATCTGAACATTCACATCATTACTACCGGCAACTACCAAAGCCGCACCTTTATTAGCATTCAATACTTTTGCCGCTTTTTCGATACCGGCTTTTAATTTGGCATCGCTGAGGTTAACAGCCTGGCCATTTACTGCACTTAATAAAGCAGCAGCAACCGCACCTGTTTCAGATGGGCGATGTAAATATTTTTCATCAGCGTTGGAACCTGTTAAGCTGGCTACACTTTCAAAATGAATGTGTTTGCTCATTTCAGGATTCTTCTCGTCTAATTTTTTACCTGTAGCATATTGTCTCGCAAATTCTACCGGACTCAGCCAGGTTCCGAGGAAATCGGCACCCAGACTAACAATGGCTTTTGCGTTTTCGAAATGGTAAGAAGGAATGGCTTTTTTACCGTAAGTAGTTTCGTTAGCCAGTAACATACCGCTGTAAGAAACCGCATCATATGTTACGTGACGGCTACCCGGATATTTGGCTAAGAATTGAGCAACTGCTTCTTTGGTAGAAGGAGAAGTTATTGTGCTGGTTAACACCACAACTGCACCTGAAATAGAAGCCGCTACCGCTTTATCAATCGCCTCAAACGTTACTTCTTTACCATCAATGGTAGGAAAACGTAAACGGGCAGTATCATATAAATCCAGAACCGAAGCCTGCACACGGGCAGAAGTACCACCTTTGGTAATGGGACTCAGATCATTACCTTCAATTTTAATAGGGCGACCATCACGCACTTTAGCCAATACACTCACCACATCTCCATCCTGCACGTAAGTCGTTGCATAGTATTTGGAAATACCCGGTACAATATCTTCTGGTTTGTTGGCAAAAGGAATGGCCTTTTTCACAGGCATTTCGCAACTTGCCGCTACAGCAGCTGCAGCCGTACTGAAACCGAGGTACTTTAAAAAGTCTCTACGTGGTGCTTTCGCATCTAAAAAGCTGGTGCTTTCATCGCTTACAAAAGGCAGGTCCTCTTTGAACTCGTCTTTTACATCTTTATTGTAAGCTTCAGACTGATTCAGCTCTCCAAAACTTTGCCAGTGCTTTTTTTGCTCCATCTTCTTAATTTGAAAATTTGAGAATTTGAAAATTTGAAAATGCAGTTAGCTTATTTCAATTCTCTATTCTTTATCTATAAATTTTTATGAACTGATTGAAGATTCGAAGTGATCTGAGAATTTGAAAGTTGTTCATTTTCAAATTCTCAAATTTTCAAATTTTCAAATTTCTAATAGTGACATTTCTGACATTCCGTACCACCGATCTTCTCAACCGTAATTCCTTTTGCGCTATCGATCTTTCCGCTTTTCAGATCCTGATGGTATTTCTCGTAAATGCTGTAAAAACCATTGTCTTTGAACTGCACTTTGGTTTCGCGGTGACAGTTAATACACCAGCCCATACTCAGATCGGTAAACTGTTTTACCTCATCCATTTTCTGGATTTCGCCGTGGCAGGTTTGGCATTGCACCTGTCCTGCTTTTACGTGCTGTGAGTGGTTAAAATATACGTGGTCGGGCAGGTTATGAATACGGGCCCACTCAACGGGTTTGGCCTTACTGGCATCCCATGGTTTGCCTTCTTCAAATCCGGCGTATTTGTATAATTTTTTAATTTCTGCGGTACCATTTACTTCTTCCCCTTCTTCGTTAAAGATTTTCTCTCCTTTGTATTCGTTGATGGCCATATGGCAGTTCATACAAACATTTACAGAAGGGATGGTAGCCTGCTTGCCCTGGTAAACACCTATATGGCAATACTGACAGTTGATCTGGTTAATACCAGCATGTACTTTATGTGAATAGTAAATAGGCTGAACGGGTTGATAATCTTTACTACGACCCAATTCCATAGCACCTTTTGAAGTTAGGTAGCCACCTACCACAAACAAGATCACGGTAAGCATGGCGATATAACTCTTATTTCTCCAGAAAGGAACAGGCTCAATAGCCGGATGGCCTTCGCGCTCGTCGGCTAATTTTTTCAGATTGGCATTTACCTGCAATAAAATCAGGGCAACTACGGCCAATATCAGGGTGAGGATACCAAACAATAAACTATTGTCTCCTTCTGCATTTTTAGCATCAACAGGGCTACCAGCTGCGGCAGGTCCTGTACCGGCGGCGGGTACACTCTTTACATAATCCAGAATGGCATCAATGTCTTTATCTGCTAACGCAGGAAAGGCGGTCATCAATACAGGACTGTATTCCTTTAACAGATTGGCCGCATAGGCATCTGTTTTAGCAAAACCTGCAGGATTTTTAACCCATGCATGTAACTTGGCTCTGTCTGGCCAGCGGTCCTCTAATCCGGCAAGGGCCGGACCCGTTAATTTCTTGTTTACCGCATGACAAGAAGCACAATTGGTCTGGAAAAGTGTTTTTCCATCTTGCGCATTTGCTGAAGTACCCAAAGAAAGACTCAGGAAAAGAATGGTTCCGGTGATGCAGGTTTTGGCGAAACGTCTAAAAGATATCATATTCACAAACTGTGGTTCTTGGTGTGGAAAAATATCCGTGAACGGGTGCAAAAATATGACAGGAACCTGACAAAAACTCCACCTGCTGAAAATTTTTTTATCCTTATCTGGCGTGGGTTTCAGCCGATTGTGGAATTAATGTTTCAAATAAGGGCATGCTTTTATGAACGTTATTGATTAATCGGCTTATTTGCTAAGTGGCAAAAGATTAGTCAAATTTTTATCCCATTTTTGACCCATGTTTAAACGCCTGCAGGAAAAATGGGGGGTTAGTACCCGTCAATTCTGGATCCTTTTTATTGTATTTGGACTAACCGGTACCACTACTGCCATTCTAACCCGTTATATAACCCAATGGCTGGGTATAGATGCGAACACACATTGGTCATTAAAACTAAGTTTACGCTTGGGCATGCTGGTATTTGGTTACCAGATCATTTTATTATCCTACGGGGCATTGTTGGGACAGTGGGCTTTTTTCTGGAAATATGAGAAGAAACTGTTGAGGAAGTTAGGAGTCTTGAGACTTGAAACTGGAATAACTAATCAAATCCAGACTAAAAGGATTGCCATTTTTGCTTCAGGGGCAGGAACCAATGCAGAAAAAATCATCGTACATCTCCAACAGCATTCCTTCATACAAGTGGCTGTTGTGGTATGTAATAAACCGGAAGCTGGTGTATTATCCATTGCTGCCTCCCACCAAATTCCAACCTTACTAATAGAGAAAGAACATTTTTTCAGAGGCGATGGCTATTTACCCGAACTATCAAATTATGGGGTTGATTTTATTGTGTTAGCCGGTTTTCTCTGGAAAATTCCGGAAGCATTGATTGCAGCCTACCCCAATAAAATCATCAATATACATCCGGCCCTGCTTCCCAAGTATGGTGGCAAAGGCATGTATGGTATGCGGGTGCACGAAGCCGTTATTGCCGCAGGCGAAAAAGAAAGCGGCATAACCATCCATTATGTAAATGAACATTTTGATGAGGGCGAACCCATTTTTCAGGCCCGCTGCCCCATTGAACCTACAGACACGCCTGAAAGCCTGGCGCAAAAAGTGCATGCACTGGAGCATAGGCATTTTCCGGAAGTGGTGGAGAAAGAGTTGAATAATGAATATCGAACAAGGAATATCGAATGATGAAGTGAAAACATCTCAGGCATTTTTTACCAATCTTTCTAACATAAAATACTTCGACATTCAACATTCCTTGTTCGATATTCATTATTCTCTCGCTTGCATTCCCGGAAAATAATTCCCAACTTTACTATACTAAGTTCTTCCACAAGGATATTCTGACAGCCATGGCTTTCCTGTACGACCGGTTTTGGTGAACATTTCTTTCACTTTAAAACAACTGTATGGAAAACACATCCACTTCTTACCGTTACTCCCTTTCTACCCGGGGCATTTTAGGTGGCCTTTTTGTAGGAATTGCCACAGCCGTATTAGGTCTTGCTTTTGATTTTGCTTACCGGAAAATTACAGGCTATGAATTTGCCGAGTATGTGAACATCAACTCCATTATTTTCTTTTGCATACCCACGCTTGTGGTAGGTGGCATTGTGTATTCGCTGATACTGGAGTATGTAAAGAAAGGGTTACTGGTGTATACCATTTTATGTTTGGTATTAACCATTGCCGCAGCCATCATTCCACTCGGACCAAACATGTTACCCACCGGCGAGCAAATGCCGGCCAGTGCCAGAGGACTAACCATGGGCCTTGAAATTATTACCGGACTGATGGGCACGTTTGCTTTACCCTATTTTGCGAGGCATGCAGAGATTTGGGGAGACTGAGGAATATCGAATATCGAACAAGGAATGTTGAATGCAGAAGTAACACCTTTTATTGATCATTAACCAATTTGTTGGTTAATCAGATTTTCATTTTGTTTTCTGTGATTAGTTTGTGAACTTACCGTTACAATTCTAACTACATGAGAAAACAGATTGCTTTGTTTACTGCCATGGTATTACTATGTACAGGTCAGTTATTGGCACAACCGGTTTTAACGGCCGGACTTCCTGAAAAAAATCATTTCTCTGCGGATCGTTTAAAAAGAATTGATAAACTAATTCAGCAATACATAGACAGCAACTGGATCTCAGGAGCCATTGCCATTGTGGCTAAAGATGGCAATATTGTTTACCACAATGCCATTGGGTATGATGATAAGGAGAAAAATAAACCTTTGCAAAAAGATGCTATCTGGCGCATTGCCTCTCAAACCAAAGCCATTACCAGTGTAGGTGTAATGATGTTGGTTGAAGAAGGAAAATTTTTACTGGATGATGCTATCTCTAAATACATTCCTCAATTTAGAAAACCGATAGTGCTTGATAAATTCAATAAAACAGATAGCACCTATACCACCCTTCCTGCTAAAAGAGAAATTACCATTCGCGATCTGCTTACACATACTTCGGGCATTGGCTATGCACAAATAGGCAGCGAAACCATGAATGCTATTTATGCAAAAGCCGGGGTGTTGGGAGGTATTGGATTAAAGGGAGGACTACTGTCTGACAATATTAAAAAACTCGCAACACTGCCACTGGTGCATCAACCGGGTGAAAAATTTACTTACGGATTAAACACCGATGTATTGGGATACTTAATAGAAGTAGTCAGTGGCTTATCGCTTGACCAATTCTTTCGTAAAAATATTTTTGATCCATTGGGAATGAAGGATACCTACTTCTATCTACCCAAAGAAAAAAAAGCAGGCTGGCGATGCTGCATTCAGAAGACAAAGCCACCAAACGCGTGATCAATACACCTGAAATCATTAATGTTAACGGAACTTTTTACCGCGATTATCCGGTACTGGAGGGTGGTAGTTTTTATTCAGGTGGCGGCGGATTGGTATCTACGGCCTATGATTACGCCATTTTTATGCAGATGCTGCTGAACAATGGCACATATAACAACAAACAATTACTAAGCAGAAATTCAATACGGTTAATGACCACTAGCCAAACCAATAGCCTAGGCCTTACATTCGGATTGGGTTTTCAAATAGTAAGTGATGCGGATGCAGGAAGGAATACTCCTTCTCCCGGTACATTCAGCTGGGGCGGCATGTTTGCTTCTTCTTACTGGATAGATCCCAAAGAAAAAATAGTAGCCCAATTTGTACTACAGCAATACCCTTTCACCCATGGAGAAATTGCAGAGAAATTTAAAGTTGCTGTTTACCAGGCGTTGAAGTGATAAGGTAAGTGGTAAGTAATAAGTTCTAAGTAATAGGTACAAGAGACCTTATTTACCTTAGTTACTTTATTTACCTTTTTACTTAATACCTACAACCTACTACTTCTTACACGTATTCATCCCCACTAAAGTATACAATGGGCAGAAGCTGATAAGGGAGGTGGCAAGAAAAATACCACCCAGCACTACCATTACCAATCCTACTGTTCCGGTTACGGTTCCGGTGAAATACAATGTTGAAAAAACGATTGCAAGAATTACGCGGATGGTTTTGTCTGCAGTTCCCATATTTTTTTTCATACTGTTTGTTTTATATTTTTTGAAAGCCGGATAAAATCATTGTGATCAAAAAAGTTATCAGCAGGCAGGCCATACAAACAACAACCCATTTCTGCCATTTCTTTTTCATAATATAAAGTTACCATGAAGGCGTATTGTATTTTATGATTTTCGTCAGGTTATTAAGCGCTTGTTTAAAATGCAAGAATTTCGTTGTAAGCTGTTAGCTGTAAGCCGCTAGCTTGATAGGTGCTTGCCGAGATAAATAGTGCATCTATTATGAAATTTCAAAAGACCTATGGTTGTTGAAAATTTTAATTTTAAACAGGCTCTAAGAAGCAGTTGCAAAATGATGCAATTCCACGACTGTTGCGAGCTGGCACCAACCGCAGAGCCGCAGAGAGCAGGGAGTTTTCGCAGAGAAAAAATAACTTAACCAACGTATTCTACTTAAACAAAAAAAGGAATGCTAATGATGTATTACTTAGTTCATCATTCAACATTCCTTGTTCAACATTCGATATTCTAATGCCTACCCCGGCATCCTCGAAATATACTTCTCAATCTCTTTCACCTGATCCAGCACTTGTTTGGTTTTGGGCTTGCAGGCTTTGGCACGGCGGAAAAAATCTTTGGCAGCTTTGAATTCGCGTTTGTTCATAAAAATCTGGCACATACTTAAGTAAGCAACCGCCTCACTTTCTTTATCAGATATGCCGGCGCGTATGGCCGCACGGATGTAACTTTCGCCCTGCTTCAAATCGCCACGTTGCATGGCCATCATACCCAGCTGTAATTTGTTGGCCCCTTCTGCCTCTGGCATAGGCGAACCCAGTTCAGAACTTTTTTTCAAATGCGCCTCGGCCGAAGTAAAATCCTGTTTCATCATAGCCAGGTTACCCTTAATGGTATAATAGGTGGAACGTACCGGCTTGTACAACAATCCAGGATACCAGATCGTGTCCAGAATTCTTTCTACTTCTTCAATATTACCGGCTTCCATAGGCTCCTGTATCAGGCGCATGGGGCCAATAAAGAAATGACTGGCGATAGCAATCACTCCAATAAAATACAATATGAAAGATGGCCAGAAACTACTCATCACGTTCACGGTAACCGCTAACACAATTGAGAGCAACCCCAGCCACAAACGATATTTGATCAATACATTGTAAAACTTCATAACCCACTTTTTTGAGAGCGGCAAAGATAGGGTGAATTGTGAATTGTGAATGGTCAATTGTGGATGCACGTTGATTGCCCATTCACCATTGCCTATTCACGAAACTTAGTTTTTCGCATCATTCACCTCAATCCAATACCCATCTGGATCGTTTACCCAGATTTGTTTTACGCCATCTACCCGCGTTGTAATCTCTCCTTTTACGCCTTTTGAATTGTACCAATCCATACCGCGCAGTTTGAGAATGTCTACAAACACCAGCGTATTCGGTACACTCAAACACATATGGTTGTTGAGAAAATAGTCTTTCGGTTTCTCCGCCCCCTGTATCACATGCAGGGCCACACCTGGACCAATAGAATACCAGATATGTTTGTTATCGTGAAAAGGTTCTGGAATGGTATCTAACTGAAAAACGCCACTATAAAAAGAGCGTGTTTTTTCCAGGTCTACCACATAAATGGCCAGGTGGTTCAGACTGGCACGGACTTTATTATTTGCAGACTGGGCAAAAACCGAACTACTGCCAAACAGTACAAGCATAACCAAAAGCAAACGAAGCATTTTCATAGTATGGTATTATGGTTTGAAAATACAGAACAATTGGTTGTGATGTGTTGATAAATTTGCACGCAAAGACGCAAAGACGCCATGTTTCCTTTCTGCGCCTTTGCGCCTTTGCGCGAAAACCTCCCAAATCTGTTCAACCACGAATACAAGAATCTACTATTTTTGCAACCCGAAGGATTAATTAAAAATTAATAATTAGTAATTAATAATTACATCGGGCAAGCACAAGTGCTACCAATTTTTAATTACTAATTATTAATTACCTCCCGGTCCCGTAGTTCAATGGATAGAATAGAAGTTTCCTAAACTTTAGATGTGAGTTCGATTCTCGCCGGGACCACCAAATGAGAATCACGGCTGTTTTCATGCAAACAGCCGTGATTTGGTTCCTGTGAAACCTTTGTTGCATAAGCGAGAAGATTGTATTTACTCTAGGAGTTCGAACTTCTCTTTATTCCTTACTATACCTAATTCCCTCCGGAAACATTAAATATTGTCACCGTTGCTTTTCATTGTAATCGCTGGAAACCCACAGATGTAAGTGTAAGCTCCTCTGGATCTCGCTCATTTAAAAGTTGACAAAAATGTTAAATGGTTGATTAGTAATTTCTCAACATGCACTTCATTAATTTTTTAAAATCCGTTGCAATTGTCTTGCTGATTTAAAGCCACATTTAGCAGCTATGTATTCAATTGTATATTCAGGGTTATTAAGCATGGTACTGGCAAACTCTTTTCGTAACAAGGTTAAATATTCCAGTACTGTAGAACCGGTTTTTTCTTTAAACACCCTGCTGAGATTTCTCGGACTCATACCCACCATAGCAGCAAGTGATTCAATATCATTTTCCTTAGAAAGATTATCAATCATATAATCCTGCACTTCATGTACCTGTGGATTAATGTGATTCCTGTAATCCAGGTAGATACTTTGTTGCTTATGTGATCCACTTCTCCGGTGATAAACCACCAAACCTCTTGCCACCTTATGGGTAAAAAGCGGGCCTTTTATATCTTCGAGAATTGCTAACGCAAGGTCGATACCGGCACTAATACCAGCACTTGTATAAACATTGTTGCTTTTTACGTATAAAATATCCGCAACAACTTTGGCTTGTGGAAATTGTGATTGTAATGCATCTACCCTCCTCCAATGAGTGGTACATTCAGTATCCTTCAGCAAGCCAGCATGGCCCAATGCAAATGCGCCGCTGCAAATGGAACAAACAGTTATTCTTTTATCGGAACATTCTTTTAACCATTTAAAGAACTCCCTCTCGGCCTTAAATGGGATACTGTTTACATAATCATTATCCATACCAGGTACAAACACAAAATCGCCTTCTTTTAGTTGGGCACTCTTATAGTTTGCTAATTTGCCAAATCCCAGACCGGCAGTACTGATAGGTTCTTCACTATATTGATAAAATTCCATATCTATTTCCAACCCATGAATTTTGGCTTCAGTAAAAACCTGCGCCGGACCAGATAAGTCAAGTAATTCCACGGTCGGGGGGATGATAAAAGCAATTTTTTGCATATTATTTATGTATTTATTTGTTTACATAAAGGTAAATCGAAGTGCAATTTTTAAAGAAGACAATATCATGTCATTTAAAGACAAAAAAGCCGCCCAGTTAAGGAGCGGCTTTGGGTAGTTTCTATGTGATATGCTTACCTGCCATATATACAGTTAACCTTTGCACTGCGATTGCAGTTTACACCTCTGCCGTTTAGATTAAGGCTTTTTTATTTAGATTGCTTTGTGCAAAATCAGATTGCAGTTGCCTACAATATTCCAATAATGAACGTAGTCATTCTACTTGGTATTTAGATCTATTAAAACAATCTTTTTAATTGTAGTAAATCATCAGTTATAGTCTAATGATACTTTTACAAATTTTTCAAACCGATGTCCATATTGTTGGCCAATCATTTTGAAATAGACATCAAACAGGTATTGTTGCTGTAAGTTTTCGTAACGGATAATTTTTATTTTCTTAAAGAAAGCTTCATCAGTGTCTGAAAATGTCTTAGGCATCATCACATGTAATTCATCAAGCCCCTTCATACTGTTACCGCCTTTATGTATCAGGGATAAACCATACCGGGTGTGAATGGTAGTATCGTTTTGGATGTAGGTTTTAAAAGAGGCAGGAAAAGTGCGACCATACGTGTCTATCATGCTGGCCAAGGCAAACTCACTCATCCCGTTTTGGAGCAGCACAGCAATATCCTTGTTTCTTTTAAAAAATATTTTCTTTATCACTTCAAATTTATTGCCGCCAGTAAGTGCTATACTTTTATGTGATAACCTGATTTCTTCATGAGGATAGTTTACAATGGCTGCTACTTTTTGGGTTATTTCGGTACCGAATAGTTCATTGATTACTGTTAGGCTGCCTTCCACCGCATTTGATACGCCGGCGGTACTGAATAAATTACCGGCCTTTGCTACGGTTACTTGCTGTACCCAAATTGGTTTATTGAAATGGGGTTGTATAGCTTTTATGTCAGATGCATGGCAGGTAATGGGTTTACCATCGTAAAGGCCGGTAGCAGCGCCAGTTGTCGCACCATCGCAAATAGTGAGCATCTTAGTTGTTGGAGAAAAATGATGTTTAATCAATGAGATAACAACTGTATCCTGGTGTTCATCCCGTATAGACAATGCCGGAATTACGATAACATCCGCAGATAAGCGCATAGAGTCTGCTTCATCAAAAGTTAATTGAGGACATACAAAAAGGTCTTTCTTAATAAGGATGGGTGTTTTCTCTTTTGCAACGATATATACATTTGCTTTTTCCGTTGCATTAAATAAATAAAATGGTGCCAACATATCAAATAGCTCAGTAAGCTTATCATCAGCAATGATAAAGACTGTCTTTTTTACCGGATCATAAACAGGCAGTTTTGATGTGACCATACTTTGGCCAGACCAAGGCGTAGGTTTAGTAGTAAAATTGCGGATGGGCCTGCATGCATTGAAGCAGCTTACCAGTATTAAAAGCATTACAATAACTCTGAAATATATTTTTTTATGTTTCATTGTATGTAGTTGTTAAATTTTATAATTCAGCGTGTATTTTAAAACTGATTTTTATTGTTGTATATCAGCTTTTAGAAAAAGTTTCTTAAAAGCAAAATGATAAATATCTATTTCCCCCATTCTAACAGGGTAAGCATTAATAAATACCCATCCTGCCATGCCCATATAATTAAGGGCATCAACAACTGTGTTAAATTTTCTTAATTCGCCTCTATCTGTTGTAAGCCTGGTGTCAACCCAAAAACTTTTCTTTTCGCCAAAGTCTACATCAATGGTTACTTTTTTGCTTAATATTCTGGGCGTGACTACTACCTGGCAATATTGCTCTACTCGGGTTGTGTCTGTTTGCGCATTTGATATTAGTGTGCTGATTAAAAAAATGCTAATGGTGATTGCTTTTTTCATTTTATTATTTATTTGATAATGTAAAATTAGAGCGGCTTTCAGCAGCTTTTAGGACAGCCTGATGTCAAAAACGGACAATAAAAAATTAGATAGGTGGAGAATAAAAAATATCCATTTTGCCATGGATATTTTTAAGAGAAGTGTCTAATGAAATGTAAAAAAGATTTTGTATAGGTGCCTAGAAAGTCAGTAACGTTTGTAAATATGTTATTGCCAATTGTCTGCTGCGACTTGAAAAGCATTTAAAACATTGATTCAAGCATTCAAACTGGTCATTCGTTCAATATCATACTTCATACTTGCAATCCCAGATGCAACTTTACTTCATCAAAAAATAGTATCAGATACTTCAAAAAACAAACAAAAATTTAAAAAATTTAAAATTTAAAAAATGAAAAAGACAATCTTAATGCTCGTGATTACTGCAATCAGTATCGGTGCAAATGCACAAACAAAAAAAAATAAAATAACCGCTTATGGTGCAGGTGTTTCAGAAATTACCTGGGTAAACGGTAAAGCTGCCCTTAATCTTGGAGGGTATGGAGGGGTACTGATAAATCACAAATTGCTGATTGGTGCAGCTGGTTATAATATCTTTTTTAAACAGACTGTAAACAATAAAAAAGAAAGTTTTCAATTTAATTATTATGGCCTTTATTCAGAATACCGATTTATGCCTGAAAGAAAAATTGGCGTATCGGTCGGTTTAACTGGTGCCATGGGGTGGCAGGAAAACGATATCAAGTCTCTTCAGAAGACAGGCAAAAAAGACGGCGACTATACGTTCGTTATTCAGCCAAAAGTGGGTTTGAATATCAAGATTACCAAATTCATGCAAACCCAGGTGTACGGCAGTTATCGTTTCACTGGCAATACTAACAGCTTTTACTATTCTTCAAAAAATTACAATGGCGCAAGTGCTGGCGTGAGCCTTGTTTTTGGTTCATTTTAAGATAGCTATTGGGTTAGAATTATTTAATATAATAGAACAGAAATATCAAAAAGTATAAACATGAAAAAATATTTAATTATCAGTATGCTGGCAATAACAGCATTAACATCATGTAAAAAAGACTGCTCACCAAACAATGATAAAAGAACTATGCCTCTGGCTCATGTAAGGGTCAACCAAAAGTTAACGGAAATCAGTAAAACAACAGGTAATACCCCATCCATTGTACTGGTAGGCGGCTTTGGTTCTGACCTTTCGACTTGGCAAAACCTGTATGCTGTTTTACCTGCAAATTCAACAGTGTTTACTTACAACAGGGCTGGCATTGGTACTTCAGAAAATGTTGCAGGTGCAAGAGATGCAAGAACGATTGCCATTGAAATGAAAAACATACTGGATGCTAATAGTATTCAACCACCGTACATTTTTGTAGCACATTCAATGGGTGGAATTTATGCCCGTATGTTTTATCATCTTAATCCCGGTAAAGTAAAGGGTATAGTGCTGGTTGATGCTACACATGAGAATCAACTCGACTCATTATTAAACATGATTCCACAGCCAGACAGAGATATGGCTTTAGCGGGAATGACAGCAGCCAATGACAGCGTATTAAATAGTATGCCTGCCGGTTCTTTTAAGGAAGAATTCAGGGCAAACTTTGCAACCAATTACCAGCAAATAAGGCAGTATCCGGCTATTGAAAATATACCATTATATGTAATTGCCAGTACAAAAATAACAGATGACAATCCTCCCTTTATTGTAGATGTACACAGGGCTTTGCATCAGCAATGGGCATTGAGTGCCGGTACAAACGGACGGTTTTCTACAACTAACAAAAGCGGCCATTACATTCAGGTAGAGGAACCGGGCCTTGTAGCGGAGGGTATCAGGTGGGTGCTTTCAAAATAATTAGTTTAAAATCAGCCTGTGGTTTATTTTTATTTAGAAAACAAACCACAGGTTTTCCCATGTTGAAAAAGATGATTTACCACGTATTATTTTATATAACCCTGGGGTTTATTGTAAGTATGCTTCAGCAAGCAGTATTCCAGGGTTTCCCGATTAAAATTGATAGGTTTTTTTGGGAAGAGTGGTTTGGATCTTCTTTGTATATCTTTTTGTTTATTCAAATGCAGCGCCGCATCCTGCATTCCTTTATTTCAGAATTTAAGCGGAAAGAAAAATCCATCACAATGATCATGAAATACTTCTTGCTGATCCAGGTACTGGGTTTTATTTTGATGATTGGGTACAGTGTAGCTATTACAGCCATCATAAACGACAGCCTTCATATAAAACTTAAAGACATTTTACAGCTCCGCTTTATTTTTGTTTATTTCTTTTTTATTCATTCTGTTATTTATATCACAGGAGTTGCTGTGCGGCTGTATAAAATGTATATTACTGAAAAGGATGCCAAGCACCTTGCTGAAAAATCGTTTCTGTCAGCACAACTTCAAATGCTAAGGCAGCAACTCAATCCTCATTTTTTATTCAATAATCTCAATATTATAGCTTCCACTATTAATAATAATCCGAAGCTGGCTTACGATTTTACCAGAAGTATGGCCTCATTTTACCGTAAGGTGCTGGAAACGGAGAATGCAGGTTGGGTGTTGGTAAAAGATGAATTAAAAACGATTCAGTCTTATTTGCATATGCTTAGTGTGAGGTTTGAAGATAAACTGGTTTTCAGTATTGAGGTGCCGGACGAAATTCAAACCAGTTATTTAGTACCTGATTTTATTTTACAGCCAATCGTTGAGAATGTGGTAAAGCACAATAGCTGCAGCAAAACCAATCCCTTGCAGATCATTATTACCGCGAATGCCGCTGGTAACCTGTTAGTAAAAAATAATTATCAACCAAAAGAAAACAGCAACGAAAGCCTAGGTATCGGCTGGTTTAATATTGAAAGCAGGTATAGGTACCTAGGTGCAAAAACGCCCATTAAGTATATGTTTGATGGCTGGTTTTGTGTGGAAGTTTCTTTGCTAAAAAATTAAAAATTATTGAAAGATGATTAAAGCTGTAATTGTTGAAGACGAAAAATATGCAGCAATTTTTTTACAGGATTTGCTTAAATCCATCGCACTGGATGTTGAAGTAGTAGCAATGCTTGAAAATATTGCTGAAGCTGTTGCATTGTTGCCTTCTTTAAATCCCGACCTGGTATTTGCAGATATACAGTTGGAAGACGGAATTTCTTTTTCAATTTTTGAAAAGCTCAACTGGAAAAAACCAGTAATCTTTATTACCGCCTACGATTCATATGCTATCAGGGCTTTTAAGGTAAATGGTATTGATTATTTACTGAAACCATGTGATGAAGAGGAACTAAAACTTGCTTTGGAAAAATACAGGAATGCTTCTATAAATAACGCTGCAATAAACCTTCAGGAAACGATCAAACTGCTGAGCAACCGAAGCAAAGTGGAATACAAAGAAAGGTTTGCAGTAATGATTGGCTCGAGGATATTGTCAATTCCTGTGGACGATATTGCATATTTCTATTTTGCCAACCGGGTAACCTACATAGTAAAAAATGATTGCCAAAAGTATCCTTATAGTGACAGCCTTGACAGTTTATATAATTTGCTGAACCCGTCACAATTCTTTAGAGCTAACCGAAATTATATTCTGCAACACGATGCTATAGAAAAAATAGAAAATCATTCCGGGAGAAATATTATTGTGACGCTTAAACCCATGCCGGCAGAAGGCACCATTACTATAAGCAAAGACAGGATTACCGAATTCAAATACTGGCTGGATAAATAAACAAATGTTCATTTTAAAAACTCATTTATGCAAAAACATCGTATAGTTTATGTTGATGTAATAAAAGTATTTTTAACCTGCTTGGTGGTGGCACACCATGCAGGGCAGGCATATGGCCCCACAGGTGGAGTATGGCCAGTAACAGACAAGAACAAGACTAACTGGCTGGGGGAGTTCTTTTTTATTAATGCGTCGTATATGATGGGCCTGTATTTTTTTATCTCCGGCTATTTTATGTTGTTCAGTTTAAACCGTAAAACCAACGCACAGTTTGTAAAAGAACAGGTTGGTAAGGCTGGGCATTCCATTGCTTTTTTTTACTTTTTTGCTTTTTCTTCCTTTTAACTATTTGGGATCAATAAAAAACACCAATGTACCCAGCTTTTTTGTTGATACTTATTTTAATAAACCGCCCATTGCTACGGGGCATTTATGGTTTGTAGCATCACTGCTCCTGTATTCCTTTATTTACCTGCTGTTTTTCAAAAGTAAAAAGAAGCAGGGAGAAGCAGCAACGGGAAAACCATTCCGCATTTACTATTTATTTATGTATATCCTGCTTCTCACAATCGTCTCTGCCCTTGTCAGACTAAAGTATCCCATTGATGTTTGGCGCACCTGGCTGATACCGGTGGAAGTAGCACACATACCACAATACCTCAGCCTTTTTTTGATTGGTGCCTTATTTAACCGCTACCAATGGCTGGATGCATTTAAGTTATCCAGCGGCTTAATGTTTTTTGGCTTTGCTATTATTGCATACGTGTTGAATGAAACCCTTCCCGGCAATATTAAAAATTACTGGCTTACTGAGTCTTTTGTGGAATCGCTGCTTTGTGTAGGCATCAGCATGACCCTGCTTACGCTGCTAAGGCACTATGGCAATCGTAGCAATTCAATCATCCGGTCACTGTCTGATAACGCTTACGGTATTTACCTTTTTCATGTATTGATAGTGATCTTATTGCAAAAGGTTTTATTAAGCTGGGATGTGAATGCCAATATCAAATTTACAGCGGTGTCTGTTATGGGAATTTTATTATCACTTGGTTTATCAGCATTGCTCAGAAAAGTAGAACTAATCAGAAGGGTGATATAAACCTGGAAAATATAAATTTGAAAAAACATATGGCAGGACTTCTATTTAAAGCGGGTTTAATAGTAGTAAAAGAACAGCAACTCTTATTAACGTGCAGCAACAACAAAATGGCATGGTATTTAACCGGCGGAAAAATTGATGTAAATGAAACAGCAGAAGAAGCAACGGATCGGGAAATCAAAGAAGAGTTGCATATTGACATTGACCGTGAAAGATTGCAATACTTTTGTCATATTACATCCCCGGCATATGGCGAAGCCGAAGATGTAATAATGGAACAATTCTGCTATTGGTATGACTTAACGGAGCCCATTCAACCATCTGCAGAAATAGGAAAGGTTGCATACTTTAGCTGGCAAGCCTATTTGCAGAAAGAGATGCAGGTAAATGGTGTCATAAAGATTTTTGAAAAGCTTGCGACAGATAATTTTTGTCGTTCTAAAGAATCGCATTTTGTAATTTAATTTTCAAAAATTGCCAGTTTGTTTACTTGATTCAGGAACAACGATTCATATTAAAAATGGAATGACGCTTACTAAAGGCATTTTTTTAGTATGTTGTTTTAGGCTGACGTATAACTAATAAATTGAAGAAACGATTATCGTTTTTGTTGGGAGATGATATTACTAGAATGGATTAAATATAAGCCGAGGGAAAATGAAAAAAGTATTGATTTTGTTAGACAGTTAGTTTTTAAAACTTTCTTTCATGGCAGCTTTTATGATGCTTTCAACTTCTTTTATCTCGGCTGCATCTGGAGGCAAACCCAGTAACATATGTATTTGCCCGGCGAAACATTTGTCCCAAACTTTTACGCCGTTCTTTCTAAGTTTGGCTGCATACAAAATGCCATCATCTCTTAGGGGATCAAACTCTGCATTAATAATCACAGCCGGTGGCAATCCTCTCAAATCTTCTGTAAGTAAGGGTGATACTTCCGCATTGTTGTATTGTTCCGGAGCATATAATTCCACTGCAAAATAACAGGCCGCTTTTGTTTGCCAGTACCCTTTGGCATTTTCTGTATAGGAAATGGAAGTTTCCATATGTTGAGGACTGCAATCAGCAGGAAGACCATTTAAAATCTGCAATTTTATTTTATTACCTATGCCATATTTCTTTGCCTTTTGGGTTATCACTGCCGCTAAATTTGCACCAGCGCTAATTCCTAATAAGGCTATTTTGCTTGTGTCTCCGCCAAATTCAGTACCATGCTCGGTAATCCATTTAAAGGCATTGTAGCTATCGTTTACAGCTGCAGGAAATTTGTTTTCGGGTGCTACCCTGTAATCAATTGCAAAAACAATTGCTCCGTAAGTTTTTGCATCCTGCCAAAGTGAAAACTCTAATCCCGGTACCAAAGGGGAAATAAAACCTCCTCCGTGATAATTGATAATGATGGGTAATTTCTTTGAATGAGCCGGATTAAAAATTAATACAGGAATACTATCTGCAGTAATTTTAATTCGTGTAACATCTTCTTTGGGATAGGGTATCAGTGGCAGTCTGGGATATTTAATTTGTGCAATAGGTATGTCACGCAGTTGCTCTATGGACATATCCTGGTATCCAATCATTTTTAAGAATGAAGACACTCTTGCATCTAGTTGCCTAGTACCACAAGCCTGAGCTAAAAGTTCTTGCTCATTGAATGTAAAGACAATACTTAAAAAAATAAATAAAATTGATTTCTTCATGATTTTTCAATTTGAATTTACGGCCCAATAAATATAGTCAGTCTGATTCTAGCTATTAATTTTCTTGATTTGTCATGTTGGTGGCATTTAGAAAAGACAGAGAAGTATTTTGATTAATTATTTTTTGTGGCTTCAGCTTCCAGTAGAAATACAACGCAAGCAAAACATCAATTGTTATGCAAAATGCATCGTAGCCATGCGGCGCCACGGAACTTACATGTGGAAAGATAACATCCCATAGTCCGTGAAGCGCCAGCCCTGCAACTGTAAGCAGGTAATATTTTTTATACCCCCAATACGCTAACAGTAAGAAGAATGCCGCTCCCGGAACCGTAAGCATCAGCGTATGTGGATCAATCGAAAATCCAATATAAATAAATGGGATAGTCGCCAGATTCAGTGAAGCGTATAACTTCAAATCAATCTTCTTGAATATTTCTGCAAAAATAATGATTGCAGCGGTGGTAATAAGACCGATGATAAAGCCTGTCATATTTTCAATTTTAAATATTAATACCTACGTTTCCTTTTTTATGTCCCTTTTCAACATAAGCGTGGGCTTCAGCAATCTGCTCTAATAGATACATTTTATCAATAACCGGTTTATACTTACCTGCTTCTATAAGCTCTTTCAAAAAAATAATATCGGCTGCTGTGTGGCTGATAACACCAGTCAAAACTTTCCTATTGCTTGTTTTGGAAATCCATAAACCCTGGAGCATTTCAGACATCTCTGCTGCGCTTAGAATCATAATTCCATTTTTAGTAAGTGACTGTAAACTCCGGGAAACAGAAATTGTTTTCACCGTATCAATAATGACATCGTAAATTTCGCCATTTTGTGTAAAATCCTCCAGTGTATAATCAATTACTTTATCAGCTCCAATAGATTTTACCAATGCAATATTTGCAGTACTACAAACGCCGGTAACATCTGCGCCAAATGATTTTGCCAATTGAACAGCAGCAGTACCCACTGCACCGGAAGCACCTACAATGAGTACCTTTTGCCTTGGTTGTATGTTTGCCTTTTTAATAAAGTGCAATGCGGTAACGCCGCCAAAAGGAATGGCTGCTGCTTCTGCATGAGTAATATTTGCCGGCTTTAATGCTGATGACCCTTCTTCAGGAACACAAAAATATTCAGCGTAAGCTCCAAAACGCATGTCTGTATGCCCAAAGACAGCGTCGCCAACTTTGAACTTTGTTACATCTTTCCCAACACTTTCCACTTCACCTGAAAAAACGGTTCCAAGAATATTTATTTTTGGTTTTAATAAGCCGAAAATAAATCTAACTGCAAACGGGTCAGCTTTTCTTAGCCTTACGTCACCTGAATTGACCGCTGTTGCCTTAACTCTTAAAAGAATTTCATTGTTCCCGGGTATTGGCTTTTCTACCTCTTTAACCTGGAGAACTTCTGGTTGCCCATATTGAACGTATACTGCTGCTTTCATCTTTATAATTCTATTTTAAATAATCATTTACTTTAAATAATTTGTATTCGGGGGAAGCATCAAAAAATGTATTTAATAAAGTCATGTGCCCTGCACCAAAAATTACCAGTATTCTATCCGTTGGTTTTGCATTTATTTTTTGAATATTTCTGAAAATTCTTAGGTTCCTGTTGAACCACCATCCTGTGACAAAGTCTGGCCCAAAAAATTCATTTTCTTTAGTTTCATACTTAAAAATTCCAAGCAAGTAAGTGCCTAAGTCTGATTTGATATTGTTGGGATCATTTTTCTGTATCAATTCTGCCCGTATCCCTTTTGTTTTAAAAACCGGTTTGGGGAAATACTGTTTTACACTATCTGTATACTTATAAAAATAATCCATGAATTTCTTATTAGCAAGACTGTCCTTTCCCTCCAAAACTGAATCCAGCACTTCATAATCCCTTCCCCAGGCGTTAACACAATAGAGGGTTTTCAGTTTCATCATTTTTGCAACTCTGAAGCCGATCTGTTCTTCTTCATCCCGCCTTAAATTATAGGTACCCTGCAGATATTGATTGTAAAGAGAATCATATTTTGATTGCTCGCTCGGGTTTCTCTCAATTACAATAATGGTAGGCTTAAACTTTGCAATGCGGTTAGCTATAGCAACTATTTCATTTTGATATTTTGTTTCCAGGACATCAATCTGGTCCTCTTTACCCGTTTTTATCAGGTCTAGATTGCGAAAAGCAAAATGGAATAACCCTAATGTCAAAACCTCGATCTTTTTTGGGGGTTGTGGAAATACTGTAGACGTGAGTAATATCAGTATGAAAGTTAAACTAAGTTTCATAGTGTTTTATTTAATTTTTATACCTACACCAAATTCCAAAGCAATATTATTCATGTTGCCATCCAATGCCCAGATATTGATGTCTTTAAGAGGAAAAGGATAAAGCGGTACATACATTCTAAAACTAAAAAAATACTTTTTTACTCCTTTCTTCAGGCTATACATCAATCCATAATCAGAACTGAATGCATTAGTGTTAGCACTTACTTTGTTATTATCAGGCGTAACCAATGTCTCTTTAAAAGAGGTATATTTCACACCGGCCATTAGTAAAAATGTATTGGAGCTTCTTTTTGTATAGAAAGTGGTGCCTATGCCAAACTTTTGATTAACAGAGTAATTGTATTCGGTTTGTATGCCATTAAATTTGCGCTGCAATACATTGTTGATATTATAAGAGGAGTGAGAAACAAGGGCAAGCTTCTTCTTCGGGTTCCATTGGACAAGGTTAGTAAGAAGTAAATCTGTTCCGAAATTTGTGTGGATACCAATACCGGGCTCAATGGTCAATTGCCTTACGGTAAATTGCTTTTCATTTGTTGCTTGTTTTTTTGACTGGGCAAAACTATTGGCAAAGGTTAACACTGAAATGATGATGAATAAAAGTTTATACTGTTTCATAAAAAAGATGTTTTAGAAAATGAATTAAATGAGTGTTATTTTGTTATTACCTGTTTTGAAAATAAAAATTGAGGCCTTTTTCGATATTCGGATTTCTTGAACCCATGTGATCTAAATTCTTCTCGCTGTTTTTTGTCAATTTGATATCAGCATAGTTGGTTTGAAGTGTTTGATAGAATGCTTCAAATGGAGCTTGCATCCTTCCAAGATTTTCTGCTTCACCGATGCCCATGAATACTAATTGCTTTTTGCTTTTATTAATGGCCCGGTAGTTCTTTTCAAGTTGCAACGCAACCAAATTATCGAACCAAAAAGAAGGGCTCAATAAAATGTAGTTTCCAAAGACATTGTTATTAGCTGCAAAAGCACAACCTCCGAATAAGCCACCATACGAATGGCCTAATATGACACGGCCGGCCCTGGAAGTATCTGCATTATAATCCTGCTGAATTTTGGGTATTAATTGTGTTTCAATAAAATTCATAAACTGTGGAGCACCACCGGTTACTTCACTTACTTTAGTGGGTGTGTAATCTATGCTCCTGTCTTTGCCGTAACCGATACTAACTACCAGTACATTTTTTACCGCCCGATTATCTGAAATTTCTTTGCACTTGTTGGCTACAGTTTCAAATATTTCCTTGCCGTCTAGTACATAAATGGTAGCATATTTTTCAGCAGATGGATTATAGTTGACAGGTAAGCCAACTTTAATTTCATAAGATGCACCATTGGCAGTAGATTGTAAAGTAAACTCCTTCGTTATACCAGAGTTGAATGTCTCCTTTTTGCATGAACCCAATAAGAGTATCAATGCAAGTACACTTGTTGCTGTTATCAGCTTCTTAATTAATACCGTTTTGCTTTTCATGATTTTAATTTTTAATTGTTATTGTATAATGCAAAGCTAGCTTGGCTTTCAGCCCTTGAAAGGACAGCCTGATGTCAAATACGGACAAACTTTCAGAAGGAAATAGCCAACACTAAAAGTTGTAGACTGGCTATTAATAGAGCAAATAAATATTCGCTTCGCTCATTTATAAGATCTAGAAAAATGATGGATTGTATTAATACAATCACTAATTGCCGTTTAGAGTTAGCGAGGATTTAAAGAAGTTTTTATTTAGTGTGTTGAGCCATTCACTACCATTTAATTCAACAAATTTTCCTTCGGATTCGCATTGTATTGTTGCCTCTAGCAACAGTACTGGCTGCATTCTTTGTGAATGCATGGGCCTTAGTTTTTCTAATAGGATTACCAGATACCGCCACATGTTTAACACCCTATTCAAAAAAGATTGAACAGTTGTATCCCATCAAAATTTACAGGACTATTGTTTATGCTACCTTATGATGCCTGGCGTAAAGTTTTTGTGTAAAAGCAGTTTCTAATGATTTCTTCGTTGCAATCGTTATGTATTAATCTTGTCCGTTTTTGACATAAAGCTGTCCATCCGCCCGCTACAACACAGGGTAAATTTGTATCAGAAATCGACATCAAAACATCATATATAAAAATCAAAAGCCATGCAACATCAAAACAACATTGTTGAATACAACTTAACCGCCAGTGAATTTAATTGGGAAATAAAGCCTGGGAAAATTATTACTGCCTGGGGATTTAACAACCAAGTACCAGGCCCGGTGCTGAAAGCAAAAAAAGGTGACACACTTGTAGTAAGAGTTAAAAATAATTTGCCGGAATCTACTATGGTTCACTGGCATGGTATCAGGCTCCCAGCAAGCATGGACGGCACCGGCGAAGTGCAACAACCAATTTTGCCCGGTGAAAGTTTTGAGTACCGTTTTACAGTGCCAGATGCAGGTACATTCTGGTATCATTCTCACCAGAATGAAACCGTACAGATGGAAAAGGGTATGTATGGCGGTATTGTTATTAAAGATGATACCGACCCGGTATTAGATGATGAAAAGATACTGGTGTTGGATGATATGAAATTAAACGCCAACAATGAATTTACGCAACACGGCCCAGTTGGCCGGTGGATTGAAAGGCATGACGGAAAGGAAGGCAGTACCAATCTTGTTAACGGAAAAGAAGCCATAACGCTTCAGATGCATGCAGGACAAACCGAGAGATGGAGATTTGTCAACGCAGCAAGTGCACGGTATTTTACGTTAAATCTGGATGGTAAACCTTTTAAAGTAATTGCCACCGATGGCGGCTTACTGGAATATGCCAGAACCGAAACCGAACTATTAATAACACCCGGCGAACGCTTTGACATTGTGGTGGGACCTTTTGAGGAAGGAGAAGTTTTTTCAATAAACTCCTTGCCTTATAACCGTGTTACGATGCTTAAAGCCAAACTACAAAAATATGCAACGGTACATGTAATGGAAACAAAGCCATCCATTGCTGTACTGCCGGAAAAGCTTACCGAAATAAAATCATTGGCTGCACAGAATGCTGCCATTAACCGAAAAGTGAGTTTATCAGTTGACCCGAGCCTTAAACACGTTATTGATTTTAGGGTGAATAAGGAAATGCATGGAATGGACAAGCCTGTGATGGTGGGAGAGCTGCAGGTGTGGGAAGTATCCAATACAAGTTTAATGGACCATCCATTTCATTTACATGGTTTCTTTTTCCAAGTGCTGGAAGAAAATGGGAAAGCGCAGGAATACAAAGCATGGAAGGATACCTACAATTTAAAACCAAGAACCAAAATAAAAATTTCCTGATGCCGGATAACCGCCCTGGTATGTGGATGTATCACTGTCATATCATAGAACATCATGCCGCCGGAATGATGGCCAACTTTGAAGTGATAGATCCATTAAATCCTGCAACGGAAAAAAAGGAATCTTTTCATGGCTGTCACCACTAATAATATATAAACCAATCCCAATTAACTGTAAAAAGCAAGGCGGGCAGGCAAAGTAGCTTTGCCATATCAAATAATTAATCATTTAAAAAACAAAAAAATGGAAACAACAATCAAAAAATGCGGATGCGCTGATGCAACAGGATCAACTTCTGTTTGCAATTGTGGCAGCAGTTGCCCAGGTAACGGATGTACCTGCGGTTGCAATGCGTGCGCTTAAAACAATTGGGAGAAGTGCTACTTCTCCCAATCTTTAAAAAATTTGTACTTATACAAAACTACTGTCATGTCTCTTTACACCTTTTCTCATTCAGATAAATTTACACCCGTTAATATACCTGTAGGATTACAAATGGAAGTAAGTACCGATATCAGGTTGTTATCAATAATTGGTAACACAATAACGGAAGAAGTGATCAAACGGCTCGCAAATGATAACATGGCTTTTGTCGCCTATATAAACAACCAGCCCGCAGCTTTTGGTTGGATGGCCAGGGATAATGCAAAAATTGGTGAACTTAACCACGAATTAATTTTGCCAACAGGCAACAGGTACTTATGGAACTTCAGAACGCTTGAAGCCTACCGGGGACTGGGTATTTATCCTGCATTGTTGCAATACATCCTCCAAAACGGAGATGATGAAGCAACCAAGTTTTGGATCATTCATGCACCGGAAAACAATGCATCTTTAAAAGGCATTCAAAAAGCGGGCTTTGAATATGTTGGTAAACTTTACCTTGATAAAGACAACAACGCAACCATTGAATACAATGATACCTCTTTAGCTTTTCAGGAAGAATTGGAGTATATGGACATACACTTGTCCGCACAAACAGCCAGTTCCTGCTGGAATTGCAGCAGTCCATATCTTAAAAAAAGCAGGCCCGATTGCTGCTGTTCAACAGCCGGTGAAGCATGTATCGGCAGTAATATTTTCTCAATGGCTCTATAATCAAAAATAAAAGCTGCCCGCCAAAAAAATCACGATTTTAAGCAGAAACTAATGGTAATCAAATCATTGGTGAATAATAATGGCTTTAGGGGTAGGCTATTTTTTCAAAAAAAACATTGGATCTCAAAACCTCCCTGATATCCTGCTTTAAAAGGTTCGAACTCATTCTCGCCGGGACCACTTAACTCACCACTGCCCCTCTCTGCTGCGCAAAGAGGGGTTTGTTTTTAAGTGTTTGCGTGAGATCTTACAGAAACTTTTAAGCTACATGTCACAAAAAAAGTACATCGGTTAATATGTTTGGATAGTAGGCCAAAATAAAGCAATGCATGTAGCCATGATCAAAATAATTTAGTTTCATGACTAGCAAGATGTATTATTTACCACTATTAGTACTGGCTTTTATGCCTTTACTGCTTTCTTCCCAAACACTTAACAAGCAGCAATTACTTGATAAGTATACCTGGAATAACAAAGACTGGGCATGGTATAAAAACAACATCCCCTTTTTGGAAACACCTGATAGTGATATTGATCGCACCTATTATTATCGTTGGGATAACCTCACTTTACATTTAGTGTATGGGTCTCCTGCATCCGGCTATGCCGTTACAGAATTTATTGACAGGCCATGGTGGGCTGGTAAATATGGAGCCATTAGCTGCGCAGGTGGTCACCAGTTAAATGAATTACAATGGGCAAGAGACAACCGGTACTGGGAAGATTTTGCGCAATATTGGTTTACAACACCAGGGGCTCAGCCCCGTAATTATTCTACTTGGCTAGCTGATGCCATATGGAATGGGTATACAGTAAAATATAATAAGCCACTAGTGCTATCATTGAAAAATGCGCTAATAGATAATTACGCTAAATGGGAAAAAGAACATTGGGTAGAGACAGAAGGCATGTTTGCCTGGGACGGTATGCACGATGGGATGGAAACAAATATCAATAGTCGCCAAACACCTAAATGGTTTGAAGGTGCCCCGGGATACAGGCCTACCTTAAACAGCTATATGTGGGGAGATGCCAATGCCATTGGTAAGATAGCAAAGCTATCGGGAGACCCCTCTACTATGTCACTATTTGAAAAGAAAGCCAATGTGATCAAAAAAAATTTCCAGCAAAAAAACTGGGATCCCTCACGTGATTTTTTCTTTCACCGTTTTCAAAATGATGAAAGGGATGGCATTAAAGCCAATAGCCTGACTTACCAAACCGGCAAATTTGCAGGTAACCCCCATGGCAGAGAAGAAATTGGTTTCATACCGTGGTATTTTAATATGCCGGATGCTGGATATGAATCGGCATGGAAATTTTTGATGGACCCGGAATATTTCTATTCGCCATTCGGACCCACTACAGTAGAAAAGCATGACCCCTTGTATAATGTAGCCAAAAATTGTTGTGCATGGAGTGGCAATGCCTGGCCTTTTGCTACTTCCCAAACATTAAAAGGCATGGCCAATCTGCTGAGAAATTATAAACAATCTTATGTAAACAATACAGACTACCTGAAGTTATTGCACAATTTTGCCAATACGCATCTAAGAGAAGGCATCCCTTATATCGGAGAAGCCAACCATCCCGAAACAGGTTCATGGGATGGACATGCGATCATTGGACATAGTGAACACTATTTTCACTCTTCTTATATTGATCTTGTAATCACCGGCTTGATGGGGCTGCAGCCGAAAGACACTGACTCAATAGAAGTTAACCCGCTGATACCTGCTGATTGGGCTTATGCATGTGTAGAAAATATAAAGTACCATGGTAACGATATTACCATCCTTTGGGACAAAACAGGTAAGCGATACAACAAAGGAAAAGGGTTGCAGATTTTTTCTAATGGAAAAAGAATTGCCGCTTCCCCTTCTATCAAACTTTTAAAAGCACCATTACAACGTAAAGAAGAAACCGCAACCATTCGCAAATCTAATTTTGCCGTAAACAATGAACCCCGAAATTATTACCCGCATATAACTACTTCATTTGCCGGCACCGGTGCTTCCTATTCTTCAAAACTGAATGATGGACAATACTGGTATTTATCCACCACGCCCAATCGGTGGGCCACTACTTTTAGCGATGAAAAGGAATTTTGGGCTGAAGTGGATTTTGGCACCGCAAGATCCATTAATACCATTCAGCTGTATTTTGTAGAAGATCTGACTACTACCATTAAAGCACCCGTCGCTTACCAATTGCAGTATTGGAATAATAATAATTGGGTAGAAATACCTTCACAAAAAAGAAACTATTCTGCAGCCAATGTAAATAAAGCAAATACTATTGCATTCCCTGCCATTAGTTCAAGTAAACTGCGATTGCTGGTTACTGCCCAAGCCAATGCTGCTATTGGCCTTTCAGAAATAGAAGCCTGGGGGGAAGATGTGAAAGACTATAAAGTGCCTCCCAATCCGGTTACAGCAAACAATCTGGCGCACAGGTCTGTGGCAAAGTTTACCAAGTCTTATCAATCACGTTTTGACGATTCTACGGCCATAAACGATGGATTAATCAATCCTAACAGACGCTGGACTGCCTTTGAATCGCCCAATAGCCATGATTGGGTGCAATTCAGTTTTGCACAAAAGCAAAAAGTCAGTAACATCAATTTGTACTTCTACAATGATAACGGAGGTGTAAAGCCTCCAAAGTCTTATAAGATACAATACTGGAACGGGGACGAATGGAAGGATGTGGAAACAGCCAGGAAACTACCTGCCAACCCCATTGCAGATTTGAATCTCTGTTCATTTGCTTCAGTACACACAGATAAAATAAGGATAACGATGGAGCATACATCTGCCAAATCGTTCAGTGGCCTTTACGAAGTTGAAATTTATTAGCGAAATAATCCATCAATCATATAGCATGAATAAATGCCTTCTGAGCATACTGCTCATTTGTATTACCGTACAAACGATAGCACAAAATCAATCGCCTGTAGCACCAGGAAACGGCAACCCGATCATACCCGGTTACTTTGCAGATCCTACCATTAAAAAATTTGGAGACACTTATTATATCTATGCTACCACTGATGGCAATGGGGGCGGCCTCGGTCCATCACAGGTTTGGACTTCAAAAGATTTTATCAACTGGACCATGCAGGATATGAACTGGCCCACTACGCATTTTTACTGGGCACCGGATGTAACGCTGGGTAACGATGGTAAGTATTATATGTATTATTGCCAGCCTGTTGAAATTTATGGAGCCTCTTCCTCCACACCGATTGGTCCATGGACACCATTGAACGCTGATGGTAAAGCTATGATTCCGAATTACTTTGTTCCGGGTGTGATTACGCTTGATGGTCAGTCATTCAGAGATGATGATGGAAAATTTTATATGTACTGGGGTACATGGGGTATTTATCCTGATCATGGTTGTGGTGTTGGACTTCTTAACGACGATATGAAAACGTTTTCGAAAACCGGCAAAATTCCCAATACCATTGCCAAGGATTTTTTTGAAGCTCCATTCATGTTCAAAAGAAAAGGAATTTACTATTTAACGTATTCATCCGGCGCATGTGAAGATGCTACTTACCGTGTACAATATGTGATGAGTAAAACGGGGCCTATGGATGGTTTTACGTACGGGAAAAACAGTCCCATACTTGTAACCAATGAAGATAAAAGTGTGCATGGTCCGGGGCACCAGTCGGTGATACAGGTGGGCGATGAGTTTTACATGGTTTACCACAGACACAATAATCCGAATGCTGGCGGTGGCTTTCACCGGCAGATAGCTGTAGACAGGTTAGTGTTCGATGCAGAAGGTAACATTGAAAAATTGGTACCTACACACACCGGCATTGGCGTAATTGGTACAAACACTAACCCATATCCCAATATAGCTTACCTAAAAAAAGTAACGGCGTCTTCTTTTTATAATGACGATTATAAACCAGCATTTGCAGTAGATAATAACAATGGTACACTTTGGAGGCCTGCAACTAACAGTAAGGCACCCGCCTCTATCAAAATAGACCTTGGCAAAGAAACTACGATACAAAGAGTTTTAACAGAGTTTGAATATGCCACCTGGTATTACCAGTATCGATTGGATTATTCCAGTGACGGTAATAAATGGAAAACCTATGCTGACAAAACCAGTAATAAAATACATGGTAGCCCTATGGTAGATGATGGCAATGTAAAAGCACGGTACCTGAGGCTAACTATTACAGGAACAGAAAATCCGGGTATGTACAAGGCAGTTTGGAATATAAAAGTATACAGTGAAAAATCGGAACGTGTGACACCGGCACCCAATATATCTAAGCCGGAAATAACTGGCAACACATATCAGGAAAAAGGGTTGTTGATTGATATAGACGCTAATGAATTTCAACCAGGCACATTAGTTCAACAATGGAAAAACCATGCAGCTTTAGGTGGAGCGTTTACAACCAAGGGCAGATCTCCGGTTGCAGATGTAATAGGAGGAAAAAAAGCAGTTGTATTTAATGGATCACAATTACTTGAATCATCATTTAGTGTACCAATATCACTTAGTGACAACAGCAGTTATACGGTTTCCTATTGGGTACATACAAAAAAAGTGAAAGAGGAAGCACCGGTAATTAGTTGGGCATTTGGCGGTCGCGATCTAAATAATGCAATTTTTGGTTACGGAAAACAACAGGCATTCGGTGCAGTTCAACATGGTGGATTCTCTGATATGCAATACCGAAAAGTTTTGCCCGACTCAGGCAATTGGCACCATGTAGCAGTAACTTTTGATGGAACCTTCGAAAAAGTATTTGTAGATGGGCAACTCAATAACCAGGAAAATAAGATGCTATTTATTAAAACCGCCAAATCATTTATACTGGGCGGTAAAAATAACCGGCAATCCTCATTTTCCGGTGCTATCTCCTCTTTACAAGTATATGACCGCTCACTTACTGAAAAAGAGATCAATAGCCTTTATACCAACCCAGCGAAATCTGATCTCGTTATTTATCTCAACGCAGCAAAAATGGGGTATGGTAAATTGACGAGATGGTCAAATGAAGGCACGGCACAGGGCGAATTATTAGCTACAGACCAAGCGCCAGTTGTTAATGATGTGGCTGGCAGACTAGCTATTTCTTTTACAGGCAAAGAAGCTTTGGTATTCAACAAAACATTTGCTGAGGCGGTAAACAACAATACAAGTTATAGCATGGCAGTAAGTGTGTATAAACCCTCAGGTCGAGAGGAGGCAACAGTAGTTAGCTGGGCAACGGAATACAATAGCAGCGTACGCTTCAGCAATAAGATGGAAGCCGGAAAATGGTATTTGGTAGTGAAAACGAGCGATGGAAAAAATACTAAAGAATATGTGGATGGGATATTGACATCGGTAGTTGCAGTAAATAAATATAATCAATCAGCTGATTTATTTATTGGAACAAACAATAAAAATAGTAACGGTTTTACAGGAAGTATCAGCCATCTAATGGTTTTTAATCATACACTGAGCGATGAGGAGATAAACACATTAAATAGTGTTTGGAAAGCCAATCTTCATTCACCATCAGCAAACATTTCTTTTAAAAGAAAGCCCAAAGCGATAACACCCAATATCATTCAGATGGAGGCAAATAGCGAAACAACATCGGGAAATCTCAGTTTTTATTTCAGCAAAGTTGGTGATGATACAAAGGGTGAGTGGGTAGATAATCCTTATTACATGGATTACAAAGTACAGCCTGAAAAAGAATACCAATATACGTTTAAGATCAGGGATAATTTTGGTAATGTAACAGAAAATGTTACACCAATAACTGTCACAACTGACTTATCAGATTTTACCATACAAAAAGATGATTTTGCACAGCAGAAAAATTATTTGGAACAGGGGTTAAACGGTTCTCTGTGGAATGGATTGATTGGTAATGTTGAAAGCAAAGCTGTTAAATCAATTTCCAGTGCCCATAACCAACTTACCTTAGAATCTGAAGGATCCAATTGGGATGGCAATTTACCCTACGGCCCATTTCTGTACACAACAGTAAAAGGTGATTTTGTAGCAGAAGTTATGGTTACAGATGTTAGCGGCCTTTCACAAAAAAAAGTAACCGGAAACAATGAAGCCGGATTAATGATACGCATACCGTCTGACTCTTCCGCAGGACTTCGAAGACCCCAGCAACAAATGTTGCAGAATGGAATTTTTCCGGCATGGAATGTAGGAAATTTATTTACCAATTTTCAGAATGGCAGGCGCGAGCAAACCAATAACCAGAGTGCCTGGAACTTTCATCCATACTTACAAATACAACGTGAAGGAAATACATTTTTCGTGCGTAGCAGTAAAGATGGAACTAACTGGATTGACTTACCAGGTAGCCCCACACAAAGAAATGACATGGATGGCAAATCGGTACAGGTAGGCTTATACCAATCAACCTATGGCCCATTGAAAGCATATGGATCCTTTAGCCATTTCCGTATATTTCAAAAGAAATGATACGAGAACAGTAAAAGGTGTCAGGTATTTTTTTCTTTTCAGCAGGGTCTCTCGCAGAGTATCCTGCGGCCTACGGAGAACTGAATTGAATTTTTTAAACAAGTGTTGTTCTATTGAGATAACAACTGCTTCTAAACCGAAGAGCTCCCTATCGGCAGATTCCTCCGAGAAGGAAGGGCGTTTATTTTTTGTTTGAGGAACGATATTAATTAAGAAATAGAAATTGCAATCTTATTAAGATAACAATATCTCTGCAGGAATATTTAACTCCTGGTGAAACAGCTTAGCCAATTCGAGCGTTAATGGTTTTCTTTTATTTAAAAGCGCAGATACGTATCCCTTACTGCCAAACTTACCAACCAGATCCTTGTTCTTTAACCCAATTTCATCCATTTTAGCCCGGATAGCATCAATAGGGTCGGGCATGGGTATGGGGTAACGCGTGTCCTCATATTCTTTAATCAATAAAAGGGCAACTGCTACCTTATTACCTTGCGGGGTATTGGGTTTCACCTTTTTATCAAACATGCTATCCACCCAATCTAAACAGGCTTCGTATTGTTTTTTAGTCGTTATTATTTTTAGTTCCATTGTTATTTCTTTTTAAATTGAATAGTCTCCACATCAACCGGATTGTATTCAGCGTGCGTGCCAAACCATTTTACCTGAACCACTTTAAACGCAAACACAACTCGAACTACCAATCTGTATTTGTTGCCCATGATATTAAAAACAACTCGGTCATCTCCCACTAGACTTGCATTTGGGTAATTTTTTTTTAACTCATTGAAACTTTTGAACTCGCATAAAATCAATTCATGGTACCATTCCATCAAAGCAGTTGCAGCAGCCGGGTATTTCTTGCAATACGCCAGTAATGTTCTTCTGGTAATGATGTTAAACACCGTGCAAATATATAAAATGTTTTCTAATAGAAAACATTTTTGGATACGAAAATTTCCCTACACGGCATGGTCTCTCACAGAGGGCCCGCAGCCTACGGAGGACTTAACTGTATTTTTAAACTAGTATTGTTTAATTGAGATAACAACTGCTTCTAAACCGAAGGGTACCCTATCGGAAGACTCTTTGGAGACATAAAACGAATTCATTACTCCTTCAAAAAACAACCGCCGTCTAATATCGAAACAGCTTCCTCAAAACTTAACATCTTTTCACTATCTTACTTTCAAAGTTTACTCCATCATCTTACATAAACACCCTCACATGAAACGCACCCTCTGCATGCTCGCAACGCTTCTTCTGCTCCATCCCGCTTTTGCGCAAAACAAGGAAGACAATAAAAACCTGTCTGATATGTTTAAAGCCTATACAGAAGATATTTACAAACTCTTCCCCCAGCGTGCCACGCAAAATGGCGATACGCGGTATAACGATCAGTTGCCGGTAACCTTCACAGATTCCTATAACGCAATGCTAAAAGAACACTATACCGGTTACCTGAACCGTTTAAAAAAATTTGACAGGAACAGCTTAAGCGAAAACGATAAAATCAGTTACGACATCTTCCAGTACAATCTGGAAATGGCTTTGGAAGGGTTAACACTGAAATTAAACCGCATGCCCTCTAACCAGTTTACAGGATTTGAATTGTCGCTCGGTCAGGCTGGCAGCGGAACCGGTGCGCAACCTTTTAAAACGGTGAAGGATTACGACAACTGGTTAAGAAGAGCAAAAAAATATACAGCCTGGTGCGATAGTACGATTCTGTATTTCAGAAAGGGAATGGCAGAGGGCTTGGTTTTACCCAAAGCATTGGTGATAAAAATGATACCGCAATTAGTAGCCTTACAAAAAGAAGATGCAACCGCCAGTGTTTTTTATGGACCGGTTAAGTTGTTCCCAAAAAGTTTTTCTGAAGCAGATAAAAATCGTTTCACAGAAGAATTCAAAAACCTGATTACAGCTTATCTCAATCCTTCGTTCAAAAAGCTGGAAACGTTTCTTACCACCGAATACTTATCTGTGGCAAGAACCACGAGCGGCCTGAGTGCTTTGCCCAATGCAGCAAAACTATACGACTATGCCATCCGCAGTTCAACGACTACTAAAAAAACACCAGATGAATTGTTTAACACAGGGCTGGCCGAAGTAAAGCGCATACGCAACGAAATGGAAAAAGTAAAAGAGCAGGTAAAGTTTACTGGGAGTTTAGAATCTTTTTTCACCTTCACCAAAACCGATCCGCAATTTTTGCCTTATACAAATGCAGAACAAGTGTTGGTTGATTACCGGGCCATTCAACAAAAAGTAGAGCCTTACCTGAATGCTATGTTTACTACGCGTCCTAAAACCGCTTTTGAAGTACGGCAAACAGAAGCTTTTCGCGCCGCTTCAGCCGCAGCGCAATACAATGCGGGCTTACCTGATGGATCGCGCCCGGGTATTTTTTATGTACCTATTGTGGATGCTACTAAATACACCAAAGCCAAAGAAAGTTTGTTTATTCACGAAGCCATTCCCGGGCATCATTTTCAGGTAATGCTACAAAGAGAAAATACAAGTTTACCCGAGTTCAAACAGAATGGTGGGTTCAGTGCTTATTCAGAAGGATGGGGATTGTATTGCGAAAGTTTGGGCAAGCAACTGGGTTGTTACACAGACCCCTATCAATACTTTGATGCGTTGGGTGCAGAAATACATCGTGCTATACGATTGGTGGTGGATGCAGGGCTGCACGCAAAAGGTTGGACAAGAGAACAGGCCATTGAGTACATGATGCAGAATGAAGCCATTACCCAACAGGCAGCCACTGCCGAAATTGAACGCTACATGGCCATACCGGGACAAGCACTCAGTTATAAAATTGGCGAATTAAAAATTCAGGAACTCCGCAAAAAATACCAGCAACAATTGGGTAAGCAATTTACCCTTTCTGCTTTTCATGAAGCCCTTTTGAAAGATGGATCGTTACCCTTGGCTGTATTGGAAACTAAAATGAATGCATGGGCTGAGGGGATGAAAAAATAGTCTGGAGTTAGGAGTCTGGAGTTGTATATAATATTTCTATACTCCAGACTTCTTCAGCTTCCTCAGTACCAATGCTGCAAGCAGGATGCATACAATAGCTGCTGCTGCTTCTGTAATCAACATCACTTTGCTGTTATAAGCATCATGCGCCCAACCATCAAATACCGTCATATACATCACAGGAATATTACCGATAGAAGAGAGTAATGCGTATTTAGTGGCTACATTCTTTTTACCTATAGCAAATAATATCACGGCTGTAAAAGCCGCATTGATGAGCCCTATTCCAAATGTATATGCCAACACGCCTGTAATGTATACCCAGGGTTTATAGGGCAATACCGCCATGATTAGGGTAATGAGTGCACAAACAGTTCCAAAACCTAAGTAGGCAAAGAACACACCTTTTTTATCGGCAATATAACCACCGGCTATACAACCCAATGCACTTACCAATCCACTTACAATACCCGTTATCAGTGCTACTGTATCTGCATTTGTATGCCAATCGCCGGCAATTGCTGACCACAGATTGGCAGCGGCACCAGAACCAATGGGAAGAATAATCAATATCATGGCAAACAATGCCACGGGTACTTTACACATTGACACCAAGTCTTTAGCCATGCCGGCTATTTCATGCAGAATGGTTTTACCCTTTTCGTAGTGAACATCTTTCAGCAAAATAATAACCATAGAAGCAAGTAGGGATACTGCACAGATCACTACGCCTGCTATTACCTGACTATAATGTTCTGTAAGCCATAAACCTGCACCTCCACCAAGGCCAACACCTGCCAGGCTACCTGCCTGATACCAGCCCGATGCCTTGCCCTTATGCCGTTCTTCAATACGCTTTGCCATAAAGCTGTTAACCGGCAATAGAGTAAATGTTCCTGCTACCTGCGAGATAAATACAATGGCAGAAATAAACACGGTATCCTTTACACTAAGTTTTGTAAAACAAAGCAATAACAAAGTACCCATACTGGCTGCCAACCCTATCCAATACCATTTTTTTAAACTAAGTGACAAATCAACCACAGGGCCCCATAAAAATCGCCATACATTGGCAAAAATGCCCAATGCCACAATGCTGGACGCTTCTGCAACGGAGAAGCCATTATGTGTTAACAGATAAGGTAATGCTACTGTTACGAAACCCTGACTAAGCCCCTGTGGCATTACCAGAAAAAAAACATAGAAGGGTTTGGTGACTATTTTATCTGTCATGAACGGTGCGGATGTGCAAATGGTTATCAGTTTGTATGATGTGCATGTTACCTGTTAATGATGTTAATAAAAACTATTCTAAAAAGCTGTTTGAATTAATTATTTCTTGCTGGCCGTATCGTTTTCTCTGCGAAAACTCCCTGTTCTCCGCGGCTCCGCGGTTGGTTTTAGCTTGCGCTAACCGCAGAGTCGCAGAGTCTTAAGAGTTTTCGCAGAGATATAAGGTATTAGTAATAATTAAGTCAACCAGCTTTTCAATAAATAATAATTTTTTTATCCGCTTATTTCTTCCCATGCATCACCTCCACCAACACCGGAAAATGATCTGATGGTAAACGGGATAAGTAAGCATTCATAACATTGTCTTTGGCATCCGGTTTTTTTATCCGGTAGGTATCTGTAAGAATACCATACCGCTTAATCGTAAAAGCATTACTTACAAAAATATGATCAATGCGTGCGTTGGTATTCGCATCTGTGTTGAAAGCATTGAAAGTACCAACGGTTGCCAGTTGTATGGGCGATAGTTCAAATGCATCACGAAGAATTCCGGAGGTATTGAGGAGTGTATAACTTTCGTTGAACTGGTCTACATTAAAATCGCCTGTTAATATCACCGGAATATTGGCTGGCAATTCGCTGATTTTCTTTAGCATTAATTTGGCACTTTCGGCCCTTGCTTTTACGCCTACATGATCCATATGCAGGTTGTAGAAATAAAAAATAAATTTTGATTTTTTTTCTTTGAATTTACCCCAGGAACAAATTCTGGGTAAGGCAGCATCCCATCCTTTATTGGATCTGTCGGTTATTTCAGACAACCAGAAATTACCATTCTCAATCAAATCAAATTGTTGTGTGTTATAAAAAATAGCTGAATGTTCACCGCCCTGTTTGCCATCATCTCTACCGGCACCTATATATTGGTAATTGGGTAATTGCTGTAACAAATCCTGAAGTTGCGGGTACAAACCTTCCTGTGTTCCAAAAATATCGAAACGGTGAAACTTAATCATATTGGCTATTACAGGGCTACGTAGTATCCAGCCGTTGCCCGAGGCACTATCTCCCTTATTACCATACCGTATATTATAAGTACCTGCCGTAAATGTTTGGGCACTAAGTTCTGAGCCCACAATACCTAAAAATAAAGCGAAAAATAGAGCGCATATCTGTTTCATAACCTAGTAGAAATTATGAGTAAGATACAACGAAAACAAAAACAGGGAAAGCAATTGTATGTATAAAAAAACTACCCAATGCAGTATGCGTGCGTTATCCTAAGGGGGCTATAACCTGAACAGTTGTTCCCTTACCGGGTGAAGATTCAATAGTGAGCTGCCCATTGATAGACAATGCTCTTTCCGGCATACCTAGCTTACTCAAGTGGTGAGATGCCCGGTAAAAAAGTAAACTACTTGTAGTTGTTAAATAGCCTGTACCAGATCAGACAGTTCTAAACCATCCTGTGCAGGGTGTATATGGTTTCGCAGCCTTAGTATGGATGCATTTACGGCTGCTGCATCCATCCCCATCATTCTCGCCATTTCAGAAATACCCAGGCCCAGTCGCAATAAAGAAAGTAGCCGTGTATCTGCTATAGAAAGATCTGGTAATTTATGCTGCAATCGTATAAAAAATCCTTTGTGTACTTTATCAAACAATTCCCGGAAAGCCAGCCACTCCGCATCGGTAAGCAGGGTAGATTGTATGAGTTTTTCAAAATTCTTCAATCGCTCCTCATACAATGGATGATCCATCATATTGGATTTTAACCTTTCCAGTTCCGCGGCAAACTGTTCAATCAGTTCATTTTTCTGCCGGTTGTTTCTCGTAAAATCCTGGAGCATTTGTCTTGCATGCTGCAGTTTTTCTTCTGCCATTGATTTTTCTGCCTGCAAAACCGCCGCTGCATTCTTTGCTTTCAAACGGTACCTTCCATACAGTAGTAACATAACCAGCAACGATAAAATGAGTACAACAATAACCGTATTTCTCTTTTCAGCCGAAGCAATCGCCTTTGCTTCTATGCTAACCAACTCATTCAGGTATTTTTCTGTTTCAATACGCAATTGAATTTTCTCATAAGCCTGTTTGTCGCGGCTCATCACAAGACTGTCGTTTATCAATACCAGCTGCCTTTGCAGACTCAGTGCTTTTGCGGGCTGGTTTATTTTTTCAAAATACAATGCCTGAGCTTCATACAACTTTTTTTTACCGGTAAGTGTAAAAGTGTTTTTCACCAAAGCAATTGCCTTATTAATTTTATCTGCAGCGGCATCAATTTTATTCTGAAGCAAATCAATTCTAGCCAATAGTAACATACCTGTAGCGGCATCTTCGGGTAAAGCATGCAACCTGGCTAATCGGCTTCCATTCTGTAACAAGGGGTAGGCTTTTTCATATTCGCCTTTTGAAAAGTATAAGTTCCCCATATTACTGTAACAAATGCCTATCCATGTAGAATCTTTTTGCCGGATAGCTTCCTCCATTGTTTTTTGAAACCAGATAAAAGCGCCTGCCGTATCGCTATTGTGCTGATCAATCATGGCCAATGTATTCATAGATTGTTTGCGCAGGTAATTCGTAACAGAATTCAGTTGCTGCATTTGTAACAGATATCCTTTGGCTTTATCATAGTTACCGGTTTCATAATAAATACCACCGATAAAAAAAAGGATCTTGTCTATATCCGGTACTTCTTTGTAACCCAGTTGCTGAAAATACGTATCGGCACGGAGCAGGTATTCAAAAGCAAGCGGGTATCGTTTAAAGCTATAATAGTACCCACCCATTCGGTAATTACAAATACCCATCAGTAAAGGAAGCCGGTTTTTTTTAGCAAGGGCAATGGCCGAAAGATGCAAAGCTGTTGAGTGAGGATTAAAACTTCTGATACGTGCATACTGATCGGCCAGTAAAGAAAGTGAAAAGCAATGCAGTGCTTCATCGTTTAGCGTAACAGCTGTTTCTATCAACTGTTCTATGGCTGTAATGGCATATGCTGAATCTTTTCGTTTTACATCTTCGTCATAAATAAATAATGCTTTTGCCATTCTTTCTTTTACAGGTAAGCTTTTTACTGCATCAAAAACACCGGTAGCATAACCAGTGTATACATAGGTCAGTAAACAAACTGTAATAGAAAAACGCAATAACATTTTACAGAAATTATTTAAAAATACAGAAGCTGTTTGAGTTAATAGCTAGTTTATAAATGCAAGATTTTCGTTGTAAGCTATTAGCTGTTAGCCGCGAGCTTAACAGGTGCCTATCGAGATAAATAATGCAATTATTTTGAAAGTTCAATAGACCTATTGTTGTTGAAAACATTAATTGTAAACAAGCCCTTACCTAAACCAGCTACTTAAAAATACAAATTAACCCAATAATGTATATCTAACCATATTTCTGTGTACATTATGCATTCATATAAGCAGCATATGAAACAAGTGTATATACTAATGTTTAGTTGGATGATTGCCTGCACACTTTCAGCACAGTCAAAAGCAGGCATTACCCCTATCCGGGATACTTCTTATACAAATTTCAGTGCCTATAAAAGTACCCATGCTTCCCATCCAGAAACATCCCCGGTAGTTGTGGTACAAAATGATTCAGTAATAGAAGAAAAAAATATTATATATACCACAACTGCAAAAAGAAAATTATTAGTAGATGTTTTTTACCCCGCACTTAAAAATAAACGCAATCAAATTGCTATACTGATGATTCATGGCGGCGGTTGGCGATCCGGTAACCGCACACAGCACCACCAGCTGGCACAACAACTTGCATCGCTTGGCTATACCTGTTTTACACCAGAATACCGGTTATCTACCGAAGCTTTATTTCCTGCTGCTGTTTATGATTTGAAAGATGCCATACGATGGGTGAAGCAATCCGCTAAGCATTATAACATTGACACATCACATATTACGGCCTTGGGTTTTTCTGCGGGTGGAGAGTTGGCTGCATTTCTTGGTGTTACCGGTAATATGCCATTGTTTGAGGGTAATCTTATTTCAAACATAGGCACCAATGTACAGGCAGTAGTAGACATTGATGGAATACTATCTTTTGTGCACCCGGAATCAGGTGAAGGCGATGACAGCAAAAGAACCTCTGCCGCTACCCATTGGTTTGGATACCCACGCAAAGGATATGAAAAAATATGGGAAGCCGCTTCTTCGCTAAGTTATGTTGGACCGTATACCCCTCCCACCCTTTTTTTAAACAGCAGTGTAGCACGTATGCATGCCGGAAGAGAAGATTATATAACCGTATTACATCAACACCATATTTATTCAGAAGTACATACGTTTGAAAATGCCCCGCATGCATTCTGTTTATTTGAACCCTGGTTTACACCCACGGTAAAATATATTGACGCATTTTTGAAAAAAGTTTTTAGTAAATAAGTTCCTTCCAAACACCCTGCCAACTAACTGATTCACAGTTTCGCTATTTCTTTTCAAATTTTCTTACCTACCCCTTTCCTGGTAGTGGTGCAGTTTGAAATAGCATTATTTTTATTTGATCAGGTAACTCAGTCTTGGTGTTGCACCTTTACACATTGGCGAGAAAAAATGCACGCAAAGGCGCTAAGGCGCAGTATGTAAACGGATTTTTTCAAATAGTACCACTGCGTGTTTCCAAAGCCTTTCATCACAGTCAATATGTGAATCATGTAACTTATAAGCACAATACTGTAACGATACACAACCGCCCACAACCGATTTTTGCATGAATCGCATTTGCCCAATAAAGGGTATCAGCAAATTTCAAAAATTCAGTTATGAGAAAGCACATCGTTACACTAACAACCTTATTTTCCCTAACACTTATCAGTGTTACCGGGGGAATTGCGCAGGATACCTCTTCTAAAGGCGCAGCTATTATTCAACCTGCTTTATTTTCAGGCCATCAGGGATTCAGAACCTGGTCTATTGGTTTGAACGGGGGTATGTTGGCACCTTTTGCAGCAACAGGCGGCAGAAATGATTTTTCCAAATGGAAGCCAACACTAGGCTATGGTGGAAATGTTAAGTACCAGGCCTCACACGTTTTTGGTGTACAGCTCGATTTCCTTCGCGGAACACTGGAAGCCAACAATGATAAATTGTGGGTAGGTTTGCCTCCGATCAGTCCTTACAAATCTTTTAAAACAGAACTATACTGGGCTGCCAGCTTAAGTGCTGTAGCTACACTGGGTAACATCAACTGGTCACAATTACACACATCTATCCAGCCCTATGTTTCTTTAGGTGGTGGTGCCGTTAATTTCAAAGCAAGAAATGTTACTGCAGCTGGAACTACCGTTGATTACAGTGCTGAAAAAAGCCTTACCGAATTTTTTGTACCGGTTGGTGTGGGTATCAAAGCCAATTTAGCCTCTAACATCAACCTTGACCTTGGTTATAACATGGCTTTTGTTGATGCAGATAACATTGATGGTTATGTGAAAGCACCATATATAGGAGATAAATTCTCTTATGCACATATTGGTCTTGAATTTATCTTAGGTAAAAGTAGCAAGCCAGCGTTAGCCCGACACAACCCTCCGGCTCAACTGGCTAAGAACATGAAAGACAAGGATGATGCGATGGCAGCTTCTTTGGCCGCAAGTGAAGAAAGATATAACCAGCGTTTAGCCGAGATCAATGCATTGCGTTCAGACCTGAACAAAATGAAAATGGATTCTGATGGCGATGGTGTTTCTGATTACTTCGATAAATGTCCTAACACACCCGTTGGTGTAAAAGTTGATGGTGCAGGTTGTGCATTACCGGTTCCGCCGCCTCCTGTTAGAGATACCGTTACCAAAGTATATAACAATACTTATGTAATTACAGAAGAAGACAGAAAAGTAGTAAGCGAAGCAATCCGTAACCTTGAGTTTGATTTTGGTAAAGCTACTATCCGCAGCAGATCATTACCTTATCTTACAAGAGTTGCAGAATTACTGGTGAAGAAAGGCTTTAGCCTGAAACTTGCCGGACATACAGATAATGTAGGTTCTGATGCAGCTAATATGCGTTTGTCTAGAGACAGGGCTGAGTCTGTAAGAAACTACCTGTTATCACAAAATGTATCCGGTGCAAGAGTAGAAGCAGTTGGATATGGCGAATCACAACCGGTTGCCAGTAACAAAACTGATGCAGGCCGTCAAAAAAACAGACGTGTTGAATTTACCTTGTATTAATCGTAATAACATTTAGCAAAGAGCCTGTAAGTACCTACTTACAGGCTCTTTTTGCATGTATATTAAACAGACTGTAGGATATGTAAGATACTATATGGAATGAATGAACTACTTTCAGCTAATACCGCTTACCTGATTTACCTAAGCAGTGCCTGTAAGGTATACACCATTCCTCATCTTTACCAGAAATTACGAAAAGCGTATTTCTAACCGGTATTGTATGTAGCTAAAAATCCACCTATATGAAACTATTTATCAAATACATGGTTAGTCTACGCTGCAAAATGGTAGTGAAGGAAGAGCTGCGTAAAATGGGCCTTCATTTCATAGTAGTTGACTTAGGAGAAGTAGAGATAATGGAAACATTAACGGAAGCAGAAAGAAACCAACTCAAAAAAGCATTACTCACATCAGGACTAGAACTCATGGATGATAAAAAAACCATCCTCATAGAACGCATTATAAATGTGATCATGGAGATGATACACCAGTCGGATGAACTGCCGGTGGTAAATTATTCAAACCATATCAGTGATAAACTGCAATATGATTATACCTATCTCTCCAATTTATTTTCGGAAGTAAAGGGAATTACTATTCAACAATTCATCATTATCCATAAAGTAGAACGTATTAAAGAACTGATTATTTATGATGAATATAACATCACAGAAATTGCCTGGAAATTGAATTATAGTAGTGTGGCTCATTTATCAAATCAATTTAAAAAGATTACCGGGTTTACCCCTTCCTATTTTAAGCAATTAAAAAATAAAAGGCGCAGCCCAATAGAAGATATTGGCAACACTTCACCAGAAGCAGAAACCGAAAATATATGAGCCCGATGCAACACAATCAAAAAGAATCGGGGTATGCCCGTAGCCTTATTGAAGCCAGCCACGATCCGCTGGTAACCATCAGTACGGAAGGCAAAATTACTGATATGAATGAAGCCACTATTAAAATTACCGGCGTAAGCCGTGAAAATTTAATCGGCACTAATTTCTTTGAATACTTTACAGAAGCCCAAAAAGCACGTGAAGTATATAAGGAAGTATTCGACAAAGGCTTTGTAGCTGATTATCCCCTTACCATTCGCGATCATAAACTAACCGAAGTATTGTTCAACGGCTCAGTATATAAAGATGAGAGTGGTCATGTGCTGGGTGCGGTAGTGGTAGCCCGTGATATTACAGAGCAAAAAAGAATTGAAAAAGAATTTATTGAAGCCAAAGTATTTGCAGAGTTGGCAACTGAAATAGCCGAAGAGGCCAAACGCAAAGCAGAATCAGCAACCCACATAGCAGAAGATGCTGTAAAAGCCAAACAGCAGTTCTTATCTAATATGAGTCATGAGATCAGAACACCGATGAACGCCATCATTGGATTTACCAAAGTTGTTTTGAAAACAGAACTTACTGCTAAACAAAAGGAATACCTGATGGCCATTAAAATGAGTGGCGATGCATTGATCGTACTCATCAATGATATACTAGACCTTGCCAAAGTAGATGCCGGTAAAATGGTGTTTGAAGAAACGCCCTTTAAACTAGGTTCTTCTATTTCTGCCATGCTGCATTTATTTGAATTAAAGATCCAGGAAAAAAACCTCGTATTGATTAAGGAGTACGATGAAAAAATTCCTACTGTATTGGTGGGAGATCCGGTAAGGTTACACCAGATTATTCTGAACCTGATCAGCAATGCGGTTAAATTTACCACAACCGGCAGCATTACCATACAGGTGCTATTACAGGAAGAAGATGAAGAAAAAGCGGTTATCCGTTTTTCTGTAACGGATACAGGCATCGGTATCGCGCAAGATAAAATGAATTCTATTTTTGAAAATTTTCAACAGGCATCCAGTGGCACTTCACGTATATATGGAGGAACCGGATTAGGGTTGGCTATTGTAAAACAACTGGTAGAAGCACAGGATGGAAAAATAAAAGTGGAAAGTGAAGTAGGGAAAGGTTCTACATTCAGTTTCACTTTATCGTTTCAAAAAACACGGGCCTCAGCGGAGGAAGCGGTGGAAATACTGGAACTGGATGACCGTATCAAACACATTAAAGTGTTGGTAGTAGAAGATATGGCATTAAACCAACTATTGATGAAAACCCTGCTCGATGATTTTGGTTTTGAGCGGGATATTGCATCGAACGGAAAAATTGCCCTTGAAAAACTGGAAACGCAAGCATACGATATCATATTAATGGATCTGCAAATGCCCGAAATGAATGGTTTCGAGGCAACGGAACACATACGTAACAAACTAAAATTAACCATCCCCATCATTGCGCTCACAGCGGATGTAACAACGGTTGATCTGGCCAAATGCAGGGCAGTAGGCATGAACGATTACATTGCCAAACCCGTAGATGAAAGATTACTATACACTAAGATCATTAGCCTGGTAAAAAAACCCACGTATACAACAGTAGAAACATCTATACAAACAGATAGCACTACAATAGGTAAATGTACTGACTTAGGCTACTTATTGCGCAGAACAAAATCCAATCCGGCTCTCATGATGGAGATGATTTCAATCTACCTAGAACAAACACCCACGCTTATTAGTATTATAAAAGAGAGTTATCAAAATAAAGACTGGAAAGCATTACAGGCAGCCACACATAAAATAATACCCTCTTTTGCCATTATGGGCATCAGCTCTGATTTTGAAAAAATGGCAGTACATATTAAAGAGTTTGCTGCTGCTGCTGAACCTACAGACACTATAACGGAAATGGTAGCCCAGCTGGAAATGATTTGTAACAAAGCCTGTGAAGAATTAACCGAAGAATTAAACACCATTAAAAGTACACATTTATGAAAAACGATAAAAAGGTAAAGATTTTTCTGGTTGATGATGATGCAATTTATTTAAGATTACTTGCTATAGAGTTTACAGATCATGGTGATTTTGAAGTTGAAACCTATGCAACAGGAGAAGCTTGCATTGAGCATCTTTCAAATAGCCCTGATGTAATTGTTTTAGATTATTTGCTGGATGGTGTAGACCCCAATGCCATTAACGGTATTGAAACCCTGGATCAGATTAAAGCCTTTGACATTGCAATACCTGTTATTATGCTATCTGCACAGGATAAGATTGAAGTTGCGGTTGATTGTATGCATCATTTTGCATTTGACTATGTAGTAAAAAGTGAAACGGCTTTTATTCGCCTCCAAAAAATCATCAGCACCATATACAAAATCAAAAAAATTGAAAAAGAGTTAAGTTGGTATATGGAACGGATGTAATACTTCTCCCCCAGATAACATTTTGGCTTTTAAACCATCCCCTTTCAAACTGTGCCCTTGTGCCTTGGTGTGCATTTATTTTTTAACACCAAAGCACAGTGTCTTTATTGTATTGGTAATACTATTACCCATCTGTGAATATTACAACTTCAAAGGCCTAAGCTGTAACAACTTCCTCGCCATAACCACACATCTTTACAAGTACGCTCCTGTTATTTACAGGATTAGCCTCTAAAACAGGTGAAATCATTTCTATTAAATTGTTACTATGAAAAAAATCATTCTCTTTCTTACCATTTTGGTAAGTAGTTTATCTCTAACCAATACCCAGGCACAAGTTAGTTTGGGAGTTAATGTTAATATTGGCCGACAACCTGTTTGGGGACCTGTAGGTTACGATTATGTAGAAAATTACTACCTACCCGACATTGATGCTTATTACAATGTTCCCCGCAGGCAGTACACCTATTTGGATGGCAACCGTTGGGTTACTGCTGTGTCTTTACCAGTACGCTACCGAAGCTATGATCTGTATAAAGGCTATAAAGTTGTCGTGAACGAAAAAAATCCTTACAACAACGCGGCCATGTACCGTACCAAATATGCCGGTTTTAAGGGTAGGCATGACCAGGTTATTATCCGAAATAGTCACGATGAAAAATATTTTGTGATTAAAAACCATCCAGAGCATATGAAATGGAAGAATGGAAAAGGAAATGGTCACAATAATGGCAACGGTAAGGGTAATGGCAAAAAAGGAAAGGGTAAAGGATAATTCAAAAACTGAAGTAATAACAATCAAAACAAAAATGCATTTCCAAAATGGAGATGCATTTTTGTTTTGGGATACAAGTGAATGATGTAAAATTTATCAGTACCTGTGTAACAAGCAATCGTGTAAAAACGATCAACTTTATGGTGTTGAAATATTAATGACTACAAAAATAAATATCATGACTAATCTAACAGAATTAAAAGGTAATTGGAACGAAACAAAAGGTAAACTGAAGCAGAAATTTGCCATGCTTACAGATAACGATTTATTATTAGTTGAGGGAAAGCAGGATGAATTACTGGGCAGGTTACAGATAAAATTGGGCAAAACAAAAGAAGAGATCAACGAAATCATTTCAACCTTATAAGTATTTCTCATTTTTCATCCATAAATAGTCAACCATGAAACTAACAACGCTTGCCCTGGCAGCCATCACTTGTTTTTCGCTTAGCTGTACTACACCCGCTGAAAAAGTGGAAAATGCAGAAGTGAAAGTAGAAGAAGCCAACAATAACCTAGATAAAGCCAATGCAGAATACCTTGCCGAGATTGAAAAATACAAAGCAGAAACAGGTGTAAAAATTGCAGAGAATGAAAAAACCATTGCAGAATTTAAACTTCGTATTGCAAAAGGAAAAAAGGAAAACCGTGCTATGTATGATTTGAAAATTGCAGAGCTGGAACTGAAAGATATTGAGATGAAAAAAAGAATGGATAATTATCAGCCAAGCACCATCGATAACTGGCAGACTTTTAAAACAGAATTCAGCCATGATATGGATGAACTCGGCAAAGCATTTAAAGACCTTACGGTAAAAAATACAAATAAAAACTAAACCACTTTATCAGTTTATCTGATTCACACTCAAAAAAATTAAAATGGGAAACTTATTATACCTCATCGCCGTAATACTGATTATTTTTTGGTTAATTGGTTTTGTAGGATACAACTCTGGTGGTATCATACATATATTATTAGTGATTGCAGCCATCGCTATTATCCTGCGAATTATACAGGGCAGACGACCACTGTAAGCACACAACTATTTGTCTTGCCAAAGACGAGTACAGCCCGCTTATCCTTTGTTCTATTTTCCATTTGCAATGATGCGGAAGTAACAAAACGGTAAGTGGGTTTTTATGTGCTACATCCCAATCTGATCATTATAAAGCATTAGTAGGGCAGTATCGGAATCTGCTATTAGTGCAATTGAAAAAAAGCCAGCATACTTACAGTTGATAAATCACCGCTTCATAAGGACGCAATGTAGCATCAGCAGCATTGGCTGATGGATAATTACTGCTCAGTTTTTTTGCGTTTCCAATATCCAACCCTGTATTTACGGCAGCAGCTTTATCTGTAAAATTCAATAGTACGAGACATTTCACCCCTTTCCATTCTCTGGTATAGGCGTATACGCTAGCATTTTTTTTATCAATCAGCTCGTACTTTCCATACACTAACACAGGATGGTTTTTTCGCAAGGCCACCATTTTCCTGAAATAATTCAAAACACTATTGGGATCCTTTTCCTGTGATTCACGATTGATAAGAGTGTAGTTTTTATTTACCTGTATCCATGGTGTACCCATACTAAATCCTGCATTTGTACCGGCATTCCACTGAAAAGGTGTTCGCCCGTTATCCCTGCACTCAAACTGTATGCGTTTCATGAATTTAGTAATATCTCCTTTGATATCTTTTTGATGTTGGTACTCGTTTAGTGTGGCCACATCTCTATAATCCTCCATTTTTGTGAATCCTGCATTCGTCATACCCAATTCATCTCCATTATAGCAATACGATGTGCCCCGCATAGATAAAATAAACGTATTGAGCATAGTGGCAGACAATTCACGAAATGCGGGAGCATCATTACCAAAACGGCTTACCAACCTTGCCTGATCATGATTGGCTAAAAAAATGGAGAGCCATCCATCGTTGGCAAAAGCACTATCCCAGCGGGTAAACACTTCTTTAAAATGTAGTAAACTATATCCTTCTGCTTTCGCTATATCCACCCCTTCAAAAGCATAGGCCATATTCAGTTCATTGCGTTTGGCATCTACCAGGTCATGTGCATCTGCGAAAGAATTACCGGCACCTTCTGCAACGCTCATAACAGGATACTTACTAAACACTTCTTTGTGTATTTCCTGTAAATAGCTATGCAGGTTAGGTCCCATTGCATAATACTTCATAAACTCTTTTTCGTAACCTTTTGGAAACAATGGAAAAGAAGTATCCTTGGCTGCAAACTGAAAAGCATCCAGCCTGAACCCATCAATACCTTTACCGGCCCAGAAATGCATGATATCATAGATCTCTTTTCGCAAAGCCGGATTTTCCCAATTAAGGTCTGGCTGCTTGCGTGAAAAATAATGCAGGTAATATGCGTTGGTTAACGAATCGTATTTCCAGGCATCATGATTTACATCGAATAAACTGTATCGGGGATTGGGTTTACCGCGTTCGGCATCCCACCAGTGGTAATAATTACGGTACGAACTGGTTCTGGAACTTCTGCTCTGTTTAAACCAATCATGCTCATCGCTGCTATGGTTCACTACCAGATCCATTACCAGTTTAATACCTCTTTCATGCATGCCTTTCAACAAGACATCAAAATCTGCCATGGTACCAAAATCTTTCATGATGTTTTTATAGTCGCTTACATCATACCCATTATCATCATTGGGAGAACTGTAGATGGGGTTGAGCCAAACGGCGGTTACACCTAAGCTTTTGATGTAATCCAGTTCCGAGATAATTCCTTTAAGATCACCGATGCCATCTCCATCACTATCTTTAAAACTGCGCGGATACACCTGGTATACGATAGCTTCTTTCCACCATTGCTGTTCAGAGAGTGTATCAATTGTATTAGACTGATCTTTACTACCCGGCTGACAGGAAAAAGTAAAAAAAACAAATACCAATAAACACAGATAAAGAAATCGGAGGGCGATTCTCATGGTAAGTTAATTTTAAGCTAACAGTTATAAAGGTTACGATAAAAAATTTCTATCCCTAATGCTCGATCTCTGTTCAAGAGAATTGATTGGCCAGTGGAACTAAATGCAATAAACCCCGAAATACATTTTCATTTATCTACCAGACTAATCCATTTTTGTATGATGCCCTGTAATGCTTTTTCTTTCGCTTTTACATCTTTCAGGTCTTTGAAAATAATGAGGCGTCTTCCATCAGCATAATCACCTTCCAATAGTCCAGAAGTGTCTTTCACTTTAGCACCACTCGGAAAAACCAGCATAATTTTTCCTTTGTATACATTAAATACCACTATTTCACGCTTATATTCTTTGGGATCAAAGGGCTGCATTTCGCCTGTATAATAAAAGCTGGGATTGTTCCATTTAATACGTTCCGCTATTTCTTTATCTGTTTTGAGAATAATTTGTCTGATCTTTTCAATAATAGGAGCAAATGCAGGATCAAGTTTTTGTATGTGTGCAGTTACTTGTTCTGCATCGGAAGGTTTACTTGCTTTTGCCATTGAATGAATAGCTGGTTAAAAATAAAAACTTTCACTCCTGTTACATTAACAACACAAATGAAAGTTACAAAAAAATATAACTAACTCCTTTATCTCAGACCAAGGTTGCTTAAAAGAGATGCCCCTATACAATGCGTAAAGGGGCTGTGCTTCAGATTATGGCCAGTGATTGTAGCGGGTGGCTTAATTACATTGCCCCAATAATACCCAAAACACCACAAATAGTACTACAGTACCTAAACAACCGCCACCTAATTTTTTTGCCCCGTAACCTGCAAGTAACCCTCTAAAAATATTATTCATACCTGATGTTTTGCTGTAAAAAGATGTGGTAAATATGGTGATTTTTAACAGTATTTACTTACACATTTTAGGGTATTATGTATACAAATCACATAAATGCTTTTAATAAAATGGATATCTGTTTCTATTCAAAATGGCGATCCCCGTTTTTGAATACAGCAGTTACCGTTATCTTCATTCTTTAGAGCTTACTTTTTAAAAAGGCAATTTGAAGAAATCGGTATTCATAGTACTCAGCTTTCTGATAGCCCATTGGCTACCGGCCCAGCATACTATTGAAATACCACACACGTATTATACCATGTAGTTTGATACAGTACAATCCGCTGAGCTCTTAGGTTATTATGTGCAAACCACCGCTCATGCTACCGCCCAACCCAGGATGCCCCGCAGCGGAAAATTTGCCCGCTTTACCAAAGACCCTCTGCTGGAAGGAAAAGTATGGGCCAATGATGTACAATACAAGACATGGAACCGCAACCACCCTAATGAAAAGCGCGACCGCGGACATATCAATCCATTTACAGCTTTTGATTTTGCAGAAGATGCGGCGTTAGAAAGTATGTACTACTCCAATACTGCGCCACAAGCCAGTTATTTTAACCGCCACCAATGGCAGGCGATAGAACAGTACATTTTAAAACTATCGCGTGGTAAAAGTAATACAGCACCTGTAGATAGCATACATGTATGGACAGGTGTATTGATACACACAACGCATCCTAAAAAAATGAATGCAGTGTTTGAGCCGGATTATTTTTGGAAAGTGATTCGCTACAAATATCAGGGCGAATATATCTGCAAAGCTTGGCTGGGTGCAAATGAGAGTAATAATATGAACACGAATCCCGATGCGATTGTGGTGGAGTTGGGGTATTTAAAAGAAATGATAGCGAAGTATTATCCGTCTTTAGCCTTGGGGTTTTAATAACAAATGAAAATCGAAAAAACGATTAGTTATACCGTGTTATACTAGTAAGCTCGTTAATTATAAACCGTGCCTTAGGCCTTTGTGTGAAAAATAATTGCACACTAAGGCACCAGGGCACGGTTTTATCTTTGTATTATGCTTCCTTGCGGTTCTTGGCAATCGTAGCGATACTAACACAGTAACGCAAAGCCCGCAAACAATGCGCAAGGTTAGCTATGACTGTGGATTTAAATAGCACTACACGTTGAAATGAATTTTATTTGATCTCAATTGAGCTAAAAAACTGCTCTTCCACTTTTTTATCTGCTTTACCACCGCGGTTGTTAAAGATTACATTCATACTATGGGTTCCACTAATAAATATGAGTACGGTTAGGGTATTCATACCGGCCTTCTCATTTTTTCTTTCCAAAATAAGTTTTAATGCCTGGCTGTTTTTGATGGTAGTCATTTCTTCCTTGATCAATTTGACATCGGGGCCCATGCTGGTTACAAAGGCAGTTTTTGCCTGTTCCCATGTTTCTTCTTTTTCCATTTCGGCGGCAAGGGTTGCAGCATCTACACCCATCAATACGTTCAGATCCGAAACAGCTACAATAAAATTAGCAGTACTATCAGGGTGACGGAGAATGAATGATTTTTGTCCGGCTGCCGGTTGTGCCTGCGCAGGTGCCAGCGGGAAGGAAACACTTACCTTATCAGTGAGGGCTATTTTTTGCCAGCTTGTTTGTGCAAAGCTGGAGAATACAGTTAGTAGTATGACTACCAATGTGAAGATTTTTTTCATGATTGTTTTCTTTTAGGTTTATTTATTTTTTGCAAGGTTTAATTGATACACATTCACCCCTATGGAATACAGCGTAAGTGCAGCACCAAAATCGTAGATGCGTATTTTATTCGCAGCTCTGCCGATATCTGTTTTCTGCCAGGTTTGTCCGCCATCCCATGTTTCGTAACCACTATTTACAGTTCCTACAAAACCATGTAGTGCATCGGTAAAGCCAATACCGAACTGGCGCGCCTGTGCATCTTCGCAAAGGATTACTTCCTGCCAGGTATTACCGCCATCGGTAGTTTTAGCTACGTGCTGCTGTTTTACATTGGGGTCTGGGTTGTAGGACTGTATGGTTACAAAACCGGTTTGCCGTGTAGGGAAAGAAACTTTCCAGGTAGTTTCAAAAGGGCGTGAAGATTGAAATTTCTTCTCCCATGTTTTACCACCATCTTTTGTGTATAAGATAAGCGCATTGGATTGTGTAACATCTTCATTCGTTGCCGCACACACAAAACCTTCTTTGGTATTGAACATTTTAATATCAAAAAGCATTTTACAATCGTTGTTCATACTCCAAGAAGTAAAGGTTTTACCCCCATCGTGCGAAGCCATCATATTAGCCGGACTACCTACACGGCCAACAGCATAAATATGATAGCGATAATCAATCATACCATGGTTGATGTATTGTTCTTTTACAATATCAATGGAGCATAGGCCTTTAACATAGGGGCCACTATAATTAACCGGCTGCCAGGTTTGTCCACCATCACTGGTCTGGTAAAGTGGAATGGTATCTTTTACATTGGGAAAATAATCGGTACCCACTGTTCCCGCAAAACCATGGAGAGAATCAATGAATCCGAGGCAACGAAAAAAAGTACCAGGCTTTTCAAATACCAGTTTCCATTCTGCTCCGCCATTCTGTGTTCTGAAAATTTTGCCTTGTCCATTACAGTACCAGCCATTACGTGCATCGGTAAAACAAATATCGTCTTGCTTGCCAGGATACGGTTGTGTTACCTGCTTTTGCCAAACTGAGGGCGATTGGGCAAAGCCAAAGATTAGGCCGCTGCAAAACAGGATTACTAATACAAAAGGTTTCATTCGGGATGAATTTAAAAGTGATTATTGTTTAGGCGATCATTGTTATAATGGCATCATCTGAACTATTCTCTTTAAAAATGCAGGTGGCAATGGTCATACCCAAAGCTGCAAGCTGTAATAATTTCTCCGCATCTTCCATAGCAATACCAATATGAAAACTCAGTATCGGCTGCTTTTCATTCAATACCGTTCCATAGCTTAGTATTTCCTGTTTCCCATCGAGAAAAATTATTTGTAAGCCGTTTCTATTTTTATACTCCATACTATAGGTACTCCCATCTTCAAAAACAATTTTAGCATTGCTTCCCCAGAAACTATGTATCATTTTTAAAACAGGTTCATTGTTTTGTACGAGGTGATACACCGGCATCCAGAATCCCTTTCGGGTAATATTGTATTTTTTTTGCTGTATAAAAAAACTGGCATTACCACCGTGTTGTAAACGAAGATCAATCAATACCGTCTCCTGATCTTTTAGTAAACAGGTATCCCTTTCTCTTATCCATTGCAGGTTTGTCATACTAGTTAAAAAGATTTTAATGAAAAGAAAGAAGCTGTACCAATCAGTGAGGTTGCATTAGCCTTGGCGGATATTTTTTTTAAAGAGGTACTTGCTTTAGCAGTTCCGTAATATCCATCTCGCATTCCTTTTTTAATATCATTCCTGGCGGTAACCAAATAGAATACAACTGAAATAAATAGCAGCCTCTTGAGAATATATCTCCAATAACCGTTATCATTTGTTTTCATATACCTTATTTTATGTTAGCAACACAAATATGATAAGGAAAACAGATGCGGAAATAAGCAAATACAGGATTGCAGAAACGAAGGGATGATTGCAGCTTAGAAACCATGTATCCATACTTTCCATGGAATTACAAATGGTAAAACCAGTACCCATACCAGAAAAAATGCAGCCATGGCCTCAGGATAGGGGGTTTTATTTCGTATGGCGGGTAATGCCACTAACAATAACCAGGAGGCTTTGTAAATTAATTGAATCAACAATACCGGTGAAAAACTAACCGGCCTCCACAAACCCAATACAGAAAGCACCGCAATGGCTAACCATAAACAACCGACTAAACGAATGAGCTCTGTGTTTTCATATGCGCTGGTGAATACGGTTTTAGCTGCCATTTTAGGGAAGAAAAGAGAAGAGATTCCGATCCATCCGGCTACAAGTATATTAGCGAGGTAGACAAACTTCATACAAAAGAATAAACAGTATTGCAATAAGGGTTTATATACCCATGACCTCTTTAAACTTAACAGATTGGCGCTGGCTGATATCTATTTTGGTTCCATCCTGCATTTCTACCTGCAGCGCACTGTTGAAAAAAGGGCTGATATTTTTAATGAAATGTAGATTAATAATATGCTGCCGACCCGTTCTAAAAAAATGGGAAGACGGCAATTTTTCTTCCAGATAATTAAGCGATTTATGCAACAGTGGTTTTTTATCCTGGTAATATACACGGGCATAATTACCCACGCTTTCAATCAGAAATACTTCGGATAGTGGCACAAAAAAACAACGTTCTCCATCTTTGATAAAAATTCGTTTGTCAATACTTAATGGCTGCTCATCCGTTTTTAGCCGTTGAATTTGTTTAGTAGCTTTTGCAATGGCATCCTCTAATCTTTGGGCATTTACCGGCTTTACAATATAATCGAGCGCATTTACTTCAAATGCCTTGATGGCATACTGGTCGTACGCTGTTACAAAAATAACCTGCGGCGTTTCATCCAGTTCTTCCAACAGATCAAAGCCTGATTTAGCGGGCATATTGATGTCAAGAAAAATAAGATCAGGCTGGTGTTCTTTTATTCTGTCTACCGCCTCCGCCGCATTAGCGGCTGTTGCTACTATCTGCAACTGCGGATGCTTCTGCAACATCATGCCCAACTCAGCCAATGCCAAGTGTTCATCATCAATTAAAATAGTTTTTATTGCCATGCCAATGGTGTTTGAATAGTTGCGAGTACCCGCTCTTCTTCCTGCGTAATTGTGAATACTGCTGAATGATGATATATCTCTTCCAGTCTTTTCGTTACATGCTGCAATCCAATACCGGTTGTACCATTCGGTTGATAGATCCCGTTGTTAATTACCTGAATCAATACTTTGTCTTTTACAATGACAGAACGTATGATAATACAGCTGTCTGCCATGTGTTTAGCTACCCCATGTTTTACCGCATTTTCTGCCAGTGTTAATACAACAGCGGGTGGAATGGTTTGGCTATACGTATTTTCTTCTATTGCATATTGCACCTGTAAGCGCGAACCAAAACGAAGCTGTTCTAATTCCAGGTATTTTTTCACTTCCGTAATTTCATCATTAATTGGAATCAATCGCTCTTTGCCATACTGTAAAGTAAATCGCAACAATTCACTCAATTTAACAATGGCATCGCGGCTTTGTTCGGGGTTGATGGTAACAAGGGCTTTGATGCTGTTGAGTGCATTAAATAGAAAATGCGGGTTCAATTGTGTTTTCAGTAATTCCAGTTCTGTTGTTTTAGCGAGGTTTTCGATCGATAATTTTTCCTGTTGTATGGCATTGTTTTGTTTGAGTAAATGATACATGAAATAAATAATTACCCATACCCCCACATACCGGCACCAATTCATAGTGGTACCAATCACATCAATGAAACGAATACTTTTCCATAAATCAGCCGGATCGGAGATCAGGGATGGAATAAAATTAGCAGCAGAAAGAATGAAGCTGATGGAAATGGTTGAGAGCAAAGCCACCAACCAAATACTAATCGCTTTTTTACGAAAAAAATCAGTTCGGCTTAATAGGTAACGGTAACCGTGTGTGGAGATGATTCCCAAACAAGCTGAAGCCGTCATCCACCATACCAATCTTGCTTCAAATTTTCCGATAATAAAAAAAGTATAGTTAATGGTTTCTACTGCTACCATTCCAAACCAGCCAAATAACTGGCAGATCCAATATATCCTCCGGTTTTGCATAACTGCAAAATACAGCGTATACGCAGTATGTAAAAGCGCAAAGCACTGTAAACAGGCGAATTTTTACATGAGCGCAGAAAAAAGAATATAAATGACCGCAAAAAAATGAACCAACCCTCGCTATTCCTGTTATAGTATTCTCTAAGAAATAGATTTTATCTTTCAACAAATAACCAAATGGAAGCTTTGAAGCCTGTTAAACAATTATTGGGTGTTTTTTTCTATTGACCGTTTCCGTAACTGTCATTGCACAGAATAACGGCCGTATTTCCGGAACCATCCTCGATAAATCAACACAAAAAGTATTGCCCAATGTTACCGTGCTTTTAAAAGGCACCGGCAAAGCAGCCATCACCGATTCGAACGGGGTATTCCGAATTACGGGTATTCCATTAAAAACGTACACCATCGAAGCTTCGATAGCAGGGTATCAGTTGAAAAGCTTATTCAATATTATTTTGAATGCCGGTAATGAATATACTGTAAACATTGAACTGGAACCCGCCGTTAACGAACTGAAAGAAGTGGTGGTTAATAATAACCGCCGCACGGCTAAGGCCGCCAGTTTAGAAACGCCGCTTAGTGTGCAACGTTTAACACTGGAAGAAATTAAGAGTAATCCCGGTGGCAATTTTGACATCAGCAAAGTAATACAAGCCCTGCCAGGTGTTGGTGGCGGACCGCAGGGTGGTGGCTTTAGAAATGATATCATCATTCGCGGTGGCGGACCGAATGAGAATGTATATTATTTAGATGGTATTGAAATTCCGGTACTGAACCATTTTCAAACACAGGGCAGCTCTGGTGGACCACAAGGCATGCTCAATGTTTCATTTATTGAAGATGTAAAATTGAGTTCTTCCGCTTTTGATGCGCGGTACGATAATGCATTGAGTTCTGTATTTCAATTTAAACAGCGCAATGGCAATGCCAATAAGGTGCAGGGCAATGTTCGCTTAAGTGCTACGGAATTGGCTGCCACACTGGAAGGGCCTTTATCGAAAAATAAAAAAACAACTTTTCTTGCATCTGCCAGAAGATCGTATTTACAACTGCTTTTTTCTGCCATCGATCTACCCATCCGGCCCAATTATTGGGATTTTCAAACCAAGATCACCCATCAGATCGATAAGAAAACAACCCTTTCGTTCATTGGTATTGGTGCTATTGATGAGTTTAGTTTTGCTCCCATCAAAAAAGCAACACCTGAAAAACTCTACGTATTAAATTCCAATCCCATCATTAACCAATGGAACTATACGGCAGGTCTTACCCTTAAAAAATTATTATCAAATGGTTACCTCAACATAGCACTCAGTCGTAATGCATTTGATAATGATATTGTACAATACGAAGACAACCAGTTGAAACTTCCTTCACAACAAACCCTTTCTTATGTATCCAGGGAAACGGAAAATAAATTACGGATAGATGTAAATAAGAATGTACTTGGCTGGAAGATTGCCTATGGTGCGGCATTGCAGTATGTGCAATACAATAACCGTTCTTTTAATGTAATCAGAAAAGAAATTAAAGATAGTACTGGAGCGGTAATACAACCCGCGGTAATGGTTAACTACATGAGTCCCTTACAAAATCTTTGGCGTTATGGTGCCTTTGTACAGGCAGGTAAAAGACTATTCGATAACCGTTTGGGTATCAGTGCAGGTTTACGAACCGATATGAACAGTTTTACTACCAATGGAAATGATGCACTTAAAACACTATCACCAAGAATTTCATTTAGTTATGTACTGGCAGATAAATGGACATTGAATGCCTCTGTAGGACGATATTATAAAATGGCTCCGTACACCATTCTGGGTTTTGCCAATAATAGCGGACAATTGGTAAATAAGAATAGTGATTATCAGCGAAGCGATCATTATGTAGCTGGACTGGAGTATTTACCCAATGATGGATTTCGCTTTACAGCAGAAGGTTTTTTAAAGTTGTATGATCAGGTTCCCGTTTCTGTTCGCAATGGTATTTCATTGGCTAATCTCGGCAGTAACTTTGATGTGTTGGGTAACGAAGCCGTTATTACTAATGGTAAAGGAAAAGCGTGGGGCGTAGAATTGTTTGCACAGAAAAAATTAACCGAACGTTTTTTTGGAATCGTTTCTTACACTTATTATCGCAGTAAATATAGTGGCAGTAATCAGGTATCCTTACCCAGCAGCTGGGATAACCAGCATTTACTAAGTGTAACCTGGGGCTATAAATTTAAACGCAACTGGGAGTTGGGTGTAAAGTTCCGCTACCAGGGTGGTGCACCCTATACACCGTATGATGAAGCGGCTTCGCGAACCAATTATTTATCTTTGGGCCAGGGTGTTTTTGATTACAATAAGGTAAACTCCATTCGATTGAGTGCGTTTAATGCTAGTGATATCCGCATTGACAAAAAATGGAATTTCAAAAAAACAACCATCGATCTGTTTCTGGATATAACCAACTGGTACCTTGCCCGCAGTAAGCCTGTGCCTTCTTATACTTTTAAAAGAAATACAGATAACACTGCATTTGTAACCACCGATGGCAGGGCTATTAAAGCCGATGGCAGTAATGCCATTCCTATATTGTTAGCGAATGATGATGCCAATTTTACACCGACTATTGGGTTTATTATTGAGTTTTAAAGATGCATGGTGAAATATATTATTCGTGGCTGTTTGAGTTAATTATTTCTAGCTGGCTTATAGTTTTCTCTGCGAAAACTCTCTGTTCTCCGCGGCTCCGCGGTTGGTTTTAGCTTGCTCTAACCGCAGAGCCGCAGAGTTTTAAGAGTTTTCGCAGAGAAATAACGTATTTGTAATAATTAACTCAAACAGCTTCAAAGTTTGCAAAGAATTTCTTAATTAAGATTGTTCTGCTCGATATCTGCAACATTATCCGATAAATCCTGTTTACTAGGTAGCTGTTTTATTTTCTTTATTTATCAGTCATCACACAACCATGCCACAAAAAATATTTTTATCCGCTACATGGGAATATCTGGCGATGTTAAATTATGAAGTAGACCCCGCTATTCTTCAACACCATTTACCACCCTATACTGAAGTGGATTTTTTTGAAGGAAAAGCATTCGTGAGTGTTGTTGGGTTTCTTTTTAACAACACCAAAGTATTCGGAGTACGCTGGCCCAGACATACCAATTTTGAAGAAGTAAACCTGCGTTATTATATCAAACAGTTTACAGGCAAAGAATGGAAACGTGGTGTAGGATTTGTTTCGGAGATAGTACCCAAACCTATTATTGCCACTACGGCTAATCTTTTATACAATGAGCATTACAGTACAGCCAGAATGAAGCATAGCATTCATACTGAAAACGATAAACTTTACGTAGAATATCATTGGCAAAGAAAAAATGAAACAAAGAACAGCATTAAAATAGAAGCACTTAACCAATTGCAGGATATTGAAACAGGCAGTGCCGAAGAATTTATTTTTGAACACTACTTTGGATACAATGGGGTGAATCAAAAAACCACCATCGAGTACGGAGTAGAACATCCACGCTGGCAGGTATATCCTGTAACTGATTTTTCACTAGAATGTGATGTAGCTACTTTGTATGGTAAAGAATTTGTTCCATTCATTGAAGGCATCCGGCCACATTCTGTTTTTCTGGCAAAAGGGTCTGATGTGATTGTGAGAAAACCGGTTTTTATTAAATCCAAAGTGTCCTAAACACCCATTCCTTAGCTCTTCGCAACGGTCAAGGTTCATTGCAGTATTCTATATACTTCGCTTGAGAATGCTATACTTTTACCGTCTTATTATTCATGAATAGTCAGATGGAAACGCTAGATAATCCGGTTTGGTGGGCTCTCAATAGTGCAGACAGGCACTTTAATCAGGGTAATGCAATAGTAGGATATTTTCCCACAGAGGTATCGCCATTTGCTGCATTGCCGGAATGGACAGATGCTAATCAGAAAATATTATACCAATGTTTACCGGCAGATCGTTCCTGGTCTGTCATGATCAAAGAACCGGTTGTATTATCTGCACAATGGGAACTGAAATTTTCTACTACCCTGCATCAAATGGTTTGTAAGAGCCTGATTCCATTTCATTCCGATACCATTATGCACAGGCAGCTTACGCATGCTGATGTTACTGCCATGTTATCACTTACTGCTTTAACCAAGCCCGGACCTTTTATGGAAAACACCATTGCATTTGGCAATTACCATGGCATATTTGATGAAGAAGAATTGGTAGCCATTACAGGCGAACGTTTACACTTGAATACATTTACAGAGATCAGTGCCGTTTGTACCCATCCCGATTATGAAGGCAAGGGTTATGGCGCATTATTGGTAACTCTGGTGGCAGAACAAATTATACAACAGGGCAAAACGCCTTTCCTGCATGTAAAATGGGATAACCAGCGTGCCATTAAAATGTACGAACGTTTAGGGTTTGTACTTAGGTCGGATATGTACTTTGGGGTATTTAAGAGAAGATAATCTGTGTTGTTATTGATATATGTCAAGTAACTAATACCTGCCTATACAACTTAGCGTGTTTATTATTAATACATGCCTTAGCTGTTTACCCGATTCGCCATTTTTTACAAGTACTAGTTAAACAGAGGCTCTTTTTAACCTTCTCTGTCAAACCTTTTCGTACAACAGGGTGTAATAAGCGCCTAAACTATTACAAATGAAAATGAAATTCTTATTGATGCTGCTGATTGGCGGCACATTGACTGCCTCTGCACAAAAAACTGTTGTAGATGTAGCTGTTGGATCTAAAGACCATACCACTTTAGTAGCGGCTGTTAAAGCTGCAGACCTGGTAAGCACCTTACAGAGTGCAGGACCATTCACTGTATTTGCACCAACCAATGCAGCTTTTGCCAAATTACCAGCAGGTACCGTTGAAACGCTGTTAAAACCAGAGAACAAAGCTACTTTGGCTAAAATTTTGACTTACCATGTAGTTGCTGGTAACCTCGATGCTGCTGCTGTTGTAAAAGCCATTACTGATGGTAAAGGAAAAGTGGTTGTGAAAACCGTAAGCGGTGGCAGCCTTACTGCTTCTCTGAAAGATGGTAAAGTAATTTTAACTGATGAGAAAGGTGGTGTTTCAACTGTTGTAGCTACTGATTTAAAAGCTGGCAATGGTATTGTACATGTAATTGACGGTGTTGTATTACCAAAATAAGTAAGTTGACATTGTAGAAGTAAGAAGCCCGTTACCTATGGTATCGGGCTTTCTTTTGTTAAATTACCGCCCCTGTTATTCGATATCCAATGATTAACTGACAGCCCTGCGATACTATATTCTACCAGAGATCCATTCCCACCATTATCAAATAGTGCTGTACTACTTTTTTACTGACTAACCTGTTGTGATATTAAAATCAACAGTCATAGGCTAACCTTTCACATTCTTTGCGGGTTTCGCGTTACTGCTTTAACTTTTACGTATCGCAAGAACCGCAATGAAAGCAAGAAAGAATCATACAGCATACAGAGATAAAACCGTGCCTTGGTACCTTAGTGTGCGATTATTTTTCACTCAAAGGCATCAAGGCACGGTTTTAATAGCACAACACGTTCCTGTTTATTACGCTATTTGAATACTACCAACAAAAAGGCCCGCTCTTTTGAAGCGGGCCTTTGTTAGCTAATAATTGGGTGTATTATTTTACTTTGATCAGTTGTACCACTTTACGAGTAGTGCCCTGTATCATTTCTGCATAATAAGTGCCACTGCTGTAGTTGTGTCCAATCTGGATGGTGCTGTTTGATCCCATCTTAGATCTCGCATCAACTACTCTGCCTCTTCCATCCAACACGCGAAGTTCTACCGGTGTTTGGTATCTGCTTTCCAGTTTGATGGTGAAATGGCTGCTGCTTGGGTTTGGCATTACCGTTACTTTCAGATCTTCGGTAACCTCACTTACGCTACCAGTTTCTTTAGTAAACGAAGATGTATTTGTACCCGTAGCATTTGCACTTGGAGGGGTGCAAGGTTGTTGTGAACAACTACCTAATCTGTCGTATCCATTACCTCCGCATGAACTGCTTCCTAAATGTGAAGATACCTGACTAACCAGTACCTGTGTTGTGGTGGATACAGCATTCTTACCTTTTGGTGTATGACAAACATACACTTTGGTACCATTGCTACCCGGCACCCTGATATCTGTTACACAAATACTGATACTTGAGGTAACGGAACATCCGTACTTATTGGTAATGGTTACGGTAAAGGAAGACACTCCATGAACTGTTGGTGTAAACACAGGAGCAGAACTACTAGTATTGCTCAGGCTTGTACCTGTCCAAGAGTAGGTATATGGTGCACCGCTTGAAGGCAGTGATCCAACTTTCAAAGCAGTACTCTGTGCGCCGTAACCCAGGTACAGATTGGTAGATACACCACCTGTATTGGTATTGCTGGTTGGTACAGAAGTAATGCTTGCACTAAAGTATACTCCTACTGTTATGGTTTGCTTACAGGTGCTGAAATTACCAGCTGCGTCTGTTACTTTCCAGGTTCTGGTGATTTTATTACCCACTGTTACATCGCTGTAAGTAATGGTAACTGCACTATAATTATCTCTGCCGGTAGCAGTTCCTGTTGCTGATGGCAAGATAGAACCGGTACAACTTACAGTGATATCCTTAGGACAATATACCAAAGGTTTTACTCTGTCTGTGTATCCAGAACATGGCTGCTGATCACAACTTCCCAATTTATCCAAAGGATGGTTTCTCAGGTGTGATGCAACTGCATAAACACTGATAGATAATGTTTGTGGATTACCATGATTACCATTTGGTACATGACAGATATATACTTTTCTATCATCATCACCATCATGGTGATCATTATCTCCATCTCCATGATCATCATCGTCATCATCTCCATCATGATTGTTACCACCTCTACGGTCGTCATCATCATCATCATCACACTTGCCATCATGGTGATCGTCATCGTGATCTTTACGATGCTTATCGTTATAACTATACACCCTTACATCTGTAACACAGATGGTAATAGAGCAGGTAGTTGTACATCCGTATACATTGGTTGTTTGTACAGTAAATGTATAGTTACCAGCTGCAGTAGGTGTAAATACCGGTGAACCACTGGTAGTACTGCTTAGCATATTAACACCAGTGCCAGTCCATGAATACGTGTACGGTGCGCCATTAGCTGCCGGCGTTACTTTTAATGTGGTACTCTGAGCACCATATCCAAGGAACAAACTGGTAGCAGGTGCGCCTGTGTAAACAGAGCTACTACGGATAGAAGTTATGGTACAGCTTGGAATTTCTCCAACTACTGTAACCACTGCCGTACAGGTAGATACATTGTTATAAATATCTGTAACCGTAAGTGTTACTGTATTGGCACCGATATTAGCACAGCTAAAGGTTGATTTTGATACCACAACAGATGCAATACCACAGTTATCCGTACTACCGTTATTAATGTCTGCAGCTGTAATAGATGCAGCACCATTTACTAAGGTAACCGTTACTGGCTTGCAGATTGCTTTAGGGGCTTCCGTATCAATAACCGTTACTGTAAAGCTTCCGCTGGTACTGTTGCCCGACAAATCGGTTGCAGTTACCGTTACACTTGTTGATCCAACAGGAAATACAAAGCCGGATGCAACACTATACGTAATGGCTACCGGACTGCAATTATCTGTAGCAATTGCTACATAACTAACCGGAGCACCACAGATACCTGTAGCATTACTTACACTCACATTGGATGGAGTTGTAAGTAAAGGCGCTTTGGTGTCTTTTACTGTAACCACCTGACTACCGCTTGATGCATTACCACTTGCATCTGTTACTGTCCAGGTTCTGGTTAACACGTAATCGTTTGGTGATATACCATTTGTTCTCACTTCTGTAAACGTAACAACTGGTGAAGCATCACAATTATCAGTAGCTGTAACTACAGCTCCTGCAGGTACTGCATCACACGCAACCGTTACATTAGAAGGAACCCCTACTAATACAGGTGCTTTGGTATCCTTCACAGTAATTACCTGACTCGCACTTGATACATTACCGCTTGCATCTGTTACTGTCCAGGTTCTTGTTAACACATAATCGTTTTGCGATATACCATTTGTTCTTACTTCTGTATACGTAACAACTGGTGAAGCATCGCAATTATCAGTAGCGGTTACTACAGCCGCTGCAGGTACTGCATCGCACTCAACTGTTGCAGCTGATGGTACATTTACCAATACTGGTGCTTTGGTATCTTTCACAGTAATTACCTGACTAGCGCTTGATACATTACCACTTGCATCGGTTGCTGTCCAGGTTCTGGTTAAAGTATAATCGTTTGGTGATATACCATTTGTTCTTACTTCTGTATACGTTACAACTGGTGAAGCATCGCAATTATCAGTAGCCGTTACTACAGCCGCTGCAGGTACTGCATCACACTCAACTGTTGCAGCTGATGGTACATTTATTAATACGGGCTTCGTGGCATCAACAACGGTAACTGTTGTTGAACAACTGCTAGTAGCACCTTTAGAATCTGTTACAGTGAATGTAACATTAGTAACGCCAATAGCATAAGGACCCGCAGGGAATACAGAGTAGGTTAATACATCACCTGCATCTGCATCTGTAGAACCGCCATCAAAGGCTACTGCTGCAGCACTGGCATTGCAATTAGCACCAGCAGAAAGCGTAAGCGCTTTACAAACTGCTACAGGCGCCTGGTTACACTGAACCGTAACTTTTACAGTATCGGTAGCTACACAACCATTAGAAGAAGTATAGGTAACCGTATAGTTGGTTGTTTCTGTAGGGAATGCAGTAGGATTTGCTATACCAGCATCACTTAAGCCGGCAGCAGGAGACCATGCATAGGTTTCACCCGGAGAAAGCAATTCTGCCTGAATACCTGCAGTAGCTGTTCCACCCGGAGAATTAATAGAAACAGTGATACTATTTGAAGCACCTGCAACCCAGAATGCTTGAATCTGAGAATAATCAAAACTAATGGTTCTAGGGTAAGTCCCATAGTTGATGGCATCACAGGTACAAGCTGTACCAGGGTCAGAATACGTTCCAATGGTATTTCCATTGATCATGAACGTAAATGTTGGACTTGAACAAGTATAATATAATTTGAAATCAATGCCAGTAAGATTTCCAATAGAGGTTGACTCAGTGAAAGTACCTGTATTTAAAAACTGATAATTGTCATTACACAAATTATCGGTTAATGAACAATTATTACCTGCTGCACTGAATAAACACAATTTGGTTATTTGCGGCGTATTAGGTGCACCATTGCTATTACCTATGGCAACTAAATTCGTTGGAGTAGTACAAAGGGTAACATCATTACCTGCATTTACAGATGGGGAAGGTTTAACCGTAACAGCCGTATTGGCTGATTTAGAAAAACAACCATCTGCATTGGTAACATTTACAAAATAAGAACCGGGTTCTGAAACAGTAATGGATTGTGTTGTTGCACCGTTACTCCATGCATAACTCTGTGAAGCAGGAACCGTTAATACCACATTACCACCAGAACAGAACGTAGTAGTTCCGCTAGCTGTAACAGTAGCATCCGGAAGCGGTGCTGATTTTATGGTTACAACAACAGGTGCTGTAACAGATGAGCAACCATTTGCATCAAACACAGTTACAGAATAAGAACCTGCTGTTCCTGTTGTAATAGATGGTGTAGTAGCTCCATTACTCCAGAAGTAAGCACTTCCGGCACTTCCCGTAATGGTAACGGTATTACCCTGACAAATATCCGCAGAACTTGATAAGGTTGTTGTGGCTGCATTAACGGCACTGATAACAACATCCGTAGCTGAAGATGTGCCTGAGCATCCACCTGCATTGGTTACGGTAACTGTATAACTTCCAGAAACAGCTGCATTGTAGGTTTGATTTGTGGCCCCCGCAAGCACAACGCCATCTTTATACCACTGGTAGCTATCACCCTGATTTGCATTCAATACTACAGTTTGACCCTGACAAACCGTTGTTTGTCCTGAGGCAATGATCGCAGCAGCAGCAACAGTAACTGTAGCAGTACAAGAAGTGCTGTTACCCGCTCTATCAATTACAGTAAGTGTAACTGTGTTAGCTCCAATATTAGCGCATGTATAATTTACAGAAGCTCCATTATTAATCAAAATAGATCCAATACCACAAGCATCACTGCTTCCGTTATCAATCATGTCAGCAGTTACGGTAACATTTCCTGAAGGAGAAAGCGCAACAGTTATGTTTTTGCATATTGCCGTTGGCGCAGTATTATCTGTTACACTGCTTCCGTTCCTGAATATTTTCAATTGGTTGTAACTGATTCCGCTGGTAGAAATATCTGGTACATAATCACCATCTAAATCGGCAATAACAATACCACTCACTTCAGCAGGATCCGGATAATCCACACGGTTGGCAAAACTAATGTTGCCGGGGCCGGTACTTGTGTTCACGTAAACTGAGAATAGATTTTCGCCTGAAGATTTTGAAACGATGTCTGGACGACCATCGCCATCCGCATCTCCAACCCCTAATCTGTAATTAGAACTGGGAGAAGCAAGGATTACTCTTGAGTCAAAAGAAATGGTTCCAGGTGTAGAGGTGTTTCTGAAAACAGAAACCGAAGCTCCGGAGAAATCATTATCAGCAAAATCAATTTTACCATCTTTATCAAAATCACCAATAAACAAACGATACGGATAAGAACCCGTAGGGAATGTTTCTAGTGAACCAAAACTAAAAGTAGTTGAACCACCAGTAGTGGTGCTTCTTACAGCATGTAATGTGTTAGCGCCGCCATTGGCTGCACCAATATCTTTTATACCATCACCATCAACATCAGTCACTACCAAACCTGTTACAAAACCACCAATACTTACTGTTGTATTTTGTGAAAAGCTGATAGAACCGGGTGTAGAGGTATTACGAAGTGTAACCACATCGTTTCCGGAGCCCACTGCCAAATCAACTTTACCATCATTGTTTAAATCTCCGGCAGCACACTGGTAACCTCCGATATTCGGAACATCAACAGGTCCTGAAAAACTAAGTGTACCGGGTACACTGGTGTTTCTGTATATACGAATACCGTTAATACCGTTATCTACAACTGCCAGGTCAATTTTACCATCACCATCATAATCAGCAGGAGCAATACAACGGGTGGCACCCGCAAAATTCAGATCAAATTTATTGGCAAAGCTAAAATTACCGGGTGTGCTCTGGTTTAGCATTACAGAAACCTTGTTGCTGGTAAAACCGCAAACCAACATATCAGGCTTACCATCTAAATCCATATCCTGAGATAACATCTGGTAACCACCGCTTACTTCTTTACTATAAGATAAAGTATTGTACGTTCCGGTATTAATACTGGTAACGCAAAAAATTCCATTGAAAGGATATGAAGTAGCGGCAATTAATCCGCAACCGTTTTTAACAGAGATTGGCCCATAGGTCGCCCCTACTGGCACAGTAACCGTTAATTTCCCAAAAGCAGCTGTTAATACAGTAGCTTGAGTTGAGCCAAAAAACACCTGGTTGTTCGCTGGTGTAGGATCAAAAAAAGCACCCGTAATGGTTACTGTACTCCCAATAAATCCTGTATTGGGCGCAAACGTGTTAATAATTGGGGCATTACACTGTGCCTGCACAAAATTTTGTGTGAAGGATAGTGTGGCCACCAATAAAATGAGTAATATTTTTTTCATAATCAGGGTTTAAGGCTTGAAGGTTACTTTAACTGAAATACCCATTGGGTTAAAATTGGCTGGCAAATTAATTTTCAAACCATCTAAAGAAGCATCGCTTTCGCATAAAGCTTTGTATATGGTTGCTTTTTTACAGGCCAGATTAATTTCTTTGGTAAATTTTTCGCCCGAAGCAATATTGGTAAATTCAATATTGAAGTGTGCATTCTGGGCAACACTGTTCTCATTAAAAATCATCAAATGCGCCTGGGTTGCGGATGTGCATTTAACGATACGGTAAGACACATCGATTAATGTAGTAGACTCAACCACCATATTCCAGTCTTTGTATATTACCGGAGTTGCGCTGGCTTGCGCCTGTGTCATAGCAGGGATTGCTAACAATAACACAATAATTGAATGAAGGATTGAACGTTTCATCAGATTGATTTTAGTTTGATTTTGTTAAAAAAGGTATCAGTGGATATTTGATATAGGCGAAATCCAAAACTCGCAGAATGCGAAATGCTTTCAAAGGCATGATAGGTAGATATACATTTCACGTGCATTTGTTTGTTTTGGTATATAAATTGTAGACTTTAGTGCAAAGGGTTGTAACCAAATACCTACAATAGATAAAAGTAGCAGGTTGTTTAGCGATAAAAAGTCATTTTTTAGGATTAATTTAATTAATCGATGAGTGGCTTGAATTAAAGGATGAAACGGATAAATTGGTAGACCTAAAAAAATAAAACACCGTTTTTCTCAAGCAAAAAATTCCTATTCTGCTGTTTGCTAAAAATAAAACACCGTTTTTTAAGCTAATATGCTTGTAGTATACTGTATTGAGGTAGGGGTGTTTTCTTAAGGTGCTTTACTAAGTTGACCAGAAAAGAAAGGATACAATGCACCCTTTATTCTGATTTCAGAATGGCTGTTCTTTTACTAATCCCGTTTTCATTAAACGCTTCGATCTGGAAATAATACGGTTCGTTTTTATCCATAGCGGAGAAGTAATATTCATTGGCACCATATACCATAATACTGGTATACAGTTTATCCGGAGCGGTGCCTGTATATATGGTGTAGCCGGTAGCTTTTTCATTCACTTGCCATTTAAGCCAGCTGTTTCTTCGTTCACTATCGCCACGTAATACAGTAAAATGTTGTACAGTATCAGGTACTGCCCCATTGCCTTTTCCAAACACACGCAGTCCACTGATCGCAAACTTGCCTGTTGGCATATGTACATTTTCTAATTTCAGGTAACGTGCTTTTACAGGGGCAGATAGTGCCAGATACTCATGAGGAATATCTGTTTTGTTTTGACTTTTATCAATTAATATTTTCCAGTTCATCCCATCTGTTGAACTATATAATTTGTATTGATGATAATTATTTGTTTGCTTACCCATTAAGGTGGCATCTTGGTCTGCATAGTTAATCTGTACGGCATGCAGGTTTGAAACAGCACCGAGATCCGTCTGTATCCACTCACCTTTTTTTCCGGTTGCTGCACTCCAATGCGTTTTCATGTCTTCATCTACAGCAAGGTTTGCATTGAATGCACCCAATGTAGAAGATACTTTTACCGGCTTCTGGTAATTCAATAACATCCAGCCTGTAAACTGCGATACAGTATGATCGGCATTTTGATGTGGCAGATAATGCGGGTAATCTCCATACGCAGTATTGGTATACAGTACATCATCTTTATCAAACTGTGTAGGCCAGATACCGATTCGCCGTTCAAAATTATTTTTTACACCAATGATAATGGTTGATACATGCCACCATTGATTAAACAGATCCTGGTAAGTAGCGCCATGTCCCGCACCTTTGGCAAAACCACCGGGCTTATAGGAAAAGGGATTATGAGATTGATACCTGAAAGGACCCAACGGTTTATCACTTATATATACTCCATCGCCATAACCACTGAACTCTGTACCGGGTGCGCCGTATTGCAAATAATACTTTCCATGATACTTATTCACCCATGAGCCTTCCATAAATGGTTTGAGAAAAGTATTGTCATTATGCTCACCAAAACGTTCCCAGCCGTGTATTTCATCGTGTAAACGAATGGTCTCTACTTTTTCGCCTATGGGTTGTAAAGTTTTACGATCAATTTCCTGCGCATACATTGGATAAAAATTACTCGAGCCCCAATAAATATATACGCGCTTATCATCATCTACAAAAAACGCAGGATCCCAGGCACCTACACGAAATGAATCAACCGCTTCTTTCCATTCGTCTTTTTGCGGATTGGTACTCATCCATAAGAGGAAATTTTTTTCATGCGTAGAACCAATCACCAATAAAGTATCGCCCAGCACCAACGTAGCTGGTGCACACAATTCATCATACACTTTGTGCCAGGGTTTGAGAAATTTACGCGATACAAAATTCCATTTCACCATATCTGAACTCCACCAGTAACCCCATTGATTGGTAGAGAATAAATAATAATTGCCTTTAAATACAGTTATTACCGGATCAGCAGTGGCACGGTGTTTACCCTGTTCAGAAAAATTAGGAATAGGGCAATACCCATAATCAATATTAATTGGGTTACAGTAGGTTGTCTGTTGTGCAGTAACAGAAGCGGTAATTGCAAAAAAGATAATTACCCATATGGCGGGGCGAATGGCAGATCGTTGGCGCATAGAAAATGAATGTAAAAAATATTTTTCAAATACTGTCTGTATTACGCTTACAAGTTTCGTATGAAAAATAGATAGTTCCTTTCACCGCTGAGTCGCAGAGAGCGGGGAGGTTTCGCAGAGTGATTTTAATTGCGTAAGAGCCAGTTTTTTAATTCGAAAAAAGAGGCATTCATCTTTACACTTTGTTTCTCTTTGGTAAATAAGGGTTGTGCAGATTCAGGTATGTCAATTTTTTTTCCTGTCATGGCTTCCACTGTATCAGGAAATTTAACAGGGTGCGCCGTTTCCAAAAATATACCAGCTTCTTCATGATGGTGGGAGAGATAATCGTGTAATGCGTAATAAGCGACTGCTCCATGTGGGTCTAGTGTATAACCATATTGCTGATACACATCGGCAATAGTTTGTTTTGTAAGATCATCGGTTACTGTATAACCAGAAATTTTTTCTTTAATCGTTTCATAAGCACTTCCAAACAACTCCATCACACGAATAAAATTACTGGGGCTACCTACATCCATGGCATTGGAAATAGTTGGCAACGCTATTTTTGATTGATAGTGTCCGCTGCGCAGGTAGTCGGGCACAGCATCATTTACATTACAGGCTGCAATAAAATGCTGCACTGGTAAGCCACTCACATGCGCCAATAACCCTGCACAGATATTTCCAAAATTACCACTGGGTACCGCAATCACAGGTGGGTGCTGCTTATCTTTCCATTGCTGGTACGCTAAGAAATAATACAATTGCTGTGGCAACCATCTGGCAACATTAATGGAATTGGCAGAAGTTAATTGTAAGGCAGCATTAAGGTCGTTATCCATGAAAGCATCTTTCACCATCGCCTGGCAATCATCAAAGCTTCCCTTTACTTCCAGTGCGGTAATGTTTTGTCCGCAAGTAGTTAGTTGTAATTCCTGCACCGCACTCACCTTACCTGATGGATATAATATCACCACTTCTACACCTTCCACACCTAAAAAACCATTGGCTACCGCACCACCGGTATCACCTGAAGTGGCTACCAAAACTGTTACTTTCTTTTTTTTATCCTGCGAAAAATAACCAAGGCAGCGGCTCATAAAACGTGCACCTACATCTTTAAAAGCAAGTGTTGGACCATGAAACAATTCCAGTGAATAGATCTGGTTACTAACCGGAACCAGCGGAAACGGAAAGTTGATGGTTTCTGAAACAATCCGGTATAAATTTTTAGGATCAATTGCTTCACCCACATAAGGCTGCATGATGAGAAAAGCCAAATCTTCTTTGGAATATGTTTCGATATTAGCAATTACCGAAGAATCTATTTGTGGAATGGTTTCCGGAAAATACAATCCTTTATCAGGTGCCTGCCCTTTAATGGTGGCTTCGCGGAAATCAACAGAAGTTGCTTGTTTGTTTAGACTATAAAAAATCATATTTTATTTTTTCTCGCAAAGGCGCAAAGGCGCGGTATCTATTACCTCCTTGCGTGTATTAATGATTGTTATCTATGAATTTCACACCAGTATGGTTAATGGTTGTTACATAGGTATGGTGATCCAATGAAAGTTTTTCATACACATCATGCATCGTTTTTTCAACGGCCTTTGCAGTTGCTTCATCTTTACTCAACATAAATATAGAAGGACCTGAGCCTGAGATCCCACCTCCCAAGGCACCAGCCTCTTTACTCAATTGTTTGATACGATCAAAGCCTGGTATGAGAATACTTCTTACGGGCTCAATCAATACATCTTCCAATGAGCGGCCAATCAGTTCGTAATCAGATTGCAGCAATCCTGCTACCAACCCTGCAATATTACCCCATTGTCGGATGGCGTCTTTCAACAATACCTGCTGTTTCAAAATACTACGTGCATCAGCGGTACGCACTTCAATTTGCGGATGCACAATGGTTACGTATAAAGGCGGTGCTGTTAACGGAATAATATCCAAGGGAAAAATGGATCGGATCAGTGTAACGCCACCATAAATACATGGTGCGATATTATCGGCATGTTTTACACCCGATGCTACTTTTTCTCCGTTCATGGCAAACCGAACCAGGTCTTCTTTACTAAAACGATCATTCAATAAACGATTGGCGGCAACCACCGCCCCCGCAGAACTGGCAGCGCTGGAACCCACGCCACTTCCAGGTTTGATGTGTTTACAAATACTCAGTTCAAATCCAACCGGTTCCGTTATCTCTTCCAGCATAGCCAACAATGCTGCACCCGCCACATTTAATTCGGGTTGTGTTGGCAAATGATATTCGTCCAGATTAATGATGGTTACGCCGGGTGTATCTACAAACCGGATATGCATTTCGTCGTATGGCTCATTCACAGCAAAACCCAGTACATCAAACCCGCAAACCATATTAGCCACTGTAGCCGGGGCATGAACAGAAACGATACCCCCGTGTGTATAGTCGGGGGAATAGAGAAATTGATCATTGAAAAATAGTTTCATAATGCTTTCTTTAAAGCGCCTTCTCTATAAAATAGAGAAGGGTATTCTCACCCTCTCTACAAAGTAGAGAGGGTCGACGGGCGAAGCCTCGTCGGGGTGAGTTGATGGTGCGAGTTGAGTGAATTTATCGCGCCACCCTTATAATATCCGCAAACACCCCACTTGCCGTTACATCCGCACCAGCTCCCGCACCCTTAATCACCAATGGTTGTTCCGGATAACGATCAGTATAAAATAATACCAAATTATCTTTTCCATACAAATGATAAAAATCCGAATCAGCCGGAATATGCCGTAACCCTACCGATGCTTTCCCATTTTCATAGTTGGCTACAAATTTCAGTTTACAATTAGCGGCTGCTGCGGCTTTATAAATAGATTGAAAATGCGCTTCCTGTTTTTCCATTTCTGTGTAAAAATCTTCCACACTTCCTTCAAAACAGGAAGCAGGTAAAAAATATTCGTTACTGATATCATCCATTTCCAATTGCTGACCGGCTTCACGTGCAAGGATCATGATCTTGCGCATCACATCAGTACCTCCCAGGTCTAATCGCGGATCAGGTTCGGTGTATCCTTCTGTTTGTGCCTGTCTTACTACCTGCGCAAAAGGCTTTGTAGCATCGTAATTGTTGAACACAAAATTGAGTGTGCCAGATAATACAGCCTGAATTTTATTTACTTTATCTCCACTGCGTAATAAATCGTTCAGCGTTCCAATTACTGGCAAACCCGCTCCCACATTGGTTTCGAACAGAAAAGAAGAATTGTACTCGCGTGATAAGGCTTTTAATTTTTTGTAAGATTCATAAGAAGAAGAACAGGCTATTTTATTACAAGCCACTACAGAAATGCTTTTCTCCAACAAAGTTCCATATACAGAAGCCACTTCTGCATTGGCGGTTACATCTACAAATACACTGTTGCGTAAATTTTTGTGTATGATCTGCTCTACATAATTATGTATGTTTCCTGCAGGTGCTTTGTGTAAGGTATTTTTCCAATTGGTCAATGCTAAGCCCTCTTCATTAATTAATATTTTTTTACTATTGGCTAGTCCGGTGATCTGGATCTGTAACCTAAGTGTATCCTGTAAGTATTGAAACTGTTTCTGTATCTGTCCAATCAGTTTGCCTCCTACATTACCTGTTCCGGCTATAAATACATTCAATTGTTTATAGGTGGTTTCAAAAAACTCCTCATGCAACACATTGATTGCTTTCTTTACATCTGTTGCAGATAAAACGGCTGAGATATTTTTTTCAGAAGAGCCCTGCGCAATCGCACGAACATTGATACCGTTTCTGCCTAATGCACCAAACATTTTTCCACTAATACCCGGATGACTTTTCATTTGTTCGCCAACGAGTGCCACAATGGATAAACCCGTTTCTACTTTTAATGGATCTACTTTGCCTGAAGTAATTTCATGATCAAAAGCCTGATCTATTGAACGACGGGCCTTTTCTGTATCACCTTCATTAATTCCAACACAAATAGAATGTTCAGAAGAACTCTGTGTAATCAGTATCACATTCACTTTTTCATTTGCCAACGCTTCAAATAATCTTTTTGAAAAACCGGGAATGCCTACCATCCCACTTCCTTCCAGACTTAACAAACTAATTTTATTGATACTGGAAATACCACGGATAAAACTATCGGTCACTGCAGATTCATTCTCGATCAAGGTTCCAAAATCATCCGGCGCAAACGTATTCTTCACCCATACCGGTATATTTTTATGCATCACTGGCTGAATGGTTGGCGGGTAAATAATTTTAGCTCCAAAATGCGACAACTCCATTGCCTCCTGGTAGGAGATTCGTTGAATGGGTTTTGCATTCTGCACCAATCGTGGATCGGCTGTCATCATACCACTTACATCTGTCCATATTTCCAATACACTCGCATTAGTAGCTGCAGCAAAAATGGCGCCGGTGTAATCAGAGCCGCCTCTTCCTAATGTGGTGGTATTTCCATTAGTATCACCAGCAATAAAACCCGGGGCAACATATAATTGCGAGGGATTATTTTGCAGATATGATTCAATATTTTTCTCTGTTTTATTATAATCTACCACTGCATTTCCGTGATAAGAATTGGTTACAATAAGTTTACGGCAATCCAACCAGCATGGTTTAACGCCGTTGGATTGGAACGCTGCCGAGATCATCATAGAGGAAAGCAACTCACCATAACTTACAATCCGGTCGCGGGTTCGCAGAGATAATTCTCCCAACAAAAAAACGCCATCACAAATTCCTTCCAGCTCATTAAATTGTTGTTTTACCTGACTTAATGTAGCACTTTGCTGTTGAATGGGTAGTAACTCGCGAACGGTATCTAGGTGGCGGTTTTCCATTTCTTTTAAAACAGTTTTATACCCTTCATTTGCAGCAGCAGCCAAATCACCCGTATGCAGCAATTGATCGGTAATGCCACCCAACGCAGAAACCACAAGTATGGTTGGTTCTTTCTGAACGGCAGACTGAACAATATTGAGCACCTGTTTTATATTAGTCGCATTGGCTACCGAACTACCCCCGAATTTTAATACCTGCATATAATCGATTCTTATCGTGTAAATAAATGATTGTTGAAACAGAAAACTGATTTCCTTTTTGGAGAACAGCTGTTAAAAGCCCTAGGATGATATGATAATGTATAACCCCTTACAGGGTTGTAATGGTAATAATAGCAGTCGTGAACAGCGTGGCTGTTGCTACAGAAGGAGTAATATGTAACTGCGTTTTTTGCATGTAGTTCTAATACAGATACAAGATAGTGAAAAAAAGTTTTCATCATACTAAGTATCCGAACAAATTATCGTTCTGTTTCAGTTCTGTGTAATTAATATGATACCGATCCATATTTGCTATTAATATTTCATAATCATGTCTCGATTTTAGTTCTATACCCACCAAAGCCGGACCAGTTTCTTTATTGTGTTTCTGCATGTATTCAAAACGGGTAATGTCATCATTGGCACCTAATACATGATTTACAAATTCTTTTAATGCCCCGGGCCGTTGTGCAAAACGAATCAGGAAATAATGTTTTAGTCCTTCATATTGTAACGATCTTTCTTTGATCTCCTGCATCCGGTCAATATCATTGTTGCTTCCGCTTACAATGCAAACAATGGTTTTACCTTTAATTTGGTCCGCATAATCATCAAGTGCTGCAATAGATAAAGCACCTGCCGGTTCTACCACAATGGCATCTTCATTATATAATTGCAAAATGGTACTGCATACTTTTCCTTCGGGTACCAAACCCATATCGTCTAACACGTCTTTACAAATACTGAAAGTAACATCACCTACCCGCTTTACCGAAGCGCCATCAACAAATCGCTCTATGTTTTCCAGCGTTACCGGATGTCCTGCTTTTAATGCTTCATACATAGAAGGTGCACCTTCTGGTTCAAGACCTATGATTTTTGTTTTGGGAGAAAAGGTTTTGAAAAAAGCACCCACACCCGCACTCAATCCACCACCACCAACCGGCACAAATAAAAAATCAATATCAGAGCGGTCTTCCAAAATTTCAATGCCTACGGTTGCCTGCCCTTCAATAATGCGGATATCATCAAAAGGTGGAATAAAGGTCATCTTATTTTCCTCTGTGTATTGCTTTGCGGCAACTGCACAATCATCAAACGTATCGCCAGTCAGTTTCACTTCAATAAAACCATCTCCGAACATTTTTGTCTGGCTTACTTTCTGATTGGGTGTAATAATGGGCATAAACACCACCCCTTTTACATTCAATTTTTTACAGCTATACGCAAAACCCTGTGCGTGGTTTCCTGCGCTGGCGCATACAACTCCTTTTTGCAATTGCTCCTGCGGCAAACTGCTCATCATGTTATACGCACCCCGCAATTTATAGGAACGCACTACCTGCAGGTCTTCCCTTTTCAGAAACACATCACACTGGTATTTTCGAGATAAGTTGTGGTTATACGTAAGTGGTGTGCGGTTCACTATTTTTTCCAGTCGCTGTTTAGCAGCGAGAAAATCCAGTGTGGGAGTTGATAAGGTACTTGCCATTGGGTTAATTTGGGAATTTGAAAATTTGAAAATTTGAAAATGAATGATTGCTATTACTCATTTTTCAAATCTTCAAATTTTCAAATCAAACAGTATTAGGATGTAACCTGGTTTTCCGGACGTAAACTTCTTACCGTTCTTCCTGCCTGCCATATTTCACTATCATGTAATTCCTTCAATTCAGCATCCAGTTTTTCGCGGTAATCGGCTTTGCTATTGCTTTCAATAGACTTTGCCGCTTCTCTACCGGCAGCTACACTTTCGTACAAATCATTAAATACAGGCAAAGTGGCATCACGAAACTTCTTCCACCAATCCAATGCCCCACGTTGTGCAGTGGTTGAGCAGTTGGCATACATCCAGTCCATACCATTTTCTGCTACCAATGGCATCAGTGACTGTGTTAACTCTTCTACCGTTTCATTAAACGCTTCTGAAGGAGTATGTCCTTTGGAACGAAGTACTTCATACTGTGCTGCAAAAATTCCCTGTATGGCTCCCATTAATGTTCCGCGTTCCCCGGTAAGATCACTGTATACTTCTTTTTTGAAATTGGTTTCAAATAAATAACCACTACCAATAGCAATACCTAATGATACCACTCTTTCAAAAGCACGACCAGTAGCATCCTGAAAAATTGCATAGCTACTATTCAGGCCGCGGCCTTGCAAAAACATTCTACGCAATGAAGTACCCGAACCTTTAGGTGCTACCAGAAATACATCCACATCTGCAGGTGGTATAATACCGGTTTGTTCATTATAAGTTATTCCAAAACCATGAGAGAAATACAAAGCTTTACCGGGTGTTAAATGCTTTTTTACCGTGGGCCACATAGCAATCTGTGCAGCATCACTTAACAAATAACAAATGATGGTTCCTTTTTCAAGAGCCTCTTCTATTTCAAACAAAGTTTGTCCGGGTACAAAACCATCTTTTACCGCTTTATCCCAGCTTTTTGAATTTTTACGTTGGCCAATAATCACATTGATGCCATTTTCTTTCTGGTTCAGTGCCTGGCCCGGGCCCTGCACGCCATAACCAATTACAGCTACTACTTCATCTTTCAATACCTGCTGGGCTTTTGCCAGTGGAAATTCTTCGCGTGTCACTACATTTTCTTCTACCCCACCAAAATTTAATTTTGCCATTTTTGTTTAGTTTATTGGTTTACTTGTTTATTGGTTTATTAGTTTATTGATATCGGCTTTTGTTCTTTGTTCAGCTTCGTTGTGTCACTCACTTGTACTTTCGGTTCTCTATTCGTCGTTCATCCTCGTAATGACGATTTACATCGTAAACACTTCGTCCTGCTTATCCAAAAATTCATTCTCCACAACTTCTTCGCCAGGTTCCGTATCATCAAATTCTTTCAGTTTTTCATGAAAACCTTTGCTGCTTTTAATAATGGCAACTCTGGCACTTCTTACAAATTCAATCAATCCGTAAGGCGCCAATACCTCTACCAGTTTATCAGTTTCTTCTCTATGACCACTGGTTTCAAATATGGTATAATCTTTACGGATCACTACCGCTCTGGCACCATGCTCACGCAGTAGTCTTTCTACTTTTACTTTTTCAGCAATCTCATCGGTGGGTACTTTATACAAGGCCAACTCCTGCCAAACAATTTCATCGTTGTTATTAAAATAGGCTTTCAATACTTCTACCTGTTTTTCTATTTGTCGTGCGAGCTTTCTTACTACTTCTTCCGTTTCGTTGATTACAATGGTAAAACGGTGAATGCCTTCTGCTTCAGAAGGAGAAGTATTCAGGCTCTCAATATTGATCTTTCTTCTTGAGAACATAGTAGCAATACGAACCAACAAACCAATATGGTTTTCGGTATATACGGTTATGGTAAATTCCTGTTTGTTCATTTTCTATTCCATTATCTCCTGAAGGAGGATTTGGTTATGTTTGATAATTATACTTTGTCTCCAGTGTACTATTAATTTTTTTTCTACACTGGCTATTATTTCAATCTCACTTCGCTTACACTACACCCTTGCGGCACCATCGGAAATACATTATTCTCTTTACCTACCATTACTTCCAGTAAATAAGATCCATTATGTTCCAACATGGTTTGTAATGCCTGTTTCAACTGGTTACGTTGTGTTACTTTTTGTCCCTCAATTCCGTAGCCTTTGGCAACCATTACATAATCCGGACTGGCAATGTCTACAAACGAATAACGCCTGTCGTTAAACAATTGCTGCCATTGACGTACCATTCCTAAAAACTCATTATTAAGAATGAGAATTTTTACATCAATACCAGTTTGCATAATCGTTCCAAGTTCCTGTATGGTCATTTGTATACCACCATCACCAATAATGGCTACTACCGTTCTTTCCGGTGCACCAAATTTGGCACCGATGGCTGCGGGTAAAGCAAAACCCATCGTACCCAATCCACCGGAAGTGATATTACTTTTAGTCTCATTAAATTTAGCATACCTGCAGGCCACCATTTGGTGTTGCCCCACATCCGTTACAATAATGGCATTGCCATTGGTAAGTTCATTCAGGTTGCGGATCACTTCACCCATCGTTAACTTTTCGGCAGTGGGATGCAGTTCTTCAAAAATCACTTCTTTATTTTCTTCGGCATCGCAGGCTCGAAATTTATCAACCCATTGCGGATACACTTTTGCTTCCACCAGTTTGGTTAACATAGGAAGCGTTTCTTTACAATCGCCCCAAACACCTACTGTTGCCTTTACATTTTTATCTATTTCAGAAGGGTCAATATCCAGGTGAATTACTTTGGCCTGCTTTGCATATTTATCCAGGCGTCCCGTTACACGATCATCAAACCGCATACCTACCGCAATCAACACATCACATTCGTTGGTCATTACATTCGGACCATAATTACCATGCATACCCAGCATGCCTACATTCAAAGGGTGATCTGTTGGCAGGGCACTCAGTCCGAGTATCGTCCATGCCGCAGGAATACCCGCTTTTTCAATAAAGGTTTTGAATTCTTTTTCTGCTTTACCCAGTATTACACCCTGACCAAAAATCACAAATGGTTTTTCAGCCGCATTGATAAGCTTGGCTGCTTCTTCTACATATTCTTTCCTAACAATTGGTTTGGGGCGATAGCTTCTTACATGATTACATTTTGTATATCCTTCGTAAGCAAATTTTTGCATTTGTGCATTCTTGGTAATATCAATCAGCACTGGACCAGGTCTTCCGCTTTTGGCGATGTAAAACGCTTTTGCTAAAACAGCCGGAATCTCTGTGGCATCAGTAACCTGGTAATTCCATTTGGTTACGGGTGTGGTAATATTGATCACATCTGTTTCCTGAAAAGCATCTGTTCCTAATAAATGTGCAAACACCTGTCCGGTGATGGCAACCAATGGGGTACTATCAATCATCGCATCTGCTAATCCGGTAACCAGATTGGTTGCACCCGGGCCACTGGTTGCAAACACAACACCTACTTTGCCTGATGAACGTGCATAACCTTGAGCAGCGTGTATGCCACCTTGCTCATGTCGTACGAGTATATGTTTTAACTTATCATTGTAATCATACAGTGCATCATAAATAGGCATGATGGCTCCACCCGGGTAGCCAAAAATAGTATCCACACCTTCAATGATGCATGCTTCCAGTACGGACTGCGAACCGGTTATCTCATCTCCTTTTACAGAAGAAAGTATTTTGGGTTCAGGACCTACCGATTTTTCTTTTGCGAGATCAATTGCTTCCATCGCTAAACTATTTATTTGCTGATGATTAATTATTATGCTTCATCGGTTACGCATCCCTCTGAAGCATCTTTTACCTGTTGTGCGTATTTAAATAAAATGCCCTTTGTGGCTTTTAAAGCCGGTTGCTTCCAAATGACTCGTCGCCTGATAATTTCTTCATCACTTATTTTCAAGGTCATTTTTTTTGTAGCCACATTCAACTCTATCACATCATCATCCTGCACTAATCCAATCAAACCACCTTTATAAGCTTCGGGTGTAATATGCCCCACCACAAAACCATGTGTACCACCACTAAATCTTCCATCTGTAATTAATGCCACCGACTTGCCCAGCCCTGCACCAATAATGGCCGAGGTAGGTTTCAGCATCTCTGGCATACCGGGCGCACCTTTCGGGCCTACATAACGGATCACCACCACATCTCCTGATTTTATTTTACCACTGTTAATGCCTTGTATCAATTCCTGTTCTCCATCAAATACCCTTGCCGGACCTTCAAACAATTCTCCTTCCTTACCACTGATCTTTGCCACACTGCCCCCTTCTGCTAAGTTGCCATACAATATTTGTAAATGACCGGTTGCTTTAATCGGATGCTCTACCGGAAGGATAATTTTTTGTTGATCAAAATCCAGATCAGGAATATTGGCTACATTCTCTGCAAGTGTTTTTCCAGTTACTGTTAAACAATCGCCATGAAGTAATCCTTTCTGCAATAAATATTTCATCACCGCTGGTACACCACCATACTGATGCAGGTCCTGCATTAAATATTTTCCACTCGGTTTAAAATCTGCCAGTACAGGTACCCGATCACTGATCGTTTGAAAATCATCCTGTGTTAATGCCACATCCACACTTTTGGCCATGGCAATCAAATGCAGTACCGCATTGGTACTGCCCCCCATTACCATTACCAACGTAATAGCATTTTCAAATGCTTTGCGTGTCATGATATCTTTTGGCTTGATATCTTTTTCAAGTAATAATCGGATGGCTGCACCTGCATCTAAACATTCCTTTTGTTTCTCATCACTTAAGGCCGGGTTAGACGATGAGTAGGGCAAACTCATTCCCAATGCTTCAATAGCTGATGCCATGGTATTGGCCGTATACATACCGCCACAGGCACCGGCACCGGGACAGGCATGTTGTATAATTCCTTTAAAATCTGCATCATCTAAATTACCGGCCAATTTTTGTCCCAATGCTTCAAACGCAGAAACGATATTTAAATCTTGTCCTTTGTAATGACCGGGTGCAATGGTTCCACCATATACCATAATGGCAGGGCGATTCAATCTACCCATGGCTATAATCGAGCCGGGCATATTTTTATCACAACCTGGCAAGGCAATAATGCCATCATAATACTGCGCACCACAAACCGCTTCAATCGAATCTGCAATAATATCGCGGCTTACCAAAGAGTAACGCATACCATCCGTTCCATTACTCATTCCATCGCTCACGCCAATGGTATTAAAGATCAATCCCACCAAATCATTTTCCCATACACCCTGCTTTACCAGTTTGGCCAGATCGTTCAAATGCATGTTACAAGTGTTACCATCATAGCCCATACTCACTACACCCACCTGTGCTTTTTTCAAATCATCATCCGTTAAACCTATGCCATACAACATAGCCTGAGCAGCAGGTTGTGTAATGTCTTGTGTTAATGTTTTACTGTACTTATTGATTTCGTTTGCCATGTTTCGTTTTTATCAGCGATTATTCGTGAATGGTCAATCGTGAGTGGTGAGTAAAATCTCACTGACCATTAACAACTCAACTACTCTACGCCCATTACTTCATTCACCAATGCCTGTTTGTTTTCTACAATCAGATTTTTGTATGCGTCTTGTATCTGCTTACTCACGGTTGATTCCCACGATAATGCAAAAGGTTGATTATCCAATGACTGAAAGCCAATTACTTCAGCGGCTGTTCCACAGAAAAAAGCAGCATCTGTTCCATACACAGCTTCTTTTGTAAATAAGGTTTCTTCAACTGGTATGTTTAATTCACCACATAATTCAAGAACGGTAGATCGTGTAATACCCGGAAGAATATTACCTAAGCTTGGCGTAAACAGTACACCGTCTTTCTCATAAAAGAAATTTGCTCCCGGTCCCTCTGCAACATTTCCATTCATATCGGTTAACAATGCCTCATCAAATCCCAATCCTTTGGCTTCCTGACTAGCCAGTATAGAGTTTACATAATGACCGGCGGCTTTTGCGTGTATTTTGAATCCTTTTGGATTGGGGCGTTGAAAAGAAGAAGTCATCACGCGTAATAATTTGTCTCCTAAAAACGCTGCCATCTCCCATACTTCTATTACAATAAACGATTCTGTGTTCAGGTTAAAACTCATATTAGCCGGCGCATATACTACCGGGCGTATATAGGCATCCTGTAAATTATTTTGCTTCAATAATTCATACGTAGCATCTATCAATTCATCGGTAGTCCATGTATAAGGCATATTCATAGATTGAGCTGATATTTTCAAACGCTCAAAATGTTCAACCGCCTTGAATATGCGGGTTTCACCACTAATCGTTTTATAAGAACGGATACCTTCAAAAACGGAATAGCCATAATGAAACGACTGACTATAAAAATCCATTTTTGCCTCTGCTGCTTTTACAAAAGCACCATTCAGGTAAAGAATCGTGTTACTGTTATAATAGTTTGCCATATACTTTATGTTATAATCTTTTGGAAAGTTGACAACTTTCCAAAAGTTCTTTGATCATTAATAAAAAAAGCCCCGCCTTTTTAGAGGCGGGGCTTATATGCTTAGTATTTTTAGTTTACCAGATACAAACTCATCCTCCCTGCAGAACAGGAATAATAATGACAATGACAATCGTAATGACTGTTCTGATTGTATACATATTATTTAATCTGCTTTGCAACATGGATGAATTCGTTAAAACGAAAATACTCCCACCATCTCAAAAAACAAAGAACTGAAGTAACTATTTTCTCAAAACACACTTCTTTTTTACAAACGTGTGTTAGCTGTTATATAATGGTAGACTGATTCAGGCTCGCATTACTGCTGCGCCTGCCACCATCTCTATGCCTTTCAATATGATCAGCGATCAGATCACCAATAGCTATGGTTCCATAGTTATTAATGGGGTCTACATCTTTTGATACAAAGCCGTGTGATAATGTCCATGCTACCGCATCACGTACTGCATGTGCTTCATCTAATAATTCAAAATAATCGAGCATCATGGCCGCAGATAAAACAGAACCCAATGGATTGGCAATGTCTTTTCCTGCCGCCTGCGGATAAGAACCATGAATCGGTTCAAATAAGGCAGTCGTATTTCCTACAGAAGCAGAAGGCAATAAACCCAATGAACCACTTAATACACTGGCTTCATCGCTAATGATATCGCCAAACATGTTTTCGGTTAATACCACATCAAACTGCGCTGGGTTAAGAATAATTTGCATGGCAGCGTTATCTACAAACATATAATCTACCAATACATCTGCATATTCTGCCGCAATCTCCTGTACCACTTTACGCCATAAGCGTGAGGTTTCCAGTACATTGGCTTTATCTACCAATGTCAATTTCTTTTTTCTTTTCTGTGCATATTGAAAAGCAAGGTGTGATACCCTTTCAATTTCCGGCTTGGTATACACACAATCATCGGAAGCCCTTGTCTGGTCTTCGCTCAATTCTTTCTTACCAAAATAAATACCGCCAGTTAACTCACGAAAAATCACAAAATCCACGCCTTTTAATTGTTTTGCTTTTAGTGGCGATAGGTGCTGCAATGCATGATAGGTACTGATGGGTCTGATATTGGCAAACAACTGCAACTCTTTGCGCAACTTCAGTAAACCCTGTTCCGGACGCACTTTGGCTGTTGGGTCATTATCGTATTTAGGATGACCAATGGCTCCAAACAAAATTGCATCGCTCTGTAAACAGGTTTCAATGGTTTCATCCGGTAAGGGGTTTCCGGTTTTATCAATTGCGTCTGCCCCCATAATACCATAGCTGTAAGTAAAACTGTGCCCAAACCGGTGCGCCACCGCATTCAATACTTTAATGGATTGTTGTGTTACTTCAGGGCCAATGCCATCTCCTAATATTACCGCGATCTTCTTTTCCATTCTGTATACAATATTTTATTTTTATTATGCTGCAATCCTTCCTTGCTCCAGTTTTAAAGTATGGGTTACACAGGAAGGAATTTCTTCTTCGTAATGACTTACATATACCAATGTCTTCTGCATTTCTACGCAGATGGTATTGATCAATGCAATAAAACGTGTCGCCACTTCCGTATCCAATCCCTGACAAGGCTCATCTAATATTAATAAAGGTGGATTTTTTACCAACGCACGTGCAAGCAATACCAGGCGCTGTTCGCCATTGGATAACTGTTTGAAATATTTTTTATGCATTGCGGTGATCTCTAAAACAGTTATCCATTGCTCAACAATACTTTTTTGTTCTGCAGATAACTGGCGAAACAAACCTATGGTATCAAACAAACCGGACGCCACTACTTCGTAGGCAGTAGCCGCAGCATCAAAATAATGATGCAGTTCGGGTGATACATAGCCAATCTTCTGCTTGATATCCCAGATACTTTCACCACTTCCTTTTTTTCGATCAAACAAATAAATTTCATTGGCAAATGCCTGTGGATTATCTCCATTAACGAGACTCAGTAAAGTAGATTTACCCGACCCATTATGGCCCGATACACTCCAGCATTCACCTTTCTTTACCTCCCAGTTAATATTGTCGAGAATGATTCTGTTGTTATAGTTAACAGATGTATTCAACATTTTTATTGCTATCGAAAAATCAGGATAGTTATACGCAGGTGTAATGGTTTTGCAGGATTCGATAAAAAGTGTATTGATTTCCTGTTTGGCTAAAACATTTTTTTGTGTGATGTAAGTATCACTGGGCAATACGGCTCCTAATTTTCCTTCCTGTAATGCTGCGATATGTGTTATAGAAGAAGGAATATCGCCGGGCGATGTAACCAGTAAATAATGAACCCCTTTTTCAGCAAGGGTATCCAATATCCTGTTCAATTGAGTTCTGGCTGTTACATCCAGTCCTACATATGGATTATCCAATAACAACCATTCTGCATTTTGTAAAATCGCTTTTGCTAACTGAAATTTTTTGTGTTCGCCATTAGATAGTTGAATCAGGCGGGTTTGTAGAACATGGCCGATCCCAAATAGCGATGTGGTGTCTGTTATCAAAGATGCATCGCTGCTGATTTGCCCTAAGGCTTCTGCCACGGTAATGGCATCTTCCGAATCATTGGAATTAAAGCGCTGCTGGTAGTAAAAAGAAGTAAGATTGGAAAGATTGGTAAAATGATGTTGTTGCGAAATAACAGCTATACGTGGTTTATCACCACTTTGAAAGGAAATCGTACCAGACGCAAAACATTGACCAGCCAACGCTTTGATCAATGTGGTTTTGCCACTTCCCGAAGCACCCATCACGGCAAGTCTTTCTCCCTCCTGTAAAGTAAACGACAGATCCTTTAACACAGGCTGACCCGACAGTTGTACTGTAAGATCATTTACCTGCAAAAGGGGGAATGCTGTCATCTTAAATGTTTTACGAAGCCAATTCAGCTTCAAAAGCTTCTATCTGTGATTTGTTATTGATGAGGTAATCAATATCGTCGTACCCATTTAGTAAACAGGTTTTTTTATAGGTATTGATATCAAATATTTCCTGTGTGCCGGTAGCATCTATGGTGATGGTTTGTGCCGCTACATCAATGGTAATGGTAGCATCATTTGCCAATGCAAACAATTGCGCTAAAAAAGCATCGCTTACTTTCACTGGCAATACGCCATTATTCAATGCATTATTCTTAAAAATATCCGCAAAAAAACTAGATACAACGGCTTTAAACCCATAATCCTGTAAGGCCCATGCCGCATGCTCGCGGGAAGAACCACACCCAAAATTTTTTCCTGCCACCAATATCTCTCCACTATATTTTGATTGATTCAATACAAAATCTACTTTGGGTTTTGTATCGTCATTATTCTCATAACGCCAATCGCGAAACAAATTTTTACCAAAACCATCCCGGGTAGTGGCTTTTAAAAAGCGCGCAGGAATAATCTGATCTGTATCCACATTCTCCATATGCAATGGAACAAAGCGACTCTGTATTTTCTGTAATGGTGTCATTTTTTTACGCTTAAAGCTGAACGCATAACGCTTAATGCTGAACGCTGAACGCGTTTTGCGTTAAGCGTTTTAAATAAGTTCTCTTACATCTGTAACAACACCTGTAATGGCTGCTGCTGCTGCTGTTAATGGACTTGCCAATAAGGTTCTTGCACCTGCACCCTGCCTTCCTTCAAAATTCCGGTTACTGGTGCTGATACAATATTCGCCTGCCGGAATTTTATCTTCATTCATTCCCAAACAGGCACTGCAACCTGCCTGGCGTATTTCAAAACCGGCTTCTTTAAATATTTTGTCCAACCCTTCTGCCTGTACCTGTTTGGCTACCTGTTGCGAGCCCGGCACAATCATTACCTGTACCTGCTCATTCTTTTTTCTTCCCTTTACCAATGATGCCACCAGCCGCAGATCTTCTATGCGCGAATTGGTACAGCTACCGATGAATACATGTTGCACCGGCATGCCTAACAACGGTTTGCCTGATTCCAATCCCATGTATTGTAAGGCCTTGATAATATTTTTTCTTTCGCCTTCATCAGGAATGGTATCGGTTACCGGTATCAATCCATTGATAGCAATACCCAAACCCGGGTTGGTTCCATAAGTAATCATGGGTTCTATATCTGATGCATTGATGTTGATCTCTTCATCAAACACTGCATCAGCATCGCTGTATAGTTGTTTCCATTCTGCTATTTTCTTATCCCACTGTTCGCCACCGGGAGCAAATTGGCGTCCTTTGATATAGGCAAACGTAGTATCATCCGGTGCAATCATTCCGCCGCGGGCACCCATTTCAATACTCATGTTACAGATGGTCATTCTTGCTTCCATAGACAAAGCCCGGATAGCAGAACCGGCATACTCTACAAAATAACCCGTAGCACCACTGGCCGTTATTTTAGAAATGATGTACAGAATAATATCTTTCGACAACACACCATTATGTAATTCGCCATCAATATTGATGCGCATTACTTTGGGCTTTGTCTGTAATAAACATTGCGAGGCAAATACCATTTCCACTTCACTGGTACCAATACCAAAAGCTACAGCACCAAAAGCACCATGCGTTGAGGTATGACTATCACCGCAAACAATGGTCATGCCCGGTTGTGTAATACCCAATTCAGGACCAATCACGTGCACTATTCCCTGAAAAGGATGACCCAGACCATACAATTCAATATTATGCTTCTTACAATTTTCTATGAGTTGCTGTACCTGTAAGCGGGAGAGTTCGTCTTTAATAGGTAAATGCTGGTTCAGCGTTGGTACGTTATGGTCAGCAGTTGCTACCACTTGTTGCGGACGAAATACTTTCAGTCCTCTTTTTTCAATACCGTTGAATGCCTGCGGACTGGTAACCTCGTGTATAAAATGTTTGTCAATGTACAGCACCGAAGGCCCATCATCCATTTTTTGTACTACGTGTTTGTCCCAAATCTTATCAAATAATGTCTTTGCCATACTAGAAGTTAATTAAAGCGTGGTGTAGAAACACCACGCTGCTCAAACTAAAACTATACTGATGAGAAAATCCTAAGCGATGGCCGGCTCGGGCTTGTATGCCTTGGCCAGCTGGTGCAGATCGTCTTCCTCAATTTCTTTTTTTCTGTCTGCCACCTGTAAGAACGATTCATAAAGAACATCGATATCGTTACGTGTAAATTCATAACCAATTTTCTGGAAACGGTGTGCCAGTGCACTTCTTCCGCTTCTGGCGGTAAGAACAATCTTACTGCCTTCGGCCCCTACTTCTTCGGGGTTGATGATCTCGTATGTTAATGAATCCTTCAGAAAGCCATCCTGGTGAATACCGGATGAATGTGAGAACGCATTGGCTCCCACAATGGCTTTGTTCAATTGCACAGGTACCCGCATGGTATCAGACACTTCACGGCTGAGCGGGTTAAGCATTTTGGTTTGGATATTGGTATATAATCCCAAATGTTTGTGTTGTTTTAATACCATCACTACTTCTTCCAATGAAGTATTACCGGCTCTTTCGCCCAATCCGTTAATGGTACATTCTATTTGCCTTGCCCCTGCAATAACACCCGCAATGGAATTAGCTGTAGCCAATCCCAAATCGTTGTGGCAATGGCAGGAGATAACTGCCTTATCAATATTAGGTACATTATTTACGAGGTACGCAATCTTATCGCCGTATTGCTGCGGCAGGCAATAACCGGTGGTATCAGGAATATTTACTACAGTAGCGCCCGCTTTAATCACAGCTTCTACAACACGCGCAAGGTATTCGTTATCGGTTCTACCCGCATCTTCTGCGTAAAACTCAACATCGTCTACAAAATTTTTGGCCCATTTTACCGCCTGAATGGCACGTTGTAAAATTTCATCGCGCGTTGCATTGAATTTGGCTTTGATATGAAAATCAGAAGTACCGATTCCGGTATGAATGCGTGGACGCTTTGCATACTTCAATGCCTCAGCTGCCACTTCAATATCTTTTTGTACTGCCCGGCTTAATCCACAAACACTCACATTCCTCATGGCTTTTGAGATCTCTGTAACTGATTCAAAATCGCCGGGACTGGAAATAGGGAAACCGGCTTCAATGATGTCTACACCCAATGCTTCCAGTTTCAGGGCCAGGTTCAGCTTCTCTTTGGTATTGAGTTTACAACCAGGCACCTGCTCCCCATCACGCAGTGTCGTATCAAATATGTAAACGGGTTGATCCATTATTCTTTTTTATCTCTATTTTGTACTTATAAAAAGGCAGGCCAATTCATTTTGTTATCGATTGCCGTTAATAACAAAGTTGGTAGCCTGCCATTTTCGAATATACTTTGAATGATACCCGAAATAAGATCAAAATTGATGGTAATTTACAGTCTATAAACCCGGTATAATCGGCTGAAACCCTTACCAGTACTGGATTTTTATTTAAAAAAATTACGATGCCCAACCGTTCTGCAGATTCTCTTTTTCAACTCATTCAATCACTCGAAAGGTCGGAAAAGCGGAATTTTAAGCTGTATATGACCCGTAATTCGGGCTCGGGCGACCTGAAAGTGGTACAATTGTTCGATGCTCTGGATAAAATGAAGCTGTATGATGAAGAACAGTTGTTAGCTAAAAACTCGTCTATTCAAAAGCAACAGCTCTCTAATTTAAAGGCCCATTTATACCGAGAAATCCTGGCCAGTATGCGTCTGTTAAACCAGGAAGAGAATATTGACCTGCAATTACATGAACAATTGGATTTTGCCCGTTTGTTATACAACAAAGGGCTGTACCTGCAGAGCCTGAAAATACTTGACCGCGTAAAAGACATGGCCCGTGCCAATAACCAGGTAACCTATATTTTACAGGTATTGTTTCTGGAAGAAAAGATAGAAGCATTGCATATTACCCGCAGTATGCAAGACAGGGCAGAAAAATTAAGTGCCGAAGTGGAGGAAGTAAATGGACGATTGAAACTGATTGGTGCTTTATCTAACCTATCACTGCAATTATACAGTTGGTATATTAAAAATGGTCATGCCCGCAATGAAGAAGATAAGGCAACCGTAGATGCTTTTGTAAATAATCGTGTAATAGAGGAGGCAAAGGATGCCAAAGGTTTTTATGAAAAATTATATCGCTACCAGTGTTTTTGCTGGCATGCGTTTATTACACAGAATTTTTTGGGCTATTACCGGTATTGCCAGAAATGGGTAGATCTGTTTGATGCCTGTCCGAAAATGATTGAAATAGAAACTGCGCATTATATCAAAGGATTACACAATTTAATGGGGGCACATTTTGATCTTCGCAATTACCAGAAATTCAATGAAACGATACAGGTGTTCGAAAAATTTATGGAAAACCCTGTGATACAGAGCAACCGTAACAACCTGATACAAACTTTTATCTACCTCAATATTTCAAAACTCAACAAACATTTTATGCAGGGAACGTTCAGCGAAGGGTTAACGCTGGTTCCTTACCTGGAAGAGAAGCTGTCAGAATATGAATTGTATCTGGACAGGCATCGTGTATTGGTATTTTATTATAAAATAGCATCCCTTTATTTTGGAAGTGGTGATGCAGATAAGAGCATTGATTACCTGAACAAGATCATCAACTGGAAAGTAGACCTGCGAACCGATTTACAATGTTATGCAAGATTATTGCACCTGATAGCCCATTACGAATTGGGCAATTTTGACTTGCTGGAATATTTATTAAAATCGGTATACCGCTTCATGTATAAAATGCAAAACCTGAGTATTGTGGAGGAAGCCGTATTTGCTTTTTTAAGGAAATCATTCAGCTTATCACCCAAACAATTAAAACCACAATTCGAAAATCTACTGGGTATTTTACAACCCTTGGAAAAAAGTGGATTGGAGAGCAGGGCCTTTATGTATCTGGATATTATTTCGTGGTTAGAGAGTAAGATCACCGATCAACCGGTACAAAATATCATTCGCCAGAAATATCTGGATGCGAAGAAAAGAGCAGAGTCCTAATAAAAAATCTCCAAACTGCGTCTTTGCGCCTTTGCGAGAATATTTCACGCAAAGGCGCAAAGACGCAGTTGTTTGGGATGTGTATTTCAGTTAAATTGAATATCAATTCACTGCTATGAAAAAATATATCTGCCTGCTGGCAACTGTATACCTGATCAACATATCCTACGCACAAATTACCAAAGCCCCTGAACGCAAAGAAGGATTAGGGCCTTACACACAATTAATTATTCGGGGTGTTACCTTAATCAATGGAACGGGAGCGCCGCCAGTGGGGCCGGTAGATATTGTGATAGAACAAAACCGTATCACCGAAATCAGATCTTTGGGCAACCCCGATGCTAAGATAGATGCCGCCAGAAGGCCAAAGCTGAAAGAAGGCGGTAAAGAAATAGACTGCCAGGGTATGTTTGCGCTACCGGGTTTTATTGACATGCACGGACATATTGGTGGCACAGCTCAGGGTACGCCAGCAGAATATGTGTTTAAATTATGGATGGCCCATGGCATTACCACCATCCGCGATCCCTCAACCGGAAATGGATTGGATTGGGTATTGGATCAAAAGAAAAAAAGTTCGGCTAACCTGATCACCGCTCCAAGAATACTAGCTTATACGGCATTTGGACAGGGCAGTAAAACACCGATTGTAACGGCAGAGCAGGCAAGAAACTGGGTGCAGCAAAATGCCAAGAATGGTGCAGACGGTATTAAATTCTTTGGCGCATCACCCGAAGTAATGGATGCGGCCATTCGTGAAAATAAAAAATTAGGATTGCGTTCCTGCTGCCACCATGCACAAACGGATGTGGCCAGGTGGAACGTATTAAATTCCGCACGCGCCGGTATGACCAGTATGGAACACTGGTATGGATTACCCGAAGCACTCTTTACCAACAAAACCATTCAAAATTTTCCGTTAGAGTATAATTACAATAATGAGCAACACCGTTTTGAAGAAGCGGGTAAATTATGGAAGCAAGCTGCTGAACCGTATAGCGAGCATTGGAATAAAGTAATGAATGAATTGCTCTCGCTTGATTTTACACTGGATCCTACTTTCAATATTTACGATGCCAATCGCGACCTGCAAAGAACGCGCCGTGCCGAATGGCATGAAACCTATACGCTTCCTTCGCTCTGGAAATTTTATGAACCCAGTCAGCAATCGCATGGATCGTATTGGCATAACTGGGGTACGGAACAGGAAGTGGAATGGAAAAACAATTATCGTTTATGGATGACTTTCATTAATGAATACAAAAACCGTGGCGGAAGGGTAACCACCGGATCTGACAATGGTTTTATTTACCAGACTTATGGCTTTGGCTACATACGCGAATTAGAAATGCTGCGCGAAGCCGGATTTCATCCGTTAGAAGTGATACGCTCTGCCACGTTATATGGTGCACAGGCATTGGGATTGGAAAAAGAAATCGGCAGTGTAGAAGTAGGAAAGCTGGCAGATATAGTAATTGTAAATGCTAATCCGTTAAAAAATTTACAGGTATTGTACGGCACCGGTGCCATTGAATTAACCAAAGAAAACAAAGTGGTAAGAACCGGTGGCGTTTTGTATACTGTTAAAGACGGCATAGTATACGACGCAAAAAAATTGTTGGATGATGTGAAACAAATGGTGGATGCTGAAAAGAAAAAAACAGGCTGGCAATTAAAACAACCCGGTATGTAGATCAGGCCAGAAGATCGATGGTTATTGGGAAAGTAATATGTATGGCACATCCATTACCGGGCGAGGTTTGAATTTCTACCAATCCATTGTACAGATCCGAACGGCTGATGATGTTATACAGGCCAATCCCTTTTCGGTGCTGTTTAATATCGAACCCAACCCCATTGTCCTGAATTTTCAGGTAGATCTTATCTTCTGTTCGCAATAGCTCAATATTAACCTGTGTGGCCCGTGCGTGTTTACTAATATTGTTCATCTGCTCCTGCACAATACGAAAGATGCTTAATTTAAAATCGTACTTGATATCTTCTTCATAGAAGGTATCTGCCGTTAAATCTATCTGAAGTGTATTTACAGCAGAAATATCATCCAGTAAGCCTTCAATGGCTTTACTAAGACCAAAGTGTTTGATCAGCGGCGTTACCAGTGTTTGTGATAGTTTGCGAATTTCTTCAATAGCATTAAGTATGAATGCTGAGGATTGTTTTAACAGGCCCGATTCATCAGGAAATTTTTGTTCTGCCGATGCTATATACATCATAGCTACCGTTAGCTGCTGGTTAACATTATCGTGCAGTTCAGTACTGATCTCATAGCGTTCTTTTTCCTGCACCTGTATCATGGCCTCGTTGATCTCTTTTTGTTTCAGTAATTTCTCTTCTTCCAGCTTTTCTTCCAACCGTATTTTTTCGGTAATGTTATTATGAATGGCAAGAATAGCGGCACGCCCTTTATATTCTATTTTGTGCGAAGAGATATCCAGTATCAAAACATCACCATTTCTTTTTTGATGCTCCCATATGGCAGAACGTTTTCTTACATCACTTTCTAAAAATTCTTTCGCAAAATTTCTAACCCTTGCATGATGTTCTTCTGCACGTAGTGCCAATACATCCATTTGTAATAGCTCTTCGCGAGTATATCCATATTCACTTTGTGCAATATCATTTACTTCCAGAATGGCTAGTGTTTGCAGATCCCAGATAAAAATGGGCAGCGGGTTATTGAAAAATAGGTTACGGTAGCTTTCATTACTTTCTATCAGGCTTAAGCGGATTCGGTTACGCTCAAGACTATATTGAATAGACTTAGCCAACAACCTTTCATCAAACTCTCCTTTAATCAGGTAATCCTGTGCACCATTGGCCATGGTTTCTAAAGCCAGCTCGGTATCTGCCAATCCGGTAAGCACAATAATGGGAATAAAAGTAGCATACGCACTGATCTGGTTATATGAATTAAAACCAGAACTGTCTGGCAGCGAAAGATCAAGTAATACCACACTGATCTCTTTGGTATTAATAGCCTCAACTGCTCCGGCCGCACTGGATGCTGTGTATACATTAGCAAAAGAAAGACGTGTTAACCGAAGTGTTTCTTCCAATAAAAAAAGGTCACCGGGGTTATCTTCTACAATGAGTATGGAAAGCTGGTTGGTATTTTCTGGTATTGCCATTTTGTATAAGTTCGTCTATCTATTCTGTTTAATAATTTGTGATATCTCTTAATTACCGGTAATGGTCAGGAGATTTACTGATGGTAAAATAAAAACAACTTCCTTTTCCTGGTTCCGACTCTACCCATATCCTGCCTCCATGCTTCTCTACAATTTTTTTACAAATAGCCAATCCAATCCCTGTTCCACTGTATTCGTTTTTATGATGCAGACGTTGAAAAAGCACAAAGATCTTTTCAAAAAAAATGGGTTTGATGCCAATACCATTATCCCGAACACTAAACTGGTAATAAAACGCTTCTTCTTTTCCTTCAATGCGCACTTCTGCCGCATCGCCACTATGGTATTTTAATGCATTACCTACCAGATTTTGAAATAACTGAAACAGTTGTGTTTTATTAGCTTTTATCACAGGTAACGAATTATACACAATAATGGTTGCTTTCATTTCCTCTATGCGGCCCATAAATACATTGGTTACCTCTTTCAATAAAACATTGGTATCAATTTCGGTAAGATCATCTTTATTAGAACCCACACGTGAATACTCCAGTAAATCCATGATCAGTTTCTTCATCCTGTCTGCACCATCTACCGCATAGTGAATGTATTGTTCTGCAGTTTCATCTATCTGGTCCTGGTATTTTTTCTTAAATAACTGCAGAAAACTGGTGATCATCCTGAGCGGCTCCTGCATATCGTGCGAAGCAATATAGGCAAACCGTTCCAGTTCAACATTGGAGGCCGCCAGTTCATCCGCTCTTTGCTTCAGACGATTATTCAGTTCGAGTAGCAAGGCTTCATTTTCTTTTCTTTCAGTAATATCCCTAGTTGCACCAATCAGCCGAATGGCATTGCCATCTTCATCACGGATAATATATCCTTTATCAGATACAAAAGCATACTTACCATCACTTTTTAAAAAACGGTATTCATCTTCCCAATACAGCTGTGTGCTATCCTGAATAATTTTGCCTTGTTTAATCATTACCTCATTAAAATCATCAGGATGTATACGGTTGTTCCAAAAATTATGTTCATTTGCTGCAAACGCAAGATCATACCCAAATAGCACTTTCAGTCCCTGCCCGGTTCGAGTTACCTGGTTGGTTGAAACATCCCAATCCCATATAGCATCATTAGTAGCCAAAGCTACCAAATCATAATTTTGATTACTGGAACGCACGGCTTCGAGTGCAATTTTATTTTCTATAATTACCAGCAAAATATTCTTTGCTCTTTCTAAAGTAGCTTCTTCTTCGTGGGAGGGAGATTTACATTTTTTATAGTAGATCGCAAAGGTACCTAACACCTGATTATTGGAGTTTAGAAGCGGAAAAGACCAACAAGCTTTTACCCCTTCTTCCTTGGCCAGACTAAGATAGTTCTGCCATAAAACATCATTCTCTATATCAGTAACAATTACTTTTTCTTTTCGGTAGGCTGCTGTTCCGCAGGAACCAACGTTTTCACCAATTTCAATTCCCTGTATGGCCGATAAGAATTTTTCGGAAAGATCAGGGGCTGACCAGTTATACAAACAGTTATCCTTCAAACGCAATACTGAACAGATCATTCCATGATGCAATTCCTGTATTTGCTTCAAATAAAATGAAAGTGTTTGTTCCAGTACGCTATCCGGTTTCGCATTCATTTCCAACACTTCTCTCTCCAGCTTTTCCAGTATACGAAGGTTTCTTACCTCGGTAACATCTTTAAAATAAACCGAGATATTTTTTTCGGAAGGATACGCACTTACATCTGCCCATACTTTATACATGGGGAAATATTCGCGAAAACGAATGGATTTGTTCTGTTCAAACAATGTTTTGTAATCGATGTGTTCTTTGAGAATAGCCAGGGCGGGAAATTCGTTCCATAAATTTTTACCAATCAGCTCCGCTTCACTTTTTCCGAGAATATGTTCAGCTGCTGTATTCCAGAAAATAATATTCCAATCTCTGTCAACAATCAAAAAACCATCGGTAATACTATCCAGTACCGTTTCCAGTAAAATGCGGCTATCTTCTTCTTTCTGATGAAGGCCCTGTGCCTCTTCCAGCAAGGAAGTAAGTTTTTCTTCCTGCTGTTTCTGCGGAGAAATATCTGTGCCTACAAAACTGGTAATATCATTCCCTTCCTCATCTTTTAATACAACAAAAGATATTTTTAAAGGAAATTTTTCGCCATTACGGCGTATACCGGTAAGCACTCCTCTGGCCGTGTGCTTCTCATCACGCTTACAAATCAACGCTGTAAAAGCCGGATCTGTTTTATCAAATAAGGGATGCCCGCCCTGCATTTTCAACTCTTCTTCCGTATAACCAAACATATTGCAGGCTGCGGCATTGGCTTGCAGAATGGTGCCATCCATTTTTGCCAACACAAGTGCATTGAGTGAGGTTTCGAAAAAAGATTGATAAACAGATTTGGTTGACATAACGATCCGGAGATATTTGATTTCTTTGATTCAGCTGGAAAAGAAATTACCTTAAACCGTGATAAAATTCTTTCTGCGTTACTCAATTTCGTTAAGATTTGGGTTATAGCCAAGATTAGTTTTAGTTGGTAATGACTCTTAAGAAGCTTTTAACCGCAAAGGCACCAGGGCGCAAAGGAACGCAAGGGAATTCTGTAGTTTTACTTGGCGCTGCTTCGTGTCTTTGCGGCTTTACGGTTAATTGATGAGCAGGGTAATGTCACCTGTAAAAGAAAACGTCCCGCAAAAAGCGGGACGTTTTCTTTTATTTTTTCTCAACCGTTGGATAACTGATACCCAACTGTTCCAGGTAGGTTTTGTATTTAGAGGGATCGTAATAAAATTTCTTCATCTGTTCGCGATACGTGCCCATAATTTCTTTATTTAAAAAAGTAGCGGGTGCATCCGAAGCTTTAATAAAGGGTTTATACTTTACATCTTTGGTTTGGACATTGGTAAAATAATCTTTTGCATCGGCCAGTATTTTCGGATCGGTAAACAAATCAATTAGTGTTAATGCCGTGGCTTTGGCACCTGCCAGCGATCCTTTGTGTGCTATGGGTGTTGCCATGGCAATGGCATCTGCCCAATGATGCCCTTTTGTACCGGGTATATTAGCAGGGTAACGTAATACAATGGTGGGCAGGTTCCAGGCAATATCTGCAATATCATCCGATCCGCCGCCCCATGAAAAAGGAACAGAACCTTTTAAGGTATCGAGTGTGTTTTTTAGTCCGTTGATCTCTCTTCCCTGATTATCTTTTTTAGGAGCTTCCACCAGTTTTTGAACCGCTCGTGCCATTTGGTTATCAGCATCTGTCCATTGAGGAAAGCCTACCTGTTTAATATTTTTTACCATGGCTTGTCCTAGTGCTTTATTAAAATGCCCAGGCCATGCAGTACCTAAAATGCGGTAATTCATTTTTGTATCCGTCATCATAGCAGCACCGTTGGCTATTTTGATACCCGCATCGTACATGCTCTGGATATCTTCATATGTTCTCTCCCTGAAATAATACCAAACACTGGCTTTAGATGGAACCACATTGGGCTGATCGCCTCCATCTGTAATTACATAATGAGATCGTTGCGTAGGTTTCAGGTGTTCGCGTTTAAAGTTCCAGCCTATATCCATTAACTCTACGGCATCCAATGCGCTTTTACCACGCCAGGGTGCTCCGGCTGCATGAGCCGCATCTCCTTCAAATGAAAATTCTACGGATACTATCCCGTTATTACCTGGATCACCATAATCGCATCCAAAATCACTACTTACATGTGTGAAAATACAAGCATCCACATTTTTAAAATAGCCATCCCGTATATACCATGCTTTACTGGCCACCAGTTCTTCTGCCACACCCGGCCAGATGACCAATGTACCAGGAATATTATTTTTTTGCATTTGCTCTTTGGCAGCAATGGCTGCAAAAATAATCACCGCCTGACCCGAGTTATGGCCTTCACCATGGCCGGGGGCTCCTTCTACAATTGGGTCTCTATAAGCAACACCCGGTTTTTGCGAAGCTTTGGGAATGCAATCTATATCACTGCCCAATGCAATTACCGGACTTCCATTTCCCCATTTAGCCATCCATGCAGTGGGTATACCTGAAATGCCGCGCTCGATAGTGAATCCGTTTTTTTCCAGTATACCTGTCAGGTATTTAGAGGTTTCCGTTTCCTGAAAACCCAGTTCACCAAAACTGAATACCATATCCACCATTTCCTGAATGCCTTTTTCTTTTGAGGCAACTGAGGTAAGGGCTTCTGCTTTAAGTTTGTCAACCAATCCTGCTTCGTATTTTTTGGAGGTTTGTGCAAAGCCATTTATATATGACATACACATGAGTAACCAAATAATACCCGTGGTTTTGTTGCGCAGCAGCAACTTGTTTTTAATCATATACTAAGCTGTTTAATTGGGGAAATAAATAGATTGACCTATTTCAGGATATAACAAGATAAGAAAGAAAAAGAAAAAGCGGCTCATGTGAGCCGCTTTTTATCAAGCATAAATTCTTTCTACTGCATCCCGAAATTTTTCCATTACCACTTTTCGTTTTAAACTCATTTTGGGTGTCATTTCTCCTGTTTCAATGGTCCATTCGCGTGGTAGTAATTCAAATTTTTTGATCTGTTCTACATGATTGAAGAATTGGTTAAAACTTTCTACCAATTCGCGATACAATTCCAATACTTTGGGATGGTGTATCACATCTTCATTAGTAGTATAGGGAATATCTTTTTCTTTCATCCATTCGCGCAGCGTAGTAAATGATGGAACTATTAATGCTCCCACAAATTTTCTTTCAGAACCAACCACCATTACCTGTTCAACAAAAGGACTTTCCTTTAATTTATTTTCGATGGGTTGCGGTGCTACATATTTGCCGCCACTGGTTTTGAACAATTCTTTTTTCCGGTCGGTGATTTTGAGAAATTTTTTATCTTCCCAAACACCAATATCACCCGTATGTAACCAGCCATCTATTACGGCTTCTGCTGTAAGGTCGGGGCGTTTGTAATACCCTTCCATTACACAAGGGCCCGTAACACAAATCTCTCCATCATCTGCCAGTTTTACTTGTATGCCATCGATAACAGGGCCAACAGTTCCGAATTTTGTACCGCCTTTTGCCTGGCGGTTTACTGAAATTACCGGACTATTTTCTGTAGGTCCATACCCTTCGTACACCGGCACTTTAGCTGCATTAAAAATACGCAGCAGCTTAACCTGGCAAGCCGCGCCACCCGTTACAATGAACGATACATTGCCGCCCAATGCCTCTCTCCACTTGGTAAAAATTAATTTATTGGCCAATACCAATTGCATATCGTACCAAACGCCACCACTTTTGCGGTTATCATATTTTTCAGCAAGATCTACTGCCCAGAAAAATAATTTTCTTTTTATTCCGGTTAGTTCTGCACCCTTGGCCATGATGCGTTCAAATACTTTTTCTAACAAACGCGGTACGGTGGTAAATCCATCGGGTTTTACTTCGCGCAGGTTATCGCCAATAGTTTCCAGACTTTCTGCATAATAAATACTTATGCCACTATATAGATAAATATAGGTACAGGTTTTTTCGAAAATATGATTGAGTGGTAAAAAGCTCAGCACCTTAGTTTCGGGTGCATCATTAAAAGGAAAACTTACTTTAGAGAACTGCACATTGCTGTAAATATTTTTATGGCTCAGCATTACACCCTTAGGCGTACCGGTAGTACCGGAGGTATAAATGATGGTAGCCAAATGCGAAGCTGGAACTGCTTTTTTTATGATATCAACCTCTTGTAAGGAACTTTCATCAGCTAGTGCAGTAACTTCACTCCAATGCAAGGCGCCCTCAATGCGATCGAATGTATACACTGATTTGATAGAAGGTACTTTATCTAATAGCCCCTTTATTTTTTGCAGCATTTCTTCATTGCTCACAAAAATATATTTCACGGCTGCATCATTCAGAATAAATTCTAATTCCAGCGGGTTAGTGGTAGGATAAACAGGAACCAGAATGGCCCCCAGTTGTTGCACAGCAAGATCTGTAAATACCCATTCAGGCCGGTTATTACTGATGATGGCAATTTTATCGCTGCCCGTAGGCGTCATATCATTTCCGCTTACACCCAGTTTTAATAAGCCGGCACTCAAACGGTTTACTGTTTCTGCAACTTGTTGGGTACTATAGGTAACCCATTGTCCGTTTTCTTTGGCAGCCAGCATATCTTGTTTGGGAAACTGCTGCAGCTGGTGATCTACGCAATCAAATAGTCTCTTAATGGTCATATGCAATCGTTGATCTATCTAAAAATTATTCGTGTGATTGTGTGGACACAATCACGGCCATGGTAATTGTGGGAACACAATCACGGCCGCTTCTGCTACCCTTCTTCTTCTTTTTTCAGTTTTTTATACTCCTCGGAAGCCAAATCATGTTTACTTCCATTATAGGCATCAAAATATTGAAAGCCCAAACCAAGGCCCCATCCCAACATTACCCAAATGGGCCATGGATAACTAGTAAAGCCTGTATGGCGGCCGGTGGTAAACCACCAGATGCCCCATAAAAAAGCATTGATCACTAGATAACTGAAAAGGCTTTTTTTGAAAGAAGCTCTTTTTCGGGCAATTCGCCAGAGACGATCGTCGTTAGACTGTTCCATACTGAGAGGTTTAGGACTTTCAAATTAGGCAAATAAGCACACATAAAAAAGCCGATGTACCCTACATCGGCTTTTTGAAAAGATTTCGTTACTTACTTTGAAAAATAATATTCTCCTGCCGGTACTTTAAATACACGGCTTTGCTGAAAGGCAGTAAACGCCTCGCTTTCTTTGGTATGATTTTTTTGCCATACCTGATAGTTCTCCGTATTACTGAACAGCCAGTAATGATATGCGTTGAATAAACCCTGATTTAGTAAATATTGCTGGTGAGCAAATAAATGAAAAGGGGTGGTTTTCTGTTTATCGGGTACCCACGCCTGTATAAAACGGGTTCTGATTCCGATAAGATCGTCTATAATAGCTGTAGGTTTACCGCTGCCTGCTGTATTGGTAAAAACAGTAAGTATTTCTTTTTCAAAACCACTGGTTGTTTTAGCATTGTTAAGCTGTGGTATGCCGCCGGTTGCAAACAGTTTTGTATAGGCAGTTAGCAATTGTGGTTTTATTTCTTCTGTTCGGGTAGAATAACTTTCGAGGTTCAAAAAAAGTTCGCCATAGAGTGCAGCACGTATCCAATTACTTTTGCGCATGTAGTATATGGTAGCATTATAATAATTACTGCTATAGCCCGGGTCTAACTCAATTCCCTTTTCCCATTGAATAATGGCTTCCTCCAGTTCATTTTCCAGTGCAAACAATTCAGCATATTCATTATATATCACCCCACTATTGGGAAATTTGCGTAAGGCAGTTCTGTATAATTTGGCACATTCTTTATAAGAGGCAATGGCTTTATATGCCATACCTAGTATCTGAAAAGATTGCGGATCGGCATTAGGTTTATCTGTGAGTTGCTTACCTACTTCAATGGCTTGTGCAAAATCGCGTTTGAGGTAATTGGCATAACTGAGATCGCGCAGTATATCAATATTCTCGGGCTCCTGTGCTTTGGCACGCTGCAGAATGATTACGGCATTATCATAATCGCCTTTCTGCATTAGGCTGCGGGCAGTTTCCTGCAGTAGTTTGGCAGTTTGTTCCTGTGATTGAACAGTGCTTACAACAGTAAAAAGAAGTAACCAAACAAATACATGTTTCATGGTAGTATTTTAAGCAAGCTATGTATTACAAAACATATGCCGCTGTTACGCATAGATTAAATGTGTCAGCAATCCATCTCTTAATTTAGGTTCAAACCAGGTGCTTTTAGGGGGCATCACGTTACCACTGTCGGCTATATCAAATAGCTGGTCAATGGTTACCGGATATAAGCTGAAGGCTGCAGCCATTTCGCCACTATCCACTCTTTTTTCGAGTTCGGACAAACCCCGAATGCCTCCTACAAAATCAATCCGTTTGTCTGTACGCTGGTCTTTAATACCCAACAGTTTATCCAGTATGTTGTTCGAAAGAATCGTTACATCCAACACACCGATAGGGTCATTCGTAAACGTTTTGGCCTTAGCGGTTAGTTTATACCAGTTCTTATCCATATACATTCCGAAACTGTGTAATTGTTCGGGCCTGTAAGCACCGCTGTTGATCAGTTCTACATTAAATTGTTTGCTAAGTTCTTTAATAAAAGTTTTGGGGGTCAACCCATTCAAATCTTTTACTACCCGGTTATAATCCATGATGTATAACTGGTTAGAGGGAAACAGGGTAGTTAAAAAATAATTGGCATCGTCCGTTGCCGATGTGCCTAATGCCTTACGCACTTTTGCAGCCGAAGCAGCCCGGTGATGACCGTCTGCAATATAAGTACAGGGTATTTCGTCTGCGAAAAAATTAGTGATCTGCGCAACTGTTGCATCACTATTTACAATCCAGATTGTGTGTTGTATACCATCATCGGCTAAAAAATCGTATACTGGCGATTTGGTTTTTTTCCATTGATCTATCAATGCATCTACTCCCTCGTGGTTACGGTAGGCCAGGAAAACATTGCCGGTTTGCGCACCGGAAGTTTTGATATGATTAATACGGTCCTGCTCTTTTTCAGGCCTGGTAAATTCATGTTTCTTGATCAGATCATTCTCATAATCATCCACACTGCTTACACAAACCAATCCTGTTTGTGCGCGGCCATTCATGATCAACTGATAGATATAGTAACACTCTTTTGATTCGCGAAATAAAATATCCCGTTGTATAAATGCTGCCAGATTTTCTTTAGCCTGTTCGTATACAGATGCATCATGTACATCTACCGTATCAGACAAATCAATTTCACTTTTGGTGATATGCAAAAAAGAACTGTGGTTGCCCTGTGCTTCTATTTTTGCTTCTGCAGAACTTAGTACATCATACGGTCTGCTGGCTACCTGCTTTGCCAGTTGTGGTTGCGGGCGTAAAGCCCTGAACGGTTTAATGCTTGCCATTGCGCAAATATCAGTAATTAATTATAAACGAAAAGTTATGAAGTGGTTGGTAGTCCATAGACCATGGTCGATAGTCAATGGACCATGGTCTATGGTCTATCGACTAGCTTATCGCCCTAACAAACATTTGTAAAAATCTTTGCAGTGTCGAACTTCGTTGTACCAGCCATTGAAAAAGATAGATTCCCGTAATGGCACAGGTAATACCGGCCAATACATCTAATACATAATGATGGCTGTTATAAATGGCGGCAAACCAGATTCCGAGCATAACAATAGCAAATAACCAATTGATTCGGCCTATCTTATTTTTAATACCATAATACAGAACAATCACCGGATAAGAAGAATGCAAAGAAGGCATGGCTGCAAACACATTGGAACTCTTACTATACAAAGATTGAAAAATGCCCATATTGAAAAATGCATCAAATCTTTCCAGTCCGCCGGTATTACCCGGTGTGGCAGGCAGGAAAATAAAACCGTGTTGCTGAACATACCAAGGCGGTGCGGCAGGATATACATAGTAAATAACAAAACCCAATAGGTTTACGAATAAGAAAGTGAGTGAGAAATGCAGAAAACTTTCCCTATTCTTAAAAAATAAATATGCCGCAAAAGCAAGTGGTACAGGTACCCAGCATAAATAAAAAATACCAGTTAGTATATCCAAAAATCGTGTGCTGTGTAAACCCATGTATTCATTGGGTGTAATGATGGTAGCATTATGCGTAATACCGAAAATTGTTTTTTCTGTATTATACAAGCTCTCTATATGCACTGTTTGATAGAGATAATTGGGGAAGCCCTTCATGAAATCGAAGATGATCCAGTAGATGAAGAAAATAGAAAAGCCGGTAATAAATTTACGGGTAATGCGAGATGTGAAATACAATACATTAAAAAGCAGCATTAAGTAAACCTGGTCTGCTTTAAACCCAATCAGCACATAAGAAAGTGCCAGGTATATCATTGAAATACCCGCAACAGTTATTAGTTGTCGGGGCGAATAGAATGGAACATCCTTCTCCTCAATGCTCATAAATGTATCAGGGTTTGAATCTCTCTACTACTTCTTTTCCGGTGGTAATATCAATGCCTTTCATTTCCATATATACCACGTTGGGGCTCCAGAATGAACCGCCATCTACTTTAATAAAAATGCGGTTCAATATTGCCTGTCGCTGGTTAATGGTTGCGTATACACGATACTTGTTATCGCGGGGCGAAGGCATTAATAACATATTTTGTTTTTTGTACGAAACAAAATTCAACTTGTAGGTACCATTTCCCTGTGCCTGCGATTTGATTCCGTACGCAAATACACGCTGAATGTAATTCAGCTCTTTACGCATACCACCCTCCGCATAGCGGATCCAGAAAACATGTACCGGTGTTTCTTCATCCAGTTGCCCCTTGTCATTATAATTCAATTCGCAAACAATGGTATTGGTATTGGCGGTTCGTTGCAGATAAAATAATTGTTTGGCATTACCACCCGGTACCGGAAATGTATCCTGCGGATCTACAACACCAGATACATACGGAGTAATCGGTGCATTTTTCTTACTCTGTGCTTTTTCATTTTCTGTGAAGGATAGCCCGGTTAGTAATAAAAATCCTAAACCCATCAGTAGCTTACCGGAAGAACCCGCCTGGGTAGTTTTTTCTGCGTCCCTGCTGTCGAGTGTTTTCTTGGCACCCATAATTCTTTTTAATGCCGTCATATTGGTAAGCAAAGCCATCAATACAATAGGAATGGTAAAAATAGACATGGTTTCTACAATATGAAACGAAACACCTGGTATAAACCATCTGTGATCGCCCCCTTTATAGTGAGCTGTAATGCCACAAATGATGGCCGATACACCAATGGTGATGATCCTTTCTGGGCGCTGCATTAATCCATCTTTACATTCAATACCCAACCCTTCTGCTCTTGCCCTTGTATAACTTACCATCATAGAACCGATCATCGCAATAAAAGCAAAAATGGAACTTAAAAAATAGTGATGACCCACCAGGTAGTAGCAAATGCCGAAGAACATAATTAGTTCACTGTATCTGTCAAGAACAGAATCGTATAAAGCCCCAAATGTTGAACCCATATTTCCCAAACGGGCTACCTGGCCATCGAGCATATCAAATATACCGGCAAACAGAATCAAGCCGCCTGCCCAGCCTACGTAAGAAAGATCGCCACGATTACCTTCTTCTGCACCTTTAATAAAAATAACCGCTACGCCTATGTTAAGTATAAATCCAATGGTGGTTACCGCATTAGGCGTAAGCCCCATTTTAATCAGCAGCTTAACAAAGGGATCAATCACAATATATATGCCCTTCTGTATTCGTATTCTCAGCGGAACTCTTTCCATTAACCGTTTTCGTTTCTGTTTGTAAAATTAAAAATCAAATTTAAACCTGGCGCGCACACCTAAGCTTGCCACATAAGGATTATCAAGATAGTTAAACCTTTTTACCAGATCAACCCGTATCAGTTTAAAGATGTTGGCTATACCTACACTTCCTTCTACATAAGGTTTCTTATTGAGCGAGAAAGTAGTAGGCACCCCTTCAAACGTGGGGTATTTAATGAGTGATGGATCGTTCACAGGATTATTCTCATCTCTTACACCGCCGTACAACATTTTCAGAGAAACCACTTCGCGTAATTTCAGCTTCTTCAGCAAAGGAATTCGGTTAAAGAACAATCCGTTGAAATGGTGATCTATGGTAAAAGCCGCAAAATGATCGCTTACAAATTCCTGAAAGTTCATCAGGTTGTATGAGTTAAGCTGGTAAGCATAGGTTTGGTTAGCGCGATGTATTGTCATTAAGGGATATGGCAGTTTGCCAAAAATGTAACCACCTTCCAGTACAACATCACTATAACCCAACTGCGACATATACACCCGCTTTTCAACACGGCCATTTATGTTTTGGTAATTATACTGGCTATTAAATAAACCTTTCACACCGGCAATAAAGCGTAATGTAAAAATGGGATATTTATTAATGATAGGAATACGGTACACTTTACCCTGATAAAACTGTTCATTGGGTGCCCAGCGCAGCTCTCCTGAAAATTCGCTCGTAATCAGATTATCTACATTAACCGTACTACCATTCACTACTTTATTGTACACAATTGCACCGGCAGGTTCCTGTTTCCAGTTTTTAAAACCGAGTGTGTATGAGAGGCGATTGGGCAACTCGTGTACGTAATCAATTTTAAAATTGCTGTTGTACAACCACTTGTCGTTCTTTCCTCTTTTAAAAGACAAGAGGAAATTATCTTCTGCTACAAATTGCAGTTCCTGACCGGGTATTTTGGTATCGTGCTGGTAACCTACACGTATAAAATTGAGTGGAAACTCGTAAATGGATTTATTATTAAATGAATACGTTGTATTCAAAAAGTACTTCCATCTTTCATCTTTAAAACCATAGGCACCATATCCTTCAAAATAAATGCGCTTACTGAGTTTGGGTGTGGAGCGGCCACCTAAACGGAGTTTAAAACCTTCTACCGGGTTAAAACTGTAAAAGGCTGCGGCAGGGCCTACATCAAACCATCCCACAGATGTATAACCGGCCAACAGGAATGAAACAAATGCAAGGGTTCTTCTGAACGATGGCATTTTCTCAAGACTATCAATATTGCTGTAAATCTTTGCTTCTGTTTTGGTTAATGTATCGTGACGGTTCCTAACCCAAAAACTATCCGGCAGTTCTGCCACTTTAGCCAATTTAACAGTTGCGGTACCATCATATACAGAGTCAGGTAAAGCTTTATTGATTTGAAAGTTTTTATACGAAACCGTTCGCTCGCCAAAAAAACCGGATCCCGAATTTTTAGTCACACTCGCATCCGCCATGATGTTACTTCTGCTCAGGTGATAGCGATTGTCTTCGCTCTTTTCAAAATCAAGATCCATATGCAGTTCGCGTACAAAATTGAGGTTGGCATTTTTGCTCAGAAACATATTCATTTTCTGAACCGCGTAATTACCATCTAACGTGATCCACATATTACCTCTAAATAAAAGATCGTTGGTATTGCGCGGTGTAAAATATAATTTGATCAGCTTTTGTCCGTTCGCATCTGTTATGGTATCACGGATGTAATACATGTAGAATGTAGGTGCCAGATCCGCAATAGGACTAAGAAACTGATAAGTAAACAAGGGAATATCGTTATCATAGATATCAACATCCATGATCAATCGGTTCAGGTAACTGCTAACACCAGCGTTATCTATGTATTCACCAAAATTTACCCGCTTCTCGCCTTCAATAATGGTTTTTGTTTTCTCAGGCTTCTTACGGAAATATTTTTTAGAAAGTGTTTCTTCCAGATACACAGGCAATAATGATTTACCTGCTACTTTGGTGGTATCCCGGTTTTCAAAAAGAAATTTATAATTTTTAAGTAGCTTGGAATTCGTGAGTTTATCAGAAACATTGCTAATGGATACTTCCATTTTTTCGTACTGGTCGTACTGCACATAATTATAATTATCTGTGCGATTCACCGATTTATTCTCTATCACCCTTTTAATCAGTTCCACCGCAGGGTTTCCTTTATTACGGTAGGGTGCCCGCTTATTGGTGGTTACCGTTACATTATTAATAGCTTTTGGATCGGTTTCCAGCTCAAAATTGATGGTCTGCGTAGTGCCCGGTGTAATATTTTTGAGGATGGTTTTATATCCCACATAGGTAACCTGCACAATGGCAATAGTACCTGTTGAGCGTAACGTAAATTTTCCCAGACTGTCTGTAACCGTACCTCGGCCGCCCTTCAATACCACGCTTACAAATTGTAAGGGTTGTTTATTTACCGCATCGGTAACCACACCCTGCACAACGGTTTGTGCAAAGCTTTGTAAAAAGCCAAACAACAATATTAAAATAACCAGTCCGCCTCTACCCTTGATTCTTGTCATTGTAAATTATTTAAACACAAATTTTTTCTGCAACACATAATTGTACCCGATACCTACAGTAAGCGATACGATAATTTTTGATACCAGGTAACTCAATCCAACATAGTGGGTAAAAACAAATACCCCCCCTGAAACCAATACCAGATTACCAATCCATACCAGTATATATTTAATTGCCTGTAAATAAATTTTCTGATCATTCGCCTGAAACACCCAGGATCGATTCATTGAAAAATTTACAATGCCGCCACTGATTGTTCCCAACACACTTGCCAACAGGTACCAGCAATGAAATACTTCTTTCAATAAAATGGTAACCCCAAAATCAACCACGGTTGCTGCTAAAGATGCTGCCTGTGCTTTTAAGAATGTGGCCATACTATACTAAATAAATAATCAGTTGTACCAATACGTTAGCATAGATACCAGCCAACACATCATCCACCATTACTCCCCAGCCTGCCTGGAAACTTTCTGCTTTACGGATATATAATGGTTTCAGAATATCAAAAAAACGAAACAGCACAAAAGCAACTACCATCCATTGTATCTGCAATGGAACAAATAAAAGACTGATGCACATCCCTGCCACTTCATCAATTACCACGCGGCTGCTGTCTTTACCCCAATCCGGTTCAACCCTTGTGGCAGTATCAATACCTAATGCAGTGATGCTAATGGTTACCAGTAACATGATCCATGGCATGGCACCATTGGTTTGAACAAACCACCAGATGATACCGGTTACCAGTGCAGCGATGCTTCCTCCGCCTTTCAGGTAACCGATACCACCCAAACTTGCTATGGCCTTGTGCCACTTCATTATAATGCTTCTACCAGATCCTGGTAATAATCCAATCCCAGATGTGTGATCAGATCTTCGCCCATAATATGACGCAACGTATTCTGCAGTTTGATCAACTGTTTAAATATATCATGCTCGGGACGCAACTCTGGCAGGGTTTGTGGTGATTTAAAATAGAACGATAACCATTCTTGTATACCACTCATGTTGGCTCGCTTGGCAAGATCCATGAACAGGGCAAGATCCAGCACGATAGGTGCTGCTAAAATAGAATCGCGGCAAAGGAAATTGATCTTGATCTGCATGCTGTATCCCAGCCATCCGAAGATGTCGATATTATCCCAGCTCTCTTTGTTATCGCCATGCGGCGGATAATAGTTGATGCGTACTTTATGGTATAGATCACCATACAATTCAGGATTAATATCCGGACGAAGGATATCATCCAACACACTTAGTTTAGATACTTCTTTGGTTTTAAAATTATCCGGATCATCCAATACCAATCCATCCCGGTTACCAAGAATATTGGTTGAGAACCATCCACGTATACCCAATGCACGGGCACTTAAACCCGGTGCCAGTATGGTTTTCATTAAGGTTTGTCCGGTTTTAAAATCTTTACCGCCGATAGGTGTACCGGTTTCTTTGGCCAGTTGCATCAGGGCAGGAATATCGCAGGTAAGGTTGGGTGCGCCATTGGCAAAGGGCACACCTAATTTAATGGCTGCATACGCATAGATCATACTGGGAGAAATGGCAGGATCATTATTTTGCAGACCTTCTTCAAATGATTCGATGGTTTCATGCACAGCAGATTCCTCAATATATTTTTCGGTAGATCCACACCAAACAATCACCACACGGTTACAATCATTGGCATCGCGAAAGTTTTCAATATCATCCATTACGGCTTTGGCTAATTCGAATTTGGTAGCCGCTTGTTTGATGTGTTTACCATCCAGGTTTTTTACATACTCCCTATCAAACACTGCTTTCATGGGCACAATGGCTTCCAGTTCAGGTTTGATGGATTGTAACAAAGCAGGCTCCAGCACCTTGGCATTCATGGCAGCTTCGTATACATTATCAGTATACACATCCCATCCGCCAAAAGCAATATTGTTCAGATTGGCCAGAGGCACAAAATCTTTAATCAGCGGATAACGGTTCTCAGTTCTTTTTCCCAAACGGATACTACCCATTTGTGTTAAAGCACCGATGGGCTGCGAAAGGCCTTTGTTAACCGCAATAACACCCGCTATCATAGTAGTGGCAACTGCGCCGAGGCCGGGTAACAGAATACCCAGTTTACCATCAGCGGATTGAATTTGTTCTTTCATATTGGTTGTGTTTGTATTGATATTTGTTTTTATTGATACAATTATTTTTCTTTTATCAGCTTCTCAATCCACGTATCATGATACCCATGATCGATTCCATCCGGGGTTCCAGTTTGGCATAGCGTGCATCAATAAACATATCCCGCTCCAACCCTCTAAGAGAACTAACCATAACAGAAGGAAGAATATCCAGTTCCTTCCCAATGGTTTTAATGAACTCCCCATTCTTTACGCCAAACTTCAGAATATCTTTTACCAGCTGTATTTCCTGTGTATCATATTCTGTATGCAGGTGTTTCATGCAACGCATATTATCCTGCATTTCCCCTTTTACGATCTTATATAAATTGGCTCTTTTCTGAACCGCTTTAATTTTTGTTAACGTGAATGCCTTGAGTTTCTCTTCTGCTGTAGCGGCTTTTTCCACAGCGTGCTTCACGCTGGTAAAAACCTCATCCATCTCTTCCAATATCACTGCATCAAAAATGTCTTCCTTGCTACAGAAATAATAGTAGAGGGTGCTCTTTCCTTTTCCCATGGATTTGGCAATATCTTCCATAGTGGTCTTCTTCACACCAAATTGCTGAAAAAGTTTTCGGGCTTCTTTCAGTATTTCATCACGGATGCTATCGTCTTTTGCTACTATCATAATTTCGACCAAAATCGTATTTCGGTCCAAAACTAAGACAAAACTCAATTGGGGGAGTTGCCGTTTATCAAATTAACCTTTACGGATTGCGAAATCTTTCATCAGCTCACAAAAAATCTGTACACTTTCCAGCGGCATTGCATTGTACATACTAACACGAATACCACCAATGGTTCTGTATCCTTTTACACCTACCATGCCTTCTTTTTTACACAGGTCCAAAAAAGGAGACTCCAAAGCAGGATCGCTTAGAAAGAATACAGCGTTCATTTGGCTTCTGTCTTCTTTGGCTATCAAGCAGTTAAACACTGGCAGGCTGTCAATGGTATGGTACAACATGGTTGCACGCTCATTGGTTCGCTTCTCCATTTCCGCCAATCCACCTTCAGCTAACATCCAGCGCAGGGTTAGCATACTTACATATACGGCAAAAACGGGTGGAGTGTTCATTAAAGAACCTGCTTCTATGTGTTTCTGGTAATTCATGATGGTGGGAATAGGTCTTTTGATCTTTCCCAGTATCTCTTTTTTAACCACTACCAGATTCACACCTGCGGCACCCATATTTTTTTGGGCCCCGGCATAGATGAGAGAAAACCTATTAAAATCAACGGGTCTGCTGAAGATATCGCTACTCATATCTGCCACCAATGGTACTAATGTATCAGGATACTGGTGCCATTGGGTACCCTCTACCGTATTATTGGTAGTGATATGCAGGTATTTGGCATCAGCCGGAACGGTAAATGTTTTTTGTATATAGGTATGGTTTCGATCAGAAGTATCAGCTACTACCTGTACGTTACCAAATAATGAGGCTTCTTTAGCTGCTTTCTTACCCCAAATACCATTATCGCAATACGCTGCGGTTTCACCATCATCCAATAAATTCATGGGCACCTGCATAAATTGGGTAGTAGCACCGCCATGAAGAAATAATACTTCGTACGAATCGTCAAGCTGCATTAGTTGCTTTACAGAATAGATGGCTTCGTTCAATACTTCCTGAAACCAGGGCGTGCGGTGACCAATTTCCAAAATAGATAAGCCGGTACCATTAAAATTTAATATCGCTGCTGCCGCCTGCTCCATTACAGAACGGGGTATGATAGAAGGACCAGAATTAAAATTATGAACTGTCATATTGATTGCTTGTGTGCGCAAGGTAAAATGTTTTGGATTAATCGGGCAATGGTGAATGGTGAATGGGCAATTAGTAGTTATGTATGGTTATATTTTATTTTAAAAATTCACCATTCGCCACTACTCATGCATATCAGTAACTCCCCCTGAAACCGTGTACTTCATCGCATCTGCTGCACTTACATTATTAAGTGGCCGGATACGCTCTTTCGGTACGATGTATGTAATGCCGGATATAGCATATGAATGTGGTACATACACAGTTACATGTTCATTTAATCCAAACTCATGTGCATTTTGTTGTGTGATGAATCCAATACGCCAAACATCAGGCGCATCTATATTTACCAATACAGGTTTATCAAATTTCTTTTTATTGCCCGCAAATGCTTCCAGAAAATCTTTTACTGAAGAGTAAATAAATTTAATTCCGGGTGTTTTTTCCAACACGGTATCCAGCAGATCCACCAGTCGGCCCACTACAAACAAAGAAGAGATCCAGCCAACAAACAAAACAAAAACAACCACCACTACGAAACCGAGTCCTGGCACTTTGGTTATCGTACCATCAGCATCTTTCGGTAAAACACTGGGCGCCAGCGCATGTACAATATTGGGAAGAATATCATCTACAAAATTAAACAATCCCAATACCACCCAAATGGTAATACCGATAGGTGCCAGCACGATCAATCCCTGAAAAAAATACTGTAGTAATTTTTTCAGATATACCCTAACATTCTGTTTGTGATGCTCGTTTGACATACCGGATTGATTATAATGTAAAGTAAACAAGATTTAACTACCTAACCGATGAAGCAGGCTTGAATTAAACTGACGCGGCAAAAAACTAACGCCAGTAAGCATTTCAAAACACTGCATTCATCCATTGAATAAACCGCTTAACACAAAAATAATGAAAAAAATGAATTGGAAACTTTGGTTACGATTAAAGTTTCCATAGTTTTGCGCTCCCAATTATAAAGAAAATGGAACCACAGGAAAGAATCGTGAACAAGGCCCATGAACTGTTTATGCGCTACGGCATACGCAGTGTAAGCATGGATGAGGTGGCCAACCACCTCGGTATCAGTAAAAAAACTATTTACCAGTTTTATGCTGATAAAGATGCACTGGTAGAAGGGGTAATTGATATAGAGATTAAAATGAGCCAGGCTGAATGCACCATGCATACGCAGAATGGCGAGAACCCTGTACACCAGATATTTCTCGCGGTGGATATGATGTTAGATGTATTCAGTAAAATAAACCCAAATGTGATTTTTGATCTGGAGAAATACCATCCAAAGGCTTTTAAAAAACACACGGAGTTTAAAAATAAATTCCTGTTTGCCATCATCAAACAAAATATTGATCAGGGCATTGAGGAAGGACTATACAGGGAAGAAATAAACGCTGATATTATGGCACGTTTTAGATTGGCTTCTACATTCCTGCTATTTAACCAGGAATTGTTTCCAATGGGCAAACACAGTTTGCCGGCGATTATAACAGAAATGACAGATAATTTTTTATATGGCCTCGTAACACCCAAAGGCCTGAAACTGATTCAGAAATACAAGCAACAAAGATTAAAAACCATAAGCTTATGAACAACCGAAGACCAGAAAGAATGTTATGGCTGATTTGCACGATGTTACTTGGCGCAACCCAGGTAACCGCACAATCTGCCAAACATGAATTTACCATTCAGCAGGCAGTTGAGTATGCTGCCAAAAATAATGTACAGGTAAAAAATGCATTATTGAACATACAGATCCAGCAGGAAACCAACCGCGAGATCACCGCATCGGCTTTACCGAATATTACCGGTAGTGTTGGGGTAACGAATTACATTAAAATACCCACTTCGCTATTACCTGGAGAAATATTTGGGCAACCAGCCGGAACCTATATACCGGTTCAGTTTGGTACCAAATACAACTCAACCGCCAGTATACAGTTACAGCAATTGTTGTTTGACGGGCAGGTATTCATTGCGTTACAAGCAAGAGCTACTTCTATTGAATTTCAAAACAAAAACAAAGAAGTAACCGAAGAAGTAATTAAAACCAATATCTACAAAATTTATTACCAACTGGTAGTTAGTAAAACACAGGTAGAATTGCTGGATGCCAATATTGTGCGTTTACAAAAATTGAAATACGATGCCGGTGAACTATATAAAAATGGTTTTGCAGAAAAACTGGATGTAGATAAAGTGTCTGTACAGTTATCTAACCTGCTAACAGAAAAAACCAAGGCATTGAACAGCATCAATATTGGTTACCTGGGTTTAAAAACATTGATGGGCATGCCGGTAAAAGACACATTGGTACTGGTTGATAAAATCAATGAAGCTGAAATAAAAGAAGATTTTTCGAATGATACAGCCTATCAATACACAGACAGAAAAGATTTTCAATACCTGTCGCTTGCCAAAAAACTGAATGAGTTTAATATTAAACGCTATCAGTTAAGCAGGATCCCTACATTATCATTGAATGGATCATACAGCAGGAATGCCCAGCGTAATACCTTTGATTTATTTGGAAAAGGCGATTGGTTCCCTACTACCTATATTGGCGTTAATCTTGCCGTTCCCATTTTTGATGGTTTCGCCAGAAGTGCGCGCATCAAACGTTCCAGAATTGATCTGAAAGTAACGGAGAACCAAATAGACAACCTGAAATTGTCTATCGACAGTGAAGTGGAGCAGGCAAAAATCAATTTTAAATCTGCATTGGCTACCATGAGTTTTCAAAAAGAAAATATGGCACTCGCAGAAACTGTGTATAACCAGACTAAAAAGAAATTTGAAGTGGGTACCGGTTCCAATACAGAAATCAGTGCTGCGCAGACAGATCTGGTGAATGCGCAAACCAATTACATCAATTCACTCTACAGCGCTATTATTGCCAGAGTAGATTATTTAAAAGCAACCGGAAAATTATAAACGACCAAAACTTAAAACGAAGTATATGCAAAAATTCATACCCGTAATTCTGATCACCGCTTCTCTTGCACTTGCCTCCTGCGGTTCGCAGCCGGAAAGTAATGGCACATTGGCCAGTAAGAAAGCAGCGCTGGACAAATTGAAACAAGAGCAAACTACCCTTGCCGATAAAATCAAGGCATTGGAAACCGATATTACCAAACTGGATACCAGTGCAGCAAACAATGATGTAGCTAAACTGGTAAGCACTTCAGATATCACAACACAAAACTTCTCTCACTACATCGATCTGCAGGGTCGTGTGGATGCAGAAGATATCTCGTATGTATCACCCCGTTTTGGTGGAGGTCAGGTAAGAGCTATTTATGTAAAGCGCGGAGATTTTGTTAAGAAGGGACAGTTATTGTTAAAACTGGATGATGCACTTGTAAAACAACAGGTAGCTGCTTCCAGACAAAATGCTGAAGGCCTGAAAACGCAATTAACCCTTGCCAAAGATGTATATAACCGCCGCAATAACTTATGGAAGCAAGGTATTGGAACAGAGATAGAACTGATCACCGCCAGAACCAATGTAGAATCACTGGAAAAGCAGATCAAAGCAGCAGATGAATCTATCAAAGTGCAACAGGAACAACAAAGTGGCAGCAATATTTACAGCGATGTAACCGGTGTTGCAGATGAAGTGAATGTTAGAGTTGGTGAACTGTTTTCCGGTTTCATGGGAAATATGCCACAGATCAAGATCGTGAATACCAGCAGCCTGAAAGTGGTAACAGATGTTCCTGAAAATTACAGCGGTAAAGTAAAACAGGGTTCACAAATGGTGATCTCTTTACCGGATATTGGCAAGACGTACAATACGAGTGTTTCTGTTTCTGGTAAAGTAATCGATCCCAACAATCGGTCATTTCACGCAGAAGCCAAATTACCAAGCGATCCTGCTATACGTCCTAACCAGATTGCTATGGTTCGCATCCTGGATTATAGTTCACCAAATGCGATTGCTATCCCGGTAAATACCGTAGGTACCGATGAAAAAGGTAAGTATGTATTTGTATCTGTAAGCGAAGGTGGCAAACTGGTAGCGAGAAAAAGACAAATTGTGGTGGGTGAATTATACAATGAACTGATAGAAGTGAAAAGTGGTTTAACTGCCGGTGAAAAATTGATTACGGAAGGTTTCCAGAATATTTATGACGGGCAGCTGTTGAGAACAAACTAGCAAGAAACGTGAGGCGTGAATCGTGAGAAAAACTCACACCTCACGATTCACGATGACAACCAAAGCTGATTACTAAAAAAACATACCATGCATCCATTCATAGAAGGTATAGCCAAAAAATTCAAACAGTTTAAACCCACCAGCTGGGCTGTTGATAACCGTACGGCTATCTATATAATTACCATACTGATTTCGCTGTATGGTTTGAACAAATTCAACACCCTGCCCAAAGAACAGTTTCCTGATATTGTGGTACCAACCATCAGTATCAGCACTGTGTATTTTGGAACCTCTCCCAAAGACATGGAGAACCTGGTAACCCGACCCATTGAAAAACAACTCAAGGGAATCAGTGGTGCCAAAGTAAATAAGATCACTTCTACATCGCAACAGGATTTCGCGCTGATTATTGTAGAGTTTGATACAGATGTGAAAACAGAAGTAGCCAAACAGAAAGTAAAAGATGCGATAGACAAAGCGCAGACCGATCTGCCAACAGACCTGACGCAGTTACCTAATGTGCAGGAATTTGATTTCAGCGAAATGCCCATCATGTATGTAAATGTGAGTGGTGCTTACGACGGTATGACGCTGAAGCGATATGCAGATAAAATGCAGGATCGCTTTGAAGAACTCACTGAAATTAACCGTGCAGATATTGTGGGTGCTCCGGAAAGAGAAATACAGATCAACGTAGATCCTTTTAAAATGCAGGCCGCCAAACTTTCCTTTACTGATATTTCAAATGCAATCAGTTATGAAAACCGTGATATCAGTGCCGGTTTAATTGAAGTAGGTGAAATGAAAAGAACCATCCGTGTGAAAGGACAGTTTACCACGGCAATGGATATGCGTAATATCATCGTAAAAAATTTACAGGCTGCTCCTATCTATCTGCGCGATGTAGCTGAGATCATTGATACGGTTAAAGAAACCGAAAGCTATGCGCGACTGGATGGACAGAATGTAGTAACCCTGAATATTGTAAAAAGAAGTGGTGAGAATTTGATTAATGCCGCAGATAAGATCAAAGTGATTGTGGCCGACATGAAAGAGAAAGGTGATTTACCACCCAACTTAAATATTGTAATCACCGGCGATCAGAGTGTTACTACCAAAACCTCCTTCAATGAATTAGTGAATACCATCATCATTGGGTTTGTATTGGTGTTATTGGTATTGATGTTCTTCATGGGTGTAACCAACGCCTTCTTTGTAGCGTTAAGTGTGCCATTAAGCGTATTTGTTGCCTTCCTGTTTTTACCGATAGCAGATTCTATTGTGGGTACTAGTGTAACGCTCAACTTTATTGTACTCTTTGCCTTGTTATTTGGCCTGGGTATTATTGTGGATGATGCTATTGTGGTAATTGAGAATACACACCGTATCTATAATAATGGAAAAGTAAAAGTAGTTCGTGCCGCCAAAGAAGCGGCAGGTGAAGTATTCATCCCGGTATTAGCCGGAACGCTTACTACGCTCGCACCTTTCTTCCCGCTATTGCTATGGAAGGGATTAATTGGCAAGTTCATGATCTATCTGCCTACCATGTTGATCCTTACATTGGCAGCATCGTTGATCGTAGCTTTTATCATGAACCCTGTTTTTGCAGTAAGCTTTATGCGACCTGAAGGAAGAGAATACGAAGAGCCGAAGAAAGCCATCTTTAAAAAACCTTTGTTCTGGTCTGTAATTGCATTCGGTGTTTTGTTTAACCTCGCAGGTTGGCATGGCTTTGGTAATTTTCTGCTGGTTATGGCAGGATTGATGATCCTGAATCGTTTTGTATTACGCGATATCATTCACGTTTTTCAGGAGAGAATTTTACCGGGCTTAATGAACCGTTATGAAAAAATGTTGCACTGGGTTTTAAAAGGAGCAAGACCTGCCAGGTTACTGTTGTGGTTATTCCTTTTGTTCCCTATCTCTCTTTTCATGCTGGTATTGCGCAACAATCCAAAGCCATTCTTTCCTAGCGGAGATCCGAATTTTGTATATGTATACCTGAAAATGCCAATTGGTACCAAAACATCTACCACAGATTCTGTTACAAGAATTCTGGAATCGCGTGTAAGAAATGTATTAGGTAAAGAACTTCCGGGCAACGAAGCTGCCATTGTTGAAAGTGTGATTACCAATGTGGCGGTAAGCGCCAATAACCCGATGGATAATAACCGTAGTACCCAAAGTAACCTAGGTCGTATACAGGTTTCTTTTGTACAGTTTGAAAAAAGACACGGCAAATCCAGCGCGCCTTATATGAAAGCAATCCGCGAACAAATGAAAGGTATTCCGGGGGCACGTATTGAAGTTGCACAGGAAGATTCTGGTCCGCCAACAGATGCGCCGGTTAACATAGAAATCAGTGGTGATAATTTTGATGAGATTGCCAAAGTGGCTTACGACTTACAAAATCACCTTGATACCAACCGTATAGAAGGTATTGAAGGATTGAAAATGGATGTTGATTTGCAGAACCCCGAGATCACTATTAATATAGATCGTGAAAGAGCACTTCGTGAAGGTATCAGTACCGCACAGATTGGTATGGAAATACGTGCAGCCGTTTTTGGTAAAGAAGCGAGCAAACTGAAAGATGGTGAAGATGAATATAAAATCCAGATCCGTTATAACCAGTTACAGCGTAACAACATTAACGACCTGATGAATATGCGTCTTACTTTCCGCGATATGAGTACCATGGGTATCAAACAGGTACCGCTGAATGCTGTGGCAACGGTTGACTATACCAATACATCTGGTGGTGTAAAACGTAAGAATGTAAAACGTACCATACAAATTCAATCTAATGTTACGGATCCATCTTTAACCGGACCGGTGAATGCTGAACTGGCGAAGAAAATTGAGGACTTTAAACAAAAAACAAAGATCCCATTAGATGTTGTTATCAAGCAAACAGGAGAAAGCGAACAACAGGCTGAAACCATGAGTTTTCTGGGTACTGCATTATTAACTGCATTGTTATTGATCTTCCTGATTCTTGTGCTACAATTTAATAGTCTGAGTAAACCATTCATTGTACTTACAGAGATCTTTTTCTCTATCATTGGTGTATTTATTGGTTATGCGGTAACGGGTATGTCTATGGCCACTATTATGGTGGGTGTAGGTGTTATTGGTCTGGCGGGTATTGTAATTAAGAACGGTATCCTGTTAATTGAGTTTACCGATGAGTTACGCGGAAGAGGTTACAAAACCAGGGCCGCAACCATTGAGGCGGGTAAGATCCGTATCATTCCGGTAATGTTAACGGCATTGGCCACCATGCTGGGTCTGTTACCACTGGCCGTTGGATTTAATATTGATTTCGTATCACTGTTCAGACATTTTAATCCGCATATTTTCTTTGGTGGAGATAGTGTAGTATTCTGGGGGCCGTTAAGCTGGACCATCATTTTTGGTTTGATCTTCGCATTCTTCTTAACACTGGTAATGGTACCAAGCATGTACCTAATCAGTGAAAGATTGAGAAGACCTATGGAAAAATTCTATGGCACCAAGTATGTTGCTCTTTTAGGTTTCCTTGGGCCGTTCTTCTTCATCACCGTAGGTATTATGTTCCTGGTGAGAAGAATACAAGGTAAAAAAGTATGGATGGGTAAAATGAAAGATACCCGTACCGCTTAAAAGTTCAGTTGGGTTTTGGTTTATCATATACCGCCTCCATTTTTTGGAGGCGGTTTTGTTTGCCACTGATGGCACTGATTTTCACTGATTTTCCAGATAGAAATACGGGATGTAAATACGGTGTGGATTCTCAGTAATTTTTGGCTTCTTTATAGAAAGAAAACCAATAAGTAATTTTATCAACAAACAATATGCATTTAGTGAAGAAACAGGTAGCATGATAAGTATTGCATTTGAAGTGCACAAACTGTTGGGTAAGGGTTTTTTAGAAATCGTGTATAAAGATGCTATTGAGCACGAATTAAAAACCCATAACATCCCATACAGCAGAGAGAAGGAGTATAAAATTCAATACAAGAGTATTATACTACCACACAAATTTTTTGCTGATTTTATAGTGATGGATCAAATAATCCTTGAAATAAAAGCGAAGGAAGGAATCGCAGAAGAACATCTAGCACAAACGCTGAATTACTTAAAAGTTTCAGGCTGTAAAATCGGCCTTGTTTTAAATTTTGGAGAAGAAAGCCTAAAAATAAAGCGATTAATTTTATAAAATCATCAGTGAAAATCAGTGCAATCAGTGGCTAAAAAAATACCACTCATCCCGAAAATATTTTATCACTCCCGCCCTCTTTCATACATTCATACAAACAAAAACACCATGCCACATAACCACGAAATAGACTACCGCATTTTTGGCGAAGAAATGCAATATGTAGAAATAGAACTCGACCCCAATGAAACCGCCATTGCAGAGCCCGGTGCTTTTATGATGATGGACGATAATATCCAGATGGAAACCTTATTTGGCGATGGAAGTCAGCAACAGCAACAGGGTGGACTGCTCGGCAAATTATTAAATGCCGGTAAAAGGGTACTGGTTGGTGAAAGTTTATTCATGACCGCTTTTACCAATGTAGGTAATGGCAAGCGCACGGTAAGTTTTGCCTCTCCCTATCCCGGAAAAATTATTGCGGTAGATCTGGCACGTTTTGGCAACCGGGTGGTTTGCCAGAAAGATGCTTTTCTCTGCGCTGCCAAAGGGGTAAGTATTGGTATTGAATTTCAAAGAAGATTAGGGACCGGTTTATTTGGCGGTGAAGGTTTCATTATGGAAAAACTGGAAGGGGATGGTATGGCATTCCTGCATGCAGGTGGCCATGTGATTGAACGCAGGGTAATACCCGGCGAAACTTTGCGTATAGATACCGGTTGTATTGTTGGTTTTACCAATGGCATTGACTATGATATCCAGTTTGTGGGTGGTATTAAGAATACCATTTTTGGTGGAGAAGGATTGTTCTTTGCCACACTGCGTGGATCAGGAACGGTTTGGATACAAACCTTACCCATCAGCCGTTTGGCCGGAAGAATCTTACGCTATGCCACTACTTCACGCAAAGAAGAAGGGAGTATTCTGGGTGGTATAGGTAATATGCTGGATGGAGATGGATGGAGATAATTTGAAAATAGGACAATTTGAAAATTTGAAAATGTAGTATTATTTGAATGTTGAATAAGATCAGTAGTCCTTATTTTCAAATTTGCACATTTTCAAATTTTCAAATTAACAAGCTTGGCAACCGCTTTTTCCAATGTTTCTTCTTTTTTTGCAAAACAAAAACGCAACACTTTATTGTCTTCCCCGTGTTTGTAAAATGCTGACATAGGAATGGTTGCAATGCCATATTCTTTGGTTAACCGTATGGCGAATTCTTTGTCTGATTCTGTACTGAAATGTCCATAACCATAACACTCAAAATAACTTCCATGCGAGGGGATGCAGGTGAATGGAGTGGCTTTCATAAGCTCTCTGAAAAAATCTCTTTTCTTTTGCAGAAAAACGGGTAGGCTGAGATACGCTTCTTCATTCTGAATATAGTTGGCAATCGCTACCTGCTTAGGGGTATCACAAGAAAAGCAATTGAACTGGTGTACTTTTCTAAACTCTTTCATAAATGCAGGAGAAGAAATACAATACCCCAGTTTCCATCCGGTACAGTGATAAGTTTTACCAAAAGAAAAACAAACAAAACTTCTTTCCAGCAGATCAGGATAACGCAGCATACTCTGGTGAGCTATTCCATCAAAGATCAGGTGTTCATATACTTCATCACTTAAGATGATGATAGAAGAATCTTTTACAATACTTCTCAATTCTGCAATATCATTTTCACTTAACACACTTCCAGTTGGGTTATGCGGTGTGTTGATCATAATCATTTTAGTACGTGTATTGATTTTACTGCGCACCTCATCCCATGGGATAGAATAATCAGGATACTGTAAAGAGATCAAAACAGGTATCGCACCATTGATCTCTATATTGGGTATATAACTGTCATACGCAGGTTCAAACACAATTACTTCATCACCAGGTTGCAATACAGTAGTGAGTGCCGTATAAATCGCATAAGTACCCCCGGGTGTAATGGTGATTTGTGTTTCCGCATCAATACTGGCACCATATAGTTTTGCCGATTTTTCTGCCAACCTTTCGCGCAGTAATGGCAACCCATTCATGTGCGTATACTGGTTGAAATTATTTTTCATGGCAGCATCAACCAAAGCAGTAAGCTCACTGCTCATTGGAAAATCCGGAAAGCCCTGCCCAAGGTTAACAGCACCCTGTTCAACAGCCAGCTGGCTCATTACGGTAAAAATAGTGGTACCAACCGTTGGCAGTTTTGATTGTATGATAGGCAGATTCGTAGGCATAGTAAACAGGTAATTATTGCAGAAATTTACTGATAGGTATCAACTTCCCTTCTTTTACTGTAACACGCAGGCTGTTGGTGACATCATTGCTATAAAACGTATCATTTCGTTTTTCTATCTCCTGTGTACATTAGATGGGTTGCAAAAAAGTTTTTCTAAAATCCGGTTGCAAAGAATGAATTATTTTATCCGGTTTGCTGAATGTGACCTAACCTTGGTAATCTTTTATTATAATGCCAACTTACCAGCCAAACGTTTTAGCTCTATTTCGGCTACTTTGGCAGCGTAGTTGAGATTAACCAAACGGTATCCTTCATTTTCAAAACTTTGTTGCGCCTGTTTTACATCAATGATGGTAGCCTGGCCCAATTGAAATTTTTGCAAAACCAGATCAAGCAGTTGAGTAGAGAGCAAGTAATTTTTTTGCTGCGTTTGTAACTGCGCAAGTGTATTGGTATAAGATTGATACGTACGTACCATTCCTGTTTCACTATTCAGCAAAAGATTATCGCGTTGTAAGGCAGCGTTTCTGGTATTGATAGAGGCTACCTCCTGCAGTCGTTTACTGATGCTTCCGTTATAAATAGGAATGGCCAGATTGATCCCGAAAAAAGGCCCATAGCTCTGGTTCAATAAACTAAAACCTGCTGCACTTTTATTGCTGGTAAAATTATAACCCGTATTGGCACGAAGTGTAGGATAGCGAAGTGCTGCTGTTTCCTTCTCTATTAATTCATTAATACGCACCTGCGTTTCCGCTGCAACCAATAGTGGGTTCTTGGAAAGATTCACGCGAACACTATCCATGTTAACCGTTCTGTCTACTATAATAGTATCTGTAATACTGATCTTGGTATCGGGTTTGGCAAACATCAATCCCAATAAATCTGTTTTGGCCTGTTCAATCACCAGTTCCTGTGTTTGTTGCGTTTGAATCAACGCATTCAGGTCTAACTGTGCCTGAAAAATATCTGCATTATTGGATAAGCCCAGATCTTTTCTGATCTGTAAGATCTCAAGGCGCTTATTAGACACATCAATAGACTGTGCAATGGTTTTAAAATAGGTTTGCTGGCGAACAACATCATAGTACCTTGTCATTACTCCTGCAATGGTATTCTGTATTTGCGCATTCAGTAACTGCTGGTTTTGTTGCTGTAATTGAGCGAGTCTTTTTTTGGTAGTAACCACACGGAACCCATTTGATAAAAGCATACTACCAGTAATTCCAATGGTTAAGTTATTAGAACCTACATTATCTCTCTTGGTATCGCGTGTTGGGTCAGCAAATTTCTGGTTAATACTGGTTACCTGTTCATTGTCATTACCGGTTGCCGAAACCACGGGCAGTCCACCCGCTACGCCAGTATGGTTATTGATTTCGCTAATGGCGAGTGTATTTTTTGCAAGCTGTATATCGTAACTGTTTTTTAGTGCCGTGTTGATGGCTTCTGAAAGTGACATAGCCTGCTGGCCATAGCCCGCAACTGCGGTGGTAAGAAAAAACAGGACTGCAATTTTTTTCATCTGGATTGAAATTACCTACACCATTAAAAACAGGCTAATTATTTATATGAACGGGCGATTAGCTAACCAGCGTCCCTACATTGGCTCCTTCTACTACCTGCATCAGGTTGCCGGGCTTATTCATATCGAATACAATAATGGGTAGTTTGTTCTCCATACACAATGTAAAGGCCGTCATATCCATTACTTTCAGGTTTTTACTGATGCATTCCTGAAAGCTGATTTTATCGTACTTAACGGCGGTTGGATCTTTTTCTGGGTCGGCCGTGTACACACCATCTACCCTTGTTCCTTTCAAAATAACATCGGCCTTCATTTCAATGGCACGCAGAGAGCCTGCTGTGTCTGTTGTAAAATAGGGATTACCGGTACCCGCACCAAAAATTACCACACGGCCTTTTTCTAAATGGCGCAGGGCTTTTCTGCGGATATAAGGTTCTGCTACCTGCTCCATATTAATGGCACTTTGCAAACGTGTGTATACCCCAATTTTTTCCAGCATTGCTTGCATGGCCATGGCATTAATTACGGTTGCCAGCATACCCATATAATCACCATGAGCCCGTTCTATACCACTATCAGCTTCATTCATACCACGGTAAATATTGCCTCCCCCTATTACAATGGCCACCTGTACACCCAGTTCTGTAACCAGTTTAATATCATGTGCATACTGCTCAATGATCTTAGGATTAAATGGATCGCCATTGCGCTGGTCGCCCAGTAAAGCTTCACCGGATAGTTTCAGGAGAATACGTTTGAACTTAGGAAGCATGTAGATAGTTTTATAGATGAACCCTGCAAAGAAACAATTTTTTCAATGAGAATGAACAGGCTTTTGCTTGTTCAATTAATTCACTTGCAATATATTTAAATATGACAGAGAATCCAACCACCCATTGCCTTAACTGCAATACAGTATTTCATGGCAATTATTGTTATGAATGCGGACAAAAAGCCAGCGTTACAAAGCTTACCTGGAAGAGCCTGCTGGAAGAGTTGGTTCATTTTTTTACCCATGCCGAACATAGCTTTATTTATACCAGTCGTTCTTTGTTTACCAGGCCTGGCCATATCGTAAAAGAGTTTCTGGATGGGAAAAGAAAAAAAGTACACAAACCTATTACATTCGTTTTGATCTGGTTTGCCATATACAAACTGGCCAGCGCCGGTATTGCACAACTGGTCCAAACACTGAATTTGTCAAAACTGCCCAGAACCGAATCTGTGTTGGGAATAAAATGGTCGGGGCCAAAGAATGAAACACTGAGTCAGTACGAAAATTTTATTACCATCATTCTCATGGCACCCATACTGGCCTTAATGGGATGGGTTGTTTTCCGGAAAACCAACACCAGTTTTGTAGAAAGATGGGTAGCTATTTTATATGGATCGGCGTATACAACGATCTTTTCTTTTTGCATGGCCATACTCGGTTTTTTCATTAAGCTTGTGGCACCCAACACCAGCACCGGTTTTGTAAACGATGTGTATTTTATGATCTACTACTTCAGTATCGCCTGGTTTATTTATGGGTTTGAAAAAGTATACCGGCCGGGTTTATCAAAAGCGCAGCAGATCATAGTTGCTTTATTGATGTCGCTGGTAGCAAATTATATTGCTGATGTGATATGGTATTTTTTGTATCGGTTTATACCTACGAGTATATAAAAGAGTCATACGTTAGATGTTGGCTATACTTGTTAAAAGCACTAATCTGGCATTTTGAAAATATATCGTTCATCCCATGTAAGGTCAAATACTTTGAGGTGTTTTCTGTATTCGTCCAGAAAGCTTTCCTTTCGATGATGCATTTCCTGGTTCATGATATAGTGGATAACATCTGATACCTGGCTTTTAGCATATGAAAATGCACCGTATCCTTCTTGCCAGCCAAATGTAGAAGAACAGAAATTTTGCTCCTTTATCCATTTACTGCTTTCTGATTTCACTAGCTGGATTAAGGATGAGAACCGATTGATCTGGCCGCATCCCTATGAAAATATGGATATGATCGGGCATTCTGTTTATCTGCAACATCCTATGATGATGCCTTTGGAAAATACCGGTGATATATTGATGCAATCTTTCTTTCCATTCCGGCTGAATTAATGACTGCCTGTATTTTACAGCAAATACAAACTGAATATGAATTTGGGTATACGTGTTTGCCATTACGATTAAAATTATCATTTGCACACCAAACGTTCCTACGGAACGACACAACCCTTTCATCTTGGGTTCTACCGAGCGGATGTTCCTATCGGAACATGAAACAGTGTGTTGCTTATTTTTTAAAAGTAAGGAGTCAGGCTGGATTACGAAAGCGTATTTGCCGCAGGAATTTGAAGTTTTTTCACCCTACCTCCCGCAAAACCAGAAATAATAATAAGAACCGAAAACATCGTGTTCCTATCAGAACATGAAACAGGGTATTGCTTTATTTTTTAGAAGTAAGGAGTCAGGCCGGATTACAAAAACATATTTGCCGCAAGGATGTAAAGTTTTTTCGCCAAATTCCCGAAAACAGAAATAATACCAAGTACCGAAAACACCCTGTTACTATCAGAACATGAAACACGGTATTGTTTTATTACTTTAAAAGTAAGGAGACAGGCTGGATTGCGAAAGCGTATTTGCCGAAGGGATGTAAAGATTTTCCACCTAATTCCAGCAAAAACAGAAATAATACCAAGTAACGAAAATACTGTGTTCCGTCAGGAACACCCGCTCGGTAGCCCCCGAAAAATGTTGAAGATTTATTTTCCGTAGGAAAATACGGTGCTTACCATCCCAAATAATTGGGGCCTAGGATATGCCGGGTCAGGTCATAAAAAGAGAAAGGAGCGCAATGCGCTCCTTTCTCTTTTTATCATAGAGGATACAATAAATTATCCTAAAGCTACACGCTTAAATTCTGTCACCTTAACATCACCTGCAGATTTCAAATAAGCTTCTACTGTGATAGCGCCATCTTTTACAAAAGCCTGTGCCAGTAATGTATTCTCTTTAAAGAATGCATTCAGTTTACCTTCAGCAATCTTGGCAATCATCTCATCAGGTTTACCGGCCATTTTAGGATCGGCTTTCATAGTATCTACCACAATCGCTCTTTCTCTTTCAATTGTATCAGCTGGAATGCTGTTGGCATCAACTGCTAATGGATTCATTGCAGCAATTTGCATGGCTACATCTTTGCCTGCTTCAGCAGCATCAGCAGATAAACCAACCAATACACCCATACGGTAGGTACCGTGAATGTAAGAGGCTACATAAGGTGCTTCAATTCTTTCGAATCTGATACCAATTTTTTCACCTATAGATGCAAGTTTATCGTTGATCATGTCAGATACTTTCGCCCCGTTGATCACTACTTCATTCAGTTCTTCTGCACTCTTTACATTATTGGCAACAGCTGCATCTGCAATGGTTTGTGCAAACGCAACAAACTCTGCATTTTTAGATACGAAATCTGTTTCGCAACTGATACATACTACAAAACCAACTTTGTTATCAGCCGAAGTTTGTGCAATGATCACGCCTTCTTTCGCTTCACGGTCGCTGCGTTTGGCAGCTACTTTTTGTCCCTGCTTACGCAACCAGTCAATCGCTGCTTCAAAATCACCATTGGTTTCAGTTAATGCTTTTCTGCAATCCAGCATACCGGCTCCGGTTGCCTGGCGCAGTTTATTAATATCCTGGGCGGTTATTGTTACTGTAGACATTCTTGTAATTATTAATGAGTAATTAATAATTAATAATTAGCAATTATTAACTAGCATGAGTACAGCATTACTAATTATTAATTACTAATTATTAATTGGCAAAATAGAATTTTGCAATAAGGTATTAGCGTGAGCCACCTCCACCACCTGCTGGGCGACGGTTACCTGGTACGCGACGCTTAGGAGGACCACCGGCTCCGGGACCACCAGCTGCATTGTTACCTGCACCACGGCGACCACCACGGGCAGCTTCAGCTTGCGCTTCTGCTTCCAGACGACGGGCTCTTGTTTCGTTTTCATTGTTGCTATCATCAGACTCATCTTCGTCTTTAGAAGCCTGGCGCTCGGCCAAACCTTCCGCAATAGCAGCTACGATATAGTTGGTAATGATGGCAATTGATTTGGTTGCATCATCATTAGAAGGAATAGAAAAATCTACTTTGTTAGGATCACAGTTGGTATCTACCATACCAAAAGTGGTGATGCCTAAACGTTTTGCTTCAGACAAAGCAATATGCTCATGGCCAATATCCACCAGGAACAAAGCGGCCGGCAGGCGACCCAACTGAGCGATACCGCCCAATACTTTCTCCATTTTATCTTTATCTCGGGTTAATGTCAAACGCTCTTTTTTGGTCAGGCTTTCTGCGCTGCCATCAGCCAGCATTTTTTCAATGCTCTGCATTTTCTTCACGCTCTTACGAACGGTGTTGAAATTGGTTAACATACCACCCAACCAACGTTCAGTTGCATAAGGCATGTTTACACGCTTCGCACATTCGCTAACGATTTCTTTTGCCTGCTTTTTAGTAGCAACAAACATGATCTTCTTACCGCTTTTAGCGATCTGCTTAATAGCAGCTGCAGATTCCTGCAAGTGATCAACCGTTTTGTTCAGGTCGATGATGTGGATACCTTTCTTTTCAGCAAAGATGTAAGGCAACATCTTTGGATTCCACTTCTTTTTCAGGTGACCAAAATGTACACCGGCCTCCAGGAGTTGCTGTTGTAACGAAGTGTTATTTTCCATTTGTATGTATTGTTATAAATGATTTGAATTTTGTTAAGCTGTTAGCTACTAGCTGCAAGCTGTAAGCAAAACGCTTGCAGCTAGTAGCTAACAGCTTGCAGCTGCTCTTAACGCTTGCTAAACTGGAAGCTTCTACGGGCTTTCTTATGACCGAATTTCTTACGTTCAACACCACGTGGATCACGCTTCAATTGACCTGCAGCTTTCAATACAGGACGTAATTCAGCATTTACCTCGAGCAATGCACGGGCAATACCCAGTTTGGCTGCTTCAGCCTGACCTTTTAAACCACCACCCTGTGCATTAATTACAATGTCCAGTTTGCCGATCATATCAGCCGTTTTTAAAGGAGCTTCTACCTGATTCTGTAAGTAAACCAGTGGAAAATAAGCTTTGTAATCTTTGTCGTTTACAGTGATCTTACCATCGCCCTTGCTTACGAAAACACGGGTAACGGCTTCTTTACGGCGACCAACTGCATTTTTTTGTTTTTCCATTTATGTTGGAATTAGTTGTTAGATTAAGTTGATTAGAATTTTAATTCTTTTGGTTGCTGTGCACTGTGCTGGTGTGTTCCACCGGCATACACAAAGAATTTCTTGATCATTTTACGACCGAGACGATTTTTAGGAAGCATGCCTTTTACAGCTCTTTCCATAACCACTTCCGGACGTCGTTTCAGCAGATCTTCTGCAACTTCTTCTTTTTTACCACCTGGGTAACCGGAATAGTTGAGGTATATTTTCTGCTCAGATTTGTTACCTGTAAAAACAACCTTTTCGGCGTTGATCAGGATTACATAATCACCGCAATCTACGTGCGGGGTGTAATAGGCTTTGTTCTTACCGCGAAGAACAGAAGCGATTTTCGATGCAATACGTCCTACGGTTTGATTAGTACCGTCAACCACATACCAGTTGTGCTGTACGGTAGCCGCGTTCGCATGCTTAGTGGTGAAATGAAGTTTACTCATAATATTTTTGTTTTAATGAAGCCGCGCTATCCCGCTAACTTTAAATGGACGGCGAAGGTAGGCCTACCCTATTCAATTTTCCAAGGATTTTAAGAAGTATTTTATATCGAACCTTCATAAACAATTGATTTTCAATAATAATTTTGAACCTTTTCTAAAAAAGCTTGTCTAACCGGGCAGCTTTGCTACTATTTAGCTCCAGTTGCGTCGCACACTTCAGGGGTTGGAACATTTATGGAGCTTTCTTTTTTGCCACTGACGGCACTGATGAGCACTGATCAGCTATTTTTATTAACAGGTATTACTAAGAAGTATCCGATGCCAGATTTTGAGATTTCTGATAGCAGTCGAAATTGCAATGTGTTTTATGAAAGTATGCGTATAAAAGCAATTATAACTTATTAAAGTTGGCAAATTGCCAACTTTAAGTATTTTTACGCCGTATTTAACGCTTGTTGAGTTTACAACTGGCTTTTATTGGTTCTTTGTTGTTGATAAAACATCAACATGATTGTTTCCAACATCAAACTTTTATCCCTTTTTGCAAGAGAGCATGCCTCCACAAGAAAAAGTTTGTTAACATGGCAATTAATTGCAGAAGAGTCAGTCTGGAAAAACAAAATGGATGTGCTGCGTTCTTTCCCAGACGCAAAAATGATTAAAAACAACGGGGCACGGTTTGAAATTCAGCACAACAAATACCGGTTAATTGCAGAAGTATTATACGATAAAGGCATAGTTACCATCAGATTTATAGGAACACATTCTCAATACGATAGAATAGACCCATCAACTATATAAAGAAGTTTTATGAACATCTGGTATCATCTTGAAAACGAAAAAGAATATGAAAAAGCGATGAATCGCTTTGAGCAAATCAGGTTCGCGAAAAAAGGCAGCATTGCTTATCGTGAGGCAATGTTACTGGCAACGCTGATTAATATATATGAAAAGAAACACTATTCACTTGGCGAAATAGATCCCATTGAGTTCATCAAAATAAGAATGGAAGACTTTGGTTACAAACCTGCCGATCTCGCCCGCGAGTATGGTGATAAAGGAACGGTTAGTAAAGTATTGAACTACAAGCAGGCCCTCTCATTAACCATGATCCGGAAATTCAGTAAAATTTTACGCATACCTGCAGAAGCATTGATTAAAGAATACAAACTCCAATAAATTTTGCCATACCGTAAGTTTCAGGCTACCCAACTTTTTACAGGCACCCAAATGCTCGGGCCTGAGGCCATATTAATTACAGATGAGAAAGGAAAAGTGGAAGCCATTGTTCGCAAAGAAGAAGCAGGAGAAGGCATTCAGCAACTCAACGGTATACTCTCGCCAGGCTTTATCAACTGCCATTGCCACCTGGAACTAAGCCATATGCGTGGATTAATTCCTGAAAAAACAGGATTGGTTGATTTTGTTTTTAAAGTAGTAAATGAACGCCATTTCCCCGAAGAAGAAATACTGGATGCCATTGCTAACGCGGAAAATGAAATGCTGGCCAGCGGTATTGTAGCAGTGGGCGATATCTGTAATAATACACTCACCCTTGCGCAAAAGCAAAAAGAAAGACTGGCTTATTACAATTTTATTGAAGTAAGCGGCTGGCTGCCAGAAGTTGCCAAAGTAAGATTTGAACGATCATTGGCATGTTATGATTCTTTTGAAAAAAGTCAAAAGTCAAAAGGTAAAAGTCAAAATAGTCTTTCCCCGCATGCACCCTATTCTGTATCTAATGATTTATGGCAATTACTATCGCCTTATTTTGACAATAAAACCGTTACCATTCATAATCAGGAAACCTCTTTCGAAGATTCTTTGTTTCAAAAAAGAGAAGGCGATTTTATGCGGATGTATGGAATGATGAATATGGACACATCTTTTTTTCAACCCACTGGTAAAAGTAGTCTCCAATCATATTTTTCTAACATGAGCGAAGCTAAAAACATATTGCTGGTGCATAATTCGTTTACCAGTGAAGAAGACATTCAATTCGTGAGTCGTGAATCGTCAGGCGTGAGTTGGTGTGTTTGTATCAATGCCAATCAATACATTGAGCAGGCATTACCACCTATTGATAGGCTAAGAAAAAATAATTGTAACATCGTTGTTGGCACAGACAGTCTTGCAAGCAATTGGAGCTTGAATATACTGGATGAATTAAAATCCATCACAAAACATTTTCCTTCCGTTCCGTTGAATGAATTATTACAATGGGCCACATTCAATGGTGCTAAGGCTTTGCAGATGGAAGATGTGTTAGGAAGTTTTGAAAAAGGAAAACAACCGGGGGTTGTATTGTTATCAAACACTGAAAATGGAACAATTAATACAAACACATTAGTAAGCAGATTGTTATAGGCTGCTTTTTGTGAATGGTGAATTGGCGATGAAGTATCTTTCATAATCTACCCTTTTATAGACCATAGACCATAGACCATAGACCATGGACCATGGACGCCTCACCACTCACGATTCACGCCTCACCCCTCACGAAAGTATCTCCTGCAAAATTGCAAAGCTTCGCATCTCTCCGAAATCAGTAATGTGTAAGGAAAGAAAGGTTTGATATGCCTGTAATAATTCGCGGCGCATATGTCGGTTCAACTGGATGTTTTCAAGATCATTGTAAAACTGAAGTGCAGACAGATCAGAAGTTGTTTTGGCCATCTGTCCTTCCAGATAATATGGATGTGTCGGTGTATCGGCAATAAACATTCCTTCCTGTAAATCGAGCACCGGTGTTTGTTCGCTGTAGGTTCCCTGCAATTGAAAACCCAGTTCACTGCCAAGGTGTAAGGTAAAATACAAAGGAAGATTTCCAGTTAATGTATCATTACCTTTGTCTAATTGCTTAAGGGTGTCTTCAATCAAATAAAACAACTCAGGATTGGCTTCGGGTTGTTTAAGGCTGTGTTGCAACAATTCAATCACAAACATGGCAACGGTATTTCTTACCACATCAAACAATACTTTTTCGTACAGATAACTCCACTGATATTCTTTGATGAATTGTAGATGCTTTTGTTCATTATGGTACACTTCCATATCCAGCATGGCGGAGGGCTGAAAAAAACCAGCTTTACCTGCCGAGGTTTTGCTGCTTTGTCGTACGCCTTTTACAATATAACTCTGTATGCCAAACAGCTCTGTGTACACGGTAGTAATGATACTGGTATCACCATATTTTACTGTGCGCAATACGATGCCTTTGGTGGCGTGGATCATGGAATGAATAGATTACTGTAAAAGTACAGAGAACCTACGTTACAAAGATTTTACTGCGTTGTGCCTATGCACCAATCGGAATAGGAATAGGAATCGGTTTCTTTTCTACCAATTGTATAATCTTCACGGCATGTAATCCGCGCATAATAAAATAGGTCAGATCAAACTCAAACCATTTTTTGGCAAAGTTAGCATCGTCTTTTGCATAGTGGTGGTTGTTCTGAAACAGCTCTCCCATCAATAAAATTCCCCAGGGCGAGGTGTTTCTAGAATGATCTCCATTTTCAAAATTACTGTAGCCATATTTATGTCCGCACCAATTTACAATGGCGCCTTGTATTGGGCCCATTAAAAAATGAACAGGTAATAAAACAAACCACCAAAGGTTGGGTGCAAAATAAATATAGAAAGCTGTGTAGGCTATCATAAAAAATAAACGGGTAATGGTGTGGTGCCCAAATTTATCCAGCCTATCCCAAACAGGCAGATACTCTTTGGTAAATTGGGCATCGGGTAAATTCTTACCCGTTAAAAATCCGCGGAAGATAAGAATGGTGCTTTGCATCATTCGATATACATCTTTAAAAAAATGGGGCGAGTGTGGGTCTTGCTCGGTATCACTATAAGTATGGTGCATGCGGTGCATCACACCATAGGCTCTTGGAACCAGATAAGAGGAACCCTGCACCAACCAGGTGCTAACATAAAAAGTTCGTTCCCAGTTTTTACTCATCGTATACATTTTATGCGAGCAGAAACGGTGCAGGAAAAATGAATGAAAAAACAACGACAGGAACCAATGGCCCAGAAAAAAACAGAGGATCGCAAGCATATACCGAAATTGGGGGTTAGTTGGGTAAGATAGGGTAATAAAGCCATCCCACTGCGTAACTGTTCAACTATTCTATCATAAAACCGGTAAACTATATAGCAGTTTATTATACCCTATGAGCTGATCAAATGGTGTTTAAACAAAAAAAGACCCGCTTAGCGAGTCTTTTAAAAAAAGAGTTTACCATTTCGGATAACTACACAACGCCTGTAAATTGTTTCAGAAAACGAACATCGTTCTGAGAATACAAACGAAGATCATTTACCTGGTATTTCAGCTGCGTAATTCTTTCTACACCCATACCAAAAGCAAAACCTGTGTATTTGTTGGAGTCAATACCGAAATTATCCAGCACATTCGGATGTACCATACCGCTACCTAAAATCTCTACCCATCCTGTGTGTTTACAAATATTACAACCATCCCCTTTACAGATCAAACAACTTATATCCATTTCGGCACTGGGTTCGGTAAACGGAAAATAGCTTGGGCGAAAACGCACTTTTACATCATTACCAAACATTTCCTGTACAAAAAAGTACAGGGTTTGTTTCAGATCAGCAAAGCTTACATTTTCATCTACATACAAACCTTCTACCTGATGAAAAAAACAGTGTGCACGTGCACTGATGGTTTCATTTCTATACACACGCCCCGGACAAATTACCCGAATAGGCGGTTTCTGTGTTTCCATTACCCTTGCCTGTACACTGCTGGTATGTGTGCGAAGCAACCAGGATGGATTTTGGCTGATGTAAAAAGTATCTTGCATATCGCGGGCAGGATGGTCTTCCGGAAGATTCATGGCACCGAAATTGTGCCAGTCATCCTCTATTTCAGGCCCTTCAGCAACTGCAAAACCCAATCGTTTGAAAATAGAAACAATCTGGTTTCTTACAATATTCAACGGATGTCGTGTTCCAACAGCAACCGGATCACCGGGCAGGCTCCAGTCAATCAGCGTTGAGTCGGCAGTTTGCAGTTGGGAGTTGCTTTCTTTTAAGCTATCGTATTTGGCTTCGGTAAAAAGCTTGAAGTCGTTCAGTATCTGTCCAAATTCTTTTTTGCGTTCGTTGGGTACATTACGCATTTCACCCATGATGGTTTTTACCAATCCTTTAGTACCTAACCATTTAATGCGGAATGCTTCTACTGCTTCCGGGCTGGCCGCTTCTGTAGCAGCAATTTCGGCACGATACGCTTCGATCTGTTGTAACAAGTGTTCCATCAAACAAAGATAAACGCTGACGGGATATGATTTGGGGTATGATTGATATGATTTTAGTGTAATAAGAAGCACGCTTACTTCAAAAGCAGCGCTCCCATCCGGTAAGTGAATTTTGTTAAAGTAGCCGTTAATCCTATCAATCATACCCCAAATCCCACTAATCTGCGCTTATTACTTACATTTGTCTGAGTAGACGTAGAATTTTATGGAATACAATACAGAGAGAAGTCACCTGGGTATGAAAGAATATGGCCGCCATGTACAAAAAATGGTGGAGTTCCTGTTAACGATAGAAGACAAGGACAAACGCCAACAACAAGCCCAGTACGTGATAGAGCTGATGGGATTTGTGAACCCGCATTTGAAGAATGTGGAAGACTTCCGTCATAAATTATGGGATCACCTGTTTTTTATGAGTGATTTTAAATTGGAAGTGGATAGCCCGTACCCTATTCCTCAAAAAGAAACTTATAAGCTAAAGCCCGACCCACTGCCTTACCCAAAACGCCATCCCAAATATGCGCATCTGGGTAAAAATCTGGAAGTGGTAATAGATAAGGCTTTGAAAGAAGAAGATCCGGAAAAGAAAGCAGGCTTTGCACATGCTATTGCTTACTACATGAAACTGGCGTACAGCAACTGGCATAAAGAGCTGGTGCATGATGATACGATTCGTACCGAACTGAACAGCATCACCGGTGGTGAGCTTGAATTCAGCAACACTCCTTATATTAAACACCGCAACCAGAATTTTGAGCGCGATGAATATCCACGCAGTGGTGGCGGACGCTGGCAGCAAAACTTTGGTGGCCGCAGTGGCGGAAGAAGCAGCGGCGGTGGCGGACAACGCGATAACAACCGTGGCGGTGGCGGAAACGCAAGAAGCAATAACAACAATAATAACCGGAGCAATAACGGTGGCGGAAACAATGGTAATAGCCGAAACAACAATGGCGGCCGCCCTGATGCAAGAGGTGGGCAGTTTAAGAAGCGGTATTAGTTTATTGGGTTACCAGTTTATTAGTTTACAATTAAGAGATATTTTTAGGCACTGGAATTTTCTGGTGCTTTTTTATGGCTGTTCATTCATATTTGTTTTTTTAGAAACTACTTAGTGATTCAACAGACCAATAAACCAATAAACTAATAAACCAACTACTATGAGTTCGTTCGAAGTAATCGGTGGTAATAAATTAAAAGGAGAAATTGTTCCGCAGGGAGCGAAGAATGAAGCATTGCAGATATTGTCGGCGGTTTTGTTAACGGCTGAGACTGTAACTATTTCCAATATTCCGGATATACTGGATGTAAATTTATTGATAGAATTATTGGGTGATATTGGCGTGAAGGTATCGCGAACAGACAGGCATACCTGTACTTTTCAGGCAGATGCCGTAGATGCAGATTACCTGGCATCAGAAGATTTTAGAAAAAAAGGTGGGCGCCTGCGTGGGAGTGTCATGTTTGCGGGACCCATGCTGGCCAGATTTAAAAGAGCCTATATACCCAAACCCGGCGGAGATAAAATTGGCCGCAGAAGATTGGACACGCACATTATTGGTTTTGAAAAACTGGGTGCCAAATATGAGTATGATGATGTACTGGGTTGCTTCAAATTATCTTCTCCCCAACTGAAAGGTTGTTTTATGTTACTGGATGAACCTTCTGTAACAGGCACCGCCAATATTGTGATGGCAGCCGTACTGGCAGAAGGAACCACGTCTATTTACAACGCCGCCTGCGAACCCTATATTCAACAGTTATGCAAAATGCTGAACAGAATGGGTGCAAAAATCAGTGGCATTGGCAGTAACCTGCTGGTAGTAGAAGGCGTATCTGTTTTAGGCGGCACCACGCACCGCATGTTGCCCGACATGATTGAGATAGGCAGTTTTATTGGCCTCGCGGCGATGACACAAAGCGAGATCACCATTAAAAATGCAGGTGTAGAACATTTGGGTGTGATACCGGAAAAGTTTCAGCAGTTAGGCATTGATTTTACCATACAGGGAGATGATATTTATATTCCTGCACAGGATGTATATGAGATCCAGACTTTTATGGATGGGGGCATCTTAACTATTTACGATCATCCCTGGCCAGGTTTTACACCTGACCTGTTAAGTATTGTTTTAGTAGTTGCCACACAGGCAAGAGGTAGTGTATTGGTGCACCAGAAAATGTTTGAAAGCCGTTTGTTTTTTACAGATAAGCTAATTGACATGGGTGCACAAATCATTCTTTGCGATCCACACCGCGCTACCGTTATTGGTTTGGGAAGAAAAAATAACCTTCGTGGCATTACTATGAGCAGTCCGGATATACGTGCCGGGCAGGCATTGCTGATTGCCGCATTGAGTGCCGAAGGAAAAAGTGTGATACAGAATATTGAACAGATAGACCGCGGGTATCAATACATTGATGAACGTTTGCGGAATTTGGGGGCGGATATTACCAGGATTGCTTAATGCAGCGGGCCGGTTGTGTGTCCCCACACAACCGGATTGCAAGAGTTACTCTCATTTCTACAATCATTGTAATAGCTGGTATATGATGAGGTCTTTGTGTCCTCACAAAGACGTTCTGCATCAAATCACACGTATAAATACGCTACCACAGTTTTTCCTGATGTGCTATTTTGCCCGTCATGAAATTGGGTGCATTATACTTTTATACCTCCACCATTCATCAATGGCGGCCACTGATCAGGCAGTATCACTTTTACGATACCATCATAGGGTCATTGTCTTTTCTGCATAATAAAGGATTGATCAGGGTGTATGGATTTGTGATCATGCCCAATCATATTCATCTGGTATGGCAGATGTTAAAAAAGAACGGAAAAGAAAGTCCCGTGGCCAGCCTGATGAAGTTTACAGCACATCAATTTGAGCAGTATCTTTTACAAAATCATCCAGCAGACCTGCATAACTACAAGGTTGATTGGCGTACACGGAAATATAATTTCTGGCAACCCGAACCTGATTGGTTTTTATTATTTAGAGAAAAAACAACGCTTCAAAAACTAAATTATATTCATAATAACCCTTTGCAGAAACACTGGCAACTGGCTACTGATCCTATTGACTATCCTTATTCTTCTGCGAGATTTTATGAGACAGGAAAAAAGGATTTCGATTTTCTGTATCATTATCTTGATTTTAGTGATGCTTTGGATTAATTCCAATTAGACTATATGCTACCAGGGGTGATTGTAAGAACATAATCACCACGCATACGCTGTTGATGTAGCCGTTGATGACGCCGTTGATGTGTCCTCACATCAACAATAGATATCATAACCCCATTGTAATATCAAATTACTTTGATCTCATGTTGTAGTAAGTTTATGCGGTTTTGTGGGGACACACAACCGGTCTGCAACCTGCCACAAACTACATAAACGCCTATCATACCCATCTCCTATACTCATCCCCTAACCCATCGCCCCATGATAAACCTATGTTAATGCCGGCGTACATAGTTCCATTACCGGTAAATAAGAAGCCCAACAATTAATAGGCACGGCAATTGTGATAGTATGGGTATTGTCTCATCAAATCAATTAGCCATGAAAATTTCTACTCATTTCCACAAGACATACACAGCGGGGCTTGTTTTACTCATGCTTTCCAGCAATATGCTGGTTCTGGCACAAAGGCCGCAAGAGAGAGAAAGGCCTGGTAATTCGCAAAGGCCTTCCAATGATCGTCAGCGCCCGAATGATAACCGAGAGCGTGGAAACCCGCAAAGGCAACCTTCTCAAAGGCTGCCCGATGCAGGCCAGCGCCCACCACAAAATAACCAACCCAATAATCCACAAAGGCAGCCAATAACGCAAAGACCACAAGAAAGAGAAAGACCCGGCAATACACAAAGGCCGCAGGATGCAGGTCAGCGCTCAGGAGACAACAGGGATCGTGGTTACGCGCAAAGGCAACCTTCACAAAGACCAGAACAAAGAGACAGACCCGGTTACTCGCAAAGACCCTCCGGTGATCAGAGAGCTTCTGTATCAGTCAATCGTCAGCAATCATCGTATGATCGTCGTACCACCTCATACAGACCGTCCTATCGTTATGATAATAGATCGCAGGTATATGGTTACAGACCCAGTGCCTATAACAACAGGTATAATAACCGTGGCTACTATCGTCCAACGTATACCCGTGCGCCTTTAGTATGGCAGGGTCGGAGGTATTATAGTAATTACAGCTATTTCTATCATCCCTATCGTCCGTATTTCTATGGATCCTTTTTTCATCCATTCGGATTCTTTGCCAATGTACTGGGTTCAGCTGCCATTAGTATTTCATGGAATAACCAGCGTTATCACTATGATCAGGGTGTATATTATTCTCCCTATAATAATGGTTACCGCGTAATTGCACCACCTATGGGATTATTCATCAGAGCATTGCCCGCAGGATCTGTTAGATTGGAATTGGGCGACTACACCTATTATTATTTTGCCGGTACTTTTTACCAGCCGGAAGAAAATGGGTTTGCCGTAACCATGGCACCTCCCGGAGCTATTGTATACGATTTACCAGAAGGCGCAACAGAAGTGAGGGTGGGTGATGTAACTTATCTTGAATATAACAACACCTTATTTCAACCCATCTCTTATAATGGCAGCAATGCTTATGAAGTAGTTGAGCTGGGGGAAGAAGATAATAATTAGCAGCATCTGAAAACAGAAATCAAAAGTAAAAACACTGAACGTACTGTTCGGTGTTTTTTATGTGTACAAGCTGCTTAAATAAAGCAAGTTTAAACGCTTGACATGATTCTATTCAATTCGTTAATGTGCGTATATTTAAATAACAAATACACGATTATTTGAATAACCTACAAGCTTGATACAGCATTAATGAGTAGCGAAAATAAAATTATAGAATACATCAAAAGGTCAGTTGAATTAACCGACCTCGAAGCAGTAACTTTTAGTGCTGCATTTAAAAAAGTAAACGTTAAAAAGCGGCAAATGATCGTTCAGCCGAATTTTGTAGTAAAAAATAGAAATTATGTTTTAAACGGCGCATTCAGGGCGTATGTTGTAGACGACAATGGTCAAGATAGCACAATTGCTTTTGCTATTGAAAACTGGTGGATAACAGACTACAATAGTTATATTTTACAAAAGCCTGCCACTATGTTTGTAGTGGCACTGGAAGACAGTACAATTTTAGAAATTTCGTACGAAAAAGAACAGGCGCTAAAACAGGAAAACCATAAATTTGAAACTTTTTTTAGAATAAGGGCAGAGCGAACAGCTGCATTTATGCAACAAAGAATTATATCTAATCTTACACAGACTGCTGAAGAACGCTATGAAAATTTCATAAATAAATATCCTCAGATAGTTCAAAGAGTTCCTCAATATGCACTTGCTTCTTATTTGGGCATGACAACAGAATTTCTATCCCGCATAAGGAATAGAAAAGTAGGTAAAAAATAGTTGAACTACATCAACCAAATTTCCTAAACCACATCATTTTTATACATTTTAAGTTGTTGCAGTTTTGTGCTGTCAATAATGACGACCCACACTTTAAATAAATAAAAATGACAACGACAGAAAAAAGAAGTTTTACCATTCCAACCAAAGCAGATGTTTCTGCAAACAATCAAGGTATATTCGACAACTTACAAAAAGGATTGGGGTTTGTACCTAATCTATATGCCTACTTTGCCAAAAGCGAAACTGCATTAGGCGACTACCTTGCTTTACAAAATCGTAAAAGTACCCTAAAAGCCAAAGAAAGAGAGGTTATCAATTTGGTGACAAGTGAATTGAATGGTTGCCGTTATTGCCAATCTGCTCATACTGTGATAGGCAAAATGAATGGCTTTACAGATGAACAAATTTTAGAAATTCGTAAGGGGACGGCTACTTTTGATAGTAAGTTAAATGCCTTAGCAAAATTTACAGCATCAACAGTAGAAAATCGTGGCAGAGCAACAGAAGAAAGCAAAGAAGCTTTTTTTGGAGCAGGTTACGATGAAGCCAATTTGATTGATGTTGTCATTGTAATTGGCGACAAAATTATCAGCAATTATTTACACAACCTAACAGCGTTCGAAATTGACTTTCCATTAGCTGATAAAATTTAAGTGATCAGGAAAAAACAATACCCTATTCCGTTGAATTGTTTTGCCAAAAGGGGGTACCAATATAATGGTACTCCCTTCTTAATTTACGATAGCCATACATACTAATCATTGCCCAATTACCTTATTTTAAGACCCTAACAATCAAGAGCGATTCTGCGTAACAGTTGAAGGGAAACCACTACCAACATTGGTTTTTTAATAACACCCATTTTACGAATCCAGTAAAATTATTCTTCTTCCCCTTACATCCATTCAGAATGGTTATACTTTTACCGCATGGATACATTTCACACCCTGGAAAACATCATTCAAAACAGGCGGAGCATAAAACCTGCCGAGTTAAATGGTAAGAAAATAAACGATGAGATTATAAAACAATTATTACACCTGGCAGACTGGGCGCCCACGCATGCCCGCACAGAACCCTGGCGTTTTGTTGTTTTTAGTGAAGAGGCGGTACAACATTTTTGCGCAGATCATGCAGCTTTGTACAAGGCCAATACACCAGAGGATAAGTTTACTACTGCCAAATACGAAGGGCTGATACATACTGCAGATAAGGCATCGCATATCATTGCTGTGTATATGAAACGATTGCCTGAAGCAAAAATTCCAGTTGTAGAAGATATTGCAGCAGTAGCCGCCGCAACACAAAATATATTATTGGGCGCTGAAGCATACGGTATCTCTGTTTTGTGGAGTACGGGTGGCATGACGCATCAACCGGCCATGAAAGCATATTTTGGTTTAGGAGAAGAAGATATCATGATGGGACTTTTGTACCTCGGTTATACAGACGAACCCGCAAGACCAGGAAAAAGAAGTGTGCCGCTCGGTGATAAAGTGATGTGGCGATACTAAGGTTTCGCATACCCGCTACTGCCCACTCACGATTCACGCCTCACCATTCACGATAAAATTGTTTCTTTGCCTAAATCACTTTCATGCTAAAAGCCCAGGGTAAACTGATCATTATAACGGCTCCTTCGGGGTCGGGTAAAACATCCATTACCCGTTTCCTGATCAAAAAATACCCGCAGCTTGCTTTTTCTATTTCTGCCACCACCCGCCAGCCCAGGGGCGAAGAAAAAGATGGGGTGGAATATTATTTTATGAGCGTGGATACCTTCCGGCATAAAATAGACCAGAAAGCTTTTATTGAATGGGAGATGGTATACGAAGGAAAATATTACGGCACCCTGAAAAGTGAACTTGAAAGAATGTGGATGGCCGGCCAGGTACCCATGTTAGATATAGATGTACACGGTGCCATTCATGTACAGGAAAAATTTGAAGGTGATTGTTTATCCATTTTTATAGAACCCCCATCCGTTGCAGAATTACAACGCAGGTTAGAGAGCCGTGGCACCGAAACACCGGAAAGCCTTGCCACACGCGTTAACAAAGCCAGTTACGAAATGTCGTTCAGTCACCAGTTCAACAAAACCATTTTGAACGACGACCTCACAAAAGCCTGTGCCGAAACGGAACAGGTAATTAAAGATTTCTTAGGTTGGTAAATTTGTTTTGCTGAAATTGTTAGTCTATGGTACATGGACAATGGACCATAGACGATTAATCATTCGGCAAACGTTCAAAAAAATCATTATGACTTTTCAAAACAGAACCGTATTCATTACCGGCGCCAGTCGCGGTATAGGTAAAGCCATGGCTTTACGTTTGGCCAAAGAAGGTGCCAATATTGTGATTGCCGCCAAAAGTGTGGAAGAAGATCCACGGTTGGGGGGTACCATTTTTTCTGCTGCGCAGGAAGTAGAAGCAGCCGGTGGAAAAGCATTGGCCGTTCAGGTAGATATCCGCCATGAAGACCAGATACAAGCCGCCGTACAACAGGCAGTCGAAAGATTTGGTGGTATTGATGTATTGATCAACAATGCTTCAGCCATTCAGCTTACGCCAACAGAACAAACCGAGAGCAAACGTTTTGATCTGATGCAGAGCATTAATGTGCGCGGTACTTTTTTAATGGGTAAACATTGCATACCGCATCTCCGCAAGGGTAATAATCCGCATATCATTACTTTATCACCACCTATTAATTTGAATCCGAAATGGATGGGTGGACATATTGCCTATACCATTACTAAATACAGTATGAGTATGCTGGCATTGGGTTGGGCCGCAGAATTAAAAGGTGCAGGTATTGCTTCTAATGCGCTCTGGCCAAGAACCACAATTGATACGGCTGCCGTAAGAAATTTATTAGGTGGTGAAGCACTTGCCAAAATGAGCCGTACCCCGGATATTATTGCCGATGCTGTGTATTACATTCTTAGCAAACCGGCCGCACAATGCAGTGGCAATACTTTTATTGATGAAGAAGTGATGGCAGCTGAAGGCATTACTGATCTGAGTCATTATTCTGTAGTGCCGGGTGCGGAATTGTATAGAGATCTTTTTGTTTAAATCGTTCAATCTTATTTCATGAAAAAAATATTGCTTACTGCAGCTTTGGGTGCAGCTGTCATTTCATTGCAGGCACAAAAAGCTTTAAATACAGTTGCTGTAAAAGAAGCCACCATCAAAGAAATAGACAGTAAATACGAAGCCTATAAAACCACAGCCCTGCAAATATGGAATTATGCAGAAGTGGGATACAAAGAAGTAAAAAGCTCCGCATTACACCAGCAAACCTTGCGTGACAATGGTTTTAGCATTCAAGCCGGTGTAGCCGATATACCCACAGCATTTGTAGCAAGCTATGGCAGCGGCAAACCCGTAATTGCCATACTCGCAGAGTTTGATGCATTACCCGGATTATCGCAGGAAACTATTCCTGAAAAAAAAGCAGTTGCCGGTAAAGATGCAGGTCATGGTTGTGGTCACCACTTATTTGGTACCGCTTCTGTTGCGGCTGGCATTGCCATTAAAAAACTCATCGAAGAAAAAAAGTTCAGCGGCACCATTCGTGTTTATGGCGCACCGGCAGAAGAAGGTGGCAGCGGTAAAGTATTTATGGTACGTGCCGGTTTATTTGCTGATGTAGATGCTGTAATACATTGGCATCCGGATAGCGAGAACAGCATTACCATGACCAGTGCACTGGCCAATAAATCGGCCAAGTTCCGTTTTCATGGTGTGTCGGCACATGCTGCCATGGCACCGGATAAAGGTCGTTCTGCACTGGATGGTGTAGAAGCCATGAACAATATGGTAAATATGATGCGAGAACACATTCCGCAAGAGACGCGTATTCATTATGTAATTACCAATGGTGGAAGGGCACCCAACGTGGTTCCGGATTTTTCTGAAGTATACTACTATGTGCGCCATCCGAATAAAGAAGTGGTAAAAGAAATTTTCGAACGCATTGCAAAAGCCGCACAGGGTGCAGCAATGGGTACCGAAACAACCGTTGACTATGGTATCATTGGCGGTACACATGATTTGCTCTTAAATAAAACATTGGGAGAAGCCATGCAGGCTAATCTTGAAAAAGTAGGCGGTGTTACCTATACCCCCAGTGAAATAGCATTTGGAAAAAAGATACAGGCTTCATTAGGCTTTGCAGTTCCTGCAATTGAGTCTGCGGCAGCCATCGTGCCCTTGAAACAGGTACCTGATGCCGGCGGTGGTTCTACCGATGTAGGTGATGTAAGTTATATGGTACCCACCGTTGGATTAACAGCTGCCACCTGGATACCCGGAACACCCGCACATAGCTGGCAGGCCGTAGCCTGCGGCGGAACTGAAGTAGGCACCAAAGGAATGATGGTAGCCGCCAAAACCATGGCACTCACTGCTATTGATCTCTTTACCAACAATGAACTGATACAAAAAGCAACAACAGAATTTACCAAAGCCAAAGGCAGTTATGTATACAAGCCTTTATTGGGAGATATTAAGCCAGCGCTGAATTATAGAGATTGATTTGGGTGAGTAAAATATTTTTTTTGAAAGAAATAATACAATTAAATAAAAGATTGTATTCGCAAATGTTGCTCAATTACCAACTTTGCGAATTAAAATACATCACAAGAATTGTAACTAAATTATCATCAAGAAATCAAATTATTTCGTTTGATGTGCTTAACCCGATTTTGTTTCGGGTACTTGTTATTTTTGATTCCTATTTATCGCTAACCACGAAACAATATCCCCTCCATCAAACAAATCAACCTCCGGCATCTGGTACTGAAATTGTTTTGCTTTCTGTAATTGTGCTACACAATCCATATTATCCTGCATAGCAGTGAGGCAATACCCTTTATCTGCCAATCGCTTTGCCAGGTATTCCTGTTCGGTTTGGCCGGGGGTGGGTATGAGTATGGATTTTTTTTGCAATGCCATCAACTCCATTACCGTTGTATAACCGCTGCGGCTAACAATGTATTCACTTTGCAAAATCGCTTGCTGTAATTCGTTGCCGGGTAAATGATTTTTAACGGCGATATGATCCGCTAACATCATTGTTTCCGTGCTTCCGGGCTTTCCTCTTACCAACAAAATGGGGTTGTTCATTTTCAGTAAATCCGGAATTAATTTGTTTTCCAGCAAGGTTCGTTGCGGCTCAGGTCCAGATAAAAGAATGCAGTATTGGTATATTTTATTAGTCGTTTCCGGTTGAAAACGGGATAATACACCGATGTACTTTACCGGAACAGCGGGCATGTTTAAGGGATGCGATAAGTGACCGGCTAGGTTATTTTCTCCCTCCATATCCGGTACCCAGCAAACACTAAACCGGTTGATATAACGATAGTTGATTCTTTGTAAAAGGGCCTCCACCCAGGCAAAAGGGGCTTTAATGGTAAGCTGGTGCGTAATAAAAATGCAGGAAACCTTTTTGGTAAATAAGCCGTATCGGTTATCAGAGATTACCAGATCTATCTGGTGGTCATCAATTATTTTATCAAGCCAGGCTTGCTCCTCTTTAATGGTTCTGAGCAACCGCGGTAATTGAGCGAGTAATGTAAAGGGCAGGGTCCATTTGTAGGTACTATACCTGATTCGGTAACCCGCCAAAGGCAATATGGGTAACGTAGGAAATTCGGTTTGTAGTAAATGTGCCTGAGCACCCTCTGCGGCAATGATTACGGAAAAACCGCTGGCCATGAATGCCCGGATTATGGGAATACAGCGGGTGGCATGGCCCAAACCCCAGTCCAGCGGGGCGATAAGCACTTTTTGTATGTTAAAATTGGAAGACAATAGAATGATTACCGGTTTATGTTACGCCTAAAGTAGTATTTTAGTTTACAGAATATGAAACTGAAAATAAACCAAATAATCGTTTTGCTGTTAATGATTACCATGATGGGTAGTTCATGTGGTATTTTTAAGAAAGGCAATGGAACACCTTTTTGTGGCTGCCCCAAACATTAAACAAGGGAAAACCCATGCAGGATATGAACAGGGATTTACTGGTATTATCGCAAGCCGCCCATCAAAGCCCCGATGTGCTTGAGCGTGAATTGGCACAGTTAAATACCATGTTATTTCATACCGAGAACTGGCCCGTTTTCTGCACTGCCAATGAAATACTGGATGTAAACCGCCACAAGATCATCCGCAAAACACATCTCATCCAACAAATACTTACCGAGAAAAAGCAGAAGCCATTTGTATTTACCTGTAATAAGAATTAATCTCTGGCATTTTTAATCGAATTAATTTTATCAAATTATTCCATTGTTGGTCGCCTGACCAACAATACAACTTCATCAACAAATGAATGTGCTGTTGGTCAGCTACCAACAGCGGCAACTTATCGCTTGCTGATCTTATTCATGCTGATGTTTCTTTGCAAGCTGCATTTAAAACGGCTTACTTCTTTCCCCCGTATCATCATATGTTTTGTTTGCCTGCCTGCCATCCGCTTACGCCACATGCGAAAACTGGAAGGCTTACTGTTGGCACGCATAAATGCGATCACTTCTTTTTCCGGCAAACCAAATTGCAGTTCAATGGCTTCAAATGGCGTTCGGTCTTCCCAGGCCATTTCTATGATGCGGTCTTTGTCTTCAGGGGAGAGCATGGGTGGATGGTTAGTTGGTTAAAGAAGTTAAAAGGGTTAGGTGAGTTATGATGGGTTTTGTGTATCGAGGTGGTGGAGGAATTGGGTGGCATGGTGCAGGTGTAATGCCTGTTTTTCCTTGGCCATTTTATCAAACGTGCCGATGAGCATCCCTAATCTGGGGTTCTGTAAAAAGAAATCACGGTGTACATGCATGAAACGCCAGAACAGGCCGTCCCAGATTGCCTGCCATTCCCCTTTTTCATAATCACTCATTTTCATCAGATAGTTGCTACCGCTGATATAAGGCTTGGTAGTCATGAGTCCACCATCGGCAAATTGTGTCATACCATACACATTGGGCACCATTACCCAATCGTAGGCATCAATAAACAATTCCATAAACCAACGATACACTTCATCCGGATCAAATTCGCAGAGCAACATAAAATTACCAAGTACCATTAAACGCTCTATGTGATGGCAGTACCCTGTTTGTAAAACTTTTTGAATCGTTTTATCAATAGGTGGAATACCAGTAGTTCCCTTCCAGAACGATGCAGGAATTTTTCTGGTGAACTTCCAATAATTGGTAGTGCGTTGTTTACTGCCTTCTCTTTCATATACAATACGGATAAATTCGCGCCAGCCCATTACCTGCCGTACAAAACCTTCCAGTGAATTAAGCGGAATGTTTTTTTGAATACCCGCATCCAATACTTTCTGCAATATCAGTTGTGGCGTTAATAACCCGATGTTCAACATAGGGGTTAATGCAGAATGGTGTAACAAGTATTCATTCTGCACAATGGCATCTTCATAATCACCAAATTTTTGCAGGCGGTTGTTTATAAAATCATCCAACCAATTTTCTGCTTCTTTAAAACTGGTTACAAAAAACAAAGGCCCATCCAAACTGCCATAATGATTACCAAAATGGGTGCTTACATACGCACGTGCTTCTGTAATAAACGCATTTTCTTTAGGGAAAGTAACAGCAGGTGCTTTTTCTTTCCTGGGAAATTTTAAACGGTTCTCTGCATCAAAAGTCCATTTACCGCCTAAGGGTTTTCCATCGGGCTGTAATAATATTTTTCTTTGTTTGCGTTGGTGGGTGTAAAAATCTATTTGGAAATAAGTTTTGCGGTTATCAAAATAACTACTCACTTCTTCCATACTATTGATAAAACCCGGCGATCTCTGAATGATCAGTTTTATCTGGTGTAATGCACATGCTTCTACTATCCTTTTCTGTAACCAGTTGTCTACCGGATCGGCTATGTGAATAGTGATAACTCCTTTTTTTGCGAGAGACGCAATGAGTTGTCGAACATCGCTATTCTTATCATGACTTTTTACATAGGTAACGCTGTACCCTTTCTCCAAAAGCCAATGTTGGTAACATTGCATAGAAGCTCTGTGCAATACCAGTTTTAGTTTATGAAAAGAATACTGTCGAAAGAAAAGCCATTCTTCTACCAGATAAACTGGCTTTCCCTTTTCTAAAGAAGGATGTTCTTTAAAAAGTTGATGAGGAAAAATGAGGGTGATAGCCTGCATAGCATCACCCTTAACAATAATTTTATCTGAATGTTGAAATGCCTAACTAAGTTTTTCCAAAGCCGCTTCCAGCTTGGCCAGCATCTCGGGAATTTCTTCTTTTTTACTGGTGCCTACACTTAAGCGGTACCAGGCACTGTTGCTTCCCGCACCAAAAGCAGAAAAAGGAACTACGGCCAGTTTGGCCTCTCCTAAAATATAAGAAGTAACATCCGCCTGTGTGGCCAATAGGGTTCCATCGGCTGTGGTTTTGCCAACGAGGTTTATTTTGATAGTGAGATAGATGGCAGCCTGCGGCGATACCGAATCAACCTGGTATCCTTTCTGTTTTAATGCAATAAAACCTGCGTGAATATTGCGTAATCTTTCTTCTATCTCTGATTTAAAATGAATCAGGTATTTTGCAATCGCATCTTTCTGCAATAAATATTTTGCTACAGCTTTCTGTTCTGCCATAGGTGCCCAGGCTCCTAAATGACTTAATATCGCTTTCATTTTAGCAATCACAGTTTCTGGTCCCAATGCCCAGCCTACGCGCACACCTGTGGCGGCAAATACTTTTGAGATACCATCTACAAAAATGGTATACGGTTTCATTTCTGGTCTGAGCGAAATGGGATTGTAATGTTGTGTGTCACCAAAAGTTAGTGTCCAGTACATCTGGTCAAACATCAGGTATAATTTCTTTTCTTCTTCGCTGCGTGTTTTATTTTCTTCCAATATAAGATCGCAAATTTCTGCTAATGCATTTTTAGTAAGTGTGGTACCCGTTGGATTTTGTGGAGTGCAAATACAGATGAGCGTAGCACCTTTGATATTTTTTTTAATGTCTTCGGGTGTTGGCATAAAATCATTCTCTGCACTGCAGTCAATCAAACAATGTTCGCCATCGGTCATGTGTACGTAATGGTTGTTATTCCATGAGGGTACGCCATAAATAACTTTATCCCCTTTATCAACAATGGCTTTGAAAATGGTATAGATCAGTGGACGTCCGCCTGAAGCAATCTGTATTTCATTGGGTGAATAATCAATGCCTTCCCATTCTTTAATAAAGCTGCTCACGGATTTCCGAAGATCCAACACACCTTCTGCAGCGGGGTAACTGGTATTTTTTTGTTGGTATGATTCAATGATCAACGCTTCCAGTTCGGCCGGAATGGGGAATACCTGCGGATCAAAATCGCCGATAGTAAAATTGTATATCTTCTCTCCATTACGAATTCGCTCGCTGATCATGTTTCCGAGTTTCACAATTTCGCTACCGATCAGTGTTTGGGCAAGGTGGCTGAGTTTTGGTTGGGACATGTGTTTTATTTTCAGCGGCAAAATTAAGAGATTGGAAATGTACATTAATGAAATATCCTAGCGATTCCGGTTTTTTGACGGTTTTCAGACAAATAATAGTCAAGTTCCCCTGGGAAAGCAAAATAGCATCCATTTTGAGGATGCTATTTGTTAGACAGAAATATCAGTTGAATTATAGGTAGATGCCCCTCTTTCTGTCAGTATATCTCCTTTTAAACCAGTAATACTAAAATGAGATACTGTCTGATTTACCAACAGTTCTGAACTGCTTCGGATCTATAAGTTTAGTTGCTTTGACTTAAAATAGCACACCTGAGCATCAATAAACTCATTCATAAACAGTTTTGAATTGAAGTTTTATTTCGCTGTATTCATTTTTTGAACCTGCTATTGCACCTGTTACTGAGATCTGAATTGGATTTATTTGATCCGCTCCATTATTACTATAACGCTTGCTAACAAAAAGAATTTTTTCGGATTCTTGCATAAGTCTTTCATTCGAAGACATTTTTTTAATGTTGCCTGCTAATGGTTTTTCCTTTTGGTAAGTATCTAGTGTTACTTTGGCACTTATTTCGCCTCCGTCAATCTGTATTCTGGGAATTCCCTGTTTTAGTATTTGTTGTAAAAGAAACTGTTTCCCAATACCAAGTGATAGTTTCACGGCCTTTTTTATTTTCAGTATGCCTGTATCTGTTAAACGATCTTTTCTGATATCTTGTTCATATTGTAAGTCAATATTTAATTGATCCAGTTCGTGCTGCCAAGCTTCATAAATAAAGACTTTGTCTTTTGATAGGCCGTGACCTTTGAAAATTGAAATAATCTCCTCCTCAATTTCTGAAATAGAAATGTATGTATCAGAAAACTCAGATAAAGGAAGCAAAATGGCTTCCTTTATCTCGTTTTGTCTTTTAAATTGGGATGCCTGCGAAGCTACAATGGCCTCCATTGTTTCGTCGATAAGCTTTGTAACAAACTCTGACATCTGTGGTTTGGCCGGGGTTAACGCTTCCATGTGTTAATTTTCAAGAGGTTGGTAATCGGTTTTAAATTCCAGTAGTACGCGTCCCATGACACCTATACTTTGTGCAGCAGATGCTGAAGATGACGAAGAAGAAGTACCCACCCGAACATTGCTATAGTTTACACTGCCTGCAATCTGAAAAAGTTTTCCAACACCTTTCACCATCGTACTGTTCCTATAGCTTCCACCAATTCCTGCATTTAATGCTTTTACCGTTGAATTGCTTTCCACACTTGCTGCATAGGCGCTCTGGAATGTTTTGTAGTCAAGTTTTGCTTCAATCTCACCCCTGGTTACAACCAGCCTTAGTAAACCCATTTTAACCAACGACTGTAAAACGTTGTATTTGCTAACCGTTAAAAACTTAGCTACTGCTTTAAACAGTTCAGAAACCAAAACGGCTGCGTTATCACTGGCACCGTCTACATCAAGCTCAATTGAATTCTTTTTTAGCGTATTAAATAAGATAAGGGCGGGCTTTTCCAGAGTTAATCCGGAAGTTGTGCCAAACTTTATAAGGTTGACTTTCGAGTCGCTTGCTGAACCTACTCCACTTACAAAAGTGGCTGCATTGTTAAGATATTTGGTTTCCGCTAGTTCATTTACTTTCAATAAAACTTCATCTCTAATACCCAAAGTATTTGTAAGAGGGATGGTTGCGAGAAAGTCTAATACCTCTTCAGAAGTTACCGACTGATAATTATCATTGGTGTACTGAGTAATCGTTTTTGCAGTTTCACTCAGCAGTTCTGAGAAAGAATGCATTTGGTTAATATTGGCACTAATGAGCGTATCAAAAGTGTCTTTGATGAGTTTCGTGGTGAATTCCGGAAACCCAACATCGTTTAATGGTGTAAATGACATATTATTTATTTTTTTTCGCCTACTCTATATCCGGTTTTCGGCTTCCCCGGTAATATTTTTTTAGAATCATTCAATTAGCATACATACCAATAGGTGGTTCATAAGACTTCCAGCGTTTGCAGTTGGAATCATAATAACCTGTGACTCTAGACCCATAAACACCAATGGTGCCTCCAAGTGTATTGTCTTCGATGGTTACCCTGGTTTTCGTACCTACATTCGTATAAATACCTATGGGTTTTGCTATGTTAGGATTGTAAATGGAATCTGGCAGATTCTAGGTGGCAGTGCTTTTCTTTACCAGTTCTATAATGTCGGTAGTGCCCTTCACAAAATACAATCTGGTAGCCCCATTGGCCGTTAATTGCTGTGCTGTTAGAACGGGTCTTTCTGAACTGTTCAGGGAATCTTTTTGGGTATACCCCTGGCTTTTTAATGCATCAATGATGCTGGTATACGTGGCATATTCCAGTTTGGGTGTAACGGTATTGGTAGTAGGGTTGGTTGTGCTTTCGCTTTTGGTGCAGGCTAAAAAGCCTGCCATAGATACCAATACAAATGAGATAAATAATACTTGCTTTTTCATTTCTTAAATTTTTGCTTGCCTACTCTGGTTAAGGTTTTCGGCTTCCCCTTGTTTGCTTGAGGGTTGAGATGAAGCAGTGCAGCCATAAACAGAATCTGTTTATCCCTCAGGCTGCTACTGCAACATCACATCACAAAATTGGCAATCCATCCCCCGCAGGGCAATGGCTGAACAACCCTTTCTGGTACCGTTGAATAACGGTATTATTTCCGTTATTCAACTGCTATAAAGCAGAGAGGGAAGCAGCATTTTTGTACAGATTATGATTATATTCAATAAACCAACCAAAACAACTTTTATGAAAAAACTATTGCTCGCAGGTAACCTTGTACTGATGTCTGTACTATGGTTTCAATCCTGCAAAAACAGCCAGACAGTAAAGCCGGATGCTACAGCTGCATGTAATACCATCTGCAGCGATTATTCCAACAAAACATATACAGGTATTGATGCTGGTCTTGTAACTAAAATGATTGGTAATTACAAAACGGGACATTACAATGCTTTTGTAAATAATACAAGACCGGTTGATGCCAGATCGATCTGGTTTAGTTTAGACAGACTCAAACAGTTTATTTATGAGATAGAAAAAAATACTTGTAAAAAAGGATGTAATACCACAGACTCACTGGGTTTACGTGTTTATTTTGCAGAGTATCCGGCTGCGCAGGAAGAGTGGAACAGATATCCACAGTTGGTAAATGAGCTTCCGGGCATTTATCGTGGAAAGCATACCCTGTTGATGGTGCCAACCATACGAATGGCTGGTATTAATACCGATTTTGATCCAAGGGCCTGGGGAAATAACTGTTCACCAGAAAGTATGGAATCAGTAATGCGCAAACTGCTAAAAGGTAAAGGGGGTACTACAGTTTCCGATAATATGGCATTCGTATTTACACCTGGTAGTGGTGATCCAACACTTTCGCTCAATCATGGAACCTTGGATCCACCCACAGACGATGATCCTGCCCCCGGAATGGTTAGGCGCCCATGCAGAGGCTCACTACTCATGAATTATGTTGACGGAGTAATCTGTAACACTATCAATCACCAATAATAGGACTTGGAATAAATAGATGCAAAATATAATGGAACTAAGTTTTACCCGGAAACAACTTTGAAATGAAACAAGGCACATTAGACATATTAAGGTATATCATTCTGGTGTTGGAAACAATGGCGGCATTGATTGGCCTGATGTATTGGAAGAAGTGGAAGGGAACACCCTATGCTTATTTTATTCTTTATCTCGTTACTATTGCGGTAGCGGAATATTTCGGTTTCTATTTCAGTAAATCTGGAATGAAAGTAGCCAATTGGGCGCTGTTCAATTATATCATTATACCACTTGAATTTTTATTTTTCTTTTGGCTATTCAGGCCGAACTTAAGAAAAAGAAACTGGCGTTTTGGTTTGTTGTTATTTACCTGGTAAGCTGGTTGATTGATATTTTTTTGCTGGCACAACCAGCCTATAAAAGTCGTTTCTGGTTTTCTTCTTTCTCCTATACAGTAGGTAATATTTTGCTGTTAGTTTTTCTGTTGATGTTTCTTACCAACCTTGTTACCGGTGATTCGATTCTTTATTTTAAAAATAATATCCTTTTTTGGATCAGTCTCGGACTGTTGCTGTTTTACCTGGGTACCTTTCCCTATTTTGGTTTAAGAAATTTATTGTCTTTAAAATACAAGCCGGTGTATTATCTGTACACCTACCTGTTTTATGCACTTAATTACCTGATGTATTTATCATTTATAGGAGGACTTATATGGGGCAGGCAGAAATTACCATCTTCATAATACTGGCAAATGTGATTCTGTTGATTTTTATAACAGGTATTGTGATTTTTATTTTTCAATACCGCCGGCGTAAGCTGCTACATGAAAAAGAGAAACAACAAATTCATGAAACGCACAGTATTGAACTATTGAACACACAGATTGAGATGCAACAGCAAACCATGCATCATATTGGCAGGGAGATTCATGACAATGTAGGCCAGAAGCTTACATTGGCTGCGCTGTATGCCCAACAGATGGAATTTCTGAACCGGTTTCCTGAAATCAATCCACAGATTGCCAATATTAGTAGTATCATCAACGAGTCTCTTGCTGATTTGAGAAGTTTGTCTAAAAGTCTTACTGATACTACTCAGGAAGATATTGATCTTCGCAAGCTGATACAGTCTGAATGTGACAGGGTAAATGCTTTAGGCATATGCAGGGTGCGCTATGAAATAGCAGGTAATTCGCTGCAAACATCTCTTTCAGTAAAACAAGTTGTAGTTCGTATTTTACAGGAGTTTATACAGAATAGCCTGAAGCATGCTGCTTGTACAGAAATTGTAATCACAACAGATATGAATGAAACAGGTTTTACCATAACCGCCGCAGATAATGGGAAGGGTTTCGACAGAAATGTGCCAAAGGAAAAATCGGGTATCGGACTTACGAATATGGAAAGAAGAGCTCAATTGATTAACGCTGATTTTGTATTGACAAGTAAATCAGGTGTTGGAACCAATCTGAAAATATGTATTCCACTTCAACAAATCATGAACTAGCAGACTATGCCACATACCATTGCTATTGTTGACGATCATGTATTAATTGCGAAAGCCCTTACAGGTATTATTGATCTTTTTAAAAAATACACTGTATTATATGAGGCAGAAAATGGACAGGTATTGATTGAGAGATGTAAGAATAAAAAAAATATTCCGGATATTGTTATGCTCGATATTTCTATGCCGGTAATGGATGGGTTTGAAACAGCCAAGTGGCTTAAGCAAAATCATCCGGAGGTATTGGTGTTGGCATTATCCATGCAGGATGATGAGCAGGCACTTATTAAAATGATTAAAAGCGGAGCCAGAGGGTACTTATTGAAAAATGTACATCCTACTGAATTGGAAAAAGCCCTTGATTCAATGGTAACAAAAGGATTTTATTATCCCGATTGGGCAACCAATAAAGTGATGTTGAATATGTCGGATGAAGTAGTAGCCAAACCAGTATCTATTAAATTAAGTGATCGCGAATTGGCGTTTTTACAATTTGTACACACAGAAATGTCGTATAAAGAAATTGGAGATCAAATGTGTTGCAGTGGAAGAACTGTTGAAAGCTATCGCGATTCTCTGTTTGAAAAAATAGGTGTAAAAACAAGGGTTGGGCTGGTTGTTTATGCTATACGAAATGGATTGGTTGCGATATGAAATAAATTTTCTTCGCGACTTACTTTAGAAGGTCATTGGATTGTATGTTAAATTTTTTCTTACTAAAAAGCCTCAAACCTTACCACTGCTTTACACTGTGGGTGGTTTGAGGCTTTTTCGAAAAAATATCTAAAGCCATTTTTATTGTAAGTGGCTTTTACAATCTCACCGCTTATTCGATAGGCTTATAATCTTTAAATATTTTTACAGGTGTACTTTCTGCCAATGCACGGTATTGTTTCCACTTGCCATCAAAGAAAGCATTTGCTTTTTGCAGAACTGCCGTCGCCACTGTTTCTGCATCCTGCATCAATCGTTCTTCCTGAGCGCCGGGAGCTACTTTTTTACTGAGTATATAAGAACGTGCTTCCCCCATAATACTGTTCACGGTTACCTGCGGAATATTACCATAACCTTGCTTCTCCTGAGGTTTGCCATTCAATTCTTCACGAATGGCTTTCAATCCATCCTGAACTACTTTGCCCAGCTTACGTAATGTGTCGGCCTGTTTCTGGTCCATATCCCTGAGATTGGCCTCAACCTTTTTCACAATTTCATCTGCCTCAGTAAGCCTTTCATTCAAGCCAACCAGTTTCAGGGTTTGTACATCCACCCTTGCACTCGCCTTGCGAATGGCATCGCGTATTTCTCTGCTCACGGGTGCATTGGGGTCATCGTTTACGGTAACCATCATACTGTCTGCCATATCTCTTCCCAAACTAACCACTACTTTGTAAGTGCCGGGATCTACCGGTAAACCACCCGGTTCATTTTCACCACCACCGCCACCACCTCTGCGACCACCGCCGCCACCACGTCCGCCACCACCCGCCTGGCGAATTCCTTTTCCTTCCATGCCCCAATAAAAGCGGTTAAAGCCAGTATCGGCTTTGGTTCTCAACATACGTACCTGCGTATTGGCAGCATCATAAATGCGAACGGTTGCTGTATCAGCAATTCTGTTTCTGCCGGTATCAGCAGCTGTTTTGTTTACAAAAAAACTAAGTGCAGCACCATTTCTACGGTTCTCTCCCTCATAACTGCCCCAGATACTATATTCAATACCGGAAGCATTTTTAAAATTGGCCTGGTACGCTTGTGGTGCAGCAAAAGCAGTGATTTTTTTAGTAGGGATTACGCCTTTGTTCGATGCCATTTTTCTTAATGGACGAATATCATCCAGTATCCATAATGCTCTTCCAAAAGTGGCGATCACGAGATCGGCTTCTCTTTCCTGAATGGCCAGATCGTAAGTGGATACAGACGGATAGCCATTTTTAAATTGCTGGTAAGTGTTGCCATTATCAAGGCTTACCCATAAACCCTGTTCGGTTCCTACAAAAAACAAATTGGGCTCTACCGGATCCTGAATGATACACAAGGCATAGCCGGTTACTTTCTTTTCATCTACCATGCGTGTCCATGTTTTTCCAAAATCGGTTGTGCGGAAAATATAGGGCTTCATATCGCCACGGCGATAATCATTGGCAATAACAAATACTTCGCCCGCATTATGTTTTGATGCACGTATTTGTGGTATCCATGCACCCAATGGCATTCCGGGAATTTTACCACGGAAATTGGTCCATGTTTTACCGCCATCGGTGGTAAGCTGTACATTACCATCATCGGTTCCGGCCCAGATCACACCCTGTTGTTTGGCAGAAGGTTCAATGGCCAGTATGGTGCAATAGTTTTCTGCACCTGTAATATCAATGGAAATACCCCCGTTGGTACTTTGATCAATTTTTGCGCTGTCATTGGTACTTAAATCCGGAGAGATCACTTCCCAAGAAGCACCTTTGTTGGTACTCTTGTTTACAAACTGACTGCCATAATAAATGGTCGACTTATCAAACGGATCCTGCGCAATAGCTGCATTCCAGTTAAAACGTTGCCTTGTTTTCATATCCGGCCTTGGCGGGCGAATGCTCCATTGCTCACCAGTTGCAATATTGTACCTGGAAACGCTGCCGCCCTGGCTCATGGTGTATACCCAGTTAGGATCTTCCATGTCAGGCATTACATCAAATCCATCACCACCGCTAACACCTTGCCAATAGGCATTGCGTATGCCACTTTGTACCCATACATAAGCCGGGCCGTGCCAGCTGCCATTATCCTGCAGTCCGCCCATGACATTGTACGGAATCCGGTTGTCTGTATTGATATGATAGAATTGACCCAGCGGTAATTTCTCATCAAACTGCCAGGTTTTACCACGGTCGCGGGTGATGGCAATACCACCATCGTTTCCATCAATAATAAAAGATGGATCATTAGGGTGTATCCACCATGCATGGTGATCGGGGTGAATACCAGCATATGGAATTACGGTTGTGGGAAATGTTTTACCACCATCTTCACTCATCGTGATCATCTGGTTAATATTATATACACGGTTCTCATTCTGAGGATCCACTGCGATATCCTGAAAATAAAATGCACGGTTGGTAACCACACCTGTTTCACTATTTACCAGTTGCCATTTTAAACCGCCATCATCTGTACGGTACAAACCATTTTTCGTTGCTTCTACCATGGCATAAATACGCTTGGGGTCGCTACGGCTAATGGTAATACCTATTCGACCATAGTCTCCTGCGGGCAATCCTTCTTCCTTGCCTAATTTTTTAAAGGTTTTACCACCATCATAAGTTACATATAAACCACTGCCGCTGCCGCCGCCTTTTAAACTCAGGGGGTGCGTTTGTGCTGGTACATATTTACCAGTATTTTATTGGGGTTAGATGGATCCATCACCATATCGCCCACACCGCTGGTATCGTTGGTGTGCAGAATGAGTTTCCAGTTTTCGCCACCATCGGTTGTTTTATACAAACCCCTTTCTGCATGTTCTGCAAAAGGGTTACCCATTACACCGGCATATACTACATCCGGATTATTAGGGTCGATGATGATGCGGTGAATATTGCGGGTTTTTTGCAGGCCCATGCATTTCCATGTTTTACCACCATCCAAACTTTTATAAATACCCTCACCCAGGCTAATGGAGTTACGCGGATTACCTTCTCCCGTTCCGGCCCATACTACGCTTGGGTTACTTTGTGTAATAGCAATAGAACCGATATTTTGAATAGGTTGTTCATCAAACACAGGTGTCCAACTGGCACCGCCATTCTCTGTTTTCCACACACCGCCACTGGCTGTTGCTAAAAAAATCTGTTCAGGGTTGGTCCAAACCGCATCAATACCCGTAACACGACCACTCATGCCCGCCGGACCTATATTTCGGGGCTTCATGGTTTTAAACTGTTTGGAAAGATCTACCTGTTGTGCAGTGGCACCCAAGGCAGTAAGCAAAAGGAAAGTGAATAGCAGAGAATTTCTCATAGCATGTTTAGTTTTCAGTAATGGAAATTCTGAAATAAACCGCCAACTGCCAAAAGAGATTAACTCAGTTCTGCCCGAGGCACCTTTTCAATCGGTGAGAAATGTTTTCAACTGTGATTGGAGAAGGTTACAAGGAGGTTTAATGGCTATATTTATTTCCTAAACAACCCATTTTGCCAAACGCAATTCCTAAATACTTTAAAGGCAACGCTTTTCAAAAAGGCCTTTTTGCTGCAGTTGCTGTTTTTCTTACCTATACTATGATCTTTGGTTTCCGTAAATCTTTTACGGTTTGCACATTTGACGGTCTGCGTTTTTTTGGGTTGAATTATAAAATCATTCTGGTACTTAGCCAGATGATTGGGTACCTGATGGCGAAGTTTTATGGTATCCGATTTATTTCAGAGTTAAAGAGGCTTGGCCGGTATAAGATCATTCTGGTATTGGTAGGTATTGCATGGGCCGCCTGGTTATTTTTTGCGTTGGTTCCGCCACCCTATAATGCTGTTTTTCTTTTTATCAATGGGTTTCCATTGGGTATGTTGTGGGGGGTAATTTTTTCTTATGTAGAAGGAAGAAGAACCACTGATTTTATCGGAGCATCCTTAGCAGTGAGTTTTATTTTTTCATCCGGCTTTGTAAAATCAGTTGGGGGATGGTTGTTGCTTGAATTTCAATTGTCTGAATTCTGGGTGCCGTTTGCAACGGGATTGGTATTTGCGTTACCGTTACTTTTCTTTATTTACCTGATTGAAAAAATTCCACCACCAGATGCTGGTGACATTGAGGCGAGAATGAACCGTACACCGATGCTGGCGGCAGACAGGAAATTATTTGTTAAGCAATTTTTACCGGGTCTGGTGGCCTGCATCCTGATTTATGGTTTTGCCACCATCTTCCGCGATTTGCGGGATAATTTTAGCGCTGATATGTGGAAGGAAATGGGCTACCTGAACCAGCCCGCCATTTTTTCTAAAACAGAAACGCCTATTACTTTAATTGTGCTGGTATTGATTGGCAGTATGGTACTGATTAAAAACAGTTACAAGGCTTTAATGCTGGCACATGTATTTATCGGGATGGGTTTTGCCCTTGCGGGAATTTGTACCTGGTTTTTTGTACACCAGCAACTGGATCCTGTTTGGTGGATGACAGCCGTAGGTTTGGGTTTGTATATGGTATACATACCCTTCAATTCTGTTTTTTTTGAACGTTTGATCGCCGCTTTCCGTTTTACCGGTAATGTAGGTTTTCTTATTTACCTCGCAGATTCTTTTGGCTATCTGGGAAGTGTAGGTGTTTTGCTTAGTAAAGAAATCTTTAAAGTGAAATTGAACTGGGTATCTTTTTTCTCAAACAGCGTAATGTGGTTGTCTGTGGCGGGGATATTGATAACTATTTTCTCAGCCTACTATTTTGCAAGTAAAAAGTCAAAATTAAAAAGTCAAAAAGAATCACTCTTCTAACTTTTTAATTTTGACTTTTGATTTTTTACTTCTTGCTTATTCTCCTTTTTTCTTCTCATCATACTTCTTCTCCGCATCTTTCGCTTTCTCAAAATCCAATACCACGCCATTGATGCAGTAACGCAAACCGGTGGGAGGCGGGCCATCTTCAAATACATGACCTAGATGCGATTTACAGCGGCCGCATTCTACTTCGGTTCGCTTCATACCAAGGGTATTGTCTGGCAAATAAATAATAGACCCTTTGCTGATGGGCTCATAAAAACTGGGCCATCCGCAACCGCTTTCAAATTTGGTATCACTTTTAAAGAGGGCATTGCCGCAAACGGCACAATAATAGGTACCCACATCTTTCAATGTTTCGAATGCGCTGGTAAAAGGGCGCTCGGTTCCTTTCTGGCGGGCGATATAATATACATCGGGAGCAAGGATCTTTTTCCACTCCTCATCTTTCATCACTACTTTGCCCGAATCGGTTCTGGAGTACACCGGATTGTTTTTTTCTTTGTTGTTTTCCATTTTATTGACTTTCTTTTGATCGTTTTGGGTATAACAGCTCTGCCAAATTAAGGTTGAGAGCATAAATAAGGGCATCCACTTCATATGTTTATTAATTATATTTATTAAAAAAAGTCGTAAACCGGTTTAAGTCATTCTATTTCTTAGACGAAAACTTACTTTATTACTTACACCGAATCAATTTTAAAGGTTTTCCATTACTGTTAAATGTTTTTTAAAGTCAAGCCCTTATATTTGTTCTTCACTCAAGGTTAGTACGTACATGTTTAATATTATTCTGTTTGGACCTCCGGGCAGCGGGAAAGGTACGCAAAGCGAGAAACTGATCGCGGCGTATGGATTAAAACATTTATCAACCGGAGATCTGTTGCGAAGCGAAATTAGCAAACAAACGCCATTAGGACTGGAAGCAAAGAGTATTATGGACCGTGGCCAGCTGGTACCCGATGCGGTAGTAGTGGGTATGATCCGTTCTGCATTGGAAAGCAATCCGCAGGCCAAAGGCTTTTTATTTGATGGATTTCCACGCACCGTAGCTCAAAGTGAGGCTTTAGACGCCTTATTGCAGGGTAAACATACTGAGATAGGTGTGGTACTGGCATTAGAGGTGGGTGAAGAAGAACTGGTGCAACGTTTATTGAACCGGGGCCTTACCAGCGGCCGCAGCGATGATACGAATGAAACCGTGATCAGGGCCAGAATTACAGAATACCAGGATAAAACATCTGTAGTAGCCTATTATTATGCTAAGTTTGATAAAGTGGTGCATGTAAAAGGGGAAGGAACTGTGGATCAGATATTTACCGCACTTTGCAGCGAAATAGATAAACGAATGTCTTAATTATAGGCGTAAAATTTTTTTACAACCAACAACCAACTGCGATCCCGCCCATGTGGCGGGATTTTTTTGTGCGCAACCAACCCCATTGAATATCGAATAATGGACAAGGAATGTCGAATGTAGAAGTGGGGTTAGATAATCGCACATCTCAAAAAATATTTCTTTGTTACATCTTAAGAATGCAATATTATATTTACTTCAACATTCATCATTCCTTATTCGATATTCCTCATTCCTAATTGCTTGCTATGATAGAACAAAAAGCTGCGTTTCTCAAAACACAATTCATCCCTCTTTTGCATACACTTGAATCTCATCAAAAAGGTGTTTGGGGAAAGATGGATGCTCAGCAAATGGTAGAACACCTGCGTGATATTTGTAAAGTAGCCAATGGCAAAATTGAGATGCAGTTATTAAATACCGATCCTGCAAGACTGGCCGCTGCACGTGAATTTCTCATGACCGAAATACCTTTTAAAGAAAATACCAAAGTACCGGTAATGCCTGAAGAACCGCGTGCGCACAAGTACAGCAGTATGGCAGAAGCCATTGCTAAATTAGAACCTGAATTGGCGGATGTATTTACGGTATATGCTTCCAACCCCGCTCTAACATTGATGCACCCTATTTTTGGTGCATTAAATTATGAAGAGCAGATTCAATACTTAGACAAACATGTAAGACACCATTTGCGGCAGTTTGGGGTGGTGGTTGATTTAATGACCGTGAAGTGTTAACGTTTAATATATTTTATATGCCTTGGGCTCCCCAAAAATCTTGGATAATAGCAGCATGCAAAGTAAGGATGTCATCCAGCAGAATCATTTAGCCAGTTTTTCAAGTACTGAGCTGTATTGCTGTTTAATAGAGGGGTACTGTTGACTTAGATTCAATGATTTTTTTTCTACTTCATCTATTTTCTCAAGATGCTGCAATATTTCTTTCACGGCCTCCTCACTAGTCAGGTTCGTTAGATGCATCATGGCTTTTTGTTTCATTTCTTCTACGCTCATACCCTAAATTTTCATACTTAAAGGTACATTTTTATTCTAACCACACATTAAAACCTACCAATCGTTAGCTTTGCTGCTATTAAACGATTGTTATGGTTGCATTGGAAAATTATATTCTCGGAACTTGGGTTAAGGGTGATGGTGATGGACAGTTATTATACAACGCCGTTAGTGGCGATGCGATTGGTAGTGCTTCTACCAAAGGACTGGATTTTGCCTCCATACTACACTACGCAAGAACAAAAGGCAATCCTGCCTTGCGCAAAATGAGTTTTCATGAAAGAGGGATGATGTTGCGTGCACTGGCCTTTCATCTGCGCGAGCACCTGGATGAATTTTATCGCATCAGTTACCAAACCGGTGCCACCAAAGCAGATAGCTGGGTGGATATAGAAGGCGGTATCGGTAATCTTTTTTCTTACGCATCACTACGCAGAAAATTTCCTGATACGCCGTATTGCCTCGATGGAGAAAATCATCCATTAGGCAAAGCCAATACGTTTATGGGTCATCACCTGTTAATACCAAAAGAAGGGGTTGCTGTTCACATCAATGCATTCAATTTTCCCGTTTGGGGAATGTTGGAAAAAATTGCAGTGAATTTACTGGCTGGTGTGCCTGCTGTAGTAAAACCCGCAACGGTAACCTCATTCTTAACAGAAGCGGTGGTAAAACAAATTGCGGCTTCGGGTATTTTACCTGATGGTGCTTTGCAACTGATCTGTGGTAGTGCAGGAGATATGCTATCGCATGTGAGCTCGCAGGATGTAGTTACATTCACCGGTTCTGCTACTACCGGATTGATGCTGAAATCAGGCAAACGCATACTCGAAGAAAATGTTCCGTTTACCATGGAAGCCGATTCGCTGAACTGTATTGTATTGGGCGAAGACGTGACACCCGGTATGCCCGAGTGGGATATTTTTATTAAAGAAGTGAGAAAAGAAATGACCACCAAGTGCGGACAAAAATGTACGGCCATCCGCCGCATATTTGTTCCGCAAAACACACTGGAAGATGTGCAGATAGCGCTTGGCAAAGCATTGGCACAAACTACCATTGGCAATCCTTTGAATGAAAAAGTAAGAATGGGTTCTCTTGCCGGAGAAGCGCAACGCAAAGAAGTAAAAGAGCAGGTTCAAAAATTACTGGCCTCTTCACAAATTATTTATGGCTCGCTGGATAGCGTGGAAGTGATGGATGCAGATGCCACTAAGGGTGCATTTATGAGTCCGATTTTGTTATTGAATAATCATCCCTTCAACAGTAAAGAAGTACATGAAGTAGAAGCATTTGGTCCGGTATCAACCTTAATGCCTTATACCTCAACAGAAGAAGCGATTGCCTTATCAAAAATGGGCAAGGGCTCGCTGGTAAGTTCTATTGTAACCGCCAGTACGGATATTGCAAAGCAATATGTATTGGGTGCAGGCATGTATCATGGCCGCATTCTAATATTAAATGAAGCATGTGCTAAAGAAAGTACCGGCCATGGCTCACCCTTACCCTTACTAGTGCATGGTGGACCAGGCAGAGCAGGTGGTGGAGAAGAAATGGGTGGCATGCGCGGTGTAAAACATTATATGCAGCGCGTAGCTATTCAAGGCTCGCCGGATATGATCACAGCAGTAAGCAATGTGTTTCAACCGGGTGCTACTGGTAATACTGATACTATCCATCCATTCAAAAAATATTTTGAGGAACTGGTGATCGGCGATCAACTGGTAACAGAAAAAAGGTTTATCACTGCTGATGATATAGATCGCTTTGCAGATTTGAGTGGTGATCATTTTTATGCGCACCTGAAAGAAACCGATTTTGCAGGAACCATGTTTGATAAGCAGGTGGCACATGGTTATTTTATCATCAGTGCGGCTGCGGGCTTGTTTGTAAACAGTTATGAAAAAAATCCGGTATTGCTGAATTATGGTATTGATGAACTGCGCTTTACCAAGCCTGTATACCCCGGTGCAGAAATTCATATCCGTTTTACCTGTAAAGAAAAAATAAGCCAGGAACAAAAGGAACCAACTGATATTGCCAAAGGCATTGTGAAATGGTTGGTGGAGATTATGGATGAAACAGAGGAGATCGTTGGGGTGGCTACCATATTAACGATGGTTGAAAGAAAAAAATAATCCTCAGCGGTTAGCTCTGCTTCTCCTGTTCTCTGCGGTTGGCAACTCTTCTAACCGCAGAGAACAGGAGATACATGAGTTTTCGCAGAGGATAAAGTAACTTTATTGGATAAATAATATCTATGATAGAAGAAGTACAAAACGGTTATGTAAAAATTGAACGTGAGCATGGTATTGCTACCATTGAATTCTTTCATCCGCAGAGCAATTCATTGCCGGGTAAATTATTAGAAACACTTGCAAAAGATATTCATAGCGAAGGGTTGAACCGGGAAACCAAAGTGATCATTCTGCGCTCTGCCGGAGAAAAAGTTTTCTGTGCCGGTGCTTCTTTCGATGAACTGGCGGCTATTACCAGTGAAGAACAGGGCCTTCAGTTTTTTTCTGGTTTTGCTCAGGTGATTAACGCCATGCGTAAGGCACCACAATTCATTGTTGCCCGTATTCATGGTAAATGTATTGGTGGCGGTGTTGGTTTAGCGGCATCTGCAGATTATGCGATTGCAGTTGAAGGTTCAGATATCAAGCTGAGTGAATTGGCAGTAGGTATTGGCCCTTTTGTAGTTGGGCCGGCCGTGGAAAGAAAATTGGGGTTATCCGCTTTTTCACAATTAACCATTGATGCTACTATGTGGCGTTCGGCCGATTGGGCCCGCAGAAAAGGATTGTATGCAGAACTGCATGCAGATATTGCCGGAGTAGATGATTCAATTAATCGATTATCAACCACTCTATCACAATCATCACCTGATGCCATGCATGAAATAAAAAAAACATTGTGGAAGGGAACGGAACACTGGGATGAATTACTGAAAGAAAGAGCTGCTATCAGCGGACGATTAATTTTGAGTGAATACAGTAAAACCTTCATCCGGAATTTTAAACTACCCAAACCTCCTAAAGGATCTTAATCATAAAACAAAAGGCACCAGTAACAGGTGCCTTTTGTTTTAGGTAAGCATGCTATCTATAGATCATCATACTCATACAAGTTGTCAATATTTGTATTCGCCTTCATTTCAAATACAGGCTTAATAAGACCGTCTTTCAGTCCATATACCCATCCATGAAGATCAGGGCGCTGGTCATTTTTCCAGGCACGCTGTATAATGGATGTTTTGGCAAGATGCTGCACCTGCTCAACTACATTCAATTCTACCAACCTGTCAAATTTGGTTTCTTCATTCTCAATTTTACTCAGCTCATCTCTATGCAGGCGGTACACATCTTTGATATTGCGTAACCACATATTGAGTACCTGTTTAAAATCATGATTTGTCATTGCCGCTTTTACACCGCCGCAACCATAATGTCCGCATACAATTACATGCTTCACTTTTAAGTGGGTAACCGCATAATCCAGAACACTAAGCAGGTTTACATCGGTATGCACAACCATATTGGCTATGTTGCGGTGTACAAAAATTTCACCAGGCTGTGTATTGGTAATTTCATTGGCAGGCACGCGGCTATCACTGCACCCGATCCAAAGAAATTCGGGTGTTTGTATTTGGGAAAGCCTACCGAAATATTGCGGGTCATCTTCTACTTTTTCCTGTGCCCATGCTTTATTTTCGAGCAACAATTTTTCGTATGTTTTCATCGGTTCTGGTTTTCTGGTTCGTTAATTAATAAATGCATCGGTTTGTGCGCACTTTTTTTGATCTCAATTTTTATATTTTTGATGTGTGCATGACAAAGGAAGTTATTGATTTCCTCAATCACATCTTTATCAATGTAATCGGCTCTTGTTGCGTCAATTAATACAAAGGCATTTCTTGGTACCTCTTCCAGTTTTTTCTTGATGATGGGTTTGTTCAGAAAAGAAACATCTTTCCGTAAACGGATCAGGTAGTTGTTTTTGTCATGAACCACCATTACAGAAGATCTGAAATTACTTCTGATCATAAAGAAAAGTCCTACACCAATACCCACCATAATTCCAATCAGCAGATCTGTGAACAGTATAGCAAGAATGGTTACTACAAAAGGAATAAACTGATCCCATCCTTTTTGAAAAAATTCTTTGAAGAGAGAAATCTTTGCTAGCTTATAACCGGTAAAGATAAGTACCGCAGCCAGGGCACTTAATGGGATCTTATTCAGCAGGCTTGGGATTAACATTACGCAGATAAGCAACATGGTGCCATGCATGATAGTGGAAACTTTTGTTTTACCACCTGCTGATACATTGGCTGAACTACGCACTACTACAGATGTTAAGGGTAGCCCCCCTATTAAACCGGAAACGATATTGCCAACTCCCTGTGCTTTCAACTCCCTGTTGGTAGGTGTTACGCGTTTCAAAGGGTCAAGCTTATCTACCGCTTCAATACCCAGCAAGGTTTCAAGACTGGCTACAATTGCAAGGGTAAAGGCCGAGATCCACACATTCGGGTTATTGAGGAATTTGATATCGGGGAAAGTGAAGAAAGAGAAGAAGGAAGCAAGATCAGTGGCTACGGGTAATGACACCAGGTGCTTGGCGTCCAGTGCATAATCGGGCTTGCTGGACAGAAAGAACTGGTTGATCAATACACCTACAAATACCACTATCAAGGCACCGGGTATTAATTTTAAAACCTTGTTATTCTTGATGAACTTTCTTTCCCACAAAATCAGAATCAGCAATGAAATACCGCCGATAACCAACGCTGAAGGGGTAATGAATTCTATTGCCTGGAACATCTCAGAAAAGGTGTTTTCCTTATCTCCCTGACTAAAGCTTTCATCTCCTTCAAAATCAGCATCATACCCTACCAGGTGAGGAAACTGTTTCAGGATTAGGATAAAACCGATGGCCGCCAACATTCCTTTAATTACAGAGTTGGGCACATAATCACCGATTACGCCGGCTTTGATAAAACCCAGAATAACCTGAATAATACCGGCAATTACCACGGCTAATAAAAAGGCTTCGTATACCTGTAACTTTACAATGGCAGTAGCTACAATTACGGTTAACCCGGCTGCTGGTCCGCTTACACTTAACTGCGATCCGCTGAGTAAGCCAATAACTATACCACCTACCATTCCTGCAATGATACCAGAAAACAAAGGCGCTCCCGATCCAAGGGCAATACCCAGGCATAAGGGCAGGGCCACCAGTAATACAACAATAGAAGCGGGCAGATCGCTGCCGATATTCTGAAAATATTTTTTCATGGTACTAAATAAAACAAAAAATTATAAATAGGGGTTCTTCCTCAGGTAGGTGCTAACTATTGGGGGGCGGAACGTGAATGTCATCGGTATGGTTCTGTGGAATGTCATCTGCAAAACACTGATGTTCGAGGGAAAGGTCTCTTAATGCAGCACCTATAGAAAAAGTTGGGGTAGAGAGGTAATCACTTTTTAGCTGCGCTTTTTTTAAACAGCCATTGTCAAAATCAATCGAATGCGGAATTTCTTCATTAATCTGGTTACTAAACAACATGCTACCCATTTGTTGAATGGGTAAAATTTGGATAGCGAGCACCAATACTAAAAAAAGGGTGTAGATTTTTTTCTGCATAAGCAGTTACGAATGTAACAGAATTGCCGATAAAACGGTTGTTAAAGAAATAATAACAGCCTTGATTTTTGCTATTTGTTAGTTTATGGATGTTTAGGTTATAGCCCTTCACCAAATTCCACAGATATGCTGTTCCAGATTAAATATTTAATCCGCCACAGGCACTTAATACCTGCCCGGTGATGTAAGAACTCATATCACTGGCCAGAAACAGGGTGGCGTTGGCAATTTCTTCGGCCTTACCAAAACGGCCAAGGGGTATTTTTTTCAGAAATTCGGTTGCACCCTCTCCATCTTTCAGGTAATGGGTCATATCGGTTTCAATAAAACCCGGGGCAATGGCGTTGCAACGGATATTGCGACTACCCAACTCCAATGCTACTGATTTGGTAAAACCAATAATACCCGCTTTGCTGGCTGCATAACTACTTTGACCGGCATTGCCTCTTACGCCTACAATGGAACTCATATTAATGATGCTTCCGCTTTTGGCTTTCATCATGGGGCGTATTACCTGTTTGGTCATGTTGAAAATACTTTTCAGGTTAATATCCATTACTTCATCCCACTGTTCAGGCGTCATACGTAACAGCAGGTTGTCTTTAGAAATACCAGCATTATTTACACAGATATCAATTTTACCGAATTCTTTCAACACATCATTTACAAAGGTTTCACACTCTTCAAAAACACCTGCATTGCTCTGGTAGGCTTTGGCTTTTACACCAAGTGCAGATAACTGGGCTTCCAGTGCAGCGGCTTTGTCGGCACTGCTGTTGCTTACGTAGGTAAATGCCACATCACTGCCATGCTCAGCCAGCATAACTGCAATGGCGGCCCCAATACCTCGGGCGGCTCCGGTTACTATGGCTACTTTTCCTTCGAGTAATTTCATATAAAAGATTTGGGGTTATCAAATGTAATCATTATCATCATTATTGCTGAAGCTTACAACACTAATGCAAAAGATGTACTGACGTAAAAAACAGGATAAAGGAATAAATATAATGAACAAATAAAGGCAGAACAGTTAGAAAGAGTATGGAAAATAGCAAAGCTTTTGCAGCAGTAAAATTGTAAAACCTGCGTGCTGCAAAAAAGACATACCCTGCAACAACAAGAACAATAATGGGAACTATGATTGTATCTGTTTCCCCATTAAAGGCATTGGTAAATAGACTTATAATTCTGATGACAAAGGGTAAAATCAAAAACCCCCATAAAATAAAGAAAGAAGTTGTTTCTGTAGAAAAAATAAGGTGGTCAAAAAAATGCTTTTTAGTCTTAAAAGTAAACAGTGCACAAAAAGAAGCCATTACGGGGATAAGTAGAAATAGGAGCACTTTGGATACCTTTTCAGATATGATAGAATATTGTTCGAAAACAATATTTTCAGGTACTTTTTTTTCCGTCATATAGCTGATAACTTTCTGTTTTGCGTAACTGCCATACCAGCTTTGATGGCTTAAGTGCTCATTCAATTTTAAATTCAAGCCCCGCGCCATAGGGAAAACCAGATACAAAACAACAAGTAAAAGAAAGAAGGATATAGGCTTAAAATATTTTTTTCGGATACCATTACAGTAATCAAGTGAAAGCTTCCCTGGTTTGGTGAATATTGTCTTGAGTGTGGTAAATATATTTCCTTCAAAATGCGAGATAAAGTGAAAAAGCTCCTCAAAAATATCTACAAGTGATTTGTCTTTTTCATCGTATACTTTTTCCCCGCATTCATTGCAATACTTCCCATAAAAATGGCTGCTGCAGTTTTTACAGGTAACGCTTGTTTGCTCCATTGGTTGGTATATGCCTTTTTTCAAAGATATATAAATGGAGATAAAAATGTTAGTCCTATCTGATTGTAACGGTAAAACAAAACCTGAATGGTAAGAACAGGCATGCACATACCATCATTCAATATAATCAATTGGCTGTTTGTTTTTTGGGTTTGTATTTTTTCAGCCATAGTCTCATAGGAACCATTAAAATAATCAGGGCATAAAAACTATTGGAAATGGCCTTATTATCAAGATGTGAAATGATTGCAGTGGCTACCACAATAATAAAGCCGATCCCTAAAACCAAAAAACTACCCAGGTTTTCTTTATGAATGTATGTTTTTTCTGCTTCATGCCCCGGCATGCTTAAGGAAGGATTCTGTTTGAAAATATAATGCGATAGTAAAAAATTGGTAAGCGACATAAACATCAGGTTACCCAGGTAAATAACCATTGGAAACATAAAACTGGGACGCAGTTTGGTAATACCGGAAGCCACAAAGGGGAAGGCTACTATAAAGAAAAGACTAAGCAGGTTATACACAATTACCCTGCCGTCATAAGCTTTCAGGTATCGGAATAATTTTAAATGTCTTGCCCACGACATACCGATAAAAAAGAAACTCACAAAAAATCCCAGAAATTCTATGAGGGTATGTTTAAACATGGCAAAGAGGTTCAGCGACTCTTTGTAATTCTCCGGCAATTCCGGAAACTTGATTTCGATAATGAGTAAAGTAATGGCAATCGCAAATACGGCATCACTAAACAATACCATTCTTTCCAGTTCAAACTCCCTGTGGAGGCTGTTATTATTGTTATCACTCATGAGTATGGATTTATAATAAAGAGAGAATTTCTTCCAGGTATTTTCTGTTATTACTTAGTCTGGGAATTTTATGCTGCCCACCCAACTTGCCTTTGCTCTTCAGCCACTCACGAAAAATACCTTTTTGCAGCGAGTGTACATGGGGTAGGGTTAGCGCAATATCTTTATATCGTTTGGCTTCATAATCGCTGTTGACTGATTTGAGTGCGCAATCCAGTTCATAGGCAAACTGATCAATATTTTCCGGCGGGGTTTCAAACTCTATCAGCCATTCATGGGCGCCTTTGCTGTTATCGCCAAAATATACCGGTGCCGCGGTATAATCCATCACTACCAATCCTGTTTTTTGAGAAGCGATGGCAATGGCTTTATCCGAATTGTCGGCAATCACTTCTTCTCCAAAAGCGTTGATGTATTGTTTTAAACGGCCGCTTACCTTAATGCGGAAGGGATAGGTGCTGGTAAACTGAACGGTATCTCCCACCAGATAGCGCCATAAGCCCCCATTGGTGCTGATAACAAGGGCATAATTTTTACCCATCTCCACTTCTTTCAGTCCAATGGTTTTAGGATCGGCTTTACCATATTCTTCCACCGGCATAAATTCATAGAAAATACCATGGTTCAAAAAAAGTAACATGCCATCTTCATCCGGGTTATCCTGTGCGGCAAAAAAACCTTCACTGGCATTGTACATTTCAAGATAGGTACAGCCGGGACCAATTATTTTTTCAAATTGTGTGCGGTAAGGAACAAAAGAAACCCCACCATGTATATACAATTCGAGGTTAGGCCAAACTTCTTTCAAATGGGTTTTGCCGGTGATCTCTAAAATTCGTTTGATCAATATCATCGTCCAGGTAGGAACCCCTGAAATAGAAGTTACATCTTCCGGTATGGTAGATTGTGCCAGCCGTTCAATTTTATTTTCCCATTCATCCATCAGTGCTATTGACAGCTCCGGCGTGCGTATCCAGTTGGCCCACATTGGTGTGTTTTGTAATAGCACGGCACTCAAATCGCCATATTGTATGTCTTCATTGATTTTACTGATCTGGTGACTGCCACCAATTACCAGTCCTTTACCAGTTAGCAGATCACTTTCCGTATTATAATTGTAGTAAAGGGTTAGTACATCTTTGGCAGCCTGAAAATGGCAGTCTTCCAGGCTTTCCTGTGTAATAGGAATGAATTTACTTTTATCGGTGGTAGTACCACTACTTTTTGCAAACCAGTTTACCGGCGTATTCCATAACACATTTTCATCGCCTTTCATTAAACGGTCAATATGTGGTTTCAGATCGGTGTATTCATGTATGGGGATGCGCTGCTTAAAATCGCGGATATTGAATAACTCCTTCATCCCGTATTTACGGCCAAATTCTGTGTATTGGCCATGGGTTACCAGATCCTGCAATACCTCACGCTGCGCATCAATGGGGTTGGAGATCCATTGTTCTATGCGCCAGTGGCGAAACCGGGCTAAACGGGAAATGGCTGGACTAAGCAGTTTCATGGTTGATAATGGCAAAATAAGCAATGGAAGCGAGAATTGCGAAAGCTTGTTGAAAACAAGTTGCTTTTATACTGAGCGAATAAGTTTTAAAAAAGTAGTGAATCGTAGTTTTTAAAAAACTTACTTTACCATGATACGCTTTTTTACAACCCCGAAGGCCCGTCTTTCCCCATCTCAATAATCCAATCTTTTCTTTTCAACTCAAAATTGGTACCGAGGTATAATCTTCTTACCTGTTCATCATTTGCCAGTTCTTCGGCAGAGCCATGTTTAAAAATCTTTCCTTCAATCAGCAGGTAGGCTCTGTCGCAGATAGAAAGCGTTTCATTTACATTGTGATCCGTAATAAGGATACCGATATTTTTAAATTTCAAACGTGCCACCACACTTTGAATATCTTCTACGGCAATAGGATCTACACCGGCAAAAGGTTCATCCAGTAAAATAAACTTAGGATCTACTGCTAAGGCGCGGGCAATTTCGGTTCTTCTTCTTTCGCCACCACTCAGGCTATCGCCATTGTTCTTTCGAACATGGTGCAGATTAAATTCATCCAGTAAAGATTCCAGTTTGTGCTGTCGCTCACCGGAGGTAAGTTTGGTCATTTCCAATACTGCCAGAATATTGTCTTCCACACTTAACTTTCTAAACACACTGGCTTCCTGTGGCAGGTAACCAATGCCCATTTGTGCCCGTTTGTACATGGGCAGTTTGGTAATGTCCTGATTGTTCAGAAATACACGGCCTTCATCGGGTTTAATCAACCCTACCACCATGTAAAAGGTGGTGGTTTTTCCAGCTCCATTCGGTCCTAATAACCCCACGATCTCACCCTGCTGCACATTGATGGAAACGTTTTTAACAACGGTTCTGCCTTTATAACTTTTAATCAGGTCGCGGGTATGAATGGTAAGGCTCAAGGCGGAAGGTTTTGACAAAAATAGAGCTTATGACATTGCAAAGGGTATACCCTCTGCATCTTAACACATGTTTTTCTATGGATCATGCTGTATATTGCACTCATTTTGAACCAATCGGGATCATCTCGGTTATTTGTAGAAACGCTCGCATGAAAATAACAGACCATATACAGCAGGCAAAAGATACCCTGGTATCATTTGAAGTATTGCCTCCTTTGAAAGGAAAAACCATCTCTTCTTTGTACGACCATCTGGATCCTTTGATGGAATTCAAACCGTCGTGGATCAATGTAACCTACCACCGAAGCGAAACCATGTTTAAGAAAAAAGCAGATGGCACGTTTGATAAGGTGGAGGTACGTAAGCGCCCGGGAACAGTGGGTATTTGTGCCGCTATCATGAACCATTACCAGGTAGACGCCGTTCCGCATATTATATGTGGCGGGTTTACCAAAAGAGAAACGGAAGATGCATTGATTGATCTTGATTTCTTAGGTATAGATAATGTATTGGTATTACGTGGTGATGCTGCCAAGAATGAAGCTGCTTTTGAACCCGAGAAAGGCGGCAATCATTTTGCGCTGGATCTGTTACAACAGGTAAACAATATGAACAATGGTATTTACCTGGATGAAGATATTAAGAACGGTGGTAAAACCAGTTTCTGTACAGGGGTAGCCGGTTACCCTGAAAAACATTTTGAAGCACCCAACTTAGAAATAGACCTGTTGAAACTAAAACAAAAAGTAGATGCCGGTGCAGAGTATATTATGACTCAGATGTTTTTTGATAACCAGAAATTCTACGATTTTGTAAAAGCCTGTAAGGATATGGGCATCCAGGTTCCTATCATACCCGGATTGAAACCGATTACCAATAAAAAACAACTCTCTGTTTTACCAAGAATTTTTCATGTAGATATTCCATCAGAGCTTTCTAATGAGATCATGAAATGTAAAACCGATCAGGATTGTGAGCAGGTAGGAACTGAATGGCTGATACAACAGAGCAGGGAGCTAAAAAAATTCGGTGTTCCTGTTTTACACTACTATACCCTCGGAAAACCCAAAGTGATTTGGAATGTGGTAAAGGAAGTGGGGTAAAAAATCGTCATTTCGACGAGGAACGAGGAGAAATCTCATGAATGGAGTACCCATCATGAGATTTCTCTCCCGCTGAAGCGGGATCGAAATGACGTTTCTTTTCTTAATTTTTCACTTTCCGTTTAGCTTCTATCAAATCATCAAACTGTTCAAGGCTCAGTTGTTTGGCAATGATGTGTTTGTCTTTATCCAGCAGGTAAACAGTTGGAGTTTTAAAAATATCATATAACTGTCTAAAATTGGGTTTGCCCGCTTTTTCTACAGCTGTTTTGGCTTCCTTGGTTTCATAAGCCTGTATCCATTCTTTAGAAATACTTTTTTCTTTCAGGAATTTTTTCCATGCCGGAATTTCGTTCTCATAAATATTTACGGAGTAGATAGCCACGCCATATTTTTTCCATTTGGCTTTGTACAAAGAATCCATTCTGGGAATTTCTTCTTTGCAATGCCCGCAATTAGGATCCCAAAAAGTAACTACGGTAAATGGTGCATTTACACCATAGAGCGAAATGGTTTTGCCGGTTGTATCCGTCAAATCAAGCTGTGGTGCTGCTTGTCCCAATTGGTTTGCCATCAGGCTATAGGCTCTTTCAATAATGGTTTTACGCGATGCAGGGTTTAATAGCATCGTATCGCCCTTGGCATAAAAATTTTCAAACAGGTACACAAATACTTTATCCTGACCCATAAATTCAGGGTTCATGTATTTGTTGGTGAACTTGGTTAGCAGGTAAGGATAGATCTCTTTACCACTGCGTGCTGATAATAAAATATATTTTACTTCATTGATCACCGAATCGGGTTCAGGAGAAACCATATTCTTAAAGTAATCATCCAGCTTGGGTTCAAAAAAAGGCGTGCGCAGTAAACGGTCGTCGTTAAACAACACATCATCCCAATAATGCTCTTTTACATATCGGTATGGATAGGTTGAATCCGGTTTTCCTTTTACCACAGGTATGGCAGGCGTGGCTGGCCTTTTCATAGCCGTTAACAGCATGGCTAAAAGTGAATTGGGATATTTTACACTGATATTATCCCTATAATCCTGCAGTTCTTTATCTGTTTTAATAATCTCTTCACGCAGTCTTGCCGAGTCGGCTTTGGTAGTAGCCGATTTATAAGCATTTTCGAGTTGTGCCAAAGCACTACCCTTGGTGCCGGTAAAAGCAGCATACGATTTATACAGGTCGTTGTCAACAGAACCGGTAATCACCGCTTTATCTTTTAAAGCCGTATCTGCTACAATACTGAATTGCTGCTGTGCATCCATCAATAAATCAAACTGTATGGTTAGCTGCGGCGATACCACAAAATAAATACCTCCGGTTAATTTGGTAGCTCCTTTAAATACACCCTGGCTTTTGCCATCCAGGTAGGCCGAATCAACCAAAGCTTTTGTTTTACCATAATAACTGCCCAGGTACACTTTACAATTTTTCAGCGGGGTTAAGGTAATGCTGATGTTTCTGCCCTTGGATGTTGCCGGTTTTACCGCAGGTTTGGCAGCTGGTTTTTGTTGTGCCCACAATCCAATTACAGCAGTAAAAGCCCCAATGGTAAGTAATGCTTGCTTCATAGTTCAATCAATGAGGGGTAAATTTAGTTAAATAGCCTCTGATACGCGTTAATCCTCTCCCAAAAAATCAATACATCGCTACTTTATCAATCATAGCCATTCGTAGTTACATTTGCACCCGTGAGGAAACAAAGAAAAACAGTTGTACTAGAAAACGTTCTGGTGGAAGATTATGCCGCCGAAGGTAAATCGCTCGCCAGGGTAGAGGGTAAGGTCGTTTTTATTGAAGGCGCCGTACCCGGCGATGTGGTGGATGTACAATTATCGAAAAACAAAAGCGATTGGGCCGAAGGACATACAGTTCGAATGCATAGCCTTTCTCCCGACAGGGTTAGCCCCTTCTGCACCCATTTTGGGGTTTGCGGCGGATGCCAGTGGCAAATGCTGCCTTACGATAAGCAGTTGTACTACAAACAAAAACAGGTAAGTGATAATCTCGCTCGCATAGCCAAAGTGCAGCTACCGCAGATGTCACCTATTATAGGGGCCGAGAAAACAAGACACTATCGCAACAAACTGGAATATACTTTTGCAACCGGCAAATTCATTCCTACGGAAGAGTTCAGAAGAATGAAAGCAGAGGGTATTTCTGTAAAAGACCAGCCGGGTGCTGCCGGTTTTCATGTTCGTGGCTTTTTTGATAAAGTGGTAGAGATAGATACCTGCCATTTGCAGGATGAACCCACCAACCTGATTCGCAAAGCGGTGGCGCAGTTTGGGATTGAAAACCAGATGCCATTTTACAATATCCGCTCCCACGAAGGATGGCTGCGCAATATGTTTGTTCGCAATACCACTACCGGTGAGTTGATGATCAATCTGGTATTGGGCTATGAAAACGAAGCGATGCGCACAAAACTGCTGGATCAGTTGCTGCAACAGTTTCCGCAGATCACTACATTATTATATACCATCAATACCAAAAAGAACGACAGCCTGTTTGATCTGGACCCGCAAACCTATTTTGGTAAGGGATATATTATGGAGAAACTGGAAGACTATTCCTTTATCATCAGTCCAAAATCTTTTTTTCAGACCAATACCAAACAGGCAGAAAAATTATACCAGATTACACGCGATTATGCAGAATTGGATGGCAGCCAAACCGTATACGACCTGTATTGTGGAACAGGCAGCATTGGAATTTTTGTAAGTAAACTTGCCAAAAAAGTAATCGGCGTAGAAGTAGTGGCAGATGCCATTACAGATGCCAAAAAGAATGCGGCATTGAATGGCATACAACACGCTGATTTTTTTGCGGGGGATGTGATCGATATCTGCGATGATGCTTTTTTTGCCACCCATGGTCGCCCCGATGTAGTCATAACTGATCCCCCAAGAGCAGGTATGCACGAAAAGTTGGTTAAAAAGTTGTTAGAGATTGCGGCACCAGTGGTAGTATATGTAAGTTGCAACCCGGCAACACAGGCTAGAGATCTGGCCATGCTGGATGAAAAATACCGGGTAGAAAAAATTCAGCCGGTAGACATGTTCCCGCATACCTTGCATATAGAAAATGTGGTACAGCTAAAGCTGAAAGCATAACATATCCGAAAAGGAAAAGGGTTATAGAGATAACCAGAGAGTACTAATTTTGCAACAGAATCATTTAAAAACTTTCCATCTCCTTATTTAGGCTTTGGAAATTGATAGCGCATATTTATGACAGAATTCAGACCCAGTCGCTTCGAAATATTACCCACCATTGTCAAAAACCTGTTGATCATAAACGGGTTGATCTTTCTTGCGCAAAACACATTTAAAGGCCCCAATGTTTCCTTTTCTATTGAAGAAGTTTTTGCGCTGCATGCCTGGCAAAGCAGTTTGTTTAAGCCATGGCAACTGGTAACGCATATGTTTTTACATGGTGATATCGGCCATATTTTCGGAAATATGTTTGCCTTGTGGATGTTTGGTTCTGTACTGGAAAACCTTTGGGGCTCTAAACGCTTTCTTACTTTTTACCTCGTTTGCGGATTAGGGGCATCCTTCATACACTTATTGTTTTTAAGTTATGAGCTGGTGCCTATGGTAAAAGAATATACAGCTATTATCCAAACAGGGGCATCAGGCAGAAATTTTCAGCCCGATGCTATGATCAATTTTATTCTCAAACACAATATCGGCTTTGAACGCAGGGATGAACTCATTGGTTTTATTCAGGCCAACCCTGATAACAATGGTTTTCTCTCTAAAGTGTTTGAGCAGATCACTGCTTATTATCAGAACAACCTAAACACCAGTACCATTGGTGCCAGTGGTGCCGTGTTTGGTGTATTGGCAGCTTTTGTATACCTCTTTCCCAATACCTATCTCTATATTTATTTTCTGATACCGGTAAAAGCCAAATGGATCGGACTGCTGTATTTTGGATATGAACTATTCTTCGCCATCCGTAACTCTGGTGGCGATAATGTAGCACGCTGGGCACATATCGGCGGCGCTATTGTGGGATTGTTAATTGTGATGACATGGAACAAAACCAATAAAAAAACGTTCTATTAAGGAGTACTGTCTCAGTTGTATCAGATAAAATAATTTTATGCCCAAACCTTACAAAACCAGCCGGAATATATTACTAGGAGCGGATAACAACGCGCTTGTATTTTTATTCGCTGTCATATCACTGGTTTTTGTGCTGATCAATTTTGTCAAAATTGTTTACTTTCTTTCTGATATTCCCCTCGAATTTTTTTACAAACAGATACTGAACTGGTTTACACTGCCCGCTTCCTTGGATGGTATGCTATCACGCCCATGGACATTGTTCACTTATATGTTTACACACCACAGCGTTTGGCATTTAATCAGCAGTTGTTTGTGGCTATGGTGCTTTGGTTATATACTGCAGGATTTAACAGGAAATAATAAACTCATTCCTATTTATTTATATGGAGGTTTTGTTGGCGGACTAGTTTTTCTCCTCATCAATAACCTGTTTCCAGTGCTGGAAAAAAGTATTGGTACCACCGAACCCCTGATTGGCGCAGGTGCCGCAGTTATGGCAATCGCGGTAGCTACCACTACATTGGCTCCGGATTACCGCATATTTCCACTGATCAATGGAGGCATTCCTCTGTGGGTACTTACATTAATTTTTGTAGCGATAGATTTTGCCACACTGGCCAGTGCCAATGCAGGTATAGGTGCAGGCCATCTTGCCGGTGGTGCCATAGGCTACTTTTTTGTGAGGCAACTACGAAGAAATAAGGATTGGGGTGCATGGATGATTGATCTGATGAACTGGCTGGACGATCTGTTTAGTCCCGAAAAAAAACACAAAAAGAGTTCGCCAAAAGACAAGCTCTTTTACCAGGCAGATAAAAAGCCTTACGAAAAAATATCCAACGTAACCCAGCAAAAACTGGATGCCATTCTGGATAAGATTAACCAACAAGGCTACCAGTTTTTAACAGAGGAAGAAAAAGAATTCTTAAAACGCGCCAGCAGCGAGGACCTGAGTTAGTTAAAAGTTAATAGTGCCAACATAAGGAACTATTAGGAACCTGTTTAAAATTAAAGTTTTCAACTACCATAGTTCTGTTGAAATTTCATAATAGGTGTACTACTTATCTCGATAAGCACCTGTTAAGCTCGTGGCTCACAGCTAATAGCTAGGAGCTTACAACGAAAATCTTGCATTTTAAACGGGCTTCAACTATTACTCCCTCACTTATTCTTTTTCAGTAATTTCATGCATGGCTAAAAATGTTTTTCGCCGCGCAACCAAAACCCTGCTCGTTACGATCAATGTAATTGTTTCGTTATTGTTTCTGGTTGCCTGTCTTTCTCCTTATGTGAATCCCGCCCGTTGGTGGCTGAATGGTTTTACCGGATTAATTGTTCCTTATCTGCTGTTGGTTCTGATTTTTTATGTGATCTTCTGGCTGTTGGCCAAACCCCGTATGGTATGGATACCCTTGTTAACACTGGCTTTGGGCTGGCAGCAGATCATTGTATTGTTTGCCTGGCACCCGGGTGCAGGTTTTAGTAAACGAAGGCATGATAATATTTTGCGCATCATAGACTGGAATGTACAAAGCTTTAACGGGCTCTCTAAAATTCCCGATGTAAAAAGAAGGATCCCCAACGAAATGGCCGCAAGTATTCAAAAACTGCAACCCGATGTCATTTGTTTGCAGGAGTTTAACAATGCCAAACATGCCGATAATATTTCACTTCTTTCCAAAACATACCGCTATCATTATTTTTCCAAAGATTACCAGCGTACGAATGATCATTACGAGTCGGGTTGCATCATTTTTTCAAAATTTCCTATTATCGATTCAGGCAAAATAAATTACCCGGTAGCCGAAAGTCTTATCTACGCCGATATTGTAAAAGGAGAAGATACCATTCGCGTATACACTACCCACCTCCAATCTTTCAAATTTAAAAAAGCGGATTATACCAATCTGGAAAAGATCAGGGATCAGGATGATGAAACATTGGCTGCTTCTAAAAGTATTCTGCGAAAAATGAAACTGGCTTTCAGCCGCAGGGGTATTCAGGCAAACATTGTTAGCGAGGAAATGAAAAAAAGCCCTTACCCGTCTGTTATCTGTGGCGATTTTAATGATGTGCCCAATTCTTACGCTTATTTTCACATCAAAGGCGATAAGCAGGATGTTTTTTTAAAGAAAGGTTTTGGTATCGGTCGTACATTTATTTCACTGGCACCAACCTTACGCATTGATTATATTCTGGCCGATAAACGTTTTGAGGTACAACAGTTTGATATGATAGATGAGGACCTGAGCGATCATATTATGCTGGTAACTGATCTTCTTTTGAAAAAATAAAATATCTTCGCCATTCAATGAACCACCTGCACACATATTGCTGCTGTTGCTGCTGCTGATACTGCAGCCCTTTCCGTATGCCGGATTGATACCGGTTTGTTTCAACCCAATGTTTTAAACGTAATTACACATACACATGCCACTTAAAGTATACAATTCACTTACCCGTCAAAAAGAAACCTTTACCCCCATTAATGCGCCCTATGTTGGTATGTATGTGTGTGGTCCCACGGTTAGTGGCGAAAGTCATCTGGGCCATGCGCGGCCTTATATAACCTTTGATGTGTTGTATCGATACCTAATGCACAATGGCTATAAAGTACGTTATGTAAGAAACCTGACCGATGCCGGCCATTTTGAAGAAGAAGGTCGTGAGGCAGAAGATAAGATCAGTAAAAAAGCCATACTGGAAAAACTGGAACCCATGGAACTGGTACAGAAGTATACCAACCTGTTTCATTGGGCTATGAACCGTTTGAATAACCTGCCACCCAGTATTGAACCAACGGCAACAGGACATATTATTGAACAGATAGAAATGATTAAACAAATCATTGCCGATGGATACGCGTATGTATCCAATGGTTCTGTGTATTTTGATGTAGAGAAATACAATACTGATTATTCAAAAAAAGGCCAACCCTATGGCATACTCAGTGGCCGTGTATTAGACGACCAGTTAGATACCACGCGTGAACTGGATGGACAGGAAGAGAAAAAAGATAAAAGTGATTTTGCCCTCTGGAAAAATGCACCCCCAGAACACATTATGCGCTGGCAAAGCCCATGGGGCGAGGGTTTTCCGGGATGGCATATTGAATGTTCTGCCATGAGCACCAAATACCTGGGCGAAGAATTCGACATACATGGCGGTGGTATGGATCTGCAGTTTCCGCACCATGAATGTGAAATTGCGCAAAGCACAGTTTGCAATCATAAAATGCCGGCCCGTTACTGGCTGCACAATAACATGATCACCATCAATGGCCGTAAGATGGGTAAGAGTTATAATAACGTGATCAAACTAAGTGAGCTATTCAATGGTGAGCATCCGTTATTGACACAGGCGTATCATCCCATGACCATTCGTTTTTTTATCCTGCAAAGTCATTACCGCGGAACATTAGATTTTAGTAATGAAGCCTTACAGGCATCAGAAAAAGCATTGAAGCGATTGATGGAAGCCTATGAGTGGCTTGGTGGCCAGTCTGCAGTAGCCGGTGCACAAGCGGCAGATAAAACACTGGATGAAAAAGTACAGAAGCTCGTGAATGAGTTTGCAGAATTTATGGATGATGACCTGAACACGGCTAAAGTATTGGCCAATATGTTTGAGTTGGCATCGGTTATCAATTCCATAAAAGACAAACATATTCCTGCCACTGCACTTGCAGCAACTACGGTTACCTTACTACAGCAGCAATTAAAAATATTTGTAGAAGAAATTTTCGGTTTAAAAAATGAGCGCGCCAATGATGATGGAAAATTAGATGGTGTACTACAGTTATTGATCGATATCCGTAAGGAAGCCAAAGGCCGCAAAGACTTTGTAACCAGTGATAAAATCCGTAATGAACTATTAGCGTTAGGTGTACAATTAAAAGATGAGAAAGATGGCGGAATGAGCTACACTATTGCATAGTGAATATAGAATATTGAATAACGAATCACGAAGTATAATGTAAGTATAATTTCCCCTCCTTTGCCCCGCAAAGGAGGGGTGGCCTAAGCGGCTTAGCAAAAGGCCGGGGTGGTGGACGGGGTGGTGGACGGGGTGGTTAATGATTACAATCATCCGAATGCGCATGATTATGCCCCCTGCACATCCTATGATTTTGCACATGCGCCACCACAATACACACAACCGCAGGCAATAAAAACCAGTTGCGCCATTCATGCCAGGTCATTTTAGCCAGCAGGCAGGCAATACCAATGGTGAATAAAGTAAAAGGCAACCAACTATGGTGGTGTTTTTTAAAGCCATGATAAAAAGAATAAGACCCTACCACAAAAGCAAGCGCTATCATTCCATACTCAAAGCCAATGTTCTCAATAATATTAATACCAAATAAGGGCAGACTGCTTAAAAATAAAGGCAATAATGCACAATGGATGGCGCAGGCAAGCGAAGTGGTAATACCCAATGCATCCCAGTTGATCTTTACATTCATATATGTCAAAACTACGCTAATGCAACATTGTTGCAAAATATTTGTTACATCTTTGGTGCTACTGCCGCGCCTTTGCGCCTTGGCGAGAAAAAATATACACAAAAGCGCGGTATGTAAGCGGATTTTCAAAGTGTATCATAACGGAATCTTTTCATATCCGTTACATAAGCCAAATGCGGTGTAACTTTGCAAAATAAAGAACCATATGAGTAAGAAATTGATGGGTTACTTGTTGTTTTTTGGAGTCTTGGTACTGGGCTTTTACTTTTTTCTTTTCAGAGGAACCGATACCTGGAAAACCAAATTAGCAGTGATTAGTTATGTGAAACCTTTTCATTTTACCACACAGGACGGGTTGGTATTTACAGACAGGGATATGCTGGGTAAAGTATCTGTTGTAGAATATTTCTTCACTACCTGCAAAGGCATTTGCCCTAAAATGAATACCAATATGAAAGTGGTGTATGAACAATTTAAAAATGAACCTGATTTTTTGATCGTATCACATACCTGCAATCCCGAAACAGATTCTGTTCCCCGCTTAAAACGATATGCCGATTCTTTGCAGGTGAATACACAAAAATGGGTATTTCTTACCGGGCGTAAAGACAGTCTCTACCAGCTTGCACGCAGTGCTTATTTACTGGACGATCCAAAAAACAATGTTGAGAAAATTGAAGACCAATTTATTCATACACAGTTTTTTGCATTGGTTGATAAGAATGGTAAAGTGCGTGGTCAGATCTATGATGGATTAAAACAACCAGAGCTGGACAGGTTGAAAAAAGACATCAAAGCCTTACTGGCCGAGAAAGCAGGTACCGGTAATTTTGTAAATGGGATCTTTAGTAACAGCCCGCAATAAGCTTTGCCATGATGTACAGTATCATTGAAACCCTGAAAAAAAACCAGCTGAGTATTACAGACAGCCGTAAAAAAATATTGGAACTGTTTGTACGCGCAAAAGGTGCTTTGGCACATGCCGATATTGAAAACCAAAGCGGCACAGAGTTCGACAGGGTTACTATTTACCGCACCTTACAAACCTTTGTTGAAAAAGGTATTATCCATACCATTCCTACGGCAGATAATTCGGTTCGTTATGCATTGTGCAAAGATGCCTGCAGCGAAGGCCATCACCACGATAACCATGTACATTTTATGTGCGATGATTGTGGTACTACCTATTGCCTCGATAATATCACCATACCCAATGTTAGTTTACCTACCGGATTTTTGGCAACACAAACTGATGTGGTGGTGAGCGGTAAGTGCGGCAAATGCAATTAGGGTGAATCGTCAGTCGTGAGGGAAGCATATTTTCTCACGCCTCATGTCTCACGATTCAAGCCTCACAATTCACGATTCACATCCTATCTTCGTACAAACACCCTTCTATGATATTAGTAACCGGCGCAAGTGGATTGGTAGGCTCACACCTGGTAACACAGCTGGTGAAAGAGGGTAAGAAAGTACGCGCCTTATATCGATCAGCTATTCCAAACATAACGGGGAGTGATGGTATTGAATGGGTAAAAGGCGATATACTTGATGTAGTTGCTCTCGAAGAAGCGATGCATGATGTATCAGATGTATATCATTGCGCAGCCATTGTTTCCTTTAATCCCAAACAAAAAGAACTGCTTCACCAAACCAATGTAGACGGAACGGCTAATGTTGTAAATGCCTGCATCAATGCCAGCATTCGTAAACTGGTTTTTGTAAGTTCGGTTGCTGCACTGGGTAGGATACGCGAAGACAAAGCCATTAATGAAACCATGAACTGGTCTGAAGAAACCAGTAACAGCGAATACGGTAAAACAAAATATTTTGCCGAAATGGAAGTATGGCGTGGTATTGGTGAAGGGCTGGATGCCGTAATGGTAAACCCCGTAATTATTTTAGGTGCAGGCGATTGGGAAAAAGGATCTTCCGAATTATTCAAATCTGCTTACGATGAATTTCCCTGGTACACAGAAGGTACGGGCGGTTTTGTGGATGTGGCAGATGTAGTGAAAGCTATGACCCTGCTTATGAACAGTTCTGTAAGTGCAGAGCGTTTTATTCTTTGTGCCGATAATCTTTCTTATAGAGAAGTGTTTACACAAATGGCTCAGAACTTCGGTAAAAAACCGCCGCATAAAAAAGTAACGCCTTTATTGGCAGCCATTGTATGGCGGTTGGAAGCATTCAAATCCTTGTTTACCGGAAAAGATCCCATGCTTACCAAAGAAACGGCCCGCACAGCTGCTGCCAAAGTGCAGTTTGATAATATCAAACTCACCAAAGCCTTTCCTGATTTTTCGTATGCACCGGTTTCCGATTCTATTAAGCGTATTTGCGGAGAATTACAGAAAATGCATAACTTGTAATATCAATCTGCCACACTGAAACACATTGTCACCATCCTCTTGTCACTATCATTATATGCACCGCATGTGGCCAAGATATTGGCGTATGCAGATTGTTCCATACAGTTGCTCGCCAATACAGATCCACGTTTGTGCGATTGTAACCGAATTATAGATATCGATATCGATGCCATTCCCATTAACTCCGATCAACCCGATAAGCAAAGAGATATTTCTATAAAGGCCGATTGGAAGTACCTCAGCGTAACCAGCTTTACCGCTGTTTGTTTGTCTGCAGAATGTAACACCATCTACCCAATAAGTCCAGCTCTCTTTTTTACAGCTTCTTTTTCAAAAGCTGTTTTTCATCCACCAAAGTGTTAAGTAATCTATCTGCTACTTTACCTGTTGCGCCTGCTTTGTAGTGGGGTAATGGGTCGTATCTATTTACTCATACTTAATACACTTATCATGAAATCTATTTTCATGGTTGCTGCCATTTGCGTAATGGCGGCGGCCTGCCATCGTGCAACCTTACCTGCAATTACACCTGTTGTATATAATGAAATTAAAAATGAAGCCGGACAAACCATTCTTGTTGGCCATGCATCATTATCGGCCTTGCAACAAAACAATTACAAAGCTTGGTATGATCAATCTTACAATAGCTATTCGGTAGATAAGGCTTCTATAGAAATAGCAAAACCCTTACTCCAAAACAAACGAATGGATATTTTTCTTGGCACCTGGTGCGGTGATAGTAAACGCGAAGTGCCACGCATGATTAAATTGTTAGAAGCTGCGGGTATGGAGACCGATAAACTAAACCTGATTTTTGTTGATAACAGTACAGACAGGTATAAGCAAAGTCCGCAACACGAAGAAAAAGGATTGGCCATACACCATGTACCCACATTTATTCTGTACGATGAAAAAAAAGAATTGGGCAGAATTGTTGAGTCGCCCGTGGTTTCGCTGGAGAAAGACCTGTTGGCCATACTGCAACAATCCTATCAACCCAATTACAAAGCCATTGATTATTGGACCAGGCAGGTAAGCACCCGCAAAAAGAATATGAATGATGCTGCATTACAAAGCCTGGTAAACATACTAAAACCTTTATGCAGGCATTACGGTGAATTCAATGCCTATGGATATGTTCAACTGGCTGCCGGAGAAAAAGCAGAAGCCTTGAATATATTTAAACTAAACACATTTCTATACCCCGAAACAGCGGGTGTATTTGATAGTTTGGGAGAGGCATTGGCAAAAACAGGCGACACAAATGGTGCCATAACTGCTTATGAAAAAGTATTGGTATTACAACCGGGTGATGCCAATGCAAGGCAGCAATTAGCATTGCTGAAAAAATAGAGCCAGGTATTATTAAAACGTAACGTCATTTCGACGAGGAGGAACGACGAGGAGAAATCTGATCGCCGCATAAGATTTCTCACGTCGCTTCGCTTTGTTCGAAATGACGTTGTTGTATTACCCTACTCCATCACTTTCTTCCACAATTCCGGTATGCGTTTAATCCATACCAGTTCTCTTCTTTTAATGGAAGCATCTTCTGCAGGGTAACCAAAATAGGTTTTACCCCCCGCCAAAGAAGAAGGCACACCACTTTGGGCCAGTACAACAGCATTGGCTCCTATGGTGAGGGTTTTACTAACGCCTACCTGTCCCCAAAGCGTAACCCCATCTTCTATAATGGTACCGCCGGCAATACCTACCTGTGCGGCAAACAAACAGTTTTTACCTACCGTGGTATCATGGCCGATATGAACCATATTATCCATCTTGGTACCGGCACCAATCCGTGTCTCAGCGGTAACGCCTCTGTCAATGGTGCAACCTGCGCCAATTTCTACATCGTTTTCAATAACCACACTGCCGCAACTCTGCATTCTTTTGTACCATACGGCACGGTCTTTTTTAGTGTTGTAATAAAAGGCATCACTACCAATAACGCATCCTGCCTGTATCACTACATTGTCTCCAATGTTAGTATAATCAAGTAAAGAAACATTGGGATGTATCACACAATTTTTTCCGATGCGTACTTCTTTTCCAATAAAAACATTTGGCATAATTACAGAGCCTTCACCAACCAATACATCATCACTCACAGATTTTTCTGCGGCCGTAAACGGACGAAAATGTGTAACAATTTTCAGGTAAGCTTCAAAAGGTTCTGCAACAATAAAAATAGTTTTTCCTTCAGGTATGGTTACCTCTTTTGTGTTGATGATGATGCAACTTGCATCACTGTTCAAACACTTGTCGTAGTATTTTGGATGGTCAACAAATACCAGATCACCCTGCTCTACTTTATGTATTTCGTTGATGCCGGATACGGTTGCAGAAATATTTCCTGATACTTCTGCCTGTATCAAATCGGCTAACCATTTTACGGAAACAGGTGCTGGAAACTTCATAAACGGGGATTTTTAGAAAAATCAAAGGTAATGATACGGTTTCAGGAGAAATTTTTTTTAACTGTTTTCGGCTAATTCTCCGGCGTGTTTTCAGTTAAAATTACAACAGAAATTTTACGCGAGCTCATGATACTGTTTTATTAGCAATAGCCTGAAACTCTTTATTCATCAATGTTTCAGCGGAATTGAAAAATGTAATGACAAAAAATAGTTTGCCACATCATCAAAAAAACTGTTTAAAAAAATAGGCAGTTCGTAGCAGGCAATCCACATCCGCAGTCAAAATGTTAATAAAATTGTTTAAAAAAATTTTTGCATTAGTTAAAAGTCTTTTTAATATTGTGTAAGGAAATTTATTTCGCTGTACTTACTAACCCATCCATATACAAAGTCTCGCTTCTGCGGGACTTTTGTTTTTGTATGAATCACTACTACATAATTTACAAACCGTATCTGGTGCTTTCACAATTTTCTGCAGTGGATGGAAAACAAACATTGGCAGATTTTTTTAAGGTACCCAAAGACGTATATCCCGTTGGAAGATTGGATCATGATAGTGAAGGTTTGTTATTACTTACAAATGATACCACTTTAAATCATCGCATACTCGATCCTGCATTTGCACATGAAAGAGAATATTGGGTACAGGTAGATGGAGCGATTGATGCAAATGCTATTACACAAATACAAAACGGTGTAACGATTAATGTGGATGGAAAATTATATCCGACCAAACCCTGTGGCGCAAAACTATTTGAAAAAGAACCTGTGGTTCCGGAACGCAATCCGCCAATCCGTTTTAGAAATGAAATTCCCGCACCATGGATACAAATGATTTTAACAGAAGGTAAAAACAGACAGGTGAGAAAAATGACCGCTAAAACAGGATTTCCTACTTTACGACTAATCCGTTACCGGCTAGAAGAACTAACAATCGACGGCCTGCAACCAGGTGATCTTCGTCAAATGGATCGGAAAGAAATATACCAAAAACTATTTCATGGAAAAATATCCTGACCCGCAAAAGCTGGGCTATACCATCCAAATCGGTTCAGATCAGATGGATCTGGCCGTGATTCATCAATACTTGTCAGAAGAATCTTACTGGGCAAAAAATATTCCGGTTGATGTAGTGCAGCGTTCATTGCAGAACTCTTTCTGCTTTGGTATTTTCTATCAACAAAAACAAATAGGTTTTGCCAGACTTGTCACAGACAAAGCCACATTTGCTTACCTGGCAGATGTATTTGTATTACCTCAACATCGCGGCAAAAGCTTATCTAAATGGCTGATGGAAACCATACACGCACATCCAGAGCTTCAGGGCATGCGCAGGTGGATGCTAGGTACACGTGATGCGCATGGTTTGTACACACAATTTGGATGGGAACCCCTATCCGAAGAAATAGCGCAACGCTTTATGCAGTTGCATAACCCAGATGTTTATCATGCGTAACGCAAAACGTAATAGATATAAAGCATCATGTTACACACACAATGCCGTAAACGCGCAGTTTCATAAACAGTCTTTCAGCTTTGGCGTTCTGCATTCGGTATTCAGCATTTAGCGTTCTATGTTTAAAATAGAAAAGCTAAATTTGCCCTTTGTAAGTAACTAAGAAAAATATGAGTCAAACACATTTGTCTGAGCAGGAACTGATCCGTCGTGAGAAACTGGTAAAACTGCAGGAAGCCGGTATCGATCCTTTTCCTGCGCCCTTGTATCCAGTTACCCATTTTTCAACAGATATAAAGGAGCAGTATACTGAAGAAACCAAAGAGCAATTTGCATCGGTTTGTGTAGCGGGTCGTATCATGAGTATCAATGATAAGGGTAAAGTATTTTTTATTAAGATACAGGATAGCAAAGGCATCATTCAATTGTATGCAAAAAGAGATGATCTGTGCCCGGATGAAGACAAATCGTTTTGGGATAATGTAGTAAAGCATGGTCTAGACCTCGGAGATATTATTGGTGCTAACGGTTATGGTTTTATTACAAAAACCGGAGAAACTTCCATTCATACACAGACGTTAACGCTGCTTACTAAATCATTAAAGCCCTTACCGGTTATTAAGCGGGATGAGGAAGGAAATGTATTTGATGCCGTAACCGATCCTGAGTTTCGTTATCGTCAGCGTTATGTGGATCTGATCATCAACCCCGAAGTAAAAGAAACGTTTGTAAAGCGAACTAAGCTCATCAATACCATCCGTGAGTTTTTGAATAGCCAGGGTGCACTGGAAGTGGATACGCCCGTTTTGCAGGCCATTCCCGGGGGCGCAGCGGCACGACCGTTCATTACGCATCACAATGCACTGGATGTTCCGTTCTACCTGCGCATCGCCAATGAGCTGTATTTAAAACGATTGATCGTGGGTGGGTTTGATTGGGTATATGAGTTCAGCCGCAATTTTCGAAATGAGGGGATGGATAGAACGCACAATCCTGAGTTTACCGTATTGGAATGGTATACCGCATACAAAGATTATTTCTGGATGATGGAAACCACCGAACAATTGTTTGAAAAGATTGCTATCGCCCTGCATGGTACTACCGATGTTCCTTTGGGAGATAAGATCATCAACTTTAAAGCACCCTTCAAACGCATCAGCATACATGATGCCATTAAAGAAAATACAGGTATTGATGTAACCGATAAAGATGAGGCGGGTTTACGCGATGTGTGTAAGCAACTAAAAATTGATGTGCCAGGTAATATCGGAAAAGGCAAACTCATTGATGAAATCTTTGGTGCTACAAGCGAGCACACGTATTTACAACCCACTTTTATTATTGATTATCCGGTGGAGATGAGTCCGCTTACCAAAAAGCATCGCAGCAAACCCGGACTGGTAGAGCGTTTTGAGCTGATGGTAAATGGGAAAGAGATTGCGAACGCCTATACCGAATTGAATGACCCCATTGACCAGCGCGAACGTTTTGAAGAACAGGCCAAACTGATGGAGCGCGGTGATGATGAAGCCATGTTCATTGATCATGATTTTCTGCGTGCACTTGAATATGGTATGCCACCTACCTCAGGCATCGGCATCGGTATCGATCGTTTGTGTATGATGATGACCAACCAGGTATCTATACAAGATGTATTACTCTTCCCGCAAATGCGGCCGGAGAAGATGGATTAGTAGACCATAGTCCATAGACCATGGTCAATGGACTATGGTCTATGGACTTTTTTGTAGTTTACCACACCAAAATCAGCTACTGCCAATGAAATATCTAAAAGTTCTCTATGTACAGGTAATCATTGGTATTGCATTGGGTGTATTTGTGGGGTGGTTGTTTCCTGCGTTTGCGCCAACGGCCAAGCTTATTAGTGATGGGTTTATTAATATGATCAAAATGGTGATCAGCCCGGTGATTTTTTTAACCATCGTTTTGGGCATAACTGGTGCAGGTAGTCTTAAAAAAGTAGGCAGGGTAGGTGGTAAGGGTTTGCTCTATTTTGAAATTGTAACCACCTTTGCATTAGTGATTGGTTTGGTAGTGGCCAATGTATTACAGCCTGGTGCCGGTATCAGTACGGATCAACTTCCCAAAGAAAATTTAGATAAATATACCTCAGCCGCTAAGGACATGAACTGGGGCGAGTTCTTCTCGCATATTATTCCCACCAATATTATCGACTCATTTGCCAAAGGAGATCTGCTGCAGATTTTATTTTTTGGTGTGCTATTCAGCGTAGCCATTACCAAAATGGGAACCGGTGGAGCCAAACTCGTTTCTGTTTTTGAAAACCTGAATAAGGCTTTCTTTAATGTGATTCATATTGTGATGAAGTTTAGTCCGATAGGTGCTTTTGGCGGTATGGCTTACACCATTGGTAAATTTGGCTTCACCAGCCTTGTTGTTTTAGGTAAATTATTATTGTGCTATTACATCACTTCCCTGTTCTTCATATTTGTGGTGCTGAACCTCATAGGGCGCTATTACGGATTCAGCGTTTGGAAATTACTAGGGTATATCAAAGAAGAATTATTGATTGTATTGGGTGCCAGCAGCAGTGAATCGGTATTGCCGAATATTATGGAAAAACTGGAAGCGGCAGGTTGCGAACGCAGTGTGGTAGGATTGATCATTCCCACCGGTTATAGTTTTAACCTCGATGGTACCACCATTTATTTAAGCATGGCTACCATATTTCTAGCGCAGGTATTCAACATAGACCTTTCTTTATCGCAACAACTCACCATCATTGGAATATTATTGGTAACGAGTAAAGGTGCGGCCGGTGTAACCGGAAGTGGGTTTATTGTATTAACCTCTACCTTAACCATACTTAAAGTAATTCCACTGGAAGGACTCGCTTTGCTGATTGGTGTAGACCGCTTCATGAGCGAAGGAAGGGCCCTCACCAATATGATCGGCAATACCGTTGCTACGGTAATCATTGCCAAAAGCGAGAAAGCGATTGATATGAAAGTATACCGAAGAGTGGTGGAGAAGAGATCGTGAGACGTGAGTGGGCAGTGGGCAGTTATCATTTTTAATCGAATAGGTTATGATACAAAAAAAATTACTCACGATTCACGACTGACGATTCACGCCTACGATTCCCTCCTCCCACAAACTCTCCTTACATTTACACCGCATGACCCGTAACACCAAAGCCCATGTTGCCGTAATAGGTGCCAATATTATTTTTGGAGCCAACTATGCCATTGTTAAATACATCACACCTGCTTACTTGCACCCTTATGCGTTGAATGTGGTTCGCATACTGGTGAGCTTGTTTTTATTCTGGACCCTATTCCTCTTCAAGCCGGGTAAAGTAAAACTGCAACGGAAACACCTGCCCCGTTTTTTGCTTTGCGCCTTAACGGGTGTAGTTATTAACCAGATCTTCTTTATCAAAGGTGTGTCGTTAACCACGCCTATTCATAGCGCCTTACTTGCATTGGCCACGCCTATTTTTATTACACTAATTGCCGCATGGCTGCTGAGAGAAAGTTTTACCTGGGTAAAATTTTTGGGGTTACTATTGGGCATTGGCGGTGCCGCATTACTAATTTTATTGAAAGATGCACAGCACACAGGAAATAATATTTTACTGGGCGATATTATGGTACTGATAAATGCCATCTCGTATTCTTTTTACCTGGTACTGGTAAGGCCGTTGATGCAGGTGTATAGCGGCATACAGGTGCTGCGCTGGATTTTTACCCTGGGTTCACTGGTGATATTGCCTTTTGGTATGCAGGAGTTTATTGGAACCAACTGGGAAGCTTTTGGTTTTTCGCAATGGATGGCATTGGCAGCAGTAGCGATAGGTGCTACTTTTTTGGCTTATTTGTTAAACGTGTATGGCATCTCCATCATTGGCGCTTCTGCTACCGGTGCGTATATTTATACGCAACCTGTTTTTGCTGCAGTAATCGCTATCATTTTTGCGGGAGAACAGGTTAGTCTGGTAAAATTGATTGCTGCTATTCTCATTTTTACCGGCGTATACCTGGCGAATTTTAAAAAGCAGGCAGGTTGATAATACAGTGTCATTATTTCATATGCTGAAATTCGTAGATAAGGAATCTTAGCGCCTGTTTAAAATTAACGTTTTCAACAACCATAGCTCTATTGAAATTTCATAATAGGGGCACTATTTATCTCGATAAGCACCTGTCAAGCTCGCGGCTAACAGCTAGAAGCTTACAACGAAAATTTTGCATTTCTAAAAAGACGCTTACATTTTCGGATAATCAAAAAACCAAAATGTTTTTTTAGCAGTCTTAAAATCTTTCCAGGAATCTATATCTGCTTTAATGGCAAAAATGCCGCAGGTGGGCATATTGTCTATTTTGGTAGTGGTTAACTCATTTACAAAATCGGTAATGCCGGGATTGTGCGAGAAAACAGCAGCACTGGTTATCACATCATCAATCTCTGATACCACATTATAAAATATTGCGGAACGGGCATGATATAGTTTACGAATAATAGCTAACTGCCCCTTTTTCAAAGCATAGCCATCTGCAAAATAATTGGCGGTGGTTAATGCCCGGTTAGCCGGACTGGTAATCATTACATCAATGGCAATCTTCTTATCTATTAATCGTTTTGCCATCATTGGCGCATGTTTATGTCCGCGTTCGTTTAGCGGACGATCAAAATCATCCTGGCCAACCAAAGCCCAGCTACTCTTGGCATGTCGTATGATCAATAACTGTTTCACGGGCAAAAGTTACAAAAATCTCCCCTTACATTTGTTACATGGCCCTAACCCGTGTGAACATTGAAGAATTTATGGCACTTAGCAAAGCACATCCTGTACTGGATGTTCGCAGTCCGGGTGAGTTTTTGCATGCCCATATACCCGGTGCCGTTAGTTTACCCTTGTTTACAGATGAAGAAAGAAAAGTAGTAGGTACTGCCTATAAACAGGAAAGCAAACAGAAAGCCATTAAGCTGGGATTGGAGTACTATGGTGTTAAGATGGTTAAGATGGTGGAGGAAGTGGAAAAAATAGTTGCCAGTTGGCAGTTGCCAGTTGCCAGTAAACAAAAAGAACTGCCTGCTGCTACTGCGAATTGCGTACTTGTTCATTGCTGGCGTGGTGGCATGCGTAGTGCGGGTGTAGCATGGTTACTTGATCTGTATGGATATAAAGTATATACGCTTGCAGGCGGGTATAAAGCTTATCGGAAATGGGTGTTACTACAATTTGAAAAAGAATATCCCATTCGCATTTTGGGTGGATTTACGGGAAGTGGTAAAACAGAAGCCCTGCATGCATTGGCTAAAAAAGAATTGCCCGTTATTGATCTGGAACATTTAGCACACCACAAGGGCTCCGCTTTTGGCAGCATGGGTCAACCCAAACAACCTTCGCAGGAAATGTTTGAAAATGTATTGGCAGGAGAGTTGAAGAGCGTGGATGACAAATGGAAGATAACAGCCAAAACAGATGCAGTCCCTTACTTATGGCTTGAAGATGAAAGCCAACGAATAGGCGAAGTAAATATCCCTACTGTTTTTTTTAGCCAGATGCGTAAGAAGCAGGTTTTCTTTTTAAATATTCCTTTTGAAGAACGGCTGAATTTTATTGTGGAGCAATATGGCAAATTTGAAAAAGAAAAACTGGTGAATGCGATTATACGCATCAAGAAAAAATTGGGTGGATTAGAAACAAAAAACGCCATTAATTTTTTAATAGAAGATAATATCAAAGAATGCTTTGATATATTACTAACCTATTACGATAAATTTTACCTGAAGAGTTTACAGAACCGTGAAAATTTTACGGAGCTGTTTACCAAAATAGAATTAGCTGCTGTTTCACCAGAACAATCAGCTAACAGCTTACTGGATCATACCAGCAAACCAACTACTATTGGGTAAACCAGTTATGAATAGTAAGATAGCCCATCCAACTCATTACCACTACTACTATCCATCCCGCAATTTGTAATACAAGCGGATGTTTGTAATTTCCTACCAGCTTTACTTTTCTGGATGCTATTAACATTACGGCAAGTGTTATCGGTAATACCAATCCATTTAGTGCAGCTACAGTAACCAGAATTTTTACCGGTTTACCTACTATGGCAAATACAAGGGTTGAGAACAGGATAATAAAAGTGATGAACCACCTGTAATGCTTCTCTATAAATGGATGAAAGGTTCTCAGAAATGAAACCGATGTATACGCAGCACCTACTACCGATGTGATGGAAGCCGCCCACATAACCACACCAAAAAAACGATAGCCGATTTGTCCGGCAGCAAGTTTAAAAACACTAGCCGGTGGGTTACCTGCATCCAGCACACCGCCCTTTACTACCACCCCCAACACAGCCAAAAATAAAATTACCCGCATAGCAGCAGTGATAAGAATACCGGTAACAGAACTCCTGGTTACTTCGGGTAAAGCGGCCTGTCCTTTAATACCTGCATCCAGTAAACGATGTCCACCTGCAAAACAAATATATCCACCTACCGTTCCGCCTACCAATGTTACAATAGCCACTACACTCAATTTTTCTGGCACCACACTTCTATACAACGCTTCGCCAACCGGCGGATGCGAACTGAAGGCAACGTAGAGAGTTAAAACAAAAATCACCACCCCCATTATTTTCGAAAAAAAATCCATGGCCTTACCTGCTTCCTTCATCCAGAAAATAACCAATGCAATAGCACAACTAATAAATGCGCCGGTTAATGTATCCATCCCGGTTAATACATTCAACCCCAACCCGCAACCTGCAATATTTCCTGTATTAAAGGCGAGGCCACCAATTACAATCAGGGCGGCCACTACATAACCCAGTCCGGGTAAAAGTTCATTGGCAATATCCTGTGCACGCTTTTCGGTTACGGCCAATACGCGCCAGATATTCATTTGCGCGCCAATATCCAGCAATACAGAGATCAGAATTACAAATCCAAAACTGGCGAGTAGTTGTTGCGTAAAAACTGTTGTCTGCGTTAAAAAACCCGGCCCTATGGCAGAAGTAGCCATTAAAAAAGCAGCCCCGGAAACGGCAGAGGATCGGGTTATTTTTTTCAAGAACGGATAGATTGAATTTGTATGGAATGTGTTTGCAATGTTTGGTATACCTGTTGAGCAAACGTTACGGCATGTGTACCATCACCATGCAAACAAATGGTTTCTGCAGTAACTGGAATGGTTTGCTGATCGGTGGAGGTTACGGTTTGTTGCTGTATCATTTGTAATACCTGTTGTAAACATACCTGCTCCGATTCAATCAGGGCATTGGGTGCTGTGCGGGGTGTTAAACTACCATCGGCACAATAGGTTCTGTCTGCAAATACTTCAGCCGCAGTTTGCAAACCTATTTTTCCCGCTTCCCTAATAGAATAACTGCCGCTCAATCCAAATAGCACCAGATTTTTATCTACTAAAAATACTGCTTTGGCAATGGTATTGGCAAGCAATGCATCTTTGGCCGACATATTATACAATGCGCCGTGCGGTTTTACATGATGTAATTGCGCGCCGTTTTGTTCTGCAATTTTTTTGAGGAGATACACTTGCTCTGCCACCAAATCAAACATTTCATTCAGTGGTAATTTTTTTTCTGTTCTTCCAAAATTTGCTTTGTCTGCAAAACCAGGGTGCGCGCCAATGGCTACTGAATATTGCATAGCCAACAACACCGTTTGCTGCATGATGGATTCATTTCCGGCATGATAACCACAGGCAATATTGGCACTGCTGATCCATGGCATCAGTTGAGCATCATTACTGAGGCCCTCACCCATATCGCAGTTAAGATCAATGCTAAACATGCATATCCTCCAATGGTTAGTGTGCTACAAAGCAAGGTATTGTTGCAAACGGAAGTTACAGGCATTTATCAGTTGCTGCAAATTCATTTCCTGTGCACGCAAACTGTTTTCTGCTTCTTCCATAGTTACCATTTGTAAATGGAAGGTATCACCAACCGCGTATTGCGCCAATGAAGCCATGTCTGCACTAATGATATGTGCAACTCGTGGATAGCCCCCTGTGGTCTGGTGATCTGCCATCAATACAATCAGCTGCCCATTGGGCAACAGTTGTACGGTTCCTCTGGTTACAGCCGTTGAAAGTATTTCTTTTACAATGGTTGTTTGCAATGCAGTACCCTGCAAACGATAACCCATACGATCACTGTTTCTGCTGATAGAAAACGGTGTGTGCGCAAATGCGTGTTTTGATAGCTCATTCAGCCATTCAAATTCATTACCGGGTACACAACGGATCTTTCCTTCTGAATAAAAATCAGCTACTTTGGCTTGCCAGGGGAGCACTTCAAAAAACGAATGACTTTCTTCAAATAAATAATTGGATTCTTTTTTCAATAACAACCGGTCGTTCTTCTGCAATTGTCTTCCTTCCCATCCTCCCGCATGCACCTGCAAATGGGTGCTGCTGCTACCCAGCCATTGTATTGTTTCAAAACCACCCTCAACTGCCAAATAAACACAACTGCCTTTTTTCTTTTGGGTAAACGTCAGTGCCGAACCTTGTTTAATCAATATGGGATGATGTAACGGAACTTCTTTATGATTGATGGATGCAGAAAAATCTGCACCGGCCAATGCTATTAAAACGGTTGTTTCAAAAACCATTTCCGCGGCAGGAAAATGCATTTCCAGTACGGCTTCATTTGCGCTATTACCTACCAGTGCATTGGCAATACGCATGGCAATACGATCCATTACACCACCCGGATTAATTCCAAGATGTTGGTAGCCATACCGGCCAGCATCCTGTATGGTATCTAGTAAACCAGGTTTTACAATACGTACACTCATACCTGCTTTGTTTTAAAAAATTCATCAACAGTTATGGGAAAGAACTGTACAGAATCTCCGGGTTGCAGGTAACAGGGTTGTGATTGGTTTGCTGCAAACATAGGTACCGGCGTTTGCCCGATTAGTTGCCAGCCACCCGGCGAAGAAAAGGGATAAATACCGGTTTGTTCTCCGGCAATACCCACACTGCCTGCCGGAACATTTGTTCTTGGATTTTCTTTTCTTGGTGTGATAATTTTTTTATCTACCGAACCCATGTACGCAAAGCCCGGAAGAAAACCAATCATATATACACGATAGATAACGGCTGTATGCAATTGTATCACTTCTTCTACAGAGAGTTGATGCAATGCTGCCAGTGAAATAATATCCGGTGCCAGAGAAGAATCGTAACATACCGGTATCCGTATCAATCGCGTTTCAGTAACAACGGTATCCGATATATCGTCGGCTGCATTTTGCAAAATAACACGCATGGTTTCATACACAGATGCAGCTGTAAATTGTTTGGCTAACAACTGCAGATCATACACAATGGTAACCGAGCTATAGGCAGGAATAATATCCAGCACACCCGGAAGTTTCATCGAACTTATTTTTTGATAGAGTGAAATAACCTGCCGGCTGATTTCCACATCAACCCTGTTATCCAGTTCAATGGTAATGGCGTGATCGCCGCAGGGATAGATGGTATGAGGGGAAGTGTTGATCACGGATTACAAATTACATTATAACGTTGTATGCTATTAAACTACTTCATTGTAAACCGTTCTTTTATGCATTCATCGCTATTGTTGCATTCTCATGTTGCAGTAACCAGCCAAACACTTTTGCTGTTAGCGACTCCGATGTATAAGGTGCAAATATTTTTTCATCCAACTGTCGGATCGGTATCACTCTTTTGGTAGAGCTGGCAATAAAAGCTTCTGTAGCAGAATGAATATCGGTTAGTGAAATATTTTTTTCCAATATGGTGATTCCTTTTGCTTTGGCCAGTTCTATGATTTGTTTCCTGGTAACACCCTTCAGAATATGATTTGCCGGTGTTACCAATGTTTTTTCATCCATCACCATAAAAAAATTGGAGCGTGGAAATTCTGAAACAATTCCGTTATTATGGTACAGCACTTCATCTGCCCCCTGCTCTTTTACCCAAGGTTGCAGCCAAATGGCCATTAGGTAATCGGTGGTTTTTACATGAGGCATTTGCCGCTGGTGCGGATAGGTTACAATTTTATAGCCTGGTAAGAGTAATGTATCAGGTGGTGGTGTTAGGGGCGACTGCACAATTACCAGATTAGGTTCTGCAATACTATATCCATCCTGGGAACTGCCGCCGGATAACATGATACGTATTCCGGAATGGGCTAAACCATTGCTTGTGATTAATTGACCGATGATGGCTTGTAAATCTTCTTTGCTTTTACGAATCTGCAACCGCATTTCATGGGCTGAATGAAAAAAACGATCTAAATGATCATTCATATGTAACGGGGTTGTACCCACCACCCTTAAAAAATCAAAAATGCCATAGCCTCGCTGAAAACCCAGATCATTCAGGGGAAGCGAAGCTTCGGAAAATGGCATGAACCGGTTATTGCAAAAACAAATCAGGTTACTCATAAATGAATACGGTTATATTTTTTCAGGATAGTAATCAGTTTGTCTACTGGTAATGCTTCTGCTGTGTGCCCTCCAATACCCATAGTGGTAGTAGCCGCCAGTAATGAATTAATAATAGCTTCTTCTGTTGCTTCAATGGCAGCCATAAAAAGAGGAGAAACGGCATCGTTGGTTAACAGACTTACGGTTTGCTTTTTTTCTCTACTGGTATGCGCAACCCGCAATAAAGAATCAGTAGAAAAAGCAATTACATAATCACCACTTCCATTATGGGCTATGCCGCCTGTTTTGGCCAATCCCATAAAAGCCCGCTTGGCCAGTCTTGTTAAGTTGCGGCTATCCAGTGGCGCATCAGTAGCAACCACAATCATGCAGGAGCCATCTTCTTTTTTATTGAGTTGATCCCGCAGGTAATAATTATTCAATTCCTCACCAACAGGCACACCATCTACCTGTAATACACCTCCAAAATTTGTTTGTACCAATACGCCTACAGTATAACCACCCAGCGCTTCGGGCAATTTTCTTGAAGCAGTACCCATCCCTCCCTTAAACTGAAAGCAAACAGTACCCGTACCTGCACCCACCGAGCCCTCAGTAACAGGCCCGTCTTTGGCTTCGCGTATCGCTTTTAATACATCGCTTTTTTGTACATGTCGGCCACGTATATCATTCAAATACCCATCATTGGTTTCGCCCACTACTGCATTCACTGAAAAAACCTGCGCATTACCTTTTTGTTGAAGCGTATGTTCAATTACGGCTTCCATGCCTGTGGCTACATTCAGGGTATTGGTAAGAATTACCGGACTTTCCAGCGTGCCCAATTCCATTACTTGTGTGGTGCCTGCCAGTTTACCAAATCCATTACCCACAAATATTCCGGCGGGGACTTTGTGCTGAAAAATATTGCCATCAAATGGAAGAATGGCGGTAACACCTGTTCGAACAGAATCACCTTTTACCAAAGTAGTATGCCCCACTTTTACGCCAGCCACATCGGTAATGGCATTATGCAAACCGGTTGGTAAAACGCCTATCTGAATACCCAATTCCCGCGCCCTTTTCTTTTGCGCATGTGCGGAGATAAGTAATAGCAGGCTGGCAGATAACAGGATAAAACGATTCATATACGATAATTAGGTTTTAGAGCCTCTTTAAAATGGAAGTTTTCAACTACCCAAGGTCTATTGAAATTTTATAATTGGTGCACTACTTATCTCTACAAGCACCTGTCAAGCTCACGGCTCACAGCTAATAGCTAGAAGCTTAGTACGAGAATCTTTCATTATTAAAAAGGCTCTTAAAAATACAGCTTCTTTTTGCACACATTCAAAGCTATCTATCTATCCCTTTCAACAGCCCTTCCTTTTTTGCCTGTTCTTTCTTACCTTCCTCGTTCATAAAACTGCTATGAAAAAAATCAAACTATTGTTACTGGCCGCTCTGACTGGCTTTCAGTCCTTTGCCCAGGTTGATCCGGGTTGGTTGCGTTATTCAGCCATCTCTCCTGATGGAAAAACCATTGTATTTACGTACAAAGGCGATCTCTACCGTGTTCCCGCTTCGGGTGGCAATGCCACTGCCTTAACGGTTCACGAAGCACACGACTTTATGCCTGTGTGGAGTCATGATGGAAAAACGATTGCTTTTGCGAGTGACCGCTATGGCAATTTCGACATCTTTACCATTGCTGCCGAAGGTGGCGAAGCTAAAAGAGTCACTTTTCATTCTGCGCAAGAATATCCATATGAATTTGCAACGGATGATAAATCCATTCTCTTTGGATCATCCCGTATGGATATTGCCAGCAACCGCACTTTCCCTACCGGCTCACAGCCAGAACTATACAAAGTATCTGTTAGCGGTGGCAGAGTAGAGCAGGTTTTGACAACGCCTGCTGAAGAAGTAAAATTTAGCAAGAACGGGCAATACCTGATTTACCAGGATAAAAAAGGCGGAGAAAATACCTGGCGCAAACACCATACATCTGCTATTGCACGTGATATCTGGATCTACGATAGTAAAGCCGGCACGCATAAAAAAATTACTTCTTTTGCCGGTGAAGACAGAACGCCTGTATTCACAGATAACGACAAGGCTTTTTATTACCTAAGCGAAGAAACCGGCTCGTACAATGTTCATAAAATGGGCATCGAAGGCGGTAAATCGCAATCCATTACTTCTTTCAAAAAACATCCGGTGCGTTTTCTTACTGCATCCAATGATGGAACACTTTGTTATAGTTACGATGGCGAATTGTATACACAAAAAGGAAGCGGTAAAGGAAACAAGGTTAAGATCAGCATTGCAGCCGATGCAAAAAGTAACAATGAAAAAGTAGTACCTGTTAGCGGTGGCGCACGCGATGTGGCCGTTGCTCCTAACAACAAAGAAGTGGCTTTTATTTTTCGCGGCGAAGTATTTGTTACCAGTGTAGAAGGTGGTGTTACCAAACGCATTACCAATACACCCGAGCAAGAAAGACTGGTTAGTTTTTCTCCAGATGGAAAAACATTGTTATACGCTTCTGAACGCGGTAATAGCTGGAAAATTTTTGAAACCAAAAAGCTGCGAGATGAAGAACCGTATTTCTATGCCTCTACTGTTTTGAAAGAAACACCGGTGATTGTAAATGAAAAAGAAAATTACCAACCGGTATATTCTCCCGATGGAAAAGAGATCGCTTTCATTGAAAACAGAATGACATTGAAGATTTACAATATCGCCACCAAACAAACCCGAACCATTCTTACAGATAAAGAATTGTTTTCTATGGGCGATAACGATCAGTATTTTCAATGGAGCCCCGATAGTAAATGGATTTTGTTTGATTACGCTGTACCCGGCATAGCACCCGGTGAAATCGGTATCATAGCTGCAGATGGAAAAGGAAAAGTAACCAACCTTACTGAAAGTGGTTTTAATGATGGTCGCGCTAAATGGATCATGGGTGGTAAAGCCATGTTATGGTTCAGTAACCGTGATGGTTTAAAAGGTGTAGCACAAAGTGGGGGTGCACAAAGCGATGTGTATGCTATGTTCTTTTCGCAGGATGCATTTGATAAATTTAAATTGAATAAAGAAGATGCGGCATTGCTGAAAGAATCAGAAGAATCCAAAGCAAAAGCCGATACATCCAAGAAAAAAGACGTAAAAAAAGATAGTGTAGTGATTGATTGGGATGGACTCACTTTCCGCAAAACCAAACTCACCATTCACTCTTCTTCGCTGGGCGATGCATTGGTAAGTAAAGATGGGGAAACACTCTATTACCTCGCACGTTTTGAAAGAGGCAGTAATTTATGGACCACCAACCTGCGCACCAAAGAAACCAAAATGCTGGTTCCATTGAATGCCCAGGGTGGAAGTTTAACTTGGGATAAAGAGCAGAAAACCATTTTTCTGGCAGCAGATGGGGGTATTTCTAAAATAGACCCTGCCAGTGGTAAAAGAGATTTTATCAGCATCAATGGAGAAATGACTTTGAATACAGAAGCTGAACGTCGTTTTATGTTTGAACATGTTTGGCGCAGAACCAAAGAAACTTTTTATACCGCTACCATGCATGGCATAAACTGGGATAGCTACAAACCTGATTATGAAAAACACCTCCCACATATTGGTAATAATTACGAGTTCTCAGAAATGCTGAGTGAGTTATTGGGCGAGTTAAATGTAAGCCATAGCGGATCCAGCTATAACAATGCTTCGCCTAATGGAGATGCTACTGCTTCGTTGGGTGTATTTTATGATCAGAGCTATAAAGGCAACGGCTTTAAAGTTGAAGAAGTGATTAAAGATGGTCCGTTAGACAAAGCCGGATTAAACATCAAACCCGGAATGATCATTGAGGCCATTGATGGCGAAACCATCGGAAACGATAAAGACCTTGCCCAATACCTAAACCGCAAAGCGGGTAAAAATACTTTAGTTGCCATACTGGATGGTGCTGCTAAAAAAGAACTCATCATTAAACCCATCAGTACCGGCGAAGAAAACCAGTTGCTGTACAAACGCTGGGTAAGAAAGAACCAGGACGAAGTAGAACGTTTAAGTAATGGCCAGTTGGGTTATGTACACATACCCGGCATGAACGATGGTGCCTACCGAACTACCTATGAAGAAGTGATGGGCAAGTACGCCGGTAAAAAAGGAATTGTGGTAGATACCCGTTTTAACGGCGGTGGAGATCTGGTGGCCGATCTGGCCATGTTCCTCAGTGGAAAAAAATTCATGGACTATACAACCGATAACCGCAGTAATGGGTATGAACCTAATTTCCGCTGGACCAAACCCAGCATTTCCATAGCCAACGAAGCCAACTATAGTGATGGTCATTGTTATGCATACACCTATCAGGAACTGAAACTCGGTAAACTGGTAGGCATGCCTGTACCCGGCACCTGCACATTTGCTGGATGGGAATCTTTACAGGATAATACCATTCGTTGGGGCGTACCGCCATTGGGCGTAAAAGCCATGACTGGCCAATACCTTGAGAACTACCAAACCGTTCCGGATATTCAGTTGATGAATGAGTATGATGTAGTGATCAAAGGAAAAGACCAGCAGCTGGAGGCAGCGGTGAATGCGTTGTTGAAAGAGATAAAATAAAAATAATAAGTCTGGAGTTAGGAGACTGGAGTCTGGAGTGGCATTAAAATTTGCACCCAGTCTTCAGACTTCTAGCTCCTAACTTTTAACTGCCTTTTTACTATTCCTCCCCACCGCATAATGCGGTTTTAATTCTTTGTAGATTTTACCCAGCAGTTCATTACCCGATTCCGAGGCGTTTTTGGAGTTCTGAAAATATGCGCGGGTTTGTTTTAATATTTCATTGCCAATCACCAGTTTGGCATCTTCCAGTTTGGTTTTTACCGAATCCAGCTCTTCTATCAGTTCTGAGTATTGAGCATACAGGTGTACATTGTTATTACACTCCATCACATCCACAAAGTTGGGAACTGTATTCGGGTTCTTGCGCATAAACTGGATGGCTTTCTCTACAAATTCATGTCGCTTGGTGTTGAGCTTGAACATACTCCTTCGCTCCGTGGGTTGTAACTTAATATTATTCGGCACCATATTACGAACCGCCGCAATGTTCTGTTTGATAGACATTAATTCACTGGCAACAAAGCTCCTGAAAGTAGCCATACAGTTAGATTTACGGTATAACGCTGTTTTGAATTAGAAAATTGCTTATTGCAACGCCTTTTTGTAAATGCCGAATGGTCAATAGATCATTTTCCATTCACGCACAATGGTACAGTTTAAAAAATATGCTTACATACCGCGTCTTGGCGCCTTTAGTGCATTTTTCTCGCCAAGGCGCAAAGGCGCAGCACCAACATAGTGTTACCTGATCAAATGGAAATAATTCAATTTCAAACTGTACCACCACCTATTCACCTCTCACGATTCACGTCTCACGATTTCTTATTATCTTGTAAATCAGAACAATTGCTGCTATATGAGATTACTCTGGAGCCTATATCTCCGTTTGCGGGGGTGGACCCATATCGGTTCATTTCCTGACCAGCTTAACAAAGCGGTGGTAATAGTGGGGCCGCATACCAGTGCCTGGGATTTTGTAACAGGGCTTGCCTTCCGAAGTAAATTACGTCTGCATCACCTCAAATACCTTGGTAAGGATTCGCTGTTCAAAGGTCCGTTTGGATTTTTCTTTCGCGGCCTGGGTGGTTTTCCGGTAGATCGTTCCAATAAACACAATATGGTAGAACAGGTGGTTAACCTCTTTGATACTCATGATCGATTTATCCTGACGCTTTCGCCCGAAGGCACCCGCAAAAAAGTAGACAGGTTGCGAACCGGGTTTTATCATATAGCCAAAAAAGCAGGCGTACCCATTGTAATGGTGGGTATGGATTTTAGCAAAAAAGAACTGTCTATTGCCGAACCCTTTTTTGCATCGGATGATGAAGCTGCCGATTTTCAACGGATCCATCGATTTTATGCCCCCATTCAAGGGAAGGTACCCGAACAGGGCTTGGCTCATTTATTAACTCCCCAACTTTAATCATACCTATGCAACCCACACTTCCCACCCTACTGGATAAATTTTGTTTGTTTGAGCAAACACGTGCCGATAAATTATTTTTAGCAGAACCTGTAAAAGGTGTTTACCAAAATTTCACCTGGCGTGAGGCCGGTAACCAGGTGCGTCGCATGGCAACTGCTTTACAAGAAATGGGATTAGGTAAAGATGATAAAGTGGCCATACTCAGTAAAAACTGCGCGCATTGGATTATGGCTGATCTGGCTATTTCCATGGCTGGCTGTATTTCTGTTCCTCTCTATCCAAACATTACACATGAGGCCCTACGGGAAATTATTGATCATAGTGAAAGTAAAGCCATCTTCATAGGTAAACTCGATAACGCCGAAGAACTGCGCAAAGGAGTGCCGGATCAACTCATACAAATCAGTTTTCCTTTTTATCCCAATGCGGGTTGCCTAAACTGGGATGAACTGATAGCAAACAAACAACCTTTACAGGGCATACCTGAAATAGACCCAAACTCACTAGCCTGTATTGTATACACTTCCGGAACCACGGGCCAGCCAAAAGGGGTAATGCATACTTTTTATGCTGTTGGTTTTGCTGTAGACGCTTTTCTCATCAGTTACCCCGATATCAAAGAGGAGATCTTTTTTCTTACCTGCCGCTATGCCATGTTGCTGAAAGAATGCTGGTGGAATGTGGTGCCATCTTCACGGGCAGTACCGTATATTTTGTAGAATCTATGGATACGTTTGCTAAAAACCTGGCAGATACCAAACCCACCGTATTCCTCGCCGTACCCCGCATTTGGGAAAAACTGCAGGAAGGCATCCTGAAAAAAATGCCGCAACAAAAACTCAGCCGCCTGTTAGCTATTCCCATCATTTCATCCATCATCAAAAAAGCCATTCTTAAAAAACTGGGATTGGGTAATGCCCGCTTTGTTTTCACCGGTGCCTCTCCCATTAACCCTGCCTTGCTTGTCTGGTTTGCCAAACTGGGTATTGTGATTCAGGAAGCATATGGCATGACGGAAAACGTAGCCCTATCCCATTCAAACAGAAAAGGGGCAGTGCGTTTTGGCACTGTTGGCCAGGCATATACCGGCGTAGAAGTGCGGTTGGGTAAAGACAATGAAGTGCAGGTAAAAAGTCCTGCCAGCATGATCGGTTATTACAAAGAACCCGCTTTAACTGCCGAATGTTTTGAAGATGGTTTTTTACGCACCGGCGATGAAGGTTCCATAGATGCAGATGGTTACCTTACCATTACAGGCCGTATTAAAGACCAGTTTAAAACCAGTAAAGGCAAATACATTATGCCCGCACCGGTTGAAAGTAAATTGTTGCAAAGTCCCGAACTGGCACAGGTATGTATTGTAGGATCGGGTATGCCCAGTGCCATGGCACTTTGTACTTTATCTGAAACAGCTAAACAACAACCCACCAGCTCACTCACACCTGTATTAAAAGATGTGTTGACTTCAGTAAATAAAAGCCTTGAACACCACGAACAGCTATCCAAACTAATTGTGTTGGGAGATGAGTGGACGATAGCCAATGGCTTACTCACCCCTACGCTTAAAATCAAACGCAAAATGATTGATGCGGCTTTTAGCGAGAAATATAACGACTGGAGTAAAGCGGACGCACTTGTTTTATTTGTAGCATAAACACCCGCATAGTCACAGTTTCTTATCAAACAAATGCATCTGCAAGGCAGTATGTAAGCAATACTGCTTGTTTAAAATTCAGCCAAAACAGCTGGCTTACCCATTTATTTTGTTTTCAGTAGCGCTTCGTACAATTTTTTAACCCGCACGCACGTTGTAAGGGGGCTATTATTATCATCTACTAACTGAATGATTATGAAATCAAAGATCTACTTATTGATTGCTATGGGTTCTCTGGCAATATTTTCCTGCGTAAGCCCAAAGAAACTGGAAGAAGAAAAAGCCAAATACAACGAATTGAGTGGAAACTATTTGGCTATGCAGGCCAAGTACCGCGACCTGCAGGATGAACTGAAAAGATGCCAGAACGAATCGTCTGCTAAGATCTCTGATTTGAATACACGCAGATATGCTTTAGAAAGCCAGATATCAGACCTGAATAAACAGATCGATTTTCTGAAACAAAACAACAATACTGTATTAAACCAGCTGAAAGATCTTTCAGTAGTTACTGGGTCACAGGCCGAAAGCATTAAAAAATCATTGGAGAATATTGGTGCCAAAGATATTTACATCAAAGACCTGCAGGGCTCTATTGCACGCAAAGATTCGCTGAACATGGCCTTGGTGATGAACCTGAAAGGAGCTATTGGTAATTTAGATGACAAAGACATAAACATCAAAGTAGATAAAGGCGTGGTATATGTTGATATTTCTGATAAGTTACTCTTCAAAAGCGGTAGTTACGAAGTAACCGATCGTGCCAAAGAAGTATTGGGTAAAGTTGCCAGAGTACTGAATGCCCAGCCTGAAATAGAGTTTCAGGTAGAGGGACATACCGATTCATTGCCTATTAAGAGTAACGCCATTATGGATAACTGGGATTTGAGTGTAAAACGTGCAACCACAGTGGTTCGTATTTTACAAGACACGTATGGTCTGGATCCTAAACGCATGACTGCCGCAGGCCGAAGCCAATATGTGCCACTGGCAGATAATACCACACCCGAAGGTCGCGCCGCTAACCGCAGAACCCGTATCGTTATTCTGCCTCAGTTAGATCAGTTCTTTAAATTATTAGAAACAAAAAAATAGACGCACAGGGTTAACTTCCTCTATATAAAAAAGGTCAGCCACGATTTATATCAGGCTGACCTTTTTTTGTGATTTTAAGTTTCATCAAATACCACATGATGAATCCTTAGTTAACCCTATTTAAAATCCCAATTTAAAAATAAACCTATCCTTAGCAAGGCTTCGTTGAATGGTTAAACTGCTACTATTTACAACCGCTAAATCAGGTTTTCCATCGCCATCAAAATCACAGAAAGAAAGAAAACCCGGGAAGAAATTACACCAAAACCAATTTTGGCACCTAAAGTAATTGTTCCAGGAGTTGCATTGTTTCTTAATATAAACACTGTGTGTAAACTTGCCACAGATACTGCTACATCTGGTTTCCCATCCCCATCAATATCTCCAATAACAACACAGGTCGGATTGGCACCAACTGAAGTTCCTACCCGAGCAGCAAAACTAATTGTACCTGGAGAAGATGTGTTGAGAAGAGTAGCCACATTAGATCCTCCCGTGTTAGTAGATACTAAATCTGGTTTCCCATCTCCATCCATGTCTCCTGCTGTAAAGCAGGCTGAAGTTGTACCTGTAGAAATATTAATAACTGATGCAAAACTAATCGTTCCGATTGTAGAGGTGTTTCTATATACATGTGCAACAGAAGCACTAGTGAAATTTAACACTGCCATATCAACCTTGCCATCCCTATCAAAATCTGAACATATGATTGTTTTCAAATTTGCTGTACCTAATAAACCACCTGTAGCTGAAACAAAACTGGCAGAACCAATAGTAGATGTATTTCGAAAAACAACCACAGATGTAGTATTTGGGCTAACAAAACATATATCTGGTTTCCCGTCACCATCAAAATCAGCTAATGATATATCCTCTGTAGTTCTCGGGCTTATGGAAATATCGACTTTAGAAGCAAAACTAATTGAGCCACTTGTAGATGTGTTGAGTAAAACAGAAATGGTTGTGCTTCCATTATTTCCTGTAACGATATCCATTTTACCATCTCCATCTACATCAATAATTGAAAACCCTCTGGGGCTACTCCCTGTTGTAAAATCTAGATTAGCAGCAAAACTTACAGAACCCGCACTTGAAGTATTTCGCAGTACTGAAATAGAATTACTGGCAACGTTTAATAAAAGAATATCTGGTTTTCCATCACTATCAATATCACCAATTTTCAAATAAGGTTTAGCAGAACTATAAGCAAAACTGTAGTCTGCTGTGCTGGAAAATAACAAGGCCCCTTCATTATAAAAAGTAGGAATAAAAGGCGCTTTATGATTTGCATATGCAAAAAGTCCTGTTTGTGTATTCAAAACACTCAAGGGTTGAAATGTTGACCCTGATGGTACATTTACTGTTAGAGAAGTTGCAGAGCCTGAGGTAGGTAAAGCATACGTAGCACCGAAGAAAACAATATTATTAGTAGGTGTTGTATTAAATCCGGTTCCGGTTATAATTATTGTGGTTGACCCTGCCGTACCTGTGGTACCCGATAGTGGTGCAAAAGAAGTGATAGTTTGAGATAACCCCTTATTAAAAACAATTAATAAACATACGTGAAAAAGTAAATTGAATTTATAGTTGTATTTCCAAAACATTTCGTTTACTATTTATCGTATTAATTTCTTAAAAGTTTAAAGCATACGTACCATAATAAGTAGTGCCATCAAAAATTAAACTGATGATATCTGTCTTTGCATTTGCACAGGTTAATGTTGGTGGCGTACCAGAACTCCATTTTACAGAGGAAGGCCATGTTATCGTAAAAGTTGAGGATGATGTAAATGATACTTTAAAAATATAAGAAGCCGGATTTGTACCCGGATTACTAAAACTAAATATGCTACTTGCTACCAAGGGAATTGAAATAATATTTCCCTGACTCAAATCAATAGTTAATGAACTTGCAGCAACCACATTATTGGTAGAACCGAAATACCTGCTTGCCATACTTGATGAAACAGTAAGATTTGTGCCGCTCAAAGTACCTGCCTGAATGGTATTACTTACCGACAAATTTGTTAATTGCCCAACACTGGTAATATTTGGTTGACTTACAGTAGTTATGGTTCCTGATACATTTGCTGCATCAATGGTTCCTGTTACAGATACATTAGATAGTCCGGATAGAGTTGTCAACTTTACGGTAGTTGCACTTACTGTTGCAGCTTGTATCATTCCGCTCACTGTTACATTACTTAATTGCCCAACACTGGTAATATTTGGTTGGCTTGCTGTTACAATCGTTCCCGAAAAATTGGCTGCCTGAACAGAACCGCTTACAGATAAATTATTTAGTTGCCCAACACTGGTGATATTTGGTTGCGCTGATGTTACAATCGTTCCCGAAAAATTGGCTGCCTGAACAGAACCGCTTACAGATAAATTATTTAGTTGCCCAACACTGGTGATATTTGGTTGCGCTGATGTTACAATCGTTCCCGAAAAATTGGCTGCCTGAACTAACCCACTTACAGATAAATTATTTAGTTGACCAACACTGGTGATATTTGGTTGCGCTGATGTTACAATCGTTCCCGAAAAATTGGCTGCCTGAACTAACCCACTTACAGATAAATTATTTAGTTGACCAACACTGGTAATATTTGGTTGGCTTGCTGTTACAATCGTTCCAGAAAAATTGGTTGACTGAACAGACCCACTTACCGATAAATTATTTAGTTGTCCAATACTGGTGATATTTGGTTGCACTGGTGTTGCAATCGCTCCCAAAAAATTGGTTGACTGAACTGTTCCGCTTACAGATAAATTATTTAGTTCACCAACACTGGTAATATTTGGTTGCGCTGCTGTTACAATCGTTCCCAAAAAATTCGTTGCCTGAACAGTTCCGCTTACGGATAAATTATTTAGTTCACCAACACTGGTAATATTTGGTTGGGCTGATGTTACAATCGTTCCTAAAAAATTACTTGCTTGAACAGACCCGCTTACGGATAAATTATTTAGTTGTCCAACACTGGTAATATTTGGTTGCGCTGATGTTGCAATCGTTCCTAAAAAATTACTTGCTTGAACAGACCCGCTTACGGATAAATTATTTAGTTGTCCAACACTGGTAATATTTGGTTGCGCTGATGTTGCAATCGTTCCCAAAAAATTGTTTGACTGAATAGTTCCGCTTACGGATAAATTATTTAGTTGACCAACACTGGTAATATTGGGTTGTGCTGCTGTTACAATGTTTCCTAAAAAATTGTTTGACTGAATAGTTCCACTTACGGATAAATTATTTAGTTGACCAACACTGGTAATATTGGGTTGGCTTGCTGTTACAATCGTTCCCAAAAAATTGGTTGCCTGAACAGCTCCACTTACGGATAAATTATTCAGTTGCCCAACACTGGTAATATTTGGTTGCGCTGCTGTTATTATTGAACCTGCAAGGCTGTTGGCTTGTATCGATCCGTTTACAGCCAAATTACTGAGCTGGCCGATACTGGTAATAAAAGGTTGAGAAGCAGTTTTAATTACGCCTGCTAAAGTAGCTGCAGAAATACCGGCCGAAGCAACCACTGAAGTGGGTGTTATATCACCCAACCCCAATAAGATAGAAGGTGAAAAGGTTGCGTTTGAAATACTACCCGTTATACCCTGTAGCGTTGTGAGCGAAATAGAGGTAACACCTAATGGTGGCAGATTACCCGTTTTTGCATAACCAGCAAGCATGTTAGCCGTATCACGCACATTCATCACATTTGATAATGCTGATTGAAGGGGTTGACTAAGCTTTTGAAATGTAACACTTGAGTCGGCTAATTTTTCAGTAGAAATAGCCTTACCGGCTATAGAGGGTGCCGGATAATTTCCAATAAGATCACCAGATGCAGCACCCGTTATACTGCTTCCTGAAGAAGCAGTATTCAATGCAAATAATGCATAGGGAACACTTTGCAGCTCAGTTAATCCGAGTAGTAAAAAATTATTCGATCCACCTGGGTCAATCTCAACACGTATAAATTTTTTTCCTGTTACCCAGTTTACATTGTTCACAGAACCCGTAACCGACAAAGCATTAGGACCTCCGATAACAATATTGAATAGCCCTGCAAAGTTTGTTTTTACTTTTCTGGTTTCAGCATACGAGACCCTGTCTGCCGGGAACCCTAAGCTGGCACTATCGATTATAGAAATCCTCACCGTAATATCCTGAAAAGAAATCGGAGATCCATCTGCTTTTCTGGCAATGGCCTGGTAATTCAATTGTTGTGGTGCCTGACCCTGTACATCATTAAATAGGAAAAGCATCAGTAAAAAAATTGCGCTTTTCATGATTGGTAATTCTTTACTCATAGTTTAATAACTTGAAAAACGCCTGATTTAATGATGGTTGTTTCGTCTAAAGGCTGCAATAAAATATGAAAGAAGTATGAGCCAGTTTTATACATAGACAGATCCCAAATCTGCTTGTTGTTAAAACTTCCGTTAGGAATAATTTTTTTCTGTAGAAATATCCCAGTCTTATCATACAACATAACAGAGATCTTTCCGGCAGGGTAAGATTTGAAAGAAAGGGTTGTAAAATTATTTGTTGGAACAGGAAATAAATTCACCTCATCAACAGTCCATCTAGACGTGTTGGAAATATTGCCGTAATTAAAAAACCGGCTATTATCAAATGGTTGCAGCACACCACTAGTGATGTATAGGAAACTTGTAAGCGAAGGGTTGGAGAATGTATTTACACCTGCGTAAGTATCAATGATAGTAGACTCACCAATATTCCAGTCTACTGTAAAATCAAAATATAATGTAACAGAGCCGCCGCCGGCATTTACAGCAGCATTTGTATTACGCTGCGAATACACCGCTTGGCAAATAATCATGAGTATACTACTTACAACAATAGATTTCATATCTATGGCATATTGGATTTTATCATGATTATTACAACCGACGTGGTGTAATTAGTTAATGAATATACTTCTGATTTAATCGCGTTTATAATAAACACGATTAAATTTCACTTAAACTAAGTAAGCTTTATTAAAAACTTTTATCATCATCAATAATGATAAATGCTATCAAATAATATTGCTGGTGTATGTTGTTAATGATGTCATCACGTCAGATGATGCAAATATTTTTTAGTTCTCGTTTATTAGCGAGAAATATTCGGGACTAAAGTTCCGTTAAAGATTTTTTGTTTGATGTTTCCCTCACTATCAAGAGCGGAACAAAAAGAAAAGATGAATTGCTACACTCTTCAAAGCATGGATTAAAAAGAATACATAGATCTTGTTCGGAACTCCTTGGTGTTGTAACTAACAAATAGAAACATTATTAATAATGTCAAACGATTACTACACATAAGACAAACAATGAAATAAAAAAAAGTAAAAAATAAAAAGGTCAGCCACTTACCCAGTGTGCTGACCTTTTTACTTTTTACTTTTAAATTTACTTCACACTCGCCCAGGCTTCCAGAACCTCAGCTGTATGATCTTTACTCACCGGCTTATCTATGATCTTAACGATCTTGCCTGTTTCATCAATCAGGAAAGTGGTGCGGGTGGTACCCATATACGTGTGGCCCATCATTTTTTTCTCGCCCCATAAATTGTATTTGTCTACAATTTTCTTATCCGAATCAGCTACCAGCGGAAAAGGGAGGTTGTTTTTTTCCTCAAACTTTTTGTGGCTCTTTACATCATCCGTACTAACGCCAACCACTACATATCCTTTTTTCTGTAATAATGCATAGTTATCGCGCAGGTTACAGGCCTGAATGGTACAGGTAGGGGTATCATCTTTCGGATAAAAATATAAGATCACTTTCTTCCCTTTGAAATCAGCCAGTGAAATGGGGTTGCCATTTTGGTCAACCGACTTAAAAACCGGGGCTTTACTGCCCTCTTTTAATACTGCCATGTTAAATATTTACGTAAACAATTTGTAATAATAACGCTATTTGTCCTGTTTTGTTCCTATTTACTGTTTTTGACCAAAAAATTACAACAGCTTTACTTCTTCAGCCTTACATTTGCACAATTTATTTTTTTGCAATTATGCCCAGAGATCTCTCCATTACATCCGTTCTGATAGTAGGCTCCGGCCCCATTATTATAGGCCAGGCCTGCGAATTTGATTACTCCGGCTCACAGGCTGCCCGAAGCCTTCGGGAAGAGGGTATTAAAGTAATCCTGATCAATAGCAACCCGGCCACCATTATGACTGACCCCATGATGGCAGATAAGGTGTATCTATTGCCCCTAAACGTAGAAAGTATTGAACAGATACTGGAAGAGAACCAGATTGATGCCGTTTTGCCCACCATGGGCGGACAAACCGCTCTCAATCTTTGTAAAGAAGCGGAAGAACTGGGTGTTTGGGAAAAATATGGTGTGAGAATGATTGGGGTAGATGTAGCTGCCATTGATACCGCCGAAGACCGCGAAAAATTTCGCCAGTTGATGGTGAAAATTGGGATTGCCGTAGCGCCAAGCCGCGTGGCCAACAGTTTTTTGGAAGGAAAAGAATTTGCACAGGAAATTGGCTTCCCACTGGTAATACGCCCTTCGTTTACCCTGGTGGTACCGGTGGCGGATTTGTACATACCAAAGACGATCTGGATGCAGCACTAGAAAGAGGTTTAAAAGCATCACCCATACACGAAGTACTGGTAGAGAAAGCCGTATTGGGCTGGAAAGAATTTGAATTGGAACTATTGAGAGATCAGAATGATAATGTGGTAATTATCTGTACGGTTGAAAATGTTGACCCCATGGGTGTTCATACCGGCGACTCTATTACTGTAGCACCTGCCATGACCTTAAGCGATACCTCGTTTCAGGACATGCGCAATAAAGCCATATTAATGATGCGCTCACTGGGTAATTTTGCTGGTGGTTGTAACGTACAGTTTGCCCAAAACCCCGAAACGGAAGAACTCATTGCGGTAGAAATTAACCCACGTGTTAGCCGTTCTTCTGCACTTGCTTCCAAAGCAACTGGTTACCCTATTGCTAAAATTGCCGCCAAATTAGCCATCGGTTATTCATTGGATGAATTGAAAAACCAGATCACCCAAACTACTTCGGCTTATTTTGAACCGGCACTGGATTATGTTATTGTAAAAGTACCCCGCTGGAATTTTGATAAATTCAAAGGTGCCAACGATACACTCGGTTTACAAATGAAAAGTGTGGGTGAAGTAATGGCCATTGGCCGCAGCTTTACTGAAGCCATTCAGAAAGCCTGCCAGAGCCTGGAAAACGAAGCCATTGGCCTCGGTTACTATGGCAAGAGCCTGATGAAAAGCGAAGAACTGGTAGAATATATCAAAACCCCGAAATGGGATCGCATCTTCCGCATTAAAGATGCCTTGATGCAGGGCTCTACCGTTAAGAGTATTGCACAGGCTACCCGTATAGACCGTTGGTTTATTTACCAGATACAGATTATCTGTAACATGGAAAAAGAAATGGCCAAGTACTCACTTGATTCTATCCCCACCGACCTGCTGAAAGAAGCCAAGAAAAATGGTTTTGGCGATGCACAGATTGCCAGAATATTACATGGCGATTGCACCGACCAGCAGGTATACGAAAAACGAAAAGCACTGGGTATTACCCGCGTATACAAAATGGTAGACACCTGTAGTGCCGAGTTCGAAGCAAAGACACCTTATTTTTATAGCACTTTTGAAGGATGAGGCGTGAATGGCGAATAGTGAATGGGCAATTGATATGATTAGGGTAGATTTGCATTCCCGATTTGATTGACCATTGACCATTGACCATTGACCATTGACCATTGACCATTGACCATTGACCATTGACACGCTGTCTGCTTGCTTTATTACGCTCTCCGGTTAAAAATCTAACGATTCACGCCTCACGTCTCACGATTTCCTTTACTTTGCACCACCAAACAAAGAATAATCCCACTGTATGAAACTGAAAGACATCCAGGTACTGAACGAAAAAGAAACCCGCGGCGGTTTTGGCGATGGTATTTATGAAATAGGCAAGGAGAATGAAAACGTAGTGGTACTCACTGCAGATCTTGCCGGATCAATGAAGCTTGGTCCTTTTATTAAAGATTTTCCAGAACGTTTTGTGCAGGTAGGTATTGCCGAAGCCAACATGATTGGCATTGCAGCCGGCATGACCATTGGTGGAAAAATTCCTTATACCACCACTTTTGCCAATTTCAGCACAGGCCGTGTATATGATCAGATTCGCCAGAGTGTGGCCTATAGTGGCAAAAATGTAAAGATCTGTGCCTCTCACGCCGGCTTAACCCTAGGCGAAGATGGTGCCACCCACCAGATACTGGAAGATATTGGCCTCATGAAAATGCTGCCCGGCATGACCGTGATTGTGCCCTGCGATTTTAACCAAACCAAAGCCGCTACCAAAGCCATCGCTTCTTACGAAGGGCCGGTATACCTGCGTTTTGGCCGTCCCAAATGGCCCAATTTTACAAAAGAAGATGGCAGTGATTTTGTAATAGGCAAAGCACAACAGCTTAGCGAAGGAACCGATATAAGCATCTTCGCCTGCGGCCACATGGTATGGAAGGCGATTGAAGCCGGAAGAATTTTAGAAGAGAAAGGATACAGTGTAGAACTGATCAACATACACACCATTAAGCCATTGGATGAAGCAGCTATCATTGCCTCTATCAGCAAAACCAAATGTGCCGTAACGGTAGAAGAACACAACGTGATTGGCGGATTGGGCGATGCAGTGGCACAGGTTGCTGCCAAACACCACCCCATACCAATGGAATACATTGGCACCAATGATACCTTCGGCGAAAGTGGTAAACCAACCGAACTGTTAACCAAGTATGGTTTGGATACACCGTTTATAGTTGCCGCTGCTGAAAAAGTAATGAGCAGGAAATAATTTTGTAAAGGATGATTGGGAAATTTTGGAATTGACCACCACGTCAATTTCGACAAGGAACGAGGAGAAATCTCAAACACCTAACACCGAATAAATAAAAAACCGCGCCATCTCGCTGCGGTTTTTTATTTGCAGATCAGGTAGAAAAGAGAACGACTCGTATACCCTCTTTTTCTCTTAAGCTCTTATTGAAACCCCAACCGGATATGGGCCTCTTCTCCAAAAAATCGCAACATATACATATATGCCTACAGCGTAATCACCAGATTTTTCAATAAGAGAAATCCAGAGAAAAGAGTAAAAGAGAACGACTCTTATACCCTCTTTTTCTCTTACACTCTTATTGAAACCCCCACTCGCTTGTCGACTTCTTTACAAAAATATCACATCAAAGCAAACGACCAGTTTGGGGGATGCTGTATATTTAACCTACTACTTAATCAAAAAAAATTTATGCAAACACAGGATGTTGCCACACGCTTATACGAATTGTGCACTACAGGCCAATTTGAAACCGCATACAGCGAATTGTATACAGCTGATACAACCAGTACCGAAAAAAACATGCAAGGCCAATGGGAAACAGCCGCCGGTATGGAAGCCATTAAAGAAAAAGGGAAACAATTTCAAAGCCTGGTAGAAGAAATGCATAGTAGTTATACCAACGAACCTGTTGTGTTTGGCGACGCCATTTTTATGGAAATGGGAATAGATGTTACTATGAAAGGCATGGGCCGGGTGAACATCAAAGAAATGTGCTTATATGAAGTGAAAGACGGAAAAATTATCAGCGAGAAATTTTATTATTAGTAACGAAGTGACCGCTTCGTTGGATGTGATTGATTTTATATCATACTATCTTTCTATAAGCTTTATATAAAGATAGTATGATATAAAATCTAACCTGCATCAGCTTGTAAACTCTTAGGCGTTTACGGTGCCAATCTTTCTAAATGCCATTTATGGCCCATCTCCAGCACGTATTTAATCCGATCGTGTAGGCGGTTACTTCTTCCTTGCCAAAATTCTATGTTTACCGGTTTTACCAGGTAGCCACCCCAATGTTCGGGACGGGGTACATCACCAGTGCTGAATTTTTTTTCGAATGCCGTTACATTATTTTCTATTACCGTTCTATCCGCAATCACGGTGCTTTGCGGAGAGGCCCATGCACCAATGCGGCTACCGGGTGGGCGAGATTGAAAATACGCTTCACTTTCTGCTACCGGTAATTTTTCTACCATGCCTTCAATACGAATCTGCCGTTCCAGTTCTTTCCAGAAAAAAACCAATGAAGCACGCGGGTTCTGTTCCAATTCGCGGCCTTTGTGACTTTGGTAATTGGTAAAAAAAGTGAAACCCCGCATATCATATCCCTTCAATAAAACAATCCGTGCCGATGGTAATCCATTCATGGTGGCCGTAGCCAGCGTCATGGCATTTACTTCGTCAATCTCACTTTTCACCGCATCATCCCACCAGCGGGTAAATTGGTCAATGGGGTTGGCGGCCATATCGGCTTCATTCAGTGAATGTAGTTTATAATCTCTCCGTAAATCGGCAATGGATACGCTCATCGGGTAATCAGTTAAGAGTACAAAGGTAAAGGAGTGTAACAGGAATTGATATGACAAAAATCAGTATCAGTACATCCTAGATTATGACTAACAAGAAAGCCAAAACAATTGTTTTGGCTTTCTATACAATAGCAATACGATTATTTACTCCGTAATAATTGTTTCGGAGGTTTTATGCTTTCCTGAAACAAAAGTATATACGGCAGGAATGACAAACAGGGTAAGCACCAAAGAAAACATGATACCGCCTACTACCACAATACCCAATGGAATACGGCTGGTAGCCGCAGCGCCTAAACTTAACGCAATAGGTAATGCACCTAATGAAGTTGCAAGACTTGTCATTAATATCGGTCGTAGTCTTTGTGCGGCAGCCTCTACAACAGCTTCACGTTTGGCAAACCCTAATTTTCGTTTCTGGTTGGCAAATTCAACGATCAGGATTCCATTTTTGGTAACCAGCCCTATCAACATGATCATGCCAATTTCAGAAAAGATATTTAATGTTTGATCAAACACATACAAACTCAATAACGCTCCCGCCAAAGCCAATGGCACCGTAATCATAATGATGAAAGGATCTGTAAAACTTTCGAACTGTGCGGCCAATACCAGGTAAATCAGTATCAGTGCCAGTCCAAAAGCAAACACAATATTAGAAGAGCTTTCTGAATAATCGCGTGATGGACCGTTCAATGAAGTTTGGTAAGATTCATCCAGTATTTTATCAGCAATAGACTGCATGGCATTAATACCATCGCCAATGGTTTTACCTTCTGCCAGCGATGCAGAAATGGTAGCAGCTTTGTAACGGTTAAAGTGGTAGAGTGTTGCCGTATTACTACTTTCTTCCAAATGCACTACTGCATCTAAGGGAATGTTTTCACCGGCATTGTTGCGCACATAAATATTTCGGATATCATTAGGGCTATTACGCTTATCACGCTCTACCTGTGCAATCACAGAATACTGAAAACCATTCATGATAAAATAAGCCAATCGCCCACCACTAAACGCCGCCTGTATGGCGCCTACTACATCATTAGTTGATAAACCAAGATCTTTCATTTTCATTCTGTCTACCGTAAGTTGCACCTCGGGTTTATTAAAACGCAGGTTTACATCTACGTTGGCGAACGTTTTGTCTTTACGCGCTTCTTCCAAAAATTTAGGAATGGTTTCTTTCAGTTTAGCCAGATCCTGATTCTGTAAAATAAACTGCACTGGCAGCGAACCACGCGAACCCAATCCCACTGAAATGGTTTGTTCCTGTATGGCAAAAATTCTTGCTTCGTTAAACTGTGCAAATTTCTTTTGCAGCATATTGGCTATATCACTCTGACTTCTTGTTCGTTGCGTTGGCGGAACCAGTGCCAGCCTGGGAGAGGCAGAGTTGGCCGAACCACCCGGACCAAAACCTGCGGGTGTGCGTGCCTGCACAAAATCTCTTTCCGGAATAGAATCAATGAGGTAATTGGAAATATTATCATTGATCTTCTGCATGTAATTATAACTGGTTCCTTCAGCTGCCGTTACCGTAAAGCGGATGCTGCTTTTATCTTCCAATGGTGCAATCTCACTTTTTAATGTACCCAGTACCAGGTAAATAATGCCACCGCAAATCAGTACAATCAACCAGGCCGTCCAGCGTATTTTCATAAAACCCTGCAACAACCTTTTGTAACCACTTTCCATTCCGGTAAAAAACGGTTCAGTTTTTTTATAGAACCAGCCTTCGTGCGCATTCTTGGTGTTAAGGTATACATTCAATACCGGCGTAATGGTTAAGGATACAAAGGCAGAGATCAATACCGCGGCAGCAAGGGTTACACCAAACTCGCGGAACAGTCTTCCTACAAATCCTTCCAGAAATATTACCGGCAGAAATACAACAGCCAGCGTGATAGAAGTAGAGATTACAGCAAAGAAAATTTCTTTACTTCCTTCCAGTGCCGCTTTGCGGATGGGTAGCCCTTCTTCCAGTTTTCGGAAAATATTTTCGGTTACCACAATACCATCATCTACCACAAGTCCTGTTGCCAACACGATACCCAATAACGTAAGGATATTGATAGAGAAACCGGAAATGTACATGATAAAGAAAGTTGCCACCAGCGAAATGGGAATATCAATCAGCGGGCGCAGCGCAATTAACCAGTTACGGAAGAAAAGAAAGATCACCAATACCACCAGACTGAATGATATGAGGAGGGTTTCTTTTACTTCTTCCAGCGATTTGCGGATGTTTACGGTGTTATCCAGAATCACCGTCATTTCAATATCCGATTTATTGGATTTAATGATCTGTGCCAGTCGCTTATTAAACTCATCGGCTATCTGAATATTATTGGCACCGGGTTGCGGTACTATGGCAAGGCCTACGGCATTCAACCCATTCACTTTCCAGGATTGTTCCAGTTGTTCGGGGCCGAGTTCTATTTTGGCCACATCGCCCAGGCGGATAATCCCTGTTTCGTCCTGGCGGATGATCAGGTTTTTAAAATCATCTTCAGACTTTAATCTGCCCAATGCACGAATGATGAGCTCGGTATTATTACCATAAATTTTTCCGGGAGGTAATTCTATGTTCTCGGTATTGATCACTGTTCTGATATCGCTGAATGCCACATTGTGTGCACTCATTTTATCAGGGTTGAGCCAGATGCGCATGGCATATCTTTTCTGACCAAATATGTTAACCGCACTTACATCTTTAATGGTTTGTAATTGCTGTTGCAAAACGTTTTCTGCATAATCACTCAGTTCCAACAGGCTTTTACTATGGCTTTGTACAGCAAGCACCAGAATAAAATCGCCGGTAGCATCTGCTTTCGAAACAATGGGTGGTGCATCAATATCCTGCGGAAGGCTTCGCTGCGCCTGCCCCACTTTATCACGCACATCACTGGCTGCAGATTCGAGGTCAATACCCAGGTTAAACTCAACCGTAATATTACTGTTGCCCAAAGAACTAGAGGAAGATATGGTACGGATACCAGGAATACCATTGATCTGTTTCTCCAATGGTTCTGTAATCTGGCTTTCAATGATATCAGAGTTGGCACCCGTATAACTTGTATTGATGGAAATAATAGGAGGATCGATAGCGGGATAATCCCTCACTGCCAGAAAAGAAAAACCCACCACACCAAATAGAATGATGAGCAGGTTCATAACAGTTGCCAATACCGGCCGCTTCAACGATAGTTCAGAAATATTCATAGCTTCTGGCTGTTCTGTTTTTGAGAGATCATGAAATGAATAGAGCCGTTTTAATTAGCCAGTTGTTCAAGTGTTTTTACACTCAGCACTTTCAACTGCGATTTTGGCCTTGCAAACAGCAAACCAGTAACCACTACCGAATCGCCCACCGAAATACCCTGTGTGATCTCAATGGTATTTGCCTGACGGCCCCCGGTTTCTACATTTACAAAAGTAGCTTTGCCGTTTTTTACGAGTACCAGCTGTTTATTTTTATCATCCGGAATAATAGCGTTGGTGGGCACCAGAATGCTTTGCTGGCCATTTTGCGCATCAATATATACTTTCACATACGCCCCTGCATTTACCTTGGCGTTTTCGAGTATGGCACGCACTTTCAGGTTGCGGGTATTCAGGTTTACCTGTGGTTCTGTAGCCACAATCACTGCCTGATGCAGAGTTTTGCTGGCAGCATCCAGTTGCACATTCACCGTTTTCCCTTTGCTGATAAGCTTGCTGTATTCTTCGGGCAGGGTAAAATCGATCTTGATCTTATCCATTTGCTGAATGGTTACAATAATACTGGCTGGGGTTAAATAAGAACCCGGACTCACCTGGCGCAACCCTACCACACCACTAAACGGTGCCTTCACAACTGTTTTATCAATCAATGATTGCGTGTAGGCCATATCTGCCTTAAACCCATTGACTGCATTTAATGATATATCGTAATCGGCCTGGTTTACACCGCTGATGGCTAATAATTTACGGAGACGCTCTTCTGTTTTCTGTGCAAGATCTAACGCAACTTTGGTTTTGTTCAGTTGTGCCTGCAGGTCTGCATCGTTAATGCGCGCAACCACAGTACCCTGTTGTATACGGGCACCCTCCGGAACATTTAGGTAAGTAAGTCGTCCGCTTACTTCCGGATGAAGTTCCACAAATTCATTGGCTACCACCGTGCCATTGGCTTCCACACCACTACTCACATTATGTTGCGAAGCTATTAATACATCTACCCCCACCGCCTGCGGGGAATTGTTGTTCTGTTTGGGAGCTTCCTGTTTGCTTTTGCATGCAAACAATACAAATAAACCGAGGGAAAGGATAGCAGAACGTTTCAAAGGCTAAGATTTAAGGGGCGATAAAGATAAAAACAATTTATATCCATCAGCAGTTTATCTATGAATGGTTAAGCTGCCAAAATAATTCGGTTGATTATGTGAAATGATCGGTTTGCAGTGTAAATTCAGCACTAGAAATGCTTTTTTACGATTGTTGATACCCATTTGCCAACCATATGTACCAGCTTACACAAACCCATCCACATAAAAGGGCTTTTATTACCGGAGCAGCATCCGGATTAGGTAAAGCTTTTGCCAATGAATTGGCAGCCGATGGCTGGTTGATTGGTATGGCAGATATCAATGTAAAAGAACTGGAAGCGGCCGCAGCGGATATAACAAAACGTGGCGGGTTTCCGCTGGTGTACCCTTTGGATGTTTCTGATAAAGACCAATACAAAATAGTATCAGAAGCATTTTTATCAGAGGCAGGCGGTATTGACCTGCTCTTCAACAATGCCGGCGTGGGCGATGGCAGCCCTTTCGAAGAATACAGCCTAGAAAACTATGAATGGATGGTGGGCATTAACCAGATGGGTGTTGTATATGGCTGTTATTATTTTATTCCCGCTATGAAAAAACAACGCTCGGGTCATATACTCAATACCGCAAGTGCCGCTGCCATTGGTTGTGCCCCTACCATGGGTGCGTATAATATGACCAAAGCCGCCGTTGTTGCCATTAGTGAAACATTATATGGAGAATTGATGGATCATAATATTCAGGTCTCCTGCATTCAACCCACGTATTTTAAAACCAACGTAATTCAGTATGCACGCGGTGGTGCCATAGTTAAGAAAGCCACACAAATGTTCATTGATAAATCGGGTTTGGAAGCAGATACGGTGGCGAAAGAAATTTTAATAAGGGCGGGAAAGAATGAGCTGTACATCATTCTTCCGAAAGACGCACGGAAAATGTGGTTGTTTAAACGACTGGCGCCTACCTGGTTTAGAAAAAAAGTGAAAGAACAGTTTTTGTATGCCATGAGTAAGGCTATCAGGAAATCATCATAATGGAAAAATTAACCGCAAAAAAATAACCGCAAAGACACGAGGTAACGAAGGTGCGCGAGGTATTCTTCGCGAAACCTTGCGCCCCCGCGCCTTAGCGGTAAAGAAAAAAATATGACCCCCAACCAACTATTCAGTCTCGAAGGAAAAGTAGCCCTAATAACAGGTGCCAGCAAAGGTATCGGCGAAGCCATAGCCCGTTTATATGCAGCCAGTGGTGCCAAAGTAATTATCAACTCACGCAAGCAGGAAGACCTTGATGCAGTAACCGAAAGCATACAATCAAACGGAGGTATTTGCACAGGCATTGCCGCTAACGCGGGAGATATTGCCGGATGTACGCTTTTGGTAAATGAAACCATGGCCCTCTATGGAGGCATTGATATTTTGGTAAACAATGCAGCAGCTAACCCGGTATACGGACCAGTTGTGCAATGCGAAGAATGGGCATTTGATAAGATTATGGATGTAAATGTAAAAGCCCCTTTTGAATTAGGTAAGCTCGTGCACCCCATTATGAAACAAAGAGGTGGTGGCAGTGTGATCAATATCAGTTCTATCTCTGGTCTTACCCCCGATCCCGGACTCGGTATATACTCTGTTTCGAAAGCAGCATTGAATATGCTCACCAAAGTAACCGCCAAAGAATGGGGAGCAGATGGCATACGGGTAAACGCGATTTGTCCGGGACTCATTAAAACCAAATTCTCAGAAGCGCTCTGGCAGAATGAAAAATGGATGAGCCATTTTGTAAAACAATTACCTATTGCCAGAATGGGAACAGTAGAAGAAATTGCCGGCCTTGCTTTGTTTCTTGCATCCAATGCATCCGGCTATTGCACAGGCACTTTGTTTACCGCCGATGGAGGCGTAACTATTTAAACCCATTTCAATACAAGAGAAAAAGATAACGACTCCTCTTTCTCTTTTTCTCTTATCCTCTTATTGAAAAAATAATTAACCTCTTACCATGGAATCCGTTTTCGCCACTGATCGTTTGAAAGAATTGTTGCCAAAGGTTCACTCATTTGTAGTAGAAGAATTATTACCCTTAGAAAAAGACCATTCCACACGCCCTTTTAAACAGACCGAAAAAATACTTGCGCAAAAAAGAGAGAAAGTAAAAGCCCTTGGCTTATGGAACCTGCACTTATCCAAAGAAGAAGGCGGACAAGGTTTAACACTCTGCGAATTTGCACAGGTAAGTGAAGTTTTATCATTGGCACCTTATTATGGACAATATAGTTTTAATTGTCAACCACCCGATATTGGTAACACTGAACTCATCAGCAAATTTGCCTCCTCTTCCATTAAAGAAAGATTTTTACATCCCTTACTGGAAGGAAAAATTCGCAGTTGTTTTTCGATGACTGAACCTGAGTTTGCGGGCTCTAACCCTACACGTCTTGCTACAAGCGCTGTTCGCGAGGGCAATGAGTATATCATCAATGGACATAAATGGTTTACCTCCTCTGCAGATGGTGCTGCTTTTGCCATAGTAATGGCGGTAACCAATCCCGATGCCAAACCGCATGAGCGTGCCAGTATGATTATTGTTCCCACAGATACACCGGGCTTTACACTGGTTCGTAACATTCCTGTTTTTGGTGAGGCAGGTGAGGGTTGGGCCAGTCATGCAGAAATCAATTACGTGAATTGCCGTGTACCCATTACCAACTTAATTGGTGAAGAAGGCATGGGTTTTAAACTGGCGCAGGAACGTTTGGGGCCGGGTCGCATTCACCATTGCATGCGATGGATTGGTATTGCCGAAAAAGCATTTGACCTCATGTGCCATAGAGCAGCCACGCGCGAAATGGAAGAGGGGGTTATGCTTGGTGAAAAACAATTCATACAGGGATATATTGCAGAAAGCCGTGTAGAAATTGATGCAGCACGTTTACTGGTATTACGCACTGCTTACAATATTGATCAGGTAGGTGCCAAAGCCGTTCGTGATGAAATATCAGGCATTAAATTTTATGTGGCCAATATGGTATTAAAAGTATTAGACCGCTCCATACAAGTGCATGGTGGTATGGGACTAACCGATGAAACCATGCTGGCCAATTTATACCAGCATGAACGAGGCGCACGCATTTGGGATGGTGCAGATGAAGTGCATAAACAGAATTTAGCATTGAGTATTTTAAAAAAATATGGGTTGGATATCAAAAAGAAAAGATAACCGTCATGTCGACGAACGAAGAATGAGTGAGGAGAAATCTCATGAAGTGAAAGTGGTTTCAATTGATGAGATTTCTCCTCGTTCCTCGTCGAAATGACGGGTATAAATAATAAACAATGAATCCGGATAAACATACTGTTGCATTAAAAGAAGAGGAACAGATTAATCTTACTATCCTCAACTCATATCTTCAGTCATCTTCCTCCATTACTGAAGACATTGTATCCATCACCCGTTTTACCGGAGGATATTCCAACCTTACGTATCTGTTACAAACAGCAACCAAAGAATATGTATTACGCACACCACCCCATGGGGCCAATATTAAATCGGCGCATGATATGGGGCGTGAGTTCAGGGTTTTGTCTTTACTAAAACAACATTATACAAAAGCTCCTTCACTTATTTTGTATTGTGAAGACAGCAATATTATCGGTACCTCATTTTATGTGATGGAAAAAATTTCCGGAACCATCCTTCGTGCGCACAACGCTCCAAAAATGAATATTTCGCCGGAAACATTTCACAACCTATCGATTGTTCTGATTGATAATCTTGCTGCTCTGCATGCATTGAACATTAAGACTACGCAACTGGAACAATTGGGTAAACCCGATGGATATGTACAACGTCAGGTAGAAGGATGGACCAAAAGATACTTTACTGCAGAAACAGATATCATTGCATCCATGAATGCTGTTGCACAATGGCTGCAGCAACACTTACCACCAACTCAATCGCCTGCTTTTTTACACAATGATTATAAATACGACAACATCATACTAAATGAAGACCTGTCGGAAATAATAGGTGTGTTGGATTGGGAAATGTCTACCGTAGGTGATCCGCTCATGGATCTTGGTGCTACACTGGCCTATTGGTTTGAAGATGGAGAAGGCGACGTGTTTAAACAGTATAACCTAACCTGGCTACCCGGTAATGCCACCAGAAAAGAATTGATTGACAGATATGCCTCACAAACCGGAAGAGACCTCTCAGGAATTGTTTTCTATTATGTGTTTGGCTTATTCAAAAATGCTGTGATCGCACAACAAATTTATCACAGATGGAAACAGGGGCATAGCCAAGATGCACGTTTTGGTGCGTTGTTACCTATGATACAATTATTGGGAAAGAGAGCCGCGGCAGCAATTGAAAAAGGAGTGTAACTCTTCTTTACTCATATCCGTCATTTCGATCCCGCCCTGGCGGGAGAGAAATCTCACGAAGTGAATCTGATTTCAATTGATGAGATTTCTCCTCGTTCCTCGTCGAAATGACGTTATTTTATTCTTCTCTTTTTCTAAGTGCGCCTCTTCGATTTTTAGCAAGCTTATATTGCTCAAAACTTTGTTGTATGTAATAGCCTAATTCCAGATCATTCAGCAGCCTTACCACTTCTGCATCGGGGCGGTAGCGCACCATAAATGTATCCAGCTCAGGCGAGGTTAGTTTGGTGATTTTACGAACAAAGGGTTTGGTAAAACGGCTGCTGATATATTTGTCATCTTCCTGTTCCAGCAAACGTTTTTGCAGGCTCAGAATACTCCGGTTACGTTTTACACGAAACATATTGATGATCTCAACCAGATCAAATCCAACGGTTAGGCCGCCGGGATTATAACTGGGACTATTGCTTAAGCGCAAACCCGGTTTTTTGAAATCGAATATTTTGGCATAGTCTTTCCGGTTCTGCAACGAATCGAATTTATAGTAGCTGTTGCGCACTTTTACATCCGGCAGTTCAAAAGCGCGTACGTGAATCATCACATTAAAATTGTCGGTATTTGAAATGGTATCTACCGGATATTTCATGGTAGCTTTTCCAATCATAGAGAACCAAATAGAATCTTTTACGGGAACACTGATAGTATAACGGCCCAACGAATCAGTTACCGCGCCACGCCCCGAAGTACTGATCACACCCACCGCTTCCAATGGCCTGCGTGCAGAAATATCGTACACCGTACCGCTGATCGTTACAAAACGTTGTGCATTCAGTTTTGGTAGCAGACAAACAGAAAACAGAACCAATAATACCAGAGTAATAGGTAACCTTTTTCTCAAATCCATGATTTAGGATGTAATATTAAAGCAGCCATGGCAGAGTGCAAGGGATGTGTGGCGAATTAACGATGCTTTTGCAGAATTGGTAGATGGTCCATAGACCATAGTCCATGGACCATGGTCTATGGACTATGGACTATTGACTCTCCACTAAAATTTCGTATCAATAATATACGGCAGCATCGTACGCCAGGTGGGCCAGTCGTGGGTTATGTCTGCACCCCAAACATCCAGATCGTACCAGATGCCTTTGTTGTACAACACACCGGCAAAACGTTTGGATGCTTCGGGGTCTTCATAAGAACCACTTCCGGTATAAATATGAATATGGTGGCTGGCCCTGATTTTTTCGAGGTACCAGTGATCGGTCAAATTGGGGAGGTAATGTTCAGGACTATTATAATACACCTGATCGTCAAAAAAGCCCTTGGTATATTCTGTTAAATCATACACACCACTCATACTAATGGCGCCATTGATCATGTCGGGTCTCTTCAAAAAAAGATTCATCGCATGCAAGGCACCAAATGAAGCTCCACAGGTATATACCATTGTATCCTGACTGGTAGCATTACGTATGAAGGGTAACACTTCATTAAACACATATTCGTTAAACTGGTTATGACGGATCGCTTTGTGTTCAGGCACCATCTCATTGTTCATCCAGCTTTCTTTGTTCATACTGTCTATGCTAAACACACGCAATTTTCCGGCATTGATATAAGGTGCCAATGCATCTATCAACTGAAAGCGCTCATACTCCAGATAATCGGCAGCCGCGGTGGGTATCAATAACAAAGCAAAACCATAATGGCCATAAGAAGCTATAGGCATTTCTCTATTCAGGGATGGGCTATACCAAGATGTAAGTTCTCTGTTCATGGGAAGTTTTTTTAATCCATGGTCAATGGACTATCTATATCAATCATCAATACAATTCTTCTTAATCTCTTTCCACAGATCACGGTAACATTGTGCTGCGTAACTGCTGGCCGCAAAGGTTTCCAGCGGAGATTCGTTGATACCCATTTTTTCTACATCGCTCAGGTAGGGGATATAACTTTTCAGGAAATATTTATCCTTGTAAAAAAGGTTCATTACCTCATGGTGCAGGTTTTTTCTGTGATCTACCATGCTGAAGAAGCATTTCAGTTTAGAAGTATCCAGTTCATTCTCTTTAAAATAAGCAGCTACAGTTTCGTAAGACCGGATAGATAAAGTGGTGGGGATATTGGGCATCAGTATCCAGTCGGACCCGAAAAAAATGGCATCGTGCAAAATAGAAATACCGGGCGGGCAATCCAGTATTACGATATCATACTCCTTTTTCAGTCCGGCCAGTAACGAAGAAATCTTTTTCTTAGACTGTTTCATTTCGCTCAGTAAAACATCTGCATGGCGTGCAGAAAGATCAGCGGGAATGATGTCAAGATTTTCGTAGGCAGAATTTTGTACCGCATCCAGCAAATCCATTTCGCTGTTAAGTAATTTGCGCGATTCGTTTTTGGTAGAAGCAACGGCGCCGAGATAAAAGGAAGAGGAACCCTGCGGATCCATATCCCATATCAAAGTTTTGTAGCCTTCTTTGGCAGCTAAATACGCCAGGTTTATGGTGGCAGCAGTTTTGCCTACACCACCTTTCAGGTTGTAAAGTGCTAATGTGACCATACTCTAATATACGGTTTTCCTCAATTATACAAAGGTTTGCAAAAAAACGTTAGCCACGTCATTTCGATGAGCGAGGAACGATCAAAGAGAAATCTGCTAAACGATTAGCAGATTTCTCACCCTCATTCTTCGGGTTCGAAATGACGTTTTTCATTAATTATACAAAGGGTTGAGCGTTTTTTGAAATGGCGGCCTTGCGCCTTTGCGTGCAATATTTCTCGCAAAGGCGCAAAGGCGCGGTTTGTATCGTTAGTAATGAATCAGATCAACCAGCCCAGTACCAAACAACCCAATACAATAAAAGGCGCAGGTATTTTATGGCTGTTTAAGAGCAAAAATGTAGCGATTACAATCAGCAAATCCCAAACACCAATCATTTCTTCATGAATAAGGGAACTTAAAAAAGTATCCTTAATCAGGTAACAGGTAGCACCTGCCATAATACCCACTACAGCTGCATTTATGCCTTCGAGTGCACGGTAAATGACAGCATATTTTTTCAGGTTATGCCATACTGGAAAAAAGAACAGTACCAATAAAGCACTGGGCAGAAAAATAGCTATCGACCCAATGATACATCCCAATAATTGCATGGCAGGTCCCTGATCACGCATTACCATTCCACCGGTAAAAGCCCCTATAGAAAACACTGGTCCCGGTATAGCACGTACCATGCCCGAACCCGTTAAAAAATCTTCCCGGCTCATACGCAGTACTTCTCTTTTGGTTTCAAGTACCCGTTTGGTTTCGGGGCGGGTTACATATTGCTCGTACATCAGCGGTATCAATACATCGCCACCGCCAAAAACAAGGCTGCCAAAACGGTAGGCATTCTCAAAAAGGTTTACGGATTTTTTGCTTTCCCAGTTATTTCTGCTGGCTGTTTCTGATAAATAACCTGCCAACCCAAACAATGCAAAAAAGATGAGGATATTACCCCATTTAATTTTTTTAGGTGGTACTTCTTGTTGTGGGATACGCCTGCTACTAAAATTGGTGGCTATACCCGCGGCCACAATCAACACCGGAAACACCCAGGGCGATGTAAAGAACAGAAAAGTGGCCACTGTTGCCACAACCATGATTACACGGGTAATGGTATTATTTACCGCTACCCCAAATATGCGAAAAGTAGAATACGCAATAAACCCAATGGCCATAGGGCGTACAAATTTGAATACACCCACTTTTAAGCCCATATCTGCAAAATAATCCAGGAGAAAAGAGATAGCACCCATTAATGTACATGCCGGTAAGATCCAGATTAGTAAAGTAAGTATGGCAAGGGGAATACCTCCGCGCTTGTACCCGATCAGCGTTAAGGTTTGTGTAGAGGAGGCACCCGGTAATAACTGACAAAAACCATTGTACTCCATCAATTCCTGTTCCGTAACATCGCGCCGCTGTTGTACAAAGGTTCTTAGCATCATACCCATATGTCCTTGTGGACCACCAAAAGCAGTGATGCTGTGCCAGAACACAGCCCGCAAAAAAGGCATATGGCGCGTTAAAACCATCCGGGGTATTTGGTTTTGACTGGAAATTAATAAAAATTGAAGCGATTCACGAAACTAATCAGCGGATGTTTCTTAGAACAGAAACCATGAATGATTACCATATTTTGCGTCTTAGCGGCTTTGCGGGCATATTTCTCGCAAAGCCGCTAAGACGCAAGTAAGATGATCTTTTTGCAACTCTCTGTTCTTCTACTATGATCAGTTCAGTAATTCATCAATACGTTTGAACTGGTAACCCTCTTTTTTCAAATATCCAATCAACTCATCTAAGCGGTTGTACAATTTATCTTTTCTGCGCGGGTCGGTGCCAGCATGTATTAATAAAATCACTCCATTTAAAGCACCCTTCTTTGTTTCATTGTATTGTTTAATGGATGTTAGAATGGCATCACTGCTTTTGTAAGAGTTTCCCATTTCAGGCCAGGTATAATCGGCATTGCTGGTAGTGCCGGGTGTAAAGCTGAAAAGCTGTACACCTTCATACCCAAACCAGTTGGCTACCTCTGCATTCCACCATTCATATGGAGGTATATATAATTTAATAGCATTAGGTTGTTTAATGCCTAACTGCGCCATGGAATGGGTATTTGCATAATAATCTTTTACCAGTGAGTCGCGGGTTACCAGGGTGCTGTCGCGTTTGGTCCAATCGCAATACAATAAATGCTGATCTGAATGCGGACCCAGTAAATGTTTTTGTTGATAGAGTTTCTTTATAGCAGGTTGAAATTGTTTATTCCGATAAAACCTTCCGGTAAAAAAGAATGATGCTTTTATGTTTTGCTTTTGCAATGTGTTGGTAATGGTTGTAAGTCCATCACCAAATTCATCACCCGTAAATACAAGCGTGATGTTTTTTGCAGTATCTATACCCCGAATGATGGCCTTTTCATGCATAGGATACCCTGTTGGAAATGGAGGAAACGCCCGCCATGATACTTTTGCTCTTGTATTAAAATCATTTTCTTTCGCTGCCAATAAATAAATTAAAGAAGCGGTTCCATCCATCGTAGGTTCATTGGTACTGTAATCGCCATAATCATCATGGTACACGGCAAGATCACTTTGAAAAGCAGCATATTCATCTGCCTCATTCAGTTGTATGCCAATCAAACTTTTATAAATGGACGTGTACACAGGGCCATCTACCAAACCTCCATCAATGGGATAATTTTTTAAGTGTGTAAAAGCAGAATGCGGATCAACCGGTGCATCGCCATTAGCGGGCAATCCATACACCATACTGGTTCCCCAGGGATTACAGCCAAATAACCAATCAATATTGGCCTGTTCCAGTTCAGTAAATTGGTTGTCTCCCGTTAACTGCGCATACCAATAACATTGCATGGCAAAAGATACCGTTAGGTTATTACTACACCAGATAAAAGGAACCCCTCTGTAAAAAGCATTCGCTTTTGCTTTATTCCATACTTTTTCAATTCCGTTTTTGTAAAACTGCTGTAAGGTATCAGCCATAGTATCAAACCCCTCAACACTTTTTAGCAGTCTTGTCATTTGGTTATGTCCAAGGTTTACAAAGGGATACCATTGGTAATGATGGGCTGTGTCCATCCCTAACCAGGGTGTAACGGGTTCCTGCTTAGCAAAGGCAAAACCTTTCTGAATCAAATCTGTTTTTCGATAATCTCTTCCGTATTTGTATTGGTAATATTCCAGCTCAGCAGAAGCCAACTCCATATCATCTGTCCAATTTCCTTCTGCATATATATAGGGCGAACGTACCGATACTGTTTGTGCCACACCCGGCATGGAGAGTCCAAATGCATACGCAGCTTTTGCCTTGGTAAGTAAGGTTGTTGAATAAGTGTAATCCAGCGGAGCATATATCCCCGCACCCACAGCAAATGCACTGGCAAATTTTCCCGCGGTTGATGCACCGCCTGTGGTGGCATTCATAAATTTTCCACGTTGCTGTGGTTTTCCATTGATGAAATACACCGGCCGTTCAAAGCCTTTACCATAATAAGGATCTTCTTTCGGAATACGCATACTCATGTGATCACGGTCATCGCCCAATTGGTTAAACAACCAATCATCTTTCGGATTCATTTTCAATAACCAATCTAGTCCCCATTTGGCTTCATCCAATACATCGGGTGTACCATTTTTTCCATCCAGACCATTTGCCTGCTTTTTATCAGTAAACACCGAGGGGAAATCGCGGTAAGCGGAAAGCAAATGCCAGGTTGCATTGGCTGAAGTGGTGGTGTATTGCAAATAATCACTTGCATCGTGCCAGCCACCACTTACTTCTATATGTGTACTATCAGGCATTGGGCCATACATTGTATAACCATCATGTGTATGACAACTGTCTTTTAAAAAAGGATTGAAGCCACTGCGTTGCTGGCGCATATACCGCAAACAAAAATCAGCCGTACCTTTATACACATCATCATTAATTACAAACACAGGAGATTGTATGTTACCTGTGCGAAGAAAATAAGAACCCGGTTTTGTAAAACTTGAAAAATTCAGTCGATAGGTTTCAACAAAAGGACCGTAGCTACCAAATGCTTTTCCGGCTGCATGGGTATACACCGTTTTTCTCGTGGTGGCATCTACCAATTCAAAATTTTCTACACCCTTGTTTTGCTTACTGCCCCAAACGGCCACTTTGCTTCCTTTTGTAGGATAGCCCAGTTGGTTAATGCGAATACAAGTGGGCTCTTGTGCTATTAGCCATTTACTAAAGAGAACAACCATCAACAGCAAACAAAATTTTTTCATAACCTTACCATTGGTTACTAAAGATACTTACCGCACCTTGTTACCGCCTCCTATTTTTAAGCTATTTTTGCCGCTAATATTGTTTGCTTTATGAAACTTGTTTCTTACCTCAACGATGGCCGCGACCAATTGGCTTTTTTAGTAGATGGACTTGTGTATGATTGCGATCTGCTACATCCCGATCTGCCTAACAGCATGAATATGTTTTTACATTATTGGGATGATATGTTTCCTATTGCGCAAAAAGTAGACGCTGCTATCAAAAGCGGAAAGATCAGTAATGAGCAGGGCGTTCCATTGGAAGAACTTGCACTATTAGCTCCGGTTCCTTTTCCTACTTCCTGCCGAGATGGGTATGCCTTTCGACAGCATGTGGCAGCGGCCCGCCGCAACCGTAAAGTTGATATGATTGCTGAGTTTGACCAGTACCCCATTTTTTATTTTACCAATCACCACAGTATACAAGGCCCGGGCGAGATCAAATGCATGCCCGATCATTTTGAGAAACTCGATTTTGAACTTGAAGCCGCCATTGTAATTTGTAAACAGGGAAGAAATATTTCTGCAGAGGAAGCCGATCAATATATTGGTGGACTGATGATCATGAACGATATGAGTGCCCGCCGTTTGCAGATGGAAGAAATGTTATTGAACCTTGGCCCCGCCAAAGGAAAAGATTTTTCAACAGTCATCGGACCCTGCTTGGTTACATTGGATGAACTCGCCGCATTCGAAATTCCCTGCAAGGAAGGACATACCGGCAAAAACTGGAACCTGCCAATGAAGTGTTGGGTAAATGGCGTACAGGTAAGCAGTGGTAATGTGGGTGATATGGATTGGACCTTTGCCGAAATCGTTGAACGTTGTGCCTATGGCACCGATATTCATCCCGGTGATGTAATTGGCAGCGGCACTGTGGGCACCGGTTGTTTTCTGGAATTAAATGGAACCGGTAAGCTTACCAATCCTGATTTTACAGAACAATGGTTACAGGCAGGTGATATTGTTGAGATGGAAATTGAAGGGATTGGAAAATTGAGTAACACCATAGTTTCAGAAGAGAGTTCTTTTTCTATTTTAGGGAAGAAGAAACAGTGATTTTTGTTTGGCTGATGCGTATTAATACGGGTGTATGGTGGCTTCTTTTGAAATAGTTTAGCGATTGATAGTGGGAGATTTTTTCACCGCAAAGACGCTATGTCGCAAAGGAGCGCTATGGAAAAGGAAAGGTTTGAGTATTTGGCAACACAGATTTTTTATGCTGCGTTAGAAGTTCATAAAAACCTGGGACCGGGTTTGTTAGAATCAGTATATGGGTTTTCGATGTGTAAAGAATTACAAATTCGGGAAATTAGCTTTCAGACTCAGCAAAAAGTCCCCTTGTTTTATAAAGGATTTGATACCAGCAAAGAGTTTTATATAGATCTTTTAATAGAAGAAGAAATTATTGTTGAACTTAAGGCAGTTGAAAACATTGTACCCGTGCATCAAGCACAAGTTCTTTCTTATATGAAACTTACTAATAAGAAAATGGGATTCCTGATTAACTTCAATGTGCCACTATTAAAAAATGGATTTAAACGAATAGTAAACAACTACTAACCTCGCGATACCTTGTTCCCTTGCGTCTTCGCGGTAAAGCTTTTTTAATGATTCTGGACTTCTCAAAAATATCAACAACAGAAAAACAGCAATGGCTGAACCATGCCATTGCACCGAGGCCCATTTGTTTTGCCAGCACCATTGATGTAGCAGGTAATGTAAACTTGAGCCCGTTCAGTTTTTTTAATCTATTCAGTTCGCAACCTCCCATTGTTATTTTCTCGCCTTCCAGGAGGGTCAGAGACAACACCACCAAGCATACGTTACAAAACGTGCAGGAAATACCTGAGTGTGTTATCAATATAGTTGATTATGCTATGGTACAACAAGCCAGTCTTGCCAGTTGTGAATTTCCGAAAGGTGTGGATGAATTTGTGAAAGCGGGTTTTACAAAAGAAGCCGCCTCGATGGTTGCTCCCCCCATGGTGAAAGAAGCAAAAATTAAACTGGAATGCAAAGTGAATGAAGTAAAAAGTTTAGGCGAAGAAGGCGGCGCCGGACAATTAGTTATTGCAGAAGTATTGTGCATGCATGTGGATGAAAGTATCTTAGGCAATGATGGAAAAATAGATCAAAGAAAACTACAACTGGTAGCCCGGCTGGGCGGCGATTGGTATTGTAAAGTTGATGAAAGCAATTTATTTCAGGTGCCAAAACCCAACACACAATTGGGTATAGGGGTAGATAGTTTGCCAACAGGCATCCGCAACAGCCATATCTTAACTGGCAATCATCTAGGCATGTTGGGTAATGTACATGATGTACCTGAGATCAATCCTGCGTTTGAGGATAACCGACTGAAAAATATCATTCAGTACTATTCCATTAGCCCTGTTGAAATGGAAAAAGAACTACATCTCTATGCAGCTGAATTATTGAATGCAGGAAAAATAGCCGAAGCCTGGCAAATATTATTGTCAGGAGAGAATAATTAAAACATAGCCAGCAAATCTTCTTCTGTAAGTAACCCATCGTTGAAAGAAGAAGTTGTTTTTTGGAATTCTCTTCCCTTTTCAACAGCCATTTGTACAATCTGATAGGTGCTGTGAGATAACTGTAAGGGAAGAATAGATTGTGTTTGTAACCATTGTTCCACTTTTACAGCAAAGTCTGTAGTTATTTTATCTACCACTACCACGTTAAATTCTTTTAACGCTTCTGCATTGCACAATTGCTCATACTGACCGCGGATGGGTAATACCAGAACTTTCTTTCCAAGATACAAGGCTTCAGCAGGTGTTTCGAAACCCGCTCCGGTAATCACGCCCTGCGAGTGAATTAAGCTTTGGGTAAACCCTTCATTGCTGATGGGAAACAAGGTTACATTAGCTACCACAACCGGCTGGGATACTTTTTTAGAGAATACTTCAAACCGCACATCTTTTACTTTTTTAAGTGCTTGCAAAACAACATCATCACTGTAATGCGAAAGGTATACGGTAATATGTCCCTGATTAGTTGGGGTGGCATTAATGATCTCCTGTTTAATTACAGGCGAATAAATAAAATCGGCATATTGTTTAAAATGTAAGCCTACATAATTGGTAGCAGTGGCATATTGTTTTAAAATCAATTCACCTGCGAAATCTTTTTTTCTACTTCTGGGTGTAGCATCGCTTCTAAAACTTGCCTGATGTCCAAAGCCAACACTGGGTACCTTTTTTAAGTTACAGGCCAATGAAGTAATGCATTCAAAATCATTCAGTACCACATCATATTTTTCAACTGGCAATTCCTTGGCTTCTTTCCAAATGCGTTTCAGGTTAAACTCTTTCCACATACGCAGGTAATCGAGTCCACCGGTGTTGCCATAAAACAAACTCACGCCATTGCTTCTGTATTTCACCGGTAGATCTGGTTGCAGATGGCTATTACTTCCACTCAAAAAAACATCCACTTCACCATACTGTTTCAGGTAAGGCATTAGCTCCATGGCTCGGCTGATATGGCCATTTCCTGTTGCCTGTACTGCGTATAATATTTTCATATCGGTAGAGCTAATGAGTGAAGAAATAAAGCGATCTCATCTGTAACCACATTCAACTCTGGCAATTTTCTTTCCATGGTAACCACCGGAGTGGTTGCAGAAGCAAATTGTTTTTCATCGTACTGATAAATGGTCCAGTCGTTTTGGTGGTATTCCAATGCCGTTAAATTTTCTATCCAGTCGCCACTATTCAGGTACATCACTTTTCCATCCTTGGTAACCACTTCTCTTTTTTGTGGTTGATGTATGTGACCACAAATCACATAGTCATATTTTTTTTCAATGGCCAGTTCAGCAGCGGTCTGTTCAAAATCTCCAATCCACGCCACGGCTTTCTTTACACTGTTCTTTACTTTTTTACTGAAGCTCATTTTCTCTCTTCCCATTGCTTTCAAACACAGGTTGATGAAGCTATTGATATGAATCAGCAGATCATAACCATGTCCACCAAGTTTTGCCAATAGCTTAGCGCTTCCTTTGGTTGTAGCATCAAACACATCACCATGAAAAATCCAGGTCATTTTACCATTGATCTCCATCACCACTTTATCGGTTAGTTGAAAATTGCCCATTTCAATATCGCTGTAACGGCGAAGGGCTTCATCGTGGTTGCCGGTAATATAAATTACGCGGGTACCTTTACTAAGCAGGTTCATAATTTCTTTGAACACCTGCATATGCGCAACCGGAAAATACCTTTTATTGAATTGCCAGATATCAATGATATCGCCATTCAAAACCAATATCTGCGGACGAATACTTTTCAGGTAATTAACAATCTCTGTAGCATGGCAACCATAAGTGCCTAGGTGCAGGTCACTCATTACAACAACATCAAGCTCGCGTCTTTCCATACAAGGGGTTTAGCAAAACTCCTTCAGGCGTGTGACGTAAATGTTATAACTGTGTTATGCGAATGTGATATGTGTGTGAAGAAATTGTTACTTAAGGCAACGGGAATAAATAAACCGCAAAGACGCAAAGGCGCTATGTTTCGCTAGGTAAAGTCAGGTAAAATCCTCGCGCCCCTTTGCGCCATTGCGTCTTTGCGGTAAAATTTTTCAATAGGAGACACCCTCATATCTTACAGATCCCCCAACTGCGGCCGCATAATGATATCTTCTACCACAGCCATTGGTGAAAGCTGAGAGGCCGCAAAGATCATTTTAGCAATATCATCAGTTTGCATAATACGGTTGGGATCTATTTCAAATCCATCCCAACTGGCACTCATGGTGGCGCCGGGACAAACAGCGGTTACTTTAATACCATGCGGTTTCATTTCTTCACGCAGGTTTTTAGTGAATCCGAGTAAAGCAAATTTGCTAATACTATAGCTGCCTCCATTAGGATAGGCATTGAGCGAGGCAATGGAACAGATATTGAAGATGTGGCCTTTTTGGGCTTCCATCATGGCGGGTAATAAAGTGCGGGTAAGGTGGTAGGTACTATAGAGATTTACTTCTATCATTTGCTCCAGTAAACCTTCTGCTTCATTGTATAAACTGCCGGGTAAAAATTGTCCGGCATTATTAATAATAATATCAGGTACTCCAAACTGCAAACTCCAAACCCCAAACTGAATCGCTTCCTCTTTCACACCCATATCAACGGGCATTGCTTTAACGGTACACTGTGGGTAGCTGGTTTGCAGTTCGGCCATGGTATCATACAAAGCTTTTTCGCCCCTGCTTCCCAGTAATAAAGTATGTCCTGCTTCGGCAAACTGTTGTGCAATGGCTTTACCAATTCCTTTAGAAGCGCCTGTAATCACTATGTTCATAAGTACGAGGTTTGAAGTACGAAGTACGAACATTTTTACTTAGCATATTTGTACTTCATAATTTGTACCGTCATCTATTTTTTGATACGATATTCAAAGCAGGGTTATGAGGAACAACATTTTTACCTACCAAATTCGTACTTCGTAGCTCGTAGTTCGTACTTTGCATCATGAAGTACCGTCATCTATTTTTTGATCTCGATCATACGCTGTGGGATTTTGAAACCAATGCCAAACAAACTATGGCAGACCTGTATGAAAGCAATGATCTTTCTGCCAAAGGGGTTTCGGATTTTACTCTTTTTTTTGAACGATACAGTTACCACAACGAACGTTTATGGGACCGCTATACCAAGGGCTTTATTAAACAGGATGAACTTCGTTGGAAAAGAATGTGGCTTGCTTTACTAGATTTTAAACTGGCCGATGAACCGCTCGCGCGAAATTTATCACTTCAGTTTCTGGAGAAATTACCCACCAAGAACACTTTGTTTCCTTATACCATAGACATATTGGAGTACCTGAAACAAAAAGGATATCGCATGCACCTTGTAACCAATGGATTTGAAAAGGTACAACACCATAAAATACAATTGTCGGGCTTACACTCCTATTTTGATCATGTGATTACCTCAGAAGCCAGTAACAGCCTGAAACCACACCGCGAAATATTTGACTATGCTTTTGCAAAAGCAGGAACTGTTGCTACAGAAAGTATTATGATTGGCGATAACCAGGATGCAGATATAAAGGGCGGCATGAATGCAGGTATGGATACTGTTTTTGTAAACCACCTGAATGTGGCACCACATGTAACCCCAACCTATGTAGTATATCATTTAAAGGAGCTGGAGAATATTTTGTAAGAATGTGTTAGCCGCAGATTCGCAGATTGTATCGAATAAAAATCTGCGAATCTGCGGCTAACCCTTCTCCTTGCAAATAAAAAACCCCGCAATCTGCAGGGCTCTTTATTAATTTTCTAAGAAAGATTACGCTTTTTTAGTAGTAGTTTTTGTAGCAGTTTTTGCTGTTGTTTTTGTTTCTTTCTTCATGTCTTTACACTCTGTCTTGTCTTTGCAGCAATCTTTTGCTTTGGCACATTTTTTTCCATCACCATCATGCGCAAATGCCATACCTGTTACCAGGAAAGCAGCTGTAGCTAATAAAAATACTTTTTTCATATTTGGCTTTTTTATGTGTTTGTGTTGAACTAAAAGTAAGAAAAATCCTTTTACCACTTCTTTTTCAATTGTTAAAATATGTCTTTACCAGGTGGCCAGTACGGTTACGCCACCTTTTACCACCTGGTTCAGTGCTACATTTACTTTGGCATTCAATGGTAACAATACATCTACCCGGCTGCCGAATTTAATAAAACCATACTCATCGCCCTGCTTAACCTGTTGGCCAACAGTGGTGTAATTACAGATTCGTTTGGCCAAAGCCCCAGCAATTTGTTTGTATAAGATCTCGCCATGGCTGTTGCGGGTAACCACACTCCAGCGTTCGTTTTCTGTGGAGGATTTGGGATGCCATGCCACCAGGTATTTTCCCTTATGGTACTGGTTATAGATCACTTCTCCGCTCATGGGATTGCGGTTTACGTGTACATTGGCCGGACTCATAAAAATGCTTACCTGTATGCGCTTGTCTTTAAAATATTCTACTTCGGTTACTTCTTCAATTACCACCACTTTACCATCTGCGGGGCAAATAATCTGGTTATCGTTAATGGTAAATACGCGGTTGGGAATGCGGAAAAAGGAAATGATAAACAGGAAAAGAAACAAAGTAACCACAAACAATACCATTGCCAGCCAGGGCATTGATGCGCTCAAAAATGTAAAAGAAATCAGGTTAAACAACCCAAATAAAAGTGCAGTAATGGCAATGGTCTTGTATCCTTCTCTGTGAATGGTCATCTGAAATAATTGAAAGGCAAATGTAAAACGGAATATTGAGAATGTGGGGCTTTCTAGGTGGTAGCTTTTCTATAAGAATAAACATCTATTTAATAGCATACATAAAGAATCACCCATACCACAGTGGTAGCAACCAGCAACGAATCAAACCGATCCAGAAAACCACCGTGGCCAGGCATGATTTGTCCGCTGTCTTTTACGCCTGCCAGTCTTTTCAGTTTGCTTTCAAACAAATCGCCCAATGTTCCGGTAATCGCTGCAGTTGCCGAAATAATCAATACAGCTTTTATAGAAAAGCCAAGCGCATAAAACCCTATAGCAGTAACCATTACCACTGCAAGAATGGCCCCGGCTATGGTGCCTTCCCATGTTTTTTTAGGAGAAATAGGCGATAGCGGTGTTTTACCGATAAAGGATCCTGTGATATAAGCCATAGTATCATTGATCCAGATAGAAGCAATGAGCAATACGGGCACCATCCACGCATAGCTGTTTAATACTGCTCCATTTAAGTTGCCATAAAGGCGCATCATCAATCCCCAACTTAAAGAAATATATACCAGCCCCAGAGCAGAGTGTGCCCATAAACGGGGATTAAGTTTTTTAGCAAGCAGAAATTCACTTAACAAAAAAGCAATCATACCCACCCAAAATATACTCCAGCCAATAACAGCGAGGGAAATGGTGCCAAAATGAAAGTTTGAATCTGTATTCCAAAGCATGATACCAAAACCGATGAGCATACTACCATACCGGTGTAGTGGGCTAATGGTTTTGTATTCGGGATCAATCAACCCTACCAGTTTCTGGTATTCTATCCAACATCCAAAATGAATGATGGAAAACAGTACCAGAAAACTCCAGCTATTCCACAACAAGCCCACCAGCATCACCAACACAAAAATCACAGCGGTTAAGGCACGTGTTTTGAATGTTTGCAGGTTAAAAGCCATGTTGAAGTACGATTTTTGAAGTACGAAGTACGAATGTATGGGGGAGATAACCAAATACACAAGCTCCTTCCTGCTGCGCCTTTGCGTCTTTGCGTGAAAAATTCTCGCAAAGACGCAAAGGCGCAAAAAAAACTTAGTTGAGTAAATTAGCTGCAACCAATTGTTTGGCTGTTTCTGCCAGATGCACGGGTACAAACAATTCTATGTCTCCAAAATTGAGATAGCTGCTATCTTGTTTGTTCATGATCTGAACGGGTACATTGTTTTCTTCCAGCATACCTTGAATGATGCTGGCTTCTGCCGGGTTACGTGTTGCGAAAATCTTTTGCCAGGATTGCATTAAGAGATGATATTTTCAGGAGACGAATGTAGGTTTTGTTCTCTGGCTTCCAATACACGGTTGCTTTCTTTCTTAAAAGAGCGCAATATAATAACCAGCATCAGTAAGGCACCAATACCCCACCAGATAGGTAATGTTTCATCCATGGTTTTTTCTATCGGCTTACCCTGTTTGTTACTAATATACAGTTGTGTAACCACCAGTGCATTGTTCAGAAAATGAAGAAAAATATTGAGCCAGAGATTTTTACTGTAGAAAAAGAGTAAGCCCAGTACCATACCAAGTGCCAGTCTTGGCAAAAAACCAAAATAAGAAAAGTGAACTACACTAAATACCACACTGGTAATAATAATGCCCGCCCATTTGCTGTTGGTCCAGCCGATAAATACCTGCTGAAAGCCGCCCCTAAATAAGATCTCTTCAAAAAAAGCAGGTGCCACGGCCAGTACAAGCAACGATAGCAGGTAATCTGCGGTGGTTTTCATATCGGCCATTGCCATCATAGATTCTTTATAGGCATCTTCCAACGCTTTGGCTTTAGCGCGCCAGGTATTTGGCAAAGGAATCCATTCATTCAACTGTCCCAATGCTCCGCTGAAAATGATACTGGTAACCGTTAATGCCATCACCAAAATCAATTGTTTACTGCTGATGGCTGATTGAAACCCAAGCTGGGTAAAGGGTTGTTTGCTCATCACCCTTGCCAATATCAATGGCGGCAATAAAAAAATCAGAAAAGAGGCGAACGTATTCAGAAACCGGGAAATATTTACATTCTCCGGGCGATTCAACTGTTTCAGCACCTGTAAAAAAGGAACATGCATCAGCATACTGCCGATAAAAGGAATCAGAAAGGCGCTAAGTACCATAAATACCCCCATCAACCCCAACAAAAAAGCAAATTGAGAGGGATAATTAACTGTAGGCTTTTGATTCATCGATTGAAAAATAAGATTGTAAATTTGCAACTTCTTAAAAACAAAGCCGGCCCTGAAAGGATAAATGGTAAAAATGCCATTACCCAAGGGTTAGCCTACACAATATGGTAAAAATAGACCAGATCGTACTACCCGATTTCCCCCTGTTACTCGCACCTATGGAAGATGTGAGCGACCCACCTTTTCGCGCCGTGTGTAAAGATAATGGTGCCGACCTGATGTACACCGAATTCATCAGCAGTGAAGGATTGATACGCGATGCCATCAAAAGCCGACATAAGTTAGACATATTTGATTACGAGCGCCCCATTGGCATACAGATTTTTGGGGGAGATGAAGAGGCCCTTTCGCTCAGTGCCAAAATTGTAGAAGCCGTAAACCCGGATCTGCTGGATATCAACTTTGGTTGCCCGGTAAAAAAAGTGGTGTCAAAAGGTGCCGGTGCCGGCGTATTGAAAGATGTAGACCTGATGGTTCGGCTTACCGAAGCCGTTATCAGAAGTACCAGTCTTCCCGTAACGGTAAAAACCCGTTTGGGTTGGGATGATAACAACCGCAACATAGAAGAGGTAGCCGAACGCTTGCAGGATGTGGGCATCAAAGCGCTTGCCATTCATGGCCGCACCCGCGCCCAGTTATACAAAGGCGAGGCCGACTGGAGCCTGATTGCCAAAGTAAAAAATAACCCACGCATCCATATTCCCATTTTTGGTAATGGAGATATAGATAGTCCGCAGAAAGCTTTGGAATACAAAAACCGCTACGGGGTAGATGGTATTATGATTGGCCGCGCCGCCATTGGCTATCCATGGATTTTCCGAGAGGTAAAACACTATATCGCCACCGGCGAAATACTACCATCGCCCACATTGGAAGAAAGAATAGCCGTGGCCCGCAAACATCTGCGTAAATCGCTAGAATGGAAAGGACCCATTGCCGGCATCAATGAAATGCGAAGACATTACGCCAATTATTTAAAAGGTCTGCCCAATATTAAAGAATACCGCAACAAACTGGTAACAGAAAAAACACTGGAAGAAGTAGAAGCGGTATTGGATGAGGTGCAAAAAAATTATGAGGGATATACGTTTGAGCGAACGCCGATTGAGTTGATTAACTATCACGAAAAATGTCCCGTTTAACTCATCCCCCAACCCCTTCTCTACAAAGTAGAGAAGGGGAGTAAAAGCTCCCTTCTTTGCGAAGCAGAGAAGGGTTGGGGATGAGTTGAGTTAATGGATGGCCTTTTGAACCTCCTTCGCCAAAGGCGAAACCATCTGCGAATAAAAATGTGTTAGTATTCCATTTTCATCAATAATATACTTACTGAAATTCCAAACGGGTTGCTGGTTGCACCAACCGTTTTGTGTGGCATTACTTAGCCAGGCAAACACTTTATTTTGTTCGGCACTTTTTACCACATGACTTTTTTGCATGATGGGAAAGCTGATACCATAATTAACTTTACAGAATTCGGCAATAGCGGCATCGTCTTTCTTTTCCTGGCCTTTAAAATCATTGGCGGGAAAGGCAATCATCACCAGTTTGTCTTTGTATTGCTGGTGCAATATTTCAAGTTCATCATACTGCCCTGTAAAACCACAGTCGCTGGCGGTGTTTACAAGTAATACTTTTTTTCCTTTAAGTGTACTAAAATCAAGTGTATCACCCTTGTTTGTAATGGCAGAAAGTGAGTAAAAAGAAACAGTGGGCGGCACATTCTTTGTATTCACCTGCACATCAATTTTATTTGGAAACCATTTTCCTTTTAACATGATCAAGGGGTATGCAGCTTTTAAAATGGATTGTCGCCAGGTCATGTCTTTGCGTTTGATGAGGAAGAGAATAGCAATAACAACAAAGAAAGCGAGGATTAGTTTTTTCATGTGTGTTGGTTGCTTTTTTTCACCGCAGAGGCGCTGAGGTGCCAGAGATTTCGCTGAGAAAGAACGCTCTGCAAAATCTCTCCGTTCTCTGCGCCTCTGCGGTGAATATAATAATCACCTAATAATCCATTTAAACAAATTGAGTTTACCCTTAAACGGGGGATACTTCAATGCCGGATCAAACCATGTAGGTGTTTTCATCACCGCTTTTTTATGGCTGAATGTATCAAACGAATATTTACCATGGTAAGCCCCTGTGCCGCTAAAACCTCTTCCACCAAAGGGCAGCGAAGGATTGGTTAAATGCCAGCTGGCATTGTTAACACAGGCACCACCCGATGGTACAGCATCTAACCATTGCTTCTCTGAATCGCTACTGGAAGTGAATATGTAAAACGCAAGCGGGTTAGGATTCATTGCTATAATGGCCTGTGCCTCTTCATCCGTTTCAAAAGAAAGAATGGGTAATACAGGACCAAAAATTTCTTCCTTCATCACCGGTAAATCAACAGATACTCCATCCATTAATGTGGGCTCAATAAAAAGGGTTTCTCTATCATGTCTTCCACCATATAACAAATTACCCTGCAACAGGTAACCGGTAACCCTATCAAATTGTTTTGCATTAATTAGTTTACCATAGTTTTCACTTTGTTCCGGCAGCTCACCAAAAAATTGAACAATCTTTTTTTGCATGGCTGTAACCAGCTCCTCCTTTCTGGAAGCATGCACCAAAATATAATCAGGTGCTACACACATTTGTCCGGCATTTGAAAATTTGGTCATCACAATCCTTTTGGCGGCAATGTTTATATTGGCATCTTTAGCAACTACACAGGGACTTTTCCCTCCAAGTTCCAACGTAACCGGCACCAGACGTTCAGCCGCCATTTTATAAATAATTTTTCCAACCGCTGTGCTACCGGTATAGAAAACATGATCAAAAGAAAACTGATTCATCATTTCAGGAATTACTTCAGCACCATCACCGGGCACATACAGAACCTGTTCTTTTGAAAAAACAGCTTCAATAATTTTTTGCATAATGGCTGCAGTAGCTGGTGCAAACTCACTGGGTTTCAGTACCACACAATTACCTGCAGCAATGGCGCCCAGTAAGGGGGTAAACAACAATTGAAAAGGATAATTCCACGGACCAATAATTAAGGCAATCCCTAATGGCTCACTTAGTATGCGGCTACTGGATGGCAAGTTAAGCAGGTTGGTATGCACCGGTTCGGGTTGCATCCATGCTTTTAAATTACTAAGGGTATCGTTCAGTTCGGCCAGAAAAAAACCGTTTTCAGTAACCCAGCATTCTTCTTTGCTTTTTTTGAGATCGGTATATAAGGCCGCATAAATTTCTGCTTCGTTAGCAACCACCGCCTCTTTCAAGGCCAATAATTGTTGTTTGCGAAACGCATAGGGTTTGGTAACACCGCTGTTATAATATTGGCGCATGGCCGCGAGTTGCGAAAGTATAGACATAAGGCAATCGTTGATTTGCTGAATACAAGGTAAGGAAATGTAAGAAGCCTTTATGCCTTTTGATGGGTAGATACAAAAACGAGTGGAGTAATTCTGGCACCTGGTTTGTTGACTGTACTTAGCATTGGAACTTTCCGATTTTCTCAAAAATTTGCTGTGTGTAAATAACCTATGATTTCGCTCTCTTCATCATTAACCAGAATCACAATTTTCTTTAGAAATACAAATCTGCAGAGTCCTCAATTGGAGAGACATTTTATTAGAACAAATTATTTATTGTATAAGAAACGGTTAAGCATTGGAGGGATAGGAAATGCGCTAGCAAATCTCTTTCATTACACGCCTCCACCATACCCCTATAGTATACCACCTACCCACTTCATGGGAAAAAAACGGTGTTTCATAAAATAAATAACCCTTTAGGCAACGAATAGAAATAGGGTTGTGTCAATTTGGTAAGTTCACATGAATATGTGTTGTCATATATTATCATGACAACTATTTTTGCGGGCTTCTATAGAAATGCAGTTTAAAAACCAATGTCTAACTATGCGTACGAGTGTATTAACTCCTTTTGCTTTTTTGGCAGCCTTTGTTTTGGATGCCTGCAGTACTTCCCGCCCCGTGGCCCATCTTATTATTAATAATGATAGTCAGCAATCTATCCCAATCAAATTGTCGGTAATCAGCGAAAACAGTGGCACCACCCATGCTACCATCAACCAAACACTTGCACCCGGTTTGCAGGAGATCAGTGCCGGCCGCTTTGCTAAAGGTATGTACCAGGTATTGGTTACAACCGCTGATGGGCAGGTGAGCTCTTCTAAAAAAGTTTCGCTTGATGCAGAACGGTGGATCATTATTAATTATACCAGTAATGATTCGCTTAGCATCTATAAAAAGTATGGCTATGTTGATACCAGTTTGCTTAAAAAAATTGACGGTCGTTACACCGGCATAGATATGTTTACCGAAAATCGCCGCTTACCAACTCTTTAAAGATTGATAATCAGCTTAATCTTCCTAGTATATATAAGAACTGCCCACCCCTTTACGGAGCAGGCAGTTGAAAATTGGATTCAAACTAATCTATAGACGTACAAAACAGCTATTTTGTTGCCCATTGCTAAAAAGGTAACATAAAAAACTGCCCGCTTTTTGCAAACGGGCAGGGTAATCTGGATTTTAAAACGGGTATACTGGCAAGCATGCTGTTTTAGCGCCCAGTTTCTTTACCTCATCACTGGCTTTTAGTAGCAACCGGGTATCGGTTGGTTAAAAGCCCACAGGCAATAAAACAAGTCTCTTCTTCAGCGAATGATTTTTCGCAATCATTATCGCTTTGGCTACAGTATACCTAACAGATGCCAATTCCATACCACATTGCATTACCAGCAAACAAAATCGGTTCTTTAACCTTTCACAGCCTATAACACCGATTAAATTAACATCTGCAAAGGAAATGCCCTTCTTCACCTATTAACTTTACCGCCATCTACTCTCTGCGCCTACTTATATTCATCACATAACCCGCAGAAGACTACGAAGTAGCCCAGAAGATTTTATTTATTCAATTCGTATGGTTCCATCTGTTATTTTGTTAAATTCATATCTCTATTCTCTACCTAAACCACCAACGATTGACTGTATGAAAAAGAAAAAACTATCAGGTAAACCCTCGCAAGACGCAGGCAAAACAGATTCACGCCGCTCCTTTATCCGCAACGCGGCATTGGCAGCAGCCGGTTTTTACATTGTACCCCGAAACGTATTAGGCCGCGGCTTTACCGCACCCAGTGATAAACTGGTGGTTGCTGGTGTAGGTGCCGGTGGTAAAGGTGAAAGCGATCTCTATAGTTTTTTCCAGAGCGGTAAAGCAGAGATTGGTTTTTTATGCGATGTAGATTCGCGCCAAACTGCCAAAAGTCGTGAGCGCTATCCAAAAGCCAAGATCTATACCGACTATCGCGAAATGATGGACAAAGAACACAAAAGCTTTGATGCGGTTTCTGTTTCTACACCCGATCATATGCACGCCGTTATTGGTATGGCGGCCATGCAATTAAAAAAGCACGTATACATTCAAAAACCATTAACCCACGATATTTATGAAGCTCGCATGCTTACCAAAGCAGCACACGATTACAAAGTAGTTACCCAAATGGGTAACCAGGGTGCTTCGGGCGATGGTGTTCGACAACTACAGGATTGGTATAATGCCGGCATTATTGGTGATGTGCATACCATTTATTGTTATACCGACAGACCCGTGTGGCCACAGGGTATTCCATGGAGTGCCAATAAACCACCCGTACCTGCTGAGCTAGATTGGAACCTCTGGTTAGGAACCGCACCTTACCGCGATTATGTAGAAAAACTGATTCCATTTAACTGGCGTGGCTGGTGGGATTACGGTACAGGCGCCCTGGGCGATATGGCTTGTCATATTATGGCTCCTGCATTTGCGGTACTTGGTTTAGGCTATCCCACTTCTGCTGAGTGCAGTGTGGCTACACCTTATATAGAAAACTGGACACGCGGTAATTACCCTGATTCGGGGCCGGTTTCTTCATCTATCACTTTATCCTTCAAAGGAAAAAATGGTAAGCCCGATGTAAAACTACACTGGATGGATGGCGGTATACAACCAGAACGCCCCGATGAGCTGGGTGCCAACGAAACCATGGGCGATGGTGGCAACGGTGCCATCTTCCTCGGTACCAAAGGAAAAATGATTTGTGGCACCTATGGCATGTATCCTAACCTCTTACCTACTTCACGCACCAAAGAAACCACGGTACCACAAACCATAGCCCGTGTTCCTAAAGGTGATAATGGCCATTATGCCGCATGGGTAGAAGCCGCTATCGCAGGATACGGCACTGAAGCTGCTAAAAACCTCAGCTCCAATTTCGATATCGCAGGACCATTAACAGAGAGTGTATTAATGGGCAACCTGGCCATCCGCAGTTACAATTTATCCAGACCCGGCAAAGATGCACGCGGCAGAGATACCAAGGTTTACCCCGGCCGTAATATCAAATTATTATGGGATGGCCCGAACATGAAGATCACCAACTTTGATGAGGCCAACCAGTTTGTAAAACGCACCTACAGAGAAGGATGGAGTTTAGGGGTATAAGAAGAATGAATATCGAATATTGAATGCTCAATATCGAATGTATAAGTAAATAATAAAAAGCGGTTCATGAAATCATGAACCGCTTTTTTATTTATTTCCCCACCCCGCGCAGCGGGGAGGGGTGGCCCGCGAAGCCAGGCCGGGGTGGGGTGGTGAAGTTGAGTGACAAAAGAAAAATGAATAAATAAGCACGCATAAAAAAACTGCAGCTCAAAATCGAGCTGCAGTTTTTATTTAATCCTCACCTTATTCAAGGCTATGGCTATTAATAACTAAACTCCTTCATATACTTCGCATCCGCCTCTGCACTCTCCAAAGGATTGGTACCGGTAAATGCTTCCTGTTCTATGATATGATATTTCATTCCATGTTTTTCTCCCACTTTCAGTATCGAAGCGAAATCAATTGTGCCTTTTCCTATCTGAACAGACTCATGACCTTTGGCTGTTTTTGCCAGGTCTTTTACATGACACAATTTGAAACGGCCCGGGTGCTTGGCAAACCATGCTTTGGGATCTTCTCCTGCAGCAACTACCCAGTAAATATCCATTTCATAATCCACCAGATTTTTATCCGTCATATTCATCATTACTTCCTGTGGCACTTCGCCATTGATGGGTTTGAATGAATAATCGTGATTATGATAGGCAAAACGGATTCCGTTCTTTTTACAGATCTCTCCGGATTTGTTAAACTCATCGGCAAACTTTTTATAATCATCCATCGACTTCTGTGGCCCCTTGTATGGGCAGATCAGGTATTTCATTCCTATCTCAGCAGCTTCAGCAGCTTTTCTTTCAAAATCAACCGTGTTATTGCAATGCGCAGAAACTAAGTTCATGCCCAGGTCGTCCATATACTTTTTGAACTCGGTATTTTTCCATCCCCAAAAGAATCCTTTAGGCCCTTCAAAACTTTCAATTTGCTTGTACCCATATGAAGAAAGTTTTTGCAAAGTGGCTTTTGCATCTTTACCCATATCTTCTTTTACCGTCCATAGCTGGATTCCAAAAGCAGAAATTTTCTTATAAGGCGCAAGACCAACTAATAAAGACGACTTCCCTGCAAATGGCAGCGATAAGCCCAATGCAGCAAAAGTACCACTGCGTAAAAAATCTCTTCTTGAAGTAGACATGTTGGTTCTTTTAAAAATGATACGATTCAAAAAATACAACCCGTCTTTTCGAATGGAGCAAAGCGAAATAAGAAATCTGATCACTTAATGAGATTTCTCCTCGTCGTTTCCTCCTCGTCGAAATGACGGTTTGTACTGATACAATACTCCTGACAAAGCAAATGCCATGCCCCAATTATTAATTACTAATTTCTAATTTTTAATTACCCTAGGTTGCCCAGGCTTTATCGCCTTTCTTATAATCAATACAACCCTCATACTTACCCGGAACAGCTACATAACGCAGTGCCTGCGTAGCGCCTACTTCTGAAGTAAAATAACCGGTTAGGGTTAACTCCTTCATCATGCGGAAGTAATGATTTGGATCTTCTTTCTTTTTGTTCTTCTGGTATTCCTTGGCTTCTTTATCCAATTCTACCAATAGATCGTGCCGTTGGGCCGGTGTGCTTTCCATGAAAGATTTACTGTTTTTCTTTTTGCTGGCTTCATCCAGTTTACCCATTCCTTCACGGAAGATGGTCTGGTCTTTGACCTCATAGCAGTCTTTCACCATTACAGTCATAAACTCGCCAACTTTTGCAGCTTTAGCACCGGGTGTTCCGGTAGCAGGTAATATGGTTTCGGCTACCTCATCCAAAAAGGCAATATCAGTAGCAGTAAAAACGGCACCCTCACCTGTTGTGGTTTTACAACCCGACAAGAATGCTTGTGAACCCAAAATAGTTCCTCCCAGGAGCAGGGCTACACTGGATAAGGCTTCTCTTCTATTCATGAGATATGTTTTTAAATGGTTATTCGTCATTTCGACCGAAGGGAGAAATCTGCTCAATTGATAAGATTTCTCTCGATGCTATCGCTCGTTCGAAATGACGGGCTTAGGTTTATAGATTTTGTTTTTTCAATTCAGACACAGCATGGTCAACCGCTCTTGCAGTAAACGCCATATAAGTAAGCGATGGGTTAACGCAGGCAGCAGAGGTCATAAACGCACCGTCTGTTACAAATACGTTTGGCGCATCCCAAACCTGGTTGTATTTATTTACCACAGATGTTTTTGGATCGGCGCCCATACGTGCAGCACCCATTTCGTGAATGCCGCGGCCTTGTATTCCGTTGCCCTCATATCCTTTTACATTTTTTACACCGGCATTGGTCAGCATTTCAATGGCATCTGCCTGCATGTCTATTCGCATCTTCAATTCATTTTCTTTCAGCTCTGCGTCAAAAGACAATACATTCAATCCCCATTTATCTTTCTTGGTTTTATCGAGGGTTATTTTATTGCTATGGTCAGGAATAATTTCACCAAAGCCCATCATACCCATCGTCCAGCCACCGGGTTCAGTAAGCGCATCTTTGAATTCGCCACCAATACTCATTTCGGCTATATCGCGGTTAAAGCCTTGTCTGCTGCCACTACCCTGGTAACCAAATCCGCGAATATAATCGCGCTTATCACCAAACAGGTTGCGGTAGCGGGGAACATAAATACCATTGGCTCTGCGGCCAAAATAATATTTGTCTTCGTATCCATCCACTGTTCCACCGGCACCCACCCCAAGGTGGTGATCCATAATATTGTGACCAAGCTCTCCGCTGCTGCTACCCAAACCATCGGGCCATACATCGGTTGCAGAGTTCATCAATATCCAGGCAGAATTAAATGTAGACGCATTTAAGAAAACAATCTTCGAATTGAAAGTGTACGTTTTATTGGTTTCCGCATCCAGCACTTCTACACCGGTAGCACGCTTTTTATCTTTATCGTATAATACTTTGGTTACGATTGACCATGGGCGAAGCGTGAGGTTTCCCGTTTTCATCGCCGCAGGCAAGGTAGAGGACTGCGTGCTGAAATAAGCACCAAACGGACAACCCAACCAGCATTTATTCCGGAACTGGCAGGCGGTTCTTCCTTCATGGGCAACCGTAATATTTGCGGTACGGCCAATAATCATGGCACGGGCACCCTTATAATATTCTTTCATGCGGGCAGCCACATCTTTCTCTACGCAGTTCATATCCATGGGAGGTAAGAACTGGCCATCGGGTAATTGCGATAATCCATCTTTGTTACCGCTGATGCCGGCAAATTTTTCTACATAATCATACCATGGCGCAATGTCTTTATAACGAACGGGCCAATCAACAGCAATACCATCTTTGGCATTGGCTTCAAAATCAAAATCACTCCAGCGATAACTTTGTCTACCCCACATCAGTGAACGGCCACCTACATGATACCCACGAAACCAATCGTACCGCTTTACTTCTGTATAAGGGCTCTCACTATCCTTTACCCAGTAATCCAAATTGGTTTCATTTAAAGGATAGTCGCGTTTCAACACAGGATAATCGTTGATCATCTGCTGCGTACGTCGGCCACGGTGCGGATAATCCCAGGCTTCCTTATTGGCATTTACGTAATCCTTCACGTGCTCAATATTGCGCCCTCGCTCCAGCAGCAAAACCTTGAGCCCCTTTTCGGTTAACTCTTTTGCTGCCCAGCCACCGCTGATTCCGGAGCCGACAACAATCGCATCAAATGTTTGATCGGACATGATTCTGTTTGTTTATTGGTTTATGGTTGTTTATTATCGTCAGGCGTGAGACGTGAATCGTAAGTGTAGAATATCACTCACGATTCACGTCTCACGATTCACGCTTCTTACACATCACATATCATCACCGCCTTCCTCAATGAGCCCAGTTTGTCTGCAGCGGTGGGAATAAATTCCTGCGCTACATAATCTGTAAAACCAGTTGCCACTATCGCTTTCATAATGGCAGGATAGTACAGCTCCTGTGTTTCATCAATCTCATGCCTGCCGGGTACGCCAGCAGTATGGTAATGGCCGATGTAGGTATTGTAATTACGAATGGTTCGTATTACATCTCCTTCATCAATCTGCATATGATAAATATCGTACAACAATTTAAAATTGGGTGAGCTTAACCGCTTACATAATTCAACACCCCACTGGGTTCTGTCGCACATATAATCTTTGTGGTCAATCTTACTATTCAGCAGTTCCATTTGCAATACCACACCTTTTTTCTCGGCATAGCCGATGATCTGCTTTAACCCTTCTACACAATTCTTAAGCCCGGTTTCATCATCCATACCATTGCGGTTGCCACTGGCACAAAAAAGATTTTTGTACCCTGCTGCTGCAACAAGGTCGATATGTTCTGTGTAATTTTTAATTAGTGTGGAATGATATTGTGTATCGTTCCAACCTTTGGCTAAACCAAGTTCTGCCCCATTGCACATGGTGGAAACCAGGTTGTATTTTTTAAGTGTGGGCCAGTCTTTAGGACCCACCAAATCAATTCCTTTTAATCCAATTTCATTGGCAGCCACACAAAGCTGGTCGAGTGTAAGATCATTAAAACACCAGCGGCAAACCGAGTGTTGAATATTACCTTTCAGCATAGCTTCCTTTTTTTCGCCAGCCGCGAAAGAAGGTATGGCAGCCACACCTGCAGCAATGGCTGCCGAGCCTGCCAGGATATTTTTAATGGCGTTTCTTCTATCAGACGATTGGGGCATAACAATATTTACACTTTAAATATAATCAGCAGTTGCTTACCCTGCAGAAACATTCGGTGAAGACTTCTTTCCACGCATATATAATAACAAAAGCGCAAATGCAACAGTAAGTATAATGGGTATAATCAGTGTAGCATTCAATATTTCGGGGCCAGCCAGTTTCTTGGCTTCATTCATAGCAGCTTCAGACGTATCGCCAACGGGCATTTTAGCCGTTACCAGTTTATCGTAATATTCACCCATAAAAACGGTATATACCGATACGGCAAACATACCCGCACCACCCATCAGGTTCATACCTACGGCACCTGTTTTGGGTAAATTTTCCGAAACAAAACCCAACATGGTTGGCCAGAAATAACATACACCCATGCCAAATACAATAGCACCTACAAACAACATATTACCTGAGCTATGGCCTAATAAATACAAACCAACGGTAGCCAATATAGCTGAGATCAGTAACACTCCGGTAGGCGAAAGCTTATGCACCACAGGGCCTGCAAAGCCACGGCCAATAACCATGATACCCGTTTCTATCGTCAACAATAAGATGGCGTTATCAGAAACATTTTTCAGTAACACATCTATCCATTGTCCGGTAAACAATTCTGTTATGGCTGTGCCGAACATTAAAACGATCATGCACCAGAACAGCGGACTAAACAACACTGCCTTATACATATCCAATGCACTAACGCCACTGGCCACCCTTTCGGTAACGGGGAATTTGAGTTTGCTGAACAGAAAGCCATAAATCAATGTAGGTATGATCATTAAACCAACCTGTACCTGCCATCCAATACCGGCTTTATCCAGAAAGTATACCAATAAAGTACCAATTACAATACCACCGGGAAACCAGAGGTGAAAGTGATTGAGTTTGGTGGTTTTATTATCAGAATAAATAGTTGCTACCAATGGATTACACGCGGCCTCTACCGTACCGTTGGCAATACCAATGCATAAAGTAGAGATGAAAAGGGTCCAGTAACCGCCGGCAAAAATGGTTAAGAGAATTCCTGCTAGGTGAAACACGAAAGCAACAATCAATAAACGCTTCATACCGATAATGTCTACCACAAAACCGCCAATGATCACTGCAAGGGGAAAGCCCCAGAATGCAGTAGCAGCAATGGTTCCCAGTTGCGAGGCACTCAGCTCGAACTGAACACCAAGGCGGCCTAAAATTCCTGCGCGGATACCAAAAGAAAGGGAAGTGACTAATAAGGCCAAACAGCTGGCCACAAATAATTGGCTACGTTGAGGGGTAGTCTGCATGTCGTTAGGGTTATTATGGAAAAACAATCTGTGGTTAAATGTAATTTTTTATTTTTAAAACTGGATTGATAAAATCAGTTGCACATCAATTTTTTTTATAAGCTTTACAGCAAACAGGTAATTGAACACGTACTTAGTAAAATAATATCACCAATTCATAAAAAAGTATCAAATCATGAATCGTAAACTCAGAATGGGAATGGTAGGCGGTGGCAAAGATGCCTTTATTGGTGCCATCCATCGTTTGGCCGCCAATATGGATGGCCTGATTGAAATTGTTTGTGGTGCCTTAAGCATCAACCCCGAAGTAGCCAAGGCCTCAGGAGAAATGTTGTTTCTGCATCCCGACAGAACCTACCTTACTTATGAAGAGATGATTACCAAAGAAAGCCAGCTACCCGCTGATAAGCGTATGGACTTTGTAACCATTGTAACCCCCAACTTCGCTCATTTTGCACCTGCAATGATGGCGTTGGAGCATGGTTTTCATGTGGTGATTGAAAAGCCAATGACCTTTACATTAGATGAAGCCAAGCAGCTAAAACAAAAAGTAGAAGAAACTGGCCTTACCCTTTGCCTTACCCATACTTATTCCGGTTATCCTATGGTAAAACAGGCAAAAGCGATAGTACAAGGAGGTGTGTTGGGTAAAGTGCGCAAGGTTTGGGTTGAGTATCCACAGGGATGGTTAAGCAAATTAAGCGAAAGAGAAGGCAATGCGCAGGCTGCCTGGAGAACCGATCCCAAAAAATCAGGCAAAGCCGGTTGTATGGGTGATATTGGAACGCATGCGGCCCATTTAGCCGAATACATTACCGGAGCAAAAATTACACACTTGTGTGCTGATTTAAATGTGATGGTAGATGGACGTGCCCTGGATGATGATGGAAATGTGTTACTGAAATTCGATAATGGTGCAGCTGGTGTATTAATGGCATCACAGGTGGCAGCAGGAGAAGAAAATGCTTTAAAGATCCGCATCTACGGAGAAAAAGGCGGTATTGAATGGGCACAACATGAGCCCAATACTTTATTGGTAAAATGGCTAGACCAACCCACACAGATTTTGCGGGCAGGGGGTAATTATGGCGATCGCTTATCCAGCTTTGCTACACATAATTGCCGCACACCCGGCGGCCACCCCGAAGGTTACCTGGAAGCATTCGGAAATATCTACCGCAATTTTGCCTTAACCTTATCCGCCAAAATAGATGGCAAAACACCAACCGCCGAAATGCTGGACTTTCCTTCTTTCGAAGATGGCATTCGTGGAATGGCGTTTATTGATAATGTAGTTGCATCCGGGCAATCTGATGTGAAGTGGACGAAATACGAACTCTAACCTCCGTCATTTCGAACGAAGCGCAGCGTAGTGAGAAAGCTCATCACCTGATGGGATTTCTCTCCCGCTTTAGCGGGATCGAAATGACGCTATATACTTTATATACTTAATTTACCATCACTATGACCAACATTCAGGGCCCCGGCATTTTTCTCGCACAATTTATGGGCGATGCCGCACCGTATAATTCACTCGGAAATATTTGTAAATGGGCAGCTTCACTGGGTTTTACCGGTGTACAAATTCCAACTTGGGATAGCCGCTGTATTGATCTGCAAAGAGCAGCAGAAAGTAAAACCTATGCCGATGAGATCAAAGGCCTGGTAAATGCGGCCGGTATGCAAATCACCGAATTATCTACCCACTTACAAGGGCAGCTTGTTGCTGTGAACCCGGCATACGATGCTTTATTTGATGGCTTTGCACCGGCACATGTTCGCAACAATTCAAAAGCCAGAACTGAATGGGCAGTGCAGCAATTAACATATGCAGCCAAAGCTTCAGAGAACTTAGGATTGAATGCACATGCTACTTTTAGCGGCGCTTTGTTATGGCATACAGTTTACCCTTGGCCACAACGCCCTGCCGGTTTGGTTGAAACCGGTTTTACCGAATTGGGTAAGCGCTGGTTACCCATTCTGAATGCATTTGATGAAGCAGGTGTGGATCTTTGTTATGAGATACACCCTGGCGAAGACCTTCACGATGGCGTTACCTATGAAATGTTTCTTGAAAAAGTAAATAACCACAAAAGGGCTTGCTTATTATACGATCCATCGCATTTTGTATTGCAGTGTTTAGATTATCTAACTTATATAGATCATTACCATGAACGCATCCGCATGTTTCATGTTAAAGATGCCGAGTTTAACCCTACCGGTAAACAAGGGGTGTACGGCGGTTTTCAGAACTGGGTAGACCGTGCCGGCCGTTTCCGTTCATTGGGCGATGGGCAGGTGGATTTTAAATCCATCTTCAGCAAACTGGCTGCATATAATTACAAAGGCTGGGCTGTAATGGAATGGGAATGTGCTATTAAAGATGCAGCTACAGGTGCAGCTGAAGGCGCTCCATTTATTAAAGACCATATTATTACCGTAACAGAAAAAGCATTTGATGATTTTGCGGGAACCGGTTCGGATGAAAATTTTAATCGCCGTATTTTAGGAATTGATTGATAACTTCGGATAGCAAATAGTTCATGGCGTATGGTTCATGGTAGTTAAACGATGAACCATACCCTATGAACCATGAACCAAAATTTACAAACCATAAAAATGATTGTCTTGAAAAAGTATTACGTAGCCATTGCCCTCCTTGCATTTGTTGGTGCCTGTAGCAGCAACCCGGAGAAAAAAGAAGAGAAAGCTGCCGAAGCTACTGCAGCGCCCACCGCCTCTTCACTTAGCAGCAACCCAGATTACCAGAAAGGATTGGAACTGATAGCCAAATCTGACTGTTTAACCTGTCATAAAGTGAGCGAAAAATTAACCGGACCTTCCTATAAAGATGTGGCGGCCAAATACGAGAATACTGATGCCAATGTAGACCTGCTTACCTCAAAAATTATTAAAGGAGGTACAGGTGTTTGGGGTGCCATACCCATGACGCCGCATGCACAACTAAGTGAGTCCGATGCCAAACAAATGGTTAAATATATTCTCTTACTTAGAAACTAATCTTCATGCAAATTATTCCTGTAGCACTTGTGTTGGCTAGTTCTATACTTATGGTATCATCGGTAAATAGAATGAATACTTCCCCTATTCGCGCTTCTGTAGTGCAGTCAAAACAAAAAGGGTGGACTTCTTTATTTGATGGAAAAACATTGAATGGCTGGCATACTTATGGTAAAAAAAACATTGGTTCAGCATGGAGTGCAGAGGAGGGAATGATCTGTTTTACACCATCCAAAAAAATACCGGGCGAAAGAGGTTCGGGTGATCTGGTTACTGATAAAGAGTTTGAAAATTTTCATTTCAAATACGATTGGAAAATTTCAAAGAACGGTAACAGTGGCCTTATTTTTTGGGTGCAGGAAGACACAGTAAAATACAGACAAACCTATCATACCGGTCCTGAAATGCAGGTATTGGATAATGATGGACATGCTGATGGAAAAATCAACAAACACCGTGCAGGAAATCTGTACGATCTGATTGCCGGTACAGAAGGTGTGGTAAAACCAGTTGGTGAGTGGAATACAGCAGAAGTCATCAGCAATAAAGGAAAACTTGATTTTATATTGAATGGTGTAACCGTTTTATCTACCGCCTATGGAGATGATAACTGGAAAAAAATGATCGCAGCCAGTAAGTTCAAACAATGGCCCGATTTTGGAACGGTGTTCAAAGGTCATTTTGCTTTGCAGGATCATGGTAATGAGGTTTGTTTTAAAAATATTTTGGTTAAACAATTATAGTAGCATTTGTATAGTGAAAAGCCATCTCTGTAAGGGATGGCTTTTTTATGCCCCGTCATTTCGATCCTGCTAGAGCGGGAGAGAAATCTCATGCTATGATGAGATTTCTCATTCGTACCTCATTCGAAATGACAGGAGTGGAAAATTTCTCTTTCCTTACCTTCGCTTCATGATTGAATTCGATGATATCTACTTTATGCAACAGGCTTTAAAAGAAGCCGTGCTTGCCTATGAAGCAGATGAAGTGCCGGTAGGTGCCGTTGTAGTGATCAATAATAAAATCATCGCCCGCGGCCATAACCAGGTAGAACTGCTTACAGATGCTACTGCACACGCTGAAATATTAGCACTCACTTCTGCCTTTAATTATTTAGGTGCCAAATATTTGCCCGATGCCACCCTGTATGTAACCATTGAACCCTGCCTTATGTGTTGCGGTGCCTTGTACTGGAGTAAAATAGGCCGTATTGTATATGGTGCTTCTGATGAAAAAAATGGTTTTAAACACATCACCAAAGAAAACTGGCCATTCCACCCTAAAACAGAGTTGGTAAAAGGGATACTACAGGATGAATGCGCACAGTTGATGCGGTCTTTCTTTAAGGCAAAACGTTGATTTCAATAAGAGGAAGACAAGAGAAAAAGAGGCAAAGAGTTTTCTCTTGTTACACTCTTTTTCTCTTGTCCTCCTCCTAGCGAAACCTTCTCCTTTTCGAATTAAGAAAGAAATCATATTTGTGTAAGTAAAATAACCCGAACAGCAGTAAATTTGTTATTCATCACACACTAAAAATTACAAATTATGTCATTCACATTAGCTCCTTTACCCTACGCACACGATGCGCTGGAACCACATATCGACACCACCACCATGCAGATACACCATGGAAAACACCACCAGGCGTATGTAGATAACCTGAACAAAGCCGTTGCCGGTACACCCAACGAAGGAAAATCATTAGAAGAACTGGTTGCTGTTGCCGGTACCATTAGCCCTGCAGTTCGCAACAACGGTGGCGGTCACTGGAACCATACTTTTTTCTGGGAAAGTTTAGCCCCTAATGCAGGTGGCACACCTACAGGTGCTCTGGCAGATGCCATCACAGCTGCATTTGGTTCTCTTGATGCATTCAAAGAAAAATTTGCCGCAGCAGGCATGACGCGCTTTGGAAGCGGATGGGCCTGGTTATTGGTAAAAGATGGTAAACTGGAAGTTTCTTCTACACCCAATCAGGACAATCCTTTGATGGATGTTGCAGAAGTAAAAGGCACACCTATACTTGGTGCTGATGTTTGGGAACATGCTTACTATTTAAAATACCAGAATCGCCGTGCCGATTACCTGGCTGCATTCTGGAATGTAGTAAACTGGACCAAAGTAGCAGAACGTTTTAACAGCGCAAAATAACCAACACAACAAATAAGTATTATTTTAGGCTCCGCAAATATTGCGGAGCTTTTTTATACCAACTGTTTATGAAACAACTGCTATTCATTTTTACCGCTATTGTATTGCTTGCATCCTGCAAAGAGAAAAAAATGATTGTGATGAGTAAGGGTGAGGCTGAGATCAATACCGAAGCCAATACCATTAAGGCCGCCGACGGCGGAGGACATGAAGAAAAAGCCGTTACACTAAGTGGCAACAAAACTGTTTTTAAATTATCTACACCGGCAGGTGAGGCTACGGTTGAGTTGCTGGAGAATGGCTTATACATTGTGAATGTGAAGAACGATACCATTATTGGTAGCTTTCAGAATTACAGCAATCCCAGCGTATCACAACAGGTAATGAAACAGGAAACACTTGTAAAACAAATTGATTCGCTGCAGTTATTATCAGAAGGGAAAAATGTGAGTGCCGCCAACCGTAACTTTTTCATTCTGCCCAATACGGCTAAAAAAATAACCGATAATGTGAATGCCATGGTGGTTGGCCCATATCACCGCATGCGCTCTGCAGAAACGGTAGATGGCAAAGCACCAGAGGTATACCGTTTTTATAGCATCAAAGAAATCAGGGAAACCATTTTGAAATTGCAGGCGTTAACGGTTCCGGAGAAAAAATAATTTACCCGTCATTTCGAACAAGCGATAGCGAAGTGAGAAATCTTTTGCTATGAAGTATGAGATTTCTCGCTCGTTCCTCGCTCGAAATGACGTTTTAGTATTTCACGGAACGGGATCATATCCATGCCCACCACCCGGTCTGCAACGGCCAATGCGTTTTGCAGTTAACCATCCTCCTTTAATCAATCCATGTTTTTGTAAAGCTTGTACGGCATAGTTAGAACAAGTAGGAGTGAACCGACATTTAGGACCAATGGCCGGTGAAATAACATATTGGTATATTCTGATCAGCAGAATAAATGGGAAGGCCAATGCAAGGGTTATCTTTTGCATTGGTGTTCTTGGTTTTTCTGGTATGTTATGATCAGCGCACAATTTTTTCTTCGAGTTTGGTTAGGGCTTCCTGCATTTTTTCATTCAGTAAAGTATACTCCGGCAATTCTTTGCCGATGTATAAAAAAAACACGGCAATCTTTTTTTTATTTGCTTTTACAGTGGCATGTAACGATAGTTTATTTAACCGGTAACATTCGCGCAATAAACGTTTGATGCGATTTCTATCCACCGCCTTTTTAAAATGCCTTGCACTCACACCCACACCCGCCTGTATTGCCTGCTCCGTTACTGATTCCATAGGCATATAAAACAGTTTCAGGGGAAATACAGAAAATGTTTTTCCTCCGGAAAAAAGCGCATTCAACGCCTTTCGGCTTTTGAGCTTTTCTGTTTTGTTGTATGAGTAAGTTCCTGCCATGCTGCTGCTAAACTAAAAAAGCCTCATCAAAAAGATGAGGCTATATTTTTTACCATTAGCCCCCATCACTGGGGGTATGATTTATTTTAATCCTTTTTCGCTGGAAACAGTTAGTTTCTTGCGACCTTTCGCTCTGCGGCTTGCCAATACTTTGCGGCCGTTAGCAGATTCCATACGCTTGCGGAAACCGTGAACGGTTTTACGACGGCGTTTGTGTGGTTGGAATGTACGTTTCATGTTTGTTTTTTTACTAACCCGGTAATATTGTTTCGTTTCATGCCTGCAGTCACCATACTGCTGCTTGTGAAAGGACGGCGAAGGTAGGGGAAAACTGGTTAAAAAGTAAAGGTTAACTGTGCAATTTTCTATAAAAAACCCTGTTTTTCCGCTATCTCACTCATTTATAGCCCAAATTGAGGTGCTTTGAATGGATCACCTGACCAAAAAAATTGGCCGCATGGTTATCAAAATCAACGGTAGAATCGGTTGTGAAAAAATGAGTCTGCCCATTTTTGCTGCATTTATCGGCTATTTCTGTGTGATGATGGAGATACTGAGCCAGACTCTTCGCTACAATCTCTCCCTGCGATACAATGGTGATTCCTGATGGTACAAACTGCTTTATCTTATCTATTAGCAATGGATAATGCGTGCAGGCAAGCAATAAGGTATCTATGCCTGTATCCTTTTTTAAAATATTATCTAAATGCTGTTGTACAAAATAGTCCGCACCGTGCCCATTGTATTCGTTGTTCTCAATTAATGGTACCCACATAGGGCAGGCTTCCTGGTATACAGTTACCTGAGGGAAAAATTTGGCAATCTCTATGGGGTAGCTTTCACTTTGTACGGTTCCCGTGGTTCCTAACACACCTACTTTGCCGGTTTTTGAATATTGCCCGATAATTTCTGTGGTAGGTCGTATTACACCCAATACCCTTTTTTCAAGAGCTATACGTGGAAGATCATGCTGCTGTATGGTTCGCAATGCTTTTGCCGATGCGGTGTTGCAGGCAAGTATCACCAGCTCACATCCCTGCGAAAAAAACCATTGAACTGCCTCGAGGGTATATTGGTAAACGGTATCAAAAGAGCGTGGACCATAAGGGGCACGGGCATTATCGCCCATATATAGGTAATCGTATTGCGGCAGTTCTTTTACAATTTCCTTTAATATGGTAAGGCCGCCATAACCGCTATCAAATACACCAATGGGTTTGTGTTGCTGCATAGTACAAAAGTAAGAACCCCATCGCGGTGGTGGGGTTCCATTTTATCATTTATCTGAAAGAAAATTAATTTCCGTTCAGCTTATTTTTTAGGGGCTGCTGCAGGAGCGGCTACTCCACCACCACCGGCGGCTCTCCAGGCATCTTCAATTTCTTTGGTCATGGGCAGTTTCAATTTCATAGCCACTCTGATAGACAAATTATCTAACAATGGAGGCTGGGCATACTGCGAAAGGGCCTGTGCATTCAATACCAATGTGTATTTCTGCTCTGTAATTACCGCTTTCAGGGCATCAAACAGTTTTTGTTTGTACGGGTTCAGCAATTGCTCCATTTTACCCTCATACATCTGCTGGGCAATTTGCTGCCAGTTAGCCAGTGTGTATCTTTTCTGGGTAAGATCTTTAATAGCCAGTTCTCTTGCTTTAACAGGCATAGTAGCAGAATCTTTTTTAAACATGCTGTCTGCACGCTGAAACTCATAAACTCGGGCTTCAAATTCACCACGTAAAGAATCGGCCTGATAGCTGTTCAGCAGGGTATCAATCTTACCAATTCCGGGAAAGAACTGCAGGGCAAGCTGCTCATCAAAATAACCTATTTTAACTGCTTGTGCTTTTGTTGTATTCGTAAACAGGAGGCTTGCTGCTACAGCCACACACACAAATAATAATTTCTTCATTGTTGTGAATTTATGATTGGTTTGGTTTAGACTAATTTTTAATTCCCATATCTCTCAGCACATCCTCACTCTTATCCAGTTTGGGGTCGGCAAATATAATGGTAATTCCTTCACTTTTATCCAGTACAAAATCATAAGACTTTGCAATGGCCATTTTCTGTACTGCGTTGTATACCTTATCCTGTACCGGTTTTACCAATTTCTGGCGCTCTTTAAACAGGTCGCCCTCATAGCCAAAGCGCCTCTTTTGTAAATCGCGCACTTCTTTTTCGCGTACAAACAGTTCGTCTTCTCTTTCTTTTTTAACTCATCCGTTAACATAAACTGCTCGGCTTCGTAGTTTTTATACATTTTATCGAGCTGGGCCTGTTTATCATCAATTTCTTTTTGCCATTGTTCACCAATCAATTGCAGCTTTTTATCTGCATCCCTGTATTCGGGCACCTTACTCAAAATATATTTGGTATCAATGATGGCATACCGCTGGGCCTGTACGGCCATAGCCAATCCAAAGAAAACAACAAGCAGTAATAGGTTCTTTTTCATAAACATGGGTTTAGGTGTTAGGTTTTATTCCGGTTCAAAGCCCAGCATAAAGGTAAACCTTGAGGCATCTTTCAGGGCTCCATTCGCTGTAAACCTATCCAATCCTATGCCATAATCAAATCCAAGCAAACCAAACATTGGCAGGAAGAAACGCATACCCAATCCTACTGACCGTCTCAGCTTAAATGGATTGTAATCTTTAAAACTATACCAGCCATTGGCTGCTTCAAAAAAGCCCAATGCATAAATGGTACTGCTCGGATTTAAGCTGAGCGGGTAACGCATTTCAAGCGTGTATTTATTAAAGATGGTAAAGTACTGACTGGCCTGTTGTTTATCAGGATTGATTTTAGGATTTGAATTGTCGTATACCGGATAACCTCTGTGTGCAATGATATCGTACCCCAACAAAGCAAACTGGTTACTCAAACCGGCATCTCCCACCTGAAATCTTTCAAAAGGAGAAATTTTTAGGTCCTGGTTAAAGCGACCAAGGAAGCCATACTTGGCAGAAGCTTTCAAAACAAACTGTTTGTTTCTGTCTTCACCATGTGGTTTGCCCAAAGGAACATACCACTCGCCATTAAACCTCCATTTATGGTATTCAATAAAGCTATATGGATTAGCGGCGTTTGAGTTGATATTTTTATCGATCAATGAATACGGCGGAGTGATCTGCAGACTTAACAGGAAGGTAGACCCTGTTCTTGGAAACAATGGCTGATCAACCGATGAACGTTGCAGTGCCACCCTGAAGTTGATATTATTCACTACCCCGTTTTCAAAACCGGGCAGGTTGGTTGGGTCAATGGCATAGTTGCTGAGCTTATAACGTGTGTAGTTAAGCCCCATAGATAAAGAGAAATAATCATCCGGCCATTTTAACTGCCTGGCCAAACTGATGGTAGCACCGGTTGTAGAAATATACCTTGAATCGGCCACACTCGGATCGTATTGACCAGTAAGTGGATCGAAGGTTTGTCCGTATTTGGTATTGTAAACACTTACCGTTAAAGCATTTCTTTTTTTACCGCCCAGCCAGGGTTCTGTAAAAGAGAAGTTGTAAGAGCGGAATGCTTTACCATTACTCTGTACACGCAAACTCAGTTTCTGGCCATCGCCCATTGGTAATGGATCCCATGCAGTTTTCTTAAAAATATTTCGGATAGAAAAGTTATTGAACGATACACCCAATGTTCCGGTTAAACCAATGGCACCACCCCAACCGGCACTCAACTCCAACTGATCGCTTGATTTTTCTTCTACACCATAGTTGATATCAACCGTACCATCTTCCGGATTGGGAACCGGATCTATCTTAATTTTTTCCTGGTTAAAATAATTCAGCTGAGCAATCTCCCTTTGTGAACGAATCAGATCGGTACGACTGAATTTTTCACCGGGTATGGTTCTTAATTCACGGCGTATTACATATTCTTTGGTACGATCGTTACCGCTGATGCGCACATTTTTAATGGTGGCCTGCGGACCTTCAATTATACGGATTTCGTAGTCAATGGTATCGTTATATACCGCTGTTTCAACAGGATCTGTTCTGAAGAAAAGATAGCCATCATCCTGATACAGGCCGCTAATATCGCCGCCATCAGGTGAAGAAGATTTACCCAGTTTTTTGTTCAGCACTTCTAGGTTATAAATATCTCCTTTGCGAATGGCGAGGATGGCTGTAAGAACCGAATCGGAAAATTTGGTATTACCTCTCCAGTTAATGTTGCCGAAATAATAACGGCGCCCTTCGTTTATTTTAATATCGATATTTAATCCGCCACCTTTCTGTGTATTGTATACTGTATCTTTTTCAATTACCGCATCACGAAAACCCAGTGTGTTATAGTATTGGAGAATATTATCTTTATCATCGGTATACTTAACCTCGTCGAATTTAGCACCGGTTAATTTTAAACGGATATAAGGATCGAGTACTTTTTTGGTTTTACTATAAGTAAGGTATCCGTGATCTTTCAGGTATTGCTGAAATTTATAGCGCTCAGGTGTTACCAGAAAGCCTTTATCGAAAGAAGGGAACAGTGTAAAGCGTGATCTTTCTTTTGTGTCTTTTAATTGTTTTTTCAGTTTGCCCGCATCTACGGTATTACCGCCAAAGTTGATGTTGTTGATTTTGATCTTAGGCCCTTTATCTACAATAAAATCCAGTGCAAGTGTATTGTTGAACGTGGTATCTTTTCTTTCTACGATCTTAACTTTTGTATCGCGGTATCCTTTTTCGCCGTAATATTTTTTAATTGCCTCTACCGCTGAGATCTTCATGTTCTCTGTGATAACGCGGTTGGGAATGAGGCCAGTTTTGCCGGAAAGATCTTCACTTTCTCCTTTGCGGATACCTTTGAAAAAATATTTAGACAATCTTGGTCTTTCAGTAACAGCTATTTCAATGTCGATATTTTTTCCTTCCAGTTTGGTCAGATAGATCTCTACATTGCTGAAGAAGTTTTGTCCCCACAGTTTGGTAATCGCTTTCGCAAAATTGTCACCTCCCGGAATGGTAATCTCATCTCCCACATTAATATTGACAATAGAAAGCAGGAGGTTTTCATCAAAATTTATATTACCCACCACTTTAATGGCAGCCACTTTGTATTTGCGTGCCGTTTTTTGGGTAAAGATATTGAGGAGGTCAACGTCGATAGAAGTAATGGTGGTATCAGAACCTGTTGTTTCCTGCGAACTTGCCGGTACACTCACGAGCGATGTTAATAAAGCCAACACTAAAATTTTGTACACTTTCTGCATCCGGTTTCGGTTTGTGATGTTGCCGACTGTAAGAATATTTCTCCAGCTTTATCAGCAATTGGTTCAGGGTTTTAGGCGGGGCAAATTAACTGGAATAATGAAAAGTCTTTGTTAAATCCCCCTTAGTATGAATTGTGTGGTGTTAAATAGCTATGCCAATTGGGTTTCCTCCTCTATTTGTTGCCCTGTTTTGCCAAACCTCCTTTCTCTGCCCTGGAAGTCGAGTATGGCTTCGTACAGGTTCTCTTTTCGGAAATCGGGCCAGCGGGTATTGGTGAAGTATAATTCGGCATACGCTAACTGGTACAAAAGAAAATTACTGATCCGGTATTCGCCACTGGTTCGTATCATCAGTTCCGGATCGGGAAATTGGCTGGTGGTAAGATATTGTTGTAATGTATCCTGTGTTATGGTTTCCGGATCAATTTTACCGGCTTTTACATCAATACCGATATTTTTTACTGCATTTACCAATTCCCAACGGCTGCTGTAACTCAATGCCATAATGAGGTTGAGGCCGGTGTTATGACTTGTCATTTCCAATGCTTCATTCAGTTCATCATGCGCAAACTGGGGCAGCATATTCATATCGCCAATTACATGCAGGCGGATATTATTTTTATTCAGTATCGGTACTTCTTTACGAATGGTATCAACCAAAAGTGACATTAAACCTTCTACTTCCTGTTGCGGACGATCCCAGTTTTCGGTGCTAAAAGCATAGAGGGTAAGGTATTGAATGCCCAGCTCGGCACTTCCTTCAACAATATTCCTTACACTTTCTACGCCATGAAAATGACCATACAAACGCTCCTGGCCTTTTTCTTCAGCCCAACGTCCGTTTCCATCCATGATGATGGCTATATGATGCGGTAATCGTTCCTTATCAATCCGGTCTACCAGGCCTTCGTGCATAGTGGTAACTTTAATCAGGCTGCAAATCTAACAAAATCAATGGGTATAGCGGGATATAAATTGCCCTTAAATCTACTATTATCAAGGGAAAACACAGTAACTGCCCTGATTATCTGTTAGCCGGTGTAGGGCATTTGTAAGAGGATAGGTTGAAGGAGATACCCACTTTCAAAGTGGCAAAAGCATCTTTTTGCAGGCTATTACCCCGTTGCTTGCCCTTGGTACCTATGGAAACGCCGGTTTCATAACTTCTGTCCTGAAGCAAAAAAGCAGGTGAAGGCGAGCCATCCGGCAAGGGAGGAAAGGCATCAGGAGCATATAAGCTACTCACATCATCCAGGTAATCAGTATTGGTAAAACGATAGGTTAACTCGGCAAATACATTGGTTTTTTCGTTCAATGCATATTTAGCACCCAGTGTAAACGGAATGCTGATGGCAATTGGGTTATACGGTTGCAGGTTAGGATATAAAGAACTACCCTGGCCTTCTGTACCCAGGGTACGAAGCAGGTATTTTTCTCCATTGAGATAAGCATAGGGATCAAACGAAAAAACGCCAATACCTAAACCTACATATGGCGTAAAATTATATCCTTCAAAGCCGGGATGAAATTCAAAAAAGTTAAAGTCGCCCGCTACACTGATCTCCCAAACATTGGTGTTAAAACTGAGATTACGAGCCTGCTGCACAGGATTAGTACTGTATATATCCGAATACCCCAGCAAAGCATAATCACCTGAAATACGCAGACCGATATAATTGTTGATCTGTTTTCTGAAAAAAATACCGGCTGCGGTTTTGGGCCGGTTAATAGAGGAATTGGGATTCAAATCACCAAAATAATGGCCTACCCCTACAGAAAACCCTACTTCTCCCTGGTGAACATAAGGTTCCATTAATTGAGCATTGGCTGTTTGTAAGCCAATAACCAGACAGATCAGTATAAAGGTTTTTCTCAGCATATTTTCTTTGAATACGTAGCTATATTGTAAAATAGCATCAAATTTCATTACCATAAAAGTTAATTTCTTTTATCAAGCCCCCAGGTAAGCTTGGTACGCAGGGTAGAAAGGAAACTATTTTCGTTCAACCGGATCAGGTTTACCCCGAATTTTTCCCTTCTTACGGCCAATTGAATGGTTTTGTTTACAATTTCCCTTCTTGCATCTAAGGCACAAATTACCTGGTCAGCGCGGCTTTCGACCTCAAAAGAAATTACGTTGGTATCGGGCACAATAATAGAACGTACGTTCAGGTTATGCGGTGCCACGGGTGTTATCACAAAACAGGCCGATTCGGGGAACATGATGGGGCCGTTACAACTCATATTATACCCGGTAGAGCCGGTAGGGGTAGATACAATTAACCCATCTGCCCAATAGGTGTTCAAAAATTCTCCATTCAGGTAGGTATGAATTTTTACCATGGGAGAAATATCCCGCTTATGAATGGCAAATTCGTTCAGGGCAAAAGGGGTATCGCCAAACAATGGTTCATTGGAGTCGAGGTGCATCAGTGCTCTTTTATCAATCAGGTAGGTGCGGTTAATCAATGAATCCACCGCACTTGTCAACTCCTCTTTGCTGATGCTGGCCAGAAAACCGAGGCGACCAAAATTGATTCCGAGAATAGGGATGTTTTTATCGCGAACCAGGGTAACGGTATCCAGCAGTGTACCGTCGCCACCCAAACTAATCACGCAATCAATATTTTCATCCAGATCATCCGATGTTTTGAAAGAGGTCATCTTATCATACAAATGTTTGGGCAGGGTAAACTGCTCTAACAAATGGTGAAAAATAAGTATGGTGGTATCGTAACGGGTCAATTCTTCCAGCAAAACCAGTAAGGGGTTCTCCTGTTCAAAATCAAGTCCGCGACTGTAAATGGCTACTTTCATTTGGGAATTTGAAAATTTGAAAATTTGAAAATTTGAAAATGACATTGTCACATTTTCAAATCTTCAAATTTTCAAATTATTAAAAATCGTTTCTCGTCTGTAAATATAAGCCATCCTTTCCCAGCTGGTTAAAGCTGTATTCGATTTTAAATACAAAATCATAAATGGATACAATGTCCATACCAAAGCCCCATGTGCGTAAAAGCTTGTTATTTAGGGTATTGGTTATGTTAGAGGCGGAATTATATCCATAGCCCAGATCGCCATAGACTTTCAGAAAAATGCGGAAAGGAATTTTATCGTGTGTTTTACTAGGAAAAGGGTTGCGGAAAATAAAAGAGAAAATTTCTTTGTGCAACGTGGTTTTTACAGCTGCACCTGCCATACCATCTACCACATTGTATTCCAATCCGCGCATTTGATAAAACCCGTAACCGAATAATCTTTGGTTTACAAAAAAATTACGCGGGGGGGCTTTGGCAATGGCCAATGCTTCAAAGTGTAAAAACGATTTTTTTGAAACCGGTGTTGTATATACGGCACGGGCCCCAATTTGCCAGAGACCCGAAACTTTATCAAGTCCGCGCCTATAAAGATTTCCTTCAAACAGAAATCCTTTGGTAGGATAAGGAATGTAATCAACATTATAATACTTGTACTGGTACCCAAAATCAATAAACTGCAAACGGGTTCGCTGATCCGGAAAATAGAAAGGATTGATTTTAATAACCGTATCGGCAATGCGTTCATCGTTGTACGACACGCGGAAATAATGCCGCTGCTTTACATCAGGTCGGTATGAGTAGGTAATATCAAACCGTAATGCTTTCTTGGCTGTTTCTTCCTGTTTGTAAAAAAGTTGTTTATTGTTGCCCGTAGCATAATTGATTTCTTTTTGCGTGGAAGAAATGATACCTACATTAAAACCATGCTTCAGTTTCCTATCAAAAAAAGGAAGGTTGTACCTAAGGGTTACCTGTTGTGTGTAACCATTGATCAGCCATACATCCAGGTTATCGTTGCGGCCTGTTAAATTATTTTGGGTGAATTTTATTCCATAATTAACACGATCCAGACTTCTCTTTTGATCAACCCACCATTGGTTAAAATTTCTATCCACCAGCCTGAAATACGGCAAAGGAAAAAAGTACCAGCGCTCTTTCATATTTACATGAATGGCCAGAACATTTCCTTTTCGGGAGGATACTGCAACCGTTACATCTACAAACAAGGCAGTATTCATGAGCTGCTGTTTTGCAAGCAGCAATTGTTTGTTCAACTCACCCATGGTAAAACGACTGCCTTTGGTAAATGGCAATTCGCGCAGCGCGATAAACCCTTTGGTTCTTTTATTTCCGGAAAGCGAAATATCTCCAATAATTACCTGCATGCCGCTGTCTATAACGATATCAGCTACGTCCGACAAAACAGAATCTGCCTGCAAACGGTCATCCTGCGCTTCGGAAGAAACGGCCGCATTAAATAGTAAAAAAACAAGTGCAATAACCCTCAATAACCTCATCTCAGAAATACAATTGATTATTCGTTGGTAAAAATAGGTGGGGATATTGAATATTGAATAATGAACAAGGAATGTTGATGTAAATAACCGGCGGTAGCATTTACATATTCAGATAAGAAAGCAGGTGATTGTAATTTTCTTTGAGTTCATTGCCGTAGGCTTCTTCGCCAAAATAATAGCGCACTACATATTCATAACGCTGAAAAGTAGCTACGATATCGGAAATTTCGATCTTGTTTACTTTCATGGTTACTACTACTAAGCCCGTATCAGGTTCGGTATAGGTATTTACCTGGGTAATATAAGCATCGTTGGTTTCTACCAAACGGTTTACTTCTCCAAAAGAAAAATTACGTTTTTCTACCTGCAAAACAATTACACCGCCACGGTCTTCATTGCCCACAAAAAGAGACATATGTCGCAGCAGGTCTTTGGCAGTTATCACGCCTGTGAGTTCTGCCTGTTCGTTTATTACAGGTAATAAAGAGAGTTCGTTATTGGCCACCTGTTTTAGTGCGGCAAGAAAATATTCTTCCCCCTTTATAGAAAAATTTTGCAGCGACCCCTCTACAGATGCAACCAAATTGGTTTCTTTCACATCCAGCAGATCGTCTTTACTTATAATGCCGGCAAACTTTTCTTCGCTCAATACCGGCAGGTGCAGTACATCGTATTCATCCATCAGTTGTAACGCAAGCGATACCTTATCAAACAGGTTGATAGCAGGAAAACCGGAATTGATCATTTGTGATGCGAGCATGTATTCTTTTCTCCCTATACGCTGTAAACCATCAAAGCGTTGTGCTTAGGATGCTTTCAGCTTTGTTAAAAACCCTTCTAACAAACGGTTAAATTCGGCGGGCACTTCCATCATGGGTGCATGACCACAAAGGTCTACAAAATGCAGTTCGCTGTTTGGTATCAGCCTGTTAAATTCCTTGCCAACAAAAGGAGGTGTAATGGTATCATTGTTTCCCCAGATAAGGCAGGTGGGTTGTTTAATCTGGTTCAGTTCTTCACCAAGGTTATTACGTATGGCACTTTTGGCCAGGGCAATGATCTTAATGACTTTGATACGGTTATTGGTAATCTCAAAAACTTCATCTACCAGTTCTTTGGTAGCCGTTTCGGGATTATAGAAAGTAAGTTGTGTTTTCTTTTTGATGTATTCATAATCGCCGCGTTTGGGATAACTATCTCCCATACCATTTTCAAACAAGCCGCTGCTGCCGGTTAGTATTAGTGATTTGATGCGCTCAGGATGTTTTAAAATATGTACCAGTGCCACATGACCACCCAGTGAATTACCCAATAAATGAACATTGGTATAGCCGCGGGTTTCGATGAATTTCTGCACGTGTTTCTCTAAACCGCCAACAGAAGTATGAAAAATATCGAGATCAAATAAGGGTAGTAAAGGCACAACTACTTTATAACTGCCTCTGAAATATTCAACCAGGTCTTTAAAATTGCTTAGTGCACCAAACAAGCCATGTAGTAGCACCAAGGGTTCGCCCTCACCTTCTTCAATAAACTTAAACTTATCCTGTTGTTTGATCTCGTAATTCATTGTTCAATTTCTTATGCAGGCATTAATACGGATTACTACAAATAAAGGGAAATTCATTCAAATACAATTAAATGAAAACCGGGATCATGCAAAGATTTGAGTAACAGGTGCTAAAATACTGATTTTACCCCAAAATAGGGCTGATACAGTATAGTACACACAACAATTATTTAACCTGCTGCTGCACATTTTCAAAAAAGAGAGAGAGTTCTTCAAACATTCCTTTGAAGTAGGGTATGATGATGCCAAATAAATGAATGGCTTTTGGCCCCCAGGGTTGTACAAACGTATACGTTTTGGAAGAGAGCACCGTTTCGGGTTTGATCCACTGCAGTTTTTCTGCATAAAAAAGTACCACACTGTAAAGTGTTATATACAACACAGCATATAACAGTATACCGGATATTTTATTGAGCCAACCTAATAGTACCAGTTCAATGGCCGATTGTATCAGCTTGGCACCCAATCGCACAAGAATGATCACTGCAATCATAACCAATATAAAAGAAAGAAACGGCAACCATGCATTTGATATCTGGGTACTTTCTTTCAGCCAGCCTGCTACCATGGTTGATAGTTTCATGGCCGCTGCCAATCCGATAATGATGCCCAAGAAAGAAAATATCGCCACTACAAAACCGTTTCGGTAACCTTTGATAAGGGCGATAACCATAAGGAAAAGGAAGATGACGTCGATTAGCATATGCCGGGAGAATGTTGAATGTCGAACAAGGAATATCGAACGCCGAAGTAGTATTTGCATTTATTTCGGCGTTCGACATTCATCATTCGGCATTTGATCTTTATTTACTTAACAGTTCTTTTACCGTAGCAGCAATCGCCTTTCCATCTGCTTTACCGGCCAGTTGTTTGGAAGCAACTCCCATTACTTTGCCCATATCCTGCGGACCGGCAGCACCGGCATCAGCAATGATCTTGGCGATAGCTTCTTTCAACTCAGCATCGCTTAACTGCTGCGGAAGAAATTTTTCAATAACAGCAATCTCTTCTGATTCTTTAGTTGCTAAATCAGGGCGGTTTTGTGTGGTATAAATTTCCAGGGAGTCTTTGCGCGATTTTACCAGTTTCTGTAACAACTTCATTTCACCATCTTCTGAAACCTGGCCATTGGCACCCGGTTCTGTTTTGGCTTTAATGATCTCTGCTTTAATGGCACGCAGGCCGCGTAACAGGGCTTCGTCTTTTGCTTTCATGGCATCTTTCATCTGCGCCATTACTTTTTCTTCTAAACTCATATCAATGCTTTTTATTTGTTTTCTTTTAATTGTGTGTCTTTGAATTTTTTATAAAACTCTTTGGCAAACTTTTTCATATCGTCTACCAGTTCTTTCTGTTGCGTAGCCCTTAAATAGGTATCTGCCATACCCATCATGGTCTGGTAATAAAAATCAGCCATCTCATCCACCATCATGTCTTTCGTCCATAGATCAATTCTCAATGCACTCTTATCAGCTCCATCCCAAAAAGCCACCATCATGGATTTGGCCGTTTGTTTCATATCAGCGCTACTATCGCTTGCCTGCCATAATATCTGTTGAGGAATTTTATTCTCATCCAGTTCTATATCAATGTTAATACTCGAAGTGTGCATACAAATATTTTTATCTTTTAGCTAATTAGAACCGCAAAAGTAAGTGAAACGCTGAATGAACCCTCTTAGCAAGCTCAGGATTTTCCGGCAGTCGCAACCACCAGGTTCCACATGGCAGCAGCTGCTGCATCCCAACTGAACTGTGCTGCCCGTTTTTTGCCTGCTATTATCAATGCGGATCTTTTTGATTCATCGCGATACAATGCCAACATCTGTTTCGCAATGGCATCCGGATCGGCAGGGTCTGCATATAGTGCCGCATCACCTCCTGTTTCGGGCATACTGCTGGTTTGGCTGGTAATTACCGGTACTTCGCTTTGCATGGCTTCCAATATGGGAAGACCAAAACCTTCAAAATAAGATGGGTATACCATAGCATATGCGGCAGCGGTAATACGAGCCAGTTGTTCATCAGTTAAATAATCCAGCAGCACCACATCATCCCGGTACTTGTAGCTTTTTAATTTCTCCAGTACATCGTCATACTGCCAGGCTAGGCGGCCGGCAATTAACAACTTCATATTACTGTGCTGCCATTTTTTAAATAGCGAAAATGCTTTCAGCAGGTTCAATAAATTTTTACGTGGATGGATGCCACCGATAAACAAAAAATATTCCCTTCCGTCCGCCATGCCTTCTTTTACCTGCTCTTTGTTTTCGTAAGATAGTGGCTGGAATATTTTTTTAGCAGCACCCGGTATTACATGAATTGTTTTATCGGCTATTTTGAAATTATGTATGATATCAGACTTTGTAAAATCTGATACAGTAACCAATGCAGTTGCTTTATTCAAAAATTTTTTAGTAAACCATTGATAATACAGGCGATGATACCAGGGTATGAATTTGGGGTGATGCAGAAAAGCAAGATCGTGCAACACCATGATCTGTGGTATACGGGTAGTAAGGCTGCAAAAGCCATAGGGTTGAATCCAGATATCGGGTTTGTATTTGCGCAAAGCAAGCGGCGCTTTTATATCGTACCAGTATTTGAAAGCAAGAGGGTGCCTTGCGGGTGGAGATACCACAATTGGCGTAACATTTGCTGCATAGATAAACTTTGCATCGTAAGGACGGTCGAACACAAAAATGAATTCATGTTCAGGATATTGTACTACCATTCTGCTGAATACTTCGTTGGCATACTGACCATACCCTTCCAGTTGCTCTTTTTGCAGAAATATGGCGTTAACGGCTATACGCATAACAGCAAAAGTAGCAGCCAAACCGTTTATATCTGTTAAAACATACCGTTTTTCAAAAACCTGTATGCATTTTACTTAAACTTGTACCTGTATGAAAAATATTTTTTTCGCCTTGCTGCTACTCACCAGTACTACAGTATTGGGTTCAGACTCTTTACAGGTTTCCTTATCTGCTTCGAAACTGGTAAAAGGCGATACGCTTGAATTTGCCTGCACCATACCTGATTACAAAGCATTACAGTTACCCAGCGCAACCTTGAATGTTTGGATAGAAGACATAGCCAAAACCAAAAGATGGAAATACCGTTACCCCATTATCAATGGAGAGGTGCAAGCCTCGTTAACAGTGAGCGATAAAATTCCTGATGGCCGGTATGCCGTAACATTTTTGGTACAACGTGGCTTTTTAAAAATGTATGGTGAAGTAATGGAACATAATAAAAAAGATACTGCCATCACCTATATGATGATTACTAAAAACAAGAAGGGTACTTATTTTGATAATGCACGTGTAGCCGCAGATGGAAGCTTTCGTTTGAAAAGTACACTCTTTGCCGATTCCGCTTTTTTTATTTTTTCCCCGGCTGTAAAATCAAAAAATAATTACCTGAACATTCACATTGAAACACCGTTGGATTCGTTTTTTATGCCTGTGTTACAACAGACCACCTTTATTACAGTTGGCAATCCTTTACTACTGCCATCCAATCAAACAGATACTACACGATATACTTTTAACATCGACCCTTATGCAGACAGTACTTTTTTACCGAACGTAACAGTTACAGCTAAAATAAAATCTAAACTGCAGCAGTATGATGAGGAATATTCAAGGGGTGCTTTTCAAAATAATGAGGCCATTGTTTTTGATGGGTTGGGGAAAGATGATATTGCGCGCTCATCGGGCATATTGGTTTTTTTACAGGGTAAGATACCCGGTATGACTATTGAAAAAGATGCAGATGGAATTGATATTGCCAAATGGCGAAATGAGATAGCAGAAATTTACCTGGATGAATTCAGGGTAGATAATATTAGCCAGACTTTTATTGCGCCTACAGAAGTAGCCATGATTAAAGTATACCGGCCACCTTCTTATTTATCCAGCTTTAATGGTGGTGCAGGAGCTATTGCTATTTACACAAAGAAAGGAACCTTTGCTTCTAACGGTAATAACAGACACAGTTTTATTATAAAAGGATATACCAATATAGAAAGCCGATGGGAGTAATTAGTAGCAACTTAGCATGTATAAGAACTCCTTATTTCTTCTGCTTTAGCGCCCAGCGGTCCATTTTCTTTTCCAAAACATCCAACGGCAAATTACCATCTTTTAGCAGCACATCATGAAAGGAAGAGATATTGAAATCAGTACCTAAACCCTGTTCGTATTTTGTTCGCAGTTCCCGAATTTTTAATGCGCCTGTTTTGTATCCCAATGCTTGTGCGGGTATTACCATATACCTTTCTATTTCTGCAGTTGCCCCTTCAACGCTGATCTGTTCATTAGCCATCATATAGGCAATGGCCTGTTCTCTTGTCATACCTTTGGCATGCATAGCAACATCCACTACCAAACGAATGGCACGATGCATTTCATCGCCCAATGCACCCATGTATTGGTATGGGTCTGTATATAATCCCAATTCTTTACCTAAACTCTCACAATACAAAGCCCAACCTTCTGCATATGCATTATTACCACCAAAGCGGCGGAACCTTGGAAGTTTGGTACTCTCCTGTTGCAAACTTACCTGGTAGTGGTGACCGGGGATAGCTTCGTGCAAAAACAAACTCTCCATGCCACCCGTAGTATTATATTTTGTCGCATCCAGAATGGGCACATAAAAAATTCCCGGACGTGTCCCATCTGAACTGCCCTGGTTATATTCTGCACTGGCACTCGCTGCACGGAAAGCTTCTGTTTGACGTATTTCAAAAGGTGTTTTAGGCGTATTTCCAAACAGTTTTTTAAGATTGGGTTGCATACGCACATGAATTGTGTCATAAGCATCCAAAACATCTTTAGGTGTTTTGTAAGGTGTAAATTTTGTATCTGTTTGCAGGTACTTAAAGAAAGCCGGAAGGTCTCCGGAAAACCCGGTTTCGGTTTTAATCCGCTCCATTTCAGAACGGATTCTTTTTACTTCAGCCAGTCCGGTATTGTAAATATCATCTGGTGTTTTACTGGTTGTTGTTTGCTGGCGAATAAGGTATTGATAATATTTTTCACCTTCTGGTAACACACCAATACCTGTAGTGGTTCTGGCTTGCGGCAGGTATTCATTCTCTAAAAAATCTGCCAGCTTTCTAAAAGCCGGTGTGATTTGCTGGTTGATGGCTTTTACATAAGCTTCGGTAAGTCTTTTTGTATCTGCATCAGAAAATGATTTTGGCAACAGATTAATCGGGCCATAAAACAAACTCTGTGTCGCATCCGCTACCACCATGGATTTCATTTGTGGAATCATTTTCTGTACAACCGCTTTCGGCAACGTGTATCCGGCATTAATGCCACGGGCAAAATACAAAACAGCACTATCCACATACGCCGGGAAAACAGCTACCCGTTGTAACCAGTTATCATAATCTTTCACGGTTTTAAAAGGTTGAATTACACTGCCGCTACCCAGCTGGCCAAATACCAGATGCGCACTTTGAAACTGATTCAAGGGAAAATAATTATCATGAAAAGTCAGTCCTTCCAGATTTATCTGCATCTCTCTTTTAAATACATCATAGCTCAGTTGATCATTCTCATTTAATGCGTCTCGCTCAAACTTATTGATGTATGCCTGGTATTTACTGTAAAAAGTTTTTAGTTTTTGCCGGTAACTATCGGTAAAATCTACATACCATGTATCGTTGTATCGATCATCGCCACTAAGCGTAGCTTCCAGCGGAAAAAATTGTAATCGTTCTTCATAATACTTGTCTAGCAACGCAACCAATTCTTTATTATCATCCATTGTTTGGTTGCTGTTACTGAGTTTGCAGCCAGCCAGCATGGAGAAACAGAGAATTACGAAAAAGTATTTTTTCATAATTGTAAGTTTTGAGCTTTGAGTAAATTTAATTTTTTGTGAAGTAACTTGTTCAATCTAAATATTGACCATGGACCATGGACCATTGACGACTCACGATTCACGCCTCATACACATAAAACCCCTTCCCCGTTTTCCTTCCCAATTCTCCGGCAGCTACTTTTTGTTGTTGCAATGGAGAAGGTGTTAAACGTTCGGGCTTACCTAAGGCATCCCAAACTATTTGGCTTACACCATAATTAATATCCATACCAATAAGATCCATTAATCGAAAAGGACCCATTTTAAAACCGGTGGCTTCCATTACAGCATCTACTGTTTCAATATTAGCCAAGCCTTCTTCTACCAGTTTCATGGCTTCCAGGTAATAATGCCTGGCTACTCTGTTTACAATAAAGCCCGGAGCATCTTTACAAACCACAGCTGTTTTTCCCATTTGCTTTGCCAATGCCATAATCGTTTCTGTAACCTTAGGATCAGTTTGCGGAGTAGTAATTACTTCCACCAATTTCATGATGGGAGCCGGATTAAAAAAATGCATCCCGATTACCTTAGACGGATCTTTCATTGCCGCGGCTATTTCTGTTACAGCAATAGAAGAAGTGTTGGTAGCAAAAATGGTGTCGGCAGTATTGATATCAGCGATTCGGTTGAATATGGTAGTTTTCGCATCTTTCTTTTCAATAATGGCTTCAATCACAAGGTTGGCCACACAATCAGCAGCTTCGGTGGTAAAACAAATGCGTTCTAAACATTGTTGCTTCTGTTCTGCCGAGATCTTTCCTTTATCCAAGAGCCATTGCAGATTTTTATCAATTGTATTTTTACTTTTTTCGAGCATGTCTGTGTTCACATCAAACTGAATGGTATCATAACCGGCCATAGCGGCAACCTGTGCAATTCCGCTTCCCATGGTACCTGCACCGCACACACAAATGGTTTTGATCGCACTGTGATTCATAAATTGATTTTACACGAAATTAAGTTATTGTTCTTGAGGGGTGAAACGTCAATTGTGAATGGTGAACTGGCAATTGGCAATAAAGTATCTTCCAAAGTTTAATTGACCATTGACCATTGACCATTGACCATTGACCATTGACCATTGACCATTGACCATTGACCATTGACCATTGACCATTCACGATTCACGATTCACGATTCCCCCCAAGATACCTACATCTTTTCCACCAATCCATTCCCACTACACAACCACAACAGCAGTTGTGCTATTTTTACAATATGCAAAATTCACTGCAGCAATTAGACCTTTTTGGGTTTCCTATTGAAGCACAGGGTCAGCCAAAGAAAAAAGAAAAACCTGTTACTGCCATCACGCCTCCCGTGCTGGTTGCAGAACCCGAGGTTATAGCAGTACAAGAACCGGTAACACCCATAGAGAAAGTGAGCATAGCTGTATTACCCCCTAAACCGGTTACTACAGTTGCAGCTACTACCAAAACCGAAGTGAAAGCAGGTGGTAGTAAGCGTGGCAGAAAATCATTCAAAGAAATGGATACAGAAGCCGATCTGATTGATGTTCCGGATGATGAGATATTGAATCAAAAATTATATTATTCCATTAGTGAAGTTGCCAGTTGGTTTAAAGTAAATACTTCTTTACTCCGCTATTGGGAAAATGAATTTGATATTTTGCAACCCCGCAAAACACGCAAAGGCGACAGACTTTTCAGGGTTGAAGATGTAAAAAACCTGCAGTTAATCTATTTTCTACTGCGGCAACGTAAGTTTTCGATTGATGGTGCTAAAAACTATTTAAAGAACAATAAGAAAGAAGCAGATACACAGATTAGATTAATGGAATCGTTAACCAAATTCAAATTTTTTCTGCTCGAATTAAAGGCCAATCTTCAGGCCTGATTGTTTTCAAGTGCTTTCTCATTTCACACATTATGAAATATTTTTTAACGGGTGCGCTTATCACCCTATTGCTTAGTGCTTGTTTTACCTCTCAAAAAACAGGTAACACTTCTTATACCATTGTTAGCGATACAGAAACCAAGGTATTGAGAGGAACCTTATCGAGAGCCCTAATTGAACAAGACACAGCATTTGCCTGGTTTAAAGAAAATATGCAGTATGGTACAGCGGATGCCTATGCGGTGGAGCAGTTTAAAAATAAGGCATGTACATTTAGCGTATTGATTTTTGGTGGTACTTGGTGTCACGACTCACAAAATTTATTACCTAAATTTTATCGCTTGGCTGATATAAGCGGTTTGAGTGAAAGCAGTATACAACTCATCGGGCTTGACAGGCAAAAAACCGGACCGGATGAGCTGCATATCAAATGGAAAATCGTTAGCGTGCCTACATTTATCATACTGAAAAAAGGAAAAGAAGTTGGGCGTGTTGTTGAGTATGGTAAAACCGGAAATATGGAAAAAGAGTTGGGAGAAATTGTGGCCACGCTTTAGTAATGCTACTATCACCCTATTGCTTCCATGTGAATTATAAGCCTCACCAAAGGCACGGAGGCACGGTTTTTTTAATTAGTATTATTTGGAGGTTACTACAATATCTGTATAAGACGCCGCCAACTCTACTCCGGTTTTCTCCAGCAATTCTATTACTTCCAGGTTAACCGATTCTCGGAGTGCATTGAATTCTTCTATGGATTGTTGCATGGTGGTAAAATAATCCACCACTACAATATGTGCGTTCTTCCCTGTATCCATTAAGTATACACTGGTGTTTTCAATATCAGATTTTTCCAGGATCGTTTTAATAGCAGATATTAATTCCCGCAATTGTTGTGCAGTGGCCGATAAGCCGAGCTCCAATTTCAATTCAACTTTTCGTTGTGTTCGCAATGTAATATTATCTACAATCGTATCTACCATCTGTTTATTAGGTACAGAGATATAGGTTTTTTCAATAGTTCGAATTCGGGTGCTTCGCAAGCCAATTCTTTCAATGGTACCCGTAAAGCCATTCACTTTTACCAAATCGCCTGTAATAAAAGGTTTATCAAAGAAAATAATAAATGAAGCAATCAGGTTCTCCATACTTTCTCTGGTGGCCAAAGCAATAGCAGCACCTACCAAACTTAAACCCGTAAGCAGGTTTCCAATCTGCTTATTAAAAGAGAAGCGAAGAATTAACAACACTCCAATGATGACCAGTATTACTTTAAAAAAATCTTTAAAGAAAACGATTAGCTGGTTATCGCTCTGATCTGCTGTGAGGTTGGCTTTTTCTTCGAGTATCATTGCCACAAATTCGATGACACGCAGACATAGCCAGATAAAAATAACGATCAGGGTTCCTGCAGCTAATGAATCAATCAATTGCCGGAAAGTGACATGATAAATGGTAAAATTAAGTGCACCCGGAAATTTGAGTTTATCAAATGCAATAATAGAAATCATTAACACCAAAAAAACATCCAATGGCTGCACCACCAGATCCAGAAATGATTGACGGGCAATATTCTTAGCCGCTTTTGCTACCATTTTAAATAGCAGTTTGGCAAGGTATTTTGATATCAGGCGCTTGATTAATATGGCCAACAGAATGGTACCTACTACATAGAGGTAGCTTTCAATGGTATTATCCAGAATTTTCTGTTGTAAGAATTTTTCCATGCCTGCAATTTACAATGGATCAGATGATGAGGATTCCCATTTATGTAACGCTACCGTATTGCCATCAAAACTGGCATAGGTGAATGTTCGGATCCAATCTCCTAAATTAATGTACTGACTGTTATTCGGCAACGCAAAATCAATCGGGTAATGACGATGGCCAAAAATAAAATAATCGTAATGCTGTTGCTGCAATACTTCTTTGCAATAAATGATCAGCCACTCTTTTTCTTCTCCCAGAAAAGCTTCATCAGCAGTTCCTGTTTTCTCTCTGCTCTTTCGGCTAAAATAATTGGCCAGTCCAATGCCCCAGGTAGGGTGTAATTGTCCAAACAACCATTGACACACGGGGTTACGAAATATTTTTTTGATGAACTTATAACCATGATCGCCAGGACCTAACCCATCTCCATGGCCAATAAAAAATCGTTTACCATTCCATTCAAATACTTTGGGCTGGTGATATACAGGAATGTTTAATTCTTCCTCAAAATAGCCGCTCATCCACATATCATGGTTGCCGGTAAAAACATGAATAGGAATACCGCTATCACTCAGTTCGGCCAGCTTGCCTAATAATCTGGTGTATCCCTTCGGCACTACTTTTTTATATTCATACCAGAAATCAAAAATATCTCCTACAATAAAAATTTCAGCAGCGTTGTTGCGGATGCTTTCCAGAAAAGCCACTACTTTTTTTTCGCGCACAAGACTACTGGCATGATCAGGAGCACCGAGGTGAAAATCGGAGAGGAAGTATATTTTTTTATCAGAAGGTATATTCATTCGAATTGATAGAATCGATCATATCGGTTAGTAATAGAAAATCATTTCTTTTCTTAGACATAAATCAGATCCGGCTCAATTGTTTTCAGGTATTGCGGCTTGATGCCTCTCTTTGAAACAAGATCAACTTTTTGATGCAGCAGTGCTTCTATTTCGTAGTTAAGATTAAGAAACCTCATCCCCAGCAGGCCATTCAATTCCACCATAACATCTACATCACTCTCCTGTGTTTGCTCCCCACGACTGTACGATCCGAATATAGCCATGCTTTTAATAGGATACTTTTTAAAAAGTTCCTCTTTGTGTTGTTGTAATATGTGAAGGATGTCATTCATTCGGCGTAAAACTACTATTTATTCTTTTGCTGCATATACTGCAGCACGTCTCCACTCGCAATCAGCGGATGATTACTTACATCACCGTTAAACCAATAAACCCATGCAGGTATGGAAGCATCCTGAGTATGAACCCGGGTTATCTCTCTTCTGTATAAAGGTGTTTCACCATCCTCTGTATTCAATCCTTCGTAATCATCCAATTGGGCTATGGCCCATGAAAATTCATCGGTGTGGTTAATGATGTATAGTTCCCCTGTAATATAATTTTCTCCTTCATCAGGAACAGCAGCGGGATATTCACCCATATCGTACAATTTTCCATGCACACTTGCATCAGCAATCAACGTAAAATAGCGGCTGATATAGGCATAGGCAGGATGGTGAAATCCACTTCTCAGAGAACCATACACAAATAAGTAATCAGAAGCTTGTTCCATGGTTGAAGTTTTGAAAAGTTTAACCGTCTACTAAAAAACAAAACACTTCTTTCGGTCCATGCACACCCACTACCAGTGTCTTTTCTATATCTGCCGTTCTGCTTGGGCCCGTTGCTAATGTTATCATTGATGGAAACTGTTGTGCATAGCCCTCCCGCAATTGCTGCAAACCCTCACTAATATCATACACCAGTTGATGGGTGTAGGCAATACAAATATGTACTGGTGCATATACACTTACGGTGCGGCCACTGTTTTGCGCACTGCTCATTACAATGCTTCCTGTTCTGGCAATCAGTTTTTCGCAGCCGGTAATAGCTGCATCGCAGGAAGCTACATTGTCTGAATAGGCTATACTGAATCCGGCATTGGCCAGGTTTTGTTGCAGGTTGGTTTCTCTGGAATATATTTTTTGCCAGCTTCTCGCTGTAATCAGTGTTTGCAATTGTTCAACGAGTTCCTGCTCATTGGCACAAAAAGAAAAGCGTCCTTCTAAACGACTAAAATTTTCTGCAAACTCAATTTCCAGTTCCTGTTGAGAAGGAACAAATACGCTTTCTTTTCCTTCACTGGCAGGAAACGGAACAGGCACTGGTTTGCCCAGTGCCTGTTTTATTTTAGTAAGAATATTTTCTCTTGCTGTACTGCTCATTATCCAATAATGGTTGTTTCATTGGTTTCGGGATCCGTTTCAGAAGTATGCTCTCCTACTACCTGTCCGTTACTTTGCTCTGCTTCAATTTCAATAAGTTTCTTTTCTTCAAAAGGGCGTTTACCAATCAGTATTTCTACATCGCTTTTGTGTAACACTTCTTTATCAAGCAACTCTTTCGCCAGTATTTCTACTTCCTGTTTCTTTTCGGTAAGTAGTTTTAGTGTGCGGCCGTAAGCATCGTCAATAATGCCTCTTACTTCTTCATCTATGATCTTTCCGGTTTCTTCACTAAACGGTTTGGTAAACGTATTTTCCTGCGTTGGATCGTAGAAACTTACATTACCTACTTTTTTATTCATACCATACGCAGTAACCATACTATACGCGATCTTGGTGATCTGTTGTAGATCGTTGGCTGCGCCGGTTGATATTTTCCCGAAGAAAATTTCTTCTGCTGCACGGCCACCCAGCGTCATACAGATCTGGTCCATCAACTGGTCCGTATTATATAAATATTGCTCTGTTGGTGTGTACTGCGCATAACCCAATGCTGCGGTTCCGCGTGGCACGATGGTTACTTTTAACAATGGATACGCATGTTCCAGAAACCAACCACATACTGCATGACCCGCTTCGTGATAAGCAATAATAGATTTTTCATGCGGTGCTATGATCTTATTCTTTTTCTCCAATCCACCAATTACTCTGTCAATAGCATCCTGAAAATCGATCATCTCTACAGATTCTTTTCCTTTTCTCGCAGCTATCAATGCGGCTTCGTTACAAACATTCGCAATATCCGCACCGGCAAATCCTGTGTTTGTTCGGCCAGTTTGTGCAGATCCAGTGTTTGTGAAATTTTGATAGGAAGTAAATGCACTTTGAAAATGGTTTCTCGTCCTTTCACATCTGGTTTATCAATAGAGATCTGGCGATCAAAGCGTCCGGGACGCAATAACGCGGTATCCAATACATCCGGACGGTTAGTAGCAGCCAGGATAATGATACCGGTATCTCCACCAAATCCATCCATCTCAACCAATAACTGGTTCAGTGTATTTTCTCTTTCATCATTACTCATGATGGCGTTACGGCCACGGGCACGGCCAATGGCATCAATCTCATCTATGAATATGATACAAGGTGCTTTTTCGCGTGCCTGCTTAAACAGATCACGTACACGGCTGGCACCCACACCTACAAACATCTCCACAAAATCACTACCGCTTAAGCTAAAGAAAGGAACCTGTGCTTCGCCCGCCATGGCTTTGGCCAATAGGGTTTTACCCGTTCCGGGAGGTCCGATTAGGAGAGCACCTTTGGGTATTTTACCACCGAGTGCTGTATATTTTTTTGGATTTTTTAAGAAGTCAACAATCTCCATCACCTCTACTTTGGCTTCATCGAGTCCGGCCACATCAGCGAAAGTGATATTTACTTTGGCGCCTTTATCAAATAAAGTGGCTTTTGACTTACCAATACTGAAAATGCCACCGGGTCCACCTGCGCCACCCTGGCCACCCATTTTGCGCATTAGTAAAATCCATGCGCCAATGATGATGAGTAAGGATAAAACCGTGTTGGCTACCGGACCAAACCAATCGCCTTCTGTAATGCTTCTTACAGGTGCCTGTGCAGCATCGGGAATATTAGCCTCTTTGTAAGTTTCAGCAAGCCTTTCCTGAAATTTATCAATATTATTTACCTCGAACTCAAACAAAGGCACTCCCTTCACTTTTTCCTTGGGAAGCGCTGTTTTAATTTTATCGGTGTAGAATTTTTTGTAAATACTGTCTGGCTTAATATACACCCGCACCCTGTCTTTGTTCTTAACAAGATCCAGCCTTTCCACATCGCCCTGCAACAACATTTTCTGTTTAAACTCCTGTTCAAAGGTGGTGGTGGTTTCTGGCGCAAATTTCATGAATTGCGCAAAAAGCAATACGGCTGCAATAATTGCATAGATCCAATAAATATTGAATTTAGGGCCCTTGCGTGGACCATCCCCTTTTTCCTGACCGCCTGATTTTGGTATTTTGTTTTCCTGTGGCATATTCTTATTCCTCTGTAATAAATACGATTTCTATGTATAAACGAATGACTGAACGCAATATTTTAAATTACTATAAATCATGCAACTGTGAGGCGGCATCGCTCCACATTTCTTCCAGTTTGTAAAATTTTCTGGCTTCGGGGTGCATGATGTGTACGACCACATTTACATAATCAATCAAAACCCATTGCAATGCCGTGCGTCCTTCATGTTTATAGGGTGCTTCGGTGCATTTATCTTTTACCTCATTTTCTATAAAGTCGCAGATCGCTTTTACCTGTGTGGTACTCGAAGCTTCGCATACAATAAAAAAATCGGCAGAAGCTTCGGGTATTTTCCGGAGGTCTAGGCTGATGATGTGCTCGCCCTTTTTATCCTGTATGGCTTTGATAATCGTTTTGAAAATCTTAGAATTGCGGGTGAGCCTTGTAATGGTACTTTTTTCACGGCCCTGTAAAACAGCAAGAGGTTCCAATAATCGAATGGATTTAAGTGATTAAATTTTAAAATCTGCAGTCTGGTATAATAACCGCTTATGGGGCGCTTTGTTCAACCTGAATGATCTACAGAACTAACTTTGTCAAAAATACTAATTCTTTGTTACCCTTACATGTGAAAAGTACCATCGGGCAGCCGTTCATAGAATTAACTGAGGTGGAAAGCACCAACATTTATGCCATGGACCAATTACAGTCAAATTTGGCTGCTCATGGAACGGCTGTTTTCGCCCATCACCAAACAGGGGGTAAGGGGCAGCATGGCAAAACATGGCTTTCTGAGCCGGGCAGCAATCTGGCTTTATCGGTGATATTGGATACAGAATTTCTTTCCATAGCCAACCAATTTCCCTTAAGTGTAATGGCAGCCCTGGCTTGCCACGACCTATTCAGCAGATATGCATTGGATGAAACCCGCATAAAATGGCCCAATGATGTTTACTGGCGTGACAGAAAGGCAGGGGGTATTTTAATTGAAAATCGTATGAGGGGCAGTAAATGGCAGGGGTCTGTTGTAGGCATTGGCTTGAACCTAAATCAAGTACAATTTGTTGGAACGTTAAAAAATCCGGTTTCCTTAAAACAGATCACCGGTAAAAATTTTAACATTATAACATTTGCCAAAGAGCTGTGCGTTTGCCTTGAATACCGCTATCAACAATTACAAGAAGGTAAATGGGAAGAATTGTTATTGTTGTATAACCAGCATCTGTTTAAAAGGAATGAACGGGTAAAATTGAAAAAAGAATCCGCTTCTTTTTATTGTACTGTTTTAGGGGTTAGCCAAACCGGAGAGCTGCTGGTATCGGGCGGCCCCAAAGAATCCTTTCGTTTTGGGGAAGTGGAATGGGTGATTGAATGATAAGTAGTCGCCTACCAATCTACTTAATGATCTTTTCTAATAACAGGTTTTTCTTATCCTGAGCCAGGTATACTTCAGCATCATTATTCATCATCAGGATAAATTCTTTTTTATCTACTTTTTTAATGTGATTCAGGTTTACAATATAACTTCTGTGTGTTCTGAAAAAAGGGCCGTTTTCTTCCAGGTATTCAAAATCGATTAGCTTTTTGGTAATCGTTAATACACCGTGCGATGTGGTATAAAAGCGCGTATAACTTCCCTCTGCCTGCAGGTAAATAATATCGTCCATCCGCACCACAAAGATGGTTTCGGCAGTTTGCAATACAATTTTTTTATCCTGTTGTGCGCTATAATTTTCCTTTAATACTTTGTATTGACGGAGTTCATTTGTTTGTTCATCAAAGCTGATCTTTTTCAAGGCCCTTGCAATATGCTCTACCCGAACTGGCTTTAAAATATAATCAACCGCCGATGTTTCAAAAGCACGAAGTGAGTGCTCACTAAATGCCGTAACAAAAATGATCTTGAAAGGGATACTTTGTTCATCAAAAAAATCAATCAGCTCAAAGCCACTGTAACCGGGCATGGCAATATCCAGAAAAACAAGATCAGGATTGAATTTATTGATGGCTTTTACTGCCTCGGGTACATTTTTACAATCGCAAACAATCTCTACCTGACTGAAATTTTCTTCCAGCACACCCCGTAAAGCCATACGCGCATTGGGCTCATCATCCACAATAATGGCACGAATTTTTTGCATTGGATTTCGAAGGTACCCTGACTTACTGTTAGACATATTGCAATTTTATTATAGCCCACTGTTCTGATATAACGGGTTAACTTTTTTTCATAAAGCCCTTGCATCGCTGCTGTAATCGGGTATGGTTAATTCAATACGGGTACCTGTTGGTTGTTGTCTTTCATCAAATTTATCAATGATACGGCATTCTATCTTGTGTTTATACAAACGGTTAAACAGTTCCATCCTTTCTGTTAGTGCTACTGTGGCAAAACTAAATGGTTTGTTTTTACTTCGCTGGTTGATCTCCATGGCATGTGCGCGGCCAATGCCATTATCGTCAATCATTACAAACAACATCTCCCCTTTTTTTTCAAAATGTATGGTTACTTTTTTTTCATCTGCTTTGTGCATTAATCCATGTTTCACTGCATTTTCTACAAAGGGCTGCAAAAGCAGCGAAGGCACATATACGCTTGTTACATCAATGCTATTTTCAATAGCTAATTCATAGGAGAACCCTTCTTCAAACCTGGCTTTTTCCAGTTCCAGATACAATCGTATGTTTTCTATTTCATCTTTTAAGGGTAATAACTGTTTATCGCTTGCCTGTAATGTTTTTCGCATCAGATCACTAAAATTGCCCAGTAATTCACCAGCTTCTTTTTTACGGTTACCATACACCAATCCCTGTACCGTATTCAGTACATTATACAGAAAATGTGGATTCATTTGAGCGCGTAGCGCCACCAGCTGGCTCTTTAGCAGGTCTTCTTTAATGGTTTGCTTGTGCAGTAATGTTTTTTTCCACTGACGTAATGAAAACCATACAAGCATAGCCCCAATAGTTAGGCCAAATAAAATAAACAGCGGGCTTTGCCAGAAAGGTTTGGGAACCGTAAAACCAAAACTTCGAATACCGGTTTTATAATTTTGGCCGGCTGTTGCTTTTACTTCAAACACATATTTACCGGGAGCTAACCGACTGAAAGAAAGCTGACTAATAAAATTACCAAGCGGTTTCCATGCCGTATCGTTGCCTTTTAAACGGTACTGATAACTTAGGGCTGTAGAAGAGAGATAATGCAATGCTTCAAAATGAAAATTTATGTCCGAAGTCTGGTCAGCCAAAACAGCATTGTTATTGATCTCCACACCACCAGAAACGGCCTGCAGATAAGGAAACTTAATGGTAAAATTGGCATATCGCTGTAGCTGATTCCTAAGTAATATACCGGTTGTGGTTGCAAAAATAATTCTTCCTCTATCTATGATAAAATCATTGATGATGGTATTGTTTAATCCATATTCTTCCAGGTAATTGGAAATGGTATTGTTGCTGAGGTTAATACGATCAAGTCCTTCATCGGTAAGTACCCAAATAAAAGTATTCTCGATCAATATTTTTTTGATAATGGAACTACTTAACCCATGCTGTTGGGTAAACTGCTTTACCTGTTTACCCTCTTTAAAAATCATAACCCCTTTGGTTGAAGTGCCTATTATCAGGCTTCCATCGGGTTGCTGCAAAAGATTTTTGGCAATTACGGGCTGGCCATCTGCATCTTTTACCTGCCGTATCTCACCATCGTAATGGTATTCGTATAAATCATCTTCATAGCCTATCCAAAAACAGTCTTTGTTTGCAGATGCCAATACAGATAGGGCACGTTTTGGCCGCAGAAATACAGACTCGTAGCGGCCATCATACAAAGCCATATCGGATTTGTCTTTTGTGTACAGCCTGCAATTGCCTTTTGGAAAACGTTTGGTTGATCCAAACCGATCATTTAAAATAAACACACCATTATGTACGGCAATAATCAGGTTACCAAATGCATCCCGGGCAATTCCTTTACTGTAATTAACCAGTTCAACCGGTTCTTGCCGGTTAGCCTTGAATACACCCCTGTTGGAAATAATCAGTCCGGCAGTGGTATCGTAAGTAATGAATTCTGTTTCTCGCGACTTATCAAGATGATAGAAAAAATTGTTGCCCGTGGTGAGGTTTATTTTTGACATCAATCCCTGGCTATTGCCCGCAAGCAATTCTCCGTTGGGCAGGGTGGCCAGTTTGGTAAAATTATCCTGAAGCGGATCCTTGTAAACTTTTAAGAGTGTATTGTACAATGAGGGACAAACAAACACACCGTTATCCAATGTACTAAACCAATAATTGCCCTGGTAATCTTTCACAACATCTGTTACCCTTTCATTGGGCAGGTAGTAATGCACCTGACCCGTATTTTTGTTCCACTGGTAAGCACCACTTTGTGTACATAACCAGTAATCATTTTTATCAAGACAAATGCCTTGAAAAATATAAATATCAACAGGAAGCGAAATAGAAGGTAGCCTTACCGCTGTACTTTTACTGATTTCGAATGGGGTCTGGCGGGCAAAACCAATGCCGAGGCCAATCAGTTTATCGTTGTTACTGATAAAACGAAAGTCGGGATATGACTGCCCCGAGTATCTCCATCGGTTCATGCTATTATCATAAGTAGAATATAAAAAACCCTTGTTTGAAAAAGCATAGAAGTTTTCTTTATGATACACAGAAGCAATGATAGGATCATAAGGTTTGGGAGCACCTGCAATAAAAGGAGGAGCTGGTGCATTAATTACATGTTGCAGTTTGCGGCTCTTTTTATCAAATGCATATACGTTTTTAAAAGAGTGAAACCACACTTGCTCAGGACCAATAATGACATTATTAAAAGTGGCCAATCCTTTCAACATGCTGTAATCAATATCAAATTTGCGAAGGCTATCTTTTTGACAAGAGAACAACTGGTTATAAAAATTCATACACCAAATAGTTCCCTGTTTGTCTTCCTGCAAATAACTAACTGCTTTAGAAGAAGTACTGTTAAATGGGATGGATACAAAGGTTCTTCCATTAAACCGGAACAGGCCTTTATCGGTTCCCAACCAGATATATCCTTTTGAATCGGTGAGCATATCATATACAACCTGCGTGGGCAACTGATCAGGATAGTTCAGTTTTCTTACATAAGGATACTGCCCTGTTGCAGGAGAAACACAAAACAAGCACAGAAACAGAATTACTGAACGCATAAAGGATTGTGTAGTTTTCAGAAAACCTGTTTTAAAGATACTCGCAGTTAATGATATAACACCCTTTTTATATATGGGGTATCTTAGTAAACAACTGTGCCTGCTTAATAAACAAAGCAACCTGTTTCGTGGTATAAAAGTACCGTTTGGTAAAAATTCATACAGGAAACTTATTTAATGAAGCAAATTACACTTGTTACTTAATCAGTAATAATTGGGGGTAAGAGAGCTGCATTTACTGCAGCTTTCTTCGTTTAGATACTTCCCTGCCCCGTTTTGCCATTACATTGTACTTTGCAGCTTCATTTATTCATACTTTTTACTAAGATGGAACCTGTAAGACTTACACAATTTTCCCATGGCGCCGGTTGTGGATGCAAAATTGCCCCGGCTGTTTTAGATACCATTCTGCAGAGTAAAACACAGTTTGCACAGCACAGTTCTTTACTGGTTGGCAATGGCAGTAAAGATGATGCAGCTGTGTACGATCTCGGAAATGGAACTGCCCTCATCAGCACCACAGATTTTTTTACCCCGATTGTAGATGATGCTTTTGCATTTGGTAGAATTGCCGGTGCCAATGCCATCAGCGATGTATATGCAATGGGCGGTAAACCTATATTGGCCATTGCCATTTTAGGGTGGCCTGTTGAAAAATTACCTGCCGAACTGGCCCAACAAGTATTAGAAGGTGCCCGCACCATTTGCGAAGAAGCCGGTATTCCACTGGCAGGTGGCCATAGCATTGATACCCCTGAACCCATTTTTGGTTTGGCGGTAAATGGTTTGGTTAACATTGATCAGCTTAAGAAAAACAATACCGCCAAAGAAGGCGATGTATTGATACTTACCAAACCATTGGGAGTGGGTATTCTTTCTACCGCACAAAAAAGAGAGGTAATAACAGAAGCGCATTTATCACTTTTACTTGTACAATTAAGCACGCTTAATAAAGCCGGAGAAGCTCTAGGAAAAATCAGTGGTGTGCATGCTATGACAGATGTTACCGGTTTTGGGCTATTGGGTCACCTGATAGAAATGGCCGAAGGGAGTGGATTGGGTGCAGAACTAACTTATCAGCAAATTCCCATATTGGCTGCAGCCAGAGAATACCTTCCGCAACGCATTGTGCCCGATGCCACGTACCGTAACTGGAATGCGTATAGCAGTAAAGTAGGGTTTGCCCCTGGGGTAAATGTAATGGAAGCCTTCACCCTTTTGCCTGACCCGCAAACAAATGGCGGATTATTGATTGCGGTTGCACCAGATGCTTTACAAGAAGTACAAGAGGTTTTACGCCAATTTAATTTATCCGATTTTACTACCCCTATTGGTGTTATGACAACGGTTTCAGAAAAAGTAGTTACTGTAAAATAAACATGTAAAATATCGTGCTATTTATCAGTTCGCTTTAAACCGTGCCTTTGTGTAATGTATACTAATCTGTAAAATAAAGGTTCACAAAGTCATTTACAAAAGGGCATCTATTTTTTTAGCTAATGCATGGTCTTTATCCGTTATTATATCACCTGCATCATGCGTGTTTAACCACATCTCTACGGTATTCCATACATTGGTCCATTTAGGATGGTGGTTGGCCTTCTCGGCCTCCAGTGCCACCCTTGTCATAAACGCAAATGCTTCAGAAAAATCTTTGAAAGTAAATTTCTGGTAAAGGGTGTTGTTCTGTTCGGTCCACATGGGGCAAGGATTTTGAATTTAGGAATGGAAAATTTTGAAATTGTAATTACAGCCAGATTATTAATCTTCCAGAGGGAGTGGAGATTTTAAAAAACCATATTGCCTTTGTTTCTGATCTGTTCATTGGTTAACTCTGCCACCAGTTGCACACCGGTAATACTTTTTACTGCCTGTTTTATCCAGCCGCATTTTTCATCATCTACAAAATCGCCCTTCATCAACCATAAAAAATCCATGTGTTTGAATTCGGGTAACAGGTATTCACCATCAAACTGGTTATGGTAAAGGTAGTGTGTTAAAAAGCTATTGGGCTCGGCAGATTGGTAAACTGAAAAATAATAACTACGGTCTTTTTTGCGGAGATGAATTTCAATATCGGGGTTCAGCCTGAAATCGTATCCCAACTGGTTATTCAACTGCAGGCAGAACTGGTAATTTTTTACGGGTGCGGTTATGCCCAATAAGCGCGTGTCTTCAAAGAAGTCATCATTCAGTTCGTCTACATTCAGGCGTAGTTTCATGATTGTTTATTTTCTCAGCGTATCCGCAGAGATTTATTGGAATACAATGTCAAAAACCTTTTCCTCGTTTCCTCTTTTGATCTTGAGTTGTGTTTTATCGCCTTTGTTAAATTTACCTATGGAGGTCATATAACTGTTTACATCCACAAACTTGTATTCACCAAGTTGTATCAATACATCACCTTTTTGCAAACCCACTTTTTCTGCCAGTTTACCGGGACTAACCCCATCAATCCGCATACCGGTTCCGCTAAAACCATAGTCGGGTATTACGCCCAGGGATACCTTAAACCCCTGACTTCTTCCCGTTTGCGGATCATTGGTTTTAGTAAAAGGTAATTTTCCTTTAGGGTCTGTTTTTTCAATGATATGGTACACCAGTTTTACAATATCTTTTTCGCCGGTATAATTTACTTTATCCCAATCGTCGGTAGCTTTATGGTAATCGCTATGGCTGCCTGTGAACAGAAATAGTACAGGCATATCTTTTCTATAGAAAGCAGCATGATCACTTGGGCCACTTCCGGTACTGTCGAATTTAATCAGCAGGTTGTTTTTTTCACCGGCAAACACTTCACCCCATACAGGCGAAGTTCCGTAACCACCAATCGTAAGTTTGTGCGAAGTATCGTAGCGTCCTACCATATCCATATTGATCATATAATTGGGTGTAATGGTAGTAGTAGGATTATCAAGCCAGTATTTACTTCCCAACAAACCCTGTTCTTCTCCAGAAAAGTTTACAATGAGGTAATTGTTATTTACAGGTGCTGTTTTTTTCAGCATTCTTGCCAGTTCTATCAAAGCCGCAGTACCACTGGCATTATCATCAGCTCCATTATGAATTACACTTCCGGTATCCAATGCTGTTTTATCTTCTCCATATCCCAGATGATCATAATGGGCGCCCAGAATAACGGTATTGGCGGCATGGTTATTAATAAAGCCCACCACATTGCGTGCGGTTCTTTTTTTATCAGAGAAACTTACCTGCAGGCGAATATTCAACGTGGCAGATTGATCTGAAAAATATTTTTCGTACCCTGTTTTGGTAATGTATACCAGCGGCAACTTAGCAGGTTCTGCTTTATCGTTTTTATTAAACTGAATATTATCCGTTATGGATGAACTGTTATAAATAAACAATGCCGTTGCCCCTTTAGCCGCCACCGCATTTACCATTTTTTTCAATGCGTCTTCTATATCAAAATGCGGATTGGTTTTGTTTTCTTCAAGCAGATCCTTGAGGTCTTTGAACCAGGGTTGCTTTGCCTCGCTCAACGCCATGGCGGGAGAGCCTATAACGGTTTGTGAAGCACTGAAAGCAAGAGGAATGAAATCGGTATTCACTGCCAATTTTTTACCTTCTACTTCTAAAACAGTGGCCGCATCTATTTGCCGGCCTTCATTGATCTCAAATTCCTGTACAAACCCTTTGGCTCCTTGTGGTTCAAGGCCTATTTGCTGGTATTGACTGATGATGTATTGCATCGCCATTTCCTCACCCTTAGATCCGGATCTTCTCCCCTCGAGTTTATCATCGGCCAGGTATTGTACATGCCCGGTAAGGTTCGTAATCAGTTCCGCATTGGCTTTTTCTTCGGCCAGTCTTTTCTTTTTTTTGCTTTGCGAATACGTTAGTGCGGGAACCAACAGAAGAACCAACAGGCATTTTTTCATACAAGGAAGATTTGTGGGTGCAAAAATAAGCTCCTAAACCTATTGCTACAGAAGCAGCGTACATATATGTGAAATATTTTTACCTTAATCGAAGATTCAGCCCGCTGATTTAGGTTTTTCAAATACATCACTGTTGAATGCTTAAAATAAATCTCAATACTATTCGCTAATTCTGTTCCCAATCTCGTAACTCATCCCCCTTGTTTGCGGCTACTTTTGCAACCATTTTAGCCATTTGCCCAAAAACCTGTCACATATCGCCTTAGTGGGTAATCCCAACAGTGGTAAAACATCACTGTTCAATGCATTAACAGGGCTTAACCAGAAAGTGGGCAATTTTCCCGGGGTTACGGTTGATAAAAAAACCGGTAACGTTTTACTCGAGGCCAATCACCCTGCTGAACTCATCGATCTTCCCGGAAGCTATAGTTTATATCCCCGCAGGGGAGATGAATGGGTGGCGTATAAAGTATTGATGGGCACCGATACAGATATCAAACCCGATATTGTTTTATTAGTGGCCGATGCCAGTAACCTGAAAAGAAACCTGTTGTTCTGCAGCCAGATCATTGACCTGAAAATTCCGGTGGTGATGGCATTAACCATGAATGATATTGCTGCTAAAAAAGATATACAGATAGATATTGGCGGATTGGAAGCGGAGCTGGGTATCCAGATTGTAGCCGTAAATCCGAGAAAGAATAAAGGATTGGGCGAACTGAAAAAAGTATTGGCACAGGTGGCCAGATCGCGCATCCAAATACTGGCCCGCGATTTTATGGACACCCAAAAACTGGCACCTGCTTCTGTTGATGCCATTAAAAAAATGTTTCCGCATCTGAGCGATTATGCGGGCATACATTACCTGATCAACCACGAAAATTTTCCGCTTAGTGATACAGAACAGGAGGCAGTAGAACAAATTGAGATCCATACCAAATTCAATCCCACCAAAACACAGGCCGAGGAAATTATGCAGCGGTACACCCGCATCCGACAAATCATGAAACAGCATGTGATTGAACCGGGACCATTAGAGAAAAAATTATTTTCAGACAAACTCGATAATTTATTACTGCACCGCGTATGGGGCTATGTGATTTTACTATCTGTTCTGTTTCTGTTGTTTCAAAGTATTTTCTGGCTGGCCCAGTTTCCGATGGATGGTATTGAATGGGGCTTTACCGAAGTAGCCGGTTGGCTTAACAACAATTTGCCGGCGGCATGGTGGAGTGATTTGCTGATCAACGGTTTGGTAGCAGGACTTAGTGGCATTGTGGTTTTTATACCACAGATCATGATCCTGTTTGGATTGATCACCATTCTGGAAGACACCGGCTATATGGCCCGCATCAGTTTTTTAAGTGATAAGTTGATGCGCAAAGTAGGATTGAACGGTAAGAGTGTAATGCCCATGATCAGTGGTTTTGCATGCGCCGTTCCTGCCATTATGAGTGCGCGAAATATTGAGAATAAAAAAGAACGATTGCTCACCATTATGGTTACCCCCTTAATGAGTTGCAGCGCACGTTTGCCAGTGTATACCATTTTGATCTCGTTAGTGGTAGACGATACTTACTATTTTGGTTTCTTAAGCATGCAGGGATTGGTAATGATGGCTTTGTATTTAATAGGTACTGTAATGGCATTGGTGGTGAGTTATGTAATGAAATGGTTCATCCGCATTAAAGAAAAAAGTTTCTTCATTCTCGAACTGCCCATTTACCGAGCACCCCGCTGGAAAAATGTGGGTATTACCATGGTGGAGAAGGCAAAAATATTTGTGTTCGATGCCGGTAAGGTAATTATCCTGATCAGTTTGCTTTTATGGTTTTTAAGTTCCTACGGGCCCGGTAACCGCATGCAAAAAGTAGAAGACCGGTATACCACATTGATGCAGCAAATGCCTGCACAAAAAGATTCTTTACAAAAACATTTGTCGGCCGAAAAACTACAAAATTCATATGCAGGTATTTTGGGTAAGAGTATAGAACCCGCCATTGCGCCTTTGGGTTTTGACTGGAAGATTGGTATTGCTTTAATTACTTCTTTTGCTGCCAGAGAGGTTTTTGTGGGAACGATGGCCACTTTATATAGTGTGGAAGAAACGGACGATAGCTCTCTCAGGCAAAAAATGGAATCTGCCACACATGCCGATGGCAGTAAAGTATATACTCTGCCTGCAGCATTCTCATTGATGATTTTTTATGCACTGGCCATGCAATGTATGAGCACACTTGCCATTGTAAAACGCGAAACAAAAAGCTGGAAGTGGCCGGTAATACAGTTTGTGTATATGACTGTACTGGCGTATGTGATGAGTTTGCTGGTGTATCAGCTGTTCAAATAATTCCAAATAGACTTTAAAAATATCTTCGCTTGATTTTCCGCTTCGGTAAAGATGTCCGCACCTTCATTGATGTGAACGAAGCAATCTAAGTTACAACATTCGAAGTGTCTGTAATTCGAAGCACAGATTGCTTTGCTTCGTTCCTCACAACTCCTCGCAAAGACGTTGTCTGGCGCAGTCACAAATCTATTTTAATCTGCGAATCTGCGGCTTACAAAACATCACTCCCCTCTCTCTATCATTGAAGTATCCCTCGTGTCTTTCATCAATACATACACCAGTAAAGAAATAAAAATACATGCAGTGGTATACCAGTAATATCCCGATTCATTACCTGCATTTTTAAACCACAAAGCAAAATATTCTGCCGTACCCCCAAACAAAGCAACTGTTACAGAATACGGGAAACCAACACCCAATGCGCGAATCTTTGCAGGAAACAATTCTGCTTTCACTACCGCATTGATTGAAGTATATCCACTCACAATTAATAATGCAGACATCATGAGTAAAAAGATAACAGTGAGGTTGCTGGTATGACTAAGCGCTGTTAGAATCGGCACGGTACACAAAGTTCCCAATACACCAAAGCCAATTAGTAGCGGCCTTCTTCCTATTTTATCTGACAACCTACCAAACAGAGGCTGAATGGCCGCATAAATAAACAGTGATACAAATGTGAGTAAAGTAGACTGTCCCTTAGAAAGATGCACCGTGTTCACCAAAAATTTTTGCATGTACGTTGTGTATGTATAAAAAGCAATTGTGCCCCCAAGGGTTAATCCTACCACGGTGAATACCGCTCTCGGATGATGAAACAATTCTTTAATTGATCCTTTACTTGCTTTGTCTTTTTGCTTGTTTTTTTCAAAGGCTTCTGTTTCCTGCATATTTCTGCGCAGGTAAAAAGCAATGAGTGAAAGAACTGCGCCAATAAAAAAAGGAATTCGCCAGCCCCATGCATGCATCTGTTCATTGGTAAGAAAAATATTCTGCAGCAACAGTTGTATCCCCAATGCCACCAGCTGCCCACCAATTAATGTAACGTATTGAAAACTGGAATAAAAACCTCTCCGGTTTTTTCCTGCCATCTCACTCAAATAGGTAGCGGCAGTTCCATATTCTCCACCCACACTTAAGCCCTGTAATAAACGGGCAAGTAATAATAGAATGGGTGCAGCAATACCAATACTTGTATACGAAGGAGTAATGGCAATCATCAAAGAACCGAACGACATTAATAATACCGAAAGTGTCATTGCCCATTTTCTTCCTTTTCTATCGGCCAGGCTACCAAACAACCAGCCACCAATGGGACGCATTAAAAAACCCACTGCAAAAATTCCTGCTGTGTTCAACATACTGGCTGTAGGATCTTTACCCGGAAAAAATGCAGGAGCAAAATAAAGTGAGAATGCCGCATATGCATACCAATCGTACCATTCTACTAAATTACCTACCGAGCCACTTACAATTGCACGCAATCTGTTGGCCGTATTTTCTGTTGGTTTTGTAGTAGTTTTTGTTGTCATCCCTCAGCAATATCGCATCAAGATAAGGATTGTATGTGTTACCGGTATTACTCACGATAATCCTTGCAGAAATTTTTTGATTGTATTAACCACTGTAGTATTGTCGGTAATCTGCGCTGCGGTTTCATGTACCAGATATTGCCGGGTGGCTTCGCTGGCATCGGCCATGTCTGCGTATTTTTCTTCTTTAATCGTTACGTTTAAACGCAGGTAATTTCCGGGATCCATCATTTGTGTGGCTTCATAATCGGTGGTTCTGTTTACCCCTTTCATCATAATATCAGTAATCCTTGTAATCCATTGTAACTGTCCCCAACTAACCGCTTCTACCTCGCTAATGGTACCATCATAAGTACCGGTTCCTAGAGAGAGTACACGAACCTCATCCCACATAACCGGGCTGCCATCTTTTTTATGATAAAATCCCTGATCGCCATAGCGGCTGATTTCGGCAAGTGCGGCCATGGTAGGATTATTCACATACACGCCACCATCTACACCAGTAATGGGTTTGTTTTTATGAATAAAAGAGTAGGCAGGAAGATACGTTGGTGCGGCAGAAGTGGCGCGACATATATCATATACTTTGGCGTTGGCCGATTCGTCGAAAGCAGCTTCACTACTTTTAAAAAATACCGGTTTGTTGCTGCTCAGGTCATAGGTTGAAACCAAAATGGGGCGTAAGGCATCTTTAATTCTTTGTTGTGCCACATATTCGCGCAGCACCAGATCAATTCCCGCCGGACTATACCCCGGTGCAAATAAATTGGTAAACCGGTGAATCAATTTCTCCAGTCCGGAATGGATTGGAAAAATGATCTTCCCTTTCGATACATAAATAGCTTCTATCTCTTTGAGCGTATATTTTGGGATAGACGGATTATTTTCATCCCGAAGGGTAGCGCAGGCTACTATCAACCCACCTGTAGAAGTGCCGCAATACATATCGAAAGTTTCGTGTATTCTTTTACCGGTAATCTCCTCTATTTTCTTGAGTATATGAATGGGAATAATGCCTCGCAGTCCCCCACCATCAATGCAGAGAATATTGAATGTTGACATAACTTCTTTTTAATTTCCATCCTTACAGGAATCGTATTACTGGTATTTCATAAAACGCATCCCTCTTCAAAAAGCGTTTTCTTTTGTAAGAATACTATTATAAAATAATCTGAACAACCGTAAAAACACCGAATTTATACACTTAGGAACCGTCCCTTCTCCGCACCGGGAAATTTCCCGTATCCGCATTAAGAAAAAGACGGGACAGATTCTCGCTATTTTTTCTGAATATTGAAGATTCATACTCACCAAAACAAAACTATTATGTCACACGAATGCAAAATTGAATACTACTTCAAAAGAGGAGATATCGAAAAGTTATTAAATGCAAATCCCAATGCCAAAGGCATTATTGTATCGCAGCAAATTATAAAGGCAAAGCCCAAAGGTGCTGAGCACTTTGTTAATTTAGTTAAGATCAGGGCAAGGGTTGATCTTGACCCAACCAATACAGCTGCAAAAGCAGCAGCCATTCCCGGAGAAGAGGAAATAGATGGTTGCCCTTTCCCTCCCGGTTGTACAGATGAATAAGTTTTGAGGTACCTATTTTTATTCATTTTATCAAACGGCTTTTTTGAAATTTATTATCACCATACTTAATTACATAGATATAGCAGCCCCTTTGCTTACTTTGCTGTTTTTTATCAGGCCCTTTGCAAAGTTGCCAAAGGAGCTGCGCTATGTATGCTGGTTTGTGTGCATTCAGTTTATTACCAACCTTACTGCTACCATACTGGAGTTATTAATCATTACCAATTATGCGGTGTATGTAGCCAATATCATTCTTTCTTTCAGCATACTTACTGCGCTTTTTTATGATATCAGTATATCTACCATACGAAAGTTGCTACCCGCTGCTACCCTTATTTTTTTGGCGAGTGCTGTTTACTCAATTGCCAATGGAGATGGCATACAAACTTATAACAGCATTTTATCTGCCGTAGGCAGCTTTATCATTACTGCTTATTGTCTGATTTTTTTTTACTGGCGGCTGGTAAAAGACAATGAGATCTCGGGACTTACAGACAGTTCTTTGTTCTGGATCATCATTGGGATTTTTACATACTATACGGGTAGTTTTTTTATATTTATCTCTTACAAATACCTTATTGTACAGGAGGCGGGTATCATTGGCATTTTGTGGCGTTTTCATAATTTGTTGTTATCCATTTTCTGTTTTTATACTATTTACGGCCTTTCATGCAAAGACTATCAGAAAACATAAGCATTATTCTAGGCGCTTCCAGCATTTTGTTGTTGATCACTTTGTTTATTGTGATGCTTGTAATGGCCTACCTGAAAAGGGACCTGAAACACCTGAAAGAAAAAGAAACCATGGAGGCAGATTTTGAAAAACAACTGCTTCAATCGCAACTCGAAACCCAGGAAGAAACCCTGAATAAGTTGAGTATTGAAATTCATGATAATGTAGGCCAGCTGCTGAACAGTACCAAATTGCTCATTGGACTTACACAGCGCTCCTTACCCGAATCGCCGGAAACTTTAACGATGGCAGATGATACATTAGGCAAAGCCATACAAGAGGTACGCTCCTTATCAAAAGCATTGAATAGAGAATGGCTGCAACAGTTTAATTTCATGGAAAACCTCGAGGCAGAGATTGCCCGCATTAATGCTGCCAAAAGTTTACAAATACAATTATTTAGTTCCACCGGCATTTCACTGAAACCCGATCAGCAAACCATTCTGTTTCGTATTGTTCAGGAAATATTGCAGAATGCCATTAAACATGCCAGTGCTAAAAATATTGAGATCAAGATCAAAGAAGATGCAAAACTACTCACCATCTATATTGCAGATGATGGAACCGGTTTTGATGAAGCCACTATTTCTAAAAGCGTAGGGCTGCTAAATATTAAACACCGTACCAAACTACTGGGCGGAACAGTACAATGGCTTTCCTCAATTAATAACGGTACGGCTGTTACCATTCAATTACCTGTTAACACAACTTTATTATGAAAACTTCTGTTGGTATTGTAGATGATCACCAGTTATTCCTGAAATCACTCAGCCTGATGCTGAAAAGTTTTAAAGAATACAATGTGATTGTAGAAGCCCTGAATGGAAAAGACCTGCAGGAAAAATTACAGGAAATGACCATCACGCCTTCTATCATGTTAATTGATGTGAACATGCCGGTAATGAACGGCATTGAAACGGCTAAATGGCTTAGCACAAAATATCCGCAAATGAAACTGGTGGCATTGTCAATGAACGATAATGATTCTATTATCATTGATATGATCAAAGCCGGTTGCTGCGCCTACCTGCTTAAAGAAACCCATCCCGATGAACTGGAAAAAGCCCTGCAGGAAATTAACCTGAAAGGATTTTACAATGCCGATGTAAGTAATATTAATTTCAGAAGACTGCTGCAATCCGAAAAAGAATCTGTTGCCGTAACGGATAAAGAAAAAAACTTTCTGCAATACGCCTGCACCGATATGACGTACAAAGAAATTGCCAATGCTATGTTCTTAAGTGAAAGAACCATCGATGGCTACCGCGAATCACTTTTTGGAAAACTAAAAGTACAAAGCCGTGTAGGCCTTGCCATGGAAGCCATCAGGCGCGGGCTTGTTTCGTTGTAATACATACCCCTGCTTACACTACCATACTGCGCCGCTGTAAGCCAAGAATTTATGCGAAGGCCAATGGTTAGAACTACCCCCTCTTTTTCTCTTTCTCTCCTTAAGCTCTTATTGAAATACTCCGCCCATCAGCATAATGGCCTATGGTAAAAGATGTTTTGCTAAGAGGAGTACAAGAGAGAAAGAGGGAAGGAGAGTGTTGCGGAATACTGCAAAAAGGGTGCTTTGGTCTGGAAATGAATTTCTCACACCAAGGCACAAAGGCACGGTTTAATACAAAATGGTTTATTAGCACAACACGTTAATTATAATACTCCCACAACAACCTGGAAATTTTTCTCGTAAGCACCCATGCTTCATTGGTAGACTGCCAGCTTTTATCCACGTTGTTCTTGGTACATACGCAAAATATATAACGGCTTTTTTTACCATTCACAAACAGCACTTCACTGCGGCTGGCGTCTACAGCACCGCTTTTACTGGCAATAAATACATCAGCAGGTATCTCTGAAATCGCTTCTTCATCCCAATAATTCCGCCCAAGTAAACGCAACATTTTCTTACTTGCTTTTGCATTGATCACTTCTCCTTTTACTATTTTTTCAAACAGGGTGGCCATTTCTTTTGGTGTGGTTTGTCCCCAGCCATATTGGGCACGATCAGTTTCCCTCCCCGGCGTACGGCTGTTTACTTTGGTATTCAATAGCCCAAGACTATCCATCAATTCATTAATCCGGTTACCCTTACCCGCAAGTGTTTGCAACCATAAGCTCGCCGTATTATCGCTCATGGTCAGCATCAGCATCATTACCTTACTGAGTTCTATCTTCTCATTATTCTTCAAAGAACCCAGTATATCTTCTCCTTCATACAATAAAGAATCTTTGTAAATAAGTGGCTGGTGGTAGCTTAATTCACCCGATTCAATTTTCCGCATAATACCGGTTAAAATCGGCACTTTTACCATACTGGCTGAAGGAAAAACGGTGTCGCTGTTAACTGAAATGATCCTGTTTTTTTTCAGGTCATGCACATATACCCCTATACTACCTTTAAACCCGGTTACCATTTGCTGTATTTGATTCTGCAGACGTATATCTGTTCTTTGTGCTTTAGAAGAGATGGCTAACGCGGTAAAAAAACTGAAAAACAATACCTGTTTCATATGAATTTGATTGCAATGTGTTCAAATTAGCTTTTTTTTGTAGGATAGCCGAAAATGAGGTAGGATATTCCGGTATGACACTAAATGCTGGTTTAAGAAGTGGGTTTTAAGTACATTAGTAACCTGTAACAAATACTTTGACAGACATCCAGAAAAAAATCCTTAGAAGCCCATGTTGCTGAAGAACCGGTTTTACTTTTTCCCGTGTTTTCTTTTTTTCCTTACTCTCCTGTGTGATTGTGCTGCACATGCACAAACCAAAGAAAACCCGGCAGCTACCAAGGGAATTATTGACCTTCGGCAGGTAGATCTTTCAAAAAAAAGCATCCCTCTTTCGGGCGAATGGGCTATTTACTGGAAACGCATTCTTACGCCAAAAGATACCGCCATTGCTGCTGATGGCTTTGTACCATTTCCTGTTTTATGGACAAACACGGAATTGAATGGTACCAAACTTTCCCATATTGGTTATGCCTCCTATACCTTAACGGTACTATTGCCAAAGCAGCCAGGTAAACTGGCATTAGACATTCCGGATACGTATACTTCTTATCGTCTTTTTGTAAATGGAGAACTGTTTGCCAATTCCGGTAACCCGGACTCATTGGAAGAAAATGCCGTTCCTAAATGGCTTCAAAAAACAGTAGAAATTACCAAGCCGACTGATACCCTTCACTTGCTTTTTCAGGTTGCCAATTACTGGCACTCAAAGGGTGGGCCATACAAAGAAATTTTAATAGGAAATAAAGACACGCTCTTTTACGAAAGAGAAAAAGATTCTGCACTTGATCTGGTATTAATGGGTTGTTTATTCATGGGTGGTTTATTCTTTTTTGGATTATTTCTGTTTGGCCGGCACGATAAATCTATCCTGTATTTTGCACTGTTCTGTATGGTGTATAGTTACCGAATGGTGGGTGCACGTAGTTATGTATTGCATACGCTTTTCCCGGATATTCCATGGTTCATTACCATACATTTGGAATACCTGAGTCTTTTTATCAGTCTGGTTTTTTTCAGTTTATATACACGGTATTTATATCCGGAAGATGGTAATAAGTATATGGTAAAAATAGAAGTCGGGGCCGGCTTAGCCTTATCTGCTATTGTATTAATTTTTCCGCCATCTGTTTTTACACAACTCATCAATCCGTTTCTGGTAGTGATGTTTGGTGTAATTGTGTATGCCTTTTATGTGTATGTAAAAGCGATGAAGAATAAGCGCCTTGGAGCGGGCTATGCACTACTCAGTACCGGTGTGGTATTGGTGGTATTCACTACTATTAACCTGCAATATTTTGGTATTGTAGCTCCACAGAAAGCCATATTATTTGCCGGTTATATCAGTTTCTTTTTTCTGCAATCACTCATATTATCTTACCGCTTTGCCCATACACTAAAGCAGGCCAAATTAGAAGCAGAAGAAGGATTGAAAGCAAAGAATGAGTTCCTCTCTACCATGTCGCACGAAATACGGACCCCATTAAATTCTATTCTGGGGATGACGCACCTGATATTGAGAGACAACCCACGTACGGAACAAAAAGAACAATTGAATGTGCTATTGTTTTCTGCTAATAACCTGCTGGCTATTGTAAATGATATTCTCGATTATAATAAAATTGAAGCGGGTAAAGTAAATTTTGAAACGATTGAAACAGATATCAGAAATGTAGCCAAAAACATCATTTTTGGTTTGCGCAGTTCTGCAGAAGAAAAGGGTATTGAACTTAGATTACAGATAGATCCTGCATTGCAACATACCATACTTGGCGATCCCACCCGAATTGGACAGGTAATTACCAACCTAGTAAACAATGCCATCAAGTTTACACGTAAGGGCTATGTGCTACTGGATATAAAAGTAGCGAGCCAAACTAGCACTAGCATTAACTTAACCATCCGTGTAGAAGATACCGGAATCGGTATTGCACAGGAAAAACAAAAACTCATATTCGAACAGTTTACACAGGCCGATACCTCAACCTCAAGAAATTTTGGCGGAACAGGATTGGGTCTTGCCATCTGTAAAAAATTATTGGAGTTACAGGGAACCACCCTGCATCTTACAAGTGAGCAAGGTGCGGGTTCTGTATTTTATTTTACACAAACCTTTCCCAAGATTATTGCTGTAGAAAAAAAGATAGAGCAGGGTGTTAATCAGGTGCCTACAGAAGAAAGTAAACCTTTAACAGGAATCTCTATTTTATTGGTAGAAGATAATGAAGTGAATATACTGGTTGCCAAAACATTTCTGGAAAGATGGGGTGCACAGATTGATGTGGCTGTAAATGGTTTGGAAGCCTTGAATATGGTAGATGAAAGCAAACACAAATTGGTACTGATGGATATGCATATGCCCGTAATGGATGGATATGAAGCCACCAAAAAAATGCGGGATAAAGGCATTCGCATTCCCATTGTAGCATTAACCGCCAGCCTGGCAAGGGAAGTAACCGAACGCATCAATGATATTGGTATCGATGAAATTGTGGTAAAACCTTTTGTACCTGATGAATTGTTCAGAATTATTTTGCACCAAACCAACGTACATCCGGATGCCAAAAAAATAAAGAACAATTCATAAAATAAACCAACCAAGGACAGTAAGGTGGAGCTGCGGCTACCGGTGAGTAAATTTTGTTAGTGTTTTACCGGTATGTTTTGCTGGCTTTTTTGTTTTCTTGTTTTCGGGTTCTTTCGGCTTTATCTTCTCCTTGCCGTTTAACTCCATTAACTTATCTACTGATTTTAATAACACCATTACCTGCATCCGTAACTTCTCTGCTATCACTCCAGGCGCTTGTAACGATATATCCATATCCGTTATATCGAACGATTTTTGCTTCGCCGTTTGTGAAAGAAACTTTGAAACCTCTGTATTATCCTTTAAAAATATCCAGGCTGGATTCACCTGAAAGGTCTCTGCAAAAAAGATCGTTGCCTCCATAACCAATGACCCATGGCTCGTTCGCTCTGCCGCTAATACAGATGGCCCAGTAACGCCTAAGATCTCAGCAAGCTCACGCTGCGTCAGGTTAAACTCCTTCCTTAACAAGGACACACGCTCACCTATATGACCCAGATCAATTTTCTTTTGACCAATCTTTTGGTTCGTTCTTGGTTTTGGCATGATTTGTATTAATTTAATTTGATTTATAGAAACAATAATTATATTTTCAATTCTGAGTACAATCACTCCCCCTAATCACTGTACTCATGATAAAAATATTAAAATACAGCTTTGTTTGTAGAATTAAAACTACAAACAAATAGCTGTTTAGCTAAAGAAGAATTGAATATGCATACTCACCTTTAGGATTTACCTAAAAATGGGTGTTTAAACGGTATAAAATTTCAACCGGCTCAATTAATTTTCATTTCTAATCCTAAACAAACATCATGAAAAAAATCAGATCATGGATTACCCTAGCAACACTTTTTGTTACAGTAGTAGTCGTTACAAGCGCCTGTAGAAAAACAGATATCCAAACCGAAAAGATTGCTGATATGGAAGGTTCATCTGTAGAGAAAGAATTTTTTACAGCACATCGTAGTGCAGACTCTGAAGAAAATGCGCTTGTAACGTTTATCAAGCGGGTAAACAATAAGACTCCTTTTGTAGAGGAAACGGTGAAGCGAATTGGATACCCCAGATGGGATAAAGCAATTAAAACATCACCCACAGTAAAGGGTGCACAAGTGAAAACGCATAGTATAAACGGAACCAATACTGCTAATTCATCAGGCAATTATGATATTTATTATGTTCCTTTCGTGAGAGATTCGCAGAATTACGTAAATGCTTCTATGGTCATAAAAGCCTCGGCATCGGATACATCTGTAAGCTATTTGTGCGATTGGCAGTATTCACAACTTCAAAACGATGTTAATAAGCTTGATGATAAAGCGGAATATTTTGCCATATTCTTTATGAACTTAGATAAGGAGGTTTTTGGTCACAATAAATTTACCATTACTGATAAAAGTTTGTTTCGAAGCAATGGTAAATCGCCGCGTGAAGTAGAATTTAAAAATAAAGATGCCAAGCAAAACGTTAAGACTGACAGGTATGTAGAGTATTGTCAGGAGGTTACCGTATCATATACGACTTGCTGGTATATTGGGCATTGTAAAGGGCCTGATGGAAGTTGTGATAATTGTCATGCCCGATGTACCAGTTGGTTGTCCTATAATTATTGTTGGGAAGAGTGGATCAGTGATGGCGGCATCGGAGGTGGAGGAGATGGCAGTGGAGGAACAGGTGGTGGTGGCACTGGTGGCGGCCCAACGCCACCTGAACCATGTGATGGAAGTTATGGCAATCAATCTGCTTCAATTGGTAATTCAGTAATAAGAACATTAAGGGCAGGTTGCAATGATGATCCGGGTTGGACACCTAGTGAACTGCCCCTAACGTCAGCAGATATAGCTATTTTAGAGGAGCTGCAACAGGAAAAGGTCGAAGCTGATAATTTTACCAATACTCCAACCCCTTGTCGTGGAACCAAAAGGATTCCGGGATCAACTGTATTTCAACAACAAGCGACTGTTGCTCATTTGCTTATTCAAGAAGCATATATAACCTCAGAACCATTTGGTGTAGCGGAATATTATATCCCAAATTCTGGTGCTACAGGTGGGCATGGATTTGCAGATCTAGCAAATGGGCTTAAGGGTGAAATTTTCGAAATCAAGTCGACAAGTCCAAATCAAATAGCTTTAGGTGAAACGGAAGTAGCAAGGTATGTTACTGCCGCAAGAGTCAATTGTCCTCCATCATCAACATTTACTCAATGGACACCCGGAACTCAATTTGTACCAATAAATTTACCCAATCCATTTAATCCAAGTACAGTAATACATGCAGAATTAGTCGCACCTGGTGTTATTTCTTATGAAACAAGACTAAAAGCTAATAACCCTTTACCTGCTCCTATGCCAACATCAATTCCCCAAATAATAAGTGAATTAATGAAAAGGCGCAGGCAAAGCCCTACTTCAGACTTTCCGACTATGGCTTTAAGATATTTACGAGAACTGTCAACTACGCCGCAAGGACAAGCTCTTGTCAGCAACTTAAAGGCCGCTATCGCTACTACTGCGGCTGTCATAGTAATCGGTTATATTGCCGAAGCTATTATTACGGAAGGTGTTACTCTGTTTGCAGAAGCAGAATTACTTTTTGTTGCAAAAGATTTAATTTTCCTTGTCACTAAACTTTAATTATGGGTTTGTTTTATAAAGTAAACTTGATGCAAAGTATCATTAAAAATGTATATAAATTAGATACATCTTTAGAATTTCTTACATGTGCAGACAATAAATTAACGGACTGGTTCTATAACAAAACGGGGTTAAGGGCATCTAAAACAATTTCTATTGGAATTACTTTCGCTTATAAAATAAAAGAAGACGGAACAGTCGAAACGGATGAAAACATAATCAGAGAAAAAAATTATGTAAAGAATGAAATATCTGGTATGCCCTTTTCACTCCATATCAGGAAAAACGAGAATCCTGTTTTAATGGTATGGTGGTCAAAATCAGGTCGTATATACGAACTAACGGATACTGATATTGATTATGATGATATTGAATTTGCTCTTAATCCGTTTGAGCCACAATTATATTATACACAGTTAAATTATAGAGACCCCCATCCATTCAATACGGAAAATTTTTCATTTGAACTGGAGGTTGTCAGCCTTGGCATTAATACAACTATGGAGCTGAATATTCATTCCGGTAAAGAAAGCTTTATCCAGGAATTTGTGCAGAAAGCTTACGCTTTTATTGAAACATACAATAATAAATCAATGGCTAAGAACAGGAAATATGGTGTTGTTCATAGCTCTCTGGTTACACACAAAAATAATAAAGTGACTATAGAACTAGACGCCGGTTCAGCTGGTATTCGGTTCTATGAATCCCTATTAAAAATGATTTCAGCAACTAGCTATTTCAGTAGAGTAACAATGTCTTAGAATACATTTCTTCTCCGAAGAGTCTCTCAATAGAGGAATCTTTGGAGAAGAATTACTCCTTATTGATATTGAAATATTTGTTTCGAAAATAAAAAACCGCATCCCTTTGTAAGGATGCGGCATATACTCACAACATCGATTCTTTAAATCTTCACTTTAATGACCAGTTTTTTATAGGCCCTTCTCCAATCATCGGTGCATGTACATCTTCTCCAAAGATTCCTCAATCGAAAGACTATTTGACCCGCCTCCGCCACAATATTTAACCGATTATACAAATAATATTGTTGGAACATTTCAAGGAATGGATGACGGTAATCTAGTCTTAGTTTTTACCTCAAATGGAAAATGTTATTGGTATCACGAAGGCACGCTTTTGCATTCCTATAACTATTCAATTTCAAATACATCTCCTCAATGTGGGATGGAGGTTACAGTGGATGAAAGTGAGCAGACAGCCTATCTTTTACTTGTTGATGATAATACCGGGGTAGGAGAGTGTTACGAAATTTATGCAGTAGATGCAGTGCTTTCATTGAGAACAGTGGGAAGTGCGGAATTTCTATTCTTTAATAAACAATAGCTTTGTATATTTATGATAATGAATTATCGGTTACTTCAAACGACAATAACAGCCTTAGCCATTTTTTTTAGCCTGCAGTTGTCGGCGCAACCAGCCGCTATAGTAGGAAAAAAAATTGTAGGCACATGGAGATCAGAAGAGAAAGGACTGCTTACATATATATTCAGCGTAAAGGGTGATTGTACAGTATATATGGGTGAAGGTTCTCCCTTAAAATATAAGTACCAGATAACTAATGATCCAAAGGATTGTAACCCTGATATAAGCAAGGATACTGGCGATACTACAGCATACATTATACTAAAAAATGTGAAAGAAGGAGATACAGATTGTCTTGTGATTGAAGGAATTTCTCATAATCAACTTTCTTTAAGAGGCTTTGGGATGTCTGGAACATATTTATACCTAAAAGAACAAAAGAAAACCGCGAAAAGTAAATTTTGACCTTACTGTAATAGGGCCTCTTTCGAAATCGGGATTTAAAGTACGTTAAGGGTTAACGGTTTCTTTATTTGTATTGTGGTTGGGATAAAAGCATGCAATCCCGCCATTGATACTTGTACTCGCTTTTAATTGGATATAATCACTCGTTTAGCGCTTCTTCACAAATCCTTATTTCTCTTAGCTTCAAATATTCTTTGCAATTTTTCTTTCAATATTGCTACTACCATTTCTATTCACTTCACTATAAAGCTTAAATTTTTGTTAACAGCGTAGGTTTGGGTTCAAAAATGACTCTAATAGGAAAAACTGCCTATTGCCGCATTGCTACCCAAAACCAGCCAGTATGAAACAAAAACAAACCTGCATACTTGTATGCCTTGTGGTAGCAGCCACATTATTTCAGTATTGCTCTAAGAGCGATACAGTTTCCACAAGCAGTATTACCACAACTGGTGATATCACCAATACCGGGAACACTGCTTCAGTTCCCCAGTTACCTGCTACCGTTTTTAATTATAGCAACACCAGTTTACCTACCCATATTACAAGCGCACTGCCAGCTGTAGATAACACCCCGGCCGCCAATCCCATCACCAATGATGGTGCTACCCTTGGGAGAGTATTGTTCTATGATAAAAATCTTTCTAAAAATAATACCGTCAGTTGCGGCAGCTGCCACCGTCAGGATCTTTCATTCTCCGATTCGGCCATTAAAAGCAAGGGCTTTTTGGGCGGTAGTACCGATAGACATTCCATGCCATTATTAAATGTTCGTTTTTATCGTTCGGGCAAAATGTTTTGGGATGAAAGAACTGCCACGCTGGAAGAGCAGGTTTTACAACCTATCCAAAACACAACAGAAATGGGTATGACCATTCCAGAAGCCATAATAAAAATGTCGGGGCTATCATACTATCCTGCATTATTTCAAAAAGCATTTGGCAGTACAGAGATCAATTCAGACAGGGTATCAAAAGCCCTATCACAATTCGTCCGCTCTATTGTAACGTATCAATCTAAATACGACCAGGTAAAACAGGGGCTCGCCAGTTTTACGGTTGATGAAAGAGATGGTGAAAACCTGTTTCTTACTGCAGGTAATATACCCTGTGCGGGTTGCCATGCACCTCCCATGTTCATTACTTCCGATCCTACAGCACCTTTTGCACTGGCTGATCCCAATGATCTTGGCATCAATAACCAGCGCAGATTTAAATCCAGCAGCCTGCGTAATATTGCCAATACCGCCCCTTATTTCCATAATGGCAGCGTAAGCAGCTTGCAGGCCATGCTGGCCTCTAATATACCTGCACATGGCGTTCCGGCTCGTGATCAGCAAAAACTATTGGCTTTTTTACAAACGCTGACAGATGTTGTTTCTATCAACGATGTAAAATTTTCAAATCCTTTCAAATAAGTAAAAACATGCATTGATTCTTCAATCAAAACATAACCAAACTAGTAATAAAGCCTTCTTACGAAAGTAAATAGCTTACAATGGCTATTGTATATAAAATATACTTGTTGTACTAAAAGGAAAATGCAAAGCCATTACCAAACCTTTCACTTTTACAATCGTTGTTTGGGGCTTATATGTTGTAGTTTACATGCATGTTACAAAAGCTCTTTTATCTATGCCTGTTCACTTTGGTATTAACTACCAGTTGTAAAAATAAAAACCGCAGAATCTGGCGCGGTTCCGCTGGAAATGAATCATCGGGTCCCTCACCAAGAGATTATTCTGTTACCAAAGCCAATGCCTACAATGATCTGTTTCTGGACAGCACTGCACTCGAAAAATTTTTAATGACCGACGGTACTGCAGACAGTATTCGGGAGAATATGCTTGACTTTTACAACGTGCGCAATTTTCAGTTTGCCTGGTTCGATTCAAAAGGCTTAACAGAACAGGCACTTGGTTTTAGAAGTTTGTATAAATACAGCAAAGACAGTGTTAATAAAAAACTGGACCGCCAGTTGGATGAACTATTGCTTCATGAAACAATCATCAATCCAAAAGATCCGGATATCATTAAAATTGAATTGCAGTTAAGCAAACGCTTTGTTCGTTATACATTGGAAACCTATAAGGAAACCAATCTGGACGATCACCAGTTCGAAACATTTATCCCTATTAAAAAACAAACCATACTGGAACTCGCGGATTCTATTCTGGCAGATAAAAACAATAAGAAATATGCTGCCCTTACACCGGATTACCAAGTACTGAAAGCACAGCTTACCAAATATGTTGCTCTTCATAAAAACAAAGGATGGGATACAATAGCTGGTACCAAAACCAAATTTGTTGCCGGAAAAAGTTTTGTGGAAATTCCTTCCATCAAAAAAAGATTAGGTGTTTCCGGTGAGTTAGCGGTAGTTGATACTGGTTCTGTATTTACACCGGAACTGGAAGCAGCCATAAAAAAATATCAGGTATCCAATGGTTTTACACCGGATGGAAAAATAAATCGCATTTTACTACAAAGCCTGAATACACCAGTGCTGAACAGAATACAGCAGTTGCTCATAAATATGGAGCGCATGCGATGGATGCCGGTGAATAAAGAAGGTAAACTGATTGTTGTGAACATTCCTGCATTTACACTGCATGTTACAGAAGGCGAGAAGGAAGTAATACAGATGCCCGTTGTGGTTGGCAAAGAAGCCCATCAGACCACCATGTTTTCTGATGATCTTACAGAAGTTGTATTCAGCCCTTACTGGAATATTCCCCGTAGTATTGTAAAAAATGAAATTTTGCCTGCTATTCAAAAAAACAGCAACTACTTACAAAAAAATCATATGGAAGTTGTTCGTAACGAAGGTGGCTTACCGGTGATCAGGCAATTACCTGGTGCGTTCAACTCATTGGGTCATGTAAAATTTCTGTTCCCTAACAGCTTTAATATTTATTTTCACGATACCCCTTCTAAAAATCTTTTTGGAAAAGACGACCGTGCAGCCAGTCATGGTTGCATCCGTTTAAGCGATCCCATTAAAATGGCCAATTACCTGCTTGAAAATGCTCCGGAATGGACACCCGCAAAAATTGCAGAAGCTATGGCAAGTGGTGTTGAAAAAACGGTAGCACTTAAACATTCAGTACCGGTAATCATTACCTATTATACCGCCTGGGTTGATAAGAATAAACAACTCAATTTCAGAGATGATGTATACGGCAATGATAAAGCACTTGCAGCTAAAATGTTTACGGATGCGTTGTAAAATATCGAATATTGAACAGATGAATGTAGAATGTCGAAGTATCACTAAAATTACTTCTTCATTCGACATTCATCTTTTTAATATTCCCTTGCATTCATTGCGGTTCTTGGCGATCCTTGCGATACGCAAAAGGTGAAGCAGTAACTCAAAGCTTTGCAGAGCATGCTCAAGGTTCGCTATGGTTGTTTATTTCAATAGCACTACACGCTATATAATAATATGAAAGTCCAGCTAAATAAAAAGCCCGCAATATTGCGGGCTTTTTATTTAGCTGGACTTGTGTCAACACCTTCATTAAACGATGCAGATTATTTATCAACCCTGCATGCGTTCTTTTAATATTTTAGAATTAGCCGCGTATGTTTTATCCGGACTGTATAAAAACAAACAACTGCCATCCTTAATTTTCTCTATCACTTGTTTGTAAATATTATCGGGCAATGCCGGGCAACCCTGGCTGCGACCAATATATCCCTGCTGTGCTACAATAGATTCGCCAACATACGAAGCGCTATGCATAACAATTCCTCTTGATAGTGCATTGTCATTAATACCCGCTTCTTCTCCTTCTAACCTAAGTGAACAACCATGTTTTCCATTATACGTTTTACCGGTAATATAGAATCCTAAGCTGGTTTTAAAACTATTGGGTTGGTTAGAAAATTGAGTAGCGATGCTGGTACCGGAATTTCTTCCATGTGCTGCGTAGGTATTAAAAACCAGCTCACCTGTTGAAAGATCAATTACAAACAATCTTTTTTTACCCGAAGGCAAACTCATGTCTATAATTGATAAAATATTATCCTTACGAATCCTTCCTTCATTCAATAAATGTGTGTACCCTGTAAGAGCCTTGGTAAATGCTTCGCGCGATAAACCCATTGATGCCAGTTCCAGATTATCATACAATTCCATTTTTTCTGAAATGGCCGAAGCTGGGGTTGCTTCATTTTTTTCAATAGTATTCTCCACCACATCCACGTTGATGAATGCAAAACTCATACATACCAGTATGCATGCAAACGCCAACACCTGACAACTCCATTGCGACATTTTTTGTCTCAGCATATTCTCAATTTTAAAAGTGATACAATATTGGTAAGCACAGATACGTGCACTTTACAACCCTAACGGTTGGTTTTGGAGAGTGGCAAAGATAACCCGAAACGGTTGGATGTGCTAAGTTCGGGTGAAATGTGAGCTAAGGTTTAACATATTTAACAAAAAAGGGACAGTATAGAGATACCGTCCCGCTTCGATTGCTTGCCATATAAAAAACATCAGTATATATAAGAGGCCACAGGCAGGATCGAACTGCCGTAAAAGGTTTTGCAGACCTGCACCTAACCACTCGGCCATATGGCCCTCTTGTAAACAGGTTTCTTATCTCTTATTTGAGAATACATAATATCCCGGCTAACCAACCACCGGGATATTTTACTTAATGATAAAGCCCAATGTTTATGATGCAATAATACGATATTTTTATATTAGTCTACTAATTTTATAGACTAATATTTTTCTTTTCCTTTTATCGTAAATAATAATTTAGTTGATAAATACGCATCGGATAAAACTGTACGTACTTGTATAGAGTGGGTGTTTGGTTTTGGTCTCAATAGACAGATGAGAATTTTTGATTACGCATGCGTTATTCATAAAACATTCCCAATGAACGGAAATAAGTTTGCGACCAACCTTCTGATATATCATCATAGGCACTATCTGGAATATTAGTATGCCGCAACTCTACAGAAGTTCCCTGTTTATGCGCGTGCAGTATAATGGTTACAATAGAGGCTTCTTCCTGTCCATCAAAATACCATTGCTGAACCAGTTTTACATTGTTCACGAATTCAAGATTTTTACCTGTAATACTTCCATCCCATAAAGAAAATTCTGAACCAGGCTCGGTGCGCATTTCTGCCGGCTCGCCCGTCCATAACTGAATGGTGGCTTCATTGGTCAATGCCTGGTAAACAATTTCGGGTTCTTCGGGAATGATGTAATATTTTTTAAAATCTTTCATGCGGTACAATAACTTGCCGTAAAAGTAATCAGGTAATGGCCTATTTGGCAACTAAGTTTTCAACGTTGCAAATTTTCAGGCAGCAAGATATTAACTTGCACCCATGCAAGCATACCTGGAGGGATTGAATGAACCGCAGTACGAGGCGGTTACACATATTAACGGCCCATTAATGATCATTGCCGGTGCAGGCAGTGGAAAAACAAAAGTACTTACTACCCGCGTTGCCCATTTAATGGCCAATGGAGTAGATGCATTTAATATTCTCGCGCTCACTTTTACCAATAAAGCCGCCGCAGAAATGAAGGAGCGGATTGAAAAAATACTGGGTAATTCTGAAGCCCGGAATTTATATATCGGAACATTCCATAGTGTGTTTGCAAGAATCCTTCGGGCTGAAGCACAAAAAATTGGTTACCCCACCAACTTTACCATTTATGATACTGATGACAGCCGTTCTGTAATTAAAGCCGTGATCAACGAATTAGGTTTGGATGATAAGCAATACAAACCCAGTGTTGTTGGCAATCGAATTTCTTCTGCTAAAAACGATCTGGTATATCCGCGTGAATACGCTAACAACTATGCCATTCAACAGGAAGATATGCGATCCAATCGCCCGGCCATGGCCCAGATTTATGCAGCATACGTAAGCCGCTGTTTTAAAAACGGTGCAATGGATTTTGATGACCTCTTATTAAAGATGAACGAGATCCTGCAAACCATTCCGGAAGTATTAAGTAAATACCAGCGTAAATTCAAATACATTCTGATAGATGAGTATCAGGATACCAATGCTGTTCAGTACCAGATTACCAAACTTCTGGCTGCCATGCATGAAAATATTTGTGTGGTTGGTGATGATGCTCAAAGCATTTATAGTTTTCGTGGTGCCACTATTGAAAATATTTTGCAGTTTCAAAAAGATTATGATGATGTACATGTAGTTAAACTGGAACAGAATTACCGTAGCAGCCAGAGTATTCTGAATGTAGCCAACACGGTTATCAAAAATAACAAAGGCCAGATCCCTAAAAATCTCTGGACCGAAAACAGTGAAGGAGAAAAGATTTCCCTTGTTCGTACCATGACGGATAATGATGAAGGAAAATTTGTGGCCGATACCATTAAGGAACAAAAATTACGTAACCATTATTACAACTACGATTTTGCCATTCTTTACCGTACCAATGCACAGAGCCGCTCTTTTGAAGAAAGTTTACGACGTATGGGTATACCCTACCGGTTGTATGGCGGACAAAGCTTTTACACTCGCAAAGAAGTAAAAGATGTTGTTGCGTATTTAAAAGTGATCACCAATCCCAGAGACGAAGAATCTTTAAAAAGAATTCTCAACTACCCGGCAAGAGGAATAGGCAAAACCACACAGGAGAAATGTGTAATCTATGCCAACGAGCAAAACATTACCATGTTCGAAGTATTGACAAGAGCCGCAGAATTTGGATTTAAAGCGGGCACACTCGAAGCATTACAAAACTTCGTTACCATGATCCGCTACTTTCAAAGTATGCTTACAGATAAAAACGCATATGATGTGGCCGTACAGGTAGGAAAGCATACCAGCCTGGTAAAAGAACTCTTTGCAGATAAAACAACGGAAGGCATGGCCCGGTACGAGAACGTACAGGAATTACTCAACTCAATTAAAGAATGGACAGAAAGTCCCAGTAATGAGGATGGAGAACTTGGCGATAAAACATTGGGCTCCTATTTACAACAGATCACTTTGTTAACCGATGCGGATGATGATAAACAAAATACCGATGTGGTAAAACTAATGACCATACACGCAGCCAAAGGACTTGAGTTTGGTTGTGTATTTGTGGGAGGTATTGAAGAAACACTTTTCCCAAGCTCTATGAGCATTAATACCAGGGAAGAACTGGAAGAGGAGCGTCGCTTGTTTTATGTTGCCGTTACACGAGCCAAACATCGCTTATGGCTAACCTATGCCAATAACCGTTATCGTTTTGGGCAACTGGTACAGAATGAACCCAGTCGTTTTATTGAAGAAATGCCAGAAGAATATATTGATAAAAGTTATGCCGGTGGTGGCGCCCGAAACTTAGGTACCGATTGGGGCAGTGGCTTTGATCGTATGCAACGCGGCTTTGGTGATTCTTCGGCAGGAGCAGAAAAAAGATATGGGCCGCCACCTTCCAAAAAACCGGAAACCAGAAACCAGAAACCAGAGTACCTGCCCATTACGCCCCCCTCAAATAAAGTGGTAGAACACAAACCCACAGCAGATTTTACGGCAAGTGATACCAGTAATTTACAGGCCGGTCAGCAGGTAGAGCATCAGAAATTTGGTTTTGGTACCGTTGCTAAAATTGAAGGCTCAGCACACAATCCGGTGGCCACCATTCTCTTCAAACTAAATGGAGAAAAAAAGATCATGCTCAACTATGCCAAATTGCGTATTGTAGAATAATTCCATCAATAAAAAACCGTACCCTGGTGGCTTCTTGTGAACCACATTTCACACAAAAACACCCGGGCACGATAGTGAGTAATCTGACTAATACTGAAACTTAGCTTCTGAATGTGTATCTGGAAAACCGTTATAGGAATAGGTGCTTTTACGTAAAATGGCTCGTTTATTCGTATCATATTGGTAATCGTGAATCACTGAGCCATACACAGCACCCTGATTGTTCACATAATTTTCCTGAAGAGGGTTATTAACCGAGTAGAATTTTTTGGGTATAAAAGGAAAGCTCTCCAGATGGTCTGCATTATTCGGATAGGTATCGTATTTAATAATGTGAACTTCATCCGATTTAAACCAACCGTTATTTACATACTCAAAAAACTCTTTTTTCGATACATTACCGTCTGCGCCATAGGTATACTTCGTTTTCAAATTGGGTTTATCCGTTGTTGCTGTGGTAGTAAGGTAACCCGTTTTTTCTGTCAACTTACCATTGGTATACGCTAAAACGGTACGATACCTGAGCATTCCGAAATTATTATAGGTTTCAATTGATGTTAGCTCTTCACCAGTGTACACATACTTCCATCTACCCGCCGATTTCACTTCAGTCAGTTTTCCGTTTTGATAGATAAAACGATACGTGTCGATGGGAGCATTATCTGTAAACTTTCTATCAATTGAGTTAATGGTGCTATCAGCATGATAACTGATCGTCCACACCTCCCCGTCTTTCACAAATTGACTCACCAACTGGTTTACGGGTTTAACAGGTTCCGGGTGGATGGTTGTGGTATTTTTTTTACAGGCAGCCAGGAATACCAGCACATATAACACCACACTTAGTTTTTTCATTACTTGTTTCATAATTATGTATTTAGGCAGCAAATATCTTCCTCTGCATATGTGTATCCTATCGCACAAATATGTGTGTATGATGAAAGGGAAATTGGGTGTAGGAGCGGCTTTGAAACAGTAATACAGTTATGAAGCCATAATAAAGTATAATGCAAATAGCTTTGTAAAAAAAGGATCTAATTGAAAGGATATGCACCAGCTAAAAAAGATATTTTGAAACTTCCCTCAAATTGCAAAAGCTACTCACATTACTATATATGCAATGGATCAGCGACAGAAAATTTTGAAGTTCCGTTCATCTTTCGATACAGGATATCACATGAATCTTTTAAATTCCTGACACATACTAATAGGATAGCAACGATAATGATTTGATACAGCCCTTATAAGTAATTTACTGTTATGTATACTTCGCAATCAGGGAAATGGGTTTCAATAAAAACCCTTTAAACAGCGAAAGTTAACTCAGAGGATATGACTGATAGATACGGTTTCAAAGTCCTCTTCCCCAGAAATCAGCAGGAGAAAAGTGAAGAAACGATCCATCATGTCGAAAAATTTCTTTTCCATGTTCTTGTTTTGATCTGTGTTTACGCTAAAGCTTTTAAACGAGTTTCAATTCGTCTCTTCCCTCCTGAGCAAATGCGTTTTTTTGTGCTGCAGCACCCGTTTTGCTCCAGATTACAGCGTGATCCTGTGTAGCAGCGGCTGTTTCTTCTACCAATACACTGATTCCGTTTTTACCACCTGCCAGCACTGCCAGCATTAAAGAAGTGGTGATGTATTTTCCTTTCATAATGTTGTTTTTAAATCAATTATTTAATGATGCAAAAATGCATCAGCTTTTAGTCATGCGCAACCACACATTCATGTGAAATCCTTTACCAGACTGGATTTCAAAGGTATCACATAATCATGTGATAGTCTTTGCCTTCCATCAATTCTAATCATCCGCTTATCCTTTCATTACGTGTTTCAACACGCATAAAATATCGAATATCGAACAAGGAATGTCGAATGATGAAGTACATCTCCGATCATCATTCAACATTCCTTGTTCGATATTCGATATTCCCACCCTTACTTACACCACATAAACGGGTGATTTTCTTTTTTCCTTTACTGCGGATGAGGTTTTGTTTTTAGATTTGAGTATTCTTAACTGCGCATGAAAAAAGCTTTTGTTCTTTTTACCTGCTTGCTGTTGTCAACAAGCACCCTGCATGCGCAGCAGGGTTTTACATTTAACCGCATCAGCACCGATGATGGTATTGGGCTCACATCAAATGTGGTGTATTGCACTTATCAGGATACCAAAGGATTTATATGGGCAGGCACCGCCAATGGACTGCAGCGTTTTGATGGAAGCAAATTCATCCGCCTCAGTTCCTCGCGCAGCCAGGCGCAGCCAAAGGCGGCAGATTTAACCAAAATACTACGGGCAGACAGTAATGCTATCTGGCTTTGCTTTCCCAACCTGCATGAAGTGGGCATTTTTAATACTGCCACATTAAACTATACCATTGTTCCTATAATAACTGACCGCTCTTTATCGGGTGCTGGCGGTATTCATATGTGGCAGGATAGCCAGGGAGAAACCTTTCTATTTATTGCCAACTTTAACCTGTTACACTATAATAAAGAAAAGAAAGCATTTGTAGACGACAACTATTTTCACTTTCCAAAAGGGATCATGCCCGGACCCGGTATGTTTGAAGACACTGTTAAACAACAGTATTGGTTTCCCTGTGGTAACAACGGGTTTACTGTATACGATAGACATACACGTGAGATGTATACACAGCAGTATAATCCAAAAAATATTCCGCTGTTGAATAATAAGAAATTACGGCTTGGTGCGTCTGAGGTATTTATTGATAGTAAAAGGCGCCACTGGTTATTTACCTGGGCAGGCGCGCACATCAGGTATTGTTTTGACGAAAACGGGAAGGAACTAAAAGATACGCTGGGCTTAAACTACAATCCTGATTACTCGGAACTGCGGAATTTTTTTGAAACCAGTAAAGGCCTTTTATGGATGCATGGCCTTAATGCCCTTTATAATTTTGATGATGACGAAGGGCGATTTTTTTATTACGATCACGGTATGGGAAGTTCTACCGGTATTCAGTTTCATTCTGTTTTTCAAATAATGGAAGACCATGATGGAAGTATCTGGGTATCTACAGACAATGGCCTTTATTTCACTTCCCCGGGTAGTGGCACTTTTTCGGTTGTTGATATGTTATTTACAGATAAAGAAAGCGGTGTTGAGTTTACAGATATTCTTCAATTACGTTCCGGTGAATATTGGTTGAGTACTTGGGGTAAAGGCATTATCAGCCTCAACAAAAAAATGCGCAAGTATAATGCAGGCATCTACAACAATATGCCATCCTTAAATGAAGTTAAGCGGATCCAGTACCGGCAAACCTGGGCTTTATACCAGCACAAAGATGGAAAAGTATGGATTGGTTGCCAGGGCGGCAACTATATGGTATATGATACACTTACACGAAAAACAACCTTTACAAGCGATCCCGTTTTTGAGGGCTCTACCATTAAATACATCACAGGAGATACAAAGGGAAATATCTGGTTCTCTACCTTTCGCGGTTTTTTAATTAAGTATGATGGAAAAAATTTTACAAGGGTACAAAAACTCGGTTCCATCATCCCAAAAATAATGATGGATAACGAGGGATTACTTTGGGTATCTGTTGAAAACAAAGGTCTCTATTGCCTGAGTGCTGATGGAAACAAAATCATTAAGCAGTATACTGCCGAAGGACCTACTGGTGAAAAACTGTTCATGAATACCGGTAAAGATCTGGAATTACTGAATGACAGTACCATCGTATTTGGTGCGGGTGCCATGAATTTTATCAATAAAAAAACAGGTAAGGTTAACTGGCTTACCTACGAGGATGGCTTGCCTGGCAATACCATTTTGCGCATGCGCATTGACTCGGATGGGTATTTGTGGATGATCACTTTAAATGGACTATGCCGTTACAATCCCAATACCAAACGCGTTACTGCGTATGGGCGGAAAGATGGTATTACACTGGCACACCTTACCACCGAGGCTGACTTCTTCAGTACCGATGGATATGTGATGTTTACCGGCAATAATGCGCTTCTCTATTTTAAACCCTCAGTATTTCAAAACAAATTGCCCGGGGATGTGGTGATCACTGATTTTAAATTACTGAACAATTATCTATCGGTTGATTCGCTGCTGGCATTACCGCGTATACAACTTACCAATGCAGAAAATTCTTTCAGTTTTTATTTTGCAGCCCTGAGTTATCTTGATCGGGAGAAACTTACCTATTATTATAAGATGACGGGTATAGATAAAGATTGGATAAAAGCAGACCGGCAGAACTTTATCAATTATTCATTACTGCCGCCGGGCAATTACACATTCAATGTGTATTGCGAAGACATAGATGGCAACCGATCGCCCAATATTACACAGGTTTTAATTTATATTAAACCGCCATTCTGGAGAACTTACTGGTTTATCAGTACGGTAATTTTTATCATCGCCATTTGTATTTACATAGTTCACCGTTTGCGTGTAAACAAATTACTGGCGGTAGAAAAATTACGTAACCGTGTAGCACGTGACCTGCACGATGATATGGGCAGCACCCTTAGCACCATTAATATTTTAAGCTCGATGGCAAAAAGCCGCATACATATAGATCCGGTTAAAACAACAGAGTACCTGGGTAAGATCAGCGATAACAGCCAGCGCATGATGGATGCCATGGATGATATTGTTTGGAGTATTAAACCCAGTAACGATAGCATGCAGAAGATCTCGGCCCGTATGCGTGAGTTTGCCACCAATGTACTGGAAGCAAAAGAAATTGAATTGGATTTTCGGATAGATGAAGCCGTATTTGATGTGAAACTGGAAATGGAAGCCCGTCGCGATTTTTTTCTTGTATTCAAAGAAGCCGTAAACAATGCAGCCAAATATTCTAAAGCCAGTATGGTAACCATACAACTGGGTTTACATAATAACCGTTTACTATTAATAGTAGAAGATGATGGTATTGGTTTTGAACCCTCGGTAGCCGATAGCGGCAACGGACTGGGCAATATGCAAAAACGTGCCGATGCCATGCATGGCCGTTTACAGATACTATCTAAACCCGGAGGTGGCGCACAGGTAACCGTAAATATTCCTGTACACTAAACAATACAATCATGCGCGTACAGATCAGCCGGTTCTTAAGTCAGAAATTACGCTTCTATACCTTTCTTTCCATTGCATTATTGCTGGCCGTGCATGGCTACAACCTGCACCAAACTTACCTGCAACCTTTTACCACAGTACAGGAACCACTGACTGTTACTACTTTTTTTGAATACTTTATGGCCAATGGAATCCTACGGTTCCGTATTCCTTTACTATTTATTATTTCCGGTTACATATATGCACTAAAAGATAACCTGCCTTATCTTTTGCAAATTAAAAAAAGGACCATCAACTTGTTGATTCCCTATTTTATCTGGAGTGCCATCGGTTTATTTACTACGTATCTGTGGCAGCAATTTCCCATAACGGCACAGGCAGTTCTTGATTCCAGATTGGATCAGATGGGTGATAACCGGCCTTATACAGCAATCGGCTGGGCAGGCATTTTTACACGGTGGGTTGCCGCACCCATTTCTTTTCAGTTATGGTTTATCCTCGCTTTGTTTTTAACCAACCTTATCTATCCTTTTATCCGTTGGGCCATCAAACAATATGCTATCATTTGGTTTACCATCACTTTTTTACTTTGGGTTTTTGAACTGGGTTTCTTTGTGGTAGATGGAAGAGGCTTATTCTTTTTTTCCGTTGGTGTATGGCTGCAAAAAACCGATTTTAATCTGGAACGAAAACCCAAATGGTTAAGCTTATATATGGCATGGTTGTTATTCATAGGCTTTAGTGTAATCAAAACCTTTATGGCATTTGAGCTGGAGCCAACAAACCATATTACTTTTGTAGTGCTGAATGTGTTACATGATATTGCGGTACTATCTGGCATACTCGCAGTTTGGTTTGGTGCAGATAAGTTGGTAAGCTGGTGCATGCGCCAAACTTGGTTTGTATGGCTATCTTCTTTTTCGTTTTTCATTTTCGGTTTACATGCCCCGTTGGTGGTATATCTAACCCGTTTGTTTTATTTGTACATTGGTGATATACCTAATTATCGTCTGATAACCTACCTGCTGGTACCGGCAATTGTATTCTTTTTCTGTGTTGGCGTGGGAGCATTGATGCGAAAGCTTTTTCCTTTATTTTACCGGTGGGCAACCGGCGGAAGAGGTTTTTAGTGAGTTAAAACAGGATAACATATTTATGCGGTTGATACATTAGCCCTGACAGACTACTTTTGAGTGGTTAAAAGAGAATTTATGACAAAACTGTTGATTTACGAAGACAACCCCCAGTTACGTGAAGGCCTGACCATGTTGATCAACGGAACAGATGGTTTTGAGGTATTGGCAGCATTTAAAAACTGTAATACTGTAGTGGATGAAGTAAATGCCTGGAAGCCCGATGTGATCTTAATGGACATTGATATGCCCGGCATCAATGGCATTGAAGGATTGAAAAAGATACGTCAGGTAAACAGCGAAGTAAAAATATTGATGCTTACCGTTTTTGATGATAACAAAAATGTATTCCAGGCCATCAGCAGCGGGGCCAATGGTTATGTTCTTAAAAAAACACCCCCTACCAAATTATTGGAATACATAACCGAAGCACAGAGTGGTGGCGCACCTATGACCGCCAGTATTGCCACGCAGGTGTTGAAAATGTTTTCTTCCATGAACAATGAAAAAGGAGAAGACTATAATTTATCCGATCGTGAAAAACAGGTACTTCAATTTTTAGTGGAAGGCTACAGTTATAAAATGATTGCCAGCGAAATGTTTATCGCCATTGACACAGTAAGAAGCCATATCAAAAAAATTTATGAGAAACTGCACGTTAATAGTAAAAGCGAAGCCGTAGCCAAAGCATTTAAAGATAAAATTGTGTAGCTTTTTTATCTTCCTATAAAACCAACAGGATCGCTTTACAGCGATCCTTCTTTTTCTTCTACAACCAGATAGGAGTTACCACTCTTACTTCTTATCTCCCTTTTATCCCAACCACATTTTCATGTGATTGCTCACACTTATTTACAGGATTAGGTTTGCCGCACAATTAAACAAATCAATCTTAAAGCAATCAAAAAAAGTGTCATGAATAAAAAAATCCTAACCATTACAGCCATTGCTGTATTTATTTCTGCAGCCATTATTGCCTGCACCAATATTTCCGAAAACGATAAACCCAATGCTGCCGTAACTGATAAAAAAGAAGCTGCCGCCCAAATTGCCCGTGGCGAATACCTGGTGAACACCGTTGGTTGCGACGATTGTCACTCACCCAAAAAAATGGGACCCAATGGTCCTGAACTGATTGCAGAACTTCGTTTGTCGGGCTTTCCAAAAACAGGTAAGCTACCCGAGATAGATACAAAGTCTGTACAAAAAGGATGGGCCCTGATGTCGCCAGATCTTACGGCCGCTGTTGGCCCATGGGGTATTTCGTATGCTGCGAATATTACACCAGATGAAACCGGTTTGGGTAACTGGAAAGAAGAAAATTTTATCCGCGCAATCCGCGAAGGAAAAGCAAAAGGTTTAGCCGGCAGCAGAACACTGTTACCACCCATGCCCTGGTTTGTATATAAGAATATGACAGATGAAGACCTGAAAGCCATCTTCGCTTACCTAAAAACCATTAGGCCGGTAAATAATGCAGTGCCCAATCCAGTGGCCTTGGCAGCGATCAAATAAAATATCGAATGCCGAACAGATGAATGTCGAATGTCGAAGTAAATTCAAAAACCACTTCGACATTCATCTGTTCGATATTCCATCTCCGTTCTTACCTGTTTATCCCCTTTTATCCCAACCACATTTTCATGTGATTTGGCTGCACAACTTGGCAAACTAAGTTTGCTGAAATATTTAATAACAACGTTATGCAAACAACAACAAAAATTTCTTTTCCATTAGCTATTATCTGGTTACTAGCTATCGTTTTAATTACCGGTTGTACAAAGGAATATGTTAACACACCAGATTCCGGTAATAACCCTCCACCCTCGGGCAATAAAAAATTATCAAAGATCGAATACGATGGTGGCAGCTATGAAAGTATTCAATACAATACCAATGGAACCGTAAGTAAGATCACCAACCATATTGAGTATGGAACCGGAACCCCCGTTCATACGATATACAATTTTGTGTATACAGGAACAGTACTGAATGAAGTTCGGGGAGACGATGGCTCTAAATTCAAATACACCTATAACAATCAACAGCAGGTAGTAAAGACAGAAATATTTGCAGCTGTTGGTAATCTGGTAGCATTTTATGAGTATACGTATACCAATGGCAAATTAACCAAAACAGAAGGTTATAACCGTATGGGGGGAGGTGGCAATACCACCTATACACTAGGGCTGCGCTATGAAAATGAATATTTAAGTAGTGGTAATCTTAAAAAAATGATCATCTATTACAGGGATCCTGCAACGGGCGGTTTGGAGAAAAGCAATGAATATATTATCGACAGCTATGATACCAAGCGAAATACATGGGTATTGTTTGAGAACAATCCTTATTTACCAATGGAAACCTTTATACCCAATAACCCTTTAACAGAAAAGCATTATGATATGAATGGAATGTTGGAAGAAAGCGTTACCAATACGTATACATATGATACAGACGGCAATCCGCTTACCCGCAAAACAATTACACATTATGCCGGATTACCCGATATAATAGAGAACACAAAATTCTACTATTAATTCCTCCATATACATTCCTCTTTATCATGCCCGGGAACTATTCCCGGGTTTTTATTTGTCTAAAACGTGCAGAAACCTGCATTTCACACATTTATGTGATTGCAAACCCGCATAATCAAGGATATTTTTGGGGTAGAAATCAGCTTATGAAAGCAGTTGCACAAAATACCCTTTTCAGCATATTATGCATGGCCGGTGTGTTTTGGGCTGCCCCCACCCAAACCCCTCTTTCTGCTAAAACAATTTTGTATACCGCACCTTTGGTAAACGAATATTTGGCTCAACCGATTCTTACACAAGCAGTTAATAAGCCTGCTGAAATACAGCCAACTCCCTCTGTTGTGGAAGGAACCCTCCGTTTAACTTGCTGGTAAGCCATTTGTTTCGATATCCGAAAAATATGTAGCTACACCCATTTACCGTGGCCAAATTGAACCTTAGCGCTGCTGTTTTGTTTATTTTTGTGTTGTTGGGTGCATACCCGACCAATTAAATAAAAGTATTATGATTAAAACAGGCAACCCGGTAATCAGTATTTATACCGAAATGACGCCCAACCCAGAAACCATGAAGTTCGTGGCCAATAAATTATTGTATCCGGGTAAGAGCATTGACTTTGCAGACGAAACCCTGGCAACTCCATCGCCTTTGGCTAAAGAGCTGTTTAGTTTTCCTTTCATAAAAAGTGTATTTATCGCCAGCAATTTTGTAACGCTCACCAAAACAGTGGATACAGAAGACTGGCAGGATGTAATTCCAACTATTAAAGAGTTTTTGAAAGAATACCTGGAAAATGGTGGCGTTGTAGTTAATGAGGAAGAAGTAGCCAAAGTAAAACAGGAAGCTACCAATACCGTTAGTGCCGATGATGATGATATTGTAAAAAGAGTAAAAGAATTGCTAGAAAATTATGTAAAGCCTGCTGTTGAAATGGATGGTGGTGCCATACAATTTAAAAGCTATAACGAAGGAACCGTGAACCTGATGTTGCAGGGAAGCTGCAGTGGTTGCCCCTCTTCTATGATTACCTTAAAAGCAGGTATTGAAGGCATGATGAAACGCATGATACCCGAAGTAAAAGAAGTGGTAGCAGAAGCTGAATAATTTTTTGTGAGTTGATATTTTGAAAATGCCTGTCCTAATATTGGATGGGCATTTTTACTTTTGGCCCATGCAGAAATCCAGCCGTGCCTTTGTGCCTTGGTGTGCAATTATTTTTCACCCCAAGGCACAAAGGCACGGTTTAAATGAATGCGTTTAATAAAACAACACATTATCTTTAATAAGTCAATTGCCATTGCCATGAATAAAGAATCACTTGCTGCAATTTTACGGGACAACCATAGTTCTTGTATACAATACCTGCAATCCTTATCTGATGCCGACTTTTTATATGCACCAGAAGGAAAATGGTCGGCAGGGCAACAGCTGGATCATCTGCTAAAATCAGTTAAGCCGGTTAACATGGCTATGGGACTTCCAAAATTTATTGTGCAATGGAAATTTGGCGTAGCCAACCGGCCATCTAAAACCTATGAACAGCTGGTAGAAAAATACCAGGGTAAACTACAGCAGGGAGGAACAGCACCGGGTGCATTTATTCCTACTGTTGTAAAGCCTGAAAACAAACAAGTACTGTTACAACAATTGGCATCCTTATCTACCCGGCTTGCCAAAAAAACCGAAAAACTTACAGAGGAAGCACTGGACAAATACATACTTCCGCATCCTCTATTGGGGAAACTAACTTTTCGCGAGATGCTTTACTTCACTGCTTATCATGTACAACATCATCAATCATTGGTAAAAAAAGGGTTGGAAAACAGATAGGCACATACAGAATATTTTTCCCTTCCAGTAAGCTCCCTTAGGTATCATTTTTCCGATGGACTAATGGTTATTACTGAGCAGCCCTGTGTCTGCATACAATTCTTAAGTAACTTGAATAAAATTATTATTATGCAACGGATTGGTTGGTTGATGTATTTATGTTGGTTAGCCTTATCGGTTAGTGCACAGCCCAAACAATTCTTTACGGTTAATAAAGACAGTACAAAATTTTCACTCAATACAGAAGGTGCATCGCACCTGGCATCGCTGCCTTTGAAATGTTTACAACAACAGTATCCCAATAAAACCAACCATACTTCTTCCGGTGATAGTGATCACCTGATGACACCGATGCAGCAACACCCAGCATTTTATGGATGCTTCGACTGGCATAGCAGTGTGCATGGACACTGGATGCTGGTTTCGCTGTTAAAACAATTTCCTTCTTTGCCTGAAGCACAAAAGATTCGCGTTGCTATTTCAAAAAACATCAATGCTGTCAATATCAAAAATGAGCTATTGTATTTTAATGGCCCGCTCTCTAAAAGCTATGAGCGAACCTATGGCTGGGCCTGGTTATTAAAACTGCAACAGGAATTGCTTACCTGGAATGATGCGGATGCAATACAATGGCGCACTGCACTGCAGCCGTTTTGTGACACCATTGTAAAACTATGGATGAATTATCTGCCCAAACAAACCTATCCTAACAGAACAGGTGTGCATCCCAACACCGCATTTGGTCTGGTGTTTGCACTTGATTATGCACGAACATCCGGTAACACGGTATTTGAAAAAGCAATTACATCATCTGCCGCAAGATTATACGGAAAAGATAAAAATGCACCCACCATCTGGGAGCCGGACGGAACTGATTTTTTATCGCCTTCACTTGAAGAGGCGGATCTGATGCGTAAGGTATTAAGCAAAAAAGATTTTGTGCCATGGTTTAATCAATGGATCTCAATTGCTTCATTGCAGCACCTTACCCAATTGCCGATAGTATCAGACAGAACCGATATGCAGATTGTTCATTTGGATGGATTGTGTTTCAGCCGCAGTTGGTGCATGCAGGGTATTGCCAAACAATTACCACTGGGCGATCCAAGAAAATCCATTCTGATCAGGTCTGCTATTAAACACCTGAATGCCAGTTTACCCAATATTGCCAGTGGTAGTTATGGCGGCGAACATTGGCTGGCCAGCTTTGCTGTATACGCATTACTAAATGAATAAACAGTTACCGTCATTTCGATCCCGCTAAAGCGGGAGAGAAATCTCATGAAGTGAAAGCAGAATAAAAACGTCATTTCTCACCCTCATTCTTCGGGTTCGAAATGACGTTTTTAAGATTTCTTTTTTAGCGCTATCATTTGATATTTTTAGCTATGGATTTACCAGATATCTACCATCATTTCATTACGGGCATACAGCAAACAGGGGCCATTGAATTCATTGCCGTATTTGCCGGTATTGGCAGTGTTTGGTTTAGTCGTAAAGAAAACATTTTGGTGTATCCGGTAGGTTTAATCAACACTATTTTCTACATATACTTAAGCATAAAAGGAAACTTATTCGGCGAAGCCAGTGTTAACCTTTATTACACCATCATGAGTTTGTATGGATGGTGGTTATGGTCTAAAAAAGACAGCATCAGGCAAAAACCCCTATTGCATATTACAAGCAGTACGCAAAAAGAGTGGATTCAGCAACTGACTTTTTTTGCTGCTTTTTATCTTGCCATTTTTGCAGCTCTCACTTGGGCAAAACAGTCATTTGCCCGCGAAGCCATTCCCTGGGCCGATGCGCTTGCCTCTGCTACAGCGTATACCGGTATGTGGTTGATGGCCAAAAAGAAAACCGAAAGTTGGATCTGGTGGATTGCAACAAATCTGACCTCTATACCGTTATACTTTAACAAAGGATATGTGTTTACCAGTGTGCAGTTTGTGGTACTGTTTGTTTTGGCCATTGCGGGGTTGGTGGAATGGAGGAAGAGAGAGAGGGAGGGAATATCGAATGTCGAACAAGGAATGTCGAATGTTGAAGTAAGGAATAATGCGTAAATAGGGTATTAATACGCTATTATGTTTGATGCGATTGTAAGATCTTGGGGTTGAAAATGGCAGACCCAAAATACAATCTGGAAGAACGTTTGATATTGTTTTCTGTTAACATGATACAGATTGCAGAAAAATTTCCACGATCCTATTCCGGTAATCATTTGGCTGGTCAGTTAACAAGAAGTGCCACCGCGCCTGCTTTGAATTATGGAGAAGCGCAAAGTGCTGAGTCACGAAATGATTTTATTCATAAAATGAAAATTTCTTTAAAGGAACTTAGAGAAACCAATGTTTGCTTAAGAATCGTTTCGAAACTGAATTGGTTTCCTGAACAAGGAATGTTTGCGAGTATTAAAGAATGTAATGAATTAGTGGCCATTTTTGTAAAAAGTATTCATACAGCAGAAAAAAACAGGCAGGAAAAAAAATAAACAAATCATTCATCATTCGACATTCCTTGTTCGATATTCGATATTTTTATTTTCATGATTAAAAAAGTCGTTATCATCGGCCCCGAATCTACCGGCAAGAGCACACTGTGCGAACTTTTGGCGCAGCATTATCATATGCAATGGTGCCCGGAATTTGCCAGAGAATATTTGTTAACCAATGGTAAAGAATATTCGTTTAACGACCTGCTTACTATTGCCAAAGGGCAGTTGGCTATGGAAGATGAATATACTGCTTTGGTAAATAGCCAGTGGTCGCTGGTGAATGAAAGAACTTGGGTTAATCCCAACGAATTGCTTACCACGCAGCACACACCTATTTTATTTGTAGACACAGATATGTACGTAATGAAAGTATGGTGCGAATATGTGTTTGAACAATGTCATTCGTTTATTCTGGATCAGATTGTTGAAAGAAAGTATGACCTGTATTTACTCTGCAATACCGATTTGCCATGGGTAAAAGATGAGCTACGCGAATATCCGGATGAAAAAAACCGGAAAGAACTCTATCATATTTATAAAGACATACTCATTAATCAATCCGTTCCATGGGTAGAGATTTCTGGTAATGATGAGGACCGTTTACTAACCGCCATTGCTGCAGTAGAGGAATACGTAAAATAATTGGTTATGCCTGTATCTGGTTAGCCTGTTGGTTTATTTTATGATGGCGAGCACATCTTCATCATCTTCAATATTATTCATCTGTTGCATAATCTGCGGGTAACGCCAGGCCACGCGGCGGCTCAAGGGCTTTACGGTAAATTTTTTAGGGTTGGGTAAACAGGCAATGATCATAGCAGCTTCTGCGCGACTTAAATTTTGGGCATGTTTACCAAAATATTTTTGCGATGCCGCTTCTATACCAAAAATACCTGGACCCATTTCAATGGTATTGAGGTATACATCCAGTATGCGCCGTTTACCCCAAATCCATTCAATCATTTTGGTGTAATACACTTCGGGCACTTTTCGAATGTAACGGGTAACGCCTCCGCCCTGCCACAAAAAAACATTCTTGGCTACCTGCTGTGTAATGGTGCTGGCTCCGCCACCCAGTGGTATTTTTGTTTTCTTTTTTTTCTTTTTGGGTCGTAAACTTTTTTCAATAGCATCCCAGTCAAAACCCCCATGATCCGGAAAAGCCTGGTCTTCGCTGGCTATGGCAGCTAGTTTTACGTTATAGGAGATCTGATCTCCACCTACATAATCTCTTTTTAAACCATAAGAAATACTATTGCTGATTTGCGTTAGGGTAATGGGGGGCATTAACCAGATACAAATAATAATATAGAGCAGTGAAGAAACAAAACCCCAGAAAAATATTCGTTTTGTATACCACCAGGTTTTTTTTAATAGGGGCTTTATTTGCATGAAAGCAAGATACTAAAACAGATGAAATCTTTAAATTTTGCAAGTTTTTGGGGAGAATGTGTAACAAATACCGCCTTCTCTGCAAATATCTTCGCAACAGAAGCCTTTTTGTTCCAAGTGTGTTCAAAAATTTTATAACAAAAACGTATCCCCTTATTCATCTCACAGTAAAGGAATCAATCCCTTTAACTGTTTCCCAAAATTTATTATATGAAAATTCACATCAAGTACATGGTGTCCTTGCGTTGCAAACTGGTGGTGCGCGAAGAGTTAGATAAACTGAACCTTGATTACACAACCGTAGATCTGGGCGAAGTAACCCTTAAAGTAGAAATTCATGCAGAAGACAGAGAAAGTTTAAGAAAGGGTCTATTAAAGAAAGGGCTTGAATTGATGGATGATAAAAAAGCTACTTTGATCGAGAAAACAAAAACGGTTATTATTGACATGATACACTATGCAGAAGAGTATCCTGTTGTTAACTATTCTGAATACATTAGTGAGAAGCTGGATTATAACTACACGCACCTTTCCAATCTTTTTTCTGATGTAACGGGTACCTCCATCGCTACCTATATTATTCTAAATAAAATTGAGAGGGCAAAAGAGCTGCTTTTATATGATGAGCTAACCCTTACTGAGATCAGTTCTCTGCTGCAGTATAGTAGTGTAGCACACTTATCCAATCAATTTAAAAAGATAACTGGCTTAACACCTACGTACTTCAAAAAAATTAAACAGTATAGAAAAAGAATTCAGCTGGAAGATCTATAATCATTCAGAAATTTACTTCCCTGAAGTATTTAGGGTTTGCATAGTATATTTCTTACCCAGTTGTATATAGGTTTTATGGCTTGCCTGCAATAAAGAACCCACGGCAAATACAGCACCCGCTATGCCAATTCGAGTAAGGTTTACAGAACTGAATACCTGCTCGTTTCTGATAAGGCTGTTGATCAGGTTGAGAAAAATATACCCACCACTACCCAGTTGTAATAAGGTTCCGTTGGTAAAAATATCTCCCCCCGATCCCCGTTTGGGTATTCCGTAAATTTCATTTACATGCAGTTTAAGGATACCCAGCTTAGCTGTATCAATAGTGGGAAAACCAAATTGATTTGGCACTTGCCTGATCACAATCTGCTCTATCAAAATAGAATCATTACGAATGGTTTTAATAATACCCTGTATCCACTGTTTACTGCTGAATTGAAAATTGATCAGGCTACCCGGCACCCAGGTTTGAATGGTTTGTTTCCGCTGCTTTAATACCAGCAAATCGCTTTGCGCAAAAGAATAGCTAAAAGAAGTAAGTAATAAAACGGTTAGCAGTAGTTTCACTATTCTAAGGTAATTGTTAGCGGATAAATGCTTGCTAAGAAACTGTTAATGGTTTTTTGTGAATGGGCAATTGGCAAGGGTGAAGTTGACTATTATATAACTTTACTTTATTTTCTTATTGACCATTGACCATTGACCATTGACCATTGACCATTGACCATTGACCATTGACCATTGACCACTCACGTAATCTTATCACCATACGCCAGAATTCCCCAGCAAAGTGCCACGCCAAAACCAATGAGGATCAGGCCGGAAAGTTTATTGATATTGGTAAGAATACGCGGGGTTAGTTTTGAGCGAAGGCGAGCTGCCAGTGCCACCTTCGCAATATCGGTTAGCAGTACAAATACAAGGCAGGTACCAAATACAATAGCGCGGTACTCAAGCGGATGCGGTGCCGTTTGCGAATCGGCAAGTATGGCGGCCGTCCACGCAAACCAGAACAAAAACACACCCGGGTTTAAAATATTTATGAAAAATCCGGAAAGAAATATCGCGACAAAATCGCGCTTACGGAATTTTTTATCAATGATGTTATTGTCTTCGTCTGTTTTTACTTTTTTAAAGAAGAGGGTATAGATACCCATCGCTATCAAAAAAATACTTCCTGCTACTGCAATAAATGTACGATGGTTAAGTGCTGTATTAAATAGAGAAGTAAAAAAATTACAAACCAATACAAGAGAGATATCACTTATAGAAATACCTGCTACAAAAATATACCCTGCTTTATGTCCGTTATTGATGCTCTGCTTTAAAATGGCAAAAATTACCGGACCCACCGAAATGGCTAAGAAAATACCTAAAACCAATCCTTTTAATAATGGTGCGATCATTCTCTGTTATCGATTGTTTCCCGAAAGTAAGCGGTAAAACGGACACTTAGTCACTGCAGCGATACCTTTCATCAAAATGCTTTAGTTTTTGATTTGTACAGAAATGATTTTATCAAGAGCAGGAAATCGTTCTTCAAAATAAAAATTACCGTATTTGTATAAAGAGTCCTGTATCTGAATGGGCTGTTTACCATATTGTGCATTGAATCTGGCAATTACTTCCATCCCTTTGATCACTTTTGCAAAAGGGGTATATCCCTTTACACCCCCGCGCATAGTGGTATCCAGCTTTTTATTATTGTTCAGATTAATGAACAACTGCGTGCATCGCTCATTTTTACCTCCACGGGCAAAGGCAACAGTTCCTTTTTCGTTTTTATGCAGCATGGGCTCATCGGGTAGCTTACGTGGATCCCAGAAAAGATTGGCCCTTCTACTTTGTGAAATACCAAATTGTACCACAAACCCTGGCTCAACCCTGAACAATAATGCTTTATTAAAAAAACCACTGATGATCAGTTGGTACAAACGGTCGGCAGCCAGGGGCGACCATGAGCGGTATACTTCCAAAACAAAATTGCCCTTAGTGGTACTAAATACGGCCTGAAAAGTTTGGGGTGCTTTTTTACTAAGAATGGATAGATCTGGTGTTTGTGCATTCAAAAACAGCAGAAAAAAAATAGGTAAGATGGTTATGAAGATTTTTTTTGCCATGTTGTTTTTGTAAAAAAGCATGTCAGTATGTAACAGTCTGGTATGGCGAAGTACAATTTCATTACGCAGGAATCTGAACATTGATCTTTTCCCCTTGCAGAAACTTATTCCAGTCTTCCAGCAAACTGCCTTTTAATACTCGGGGAAACTTATGTTGTCCACCAATTTTTCCTTTGGCTTTCATAAAATCCATGAACTGTTTTTCGCTGAGCACGTCCAGCTTCACTTCTCTCAATGCACTTTTTCTTTCCACGGCGTAATCATCATTCAGTTCTTTGAGCCTGTCGTCAATTTTTTTACAAAGTATGTTAGCATCTACTGCATCATCGCAGGCAACATACCAGTGGTGTGCAAAAAAGTTTCCGTGGGGTTCGCCGGCAACCGTAAACTCGGGTATACTAATGTTCAGTTCCTCTCCTGCCAGCTGTATGGCTTTGTTCATATTCTCAACACTGAGGTGCTCGCCTACCAAACTTAAAAAATGTTTGGTGCGTCCTGTAATCACAATCTCGCATCTTTCTGCATCTACAAAACGTAGGGTATCGCCAATCAAGTAACGCCAGGTACCCGCAGCGGTACTAATGAGTAATGCATATTCTTTTCCTTCTTCCACTTCATGTATCATCAACGTCTCAGGATTATCGATCATTTCACCATCTGCATCAAAATTCACCTCATCAAATGGAACGAATTCCATAAAAATATGTTCCCCCGTTACCAGTCGCATACCAGCTGCATGTTGCCTATCCTGATAAGCAATAAAACCCTCACTGGCTAAATACGTTTCTATATACGTGATGGGTTTACCTAATAATTTTTCAAACCCTTTCTTATAGGGTTCAAAACTTACGCCGCCATGAACAAAGAAGGCCAGATTGGGCCACATTTCATGAATATTGTTCAGCTTATATTTTGCAATCACCATTTCCATGCACATCTGTATCCATGCAGGAACACCTATTACAAAACCAATATCCCATTCGGGAGCCTTCTCTACAATTTCTTCAAGTTTTTTATTCCAGTCTTTTTGTTTTGCTATTTTTTTTCCGGGCTTATAAAAAGGTTGAAACCAGAATGGCGCTTTTTTTACTGTGATGCCGCTAAGGTCTCCTGCAAAATAACCATCGCCTTCCTGCAGATCGGTGCTGCCACCCAATGTTAACCAGCCTTTACCAATGGAACTATAAGGAACATCTTCATAGGTGCGCAGACTAAGCAACTGTTTAATCATAACAATCTTGTTGCCTCGCAACAGATCATTGGTAATAGGTATGTATTTACTTGCAGATTCACTGGTACCGCTGCTTAAAGCATAATATCGAATTTTTCCGGGCCAGCAGATATCGGGTTTCCCTTCCAGCGTTTTATGCCACCATGCTGAGTAAATTTTATTATAGTTGAAGGTAGGAACCAGTTCCTGAAATTTTTTGCCCGGGTGTTTACTTAGTAAAATTTCGTCGAACAGGTATTGTTGTCCAAACTCGGTAAAGCGTGCTTTGCGTAATAATTTTTTCAGAACCTTGATCTGCTGCCGGCGTGGATTGTTCTGTGGCAGCCGTAGTGCTTTTAAAATGCTATTAGGAAGCTTTATATCAAGGATAGCCATCGTTAGAAGCCGGTTTTTGAATATACAAAGCTAACGCAAAAGAGCGAATTGTCAGGAGGTTTTGAAGGACTGGCGCAACCGCAAAAGCTTTTTTATCCCAACCGATGATAGTTGCGTAACACAATTCCAATATCATTCCACCAATCGTATTTCCATGCGTATGTGCTATCCGCTTTTTTTTGTGCGTCGCGGTCTGTGATCATTTTAACATCTATAGATGCAATTACCGCTTCTTTTATAGCAGGAAGGTCTTCGCTTATAGAGGTATATCCAACCCATGTTTTACTTCCTATTAATACCTGTAAAGCATGTTTCAACAGCTTAACAGGTTTGCGGTGCATCAAAAAATGAATTGGAAAAACAATCCATGCAAAAAATGCCAGTACAATATCTACCACGCGTTTCATTCGCTTTTGATACGATTGGGTGATTGGATATTCAACAAAAGAGGTAATCACTGCAGGGCCAGGTGCCAGTGTATGGCTGCCTACGATGCTGCCGCTACCGGCTATATGAAAAAGAAAAAGTGGAGATGGTTTGTTATATGCGGGCAATTGTAAAATGATCTCTTGCAAGGAGCGTTCACCAACACAAAACAGTATGCGATTGGGCGAATTGCTTTTTACCACAACCGGCAAATCCTGAAATGAGCAACGCGTTTGTATTTCAACCTTACTGGTAGAGATGCGTTCTGGTACCACACCATCCATTACCAGTGATGTAAACTGCCGAGTGATGGCAGCATACTCTTCGGCAGAAGCAACGATCCATGTTTGTCCGGTATTATTTTCTGATACTACTGCGTGATCAGGCATCCATCGATGCATAACTTGTCTGAAAAAAAATATTAGCACAATACCAGTAATTCCTCCTAGTAATACTACTCCTCTTGAAAAACGGATGCCTTCCGGTAAAAGTGAATACAACGCTAACATACTCAACAGCGCAAACACAGTAGCAGTAATGGTTTTGGAATAGTTATACGGTTTATCATACAAGCCTGCAATAGCTGCCGACAAAATAAAAAGCAGAGAAAATACAGGCAATAGCCAGTTCATTTCTGGTACACCAAACGGTTTTCCTTCACGCACGAAAGCAACCCAGAAAAATGCGATGATTTTTATTGAAGCAAAAAACAATACCGCATCCACCATAGGTTGCAATAGCTGTTTTGCAGCAGATAGCAGGCCTCTTGCGGCAATGGCCGTTTTAAGAAATAATGCAATAATTTTTGAAGAACCTGTACGGTAATGTTTTTGTACAAAAACCAACATGGCCGTATAAAAAAACCTGACACGGCTAAGCGTTGCATTTGCAGAACTTTCTCCTTTAAAATGAATGATGGCCATTTCTGCAAAATAATGATTGGTATAGCCGGCTTTTTGTATGCGGTAGCTCAGGTCTATATCTTCTCCATACAAAAAATAATTTTCATCAAACCCTTTTAGTTGCAGCAGTAGCTCTCTTCTCACCAGCATACAAGCCCCTGCCAATACAGGTACTTCATGATTGCAATACTCATCTAAATGGCCCAATGCATAACGGTTAAAAAAGCCGGAACGGGGGAAAAGTGCGGCCAGTCCGCTCAGCTTGGCAAATGAAACCCAGGGTGAAGGAAAAGCTCTTTTGCTCTCCGGCAAAAAACGTCCTTTGCCATCCAGCATACGAACACCCAGTGCTCCCGCATTAGGCTGTTGTTGGATATAGGCAAGCGTTTTTTGTAAAAAATTTTCCGGCACCAATGTATCCGGGTTCAGAAACAACACATATGCTCCTGTGCAGCGGGCCAGTGCCTGGTTATTGGCGCGGGCAAAGCCAAGATTGGTATTGTTACTGATAAAATGGACTGAAGGAAACAACGGTGGCAAATAAGCCATACTATTATCAGAAGAGGCATTGTCTACCACAATAATTTCACCCTCCACCCCACGCATTGCGCGCAATACAGAATGCAGGCATTGCTCCAGAAAATAGCGCACGTTGTAATTGACTATAATAACAGAAACCTGCAAACAAAAAATTTAAGGATACAAGATACTAGATTCTATTGGCTGTAAAACAGCATCAGATAGCCAGTATCCCGCTCGTTTTCTTACTTTTGCGCCATGATGTTAAAACATACTTTATTAAAGGCAACCGAAGCGGGTGCTGCCCAGCTTACCCGTTTTTTTAACGGCGAATTTACAATCAGTAATAAAGAAGGCGTAAACAACCTGGTTACAGAGGCCGATCATGCTGCAGAAAAAGCCATTTTTGAAGTGATACAAAAAGAGTATCCCGGTCATTTTATATTAAGTGAAGAAACGGGAGAGATAATTATGGACTCATCCTACAAATGGATCATTGATCCGATTGATGGTACCGTAAATTTTGCCAATGGCATTCCGATTTGTTGTGTGAGTATTGGCGTAGAGCATAACGGACAAATGATTATGGGTGCTGTATATAATCCCTTTATCAATGAATTGTTTTTTGCACAGCGTGGTTTTGGCGCCACATTAAATGATAAGATCATTCATGTAAGCAATAAAGACAAAGTAATCAACAGTTGTTTGGTTACTGGTTTTCCTTACACGTATTTAGACTCGCCCAACGGACCGATACAGGTGTTTGAAAAATTAATCCGCAAGGGCGTACCCGTAAGAAGACTAGGCAGTGCCGCCATTGATCTTTGCTGGGTGGCTGCCGGAAGGTTTGATGGATTTTATGAACACAAATTACAAGCCTGGGATAGTGCCGCTGGTTTTTTAATTGTAGAAGAAGCAGGTGGAAAAGTAACCGATTTCAAGGGAGACCGTTACTCACCCTACCAACCACATATCATTGCCACCAATGGAAAAATTCATGATGAGTTGGTGGCCATTGTGAACGGAGCAGAAGTTTAATAAAAATCAGTGCTAATCTGTGTAATCAGTGGCAATAAAAAAATACTATGAGCGAGCAAAGAACAGAAATTGGTGAGTTAGGAGAATTTGGTTTGATAGAACACCTCACCAAAAACTTTGAAATACACAACGCCTCAACCATACTGAGTGTGGGCGACGATGCGGCTGTGATTGATCATTTTGGTAAACAGACCGTGGTAACCACAGACCTGTTGGTGGAAGGCATTCATTTTGATTTGATGTATACACCTCTGAAACACCTTGGCTACAAAGCCGTGATGGTAAACCTGAGTGATGTATACGCCATGAACGCCAGCCCCACACAAATTACCATGAGCATCGCTATCAGCAACCGGTTTAGCCTGGAAGCACTGGATGAATTTTATGAAGGCGTATACATAGCCTGCGAAAAACACGGGGTTGATCTGGTGGGTGGAGATACTTCTTCTTCCAACAAAGGGTTTATTATTTCTGTTACGGCTATTGGTGAAGTTGCCTCAGATAAAATAGTAAAAAGAAGCACAGCACAAAAAGGCGATCTGATTTGTGTGAGTGGTGATTTGGGTGGTGCGTTTTTAGGGCTTACATTAATGGAGCGCGAAAAAAAGATCTATCTCGAAAATCCGCAATTACAACCCGATCTGGAAGATGAAAGTTATATCGTTGGCCGCTTATTGAAACCAGAAGCCAAAAAAGAAGTCATAGATTTTTTTGAGAAGAACGATATTCTTCCCACTGCCATGATGGATGTAAGTGATGGTATCAGCAGCGAGGTATTGCATTTGTGCAAGCAAAGCAATCTTGGGTGCGTGATTTACGAAGAAAAAATTCCGGTATCAGATGAGAGCCGCAAAGCCGCCTATAAATTTGGACTCGACCCAACCGTTTGTGCACTGAATGGGGGCGAAGATTATGAACTTATTTTTACATTGAAACAGGAAGACCACGACAAGATTACCCTGAACGAAGAGATCAGTGTAATTGGTTACATGACTGATATAGCCGATGGCTGTAAACTATTAACCAAAGGCGGAAACCGTTTTGATATTACCGCACAGGGTTGGAATGCTTTTCAAAAATAGTTTTACAAATACTTAGGGAGAATAGTGCTTACTTATAGTAAGTACCTAATAGAAGGTTAGATCGGAAATTCTGAAATTGTAACACGTCATTTCGAGCGAGGAACGAGCGAGAAATCTCATACTTCATAGCAAGGGATTTCTCACTTCGCTATCGCTTGTTCGAAATGACGGAGATGATTTTATACCATATCCATTACCTCCAACGAATCATCGAGCATTACCAGGTTAGCTTCATATCCTTTTTCAATCTTTCCCATATGGTCTGCTTTTTTCATTACCTGTGCGGGATATAAACTTACCATGCGCAAAGCCTCATCCAATTCTATACCCACTTTTTGTACCAGGTTCTGTGCAGATTTGGCCATGGTTAAGGCAGACCCGCTGAGTATACCATTCAATTCATACTTATCCCCTACCAGGTGATGCGGAGAGGGCCCGGCAACGGTTTCTGTTACTGCATCAGTAATCACAAATAATCTTTCCTTCATGCAATTTTTAGCGATGCGTATCGCGGCAAAATCAACATGAAAACCATCCGGTACCAAACTGGACATTACACGTGGATGATCAAAAATAGCACCCACCATACCCGGTGCCCGGTGTTGTAATGGGCTCATGGCATTGAACAAATGTGTTGCAACCTCTATACCGCTATCAAATGCTTCGATTGCTTCTGTGTAAGTTGCGTTGCTGTGGCCCGCTGAAATAATCACGCCATAAGAACGAATCAGATCCACCACTTCTTTACTGCAAACCTCCGGCGCCAAGGTTATCATAGTAATTACACCTTTGCCATATTCCAATAATTCTTTTGCCTCGCTAACAGTAGGTGAATGAATAAAAATTTCCTGGTGTGCTCCTTTTTTTGCTGGGTGTATCCATGGCCCTTCTACATGCAGGCCCAGACATCCTTTACCGCCTTCCTGCCAATACGCTTTTACCGCATCGATACAGGCAAAAAAAACTTCCATTGAATTGGTGGCAACCGTTGGTTGAAAATGTGAGGCGCCTCCTTTACTACAGTAGGTAAATAATGTATGCAAAGAATCTGCATTCGGATATACAGATAGTAAACGATTGTATGCTCCATAAATCTGTATGTCCATAAAAGCAGGCGCAATAATGGGATATACTTTTTCTCCAGCTGCTGTAATTGGTGAGATATCGATAATCGTATTATCAGATACCGTTACCGTTTGCTGTTCAAGCCAGCCCGTTCCGGTAAAAAGCTTGGTTGCGTGGTAGGTTTGTATAGACTTATTCTTCATCGCCGGGAATGATTTTAAAATGATCGGCATCTTTCCAGAAAGGAAATTTTTCTCTTATTTGTTGCAGCGGTTCTTTTTGAAGTGTGATGGTATGCACATCTTCCTGCTCTGCTGTATGATACAGTATTGCCCCCAGCGGATCCACCACCATACTATCTCCGGAATGATGAATACCATTACCATCATCACCCACTCTGTTTACACCAACTACATAACACTGGTTTTCTATAGCCCTTGCTGTAAGCAGGGTTTTCCATGCGTGGTTTCTCCTTTCTGGCCAATTGGCTACATATAATAATACATCGTATTCCGGTGCATCAGCCACTTGTTGGCGGGCCCATACCGGAAAGCGGAGATCGTAACAAATCAACAGATTAATTTTCCATCCTTTTACCTGTGCTATCAACCGTTTATTGCCTGCCGTATAATGCGCATCTTCTCCTGCAAAAGCAAAACGGTGACGTTTATCGTAATAACCAAGGTTTCCATCGGGCAATACCCATAACAAGCGATTAAAATAATGACCGTTCTCTTCTATGATGACACTGCCCGTCAACACAATTTTTTTAGTAGCCGCCATCTGCTTCATCCAGCTTACTGTTTCGCCCTGCATGGTTTGTGCAAATTTCTCGGGCTGCATACTAAAGCCGGTGCTAAACATTTCGGGCAAAACCACAATCTCCGTTCGTTCGGTAATGCCCATGATCTTTTTTTCCAGCATAGCTAGATTGGCATGGGTATCCTCCCAAAAAAGATTGGATTGAATGAGTGTGAATGTAAGTGTGGGCATAAGATGTACTTATTGGCTGCAAGTTAATGCAAACGGTAACTTACCTGTATTGATCCATATTGCTGTGACTTTGTTTGGGTAACCGCTTCTTTTGACTGAAAAATAAAAGCCAGCTTACCCGTAAACCTACTGGCCGAATAACAGACACCGATACTGTGCTTAAACATCCATTTTTCTGATTCGCCCAGAACCGCGCCACTGTTGCCCTTGTTTAATAAACCACCTTGTATGGTTGCGTTGTATCCCTGCCAAATTACCTGCGGATACCAGAAGCCAAACAGCTCATATTTTCTTTGCAAAGAAGTGGCTTTGGTTTGCACCCTTCCGCCCCACAAAGCACTGTTGCTGTTTTTTTCAAAACTACCCACACAGAGGTAACTGCCCAAAGAAGCGTTGGTAAAATTTAGACCGAGACTGGCATTTACCACCGGTACCAGTTTAAACCAGGAGCTGTCTTCTACCAATGTGCGGGCATAGTTAATACCCAAATCAACACCCAATGCATTCTGCACCTGGTATTGCCATCCGGTAAAACGGGCATAGCTTAGTAATTTGTGGTAACCATTCTGAACATCCTCACCCATAGAAGCCTGGCCAACTTCACCTATCGTGAGGTTGAATTGCAGCACTGCCTCTTTTTGTAAAAAACGGGTTTGGTTAAAATTGAGGTAGAGATAACCACAATAAGGGCGGTCAATATCTTGCGGTCCCAACGTTTTACGGATCAGGGGCGTAAAGATCATTTGTCCCAACTCGTATCCTGCTATTCGCTTTTGACCATTTTTTTCTTTAGCTGTTCTAAGGGAGAAAATAAATCCATTTGTATAATAGGCATCACTCTTCTTAAGCAGGTAGGCATCGTTTTCGGTGGTAAAGGAAATTTCACGGGTAAGTGGGGCTGTAACCAATGTTTGACTATCAGCCGAATGGATAAGCAAACAAAAAAACAAACAAAGAAAAGTATGGTACATATTCTTTTACTTACGATTATTTTTCAGTTGCCGACCGCAATTGACTGATTATTTTTTGAATCACCGGCCATTCATATCCTTTTTGCTGAAGAAAGGCGTTTGTTTTGGCTTCGCGTACAAGGTATTGTTCTCCTTTCAAACTTTTCCATTTGGCTTGTGCCAATTTTTGAAGCGTTTGAAGATAATCGTCTTCTCCAATTTCTTTCAGGGCCCTTTTAATGTTCTGCTCACTCACCCTTTTTTGCCTTAGTTCATAAATGATCTTGGTTTTACCCCATTTGCGCTGCCTGAAATGTCCGCCGGCAAACAGCACTGCATATCGCTCCTCATTCAGGTAATCTTCTTCTATCAATCTTGAGAGCAACAGTTCCACATCTTTCTTCAACAAACCCATTCCAAACAGTTTTTCCCTCACTTCATAATGACATCTCTCACTATACCCGCAGTAATGTTTGATTTTGGGGTAAGCCATATCAGGCGTTAACAGCTTATTCAAGATTGTAAATTATAAATAAATACATATATTTGATAACCCGCTGGTATCCTCCCCTAAAAACAATAAAGTAACAGAATATTTCAGATACAAATGAGTCTTGTAAAGCCTAAACATATTGTTTGTGTAATTGATGATGACAACATCTACCAATACACGGCACGCGTAATACTGGAATCTACCGGCCTGATTAAAGAAATTCAGTCTTTTTATGATGGAAAGGAAGCCCTTGGGTTTTTTACCGAGCAAGCCAACCATACCAAAGAGACCCTTCCCGACCTGATTTTTGTAGACATCAATATGCCCGTCATGAATGGCTGGGAATTTTTGGATGAGTACCAAAAGATTTGTGGTTCACTTCCTAAACCCATTCAGGTTTATGTGGTTAGTTCTTCTGTTAACAGTACCGATATGCAAAGATCCAGAACCTACCAAATGGTTACGGATTATCTGGTAAAACCGGTGAACCGTTCCACCTATCAGGAATTGATGGAAAGTCTGCCATCTTAATAAGTCCTGCCCAATCCACAACTCATTCACATTCTGTTTTTTAACAGCGTTTGCCCTGATTTCTATTACGGAATATTAACATTTTACATTAGGTTTGTTGCGAACTTAAATTGTGTAGAATGAAATTTATTGTTTCGTCTTCTTCCTTGTTAAAACACCTGCAGCAGATCAGCGGTGTGATCAATGCCAACACGGTTTTACCTATTCTGGAAGATTTTTTATTTGAGATCCAGGACAAAAAACTGAATGTAGTAGCTACCGACCTCGAAACCGTGATGCGTGTTCAGATGGATGTGGAAAGCAAGACCAATGGAAAAGTGTGTATTCCCGCCAAGATCCTGCTGGATTCTTTAAAAAACATTGCCGATCAGCCGCTTACTTTCAACATTGATAAAAATTTCGCGGTAGAAATTACCAGCGATAACGGTAAGTACAAAGTAATGGGCGAGAATCCCGATAATTTTCCAAAAGAACCCGCCGCAGATGATACCACCGGTTTTACCATGAGCAGCAGCGCTTTGTTAACCGCTATCAATAAAACCCTGTTTGCTGTAAGCAGCGATGACCTTCGTCCGGCTATGACGGGTGTTTTCTTTGAACTGACCAAAGACAGCGTTCAGTTTGTTGCAACCGATGCACACCGTTTGGTGCGTTATAAAAGAACTGATACCAAAGCGTTCTAAGACAGATTCATTCATCGTTCCTAAAAAACCGTTGAACCTGTTAAAGAATGCCTTACCGGATAATGAAGATGAGTTAACCGTAAGTTATAACAGCAATCATTTGTTTGTAAACCACGGTTCTACACAAATGATTTGTCGTTTGATAGATGCCCGTTTTCCTGATTACAAAGTAGTCATACCGGTTGATAACCCGTATGCCCTGATTGTAAACAAAGGCGATTTTCAAAATGCTTTGCGTCGTGTAAATGTATTCAGTAACAAGAGTACCAACCAGGTAGCATTGAATATTACCGGCAGCGAATTGCAGATGGCCGCACAAGATGTAGATTTTAGTTTTGAAGGTAATGAACGCATGAACTGCCAGTATGATGGTGAAGACCTGCAGATAGCTTTCAACGCCAAATTCCTGATTGAAATGCTGAATGCGGCTGATACAGATGATGTTCGCCTTGAACTCTCTACCCCTACCAAAGCAGGTTTGATTAAACCAACCGAACAGGGCGAGGGTGAAGATTTGCTGATGCTGGTAATGCCTTTGATGCTGAACAATTAATTTCAATAAATACTGATACTGCTTTAGCCGCAGATTCGCAGATGGTTACTTAATCTGCGAATCTGCGGCTTTTCTTTTCCCGTCATTTCGAGGAAGGAACGAACGAGAAATCTTCTGCTACGGCTCTAATTGCTTACATCGCTTCACACTATTCAAATAACGTAACAGAATGTTTTCAGTCTGACAATTATTAGTAAATTGAAAAACGAAACGATTGCCCCATGGTTGAAAACATCATTCATTATTTTGAGCAGATCCCCAGTTTACATCGTGCTTTGATACTGGCTGGCGGTATTACTTTTTTCTGGTTGATAGAAGGCGCCATTCCACTGTTTGGTTTTACATACAATAAGTGGAAACATGCATCCATCAATATCTTTTTTACAGCAACCACCATTGTCATCAATTTTTCATTTGCGCTGGTGATTGTAAAAGCAAGCGATTGGGCTGTGGTTAATAAATATGGTTTGCTGCAAATAGTAAACATGCCATTATGGGTATTTATGATTGCAGGGTTGTTATTGCTTGACCTGGTAGGCGCCTATTCCATACATTTTATTGAACACAAAGTAAAATGGATGTGGAAGTTTCATATGGTACACCATGCCGATACGCATGTAGATACCACCACCGCCAACAGACATCACCCGGGTGAAAGTGTGTTTCGTGCGGTATTTACCCTGATTGGTGTTGTTGTTTGCGGGGCTCCCATGTGGCTGGTAATGATGTACCAAAGTTTAAGTGTTGTATCAACCCAGTTCAACCACGCCAATATTCGTTTGCCATTATGGTTGGATAATGCCCTCAGCTGGTTTTTGGTTTCACCCAATATGCATAAGGTACACCACCATTATATGCGGCCGCAAACAGATAGTAATTACGGCAATATATTTTCTGTGTGGGACCGGTTATTTGGCACTTTTAATTACACACCAGTGAATGAATTAACTTATGGACTGGATGTTTTAGACAACAGTAAGGATGAAAACCTTTCCTTCCAGTTAAAAATACCTTTTGATAAAACAGTAAAGACAGATTATTAGATACTTTTGTTGAAGCAGCTATGAGCTGTGAGCTTTTTTTAGCTCGAAGCTCACAGCTCATAGCTCGCAGCTAAAAAAAATTATGAAAATCTGTGCTTTTATTCCCGCCCGTTACGCAGCAACACGATTTCCTGCAAAATTGATGCAGCACCTGGGTAGTAAAACTGTTATACGACATACCTATGATAATACGGTAGCTACCGGTTTATTTGATGAAGTGTATGTTGTAACAGACAGTGAAATTATTTTAAACGAGATCACCAACCATGGCGGCAAGGCCGTGATGAGTAAAAAAAATCATGAAAGCGGCAGCGACCGGATTGCGGAAGCCATTGTAGATCTGGAGGTTGATATTGTAGTAAATGTTCAGGGCGATGAACCTTTTGTAAAACGCCAGCCGCTTGAAAAATTATTACAGGTGTTTGATGGGGAGGAAGGAAAAAATATTCAGGTGGCTTCGCTAATGCAGGTAATGAAGGAGCAAAAATATATTGATGATCCTAACTATGTAAAAGTAGCGGTAGATACACATATGAACTCGCTACTATTCTCACGAAGTGTGATTCCCTATCCGCGAAGCAAAGAAAGTACAACGGTTTATTACGAACACATTGGCGTGTACGCTTTTCGCAAACAGGCCCTGCTCAATTTTACACAATGGGCAATAACACCATTAGAAGCAGCAGAAAAAATTGAATGTCTCCGTTACCTTGAAAACGGTATCCCTTTAAAAATGGTGGTAACCGATTATATGGGAATAGAAATTGATACACCGGAGGATTTGGAGAGAGCGGCGAAGCTCCTTGAATGATGAATGTCGAACGGAATATCACTTCGGCGTTCGACATTCGTCATTCCTTGTTCGATATTCGATATTCTTTTTTTTCCGCTCAACAAAAATCCCATCTCTCCTTCTCAATTTATTCTAATTTACAAAAATGAAAAAGCTTCAACTCTTGTTGCTGGCTGCATTACTATTATTATGCACGCTGCTGGTAACTGCCCAAACAACCCCCATAACAAATGGTTTTACCGTTTCGGTTGTGAACGCACAGAATGAAATGCTGGAGGGTGCTATTGTAGAGGTGTTGAATGCCTCTGATAAAAAACGTATACAATCGGCCGTTACCAATAAAAATGGGGTGTCAGTTTTTAATATTACGCCTTCAGCCAACCATTTGCTTTCCGTTAATTATATTGGGTACGAAACACAATCGGTTTCTATATCGAGACAGGTAATTGTTGATAAAAAAATCATCGTTACCCTGCGGCAAAACAGCAAAACACTGGGCGAAGTAAGTGTAACCACCCGCAAACCCTTTATTCAACAGGCACAGGGAAAAGTAATTGTAAACGTAGATGCTTCTATTACCAATGCCGGAACTACGGTTTTAGAAGTACTGGAAAAATCACCAGGTGTAATGGTTGATAAAAACGGGGGTATCAGCTTACAGGGAAAAGCAGGTGTAATGGTTTTGATTGATGATAAACAGACTTTTGTTTCCGGTGCCGATCTCAATAATTTATTAAGTGGCATGAGTTCTTCACAGGTAGAAACGATTGAACTCATTACAAGCCCTTCTGCTAAATACGATGCCAGTGGTAATGCAGGCATCATCAATATCAAAACAAAGAAAAACAAACAGGTAGGTTTTAATGGAACCCTTACTTCTTCATTTGCACAGGGCCGCTATCCAAAAACCAATAATAGTGTTGTACTCAATTATCGTAACGGAAAGTTCAATACCTTTTTAACATTCAGCAGCAATTTCAATAAGGGGTTTACCGATTTGTATGCATTACGGCAGTATTACAATAACAGTGGGGTTTTACTGTCTATGCTAGACCAACCTACCGGCTTCATCAGCAAGAATTTTGGTAATACATTGAAAACCGGTTTTGATTTTTATGCAAGTTCTAAAACAACACTGGGTATTGCCTTTACTGCCATTGCGGTAAACCGTAATGGAACGAGCTCCGCTGCTGCCAATTGGAAAAATGCAGTGGGCGTAACCGATTCGGCCATTAAAACCTATGGTGCCAGCAGTAACCGCTTTCGCAACGGGGGTATTAATCTGAATGCCAAACACGTTATTTCTAAAACACAGGAGCTTTCCGTTGATGTGGACGCATTAAAATATACCATCAACAATAACCAATCTTTCAGTAACCTTTTGCAGGCTGCCGGCGGTTATAACGAAGGCTCGCGCGGAAATCTGCCTTCCACCTTATCTATCTTCACTGCTAAAGTAGATCATGTAATACAAATTGGTAAAAATGCGAAGTTTGAGTCCGGTTACAAAATGTCTGGTATCAGCACTGATAATATTGCCGCCTATGAAATATTTAATGGCACACAATGGCAGGAAGACCTTAATAAAAGCAATCATTTTCTTTACAAGGAAGATATCAATGCCCTATATACCAGTTTTGAACAAAAACTATCGAAGCTTAGTTTTCAGGCTGGACTTCGCTATGAGAATACTCATTTCAATGCACACCAGTTAGGAAATAGCCGTCAGAAAGATTCTGCTTTTTCAAGAAGTTATTCTGGTCTTTTCCCTTCGGGATATATCAGCTACCAGGCAGATTCTTCGAACACATTTACATTCACTGCCGGAAGGCGTATTGACAGGCCACCTTTTCAAAAATTAAATCCATACGTAATCATTATTAACAAGTATACCTACGAAAGAGGCAACCCATTTTTTCTGCCTCAATACAGTTGGAATATGGAAATCAGTCATCAGTTCAAACAACTGCTAACCACTACCGTTTCTTATAGTGTTATCAAAGATTATTTTTCACAACTCTTTCTTAATGAAGGAAGCGATATTCTTGTGTACACCAATGGCAATGTAGGAAAAATGTATAACCTCGGCATCTCAGTAGCGGTTCAATCAACCCCATTTACCTGGTGGTCGCTTTCGGGTCAGGCAATTTATAACTACAAACAATTAAAGGGATACCAGAATATTAATTACAATTCAGATGTATCGCAACTGAACATCAGTATGAATAACCAGTTTCGTTCAGGTAAATTATATACGTTTGAGCTTTCCGGTTTTTATACCACACAGGCCAGGAACGATCTACAGGAATTGTTACTGCCTACCGGGCAATTATCTGCCGGCGTAGCCAGACCAGTATTCAATAAAAAAGGAACCCTTAAATTTAGTGTGCGCGACCTCTTTTTTACACAGGTGATGGAAGGAAACACCGATTTTCCAGGCGCTCAGGAGTATTTTATTTTACGGAGAGACAGCCGTGTTTGTAACCTCGCCCTTACTTACCGTTTTGGCAAGCCACTCAAAACAACACGCCGCAGTTCCAACAGTGCCAAGGATGAGATTGATAGGGTAGGATCGGGAGGGTAGAGAATATTGAATATCGAATTTTGAACAGATGAATGTTGAAGTATTGAGAGCCTGTTTAAAATTAAAATTTTCAACTACCATATATCTTTTGAAATTTCATAACAGGTGCACTATTTATCTCGATAAGCACCTATCAAGCTCGCGGCTCACAGCTAATAGCTAGGAGCTTGCAACTAAAATCTTGCATTGTAAAACAGGCTCTGCGTTCGTAGAAGTATTTTTATTGAATATCACTCCTTGTTCTTTAATCAATATTCTTGCAGTAACTTACTGTTCCAAAATCGATTGCGATGAAAAAAAGTAAACTGCTGCGTTGGTCAATAGTTGTTGCCCTGGCGGGTTTTATTTTCGGATTTGATACAGTAGTGATCTCCGGTGCCAATCAACCCATAAAAGAACTCTGGCACACCACACCTTTGTTTCACGGATTTTTTATTATGTCTATGGCCCTTTGGGGTACCGTATTGGGTGCCATATTTGGCGGCATTCCTACAGAGGTATATGGCAGAAAAAAAGTATTGCTTTGGGTGGGTATTTTATTTGCGGTTTCGGCAGTGGGTTCTGCAGTAGCCAATGATCCATATGTATTCTCCTTTTTTCGTTTTTTAGGGGGCGTTGGCATTGGTGTTTCATCTGTAGTGGCTCCTATTTATATTTCTGAAATTTCTACCCCCGTAACCCGCGGCAGACTGGGTGCTTTATACCAGTTCAATATTGTGTTTGGAATTTTGATTGCTTTTTTATCCAATTATTTTTTACAGGGCGTTGGTGGTGCCAATGACTGGCGCTGGATGTTGGGTGTATTGGCTGTTCCCGCAACCATTTATACGGTTTTGGTATTGGGTGTTTCAGAAAGTCCGAGGTGGCTGATCACTAAAAAAAATAAATTGGCAGAAGCCAAAGAAATTATGGGGCAGATAGGTGTTACCGATGTAGATGCGGAGGTAGCGGCCATTTTACAAAGTAACCAACAGGATAGCGATGACGGAAAATCCGTTACCTTTTTTAATGCCAAGCACAGCAAGATTATTTACCTCGCATTTATGATCGCTTTTTTTAACCAGGTATCGGGTATTAATTTCATACTGTATTATGCACCCGAAATTTTGGAAAAAGCCGGATTGGCCGCCAAAGAATCTTTGTTCAATTCCATTGCTATTGGGGGCATCAATCTGCTGTTCACTTTTGTAGGACTGTATTTGATTGACCGGCTGGGCAGAAAAACATTATTAATCATTGGTTCTCTGGGGTATATTGTAAGTCTCTCGCTCGTATCATGGGCTTTTTATGCGCATTCCGGTCCGGTGTTTTTAATGAGCTTTTTATTATTATTTATTGCGGCACATGCTATTGGGCAGGGTGCGGTGATTTGGGTATTTATTTCTGAAATCTTCCCTAATAAGGTGCGCAGTGCTGGCCAATCTTTCGGTGCCAGTGTGCATTGGGTTTTTGCTGCATTGATTACACTCATCACTCCACTGTTTCTTGATAAAGACAATGGTATCTTCAAAGAAAACCCATGGCCCATCTTTGCTTTTTTCGCTTTTATGATGGTATTACAACTCATTTGGGTATTTACCAGTGTTCCTGAAACCAAAGGCGTTTCGCTGGAAGCACTTGAAAAAAAGTTGAGCGCCTGATTAGCAGGCTCAATTTTCCGTTGCAACAATATTGCTTACCTTTTAGCCGTTACATTTTTATCGGTAAGTAATATGAAGAAAATCCGCGAACAGTTTGCACGCATCATGGATAAAAAGATCCGGTGGATTCTTGCCTTCTCTTTATTGGCGTTTGCGCTGTTTCTGCTAGTATTGAATCAGCAAAAAAAGAAACAGGATTCTTCGCGCTTATTGGTAGATCATACCAATAGAGTAATTAAAAAAATTGATACGGTAGGTATTCTCTTTGCAGAGGCAGAAGCAGCTTCCAGAAGTTTTCTCGCAGTGAAAAATCCTGAGTGGAAAAAACAAAGCTATGCCTTACACCTGCTTATCAACAGTTGCGTTTCCAGCCTGCAAATACTTACTAATGATAATCCGCAACAAAAGGAAAATGTAATTCGTCTGCAAAAATTATGTGCAGCAAAAGAAATTTTCCAAAAACAATTTTTAGAAGGTTTCCTCACAGAAAATCTGTTAGTAAAAAAACTCAGTCCCGATGGGGAGGGGCCAGTTAATAGCAGGGCTATAAAACAGTTACTCAGAAATATTCGTGACATAGAAGAACGTTTATTGGCAAGCCGCATGGCAGAAAACGAAAACAGTTATACCAATAGCATTTATACTGCTTTTGGTGGAGGTGTTTTTTCCTTACTGCTCGTATTGGCCATATTATCGCAGCTTAACCAGGATATTAACCTACGCAAAAAAGCTGAAGCAGATATTAATGTAAGCGAAGAAAAATACCGCAACCTTATTGAAAATGCTGGTTCTGTTATGTATACTGCAGATACCACAGGTATTGTAACCTTTGCTAATAACCGCGTTGCTGAACTCACTGAATATTCTGTAAAGGAATTAACCGGAAAATCATATACCATTTTACTTGATCCTTCCTGGAAGGAAAAAGTAATACCCTTTTATGTGGATCAGTTTATGCAGAAAAAACTGGCCACACATCTTGAATTCAGGATCGTTACCAAATCAGGTAAACAGAAATGGGTTGAACAATCTGCCCAGTTACTGCTTGATGAAAATGGTATTTCCGGATTTCAGTGCATGGTAAAAGACATTACCGAAAAGAAAGAAGTAGAAAAAGAACTGAGCAAATCTGAAGCTGCCCGAAAAGAAAATGAATATCGGCTCAATGCCATTGTGGATAACTCTACGGCATTGATCTATATCAAAGATCTGGAAGGCCGTTACATTATGGCCAACAAACGCTTCAAAACATTTTTTGGGCTTACAGATGAATTGGTGATTGGTGAAACCGACTATGATTTCAATCCTAAAGAACTGGCGGATTATTTTAATGAAACAGACAAGCAGGTAATCAATAGTTTACGGCCGATAGAAACAGAAGAGGTGATTGATACCCCCTGGGGCGTTAGAAATTTACTGTTATTAAAATTTCCGCTGCTCACCCCCGATGGTGATCTGTTGGGTGTGAGCGGTATTGCCACCGATGTAACCGATAAAACAGAGATGCAGAAACAGACCGTTGCTGCATTGCAAAAAGCAGAATCTGCCCAACAGATACAGGAACAGTTTCTGGCTAATATGAGCCACGAAATTCGTACACCTATGAACGGTATACAAGGCATGACCAAGCTGCTGTTGGAAACACAACTTTCTGAGGAACAAAAACGGTTTACCAATCTCATCAGCCGCTCTTTAAACAACCTGGTGGTTATTGTAAACAATGTACTCGACTTTTCAAACCTGCAGGCAGGTAAACTGGTATTAGACAATATTGCTTTTGATGTAGTTGATTTACTGGAAGAGTTGAAAAAATATTTTGAACCGGCACTTGTTAATAAACAGCTTGATTTCCATTTGGTTATTGATCAGGATGTTCCCAAACTGGTCAAAGGAGATGCTTTCCGCCTGAAACAAATCCTCACCAACCTGATTGGTAATGCCATAAAATTTACCAATAGCGGAAGCATATCCCTACAGGTTTCCATACAGAAACAAAATGAGCAACAGGTGGATGTACGTTTTGTGTTGTCTGATACCGGTATCGGTATTCCGGCAGATAAACTGGAAACTATTTTTGAAAGCTTTGCACAGGCAGGCAAAAAAATTTCCAGTGGCTATGGCGGTGCCGGATTGGGTTTAAGCATCAGCAAAGGTTTAATAACATTACAGGGTGGGCATATCAGTGTAAAAAGTGAGCCAGGCATGGGCTCTGTTTTTACCTTTAATATCCCATTAAACCTTGCTAAAAAACAAGAAGCGGCTGCATCGGAAAATGATTATGAAACACTGCTTTCCGGAAAAAGAATTCTGGTAGCAGAGGATAACGCGGTAAACCAACGTCTGATTGAGTTTGTGTTAAAAAAAGTACATATTGAAGTCGATTTTGCCAATAATGGAAAAGAAGCGATTGTTCTCTGTGAGAAAAATCCAGTCTATGATCTGATCATTATGGATCTGCAGATGCCAGAGATGGATGGATATGAAACCACCATCTACCTGCGCGAAAACCTGAAGTTACGAATACCCATCATTGCCATGACCGCCACTGCTCTGAAAGAGGACCAGGATAGAAGTGCCGAAGTAGGTATGAATGATTTTATGCTCAAACCTTTTGATTTTAACGATCTGTATGCAAGGTTAATTCGTTTATTATACCATATAGATATAAAGGGAGAAGAAGAGGTAAATGCTATGCCTGCAAAAGAAGCTTTATTCGATCTATCCCTTTTAGAGGAATTGGATGATACAGCATCCTTACTGGAGGTACTAACGCTTTTCATGGAAAATACACCAGCAGAAATCAGAAAACTGCAAGTGTTGGTTAAAGAGAATAACCAGCCGGAATTATATAAACTGGCACATAAGCTGAAAAGCGCTGTAGCAACCATACAATCTAAACGGTTAACAGAGTTATTAAAAGCCATTGAACTGAATGCCAAAAATGGTGAACACATGGAAGAAACTAAAGATATGGTAGCAGAAGTACTGTCTCTTTTTGAGAAGGTAGAGGCCCCGCTTCGTTCGGAAATGGAAAGGATCGGAAAAGAGGCGGGCAGAAACAGTTGAAATGAATTATTTTTACTTCAAATCACATCAACAATATCCCCCATATGAAGATACTGGTTGCCGAAGATGAACCCATGTTATTGAAAACCATTGAGCTTAAACTCAAAAAAGAGGGCTATGAAGTAATTGCTACCTCGGATGGCCGCGAAGCCATTGCTAAAATAAAAGAATTAGAGCCCGATATGGTACTTACCGATATCATGATGCCCTATGCATCAGGACTGGAAATTGTATCCATTGTAAAACAGGTTGGCAACAAAAGAATACCCGTGATTATATTATCTGCCATGGAACAGGAAAAAGTGGTGATGGAGGCTTTTGAACTGGGTGCCGACGATTATATTACCAAACCCTTTAGCCTGAACGAGCTCGTAATAAGGGTTAAAAAGTTAATGAACCAGTACACCAGAAATCATATTGGCTAATACAGGTTACTTTCTCTCTTTTGATTATTTTACGTATCCTATATGCTTACAGCAAAAAAATACTGTCGTTCACTGCTCTTTCTCTTTTGCTTATCGGTAAGTGCCGGTTATGTGTATGCACAGGATACCAGTTCGTTGACGGCTTGTTAGTAGAAGCACGCAAAGCAGCATTTGATAAGAATGATTACCCAAAAGCAAAAGCACTATTACAAAGGGCCCTTACTATTAGCCCGGATTATGCTGATGTAAAAATTTTTTTGGGAAGAATTTATACCTGGACTAAAAATTATGATAGTGGACGATATTATTTCAAAGATGTATTGAAAACCAAACCTGATTATGAGGATGCTTATATAGCCTATACCGATCTGGAATATTTTAATGATCAATACGAACGCTCACTTGAGATTTGCAGAACGGGATTACGAAGTAACCCCGCATCTGAGCCACTTATGTATCGTGAAGCAAAAATTCTGAATGCACAAAATCGTTTACAGGAAGCCAACCGTGCTCTCGAAAAATTATTGTTGATTAACAGTAACAACGCTGATGCCAAAACATTGGCCGCCAGTATGCAGGCTGCAAAAAATAAACCAGACAGCGTTATCCGCATCATACAAACAGGCCCCATCAATAACCAGGATAGTTTATCTGCAGATGGTTTATTGGTATTAGCCAGAAAAGCCGCCTTTGATGATAACAATTATGAGCTCGCCAAATTCAGGTTGTACAAGGCACTCAAGATTAGTCCGGATTATGCTGATATCAAAGTGTTTCTAGGAAGAATTCATACCTGGTCAAAAGAGTATGATAGCGCCCGCTATTATTTTAATTCGGTACTTACCAAAAATCCGGGCTATGCTGATGCGGCCGTGGCGTTTGCCGATCTGGAATACTGGAATGATGATAACAAGAAAGCATTACAAATTGTGGAAGATGCACTTGTTATAAATCCTGAATCGCAAGACCTTTGGGTAAGAAAAGCAAAAATACTAAATGCCACTCGCCGTTTTGCGGATGCGCAAACGGCCATAGACAAAGCCATTAAGCTGAACAAAAACAACAGCGAAGCCAGGGCACTTGCCAATCGTATTAAAGAATCTTCTTCTAAAAATGCCATTGGCCTTAGTTACGACTATGTGTATTTTGATAAGCAATTTGCCAACCCATGGCACCTGGCCAGTTTTGATTATACACGCAATACGGGTATAGGATCTATTACCGGCAGGATAAATTATGCCAATCGTTTTACGGAGAATGGCGTACAATATGAGGTAGAAGCTTATCCCCGAATTTCAAAAACTTTCTACTCCTATGTAAGTGCCGGCTACTCTGATAATGTAGGTGTATTTCCACAATGGCGTGGTGGTTTTTCTTTGTATGCCAACCTGCCCAAAAGTTTTGAGGGCGAGCTCGGGTTTCGCTATTTAAAATTTTCAGGCGATCCTACCTGGATCTATACCGGTTATCTTGGAAAATATTATAAGAGTTGGTTGTTTAGCGTAAGGGGTTATCTTACCCCGGGCACATTTACCGCAACGGCCTCTACTTCCTATAATGTATCAGCCCGATATTATTATGGCAGTGCAGATGATGTGATTGGCTTTAATGCGGGTTATGGTATTTCACCAGACGATAGGCAAAACTCTATACAGCTGGATAATAGTATTCGCCTCATCTCATACAAGGCTGGCTTACTGTTCAAGAAAAAAATAAGCCGATTCAATGTGTTTAGTTTTGATGCCAGTTGGTTTAACCAGGAATATCTTCCACAAACAAAAGGTAACCAATACCAAATCAGTATAGGATGGCTCCATCGTTTTTAAAAGAAATAACCATAGGTTCTGTTATCAGGGCACTTATTGTGTTCTTGCTATTTTTACCGGTATGGATGTTTTTAGTTTGGTTGGGAATAGAAAAAAGAAAAATGGTGGTGGCCATCATTGATAAAACCGTTTTAACCAACCATGGTCAGGAACACATTTCATTAAATTGGGTGCTTAACCAGGAGCGGTTTAGTAAAAACAAAACCGACTTATATAAAAGAGAACATGATTATTTTGGTTTCTTTCCATTAGAAGATGGGAAATATCAAATAAAAGGACTCGAACGTTTTAACACCACACAACTGGATCAATTAAGCAACGATGCAGATGTTGCCTATATTACTGATGCCTATGGCATTTATAAAAACGAATGGTACCAACAGGGCGATAGTAAAGAAAGATCGGGAATTGTATATGGAGGAATGAGCCAGCAGGATTTTTATTTTCTGGATCAAATGCGGGCCAAACACAAACTCATCATCACCGAATTTAATTGTCTGGCCTCTCCAACTTCGCCTTTTATCAGAAAGCGTTTTGAAAATACTTTTGGGATTAAGTGGACCGGTTGGATAGGCCGGTATTTTGACTCATTCGATACCACTACCAATAAAGAAATACCTACCTGGCTTATTAAAGCTTATAAAAAACAAAACAACGGTACCTGGCCTTTTACCAAAAGTGGGGTTGCGTTTATTAAGGAAAATGAAACGGTAGTAATACTGGAAAACGAAACGCACCTTAACGAAGAGCTTCCCCACATCATTTCAACTGCAGAAGGCCAAAACCATTATGGCCTGCCCGATAAAACACCTTATTCGTTTTGGTTTGATGTGATACAACCCGATACCAGCTTTAACCACGTAATTTCCCGGTTTACCATTGATGTAAATAAGGAGGGAGAAAAATTACTGCAGAAGAACGGACTTTCCACGTCCTTCCCCGCTGTTACGGTGCACATGAACAGTGATTATCGTTTTTTTTATTTCTCGGCTGATTTTGCTGATAATCCGATCAGCTTAACTTCCTCTTATTTTAAAGGGGTTTCCTTTTTTAAAAACTTCATGTACAATAGCCATGATCCGCAGGAACGAAAAAGTTTTTTTTGGAAATTGTACCAGCCCCTTGTTACCACCATCCTCAACGATTATTACAAAACATTGAAGCCCTCCAAATAAAGTTAATTGGGGGCATATTTCTGTAGCAGCGAATCGGGTATCAGTTTTTTTGTCTGTAAAAACGCTGTATTCTTTACCTTAAATCTATTAAATGCCGCTTTCAGCTCATTGGCTTTAGCCGGATTATTTTCCGGGGTAAGATCCATGGTATTACTGATACTGAACAAATCATTTCCATTAAGCATATAATTGCCCATCACAAAATCAATCAGGTCTGTTTTCGTTTGCATAATAGGATAGGCGTGTACATTTCTGAACTGGCGTGTGGTATCCAGCCCGGTTCCTACCCAGCCAACCGTATCGGGTATTTGTAAGCGATAGCTTTTTTGTAACCAGGCAAGCAAACTGGGTGTAATATCAAAGTGGGTAGAAACAGATGAAAACTTAGCTGCTCTTTTTAATAAAGGAGAATAGATCAGCAACGGAACATGGTACCGATCAATTTTTGAACTCATGGGTATCTCAGGCATACGATGGTCGCCCGTGATCAGAAAAACGGTATTGGCAAAATCAGGACGCTGTTTGTATTCATTGATAAAATTACGCACCGCATCGTCGGCAAAAAGAATACTGGCAAATTGTTCTTTGTAATTACGGTTTTGTTTTTTGACATCATCTGAAAAACCAAGTTCAGTCATTCTTGTTTCAAAACGTTTTAGATAAACATCCTGGTCATTAATAAAAAACGGGTTGTGGGTAGATACGGTAAGCAGAACACTCAGGTAGGGTTGTTTTGCCTCTTTTTTTGTTTCAAAATAACGGCGAAATAATTCTTTATCTCCATAGCCCCAGCTAAATCCATCGCGTGAAGGCATTTTTGTATAGCCAGCAGGAAATGTTTTTTCATCATTAATCGCATTGATGGTATTCTTTTGCATGAATACATCCATATTATCAAAATGCGAATCACCACCGTAATAAAAAGAAGTATGGTAACCATTTTTCTGTAGCAGGTTTAACAGCGATAAATGTTTGGGCATACTTACGCCCAATTCAGTAAATCCGCTTTTAGCAAATGGCAGAGAACTAAGTACAGAAGGTAATGCAGCAAACGTTCTTCCTCCTTCACTCAAAAAGTTTTCCCAATACAAGCTTTTATCAGAAAGCGAATCAATAAACGGAGTAAAATTACCCAGATAAGCTCCCTTGTTAGCAAAAGCCCTTCCCAATCCCTCTACCAGTACAATCACAATATTGGGTGCTTGTGGAGATGTATTTAAGAATGGCGATAAAACATCTTTACTACTATCTACTCTATGCAGAAAAGGAAAATTCTTTTCATCTACATACTCTATTTGTGATAAACTGGCATCATCCGCACTGGTAGAAAAATCGCCTGAGTAATTATTGGAATAAATATCCATCTCTTCCGTTGCAGGAAAAAAATGTTTATACGAAGCATGTAAAAAATACCAGGATTTATTGGTCGACAGGTTATTGCTGTATTCCTGTCCCGGCATCCATTCATTAATGAGCTCAGGACCCTTGGTAAAACTGGCCAGTGAAAACAATACCAGAAATAAAAAAGCAATCCATCCATTTAGTTTTATCCTACGGGGAAGAAAAATAAAAGCAGCTATGATTAATGCCAGCAGCATTACCAAAGTAATGATCATGGGTGTTTGAATACCTCCTGCAGCACCAACGGTTTGTTTGATATCGGCCAAAGAATAACTCCAAAGGTCGGCCCCTAGTGGCACCAATGTGGTAATAAAATATTGTGATAAAGAAAACTGTATTAATAAAACCAGTACTGCCGTAATGAGGTACATAACATGTGCCAGCTTTTTGTGAACCAGATAAAAAGCAGCAAACAACACATAGCCCAATGCACCCATTTGTAAAAAGAAGGCCAGGTCTTTCGCTAATCCGGTTACAATTACTTTACCCAGTAGCTTAGGCACGCCATGTTGTTTGATATCATAGATGAGCTCAAATGCCCTTGCAAAAACCAATAGAAGTAAAAGAACCATGGCATGCCTTACGTAATAGTTTACTGACCGGGAAATAAAACGCGTAATCTTGCCAACTACCGGAATAATGGTTCGTTCCACAATCCATTCGGGGCGATCTTCTTCTATACTATTTTTTTGTGGTTGTACCACTATCGGAGTTGCTGCAACCCCGGTAGCATCAGGTATGGTTTCTGCTACAGAGGCAGGTACCGGTAAGGGTTGGGCCGAGGTTGTTTTCTTGGCAAAGCCCTGCCTCGTCATCTCACCCCATCCTTTTTTCTTCTTGATTATATCAAGGTATCCTTTCATTGCACTCCATACAACAAACGGATGGTAATAGAAAGGTTCTGTTAAGGCGGTCAGCAGTAAACGCATCACATCTATCCGTCGTTTATATTGGTTAAACGTTAATACCTCCATCAATACCGCAAAAGAAGAATAGAGATATCCAAAACAAACTATGAATATAAAAAAGCTAAAGAAAAATCCCCAGTCAAGAAAACCTGTCCATGCAAAAATGAAGAAAAATATAAATCCGAAAAATTCAATTACCGGCGCACACATTTCAAAGAAAAACCAATAAGGATAACTCAGCATTCCCAACAACCGGTATTTGGGATTAAAAAACATGATACGGTGAAACTTCAGTGTTTCAAATGTGCCGCGTATCCATCGGTTTCGCTGTCTTCCCAGAATGGTAAAACTGGCCGGTGCTTCTGTCCAGCAAAGTGGATCGGGTATATAGGTTACAATATAATCTTCGTTATTTTCTTCCATATAGCGGCGCATGCGCACCACCAGTTCCATATCTTCTCCAACGGTTTTATGATCGTAGCCTCCGCATTTAATCGCAATCTCTTTATCAAAAGCACCAAATGCGCCGGAGATCAGCATCAACCCATTCATTCGGCTCCATGCCATACGGCCTAGAATAAAAGCGCGAATGTATTCCAGTATCTGCATGCGCGGTAGGTAATCTTCGGCTAGTTTTACTTTAATCAGTCTACCATCTTCAATAATACAAGAGTTAGCAATACGAACCACCCCACCTGAAGCAATTACCCGTTTATCGGTTTGTTCCAAAAATGGTTTTATCATTTTTAACAATGCATCTTGCTCCAGCACACAATCCACATCAATACACATCAGGTATTTGTTAGAGGATACGTTGATGCCTACATTCAATGCATCAGCCTTTCCACCGTTAACTTTATCTACCACCATCAGCTTGTGGTAAATGCTGTTTTTGCTTTTATATATCCCGCGGATTTCTTTTGTAGCTATCTGTTGGTTTACAAAATATTCTGTCTTCTCAAGGTCATAAGCCTGTATTAGTTTATCCAGGCAATCATCTTTACTACCATCATTGATAATGATCACTTCCAGGTTGGCATAATAAATAGATAAGAGTGATTTTACATTTTCAACAATGGTTTTTCCTTCATTATATGCCGGAGCCAGAATACTTACGGTTGGTGCGTGAGAAGAAGCTGCGAGTACACGATAATCGGTAAAGCTGTTCTTATGCATGTACTTATTTGTTTCCCCAACAGAGTACAATGCTATCAGGATATAAGAAATAAGCAGCATTACCGAATACAGGAATATACCGTAGGTAAGTATGTCGAAAATAATATCTGATACGATACCCCAGGTCATTTTACAGTTTTAACATGACGTAATATGCGATAATAAGGTTCGGGTTGTTCTATTGCCTTTTTCTCAAGTAAAGCCAATCCGTTAGGATCGCTTTCTGCCAGTACCATAGCTACTTTTAATTTAATGGTATCGTTCTCATTATCCAGCAGGCGTATCAAATACTCCGACTGTTCTTCTGTTGCTATAGAACGAAGTGCTTCCAATATGTATACCTGGTTAATGAGGGGCTCTTTACTAAAATAACCTAGTAAAATAGAGGGTGTTCTTTCGTCTGCTAATCTGATCAGGGTTTTAACCGCCTGACTCCGAACTTCTTTTTCTGGATGCACCAGGCAATCAATCACCTGTGTTCTCACAGAAAAAAACTGGTAATCATCTGCAAGTTTTAGGGTAAATACAACAACAGATGTGTTGGGAGATTTTAACCAGTGAGGAATTTTATCAGAAATATCTTCTTTCTCAGGATACAACCTTAATTGCTCAAGCAGTTTCAACTGTTGCCATTCTGTAAGCGGGTAAGAGATCACATCTAAAAAACGAAGCCCCGGAAAACCTGTCAGGTGAATAACACCGGTTTGTGCTTCCATGCGTACATATTCATTGGTGCTGTTGGTATTTCGGTAAATGGTGACGAGCACATCTTTCTGATCCAGCAGGTACAATTCCTGTATCCCTTTCGCTTTTATATGCCAGCTGTTTTTATTCAGTAGTTTCCTGAGAGAGTATTTTTTCAGATCCAATTGCAAATACAACGCCACAATGTTTTCTGCTACCGCTCCCGAAAAATTCTTCTTGCAACGGATCAACTCATCAATGGCATATTGTCGGGCCTCGCGGGTACCTAATATCCGCTGTATTTTTTTAGATACTACTGCTGTGCCCTCGGCCTCTTCCATAATTACCTGCGAAAGCCAGTTTTCCAGATGTACACGAACCCTTTCAGTATAAAAAAAGACACGCTTTTTATTAAACAAGTACAGATATATAAAAGAAACCACAATCGCAATACAAACAATCAGCACCTGCGCACCCGAAAGCAGTACATCCGGGTTAAGGTATTTAACAACGGTACGGGTAAATAAATTATCCAACAGCCATTGGCCAGGCAAAATAAAAAGGTAATGTAGTTGTGTTAAAAAATGCATCTATAGTACAGAGGTTACCTGCAAGGGTTAAAGTTAAAAGATTATGTGATAATTTTATATAAGTAAACAGCTTACCGGCAATATAGTTTACATTCCATAGCAGATCTGTATCGCGATCAAATCCTGTTTGCCATTCACCTTTTCTAAAGTAGGTTTGCAGAAGCATTGGCATTATCTGTTTCAATAAAGAATACAACTATGAGTTTCCGAAATTTTAAAATGGTGAGTTATGTAGTATATGGCCGTGGCAGTTTTAACCAGCTGGACCAAATACTGGCCCCACAAAGAAAAGGGGATGCACCCATGATCTTTCTGGTTGATCATTTTTTTGAAGGCAGGCCATTGTTGAATCGCATACCACTCAGGGGTAGAGACAAAGTTATTTTAGTAGATGTCACCTATGAGCCCAAAACCACACAGGTAGATGATTTAGCACATCAGTTGATCAACGAATTCGGAACCATTAGCGGTGTGATTGGTATTGGCGGAGGCTCTGCTATGGACCTAGCCAAAGCTGTGTCGTTAATGATGACCAACCCCGGCTCATCAGCCGATTACCAAGGTTGGGATCTGGTGCAGAACCCTGGTGTTTACAAAGCCGGTATACCTACCTTAAGTGGTACGGGTGCGGAGGTAAGTCGTACCACCGTATTAACCGGCCCTACCCGTAAACTGGGCATGAACAGTGATTTTACGCCGTTTGATCAGATCGTTCTTGACCCTGAATTAACAAAGGATGCCCCTGCCAATCAACGGTTTTATACCGGCATGGATTGCTATATACATTGTATTGAAAGCCTGGAAGGAACTTTTTTAAATGAGTTCAGTAAAAGCTATGGCGAAAAAGCCTTACAGCTCTGCCAAAAAGTATTTGTTGATAAAAATCATTGGGACGAGGAAAGTGATGACCTGCTGATGATGGCTTCTTATGCCGGTGGTATGAGCATTGCCTACTCACAGGTAGGTGTGGCACATGCAGTTAGCTATGGATTGAGTTACTTACTTGGCACCAAACACGGCATTGGTAATTGTATTGTGATGAACCACCTGGAAGAGTATTATCCCGCAGGTGTGAAAGAGTTCAAATACATGGTTGAGAAAAATAAAATAGATATTCCTGCTGGTATTTGTAAGGGATTATCAGAAGAAGATTTTGATAAAATGATGAATGTATCCCTTGGTATGAAACCCCTATGGGAAAACGCCTTAGGAAAAGATTGGGAAAAAATCATGACACGAGAAAAACTGCGCGCGCTTTACGATAAACTGTAACCACGCTTAATGCTAAACGCAGAACGCTTAACGCAAAAAATACTAAAGCGTTAAGCGTTCTGCGTTTAGCATTCGGCGTAAACTTGCATTTTTCAAAAGCAATGAGTAGTTTGTGTAAAAACCATATTACATGAAAAAATTATGCTTCGTTTTGTTTTCCGCTTTTCTGTTTGCGTCTTGCGGTGAGTCTGCTGGTACCAAAGATGCGGCCCCTGCGTTTAACCTCGACTCTGCTAAGGCAGGTATTGAGGCCAACAATGCCAGTTTTGTTGATGCAATGAAAAAAGGAGACACCGCTGCTATGGCAGCTCTCTACACAAAAGATGGTTGTATGATGCCCAGCAATATGCCGAAAGCCTGTGGCGCAGAGGGTTTAAAAGCATTGTTTGGCGGCATGCGCCAGATGGGTATTGAAAATCTGAAACTTCAGGTAACAGAAATCATTGGCTCAAGCGAATTGGTTTCTGAAGAAGGAACTTACGAACTATTAACCAACGAAGGTGCTTCTATGGAAAAAGGTAAATACATTGTTACCTGGAAAATGGAAGATGGCGTATGGAAAAAATACCGCGACATCTTTAACAGCGATGCGCCACCACCACCACCGCCGCTAACTAAATAATAAATAGATTATCATTCAACTGCGCCTTTGCGACTTTGCGAGAATTATTGCCCGCAAAGTCGCAAAGGCGCAGTTGTTTATTTCTATCTTTATTGATATGAAATATCTTTTTTACCTCCTGCCCGCATTAGCCGGACTAACCATTACCACACAGGCTGGTGTTAACAGCCAGCTTCGCTTTGCCATTAATAATCCCTGGGTCGCTGCATTTATTTCTTTTCTGGTAGGAACTGTTTTGCTAGGATTAATTATTGTTTTTACCAAACAGCCCGTTCCCTCTTTTGCAGAATTAAAGGCGGTTGAATTGTATAAATACAGTGGCGGCTTACTGGGTGCTTTCTTTGTTACCGTCATTATTTTTTCTGTGCCGCGTATTGGTTCGGCCAATGTGTTTGCGCTGGTTATTGCCGGGCAATTTATTGTTGCCCTTCTCTATGATCACCTGGGAGTTTTTGGTTTTCCGCAATCAAATATTAGCTGGGTTAAACTGCTTGGTGTAGTACTGCTAGTTGCGGGTGCTTACCTGGTGGTTAAGAAGTAGAAGGGTTGCCACTGATTGCACTGATTTGCACTGAACTTTTCTGTGTTAATCAGTGCAATCAGTGGCAAAAATTTTTATCTCCATCTTATTAGCGTAATTTAATACCCCACATAACCAACCACGCTGCACATGAAAAAATTATCCCTTATTCTGTTTTGTGTTTTGTCTGCAACACTTGTTCAATCACAACCTTTTTCGCCCTCCTTATTTAACAGTATGCAATGGCGCATGATTGGGCCGCACCGTGGTGGCAGAACCGTTGGTGCAGTTGGCGTTCCATCACAACCCAGTGTGTTTTATATCGGCGTAAACAATGGTGGTGTTTGGAAAACCAACGATTATGGCCGCACCTGGAAACCCATTTTTGATCAGATGCCTACCGGCTCTGTGGGCGATATTGCCGTTTCAGAATCTAACCCCAACATTGTGTATGTTGGTTGTGGAGAAGGCATTCAGCGTCCCGACCTTTCTGTGGGCGATGGCGTATACAAATCTACCGATGCCGGTAAAACATGGAAGAACATGGGATTGAAAGATGGCCAGCAGATAGGCGATATCATCATCGACCCAAAAAATGAAAATAGAATTTTTGTGGCAGTGCTGGGTCACCCTTACGGACCCAACACTGAACGTGGCGTGTATAGAAGTCTGGATGGCGGCAATACCTGGGAACGCGTTTTATACAAAGACGAAAATACCGGTGCCGTTCAGGTAAACTTCGATCCCAATAATGCCAATATTTTATATGCCGATTTATGGGCCGGTCGCCAGGGACCATGGGAAAATGGCCAATGGAACGGAACAGAAAGCGGATTATATAAATCCATAGATGGGGGTAATACATGGACACATCTTACCAAAGGTTTACCCACCACACAACAGGGCCTGGGCAGAATTGGTTTTGGTATTGCACCTACTAACAGCAAACGTTTATATGCAACGGTAGATGCCGGCAGGTATGGTGGTATTTACAGAAGTGATGATGCCGGCGAAAGCTGGACACTCATGAGTACCGATGGTCGTTATTGGGGCCGTGGCAGCGATTTTGCAGAAGTAAAAGTGGATCCTACCAATGCAGATATTGTGTACAGTGCCAATGTAGTAACCTGGAAATCTACCGATGGTGCTAAAACATGGACCGGCTTTCGCGGTGCACCGGGTGGGGATGATTATCACAGAATCTGGATCAATCCCAACGATCCAAAAATAATGTTGATTGCGCTTGACCAGGGAGGCATGGTTACCGTGAATGGGGGAGAAACTTTTTCTTCGTGGTATAACCAACCGACTGCTCAGTTTTATCATGTAAGTACAGACAATGCCTTTCCTTACAATGTGTATGGCGGACAACAGGAGAGTGGTTCAGTAGGCATTTCTTCGAGAGGTAATGATGGACAAATTACTTTTCGCGAATGGCATCCGGTGGGTGTGGAAGAATATGGTTATGTAGCACCGGATCCGCTTGATCCGAATATTATTTATGGCGGCAAGATCACCAAATTTGATAAACGTACCGGACAGGTTCAAAACATTGCACCCGAAGCGATACGCAGTGGTAAATATCGTTTTGTAAGAACGGCGCCAGTTTTGTTTTCTCCCATAGATCCCAAAACATTGTACTTCGCAGGTAATGTTCTGTTTAAAACCACCAATGGTGGTAATAGCTGGGAAACCATTAGTCCGGATTTAACCAGAGAAAGTTGGGACATTCCTTCCAGTGTTGGCATTTACACAAGCGAAGAGATGAAAACAATGCCACGCCGCGGTGTGATCTATACCGTTGCCCCATCCTACAAAGACATAAACACCATTTGGGCCGGAACCGATGATGGCCTGATACAGCTAACACGTGATGGTGGTAAGAGCTGGAAAAATGTAACACCTCCGGACATTACTTCCTGGAGTAAAGTTTCTTTGATGGATGCAGGACATTTTGATAACAACACGGTATATGCAGCAGTGAACAGAATCCGTTGCGATGATATGCGCCCTTATGCTTACAAAACAAATGATGGCGGTAAAACCTGGAAGCTCATTACCAATGGACTTCCCGCAAACGAACCGATTAATGTAGTAAGGGAAGACCCGAAACGAAAAGGACTATTATATGCCGGTTCTGAAAATGCAGTGTATGTATCTTTTGATGAGGGAGAGCATTGGCAATCACTTCGTTTAAATATGCCGGCAACCTCTATTCGTGATCTGGTGATTAAAGATGATGATTTGGTTTTGGGAACACATGGTCGAGGCTTTTGGATTATGGATGATGTAACACCCCTTCGCCAACTCAGTGCTTCGCTTGCCGCAGAAAAAGCCATACTGTACAAACCACAAACCGCTATTCGCATTCGCTGGAATATGAATACCGATACACCTTTGCCACAGGAAGAACCCGGCGGACAAAACCCGCCCGATGGTGCCATCATCGATTATTATCTTGCAGAAAAAGCGCAGGGTGAAGTAACAATGGAGATTCTTGATGCTGCTGGTAAATCTGTTCGCAAATACAGCAGCAACGATAAGCCTTATGCTATTCCTGATGTAAATATTCCGTTGTACTGGATCCGTCCGCAACAAATACTTTCTGCCGATGCCGGTTCGCATCGCTTTTTATGGGATATGCATTATGCGCCGGTAGATGAACCCGTATCATTCCCCATGACGGCCATTTATGAAAACACAGCACCCGATAAAAATTCGCCCTGGGTATTACCCGGAATGTATACAGCAAAACTTACAGTGAATGGAAAAAGCTACACGCAATCTTTCAATTTAAAAATGGATCCACGTGTAAAAACAGGTATGGCAGAATTACAAAAGCAACACAGCTTATCACTTACCTGTTATGAAGGAAGGCTTGCTTCTATAAAAGCAAGAGAAGAAATAACCACCGCAGGCAAACAATTAAAAGAGTTGATTGCTAAGGGCGGAACAGGTGTTGAAGCACTGACCAAACTGGAGCAGGAAGTAGCTGCCATAGAAGGCGCAGCCGGAGGTAGAAGAGGTGGAGGTGCCACCAGCACCGCACCCACATTGGGTAGTGTAAATGCTGCGTTCAACGGACTACTCAATATTTTACACGATACCGATATGCCACCCACCACGCAAACCATTGCCGGTGTAAATCAAACACAGGTTCAGTTCAAAGAATTGTTGGGTAAGTGGAATGCATTAAAGAAACAGGTTGATGCTGTTCTAAAAAAATAAACCGTCATTTCGAGCCCGAAGAATGAGGGAGAGAAATCTCATACAAGTGATGAGATTTCTCCTCGTCGTTCCTCCTCGTCGAAATGACGTTACTTAATTATATTTATGCAAACCATCGACCTCCTCAAAACCACACAAACCAAAACCTTTTCTTTTTTTGATCTATCAGAAAACGATCTCAACAAATCGTATGGTCCCGGCAAATGGACCATTCGCCAGATACTTCATCACCTTGCGGATGCAGAGATTGTTTTACATGAACGAATTAAAAGAGCCATTGCAGAAGAACATGCTTTTGTAGTTGTGTTTGATCAGGATAGATGGAAGGAAATGTTTGATTACGATACCTATCCTTTGGCTATCAGCAAACAGGTATTTATTTCTGTTCGCAATTCTATCATACATCTTGCAGAAAAATATTACACCGGCTCAGAGCACAAAACTTTTTTTCATACCGCTGCGGGTATTCGCACATTACAACAGGAGTTTGATAAAGTGGCACAGCATAATTTTGATCATCTCAAACAAATTGAGATCGCACTGAGTAATGCCAACTCTTAATAGTAGTTTTTAAATTGTAGTGTCCTAAACTGCGCCTTTGCGCCTTTGCGAGAATTTTTTGCACGCAAAGGCGCAAAGACGCAAGGGGCTTTTCCTAGCGGTTCCTCGTTTCTTAGCGCCTTAGCGGTAAAATTTTCGCTATGGTGGATCGCTGACCAACAACTCGTTTCATTATAAAACAAGTTGCTTATAACTAATCAACTGTACTCCTTTCTGCTTAATAGCTGCTTTCACTTTTTCGTTGGTAAACAAATCTGTTACACCCTGTCTGTCTGCCGCCACATTTTCATAACCTATATGCCAGATGCCCCGCAGTTCCTCATTATCAAACCCCGGATGTTCTACAAACAAATAGGTTTTACCGGGTTGCAGTTTTGCGAGCATCGCAATAAAACTTTCTACTTTTTCATTGGCGGTGGTATGTGCGCCTGCAAAACCTGCGTAGGTTACTTTGTATTCTTCGAGATCAATATCAATATGGTATTCTCTGGCCAATCGTTTGGTCATTGCTTTGATTTCAGGACTGGATTCCACACAACCCATATGAGATGAAATATGACTGATACGCGGAATCAATTTAATGGCCATTTCTATCTGTGCCCGAAATTCTTTTTCAATATCAGCCAGCTGCCATTTATTTTCTGTAAGCGCCTGCCCGGGATAATTTTTATTGGGAAAGATCATCGGATAAAAATAGCCGTTGGCATCTTTAATAGAAGCGCCCTGAGTTAACGGTTTCCATTTTACATTTTCCCATTCACTGCTCAATGCCAGGTGTATGCCCACATCTGCCGTTGGATTTTGTTGTAACAATTTTACAGCCTCCGGAAACCATGGTGAGGGAACAATAACTTCAATAGAAGTTTCAATGCCTTCTTTAAAAGATTTGATCAATGCCAGATTACCGGAATGTGCATACCCCATATCATCTCCACGAACAATAAGGCGTGGGGGTTGCGCAAAAGAGCAAACTGCCATAAATAACAATGCAATAGTGCCAGTTATTTTTTTCATATAGTGAGATTTAAGCGGCGGTTAGTTCTTTTTCTTATCCGCTTCCAGCATAAAATAAGTTGCCTTAAAACGATCGTTCACTACTTCGCCCTGCACTTTGGCTTTGCGGATGGCGTTGCAGAAACCATCATTGGCATGTGCATCGCCGAGAGAGTCTATGTGTATGCCATCTACAAAATAGGCTTTGCCATTTATGCGAACGGCGAGGTCGCAGTTTTTGCCGGGTAATTTTAACTGACATTGGCCGCATGCAGCTTCTACTGTTTGCGTTTCCTTTTGGGGGTTATGTTTTCCTGCGCTGTGTGTTTTCTCTTGTGCAGAGGCGCTTAATGAGAGAAGACTGATGAAGAGAACTCCGAGTAGTTTTTTCATGGGTGTAGGGTTTTACATGAGTGTCTTTTTTTTACCGCAAAGCCGCTATGGCGCAAGGGTACGCAAAGGGATTATTTATTGGAGAATCAGAAAAAAATATCCATCCTTCATTTTCAAATTTTCAAATTTTCAAATTCCTTCTGTAATCTAAACATTTCATCCCGCAATCTCGCCGCTTCAATAAAGTCTAAATCACGCGCAGCTTTTTCCATTTCTTTTTTGGTTCTGGCTATGGCCTTCTCCATTTGCGGAATGGTCTGGTAACTTTCCTGCTCCTGTGCCGCTTCGTGTTTTACCAGTGCTTCATCTTTTTGTAATGCGTATGGATTAGATGGGTCGTATCCTTTAATATCCAATACCGATCCCTGCGCAAATACCTGTTCGCGCGATTTGATGATGGTTTTTGGGGTAATGCCATGCTCTGTATTATAAATCACCTGCTTTTCTCTACGTCGACTGGTTTCATCAATGGTGCGTTGCATGCTTTCCGTCATCTTATCCGCATAGAAAATTACGCGGCCATCCACATTCCTTGCTGCACGACCAGCCGTTTGTGTCAGCGATCTTTCGTTACGTAAAAAACCTTCTTTGTCTGCATCCAATATCGCTACCAATGCTACCTCCGGCAAGTCTAAACCTTCCCGTAACAGATTCACACCCACCAACACATCGATCTCACCCAATCTCAGTTGCCGTAATATTTCCACGCGCTCCAGAGTATCCACATCGCTATGAATGTATTTGGATTTGATGTTGATACGACCCAAATACTTATCCATTTCCTCAGCCATTCGTTTGGTAAGTGTGGTTACCAATACACGATAATCCTGCTTAACCGTTTTGTCAATTTCATCCAGCAAATCATCTATCTGGTTTACACTCGGGCGTATCTCAATTGGTGGATCCAATAATCCTGTTGGGCGCACAATTTGTTCTACCACTACGCCACCGCATTTCTCCAGTTCATAATCACCGGGTGTGGCACTTACAAAAATGGTTTGTCCGGTTAGGCTTTCAAACTCATGAAAATTCAAGGGACGGTTATCCATGGCACTGGGTAATCGAAAACCATAATCTACCAATACCATTTTACGGCTTCTGTCGCCGCCATACATTCCGGCTACCTGTGGAATGGTTTGGTGACTCTCATCTATCACCATCAAAAAATCTTTCGGAAAATAATCCAGCAAACAGAAGGGGCGGGTGCCGGGTTTGCGGCGGTCGAAAAAGCGGGAGTAGTTTTCAATACCATTACAATAACCCAGTTCGCGAATCATTTCCATATCGTATTCCACGCGTTCCTTTAATCGTTGTGCTTCAATGTATTTGCCGGTTGTTTTAAAATATTCCACCTGCGCCATCATCTCGTCCTGTATCTCGTGCATTACTTCCACAATCATGTCTTTGGGTGCCAGGTATAAGGTGGCGGGAAAGATGGCGGCATTTTCCATTACGCCAATACGCTTGCTGCTACTGGTTTCTATGCTTTCGATCTCTTCAATTTCATCGCCAAAAAAAGTAATGCGGTAACCAAAATCTACATAGGGTAAATTAATATCTACCGTATCACCTTTTACACGAAACGTACCCCGTGTAAAATCTCCCTGCGATCGGTTATACAAACTATTTACCAGTGCATGCAAAAATCCCTGGCGCGAAATCACCATGCCTTTGTGAATGCGGATGATGCCGTTCTCGTACTCGGTAGGGTTACCCATACCATAAATACAACTCACGCTGGCCACCACAATAATATCGCGCCGGCCACTTAGTAATTGCGAGGTAGCCTGCAGCCGCAGTTTGTCCAGTTCTTCATTAATGCTCAGGTCTTTTTCAATGTATACATCGCTCACCGGCATATAGGCTTCGGGCTGGTAGTAATCGTAGTAACTAACAAAATAGCCCACCGCATTCTCCGGAAAAAATTGTTTGAACTCACCATACAATTGCGCCACCAGGGTTTTGTTATGCGTAAGCACCAGGGTAGGCCGCTGCGTATTTTGAATCAGGTTGGCAATGGTAAATGTTTTACCCGAACCCGTAACCCCCAGCAGGGTTTGAAACTGCTCGCCATTATCAACACCATCCGTTAATTGCTGAATAGCAGAAGGCTGATCACCGGCAGGAGAATATTCGGAATTCAATTTAAAAGGCATGGGTAAGTACGAGGTTTACAGTACGAGCCACGAAGGTAAGAAGGAGTTGGCTTGGGTAAGTACGAAGTTTGAAGTAACAAGTTTGAGGTACGAGGTACGAAGGTAGAAGGTAGTTATCAAGTATACAGCTAATAATCACAAAGCACAGCGTTAAGCGTTCTGCGTTAAGCGTTCTGCGTTATGCGTTATGCGTTGAGCGTTGAGCGTTCTGCGTTATGCGTTGAGCGTTATGCTTTTCATGGCATCGCCTGTTGTGTCACTCACTTGTACGTTCAGATCATTGGGCAGCAAATCAATTATGTAATACCCCTTTTATTGCGTGCCCGCCCAATATCAAAACACCGGTTGTGTACCTACGGCACACTTTATTTTTGAAACGATTGGTTTCTACCGAGCGGTTGCCCCGATGGGGCAGGGAAAGGATATACAGATCGCGGTTCATGCTTTTCTTAGGCATTTCTTTTTGCTTCTGTGGCATTGTCACAAAATGCAATATCGTCATTGCCCCATCGGGGCAACCGCTCGGTAGCCCAAAAAAAATGGAAAAGAAATCAGGTGTGCCGTAGGTACACCACATGCATAAGCGATAGACCGTTTATGCATCATCCATCCGCCAAAGAGATGGCACGATCGGTACGTGATGGTTGTAAAATAAAAAAGGGAAGCGCCGCTGGGGCTCAATATTATATTGATTAGCAAAGGGTTTGCATTTTTGTATAGGTGGATGAAAAAATACGGGATTTTTCCCGGTGGGAGGGTTGGGTTTTTTGGGTAAATTGTTGCTACTTAAAAACAAAGTGAATTTGCGGATAGCTACTTAATTGAGAGGGATGTGCGAAGGTTTGAGGGTAGTAGTTGTGGATATTTAAGTGTTGGTGGGAATATTACCGAGACCGAATAGACTAACTATAATTTGACCAAATGAAAATATATTTTACAGACTTTTTTGATATTTCGGTTGACGATTTAGAAAATTATGGAGCCTTCAATGTTTCCTTAATAAATGACCTGCCTCTTTTTATTGACCCCTTTTTACTTTTTGGCAGCAAAAAAGAAGAATATCAAGAATTACATACTAAGATTCTTGACTACTTGACATTTTTGAAAAAAAAATCTGAAGAGGGAGTAAGTGATATTTCACAAGTTAAGTCTTGGTACTTATTTCCAGAAGTTAGACAAAATTGGTTTGGATATAGCAAAGTTGGAAATGGTGGAAGTGGTTTGGGAGAAAAATTTGGGAAAGCAATGTCTTCTTCAATGCACATCGTTTTTGACGATTTAGGCAAGGAAAAAATTACTCAAACTTCTCACCTTGAAAAAGCAGGACTGTTTGAAATAGGGGTTGGGAAAGATAACATTAGTGATTTTACAACAAATTTGACCAAAGAGTTTTTATTAACTTACACGGAAAATTTTACAAAAGAACATATTTCAAAAGAGTATCAAAAATTAATAAAAGTTGACAAAGTCTACTTTGACTACGATTTAGAACGATGGATGCCGAAGGAATTTATATTACCATTTATTTTTGACGACTTTGTTATTCTAACACCAAGGGACATTTTGACAAAAGATGATAATTGGATTAATGGCAATGACCTGCGTGGTGATTTCAGAAGAATATGCAATAGTATTCCTAACGATCAGTTACGAAATGAAATACTAAATTATTTTCAAAAGAGGCTTCCTAAATCACCAAAAAATAAAAGAAATACACAAAAGGAAATCACAATCGCAGTTCAAGAAACAATTAGGAATTTTCCCGAAATAATTAAGTGGTTCATTAAACAAAAGGAAGAAAATAAAGAAGGGGCAAAAAACATATCAAAACAAAAGGTAAACGAGGTTGAAACATTATTTGTACATCAAATAAGCCGTTTCGTTGAGACTTTACTTGAAAAATCAAACTTCTATGAAATTAAGGCTGACAGTTCTTACGAAGAAGCATTAGGTCGAATTGAATTTCTGAAACAGGTTATAGAAAATAACGATGGATACCGACTGTTTTACATAGACCACAAACCGATAAAACGAGAAGAAGATTTACAAATAATTTATCGTTTAACTTGGTATGCTTCCGATTTTGATGTAAACAGAGAAGCTAATAATGGTCGTGGACCTGTTGATTACGCAATTTCAAAAGGTTCAAAAGACAAAACCTTAATTGAATTCAAACTTGCTTCTAATTCTAAACTGAAACAAAATTTATCGAAGCAGGTCGAGATTTATGAGAAAGCAAACAGCACTCAAAAATCTATAAAAGTTATTTTATACTTTGACAATACAGAACTGGAAAAAGTACACAAACTTTTAAAAGAATTAAAAACTGAAAATAGTAAAAACATAATTTTAATTGACGCAGGACGAAAGATTTCAGCATCAAACGTAAAATAAAATAAGGCCACAAACATCAGCTCGGCAATAGTTTGGCTGAAGAGCAAACCTCAACAGTAGTAATTCTATTGAGCATTTGTACAAAACTTAACTTTTGTACTTCGATTGCCCCACCGTCGCCAAGCCGCAAACCGTTAGCTGTAATTGCATATGGAGACAGTAAAAGTAATATTGATACAGACTATAGTATTAGTTCTAGGACTATTGCTATACTATTTACTTAAAAACTTTTGGCCAAAATATTTTGAAGCAAAAGCTACTAATCAAGCTACAAAAGAAGATATTGGTGAGATAACAGAAATTGTAGAGAGTATTAAGACTGAATTGGTAATAAGTACAGAGGAATTGAAAGCTAATTTATCTTTGAGCAATCAGCATAAATTAAATTTCAAATCGGCCGAAAGAGATGCGATTTTTGACTATCATAAGAAATTATCTGCTTGGCTTTATTACCTTGTTCGACTGATGCCTTCAAGTTTCGAATTCGACAACTATAAAGACGTAAAAAAAGAAGAAAAAGAATTTTCGAGACGACAATATGAATGTGATATTGCAGAAGCACATTTGACACTTTTCATGCATGACCAGAAATTTTTAGACATTAAAAAAGATCTGACTATTGGCATAATAAAATATGAAGGAGAATTATCAAAGACATTGTCTGATATTTATTATCAGTATTCGAAATTAGAATTAGAAATTTCAATAGCTCAACCAAATCAAATCCCAGCTTTAAGAGGGTCGATTTATCCGATACTAAAACCGATCTTAGAGAAGTACAGAGAAGGATCGATGAAACAGTATAAAATAATTCATGACCACCATGTACATTTTCGATTAATAATTAATGAGAGACTTAAAGCTTTGAATGAGCAATTATAAAGGATGGCAACATCCAGCTAACATCGCATTAGCTATATTGCGGAGCGTCGACTATACACACAGCATTAGGTTGTCTCGGCCTGATATAGGTTGATTCATTTTTCATTCTCCGCAAAGTCTCCTCTCCCTAAAAAATAAAAACCAGTTCCCCGCAAATGTCTCTCGATAGAGGACTTTGCGGATGCTGAGCAGTGGTAAATGCTTTGCAGTAAACACAATAGAAACTTAGCAATTTTTTTTCGCCTCAGGCAGTTACCCTATAAAAAACAACCCAACTCTTCCTTCAAAAAAAGCAGCCTATTCCCCATCGTGTCTCGCGATAGCTGACCTGGCGGTTCACGCATAAAGTAGCATAGGTAAAAGTTTGGGGGCGGCGTCATCAGCAATAACGTCTGCCCGCAATGACGTTCAACCCACCCCGTAACATGCTAAGCCGCGGGTACGAACCTCCCTTCTGCGCAGGCAAGGTGAATACATGTTTGGTAGTTTCTGGTAAGAAATAAATCTGTGATAATCTGTGAGCTCAGTGGCAAAAAATAATTCACCAACCAACTCCCCTATGAGAATAGAATTGAGTATATTCAAGAACCGGCCGAGAGGTAAATCTCTATTAAAACAGCCTGCTTTATTGTATATTTACAAAAAGGAAAACATGATAATTGAAAGAACCTCAAAAGAAGTTGTTTTTCGTTTGCCCTCCTCAACCAAACTGGAAGACTTGCAGGAGATTGCCAATTTATTTGCTTTTAAAGAAATATCCCGCAAATCAAAAGCAACCCAAAAGGATGTAGATGATCTGGTTAAGAAGATTAAAAAAGGGCGTTGGGCAAAGACGAAAAATAAATTAGGAATATGAGGGTTGTAATAGACACCAATATTGCCTTCAGCGCTATACTTAATACTAACAGTAAGATCTCGAAAATTATTTTACAGCCCAAATCCAAGTTGAATCTATACTCTAACGTGTTGTGCTATTAAATACTTCAAATAGGTTAATAAATAGCAGTACCTCTATTTACTTTTTTGTCTTGACACAAAAAAGTAACAAAAAAAGTCAAGGCTGCTGAAAAAAAGCTAAAATTTACTTCATTCCGCTAAAATGAACGAAGTCTAAAGCCCAACTATAGTTTAATAATGATGCAAATGTGTTTTTTGACAGTGTATGATAGCCAAGCACCGTTCATTTCTTAACGCTACATTCCGTAAATTTCTTAACGCTTTTTTTCAGAGGCCATTCTAAATAGTATTTTAATGAAAAATTGTCTATTTAAGATGTTTGATGAATAAACCCTAATCAGTGCCTGTGGACGGGCCTCTTTGGGTTCGGTGTCCAGCGAAGCGTAGACAGATCAGATCATGCGAAGCAGATCTGATCAGAGGCCAAAGCAGCCCGGTAACAGGCACGAGGCCCAGCGGCCGTGAGCGACAAGAGATCTCGAATAACCGGGTGATTGACTTTAATAGCACAACACGTTAATGTAGAATTAATTCCAAGAATATTATTTACCAAAGCAGAAAAGTTGACAAGCGATATAGATGTTGATGATACTGAATTCGTAGCCTTAACAGAACATATTCGTGGTAAACTTTGGACAGGTGACAAAGAGTTGATCAAGGGTTTAAGAAGCAAAAAATGGGATAAACTTATCTCTACAGATGAATTATATAAAATGGTTGTGAAACACAAATAAAAATATTCCTGTAATATCTTCTTCAAAAAATACCTCTGGTTTTTTCTCCACAGGATGTCACCTTTAAAATCAACCCAACACCTCTTAACCTTCACTCACCTCTTTCAAAAAAATGCAGCCTATTCCCCCAACGGATCTAGCGATAGCCGACCTGGCGGTTCACGCTTAGAGCGGGATAGGTAAAAAGGGAACAGCTAAAACCCATTGATAAAAATTCTTATCTTACTACCTCAAACAACTCTTATGCGCAAACAACTGCTTCCCTTATTTGCTGTACTCGTTTTATTTTCCTGCAAAAGCAAACCCACCAATTTTACCATGATTGATGTGACATACCCACAAACACAAAAAGACACTAGTGTAATAGATGATTACTTCGGCACCAAAGTAGCCGATCCGTACCGCTGGCTGGAAAATGATACCAGTGCCGAAACCGCGGCATGGGTGGCAGCAGAAAACAAAGTAACACAAGACTACCTGAAACAGATCCCCTTTCGCGATGCCATTGGTAAACGCTATGAGCACCTGTTTAATTATGAAAAGTTTTCTGCACCTACACGCGAGGGTAAATACAATTACTATTCTAAAAACTCAGGCTTACAAAACCAATATGTAATGTACCGCGAACCGGTAGAAGGTGGTGCGGCTGAATTGTTTTTAGACCCCAACACTTTTTCTAAAGATGGTACCACTTCGCTGGCGGGTATTAATTTTTCAAAAGATGGTTCTATGGCCGCATACAATATTTCTGAAGGCGGCAGCGATTGGCAAAAAATTATTGTAATGGATGCCATCAACAAAAAGCAGGTAGGCGATACCATGCAGAACATAAAATTCAGTGGCGCCAGCTGGAAGGGCAATGAAGGATTTTTTTACAGCACCTACGAGCGCCCGAAGGAAGGAAGCTTTTTAGCAGGTAAAACAGATAACCACAAATTGTTCTTTCATAAAATAGGAACCGCACAGAAAGATGATAAGCTCATTTATTCGGGAACCAAAGAATCCATCCGGTACATCGGTGCCGGTGTTAGCGAAAACCAACACTGGTTATTTATTTATTGTGCCAATGCAACGTATGGCAATTCCTTACTTGTGCTGGACCTGACCAACCCCAATGCAACCGTAAAAACGATGGTTGCCGATATGAAAAATACGCATGGCGTAGTGGATGTAGATGATCAGAACGTATACATACAAACCGACCGCAATGCACCCACCGGCAAACTAATGGTGGCGCCCATTGCCACGCCGGAAGAAGCCAACTGGAAGGTTTTGGTAGATGCCAAACCCGAAGTGCTGAGCACCTCATCGGCTGGTGGTTTTTTGTTTTGTTCTTATTTGAAAGATGCCGTGAGTAAAGTATACCAGTACGATAAAACCGGAAAACAGATTCGTGAAATTGCCTTACCGGGCTTAGGTAGTGCCAGTGGTTTTGGCGGCAAGGCCGATGATAAAGAATTGTTTTATGGCTATACCAGTTATACCACACCTTATTCCATTTACAAAATGGATATCGCCACTGGCAAGGCTGAATTATACAAACAGCCCAAAGTAGAATTCAAGCCGGAAGAGTACGAATCCAAACAGGTTTTTTATCCATCGAAAGATGGTACCAAAATACCAATGATCATTACCTATAAAAAAGGTTTGGTGTTGGATGGCAATAACCCCTGCTTGTTGTATGCGTATGGTGGTTTTAGTGTAAGTCTTACCCCATTCTTCAGCACATCAAACATTATTTTATTGGAGAATGGTGGCATTTATGCCGTACCCAATCTTAGGGGTGGTGGCGAATACGGAGAAGCCTGGCATGAGCAGGGCATTAAAACCAAAAAGCAAAATGTGTTTGATGATTTTATGGCAGCGGCACAATACCTAACAGATAATAAATACACTTCCAAAGAAAAACTGGCCATTGAAGGTGGCAGTAATGGTGGTTTACTCGTAGGTGCCTGCATTACACAGAAACCGGATATGTGTAAAGTGGCTTTCCCTGCAGTGGGCGTAATGGATATGCTGCGTTACCACAAATTTACCGCCGGCGCAGGATGGGCGTATGATTATGGAACATCGGCAGATAGTAAAGAAATGTTTGAGTACCTCTACAAATACTCTCCTGTACATAATGTAAAACCGGCAGCTTATCCTGCTACCATGGTTACTACTGCAGATCATGATGACCGCGTAGTACCGGCACACTCTTTTAAATTTGCTGCTAACATGCAGGAAAAACAAACTGGTACCAACCCTGTGTTGATTAGAATAGAAACCAAAGCGGGCCATGGTGCGGGCCGAAGTACACAACAGGTAATTGCCGAAGAAACAGATAAGTGGAGTTTTCTATTTTATAATATGAATGTGAAGCCGAAGTATTAGGAGGCTGTTTAAAAACGCAAGATTTTTGTTTAAGCTTTTAGCTGTTAGCTATAAGCTGCGAGCTTAACAGGTGCATATCGAGATAAATAGTGCCCTTATTATGAAATTTCAAGAGACCTATGGTAGTTGAAAAGTTTCATTTTAAAAAGGCTCTGATGCCGCTGTTGGTCGCCTGACCAACAGCAATACTTAGCAAGTTTCGGATTGTGTGGCTTACTCAGTAGCTTGATATTTGCATTAGAAAAATCATTCCATTCAAATACAGCAGCAGATCAACTACAGCCGGATAGCACAGGCCGATGCCGCTGTTGGTCGCCTGACCAACAGCAACACTTAGCAAGTTTCGGATTGTGTGGCTTACTCAGTAGCTTGATATTTGCATTAGAAAACAATACACATGCAAACGCAGCAGCAACTCAATTACAGCAGAATAGCGCAAGCCATCGATTATATTCAAACGCATTTTAAGGAGCAGCCCGGTTTAGAAAAAGTGGCGGAGCAAATACACATGAGCCCCTACCATTTTCAACGGCTATTCAGTGAATGGGCCGGCACCAGTCCGAAAAAATTTTTGCAATACATCAGTGCAGCGCATGCAAAGAAATTATTGAGAGAACATCATTCCAGTCTTTTTGAAGCCGCTTACGAAACAGGTTTATCGGGCACCAGTCGTTTACACGATCTGTTCATTAACATAGAAGGAATGACGCCTGCCGAATACCGTGATGGTGGTAAAAACCTTGTTATCAATTACAGTTTTGCGGAAAGTTTGTTTGGAAATATTATTGTGGCATCTACTTCAAAAGGCATTTGCTATATGGCATTTTACGAAGAAGAGGCTGCGGCACTTTCGCAATTGCAGGAACAGTTTCCCAATGCAACCTGCAACAGAAAACTGGATCTGTTACAACAGAGTGCGTTGTTCATTTTTCAAAACGATTGGAGCAAACTAAAACAGATACAACTACATGTACGTGGAAGCGATTTTCAACTAAAAGTTTGGGAAACCTTATTAAAAATTCCGATGGGCCAACTTGCCACCTATGGTGCTTTGGCACAAAGTATTGGCAAACCCAATGCGGCACGTGCAGTGGGTACGGCCATTGGTAGTAATCCGGTTGCGTATTTAATTCCCTGTCACAGAGTAATACAGGCTTCCGGAAATATCGGCGGATACATGTGGGGAACGACACGCAAGACTGCGCTGATTGGTTGGGAGTCTGCGCAAATGGAAACCAACGCTTAACGCGCATGTTACTTCATAGTACATTAACAGATAAGCAACTTAGACATGAGATTAAACAAATTCGAATTTGTTTGGGAGGAAATGCGAAATTGAAAATCTATGGATTGCTTACGTGTAGTTCAGGTAAAAAAATGAAAAAAGAAAACCGCGTATTCTTCGTATCAGAAAAAGAAGCCATTGACTTAGGTTATCGGCCCTGTGGACACTGTATGAAACAACGCTATCAAATTTGGAAAAATGGATCTGTTTAATAACGATACTACTACGATCAACTTACTGCCGCACGATGGAACGGTGCACTATTACGGAAAAGTATTTTCTGTAAAAGAGGCGAACCGGTTTCTTGAAAAACTATTAACCGGCATTGAATGGAAAAATGATGAAGCCATTATTTTTGGAAAACGAATCATCACCAAAAGAAAAGTAGCCTGGTATGGTGATCATGCATTTGAGTACGCCTATTCCAACACCACTAAAACGGCATTGCCCTGGACCGATGATCTTATGTTGTTAAAGAAGATTACCGAAGAAAAAACAGGAGAATCTTATAATTCCTGTCTCTTAAATTTATACCACACCGGTGAAGAGGGTATGGCATGGCATAGCGACGCAGAAAAAGACCTGAAAAAAAATGGAGCCATTGGTTCGCTGAGCTTTGGTGCAGAAAGAAAATTTTCATTTAAACACAAGCAGGATAAAACAACGGTTTCAGTTGTACTGGAACATGGTAGTCTGCTATTGATGAAAGATACCACACAAACACATTGGCTACATCGCCTACCACCAACTGCACTTACCAAGAAGCCGCGGGTAAATCTTACTTTCAGAACCATTGTGTGATAGGCTAGTTAGAATAACGGTGGTGTTTGTATCTTTAAGGGAACTAACCCTTAACGCGTTGTGCTATTTAAAAAACCAAGATCTCGATTATTCGAAATTCAATATCGCTCACGGCCGCTGGGCCCCGTTCCTGTTACCGGGCTGCTTTTGCTTCTAACAAAATGTGCTGCGCATCATTTTGTTTGCCGCGGCCATTCGCCCGGCATCAAACCAAAAGAGGCCCGTCCACAGGAACTGATTAGAAATTATTTATCAATCACTCTATAACTGTAAATTCAATTTCTTATATAAAGTGTTATTTGGATTTTCAAATAGCACAACACGTTAACCCTTACAAAACTGCCATATGAAAAAAACCATTGTCTGCCTTGCATTCGCTACCACCCTTTTTGCCTGTACGGCCAAAATAGAAAACAGTTCATCAGCTCCTTTGCACATTATTGGAACCTGGCAATTGATCAGTGGTACATTGGTAGAAAAGGGTGATACGGTAGTTACGGATTACACGCAGAAACTTTCTTTTATTAAAATAATCAATGCTACCCATTTTGCTTTTTTTAACCATGATCTGGCGGGAGGTAAGGATTCTTCGGCTGTGTTTGGTGCAGGGGGAGGAAGTTATACTTTGAAAGACAGTACCTATACCGAGCACCTGGAATATTGTAACGACCGTAACTGGGAGGGGCATGATTTTACGTTTACGGTTACCATTCAAAACGATACGTTGGTTCAGCGTGGAGTGGAAGTGGTGGAAGTTTCGGGGGTGAATAGATTGAATATTGAAAAATATCGCAGGGTTAAACAGTAACGCCGCCCTTTTACCTCCCCGCCCCACGCTCGGCCGCGGGGGCACCCCTCCTTGCTGCGCAAGGAGGGGAAATTTTTATCGTTTGCTTTGCAAACTAAGTGTGTTAACTTTAAGGGTATGCCAGTTACTAAACTCATCATCAGCTACCTGTTAACCACGCTTGTGTTTTTTGCTATTGATATGGTGTGGCTTGGTTTACTTGCTAAAAACTTATATCGCAAATACCTCGGAGGTTTTCTTAGTGATACGGTTAACTGGACTGCAGCCATTATTTTTTATCTGCTGTTTATTGTGGGCATTTTTTTCTTTTCCATTCTTCCGGCTTACGAAAACAACTCGCTTAGTAAAGCCATTATTACGGGTGCCTTGTTTGGTTTTTTTACCTATGCTACCTATGATCTAACCAATTTGGCCACGTTAAAAAACTGGCCATTACCCATTGTGTTTATTGATATTGCCTGGGGTATGCTGTTAACCGCAATGGTAAGTACTGCTGGATTCTTTATTACTAAATGGGTAAATTAAGATCCTTTTTATAAATGCAAGATTTTCGTTGTAAGCTCCTAGCTTCTAGCTGTGAGCCGCGAGCTTTTCAGGTGCTTATCGAGATAAATGGTGCAACTATTGTTGTTGAAAAATTTAATTGTAAACAGGTTCTTCATGACCTCCATTCTGCTACATAGTTTGTTTCTGATTATTTTTTATGCATCCGTTTGGTTTATGATTGCTTTGTACAAAAAAAGAAATGATGTGGCGGATATTGCCTGGGGGCCGGGTTATGTGTTAATATGTATTTATCTTTTTACTACGCAGGCTTTTTCTATTGTGGGTTGGTTACTTATGTTGTTGGTTACCATTTGGGCGCTTCGCTTATCCATTCATATTTATCTGAGAAACAGAAATAAACCGGAAGACTATCGTTACCGGCAATGGAGAGAAGAATGGGGGAAGGCGTTTTATGTCAGATCTTTTCTGCAGGTATTTTTATTGCAAGGCTTTCTCTTACTCATCATTGTTTCTCCGGTTATGCTGGCAGCAAACACTTCCAATACATGGTTAAGCGGATATAGTTATGCAGGATTAACGATATGGCTTATCGGTTTTTATTTTCAGGCCGTGGGCGATTACCAGTTAATGGTATTTCTGAAACAAAGAACCTTACCGAAGGAAATTATGCAAACGGGTTTGTGGAAATATACAAGGCACCCAAATTATTTTGGTGAGATCATGATGTGGTGGGGTATTTATATTATCGTAGTTCCTTTACCGGGTAGTGGTTGGTTTGTGATCAGTCCATTGCTAATTACCTATCTCTTGCTCTATGTATCCGGTATTCCATTACTTGAAAAAAAGTACAAGGGCAATGCCGCATTTGATGCGTATAAAAAAAGAACTTCACCCTTATTGCCGCTACCGCCATTCAAGTCTGCAACTTTAGGAAATAATGGTTGATGTAGGATTAGGTATAACAAGCTCAAACCTGTTCACTACTTGCAGTTACGCTATTTACTTTTTTGTCTTGACACAAAAAAGTAACAAAAAAAGTCAAGGCTGCTGAAAAAAAGCTAAAATTTACTCCATTTCGCTAAAATGAACGAAGTCTAAAGCCAAACACAAGCTCAATGATGATACTAATGTGCCATTTAGCATCATATAAAAGCCCAGCATCGTTCATTTCTTAACGCTACATTTCATAAATTTCTTAACGCTTTTTTTCATAGGCCATTTTAAAATCAATAACAACAGGACTTTGCTAGCGCTCTACCCAATCCTATGATTGATGTACCAATACATGCATCTGATTCGTATCTTTCTACAACCATGAATACCCATTATCTTTTCTCTTACGGAACATTGCAAAAAGAAAAAGTGCAAATGGAATCTTTTGGTCGATTATTAACTGGCCATCAGGATGCGCTTCCAGGTTACCGTTTAGAAATGCTGGAAATTACAAATGCGGCTGTTCTGGCCAGCAGTCAGCAAGCATTCCATCCCATTGCTATCCTTACCCAAAACCCCAACGACCAGATACCCGGTATGGTATTCGAAATTACCGAAGAAGAGATGGTTGCTGCAGACGCCTATGAGGTTGACGATTACACCCGCATTTCTGTTACGCTTGCCTCCGGTAAACAGGCATGGGTATATGTTCAAAAGGAAAAATAGTACCGGCTTAAAAAAATATTTCTGTTAATTGTCTGCCGCGCCTTTCTTCATTCGTCTTTTCTGTGTAATCTTATTCTATCATCGTAAAAACAAATTTATGGCCAGTTTTATGTTCCTTTTCCGTGGCGGCTTAGATCCGCAAACCGCTTCTCCTGAAGAAATGCAACAAAACATGCACAAATGGATGAGCTGGGTAGATGACCTTAAGAAAAAAGGTGTGTACAAAGCCGGCGAAGCCCTGCTTCCTTCGGGTAAAAGCCTGCATAAAAACCAGGTAGTAACCGATGGTCCTTATGCAGAAAGCAAAGAAATGATCGGCGGTTTCTTTATTGTTGAAGCGTCTGATATTGATGCTGCTATTGAGATGGCGGGCGATTGTCCTGATCTGGTATTAGGCGGTTCTGTAGAAGTGAGAGATGTAATGGTGTTTTAAAAGTTTCTCATGGGCAACAACGACGCAACAACAAATACAGTAGACCATCTTTTTCGCCGGCAGGCGGGAAAGATGGTTGCTGTATTATCGCATCTGTTTGGCCTGGACCATTTACAAATGGTAGAGGACGCAGTACAGGATTCTTTTGTGCGCGCATTGCAAACCTGGAAACTGCATGGTTTGCCGGATAATCCTGAAGCATGGTTAGTGCAAACAGCCAAACACAAGGCCATTGATCTGTTGCGTAAACAACAGCTGCACAAGCGATATACACAAGAAGAGTGGACTGAAAAAATAGACACCGCCGATACCTTTTTTCACGAGCAGGAAATTGCCGATAGCCAGTTGCGTATGATTTTTGCGTGCTGTCATCCTGCATTAAAAGCAGAAGACCAGGTTGCTATTACTTTAAAAATTGTATCTGGTTTTTCTATGGCAGAAATTGCGAGAGCATTGTTAACCAACGAAGCTGTTGTACAGAAAAGGATCTTACGGGCAAAGCATTTTTTGCGCGATAATAAAGTAGTACTGGAAATTCCTGCAGGAAAAGAATTACACCATAGGCTGGAAAATGTGTATACGATTTTATACTTAGTTTTTAACGAGGGATACCATTCACTAAAAGCCGATGAGTTAATTCGCAAAGATCTTTGTGCCGAAGCAATGAGATGCTGTAAGCTACTTACAGAACACATACTAATACAGGAGCCTACGGCTCAGGCATTGCTTGCATTGATGTGTTTACACGCTGCGCGTTTTGATAGCCGCATAAACAACAGTAATGATATTGTTTTGTTAGAGGCGCAAGATCGTACCCTTTGGGATAAAGAACTGATGCAGGTAGGTTTTCATTATTTGAATCTGTCCTCTTCTGGTAACCATATCAGCGCCTATCATATAGAAGCGGCCATTGCATCGGAGCATATGCTGGCTGAAACATTTTCGCAAACCAACTGGGTTCGTTTACTGGATTTATATGATCTTCTTTGGCAAGCCAAACCCTCTCCGGTAATTTTGTTAAACCGCGCTGTGGTATTAGCACAATTACAACAAACAGAAGCAGCTATTGCCTCTATTCTTTCTATTACAAACATTGATTTGCTTATTAGAACACAATCTATTTACAGTGCTGTTTTAGGCGATCTGTATAAAAGATTGAGCAATACCGTTAAAGCAAAAGAATACCTGACCAACGCACAATTGCTTACACCCTCAATGGCAGAGAAAAAATTATTGCAGCAGCGACTGGATGCTTTACCCGTGCAAAACAATTAATCAGGTAATTTTTTTATGCGGTTCAGAATGTATCTAACATAAGAACAGATGCAAAAGCTGTCTGATAAAACAAGAAATCCAATACATCTGTTTTACCGGGAACTCATAGTGTATATTGAAACAGCTCTGCAGTAAAAACGAGAACCCAGATGCTCAGCTTCCAGATAATGGATATTTTATGCCAGCTCTTTCTCAACAGGATGATACCGGTAAATAAAAAAAGATACCATACATAATCTGGCAGCCAATCCGACAAAGATGTGGTTATTGTATTTTCATTAGTATGAACCCATTTATTATAAACAATCAGGATTTCGGTTGCCCTTGAATAGGCCCATACACCCGCAAAAATTGGAAGCATCATAACCCAGGTTCGGAGTGTGGGTTTTATTAATTCTCTCATTATATTGCCCTTGTCTTACGGTATTACAAAATAGTTTGTGCAAAATGCCCTCTACGTTTCCTTTTTTGCTTTTGCAGTATCTTGTAAAATTAGCTCCGCATGAAAGGATTAAAAATACCTGAAATTGGGTATTTTAATCTTACGGGTCATTACATAAAAAGGGTCGCCCATAGAAACAGGCGACCCCGGTTATTGGGACTGGAAGACAAATTCTTATCCCAATTTTTTCACGATGGCTTTTATATTTTCTTCAATTTCTTCATCGGTCATGCGCCTTCCATTCACTTCAGAACTTGTCCAACCCTGCCAGATGGTTTTTTCATTCACCGCATTCATCAATGTGAGCGTAATAGTTCCTTCTTTAAACGATTCGTTTCTATTATCATATCCCATAAATTGCGATGGATAATAAACAGGAACATACCTTCTGGTATAAGGATTAAAAAACCAGCGGGTAGTTGGCATAGAATATACCGGGTCGCTTATATTTCTGTTTTCGCGCTGTACATCCATATCATATACGAGCAACACGTCCGGGTTTTTGCTTACTTCTTTCCATCCGCTCAATTGTAAATTCCTGTCAATGCTTTGGCGGATTTTGGTATCAACCAGATCGTTTATTTTGGGTTTGTGTGTAATGCTGTCTTTATCTGTGCCTTCTACCCAGGCATAGGTTTTTATTTTTGTAAAATCTACCGTATCGTCTTTTTGTACATAGGCAACACGGCTACAGGCAGATAAAAGCATTACGCTTATTATTAGACCCATATACCATTGTATCTGTTTCATAACTATAGTGTTTAAACTGTTTGTGTACTACAGTATAGTTAGCTCAATAGGCGTGCCAGTAACTTGTAACGTTTGGCTAAACATTTGTGAAGGGGCTGTTAACACCTCCTACCTCCCCGCCCCACGCTCAGCCGCGGGGGCACCCCTCCATGCTGCGCATGGAGGGGAAATGTTTTCTTTTTCCTTGCGGTAAAAGTTGCAGAATTAGAGTCGGGTTATTGAAAAAATAGCAATGGGGGGATCGAAGTATTGGTCTTCTTCGTTTTGGCGGTAAATTTTTCTAACAATGTCCATACCCTTTACTACTTTACCGAAAGTGGCATAGCCTTGCTTATCAGCAATATTTTCTCCTCCATAATCCAGGCCGGGTTGTTTGCCGATGCAGATAAAAAATTCTGTGGTGGCTGTGCCGGGTTCTGTTCTTGCCAATGAAATCACTCCGTCTGTATGCAGGATTTTTGTTTGTTCTGTTGTTTCATGTTCAATACCAGGTAGGTTTTGTGCGATGCTGTTTTTACTTTTCCAGATGCCTCCTTGTATCAATTCTGTTTTTGGGGCATTGCTGGGTTGATTGTCTATGTTGAGCACACGGTAAAAATGGCTGTTCTCGTAATAGCCCGAATCTACATAAGATAAAAATGCTGCTACCGTTTTGGGTGCTTGTAAGGAATAAAGTTCTATTTCAAAAGTTCCTTTTGCTGTTTCTATTTTTATATGAGGGGTTGTTGTGTTTTTGGGTTTGCAGGAAAACAACAGCAGCAACAGGAGTGATGGTATCAGGCAGTTTTTCATTTTTCTAAATATCTTATTTAACGCATTGTACTATTTAAAAATGAAGGTCTCGATTATTCAAAATTTTGTATCGCTCACGGCCGCTGGGCCCCGTCCCTGTTACCGGGCTGCTTTTGCTTCTAACAAAATGTGCTTCGCATCATTTTGTTTGCCGTGGCCATTCGCCCGGCATTAAACCAAAAGAGGCCCGTGCACAGGGACTGATTAGTAATTATTCATCAATCACTCTATAATTATAAATTCTATTTCTTGTATAAAGTATTATTTGAACTTTCTAATAGCACAACACGTAACTTATTTATAATTGATGCACCTGTGCATACTGTATCATCATAGCCGTATTCTTCAATTCCAGTTTGCGTAAAATATTTCGGCGGTGTGTATCAACTGTGTAGGTGCTTAAAAATAATTTAGCGGCAATTTCCTGGCTCGTTAATCCGTTTCTGATCCAGTGAACAATTTCTTTTTCTCTTTTGCTTAATATATCTGCCTGCTTATTAAACGCCGGTGTTTTATCCACGCTCCACATAAAAACAGGAATACCCATCGAGGCTTCTTCAATCGCTTCAATCAATTCATCGGAAGAAAGATTTTTAATGAGGTATCCCATTACACCCGCTGTTTTACATTGGTATATAATATCGTTATCGTCTTCCATGCTTAATAAAATAATGATGGCAGCGGGGTTTTCAGAAAGTATTTGATTGGCTACCTCAATTCCTTTGCCATCCGGAAAATAGTAATCCAGGAGCAGCACATCTGGTTTTGTGGCTTTGTATAAAACCAGCGCCTCTTTGGCCGTGTGTGCCTCACCCACCCATTGCAGCCATGAAACCTCTTTGGTAACACTTTTAATCCCTTCGATGAATAATTTATGATCATCGGCTATGGCGATGGTCAATACTTTTTTCTCCTTAGTTCCTCTCATTTGGTAAAGGTATTTCTACAATGATGGTTGTTCCATTGTTGTTTGAGTCGATAAAAACTTTTCCTTCCATATATTGAACACGGTAACGGATATTTTTCCAGCCAAGTCCATCGGTCTTAGAGGCATCAAATCCTACGCCATTGTCTTCTACCATTAACGTAATTACCCCTTGTTTCGGATCTTCCCATAGCTCAATATTTACTTCTGTTGCCTGTGCATGTTTTTTGATATTGTGCATCAGCTCTCCTACAATCCGGTACAAACCGGCTTCAATAATCAATGGGTACCTCTCGTTTACCATGGCACTCATTCTAACCTGCAGATCTTCGCCCATATTCCACCGGTCGATGGTTTTAGTAAGCACTTTTTCCAGACCCTGCTCCTGCAAATTTACGGGCATCAAATCGTGAGCAATATTGCGCAGGTCTTTGATGGCCATATCTATTTGCCCGCCAATCCACTCCTGTTCTATCGGGTTTGCTTTCAATTTATAATGTGCGCCAATACGAATGCTTCCCAGTAAACCACCTAACCCATCATGCAACTCCCGTGCCAGGCGGTTGCGTTCTTCTTCCTGCGACTGTATTACCCTGTCTGCTGCAGATTTCTTTTCTTTTTCCAGGGCTTCCTGTATTTTTTCTTTTTCTTTTTTGTAATAATTGTATCGCTGTGTTATACCAAAAGAAAGAATGGTACTCTCGGCCAGCATACCTGCCGGCGATCCGTATTTGTTTACATAAAATAACCAGTCGGCACCCAAACTGTATTGCGATACCAATATCACCAGAACACAAACCGACAACACGCTGATTGCCCCCAGAAAGAAAAGAGCAGGAACGGTTTGTTTACGGTTTGTCCATAAATACAATAGTATGATAACAATGGCTGTTATCCATATTATGTTCATTGTGGTTAGATAACCAAACCGCAGGAGCGTATTGGCAGCGGGTACATTTATTAACCATAAACCCACCGAAGAAATCAATAATAATATTTGTGTAACACGCAAAAAGTTAATAAAAACCGGTTTTTGCTGCGGTGCGGTAAAATATCGTTTGGTAAACTCCAGTAAAAACAAAAAAGAAAGATTGGCAAAAAAAGGTTTTGATTTATTTTCAAAATCTGCCGAATCAGGCCAGAGGTATTGAAAAGCAAGCCCCCATTGTACCATAATCCAAATAGCCGATGCGGAAATGTAAAGAATGTACAGAATATGAATATCGTCTTTCAACGATGCCCATAAAAAAATATTCATGATGAACAAAAAGAGAAACCATCCCGTGAATATGCCGTAAATAATTTTCTCGTCTGATAAATAAATGGCCAGCTGGTTATCGGCCACAAGTCTTACAGGAACTTGCAACGACTCTCCTTTTTTATCTACATACATAAGCACTTCCGCTGTATCCTCAGAAATCGGTAACCAATAATCAGGATCGTTTAACAGTCTTTGACGAAAAGGATAATTATCACCGGAGGTAAGTACTTCTTTCCAGGCGCCATGTTGTTTCTGGTAAAAAATAATACTATTGATCAGCGGATTGGCCACCTGCAGCCAATATTTTCCGGGGCTTATTTTTTTGATGGGCACATACATCCACCAACCATCTTTGGTAAAGCCGGGATTAAAAAAACCATTGTCAATTTTCTCAGCATTCTCTTTTATACTTGCTACCGCTTTTTCCGGAGAAAGAGGTCCGCCTTTATCTACAAGCACATACAGGATGGGTTTACTGCTTCTCTCGCCATCGTTATTTTGAGAACGATAGATCGTAATTCCAATAAGCACAAAAAGTACGCAAAGCGATAGTAGCAGAAAAGCCCCTCTTTTTTGCGCTGATATAATTTTTTGTATTTCGTTCATGTACGAATACTAAATGGCTTGTGTAAGTAAAAACTATTCGGGCAACAATTCAAAAACAAAAAACTGTGTTTTCTCAAACACCTGAAAATTATTATCTGCTACCAATACCAATGTTTTATGGCCATTGGGTAATGTAGGGCCAAATGTAATTCCCTCTACATTATCAACATACATACCGAGTGAATCCATATTCAGTAACAATTGTTTGCGTACCGGCTTTGCCGGTGCTTTCTTTTTTAATGATGCGTTGCGTTTGATATTGGTTGCTCCATTCAGGTCGGCTAAAAAAAGTTTAATGGTACAGGGGAGCCTGCCGGTTGAAAAAGACCTTTCAAGTACGATTAAACAATTGTTACCCGCATCCAGTATATCGGGTATGCCATTTACCATAAAAGCATCCGCAGGTGTGGGCGCATAAGCAACCGGATCTAATGGGTACGCATACTGTGCCGTATTTTTTCGCGTATTCATATTAAAACGATAGATGCGGGCCCATGCGGAGTTGGGCGTAGTATTTGCTCTGGGACCATCTTCATACAATGGCTCTTCCATACTTGCAAACATGGTTTTGTAGTTGTTGGTAAAACTCATTCCTTCCAGTACACCATTCTGTCTCGGGCCTTTTTCAATCGACTGCATTTTAACATTTATGGGTAATGAAAATGTGTCAATGTATTTTCCATCAGGTGATATAATCGTGATGGCGGGGTTTTGAAGGATGGTATCTTTTGCACGAACAATTCTTTCTCCTTCGCTGGTCCAGATCATTTGTTGGGTTCGCGGGTTGTAGCGCAGTGCTTCCGGATCGGGTGTGCGTTTAGAATCCTGTTGTATTCCGGGATATGGCTGTTCATTCTGTTGTAACAGGGTGGTAACGTTTACAAATACAACGCTGTCGATTTTATTTTCATCAAAATATAATTTCGCTGTATAAAATCGTGCGGGGTTTATGGCAGAGCGGTCATCGCAGATCAGATAATACAAACCTGTGCTTGCATCATAATCAATACCCGACAAACCGCCAATCGTAGTTCCTTTAAACAATTGGTTATGCGGCACATCGTATTCTCCTATTAGTTTCAACCGGCCAATACCCTTGTTGTGTTGCTGAGCAGAACCAACAAAAACAGTTAAAAAAAATACAACACCGACGGATATGGTTTTAATCACTTTTGTTATTTGTTAGCAAATTAAGCAAGCCAGATGTAACAGCCAATTGTGCAAATTGTGAAAGTGTAGCTGTTTGAAATTTATACGGATTTACTCAGGAATTTTAGCCGCAGATTATTGGTTAATCATCTGCGAATCTGCGGCTAAAGAATTCTAAATTTATATAAACCAATTTTTACTGATTTACAGAAAGGTCTGTTCGTTTTTTCTTATTAGAAAATAACCAAGGCAATAATTTAGGTTCTGCAAAAGCAGAATCCCAGCTATTGTGACCGGCTTGCGGATACTCAGTATACATTACCTTTTTTGCACCCCTTGTCATCATAGCTTTAAACAGCTCTCTGTCTTCTTTGGGCGAAACAGAATTATCCAATGCACCATGAAAAATCCACATAGGCACCTGTGTTGCCCTTTCCAAAAACAATGGAACATTTGCGGCACCGCAGATAGGAAACGCTGCTGCAAAATAATTGGGATAGCGGGTAATAAGATCGTAAGTGCCAAATCCGCCAAGCGAAAGGCCGCCTATGTACAAACGTCGTTCATCTACCTGGCGCAGGGTTACCATATTATCGATCAATTGTTTTACCAACTGTTGTGATATGGGTGGCATTTCATTTGGAAGAAATTGTCTTTCGCCTGTATTGCCTACACGCCTGAATCTTGACCATGCACTATCTGATGGGCATTGCGGAAAAATTACAATCGCCGGAAAATGTTTTCGTATGTCTGCTTGTGCAAAAAGCTTTCCTCCGTGTGTTAATTGTGCTTCGTTATCCCGGCCGCGTTCTCCTGAACCATGCAAAAAAACAACCAGTGGGTAAGCTTTTCTTTTTTTATATTTTTCGGGATATTGTATGCGGTAACGCAGTGTATCTTTTCCATTAATGAACAACTTCTTTTCATAGGTCTCATGTTTTTGTGCATGCGCCAACAAAAAGAACACCATCATACTTAACAGGCAAACAATCTTTTTCATAGTTACTTATTTATTGTCCCGGGGGCGGGGGTGGTGGAATCAACAGATCAAGTGAAGATAAATAGGCAGACAATGTCATGATCGCTTCCGAAACAATATTGATCTGCTCTTTGGCTTCTTTCCAGTTTCGTTGTTCAATGGCTTCACGTACACCGGGTATGGTTTTTACACCGTACCCCGTATAAAAACCCGGCGCATACAATGTATGCCTGTACCAGCTTCTGCGTGGCAATCCATTGGGCGATAATAATTTTTGCTCTGCCTGGTATAGTGCTTTATCCAAGGAAGCCGCTACTATAGCATTTCCAGCAAATGCATTTTTTAAATCCCAGGCATGTGCTGCACTTTTTTCGAATGCCGTCAATGCGTTTTGTAAAGGTGAGAAATCAATAAAAGGCACTTCTGCTTTTACTAAAGGTGCTTTCAATTTTTCTTTAGGGTCATTGGCTAATGCATAACCGTTAGCAAGAATCACCTGGTTTTCCGCGGCCGTGGTTTCGCGCATTTGTTCTGTTTGGCTCATCAGGTCTTTTACATATTCGCTCACCGTTTTGTGCAGGCTTCTGAAATCAAACGGCAATGCTTCTGCATTGGCCATGCGTAGTGCTGCGCGTCCTGCCGTTTTTGCCAATGCTACGCCATACGCAAATGTGGGGTCTTTAAATTTCGCGTAATCATCATACGAATCGTAAATGGAATGGTATTCACCACCGGCATCTTCGCCACCATACCCAATATTGAGCGAGGGAATGCCGGCATGCTGTATAAAAGAAGAATAATCAGAACCCGATCCCATGGCATTCACTTTAAACACTCCCGCTGCCAACGCCTCTTTTTTTGCTTTGGCAGTAGTTGCACTCACCGCTGCCTGTGCTTTGGCTCTTTCATATACACTTACCTGCGTTTGCGGATCTACTACATCTTTGCTAATCTCTGTTACCATGGTTTCCAATGCATGCGATCCTTCCACACCTAAAAAACCGCGGGCATTACCATCCGAATTTATATAGGTTACTGTTTTCTCCTGTAATTCTTTCATATGGTCTTCCAGCCATTCGGTCGATCCTAGCAGTCCCGGCTCTTCTGCATCCCAGGCACAATACAATAAAGTGCGTTTAGGTTTCCATCCTGTTTTGGCAAGCTCACCAATGGCTTTGGCTTCTTCCAGCATAGCAGCAACGCCGCTTATCGGATCGTTGGCACCATTTACCCAGGCATCGTGGTGGTTACCGCGTATTACCCATTCATCCGGATATTGTGATCCTGTCATTTTCGCAATCACATCATACGCGGGTTGCAGTTGCCAGTCAAAATCTACTTTCAAGTGTACCTGCGTTTTACCCGGACCAACATGATACGTAAATGGCAAAGCCCCCCGCCAGTCTGGCGGTGCCACCGGACCTTCCAATGCCCGCAACAACGGTTCCGCATCGTGGTAGCTGATAGGTAGTACCGGAATTTTTAATAGGTTGGTAGCTTCTAATCGGTTTAGTCTTTTTGCGTTCGCTGTAGCGCCAATGCCCGGTGTTAAAGGATCTCCGGGATAAATCACCATATCCATGATCGATCCGCGTTGTACACCAAATTCATTTTTAAATGCGCCTTTCGGATATACCTCTCCCTGGTAATAACCATCATCTTTCGGATCAGAATAAATTAAACAACCAATAGCACCATGCTCCTGCGCCACTTTGGGTTTTATGCCGCGCCAGCTGCGGCCATATTTCGCAATCACTATTTTTCCTTTTACATCAATGCCCAGCTTTTCGAGCTCTTCATAGTCCTGCGGTAAACCATAATTTACAAATACCAGTTCTCCGGTAACATCACCATCCGCACTCCAGGCATTATACGTAGGCAGTTGCCCATCCTGTGCCGAAGTGCCGTCTTCTTTCAACGCGGGCTCTTTTAGCAGTGCTTTAAAAACCGTAGGCGATATCATTTCAAGTGCCCTTGTTTTGGGTGTAGGAAACAATACCTGGTAGGTTTCTATTTTTGCATCCCATCCCCAGCTTTTGAACTTTTGTAAAATGTTTTCAGCCACTGCTTTTCCGCCCGGTGATCCTACGTGGTGAGGAACGGCAGACAATTCTTTGATAGTTTGCCCAACTCTTTGTGCGTTCAGTAGTGCGTCAAATTTTTGTTCCAGTTGCACCTGTTCCGCAGCCGCTTTATCTGAAAAACCACTGATCTTTTTTTGAGCCAATACAGTATGGTGGCTAATCAATAAGGCAAATATGCCAATGGCAACCGGTTTTTTCATGAGGGTATTGCTTAAATGAAGAAGTATAGCAATTTACAAAAATTTTAGCATGCTTTTACCGGCTGTTGTTTTTCATGGCGGCATCATTGTGTCACTCACTTGTGCTGTGTTGCATGGGCGCGCCGTTGATCTGACCTCACATCAACCGACTCTGAAATAGTTTATACCAATTATACTTTTAAAATACCCTCGCGTGATTTTCCGCATGGGCAAAAAAGTTCGCATCGTCATTGCGAGGAACGAAGCAATCTGTGCTTCGAATTACAAACACTTCGATTGTTGTAACTCAGATTGCTTCGTTCCTCGCAATGACGTTCTTTGAGGCAAAGTCTATATTGTTGAAACCACTGGGTATTACTTCTTTCATACTTCACAATAAAAAAGGCAAGCGCGGCGGCACTTACCTTTTTACAAACTATCTGGTTCATTAATCTTTCTTACTTAAACATCGCCGGATGTGCTTCATCCCATTCTGTTGCCTTTTGATACGCTTTAGCCGCAGCAAGTATGGTGGCTTCATCATACAATTTACCTATCAGTGTAATGCTGGTGGGCAAATTGGATCGTTTATCAAATCCGGTGGGCATACACACAACCGGGTGGCCGGTTAAATTGGTAATGGCGCCCTGGTTGCCGCTGCCGCGGGTGGGGCAGATCATTACATCAATATCTTTCATCACCTCATTCACCTTCTGCATCAATACATAACGATGGCGGTTGGCGTTAATGTATTCTACCGCCGACATTAATCGCGATACACGAAAACTATTGGGCCAATCAAATTTTCCCTGTTGTGTCATTTCATCATCTATGTTTTTGCGTGTAAAATCATCAAATGCTGCAGCACACTCTGCGCTAATTACAATATCCATGATATTGAAATTATACACGCCACTATCCGGAAAATTTACCGGTATTAATTGTGCGCCTAATTGTTTATACGTTTCCAATACCTTCCATTCATTACGGCTGGTATCGGTAATCCTGTCAAAATAATTTTTAGCATACGCCACTTTCATTTTTTTGATATCAGCGTTGGGTTTGTAGTTAAAAGGTTTGTTCACAGCACTCATATCATACCCATCGGTGCCGTGTATATAATTAAATACAATAGCCGCATCTTCTGCGCTTCGGCAAATGGGCCCCACTTTATCAAGGCTCCAGCTAAGCGTCATAGCACCGCTTCGGCTAATGCTTCCAAAAGTTGGTCGCAATCCGGTGGCACCACAGGTAGAAGATGGAGAAACAATGGATCCCCATGTTTCCGTACCTATCGCAAACGGCACCAGACCGGCTACAGTTGCGGAACTTGATCCTGCGGACGAACCCGAAGAGCCGCTGCGTAAATTCCATGGGTTTTTTGTTCGGCCGCCATACCAGTAATCGCCCATGGCTAATGCACCTAATGTAAACTTCGCTACCAGCACCGCACCTGCCGCCTGTAATTGACTATATACAAACGCATCTTCTTCTATGGTTTGGTTTTTATAGGGCGCGGCACCCCAGGTTGTTTTGGTTCCTTTTACTGCAAACAGATCTTTTAGTCCATAAGGTATGCCATGTAGCGGACCACGATATTTACCTTTGGCAATTTCTGCATCGGCTTGTCTGGCTTGTTGCATGGCAATGTCTTCCGTAACAGAAATTACACATTGCAGGGTATCGCCGAATTTTTTAATCCGCTCAATAAAAAACTGTGTGAGCGCCGCCGAGCTGATTTTTTTGTTTTTAATCAGCGAAGCCAGTTGCAGAATGGAATAAAAAGAAAGGTCGTTTTTATTTAGCGGCATGGATACATTGGATGGAATATTCCAGTTAATCGCTTCCTGTTTTTCGTTGAATTTCATGCCCGGTAAAACGGGGCTTTGCCACATGGTTAATGGCACATTATTGTTTAACGGTTGTTTGTGCATCAATCGGTATACACCTAGGTTTTCTTTTACACCATCATACATGGTGTCTATTTCTTTTTGTGTGAAGGTGAGGTCAAGCAGTCTTGCTGCAGCAGGAATATCTGATTTCGAAATGGTATCCTGCGCCATAGTTTGCAGGCTGCACACAAGAATAATCAAGGTGAGGGTTTTTCTCATAGTTAGTTTTGTTTGGGGGGTGTTATGTAAATCGCTTAGGGTATTTGTTCAAAGGTATTTCCCAGTCGCATATCGCCGGTATCAAATCCTTTTTTAAACCAGAACATTCTTTGCTGCGAAGTTCCATGTGTAAAGGCGTCGGGTACAACTTGGCCCTGGTTTTGTTGTTGCAGTCGGTCATCACCTATGGCATTGGCTGCATTAAGTGCTGCTTCCAGATCTCCATTTTCAAGAAACGCTTTCATTTTCTGGTTTCGGTTGGCCCACACGCCCGCATAGAAATCGGCCTGTAGCTCCAACTTTACAGATAGCTTATTGTAGCCCTTTTCGCTCAGACTCTGCCGCTGTTCATCCATCTCGTTCATGGTACCCAGCAGCTTCTGTATATGGTGCCCCACTTCGTGCGCAATTACATAGGCCATTGCAAACTCGCCTGGTGCACGAAATCGTTTATCCAGCTCATTAAAAAATGAAAGATCTATGTACAATTTTTCATCTCCCGGGCAATAGAACGGCCCAGAAGCTGCGCTTGAAAATCCACAACCCGATTGGGTTTGCTCCGTAAATAAAACAAGGGTTGGCGCAGTATATGTTTGATTGCTTTCGCGAAATATTTCTGTCCACACATCTTCTGTATCAGCCAGCACCACTCTGGAAAACTTAGCCAGGTTTTCTTCTTCTGCGCTTCTCGGTCCAGCAGATTGGGTTTGCTGCTGTGGCTGAATCACGCTGCTTACCATATCGCCCGCATCTCCTCCCAGTAACAAATAAATAATGCCAATAACTATAGAGCCAATGCCACCACCAAGTGCCAAGCCGCCTCCGCTAATACCGCGGCGGTCTTCTACGTTATCGCTTTCTCTTCTTCCTCGCCAGAGCATGGTAAATAGTTTATTGGTTTATTTGTTTATTGGTATCTAATCCAAACCTAATCATCAATCTGCTTTTTGTGTTTGACCGTTGCTTATATTTTTTGTTGAGCATAAAATCCAAGTATTGTTTTATCAACTTTTTGCAACCGTCCTTCTTTCAAAAAGGTTATCCTACAAAGTAACCCATCTTCATAATCTTTGGTGATATATTTTTCCTATACAATTAGCTTATAAGATTAACTGGCCACCACTGTTTACACTTTGCTTTGCTTTTTTTACACATTCTTATTAAAATCTTATTGTTCCTTTATTTTCCTCTTCAAATAGCCTTCGTAATCAGGAATGGTTGATTCGTATTCGCCATGCATAAAGGGCGAGGTCATGATAAAATCTGCCGTTGCCCTGTCGCAGGCCATGGGAATATTCCAGGCAACACATAAGCGAAGCAGCGCTTTAACATCGCTATCGTGCGGCTGCGCTTCCATGGGGTCCCAGAAAAAAAACATCATATCAATTTCACCGTTCGCAATCATGGCGCCTATTTGTTGGTCGCCGCCCAGCGGACCGCTTAGTAATTTTTTTACCGGCCGGTCAAGGGTTTCTTCCAATAATCGACCAGTAGTTCCCGTAGCAAAAAGTTCGTGTTTGGCAAGGGAGCTGCTGTTGTGTTTTGCCCATTCGAGCAGATCTGTTTTTTTATTATCGTGCGCTACCAGCGCGATTTTTTTTCGTTTACCTAATATTTTTATAACAGACATGTTTTTTAGTATTGATACCTATTATGAAGATAAGGTAACCGAATCAACCCTGTATTCCCTTGTTTTTATATCAGGTCCTCTATCATCGCCATTGTACAAAGCTCCATGCAGATAATGGAAACAAACAGAAAATAAAACCAACCATTGGTAAAGAAACCCCGAAGAAAAGTAACAGTATACAAATTAGTAAAACAAACACCGGGTATAGGAACAAGAGGCTGCCAAATAAAACAGAATCATAAAAAACGGTTCCTTTTGTTTTGGCAAGAACCATTTTTTGTACTGGAATATAAATCGGGGCGTTCATTAGATAACCCAGCATTGCGGGCAGCATAAGTAAAAAAAAACAAGCCCCCCTTTTGTCGTTTATTTTTTGTGGAACCAGAATACATGAATCAATTTGCCCGTGAGTAATCTTATTAAAATGACGGATGTTTTTGGCGTCTTCTGAAAAGGGAAAAACTGAAGATGGTAATAACAGATTGCCCGTGTTCAGGTTTATCGTTTTACCAAAATGGATAAACGAATCATACGCCAATGCCAACGGTAAAATGCGAAATCCCTTTTGGTTTCTGCTTTCCTGAGCTATGCGTGCGGCTCCTTTTTTAAAAGGCTGCAGTTCATGTTTATGTACACAAATCCCTTCGATAAAAATGAGCACAATACCGTCGTTGGCCAATACTTCCCTGCTTTGCAAAAAAGCGCCCTCATTAAGGGCCAGATTTTCTTTGCCCTCGCTTAGGCGATAAACGGGGATCATATTAAGCAAGCGCAACAGACTGCCATGCCGGGGTTTGTGAAAAGCGTCGCCCCGGGCCAGAAAATGAACCGGTTTTTTAAACAAAGCGCCAATCAGAATGGCATCGAAAAATGAATTGGGATGATTAGCAACCAATAATAAAGGACCAGATTCCATCAACCTGCCCGGATGGGATATGTTTATTTTCCGACAGAAAATGTGCAAGGCCAGACGGGCCATTATTTTAATCAGCGGATAGATCAATGCCAGATAGTTAATCTTCTAAATGTAAGAAATGAATGAATCATTTGTTGGCTTACTAAATGCTTGTTTTGTATTTTTGGGGTTGATTTTTAGTCATATTTCTATTTATAATAAGAAAATATCTAATTCGGGGGCAATTTTTCCCCTTTTTCTCTTTTTCTTCCCTGTCGCGCAATAAAAAAACCACCGCATTTTACCTCGGTGGTCTTACTAACTAACCCATCTTAAAAACTATTTTATGCCTCGGCAACGGCTTTTACTTCGTTGATTTTAGCGCGTATTTTGGCTTCAATTTCATTGGCCATTTCGGGATTGTCGCGGAGGAGTCCTTTTACGGAATCCCTACCCTGGCCCAGTTTGTTGGATTCATAACTAAACCAGGATCCGCTTTTTTGCACAATACCCAATTCAACACCCATATCAATGATCTCGCCCAATTTGCTCACCCCTTCTCCGAATATGATGTCAAACTCCGCTGCGCGGAAAGGTGGTGCCACCTTATTTTTCACCACTTTTACTTTTACATGGTTGCCTATGGCCGCATCTCCATCTTTAATCTGCGTCATTCTACGAATATCCAAACGTACGGATGCATAGAATTTCAGGGCATTACCACCGGTTGTGGTTTCGGGATTACCAAACATTACCCCAATTTTTTCGCGTAGCTGGTTGATGAAAATACAAATGGTGTTGGTTTTATTAATTGTGGCCGTCAATTTCCGTAAGGCCTGGCTCATCAGCCTGGCATGTAAACCCATTTTACTGTCGCCCATTTCACCTTCCAGCTCACTTTTAGGAACCAGTGCGGCAACAGAATCAATCACCACCACATCCAAGGCGCCGGAAAGAATTAGGCGGTCAGCTATTTCAAGAGCCTGCTCACCATAATCGGGTTGAGAGATCAACAGGTTATCAACGTCAACGCCCAATTTTTGTGCATAGGAGCTATCAAAAGCGTGTTCCGCATCAATAAAGGCACACATGCCCCCTTTTTTCTGCGCTTCCGCAATCACATGTATCGCAATGGTGGTTTTTCCGGATGATTCGGGGCCATATATTTCTATTATTCTTCCTTTAGGTAATCCGCCTACACCCAGTGCTGCATCTAGGCCAATGGATCCTGTTGAAATCACTTCCATTGGTTCGGTGCTTTTTTCATTCATCATCATTACACTGCCCTTACCATAGTCTTTATCGATCTTATCGATCGTCAGCTTTAACGCCTTCAGTTTTTCTGCATTACTCATTGTCTTAGAATTTAAGGATCAAAATTAATGGAGTGATAAAAGTAGTGGTTTTTACTTATACACACTAATTTTTTTAGTATTTTTTTTACTAACGTATTTAGTTTACTTTTTATTATTCGTTTTGTAAAAATAACTGGCCGATGGGTGATGGTCAAGCGTATTTATACCTGATGGGGCCGTTTTTTTAACGGTTCGGCAGATGAAATATCATATCAGCATTCCAGCCATGGTATTCAAAATGACCAAGGGTTTGGAAACCCAGATTTTGGTAAAATTTTATAGCTCGTTCATTAGCGGTTTGTACCCCGCCCCATAAAACTATCCTGTTAATTGGGGTTGCGGACAGGACTTCCACTATATAAGTAAACATTTGGCGGCCAATTCCTTTTCCCTGCCAGTCATCCGCCACCGATGGCGCAAAAGTTGCATCTTTTTCTGTATTTAGCAAGAGCCCATAAGCGGCGAGCCTTTGCCTTTCGTGATCCAGAATACCCTTCTTTACTATGGCGTAAGCTATAATCTTCCCGTTTTCGATGGCTATAAAACCTTGGTTGCTCTTATCCAAGAAAAAAGCCCGTAAGGCCTCATTATTAAAAGCATGGGGACCAAAATAACCGCGAGTGGTTTGACTTAACTTGAGTAGGTATCGTTCGAGCTGGTCAATATCTTTGTCTTCTATTTTCGCAATACTGGGCACGGGAATAATGATTTGTGTATGGGCAAAATTATCTTTTCTTTTATTTTGATCTTACTGATGGTTCCCTTCTGTTATGCACAGAACGACTGGAAATTACAGTCTGATAAGGACCAGATCAAAACCTATTCTCGAAAGCTAAGCGATTCTAAAATCAACGCGGTAAAACTGGAATCTGTTTTTGCGTGTTCGATGTCACAATTGGTTGCTGTCATAACAGATGTGACTTCTTACGATCGCTGGATCTATAACAGCAAATCCACCCGTTTACTTAAACAGGTATCTGCCACAGAGTTATATTATTATTCAGAAGTGGTGTTTCCCTGGCCTACTACCAACCGCGACTTTGTTTCGCACGTTATCATTGATCAAAATCCTTCTTCCAATATCGTTACCATCAACGCCAATAATGTGCCCGGATGGGTGCCGGTTCGTCCCAATCTTGTAAGAATAGATTACTCGGTTGGTAAATGGACACTTACGCCCATATCTAAACAAGAAACGCATGTGGAATATACTTTACAGGTAAACCCTGGCGGAGAAATACCTGTATTGCTTATTAATTCTTTTTCCTCCACAGGTATGATTAAAACATTTAAAAATCTGAGGGAGTATCTTAAGAGAATACCTGCCGACTTTGGTAATTTTCTTCCATAAAAAAATGATGGAACGGATACTATTTATTTTGTTTACCACATAACCAAAGAAGTGAATTCAAAATAAAAATATTTTGTTCGGCGCTGCTAAATGTGCGGGAAAGTGATTGATTGGTACCGCCATAATCCATATCGTTATGACCCATATTCATATATACCATCCTGTATTTTGTGTTGGTCCACGCTACGGGGTAATAACCACTATGCCAGATCTCATGTGGCTTCGGACCCGTTCCTAATGGAAAACTGGTGGAATCTATAGAGAGTAGAATTTGAATGTCTTTATTTTTTGTCAGTTCATTTTCCCAGCGATACCATTCATTGGGTGCAGATAGAAATGTGGCTGGTAAATTTTTAGTGGTTGGGTGTGTACTAAGCTCTACCCGCAATACGGCGGATGTGGGCCGCCAGGTATTGCTTTTGTATTGGCCTGATCCAAGAAATTGATTGTGGTACCAATCCCAATCCTGGTTATACTTTGAAGGTGTTAAGGCAAATGCGGAGAAATGAAAACCCATACAGGCACCACCGTTTTCCATGTACTGCTGAAAGGCCTTTCTTTGCTGGGGAAGCTCCGGCCTTGAGTCTAAAAAGATAACCAAAGAATAGTTTGCCAACTCTTTTTCATTAAGCCGGTTCCAGTCATTTGTGGAATCGTAACTGAATTTTATTTCTTTTGCACCTTTTGTAAAAAATTGATTTGCCTCATGCACAAAGCTGATATGAGCCGCGTCGTTTTTGGCTGTATAAAACGCAATCATTTTGGGGTTGGTTTCTTTCTGCGCGTTTTGGGCTGGTATAAAGAAGCAGCTGAAGAAGAGACAGTTGATTGTTTTATACATAGCTTTTACATTGAGCAATATTTTTCTCGCAAAGACGCTAAGGCGCAGTATATTTTCTTATTGGATATTTAATCATAAAACCCATCATCCAATCAATCCTGCGGCACGGCTGATCTCCATCATTCGGTCCATGGGTTTTTTGGCAGCTAAACGCAAAGTCTCGTCCATGGTAATTTCCGGTGTTTCATATTGCATACACAAATACAATTTCTCAAGGGTATTCAGCTTCATATGCGGACAATCGTTGCAGGCGCAGCTGTTTGTTGGTGGGGCAGGTATAAAGGTCTTATTAGGGCTGTTTTGCTGCATCTGGTGCAGGATACCTGTTTCAGTGGCCACAATGTATTCTGTGGCACTGTCGTTTTCTGAGTATTTCAATAACTGAGTGGTACTTCCAATATAATCCGCTATCGACAATACAGCATCTTCACACTCAGGGTGCGCAATTAATTTAGCTTTTGGGTGGCGGATTTTAAGTTTGGTAATTTTCTCCAGACTAAAAATTTCATGAACCATACAGGCACCATTCCAGAGTAACATATTACGGCCTGATTGTTTATTGAGATAAGCGCCCAGGTTTTTATCCGGTGCAAAAATGATCGGTTGATCTATCGGAAGACTTTCAATTATTTTTTCGGCATTACTGCTGGTACAAATGATATCACTCAGCGCTTTGATATCTGCAGTGCAGTTGATGTAAGAAATTACCAGATGATCGGGATGTTTTTCTTTAAAAGCCTTGAACAGTGGTGCTGGTGCACTATCAGCAAGGGAACAGCCCGCTTTTAAATCGGGTAATAAAACTTTTTTGGATGGGTTTAAAATCTTGGCTGTTTCGGCCATGAAGTGTACACCGGCAAATACGATAATGTCGGCATCGGTTTTACTGGCTTGCTGCGCCAATCCCAAACTATCTCCAATAAAATCTGCCACGTCCTGAATATCGGGTTCCTGGTAGTAGTGGGCAAGGATGACTGCATTTTTTTCTTTCTTTAGTCGCTCAATCTCCGCAAATAAATCGATACGCGGATCAATTTCTATGTCTAAAAATCCTTTTGCCTCAATCTGGTTTTTATCAATGTTCATAAAGCTTGTAATAGTATTAAATAATACCTTTTTATAAAACTAAACTACTACTATTAGGGGTGTGGATATCGGGATAACTTACTTATCCCCAGTAAACAAAGGTAATTACCCTTGGCTTATTCACAGCTATTCACAATTTAAGGCAGGTATATTTTAGCATTCTGTACTGATTATAGCACGGTTATTCACAATAGGGTATTACCGTATTCACATTCTCTTTTTTTCACTATCCACTTTTATCGCACTGTTAATTCACAGGGATAAAATACAAGTGAGTTTCAGCAATAGACCTAATTGTATACCCAACCCTACAGTTTATTCCACCTCTTTCCACAAAACAAAAGTCAAAAACCCGATTTCTCCACCGGTTTTTCGGGTTATAAACAGGATGGTGTGGAAATCCTTTTTGAATATCGAATAATGAAAGAAGCATACAGAGCGCCGAAATAAGTAATATTTGTATAAATATTTATTATAATATAAATAAAGGACCCCTTTTCTGCCCGTTTTCTCTTTTTGCCAATTATGATCGGTTTTGCCTTTTACTTCAACATTCGACATTCATTATTCGATATTCAAAATTCGCTTCTCCCAAAGTGCTTATCCCTCCTGCGCTACAATCTGTTTTCCACAATTTGTTCTAATGTTTTATTCCCCTATTTTTGCCTCCCGTTTAAATTCGGGATAAAACCATTAATTAAAGTATTATGTCTGTAATTCAACGTATTCGTGACAGAGGTGCATGGATCATCTTCGGAATCATTGCCCTGGCTTTGATTGCTTTTATTCTTCAGGACGGTGTAGGCCGCGGTGGAAACAGTTTTTCCAATACCAGTGTAATTGGTAAGGTGAATGGCGAAAAAATTGAACGCGGTGAGTTTGAAGAAACACTTGCCTTGCAGGAACGCATGTATGGTCCGCAGGGAGCCCAGCGTGAGCAATTAATCGGTTCTACCTGGAATCAGGAAGTTGACCGTGTGATTATGAACCAGGAGTATAAAAAACTAGGATTACAGGTTTCTCCCAAAGAATTAACGGATATTCTGTTTGGCGAAAGCTCTCCGCTACGTCAGGAATTTACTGATCAAAAAACAGGTGAATTCCGTGCCAACGATGCCAGACAGGCTTTTGCCGAATTGAAAAAAAGCAAGAATGCTGATCAAATAAAAATGATCAACAGTGTATATATTAACCCCGCCATTCAGCAAACTCTGCGTATGAAATACCAGAACCTGTTGTTACAGGCTGCTTATGTTCCAAAGTGGATGGTAGAAAAGCAAATGGCGGATAATAATGCTGTGGCTTCTTTCTCCTATGTATATGTTCCTTATGCTGCAGTAAGTGATACCCTGGCTAAAGTAAGTGATGATGAAATTGCTGCTTATGTTTCCAAGCATGCTAAAGAATATACCAAAACAGAAGAAACCAGAAACATCTCTTATGTTTCTTTTAGTGCATCTCCGAGCAGTGCTGATTCTGCTAATGCATTGAATAATGTACTGGCCTTGAAAGATGATTTTGCCGCAACAGATGCAGCCAATATGGAAACCTTCATTACCAAAGTTGGTAGCGAAGCACCTTATTATAATAGTTATTTCAGCAAATCACGTATGCAGCAGGCTAATAAAGATACCCTTGCCAAAATTCCGGTGGGTAGTGTTTATGGACCCTATATAGATGCTTCTACCTATGTAATGGCTAAAATGATGGGCGTTAAACAGTGGGCAGATACTGCTAAGGTTCGCCACATACTCATTGCCACTTCTGACCCAAGAAGTGGTCAGATGATCCGCCCTGATTCTGTTGGAAAAAAACTGATTGATAGTATTGAAACTGCTGTGAAAGGCGGAGCCGATTTTGGTGCATTGGTTACCAAATATTCTGATGATCCGGGAAGTAAGGACAAGGGCGGTGAGTATGAGTTTCCGCAAGGACAAATGGTAATACCATTTAACGATTATTCTTTCGACAAACCCGTAGGAACCAAGGGTGTGATAAAAGTAGATTATGGTTATCATTATGTAGAAGTACTTGACCACAAAGGAAGTGGTACAGCGTACAAAATTGCTTACGTGGCCAAGCCGATTGTTGCCAGTAATGAAACGATTTCTGCCGCCAGCACCGCTGCCGCCCAATTTACGGTTGCCAGTAAGGATGCAAAAAAATTCAACGAAAATGCCTTGAAAGAGAACAAGCCTTTGATGGGTGCGAATGAAATCAAACAAAACGATTACACCATCAACCCGATTGGTCAGAGCCGTCAAATGGTTCGTTGGGTATATGAACACAAAACGGGTGATGTGTCTGAACCGTTTGAAGTAGGCGATAACTATATTGTTGCCATTTTATCTGCCGTAAACAAAGCGGGTCTCATGTCTGTAAACGAAGCAAGAGCTACAGTAGAAAATCTGGTGCGCAATGAGAAAAAAGCCAAACAGATTATTGAAACCAAATTCAAGGGTACTACCCTGGAAGCATTGGCTACTAGTACGGGATCTTTGGTATTGCGTGCAGACAGCCTTGGTTTTTCTGCTCCATTTATTCCCGGAGTAGGAAGTGAGCCAAAGGTTGTGGGTGCCGCATTCAATAAATCGTTATTAAGTAAAGTAAGCGAGCCGATTATAGGCGCAACGGGTGTATTTGCTATTAAAGCAGAAGCCACCGGAGCCAGAGCGGCCAATACCGATATGATTACGATGAAACAAACCATGTTACAAAGCACTAAAATGACTTCTTATCGTGGTATGGAGGCTTTGCGTAAAGCCGCAACCATAAGCGATAACCGCTCTAAATTCTATTAATCGATATTTATTTGATCTGATATATAAGCCCGGTGCCAATAGCACCGGGCTTTTGTTTTACGCTTAACGAAAACCCCATAACGGAGATAATTGTATTTTTGTATAGCAAAGCAGTTATGTATGAGTGAGGTATTTGTAAATAAAGTGGCCGAAAGTGGGTTGATTAGTTTTGATCTGGAAGAATATTATCCAAAGGGTACCATCAAAACCTTTGATTTAAAAGGGTATTTGTTTATGGAGCTGATCCTGAAAGAAAAAGATTTCAGGACCGCGCTGCAAACAACCGACTGGGCACAATACCAGGATGCATTGGTGGCCATTACCTGTTCTACCGATGCCATTATACCCATGTGGGCCTATATGCTGGTAGCCAGCCACCTGCAACCATTTGCTAAAGACATGGTTTTTGGTGATGAAAAAAAACTCATCAGCACCCTGCTGCTGAAAAACCTGGATGCGGTAAAAGGAGAAGATTATCTGGATCAACGTGTGGTGATAAAGGGTTGTGGTGAAGTAGAGATCCCCGAAACGGCCTATGTAGCCATTACCCACAAACTGCGTCCTTTTGTAAAAAGCATCATGTATGGCGAACCCTGCAGTACGGTGCCTATTTATAAAAAACCGAAAGTATAGCAATCTCGGGTAAGGATTAGTATAGCGGGAAAGCCTGCTGCATCAGTTCCTTCTATACTTCCGCCAACCCCTTCTATTTTACCGATTATCCGCTTTTGACTCTATTTGGAAGCCCTTTTTATTTTTTGGTATTAGTTTTGTAGTTATTATATAAACTAACAAACTATGATACGCACCCTCATAACCGTATTGTCTTTTGGTTTCAGCATGGCAACCTTTGCACAACAAACAGAGCAGCTTGCGCCTGACCAAAACCCAAATTACCAGATCAGCCAACAGAAATACATGCAGCAAAAAGATTCGCTGCTACGTTGGGAGAACACCACCATTCAGGAAACCTATAAGGCTTATGACTGGCGTGAAGCAAGGGACGAACGCAGAACAGAGCGACGAACCTATCGCAGACAATCTTCTTTTTACAACAGCCCGCTTTTTGTAAGTCCTTCCTACAATTATGGATGGAACAACTACGGTTACGGGTCTTTCTATAACAATAATCGTTGGAACCGTTGGGGCATCAGCCGTCCGTTTATCGGTTTCCGTTCCGGCAACTGGTGGTTCGGATTTTGATCAACTGATTTAGCAAACACATTATACCCAATCAAAAATCATTCGCATGAAACGTACATTTTTACTTATTGCAGTAGTAACATCCATTCTTTTTTTATCCGCCTGTTCTAACAGAACCGTTACCCGTATAGATCCTGCTACGCAAATAGATCTTAGTGGTAGCTGGAACAATACCGATAGCCGCTTAACAGCCACAGAAATTACCGGTCAGATTCTGAACGAGAAATGGCTGAGCAATCATGTAAGTGCTAAAGGAAAAAAACCAGTAGTGATTGTTGGGCTTATCACCAACAAAAGCCATGAACATATTGAAGCAGAAACCTTCATGAAAGATCTGGAAACGGCGTTTATTCAGACAGATAAAATCGGGTTGGTACAAAGCGGTAAGAAGCGTGAAGAAATGCGCGCCGAAAAAGCCGACCAGCAATCCAACGCCTCTCAAAGCACCATGAAAAAATTTGGTCTTGAAAAAGGTGCAGATTTTATTTTACAGGGATCTATCAATTCTATTGTAGATGCCTATAAACGCGAGAAAACTGTTACTTACCAGGTAAACTTGGAACTTACCAATATTGAAACCAATGAAGTGGTTTGGATAGGCGATAAAAAAATTGCCAAACTGGTAAAAAACTAAGCCCTCTCCGGTAAACAATCCCTCATGAAACAATCCCTGAAGCAGGCTTGGGTAGCATGGCTATGGCTGCCTGTTTTATTTTCCTGCGCCACCTATAATAATAAACTCACCGGATACTATAACAGTATTGGTCAGTCGGATTATTATAGGGCCAATGCCCTGCTTTCGCAAAATGGTTTTTTGCAGCAGGAAAGGAATCGCCTGTTGTTTTTTTTGGAGAAAGGAAAAATATACCATCTGTTGGGATCTTACGATAGCAGCAATCTATACTTTAACCTGGCGGATAATTTTATCGAAAACAAAAGAAAAACCACGGGCGATTTTATTAAAGGCAACCTGCTGAACCCCATGACGCAAACCTATCTGGGTGAGGATTATGAAAAATTTCTGATCCACTATTACAAAGCGCTGAATTATTTATACAAAGGAGAAAAAGAGGAAGCCGTTGTAGAGGCAAGAAGAATTACACTAGCCACAAACACACAGCAGGAAAAGTTTACGCTCAATAAAAACCGGTACACAGAAGATGCGTTTGCCTTATTGATGCAGGGCCTTGTTTACGAAACGGCAGGAGAAACGAACAATGCATTTATATCATATCGCAATGCCGTAGATCTTTTTTTAAGTAAGCCTGAAGGATATTATGGTGTTGCCATGCCCAATCAATTAAAGAAAGACCTGCTACGCACTGCAGACAAAATGGGTTTTGCGGATCAGGTGGAGCTTTACCAGCGGAAAATAAAAGCGCAATACACAAATACGGAAATGGCCGAAGGCGGCGAGCTCGTTGTTTTTTTTGAAAGAGGAATGGCCCCGGTTAAAACAGAACAGAATTTTATACTTGCGCAGGATGGTAATGGAAACGGAACCTTTCTGTTTAACAGCCAGTATGGTTCTTTTAATGTACCGTTTGATTTTTCTGCTGCGAACGTAACTAACACGAGTTCCATCAACCGGTTCAGAACCATTCGTGTTGCTGTGCCCTCTTACATTCCGCAGCCATACTCCATGACGGCAGGAACGGTTACCATAAACAACCAAATGTATAAAGCAGAACTTGCTGAAGATATTAATACACTCGCACCCTCGCTTCTTAAAGAACGGATTGTGAAAGAAGTGTCTTCTGCGCTCGTTAGGCAGGTAGTAAAAAAACTGGCCGAAGCGGGTGCCTCCGCCGCAGCGAAAGAAGTGGCCAAAAACAATAGCAAAGAAAAGAACGAAAAAAAGAAGAAAGATAATGCAGAACTGGTAGGATTAACAGCTGGGCTATTGGTTAACCTGTTTAATACGGCCACAGAAAAAGCAGATACACGCAACTGGCAATCGTTGCCGGCATTTATTCAATATGTGCGCGTTCCATTGCAAAAAGGAGATAACACAGTTACACTGCAACAGGGTAGATATAGCAAGACCGTTACCATTAAGGCAAATGGTGGGCTACAGATGTTTAATTGGGCGGTGGCAAAATAAAATTACGGCTTAGGATATAGTAGTATTCTGGACGGTGCGGTTTTTTACTTCTTCAAAACGAGCATCGTAATCATCCCTAACGGTTCCGAAAACGCGGTCCCAGAAAAGAAAGTACAAACCATAATTTCCTTTAAAATACTGGTGGTGCTGGTTGTGGTTAACCGACGTGTTGATCCATTTACCAATGCTGCTTTTGCTAAACCCTTTTGGGTATAACTCATAACCCAAATGACCGTAAACATTGTACACAATCATCATTAAGAAAAAGAAGATGAGGTGTGTTCTGTGTATGGGAATGGTAAATAAAAAGATAACCACAATACCCACTTCTACCACCGCTTCCAATGGATGGAAAGCATATGCGGCCCATGGCGATGGATTGGTTGATTGATGGTGTACCAAATGAAACCATTTAAAAAAATACCGGTGATGCATTAAGCGATGCGAAAAATAGAAATAGGTATCGTGCATAAGGAACATGAGCGGGTAGGCCAGAAAATAATAGGCCCATCCATAGTCTGCAATGTTTGCATAGCGAGTAGTATGTGGTGCTACTGATGGGTGTGTGAATAAAACAACAGAGACAAATGAAAAAATACCAATGGTGAGTGCGGAATATCCCATCTCTCGGAGATAGTCGGTATTTTTTGGAAAACGGGACTGTATTTTTTTATACAAAAATGTATTACGCAGCAGAATATAAAATAACACAAAAGCAATACCGGAAATCATAAAATACCTGCCGCCAATTAGCCAGATGCTTTTAAAATAGAAATCCCAATTCATTGATTAAATATACACAAATCATCTATTTCACGTAACCCTCTGTTTAAGAGATAGCGATTAATTTACCGCAAAGCCGCAGGGCGCCAGGATTCGCTAAGTATTATATACAAAACCTCGCGCCGCTTCTTACGCTTTCTTTATTAAATCAGCTATTCATAAATTTAGCGAGGCTCTCTTTTGCCTGCCGTTGAATTTTTTTATTCATCCAGGGCGACCAGCCAAACAGCAGGCCGGGTAATCCGAGCGCTTGTCTTGTCCAGCGGTAAATGTCAAAGGCATCGGTGTGTTCTATAATTAAGCCGTCTTTAAATTTCATGTGAGCGGTAATGCGGTTTACAACGCGTCTTCCCGTCTTCGAAAAAATATACGAGGCGGTCCAGTTGCAGGTGGTGTATTCCTCGTCCAGCAATTGAATATTATTATACACCAACGAAAAATCTTTTGCGCGCTTACACAACATCTCCCACATAGCTTTGGTTTCAATCTCATCTAACAAGCCGAATGCCGGATCATTAAATACCGCCCCTTCGTGGTAACAGGATTGCATGGTAGTATAATCCAGTTGCTGAAAAGCAGTATAGAATTTGTTGATGGTTTCTTCGTTCGTCATAACATTTTTTTGTAGCCAACAGAAGTTAGCTGGTGAAATCTAGTGTGCTTCTAACCAGTTGGTTCCCATACCCACTTCCGCTTCTACGGGAACACCATTAGGCAATACCATGGCAGCAACCATATTATCAATAATCAGTTTCTTCAAATCTTCTGCTTCTTCTTTTACAACATCAAAAACCAATTCATCGTGTACCTGTAAAATCATTTTAGATTGCCAGGTGCCTTTTTTCATTTCGTTGTGAATTTTGATCATTGCCATTTTAATCATATCCGCAGCCGTTCCCTGTATGGGAGAGTTAATGGCATTTCGTTCTGCATAGCCTCTTACGGTAAAGTTGGAAGAGTTGATGTCTTTCAACCAGCGCTTTCTTCCCATCAGGGTTTCTACATAACCATTGGCTTGTGCAAACTTGATGGTGTCATCCATATAGGAAGTGATGCCGACGAATTCTTTTTTATAATTATCAATGATTTCTTTGGCTTCTGCACGGGGTATAGCCAGATTTTCTGCCAGGCCAAATGCACCCTGACCGTATATGATGCCAAAGTTTACGCTCTTGGCTTTGTAACGCATTTCTTTGGTAACCGCATCTTCTGCAACATGAAAAACCTTTGCTGCGGTTGCTGTGTGAATGTCTTTGCCCTGCGTAAATGCTTCACACATATTTGGGTCGCCACTTATTGCGGCAACAATGCGGAGTTCTATTTGAGAATAATCGGCACTGATTAATACACGATTTTTTTCGCGGGGAATAAAAGCTTTTCTGATCTCCCTGCCACGATCGCTTCTGATGGGTATGTTTTGCAAGTTGGGATTATTGCTGCTTAATCTTCCTGTAACCGCAACGGCTTGTGCATAGGAGGTGTGTACGCGTCCGGTTTTGCTATTAATGATTTGCGGCAATGCATCTACATAGGTGCTTTTCAGCTTCGTTAATTCCCGAAAGCCCAGAATATCTGCCACGATAGGATTGTTGTTGGCGAGCTTTTGCAACACATCTTCACCGGTTGCATATTGACCCGTCTTTGTTTTTTTTGCCTTAGGATCAATCTTTAAAATTTCAAACAACACTTCACCCAGCTGTTTGGGCGAGGCCAGATTGAAGCGAACACCAGCTTGTGCGTACACGTTCTCTTCAAACTGACGGGCATCTTTTTCCAGTTCCTTGCTGTATTCATTCAGAAAATCAACATCAATTTTTACGCCCTCAAATTCCATGTCAGTCAACACCCGAACCAATGGGTTTTCTACTTCATTAAAAACCCGTTCAACATTTTTCTCTTTTAACAGTGGAACAAAAGTGTTTTTTAGTTGCAGGGTAATGTCGGCGTCTTCGGCTGCGTATTCCTTTGCTTTTTCTATGTCCACATCACGCATATTACCCTGCGTTTTTCCTTTTTTACCAATCAGTTCATCAATGTGTACGGGTTCATAACCCAGGTATTGTGCGCTCAGCAAATCCATGCTGCGCCTGCCTTCCGGCTCAATCAGGTAGTGGGCCAGCATGGTATCAAACAAAGTGCCTTTTAATTCTTTGTTATACCACTTTAACACCAGCATATCGTATTTCAGGTTTTGACCAACCCAATTAATCACAGTTGATTCGAAGAGCGGATTCAGCTGATCAAGAATATTATTTGTAGCTGTTTTGTCGGCAGGGCAGGGTATGTAATAGCCCTCTCCTTTTGTAAACGAAAAACTCAGGCCCACCAATTCTGCTTCGTTGGCATCTATATTTGTGGTTTCTGTATCAAAACAAATTTCTGTTTGTGTAAGTAGCGTGTTAACCAGGTTGTTATTGCTTCTTTACCCCGAACCAATAGGTATTTGTGTTCTGTGTTGTTAATGTTCTTTTCTGCTAATAGTCCCGAGCTTTCTTCACCTGTGATTATAGTTGCGGCTTCTTTTTTGGCAGCCTCTTTTTTTTGCGGGGTAGAAACACTATTGCCAAACAAATCGGTTTGTACAGATTGCGGCGCACTGTGAAATGCATTAAACTCATCGCCCAAAATTCTTTTACCGAGTGTTTTAAATTCAAGCTCTGTGAATACTTCTACCAGCGCTTCTTTATTCCATTCTTTTAAACGATAATCTTCTTCATGAAAATCAACCGGTACATTGGTAATAATAGTGGCCAGCTTTTTACTCATGATGGCCATTTCTTTACCATTACGTACTTTTTCTCCCAGAGCCCCTTTTATTGTGTCTGCATTAGCTAAAATATTTTCAAGTGTATCAAATTCTTTTAAAAGTTTAGCAGCGGTTTTTTCGCCCACACCCGGTATCCCCGGAATATTATCAACTGCATCACCCATCAGCCCCAGCATATCTATTACCTGCTCTACTCTTTGTATATCCCACTTAGCACAAATTTTTTCTGCAGTAAGTATTTCTTCCGCATTACCAAATGATGGCGGCTTGTAAATAAATACGCCCGGATGAATCAGTAATTGACCATAGTCTTTATCTGGCGTTACCATAAAAACCTCATATCCTTTTTCTGCGGCTTGCCAGGCAACGGTTCCAATTACATCATCGGCTTCGTAGCCATCCAGTTCAACAACAGGAATATTAAACCCCGTGATGATTCGTTTAATGTCGGGGATTGACGCCAGCAAATCTTCCGGCGCTTCCTGCCGGTTGGCTTTATAATCGGTAAAATCGGTATGCCTTTCCGTGGGTGCATGTGTATCAAAACAAACAGCCAGATGTGTTGGCTTTTCTTTGTTAATGAGTTCAAACAGCGTATTGGTAAAACCAAACTGCGCATTGGTATTGCGGCCTTTGGAGGTAATACGCGGGTTGCGTATCAATGCATAGTAAGCACGATAGATTAAGGCAAACGCATCGAGCAGAAACAATTTTTTACCCATGCGGCTAAGGTAGGAAAAGGAGTTGATAGTCTATAGACCATGGTCCATTGACTATGGACTATGGTCTATAAAGGGGTAGCTATTTTTTCTTGAGAGACAGGTAATCAAGGAAATAGATCACCCTTAGCGATATACTATTTTGTTGCGGTGCGCTTAGTGTGTTGCCTAGATTTTTGAAGTACACATCGTCTACTTTCTGGTCGAAGGTGCCGGCAGCGTTTTTCCATACGATATTAATGAAGCTTCCCAGCGCAAACTGCCATGTGTAAACCATATCAATATTAAAATAGTTCACATTGTAATTTGCTTCTTTGTGCACTGTGGTTGCCGGCAGGATACCACCATCGGTTTGCAGGCGAAAGAATTCGCGGTTATCTACTTTGCTCCAATAGTGTCGGGTTCTAAAACTCAACCCCATTTTATTATTGAAATTGTATTTAACGGTAAAGATATTTTCAACTGTATTTCTTTCGCGCAGCGCAAAAATAACACCATCGCTTACTATGGCAGCAAAACCAAGGTTATTATTGTAGGTAGATAGGTTGGTATTGGCGCTGATGGTAAGTTTCTTGTTAAACCGATATTGGTTTCTCAAAAACAGATCATATCCGTTGGAATTGTATTTGGAAAAGTTGACAACACTGAATTCTGCCGATGTAGAAAACTTTTTAGCATAGTTAGATTCAACCCATCCGCCATAAATAAATCTTCCCGGACGTTTAAATACACGCCCCTCAACTCTCGGCTCATAAAAATCATTCTGCTGTGGAAGGAGGTTGGCAAAAAAACCAACAAACCAAAGACTTTTTAATTGCCCATTCACGTTTACGTTAAAGCGCGACATCTGGTAGTCCCATGGTTTGTACCTGAGTGAATAATAGCTGTTAAAATTCAGGTTGATGCGATTGTAAATGCCTTTGGGTTTTAACCATTTATAGCCCATCCATAAATTGTGGTCTACAAAATTGTTGTTGGTAAAATACCCCATATCGTTGCTGTTGTATTTATTGTCTGCCAGCTCCTGCGATAGGTTCATGTTAAAGCGCCCGCCCGTTTTTCCGATTCCTACATTGTGTGTATAGCCAGATAAGTTTTTTCCATCAGGCAAATAACCAATCAATTGACTTACGCCTACTTTACCAAACAGGTTCCAGTCGTTCTTTTTATCGTACAAATCCCAGAGTGCCGCGCTTACATTGGCATCATAGTCGGTGCCGGCGCGCGTTACATTGGTGTTGATGAATGAGATACTGGAATTTCTTTTGAGTGATTGATCGAACACAATGATGTTATAATTTGTAAGTGGATCCGTTTGTATTTTTCTGGATTCTTTGCCGCCCTTTTCAATAGTGGCATATTGTGCATTGGTAACGGCATTAAAAAACCCAATACCCAAACCCGAGGAGGTTCTGCCACTCACTTTGGTAGCATTGATTAAACTGGTTTCACCGGGATTGCGCAATATGGTTTCTCCTGGTTGTAACTGTCCCCTTACGTCGTGGAAATGTATGGGTTCTCCGCCAATGCGTCGACTATAAAACAGGTTCCCTTTTCCAAATAGTTCGGTGCCTTCTGTAAAGAATGAGCGGTTTTCATTGAATTTTACTTCGAAGGGGGTAAGGTTCAAAACCTGGTTATCGCTTTGTACCTGACCAAAATCAGGAACCAATGTCATGTCTAAGGTAAATGCCTGCGTAATGCCATACTTTACATCCATACCACCATTGATGGAGGTTGCTGTATTTTTAATTGCCGGGTCTTTGTATGGATAATGCGTTAAGTAAGTTGAGATATAGGGGGATAAAGAAAGACGAACAGGCGGTTTGATATTTTCAATACCTGTCCATAAACCAAATTGGGCAAAGAAGTTTCCACCCACGGTTGGGTTAGTTGGATTCCACATGTATTGTTTTCCGCTTTTTGAATTCCGGCGGGTAATATTTATTCCCCAATCCTGCTTGCCATTGGTGTTGCTAAAACGGATAGCACCGTAAGGGATGCGCATTTCAAAAACCCACCCGCCAGTTACAATCTTTGCTTTGGTTTCGTATACACTGTTCCATGAATCGTCTTCACCGTTGGAAGAATATTTGGCATCATATTGTTCGCCCAAAGGCGTTACATAGTACCCAAAGCCGTTGATTTTATCGTTATAGGTATCGAATAAGATTCCTACAAAATCATTTACACCTATTACATCGCGCCCAACGAGTTCTGTTGAGATGCTATCGTTGCTGGCCTGGTGACAAAAGCCGCTGATATAAATATTGTTGTTATCATAAAGTATACGAATCTCTGTACTGTTTTTTTCATCTTCTACCACGCCAAAACTTGGGCGCCATTCAACCAGCTCATTTAATAGAGGCGCTTGCTTCCATGCTTCATCGTTCAGATCGGCATCGATGATAATTTTCTGCGTAGTTCTTACTGCAGGAATTTTTTTTACAATTTTCTCCTTCTGTTCCTGCGCAGGAAGCGTGATTTGTGTCAGCGTTCCTAATAAGAACATCAGTAATGGTTTCATGGCCTGGTCGGTTTTGGTAGAGTTTGCTACGAAGGGTAACGTACTAAAACTATAAAGGTTACAGGGCCGATGTTGTTAAAGCACCGAGAAGAAACATGAGCGGAAAAAATCAACGCTAAGCGGTTATTTGTATAGTTGAGATCGTAAATAAATTGTTAAGCAACAAAAAGCCCCGTCGATTTCTGACGGGGCTTGTAAAGAAATTGATTAAAACAATATCTATTTGATACCGTATTTGTATTTGTATCGCTCATACAATTGTCTTTGTTTGTTATCCAAACTAACCTGACGGCCTTGAATAAAAGCGTTGACAACGGTGCTGCTTTTCATATCGAGTATATCGCCTTCGCTGATAATAATGTTGGCATCTTTTCCTGTTTCGATAGAGCCTGTTATATTATCGATGCCCAGAATTTTAGCACTATTCAGGGTAATGGCCTGTAAGGCCTGTTCTTTGGTAAGGCCATACGTTGCGGCCGTTCCTGCATTGTAAGAAAGGTTACGGTAGCGGGCATTATCGCTTCCATCATTGATCGCAAACAAAACCCCTGCTTTTTGTAAAACAGCCGGTGTTTTATAAGGCTGGTCCACATCATCATCTTCTGTGGCGGGTAATGCATGTTGCTCACCAAGTATTACAGCAATGTTATTTGCTTTTAACAGGTCGGCAATCTGAAAGCTTTCGCTTCCACCAACAATCACTACATCAAATCCAAACTCTTTTACAAAGTCGATAGCGATAAGCATTTGTTTTACCTGGTCGCCATGTACAAACAGTTTTTGTTTTTTATCAAACAAACCTTTCAATGCTTCAAATTTCAGATTGGTATTGGTGTGTGTTGCTTCCTGTAAATACGCTTTTGCTTCGCGTAAAAAAACCTTGATGGCTTCTACTCTGTCAAGAGCGGCCCTTGAAGGATCAGCGGCTCCGGCACCACCACCTAAACCAAGCTGTGCCAGTAATGCCGGCGGAATACCGCCACCACCTCTTCTGCCAAAGCGGTTGATAAAGCTGGGCATGCGAACGTGAATGCCTGCATCCATTTTATAAGCGGCGTCTTCCCAGTTCCAGGCATCCAACTGTACCACACTGGAAGATCCGCTGATAGAGCCGCCTTCCGGTGTAATGCTTGCCAACAGAATTCCGTTTGAGCGAAGTACGCCAATTACACGTGAGTCGGAATTATATGCAGTGATGGAACGAATGTTTGGATTGAATTCTCCCAGTTCAACTGCATCATTGCTGGCTCGTACGCCCGCACCAATTTCTTTCAATCCCAGATCACAGGAAGGAAGGATCAATCCCGGATAAACATGTTTGCCCTTGGCATCTACCACTGTAGCACCACTGGAAGAGGCACTTATGTTGGTACCCACATTGGTAATTTTTCCGTTGTTAATTTCAACGGTTGCATTTTCAATCACGGTTCCGTTTCCTACGTGAACGGTTCCTCCGGTTATATATATGCGGCCCTTATTTTCCTTGGCCGGGTATACGACTTCCTGTGCCTTTGTAAAACCGGCGACCAGAAGGAATACGCTAAGTGTGCTGAATATTTTTTTCATAATCTGTCGGTTTTATTTGTTGATGATTTCTCCTTCCTGTAAATCGACGGTATATAAACCATCTTTGTGCTCATGGTCTCCACAGCTTAACAAAATCTGTAAGCTGGGTTCTGCAGGCCTAACTGCACCAGGACCACCGGTTCTTTTTTCACCAATCATTTTTTGAACGAGACGAAAACGTTCTGCAGAAATTGTTTTGCGCTGCTCAGCATCTTTCTCTCTGTCAAAATATACAATACCATCTACAATGGTTTTTTCTGATTTGGCATAAATGCTTAAAGGATTATCGCTCCAGATAACCAGATCGGCATCTTTACCGGCTTTCAGGCTACCTACTTTATCATCAACATGTAAAGCTTTAGCAGGATTGAGGGTTACCATTTTCAAAGCATCTTCTTCAGATACACCACCATAGCGAACGACTTTGCCGGCTTCCTGGTTCAGGCGACGCGCCATTTCTGCATCATCAGAATTGATACAAACGTTCAGGCCTACTTTGTGCATAATGGCAGCATTGTATGCAATCGCATCTGTTACCTCTACTTTATAATAGTACCAGTCAGAGAAGGTAGAAGCACTTGATCCTTGCGCTTTCATTTTATCTGCTACTTTATAACCCTCCAGAATGTGCGTGAACGTGTTGAATTTAAAACCATATTTATCACCCACGCGTAATGCTGCAGTAATTTCGCTTTGTACGTAAGAGTGACAAGTAATGAAACGTTTTCTGTTCAGGATCTCCACCAGCGCATCCAGCTCCAGGTCTTTTCTGGTTTTAGGATCGGCTTTCATTTCTTTTTCATAGTCTTTGGCACGTGCAAAAGCATCCGACAATACCTGTTCTACTCCCATTCTCGTATCAGGAAAACGGTTGTTGTTTTGAGAAGTGGTACGTTTTACGTTTTCGCCCAATGCAAATTTGATAAAGCCGTCAGATCCTTTGAATTTCAGATCGTCATCATTGGCACCCCAACGAAGTTTGATCAGTTGTGTTTGTCCGCCAATGGTATTGGCCGAACCGTGCAGTATGTGTGAAGAAGTAACCCCACCGCTTAACTGGCGATAAATGTTGATGTCTTCCGGATTCAGGTTATCAGCAATTCTTACTTCAGATGTTACCGATTGCCCGCCCTCATTAATAGATGATGCGGCAATGTGTGAGTGTTCATCAATAATACCTGCGGTTACGTGTTTGCCTGTACCATCAATTACTTTGGCACCGGCATCGCTCAGGTTTTTACCTATTTTAGAAATTTTTCCGCCCTTCAGTAATACATCTGCATTTTCCAGTTTGCCTTCTTTTTCGTTAGTCCAAACGGTTGCATTTTTAATTAGGATGTCTTCCTGTTTTGGCGCTTCTTCCCATCCATATCCATCAAAAGGAAACGTTACTTTAGCTAATTTTTGTGGAACTGCTGCACGGGCTGTAGCTGCTGCAGCGGCCGGTGTGGCTGATGCAAAGCTGGCCATCCAGGTTAATTTGTTACCTGCTGTGTCTTCACCGGTTCCGTTCCAGTTGTTACCATTGGCTACTCCGCTCAGGCGATATTGAACACCACCTGGTGCTGCACCACCGGCACCACCTCGGCCGGCACCACCGAAACCTGCACCGCCACCAAAATTACCACCACCGGCGGGTCTTCTGACTGGTATAGGAGAGAAACTGAGTTTTACCATCTTACCATCAAAACTGAATCTGCCGGTAAGGGTATCTTTTCCAATTACGTTTGCGGTTGTGGGCGATTTTACATCGAGCGTATAGTTTATCGGGCCACTAACAGTATTAATGGTAAGGCTATAGTTTCCTTTTACATCATACCAGCCATCTTCTTTCACTGCATATTTACCTCCCTGAACCCAGTTGGTAAGTAAGGTGGTTTTATCAGAGAAGATAGGACCGGAAGTGATCAGGAAATTAGCCAGTTTGCCAGTTTCCAAACTACCTACTTTATCATATACGCCTAATAGAGTAGCAGGCGTTTTGGTTAAAGCTTCCATAGCTTTTGTTTCTGATAAACCCATTTCAATTGCTTTACGCAGATTGGTCAGGAATTGTCTCGGATCTCTCAGATCTGCTGTGGTTAAGCAAAACGGGATATTTGCTTTTTCAAAAGCAGCGGGGTTGGTTGGTGCCAGTTCCCAATGTTTCATATCGCTTAGCGATACACCCCTTGCATCATTCGGGTCTTCCACATCCATGGCTTGTGGAAAGTTGAGCGAAAGAATATAGGTTGCTTTTGTTGCTGCAATTTCTTTGATGCGCTGGTATTCATTACCACCGCCTTTAATAATATATTGTACACCAAATTCTTTGGCAATCCTATCCGCACGCAGATCGTTCCATTTATCGTCTGCATCAAAAATTTGTGGTAGTGTCTGGTTATCGTTCCATGCCTGTAAAGAAAGGTTCAAGCCTTCTTTGGCCGGTTTGTTTTTATACCATTGCGCATCCATATATGTTTGGCGAAGCAAGGCAATGGTTCCCATCATACTGCTTGGATAGCTTTGTGTAGATGTTCCCCTGCTAAGTGAATAATGAGCAGATGCTTTTTCTTTTAGAAAAACCATGTTTTCATTTTCGTTTGCAAGAGTTACTACTGTTCCGGTTCCGCGGGCAATACCATCTTTCATGTGTGAGAGTACTGTACCAAATCCAATTTCGCGCATGGCTTTTGCCTTTGCATCGTCAACGGCAAATAGTTTAGAAGCGTCTGTTTCAGGTTTCAACGCCTGGTTCCATCCATAAGGTCCTTTTGTGGCGGAAGTAATTTGTGCAGGTGCATTAAAGTTAAAACCTGCCGCACCCCTTCCACCCGCTGCATCGCGGGCAGACATACCATAATCGGTATAAATGTCTACAAACGAAGGATAAATGTATTTGTCTTTACAATCTATTACGATCGCATCTTTTGGCACAACCACACCGCTTGCACCTAACGCAACGATTTTTCCATCGCGGATAACCATGGTGGCATTGGTTAAAGTGGTTTGTGCATCTTTTACAATGGTGGCGTTGGTAAAGGCATAACAACCTTCACGCTTATCGGCCACACCATTAACGGGGAATGTTTCCTGGGCCTGTAGCATTAATGCAAACAGCAACCCGGAAAGCAGGAGCTTGAATTTTCTCATATTGTTTGTTTGTTTTGGAAGAAGCTTAAAACTACTGAAAACGAATCATTGTAAAAACCATTCGTCCTTTTTTCGGTAAAGCCTGTGTATTGTCGGTGAGCCGCTTATTTGGTAAAGCCTCCTTTATCTACGTCTTTGATAAAGCTGATCACTCCGGGAAAATAATTTTGCTGATCATCCCACATGGAACAATGGCTTCCATTTGGACAAATCAAACTTCTTCCTTTTTGTACCTGTGTGGCCATCCATTTCATGTGTTCTGGATCCATGGTATCATGCGTGCCACCAATGGTTAGGGTAGGTACTTTTATTTTCGGAAGGTCTTTGCTCCTGTCCCAGTTCGCTAAACGACCTGAAACACCAAATTCTGAAGGCCCCTGCATAATAGTATATACCTCTGTGTTCAGGTGGGGAAACCCACGCAGTAGGGGTTCGGGATTTGGCAGAATACGACAAAAATGTTTGTCGTAAAAATTGGGCATCAGCAATTCCATATATTTTGGATTGGAAAAATCGCCTTTTGCTTCTATGGCACGGATGGTATCTAACACTTTTGGGTCCATTTGTTTAGCGAGAACATCTTGTGCATATTTTCCATAAGCCGGGCAACTGCTCATCATATTACTAATGATCAAACCTTTTAGGTTGTCCTGGTATTTTAATGCATACTCCATGGCCAGTATGCCGCCCCAGCTATGACCCAGCAGGAAAAAATTATCTTTTGTAAGACCTAACGCTTTTCTTACTTGTTCTACTTCTTCTACAAATCGTTCTGTTGTCCATAAACTACTGTCTTTGGGTTTATCGCTGTAGTGAGAGCCAAGCTGGTCATACTCGTAAAACTCAAACCCCTCTTGCGGAAAATAGCTTTCGAACGATTCAAAAAATTCATGTGAGCCACCGGGACCACCATGTAGAAAAAGGACTTTTATGGTAGGATTGTTACCAAAACGTTTGGTCCACACATTAAACTTCCCAACCGTGGTTTCAATAGAGATCATTTTTACGCCACCAGTTTGCACACCACTATCGGATAGTTTATGGTATGCTGCTAAGGAAACATCATTATTTTGTTTGGGTTGACATGCAAAAACAAGGGCAATCATTGCCAGCATACAAAACTGTTTCATAGGGGTATGTTTTAAAGTGTTTATTTATTTTTCTGAGGGCTTTTTCTAAATCTACCAAAAGGATCGTATTTTAATTTTATGGCACCGTCGTCTCCCGATGTGGCACGGAGAAAAACACTTATGCCACCCTTTCTGGCGGCCCCCATGTTTTCGGGTTTATAATTTGGATTCCTTTTTTTAAGGTTACTTAAGGGTACCTGTATACTAATATCTGTTTTTCCTCTCAGGCCATAAATGCCTTCTACATAAAACGACAAAACAGAAGAATTAATTTCCATTCGGTTAATGGTAAGCAGTCCTTTAGAAAAGGATAGCTTGTCTTTTATTTCAGCAAATTCGATTGAAGAGAAATCCCTTTTTTTAAAGACCACTTCCTGAATGTCTTGTAACGGTTTAAAGTTAAGTAAGGATCCGTTTTTAATTGAAAAATCTGCTTCCCCATTTAGAGAACCAATATCAAATCCTCCAGCTTTATTAATAAGCAAGTTAACTTTTGCATCAGCAGACAATAGGCCGCGTATATTCTTGTCTGTAGGGGATGGCATACCAAAATTTTCAAATTGGTACCAGATCTGTTGTGCATCCAGATTTTTCATTTTCATTCCGGCATTCAGCACAAAACGACCATTTCTTTCTTCTGTTACTTTGCCGGTAACCAACAAGCTACCATTACCATGTAGCAACGCTGCTTTTTGTAATTGCCATGAGTTCTGATCGATGGCAATATTTACAGCAGCTTTTCTTGCTTGAAAGCGACGGTAAATTAATTTATCAGTGGTAAGTGTTAATCCAATGTTTCCACTGGATAATAGGTTGTCAAGTTTTTGAATTGATTTAGAGAGATTCCCCTTTTTTTGACCCTTTGATATTTTCTTAGCTGGCAATTTTCTGTAAAGCATACTGCTAATATTGCCAACGTTTATAACAGGGGCCGTAACGTTAAGGGAAAGATACACGGGCGATTGTGATTCACCCAGCATGGTTAAAATATTTTCTGCTTTGCCCTGAAAGAGAATTGCATTTTTCTGAATGGTGCAATTCAACGTATCAATGATAAGATCTGAATTTTGAAAACGAATTTTGACGTTGCAGTTTTCCAGTTCAGATTTTGAGCTTGTCATTAGAATGGTTCCATTTTTGATGTTCAGGTTTCCATTTAATGATGCATTTTTTGTTGTAATATTTTCTATCGGACCCTTGTAGATAAACTGAAGCGATCCCGCACCTTTGGTTAACGACAATGATTCACCCTGTATTAATGCGTTTAATTGCTGTAGGGAAAAATCTGAACGCATATCTGCGGTAACCATGGGATTTCTAAGATTGTTTATTTGTATGGTACGCGCTGTTGTTTCAAGCCCTTCCCAGTTCCCTTTGAAATTGGTTAATTCAACCATTGAGTTTTCATCCGTTGTGGGTTGGCCGGGTATTACCTGGTTAGTATATACTCCATTGAAAGAACATTTATCGAAACTTAATAGTGGTGTTCTAAGCGAATTGTTTTCTGTTTTCCAGATTGCTTTGATAATGGGGTTGCCGCCGGTAAGACTTCCATCAATAGTAGCGCTTACATCAATGGGTGTTTTAAGAGCAGCCAGATTAATGGATTTTTGAATTTTTTTGGTTAGTAGGGTTTTAGCAAAATCTACTAAAACACGATCTGTTTTAACGGATAAAGTAAAATGTTGCTGTTGACCAAATTCAAACAACCCACTAAGTTGAAATTGATGTTTAGATATATTGAGAGGAATATTACTAAAGGATAGCGACTCTTTTTTAATATGATATTCTACTTTAAATTTTCCTTCGAGGAGATGATTTTCAAGATAGGTTCCGAGACTTCGATTAAAAGCTAATGACTTTACGAGGATTGATTTTTTTAATTCCAGATCAATTGTGCTGTCTGTGTTTTTTGATTTTGCCTCCAGCTTATTAATGTAAAAGTCATATAACTTTTCTGTGATAAGATTTTCAATTTTTATTGAAAAGCGGCTGATTTCTAGTTTCCCAAATTGATTGGTTCCTGATTTATTTTCGTTAGTGGCTTTCGTTTTTTTTGATTTGAGCAGATAAGTATTGCTGTAACCTGTTGTATCGGTAAATAGATGAAAAGCACCATCATCAATTTGTAATTTATTTACGGATACTTTTCCAACTAGTAACTTAAGTGTATTGAGGCGGAGATATACATTTTGCGCGTAAAACAAACGATGGCCATGTTGTGAAAAAAGAGAATCCTTAACATCAATTTGTTTTAGTTGTATTGCAAGGTTTGGGAAATTTTTAAAGAGCGATACAGAAAAATCGCCTACCGATACATCACCTCCTATAACCGTTCCAGCTTCAGTATTTATTTTTACCAGCAGCTCTTTTTTATGAGTAGAAACATACACCTTAAGACTAAGGAACAATGCTACAACAAGGATTAGCGCAACACCGGCTATCCTGGCGATATATTTAATTATTTTCTTCAGGAGAACACTTGTGTCTTAAAGGTAAACGATAAACAATATCCCCCCAATTATTATCTACCCATATATACCATAAGAATTTGAACATCACTTGGATTAACGCCGCTAATACGACTTGCCTGACCCAGTGTTGCTGGTTTTATTTTTTTAAATTTTTGTAGCGCTTCGTTGGATAAAGCATTTATTTTATCATAATCAAAACTAGAGGGGATAATCATGTTTTCGAGCTGACTCATTCTTGCAACTATTTCTTGCTCTTTTTCTATATAGCGTTCATACTTGATCTGTATCTCAGATTGTTCCAAGGCATCTGTTGATATGCCCGCAACTGCAGGTTGTAATGAGGGAACCGCTTTTACAAGAGAGGGAAGGTCCACATTGGGACGAAGTAAAAGTTTAGCTATTTTTTGTTTTTCTGTAATGGGAGCAGAGCCAATACTTGAGAAGTAAGGATTGATTTCTTCCGGCTCTGCGCTTGTTTCCAATAAAGTTCTTTTTACAGAAGCAACTTGTTCTTTTTTGTTCTGAACATTTTGCATTCTCTCCTGGGAGGCAAGTCCAAGTCGATAGCTAATTTCTGTAAGACGTAGATCTGCATTATCCTGTCGTAAAAGCGTTCTGAATTCTGCCCTGCTTGTAAACATTCTATAAGGCTCTTCGGTTCCTTTACTTATGAGGTCATCTATGAGTACACCGATATATGCCTCACTTCTTTTTAATACAACGGGTTCCAGCTCGCGTGCTTTTTGGTGAGCATTGATACCGGCCATTAAACCCTGACAGGCCGCTTCTTCATAGCCGGTGGTGCCATTGATCTGGCCGGCAAAAAATAAATTCTTGATGGCTTTTGTTTCGAGAGAATACTGCAATTGTGTTGGTGGAAAATAATCGTATTCAATGGCATAGCCCGGACGGAAGATGCGGACATTCTCAAATCCCGGAACAATACGAAGAGCTTCGTATTGAACCTCTTCCGGTAGTGAAGTAGAGAATCCGTTTACATAAATTTCAACGGTATTCCATCCTTCTGGTTCTACAAATAATTGGTGACGATCACGGTCTGCAAAACGGTTAATCTTGTCTTCTATGCTTGGGCAATATCTCGGTCCAATTCCTTCAATTCTTCCCTGAAACATGGGGCTTCTATCGAAACCGGTTTTTAAAACATCATGTACTGTATCGTTGGTGTAAGTAATATAGCAGCTGCGCTGGTCCTCTGGTTTAATGCGTTTAGTATTGGTATAAGAGAAGCCAACAATTTCGTCGTCGCCTTTCTGCTCTTCCATTTTACTATAGTCAAGGCTTCTTCCATCAACCCGCGGTGGGGTTCCTGTTTTTAGTCTATCACTTTCAAAACCAAATGCAACCAATTGCTCAGTAATACCTGTCGCGGCTTTTTCTGCTACTCGGCCACCGCCAAATTGTTTTTCTCCAATATGAATGATGCCATTTAAAAAGGTACCACTGGTAACTACTACCGATTTGGATTTTACTTCGTGTCCTAATCCGGTAACAACTCCGCAGGCTTTGTTTTCTTTGATAATGATGGAACGAACCATATCCTGGTAAAAATCTACATTGGGTGTATTCTCCAGCATCTCTCGCCAGGTGGCGGCAAACAGCATCCGGTCGTTTTGTGTACGCGGGCTCCACATGGCGGGACCCTTGCTTCGGTTCAACATCCGAAACTGAATAGTACTGAGGTCGCTCACAATACCACTATACCCACCCATGGCATCAATCTCACGCACAATTTGCCCTTTGGCAATACCACCCATTGCTGGATTGCAACTCATTTGGGCAATGGTTTGCATGTTCATGGTTATCAGCAACACTTTGCTACCCATATTGGCAGCAGCAGCAGCGGCTTCGCAACCGGCATGCCCGGCGCCAACAACGATCACATCATATTCAGGAAACATAGGTTGCAAAGATACTTCAGGGTTTTTGGCCTGCGCTGAATTTTCTAAGGATTTCCCTTTCTAATAAAATATCGTTTAAGGGTGTTCCGGTATTCAGGCTTGACAATTCTTCTTTTGATAGAGATGCGGTAGTTTCTAACCTTTCCTTGTTTTGCATAATAAACGCCTCTATAGCGCTATGGCTTTGAGACTGAGAGGCTTTGATGCTTTTGATCTTTTCCAGCATCAGCCTGCATGGTTCAAGCCCAGTTTTGGTAAATAGCTCTTCAAAATAACCCTGCACAGCAAACACATCAATTCTGTGCCCCCCGATTTTAGTAGCATCAAGTGGCTCTACCCTGATATTGATAAAATTCCAGCATAAATACAGGTCTTCCTCTATCGAATAATCAAAATAGGTAGTAGGAACAATGTGATCAAACTGCCAGGCTTTACCAAAGTTATCCCAGCTTAACCCCTCTGTAAACTGACACTCAAACCATTCCCGAAGGGTATTGCTGTCCAGTCCAAAATAATGTGCATACGATTCACTGGGTAATCGCTCCAACACATACCTCCGGTAGGCCAATTGCCATTTACGCTTTTCGCGTACTCGTAATAAAGAGTCGGTTATTTCTTCCTGGGGCGTCCATCGTTTCCTTACCATGCCCAAAATTATTATGTTTCAGGGTGAAACTGTGATTTGTGGAACATATTTTACGATCTATGTTTCAGGGTGAAACTGTGATTTGTGGAACATGCTACTGTTGCAGGCAGGCAAAGTCCTGTACCAGAAAGTATTGATCCACACCATAGAACGCGGCACCAACTCCTATTTCCCTCAAGTTTGCGTCGAGCAGGGTTTTTCTGTGGCCTAGATTAGGAAGACCAATGTCTAAGTACAGAAGCATAACAGATAAAAGAACGCCCTGACTGCTAAGTGCAATGTTTTGATTTGCACAATACTTAATGCCAGCCTGCTTCATTCGCGTACCAAAATCAGTTCCGTTGGTTGAGTTGTGGTTGGGTAATGCCGTTTTTCCTGCTATATCAAGTGCGTGTGCTTGAGCCGTTTTGGTCAATATGGGATTTAGTTTAAACATTGGGAGTTGGCCCATCCGGATTAAATCAAGGCGCAAGCTTTTGGCTTCCTGCTTGTTTAGCTCTTTTGGAAAGGTATTAATTACCGGTAGTGCCACACTATCCCAAAACTTTTGCGGATTGTTTCTGCAGAAATTGGTCCAATAAAGTAATTCTTTGGCTTGTTTGGAAAGCTTTTCATATCCGGGTTGCGACTGGTTCCATGCATCCACCACCGTATCACGGGTAATTGGCTCGGGTACTTTTTTAGAATCCAGTTCAACAATAGAAAGCTGTGAAAACGAAATGAGTGGAAAGGCGAGCAGTAAGAAGAGAGAAAGCCGGATCATTTATACTTGTTTCTCAAATAAACGCAAATAATACGCCTCTTTCTCCCGCATCAGTGTTATTTCACTTTTCTTTTTGTCTTTATACCCGCAAAGATGGAGCGCACCATGAAAAACGACACGAAGTATTTCTTCCTTATAGGTTATGCCCAATCCTTTGGCGTTCTCTTTTACCCGATCCAGGCTGATGTAAACTTCTGCTTCAACCGGCTCTCCCTTTTCAGAAAGCCCGAAGGTGATGATATCGGTATAATAATCATGCTGCAGAAAATCGCGGTTCATTTGTAGTAAGAACTCATCTGAACAAAAAACATAGGTGATGAAAGACAGTGCTTTCTTTTCTTTTTTAAAAAGAAGTTGAATGAAGTCTTTCAACCTGGTTTTATTTGCTATTTGCAAACGCCTGTCTGCCGATTGAAAAGTTACTGCCATAAAGAATCTTCTAAATATTTTTAATAAGGCGATAGCAATTTTGTGAAGCGCGCGTACCTGTGTTTTGCTAACGGCTTGCAGCTCAAAGCTCACTGCTTTTCCGATTACTCCAAAATTCGTAACAAAAAGCTATCCAGCGGCTTTACCTTTAAAGAATAATAGCAGAAATGATACGATTGTCAGAGTTAGCGGTTGGACAAAATGCGGTTATCCATTCATTTGAGAAAGATGATATTTTTATCAAACTAATGGAAATGGGTTGTGTGCCGGGTGAGTTGGTAAAAGTAGAACAGATTGCTCCACTGGGTGACCCGATCTCCATTTCTGTGGCCGGATATCACCTTAGCCTTCGGCTAAACGAAGCCCATAGCATATTTGTAGAATTATCGAATTGATTGTAAACAGTTGATAATCAATTATATAGATGAATATTGGTTTGTATTTTGGTTCTTTTAACCCCATTCATGTTGGACACCTGATTGTGGCAGGTTATGTTGCCAATCATACAGACCAACAACAGGTTTGGTTTGTGGTTTCTCCGCAAAACCCGTTAAAGCCTTCTTCTGTATTATTAAATGAGTACCATCGGCTGCACCTGGTTCACCTGGCGGTGGAGGATGACCCGCAATTAAAAGCCTCGGATGTGGAATTCAAATTGCCACGACCTTCCTATACCATCGATACCCTTACCTACTTGCAGGAAAAATATCCGCAACACGAGTTTTCCATTGTAATGGGTAGCGATAGTTTTCAAAACCTTCCGCGCTGGAAAAATTTTGAATTGCTGGTTAAAAACTATGTATTTATTATTTATAAAAGACCCGGCTTTGAGATAGCTGACACCTATGGTGCGTCTGTTACCTTATTGGATGCACCGCTGCTGCAACTTTCTGCTACAGAGATCAGAAATACAATTAAATCGGGCAAATCTGTCCGTTATCTGGTTACTGAAAAAGTGCGGGATGAAATTGAGCGGAACAGTTATTATAAATAATTGTATGGTTGTTGGTGTTGGTCGGAAGACCACTGTTTTTCTGATCACTACATTTTGCTACTCGGGGCTAAAGCCCCAACAAGAACTCACTTTTTTCTTTGTATCCACGCTCTGAAGAGCGTGGCAAATTGTCTTTCCCTCTTTTGCCCCGCTCCTCTTCTGTTCACCCATTCAAATAAAAACAAACCTGCATCGATTTTTCATCAACACATTGCAATAGATTTATAGCATAAAACTGCACTGATGAAAACCAAACTGCTTTCGCTTCTGCTTATGGTATGTGGCTATGCGTATTCGCAAACACTTACTGTTGAAAAAATTATGAGAGATCCTAAATGGATCGGAACCTCTCCTTCCAATGTATTCTGGTCTAACGACAGTAAATCTGTTTTCTTTAACTGGAACCCTGAGAATAAACTCGCAGATTCTTTGTACAACTATGCTATCGCCGGAGGCGAACCACAAAAAGCGGGCTTTTATGAAGCACAAAAAATAAATGCATTAAACAATGCAGTATATAACAGCACCAATACCCAAATGGTATATGCTTATCGTGGAGATCTGTTTTTATCAGATAATAAAACGGGTAAAATAACCCGCATTACACAAACCGAAGAATTTGAATCGGGTCCAAAGTTTATTATGAAAGACGAATGGGTTGCTTATACCCGCAACCAGAATTTATATGGATGGAATACCAAAACCGGCGTTACGCTTCAGTTAACCAATATTACCCGTGGAGCTGAAACAGCGGTTGCTGCATTTCCGGCTTTTGGTGGCGGTGGCCAGGGTGGTAACAGAGGCGGCGGCGGCGGTGGCGCATTTGTAGGAGGTGGTGCTGCACGCGGAGGCGCAACGGCAGGTGTTGGTGCAGGCACACAAGAACAGTGGCTGCAGCAGCAACAGTTAGCATTGTTACAGGTATTGAAAGAGCGAAAAGAAAAAAGAGATGCGCGCGCAACATTCTTAAGACAAAACAAAGACATTAACAACGACACCCTCAAGACTATTGGCATCGGCGATAAAAATATGCAGGGTTTGCAGATTAGTCCGGATGGAAGATTTGTTACCTATCGTTTATACCAGGCACCTCCCTCTTCTAAGAACACCATTGTTCCGGATTATGTAACAGAGAGCGGTTTTACAACAGATATTCCCGGCCGCACCAAAGTGGGTGCGCCTTTGGGCAAGTATGATTTTTATGTGTATGATAAACTGAAGGATACGTTGATGCTGGTTTCTATCGATTCTATTCCTGGAATTACGGATGTACCGGATTATGTAAAAGACTATCCCAAAAAATTTGCAAACCGCCGCACACCCGTTCGCGGTGTAATGATTGGCGGACCTTATTGGAATGATGCCGGAACCTATGCGGTGGTTGATATCCGCTCACAGGATAACAAAAACCGTTGGATTATGCGCCTCGATGCCGCATCCGGAAAATTATTGCCGATTGATCGGCAGCGCGATGAAGCCTGGATTGGCGGACCCGGTATTGGCAGAACCATCGGTTGGGTAAATGATAATTTGTTGTATTTCCAGAGCGAAGCAACTGGTTACTCGCACGTATATATATATGATATGAGCACGGGTACCAAAAAAGCATTGACCGAAGGAAAATACGAAGTGCAAAACCTGGAGCTGAGCCGCGATAAAAAGAATTTTTATCTGCTCACCAACGAAGAGCATCCCGGTAAACAAAACTGGTACCGGATGAAAGTAGACGGATCTAAAAAAGAAAAGATCACATCTATGGAAGGTGGGTATGAAGTAAGTATGTCGCCCGATGAAAAATGGATCGCATACAGATATTCTTATACCACAAAGCCATGGGAATTGTTTGTACAGGAAAACAATCCCGGTAAAAAACCAATACAGGTAACCAGCAAAGCCGCCACCGATGAATTCAAATCGCTGGCTTTGCGCGATACCAAAGTAATTACAATACCTGCGCGTGATGGCGCACAAATTTATGGCCGCGTGTTTGAGCCAGCGGCTGGCAAAAAGAATGGTGCCGCTGTAATTTTTGTACACGGTGCCGGCTATTTGCAGAATGTACATTATTGGTGGAGCTCTTATTTTAGAGAAACCATGTTTAATAATTTACTGGCAGATCAGGGTTATACTGTTATTGATATTGATTACCGCGCCAGCAGTGGCTACGGCCGCGATTGGAGAACAGGCATCTATCGTTGGATGGGAGGAAAGGATCTGGATGATCATGTGGATGCCGCTAAATTTTTAGTAGACAAATATGGTGTTGATGCGGGCCGTATTGGTTTATACGGTGGTAGCTATGGTGGGTTTATGACATTAATGGCATTATTTACCACGCCTGATGTTTTTAAAGCAGGTGCTGCGCTACGCCCTGTAACCGATTGGGCACATTATAATCATGGTTACACGGCTAATATTTTAAACGAGCCGTTTAATGATAGTCTGGCTTATGCCAAATCATCGCCGATTAATTTTGCGAGTGGATTAAAAAATCATTTGTTGATCTGCCATGGTATGGTGGATGTGAATGTGAATTTTCAGGATGCGGTTCGTCTCTCCCAAAAATTAATTGAACTCGGAAAAGACAATTGGGAACTGGCAGCCTACCCTGTAGAAGATCACGGCTTTGTAGAACCGAGTAGCTGGACGGATGAGTATAAAAGGATTTTGAAATTGTTTAATACGCATTTGTTAATTAAGTAGCGGGGGTATTGAGTGTGGGTGCTGGCAAATATTTTTTGTTTTGCCTCATGCTTGTTTACCACCCCGCCCCACGCTCAGCCGCTGGGGCACCCCACCTTGCGCAGCAAGGAGGGGAAATTTGTAAAAGGGAATGGCTTCGAGTTATCGAAGCCATTTCATTTTAATCATACAAAAATCTGCGCAATCCGCGATTATCGGTTCATAGACATCAGGAATTCCTCATTGTCTTTAGTTCCTCTCATGCGCTTCAATAATTCATTCATCGCTTCTTCTGTATTCATATCGTTGAGGAATAAACGTAAGAGGTTCATCCTTTGTAACACTTCTTTCTCTAACAACAGGTCATCTCTACGGGTAGAAGAACCTACCAGGTCAATAGCAGGGAAGATGCGCTTGTTGGCCAGTTTTCTTTCCAGTTGTAATTCCATGTTACCGGTACCCTTGAATTCTTCAAAGATCACTTCATCCATTTTACTGCCGGTTTCAATTAATGCCGTAGCGAGAATGGTAAGTGATCCGCCGTTTTCAATTTTACGGGCCGCACCAAAAAATTGTTTTGGTTTTAATAGGGCGTTTGCTTCCACACCACCGCTTAGTACTTTACCACTGCTAGGGGCAACGGTATTGTGGGCGCGGGCAAGGCGGGTAATGGAATCGAGAAGGATAACCACGTCGTGTCCACACTCAACCAGGCGTTTTGCTTTTTGTAAAGCAATGCCAGAAACTTTTACGTGTTTTTCTGCGGGTTCATCAAACGTAGAAGCAATTACTTCAGCTTTTACGCTGCGTTCCATATCAGTAACCTCTTCGGGGCGCTCATCAATCAATACCACCATCAAATACACCTCGGGGTGATTGGCGGCAATGGCATTGGCCACTTCTTTCAATAACATGGTTTTACCCACTTTTGGTTGGGCAACAATCAATCCACGCTGGCCTTTACCGATTGGGGTAAATATGTCCATGATACGTGTGCTGTAGTTATTGGCAGTGGTAAACAGGTTGAGTTTCTCAAATGGAAACAAAGGTGTGAGGTAATCAAACGGAACGCGGTCGCGCACTTCATCCGGGCGTTTGCCGTTGATATGATCCACTTTTAATAAAGCAAAATATTTTTCTCCTTCTTTTGGCGGACGAACAGCTCCATGTACGGTATCGCCTGTTTTTAAACCAAACAGTTTGATTTGTGAGGGAGAAACGTATACATCATCCGGAGATGATAAGTAGTTGTAATCTGATGAGCGTAAGAAACCATATCCATCGGGCATCATTTCTAAAACACCTTCGCCACTGATAACGCCTTCGAACTCTATGTTAAAAGCGGGCTCTTTGCGTTGTTGCTGCCGTGGGTATTGTTGTTGAGCAGTTTCTTGTGCTGTGTTGGCTTCACCGGGTTGTGCCTGGTTGGCATCGCCCTGGTTGGTGTTATCTGTATTGTTATTATTATCCTGCGGCTCCATAGGCTGACCATTTTCGGGCTCAGCCTGAGGTGGGCGGGGTGTTTCTGCTCTTGGTTTGCGAATAGGTCCCTTTTTAGGAATCGCTTTTTCGGGTGCAGTAGGTGCTTCCTGCATCACTTCTGCTTCTTCGGTACCGTTAGTGGTTTTTACCGTAACGGGTTTACGCGGGCGGGCATTCTTTTTCTTGGGGTCGTCTTTGGTTTCGCTGGCCTGAACTGCCTGGCCATCCAGTATTTTGTAAATCAATCCCTGTTTGTCAAGCTTCTTGGCGCCGGTAAGGTTCAGCTGCTCGGCAATATCCAGCAACTCAGGCAGGAGCATGTCATTTAATTGCAAAATGTCGTACATAAAAAATAAAATCTGTTAATGGGGGAAATTCAAATTATCAAGGGTTAAAAATCCAGTCTAAGGAACAAGGAACTCAGATCGGGTGTTGTGATTTTTTTTGAGCGGAAAGAGAGTAAACAGGTTGTGTCGAGAGCTAAGTGAAGACCGAACCCGTTTGGTTTCCATTGCAATGTTAAGCCAGTTTTTTTGAAAACAAGCATTTTTTTGGAGATTTTAGGCATCTCTTCCTGTTAAAAGGTGGTGAGGTAGGTTGTTTGGTTATCTTTGCAGCCCGAAATGGGTTATCCTTTGCAAAATCTCTGCAACGCTGCGGATCTGCGGTGAATTGAAACTTACATTCACCGCAGAGCCGCAAAACACGGTGAGGTTTCGCAGAGAGAAATCCTTCTGTTTATATAAATACTGCAATTCAAAAAAGATGTTTAACAAAAGAACAAAAATCAAACAACTGCTCAGCACAGGTGAGGCAGGTCAGCAGGTAACCGTAATGGGATGGGTGCGTACTTTTCGTAACAACCAGTTTATCGCTTTGAACGATGGCAGCACCAATAACAACCTGCAGGTAGTGGCAACACTGGGTGAGTTCGATGAAGCTTTGTTAAAAAGACTAACCACCGGCGCTTCTGTAAAAGTTACTGGAGAAATTGTAGCGTCTGTTGGTAAGGGACAAAGCCTGGAAGTAAAAGCGGTCACCATAGAAATACTGGGCGATAGCGATGCAGAAAAATATCCGCTGCAACCCAAAAAACACAGCCTCGAATTTTTACGCGAAAAAGCGCATCTGCGTTTTCGCACCAATACATTCGGATCGGTGTTTCGGGTAAGGCATTCACTGGCTTTTGCAGTTCACCAGTTTTTTAACCAGCAAGGATTTGTGTATTTGCATACGCCCGTTATTACGGCCAGCGATGCAGAGGGTGCGGGAGAAATGTTTCGTGTAACTACGCTGCCATTAGAAGGTGCCCCAAAGAATGAAGATGGCAGCATTAATTTCAAAGAAGATTTTTTTGGTAAGAGTACCAACCTCACCGTAAGCGGACAGTTAGAAGGAGAATTGGGCGCCATGGCGTTTAGTGATATTTATACGTTCGGTCCAACCTTTCGCGCAGAGAATTCGAATACCACCCGCCACCTGGCAGAGTTCTGGATGATTGAACCCGAAGTAGCGTTTAATGATCTGGAAGATAACATGAACCTTGCCGAAGCGTTCATCAAATACCTGATACAATATGTAATGGACAATAACCGCGAGGACCTCGAGTTTCTTGCGCAACGATTGGCCGAAGAAGAAAAACAATTGCCACAGGATAAGCGAAGTGAATTGGGATTGATAGAAAAACTGGAGTTTGTTTTGAAAAACGAATTTGAGCGCCTCACATATACAGAAGCCATTGACATATTAAGAGAGAGCAATCATAACAAGAAAAAGAAATTTCAATACCCGGTAGAAGGATGGGGTGTTGATTTGCAGAGTGAGCATGAACGTTATCTGGTAGAAAAACATTTTAAAAAGCCGGTGATCCTTACCAATTACCCCAAAGAGATCAAAGCTTTTTACATGCGCCAGAACGATGATGGAAAAACGGTAGCGGCTATGGATATATTGGCCCCAGGCATTGGCGAAATTGTAGGTGGCTCACAAAGAGAAGAGCGACTGGATAAACTGGAGCAGCGCATGAAAGAAATGCATATACCCGCCGAAGAACTAAGCTGGTATTTAGATACCCGCCGCTTTGGAACCGTACCCCATGCCGGTTTTGGCCTTGGTTTTGAGCGCATGGTATTATTCGTAACGGGCATGACGAACATACGAGATGTAATAGCGTTTGCGAGAACGCCGAATAATTGTGAGTTTTAGGGATTTTGAAATTTTGGAATGGGGAAATTTTGAAATTGCCCAATCCCGGGTTATGATTTAATCCCATAGCTGAGCCATGAAAAATTTAAAAACCATGGCTTCAATGTGGATTATTTGTGAAAACCCCCTATTTTTGCTGCCCCGAAAGGGGGTTGGTATTAAAAACGTAATTAACATTACTAATTTTTAATTACTAACTATTAATTGTCTCTCCGGTGCGGTAGCTCAGTCGGTAGAGCAAAGGACTGAAAATCCTTGTGTCGCCGGTTCGATCCCGGCCCACACCACAAGAACCCTGATCCGCCTTAGGCAGATTGGGGTTTTTTGTTTTAAGGCTATTGTTGGTCAGGCTCTACGAAGAACAGGGAAGAAAAAACGTAGCATTGACAATATCTTCGCTAGAAGGACATTTATATTATTATTCACATGCACTATGTATACATTATATATAGCCCTCAAAATGACAAGTATTATGTTGGCGAAACAATTAATGTAACTGAGCGCGTAAAACAACATAATAGTGGATATTATAAGAGTGGGAGTACCCGTTTTACAAATGACTGGGAAGCCCGAAAGTGTTTTGCAACGGAAGATAGAAAAGGGGCATTGAAAGTTGAAGGATTTATTAAATCGATGAAATCTAAAAAGTTTATCGAAAAGCTGCTAAGTGATGAAGAATTCTTAAAAGGATTTAAACAGATAGTTTTAGAACGGTTTGGTGTAGTAGCTACATAGTATGTGAATATCGCCGGTTCCCCCGAAGTTTCGGGGCCGGCCCACACCACAAGAACCTCAACAGCAATGTTGGGGTTTTTTGTTTTAAAGAGTGTTGTTGGTCAGGCGACCAACACCGGCGAGAGACAGGTAGTGGAGCCACTTGGAATAATATTAATAAAAGCTTAATTTGATGAGGTAAATGAGATGACTTGTCGGGTTAATAAAACTCAGAAAAGCCCTTCTGAAGGGGCTTGCACAATTCTACTATTGTTACCAAATTATATGGAAATACAAAGCAATCCTGTTTATCAATCTATCAAAGAAATCATCCAGTGTTCCCGTGAAAGGATTTTTAGGATGGCCAACTCGACTTTGCTGGACACTTATTGGCAAATTGGTAAGTTGATTGTAGAAGACGAGCAGCAAGGGAACGCCAAAGCCGAATATGGAAAAGCTACCCTGAAAAATTTGGCTACGCAGCTTACACTAGAGTTTGGAAAGGGGTTTGACTATACCAACCTTACCAATATGCGTAAGTTTTACCAGGCATTTCCAATTCTTGACACATTGCGTCAAGAATTGAGCTGGTCGCATTACCGTTTGCTTTCGAGGCTGGATACGGAACAGAAAAGAAAATATTACCAAACAGAAGCTATTGAAGCCAATTGGAACAGCCGCGAGTTGCAACGCCAGATAAACAGCCTGGCTTTTGAACGAGTGGTAAAACACTTGCCGGAAAACAATCAACCCAATATTCAAAGCCTGATCAAAGACCCCTACATTTTTGAATTTTTGGGCCTGCCTGCCGATAACCAAAATAGCGAGCATGCCATAGAAACGGCTATGATAAATCATGTTCAACAATTTTTACTCGAATTAGGTAAAGGATTTGCATTTATAGCCCGCCAGCAACACATAGTTACAGATACATCCGATTTTTTTATAGACCTGGTGTTTTACAATTACCTGCTCAAATGTTTTGTGATCATTGACCTGAAAACAGGAACCCTTGCTCACCAGGATATTGGGCAGATAGATATGTATGTGCGCATGTATGACGATTTGAAGCGTAATCCCGATGATAACCCCACCATCGGCATATTGCTTTGCGCTGAAAAAGATGAAACCATCGTAAAGTACTCGGTACTGAATGATAAAAACAATCTGTTTGCCAGTAAATACCTTTTGTATTTACCCAAAGAAGACGAATTGAAACAGCTGATAGAGCAAGACCGATTAAAATTTGAACTGGATAATGAATAGCTTTTTTCTAAGCGTGGCGTGCTAAAAAAACAATCAAACTATGTAACCTTACTCTCACGACTGTTGAGGAACTTACTGCTCTTTCTTTGGCAGAAAGAAGGTGTAGATTAATAATGTTAGTACACTTTTTAGGAGTTACACACGGTAGAGACAAAATATACTTTGTTTGTAAATGTTTATTTTGGAATGCTAAGCGGAGAGTCCCTGTCGGAGACTCTGCGGAGAAAAAAAATCTTTGCTTGATTGAAAACTTGTTATACATTAGGTATGTGCTAGCTTCGGCTCACGCTAGGTAACCTCCCCCCAAAAAAATTCCTGAATTATTTACACTTAAACTCGCTGCTATGAAATTTGCGTGTACGTTATTGTTATGTCTTGCCATTACTGTTACATGGGGTCAATCCAGCCGTATCCTTCCAACTTTGCAGGAAGCGCAGCAATTGGCGATCCTATTAGAAAAAATCAAAGCAAAGGATCAATCCGGAACTCCTGACGGAAAGAGTATAGCTGAATTCTATAGGATTTTCGAAGTCTACGGCAACTATAAAAGCGCCACTCCTGAAATACTTTTAAAAAATCCCTTCCTTAGAAAAGAAGACTTCCCCCAAAACAGGGTGCCAGTAGTAGACTCGAGCATGGTGGCGATAAACGATTTACTAGGAAACAAAGGAAAACCGGAAGGCGTACCCGTCGCTTTTTCCAAGCCTGTAACTACACCCGAATCGGGCTTCCAGGCTGCCATTATCGACGGTACAGCTAGATTTCTGTCAAAACGTTTTAAACAGGAAATCTCAGCCTGGTATCTTAACACGCTTCATGGTAAACTTGAAAAACAGAAATTCGTAACAATCCTGTTTCCCAAAACTTTTAAATTCCTGTGTTTTTGCCAACCAGATGTACAATACAGATATTGCTCTGCTCCAAGCGGCAGCTGAAAGCGATATTCAAAACTTTCCTGTAACTTTTTTTACTGCAGCCAAAGAGATAGATGCGCTCAAGGGTGAGGAAATACTTTTGAATACACTGCAGATAGGCGTAGAACTGTATAGCTCCGCGAAAAGAGGAAGTAGTATATATGAGGTTCTGAATACTTTGCCTCTTCAGTCGTATGTAAAAGGAGATCTCAAAGAATATTTACAGGTTCTGCGTATCCTTTCCAATGGATTGCTTGGGGGGGTCGAAAGGGGAAAGGGGCCATGGTCAGATTTATCTGAAATCGATTTGATGGATCTAGATGACCAACAGGTACGATTTTTTTATGCCCTTTTGTATGAACAAATAAAAAAGATCTCAATTAACGGGACAAACTTTGAGACCTATCTGGCAGGCGCGGATATCAACAACGTGGCAGAAAAGCTATCCCCATTTATCACAAAAATTGTTCAGCTAAATCAATTCATTGAACAGCAAATGATCCAGGTTAAGACTAAATCTGTGGATTACCTTGGAACATTATCCCGCCTTTCTGATCTCCTTAGCGGGTTTGAAGGATTTCTTGGTACTCTGCCAAAACCTGTTATGATTCCACTAAGCATTAAAAATGGCGTGAAATGCCTTCCCGAATTCTATAACCTGGCGAACTCAATCTCCAACAAGCAATACAGTAAGGTAGTCCCCAGCTTGGTAATCTTAATGAATACCCTGCAACCTTCCATTAAAAATGAGTCTATTATGGTGTCACTTCGGTATGCGAGTGTCCTTGCACAGTTTGGCGAAGTTGAGAATGCTGAGCAAATGGAAACATTACTTGAAGCTGTTGCACTTCCCGTAGGTAGTGCAAGTATTAAAAGAAAATCTAACTCCAATCTATCATTAAATGCATATGTAGGCCTTGCAGGAGGCTGGGAAAAGGCAAGCGCAAATGCTTCTGCAGGGTCAGCAACACAGGAGAGAGCTTCTCTGGGACTAACCGCACCCATAGGGCTCGCATATAGTTTTTACGCAGGAAAGCATGCAAATATTAATAAAAATGATCAGCCTTTAATTCCATCATGGTCAATATTCCTGAGTGCTTTCGACATTGGAAATATTGTCAATGTGAGATTTAAAAGTGATACGACTTCTATCGGGGATCTTAAATTCGCGAATTTCATATCTCTTGGTTTGGGCTTCCATGCCAACTTTAAAAATTCTCCATTTTCAGCCGGTATCAATTATAGTTTTACTCCGGCTTACCGGGATTTTATTGCAGATGATAAAACATGGAAATACAATGCAGATGCTCATAGAATAAGGCTCTCATTGCTTGTAGATATACCTGTACTAAATTTTTATACCCGCAAAAAAGATGAATAAACCTACCAGAAGTTGGTAAAACATTTTAATTAATGTTTTCAATGTAAAAATGCACAAATGAAAAAATCAATTGTAATCTTTGCAATTAATTCTCCGCAAGGTCTACTATAAAAAAATTCGAGTTCCCCGCAGATGTCACTCGAAACGAGGACTCTGCGGATTCGGAGCTCAAAATATACTTTGTTTGTAAATGTTTATTCTGGAATACTAAGCGCAGAGTCCCTTTCGGAGATTCTGTGTAGAAAAAATGAGACTTATTAAATAAAAACGCTTTTATCCATCTCGCAGTAAAGCGCTTTTTCATTATTTAATCAATGAATAGTTGAAAATAGCTACCTGGAATATCGCCCGCCACCGAAAGGGTTCTGAAAAAATGAATGCTATTCTGGAGCTATTAAAAGAATTGGATGCCGATATCTTAGTGCTAACAGAAACAACTGATTCTATAGACCTGGGAGCTCAATATAAATGCTTTCATACATCAAAACCCAGCGAGCGTTATTTTAGAAGTGATGAGCGACGGGTTGGTATTTATTCAAAATATGATTTTTATGCGGAAATAGAAACCTTTAGGTCTGATACAAGCATTTGTATTCATCTTGATACACCGCTTGGTCCTATTGCTGTTTATGGAACCATTATCGGGATCGAAGGAAATAGAAGTGAAAATTTTATGCCAGACCTTGAAATGCAAGTTAAAGACTTCGAAAGAATTAGTAAAGCTAATAGCCTGTGTATTTGCGGCGACTTGAATATGACTTTTTCTGATAATTATTATTTTACTGAAGAAGGTAGACAGGTACTAATAAAATCATTCGCTAAAAACAATTTAATTAATCTCACAGCAGCCATTCCTGAAAATATTGATCATATTATTATTTCAAAATCCATTGAAAATAACTGTAAGGTAAGAACTGATAAATGGAATGTTGGTAAAACCCTAAGCGATCATTTAGGTATATCAGTGACTATGATTCCTTTTGAATAATAAAAACGCTTTTATTCATTTTTGCCTATTCTATTTTTTACCTATCAACAACTTCAACAACACGCTCCCGATATTGCGTTCAATACCAGACTTGTTTGTAGGTATGCCTGTTTCTTTGCAATTTTTAGCTGAAAACGGTTATACCCAATGCTCTTTTTCAGGAGAAGGAGAATACGAATTTATTTCCCATAGAATTTCCGATTCGAGTTATTTTACCCGTATTTTTATAGAGCTATCGTTAAGCAACCAATAGCACAGGGTAACCTCCCCCCGAGCATACACTCCGGCAATTGATCATATGCAAGTTCTGTTTCCAGATTATAACCTATTAGTAATCTCAATTTTATTGTAAACATTATTGAATTCCTATGCCCCGGAATAAAAATGCCGTTCTTCGATACCAGCAAGCAATTGCCGGATAGGGTACTGAATGAGTTGGAATGATATTAAGAAAAGCTTAATTTGTTCCAATGTTCTTTCGTTATTTATCAGGCAGACTATAAAGCAATATTAAATGGCCAAGTTTCTAGACACACAAGCTATCTCAAACGAGTTAATGAAATTGATAAAAGATGCTAAGGAGAAAATCATCTTAGTTTCTTACAGTTTTAAAGTCAACCCACAGATACAGGAAAGACTTAAAACAAAAAGTAAAATAGGAACCCTTTCTGAAATTGTTATTGTATACGGAAAAACAGAACTTAAGCAAGCAGAACTCCAATGGATCAAGGAAATCCAGGATTTGAAGATTTATGAAAAATCTAACTTACATGCTAAATGTTACTTAAATGAAGACAGGGCAATAATCTGTTCAATGAATTTATATGACTATTCTCAGCAAAACAATATTGAAATGGGAATACTAATTACCAAAGAACATGATAAAGATGTATATGATGAGTTAATAGAAGAGATTAACAATATTAAAATTAATGGCATCAGAAAATCCCTTAGCGATTTAGAGGGTAAAGAGAAAGAGGTAAAAATAGAAAACCAAGGTGGAGCGTTAAATACTTTACTCAAAGGAAAAACAGAAGAAATAAAAGCAACGACAGAGTTAACTTCTGAACAAAAGCTAATTCGTCAATTACTAAAACAATGGCGTTTATCTACATCAAGAGAAGAAAAAGTAGCTGCTTATCATATATTAACAGACGAAGAAATTAATAATATTGTGACACATAAAGTGCGCGATAAATCAGCACTCTTCGATATTCTACAAAAGAAAAAGGCCATAAGATTTGTTGATCAGATTCTTGATGTTATCAGATACAGCAGCAACTATACTGTTGGAAAAATTTTAAGTGTATGGTACCAATCAGACGACTTTAAGTATGATCGGGTAAAAATGAAGATTGAAAAAACGGGAGAAGAAAAATGGTTTGATACTACCCAAGAGTTACCGGATAAAGAAAAAATGGTAGCTGTAAGACTTAATAATACATGGTTTAACGACTATTTTTACCTTGAAAAATATTAAATGAAAGACGATTTGCAAATACTAATCGATAAGCTTGTAGAGTTCAGGAATGACAGAGACTGGGAGCAGTTTCATAATCCTAAAGATCTTGCTCTTGCATTAAGTGTTGAAGTGGGGGAACTTTTGGAATTGTTTTTATGGAAACAACCTTCAGAAGCAAATAAAGAAAGAGTTAAAGAGGAGTTGGCAGATATTTTAGCATATGCTTTATTACTTGCTGAAAAATATCAATTTGATGTAAAGGAAATTGTACTTGAAAAAATCATGAAAAACGCAGAAAAATATCCTGTTGAGAAAGCGAAGGGTACTGCAAAAAAATATAATGAACTATGATAGAGTCTTTCGACTTATCAATTGAAATTTCAGAGCCATATGATTTTAATAAAGAATCATTAACAAGGATTGAACAAAACCCTTGGGTTAAGAACCAATGGCCGTTGGTTTATTTTATTCAGAACAAGCATAAAAAAATCGCTTATGTTGGCGAGTCTACTAATGCATACAGTCGAATAAAAAATCACTTGGCAAATCCCGAAAGGTGTAAACTGAACAAAATATCTATCATTGGTTCAGATAAGTTCAATAAATCTGCTACATTAGATATTGAATCTAGTTTAATTCAATACATAACCGCAGAAGGTTCTTTTGAACTCCAGAATGGAAATTTCGGATTAATAAACCACAAATATTATCAGCAGGATTTATATAAAAATATTTTCAAAGAAGTATGGACCAAACTTGTTGAGAAAAAAATAGTAACAAAATCACTGACCGAAATTGAGAATTCAGAACTGTTCAAATACTCTCCCTACAAATCTCTTAACGAAGACCAATACAATTCAGTACTAGAAATTTTGGATGGATTAACATCCAAAAACTTCAATCGAATTTTCATAAGTGGAAGTGCAGGAACAGGCAAAACAATACTTGCTACCTATCTTATGAAGCTATTAGTTTCAGAAATTGGAAACTACACTTTTGAGGAATTTAATGATGATGAGTTAAGAGAAATCAATTATATAAAAGAATTCAAGAAAAAATTTCCAAATGCAAAAATTGGTCTGGTGGTAGCCATGACCTCATTGAGAGAATCTTTGGAAAGTGTTTTCAGAAAAATCCCCGGACTAAAATCATCCATGATTGTTAACCCTTCAGATACATTCAAATTAAAAGAAAAATATGATTTGTTGATTGTAGATGAGGCGCACCGGCTGCGACAATACAAAAACATAAGCTGGATGGGTGCATTCAAAAAGAACAATCGAAAATTAGGATTGGATGATAAGGGCACTGAACTGGATTGGGTAATTGCGAATAGTAAAAACCAGATTTTCTTTTACGATGCAGCACAATCCGTAAAACCATCTGATGTTGATTCCGGCAGTTTTGCTAAAATCTTGAATGATAAAAGCACAATGCAGCTCGAATTGAAATCCCAAATGAGAGTGAAAGGGGGTAACAATTATATTCAATTTGTAGACGACCTTCTTAATGTCAACAGAAAAGATTCTTTAATATACCAAGAAGAGAAATATGACATGTTGGTTTTCGACTCTTTCGTTGACCTTCATTCTGAATTAGTAAAAAGAGAAGAAGAGTTTGGGTTGTGCAGAATGATAGCTGGATTTTCCTGGCCCTGGATATCTAATCCAAAATTGGACCCTAAACCTTTATTAACTGTTACTGACATCGAATTGGATGGATTAACATTTAAGTGGAATTCAACGGATAAAGATTGGATTAACTCACCGAATGCGTTTAATGAGATTGGATGTATTCATACCACCCAAGGGTATGATTTGAATTACACGGCTGTAATTTTTGGCAAGGAAATCAAATTTAATAGCGAGAAAAATATAATTGAAATTGATCCTAAAAAATACTTTGATATAAATGGGAAGAAGGGGATTTCTGACTCCAAGTTATTGAAATCGTATATCATCAATATCTACAAAACTATTATGTACAGAGGCATAAAAGGAGTTTACATTTATGCATGTAATAAAGAATTAAGAGAATATTTGAAACAACATGTTGAAACATTTAAAAAAGAAAATCCCTTTAGAATATTACCTAAAAATGAGATAAGACCTTATATAAACTCGATTCCTTTAATTGATATTTCGGCCGCTGCCGGAAATTTCAGCGATTTACAAAATCATTCAGAATTAGTCTGGGTAGAACCACCATTTAATATTTCTGTGAAAAAAGGCTACTTTATTTGCAAGGTAATTGGAGAGTCAATGAATAAAATAATTCCGAATGGTTCTTATTGCCTGTTTAAACAAGATGAGGGTGGCACAAGAAATGGGAAAATTGTATTGGTTCAATCAACGAATATAAAAGATTCAGAATTTGGTTCCGGTTATACAGTTAAAGAATATCATAGCACAAAGATGCTAACAGGAGAGGAATGGAAGCATAACACAATTACTTTGAAACCGTTTTCCTATCTGGAAGAATATTCTGATATTGAACTATCTGATGATGAATTAATAAATTTTAAAGTTGTTGGTATTTTTGAAAGGGTGTTGAAATAGAAATTAAATTCATCGGCTTATTTAAGCGTAACTAATGGAGCCAAATTTATTACAATCTTATCTCAACAAGTTCACCAAACTAAACCGTGCCACCAAAAACGGCATAAAAGCTCCGCACAAACCAATCCTATTATTAGCCATCATACAATCCATCGAACTTGGTGAAATAAAGGAAAACAAAATTTACATCATACCGGAACTGGTTGCAAGGTTTAAAGATTACTGGAAATGGCTGGTACGGGAATCTTTTTTCAGTCCCAATTTTTCTTTACCGTTTTTCCATCTCCGTTCAGAAAAATTTTGGCACCTGCAGACCTTTTTTGGCAAAGAAATTTTACTCACCAGCTCACATTCCATCAAAAGTTTTTCTCAATTACGGGGATCTGTACAATATGCTTATTTCGATAACGCTTTATTTTCGTTATTATCGAATCAGGATTCCCGTCAGATAATCTTTCGTTTTTTGCTTGACCACTATTTCTCAGGGAAAAAATTGTATGATATCAAAACTGATTTATTTGAATCGATTACTCAAGAAATACTCCATGATTCCCCCGTGGAATATTTGCACGTTATTGAAACGGCAGATGAAGAGGAAGTTTTTGTCAGAAGTGGTGTATTTAAGAAAGTGGTTCCCCGTATTTATGATTATACCTGTTGTATTTCCGGATTGCGTATTGTTTCCGGTTACGATATTCAAATGGTAGATGCCTGTCACATAGTTCCGTTCGCAAATTCTCATAACGATACGATAAGCAATGGGATTTCCCTTTGCCCCAACCTGCACCGTGCATTCGACCGTGGCCTAGTGAGCATCGATAATGAATACCGGGTATTGGTAGCAGACAATTTCGTGGAATCTTCTTTCGAAAACGGGATAAAAGCATACCATGGAAAACCAATTATTCTACCGGCAGAGGAATCGTATCGTCCATCGTTGGAAAATTTGGATTGGCATCGTGAAAAGGTATTCAAATTGTAAGGGCAAATGGACGAATAAGTCCTTGGGGTTTGCTTTGGGGAATCTTCTATAGAAAAAGTTGTACAGATCAAACCGTGAATGTATACTCACCTAAAATCGGTTCCATGTAAAGTAGTCACTTTTTTATTTCCCGTTTATATCTTCTAAATCCATTACACTTCCACAATCATCTTCCCAATATTATCCCCTTCAAATAAACCCAGCAATGCAGCAGGTAATTGATCGAATCCCTTTACAATCGTTTCGTGGTATTTTATCTTGCCTTGTTTTACCATCGTTGCCAAATATTGGCTGCCTTCGCTAAATCGGCTTTGGTAATTGCCAATAATAAAGCCCTGCATTAATACACTTCTTGTTAATAACATGGGCTGTAACCGCGGCCCCATGGGTATTTCGGTGCTGTTGTATAAAGCAATTTGTCCGCATAACACAATTCTTGCATGGAAGTTGATATTAGCAATCACGGCATCAGAGATGGTGCCACCTACATTATCAAAGTAAATATCCACTCCTTTGGGACAAACTTCAGCGATTGCTTTTTTAATATCGGCGGTCGTTTTATAATTGATCACCTCATCAAAAGAATAATCTTCTTTCAGCAGTTTTACTTTTTCATCGCTGCCTGCTATCCCCACCACATGGCATCCCTGCAGTTTAGCTATCTGCCCCACCACCATACCCACCGCACCCGCAGCACCGGACACCACTACGGTTTCACCGGATTTGGGTTTGCCAATATCCATCAAACCAAAATAAGCGGTAAGTCCCGGCATTCCTAGTATGCCCAGGTAGTAACTGGCCGGAGCCAGAGAGGTATCTATTTTAAGTAATCCTTTTTCGGTAACCATGCAATGTTGCTGCCAGGGCAGGTTGCCTGTTATCAAATCATCTACCTTATAATTGGCCGCATTGCTTTTGATCACTTTAGCAACCACGCCCCCCATGATGGGCTTTCCTATTTCAAAAGGAGGCGCATAAGATTTTGCATCATTCATCCTGCCGCGCATATAAGGATCAACCGAAAGGAACAGGGCTTCCAGTAATAGTTCGTTCTCTTTTAATTCGGGTAACACAATGGTATTTGTCTGAAAATTTTCCAACACAGGTTTACCATTGGGTCTGCCGGAAAGAACGATCTGCTTTGTTGTCATGGCCTGAGAATTTTATTGTACTATGTTGAAATGTGCTTCAGAACTGATAGGTATGTTTAGCACTTTTGAGATCAAACAGTTCTTTTCAGCAAGAGATTGGAATAATATTCTTTTGCTTGAGTATGGCGGCTTTGGATGCGTGGAGAATGGCTTAACAGGCTATTATATTATCTTTGACCGCTGTTTACACTGTCAGCGTTCCTTCTTTGCCGGAAATTAAATTTGTTCCTGAGGCAACTGAGGCAACCAGTTTAAAAAAGTTTATCATTCGGTTGCCATCTGCATCCCAGTAGTAGGCTGTGGTTGGTTTCACTTTAATGATGGATATACTTGGGTCGTCTTTTCCTTCTGTAAACCAGACCTTAGCTAAGGGAGTCCATAGTTCTTCAATTTTTGTTTTGTCGATAATAATTTCTGCTTCACCGTTTACCACCAGATAGATGTTCTTGGCAGGATGCGAAAAGAAGAGCTTTACCTTTTTGTCTGCCTCAATGGCTTTGTTTTTATCGCTGCCTTTTTCGCTGAAGAACCAGAGATTGCCCTGGTCGCAAACTTTGATGGCTGTCATGGGCCGGCAGGTAGCGCCATCATCTGTTGCCAGGTCGGTACAAAATAGACAGATCATGATATCACTAACCAAACTTTTCAGTTTATCAATGGCTTCTTTCTCGTAGAGGTTTTCAGTATGGTTCATTTTGTTTTTTTAGTAATGATTTTGCATTGAATTGCCATGATGCAAAGTGAAGTTCTTTTGCAGGCAGGGTATTACACGATATCCGGAAAGAGTTGTATGATTCACACTATGAGGGAAAAGATAAAGTGAACCATGTAGTTTGGTTAGAAGTTATTGGTATGTTAACCTGATATGGTATAAAAAAAGGATCTCGATTGTTCGGAATTTTTTGTGCACATATACCCGGTTAATCAGCCGCTCATATAAATTCACTTTGGTAGTGGTAAAGCAATAATTATCTTCCCTACATGCTTACATTCCTTATCTGGATTCTCCTCTTTATTCTTTGCTGGCCACTGGCAATTCTTGCTTTGGTGCTCTATCCTGTTTTCTGGATACTCACACTTCCTTTCCGGATATTGGGTATTGCGGTGGATGGAGTGTTGGGTTTATTGAAAGGAATTATTATGTTGCCGGGGAGGGTGTTGCAGCGGCGGTAAATCTATGATGTGTGCAAAAAAACCGTATTCCCTGCACGTAACACGGACACATAGGGGTGAATCGAATACGCAACCTGTTAAACTTTTCCCCTAATTCTTTACTCCAGATATTAGCCGATATGCTATTGTTCGAAGAACACGGAGAGCTTTTTTTCAATTACAATTTTTTGCAAGATGAATTGATTGATGAAATAAAAGAGGAAATAAAATCAGGATCCTTAGTGTAAATATTTTACTTCCTCTTTTGATTAGAGATATGTATCATCACTACACATACGCCACCCCCTCCTCAAACAAACTTCTTACAGCCGCCGTGGTATTGGCAACCGCCACATGCTGGTAATGCGGGTAATCGGGGAAACTGGTCCATTTGCCACCCCATTCCAGTTCGGGTAGTTGGCTGGTTACCAGTGGGGCCAGTTGTTTGTATTTGTTATTGCTGGTACTATATTTTCCGTTTTCAAATAAACCTATGTCCCAGGCAGTTCCAAAATTATGGTTGCTTTGTCCGCCTTTAGCATTGGTAATGATGGCTTCTGTACTGCCATACCTGCCTTTTCTATATAGTGCATCCTGCTCTGCATAGGTTCTGGTGCCGGATATAATGCGCACATCGTATTGCGCGGCTACTAAAATTTGTAAAAACTTTCGGGCGAGTATTTGCACTTTGGGGGCAAGGGTGATAATGTTTGCTTCGCTTCTGGCATCAAAGCTGCCGTATTGGTTGGCTACTTGGCGGCTGTATTCCATGAATGCGGCATCGGATGCATCTGTTTTCGGTCCCCATTTGCCATCGAGTTTGCCGTTGTAGAAATTGTTTGCTTTTAAAAAGCGTTGGTAAAAAAGTACATCTGCTTTTAATAATTGGTAACTCATAGGTTGTGTTTTTTTAGGATGATAAATAATAGTGTTTCTTTCTTAGTGCTCCTTTGTGTCTTCGTGCCTTCGTGGCAAAAAAATATCGCCACTAAGACACGAAGGCGGGAAGGAGCACAAAGGATTCATGTTTCAATTTTATAATTGGTAATGCATAGTTTACTTTTTTAAATGTTAGCACTTCTTTCTTCGTGCCGCTTTGTGTCTTCGTGGCAAAAAATATCGCCACTAAGACACGAAGGCGGGAAGGAGCACAAAGGATTCATGTTTCAATTTTATAATTGGTAATGCATGGTTTACTTTTTATAAATGTTAGCACTTCTTTCTTCGTGCCGCTTTGTGTCTTAGTGACTTCGTGGCAAAAAATATCGCCACTAAGACACGAAGACGGGAAGGAGCACAAAGGATTCATGTTTCAATTTTATAATTGGTAATGCATAGTTTACTTTTTTAAATGTTAGCACTTCTTTCTTCGTGCCGCTTTGTGTCTTCGTGACTTCGTGGCAAAAAATATCGCCACTAAGACACGAAGGCGGGAAGGAGCACTAAGGATTCATGTTTCAATTGTATAATTGGTAATGCATGGTTTACTTTTTATAAATGTTAGCACTTCTTTCTTCGTGCCGCTTTGTGTCTTAGTGACTTCGTGGCAAAAAATATCGCCACTAAGACACAAAGGCTCGAAGGGGCACTAAGGGTTTATTTGGTTTTTGTATGCAGGTTTAACAATGGAATATCAACATTTACTGACAGGATAAAACGTTGGTAAAAATTATTTCCTAAAGTAGTGGCCACATTCAAATCCCTGAGCAAGGGGCCATTTTGATAACCGGCACTTAATGAAATGGGCATTTTTTTAATTCCCCATGACACAAACACTCCCGGCGCAATAATATTTTGCAAAGTAATTTCCGGAAGCTTGGATGCGGTTTGTCCATTGTCGCCAAAACGTATGGCGGTAACGGCACCAATATCTATCAATGAAATAAAGGCTGTGAAGGAATGGCCGCGAAATTTGGGAAGCTTATCGGTTCCTTTTGCTTTGGTATGGCAGGTAATCGGTCCCCGCAAATCGCCCCAGCTAAAAGCAATACCTACCGGGGCGGTTACTGAACGGGTGTTAACCATATCTCGATTAACTACACCATTGATCCATTCTTTTCCAAAAGCAAGTCCGGTATAGGCATTTAGCGACACATTAAATTTACTAAGCCGCTTTACCCTGCTGCTGCCTACGGGTGCGGCAATAGCTTCAATGGCGGCTTGTACATCTTCCGGATTTTTTGCAGACGAAACATTAGCAATAAAACTGCCGTATTTTAATAGTTGCGTGGTTACCTCCTGATTCAATCCTACTGCATCAAATTCATGCAAGAGGTCAACCGCATTGATAATGGCAGAAGCATATTGTTTGGTACGGATATCAACAAACAGGTCGCTGGTTTTAGTAAGAACAGTAACTAGTTTTTCGCTGTATCCGGCTATCTTGTCTGCCGTTTCGCCTTGTAATTTATCCTCCAGTCCCGGTAAACGGATAGCACCAAATGCATCCTGAAACAAAATAGCGCTGGACTGATACAGGTTATAATAGTCTGTAAAATCTATGGTGTCTTTTGCCTTTTGTTTTTCTTTTAATTCACTGAGATAACCCTGAAGTTCATTGGCTTGTGCAGCAAGGGTTTGAATGAAGTTGACGTATGACTTAATCTTAGTTTCATAGGAAGCGGAGTCTTTTTTTATATCCCCCAAAATATTTGAAACAGCATAGGTAGTGTTCCCTTGTTTAAAAGTAATGGTTTTACATTGATGATACAGGATACCAAAAAAGAGTTCTCTTTGAAATTTGTCAGAAAAAAACATTGCTAAAGAATCTGGCGGAACCCAATAATGATCGGGTGATACTGACTCGAAGGAAGCTGAAAATACTTTAAGTAATTGTATGGCTGCCTGAAGATTATGGGTAAGTATTTCTTTGTCGGTTCCCAGTTGAATCAGGTTTGTGTTGTAATCTGCTATAATATTACCCGGATGCATTCCGGCAGAAAAAGCGTCAACAAAATAAAAGGCGTTTTCCAGTAGTGTTTTAATTTCCGGATAATTAGTAAGGTATTGTTTGTAAGCGGTTACACGTGCGTATTTTTTTATATTGGTATAGAGATTGGCCATATCCTTTGCAAACACTTGCCGCAATGTGTTTAGGTATGCATTGAACTGGTAAATTTCTTTATCAATAGCTTTTAATGTGCGTGATGTTTGCGGGAAAAGGGTTTGTAATTCTTTTGAACTATCAATATCATTCTTCAATCTGTCAAAAAATGCAATGGATAATTCCTGTTTGGTTCTTTCTACCAGAAAACGGGCAAGGCCATCAACGGCATTGGTAACATCTAATCCGCCAACCGAAGATAAAAAGGATGATTTGTTTTGAACCCCGCTTATACCACTAAACCCAGTAAAAGGTGAAAAACTTTCTATGAAGGGATTATCACCTAAAAAAAAGTTTTCTGGAACCGAAGACAAAGAACAATAATTAGCAAAAATTTTTGCGATTTCTTTTTTATCATTTTCAAGCCATTTTCCATCTGGTTGAACAAAGGCTCTAAGTTTGATTGCGTCATTATACGGGCGTTGCGCAACAAGGGAAATCGGCCATAGACTGATACTTAGGATAATAAGTGAGAAAATTCTTTTCATGAATAATTAGTTTTATAGACTTGTGTTTTCATATTGGAATGCCAGCATTTTGTCATATGCAAAAACATTTCTGTTCACAGAAAACTCTTTTAGTTTTAAAAGAAGATCGTTTTTTGTAAAATTGCTGTTAGTATTACAGGAAAGGAAAGAGCTGATGAGTGCAGTAATCATAGCCGTAGAAAAACTGCTACCATTCTCCTGAATAACTTCAAAATTGTTGTTATAGGATGCGTAGTCGCAAATGGGCGATAATATATCTAATGAATTATTTGGCATGAAGCCGCTTTGTAAAGTTTTTTCATCAATTGACCCTACAGAGATGCAGTTGTTCACCGAAGCGGGAAAAATTGAAGCGTCTATTACCTTGTTGTCACCGGCAGAACAAACTATGAATTTGTTATTGTGAGCACTGATAGATCTCATTTTTTGCGTAATCAGTTCTTTCTGCACAGGAAAATTTTTCATATAGCTTGGTGGAAATCCCTGACTCAGGTTAACCACTACCGGACCCGATAACCCTAATACAGTATCCAATGCAGTAATAAGATTAGCCAACACCTGAGCTCTATCTGAAAAGGTGTTTGATTTAAAACGGATAGATAAAAGTGAAGTATCTGGAGCAATGCCTTTTACTGTACCGGCACCGGCAATAATGCCTGCAATAAAATTTCCGTGCGATAGTTCATAATTATTATCAGCGAGGTTTATTTCTTTTACTAGTGCCGTATTGAAATGTGCAGCGTTTAGCATGATTCCAGAGTCGATGATTACAGTTGTTACACCAGCACCCTTATTTTTTAACCAGGCATTGCCAAAATTTTGAACAATATCCCTATAGGAAATTTTGGTTTCTTTCTGTTGGGATTCTTCCACTCCGCCACTCCAATAAAAATTACCAGCCGCATCTTTATACCAGGTGTTTATACTTTCAAAGGCATCGCCCTTGTATAATTTTCCATCCACTTCAAGCATACTACCGGGCGCAATGTATTGGTAACAGGGTGCATTCAGACTGGCCTCGCCAACACGAACGTTTAGGTTTTTGGTTACGGTAAGTTTCATTAGCCCACACGTTTAATTGGGTTAACAGAAGGATTGTTCTTATCGCTGGTAACATTGCTGTTGGAAGAACCTGCCGAAATGGAACTTTTTAATTTCATGAGTTTATTCAACAAATCAAACCAGAAAGGCGCACCTAATGAAATAGCCAATGCAGTAATGAACCAACCCAGCATTGCCAACAAGAATGCGCCACAACTTTCTGGTTTAAAAGAATTCAAGCCGATGCCCAGTAATCCATTTACTTTATTAAGATCTTCTTTTAGCAAACTATCCATCCTGGCCATAAGTGTATCTTGCTTTTTCAAAAGAGCAGAATCTGAAGCTATGTTGTTCTTTGCCTTGCTGATACTATCGGGGTTGCTCAGTGTTTTTACAATTGTATTTTCTGCTGCCAGTTTTTCTTTCAGGTTGGGATTTGCTTTTACAAATGCATCAGCCTGTTGCACTAGTTGCTCGCGAAGCTTGGGATCTTTTTGCAGTTTGCCGGCTATCTGTATGGTATCTACATTAAATATCATGGCAATCACAAAACCAATTACCAGCAATACAAACTGAATGTATTTTTTATACCAGCCGGTAACACGGTCCATGGTTTCATCAAACCAATTTTCTAATAAGGAACGAAATTTTTCCAGGTCGCCCTGCGAATCAGCCCATAGCGATAGTAGAAAGGAATGCGTTTGTTTACCAATGGTAACAGGTTCATCGCCCCATGCGGTTTGCCCCTCGTTCAATGCCTTACTTACCAATACTGCATGGTTTTCACCTGCAGTTGCCTGATGGCCACGTAATAAATCAATTATCACCTTAGAAAACACTGCATGATTAATATAAGATGGTTGTTTTACAGTAGGATTTTCGCATAGAAACTTGATCAGGGGATGTTCGTAAAACAGATGGGAAAAATGCATTTTCTTTTTTACCTCAGTGCTCAGGCGATTAATACGGATGCGTGGCAATACACTTTTATGCGGCTCATAATCTTCGAGCATACGCATAATAGCTTTTTCTAAAAATTTGGCGCGATAAGAAAGTTTGGTGGCGATGATTTCCTGGATAATGGTGGCCAGCAGGCTATACAAAAGATAGATAAATACCAGCCCGATGACAACATCCAGCACAGAAGAATTGAACATGGATTTTAATTAGTAGTGATGTAATATATAGAGTCAGTATACTATACGCGATTAATACAGGCAAGCATGATTATTAATAAGCCAGCAAAAAAATAGTAGGGGGAGGTAAAAAGGGGGCTGATGTAAAATTGAAAAAAATATTGATATATGCAAATTTAATTCTGATTAATTTTTTGCAATTGCAAAATGTGTGATGGCTCTTTTAGTGCAAAGAATTTGTAGAAGGATTAAGCTTGTCAAACACAATCTCCCCCAACAAAACCACCCTCGGATCTAATAGCAGTACATCGGGTCTGGTGGTAGAAGGGATTTTGAATTCGGTTTGTAAAGTGTTCATGGTAAATTTTTGATTTGTTGGGGTAGTGTTACCGTTTTTGTAAACGGCTATCTCAATGGGAAAATCAAAAGCTTTGCCGGAAGATTGTGATTGCTGAAGGTTGATCACGATTTGTTTAGCTTCCTCATCATAATGCCAATTTCCTTTTAGCTGAAGGTTATCGGCACGATTCAGATATTGTGTAAAGAAAGCTTTCAATTCTTTGCCCGAAGCTTTTTCCATTTCGGTGATAAATTCGGCAGTAGTGGTGTTAGCATTAAAATACTTTTTATAATACGCCTGTATGCCTTTTCTAAAAGTATCATGCCCTATTTTTTCGCGCAGCATATGCAATACCCATGCGCCTTTCTGATAGGTAATACCACTGGTTACTTGCCCGGTTTCTGCAGAACGGTTGGCTACAATGGCGAATGTGGAATCTTTCTTGTGCAGGTCGAACACGGTTTTACGGGCGGCTTTTATGCCGGAGAGAAACTCTTCATGCCCATAAGCATTTTCTATAAACAACAAAGTAAAAAAAGTGGCAAAGCCCTCGCTAAGCCAGGCATCATCCCAGGTGGTTTCTGTAACGGCATTGCCAAACCATTGGTGAGCAACTTCGTGTATGACTACATTGCGAAGTCTGGTGGTATATTGTCCTGTAACCATTTTTTCATCATAAAAAATAGCGGATGAAGTTTCCATACCACCGCCAACACTTTGTGTTTCTACACTGGCTAATTTCTCATACGCAAAGGGCCCTACATAATCTGAATAAAATTGCAATACCTGTTTGGTAGGTTCCGCAAAATCGCGAAAACCAGCTTCGCGATCTTTGGGGTATACCCATGTTTGGATGGACTTGCCCATAAACTCATCTACATACTGAACAGCAAAATCTGCAACCCCTAACACAAATAACCAGCAGGATACAGGTACCGATTGTTTCCAGTGTGTTCGTTTGGTTTCTTTGGTAAGCAGCGATTCTTCAAGCAGCAGTCCGTTGGAAACTACCTTGTAATGCGCCGGTGCGGTTACAATAAATTCTGATGTGGCTTTATCGTAAGGATGATCAACCGTAGGTAACCAATGCCTTGCATTATTAGGCCAGTTCTCGCACATAAAACTGCGGTCGCCAAACTTAGTGGGTTGAATTTTCATTCCGCCTGCAGGGATACCTTTATATTCAATAACTAATATAATAGGTTGATCTATTGCGGGTGCATTTTGTAAAGTAATGAGCAGTTCATCGTTCCGATGTGTAAATACAAGTGCCTGGTTATTGTGTGTAACGGATTGAACCTGCATACCCTTTCCCTTCCATTTGTCAGCTGCATTGATGAGATCCAACCTAACCTGTTTCACCTCCTTGTTTTTACATTGAAGGGTGATGGAAGCTTTGCCCAACATTTCATCCGTATCATCAGAAAACGTTAAGGTAAATGCATAGTGAATAATATCAATAGCATAGTTACGCGGATAATTGTCTGCAAAGGAATGGGTATTGCACAAAAGAATAAGGGCTACCAACAGGCAGGAGGCATGTTTCATAAGCAGTGATTATGCGAAATAGTAAGGTACGGATTATTGCATAAAAAATTGCCACTGAATGCACTGATGTAATCAGTGCATTCAGTGGCAAAAATTACAAACCCTCTTTGCGAAGCAGAGAGGGTCGACGGGCGAAGCCTCGTGGGGTGAGTTGAATGGGTGAGTTGAATGGTGAGTTGAATGGTGAGTTGATTACTCCTCCCTCCTCAAATCCAACCTAATCAAAGCCTCATGCGATCCCTGCCCAAACACACCGCGATCAGCAATACTCTGTGCATAGGAATAACCAAAATGCAATTTATCATTGATCTTAAATTCAAAGATCCCCAACACCGCATCATCCGCACGATAAGAAGCGCCCACACTGATAAGGTCTTTGTACCAGATACTGGAATTAATATGCACATCAAATACTTTTCCTCGAATCCAGCGCAAATAAACTGATGGTTTTATTTGAAAGGCATCACCCATATTAGCAGTGATACCGGTGGTAAACAATAATTGCATATTACCAATAGATGGGCTGTTGATAGAAATGATCTTATCTACCTTAACCGTACTTACCAGTAAAGAGGGTGCAGAAAAACTGGCATAAAAACCCGGTCGCTGGTAATACACACCCACACCTGCTGTAGGCATTACTACATTGGTATTGAATTGAAAAGCGGGATCATCCTGAAAGGGTAATGCTACAGAAGTTCTGTCTATGCGGTAATTCATTAATCCGGCTTGCAACCCCAGCGATAAAAATTCATCCTCTGCAAAATTCAGGTGTGTGGCAAAGCTTGCATTGATACCGGTTGTTTTTTCCAATCCTAAGGAGCTTTTATATAATTGTACACCCACACCCATATGGTGTTCGTTTAAAGAACCATCTACAGAAAAAATACTGGTTTGTGGTGAGCCGGGTACGCCTGCCCATTGTTTGCGAAACCCGGTTGTAATGCTTAATCCGCCTCGCGCTCCCGCATAAGCTGGATTTATGTTTAGCAGGTTAAACAGGTATTGCCTGTTCGTGGGATCTTCCTGCGCAGCAACAGGCTTCGCCCAAACAAGCGTAGTAAATAGCACAATAAGATAGGAGAAAATTAATCTCATCTATTTGGGTATCGTTTTATTTCCATATTGATAAAAATCCATAATAACTTTCCTGTTTTCCGGTTGCGGTAATGGTCACCACTACTTTATAATAATACGTTCCATCTTCTACTTTCTGGTTGGAGGTTGGTCCGCCCTGGTTATTGGTTCCATCCCAATCATTCTTATAATTATTATTACGGTATACCAGATAACCTTGTTTATTAAATACCCAGATTGCGGCCTGGTTCAATCCCAAACTACCAATGATAAATCGATCATTCACACCATCATTGTTTGGCGAAAATCCTTCTGGCATTTGGAAAGGAGATGCACTTAAAATAACAGGAGTCGGCACCGGTGCCGCAGCGGGAGCCGGCGGTGTAAAACCATTCACGGAACGGTTATTGAACTCGTATTGTGTATTACTAAATCCATTTAATAGTCCCTTTAAGCTGGCGCTGTTATAATAGTAACCATCTTTTTTATTGGGTATCACATTCACTACAAGTGTAACGGTATCTGTTCTGCGTGAAGCCAATGTGCTGGCAGGTAGTAGCAGATCGGTATTGGTAACACCATCATACCCTGCATTGGCCACCAATCTTCCGGAGGCGGTAACGGAACTAACAGAAAAACTGGCGGGACTTGTAAAAACAGAACTTAAGGTATCGAGAACCTGTAAGGTGTTGGCGGGTAATGTGCTGGTATTACGTACAAGAAATATAAACGTAACACGGTAACTGCCATCTGCCTCGCGTAATGGTGTGGTAACAGCTTTGGCCAAAGTAATGGAATCGGTTCTTGTATCGGCTGTTTTAGTGAGATAGGTATTGGTACCTAAAGTTGCAAAACTGCGTGCATTAATGTAGGTACCACTTTGTGGTGTGGATGTGGTGTAAGTACCTGGTGTAATAAAACCAGAGGGACCTACCGTGTCCCAAGTGCGTAACGTAAAATCATACAGCGACACATAACTGTTACCGCGGTGGGTAGTAAAACCTGCACCCTCTCTGCTGTTGGTATGTTGTAAAGCAACTATGGAGGGAACGGAGGTAGTGTTTTCCTGTCCTATGTTCCAGGTTTGTTGTACACTGGCTGTACTACCGGTAGTACCCTGAAAAGCATTGCTGAAAATATTATCAAAGGCACGGATGTGAAGGTCTTGCGCAGAAGCGGTGTTGAACATAACTGATACCGGTGAATAACTGCCAGCCTGCGGACCAATCGGAAACACCACACTGCCCGATGCGCTCGAAACTTTAGATCTGTAGAGAAAACCACCTCGAGGTGTGTTGCCTGTGGCAATAAAACGGGTATCACTGTAACCAATGATAGAGCCGGGGTTGTTAATACCGATTTGTAAATTATTATCGTTCAACCATAAGAGACCATTTACAAATTGCAGGGTGCCTCTAATATGGGTATCGGTATTTTCATCGAGGTATACACCGCGTGGGTTGGCAACAACCAAATTGGGAAAAGAGCCACTGCCTGATTTATTGGCAACAGAAAAACCACCGGCCAGCATTTGCGGAAAATTAGGATTGCCAAAACGAAATACACCACCCACCCCTGAAAAGGCATTTGGGTTGTTAACGCCCCATTCGTCGGGGAAAGTGGCGGTTGCGGTGTTGCGCCATTTATCGCCGAGCATGGTTACAGTACTGCCCTGAACGGTTCCAAAGGTTCCGCTGTTGATTACGTTGGTATTAATGGTAATCTGGGCATTATTATTTACATAGAAACTGCCGTTGGGGGCAATGTAAAAAGCAAATGTATCCACGCGTGGTGCCTGTGCGAATGCGGTAGAAAAAGTACATAGGCATAACAGTGTACAGATGGTTGACCAACTGATGAGTTTGCTATTATGTATGGAAATCTTTTTTTGCACGCAGGTATTCGCAGAGATTATTTTTTATCAGATAATTTTTTAATCAGCTGCTCCAGCTTATTCAAACGCTGTTGCAGTTCGTTGTTTTGTTTTTTCAATTGTTCGATCTGTTGTTGCTGTTCTTGAATGGATTTTACAATAGGGGATACCAGGGATCCATAATTAACAGAAAGCCCTCCGCTTTTATCTTCTGCTACCAGATCCGGATAAATGGTGAGTACCTCTTGGGCAATAAAACCAATTTGTCGACGGTTGCCCATGGTTGGGTTGATCCAGTCATAGGTAACCGGCCGTAGCGACATAATTCTGGAAAGTGCAGAAGGGATATTGGTAATATTCTTCTTAAGCCGCACATCAGATATGGTGTTGTAGGTAACTGCATTAACAGTAATTGCGGATAATGTATTAGCTACAATGGTTCCTGTTGCAAAAATAGATGTGAAGTTACCGGTGGTGGCACTCAGGGTTGTGGTGGAAACGGTTCCACTCGTAGCAATATTAGTGATTGCCCCCGACACAGCGGAAATAGTCCCTGCAGAAATCGTTCCACTTGTATTTATATCATTAACATTCGCAGTTACTGCACTCAGTGTAGTTGCAGATACGGTTCCGCTTGTAACTAAGTTGGTTATAGAACCACTTACTGTATTAAGATTAGTGATGTTACCAGTAGTAGCACTAAGTGTTGTAGTAGAGACGGTACCACTTGTTGCGATGTTTGTGATGATACCATTTACGGCACTAATGGTTCCTGTAGAAATGGTACCGCTTGTATTAAGTGTGTTGATGTTAGCTGTTACCGCACTCAATGTTGTTGCAGAAACAGTTCCACTTGTTGCGATGTTAGTGATTACCCCCGACACAGCGGAAATAGTACCAGCAGTAATGGTACCACTAGTATTTATATCATTAACATTAGCAGTTACTGCACTTAACGTTGTAGCAGATATTGTTCCACTTGTAACTAAGTTGGAAATGCTACCACTTACTGTATTAAGATTAGTGATGTTACCGGTAGTTGCACTTAGTGTTGTTGCAGACACGGTTCCACTGGTTGCAATGTTTGTAATGATACCATTTACGGCACTAATGGTTCCTGTAGAAATGGTACCGCTTGTATTGAGTGTGTTGATGTTTGCTGTTACCGCACTCAATGTTGTTGCCGAAACTGTACCGCTCGTAGCAATGTTAGTGATTACCCCCGACACAGCGGAAATAGTCCCTGCAGAAATCGTTCCACTTGTATTTATATCATTAACATTCGCAGTTACTGCACTCAGTGTAGTTGCAGATACGGTTCCGCTTGTAACTAAGTTGGTTATAGAACCACTTACTGTATTAAGATTAGTGATGTTACCAGTAGTAGCACTAAGTGTTGTAGTAGAGACGGTACCACTTGTTGCGATGTTGGTGATGATACCACTAACAGCACTAATGGTTCCCGTAGATATAGTACCGCTTGTATTGAGTGTGTTGATATTTGCTGTTACTGCACTTAGTGTTGTTGCTGAAACCGTACCACTTGTTGCGATGTTGGTGATGATACCATTTACGGCACTAATGGTTCCTGTAGAAATGGTACCGCTTGTATTGAGTGTGTTGATGTTTGCTGTTACTGCACTCAATGTAGTTGCAGAAACTGTACCGCTCGTAGCAATGTTTGTGATTACCCCCGACACAGCTGAAATAGTACCGGCAGTAATGGTACCACTTGTATTTATAGTATTAACATTGGCCGTAACAGAACTTAGCGTTGTAGCAGATATTGTTCCGCTCGTAACTAAGTTGGTTATAGAACCACTTACGGTATTAAGGTTAGTGATGTTACCAGTAGTTGCACTCAGTGTTGTTGTAGATATTGTTCCACTGGTTGTAATGTTTGTGATGATACCATTAACAGCACTAATGGTGCCTGAAGAAATGGTACCGCTTGTATTAAGTGTGTTGATGTTAGCTGTTACTGCACTTAGTGTTGTTGCTGAAACCGTACCACTTGTTGCGATGTTGGTGATGATACCATTTACGGCACTAATGGTTCCTGTAGAAACGGTACCGCTTGTATTGAGTGTGTTGATATTTGCTGTTACTGCACTCAATGTAGTTGCAGAAACTGTACCGCTCGTAGCAATGTTTGTGATTACCCCCGACACAGCTGAAATTGTACCAGCAGTAATGGTACCACTCGTGTTTATATCATTTACATTAGCCGTCACTGCACTTAACGTTGTAGCAGATATTGTTCCGCTTGTAACCAGGTTGGTAATGCTACCGCTTACAGTATTAAGGTTAGTGATGTTACCGGTAGTTGCACTTAGTGTTGTTGCAGAAACAGTCCCACTCGTTGCAATATTGGTAATGATACCATTTACGGCACTAATGGTTCCTGTAGAAATGGTACCGCTTGTATTAAGTGTGTTGATGTTAGCTGTTACTGCACTCAATGTAGTTGCAGAAACTGTACCGCTCGTAGCAATGTTTGTGATTACCCCCGACACAGCTGAAATAGTACCGGCAGTAATGGTACCACTTGTATTTATATCATTAACATTCGCAGTTACTGCACTCAGTGTAGTTGCAGATACGGTTCCGCTTGTAACTAAGTTGGAAATGCTACCACTTACTGTATTAAGATTAGTGATGTTACCAGTAGTTGCACTGAGTGTTGTTGTAGAGACGGTACCACTTGTTGCGATGTTGGTGATGATACCATTTACGGCACTAATGGTTCCTGTAGAAATGGTACCGCTTGTATTAATGGTATTTACATTAGCCGTCACTGCACTTAATGTTGTAGCAGATATTGTTCCGCTTGTAACCAGGTTGGAAATGCTACCACTTACTGTATTAAGATTAGTGATGTTACCGGTAGTTGCACTTAGTGTTGTTGCAGACACGGTTCCACTGGTTGCAATGTTTGTGATGATACCATTTACGGCACTAATGGTTCCTGTAGAAATGGTACCGCTTGTATTAAGGGTGTTGATGTTAGCGGTTACCGCACTCAATGTTGTTGCAGAAACTGTACCGCTCGTAGCAATGTTTGTGATTACCCCCGACACAGCGGAAATAGTACCGGCAGTAATGGTACCACTTGTATTTATAGTATTAACATTGGCCGTAACAGAACTTAGCGTTGTAGCAGATATTGTTCCGCTCGTAACTAAGTTGGTAATGCTACCACTTAGAGTATTAAGGTTAGTGATGTTACCGGTAGTTGCACTTAGTGTTGTTGCAGAAAAGGTTCCACTGGTTGCAATGTTAGTGATGATACCATTAGCAGCACTAATGGTTCCTGTAGAAATGGTGCCACTTGTATTAAGGGTGTTGATGTTAGCTGTTACCGCACTCAATGTTGTTGCAGAAACTGTACCGCTCGTAGCAATGTTAGTGATTACCCCCGACACAGCGGAAATAGTACCGGCAGTAATGGTGCCACTTGTATTTATAGTATTAACATTGGCCGTAACAGAACTTAGCGTTGTAGCAGATATTGTTCCGCTTGTAACCAGGTTGGTAATGCTACCACTTAGAGTATTAAGGTTAGTGATGTTACCGGTAGTTGCACTTAGTGTTGTTGCAGAAACGGTCCCACTCGTTGCAATATTGGTGATGATACCATTTACGGCACTAATGGTTCCTGTAGAAATGGTACCGCTTGTATTGAGTGTGTTGATGTTTGCTGTTACTGCACTCAATGTAGTTGCAGAAACTGTACCGCTCGTAGCAATGTTTGTGATTACCCCCGACACAGCTGAAATTGTACCAGCAGTAATGGTACCACTCGTGTTTATATCATTTACATTAGCCGTCACTGCACTTAACGTTGTAGCAGATATTGTTCCGCTTGTAACTAAGTTGGTTATAGAACCACTTACTGTATTAAGATTAGTGATGTTACCAGTAGTGGCACTGAGTGTTGTTGTAGAGATGGTACCACTTGTTGCGATGTTAGTGATTACCCCCGACACTGCACTAATAGTCCCTGCAGAAATCGTTCCACTTGTATTAATGGTATTAATATTAGCCGTCACTGCACTTAATGTTGTAGCAGATATTGTTCCGCTTGTAACCAGGTTGGAAATGCTACCACTTACTGTATTAAGATTAGTGATGTTACCAGTAGTGGCACTGAGTGTTGTTGTAGAGATGGTACCACTTGTTGCGATGTTAGTGATTACCCCCGACACTGCACTAATAGTCCCTGCAGAAATCGTTCCACTTGTGTTAATGGTATTAACATTAGCCGTCACTGCACTTAATGTTGTAGCAGATATTGTTCCGCTTGTAACCAGGTTGGAAATGCTACCACTTACTGTATTAAGATTAGTGATGTTGCCAGTAGTTGCACTCAGTGTTGTTGTAGAAACGGTTCCACTGGTTGCAATGTTAGTGATGATACCATTAGCAGCACTAATGGTTCCCGTAGATATGGTACCGCTTGTATTGAGTGTGTTGATGTTTGCAGTTACGGCACTTAGTGTTGTTGCAGATACCGCACCACTTGTTGCGATGTTAGTGATTACCCCCGACACTGCACTAATAGTCCCTGCAGAAATCGTTCCACTTGTATTAATGGTATTTACATTAGCCGTCACTGCACTTAGCGTTGTTGCAGATATTGTTCCGCTGGTAACAAGATTGGTAATGCTACCGCTTACTGTATTAAGGTTAGTGATGTTACCAGTAGTTGCACTCAGTGTTGTTGTAGAAACGGTTCCACTGGTTGCAATGTTAGTGATGATACCATTTACGGCACTAATGGTTCCTGTAGAAATGGTACCGCTCGTAGCAATGTTAGTGATTACCCCCGACACAGCGGAAATAGTACCGGCAGTAATGGTGCCACTTGTATTTATATCATTAACATTAGCCGTTACTGCACTTAGCGTTGTTGCAGATATTGTTCCGCTAGTCACCAGGTTGGAAATGCTACCACTTACTGTATTAAGGTTAGTAATGTTTCCGGTAGTGGCACTCAGTGTTGTTGCAGAAACAGTCCCACTCGTTGCAATATTGGTAATGATACCATTAACGGCGCTAATGGTTCCTGCAGAAATCGTCCCACTAGTGTTAATGGTATTGATGTTTGCAGTTACTGCGCTAAGTGTTGTTGCAGAAACGGTACCACTTGTTGCAATGTTAGTGATGTTACCAGTAGTAGCACTTATCGTTGTAGTAGAAACAGTTCCACTTGTTGCAATATTGGTAATGATACCATTAACGGCACTAATGGTTCCTGCAGAAATCGTCCCACTAGTGTTAATGGCATTGATGTTCGCAGTTACTGCGCTAAGGGTAGTTGCAGAAACGGTTCCACTGGTTGCGATGTTGGTGATGTTACCCGTAGTGGCACTTAACGTTGTAGTAGAAACAGTCCCACTCGTTGCAATATTGGTAATGATACCATTAACGGCGCTAATGGTTCCTGCAGAAATCGTCCCACTAGTGTTAATGGTATTGATGTTTGCAGTTACTGCGCTAAGTGTTGTTGCCGAAACGGTACCGCTTGTTGCGATGTTGGTGATGTTACCAGTAGTAGCACTTATCGTTGTAGTAGAAACAGTTCCACTTGTTGCAATATTGGTAATGATACCATTAACGGCACTAATGGTTCCTGCAGAAATCGTCCCACTAGTGTTAATGGCATTGATGTTCGCAGTTACTGCGCTAAGGGTAGTTGCAGAAACGGTACCGCTTGTTGCGATGTTGGTGATGTTACCCGTAGTAGCACTTATCGTTGTCGTAGAAACAGTCCCACTCGTTGCAATATTGGTAATGATACCATTAACGGCACTAATGGTTCCTGCAGAAATAGTACCGCTGGTGTTAATGGTATTGATGTTTGCAGTTACTGCGCTAAGGGTAGTTGCAGAAACGGTTCCACTGGTTGCGATGTTGGTGATGTTACCCGTAGTGGCACTTAACGTTGTAGTAGAAACAGTCCCACTCGTTGCAATATTGGTAATGATACCATTAACGGCACTAATGGTTCCTGCAGAAATCGTCCCACTAGTGTTAATGGTATTGATGTTTGCAGTTACTGCGCTAAGTGTGGTTGCAGAAACGGTACCACTTGTTGCGATGTTGGTGATGTTACCCGTAGTGGCACTTATCGTTGTAGTAGAAACAGTCCCACTTGTTGCAATATTGGTAATGATACCATTAACGGCACTAATGGTTCCTGCAGAAATCGTCCCACTAGTGTTAATGGCATTGATGTTCGCAGTTACTGCGCTAAGGGTAGTTGCAGAAACGGTTCCACTGGTTGCGATGTTGGTGATGTTACCCGTAGTGGCACTTAATGTTGTAGTAGAAACAGTCCCACTCGTTGCAATATTGGTAATGATACCATTAACGGCACTAATGGTTCCTGCAGAAATCGTCCCACTAGTGTTAATGGTATTGATGTTTGCAGTTACTGCGCTAAGTGTGGTTGCAGAAACGGTACCACTTGTTGCGATGTTGGTGATGTTACCCGTAGTGGCACTTATCGTTGTAGTAGAAACAGCTCCACTCGTTGCAATATTGGTAATGATACCATTAACGGCACTAATGGTTCCTGCAGAAATCGTCCCACTAGTGTTAATGGTATTGATGTTTGCAGTTACTGCGCTAAGTGTTGTTGCCGAAACGGTACCGCTTGTTGCGATGTTGGTGATGTTACCAGTAGTAGCACTTATCGTTGTAGTAGAAACAGCTCCACTCGTTGCGATGTTGGTGATGATACCATTGGCAGCACTAATGGTTCCCACAGAAATAGTACCACTTGTATTTAAGTTAGTGATGTTGCCTATAGTTGCACTCAGTGTTGTAGTTGAAACTGTGCCACTTGTCGCAATGTTAGTGATAACTCCCGACACTGAAGAAATAGTGCCGGCCGTTATCGTTCCGCTTGTATTGATAGTATTAATATTTGCCGTTACTGCACTCAATGTTGTTGCTGATACCGTTCCACTCGTTGCGATGTTGGTGATGATACCATTGGCAGCACTAATGGTTCCTGTAGAAATCGTTCCACTAGTATTTAGGTTTGTAATGTTCCCTACGGTTGCACTAATGGTTCCTGTAGAAACGGTGCCGCTGGTTGTAATGTTGGTTATGATACCACTGATCGCACTAATGGTTCCCGCTATTACCGTACCGGCTGCATTGATATCAGTAATGGTCGCTACCGGTGCATTGATTGGTCCCGCTGTTACATTACCAATAACAGTAAGAGAAATCAATGAACCGAGTGATGTTACATTTGGTTGAGCAGCCGTTTGCAAAGTGCCTACCAGCGATCCGCTAAAAATTCCCCCAATTACAGTACCACTGGCATTGATATCTGTAATATTAGCCAATGGAGCATTGAAAACTCCTGCTCTTACAGCACCCGATACCGTTAAAGCCGTTAACGTGCCCAATGAGGTTATATTGGGTTGCGCCGCAACTATTACCGGATTTCCGCTTCGCTGGTAACCGGATAACATGGATAAAGTATCCGATTTTCGCAACAGGTTATTCAGCATGGTTAAAGTATCCGAAGTACGAAACCGGTTACTCAGCATCGAAGTGGTATCCGATTTTCGCAACAGGTTATTCAACATGGTCAAAGTATCCGAAGTACGAAACCGGTTACTCAGCATCGAAGTGGTATCCGATTTTCGCAACAGGTTATTCAACATGGTCAAGGTATCCGAAGTGCGAAACCGGTTGCTCAACATAGAAGTGGTATCCGATTTTCGCAACAGGTTATTCAACATTGTTAAGGTATCCGAAGTACGAAACCGGTTGCTTAACATCGAAAGGGTATCCGTTTTGCGCAAGAAGTTATTCTGCATACTGGCGGTATCAGATTTCCGCAACAGATTGCTCAACATGGTTAAAGTATCTGTTTTTCGTAGCAGATTAGACAGCATAGCCGCCGAATCATTGTATTTGAGCAGGTGCCCAAACCGCCCATACCCTGCCAGCATAGAGCTGGTATCAGACTTTCTTAAGAAATTACCCACCAATTGTGCCGTATCAGCTTTTCGTAAGAGATTCGAAAAGAGCAAGGAAGTATCCGTAATGTTTCCATTGCCGGCGTTCAACATGTTGCGAACTGCAAACTCACTCAGTAATTCTACCCAATAGCCACCCTGACGAATAAAAAGCCTTTGAAAACCCGCATTACGCACAAAAACGAGCATGCCATCCGGGGGGTTAAACCTATTAATAAGTACAGTATCCCTCAGCCGTGGCAATAACAAACCCAGACTATCGCTTTCAAGCTCAAGCAGTGATGATCTGTTAATCACAGTAGGGTTATTGCCAATTTTGATTTGCGCTGTAGCGGGTACAGCAAGGCAAATCCATATGAGGATTGTGAGAACTCTCTTAAGCAGGGTTTTTCCAGGATGCATATTCTCTATTTAATACATCCGTTACATAAAGAAGGTAACGGGATTGCAAATGTTGTTGTTATCGTCCATATTTACCTGCCGCCCGTACCGTTAAACCACCAATGGACATAAAGAACGCAAAAACCAGTATAATAGTGTTTGTTGCCAAAAAGGTTAAAGAAACCTTAATCCACTAAAACGCTGCCTCTCAAACTGGCACAGCTACGGGTTTCTTTTGGAAGGCACTGATAATCAACTTAAGCAAATGCATCGTAACAAACTTTTTTGTGTAAACATATTTAACCTATTTGCCATATAAATTTAACAAAATCAACAATTTATCTATCTCAAAGTCGCAATCTTACAGAATAACCATGGATTACTGGCAAAAACCTGCAAGCGGCCATTCTTTGTAAATACGGTCTAAAATAGACTTTGGTTGCTATTCTGAACCTCCCAAATTATGGGGACAAGCACACTCTATCCTCTTTGCGAAGCAAATATTGCCGAAAGAGGGGTAAGTTTAGTAAGAGTGAACCAATTGTAAATAGGAAGCAATGAAGAAAAGATGCAATACCCGGCAAAAACCAATTTTCTAAAAGCCGCGATCCATTCTGGCGCACAAGTGTGCGACGCAACAACAGCTCGAGTTTATTCTGTCGATTGGCCCACGAAAAATTAATTAATCTGCGGGTCTTTGTTTCTTTTTTGCCAAATAAGTGTCAATACTCCATATACCTGCACCCGTAATTCCAAATACCGCGGAAAGAAGTCCTAACACAAAGGGATGTTGATCATCCGTAAATATTTTACCATTGCCCATGGTAAATGTGATGAGTAATAAAGTAGCCACCAAAGGCACCATACAATACCGAACCCACAAACCCAGCAGCAAAGAAATACCTCCAATCAGTTCAACACCCTTACCAGCATAGGCAAATAAAACGGGTATGGGGTAATGTAAATCCCCCAGCCATTGGGAATATCCTTTCATCTGCTCGGGCATACATACTTCTCTGCCATGATAAATTAGTAACGCACCAGTGATGATTCGAATAATAGCAAACAGACGATTTTGCATAACAGCTTTTTTTAAATATAATATTTTTCACGGCAACCAGTTGTCTTTAAACATAGATAGGGAAATGGTAAAAACCTAAGTTCACAATAAATTAATGCACCATAATATACCGGTAACACAACCCTCGTTCTTTTGCACAAAACTACATAATGAGAAAAATATTTCTTGGTGCCGGTATGCTGTTAATAGTATTGGGTGGGTGTAAAAAAACCGAATCAACACCACAAGCTTTAGAGTTTACCGTGAATGAAGACCTGGCCACCTATGTTCAGATAGCTTCTATTAATTTGGGCGGATTAGGCGCTGCAGAAATCACCACATTTGATCCGCTCACCAATAAATTGTTTGCTGTTAACAATGGTACCGTTAATAAAATTGACGTGATCGATATTACTGATCCCAATGCAGCTAAGTTGGTTAGCTCAATTAGCATGTTACCCTATGGTGGTTATGTAAATAGTGTAGATGTTTCTAACGGTAAACTGGCAGCTGCCATTGAGGCCACTAACAAACAGGCAAATGGAAAAGTAGTCATCTTCAATACAACTACCTATGCAGAAGAAAAGATCATCACCGTGGGTGCCCTGCCAGATATGATTGTGTACAGCCCCGATGGCCGCTATATTCTTACCGCCAATGAAGGCGAACCAAGTGCCGATTATACCAACGATCCCGAAGGAACGGTTTCTATTATTGATGTGAATAATAATTATGCGGTTAAAACCATTAATTTTTCATCCATGTCCGGGCAGTTAACCGCTTTGGCAGCAAAAGGGTTTCGCATTTTTGGGCCGGGTAAAGATTTTGTAAAAGACATAGAACCCGAATACATTGCTGTTTCAGACGATTCTAAAACAGCATGGGTTACCCTGCAGGAAAACAATGGCATTGCAGAGATCAATATTGCAGATGGAACCATTACTAAAATAATGCCGCTGGGTTTTAAAGATTACAATGTAGCTGCAAATGGTATGGATTTTAGCGATCGGGATAATGCTATTGCTTTCGCACCCGCTAAAGTATTTGGTACCTTCATGCCTGATGCTATAAGCTTTACGCGCTTTAATGGCACACCCTATCTGTTTACTGCCAATGAAGGCGACTCGAGAGAGTACACTGCTTTTACAGAAGTAAAAAGAGTAAGTGCAGTAACGTTGGATGCCACCGCATTTCCTAATGGTACCACCCTAAAGCAGGATGCACAATTGGGTAGATTAAATATTACCACCACTTTGGGCGATACAGATAACGATGGCGATTTTGATGCACTCTATAGTTTAGGTGCTCGCTCTTTCAGCGTATGGGATGCCAACACAGGATTGCAGGTGTTTGATAGTAAAAATGAAATTGATAACAAAGCCAAAGAGCTTAGCCTGTACGATGATGGAAGAAGCGACGATAAAGGCAGCGAACCCGAAGCCATTGCCATTGGCCGTGTGGGTAACAAACTTGTTGCTTATGTTGGATTGGAGCGCTCAGATGCAGTAGCTATTTATGATATTACAGATCCCACCAAACCGGTATTCATTAAAATGATTGCCACCGGCGATGCTCCGGAAGGGGTACTGTTTATTTCAGCTTCTAAAAGTCCCATCAAGCAAAGCTTACTGGTAGTAAGCAGCGAAAATGATGGTATAGTTAAAATATATAAGGCCAATAAGCTGTAATAAAAAAGTACACACAAAGCCCCGATAGTCTGCATATAGATTATCGGGGCTTTGTATTTGCCCGTTTGCCCGACATCTTTATCTGTAATAGCGATTGCGCCAACGTTTTCGTACTTATTCCGCAACACTACTAAACATTGGGGTTGGTTATATGCTATATTAGAGCAGCAAATGAAACAGTAACCATTGCACCTAACGATTGCCAACGGTTGCCTCTCTTCTAAAACAAGCCATATGAAACCAACCCAAAAATCGCGCCGATCGTTTTTAAAAAACGCGGCCCTGCTTTCGGCAGCGTCTGCCATTCCTTCTGTATTAACAAACGCCTATGCACAATCGGTACGCAGCACAACTATGGCTGGCGAGAAAGTAAAACTGGCCTGCATAGGTATTGGTAACCGGGGCGGAGAAGATGTAATGTCGTTTGATAAAACAGGTCTTGCTGAATTTGTTGCTTTCTGCGATGTAGACATGGGTGCACCCCACACACAGGCCGTATTACAAAAATTTCCCAATGTACCGCGCTTCCAGGATTTCCGAACCATGTTTGATAAAATGGGTGGACAGATAGAAGCCGTTTCTGTTGGGGTTCCCGATCATTCGCATTTTCCCATTACCATGATGGCGATTGCACTGGGTAAACATGTGTACGTTGAAAAACCCATGGCCCGTACTTTTAACGAAGTGGAACTGATGATGAAAGCAGCGGCCAAACATCCCAATGTTGTTACCCAAATGGGTAACCAAGGCCACTCAGAAGGAAATTATTTTCAATTCAAAGCATGGAAGGAGGCGGGTATCATTAAAGATGTTACTGCTATTTCCGCTCACATGAACAGCTCACGCCGCTGGCATAGTTGGGATCCTGCCATTAAAAATTTCCCTGCAAAAGAACCCGTACCCGCAACACTGGATTGGGACGTCTGGCATGGCGTAACACAAATGCACGATTATAACCACGATTATATTAATGGACAATGGCGTTGCTGGTACGATTATGGTATGGGCGCACTTGGCGATTGGGGTGCACATTTAATTGATACGGCACATGAGTTTCTTGATCTAGGATTGCCCTATGAAGTAAATATGCTGAAAGCCGAAGGACACAATTCTTTCTTCTATCCTATGTCTTCTACCATACAATTCCGGTTTCCGGCGCGAGGCAATATGCCCGCCTGCGATATTACCTGGTACGATGGTGTAAATAACCTGCCACCAATACCTGCCGGCTATGGTGTAATGGGATTAGACCCCAATATTCCACCACCCAGCAGCGGTAACATACGAGCTACCAGACTGAATCCCGGTAAAATAATCTATGGCAAAGACCTTACATTCAAAGGTGGTTCGCATGGAAGTATCCTATCTATTATTCCGGAAGAGAAAGCCAAAGCAATGGCCGCTTCTTTACCACAGGTGCCGGTGAGCCCGTCTGACCATTATGCCAATTTTCTGAAAGCCTGTATGGGACAGGAAAAAACACGTTCACCATTTGCCATTGCCGGTCCGTTAAGTCAGGTATTTTGTCTGGGGGTAATGGCACAGAAAATGAATACCACTATCAAGTTTGATAGAAAAAGCAAACAGGTAACCAATAATAAAGCGGCAAATGATTTTCTTACCGGACTTCCGCCGCGCAAAGGATGGGAGCAGTATTATAAAATATAATGCTGAGGGCAGTTTGCAAAATGTAAAACACCTATTTATTAGACTTCAACATCCTAGTAAATCAGTTATTGTAAACCGTGCCTTTGTGCCTTCGTGTTCGATTATTTTTCACACGAAGGCACAAAGGCACGGTTGCTTTTAATCTATCATTCCTCTTTGTGTTCATAGCGGTTCTTAGCGATACTAAAAAACTAAACCAGTATCGCAAAGAAAGCAAGGGTGCGCAAGGTTCGCAATGATGATGTAAATAGTACCAAAAGTTATTTACTTGTATCCTTCCACTCCTTCCACCAGCGCCCCATAATTGACCAGCAACTCTTCTCCTTTTTTAATTTCGCGAAGCGTGATAAAATAATCGCCCTCATTTACAGAAGCAATATTGGGTGTAGCAGAGTGATTGAGGTAACTGGCCATATCCATCACCTTACAACCATGATCGGGTATAAAATATTTCTCTTCATCATACAGGTAATAGGTTTCAATAAATTCACGACTATGCACAGGCAACTGTGCAGCCTCGGCAAAAGATAGGGTTAGCCAGCCCCCGTTGTTTTTAGAGAACAGTGTCGTGCAGTCTTTGGGTATATTGCACAAAGCAAATACACCAATGCCATGAACAGCCGATGGTTGCAAGGCAATCCACATTTCTTGGTTCAGCTCATGTAGCAGTTGCGTATGTGTCATGGCATGAAGATAATAAACGCACAGTAAAACAAACTTATTCTACTTCTATCACCCGAAAATTTCAATAAGAGAAGAACCAGAGAAAAAGAGTAAAAGAGACGACTCCTGTTACACTCTTTTTCTCTTATCCTCTTATTGAAACAAAAAACATCTTCCTTTCATTATCTTACGCTCTCATTTCAATCCGTTATGAAAAAAAGTCACCAACTGTTTATTTTTTCTCTATTACTATCTATGGTATCACTTGCGCAAGACACCAGTCAGCAGCTAGTACCCAATCGCAGCAATGCCCCCTCACAATACAAGAAACCCTATGTAATACTGATTTCTGCAGATGGGTATCGTGCAGATTTTACAGAAAAGTACGAAGCTCATTTTCTACAAACTGTTTCACAAGCAGGTGTACGTGCGGAGTATATGACTCCCTCTTTTCCATCGCTCACTTTTCCCAATCATTATAGTATTGCAACGGGTATGTATCCCTCGCATCATGGTTTGGTAGACAATAGTTTTTATGATACCCAACGCAAAGAGTTTTACGGAATGGGCAACAAACAAAAAGTAGCCGATGGCAGTTGGTATGGCGGCACTCCCTTGTGGGTACTGGCAGAGCAACAGCAAATGATGGCAGCCAGTTTTTACTGGGTAGCATCAGAAGCGGCTATACAAAATACAAGGCCCAGTTACTACTATGTCTACAACGAAAAAATAGACATGCCCGCCCGCATACAAGCCGTAAAAAACTGGTTAAGCCTGCCTGAAGAAAAGCGTCCGCATTTGATTACTTTCTATTTTCCACAGGTAGATCATGATGCACATATGTATGGTCCCGAAGATAGCCGTGTAAAAGAATCGGTTCAACTGATCGATAACAGCATACAACAATTGCAACAGGCCCTGGAACCATTGGGTCTGCCTATTAATTATATACTGGTATCAGATCATGGCATGACAACAGTAGATGCAAACAATACCCTTCCATTACCCCAAACCATTGATACAAGTTCTTTCACTATCCCTTCGGGCGATGCCTTGCTGCACCTGTATGCCATAAACACCACGCAGATAGAACCTACCTACCAGGCGCTAAAAAACAATAAAGACTTTACCGTTTACAAACTGGATGAAACACCCGATTACTGGCACTACAAAACCACCGACGACCGATACCACCGCCTGGGAGACCTGATATTACAACCGCATTTGCCCAAAGTATTTAATATCTCGGGCCGCAAAACAACCACACCGGGCAAACATGGTTTTGACAATCACCTACCCGATATGCGTGCCAGCTTTATGGCATGGGGACCGGCCTTTAAAAATGGATTACGCATAGCTGGGTTTGAAAATGTACATGTGTATCCATTGGTAGCTACTATGTTAGGATTGGTATACGATGAGAAAACAATTGATGGTAAGCTGGAAGTGTTGAAGGGAATATTGCAGTAAATGAATTTTACGAGATAAAATAAAAGTAGTAAAGTTAAGTAATTATAAAAATCTTGATCTGCAGATTAAGCAATTATATTAAGCACTTCACTTTTGTGAATTTATATAGGATTTTTTGAAAAAGGTATTATGTATATTTAATGTTGTGTGTAATTGTGTTGCATCTTATTAGCGATAACATTATTTTTTATATTTTGCTAATTATGTTTTATCAAAGTAATAATATTTGTTATCAAATGTTTTGATATGGGATTATATATTGTTTTATTTTGGATAGTTGGTATAGTCTTTTGGGGATTTCTTTTGTATTTTATTATAAAGATGGCAGTGGTCAATGGTATTAAAGATTCGGGCATTTTAGAAAGAAGGCATGATGCGTATGTTGAAAAGAAGATTGCTGAACATAGTCCAAACTCGGCACAGGCTTTACTTAAAGAGCGATACGAAAAAGGAGAAATGACATTTGAAGAATATAAGTCAGAGTGGAATAGACTCAAATGATAATGAATATTTGTGCATAGTGCTAATTGATTCTCCGTGCAACATTTGCGAAGTTAACCAGGTATATCCTTTTGGCTTCAGCGCTGTTAAAGGGGCTAAAGCCCATCACTAAAAGGGTAGCTACTCACCCCACGCTGAAGCATGGGGTTAATTGGAGTAGTTATTTTCACATACAACGACTAACCCCATTTTTTGTCTGGGGCTAAAAGAAACACCCATATTCACGGAGCTTCAGCCTAAATGAATGTTTAGATACTCACTTCACGCTAAAGAATGAGGTTAATAGGAGTAGTTTTTTTGCATACAACCACTAACCCCAGCCTTTAGGCTGGGGCGAAAAGAACCACCTAAATAACTCTGGGCTTTAGCCCCTACACGAAGCCTGATGTTTGTGTTTAAAGCATTTTTGTTTATGTGAAAGAAATAAACAAACGCATTTACTGTAAACTACCAGAACACAAACAACACAGTAGAAGACATCCACAACTTTTCGTACATTTAATCGGCTTGGGCTTAGCCGGGTAAGGCCTTGCCGTTGAAGCTCCTTCCATCAAACGCTTCAATGTATAACTACTACTTCCTCATCGCATTGATAATAATTGGAACATGAATATGCATTGTAAAAACGGTACAGTAGTATTTTTTTTGATTTTGCTTTCACATACATTACTTGCCCAGAGTAAGAAGGAAAGGCTTTCTGAAATCATGAAAACCTATCACCACTATAATATGTTCGACGGGGCGGTGCTGGTTGCCGAAAACGGAAAAATAATTTATAAGGAGGCTTATGGCTTAGCTAACAGAGAATGGAATATCCCTAATGCAACGGATACAAAATTTATGATTGGGTCTATTTCTAAACCCATTACGGCTACATTACTATTACTACTTGTTCAAAAAGGACTGGTGAGCCTGGATAAAACGATAGAAGACTATTTACCGGATTTTAAAAATAAACCTGCCGCAAAAGTTACCATTAAGCAACTACTTAACCATACTTCAGGAATTCCTAATTACGATGTTATTAAAGATTTCTTTCCAAGAATAAGTCGCCAAAGTTTCAGCAGAGAAGACTACGTGAAAGTGTATAAAGATTCGGCGCTTGCTTTTGAACCCGGTTCGCGTTACCTGTATAGTAGCTGGGGCTATTTTACTTTGGGATATATTATAGAAAAAGTAACAGGCAAAACATATGAACAAGCCATGCGGGATGAAATATTTGATAAAATAAAAATGAACAACTCAGGTTCTTATTTGCATACACAAATTGTAGCAAAAAGAGCTACAGGCTATGATTATGGGTTGGGAAACTATATCAGTGCTGATTTCAGAGACCAATCTAATACCATGGGCACCGGTGATATATACACTACAGTAGAAGACCTCTTTACATTTCATATGGCACTAGCCAACAATACTTTACTGAATAAAGAATTAACCAAAGAAATGTTTACCCCCGGAATGCGACCAGCAAGATATGGATACGGCTGGTTTAACCAAAATTTCAGGTATACCACAACAGACAGCATCACAGCAAATTATCATTTAGGTTCTACAGAAGGTTTCATCGCTTTTATGATCCGGATTCCTGAAACAAATAGTATGGCAGTTATTTTATGTAATAGTGCACCAACAGATTTTTTTGGAATTATAAAAGACCTATTAAAAGTACTGTATGATAAGCCTGTTGTATTAAAAGAGCCGGTACATAAAAAAATGGAGACCCTTATTGCTGCATATGATGCAGAAAAAGCAGTGATGGAATATAAAAAAATGAAAATTGATACCGCCCATTATTATATTGATTGGCTTCAGATGTATTACCTCGGAGAAAAACTGTTAGGTTTAAAAAAATATAATGATGCAAGAATCATTGCCGAAAATAATGTTAGAGAATTTCCGGAAAGAGATTTTGTCGCATTATCCATGGCAAATATTTATTTAGCTTTAAATAGAAAAATGGAAGCGGTAACATTTTATAAGAAAACACTGCAGCTAAATCCTGATAGTGAAGAAGCCAAAAACCGATTAAAAGAGTTAACGGCGAATTAGCATAAGCAAGCTACTAGTAAAATTACCAGCTAAATATGAACAAAGAAATTCAGGCATATAACAACAGCCATGTAGCGGTTGACAAAGAAATTTGCGATTTCCTCGAGAAAACAATTAATAGCGAACTGACAGATGCAGAAAATAAAATCTGGCATTCGCACCCGGTTTGGTTTTTAAATGGCAATCCCATAGTTGGTTACAGCAAACAAAAAGCAGGCATTCGGCTCATGTTTTGGAGCGGGGCCGATTTTGAAGAAAATGATTTGAATGTAGTAGGAAAAAAATTTAAAGATGCATCTGTTTTCTACAAGAGTTGTTCTGATATAAACGTAAGCGACTTGAACCGTTGGTTACAAAAATCAAGAGAAATACAATGGGACTATAAAAATATTGTGAAACGAAAAGGGCAGTTGGAAAAAATAAAATAATCATTATCTAAATAAAATAATAAAATGAAAAAAGTAACCGGAATAGGAGGCGTCTTCTTCAAATGCAAAGACCCTAAAGCAGTTAACGAATGGTATAAAACTCACCTCGGGTTTGATACAAGTCCTTACGGAACCAGCTTTGAGTGGCGTGAGCTGGACGACAGCACCAAAAAAGGACTAACCCAATGGAGTCCTTTTGCAGATAATACAACCTACTTTGAGCCCTCTGCAAAAGATTTTATGATTAACTACCGTGTAGAAAATTTGGAAGCGCTTGTTGAAGAATTAAAAAAGGAAAATGTAACTATCGTAGATAATATAGAAACATACGATTACGGCAAATTTGTACATATCATTGATATTGAAGGAAACAAAATACAGTTGTGGGAGCCAAAGGATTAGTGTAAAAGCAACTTGTTAATTCTTGTTAAGCATAGTCTCTAATTAACATATAACCGTCTGTTCTCGCTTTTTAAATATTTTTTTGTAGGCCGATTGCATTGAAAATTTTTTACCAAAATTTGTTTATGTCTAATGCATTAAAATATTTACTTCTCATAGCATGCGGGTTTCTTTTCTTTTTTATCATCAGTTTGTTCCAGCTAGAGGTAGCTGTAAACGCACAAGAATACTACTATTCCACTCTGGCAAAAAACAGCTACACTATTCTATCTGCCACTTTATTAGTTTTCATCGGTATGGGTATTGGTTATTTTTCTAAACTTAGACCATTGCTTGCAGGATTTTGCATGGTATCAGTTTTCCCCTTAATCAGCATAGGCGAAAGCATTCTATTTAGGGGAAGTCATAATTTGATACCATTTGAATTTATATTGTATTTCTTTTTTTCTATTCCACCGGTAACAGGTATTTATATTGGACGCTTTATAAATAAAAGAGTGCTGCAAGCCAAAGCAAATTGATTCTATCCATGCAGATATTTAAATAAATCAGTAAAAGATGAAACAAATATTTATCAACTTACCAGTTAACAATGCGGAAGCATCCATGGAATTTTACAAACAAATGGGATTTACCAATTTTCCATTATTTACCGATGAAAATCAAAAGTGTATGGTTTGGAGTGAACAGATTTATGTGATGCTTCAATCCCCTCAAATATTCAGTTCTTATAATAAAAAACCTGTACCGGATATTAAAAACAGTATTGCAGCAACCTACACGCTTCCGGTAGAAAGCGTTGAGAGAGTTAATGAAATTATCGAGAATGGTTTACAAGCTGGTGGTAAAGAACCTGTGCCCATGCTGGATGAAGGCTTTATGCAAGTTAGAGCCATTGAAGATTTAGATGGGCACACTTGGGGAGTAATTTATTTGGATGTAGAGGCATTTAAAGAGTTGAAGGCAAAGCGATAGTTGCCATGATAACAGCCGTTTAATAACATCAAGAATAGCTAACGTTGTAAAATATATCTCAATGCGATTTGTCCTCTTTTTATTCTTAATACTACTCTCATTAATAACAAGAGGGCAAAAAATCGAGTGTAGAAATGATTCGATTTTTGTTAATGGCTTTTACGTTACCGATGCAACCGAAAAATCAACTCTTGACAGCCTGTTACAAACAAAGGGAAAAGAAAGCACGAAACCGGGACACAATGCCACGCGTAAAATACAAGTAACCCGCTATACCTATAAACGCCTTGGATTGATTTTCATAAAATCCGATGATGATACTACTATGTTTTCCATTTTCATAAAATTAAGCAGGAACTCAAATCCAACAGTTGATATGAGTGCTATGGCAACACAGCGATTTAAGGGCGACGTATATTTTGCCAATACACATATGAACGAAGTAAAGCAAATTGAGCAATTACAAGAAATTAAAAATTGTAAAATAACCTACTTAAAGCAACCTGTAGAAGTGCCGAATTACCCTCTTGCTGGTGTTATTGGTGCTACCGTATTTTATCATAAACGGGCAATGCATGTATCCATAGATATTTTTACAGATAGAGTTACTGTTGTATACATTAAATAAATTGTATAAACACAAAAAGTATTTTAAAGAATACAGAAATACAACCGTGCCTAAGTGCCTTGGTGTGCAATTATTTTCTCACAAAGGCACGGTTAAAACGTTTGATAGCACAAGACGCTAATTGCACCTTTGATCATCTAAACCCAAATAAAAACGGAAACAAAAAAGTTACCACAATGGTCCAAATAAAATATACAGGCAGGTAAGTTGCAATGGCTTTTCCTACTTCTGTTACGGTTGCTTTTCCGGATAGCACCTTTAAAAGCTGCCTTGTTACCAGCACCAGATTAATTAAAATAAAAATATTGCCACCCATAACTGCCACCCGGTTAGGCGTAATACCTAAAGTTGATATGCGGAATAAAATGGCAGACAGTGCAATGCCATTTACCAATATAGTCATTACTGAGAGCAGGCATAGCACTGTCATTTCCGGTTTACTTTTTTTGGTACCGGTTATTTCGGCAACAGAAAAGAAAATGATGGCCATTACGCCGATTAGGAGACCATTGAACATAAATAAAAATTCACGATCGTTATATGGATTCTTGCCTGAATATACAATGGCTCCGAGGTACACTACCAGCATAACCAATACCAGTGGACTGAATATTTTAGCAATAACCGGAGATATTTTTCCTACCAGCTGCGGATTGGTTTGGGTAAGGTAGCTGCCCACAATGGGTGCTGCGGGAAGACCGAATACAACAATGTTTTCAAAATAAAATTTTTCAATTTGAAAGCCAATAAGAGAAAACAGCCCAATTGTGATACCTGTAAGTATTCCGCCCGCTATTACTATTAATGTTGTAATCACTACCAGATCGCCATTGTATTTTAAAAAGGCAAGTCGTTGTGCAGGGTTATGTGGCTTGCCACCAACAAAAGCAAACCCTAATAGCGACCATAGAAATAAAACCAGGTGAATACAGGATAGAATGAGTGTATCACTTGTTGAAGCTGTAGGCAGCAAATTGATAAAAACTACCCCAACAAGCATTGCACTCGCTATGAAAATGAATTGACCTGTTGATACTTTATTTTTCCAGGCAAAGTAAACCGTTAACAGCGGCAACACAATGAAACCAATATTTCTTTGATAGAAAATATCTTCATTGATACCGAAGAAGAATGGAAATTTTGCAATAACACCAGCAACCAGTATAGCTACTATTACAAATAGCAAGCCCTTGCGGTTACTACTGGAAACTTCCGGGTTGGCAAAGTTTAATCGCTCATTCCAAAAACCCGCAAGGGTGTTGTTGGAGAGTGAAGGATATAGCTGATTAAAGGCAAGTTTAAAACCCAACTTATCTGCCCTGTACAATTTTTCAAGCTTTTCGGGATGGTTGAGGTTTGCTACTATTTCGTCTTTCATATAAATGTTTGATAAATGGTTATTAACAACTACATCTTTGTATAGTGCTCTTACGCTCATTGCGGTTCTTGGCGATGGTTGCGATACTAAAAATGGCAAAGCTGTTACGCAAAGCCTGTTAAGGATGTGCAAGGTTACAATTATCGTTGATGTTTATTCACTCTGCGAAACCTCTCCGCTCTCCCGTTCTCTGCGGTTGGAAAAACTTCAAACAAAAGGAGCGATACTATATTGTAATGTTCTACCAGCAACAGAAATCTTTACTTAATTCCCCTGATCATACCCTCCAGTGCTTTCACATGATCTTTAAATGCCCGCTCACCCAATTTGGTAATGGAATAAGTGGTATTCGTTTTTCTGCCAATAAATCCTTTGTGTACTTTAATAAAAGCATTCTCTTCAAGATTAACTAAGTGTGTAGCCAAATTGCCATCTGTTACTTCCAGCATCGCTTTCAGATCATTAAAGCTGATCTCTTCGTTTACGATAAGCACACTCATAACCCCCAGTCGTATGCGGTTATCAAATATTTTATTTAAACCTGAGATAGGATTTTTCATTACGCAGCTACTTTTTCATTGCGCTCATATTTGGCCCACATTACAATACCATAAAGTATATGTAATATCCCGAAGCCGGCGGCCCAGAAATACAAGCCATAACCTATCATCCATAGATTCATTAAACCCAATAGTATTTGCGCGTAACCTAGGTAACGCACTTCTGATAGTGTAAACTTAGAGGCATTGATTAAGGCAATACCATACAATAGCAGGCACACAGGTACTACTAAACCATACAAACCAAAGTCTGTAATACGCCAGATAAATAAGCCCCCAACCAGCATGGGTACCGCAATATGTACTATTATTTTACGAATCATATAACCGGGCAGAGAAGCGCCTGTTTTCCGGTTGCGTAAATAGGTGAACAGAAGTGCAAAGAGAAATGAAACCATAAAAGTGATCCCACCCAAAAGCAACAATTCATGATCGAGTTGCACCAGAGCCACATCTCTCGTAACCGGAGAAATGGTTTCATAGTCGTTTATGGTAATACCATGGTCAGTAAATTTATGATATGCCAGCCAGGCGGCCACCAATGCACAAATGCCTGCTGCAACACCACTCCATCCGCTGAGGTTTACAAAGCGACTGCCCTTGTGCATCATTTGTTTGATTTCTTCCAGTGCCTGTTTTGGCTCGTTTTCTACATACATAAAAAGTACTTTGAAATACAAAGTAAAATGGAATTTAGCAGAATTCCAAATTCGGGAAGAAATAATTAGTTGTTAAAGATTTAGTAATTGCATGAATCAATCATGGCGAACCTTGCGCATCCATTGCGGGCTTTGCGTTACTGCTTTGCCCTTTTAGTATCGCAAAGATCGCCAAGAACCGCAATGAGCGCAAAGAAGCACTATGCATTATAGAGATACAAACCTGCCTTTGTGTGAAAAATATTCTCACACAAAGGCACGGGTTGAAAAAAGAATTTGTTTCATCTTTTATCTACTTATCTGTTTCACGCCGCTGTAAAACCGGTTGATACAATTCTTAATTAAAGTATTACATTAGTAATTCATAACAAGCCAACATACTTTGTAAGGACAGAAAATCTGAACAATTCACACATTACTATATATGCAAACGGGTCGCGATACTATCAGATGAATAAAAAAATGTTTTTTAAAATTCGGGGTTACTTTACAGTATTCGTAACCATTTCTATATGGTTGCTCCTGCTTTGGAATCATTATCACGGTGGTGTACCAAGCCATCATATTCTTGCTAAAGAAAACCTGCCCTCTGTTTCTAACTGGTGGGGAGGGTTTTGGCTTCCTGTATTAACCTGGTTTTTATTATCCCGCATAGAAAAGAATTTTACAAATACCAAAATCAAACACCCTGAAAAGGAATTTCATCTCAAACATATTATTTATCGTTTTGCCGGCGCCTTAGTATTCGGCATAACACTTTCTGTTTTTTTTACTTTGGGTGATACCGATGTTCCGGCTTACCTGATTTTGTTATTATTACCACTGGCTTTTTTTGTTCCTGTTTACCGGGCTGAATGTTTATTGGGTTTTGTGATGGCTATGACGTTTACATTTGGCGCTATTCTTCCCACCGGTATTGGGATTATTTTGGGGATAGCTGGTGCCGTTATTTACCTTGTAATCAGACCGGGAATACGATATGTTTTTTCAAAACTTGTTTCTGTACTATTCTCTAATAAGTAAGCAAAGGTTGCGATAACTATTTAATTGCTATTATCTCTGCATTGATTTGTAAAGTATTTTTACTTAATCGATATTTTGCATCGTATTACAATCATAGTGCAATGAAAAATACGTAACCACCAAAACCACTTGGTATGAAAAACTGGAGTAAGCGCAAATTTTTCAAAATTACCTGGTTTACCCTTGTATTCATTTTCTTTGTCTGGAACTGGACCACCTTTCAATCCCGCCATCTTCCCAAGGATACTTTTGTGAATGCAGATTTTGTTTCTGTAGTAGAAACCAAAGACCAGATTACTTTTACATCAGACACCTCAAATAATAAGTTGGAAATTATTTTTTTACAAGGCGGCTTAACAGATCCAAAGGCGTATGCACCACTTTGTAGAAAATTAGCAGAAAACGGGTATACCTGTCACCTGATAAAAATGGATTGGCGATTACCGCAATACAATTATCAAAAAGTTACAACGCTGTTTACCTTATCAAAAGGCAATTTTATAATTGGTGGTCACTCTCAGGGAGGAAAAATGGCGGCTCAGTTAGTCTATGAAAATCCCGGTGTGTTCAAAGCACTATTCTTAATGGGAACTTCGCATCCGCGGGATATTGATTTATCATCACAATCAATTCCCTGTATGAAACTATATGCAGAAAAGGATGGTCTTGCCAGTGTTGAGGAGGTGATGCAGAATAAACAAAAGCTACCCAAAAACACAAAGTTGACTTTCATCAAAGGAGGAAATCATTCTCAATTCGGTTATCTGGGCAAACTGCTAATGGATAATTCGGCAGCCATTTCGCTGGAAGAGCAGCAACAACAAACCCTGGCAAATCTGTTGGATTTTATGAAAGGAATAGTAACTGCTTATTAGATGACTAATTAGGTTGATTATAATTCGTGTTTACTTTTCCGCCTCATCCGAAATTAACTGCGCAATCAAACTGGTCCAACCACTTTGGTGACTGGCACCGAGACCCGTTCCGGTATCGCCATGAAAATATTCATAAAACAAAACGAGGTCTTTGTTTTCTGGACGACTATAAAAATTGTTTTGATTGCCGTGCAGTTTACGATGATGATTTTCGTCGAGTACAAACAAACTGGTTACCCGTTTGGATAATTCGCTGGCCACTTGTTTCAGATCCATATAAATACCAGAGCCTGTTGGGTATTCAATGCTTAATGTGGCATCGTAAAACTCGCCAAATTTTTTAATACTTTGTATGATGAGGTAGTTGATTGGCATCCACACCGGCCCGCGCCAGTTACTGTTGCCGCCAAAAAAATCAGAGGTAGAATCTCCCGGATCGTATTGGATGGAATACACATGCCCTTCGATGGTTACTGAGTATGGATTTTTTTCGTGGTACTTGGATAAGGCACGGATACCGCCTTCAGATAAAAATTCCGTTTCGCTCAACAGTCTTTTTAATAAGGCAGTGAGTTTATTTTTTGGGATGAGTGAGATCAGTATTTTTTCTTCATCGGCCACTTCTTCATTGGGCCAGAACTTTTTATTTTTTAACCGGTATTGTTCAAACCAGGTAATTCGTTTAGTAAAATCTTCCAGTTTGTTCAATACTTTTTTCTCTATGATGGATACTGCGAATAAAGAAGTTAATCCTACAATAGATTGTATGCGTAATTGCAAAGTGGTGTTATCGGGTAAGCCCAGTGTATCGTAAAAAAACTGGTCCTCTTCATTCCATAAACCTAATTGGTTCAGGGCTTCGGCAATCAATACAAAGTGTTCAAAAAATTTAGTAGCACTATCTTCAAAGGCCTCATCTTCCATGGCAATTTCAATCGCAATATCCATCAGGTTTAGTGCATACATACCCATCCAGCTGGTGCCATCGGCCTGTTCTAATTTGGCTTCGCTGTGTAATTGAATACTGCGGTTGAATACACCAATATTATCCAATCCTAAAAATCCTCCCTCAAACATATTGTTGCCATTGGGGTCTTTACGGTTGATCCACCAGGTAAAATTGATCATCAGTTTGTGAAATACTTTTTTCAGAAAACTGATATCGCCTTTTCCTGTTTTATTTTTTTCTATCTGGTATACCTGCAATGCCGACCATGCCTGCACCGGTGGATTTACATCGCTGAAATTCCATTCGTAAGCGGGTAGTTGTCCATCGGGTTTCATATACCATTCGCGCATTACCAATAATATCTGGTGTTTGGCAAATGTGGCATCTATCATGGCCATGGGCACACAGTGAAAAGCAAGGTCCCACGCGGCATACCATGGATACTCCCATTTATCAGGCATGAGAATAATGTCCTGATTTTTCAGGTGTTGCCAATCGTGGTTGCGGCCTATGCTTCTTTGTTTGCTAACATGCGCAATGCCATCGGGCTCAGTAAGCCATCGTTCAATATCATAATAATAATATTGTTTGCTCCAGAGTAATCCTGCCAATGCCTGGCGTTGTATGTTTCGTATATCATCCGTTAGGTTAGGAGGTAATACGGCGTTGTAAAAATCATTCGCTTCTTCTTTGCGTTGCGCAAAAATATCCGTGAAGCCCTTGGTAAATGGCGATTCCATGATCACATCACTCAAACGCAGGTACAGTGTTTTGGTTTCGCCTGCGGCGATATTGTATTCGTATACAGGTGCAAATTTGGTTCCTGCTTTTTTACTGCGCAGGGCTTCTTTGTTTTTATTTTGAATGATGGCATCGTGAAAAGCATCTTTTACAAAAACGGATTCATTTTTTTTGCCGAATAATTTTTCGGTGTTGCTTTCATTCTCTGTAAAAAAAGCATCGTTGGTTTTGGGATAATAAAAATAATAAGAGCCCAATCGTTCGTGTGAGGCTTTTACAGTGGAGTCTTTTCCAACAGCTTTAATCACGGGTTTTCTGTCAAGACCGCGTGTTTGCCATCGGTTAAAGAACCAGAGTGTGGGCAATACGGTTAGTGGTGCGGCAGTATTGGCACGGTTGGTAATATCGATCTTGATGCCAATGTCTTTTTTATTCACTTTGGCATAGGTGATGAGTACATCAAAATATTCGTTGTCTTTAAAAATGCCGGTATCCAGAATTTCATATTCCGGTTCCTGTTTGCTTCGGTTCCTGTTTTTGTTAACTAGTTCCTGGTAAGGAAAAGCCTGTTGCGGATACTTGTACAGCATCTGCATATAATAATGCGAAGGGAGGTTATCGAGGTAGTAATAGAGTTCTTTCACATCTTCTCCATGGTTGCCTTCGTTGTTGCCGAGGCCAAACAATCTTTCTTTCAATACAAGGTCTTTCCCGTTCCATAAAGAGATGGCAAAACAGAGGTTACCAAAAAAATCAGAGATGCCGCCTAAGCCATCTTCGCCCCAGCGGTAAGCGCGTGAATGGGAATGACTAAAAGGTACATAATTCCACGCATCGCCATTTTCGCTGTAGTCTTCGCGTACAGTGCCCCATTGCCGTTCTGAGAGATAAGGGCCCCATTGTTCCAAAGGTATTTTCCGTGCGCTATTGGCTTTTAGCCGCTGTTCTTCTGCTGTCATATCTGCCACTAAATTAAACGGGATGTGAGAGGATGGCAAATAATTATCTATTTGTTTACCTCCAGATAGCATTAAATACAAGGCTTTTCTATATAAAAAATGATTTTTTTGGTTTATGTGTATTTACGTAGCAGAAATCATGGGATGTTGTATGAATTATGGAATACACTTATGTAACTGTTGATCTATAACACAGATGATTTTTTAATAATAAAATATCCTTAAATTACAAATCCCTTCATAGTAAACTGAGTTGGTATCCCCTTAGTTGAAAACTCTATTTCATGAAGACTTTTTCTGATTTGCGTACGTATATATTTCATTACAGGCAACAGAATAGCCTGTTTGGTCGTCTTTCAAGTAACTGTTGATAATCCTCATGGTGAAAAATTTCGATATCAGGGAACTAACTCACTTCAGAAAGTACATTGCTAAATTTTGTGCAGTGTTCATTTTTCTGTTGATGGGAGGCGTGGGTACCCTGTATGCACAACATACACTGAGTATCTGTAGTGGGACCTCCATCAATTTTGCACCTCCGGGTAGTGCCAGTTCTATTCGTTATACATGGGGTGTTCCGGTGGTTAGTCCGGCCAATGCAGTAAATGCCACCCCGCAAGCCACTTCGCAAACAGGCGTAATACAAACCTTAACAAACAGTACTACCGCAACGGCTACAGTAACGTATACTGTAAGTGCTACCAACTCTACTACTTTTACTTTGGTGGTTACGGTGTTTCCCCGACCGATACTAACCAATAGTGTGGCCACAACTTCTATTTGCAGTGGAGCATCTTTTATTTATACTTCGGCCAGTTCTACAGCAGGAACAGCCATAACCTGGACCCGGGCAGCAGCCGTTGGCATTAACCCTAATACAAATAATGGTACTGGAAGTATTAATGAGGCACTTACCAATACATCGGGTAATCCGGTAACCACAACGTATTTAATGAGCCTAACAGCTAATGGATGTAACAATACACAGAACCTCTCTGTTATTGTAAATCCCATTCCTACTTTGAACAGTACGCTTACACCTGCGGATGTTTGTAGTGGGTCTATTTTTTCTTATACTCCATCCTCTGATCAATCGCCCAATATTAATTTTTCCTGGAGCAGGGCGGCAGTGGCTGGCATCAGCAATGCCTCGGCAACGGGTACCAATAGTCCGGATGAAACACTGATCAATACTACCCTCGCACCCATTGCGGTTAGTTATGTATATACTTTGCAAAACACATCTACAGGATGCAGCGGCAGTCAAACTGTAATAGTAAATGTAAATCCATTACCCGCTTTAAGCAGTGCCACTAGTAATGTCACCATTTGCAGTGGGGCTACTTTTAATTATAACCCTACTTCTGCTTTGGCAGGAACAACCATCACCTGGTCAAGGGCTTCGGTGGTGGGCATTAGTCCGGCAACCGGACAAAGCAACGGTAGTGTAAGTGAGGTGCTGGTTAATAACAGTAATACAACTGCTGTTACAGCTACCTATTTGTTTACACTGAGTAAGGATGGATGTAATCGGAACCAGAGTTTTACCGTTACTGTAAATCCCTCTCCTGCATTAACAAGTACCCTTGTTGCCTCAAATATCTGTAGCGGTAATACCTTTAATTATACGCCTACTTCTGCACAATCGCCCAATGTAACTTTTGCCTGGAGCAGGCTTGCGGTAGCGGGTATCAGCAATATTGCGGCTAATGGCACCGGTAACCCGGGTGAGGCGCTGAACAATACCACGTTGTTGGCCGTTCCTGTAGCGTATTCTTATACCTTAACAAATATTATAACAGGTTGTGCCAATACACAGAATGTAACATTCAGTGTAAATCCAATACCGAGTATTGCCAATCAGACCGTAAGTACCTGTAATTCGCAGGGATTTTTTCTGTTTCCCGGTGGTGCACCTCTTGGAACTACATATACATGGCCAACACCCGCTATTTCGCCCAATGGTGCTATAAATGGAGGTGCTGCAAATTCTGTAGGATCTGCCGGAGTTGGTCAAGGTCTCAGTAATAATACAGGCGCTGCAGCAACAGCTACCTATACGGTTACGCCCAATACCTCGGGTTGTATAGGCAGTACATTTTCAGTAGTGGTAACGGTTAATATAGGGGTAGCTCCAGTAATTGCGCTTAATACACCATTAACCAACACGCCGATTTGCAGTAACACGCCTTTTACCTATACGCCTGGTAGTAATGCAACGGCCCCAACTTTTAGCTGGCAAAGATTGTATGCAGCGGGTATCAGTAATCCATTAGCTGCCAATACGGGAAACATCAACGAAACACTAATCAATACCACTACTTTGCCGGTAACGGTTACCTATGCAGTTACCACTTTTTCGGCCGGTTGTTCCAATACAGAAAACGTTACGGTAAGTATCAATCCCGCAACACAGTTAAATACTACGTTAACGCCAGCGGCCATCTGTAACAATACCCTTTTTAGCTATGCGCCAGGTAGTAATACTCCATCAACCACCTCTTATACCTGGGCAAGAGCCAGTGTAGCGGGTATTAGTAATGCGGCCACAGCAGGCAGTAATAACCCATTGGAAACACTTACGAATACGACTACCGCACCAATTACGGTTAACTATGTATACACCTTAAACACATCCGGTGGTTGTTTGAATTCACAAACGGTTTCCGTTGTTGTAAACCCTGCGGCACAATTAACCAGTGTACTATCGGCCACAGCTATTTGCAGTGGTACTACTTTTACTTATGTACCTACTACCCTTACTACGGGTACTACATTTGGCTGGTCAAGGGCGGCTGTTCCGGGTATTAGTAATGCGGCACAAACCGGTGCCGATAATCCGGCAGAGTTGCTGGTAAATACCGGCACAACCAATATTACGGTATCCTATTTATACACGCTTACTGCCAATACTTGTGCCAATACCCAAACGGTTACGGTTGTAGTAAAACCGGTTCCAGTGGTTACTGGCCAAACCGTTACTATTTGCAGTGGCAATACATTTACAACCGCTCCAACAGGGGTACCTGTGGGTACACAATACACCTGGCCCATACCGGTAAGTGTTCCAGTGGCAGTGGTAACGGGTGGGGCAACGGGCACATCGCAAAATAATATTAGCCAGTTACTTAGTAATACTACAACCGATCCGGGCATCTTGTATTATACAGTAACGCCTGTTTCTAATAGTTGTACCGGACTTAATTTTACAGTAGCCGTTACGGTAAACCCCATACCGGTTGCCGCCAACCAAGCAGTTGCGGCTATTTGCAGCGGAACTGCTTTTACGTATACACCGCCAGGTATTCAAACTGGTACTACTTATTCGTGGAATAGCCCTGTAGTTAGCCCTGCTTCTTCTATCACAGGAACGAGTGCGCAATCTGCTCAGACGGCGATTAGTCAAACACTTACCAATCTCAATACCACTTCTTCTACAGTTACTTATACGGTTACCCCATTAGCCAATGGATGTACGGGTTCTAATTTTACTGTAACGGTTCCGGTGAGTCCAGTTCCTGTGATTGGTGTTCAGGCAACCAGTATTTGTTCTGCCAATAGTTTTACAGTGGCACCCACTACGGTACCTGTGGGTACTACGTATACATGGGCTGCGCCGATAAATACCCCTTTTGGGGTGGTTAGTGGAGGATCTTCTCAAACAACACCTGTTGTATCCATTTCTCAAATATTGACCAATACCAGTTTTGTACCTGCACAAACCGCGTATGATGTGGTGCCGGTAGCAGGTAGTTGTGCTGGTGGTGGGTTTTCTGTAACTGTAACGGTTAATCCAGCTACTGCATTAAGTAGTAGTCTTACCCCGGCCGCTATTTGTAGCAATACCTCTTTCAATTATACGCCAAGCAGTAATACTCCATCCACCAATGTATACAGCTGGACACGCACTGCTATTGCAGGCATCAGTAATGGCGCTGCATCAGGAACCGGTAACCCGAATGAAACACTGATCAATAGCACGATTACTCCGCTCAATGTTGTATATAACTATTCATTGGCAACCACAGCCGGCTGCACAAAAAATGAAACGGTTACGGTTGTGGTAAATCCAACACCCACGCTAAGCAGTTCTTTAACACCTGCTGCTGTTTGCAGTGGGGGATTGGTTACCTACAATGCCACATCTGCTACAACAGGAACGGTTTTCAGCTGGGCAAGACCAACACTTTCTGCTATCAGTAATGCTGCAGGTTCGGGAACCACTAATGTGAGTGAATCATTGGTAAATACCTCCCTCTCGGCAATTGCGGTTGGATATAATTATACTTTAACTGCCAACGGTTGCAGCAATAACCAAACAGTTACCGTTTCTGTTAAACCCTTACCTGTAGTGGCCGCACAAACAACTACTATTTGCAGTAATGCCAATTTTCTGGTAACACCAGGAAATATCCCTGTAGGAACACAATATACATGGGGTGCACCGGTTAGTAATCCCCTGGGTGTGGTAAACGGATCGGCAGGTGTGTTGCAAAATAATATCAGTGCAATACTAACCAATGCAACGGTTGCACCGGCTGTTGCAACCTATACGGTAACACCTGTTGCGAATGGTTGTACAGGTAATGATTTTATACTTACTGTAACCGTGAATCCAATACCTGTGGTTAACGACAGGGTTTTGGCTTCAGTATGCAGCGGTGTGGCATTCAATTATTCACCAACTGGTGTGCCTATTAATACAACGTATGCCTGGAACAATCCGTTGGTAACACCAACTGGTGGATTGGCAGGAGGTAGCGCACAGGGTAGCCAGACAACCATCAGCCAGCTATTAACCAGCTCGAATAATATTGCCAATACAGCAGTCTATACCGTAATACCATCAGCCAATGGATGTGTGGGTAGTAGTTTTCAGTTGACCGTACCGATAAGCGCAACCCCTTCAGTAAGTAACCAATTGGCAACAATTTGTTCCGGAAATGCTTTTTCAGTAACCCCTACACCGGTACCAACAGGAACTACCTATACATGGGGTACACCTGTGCAATCTGCTTTTGGGGCAGTTAGTGGTGCCGTGGCACAGGCGGTGGCTGTTCCTACTATTTCACAGATCTTAAACAATACTACCACAGCCGCTGCGCAGGCGGTTTATACTGTAACCCCTGCTTCCGCATCATGTAACGGAACCCCTTTTACTATCACGGTAACGGTAAATCCTGCTACTCAATTAAACCAGGCATTAACTGCAACGGCTATCTGTAGTAATTCGGTATTTAATTTTGCGGCGGCAAGCAATACGCCGGGTACCTCCATTCAATGGACAAGGGCCGTGGTTTCTGGCATCAGCAATATTGCCGCTACCGGTATCAATAATCCTAATGAAACATTGATCAATGTAACCAACCAGTCTATTAATGTTTCTTATGTATATAATTTAAGCACCCCTGCGGGATGTAACAATACACAAACCGTTACAGTAACGGTTAAGCCGGTTCCGGTATTAACCAGTGTTACGCTGGCTCCAGCTGTTTGTAGTGGATCGCAACTTACCTATCAGCCAACATCCAATGTAAGCGGAGCAAGTTTTACCTGGAGCAGAACCGTGCAGGCATTCATTAGTAATATAGCCGCTTCTGGAACCAATGATCCCGCTGAAATTCTGGTAAACACATCTACCAATACGGTTCCTGTGGTGTACAATTATACCGTATTGGTTAATGGCTGTTCCAGTCAGCAGGCTATTACTATTCCAGTAAATCCAACACCCAATATTGCCAATCAAACACTAAGTATTTGTAGTAATAACAGCTTTAGTTATGCTTCCAATGCGGTACCAGCTGGAACACAATATACATGGGCCACACCAATATATACTCCAACAGGATCTATCACAGGTGGTACTGCACAACCTATTGCACAGGCTGCGGTTAGCCAGCAATTAACCAGCCAAACACTGGTTTCGGGTGTGGCAACGTACACTGTTATTGCATCTGCCGGTGGTTGTTCGGGTGTACCTTTTACAGTAGCTGTTACGGTGCAACCGGTACCTGCTATCGCCAATCAAACACTGCAACCTGTTTGCAGCGGTATTGCTTTTAGTTATACCCCTGCATTGGTACCAGCAAACACAACCTATACATGGAGCACTCCGGTGATAGCACCACAAAACACATTAAGTGGTGGCAGTGCGCAGTCCGTGTCACAAACTGTAATCAGTCAAACATTGGTTAGTACCAACAACGTAACAAATAGCGCAGTTTACACCGTTACCCCTGTTGCGGGTGCGTGTACCGGAAATATATTTACCGTTACGGTTCCGGTAAATCCTACGCCTGTTATTTCAGATATTAAGGATACCATTTGCACAGGTTCAACGTTTTCAGTTGTGCCTTTCCCAACACCAGTTAATACAAGATATACATGGGGCAGCCCAACCATACAACCTTTTGGTTCAATATTGGGATCCAGTGCACAGGTATTGCCTTCGGGAAATATATCGCAAACACTAATCAATACCACATCGGCCCCGGCCAGATTAACCTATATCATTACCCCGGTATCTGGTACCTGTACCGGTATTCCTTTTGCGTTGATGGTGAGTGTAGGGTCTACTATGCCGGCTATTGCCGATCAAACGGCGCAGATTTGCAGCGGAACCGCATTTAATACCAACCCGATAAACGCACCGGTGGGAACTACCTATACATGGGCTTTACCGGTTACAAATCCTTTGGGAAGTGTTTCGGGCATCAGCAATGCTGCGTTGCCACAAACTGCCGTAAGCCAAGTGCTAACCAATGGTACTGCTACAAATGCTGTAGCAACGTATACCGTAGTGGCTAAGAATACCGGATGTATCAGTAACACATTCAGGTCTATTGTTACCGTATTACCAACACCAAGGGTAACGATCACAGGTAATTCAGTAATCTGCCGTTATCCATTTGATACACTCACACTAAATTTTACCGGTACAGCCCAATGGAGTTTTACTTATGCAGAAGATAATAATGCACCGCGTAATATTACCGGCATCAATACTTCGCCATACACATTAATACTTCCTGCTTCTGCACAAACACAACGCAGATTTATGTTTACGAATATTGCATTCGGCTCCTGCTTGAACACAGTGGATACCACCTTCTTCTCTCAAATCATTAATCCATTGCCAACAGCTACCATTAACTCGCAGCGTGGTATTTATTTATGCAATAATATTCCTGATACACTTTTCATTACTTCGCCGGATTCACTCGGATACCGCTGGCAGTTGAATGGTGTTCCGCTCACTGGATTTACAGACGACTCATTGGTTACCGGTGTGCCGGGAAGGTATAATGCCAGTATCACCAATAAATTTGGTTGTGTAGATACCATTGCACAGCCCATTACCCTCTACAAAGTAAACCAGCCCATTTTGCGTTTACTATACGATACGTACTGCGTAAACCTTCCCCTGAATCTTACCAACATTACAGATACCAATACCACAGGACCTATTAACTGGAAATGGGATTTTGGAGATGGTAAAACTCAAAATTCTTATCACGGAAGCAATGTGTTTACAACCGGTGGTAACCACCATATACAACTCATTGCCACACAAGTGTATTGTCCGGCTACACCTACCACACTTGACACCACCATCGATTTACAAATTCCCATACCGGGCGTAACCATGCCTTCGGTAAGTGCTTATAAAACTGTGCCTACTCCGGTAAGTGTGCGAACCATAGCCGGATATCGTTATCAATGGACGCCTTCTAAAGGCATTGATTTTTCTGATAAGCCCGATGTTCGTTTTAACTTTACCACCACCCAACAATACGTGATTAACCTGATTTCTCCTGCGGGATGTATTACGTATGATTCATTATTGGTCAGGGTATTTGATGATAAGCTGGTGGATATTTTTCTTCCCAAATCTTTCACACCCAATAACGACGGAGTGAATGATAAATTATTTCCTTACCTCACAGGTGTGAAAGAATTCAAGTACTTTAAAATATTCAACCGCTATAACCAGCTGATGTTTGAGAGCAAGAATTATGATGATGGATGGAATGGCGCATTAAATGGAACACCGCAACCCATGGGCATTTATATATGGGTGGCCGTAGGTATTGCCAATGACGGATCAATGGTACAAAAAACTGGACAAACACTTTTATTGCGATGATGCATAACTGCTGACTAATGAGAGGACTTAACTATATACTTCTGCTATTAATGCTGTGTTGCGTAACAGTAGCGCAGTCTTATGCGCAATCGCCGTTGTTCTCACAATTCTATGCATCGCCGTTAAGTATTAATCCGGCATTGGCAGGAAATGGGGATGCCGACTGGCGCCTGATGGGCATCAGGAGAAGCCAGTGGATAGGATCGGGTGTGGATGCACTGAACACAACATCAATTTCTTTTGATGGTAAACTGGTGAGACAAAACAATAATGAACAAAATTATATTGGTGGCGGTGTATTTTTTCTGCAGGATAAAGGCTTAGGCGGCGCCTACAACAGCAACTCGTTCAATTTTGTGGTAAGCTCACACATTAGTCTGGATGAAGATGACCGGCACGGTTTGTCGGGCGGATTGGGTGGTTCTTATTCTAACACATTGATTGATTTTGCGCAGCTGAGTTTTGGGCAGCAACTATCTTCATCCGGGTTTAACCGGGCATTACCAACTAGCGAGGCGTATCTCTCTGCCATTAAACCCTATTATTCTGCATTTGCCGGTATCAATTATAGCTATACTACGGAGACATCTAATTTTGATATCGGTTTTGCCGGCTATCGTTTTATCAGTACTTCCCGTTCTGCGCTGGAAGATCCCAACCAGCTGGATCCACCGCGGTATAATTTTCATACCGATTACCAGGCATTCCTGAGTGATAGACTGGTATTTAACGCGAATGCATTATTTGTTTTTGAAAACAAAAGCAGCACTTATGCGCTCGGCGTAAACTTTGGAAAAATAATTGGAAGCGCTAATTACGAAGAACAACCTACTGTTTTAAATTTTGGTATTTGGTACCGCCGTCAGGAAGCCATCATTCCATATCTGGGACTTTCGTATGGTAACGTACAGGGAGGATTTAGTTATGATGTAAATGCATCCAATTCAAAATCGGTGATGGGGCCTTTACAAACATTTGAATTTTCATTGAGCTTTCGCTCACCGCAAAAAAGAAAGAACCCGATTCCTTGTCCATGGAAATAAGATTACGGGTTCTTTAGAAACCTCTATAAACCAAATCCCTTAAACTGCGTCTTTGCGCTTTTGCGAGAATATTTCACGCAAAGGCGCAAAGACGCAGTTGGATTTCTTATGATTACTTATCAGCCTCTAATGCTTTTTTTCTGATCAAATCAGCGGTAGTATGTTCACCCGTATGGCTCCAGCCCGGGGGCTTGCACACGTAAAGAATTTTGTTTTTAATGCCCGGTGCCTTTACCACATCACGCACCAGAAAAACAATCTCACCAAAGTACACATCCCAAAAATTGTTGGCTTTTATTTTTCGGGTAACGCCATATTCAATGGGCACCGTCATTTGTTCGTGTTGCAGGGTGCCAAAAATACGGTCCCATATATTCAGCAGGTTACAAAAATTGGTATCCATATACAATGGATTGCGCGCATGGTGTACGCGGTGATGCGAAGGCGTAAGAATCCATTTTTCAAATTTTCCCAGGCGGGCATCTTTTAAAATATTTTCACCAACATGAATGAAAGTGCCCCATGTGCCATCAATGAACATGATTAGAAAAAGTAGTGGTGGATTAACACCGGCAAGTATGCAGATGGAAGTACGGATCACATCGGCATAGGGCGCTTCCAGAAAAAAATGGGCATACGAAACACTCAGGTTCATGCTTTCCGGCGCATGGTGTGTGGCATGAAGGCACCAGAACAACCGAATTTTGTGCGCGAGAAAATGATATACAAAATGGGCAAACTCCCAAACTATGTATCCGTAAATAAGCCAATACCAGGTAAAGCCAGTTTTAAATAGGGCATATTTTTCTAAAACGGCAATGCAAAAGGAAACCATTCCGATGGAAAGAAAACGAGAAATCACCCGATTGATGACAAAAATGAAGAAGGGAATTTTGTAATCTTCCAGTTTGAATTTTTTGTGTACGGCTGCTCGTATGATTTCGATCAGTAGTAAAAAAGGAATGATGGGTGAAATGATCTTTAGTATGCCATCGAGCGTAAGCAATTGATCATATTTTCCTTCACGCAAAAGCGTAACAATAGGTTCCAAATTCCAGAAAGAAGTAAACTCCCGGAAAACGGTGTTAAAAAAATCGGCAAACATAGCAGTGGTTATTTAGCAGTTAACCCATTGACACAATCGCTGGTATGAATATACAAAGTAGAAGCATAGGCTGCGCCAGGGCATCCAAAATGCACGAACGGTTCCGGATGCTGTTAATACTGGCTTGTCCAGGAAAAGTGTTTTTTATAGATGGCGGCTTTGTGTTTGCGTACATATTGCAGGTAAGCATTGGCAACGGCTGACAGTTGTTTTTTCTGCAACCATATGATCCGCCATTGCGAGTGAAGAGGGAACCCTTTTACCGGAATTACCTTAACTACTTTCTGGTGCAGCTCGTTTTTTAAACTTAGTATGGATAAAACAGAGTAACCCAAACCTGCTATTACCGCCTGTTTCACTGCCTCTGTAGAGGTAAGTGATAAGCTTATTTTTGGACGTATGTGTTTTTCGTGAAAATACTGCTGCATAGCAAAACGGGTACCCGATCCTTCTTCACGAAAAATCAGGGGTAGTTCTTTAAACACAGAGGCATCCTGTTTGCTTTTGGTGCCAATGGCTTCACTGCCCGGGCCAAACAGGTACAGTTTATTGGGCATCAGTTGTTCTTCGTGTATACTCAGGTTGGATGGTAAAATAGATACCAGTGAAAAATCCACTTCATTTTCTTCCAGGCTGCTGATCACTCTTCTTTTATTGGTAACATCCATTTCCAGATCGATACCGGGATTGAGTTGTAAAAAATCTCGAAGGTAGTAGGGCATTACATACTTACCGGTTGATACAACCGATATCCGCAGTTTGCCTGAGAGGATACCTTGGTAATTCTGCGATTGGTAGTTGATGGTGTTTACCTCATCAAGTATGCGCAAAGCAATTCGGTACACTTCCATACCAAAATCCGTTATGTAAATGCGCCGACTTACCACTTCCGTAAGAGGAACATCAAACTGGTCCTGTAATTTTTTCAGTTGTATCGAAGCTGCGGGCTGTGTCATGTTTAGTTCTTCAGCAGCCTTGGTAATACTTTGCTTCTCAACAATCACAGAAAAAACACGTAGCTGGTGCAGGGTAAAGTTCATAAGTATTGTTTATGATTAATATAGTAAATATAAATAAAACAATATGAATATCCCTTTGCATTTTTGCACCATGAAAAAAAACACACCTACGCCCATAACCATTGCTAAAGGAGATGGCATTGGTCCTGAAATCATGAATGCCACCCTACGCATTCTGGAAGCTGCCGGTGCGCAACTGGCCATTGAAGAAATTGAGATTGGCGAAAAAGTATACCTGCAAGGCAATAGTGCAGGCATAGAACCGCATGCGTGGGAATCACTTCGCCGCACTCGTGTATTTTTAAAAGCACCCATTACCACACCACAGGGCGGTGGCTTTAAAAGCCTGAACGTTACCACCCGCAAAGTGCTGGGTTTATTTGCTAATATTCGTCCATGTGTTTCATATCACCCCTTTATTCAAACCAAGCATCCGGTAATGGATGTAGTTATTATTCGCGAGAATGAAGAAGACCTGTATGCGGGTATTGAACACAGGCAAACCGATGAAGTAGTACAGTGTTTAAAATTGATTTCACGCCCGGGAACAGAGAAAATTATTCGCTATGCATTTGAATATGCCAAAGCCTATAACCGTAAAAAAGTAACCTGTTTTACCAAAGACAATATTATGAAAATGACCGATGGGCTTTTTCATAAGGTATTTGATGAGGTAGGGATGGAATATCCTGATATAGAAAAAGAACACTGGATTGTAGACATTGGCGCTGCAAAACTTGCGGATACACCTGAACGTTTTGACGTGATCGTAATGCCAAATTTATATGGTGATATTTTAAGTGATGTGGCTGCACAAATTACCGGTTCGGTTGGCCTGGCAGGTAGTGCCAATATTGGCGATGGATTTGCGATGTTTGAAGCGATTCACGGATCGGCACCGCGTATGGCCGGAAACAATACGGCCAATCCATCAGGACTACTACTAGCGGCTATTCAGATGCTCGTTCATATTGGCCAGCAGGATGTGGCAGAGAAAATACACAATGCCTGGTTACTTGCCATTGAGGAAGGATGCCATACCAAGGATATTTTTAGTGACACCGTTTCTAAGGAAAAACTGGGTACCCATGAATTTGCTACAGCAGTAATTGATCGCTTAGGTCGTAAGCCGGGCACTTTACAACCCGTTGCCTTTACCAATGAAGGGGCCAATTTTACTATTACGCTTACCCCTCAAACACCTGCTAAAAAAGAACTGGTTGGTGTAGATATCTTCTTACATTTCCGTAAGCGGGATGCTAATGAACTGGCACAGCAAATACAAAAAGCGGCTGAGGGTAACTTACAATTGTCTATGATCACCAATCGTGGTACCAAAGTCTGGCCTGATGGTTTTCCGGAAACCTTCTGTACCGATCACTGGCGTTGTCGTTTTAAGCCCAAACCGAATACGACGCTCAGGTATGCAGATGTTATTGCGCTGCAAAAAAACATAGATGAACTGGCGCTGGAAATCATCAAAACCGAAAATCTCTATGATTTTGATGGGGTAGCCGGTTACACGGCTGCACAGGGACAATAATTACCCCCTTTGGAAAGCCGGTAATAAATAACTACTCATTCATAAAATAAACAATTCATTATGGAATTACAACTTATCAGCGGCCGCTTTGCTGCAAAAGATGCGGAACAGATATTAACAGATATCTTTAAGGTTAAAATAGAATACCACCATCAGAAAATCCGTTCGCAGTATTATACAGAAGAAAATATTAAGCATGCGGAGAAAAGAATACTGCAACTGGAAGAAACACTTCGTAGTTTATTGGAACGGATCAGAAAAAGTGGCAAGGATGTGATAGATGTAAATGCCCATGTTGAGATTAGTTTGAAGGAGCCGGTAACCCAATAAAAACGTTTAATAAAACAAGCTTTTAACAAACAATTAATCAAACGGCTTGTTATACCCGATATAATTTTGGGAATAAACCCTGATTGTAATAAACAACCAGGGTTCTTTTATTGAGATGAATGTTGACACATTATGGGAAAAACCAAATACCGATCGGCGGGTGAAGTGTTCAGGGCCTTTCTTGCCATGCTGCATCTAGACAGAAAAGACATCAGCGCCATATACCTATTTGCCATACTGGCCGGTTTGGTGCAGTTGTCTTTGCCATTAGGTATACAAACCATTATCAGTTTTGTACTGGCTGGTTCTTTATCTGCTTCTATTATTGTATTAATTGTACTGGTGGTGGCAGGTACTTTTATTAATGGGTTGTTACAGGTTCGACAATTACAGCTAATTGAAAAATTGAAGCAGAAAATATTTGTTCGCTATTCACTGGAGTTTACCGACCGGTTTCCCAGAATGAATGTAGAGAAACTGGATAATTATCATTTGCCTGAAATGGTGAATCGGTTTTTTGAGATCCCATCTCTTCAAAAAGGGATTGAAAAAATTCTACTCGATATTCCAACAGCCATCATACAGATTTTATTAGGGTTATTATTATTATCGTTTTATCACCCTGTGTTTATTGGTTTTGGAGCGGTGTTATTGATCATTATCATTTTGATACTTCGCTTTACTTCCCAGCAGGGCTTTAGTGCCTCTCTTGAAGCAAGTGATTATAAATACCGGGTGGCGGCATGGTTACAGGATTTGGCAAGAATGATCAAATCGTTCAAGTACGCAGGCCATAGTACCATACATATACAACGAACCGATCAGTTAACCAGCGGTTATCTGGAAGCGAGAACACATTATTTTAAAATACTGCTTGCACAGGCATGGGCTTTTATTGGGTTTAAAACGCTGATCACGGCCGCCATGCTCATTGTAGGTGCTACCTTGCTGGTTGATCAACAGATTAATATCGGTCAGTTTATTGCCGCCGATATTGTGATACTCTCCATTATTGGATCGGTAGAAAAACTGATTGTAAACCTGGATAAGATTTACGACAGTTTTACCTCAATCGAAAAAATGAATCTGGTTACAGAAGCCGAAATAGAAAAAGACGGTAACCAATTATTGGCTCAAGCGAACCGTGGCGTAAGTATAGAATTTGAAGACGTTGTGTTTGGTTACGCTAACAGCGAAAAAGTATTGAACAAATTAAGCTTTCAAATTGAGCCGGGTAAGATAGTGTTGATCAATGGTGCTTCGGGTTCGGGTAAATCAAGCTTACTCCGTTTATTAACCGGCGCTTATCAGCATTTTGAAGGAAATGTATTGATAGATGGGTTACCGGTGGGCAATTACCAGCTAGCATCTTTGCGTTCACAAACCGGTGTGTTGATTAACCAACAGGATATTTTTCGCGGAACGCTATTGGAAAATATTACCATGGGCAATGCCGACATTACTACCGAAGAGATTTTTCAACTGGCTGAAAAAACAGGATTGGCGGGTTTTATACAATCACATAAACAAGGATTTGATACCATGCTGGATCCCCTGGGCAAACGACTGCCACAAAGTATACGGCAACAGATTTTATTAACCCGCTCTTTACTGGGCAAGCATCGTTTGTTGTTATTGGAAGAACCTTTTCTGCATGTAAACCCTGAACAAAAAGCAGCCATTATGCAATACCTGAAAGATGAGAAAAAAAGTACGGTACTGATCATCGCTGCCAAAGAAGAGAACATCGGAGCTTACGATGGTATCATACACTTACACAACGGAACATTGCAGGCATAACCCAATTAATATGAACAATTATATACACAGTAATATTGAAGAACAGCTGGCCAATAATTCTTTGGGGTCGTTTGCAAAAATTTATCAGGTACGCAAAACCAGTCGGGTAAAAAAATGGTTATGGGCCACACTGCTGCTATTGATTGTGATACTATGGTTACCATGGACACAAAATATTCGTGCTAAGGGATCGGTTACTACCCTGCGGCAGGAACAGAGGCCACAGGAGTTGAACACCATTATTGCAGGAAGGGTAATTAAATGGTATGTAAAAGAAGGCGATTATGTAAAGGAAGGAGATACCTTACTGCAACTGGGTGAAGTAAAAATAGAATACCTCGATCCACAATTACTAAATAGAACACAAGAGCAGATAAACGCGAAACAAAACAGCATTGATAATTACCGAAGCAAAGCAGTTACAGCCGAAACACAAGTAGCTGCCTTACAACAGGGCAAAGAATTAAAACTGCGCTCCATTGATAATAAACTCGCACAACAGTTTTTAAAAGTAACCAGCGATAGTACGGACCTGATTGCGGTAAATAATGAGCTGGCGGTTTATAAACGACAGATAGATGCAGCGAAAGTGATGCTCGACAGTGGATCTATCTCGCTCACGGAATTTGAAAAACGAAAAGTAAATTTTCAAAATGCACTGGCCAAACGAATTAGTGCCGAAAACAAATACCTGCAAAGCAAACAGGAAGTAAACAACCTGTTAATAGAAAAGAATAGTACCATACAGGATTACACGGATAAGATTTCGAAAGCAGAAGGTGAAAAATATGGATCGTTATCTAATGCTGCCGGAACAGAAGCAGAAGTATCGAAACTGCAAAACCTGTATGCTAATTATGATGCGAGAAACCAATTGTATTATATCAGGGCACCACAGCGCGGGCAGGTAATCAAGGCCATGAAAGCAGGTATTGGTGAAATGGTGAAAGAAGGAGAAATGATTGTACAGATTGTACCCGATAAAGTGCAATTTGCAGTTGAGCTATTTATAGAACCCATGGATCTTCCGCTGGTGGCCATTGGGCAAAAAGTGCGATTTATTTTTGATGGGTTTCCTGCTATTGTATTTAGCGGCTGGCCGCAAAATAGTTATGGTACTTTTGGTGGCAAGGTGGCCGCAGTAGAAACGGATGTAAGCACTAACGGCAAATTCAGGGTATTGGTAATAGAAGATAGTAACGACAGGCCATGGCCCAAACAATTGCGAATGGGTGGTGGCGCCAATGGTATTGCCTTGCTGAAAGATGTAAGTATTTACTATGAATTGTGGCGAAACATAAATGGTTTTCCGCCAGAGTATTATAAAATCAATACAGAAAAGAAAGATCAAGAAAATGGAAAGTAGACAGCTATTTTTTCTGTGTGTATGTTGCATTGTCCCACTAATGGGTATGGCGCAGTCTGACAAGCCATTAATCACTGCCGCGTCTGTAATGGACATGGTTCGTAAAAATCATCCTGTGGCCAAACAGGCGTTTTTACTGGTAGATAGGGCTGCGGCAGAATTACAATCCGCACGCGGTGGTTTTGATCCGGCTATTGATGTGCAGGCCAGCCGAAAAACCTTTGATGGTAAAAATTATTATTACTATACCAATCCTGAATTACAAATTCCAACTGCAGCGGCACTTACAGTAAAAGCTGGATTGGAAAACAATGGTGGCGACCTGCTTACTTCTGAAGTAACTAATGGAAGATCCAGTTATCTTGGTGTTGAATTACCATTGGGTAATGGGTTACTGATAGACAAAAGAAGGGCCGCTTTACAACAGGCCCGAATACTCCAAAGCCAAAGTGAACAGGAAAGAAAAAACATACTGAATAATCTGTTGCTTGATGCAAATATTCATTATTGGCAATGGGCAGGTGCACACCAGTTGTATACAGTGTACACAAATTTTGTAACGAATGCAGAAAACAGGGTACGCCTTGTTCGCAATGCTTTTGTGAATGGAGACCGTTCACTCATGGATACAGTAGAATCGTATACACAGTTGCAGCAATACCGTTTACAACAATCAGAAGCGTTGTTAAAATTGAATAATGCGGCTATTGAATTATCTTATTTTTTATGGAGGGAGGATAATACGCCGTACTCCTTACCTGAAAACAGTATACCGGATACCAGTGGTTTTACATCAATCCAAACCGTTCCTGTATTAAATGAAATGCTTTCACAATCACTGCAAAATCCGCTGATACAAACTGCCGTATGGAAAGTACGTAGTACAGAAATCGATAAACGTTTAAAGTTTCAGGGTTTACTTCCTTACGTGAGTGTAAAAGCCAATATATTAAGTAAGGAGTATGATTTTGTAAAAAGCTGGAATACTGCCTATCTGCAGAATAATTTTGCATGGGGTGTTAGTGTTCAAATGCCACTTTTTTTGCGGCAAGGAAGAGGGGAGTATGCAAAAGCTCAGATAAAAGTAAAAGAATCGAAACTTGAACTGGCCGGCAAGCAATGGCAAACAGAAAATAAAGTTCGCTACTATCACAATGCAAGTACCCAGCTATTGCAACAATGGCAACTGATTTCTCAAATGCAGGAAAACTACCGCCAGTTACTGCGCAACGAAGAACTGAAATTTTTACAGGGCGAAAGCAGTCTGTTCCTGGTAAACTCACGTGAAAATAAATTACTGGAAGCGGCACAAAAACAAATAGAGTTGCGCGTAAAATACCTGACTGCCAGTTACCAGCTTACCTGGGCATCCGGCTTGCTTCAATAATGCTTGCGATTGCGTCATAGGATTAAGTAGAGCACTCGGAAAGACCTATCCTCATGGATTTATTACTGGCCTCTGAAAAAAAGCGTTAAGAAATTTATGGAATGTAGCGTTAAGAAATGAACGATGCTTGGCCTTAAAATAATGCTCAAGGGCATATTTGCATAAATATTGAATTAAAGCTGGGCCTTAGACTTCGTTCATTTTAGCGGAATGGAGTAAATTTTAGCTTTTTTTCATCCCGCCCTGGCGGGATTGACTTTTTTTGTTACTTTTTTGTGTCAAGACAAAAAAGTAAATAGCGTAACTGTAAGTAGTGAACAGATTTGCGCTTGTTATATCTAGTCTCAACTACGACATTCAAAAAAACACATGGCTTTGTTATCGGTTCACTAATTTGTGCAAACAAACCCCTGTATGAAAACACTAACCACCTTTCTGCTTGTACTGATTTGTTTTTCTTATCTACCCGCTAAAAAAAAGCAGGTAATTGTATGGCAGCCATCTCACCAAACCAATACCGGAAAAGATTTTAGTGAAGCTGCTGTATGTAATGCTATTGCAGAAGCGGCCATGGCAACCAAACCCTTTTTTAAAGAATACAAAGTATGGAGCCTGGGTAGAAAGGATGTACACAATGCAGATAGTGGTAGTAATACCATGATATCACATACTTCGGCGGTGGTAGATGGAAAATTATCGGGCTATGCATGGGAGTTACAACAATCCAATAAACATAAACCTGAAGTATTTATTGCATTGCATAATAATGGCGGTACCCGGCGACATGCCGTGTGGGGTTACATACATTATGGAGATGCACATGAGGCAGAAAACAGAGAGTTGGCAGCACAACTGATTGCAGCGATTGCGTCGGTAACTAATTTAGAAAACCGCGGCGTATTGCTCGACAGTACTACCGGGCGTAACGATTACCGTTGTGCCAGTACCGGCAAATTATCTTTTTATAGTCTTGATGAACATGTAAACACAGCCCCCATTCGTGTATTACTGGAAATTGGCGATAACGCTGCCAGTCATGATTTTTTACAGGACCCTGCCAACCAGCAAAAAATGGGAGAAGCGATTAAGCTTGCTTTGGCAAAATGGTTGGAGAAAAGACATAAATAAATTGAGCCTCTCTTTTTTTACTGCCTTGTATTGCTATATATTTTTATATCCACCTTTAACATTTCTTTGATAACATCCCTCTTTCTTTTTGCATCTAACCGATATAACAGCTATTTGCAAAAAAATAAACAGGGCCTATACACAATTCTACACAATCGTATTAAGCAACAAAAACCATTGTTATGAATTGTGCTATTATTTTATTCCCGCATGGGCAGTCAGGCTTTCCACTACTTCTTTTTACTGCAAATGAATGGTCCTTTAGCAGGCAACATATATGTATCGGTAACCGAATAGAAACAACCGGTTATTCTCTCCGTTAGCTTACCCTCCAACCTTTATTGATTCAGATACCACTGCTTAGTTTATGCTCACAGGCCTGATACAAATATTACTCATACTAACCCAGTCGCGCTTTATGCCCGATATGTATTCAGTATGGCATCCTAAAACGGTACCGCAACAACACACAACTATTTATCAGCCTGGAACTACAGCAGTAGCCGTATTACAAAAAGAATCGGTTGCTTTTTATACACTGCGTGTAGAAGCAATAAAAGAAAATGATAGAGAAAAGTGGGCATCCATATCCTTATACAAAGCCCCCCGTTTTATACCACTATTTCTGTGTACCAAGTTACCGGCAAAGCGAGTAGCAGGCAGCGGTAAACTGTACCTGATATTCTCGCAGCTGAAAACAGAAGGTTAATAGAGGATACAATAACTACAAGCTAACAAGATCCATTTTATAATATAACCTATTCAAAAAAATAAAAGCAATCAACATGAAAAAGCAATTGACAACAACCTATACTTATTTTGTAGCCGCTCTGTTTATTTTAGCGGGTGCCACATCATGTAAAAAAGAAATCTCCGGTGCATCTGCAGATGTAGTAGCAACCTTGGCTACTACGGCAACCTCATCAACGATAGCAGTAGCCACAAACGGATCTACTACAACAGGTGTTAATGGCAGTGCCAGTGATTCTGTGTATGTAGTTCATCAATGTGAAAAAGGCCAGCGCCGTGATTCTATAGCAGCTACTGCTTTGCCGGCTACTATTCAAACCTATCTTACCACCAATTATGCAGGGTATGCTTTTACCAAAGCATTCTCAGTAAAAGACACCTCCGGTGTGGTAAAGGGATATGTAGTGATCATTCATTACAATGGCAAACCGGTGGCACTTCAATTTAAAGCTGATGGCAGTTTTGTAAAAGTGTTGGAGCAGCGCGAAAAAGGGGATGTTCATGGCAATGGCTGGCACAAAGGTGGCCGTTTTGAAAAAAGAGGTGGCGATAAAAAAGATACAGTTGCTTTAAACAATTTGCCTTCGGCTGTTACTGCTTACTTATCTGCCAACTATGCAACCGATACGCTGCTAAAGGCATTTAAAACAGCTGATGGTGGTTATCTGGTATTGTCTAAAAATGGGGGTGTGTATGCAAGCTTGTTTACCAGTGCGGGGGTTTTTGTAAGCCGTATTTCCTTACCGGCTCCGGGCAGTATTTTGTCTGCGGCTGATGCTACTTTACCAAATACCGCATTGGCATATTTTACGGCTATCTATCCTAACTATGTATTGGATAAAGCATTCAGCGTTAGTATTGCAGGTGTGGTAAAAGGATATGTTGCCGTGATTGATGCAAACAATACGCGTTACTGTATAGCTTTTGATGCCAGTGGAAATTTTGTAGCAGTGAAAACGATCTGGTAAAAAAAACTATTACAAGAAATAAAGTACGGCAGGCACAATTTATTTGTGCCTGCCTTTTTTGTGGTGAACCACCCTGCATGGCTTAGTTTTGTGGTTTGATTAATTTTTAATGTGTTGTACTATTAAAATCAATCACACTGTTATTCGAGATCTCTTGTCGCTCACGGCCGCTGGGCCTCGTGCCTGTTACCGGGCTGCTTTGGCCTCTGATCAGACCTGCTTCGCATGATCTGATCTGTCTACGCTTCGCTGGATATCGAACATAGGCCTGTCCACAGGCACTGATTAGGATTTATTCATCAAGCACCCTGAATTGACAATTTTTATTAAAAAAATATTTGAAATGGCCCCTGAAAAAAAGCGTTAAGAAATTTACGGAATGCAGCGTTAAGAAATGAACGATGCTTGGCTATCATACGTTCTTGAAGAACACATTTGCATCATTATTGAACTAAAGTTGGGCTTTAGACTTCGTTCATTTTAGCGGAATGAAGTAAATTTTAGCTTTTTTTCAGCAGCCTTGACTTTTTTTGTTACTTTTTTGTGTCAAGACAAACAAGTAAATAGCGAAACTGCTATTTATAAACCTATTTGAAATATTTAATGGCACAACACATTATTTTTTATGTACAAACCAAAAGCCGGTATTGATGTAATTGCCAAAGTGCTGGATGCGCTGTATCAGCATAATCCAGATGCATTGTTTGTAATGAGCCTGATGCACCAATACGAAGAGCGCGGAAGCCTGAGTAAAAAACAATTACAGGGTTTGCTATCTAAAGCACAGAAAGTGCCTGATATTCCGATAAGCTGGCTGGGTACACTGGAAGCGATTATTTTAAAAATGCCCACCCGCTATAAATCAGTTGAAACCATTACGCCCTCTCCCATTTATCAAAAAGACGAAGCCACAGGACAGTTAATGCAAGCCATTCTTTCCAAATATCCGCAACACAAACGAGTATTGTTTTTGCAAACCAAATTCAATTACAATGAACCATTGACCGCAGAAGAAACAGCCGAAGTAAAAAAGTTTTATAAGCTGCTTAAAATAGCGGAGTAGCAGCTGGATTATTAATAAGGCATTAAAATATAGTTGTTTGTTTAACGAAAGAGAAATTTTACAGAATTAGTTTTCATATTCGTAATACTATATTAGTATAAGGCTGCAAATTTGCAGGCTTATACTAGTTGATACCAAAACTGCTGCATGGAGGGTTGTACCATATTGATTGTTGAAGATGAATCCCTAGTGGCCATGGATATGGCTGAAATGCTTACCCGGATGGGTTATCAGGTGCTATCCAACGCTATGGGTTACCAGGATGCGTTACACATATTGGACAGTCAAAAGCCCGATATGGTTTTGGTAGACATTAATTTAAGCGGCACCAAAACGGGTATTGACTTGGGAAGGGTTTTATCTGATACGTACCATTTGCCCTTTATTTTTATCACCTCGCATACGGACAAGCAAACAGTAAGCGAAGCTGCTGCAACTTTGCCCAGCGGCTATCTGGTAAAACCTTTTGATGCCGAGGACCTGTATACTTCTATAGAAGTAGCATTGGCAAATTTTGCTGCAAGAAAGGGACAGGAAGAAAGCAATGGTACTGCCCTACGCGTGGAAGACAGCATTTTTGTAAAAACAGATAAGAACTTTGTTAAGGTTAAGATAAGCGAGATCTGTTGGCTTGAATCGGAACACAACTATATGTTCATTGTTTCAGAAAAAGGCAAATACATAGTGCGCAGCAGCTTTAAAGATTTTATGCTAAATATTCCCGGAGAAAAGTTTATGCAAGTGCACAAGTCTTTTATCATCAATCTCGAAAAAGTCGAATCTTTTTCGCATACAGGTATTACTATTGGCGGTAAGGAAATTCCACTTAGCCGGAATTGCAAGGATGATTTTTTTGCAAAAATGAACCGGATTGTTCTGATACAAAACAGCCTAAAACCCTTGTGGTACCTGTTTCTCTGCATTTGGTACCTATTATTTACTGCTTTCTGCTGTTTACCGATATTTGTTACCATCACCATGAAAAAATGGTTTACCATAACGCGGCAGATCTGTAAAAGAATACCAGTAGTATGCTTACTACTACCTTGTGTACTGGCACTAATACCCTTGTTTTCTACTGCACAATATTCCGTTGTAAATATCCTTGCCATACAAAAACAAATTGCATTAGCAAAAGAAGACTCCACAAAAGCAAGGCTTTACGGTGTACTGGGTTGGTCACTTCGATTTTCTGATACAAAAGAATCAGAACGATTAGCCGAAGAAATGATTCGTTTATCCTCTCCGATAAATGATTACTTACGTTTAGCGGAAGCATACCGTATTAAAGGGTTTGCGCGAGTACTGGAACAAAAACTAACGGAAACACTGGATATGTATGCCATAGGCACCGCTTATGCAAACAAGGCAAACAGTGGTTATATGCTGGCACATTTTAAAAGTCTGATTGCCGGCATGTATCAGGATAAAGGCGATTTTGATAAAGCCATTTCATTTTATCTGGAAGGACTGAAGATAGCAGAAGATTACAAGAATCCTGAAATGATTGCCACATTGGCCAATAATCTGGCCGAAGCCTATTCTGATGCCGGCCGCCCCATTGGTTTTACGCTTCCTCTATACCAGCAGGCATTGAAACAGGAAATGTTGATGGGTAATTGGCAATATGTTGGGATGATCTATTCCAATATGGCCAAAGAATATATGCTGGCAGGACAAGGAACAGAAGCTGAGCAATCAGCTAAAAAAGCCATTGATTTCATACATAAGCAAAACGACCGGGCCTATGTATATGCAACGGTTGTCTCTGATATAGGTGAAATGTATGTTGGCATGAAGAAGTTTGCCCAGGCAGAAAAATACCTGCTCGAAGGGTTTCATATACTGGACAGCATAGGAACCAAAGACAATAAATTGATACCACTTTCTGCATTGGCTAAAATGTACATTCTGAAGAATGAAACCGCCAAAGCAGAAGCCGCAGCAAAACAATTACTGGTATTGGCAACAGCCTATAAAACCAAACTTTTTCTGCGTGATGGATACAAGGTATTGTCTGATGTGGCCCGCAAAAAAAACCAACCGGCACTGGCGCTCACCTATTTTGAACAATACAAGAACTGGAACGATAGTCTGTTTAATGAAAGCAAAGAAAAAAGCATTGCCAATGTAGAAAGCCGCATGCAGCTAAACCGGAAAGCACTGGAAGTACGTTACGAAACAGAAAAAAAAGCCCGGGAAAATACAGCTTTGAAAATATCCAATGCCGGTCTAAAGAACCAAACGGTGGCAGCTATTATTATTGCCGTTATGGTATCATTTATAGGGATGGGTTTGTTTACCGTAAACCGTATCCGCAAAAAAAAGAACGGTGAACTGGAAAAACAGAAACAGATCATTCAAAAACAATCGGAAGAGAAAGATACCCTGATCAGAGAGATCAATCACCGGGTGAAGAATAACCTCCAGATCATTTCCAGCCTGCTAAACCTTCAGGCCAATTCACTTTCGGATGCAGGCGCCATTGACGCACTGCGCGATAGCCATAAAAGAGTAAAAGCCATTTCTCTGATACACCAGAAACTATATGGCTTTGAGGATATTGCTTCTATTCCGTTGGAAGAATATATCACCGCTTTATTTGCTGATTTAAAAATGGTATACGCTGCCAATTCTATTCGGCTGATTTGTAAAACAACACCGGCCAATCTTTATCTGGATATAGAATCTGCCGTGCCCGTTGGCTTGATATTGAATGAAACCATTACCAATGCACTCAAATACGCATTTGTACAACGAGATACCGGCACAGTGAAGGTGGCATTTACTGAAGATGACCATGGCTACTATTCGCTGGTGATTGAGGATGATGGTGTGGGTTTGCCTGAAGGATTTAACCCCGATACATCCCCCTCTCTTGGATTTCGAATCATTAAAGAGCTTATCCGGCAGTTAAGGGGTCAATTTATGTATACTACGCAGCAAGGAACCCTATTTACCTTTTCCTTTCCTAATACAACGGTTCGTAAAACCCTGTGTTAAGGATTCCTGTATTTGATAACCTTTTTTTTGCATTTGGTACCATTTGTTAAGTAAATGTTGCAGCCTTATCTACTTTAACAGCCTGATCATCTACTCACAAGGGTATTTAATCAATTCAATTTGTCTGTATTGGTATATACAGATACTTTGACTGCATTTCCCACAATCCATTATCCTAAGTAAGGCTATTCTGCAGGCATTGTATGCTGTTTGCGGAATCTGTTTTTTGCATACAAGCCAAACCAAAACCTGTTTATGAAACACATCTTTACCCAAAGAATGGCAGTAACCCTATTTTCTGCTGTAATGATTCTTTCCTGGTATTCGTCGCTTGCGGCAAACCATAGTGTTAAACTGACAAAGGGTTTTGCAAACCCTAAGGCAAGCCAATCAATGGTTCTGCCAATTTCTTTTTCAAACACCGACTCAACGGCTATATTCACACAGAGTTTGCATTTACCGGGCTTACAGTCTTTTCTGGAAAAGGATGCCAACGGCCAATACAAACAACTAAATGTGTTGATTCATTCTGTTCCTTTTCCGGAAGATGGATCAGTGATACACAGTGGCCATGCAGTACTGCAGGTGTCTAAATCAGATGTAAAAAATAATGGGATAACCGCCTATTTCTATTTTCATGAACTGAAGATAGAGGGGAGTAAGGCATATGTTGATTATACCTATAACTATGATATAACTGCAACAACGCCAAAATCGCAGATGATACACGTAGAATTACAAAAAACGGGTGCTGACTGGACAATTACCAATACTAAAATGGAGGCTAGATAATTATGAAAAAAATACTTAAAAAATCGGCCCCTGCAATCGCTAAAATCCTTATGGTAATTGGCTTTTTTACCATACTGCAAAGCAGTGTTGTTGCACAGATTAAGGTATTGGATAATGCTAAACTTAGGTTTGGAACCGGTTCGGAGTCATCTGTAAATAATACCGGAAATCTGCAACAGCCTTTCTATTATAACAGTGTTCAGGCATTGTGGAGAAAGTTAACCTTTAGCAATTATTCTTTGGATAACTCTTTTGCCATTGGTGGTATAAAAACCAATGAGTGGAACCTGAATGGTACTGTGGTACAGAATCCTGTGCTAACTGGCCAAACAATTGATTTATCAGGATATGTAGCTACCAGCGCTAATACCGGCTACGGAACCATTGTATCAACAGGAACCATCACCATTTCAGGCCAGTTACTGGAAGTAAGAAATACCTATACCTTGCCTCAGAACAATGCATATATTACGGTAACTACCCGTTTACGTAATATCAGTGCTGCTTTGATGGAGAATGTGCGGATATGGATTGGTACCCGGGATGACTGGGTGGGTGATACAGATAGTCCAAGAAAGCAGAAGGGCAATCTGGTGAATGGAGCGTTTACGCAAATAACCAATACGGCAACCAGAGCTGCAGCTGTTCAAATTACCTCCGGATCGGAGGGTGTTTTGTTTTATACCAATTCAACAAGAGGTAATACTGTTGTCAATAACTGTTGCAGTTTTACCAATGTAACCAACCAGGATCCCAATACCAGCACTTTTGATGTAACGAATGATGGATCCTATGCCTTTTTTGTGCGTATGAATGATCTGGCCGTAGGGGATGTGGATGAGTTTACGTGGTATTATGCCGCTGGCGAATTGGCCAACTTGAATACCATTATTAATGAAGTAGCAGTAGCCGGATCTATCAGTAACATTACGTACACTTCTGCTACACTTACTGCCAAAACCCCGGTAGCTTCTACCGGTTATTGGATGGTAGTACCGAGCGGTTCTGCAACGCCTACTCCGGCACAAATTAAAACCGGAGCCAATTATGGTGCAGTCTCTGTTGTTTCCAGCGGTTCGGGAGCAATGGCTGCCAATGTTGATGCAACATTTAATCTTAATGGCTTATCGGCCAATACACAATATGTGGTTCATTTTGTATCACAAAGTGTGGCCCTTGTTTATTCTTCACAAATAGCGGTTCCATTTACTACACAGGCGTATACTGTTCCAACGGTGTCAACAACTGTTATATCAGGAGTAACGGCAGTTACCGCATCTTCGGGTGGTAATGTAACAAACAATGGTGGGCAGAACGTAACAGCCAGAGGTGTGTGCTGGAGCACTTCTCCTTCACCTACCATTGCTAATAGCAAAACCATTGATGGAACTGGCAACGGAACTTTTTCCAGTACGCTAATCGGTTTATCATCCAGCACAACCTACTATGCCAGAGCTTATGCAACCAATGCAACCGGCACTTCGTACGGTAATGAAGTAAGCTTTACTACTAATACACAAACACCTGCAGGTGCACTTGATTTTCAGGGAACCGACGATTATGTTGATCTGGGTTCACCATTGGCTTCGAATGCTTCTTATACAAGAGAAGGATGGATCTTTAACGGTAACCCATCATTCCCCAATAACAACCTGTTTTCAACAGCAGGTGATCCGGTTTATATCCCGGGAGGAACTTTGAGTGTGGCACAAGGTGGACAATATGGTGTGCTTACAGATCCGAATCCGTTCCCCGTTAGTACCTGGACACATGTAGCCATCACGTATGATAAGCCCACCAATACGATCAAATTATATGTAAATGGTGTTCTAAAAGCCACCAATACCAATGCCCCTGCTTTTGCGGGTGGAACCACTTATTTAGGAAAACACCCATCAGGTGGAGGCCAATCTTCCGTACGTATGGATGAGGTTCGTTTTTGGAGCCGTGCCCTTAGTTCCTGCGAGATCAATGCGAATATGAATTGTGAGTTACCTAATCCTACCACCCAAAATGGATTGGTTAGGTACTATAAGTTTAATCAGGGTTTTATTAATGCCGATAATACCTCTATCACCTCCATCACCGATGCGAGTGTGAATAATGTTTCCGGTACATTGGTAGGGTTTACCAAAACCGGTACTACCTCTAACTTTATTGCAGGCACCATTAGTGGAACCTGTGCCGCGTATGTAATACCAACAGCTGCTATTACAGGTACCACAACGTTATGTATGGGAACCGGTACTACACTGGCTAATACCCTGACAGGTGGAACATGGAGCAGCAGTAATTTATCTGTTGCCACTATTAATACAACCAGCGGTGTAGTGTCTACTGTTTCTGCAGGCACTACAACCATAACTTATACCAATACCTGTGGCGGCGTATCTACCGCAACTTTTACCGTTAAAGCATTACCTAATGTAGATGCTGTAAGCAACCAGGAAGTTTGCCATAATGGTGTTGCTACTACAGCCATAGTATTCAGCGGTGCCGTGTCTGGAACTGTTTATAACTGGACAAATAATACACCTTCCATTGGCCTTGCTGCCAACGGAACGGGTAATATTGCTTCTTTTGTTGGTCAAAATAGCGGAACCTCACCGGTAACGGCTACCATAACAGTTACACCATCTTACAATGGTTGTACGGGTTCGCCAATTACGTTTACCATCAGGGTGAATCCTATCCCAACATTTAATGCCATTGCCAATCAAACGGTTTGTGCAGGTGCATCTGCGGGTAATATAACTTTTGTTGGACAGGTATCAGGTACCACTTACCAATGGTCTGGTGGTGCAGCTATCGGTTTAGCAAATGGAAATGGAGCTACGCTTCCTTCTTTTACAACGATTAATCCAGGCACAACACCTGTTACAGCCAATATACTGGTCATTTCAAATGTACAGGGTGCAATGGGTAGTTGCGGAACATCCCGATTATTTACCATTACGGTAAACCCACTGCCGGTTGCCAGTATTTCGGCAGCAGGTCCTACCTCTGTTTGTCCGGGTAATACCGTAACCTTACAAGCTAATTCAGGAAGCGGATTCAGTTACCAATGGCAGCAAAACGGGGTGGCTATTCCGGGCGCCAATGGCGCAAATTACGTGGCTACCACTAGTGGTAATTACGCAGTTGTAATTACCAACAATGGTTGTGAATCTCTTGCTTCAAATATAATTACCCTTTCTGTTCAGGATGTTATACCACCTTACATCGTAACGCCGGCAACCATTATTACTCCTGTAAACAATGCAGGTGCAGTGGTTGCTACCAGTGCTGCTGGTGCGGTGGTTGAATATACTTTACCGGTTGGTGCAGATAATTGTACATCATCTCCTTCAGTAACTGCGGTTCCCGCAAGCGGATCGGTATTCCCGATTGGCAATACTACGGTTACCGTTACTGTTACGGATAATGAGGGATTAACAGCCACCAGTTCATTTGTAGTTACGGTAGCGGGTACATTGCCAGTGATCAATTGTCCTGCTAATATTACTGTAAACAATACCACTGGACAATGTGGAGCAATTGTAAATTTTGCTGCAACAGAAACCACGGGTATTCCGGCTTCAGTAATTACATACTCTGTTCAGCCTGGTACTTTCTTCAACATAGGTACACATACGGTTACAGCTACAGCTACTAATGCTTTAGGCACGGTAACCTGTACATTTACGATACAGGTAGTAGATGCAGAATTACCTATATTAACCGTTCCTTCAAATATTACTGTTAACAATACAGCTGGTACTTGTGGTGCGGTGGTAACGTATGCGGCACCTACCGCAACGGATAATTGTTATACCGTTGTAACGGGCAGCCAGAATTTTAGCTATTCCGGAAATATTGTGAATTTTACCGTTCCTGCGGGTGTTACTTCCATTACCATTGATGCCAAAGGCGCACAAGGTGGAAGTGGTGCTATATATGGTACCAGTCTTGCAGGCGGTGGCGGTAAAGGAGCCCGTATGCAGGGAACAGTGAGTGTAACACCCGGAGAAGTTATCAGGGTGTTGGTTGGCCAAATGGGTGGATCAAGCGGTGGCCCACATGGTAATGAAAATGGTGGTGGAGGCGGCTCCTTCGTAGTAAGACAATCGGGCAATGTTCCGCTTGTAGTAGCAGGTGGCGGCGGTGGTGCACCTTCCAGTTCTTATGGACTTTCCTGCACCAGAATAGCTGCCAATGCCGATGGACAAATTGGAACTTCAGGTGTTTCGATTAATTGCTATACATCAGCAAGTGGTGGTGCAAATGGTAATGGTGGAAGTTCAGCAGGCTCTTACCAAGGTGGTGCTGGCGGTGGATTTTATAGTAATGGTGCCAACGGTGGTACACATTGTTCTACAGCTATTGGCGGAGCCAGTTTTCTTAATGGTGGTACAGGAGGTACCGGGAACAACTGCTACAATATTAATAATTATGGTGGATTTGGCGGCGGCGGCGGTGGCCAATTAGGTGGCCCGGGCGGCGGTGGTGGTTACTCCGGCGGTGCCAGTGCAGGTGCCTGGTCTTCAAACTCTACCTATGGTGGTGGTGGTGGTTCTTATAATATTGGAACTTCTCAGGCAAACACTGCAGGAGCCAATGTTGGTAATGGATCAGTCACTATTTCCTGGAACGGAAATTCTACTCCACCTGTTGTACAAACAGCTGGTTTGCCATCTGGTGCTACTTACCCAGTTGGAACAACGACCAACACATTTGTTAGTACAGATGCGGCTGGCAATACAAGTACACAAAGCTTTACGGTAACGGTGGTGGATAACCAGAACCCAACCATTACTTGTCCTTCTAATATTTCAGTAGGTGCTACCAGCACTTTGGGTGCAGTAGTAAATTATACCGCTCCGGTTGGTACCGATAATTGTTCTGGCGCAACAACAACCAGAATTGCCGGACCAGCAAGTGGATCTACTTTCCCAATCGGAACAACAACCGTAACGCACCGTGTTACAGATGCAGCTGGAAATACAACTACCTGCTCATTCACGGTTACTGTTGTATCAGCATTACCGGTTATTAATTGTCCTGCTAACATTACAGTTGGTAATACATCCGGATTATGTGGAGCCAATGTAAACTTTACGGCCACAGAAACCACAGGCGTGCCGGCATCGATAATTACGTCTTCTGTTCAGCCTGGTACTTTCTTCAACATAGGTACACATACGGTTACAGCTACAGCTACCAATATATTTGGTTCATCCAGCTGTTCTTTCACGGTAACTGTTGTGGATAATCAGGCACCGATCGTGGTTTGTCAGAATATCACCATTCCTTTGGATGCTACCGGTAACGCGGTTATTACTGCTGCGCAGATCAATAACGGATCTTCTGATAATTGCGGGATTGCTTCTATCACAATAAATAAAACAAATTTTGATTGTACCAATATTCTTACAACAGCAACCACCAACTTTAAAGTATTTACAAGCACCGGCTCTTTTGTAGTACCGAATGGCGCTACCAATGTGCGTGTTCTTGCAATTGGTGGTGGTGGTGGCGGGGCTAATGGTCACCAGGGTGGCGGCGGCTCCGGCTATGTGCAAACGGCTACACTTGCAGTAACACCCGGACAAACCATTCCGGTAACTGTTGGTGTGGGTGGATCAGGCGCAACTTTACAGCCTAATAATAATATTATTGGATTAACACCTGGTCTGGCTTCTTCCTTTGGATCGCTCCTAACTGCCAATGGCGGTGGCGTGGTTTCGGGTGTAAATGCAAGAGGTGGTGCCGGTGGATCCGGTGGTGGTGGGTCTTGTAATTCAGGCCCTCTGGGAGGTTCTGGTGGAGCAGGTGGAAATAATGGTAATGCCTGTTCTTATTTGGGCGGCATTGGTCAGGGTAATTATGTACCATCACTGTCCTTATTTACTGCCAATTCCATTTCGGCTGGTGCCGGTGGTGCCGGTGGAACCTCTTCGCACTCAGGTGGAGGCGGTGCCGGTGGTATACTAATCAATAATGCAGGCATCAATGCAGGCGATGGCTCACAAAGCTTCAGCGGCAAAGGTGGAAAAGGATATGGTGCAGCCGGTGGTGGCGGTGGGTACGAGTCTTCATTAGGTGCCAACAGATGGGCTGGTGGAAATGGTGCCAGCGGATTGGTATATGTTGAGTGGGAATCACCAGCAGGTAATCCTGTTACACTTACCGTTACCGACATTCATGGAAATACAGCAACTTGTACAGCCCTGGTAACAGTAGTTGATAACATAGCCCCTACTTTCAGCAGCTTCCCGGCAGATATCACGGTTAATGCAACCAGTGCAGCAGGCGCAGTAGTAACTTACAGCACACCGGTAGCAGCTGATAACTGTTCTGCAACAGCAGCAAAAACAGCAGGCCTGGCCAGCGGTGCTACTTTCCCTATTGGAACCAGCACGGTTACTTATACAGCAACAGATCTTTCCGGAAACACTTTTGTTCGTTCATTCACAGTTACCGTTTCAGGATTGATGCCTTCTATTGTTTGTCCTGCAAACATTACGGTTAACAATGCATCGGGTCAATGTGGTGCCAACGTAAGTTTTGCAGCCACTGAAACCACAGGTATCCCTGCTTCTGTGATTACGTATTCAGTAGCACCGGGTAGCTACTTCAATATCGGAACGACAACCGTTACAGCAACGGCTACCAATGCGGTTGGTACATCAAGTTGTACGTTTACGGTTACAGTAGTAGATAATGTAGCACCTGTATTTACCATCTTCCCAACTAATACCACCTTATATGCAACCAGTGCAGCGGGCGCAACAGTAACGTATGATATTCCTGAAGCAGCAGACAACTGTTCTGTAACAGTTGCACAAACAGCCGGTTTGGCAAGTGGCGCTACGTTCCCCATTGGAACCAATACCGTTACGTACACAGCAACTGATCCTTCTGGAAATACATTTGCTCGTTCATTCACAGTTACCGTTGCAGGATTGATGCCGTCTATTGTTTGCCCTGCAAACATTACGGTTAACAATACAACGGGTCAATGTGGTGCCAATGTAAGTTTCGCGGCCAGTGAAACCACAGGTATCCCTGCTTCTGTTATTACATATTCAGTAGCTCCGGGTAGCTTCTTTACTGTAGGAACTACAACGGTTACCGCTACGGCTACTAATGCAGTAGGTACATCAGTGTGCACCTTCACAGTTACGGTGGTTGATAATGAAAACCCAACTATCACAGCACCAGCCAATGTTGTTACTAGTACAGACCTCAACAGCAATACGGCTTCCAACGTAGCATTGGGCACACCGGTAACTTTTGACAATTGTGCGGTAAGCAGTGTAACCAACAATGCACCGGCTGTTTTCCCTATTGGAACAACGATTGTAACATGGACCGTAACCGATCCGGCAGCACAAACGGCTACTGCAACACAGCAGGTAACGGTTGCCGATAACCAGGCACCAACAGTAATCACACAAAACATTACTGTACAACTGGATGCCAATGGTTCAGCCAGTATTACTGCAGCACAAATCAATAACGGATCAACAGATAACACAACAATAGCTACCTATAGTGTAAACAATACCAACTTTAGCTGTGCCAACTTAGGTAACAATACGGTTGTATTAAGTGTAACAGATATTTATGGTAATACAGGAACTGCAACAGCTATTGTTACAGTAGTAGATATGATTAATCCAATTATCGTATGTGCTGGTCCGCAAGTAATAGACCTTAGTGCAAACTGTAATGCGACCTTACCTGATTACAGAAACCTGTTAACAGTTAGTGATAACTGTACCACCCCAGGTGCATTGATCATTACACAAAGTCCGGCAGCTGGTACCACAATTACAGGTACCGGAACTATAACGGTAAACTTTACTGTAACAGATGCTTCAGGTAATGTAAGTACCTGCAGCATAACTGTAACCAAACGAGATGTAACTGCACCGGTAATTGTTTGTCCGCAACCAGTTGTGGTAAACAACGATCCGAATGTATGTGGAGCGGTAGTAAATTACGGAGCTAGCTCTTTGCTCGCCTCTTCTTCTACCGGATTGAATGCAGGAAGTTTATTCTCTGTTAACACAACAACGGGCGTAGCCACACTAATTGGTGCCAACGGACTTGGCCTTGGCTCAAACCGTTTAACCTCTCTAGCCAAAGATCCTGCAACAGGTATACTGTATGGTGTACTGGGCGGATCTGCTAATCTGGGTGGTTACCTCATCAGAATTAATACAACAACAGGTGCCGGAACATTGGTAGGCCTGATAAGCGGACCGGGCTTTAACGGAACACCAGGTATTGGCGGTGCAGATGCTTTGGCTTTTGCGCCTAATGGCGATTTGTATTCGAGCGGATGGAATGGCGGTACAAGCGGCGGCGGCTGGTTCTTAAAACTGAACAAAGCTACTGGTGCGGTAACACAATCCTTCTTTGTAAGTGCTGAATACACAGGTCTTGCCTTCTCTCCAACAACCGGTGTGTTGTATGCGAGCAGAGGCGGAAACAGTCCCGGACGTATCCATACCATTAACCCGGCCAATGGAGCTATTCTTACAAATATCAACCTGTTCGATGGCAGTGCCAGAATTACAGATTTGGCTTTCAGTGCCAATGGTACTTTATATGCACCAATGGGAGGAAGTTTAAACAACTTAATTACCATCAACACAACAAACGGTGCTATTACCACTATCGGTGGTTTTGGTTCAGCCGTACAGAACATTGCAGGTATGACTTTTGCAGGTTCTTCTAATGGTCCTGTACAGGCTACCGATAATTGTTCTTCTTCTGTAACAGTTGTACAAACTGCCGGATTGCCTTCCGGTTCGGTATTCCCGATCGGTACTACGATCAATACATTTGTAGCAACCGATGCATCTGGCAATTCATCTACCTGCAGTTTTGCGGTAACCGTAACAGATAACCAGAAACCAAGCATTGTAACGGTTAATAAAACACAAACCAATGATGCGGGCGATTGCGGTGCAGTGGTAAGCGTACCGGTTCCGGTAACGGCTGATAACTGTGCAGTAGCAACCCTGGTGAATGATTACAATGGAACAGCAGATGCCAGCGGACATTATCCGGTAGGTACCAGAACCATAGTGTGGACGGTAACTGATATTAACGGAAATGCACAAACAGCAACACAAACTGTAACGGTAACGGATAATGAGAAACCAACCATTACAGCGCCTGGTGCTTACAGTGTAGTTAACAATGCCGGACAGTGTGGTGCAACGATTGCAAACATTGGAACACCGGTAACAGCTGATAATTGTGGCGTTGCATCTGTAACCAATGATCATCCGTCGAACTTCTATCCGGTAGGAACTACCATTGTTACCTGGACAGTAACGGATATTCATGGTAATGTAACCGACACAGCCAAGCAAAGCATTGTTGTAATGGACAATGAGTTACCTACTATTGTGGTAACCAACGTGAGCGTAAGCAGTGATGTAAATCAATGTGGAGCTACCGTTCTTTTGGCAGCACCGGTAACAACTGATAATTGCGGTGTAGCAACAGTAACCAACGATCATCCGTCTGCAAACTTCCCTGTGGGAACCACAACGGTAACTTGGACAGTAACGGATATTCATGGATTGCATGCATCAACGGTACAGACTGTAACAGTTACTGATGTACAGGCACCAACAGTTATTACTCAGAACATCACAGTTAACTTAGATGCGAATGGAGCTGTAAGTATTACCCCATCACAAATCAATAACGGATCATTTGATAATTGTGCAATTGCTACTATCTCTTTAGATAAAACATCATTCAATTGTGCCAATGTAGGAGCCAATACAGTGATCTTAACAGTAACAGATGTGAATGGTAATGTATCCACACAAACAGCCGTAGTAACGGTGGTAGATAACATCGCACCAACAGTGATTACTCAGAACATCACAGTTAACCTGGATGCGAATGGAGCGGTAAGTATCACTCCATCACAAATCAACAATGGGTCATTTGATAATTGCGCTATTGCTACATACAGTTTGGATAAAACATCATTCAACTGCAGTAATGTAGGCGCCAACACAGTGATCTTAACGGTAACAGATGTAAATGGTAATGTATCAACATCACCTGCAACAGTTACTGTGGTAGATAATATTGCACCAACAGTGATCACCCAAAACATCACAGTTAACCTGGATGCGAATGGAGCAGTAAGCATCACTCCATCACAAATCAATAACGGATCATTCGATAATTGCGCAATTGCAAGCTACAGTCTGGATAAAACATCATTCAATTGTGCTAATGTAGGAGCGAACACAGTAATCTTGACAGTAACAGATGTAAATGGTAATGTATCAACATCACCTGCCACAGTTACGGTTGTAGATAATATTGCACCAACGGTTATCACACAAAACATCACAGTTAACCTGGATGCGAATGGAGCAGTAAGCATCACTCCATCACAAATCAACAACGGATCATTTGATAATTGTTCGATTGCTACCATCACATTGGATAAGACATCGTTCAACTGCAGCAATGTAGGCGCCAACACGGTGATCTTAACAGTTACTGATGTGAACGGTAATGTATCAACATCACCTGCAACGGTAACTGTGGTAGATAATATCGCACCAACTGTTATCACACAAAACATCACCGTTAATCTGGATGCAAATGGAACTGTAAGCATCACACCATCACAGATCAATAACGGATCATTTGATAATTGTTCGATTGCTACTATTACATTGGATAAAACATCGTTCAATTGTAGTAATGTAGGAGCGAACACAGTAATCTTGACAGTAACAGATGTGAATGGTAATGTATCAACATCACCTGCAACAGTTACTGTGGTAGATAATATTGCACCAACGGTTATTACCCAAAACATCACCGTTAACCTGGATGCGAATGGAGCAGTAAGCATTACTCCATCACAGATCAATAACGGATCATTTGATAATTGTTCGATTGCTACTATTACATTGGATAAAACATCATTCAACTGTGCTAATGTAGGCGCCAACACAGTGATCTTAACGGTAACAGATGTAAATGGTAATGTATCAACATCACCTGCAACAGTTACTGTGGTAGATAATATCGCACCAACTGTTATCACACAAAACATCACAGTTAATCTGGATGCGAATGGAGCAGTAAGCATCACACCATCACAGATCAACAACGGATCATTTGATAATTGTTCAATTGCTACTATCACATTGAATAAAACATCATTCAATTGCGCTAATGTAGGAGCCAACACAGTGATCTTGACGGTAACAGATGTAAATGGCAATGTATCAACATCACCTGCTACAGTAACGGTGGTAGATAATATCGCACCAATTGTAACTCCACCTTCTGCACAAACCTTCTGCGCCAATGCCAATGGTAGCAATGTGTACACTATACCGGTTGCATCAGCAACGGATAATTGTACCATCGCAACCATAACCTATAGCGTAACGGGTGCCACAACCAGAACCGGAAGCGGTTACAATGCATCAGGTGCTTTTGCTATCGGTACCAGCAACATTACCTGGACAATAACCGATGTTAACGGTAACATCACCCAGCGCAGCACCACAGTAGTCATTAACCCATTACCGGTTGCTACTTATGTAAGCAGCAATGCCGATGCGTTCTGTAACGGTGTAACCCTTACCGGCTCATCAAGCATTAATGCAGCTACTTATAGTTGGTCTAACACCAATGCAGCAGCCAGCTTCAACAACAGTTCTTTATTGAACCTTGGCTTAAGCAATGCCGATGGTAATTATTACCTGTATGTAAAAGCAACAGCTACCGGTTGTGTAAGCGCTACCTCAGCGGTATACAATTACCAGAAACAAACACTTAGCAGCAGCTATACCATACTTGCCTATAAAGAGGTAGAGCTGGGCAAATACAATAAAGTAGTAACAGGTAGTGTAGGTGTGATGACTTCCAAAGGGGAAGCAGAGTTCAAGAGCTATACATCGGTTAACGGAGTGGGTGCATTTGTAAAAGCACCTAGGATAGATAAAGACGGATCGGGTATCCTGATTCCTAACCAGATCATCGGCATAGCCACCGTAACCTTACCGGCCATGCAGCTGAACACCAGCAGCACACATAACCTGCCAAGCTTTACAGCATCTGTAAACAATGCCACCCTTAGCGGTAACTACAAGAACCTGACCATTAAGAAAGGGATTAGTGTAACGCTCACCAACAATACCTTCGGCAGCATCAGACTGGAAGAAGGGGCAAGTGTACGGTTCACCAATAGTATCCTGAACATAGAGAGCTTAACGGCCGATAAAGGGGCGAGGAACAACGATTACAGTTATGTTCGCTTTGCCCCTAATACGAGTGTACGGGTAAGCTCAAAGGTTAGCTTTGGCAGTCAGGTATTGGTAAATCCTGAAGCGAACAAAGTAACGTTCTACATGGGCGATAACCGCAAGGACGAAGAGAAGTTCACTGTAAAAGGCGGCGATACCAGGGTAATAGCCAATGTGTTTATGCCGGATGGAAAGTTACGTGTAACAGCTACTGACAGTGATGATGATGATCGTGGCAATTGCGACCATAGAGCACACGATTACCGCAGCTGCAGACACAGAGGCCATGAGCACAACGATTGTGACCACAGAAGTCACCAGGCAAGCAGCTGTAATGATGATGTGTATATGACCGGACTGTTCATAGCCGAAGAGGTAGAGAGCAAAGGCAATACCGTAATCTGGAACAGCTTTAATTGCAGTGCACCTGCACCGGTACAACCGATTGTAAATAAAACCGGTACTACCCAAACGGTAACCGAAGAGAAAACAGAAGTAAAAGCAAGCACAGAAGAAGAGTTGAAAGTAACGGTGATGCCAAACCCGAGCACTACCTACTTCACTTTGAAACTGGAAAGTAAATATGAAACACCTGTTAGCCTGCGGGTAATGGATGGCAGCGGCAGGGTAGTAGACGCCAAATCTAAGATCGGATCCAACAGCACGTTCCAGATAGGGCATAACTACAGCAGCGGTACCTACTATGCAGAGTTGATACAGGGAACCAAACGTAAAGTAGTGCAGTTGATTAAAGCAAGAGGATAACGTCGGGGGATTTTGTCCGAATGCATGTATCACTGTAATACTCCCCCCAAGGCCTGCCTGTTAAAGGGCAGGCCTTTTTATGCATGGTAATGCTACTACATACAAAAATGTACAACGACTGTTAAAAAGAACCCATTAATCTATTCCTGTAGTTCGTACGAATTGTATGGTATTTGATAACATTGCCTACTGGTACAATTATTGAGAGATTAATTTTACTTACTGAAAACAGACCTATTATCTCATTTACAAGAAAGGTGAGAATTGAATTAAGTTAAAGCAGACACTTGTGACCCGCGTATAGTAAAATAGTAAAGTTGAAGATCTCCAAACAGGTATTATTGGCGTAATATTCAAAAGGTAACGATCTGTATACAACAGGCCCGCTCTTTCCAGAGCGGGCCTTCAACATGTTGGGAGCTTGTAGTGGGTGGTAGATTTTAATAAGAGAAAGACAAGAGAAAAAGAATGTAACAAAGAACGACTCCTTTACTCTTTTTCTCTTACCCTCTTATTGAAATAATCATTTTGCTATAAACACCACTCCAATTAATAAACGCTTACGGCCAATAATCTTCGCAATTTGCTGAGTTAGGTTTCAATAAGAGAAAGACAAGAGTATAACAAGAGGTATGATATTGGATGATATTCGAATGTGGATTTATAGAATTGCTTTTTTACGAAGTCTTATCCCGATAATGATTAACCATAACAACCAAAGCGTGCTGCCAATTAACCCTGCCGGTTCCCATATAGGAAACCCAGGCATTACTGTGGCAAATAAATCGGCCTGTGCCAGCAGATAAATAAAGGAACTACCCAATCCCAACCAGTTTACCCATGCAGGCATCAACTTATGTTTTGTAAATGTGATGATGATAATTACCGTCCAAATAATAGTAAACAATTGCCCCAGATGCTCGCCAAGCAATACACCGCCAAATTGATGCATGGCGGTAAAGGCAACAATAGTAGCGGCCTTAGTGGGTTCATCCGTTGCCAGTGCAAAACCTTTGGCTAGAGCCGGTACCACAAATACCCAACGCAACAAACCAATCATCTGAACGATCAATCCTATCACACCCATAGTAGTAGCCACACCCATCCAGGGCGATTTGTTTTCCAGCTGTTTACCCAACATCAGGTAAGCAGGTATTAGAGGCATACCGGTAATGGCAAAAGCAAACCATACCCAGATCAATTGGTTGCCACCATTATGAAATTTGGTTAGGATAGTACCCGTATCTTGTCGCAATACCATAGGGTATTCAAATAGCATACTAAGTAGCGTATACGGAATGAAAAGTGAGATGGCTGCAATAATGAATAGCCACCCAATTGTTTTTTGTGTTTGCATAATAAGGATGTTAAAAATGGAATGAATAACTAATGCCCGGTGTAGGATTGATTTTTACATCTTTACCACTGGCAGCAACAGCAATTACACCAATACGAAGGTTCAATCCCTTCCATACCATCCAGCGGTAACCTACTTCTGCAGCAATAGCATTTTCATTTTTGTAATCACGGGTTAATCCACGCAGGTAAGAGGCTCCTGCAAAAAATGAAGAAGGGTTTTCTTTTTTACCGGTAGGTAAAAACCAATAACTCACCCCCGCTTTTACAAATCCGGTATACTCACCAGTTTTGAAGGCGGTGGTATAGTAACCCGCATGTACAGATACCTGTCGATGGCGGTATTCTGCCCCAATAGAAGGATTTCGGAAACCATTAATACTGATTTCGTTTTTTGAAAATCGGCTTTGCGAGAATGCGGCTCCAGCCATTAGAAAGAAAAGAGAAGAGATGATGATTTGTTTCATATCGTTTGTTTTTGTTTTAATGAACGATACAAAATTGCAATGCCTGTAACGGCCGTTGCAGGACATTTGTCTATAAATACGAAACCAGGAATTTTAAATGTTATTACGAATGCGGCTTAAATGCCTTGGTGTAACGCCTAGAATAGAAGCGAGGTATTGTAATGGAATCTGTTGCAGCAATTTGGGCTCATTGCGCATAAGTAATGCATAACGTTCTTCTGCAGTTAGGATAATGAGGTTGCTGCGGGTTTCATCCATCCCTACAACCAGGTCTTCCAAAGCTTTCAAATAAAACGTTCTGAAAGATTCATTAGCGTATTTCAGTTTTACCAGATCATCATAATGAATCATCCATACTTCCGAATCGGCCAGCGCACGCACATATTCTTTACTGGGCTGCTGCCGAAAAAAACTACAGAGCGATACGAGAAAGGTATTCTCACCCGTTACATACGTGGTTATTTCTTTGCCATCTTTGGCATAAAAATATTGAAACAGCCCTTTGGTAATAAAAGCGAGGTAGCGACTGGTTTTTCCTTCTTCGGTAAAGTAACTACCTTTTTCAAATAGCTTATGTTTGAAAGCTTGTGTTACCTCTTCCAGTTCTGCAGCAGGTACACCCTTGCCCATTAAATGAGTTAATAATTGTTCCAGGTTGTTTTGTTTAGGTGGTTGTAGTAAGATAGGAATTTTTATCCTACAATCTATATTCAAAACCTCTCTGCATTTATGCAGTTTATCGCATGAATTGGGCACACACAAACCGCAGAGTCAAATTGCATGATGCATTTCCTCATAGAAACAGGCAGAATATAAAAGTAAAAACCATTCATGTAAAGAAGATTTGAAAATCAACTGTGGGCATTGCACGGAAGCATTTGGCTTAATTTATATTTTAGTAGAGAAATGTATCCAATTCAAATCAGGATATATTTTTTGAATTTGTTTGCCTAATTAAAAGCATTTGATAACTCAGCTTTGTTTATTGATGATAGTGTTTTATGAGCCTGTTATTTGTTTAAACTTTCGAGATAAAAAACGGTATTATGTGTATGCTGTTTAAAGATTGCAACTTTATCAAAGCAGCACTACTGCACAAAAAAAACGGATTAACTTATTCACTGCAAATGCAAACGGGCAAAAGCGTTAAAGAGATTTCTTTGGAAAATTAATAAGAGTGAACAAAAATATAGCATTCATTTTGTTTTTCATTTTTTATCCAACCTCTTGTAAAATTTTTTTTGATAATTGGCAAACTTTTTTTGAAAAAGTTATGTTTAGCTTTTACGATTGATTACTTAAACAAATTTTTCTAACCAAAACGTAAACCATGTATCAGAACTTACTGAACACTTTTCCGATTGCAAACAACAATTATGTTGCATTCACCTTTTTTGTAGGTACCATGGCCATGATGGCTGCCTGCGTATTTTTCTTCTTCGAAATGTCGAACGTTGCACAAAAGTGGCGTACCTCCATTCTTGTGTCAGGCCTCATCACTTTCATTGCTGCGGTACACTATTATTACATGCGGGGCTATAACCTCGAAACCGGAGAGTCGCCGGTATTTTTTCGTTATGTAGATTGGATTTTAACTGTTCCATTAATGTGTGTTGAGTTTTACCTAATCACAAAAAAAGCAGGTGCTAAAATCGGATTGCTCTGGAAATTGATTTTTGCTTCTGTGGTAATGCTGGTTACTGGTTATATAGGAGAAGCCATTTATGGTCAAGAAACGCAAAGTTGGATCTGGGGATTAATCAGCGGCATTGCATATTTCTATATTGTATACTTGGTATGGTTTGGAGACGTTGCCAAACTAGCAGGAAACGCGGGCCCTTCAGTAGTAAAAGCAGTAAGAAGCCTAGGCTGGTTTGTATTGGTAGGATGGGCAATTTATCCTGTTGGTTACATCGCAGGTACTGCTGGCGGTTTATTTGGTGTAAGGATATTTGAAGGTTTATCTATGGATGTAGTGTATAACATTGGTGATGCCATTAATAAAATTGGATTCGGTCTCGTTATTTATGCACTAGCGCAATCAGACAAATCAACTGCTGCATAAAATTACATTTCATAAAACTGCGATGCTTATGTATCGCAGTTTTACTTTGTTATCCTTTATACTTTAGGTCTATGATACGGGTATCGTTGTTATTATCTGGATGCTTGCTATTGCTGCTGCAGCAATATGTATTACCTATTTCTATTCAAACACAGTTCGTTATTTTTCTAGCTGGTATTTTCCTATTAGGGGTACCGCATGGTGCTGCTGATCTTCTGGTGGCTTCACAAAATGCAAATAGTAGTAAAAAAGACTTTTCAACATTTCGTTTTTTTATTTTATACCTGGGGCGCCTTTGTATATTTGCTTCCGTCCTCTATTTTTTTCCTGTATTAGGTAATCTATTATTTATTTTTTTCGCAGCCTATCATTTTGGTGAAACAGATCTGTACCAGTTTAAAACCAATACGCTTATCGGAAAATTATTTGTGATCAGTTATGGCCTTGTTATTCTTTCTGTAATACTGCTACATCATTTTGAAGAGGTAAAACCACTTTTTTTACAGTTCCCCTCAGGCCAACAAAACAGCGATTTTCTCAACTGGATCGATATACATCGATACACGATATTATCGGCGAGTGGCATTTTGTTTTTCACCTCAACCTTCCTTTATTTTTTACTGTACCCAACTTCTAACAACATTGCGAACGACTATTTTTTAATTCGTTTTGCTATTCTGCTTATTCTTCTGTTTAACCTTCCCATGCTGTTGGGCTTTACTTTTTACTTCGTGGTTTGGCATTCTTTTTTATCGCTCAATAATATTGTACAGTACCTGAGAGATCAAAATCGTTTTTCTGTAAACATCATTGTGAAGCAGATCATCTTCTATAGTGTACTGGCTATCGCAGGTATTGGATTATTTGGCTTTACTGGCTTTATGTTTATCAATAGTTCTGCTACTATGGGGTACGTATTTCTGGGCCTTGCCGTATTAACTGCACCACATATGCAGATCATGCATGAAATGTATTGCAGCATAAGAGGGAGCCTTCAAACACAACCATAATTGGTTCAAAAGGTTTTTGTATTGGTGAGATACGGCAAAGCCTCAGTATATAGAAGTATGTTCTTTATTAGCTTTTTACTTATGCAGGGTACAGGCGGATAGGTAAGCTTACATCTAACGCTGTTAATTTTTTATCTTATCTTTTTGTACAGGCGAATAATCTGTTTTGGGTACACCATTTACCAGTAGCTGGTTAAAATAGCATTTTGCACCGGTAGCAATTGTCATGTCTTCAACATTCTGGATATGAAAATGCAAATGTGGTTCAGATGAATTGCCTGAATTGCCACATAGGCCAAGCACCTCACCCTGCTTTATTTTTTGTCCCTGTTTTACCAGTATAGAGTTTTGTTTAAAATGTGCAAACAGCATGTATTCGTTATTGGCCGTTTTAAGTATTACAGAATTACCCGGAATATGCAATGGGTTCATGGTGCCGGGTTTGTTGTCTTTAATCCCATCTACAACCATTACCACTTCAGCATCACAAGGTGCAAGCAACTCTTTTCCGAATGCATAAAAATCTTCATTTCGTTGGCCATTGGTTTGATAAGATTTTCCTTGTTCATTGGTAATAATCATATCAAATGCATTTTTCTGTGCCTGGCTTTCTACATGGTAGTTTTGAGCTTTCGTATCTCCACCCCAAACAACTGTCCACTCATCTTTAAAGGGCAGCATCAGTTGCGTTTTGTTGCGTTCTAGTTTTGGCAAAATATTTTCCGAAAATGGTTTCACAGAAAAGCCGTTGATCTTACCATTATTATCAACAGAAATATTGAGAGCATACTGCAATTGCTCAAATTGTGTTTTATAAACAGCATAGCTGTTTTCATAGCGTACAAACTGTCGGGTAACAATACTGCCAGCCCCGGTTTTCAATGTGTTTAAAAAATCTCTGGTTTTATCAATAGGTAATGCGGCCTGCATTTCGGGTGAGAAGCTGCGGAAAATGGCATTAAAATCACTGTTGTTAAAATGCTTTTCAAATGCGGCTGTGGCGGTTATGTAGTTTTCTTTTTCTGCTTGACTGAAACCAATAATACTGCAGAACAGTAATATGCAGGTGATGATTGTTTTCATATGATTGAGATTGAATGAAATAATAGTTATTAAATAACGTGTTGTGATATTAAACTAGTTTATTATAAACCGTGCCTTGGTGTTTGTGTGCAATTATTTTTCACACAAACACCAAGGCATGCTTCTATCTTCTGTATGATCTATTGTACTTTCTTGCGCTCATTGCGGTTCTTAGCGACCCTTGCGATACTAAAAAGGCAAAGCAGTAACGCAAAGCCCGCAAAGGATACGCAAAGTTCGCTAAGATTGTCGATTTTAATAGCACAGTAAGTTATTAAATACTATTTACCTGTATGAAATTCTCTAATTTATTTTAATGGCAGACAGCTTCATTAATGTTTGATGCAATATTTGGGTTGCACAGAAAGAAGGTATCACACATTTGTAGCGTTTCGTGAAGTTACTATTAATATTATTCCAATATCAATGTTCTCTTTGTGAAAATGTGTTTTGACTTTTGCAATAAAATAGCCGCTCATTTTATTGAGCGGCTATTTTATGGTTGTAGTATATGCAAGCTTTTGTTATTCTCTAGTTGTAAAAGAAATAGTAACCTTTTACTGTTTATCATACACAGCTATTGTACTTATCTCTCCCTGCGGGGTAGTTAATTTGTTTTGCAAAGTAAGCGTTTTACCATCTGCACCCAGCGACCAGGTTTCAGTGCCATTAAATTCAAACGATTGTCCGTTTCTTTCCATCGCTACAGAAAAATCAACCGTGAAGGATTGTCCGTCTGCAGCCCATCTCATTGTTGATTTCTTTTTTGCATCACCCAGAAATGTTGATTCAGAACTTTTACCATCTGCGGTTAATGTTTCGGTTGCGCTTTGCGCTTCGCCGCTAAATCCGGTACTGTGACGCGTTACAGTAACATCATTGGTTTTTTGGTCTATCACAATTTTACTGGCGGCGCCTCTTGCACCAAACTGTCCCAACTCACTCTTTCCTTCATTTAAATTCCAGGTGCCAGTAAAATTGGTCTGGTATTTTACTGGTAAAGTAAATGATAATAATACAACTGAAGCCATACCAAGCGTCAGCATTTTTTTTGTGATGAATGTTAGCATAATGGTTGATTTTTGTTTTAAAGCTACTCATAATAATAAAGGTTTACAAGAATAGAGATGCACAGATTTCCACAGTTGTACTTAGTGCCTAACAAAATCTCATTATCTTTAAATGGATATTTTCTCTTAAATAAATCGTACTATGGATCTGCATATCAAGCAACAATTATTTCTGGTAGGTGGTGCCACATCCGGCTTTGGAAAAGCCATTGCAGAAGCATTAGTAGCGGAAGGTGCACATATTATTGCTGTTGCCAGAGGGGAAGAAAAATTACATGAGCTACATCTTACTGCCCCCGAACAAATAGAAACCCTTGCCGGCGATATTTCGGAGAGTGAAGTTATAGAACTATTGGTTGATATGGTTGGTTCGCGGCAACTACATGGAATGGTAATTAACGCAGGCGGCCCACCAGCAAAAACCGTTCTTGAAACCACTTTGGCTGATTGGGATGATGCTTACCAAAAAATACTCCGCTGGAAAGTGCAGATAACACAGGCATTCGTACCTAAGATGGTGGCGCGTGGGTATGGCCGCATAGTATTCATCGAAAGTTCTTCGGTAAAACAACCCTTAGAAAATTTAGTACTCAGCAGTTCCTTACGTGTTGCTGTAGTGGGAATGGTAAAAACCCTATCGCAAGAAATCGCAAAGAGTGGGGTTACGCTAAACATACTGGGGCCGGGTTCACATAACACACCAGCCATTAACCGTATTTATACCAAAAAGAGTGAGCAAACCGGTTTGCCATTTGATGAGGTGCGAGAGAATGCCATTGCACAAATACCGGTGGGTATGTTGGGCGAGGCTTCAGATTTTGCGGGACTGGCCCTGTGGTTGCTTAGTCCGCAAAGCCGGTTTGTTACAGGTCAAACCATTACGGTAGATGGTGGATCGGTAAAAAGTATGTTATAAGAGCCTGTTTAAAAATGCAAGATTTTCGTTGTAAGCTCCTAGCTATTAGCTGTGAGCCGCGAGCTTGACAGGTGTTTATCGAGATAAATAGTGCAGCTATCATGAAGTTTCAATAGACCTATGGTAGTTGAAAACTTTAAATTTAAATAGGCGCTAAAAATATTTGCAAAACTTTTTTAATTGCGTGTATGAAAAAATTGATAGGACTTTTTTGTTTACTGTCTTTTACAGCCCAAGCACAAACAACTGCTACCGTTGGCCCTGAAAAAGGATCGTTGATTATTATTGGGGGCGGTGCTGTTGGGCCAGAGATCTGGACAAAATTTGTAGAACTGGCAGGTGGTGCGGCAAATGCCAATATTATCATTGTTACTACGGCCGATGAAGATTCTTCTATTAGTCGCGGCAACTCTTCAGAGCGCGATGCGTTGCAAAAACTGGGTGTGCAACAAATCGGGTTTCTTCATACCAGAGATCCTAAAGTGGCCAATACAGAAGCTTTTACTGAACCGCTGAAAAAAGCTACCGGTATTTGGTTTCGTGGTGGCCGACAATGGAAATTGGCAGACTCCTATTTACACACCCTCACGCAAAAAGCTTTTAACCAGGTATTAGAAAGAGGTGGTGTAATTGCCGGCACTTCGGCCGGGGCTACCATACAGGGCTCGTTTATGGTGCGGGGCGATACCAAGGGTAACAGTATAATGATTGGTGATCATACGGAAGGCCTTGATTTTATACATAACGTAACCATCGATCAGCACCACCTCAAACGCAACCGTATTTTTGATCTGGTAGACGTAATTAAAAAACACCCCGAACTGTTGGGTATAGGATTGGATGAGAGCACGGCTATTGTAGTACAGAAAGACCAGTTTCGCGTAATCGGTACTTCATATGTGGCTATTTATGATATTGACCAGATTAATGGGCAAAGCAAAGGTCCGCGTGAGCAAAACAGCACTATTGGGCCATTCTACTTTTTAAGCAGGGGTCAGGGCTTTGATTTGAAATTGAGGAGAATAGTTAGGTAAGTAATCATTGCTTATCGCATAGCAAAATATAGAACCGAAAGGTCCGCAAAGAAATAGCTAAGGACGTATGATTCAGTAAATGTTGTTACAGGGAAAAGAATAAAAGAGAATTACTCAGCTGCTTCTTCAGCCGGTGTAACATTCTTCAGGCTCAACTGAAATTTGGTGTTGAGAGAAACCACATAATGGTTTTGTAACAGAATGGCTTTTACATTAGCATCTTCCAGCATTACAAAAGCCAGATCGGAAGCCAGCGCAGAACCGCTGATAATATTGGCCACACGGCCCTTGGTGAATTCGATGGAAAATTTATAACCCGCTTTGCGTCCACTGCCTGCTCTTTCAAAATCAATACGGTTCAGATCCAATACCTGGTCGCCATTAACAGTTCTTTTCAATAATATTTTAATAATGGGAAGGTATTTACTCCAGATCTGTGTGTACATGCGGGTGTTTTAAGTGTAAGGGGATGATTTGCCTTTCTTATATAGCAAAACTGATGTAAAGGTGCACTTTTTATAGGGGAAAACCGAATTTGATTTTGGTGAGGAGTGGCTCCTCTTGATTTTTTGAATGCAGAAAGGCTACAGTATTTACCGCAAAGACACAAGGGAACGAAGGTTCGCTATGTGGCTTTTCAAAAGAATATTTGCTGGGTATTGCACTTTAGTGGTAAAGATTTTAGAGAGATAGAATAACAGGAACTCACCATTATCTTCGCAACTTATGACAAACATCGACAGTGTTCAGCTAAACCAGGTCATCGTGCATAAAGTGGGCAATCCTACCCGCGGCGAGGAACTAAAATTATCTGCTAACCCCTTAACCCTGAATGATGGTATTGTTCGTGGTTTGCTGGCAAAATATTTTCTGGGGGCTTTTAATGAACATGAGCAATACCGGTTTACGCATATCAGTGATTTGGGTATGAACGAAGTATATCATTATGTAAGCGAGCTGTTTAACCACCCCAAACAGTTTACCAGGTACAGTGCGCAACTGGCGCAGTTTCTCTATAATAAAAGCACGCATGCAAAAGTTAAAGAAGGTGAGTTGTATGTAGCCCATTTCAGTAATGTGCCATTTGGAACGGAATACATAGATGCCATCGGTATTTTTAAAAGTGAAAACAAAGAAACTTTTCTTAAAGTATTTCCGCATGGTGATAATTGGGAAGTGATAGCGGAAGATGGTATCAACATCAATAAACTGGATAAAGGTTGTTTGGTATTTAAACAGAACCGTGAAGAAGGCTATGTAGTATGTGTGGTGGATAATACCAATAAACAAAACGATGCTCAATACTGGGTAAACGATTTTTTACAGGTAACCCGCTGTGCCAACAGCTACCATTATACCGATGCGGCCCTGGGTATGTGTAAATTGTTTATCAGCAATGAACTTGCAGAAAAATTCGATGTAAATAAAAGCGACCAGATAGATATGCTGAACCGCAGCATGGATTATTTTAAAACTAAAGAGGAGTTTAAGTTTACCGAATTTGCGGAAGAAGTATTGCACCATCCGGAAGTGATAGATAGTTTTACCCAATACAAACAAACCTACGAAGCAGCAAGGCAGGTAACCATTGAAGATGAATTTGACATTCATTTATCAGCTGTTAAAAAACAACAGCGTGTATTCAAGAGTGTATTAAAGCTGGATAAAAATTTTCACATTTATATCCATGGCCGCCGCGACCTGATTGAGAAAGGCTATGATGAAATGAGTGGTAAACATTACTATAAATTATTTTTTGAGGAGGAAAGTTAACCTCTATTCTTCGCGCAAACTTTGCGCCTTAGCGTCTTAGCGGTGAAATTTTTTCCAAAGAGAAATTACAATTCATCCAATTCTTTCTGCAGATCATACTGAATATCTTCATGCAGGCTTTTCATGGCTATGCTTATCTTCTTTAATTGCATAGTATAGATATTATTCAACACCGTACTTTTCTGGTAAGGGATACCCGATGTTTTCATCAGACCGCAGAAATGAATAAGTAATGAGGCTTCTGCCAGTTTAGATCCCGAATATTTAATATAACGGTTGGCTATGCGCAAAATTTTTCGCAGACTTTTTTTAGTGAGGTATAAGTTGGGTTTGGGAATTTCGGTAAAACCCTCTTCCAGTAAGGCTTTCACGCCATTGATATACGCCTCTTCATCATGCGATTCGAAAAGTAAAAAAGTAAGTAGTTCTTTATTCTCTTTTTTAAACCGTGCCAACCGAAGGCATAGTTCCAATAGTTTGGCATGGCTGGTATCCTGCAGTTCGTGTTTTAATTCTTGAACGGTGGCCGTTTTCATACTGGCAAAGTAACTACATTTCCTCACCTCATCCCCAGCCCTTCTCCATTTCATGGAGAAGGGAGCTCCCCCTCCCCACACAGTGGAGAGGGGCAGGGGTGAGGCGATAATCCTTATTTTTACGAATGCCTTTCGACACCACCCATCTCCACCCCGAACTCCTTCAAGATCTGGTAACCATGCGCATGCCCTACGGTAAATACAAAGACCGCCTTTTATGCGATATGCCCACACATTATTTGGAATGGTTGCAACGTGAGGGATTCCCTAAAAACAAACTGGGCATATTACTAGAAACCATGTATGTGATACAGCTTAACGGGTTGGCCTATTTGCTTGATCCACTTAAAAAAAGATAAGCAAATCCTAATGGTGTAAACCAACCGTGCCCTTGTGCCTTAGTGTGCCAAAAATGTTACCTGCATAGACCTTTTGATCTTTTTCTACAACCGATTATTACGTATATTGAATTTCCTTTCGATTACCTAACCGCCATATAAAACGTTTACCTATGAACAGTTCACGCAGAACCTTCCTCCAAAACACTGCCCTTGTAGTTGCAGGTAGTTCTTTTTTCTCCAAACAATTACTGGCTGCTGCCGCACCCAAAGCCATTACAGGTATACAACTGTATTCTATCAGAGATGAAATGAAAAAAGATCCGTTGAGCACACTAAAAGCCCTGGCAGATATGGGGTACCGCTATGTAGAACATGCCAATTATGTAAACCGGAAATTTTATGGATACAGTGCCACAGAGTTTAAAAAAATACTGGAAGGACATGGCATGAAAATGCTGAGCGGACATACCGTTATGGGTAAAGACCATTGGGATGCCGGTAAAAAACAATTTACAGACAGTTGGAAATACACTGTAGAAGATGCAGCTGTTGTAGGGCAGGAGTTAGTGATCAGCCCCTGGCTGGATGAAGGTTTGCGTAAAACCTATGATGACATGTTACGTTACATGGAAGTGTTTAATAAAAGTGGCGAGCTCTGTCAAAAATCGGGTATGCGTTTTGGATACCATAACCACAACTTTGAATTTACCGTTGAACTAAACGGAAAAAAAGTATACGATATTATTTTAGACAATACCGATCCCAAACTGGTAACCCAGCAATTGGATATGGGTAATTTATACGGTACCGGAGCCAATGCTTACGAACTGGTGAAAAAACATCCCGGACGTTTTGTTTCCATGCATGTAAAAGATGAGATCAAATCAGCTAAAGGAGAAATGGGCGAGGGTTACGAAAGTACCATCCTTGGTGCCGGTGTTGCCAATACCAAAGCCATTACCGACCTCGGAAAAAAATCAGGAGGCACCTTACATTTCATCATTGAACAGGAATCATATCAGGGTAAAAAGCCTTTGGATTGCGTAAAAGAAGATTTGGCAATCATGAAAAAATGGGGCTACTAACCCACCTTCTTTCAACTCATCCCCAACCCTCCTCCGCTTCGCAAAGAAGGGAGCTTTGCACCCCTTCTCTACAAAGTAGAGAAGGGGCCGGGGGATGAGTCGATGGAATTGAGTGCCGAGGCAATTTTTCGCAAAACCCCCACCAAATCTCTATTCACCTCCTCATTCCACACCCGCAACACTTGCAACTTCAATTCAAGCATAATGATATCCCGCGTCCGGTCGTAGTCTTCCTGTAAACAGTGAATCAGTCCATCAATTTCCACCACCAGTCTTTTTTCTGCGCAATAAAAATCGGCATAGTAATAATGCCATCTGCCACTCGTTTCCCAAACTTTAATTGGATGCTGCCGAACAAACTTGTATCCCATACACTGCCTGTTACGCAGCAACCCCCACATAATTGTCTCTTCCCTCGTCTGGTTCCTCCGCAGCATCCTGGCAAATGCAGTCGAAGAACTAAATTGACCTGATTGCATAAAATACTTTTAATAATACCCTCCGTATCCCCCTCTCTACAAAGTAGAGAGGGGTGACCAGCGAAGCGAAGTCGGGGTGAGTCGATGTCGGGGTGAGTTGATATTTATTTTTTCCAAACCCCCTTCTCCACCGCATACCGAATCACCCCCGCTATACTCTTAGCCCCCACCTTATCCATAATCCTGGTACGATGCCCTTCCACCGTTCGTTTACTTAGGCTAAGCGTATAAGCAATTTCTTTACTGGTGCACTCTTTACAAATCAATCGCATGATCTCTCTTTCACGCTCTGTAAAATGTACATCGGGGCTTGGTGGTAACTGGTAATTTTTAGTAACGATTTCGGTTAGTCTTTCCGCTATCTCTTTACAGAAATAAGGTTTATGATGGTATACGGTACTGATGGCTTCTGAAATTTCTTCGCAGTCTGCTGTCTTTAATACATAACCCAATGCACCCGCTTCCAGCATTTTTAAAATAGCTTCTTCTTTTCCAAAGGCCGACAAAACAACAATACGGCTGCCTAATTTGCGACGCGCAATTTCTTTGGTAGCAATCACCCCATCCATAATAGGCATACCAATATCAGTGAGTATCACATCCGGCGTTAATTCAATGGAACGCTTTAAGAGATCCTGTCCGTTAATGGCTTCACCAACAATATCTATATTACCTAACTGGTGTAACAATGTGCGTAATCCAGACCGGAACAGCATATGATCATCTGCAATGATTACGCGGATTTTTCTTTTTTCCATACAGGTGTTTTTAAGGTTATGTAGTATGCATCCTGTTTACAAGGTAGAAAGTGAAGCATAAGAGAACAACCGTTTAAACACGGTATTATTGAGGGTACTAATAGCCGACAAGGTGATCGATATAGCTATGAAAAATTAATTAAAATGGTATCCCGGATTTGTAAGAGACTAATGTTACAAACGACATAAGAGAGATTTAATCAATCATCTGTGAATAATTGTGGTTTAAATGTGGAGTATTAAAACGCCTCAAATACAATAACCATCTATATTTTATTGAAATTTAAACTTATTGGTTTCTCAACAATCAAAGGTTTATGATTACTGCTGTTACATCGGCTTACAAAATGGTAAGCAAACATGGTTTTGCAGATATCATGCAAAACGGAATCACCGGTGAAAGATCCTTACACGCTGCTTCTTTTTTTGATGCCGGCGAAACCATCTGCGAATTTTCTGCAGATAAAGTATTGAATGTTGCCACTTATCTAACCGTTCAAACCGGAGAACAAAAACACATTACACTCGAACCCGATTTTTTACAGTACGTAAACCACAGTTGTGATCCCAATGTCTTTTTCGACACTTCAAAAATGCTGCTGATAGCTTTGAAAGAGATTCAGCCGGGCGATGAACTCATGTTCTTTTATCCCTCCACCGAATGGCAGATGACACAGCCCTTTGATTGTTTTTGTGGAACCGCAAAGTGTTTGCATAAGATTCAGGGCGCTGCATTTCTTTCAGAAGAAGAAAGCAAACGCTACCAGCTTACTCATTTTATTCATGAACAACTGCTGAGCAGAAAGAAGTAACCTACATGCCCCTCCCTGCTCAATGGATTCCCGCTGTTCCTGTTAACCGTTTAAAAGTATGGGTACTGGCCCCGCACCTGATTACAGAGGATATTAATATTGATTACTACTACGATTTCTCACAAAGCATAGAAGAATATACAAGAACCTTTGCCGAACTCAATATTCCCTGGCAATGGCAGCCTGTTACGGTAAACGATTATGCCGCCATTATAGAAAAAATTAGCTTAGAAAAGCAGGAAGCGATTTTTTTTCCGGTGGTATTGAACTTGTGCGATGGTGATGAAGTGAACGGTACACCGGGTATTTCTGTGGTGCAGTTATTACAAAAAAATGGATTAGTGTATACAGGTGCCGATGAATATTTTTATCGCATCACCACCTCCAAAATTCCGATGAAGCAGGCTTTTGATAAAGCCCAGGTGTCTAATGCGCCATGGGAAGCCATTACTTCCCAAAGTCAAAACCTCGATGGTATTTTTGAGAGACTGGGTTCGCCCATTATTGTAAAGCCTGCTGTTTCTGGTGGTAGTATGGGCGTGGGTATTAAAAATGTAGTACACAATATTAATGAGCTGCAGCAACAGGTACAACATATGTTTACCGGCTATCGCGGTTGGAACCTGGCGGCAGAGGGGATTGTTGCAGAAGCTTTTATTTCCGGTCCTGAATACACCACCATGGTTATTGGCTCAGCCATTTTTCCGGAAAGCTGTACTGTATTATTACCGGTAGAAAGAGTGTTTCATGCATCGCTTCCGGAGACAGAAAAATTTTTATCGTTCGACAGGTTATGGGAAATTTATGAAGACGAAACTCCCATGCCCGGCGAAGATAATTTTTATGAATACCAGTTACCCGATGTAAGTCTGCACAAAGCTTTGCAGCAGCTGAGTATAGATGCTTACAAAGCTACCGGCGGAACTGGTTATACAAGGGTCGATATCAGAATGGATCAATCAACCGGAAAATTATTTGTACTCGAAGTAAATGCACAGTGCGGCTTAAGTGAAGATGAAAATTATACTTCTATCGGCGCTATATTGCGTATAAGTGGTATAACATTCACCGAAGCGATTATAGCAATTATCAACGATGCATTCAAACGCATCCCATCAGTGTAAATCAGTGAAATCAGTGGCAAAATAATGATGAAAGTCTGCGTACTACAACCCGATTACTCCACCACCGCTGTGGATTATCAATACTACGATCCCCCGCGTGATCTTTCTAATCTATTGCCCGAAGCGCAGGTAGATCATATATTTCTCAACAAACTCACTACCTACAAACAGCTTAAAGCTTTACAACACAAAGGCTATGCTGTTTTTATCAATCTCTGCGAAGGCTACCTGGAATGGGAAGTGCCCTCTATTGATGTTATTTATACGCTGGATCTGTTGCAGCTTCCCTACACCGGCCCAACGGTACTCTTATACGATCCTTCTAAAGAACAAATGAAATATGTGGCCTATTGCGAAGGCGTTGCCACACCATCGTATGTTTTAATTGAAAAGGAGTCAGATATTGAATTGGCTTGTACGCAATTACAATTCCCACTGTTTATCAAGCCCGCAAAAGCCGGGGATAGTTTGGGTGTGGATGATCAATCATTGGTGCACAATAAGCAGGAACTCATTCAAAAAGTAAATGCCACTATACAAGAATACCCACAATTATTAGCAGAAGAATATATTGAAGGAAGAGAATTTACCGTGCTCATTGCTGCCAATACAGACGGAGAAACTGCCACTACCTTCAAACCGGTAGAATATATTTTTCCTTCAGGTTTTGTTTTTAAAACCTATGCATTAAAAACATCCGAGCTGCATCCACTTGCCAATATTCCCTGTAACGATGCGCATATTGAAGCGCAACTTCGTGAGGCGGCACAAAAAATATTCAAAGGCTTTAATGGTGTCGGTTATGCACGATTGGATTTCAGATTGAATAATAAAGGCCAGCTCTATTTTCTCGAAATAAATTTTACCTGTTCTGTTTTTTATAGTAACGGATACGAAGGCTCGGCTGATTTTATTTTGCAATACGATGGTATTGGGCAACAGAATTTTCTTCGCCACATGATTGCCGAAGGAATGGCCCGCTACCAAAGAAAACATAAAAAGTATATCATTAAAGGAAATGCCATAGCCGGTTATGGCATGTATGCTACCCAACACATTCAACCTGCAGAATGTGTTTTTACTGGCGAGGGCCGTTCGCAACGCATCATTACCCGACGGTTTGTAGAGGAAAACTGGACTGATAAAGAAAAGTTAACCTTTCGCCGCTATGCCTACCCGCTTAGCAATGAAGTATTTTTATTATGGGATGATGATCCTGCTGCATGGGCACCTCAAAATCATAGTTGTGATCCCAATACAGCCTATGATGGATTAAATGTGATAGCCCTCAAAGAAATCCATCCTGCAGATGAACTTACCCTTGATTATGCCTCTTTTCTGGATGAACACATGGAGCCTTTTCAATGCCAATGCGGGGCGGCTAATTGTCGCGGATGGGTTAAGGGCCAGCCTGGAAACTCAGTTACTAGCAGAGAAAACAACAAACCGGCTTAAACATTAGCTCCTTTTAACAGTCTTACATAGCTAGAAAGGAGTTTGTTATGTCGAGATTTGAGATTCTTAAAAAGCTGATGCAAAAACACCGTGCGCAACTGGTATTGACCTACCTGTTGTTTTCGCTGGAAATGCTGGGGGCTTTGCTTCGCCCTTTCTTTTTGGGAGAAGCCGTGAATGATCTCATTAAAGGAAGTTATCGTGGGCTCATCATTCTTTCAGCCGTGCATCTTGCCTGGCTCATCATCGGCACCCTTCGGCATCGCTATGATACCCGAACCTATTCTGCCATTTATACTTCGCTTGTTACAAGATTTTTATCAAGAAGAATTGACCAGTCAGAAGTTTCTAAACTCAGCGCCCACTCTACACTGGCCAGAGAGTTTGTAGATTTTTTGGAGTTCGATCTGGTATATGTAATCGAAGCTGCTTATAATTTATTAGGCTCTGCCATCTTATTATACTTTTACGATAGTTCAGTTGTGGTATTGTGTTTGGCTATTTTATTACCCGTTGTGGGCATCAGTTATATTTATGGTAAGCGAATGAAAAAATTAAATCGCTTAAAAAATGATGAACTGGAACAGCAGGTGGACATTATTGGCTCGGGCGATAAAAATGCCATCTTCAAACATTTCAATAATCTCCGCCACTGGCAAATACGCATCAGCGATCAGGAAGCATGGAATTTTGGTATCATGGAATTAATGGTGATGATAGTAATCGGTATTTCTTTAATGGTTACACACCCCGTTTCAGGATCTACCATTCTCGCAGGTAACCTCATTGGTATCTATACCTATATCTTAAAATTTGTATCCGGTCTCGATACCATTCCCTATACCGTTCAGCGCCTAACCTCTCTCAACGATATTACCCGAAGAATAGAATTACAGGCCGAAGACTTCCCCGCCGAAGGCACCGAAACCATCCAGCGCGATAAAACCGTTCGCCTCTCTAAAATGCCCAAACCGGTATTATAAAAAAAACTGCGCCTTAGCGCCTTTGCGTGCAACTACCCAAAAAACAATAAGATGCCACCAAACAATACCACAAAGACTTAGGCTTGATTAACGATTTTATTAATAGATTAGCCGTATGAAAAAGACACTCCTCTTCTCTTCTGCCATACTGCTTGCCGGTACTGCTATGGCCCAGAAAAAAATAAACCAGGACAGCCTCTTTAAAGAAGCTGCTAAAACAGAATTATGGGAGCCCGTTCCTGCAATGGTTGCCCCCGGCAAAGCCAGTAGCGATGCACCTTCTGATGCAGTTGTTTTATATGGTGGTAAAGATATTGCCCAATGGCAAAAAGAAAACGGCGGAATGCCCGGTTGGAAAATAGATAAAGATGGTGCACTAACGGTTGTAAAAGGTTCGGGTAATATTGCCACCAAACAGGGCTTTGGCAGTTGCCAGTTACACATTGAATGGAGACAACCAGCCTTGATTGCAGGTGCCAGCCAAACACGGGGCAACAGCGGTATATTTTTTATGGGCCGATATGAATTACAGGTGCTCGACTCTTACAACAACCCTACCTATGTAAACGGACAGGCCGCCAGTATTTATAAACAACATATTCCACTGGTAAATGCCAGCCGCAAGCCCGGCGAATGGCAAACTTATGATGTGATCTTTACCGAACCGGTATTTTTTTCGGATGGCAAACTGCAATCGCCGGCAAAAATTACGGTTTTACACAATGGTGTACTGGTTCAAAACAATGTGGCCATTAAAGGACATACCGAATGGATAGGCGCACCCAAGTATGAAGCACATAGTAATAAAGAACCCCTGGTATTACAGGATCATGGTATGGATGGCGGCAACCCCATGAGCTATCGTAATATCTGGATCAGGGAATTGCAATAAGAAGTTTACTTCATTAGATACACGAAAACGGCTTCCCTAAGGAAGCCGTTTTTCATAGGACATATGAATGATAAACAGAAATATGATTTTTATAACTAACGTTATTGGATAGTGTCAGCATGCAAAAGAAAGGAATCCTTGCGGTTTGTACAAGGGGCAAAATACCCTTTTTTGCTGCGTAATAATGCTTAATCAAATAAAGAAAGCAGCACTTATCTTGCAGGCGAATGAGCAAAGGCAACACAAATATCACCACCATCGCAGAACCACACCAGATACTGGAATCGGTTTTTGGGTATACCGAATTCAGGCATAACCAGGAAGAGATCATTACCCATTTATTGAAGGGAAACGATGCTATTGTACTCATGCCCACCGGTGGTGGCAAAAGTCTTTGCTATCAGGTACCCGCCCTGTGTTTTCCCGGGGTTACCATTGTAGTGAGCCCATTAATTGCGCTGATGAAAGATCAGGTAGATGCCTTGGTATTGAGTGGAGTGAAAGCAGCTTTTCTAAACAGCTCTCAAAGCAGCGGTGAACAATCTTTTATCTTACAACAACTACGCCGCAATGAATTGAAACTATTGTATGTAGCCCCTGAAAAACTGGTAGGTGGCGAAATACAGTTTTTGCGCTTTCTGCAGGATATACCCGTTTCATTATTTGCCATCGATGAAGCACATTGCATCAGTCAATGGGGTCACGATTTCAGAAAAGAATATCGGGTGTTGAGCCAGTTAAAAGATATTTTTCCTTCTATCCCTATCATTGCGTTAACGGCAACAGCAGATGCTTTAACAAAGAAGGATATTATTGAACAACTGCATGTTACCCATTACCGGGTTTTTGAAAACAGTTTTAACCGCCCCAATATTTATTATTACATCAAACCCAAGAAAGGCTATTATGATGTATTGGTAGATTATTTGGAAGAGCACAAAGAAGATAGTGGTATTATTTATTGTTTAAGCCGGGCTGCCACCGAAAACCTGGCAACCGATCTGCAGGCAGATGGGTATAGTGCTGCAGCCTATCATGCAGGACTGGAAAAAAATACCCGCGACGAACGCCAGGATCTTTTTCTGAAAGATGATATTAAAATTATGGTGGCCACCATCGCCTTTGGTATGGGCATCAATAAAAGTAATGTACGTTTTGTGGTGCATGCCGATCTGCCAAAAAATATGGAAGGTTATTACCAGGAAACCGGTCGTGCCGGTAGGGATGGTTTACACAGTGAAGCTATTTTATTTTATGGTGCAGGAGATGTAATTAAACTAAAAGGCTTTGCACAGGTAGAAGACAATCCGGAGCAAACAAAGATCTTATTAAAAAAGCTCGACCAGATGGTTCAGCTTTGCGAAACCAGAACCTGCCGAAGAAAATACCTGTTGAATTATTTTGGCGAAGAAGCACCAGACTATTGTGGCAGTTGCGATAATTGTTTAAGCAAACCGGAGGTGCAAGACAGTACCGTGATTGCGCAGAAAATATTAAGTACTGTTTATAGGCTTAACCAATCGTTTGGTATGCGTTATGTGGTGGATATTTTAAAAGGCAGTAATGGTGAGAAGATACGTGAAGAGCATAAAAAATTATCTGTATACGGTATTGGAAAAGATAAGCCCAAAGAAGAATGGCTGCATTATGTAAAAGAGCTACAGCATTTTGGTTACCTGCAACAAAGTGGTGGTGAGTACCCCATATTGAAACTGACAGAGAAAAGCAATCCCGTTTTATTCAAGGCTGAAAAGGTTTTCTTAACTGCTCCGGTACAAGTTCGTATTGCCAAAGAACCGGTTATTTACCAGCAACATGCTTACGAAAAGGAATTATTTGAAGAATTAAAAAAATTACGCAATCGCATTGCGCATGAAGAAAATGTTCCGGCCTACCTCATCTTCAGTGATAGTAGTTTGCTGGATCTTGCCACCTATTTACCACTCACCAAAATGGATTTGCCTAATATTTCAGGATTTGGTGCTTTTAAAATTGAAAGGTATGGCGCACCCTTTCTGGAAAAAGTGCAGGACTACTGCAACGACCACTCCCTCGATACAAGGATGGAATTAAAGCAACCGGCACGCACTAAAAAAATACGCGCACCGAGAGAACCCAGGGAAAGGGCTTCAGATACTAAACGCATCAGTTATGAAATGTATCGTTCCGGAAAAACCATTTCCGAAATTTCGGAAGAGCGCCAACTGGCCATCACTACTGTTGAAACGCATCTCAGTTATTATATCACCACCGGCGAATTGGATATAAACGAGTTTGTGCCAGATGACAAACAGGAATTGATTGCCCAGGCAGCAAATAAGTATGGACGCTTAAGTTTAAAATTGCTAAAAGATAATTTACCCGAAGAAATCAGTTATGGTGAAATACGAATGGGAGTTGCTTCACTAAATGGTAGGGATGTAAATTAACATAACACCAATGACCAATATCTGGCAATGAGAATGTTGTAGGAAAGCATACTAATATGCTTTTGTGCAAATATGGATAAGCTGATGAATAAGCACCTAAGAAACTCCTTATTACCTACACCTATCCTCAAAACAGCATCTATAATTAAAAACAACCCGTGAAAAGTTACCTACTAAAAATATTGATGGTCCACTTTTTAATTGCGCTAGCATACTCATACTTTTCTTATTCCCAGTACCTTTCTGATAACAGTTCTGGTTCTTTGGGAACAGGTATTCAGCTTTGGTTTTTTGCGTTAACTCACCTGGTGCTAACAATTCTGTTCTGCGCAATACCTTTAATCAATACCAAACCCAGAAAACCCGTAATCATAAAACTGTTGCTCAATGTTGGAGCTGTTGTTTTCTGGACAGTTTTACATTGGATTTTGTCAGAGCCAATTACAGATTATTTAGAATGGTTGAGCAATTAAATTTTATCCCATCCCAAAAAAAGTTATTGGTGGATAGATAGTTTCCAATCATGTACTGATCCGCGTCATATTTTTTCAGTTTCCCCCAAGGTGTTCATTAAAAAATAAGAATTTATTTACTGAGTGTTTGATTGATTATTTCTAATCAGTTCCTGTGGACGGGCCTCTTTGGGTTCGGTGTCCAGCGAAGCGCAGACAGATCAGGTCATGCGAAGCAGACCTGATCAGAGGCCAAAGTAGCCCGGTAACAGGAACGAGGCCCAGCGGCCTTGAGCGATAAAAAACCTCGAATAATAGGGTGTTGGATTTTTAACAGTACAACTGTAACTAATAAAATAATATGCTAACTACTTTCCCCCTCCGACCATTCAAGTGCCCTCAACTCCGCCCAGCTAAATACAGAACCCGGTAACATAAAACCGCAATGCCCACCATGATCTGTGGTTTCTAAAAATAAAAAAGGATTATTGGCAGCCTCTTCTGTGCACACACATTCCGGTGTAAGAAAAGTATCATTCAACGCCTGCACTATCAGCGAGGGTACACGGATATTAGTAAGAAAAGGTTTTACACTGGCTTTTGTATAAAAATCGTATGCATCGGTAAAACCATGTAAAGGCGCAGTGTACCGGTTATCAAAATCAATAAAATGTTTGATCTTTTCATAACCGGCATAGCTGATCAATTCAGGAAATATTTTTTCCTTCACTTTTATTTTTTCTCCCAGCTTGCGAAGAAAACGCTTGCTGTAAATGGTATTGGTTTTTTGCGATAAGATCTTTACACTACTTAACAAATCGCAGGGAACAGAAAAAGTGGCCACTTTTTTTACCTGCACGGGTACCTCATTCGGAAACTCTGCTACCACACGCAAACTTAAACTACCTCCCATACTAAACCCTACCAGTGTAATAGACGAATAACCATATTTTCTAATGGCATGTTCAATTACCAGTCTCAGATCTTTTGCATCGCCATGGTGGTAGAAGCGCGGTAAACGGTTTAACTCGCCACTACAACTCCGGCAATTCCATCCCAGGGCATCATATCCATTTTCAGAAAACAATTTGGCCATCCCCAAAACATAATGCCGGTGCGAATCGCCCTCCAGTCCATGGGTAATAATCACCAGCTTCTTTTTTTCGGATTGCGTAAAATGCCAGTCAAGGTCTACAAAATCCCCATCAGGTAATTCCAGTCTTTCTCTTTGATGATATTTGAAAGCTATTTTTCTGAACAGGCTTGGTACAATGGTTTGCATGTGTCCATTGAATTGCCAGAAAGGTGCGGTAAAATGTGGTTGCGGAAGAACGGGCATAGTTGGCAACAAATGTAAAACGAAACAGGATACAATCATTGGCCAATCCACGAATCCTTCCGTTCATATTCGTACCTTTCATCTATGGCACAAAATAAATACCTGAAATATTTCAATGTATTGTCTCTTTTCAATACCAAACGAACAAGGGATATTTTTTTGGTAAATCCTACCGTATTACCAAAACGGGAAGAAGCTGCTGAGATACACATCAACATATTCGATTACAACAGCGAACAGGTGCAAGAAATAAAACACGAACACATAACAGATTGTTTTCCGCTGCGCGATAATGGCAATATTTCATGGATTAATATTGATGGTATTCGAAAGGCCGATGTAGAAGCCATTTGTAACCAGTTTACCATACACAACCTGATACAGGAAGATATTATGAGTGTTGGGCAGCGCCCCAAAATGGACGAAATGGATCCCATACTTTTTTGTCTGTTAAACATGCTGTATTTCAACGACCGCACGGGTGCCGTAGAAACTGAACAGATCAGCATTGTTTTGGGTAAAGATTTTGTGATTTCTTTTCAGGAAGATTCTCAGCGGGATGTGTTTGATCCGATCAGGGAAAAACTACGGGTGGCCAATACCAAATTGCGCATCAGTAAAGCAGATTATTTGTGTTATGCATTGATTGATATGATTGTAGATCACTATTATATCGTAATGGAAAAACTGGGCGAGCATATTGAAATACTGGAAGAGAAAATTATTCGTAGCAGCAATACCCGGGCATTGGCCGAGATAAATAACCTGCGTAAAGAGTTGATTGTATTGAAAAGAAATGTAAGTCCGGTACGCGATCTGGTGAATGGTTTTATTAGAAGTGATAGCGACTTACTGGAAGAACGAACCACTAAGTATTTTAAAGACATCTACGATCATATTGTACAGGCTAATGACCTGGCAGAGAATTACCGCGATATGATGATGAGCCTGCAAGATCTCTACATCAGCAATATTAATCTGAAGATGAATGAGGTAATGAAAGTAATGGCCGTGGTAACCTGCTTAATGGCACCACCTACTGTAATCGGCGGTATTTTCGGGATGAACTTTGATAAGCTTCCCTATATCCATGACGAATACGGCTTTTACATTGCAGCCGGTTTAATGATTTTTATCCCGATAGCCATGATATTTGTCTTCAGAAAACGCGGCTGGTTTTAACCTCCCCTCTGCGTAAACTCATATAACTCCGCGCCTCCGCGGTGAAAAAAATTCACCGCAAAGAGGTCGAAGTTATAAAAGAGAAAAATCAAATCTTAATCAATTTCCATTTCCCTTTTTTAAATAGAATCACACTGGTAATGGTAATACAGGTTTCCGTTACTACAATGGCAATGAATACACCGGTAGGTCCCATCTTCAAAACATCTGCCAATACATAGGCAAACGGTATCTGAAAAATCCAAAACCAGAACAGGTTAATCCAGGTGGGTGTTTTACTATCACCTGCACCATTAAATGCATTGATCATCACCATTCCCACGCCATAAAAAATATACCCGAAACTTACAATGCGCAAAGCAAGCACAGCAGTTTTTACAACAGCGGGTTCTGTATTTATCAGTGATACAAAAAATTCAGCACCGATAATAAACAGCAATGAAACGATACCCATAAAAATGGCATTGTACTTAGCCGTTTGCCACACTGAAGCTTCGGCGCGTTCAGGCTGTTTTGCTCCCAGGTTTTGCCCCACTAATGTGGCAGCTGCATTACTCAATCCCCATGCTGGCATTAAAAAGAAAATGAGCAATCTAATCGCAATGGTATAACCTGCCATGGCATCGCTTCCAAAACCGGAGATGATACGAGCCATAGCTATCCAACTGGCCGAGCCAATCAGAAATTGTAAAGTAGCTGTAGAGGCAATACTAAAAATAGATTTCAATACGGTAAAGTCTGGTACAAAATGATGCAGATGTATTTTAATAATACCCTTGCCTTTGAATAAATGATAGATTTGGTAACAAACACCAATGCCTCTTCCGGTGGTAGTGGCCATGGCCGCGCCCGGTAACCCATATCGATGAATCAGTATCGGGCATAGTATGATGTTACAGATATTGGCCAGCCATAAACTACGCATCGCAATGGCTGCATCTCCCGCACCGCGAAAAATTCCGTTGATGAGAAACAACAACATGATCACCACATTTCCCGTAAGCATAATGCGTGTATACCCACTGCCTAGCGCAATGATTTTTTCATCTGCACCCATCAGTTCCAGAATATTTTCGGCAAAGAAAAAACCGGTAATACTTATCAGGATAGTGATGATAAAAGAAAGCAGCGCAGCCTGCGCACCTGCCTTGGCCGCACCATCCGGATTTTTTTCGCCCACACGCCTTGCTACCATAGCGGTTGCAGCCATGCTCAACCCAATGGCAACAGAGTATACAATGGTTAAAAAAGATTCAGTAAGGCCAACCGTTGCCGCTGCATGCGGACCCAGTTTGCCTACAAAAAAAATATCTACCACAGCAAATACAGACTCCATACACATTTCCAGTATCATGGGAATAGCGAGTAGAAATATGGCTTTGCGTATGCTGCCGGTAGTAAAATCAGCGTGCTCGCTGTTAAGTGATTGTTTTATATAGGACCAGACGCTTCTCTTGCCCATAGTTTTGGTATCAACAGTCATTGAGTAATAGTTAATAGTAAATATAATGAGATACAAGTCCTTTGAAAAAGGACTAACAGTGGGGTTATCGTGAGCTCAAACGTTCAATCATGTCTGCCTAAGCTCTGCTTAGATGTTCATCGGCGTAAAATTGGTATAAAGGGCTGTCACATTATGTACTGTGACTTTGCAGAACGAAAATAAGAAAATGATTGAGAATACAAAATTATTAAAGGAGATGTTTGGCTGTGTGCAGGTGGTTGGTTAAAATAGTTAAAGAGGTTAAATTAGTGAGAGAAGTAAGATCACCCCTTTAACTATTTTAACCTCTTTAACCCTTTTAACTTCTATAACTCCTTTAACTACAAAGAAATCACACTGTTGCTTCCACCATACACATTCGGTGTTTCGCTATCAGCGGCAGGCTCATTGGCCCATTCGGATGCATTAATGCGGTATTTAAATTCGTGTTGTGAATCTTTCGGTAACGATACATCGGTGCTGAAACTGCCATCTTTTTTCTTGCTCATAACGATTGCATTTTCCCAATCGCTGTTCAGGCCAAGAATTTCAATAGTTTCTGCGTTTTCAATGGCAAATGAAAATTTTACTTTACAGTAATCTTTTGTTTTGAAGTATGTTTTCTGTATCATTTTATATTTATTTCTACTCCTTAATACCATTTTCTGTAAAAAGTAACCCGTAAAAACAAATGAATACTTCCAGGCGAAAACATTTATGATATAATAATATAAACAACTGTTCGTAAACGGTACCCTCTTCTCTGCGAAGCAGAGAAGAGGGTAGCAAAAAAGGTATTCACCCTCTCTACAAAGTAGAGAGGGTCGTCGCACGAAGTGCCGACGGGGTGAGTCGACGGGGTGAGTCGACGGGGTGAAATATTATTTATAACGCAACCCCTCATCAAACCTAAACAACGAATACCCCGCACCTTTCAAATACCCCGGCACATCCGATAATTGTTTTTCAACAACCGCCTCAGACACCGGCGTGGTAAAAGGCATTTTTCCCGAAGGATTAAATTTGCCGGTTACTACATCCAGCAAAGCTTCGATGGTAGTGCCAAATGTGGCCACCACAGCTTTGATGTTTTTTTTATTTTGATCCTGGTAGATCTCATCAATTACCCAAGGGTTGGTATAATTGATGGCTAATACAGTAGGTTTTTTTGCCATCAGCGAATTGATGTAGTTGATATCCACCGAATTTTTTGATAAAGAAAGTGATATCGGTGAACCATCGGACTGGAACAGGGATCTTGCACCTGGTGCAATCCATACCAGTATCATATCAGCCTCTTCCGGCGTTTTTACAAAATTGATATCGTATTTGTTATTTTCCGGCTGGTATACGGTACTGGCATTACCATTTCTTTTTTGAAAATAGGACTCAACGTAGATTTTTGTTTTAGGCTTAACGGGCAATGCCTGATTTTCATTACGGAGCAGTACTATTGATTTGCGCATGGCCAGATCTGCCTTTGCCTGAAAAGCGGCATTGCCTACAAATGCATCTGCTGCTTTTTCATCCACATATGGATTTTCAAAAATGCCCAATGCAAATTTCTCCATTAGTAAACGATACACAGAATTATCAACCAATTTCATATCTACCATACCCGATATTACAGTTTCCAATAATTTGGTAGGATCAGCAGTACCGGAGTAAATATTCACACCGGCTTCCAATGTTTTTTTGTAGCGTTCAGTGATAGATAAATTTTCTGCACCCCATGGCATCATTTCTATAGGTCCCGTATCAGAATTAATAATGCCTTTAAAACCCAAACTATCGCGCAGCAAATCTTTGATCACTGCTTTATTATATGCATAAGCGATCTTTTCATACTTCGTATCCTGCGGAATAGAATAATAAGGCATAATGGCCGAAGTACCAGCTTTTATAGCCGCTTGAAAAGGGATGAGGTTGTTATGAAACATCTTACCCGGAAAATGCTCATACTTACCCCACTCAAAATGTGGATCCTGTCCGCCAACTCCTGCACCACCTCCCGGAAAATGTTTGGTGGTCATGGCAATAGAAGAAGGTGATAATTGATTGCCCTGAAATCCCAAAACAATTTCTGTAATCATTTTGGCTACCCATGGCGCATTCTCTCCAAATGTTCCTTCAATTCGTTGCCATCTGGGTTCGGTACTCAGGTCGGCCATATACATATACCCTTTGCGCAAACCAACAGCCGCCCATTCCTGACGCGCAATGTTGGCAAATTCACGTACCAGTTTCAGATCGCGCATTGCAGATAAACCCAATTCGCCTGGCCAGGTAGAGAAAACGGTTTTACCAACACTCAACCCAATCGCCGCATCTTTGGTTATATGATTACGTGGGTTAGAAGCAATGATGGCCGGTATGCCCAACCCATCACTTTCACACAATGCCTGTAGTTTATTACTCCATTCTGCTGTAATACGCGCACTTTCGTTGGCACGGAAAATAAAATGGCGCAGATGAAATTTTGTAACACCTTTCGTGGAGCCAACCGACGACATCATAGGTTCTGGCAAGGGCTTTCGGGTAAACATATTATTGGGCTGCACCTGATCTTCTTCATTCAAATCGCTCGATGAAGTGCTGTTGCCCGCACCTGCATTGTTGGCATTGCCTCGTTCACTTTTTAATCTTGCTGTACTGATCAGCATAAAGCCAACCTTTTGTGCAACCGTCATTTTTGAAAGCAAATCCATAGCCCTGGCATTGTTGGGAAGGCGCCAGTCTTCATATTTGTCTAACACCCCGTTTCTATTAAGATCTTTAAATTGAAGACCGTTAACAGATAACAGTTTAACAGATCGGTAGCCCAGTACGGGCTGAATTGTTTTTTTGGGAGAAGCCTTTTGTGAAATACCACTGGCAGAGAGCAATAGCAATAGCACCAGTTGTAAAAAGAATCTGGATGACATACAATACAATTATATGGTTAAGCAATTTTGTTGGTAGATGCATGGGCTTACCAATACAAAGAAGTTAGCCCACATCCCATAAAAGTTTCTGCAAGAAGATAACTTAAATGTATTCGCTTTTGCCTTGCTTGAAAAGAATAACTGCGAAAACGATTTCGGGTACCAAACACTACTGTTCTGGATTTTCCCTATTCTATTGCAGTATCCAACTCACTCAAAAAACATACATTCGTATTCTTCAAATCATAAAACAGTATTTTTTGAAAAAGAGAGAGAACTATATTTCGTGGGATGAATATTTTATGGGCGTGGCCCTGCTATCTGCCCGCCGCAGTAAAGACCCCAATACTCAGGTAGGTGCCTGTATCGTTAACCCAAAGAATAAAATTGTTGGTGCCGGATACAATGGCTTGCCCATGGGTTGCGATGATGATGTATTTCCATGGGCCAAGCAGGGCGAATTTCTCGAAACCAAATACCCCTATGTATGTCATGCCGAGCTGAATGCCATTTTAAACAATATCGGTATGGATTTACATGGTTGCAAAATATACACCGCACTGTTTCCCTGTAATGAATGTACCAAAGCCATAATTCAATCAGGTATTTCGGAAGTGATTTATCTATCGGATAAATACGCAGAAACCGATTCTGCCAAAGCTTCCAGAATGATGTTGGATAAAGCTGGTGTTGCCTGCCGCCAGGTGAAAGTTAGTATAGCAGAAATCGTGCTATCTTTCGACGAAACAGATGTTTAAATAATAACAGGCTTACAAATAGTACTTTACTGTGTGGCTATTGGTTTTCTTTACGCACCCAGTTTTCCCACACAAATTTATATTGCATCGTTCGCACATGCGTTACCGATAATTTTTCTGTGAGTTCTTGTAATTGCCTTTCTGCATTAGGTATAAAATCATGAAATTGAATATGCAGCTGTTGTATATTGTTAATAAGCCCGGTGTCAATTAGTCTGTTCAGCAGCGCATATTCAGCACCCTCGGTATTTATTTTTAATAAATCAACCTGCTCAACTGGATATTCTTTAAAAAAAACAGCTACATCTTCTAATTGAATGATTTCGGTAGCTGAAGTATTTATGAATAGAGAGGAACCCTCATCGCTCAATCCTATTTGTTCTGTTCTTTTGCTTTCGGCAAGTGCCAGATGAAATATTTTTATTCTCGAATTCAGTTTAAATCTTTCTACTAATTGGTGATAATAAACTGAAACCGGTTCAAATACCAATAGGGTACAATTGTATTTTGCATAAATATCAGAAGCCCATTGGCCTTTATAACCACCCAGATCAATCACCAACGATTGGTCTGTCAGTGCAAAACTTAATCTGAATCGTTCATCGCCACCATCGGCAAAATACCTCGTTATTTCTTTCTCATGTGGTGTTGGAAAAAATTTCATCCTCAATTTGATGCAAATCGATTGAATTATTTTAAGAATAGTCATATAGCAGTTTCAGTTTTAAAGATACTCGTTCCGTAGTGTCAAGACAAAAAGTAAATATCGTTACTGCAAGTAGTCAACAGATTTGTGCTTGTTATACCTAATCCGAAATCAGTTCTTCAAATAAACTTCTTAAGCCATTTTCTAACAGGTTCGTCAAACCATTTCAATGATAGATAGGCTATAACAAGAAATAAAATGAACAAGCCTATTGCCACCGGAATAATTTGCTCAGTTGGAGGCTTTTTATTTCCTATCCACATGGTATAGATATAGATAAACGGGTAATGTGTTATATAAATAGGATAAGAAATAGCCCCCGCAAATCTGCAAAGCTTTGCCCAGTTACCACTAATGGTTCCACCGGCGCCGATTGAAACGATGAAAGGGAAAAGGAACATAATACAGCCTGCTTCATACAAACCATTGAATCGAAAATTAGGTAAGAAGAAACATAACAGCAATAACAGCGAACAAGCAGGAAATGCCATAGGAATTTGTAACCATTTATTGGTACGAAACAATAACAACCCGGCAAAAAATGGAAAGCACATACGCACCAATGCGATCCAGAAACTGTTAAACCCCCAGCCTGTAGCTACATCACCGCGATAAGATGCTACACAGGTTAGTATAATACCACTTATAATAACCAATATCCATAAATAGAACTTACTGAATTTGCGTACAAATAATGCATAAACTACATTGGCAATATACTCTTGTAACAGCGACCAGCAGGGGCCATTCAGCGAATGTGTTTCGCCCCAACCACGTATGTCTGGAGCAGGTAATAAAGTAAAACTGATCAGCATTACGCCTATTAACTGTAATACACTTACGTGCTGCATTCCATTGGTAAAGGGATCTACGAAAAAACCAATGGTACCAATCAATACCCCAAGTAGCACCATTGGGTGAAGACGTATCAATCGTATTTTACAAAAATCCCAAATAGTCATGTTCCCCCAACGGTCATCGTATGCATAGCCTATAACAAACCCGGATAACAAAAAGAAAAAATCCACAGCCAGGTAACCGTGAGGCATGGGATGATTGGCTAGTGTCGGGTAGTAGGCTTCAAACAAATGAAAGATTACCACCAAAATAGCAGCAACACCCCGTAGCCCATCTAATATCAGAAAATGTGGTTTGGTATGTATGCTGGTTTCCGGCATGCAAGTAAGTTTGGTAGTTTAAATGTAATAAAACCGGGCAAGCAAACACTTTTCAATGCATCAAAAATATTTTATGCATACACCAGTACCGAATCACACGATGATTCTTGGTTGAACAACAAATGGTAGATTGAACCACCTTATGTACTTTTAAAATAGTAAGTTGTAAGAACTTTCTTTCTACCCTAAATGAAAACGATATGCAAAAAATGCATAACACAAACCGGATGCTAGCGTTATTACTTCTGTTAAACATGTTTGGCTTTACTGCTGCATTTTCGCAGGCAAAATATCCCGTTCCTGTTGAGGGCGATTACCTTATTCAAAATTTTACTTTTGCCGATGGTGAAACCTTGCAATCATTGAAACTGCATTATACCATGATTGGTAAGCCGCAAAAAGATAAAAATGGTAAGGTTACGAACGCAGTGCTCATCATGCATGGAACAACCGGTAGTGGTGGCAATTTTTTGAATGATCGTTTTGCCGGATTCTTATTCGGTCCCGGCCAGTTATTGGATGCCAACAAATATTGCATTATACTGCCCGATGCGATTGGTCATGGTAAATCCAGTAAACCAAGCGATGGCTTACATATGCGTTTCCCAAAATACAATTATGAGGATATGGTGTTGGCAGATTATCGCTTGTTGACAGAGCATTTGCAGATTAACCATCTCCGTTTGGTAATGGGAACCTCAATGGGTGGTATGCACAGTTGGGTTTGGGGATACAAGTATCCTGATTTTATGGATGCGCTGATGCCTTTGGCCAGTTTGCCGGTGAGCATTGCAGGAAGAAACCGCATACAACGTAAGATGGCTATAGACCTCATTAAACTGGATCCGGAATGGAAGGGTGGAGAGTATACACAACAACCACAGGTAGGTTTGCGCGGTGCTATTTCATCACTGATATTTATGACAAGCAGCCCGTTGCAATGGCAGAAATCGGCGCCCACACGTGAGCTGGCAGAGACAATGTTGGATAACCTTGAAAAAAGATACCTGACAACACTGGATGCCAATGATTTTATTTACCAGTTCGATGCCTCGCGTGATTATAATCCCGCTCCACATCTTGCCAAAATAAAAGCACCGCTTATGGCCATCAATTCTGCGGATGATCAGGTAAACCCTCCCGAACTCGGCATTATGGAAAAAGAAATCAGGAAGGTAGTTAAAGGAAAATCTATTCTGTTACCCATCACTGATCAAACCAATGGGCATGGAACGCACTCCCTACCAGCTATCTGGTGGCCTTATTTGCAGGAGTTGTTGAAATCATCGGATACGATAAAGTAAAATAGTTAACACAAACAGCTTTTAAAAATGATTCCATTTTTTTATGAGCCCAATCTTTCACCGCTGCTCAATATGTAAATAGCCTAATTTTGACTTAGTGAAAATTGTATTATTTATATTTTCTTTTTATGTGTTGTTATTATCAACTGTTCCCTGTTGTGCGGCTGATAATTGTGTTGAAGAAATCGAGCAAACAACAACCGATTCCAATCATTCAGATACGGACGATTGTAAAAACTGCTCTCCATTTGCTCTGTGCGGTAGCTGTAGCGGCTTTACACAGCCAGTAGTATCCATACAAATGGAAGTGCCACAACAAGCTGTATCTAATCAACACAACGATTTTATCTTTTTATCTTTTCCCCAGTCCTTTTCTTCTTTTTGGCAACCGCCAAGATTGAGTTGATTTACACTGTTTACTTTTTTATCAATCAATCTATCTCAATGAAATCAATTTATTTTTTTTGCATAGCCGTGCTATGTACATTACCCGTTTATGCACAACACACGTATAAGACTATTGTAAAAAGCAAAGAAGCAACACCCTTGCCAGGAGCTGTTGTATTCATACAATCAATTAAAAAATCTGCCATTGCCGACTCAAACGGACTGGCTATTATTAAAGATATACACTCCGGAACCTACGAAATCACGGTTTCACATATTGGTTATCAGGATGGGAAAATCAGTCTTTCTTTTCCACTGGATAATGCAGATGTAATGGTGATTAACATGGAAGAAGCAGAAGAAGAGGAAGAAGAAATTATTGTTACTGCCACCAGAACCAGCCGAACCATTGCCAATACGCCTACAAGGGTAGAAATCATATCGGGTGAAGAACTGGAAGAAAAAGGCAATATGAAACCCGGTGACATACGCATGATGCTGAATGAAAGCACGGGTATTCAAACACAACAAACTTCTGCTACCTCGTATAATTCAAGTATCCGTATTCAGGGGTTGGATGGCCGTTATACACAGTTGCTGCGTGACGGTCTGCCACTCTATTCCGGATTTGCCGGCGGATTAAGTTTGATGCAGGTTGCGCCGCTGGATTTAAAACAGGTGGAAGTAATTAAGGGCTCTTCTTCTACTTTATATGGCGGTGGAGCAATTGCGGGTCTGGTAAACCTCGTGTCAAAAACGCCGGGCGAAAAACGTGAACTGAGTTTTGTGGCCAACGCAACATCGGCAAAAGGTTTGGATTTGAGTAGTTTTTACAGTCAGCGTTTTCAGAAGATTGGTGTAACTGTTTTTGGTTCTGCTAATTCGGCTGCGGCATATGATCCTTCAGGTATTGGTCTTACGGCTATTCCAACCTATGAGCGATACACGATTAACCCCAGGCTGTTTTTGTATGGTGAAAAAACGAACGCAAACATAGGCGTAAGTTATATTACTGAAAACCGTTTAGGCGGCAGTATGAATTATATTAAAAACAATGCCACTGGCTACTTCGAAAAAAATAAAAGCCATCGTTTTACAACACAGGCAGATATCCGGCATAATATCAATGAGAATACGGTCATGACTGTTAAAAGCAGCTATACAAATTTTAAACGACTGATAACCATTCCTGCTTATATTTTTGAAGCTACACAGCAATCATCTTATTCAGAACTCAACGTAATTAGTAAGGGTGATAGATCTTCATGGATATTCGGTGCTAATTTTGTAACAGAGGTTATTAAGGAGGAGAAACGTGCACAGACTTTTTTGAGGGATTATCAATATAATACGTTAGGCACCTTTATTCAGAACACATGGACGCCTTCTGCCAGTTTTAGTTTGGAAACAGGATTGAGAGGCGATTATGTAAAGCAGTATGGGTTTGAATTACTGCCAAGAATAGCCGCTATGTATAAACTGAGTGAAGCCATTACACTGCGGCTGGGTGGTGGCCTGGGTTATAAAACACCAAGCGTATTTAATGAAGAAGCAGAGAGGGTACAGTTTCAGCAAATTCTACCCATTGACCAGCAAACTGTTCGCAATGAAAAATCGATAGGGGGAAATTTTGATATCAACTATCGAATCAAAATAGGAGAAATAGGTATGGCTGTTAATCAGTTATTCTTTTATACAAAATTAAACAAGCCACTGCTATTAACTGCTTCGGGAGCTAATTTTGCATTTATCAATTCAACCGGATCCATAGATACCAAAGGAATAGAAACCAACCTGCGTTTTACCTATGGTGATTATAAATTGTTTATAGGCTATACGTATGCAGATGTGAACAGTTATGTTGCAAATACAAAAAACTGGTTTCCACTTACCGCAAAACACAGGCTTAATAATGTATTGATGTATGAGAAGGAAGGGGTTTGCAAAATTGGATTGGAGGGGTATTATTTTAGTCCGCAAAAATTGAGCGATGGATTAACAGGTAAGTCTTACTGGATCTGCGGTATCATGGGAGAAAAATTTTGGAGGCAGTTTTCCATCTTCCTGAATTTTGAGAATCTGTTAGATACGCGACAAACAAAATTTGATACCATTTATTCCGGCAATATTACTAATCCAATATTCAGGGATATTTATGCACCGGTAGATGGATTTGTTGTGAATGGTGGAATTAAGTGGAAACTATAGCTAACGTTTTGGGTCATTAAAATAAATTGTAAAATCATTATTCCTGAATAGTAAAGAAAATCTTCGTGCTACTTTGTGCCTTAGCTTCTTTGTGGTTCAATGGTTCAACAACCATTAAGTCGCTAAGGCACGAAGATTCACAAGAAAAATGAAAAGGAATGCAACCTTAATAGCCAATCAGGTATGAGTGTAAATGGGTTTCAGCTATGAATCGCTTCAAAAAATAAACCCAATTTCACAGGATCCAATTTACCATCGGTTCTTACACTGCTGCAAAGATCAATTCCGAAAGGTACTACTTCATCTATAGCACTGCGTACATTTTGTGCAGTAATACCACCTGCTAAAAATACAGGCACTTTGCTTTGCTCCACAATTTTTTTACTCAGTAACCAATTATGTGTTCTGCCGGTACCGCCCAACTCTTTAATCTTGGCTTTAGGATTACCGCTATCTAATAACAGCGCATCTACAAAACCGGAGATATGTATGGCCTCTTCAATAGAACTTTCATCAACCACATGAATTACCTGAACCAGTTTTACCGATGGAATTTCTTTTTTAATTTCTGCATACGTTCCTTCCGTAAGTGCATCTACTATCTGAATGGTATTGGTTAGGGTTCTGTAATGGTGTTCAATAATACTTTGTGCAGCGGTTTCGCTAGTTAACATAAAAGTAGCAATAGGTGGAGGTACTGTTTTGGCAATTTCAAAAATCACATTATCCGGTATTGGTCCGGGGCCACTGGGCATTTTCGCCACAAGACCCAATGCAGCGGCTCCATATTGTATGGCCATACGGGCTTCTTCAACAGTACTGATGCAACATATTTTAACCTTAGGAAGCATAAAACAAATTTTTTTTATTGAAAGGAGTGAGCATAAGCAAAGATTTAAAAAGTCTTACCTGGCGAATCATCGCGTTCTTGTGCCTTTGCGGTAAAAGTATTGGTCATTCAGCATTCAAAAAATCTTTAGGGCAATTCAAGAATCTTAATATTCCTGAAAGAGACGCCCTTAGCCCAATCCTGCAAGCCGATATGGCCACGTGTAGCTGCTCCAAAATCAGGATATTTTTTAAAAGCGCTTGATGCCACCAACTCTTTCCAATGTGCATTTGTAAAATCTTCATCGGCAGTTTTTACCCCATTTAACCAAAAGCTAATCTTGCCTTTGTTTTGGTAAATTCTTGATTGGTTCCACTCTCCAAATGGTTTAGGGTCTACTTTGTTTTGTAAAGGAGCTAAACCATATAAACAACCCGCTGCCCGCATACCATCGTTCAAATAACCTTCTCTTACATGGGCATTATCGAGCAACTGGTATTCGGGGCCGGTAGCCCATGTGGCCATATAACTGGTATCTTCTGTTACGTTAATGAATACACCACTATTTCCTTCTTTTGCAATTTTCCATTCAAACACCAGGTCAAAATTTTCGTAGGTTTTATCTGTTACCATATCACCACGCATACCTGTTTTTTCGTTGGTATCACTCACCAATTCGCCATTCACTGCTGCAAACGCAGGTGTGTCAGAAGCGTGGTTAAAAAGATGCCAGCCATTGGTGGTTTTGCCATCAAACAATAATGTCCAGCCATCTTTTTTTTCAGCATCAGAAAGTGCATTGTGTAAGGGTTCTTTAGTGGCACAGGAAAAAAGAGTAAGGGCATAAAAAAGAACCACGTATTGTTTTGATCGATTTATTTTATACATCGCTTATTATTTTTAATAGAAAGTTGTTTGCGGGTAATTCAATATAACAACTTTCTTTCTTGTAACAGCACAATCATTCAACACAAACTATAATGTTCTCTTTTTTCATATGTTAACAGCCAGTAACTTTCCATTTTGTACCCAATGGATATATTCTTTTTGTATTCTTTTTCTGAATGGCTGCTTATTATGCTCGCCTCTTTTATTATCGGTATGAGTAAGGCCGGGTTAAAAGGGATAGACATGCTAAGTGTAACCCTGATGGCCTTTGTTTTTGGAAGCAAATCGTCTACCGGTATTGTGTTGCCCTTGTTATGCCTGGCAGATATTGCGGCTGTGGCGTACTACCATAGACATGCAGAATGGAAACATTTCCGCAAGCTAACTCCCTGGATGGTGATGGGTATTTTGTTGGGTGTTTATCTGGGTAAGGATATGAATGAAATACTGTTTCGTAAACTGATGGCAGTGATCATATTGATTACGATTGTGATTGTGTTGTTGATGGAAAGACGAAAATCGAAGGAAGTACCTAAGCATCCGCTGTTTGAAGCCACAACCGGTTTAGCGGCAGGATTTACCACCATGATCGGTAACCTTGCCGGAGCATTTGCCAACCTATATTTTCTGGCTATGCGCATGCCCAAAAATAATTTCATTGGCACAGCCGCATGGCTTTTCTTATGCATCAATCTTTTTAAATTACCCTTTCAGGTATTCTTCTGGAAAAATATTACACCGCAAACTTTGCAGACAGATGCCATACTGGTACCAACACTTGCCCTTGGTTTCTGGATGGGTATTCGAGTAGTTGGAAAAATTAAAGATGATACTTATCGGAAACTGGTAATTGTACTTACGCTGGTAGGTTCGGTATTGATGTTGTTTAAGAGGTAATAGGAGGTAGTAAAGTGTAACACAAAGGCATTTATTTTTCTTTTGTAATTTTTAGATCAGAAAAAAATCCTTCCGTATCTACATCAACAAACAAACCAATTGCACCCTTACTATTCGAACCATGCTTCAAATCGTTTACAATTAACGAAGGCTGCAACACATTATTCAGAAAAAGTTTCGCCTGCGCATCTTTCACTACTATTTTTAATGTGATCCATTCGTTCAATTGCATATCTGCATACGATTCATATTCACCGGCTGCTTCTTTTCGTAACCTGTCAAATTTGTACTCTGGATAAGAGAAGTATTGAATAGAACGATTTCTTCTTAACTGTTGATCGGCCCTGCCATTCGTGGGCCGAATATAGATGCATTCAAACTTTGAGTTGTCTTCGTTTATTCTGAACGATACACCAATAAATCCCCTGGATAAGCTAGAAGCATTTGGTAACAACCTGCTTAACACCTTCACTTCAATTACCCCATTGGTAAAATCAATACCATCCAGTTTTACAAAAGTCGGTTCATCCACTCCTTTAATCGCAGTATCCTTGGTTACCCTTACTGCTTTTTTCCCTTTGATCTCTGTCAAAGACATGGAGACCTGTATGGGTTTTAAAACAGTTTTATTAAAGTCGATGCTTTGCGAAAACAACCGTATTTGTGCAGAAAGCAGTAGAAAAAAAAGCAGGGTCAAAGTTTTAATGGCTTTCATTGTATGAAGGTATGCTACAAAAAAAGAAAGCCAGCCAGCCAGCCGCATTATTGTTGAAATAGAAAGGGCCATACTGGTAAAGTATGACCCTTTTATTTTCAGCTCCCCCTTCTGGACTTGAACCAGAACCCTCTGATTAACAGTCAGATGCTCTAACCAACTGAGCTAAGGAGGAGTATCGCCTTTTTCATTCCCCTTCGAACTTGAACCAGAGACCCTCCCGACTTACGGTCGGGATGCTCTAACCAACTGAGCTAAGGAGGAGTATGTAAAATTTCCCCTAAGGGGTTGCAAAAATAGGGAAAAATGTTTTCTGACAAAATCTGTATTCAAAAAACATGGGGTGTTTTTGGAAGTTTTATGCCAACAGTTGCCTCTAACCATGCCTTTGTGCCTTCGTGTGAGATTTATTTGCACACGAAGGCACAAAGGCACGGTTAGAATCCCAGAAATCCTTTGTTTTCCCAGCCTACATAAATCCCGTCTTCCCGGGTTTCTAACTGGTAAGTCTTTAAATAGTAGCCCTCACCGCTGGTATTACGGCCATTTTTCATATCAAACCGGTATCGGTGCAGGGGGCAGGTTATCTGACCAGCGGCATTAATGTGCCCATCGGCCATAATACCACTGGCATGCGGACATTTATGGGCAAAGGCAAACAGCTGTCCATTAAAACGGGCAATGGTTACCTTTTTATCACCGGCATCCACCAGGCAAAGGTTATTATCTTGCCAGTTTAATGCTTGTTCCGTATCGGCTATTTTATGCCAGACCATTTTTTAATTTGAAAATTTGAGAATGTGGTAATTTGAAAATGGGGGATTTCATTTTCAAATTTTCAAATCAACACATTTTCAAATTGGTTTTAAAACTGCACCGTTCTATACGGATAGCGGATCTTATACATATCACGCACTTTATCCATTATCATCTCCCTCAGGGCATCAATATTATTTTTCTCCTGGGCCGATACAAATACACAGTTGTTATCGGTGGCGGCATCCCATTTTTCTTTCAGCTCGCGTAAAATTTCCTGCTGCACACTTTCATCCAGCCATTCGTCAAAATTCTTTTCCTGGTACAGGTCCATTTTATTGAAGATGGTGAGAATAGGTTTTTCAAAAGCTTTCAGCTCCTGCAGGGTTTTGTTTACCACACCAATCTGCTCTTCGTATTGCGGGTGAGAAATATCTACCACATGTAATAATATATCCGCCTCGCGTACTTCATCCAAGGTGCTTTTAAAACTCTCTACAAGGTGATGCGGCAGTTTGCGAATGAAACCTACGGTATCACTTAATAAAAATGGCGTATTCTCAAATACCACTTTTCGGGTGGTGGTATCGAGCGTGGCAAATAATTTATTCTCGGCAAACACCTCACTTTTACTCAATAGGTTCATGATAGTGCTTTTGCCCACATTGGTGTATCCTACCAGTGCCACACGTATCAATTCGCCCCTTTCTTTTCGTTGGGTAAATGCCTGCTTGTCTATCTCGGATAGTCTTTTGCGCAGTAAAGAAATTTTGTCTTTTACAATACGGCGATCGGTTTCAATTTCCGTTTCACCCGGTCCGCGGGTACCAATACCACCACCTTGCCTTTCCAGGTGTTTCCACATCCCTTTTAACCGGGGTAACAGGTATTGGTATTGTGCCAGCTCTACCTGCACTTTGGCTTGTGAGGTTCTTGCGCGACTGGCAAATATGTCCAGAATCAAATCACTGCGGTCGATGGTTTTTACACCCAGTTCTTTTTCAATATTAGAAATTTGAGAGCCGGTTAATTCATCATCAAAAATTACCAGATGAATATTTTTTCCGTTTACATATTGCTTAATCTCTTCCAGTTTTCCTTTTCCTACAAATGTGCGGCTATCGGGATGTGCCAGTCTTTGGGTAAATCGTTTTACGGCTACCGCACCGGCGGTTTCTGATAAAAAGGCCAGTTCATCCAGGTATTCGGTAACCTGTGCGTCTGTCTGGTCTTTCTGTATCAATCCTACCAACACGGTTTTTTCTTCGTTCTGTATCGCTTTCTTTTTCTCGATCAATGGTTATTCGTTTTGGCAAAGATAGCCTTTCGCGGGGCGTGAGGCGTGAATCGTGAGGCGTGAGTTTTTTCTGGGCGGGCATAAAAAAATCGTGAGTCAGGTATTTGTATTACCTCACTCACGATTCACATCTCACCATTCACGAACTACAATCCGCTGAAGGTAACGCCGATAGAAAATTTATTCATGTTCGGACCGGCACCATCTTTTAATACGGTGTTAAACTGGTAGCCTGCATCCAACGAAACAATGCCATACCCAATGCGGCCGGTTACTGCCAGCATGGTTCCATTAAAGAAACCTTTATTGCTTTCTTTTTGAATATAGCCCGGACCATAAATAGAAGCACCGGATTTATTAACCAGGTTTTTACCCTTGGTATACGACTTTAACAGCGTTCCCACTTTAACGCCAAGGGCTGCTTTCCATGATTTTGATGGATCAGCAGGGTTAGAGTAATATCGTAACTCAACCGGAATCTCGGCATAAATAGTTGTTACCTTGAATTTACTGAAGTGGTTTGAACTATCCGCCCTGGTAAAAGGCAATCGGGCAGCGATAGATTTAATATCTACATTGGTGTTTTTAAAGAACATATTGCTGCTTCCAATACCAATACCATATGCCACACTCATTTTAGGGTTGGTTTTGAAAGGCTTATCGAACATAAAATAGATATTAAAGTGTCTGCTGAAACCACCGGTGCGTACACTATCGGGGCGGTTTGTCCAGCTATCGGCCCCATATTGTATCATTAAATGATCCGCTGCGCGATTGCTCAGATCAATTTTAGGGCTGTTGTTGCCGGTTGTTGACTGAGACATAGCCAAAACAGAAACGGAGATGCTTAAGAGAACAAGTAGTAATTTTTTCATTTCAGGTAGTTAATGACAACCAATGTTGCCGATAGGGCGCAAAAATAACAGAAATGGCTGCATACCGGTGGTTAAAAATTAGTCAAAACATAATTCTTTGGTCGCTGATTCGCAGATTTATCAATTTTTCACCCTCTAATCTGCGAATCAGCGGCTAAAAAGGAATCTTCCTAACGAATGAGTGGGCATACCAATCATCAGAGAAACAGAAACACTTACATCATACTGAAGAGCTTATCTTTACCGTCAAACATCACATTAATAACTACTATTTATTTTGAATTTTACTGAATTAGGCCTCGATGAAAGGCTATTGGCCGGCATAGAAGCCATGGGCTACGAAACTGCCACCCCGGTGCAGGAACAGGTGATCAAACCTATTTTACAGGGAAAAGATATTATTGCCTCGGCGCAAACAGGTACCGGTAAAACGGCTGCTTTCCTCTTGCCGGTGGTGAACAAGATTATTACCGAACCTCACGATGCGCACCTGATCAATGCCATGATTATTGTGCCTACACGCGAACTGGCGGTGCAGATTGCCCAGACCATGGAGGGACTCTCTTATTTTACCGATGTAAGTTGTATTGCTGTATATGGCGGTGGTGATGGTACTTCTTTTACTACTGAAAAGAAAGCATTGTCTAACGGCGTGGATATGGTGGTATGTACCCCTGGGCGAATGATTGCCCACCTAAACATGGGTTATGTAAAAATGCAGGCCATCAAATACCTGATACTGGATGAGGCCGACCGTATGCTGGATATGGGTTTTCATGATGATTTGATGAAGATCATCTCCTTCTTGCCAAAACAACGACAAAACCTTTTGTTCTCTGCCACTATGCCCATGAAAATGCGTGAGCTGGCTAGAAAAATATTACACCATCCGTTAGAAATCAATATTGCCGTATCCAAACCGCCGGAGCAAATTGTGCAGGAAGCGTTTGTGGTATACGAGCCGCAGAAAATTCCGTTGATTAAAGAACTGTTGAGTAGCAGGGATTTTCAGAGTGTGATTGTTTTCTGTTCCAAAAAAATGAATGTGAAACAGCTGGCACATGAATTGAAAAGATCCCGGTTTTCTATCGAAGAAATTCATTCAGACCTGGAACAGGATAAACGCGAACAGGTATTACTCGATTTCAGGAACAAGAAATTAAAAATACTCGTGGCCACCGATATATTAAGCCGCGGTATTGATATTGAAGACATTGATCTGGTGATCAATTATGATGTACCCAATGATGGGGAAGACTATATCCACCGTATTGGCCGTACCGCCCGTGCGGCGAGTGAAGGAACGGCCTATACATTCGTTACCGAAAAAGAACAGCAGAAATTTGCACAGATAGAAGAATTGCTGGGCCACGCGGTTACCAAAGCACAGGTGCCAGAAAAGTTTGGCGCCACACCAGCTTATAATCCCCGCGGCAATCGCGGATCATCCGGAAGAGGTGGCGAAAGCAGGGGAAGAAAATTTGTTCCGAGAGATAAAAGAAAATAGGTTTTACGCTTAGTGTATACACGAGTAGCAGAATTATTTGAAAGCAATTTCTGAGTAAGCATAGTTATGCCGTAACTGTGCCGCAGAATTCTATTCGTAGTTATACGTATTTCTTGTTTTAATTGGAATACCATTTGATGTATCCAAAAAAGTCAATACCAGGTTATTGCTGTTTAAAGTTACAATGGTGTACAATACCCCTTGCCAGGTAAAACCATCCTGAGTTGCATTGATCATGATTCGCCCTGCATCATTTACCGCAACCTGATTGGGGGATATTTGAATAATTTTTACACTTCTGTCCAAATCAAAATACAAGCGTTGATCAATAACGCGAACCGACATCGCTGTATCAACCCATACTGAATCAGTGGTGGCACCTTGTGGTAAAATAAATACTTCTTTTTTTACCTGTTTTAATCGTTTACCCTGCGCCCACAAAGCCGTGGTGATAGAATCTGATATGTGTAAAGTAATAGATGCCATCTTCCCGCTGTTAACGGAAAGGGTATAAGTGGTATTTTGTTTTAGCGGACCAGTATCCAGCACACCATACAATCCAATTTTAACGCCATTAAGCGTAACCACTGTTAGTGAATTGGTTCCATTCACGAGCCATTTAATGGTTGAGCCTGCATTGAACGCTACTAAAGAATCGGAAATAAGAAAAGTTTGAATCTCACCGGTTGGTCCAGAAATTACCGGTGGAGGAGGTGTGGGAAAAGAGGTATCTGTTGTTTTTGAACAAGACGTTGCCATTACCCATATCGACAGGAAAACCAATATTGAAGTTTTGTATGTAATAAGGCGACGACCTTTCCGCATGTATAAAATCCTTTTATTATCGTTCTAGGATTAATAACCTTCGAACGTACGTAATAGTTTGTTGGATTGGGATTTTAACAGGTATTATGTAAGTATCAGGTAATACGGCAGGCATTTTTGGCAAAAAATGCTGTTATATAATGCCCGTTTTATAAATTGCTTACCAATACTTAAATGTAAAACAGCAACTAATAATACCTGATTTCAGTTTTTAGACTGCAAAGTTATGCATTAGTTTATTGCTAATATGATAAGATTTGATTTTTGTTTCTTTTGCTGCTTCTAAACAGCATTATTTCTTTAAGCTGCTTTTAATGCACTGGGCAAAGGGGGGATAAAGAGTTACCAATACTCTCGCAGCTATCCGCATTAGTAATGAGATATTTCTATATTACCTTATCAATTCTTTTCTATTTAAAAATCCGGTATTCTATATACCCAAACCCCTGATTATATAATGTAACTGCAGGGATTTCTGTATGTTGGCCAGTTAAGTATTTGTATAGTCAATTGATATTGATCAGATGGTTGCTGGATGATTGCAACAACAATATTTGGATAAAGAATTGATCAATGCTGTTGTTATTCATCAACCTGTTGTACTATTAGAAAGTTCAAATAATCGAGATCTTGATTTTAAATTACACAACGCGTTTCATTTGAGAGACTTTGTTATGAATAGTTGTAACATTGCGGCAAATAAATGATTTTTATGAAACTGGAAGATAGCCTGCGGAGCAGAAGTAATAACCAATGTGAATTATGTGAAGCGTCCGACACTATTCAACTATTTGAAGTGCCGCCACAGGATAACAGTAATGAACAGAACAGTTGTATGGTGTGCAGCAACTGTTTACAACAAATAGAAAAAAAAGCCGCGCTTGATCACGAGCATTGGAAATGTTTATCAACTGCCATGTGGAGCGAAGTGCCCGCTGTACAAGTACTTTCCTGGAGAATGCTAAACCGGTTACGCACCGAAAGCTGGGCGGCCGATCTGCTGGATATGATGTTTTTGGATGAGGAAACCCTTGCATGGGCAAAAGCCACTGGCGATCATGAAAGCGATGGTAGTGTTGACCTGCACAAAGATGCTAATGGAAATATTTTGCAACAGGGAGATACCGTAGTGCTTACCAAATCACTGGATGTAAAAGGAACTACGCTCAATGCCAAAATGGGAACCGTAGTAAAAAACATTCGACTGGTTGAAAATAATACCGAACAAATTGAAGGAAAAATTGAAGGACAGGTGATTGTAATCCTAACGAAATATACAAGGAAGCAGGGCTAACGCTTTACCTGTATTTGCAACTCTTTATTTTTAGGGTAGCATAACCGTTACAATAGTTTTGTTCCATAATGCCCCAGTGTGGTAAACAGCGCACAGCGTACAATTACTCCAATACTGCACCACACCACCATTTTATTAACGGGTACATTAAAGCCCACACCCACACCAATGCTGATGGGGGCACCTACGGTTAAGGTGCCTAGAAACCCTAGTCCGATAACACCATACTTTTCCCATATTCTAATGATCAAACCCGTTTTGGGTTTTGCCGGATGTTTGGGTTTTCTGTATTTGGCAATCAGTTTTTTGATCTGGTTACCCAGGTAAGCTGCTACAAATACACCAATCAATCCGCCAACAGTACTTGCAATGCCAATTACCAATGAGGGAAGTTTAAAAGCAAAGCCTGCAGGGATGGCTGCGTATACTTCAAAAGTAGCCAACCCTATAACGGTTAATATTTTTAATGTCATGCGTATAAATGTGAGGGGCGAAGTTAGTTGTAATGAATTGCTAATACTTGTTTGATTTGGCAAAGAAGTGTTAAGGATGCTTTTGAGTAATCTGTAACGTGTTGTGCTATTAAAATCAACACTCATAGCGTGCTTTGCGTTCCCTTGCTATCCTTGCGATACCGCTTTACCATTTTAGTATGGTTAAGATCGCCACGAACCGCCATGAACGCTAAGATCATGATACATCATATAGCTGTGCAACAGTGCCTTTGTGCCCTGGTATGAAACATACTTGCATACAATGCAGGTTTATCATGAGCTATTTTGATTAGCACAAGCCCTAGCTGCATTAATCAAACTTTACAGGAATTTTTTCTGAATAAGCCAGTTCAATTTTCCGATCAAAATACCGTACTATTTTTTTTCTGATAAAGGGATGTGTTATCACTTGATTCAGGAAGAAGCGATACCATTTAGTTGAAGTGTTTAGCAGAAACCGGTATACCTGAATACTCCCTTTCAATCGTTTATATACTTCTCTGTCATAATGCCTGAACATCTCTTCTGAAAAATCATTTTTTTGAATAGCGCGTTGGATAAAATGTGCGGCAATATATCCGCTCAGCATACCCGGTCCAATACCCTCTCCCGTTGTAGGGTCAATCAAGGAAGCAGCATCGCCGGTTAATAACCAGCCATCGCCATGCAATTTTTTTTGTAAAGAAGCAAAAGGAAGGCCATACCCCTGCATAGATTCAAGTGGGGTTGCATTTTTAAAACGGTGTTGTAAAACAGGGTCATGTTCAATTAAATCCTGCATCACTTTCTTTATATCAATCTTATGCTTCGCAATCAAAGCACTCTGCATGCCAAGGCCAATATTGGCTTCTCCATTAGGTAATGGAAAGATCCATACATAACCCAGCCCTAATGATTTTGGTAAATACAATTCTGTACAACCGTCCTGTAATTCACCAATGCCCTTCCAATATTGCCGCAAAGCACCGGCATAATGTTTCCGGTTAATTTTCCGGCCTCCCAATGATCTTACAACTGCAGAATGATCGCCATCGGCACCCACAATCATTTTTGCCTGTATAATAATTTCTCTGCCATCCTGCTTTGCATAAATTGTTTTCACCGAAGTATCATGTAAAATCTTTTCTACTTTAGTGCCTTGTAAAAACTGTGCATATTCCGTATCTATTTTACTAATCAGGTAATGATCAAAATAACTTCTTTTACAAAAGCACAAAAACGGATACCCGGGATAGTTTTTTGACGGCAGGTTAATAAGCGTTTTGCTTGTTTCGTTTACATGAACCAGAAAAGAATGGCTTTTTGTAAAATGGTTGTTTGATAAAATTTCTTTTTCAACACAACCTGGCTCTATACTATTCAATACCCGCATAACAGTGGTGTCTAATGCATCTCCACAAACTTTATCGCGCGGAAAAACAGCTGCATCCACAATCACATGCTGAATTTTCATTTTCGATAAGGTCAATGATGTAGCTGCGCCTGCGGGGCCTGCTCCGATGATACAGATATCAGTCGTAATCATATTCTTTAGCATCTATAAATAAATGAAAATTCTCTAAATTGATTTTTCAATTAGCCAAATCCACAGGAATTTTTTCTGTATAAGCCAATTCTATTTTTCTGGTAAAATGGTCTGATATCTTTTTTGTAATAAATGAATTGTTCACAACATAATTTAAAAAGAAGCTATATAATTTGGGAGAAGTTTTCAGAAGAAACTGGTACACTTTAATACTCACTTGCATTCTTTTGAGCACTTCTCTTTCATATAAACGGAATATATCAGCTGTAAAATCATTTTTTTGTATCGACTGTTGAATAAAATGTGCTGCTATATATCCGCTCATCATAGCCGGGCCAATTCCTTCCCCGGTAGTAGGGCAAACAAGTGAAGCTGCATCCCCAACCAATAACCAGCCATTGCCGTAAATATTTCTTTGTAAAGAAGCATAAGGAAGGCCGTACCCCTTCATTGTCTCGAGCGGTGTTGCATTTTTAAAACGATCCATTAAAACAGGATCATGCTGAATCAGATCTGTCATTACTTTTTTTAAATCAACACTGTTTTTTGCAGCTATGGAACTTTGCATAATCAACCCAACATTCGCTTCACCATTTGGCATGGGAAAGATCCAAAAATAACCGTACGGTAATGATTTTGGAAAATACGCTTCTACATGACCATCTTGTAATCCGCTAACTCCCGTCCAATATTGCCTTAGAGCAACTGCATAGTGTTCCCGGTTAATTTTTCGATTCCCCAGCGATCTTTGCACAACGGAATGGTCCCCATCAGCTCCTACTACTAATTTTACTTTTATTTGTATATCCTGGTTATTCTGTTTTACAAAAATTGTTTTGTGGTCTTTCTCATGTAATATTTTCTCAACTTTTGCCCCCTGTAAAAATTGAGCATATTGCGGATCTATTTTATTGACCAAGAAGTTATCGAAATAACTTCTTTTACAGGAGCAGAAGGCAGGATAATTAAGATGCGTTTTATTTGATGATACATTAATGACCGTTTTCTTTTTTTCATTAACATGAATCACAACAAACTCACTTTTTTTAAAATTATCGTTTGATAAAATCTCTTTTTCAACACAGCCCGGTTCTATACTATTTAATACACGCATGGTAGTTGTGTCCAAGACATCTCCACAAACTTTATCGCGCGGGAAAACAGCAGCATCCAGAATCACATGTGGAATCTTCATTTTCGAAAGTGTTAACGAAGTAGCTGCGCCTGCGGGGCCCGCTCCAATGATACAGATATCCGTTTCAATCATGTTCTTTAGCATCTTTAATCAGATGAAAGTATTATTAATTTCAATAAGCTTGTAGCGGTGAGGGGCTATCATTCTAGAAAGGGAGGTATGTGGTTGAATGTGAATTGGGATAAGAAACGCCTTTTACAAATTCCCTGCATGTATTAACTACAAAAATAACAAGCAAATAAATTACCAAAAAATACTGCATCCTGATAGGTAGCGGTATTTTTCATTTGAATTTAATCCAAAATATATCCTATCTATATGATAATCAATCAGTTATATGTTTTTTATTCAATGAAAGACTTACCTATTCTCAAAATAAGTCAGTATATAGTCTGACTTATTTTATTATTTTGTCAGTTTATAAGATTACATTTAGTCATTATTAGTCAGTATATAAACTTACGTTTATGGAAAATAAATTATTACAGATTCAGCAACTGAATAGCAAAATGCAGATAATTGCTTCAGTAACAAAAATTTCACCGCCACCAACAGGATGGATCAAAGCGGTAAGAACTGCTTTAGGGATGTCTTTACAACAATTGGGAACTAAGTTGTCCATTACCAAACAAAGTCTTCAAAATATTGAACAAAGGGAAAAAGACGGCTCGGTTACCATCAAAACCTTGCGGGAAGTGGCAAATGCATTAGATATGGAACTGGTATATGGATTGGTTCCAAAAGATGGCACTATGGATGCTTTGATTAACCGAAAAGCAAAAGAGTTGGCCACCAAAATTGTGTTGCGTACCTCCCATACAATGAAACTGGAGGACCAGGAAAACGATAAAAAAAGAATTCAAAAAGCCATTGAAGAGAGGGCTGCCTCTATCAAGAACGAAATGCCTAAAATATTATGGGATTAGCATTAGAATGTAATGATGGACAAACCCCATTAAATGATGAGGAAAAGGATGGGCTGCTTATACCAACTATTGCCACACGGAGCGAGTTAGACGAGTTTGAGCAACAGAATATTGAACAGGCCATTCAATGGTCTTTGGGGCGGTCATTTAAACCGGAAGTGATTTTTACCGAGAATTTTATATGCAACTTACATAAACGCATGTACGGTAATGTATGGGAGTGGGCAGGGGATTTCCGAAAAACCAACAAGAACCTTGGTGTTGATAAATGGCAAATACCCACGGAACTTAACAACTTACTGGATGATGCCAGGTATTGGTATGAAAACAACATTTACCCACCAGAAGAAATGGCAATTAGGTTCAAGCATCGAATAGTAAGTATTCATTGCTTCCCAAATGGAAATGGAAGGCATAGCCGGTTAATGGCTGATATCATCATAGAGAAAATATACAAGCAACCTGTTTTTAGTTGGGGTGCAGAAAATCTATCAAGTGAAACTGGTACCCGAATAACCTATCTAAAGGCAGTTAAAACAGCAGATCAAGGCAATTACGTGTTGCTATTAGCTTTTGCCCGGTCGTAAGTAAAAAATAATCGTAACAAATTGAAATACAACAACTTATTAAGGTTTCGATGATTCACTCATTTTAATGGTATGATATTAGCATAGGTAAGGAAGGGCAATACCCTATTGTTTAAAAAATCAACCATTATGAAAAAATTACTTTCAGTACTATTAGGTATCACCATCTTCTGTGGTGCAACCATGGGGCAGCAAAAACGTGCGCCAGATAAAGAATTAAAGGCTCAGGGCGATCATGTAAAATCGAGCGGTTACGACCTGCTTCATTTACGCTTTAAAAAAGCGCACCAAAAACATGTAGCCGAAGCCAATCGCAGAAATAAAGGAATTGCAAAAGATGTAAAAAGCGGGACTAAGTCTTTACCTAAACCCGCTGGTCCGCGGCCCGCACCAAAATTACCAGCGCCAAAAAAGCCTCCCTTTAAATAATAGCTTATTGTATCCTTAGAACTCATTCCCGGCTAAAGTGGCCCGGATAGTATGATGTTTTAAAATCCAATTTCCACTGCCTGGCCATTTGTGCCGGGCAGTTTAGTTATAGAGTGTCCTTATCCGAGAAGTTTTGTTTTGTGGCTAATTTTTCTTTTGGTACCCCCATGTATTTTGTCCCTAACAATCGGGAGAGATCAGGTCTATAGCTTAGTTGCCTAAATGCTGGGAGTCCCCAATTTTGAGGAAGCACTAACGGCACATTTAGAACCCAATACTTCAGCACAGCAGTTTACTAAAATGAGTACATACTGAAAGCGGTGGTGGGCTGAAATTGAAATTGGGTAATACTTCTGATGATACAATGTAAAGTGATGTATAGCAATTAAAACCACGAAGGACCCGTTTGGATACATTCGCGGAGAATCCTTCTTTTATTTTTGAAGTACACTTTGCCCTGAGAAAAGTAAAGTTCCTAGTAAATGCAGCATACAATTTGATAATTTTAAAAGTCACCATCATTGCCTGCTATGAAAAAAATCATTTTCCTACCTCTGTTCTTGTTGCAAACAGCTGTTATGGCTCAGGTGCCGGTTATCACCTACCAAATTGATTCCGCATCTGTAGAACACAAAGGCATACCTAAAGGAGAGATCATTAAATTGGTATTTAATCAATCAAAAATATTTCCAGGAACCACACGTGATTACTGGATCTATGTTCCCGCTCAATACAAGGCAGACCAACCTGCTTGTGTATATGTGAACCAGGATGGCATTCAATGGAAAGCGCCTACTGTTTTTGATAACCTGATTGCAGCCAAAGAAATGCCCATTACCATTGGTGTATTTGTTACACCGGGGCGTGTACGAGCAAGTGATACAGCCCATAGCCAGGATCGGTTTAACCGCAGTTTTGAGTTTGATGCCTTGGGCGATGCTTATGCAAGATTTTTATTGGAAGAATTATTACCCGAAGTAGAAAAACAAACAACCAGTGATGGCCGTGTTATCCGCTTATCAAAGAACGGGAACGACAGGGCCATTGGTGGCTCAAGTACCGGTGCCATTGCATCCTTTACTGCGGCCTGGGAAAAACCCAATGCATTCTCGCGTGTATTCAGTGCCATTGGAACCTATGTGGGACTAAGAGGCGGAGAAAGATATCCCACATTGATCAGGAAAACAGAACCTAAACCGATAAAAATATTTATGCAGGATGGATCTGATGACCTGAATATTTATGCAGGCGACTGGTGGAAAGCCAATGAGGCCATGGAACGGGCGCTTAGTTTTTCCGGCTATGATGTAAAACATGTTTGGGGTGAGGATGGGCATAATGGCAGGCATGGCACATCTATTTTTCCGGATGCCATGCGCTGGCTTTGGAAGGATTGGCCGATGCCGGTGAAAAAACCAAGCAGCAAAAACCAGATGCTGGTAGATGTGTTATCTCCGGGAAACGATTGGGAACTGGTGGGTCAGGGTTATCAATTTACAGAAGGCATTGTTGCGAATGCTAAAGGAGAAGTATTCTTTGAAGATATACCCAATTCAAAATCCTATAAGATCGGTTTGGATGGAAAGGTAAGTATGATCAATACTGATTCAAAAAGAGGCAGCGGCAGTTGTTTTAGTATTGATGGAAAAAGATTGGTAGTTACCGGCAACAAACAGATCCTTAGTTATGATGAAAATGGAACAGCAACGGTGGCGGTGAACGATATTGCCGGCAACGACCTGGTAATGGCAAAGAATGGTAACCTATACATTACCTCACCGGATGGACGTGAGAACCCAAGTAAGATCTACCTCGTAAAACCCAATGGCGAAAAAGTGTTGGTGGATGAAGGATTGAAGTATGCAAACGGTATCGCTTTAACACCCGATCAAACACAATTGTATATCACAGAATCTACTTCGCACTGGGTATGGATCTATTCTATTCAACCCGATGGAACATTGGCCAATAAACAACGGTATGGCTGGTTGCATGTAAGGGATAGCGATGAGAGTGCATGGGCCGACGGACTCAAGTGCGACCGCGAGGGCCGCGTATACGTAGCCACCAGAATGGGCATACAGATTATGGACCAGATAGGCCGAGTAAACGCGATCATACCCGCACCCGGCCCCGAGCCTTCCAATCTCTGCTTTGGTGGGGCCGATTTTACCACCTTGTATATTACCAGCAGAGATAAAGTGTACCGCAGAAAAATAAAAGTACCCGGAGCACTACCCTTTGCTGATCCTATAAAAACGCCTACGCCGAGACTTTGATCATTGGTTTTTTGGTAGGGGGTGAGAGAGGTGGGGTAAGTTATTTGTTAGTGTTTATGGGTTACTCAATGAAGAGACAGAAATTGATTTTCTTCGCAAATTTTTCACGAAGTGGATTTTGCGTTTAAGAAATCAGACATATGAAACCCGGTGGGGAAGTCGCTGCTTTTTTTGGGAGCGGTGTGAGTGGGTAAGTTATTCTGTTTGATTTTAAGGGGACACCCTGTGGAAACGAAAATTGTTACTATCTGGGAATGCAATCTCAAACCCATCAAGTTAGAAAGAACCCTATTATCTCTCCTGCATAAGTTATAAGGCCGCAAACAAGTTATCCAACGTGACTCATAAGCAAATGTACTATGAGTCACGTTAGGGATTTTTACTGAATGGACATTCAGACAAAAATCGGATTGCGCATTAAGGAAATCCGCATAGCAAAAAATCTCACACAGGAAGCCGTCGCTTACAAAGCCGAAGTTGACCGGACATACATGAATCATGTCGAAAACGGGAAACGGAATGTTTCAGTAGAGGCATTGGAAAAAGTAATCTGCCACGGACTGGAAACAACATTTAAAGAATTCTTTGATAACGATTTATTCAGCGGTAAAAGGAGGGGAAAGAAATGATTAAGGAAAAGGGTATAGTTCTTGAAAGCTCAAAGATTCATGCAGCAATTGATAAAATTTGGAAGGTTTCAGTTTTCGGACCAGACAATTTTCGAACCGCAGTAATCAGTCATTATTTAAGAACAAAAAATAAGAAGCTAAAAAAACACGCTATTGAATTTGCTACTGATTTACTTGAAGGATATTTTTCAGAAGAAATAACAAGCGTTGTTGCCGAAGATGCTTTACAGTATTTAATCAAATTTGACCAAGATATTTTATTTCCAACACCTGCAAATCCAAAGTTTACATTCATTGACCTATTTGCGGGTATCGGAGGATTTAGAATAGCGATGCAACGACTACAAGGGAATTGCTTGTTTTCATCGGAGTGGGATAAAATGGCACAACGAACTTATTATGCGAACTTTGGTGAGATCCCTTTTGGCGATATAACAAAACCAGAAACGAAAGAATGGATTCCTACCAAATTTGATATTATATGCGGCGGGTTTCCATGTCAGCCGTTTTCAATTGCAGGAGTAACAAAAAAAAATAGCCTTGGGAGAAAACATGGTTTCGAAGATGAGAAACAGGGTAACCTTTTCTTTCATGTTGCAGATATAATCAAAGAACACAGACCTAAAGCGTTCTTCTTAGAAAATGTAAAGAACCTCGTTTCACACGATAAAGGCAATACATTTAAAGTTATTAAGAATACACTCTTGGATCTCGGTTACTCATTTCACTCTAAAGTGCTTGATGGCAAAAATTTTGTTCCACAACATAGAGAAAGAACGTTCATGGTGGGCTTTGATTCAAAAGTATTTAACTATAAGGAGGATTTTCAATTTCCGGAAATGCCTAAAAAGAAAATCTATGAATTAAAAGACATAATTAATGACAAGGTTGACAATAAATATACTCTTTCAGATAAATTATGGAATTATTTATTTGACTATGCAGCCAAGCATAAAGAAAAAGGGAATGGATTTGGATTTGGACTGGTTGATAAAAATAAAGACACGAGCACGAGGACAATGAGTGCCAGATACTATAAGGATGGCGCGGAGATTTTGATTAAGCAAAAGAAAGGCAACCCAAGAAGATTAACACCAAGAGAAGCCGCTCTCCTGCAAGGTTATCCAAAATATTTCAATATAGCAGTATCAGACACACAGGCATACAGACAATTTGGAAATTCTGTAGTAGTTCCTTTAATAGAAGCAATAGGAGAAAAAGTTGTTGAAGTACTTGAAACAAAGCGAAAATGACCCTAAAAAACCTTTTACGTATTTTTTCTGATAATAATTGTCATAAGATATATGTCAAGAGGCTTGCTGCAAATGACAATTCAAAAAACCAAGTCTACTTCGGAGGTAGTTTCGATATCCTAAACATTCTGCCAGCAGATGAAATAGTAACTGATCAACGCGGTGTCAGGGTAAGAGAGAGTTTTAAATCAAAATTAAATTACTATTGGCTAGATACAGACGGTTCTAATTCATGGGCACCAAATGCACAATTAATTTTATATCCAGATTATCCCGAAGTGCGTTTTTCGGGATTTTTATTAGGCTGCAAAAAGGGACCATCTGACTTGATGAATAGTCGTCTCGAGGGCCGACTTCTTTTTTTGGGAATTAGTGATGATAGAAAAATTTATGGATTTGTGACAGATCCAGAGGCACCACTTACAAAGGAGTTCGAAGCGATTAAAAATCCCGAAACTCATGGTGTTTTTTATAAAATATCAATCATAAATAATAAAATTGAAACGGACTCCAAAGCAAAGCTTTTACAAGAGTTAAAACGGATACATGATTTAGGATGGATTGAGTCAAAGCGATTAACCCCTGCTTATAATATAGTGCCTTGTGAGTTTTCGAATTGTGGTGGATTTACACTTGAAGCTGAACTAAATATCCCATCGAATCCCAAAGCGTGCCCCGACTATTTAGGTTGGGAGGTAAAACAATTTAGAGTTACTAGGTTCGATAAAATAAAATCAACAGTAATTTCTTTAATGGACCACAGTCCGACAGATGGTTTTTTTAATGAGAACGGAGTAGAAGCCTTCATAAGAAAATATGGTTATGCTGATAAAATGGGTCGAATCTCTCGCATGAATTTTGGAGGCGTACATAAATCAAACGCAACACATCAATTGACATCTTTGAAATTAATAGTAGAAGGTTTTGATCCAGAATCAAAAAAAATAACTGATACTAATGGATATGTAGGGCTTATTGATCAGAAAGGGAATATTGCTGCTTCTTGGTCTTTTGCATCATTCATAGAGCACTGGAATGCCAAACACTCGAATGCTTGTTATGTCCCATCAAGAATTCAGAAAGAGAATCTTATAAACTCAACTCAACAGTATTATTATGGGAACAATATTATTTTAGGCTGTAAGACCGATGTTACCCTCCTTTTATCTGAACTATCGCAGAGAAGGGTATATTATGACCCTGGAATTAAATTAGAATTAGCAATTGAAGGCGAAAGAAGAAAAAGTATAAAAGTGCGCAGTCTTTTTCGAATTAAGTCCGGAGATCTATCTTCTCTTTACAAGGAGAATGAAGTTGTAGACTTAAATTTATTGTGATGGTTACTCTTTGACAACAAGTGCAAGAAATGCCCTCGTTATTTTGTATCCGCTGTGTATCACCTTTAAAAGATATGCCAGCATCATTAATTTACATCATCGCCCTGTCACAAAAGGGGAGGCGTATTCCACGAGTTTATATGTTTGAATTTTCGAGGCGGCTACATTCTCCGAAGGGTGTCTTCTCAAAAAAAGTTCCCAGAAGATGTCTCTCGGTACGAGGACTCTGCGGATTCGGAGCACAGAATAAGCCTAGTTTGTAAATAATTATTTGGAATACTAAGCGCAGATTCTCCACGGAGAATAAAAGCCCATTGACGGCCAGCTTTAGGTATCTGGTGAACCTGTTTATTGCGAGTTCTATTGCGACATATAAAAAAAGGATCTTAATCGCTTAGAACGGAAGTTCTGCACCATTCTTCCCAAACTCCTTCCGATAAGCCATCGGTGTCATTCTAAATTCTTTTTTGAACAACCGTATAAAAGCGCTCTCGTTCTCAAAGCCACATTGGGGTACGATGTTGCCAACGGTGGCAGCTGATTTCTTTAATAGTAAAGAGGCTCGCTTTAATCGCAGTCGTGTGAGGTATTGCAATGGTGTTAGTTCATAGGCACTCCGGAAGCTGCGGATAAAATGATATTGGGAAAGGTGTGCTGAGTTAGCCAGTTGAGCGATGGTGATTTTTTCGTCAAGATGTTTGGTCATGTACGCCAATGCGAGTTTCAGTTTTTTATGCAAGTCTTTTTGGGTGGCCTCGTGTGTGGCGGGTATTTTTTTGGCCGTTTGATATTGAGGTGCCTCAAACCAGGGCTTCTTTGGCCGCGTGGAAGGATAGCCATTCTTTTCGCGGAAGGCTTTGCGCTCGGGTGTGAAGTTCCACCAGTTAAGTTTACTATTTGGGTGGTTGGCAAAATGTACCACAAGCCGAAACTGATCTTCAACACAGGGATCTATCCATACCCCTTTTTGCAATTCGTATTGATCGGTGAGCTTTGCACCGTCCTTTTTTTTCAGATCTTGCAGGGAATAATATCCCATCCCGATCAGGTCATGCGCAAACCGTATCCCGATTGAGGGAAGACTTTGAAACTCGGATAGCGCAAACAGCTCCATCGCCCTGATCTTTGAAGTACCCAGCAGCTTCTGCAATACCGCTATTTTGTGCAGGTGCATTTCACTCTTTTTGATTTTCAGCGCGCGCAGCTTTTTTACTTCTGCAGGTGTTACTTCCAGTGGATTGAGTTCCTCTTTAGTCATGTTCTGCGAAAGTTAGCAGGTAATTATTATTGTCGCAGAGAGAAAATTCAGTAGCACCATAAAAAGTTTTCTCCAGGCTTGTAAGCACGGTTACCTGTTCTTTAATAGTATCATAATACTCACGTATATTATCCATACTAATGTACAACAAAAGCGACCCTCCATCTGCACGACTCACCATCGGGAGCCTACCTTCAATGCTGGCAAAAGTCTGAAACAGGAAGGTGACAGTTCCGTTCGTCATCAGGGCAAATACTTTTTCGCCTTCAGGAGTAGTCACTTCATCGGAAAGGGTAAAGCCGAGTTTGGTGTAAAAGTTGATGGTTGCCTGTATATCGTTCACAAAGATGTTTGGCGAGATAGATTTCATAAACTAATTGAGTGAATGGTTTATTCAAAAGTAGAGAAATGGTGTATGTGGAAATGTGCTGAAATTGCTAAGTTGTATTAAAAACAAAAGGATCCTAATTGCTTAGAATCCTTTGCTGAAAGTAAGTGGGCCCACCTGGGCATGATCCAGGGAACCCCTGATTATGAGTCAGGTGCTCTAACCAACTGAGCTATAGGCCCGATGAACAATATTCCGTTCAACAAGGCGGCAAAAATAGAAAAATTAGCCACACCAAAAAACAAAACATCTAAACTCATAACAAATTACAACTGCGCCTTTGCGCCTTGGCGAGAAAATTTGCTCGCAAAGACGCAAAGGCGCAGTAGGTTTTCAAATTTGCTATAATGCCCTTGCCTATTTTTGCCCCATGCAACCCATCAAAAACATTGTTTTCGACCTCGGCGGTATTTTTATGAACCTCAATTTCAAATTAACCGAACAGGCTTTTATAGAGCTGGGTATTACCGAATTTCCGGCCATGTTTACCCAACACCACGCCAACACCCTCTTTGAACAACTGGAAACCGGACAAATTACTGATACCGAATTTTACCATCTTTTTCGCGAGCATACCCACTCATCCCTTACCAACCAACAAATCAAAACCGCCTGGAATGCCCTGCTGCTGGACTTTCCAGCCGAACGACTGGAATGGTTACAAGCGATCGGCAAAAAATACAACGTTTACCTATTCTCCAACACAAACCGCATCCACTACGATGCCTTTACCGAAATACTGGCGCGGGAAAATAACTGTACCAATTTTGACGGCTATTTTAGAAAAGCCTACTACTCGCATACACTCGGCCTGCGCAAACCCTATCCGGCATCTTTTCAAAAAATACTGGAAGAGCAGTCACTCAATGCCGCGGAAACATTGTTTATAGATGATACCCTAAAAAATATAGAAGGTGCCCAACAGGCAGGCCTGCAAACCATTCACCTGGTTGCCCCGCAAACTGTGCTTGATCTGGGTTTATAATGTATGAGCCTGTTTAAAATTAAATTTTCAACTATTAAGGCAAAGAAAATAAAATGAAAACGTCATTTCGAACCCGAAGAATGAGGGTGAGAAATCTGCTAATCGTTTAGCAGATTTCTCATTGCTCGTTCCTCGTTCCTCTCTCATCTAAATGACGTAGCTAACGTTTTTTTACAAACCTCGCGGCTTACAGCTAAAAGCTAGGAGCTTGTAACGAAAATCTTGAGTTTATTTCACCTCCTCATACTCAATATAATCCCCGCCTTTTACAACAGGTTCTTTGGGTGCTTGCGGCTGTGCGGCTGCCTGTTGTTGCTGCTGATATTGCTTTTGCTGCGCTTCTTGCATTTCCTGCATCTCACGCATTTTACTTTTTACCTGCGAAGTGGCTTTGCCAATAGGAATCACCAGCTCAAACACAAACTTATACAGCAGGTAGAGCAGGAAACTGTAGAGAATGATCTTGTACATAAGGGGTAAAGGTAAAGAATATTAAAATCACCTCACCCCCAACCCCTCTCCGTTTTACGGAGAGGGGAGCTACCCCCTTCTCCACGCAGTGGAGAAGGGCCGGGGATGAGGCGAAGAGAAATTTGGAACTTTACCCCCCTTTCCCCTACATTTGCATCAACAGAGAATCAACAGAAGGGAACGACTATCGTTCCCTTCTCCTTTTTACATATGGCAAACGAAGTGGCAATACAGGAAGTAGAAAAAATGCTGAACACCGTTCTGGAAGCAGAACCGGAGTACTTCCCCGTGTCTGTTAGAATCAAGCCCACCAACAATTTCAAGGTGTTTATTGATGGTGATAACGGCATTACCATTGAAAAATGTGTGCGTTTTAACCGGGCACTCTACAAACTCATCGAAGAAAGCGGCATGTACCCCGAAGGCGATTTTTCGCTGGAAGTTTCCTCACCCGGTATTGATGAACCATTGAAAATGCATCGCCAGTATGTAAAAAATACAGGCCGGTTTATAGAAGTCACTTTTGCGGATGATACGGTAAAAAAAGGCAAACTGCTATCGGTTACAGAAGCTGATATCATTATCGAACACACAGAAGGCAAAGGAAAAAAAGCGGTGACCCAGCAATTGGTGGTTCCGTTTAGTAATATAAAAACAACAACTGTTCAAATTAAATTTTAAAGTGCAGCCACGAGCTTTGAGCTCTGAGCTGCGAGCCAAACACAAACAAAAACGTTCAAATCCAGCCGCAGTCTATGTATCAAGTGCATAGCTCACGGCTTGAAGCAAAAAACAACAACTATGGCCAGTATCAACCTGATTGAGGCATTCCAGGAGTTCAAAGACGCTGAGAACATCGATCGTCCAACCATGATGAAAGTGGTGGAAGACGTTTTCAAAACCCTTCTCCGCAAAAAATTCGGAAGCGACGATAATTTTGATGTGATCGTTAACGCAGAGAAAGGTGACCTTGAAATCATCCGCAGACGTATGATTGTGGATGATGGTGAAGTGATGGACCCCCTTGCAGAAGTGGCGTACACACAGGCTTCCAAGATCGAACCCGATTTTGAAGTGGGTGAAGAACTCTATGAAGAAGTAAACATATTCGATTTTGGCCGTCGCGCTATTCTGGCCGCCAAACAAACCCTGGCCAGCCGTATCAGCGATCTGAAGAAAAATGTATTGATCAAAAAATATGGCGACCGCATTGGCGATATCATCAGTGCAGAAGTATACCAGGTTTGGAAAAAAGAAGTGTTATTGCTGGATGAAGAAGGCAATGAACTGATCCTTCCCAAATCAGAACAAATTCCACAGGATTATTTCAAAAAAGGCGAAAACATCCGTGCCGTTGTGGCCCGTGTGGATCTGAAAAATAACTCGCCGGTAATTATCCTATCAAGAACCAGTCCTTTATTCCTGGCCAAATTGCTGGAAATAGAAGTACCTGAAATTTTTGACGGATTAATTGCCATCAAGAAAATTGTACGCGATCCGGGTGAAAGAGCCAAAGTGGCCGTAGAATCTTACGACGATCGTATTGATCCTGTTGGTGCCTGCGTAGGTATGAAAGGTAGTCGTATCCACGGTATCGTTCGTGAACTGAAAAATGAGAATATCGACGTTATTAACTTTACCACCAATATTCAATTGCTGATCCAACGCTCGTTAACACCCGCCAAAATCAGTTATATGGAGCTGGATAACGATAAAAAACACGCCGAAGTTTACCTGAAAGCCGATCAGGTTTCTCTGGCCATTGGCCGCCGTGGGGTAAATATCAAACTGGCCTGCGAATTAACCGGCTACGAAATTGATGTGTTCCGTGAGGATGAAGAAGTGGCAGATGAGTTTGATATTGATCTGGATGAATTTGCAGATGAGATTGAACCATGGGTGATTGAAGAATTCAAGCGTATCGGTTGCGATACCGCGCGAAGCATCCTGAAATTAACGGCCGAAGAACTGGAAAGAAGAACCGATCTGGAAAAAGAAACCATCGACGAGGTAAGAAGAATCTTGCAGGAAGAGTTTGACAGAGAGGAATAAGCAGCATATAACCAACTATCTTTGTCGTAGCACATTGCGGCAAGGATGTTGCTAATAATATAAGTCCATGGACCATGGTCCATAGTCCATGGACCATCGACTATGGACCATGGACTATAAAAACACTGAATGTCAGAACTGAAATTACCGAGACTGTTAGCAGCCGCCAAAGAATTCAACATTGGCCAGGATACCCTGGTAGAATTTTTGGTGAAGAAAGGATTTAACCGCGATGACCTGAAGCCTACCGCAAAGCTTCAGGAAGACCAGTATTATGCCCTTCAGGCAGAGTTTCAAAGCGATAAAGTAGCTAAGAACAAAGCCGATCAGGTAGAAATACCCAAAGGCGCACAAGGCGAAGCCAAGAAGAAAAAAGACGAAGAAGAAATCTCTTTCAGAAAAGACGATAAAAAAGCCGCACCCAAAGAAGAGCCCAAACCCGCACCTGCACCTGCTCCTGTTGTTGAGCCCGCACCAGTTGTAGTAGTTGAAGCACCTAAACCGGAGCCTGTTGTTGAAAAAGCACCGGAAGCCGAAGTAACCAAAATTGAGGCACCAGAACTGGAAGGAACCAAAGTCATCAATAAAATAGACCTCTCTGCCATCGATTCTTCTACCCGCCCTAAAAAATCGGCTAAAAAGAAAGATGAAAAACCGGCAGAAGAGCCGGTTGCTGAACAGGCACCTGCCGCAGCTCCTAAAGCCAAAAAGAAAGAAACAGAAGCACCTGTTGCAGAACCCGTTGCCATTGCACCAGCCCCGGCACCGGTTGCACCTGTTGTGGAAGAAGAAACAGGCCCTACCATTGAGAATATCAAAGCAGATAAATTAGAAGGTCCTAAGATTCTCGGAAAAATAGAATTGCCCGTTAACAGCGATACCCGTCCCAAACCTATGGGCAGGGATGAAAAACGCAAACGCAAACGTATCCCGGTTGATAAAGCAGGAACGCCCGGTCAACCCGGTGCCCAGCCTGGTGCACCACGCGATCCGAATGCAAGGCCAACCGGACCTAATCGTCCCATTGTTCCTGCCAATAACAATAGTGGTGGACGTGATAACCGTGGCGGACAAGGCGGTGGTGGTGGATTCAATCGTGGCGGACAAGCGGGCGGTGGAAACCGTGGTGGTGGAAATCGTGGACCGGCCGTGCGCAGAGAGGATAAAGAAATTGATCAGAAAGCAATACAAGAAAAAATACGCGAAACCCAGGCCAAGCTTGCCGGAACGGGTGGACGTGGTAAAAGCCTTAAAGCCAAATACCGCCGTGCCAAACGTGATGAAGCTGCCGAAGCCATGGGCGATGAAACCGTTGATAACAGGCTGCAGGTTACGGAGTTTGTTACCGTAAGTGAGCTGGCCAATCTGATGGACGTAAGCTTTGCCGATGTAATTGGCAAGTGTATGAACCTCGGTATCATGGTATCCATTAACCAGCGTTTGGATGCGGAAGTAATTGAACTGGTATCCAGCGAATTTGGTTTTGAAGTAGAATTCATTGGTCTCGAAGAGGTGGATGAAATGGATGATGATGATTATGAAGATGATGAAGAGCAACAGGTATCTCGTCCTCCTATCGTAACCATCATGGGTCACGTGGATCATGGTAAAACTTCTTTGTTGGATTATATCCGTAACGCCAATGTGGTAGCCGGTGAAGCGGGTGGTATTACGCAGCACATTGGTGCGTATGAAGTAACTCTGCCTGCATCAGGTAAAGCCATTACTTTCCTAGATACACCGGGTCACGAAGCCTTTACGGCTATGCGTGCCCGTGGTGCCAAAGTAACGGATATCGCCATTATTGTGGTAGCTGCCGATGATGCGGTGATGCCACAAACCAAAGAAGCCATCAGCCACGCACAGGCTGCGGGTGTACCGATGATTTTTGCGGTCAATAAAATTGATAAAGACGGAGCCAATCCGCAAAAAATATACGAGCAATTATCTCAAATGAATATCCTTGTAGAAGCCTGGGGTGGTAAATTCCAGAACCAGGAGCTCTCTGCTAAACAGGGATTGAATGTAGATCTACTACTCGAAAAAGTATTGCTCGAAGCCGAAGTACTGGATCTGAAAGCCAACCCCCAAAGGGAAGGAAGCGGAACCATTATTGAAGCATCGCTTGATAAAGGCCGCGGATATGTAGCCACCATACTCGTTCAGAACGGAACCCTTAACCAGGGCGATCTGATTGTATCGGGCCAGCATTACGGTCGTGTAAAAGCCATGTTCAATGAGCGTAACCAGCGCATTGAAACGGCTCCACCATCCACACCGGTTGTGATACTTGGTTTGAATGGTGCCCCACAGGCCGGTGAAAAATTCCGTGTGTTTGAAGATGAGGCAGAAGCCAAAGAAACCGCTACCAAACGGGCACAGTTACTGCGCGAGCAAGGCTTACGTGCCAGAAAACATATTACACTGGATGAAATCGGTCGCCGTTTGGCACTCGGTAACTTTAAAGAACTCAACATCATTATCAAAGGTGATGTGGATGGATCGGTAGAAGCCCTGAGCGATTCGTTACAGAAATTATCTACCGAAGAAATTGCCATACGTGTGGTACACAAAGGCGTAGGACAAATTTCTGAAAGTGATGTATTGCTGGCAACTGCATCCGATGCTATCATTATTGGCTTTAACGTTCGTCCTTCCATGCAGGCAAATAAATTGTCTGAAACAGAAGGGGTGGAGATCAAATTATACTCTATCATCTACACCGCTATTGATGAAATCAAGAGCGCGATGGAAGGTATGTTGGAACCCAAATTCAGGAAAAAATCACCGCCAATGTGGAAGTACGCGAGGTATACAAATTCGACAAAGCCACTGTGGCCGGTTGTTTTGTACTCGAAGGAAAAATTGCCAGAAACAGCAAGATTCGTATCATCCGCGATGGTATTGTGGAATTCCCGAGAGGCGAAGGACAGAGCGCAGAACTGGGCAGTCTGAAACGCTTCAAAGACGACGCCAAAGAAGTGGCATCCAATATGGAGTGCGGCTTAACCATTAAAAATTACAATGATATTAAGGTAGGCGATATAGTTGAGGCATTTGAGGAAGAGGAAGTGAAGAGAACATTGTAGCCGTTAGCTGCAAGCTCTTAGCCATAGGCGGAAAAGGTATAGAACAAACTTTTTGTTCTATACCTTTTCAATTTGAAGCCTTTGCTTGCAGCTTGTAGCTGAAAGCCAATTGCTGTACTTAAATTTTGTTAAAAGCTCCAACCCACCATAGAAAGAGGAGCCGAATAATTACTTTTGAATAATACCATCAAGCATATGAAGTACCTATTTTCAATAACCTTACTCCTTTTGATCGGCGGAAATGTTTCTGCCCAAACCATGAAAGTAGTGGCCGATAAAATTGTTGGCCAGGTAGGCGATAAAATCATTCTTCGTTCTGATATACAGAATGCACTGGCCGATATGAAGCGCCAGGCACAGGGACAGGAAAATGTAGTACTGCCCACCGAATGCCAGATCATGGAAGGACAATTGATACGTAAGGCATTGGTATTGCAGGCACAAAAAGATTCATTGAATGTGAGCGAAGAAGAAATTGATGCGGCATTGGATAATAAGATCCGCATGTTCATTCAATCTTATGGTTCTAAAGATGTGTTGGAAGAGATTGCGGGTAAAACCGTGTATCAGATCAAAGAAGATTTTAAGGAAAGTTTTCGCGAGCAGAAATTATCTGAGCAGATGCAGAGCAAGATTGTAGATGCCATTAAAATCACACCGACAGAGGTAAAAGCATACTATAGTAAAATACCCAAAGACAGTTTGCCTTTTTATGAAAGTGAGATTGAAGTAAGCCAGATTGTAATTCACCCTAAGGCAAATAAAGATGTGGAAGAGTATGTTTCTAAACAGCTCTACGATTATAAAAGACAGGCAGAGGCGGGTGGTGGTAAAAAGTTTGACCAGCTGGCGAAACTCTATAGCGAAGATCCTGCGGTAAAAGACAATGGCGGACAATACAGTCTGAACAGAAACGATAAAAATTCCTGGGACCCTACTTTTTTATCTGCAGCATTCCGTTTAAAGGAAGGACAGATTTCTCCCGTGATCAAGTCAAAATTTGGTCTGCACATTATTTTAATGGTGAGCCGTTCCGGTGATGAGGCTGTGGTAAAACACATTCTGCGTATACCGCCCGTTACCGAAGATGAAATCAACGAAGCCAAGCATTTACTGGATTCTATCCGCACCAAACTGAACGATGGTTCTTTAACCTTTGGTGCAGCGGTAAATAAATACAGTGATGATGATAACAGCAAATTCAGTGCTGGTGCTTTATCTGGAAGAGATGCCAGCGGTGCACCCACTACGTTTCTTTCCATTGATCAGTTAGATAAGGACATAGTGGTTTTACTGAAAGACATAAAGCCCGGACAATATTCTGTACCTCAGTTATACAAAGATGAAAGAAACAACCAGGTAGTGCGCCTGGTATACCTGCGCAACCGAACAGAACCACACCGCGAAAACCTGAAGGAAGATTATGACCGAATAGCCAAACGCGCCATTGAAGAAAAGAAAAGTGCCGCGTTGGAAAAATGGTTCAAAGAACATATCCCTACCTATTTTATCTCTATCGATAAAGATTTCACCACCTGCGGTGGACTGGAAGAATGGCGCAGATCTGCGGATAATGCAGAGAAAGCGAGGAATAAGTAAACTTAATGCACGTTATTATATATCGTTCAATCCCGCATGAATAGTGCGGGATTTTTGTTGGGGGTATGGGTGATGGGTTCATAGTTCATGGATCATAGTTGATGAGGAAAGGTGTTTTTGTAAAACGGTTTTTCGAATGGGTGGTTTGCGTCACAATATAAAAGCATCTCCCAATTCTTAAGCAATCCCCACCACCCTAAACCCCATGAACCATGAACTATGATCCATACGGGAAAAAAAGATTTGGTAAATTACATGTACATACATACATTTGTATTGTGAAATTAGAACAGGCCATACAAAGTACCAAATTCAAGAGCGAAGTGCATAAGGCAGGGTTAAACATATTGTATACAGCCTGGTGGTTGAAAACGGTGATGAGCAAGGAGTTAAAGGAGTTCGGATTAACGCATGAACAGTACAATGTGCTACGCATATTAAAAGGTAAATATCCCAGTCAAATGTGTGTAAGAGATATTGCCTGCCGGATGATTGAAAAAAGCTCTAACGTGCCGAGAATCATAGACAGGTTGGAGCTTAAGAAGCTGGTGAAACGCGCCACTTCAGAAGTGGATAAGCGCGAAACGGTGATCACGCTTACCCAAAGCGGGATAGCCATACTCGATGCCTCTACAGAAGTAGTGAACAAAGTGATGGACCAGAGTGTAAGCATTTGCGAAAAAGATGCCAACAGCCTGAACGGCTTGCTGGAAAAAGTAAGGCTAAGCGAAAAATAATTTTTTTAAACAAATACGTGTATATACACGTAATAGAAAAAGGAGAACGTATGAAAACAATTTTGCACAAAGCCAATACCAGGGGACATGCCAGTTTTGGCTGGTTGAACAGTTACCACACTTTCAGTTTTGGTAATTATGCTAATCCGGAACGTGTTCATTTTGGTGCATTGCGTGTGTTGAATGATGATACTGTGGCCAAAGGAATGGGCTTTTCTAAACACCCGCATGAGAATATGGAAATCGTTTCCATTCCTTTATCGGGCGATCTGCACCACAAAGACAGTACCGGCCGCGATGAAATTATCCGCCAAAATGATGTGCAGATCATGAGTGCAGGCAGTGGTATTGCCCACAGCGAAATGAATGCAAACAAAGACAAGGAAGTAAAATTTTTGCAGCTATGGGTGTTTCCGAAAGAACAGAATATTGAACCCCGTTATGAACAGAAAACCTTTAACCCCGAAGACAGGAATAACCAGATCTTAACCGTGGTAGCACCCGATGATGATAAAGCAGTTTGGATCAATCAGGATGCCTGGTTCTCTCTCGGTAAATTTTCAAAAGATTTTACCACCACCTATCAGTTACATAAAAACGGTAATGGTGTGTATGCGTTTATTCTGAGCGGAACAATAACCATTAACGATCAACTATTGGAAACACGTGATGGTTTTGGCATCTCAGAAACAGATACCATTAACATACAGGCAAACAGCGATGCAGAAATTTTATTGATTGAAGTACCCATGCAAATACAAGGAGTGTAATTATGCAAACGAACAGATCTGTCAAATCTATTTTATATGCCCAGCCCATGGATATGGGCGGAATGCCTATCAGGCAACCTTTTCCTTCACAGAAAGCAGAACAGATTGATCCATTTTTGTTACTGCACCATGCTGATCTGAAAGTACCAACGCATGTGGATACATTACATGCAGGCGTTGGTCCGCATCCGCACCGTGGCTTTTCTCCTGTGAGTTTTATTTTTAAAGGAGGTGTGCACCATCGCGATAGTCGTGGTAACAACAATATTGTGTACGCCGGTGGCACGCAATGGATGAATGCCGGTATGGGCATGATACACAGTGAAAGACCGCCTCACGATATTCATGAAATCGGTGGCCGTCAGGAGCTGATACAGTTATGGGTAAATACGCCTGCCAAACATAAAATGGATCAACCTTCTTATCAGCCTTTAACGGCTGAACAAACACCCGTAGTTAATTCTGCCGATGGTTTAACCAAGATTCATATTATAGCGGGAGAATTAGATGGCGTGAAAGGTCCTATTCATACTTTATCAGACGTAAACACTTTTACGGCCGAGATGAAAAAAGGTGCAAAATATTTTTTCAAGATCCCATCAACCCACAATGCATTTATTTATTTGATGGAAGGAAAACTACAGGTTACTGGCGATAGTGAAATAGATAATAAATATGTGGCTGTTTTTAACAACGATGGAGAAGGCTTTGAATTGGAAGCGTTACAAGATGCACACTTTTTCATCGGCACCGGCGAACCGCTGAACGAACCGGTTGCTTCACACGGTCCGTTTGTGATGAATAACCAAACCGAATTAATGGAAGCTTTCCGTGATTACCAATTGGGTAAGATGGGGGTGTTGATTGAAGACTAGCTTTTAGCTACTAGGCATTAGCTGCAAGCTTGGATTCTACATGGCTAATAGCTAAAACCTAACGGCTAAAAGCTTCTAACATAGAAAATAAAAACAAATAATCTTAAACATAAACCTAAAAAAGAACGCAAAATGTCAACTTACAAAATCGACGCAGCACACAGTGAAATTACATTTAAAGTAAAACACTTAATGATCACCAATGTTACCGGTAACTTTACCCAATTTGATGCTACCCTTGAAAGCGAAGCCGCTGATTTCAGCGATGCAAAAATTTCTTTTGAAGCAGATGTAAACAGCATCAGCACTAATAATGAGCAGAGAGATGGTCACCTGAAAAGCGAAGATTTTTTTGCAGCTGATAAGTTTCCAAAATTAAGTTTTGTTTCAACAGGCTTTGCGCACACAGGTGGTACAGCATTTTTATTGAAAGGTAATCTTACCATTCGCGACATCACCAAGCCTGTTGAACTGACTGTTGAATATGGCGGTACAGCTACCGATCCATATGGCCAGGTGAAATCTGGTTTTGAAATTAACGGTAAGATCAATCGTAAAGAATTTGGTTTAACATGGGGTGCCGTTACAGAAGCAGGTGGTGTAGTAGTAAGTGATGAAGTGAAACTGCATTTGTCTGTACAGATGATCAAGCAGGCGTAAGAATCTGATATAATCATTTCGACGAGGAAGAATGACGAGGAGAAATCTCATGACTTGAATACCATTATTTCGATCCGTATGCAGCGGGATCAAAATCTGAAACTTGTGTAGCAGCTTTGTGTTTTATGGATATTCGGTTAGCAGTCATGAGATTTCTCACTACGCTACACTTCATTCGAAATGACGGGATCTGGTTTGCTCTTACTGTAAAGGAGTATGCAAACCACTTAACAACTTCGTGCTCCTTTGTGTCTTAGCGCCTTCGTGGCAAAAAAAATCGCCACCAAGGCACCAAAGCTCAAAGGAGCACTAAGAAAAGAATATATGTAACTAGCCTAATGTACGGGCTGCTTTTTATTCACTTAAAAACTTCGCGCTCCTTTGTGTCTTAGCGCCTTCGTGGCAAAAAAATCGCCACAATACACCAAGGCTCAAAGGAGCACTAAGAAAATAAATAGATTATGCAACACATTATATATCGCGAAGCAGAAAGAGGCAGCAAAGATATTGGCTGGTTACAGAGTAAATTCTCTTTTAGTTTTTCTTCTTATCAAAACCCTGCCAGAAAAAATTTCGGACTGCTGCACACCTTCAACGATGACCTGGTAAAAAAAGGCGGTGGCTTTGGTTTGCATCCCCACACAAATATGGAGATCATAAGCATTATGCTGCAGGGTAAAATGAATCATAAAGATACCATGGGGTATACCGAAGTGGTAGAGGAAGATTGGGTACAGATCATGAGTGCCGGAACCGGGCTTCGTCATGAAGAACATAATGTGGGTGATGATGATGTTCGTTTTCTGCAGATATGGATAGAACCTAAATTGCAGAACATTAGTCCGAGATACCAGAAAAGATATTTTCCAAAGGAAAAAAGAAAGAATCGTTTACAAACCATTATCAGTAATGAAGAAGGCACAGAGCATTGCTGGATTAACCAGAATGCCAAACTGAGTTTGGGCTGGTTTGAAGCTGGTGCAAAAATTCCGTACACGCTTAACCCGTTAAATAAGGCCCTGTATATTTTTGTATTGGAAGGAGAAATCACCCTAAACACACACAAAATCGGTCGTCGCGATGCCATTGGCCTGTGGGATACGGACAATGTATTACTAGAGATTGAACAGGAAGCAGCATTTGTTGTTATTGAAGTACCGATCAATCATTAATTCATTTCATGGCATTAGCCATGGCAAACAGAAAGCAGATGAACATAGAAATTATATCAGGCAGTCCGCGTAAAGAAAGCGTATCGCACAGAGTGGCCATATTTTTAAAAAAATACCTGACTGATAAAACACAACACACTGTAGACATTATAGACGTTCGCGATTGGAACCTGCCCTTATTACAACAGGTATTTTCTTCTGTAGAAAAAACACCTGATGCTTACAAAACACTTGCGCAAAGAATGTTTGCAGCAGACGCGTACATTCTAGTTACCCCGGAGTATAACGGCAGTTATTCTCCTGCATTACAAAACCTGATGGACCATTTTCCCAAACAAACCCATAAGGCATTTGGGGTGGTAACCGCTTCACCCGGGGCTATGGGTGGCATGCGCGCCACGCAGCAAATGTTGTTATTGATACCGGCATTATTTGGCATAGCATCGCCCCATATGCTGGTAACGCCTTTTGTAGATAAGAAATTTGATGCGGATGGCAACCTGATCGATGCCGTTTTTGAGAAAAGTGTAGACCTTTTTACCAAAGAATTCCTATGGCTGGCAGAAACCCTGCATCCGGAACTGGAAACAGTGTATAATTAACCTTTCAGAAATGTGGCGGAGTTGTACCTTCGCCACTTTCTTTTAAACACCATCATGAGCGACGAAATCAAACACGAATGTGGCCTTGCCTATATTCGATTGCGAAAACCTTTCTCGTATTACCTGCAAAAGCACGGATCTGTTACGTACGGTTTAAATAAACTGTACCTCCTGATGGAAAAACAACACAACCGCGGACAGGACGGTGCCGGTATAGCCGCTGTAAAACTAAATACCGAACCTGGTAACCCCTTCTTACACCGCATGCGCAGCAATGCACAGCAACCCATTGCCGATCTTTTTTAGAATAGGACAGGAAATTACCGAACTGGAAAAATACCAGCCCGATATTAAACTACACCCCGGATTAATGAAGGGGCACCTTCCTTTTCTGGGCGAATTGTTATTGGGTCATTTGCGCTATGGTACGCAGGGAAAGAACAATGTAGAGTTTTGTCACCCGTTTATTAAACGAGACCTGATGCCCGGCAAGAACCTTGCGTTGGCAGGCAACTTTAACCTGGTGAATACCGATGAATTGTTTGACCTGATTAATATGAACCCGGGTGATTTCCAAAAACAGAGTGACCTGGCGGCGATGATGGAAGTACTGCATTATTTTCTGGTGAAGGAAGATGCAGAACATCCGAATGCTGCAGACATAACCAAGGTGCTTAAAAAAGCAACTCCTTTATTTGATGGTGGCTATACCATTGGTTCTTTATTGGGTAATGGTTACAGCTTTGTAATGCGGGATGCATATGGTATCAGACCTGCTTACTATTATATCAATGATGAAGTGATTGTTGCCGCCAGTGAAAGGGCTGCCATCAGAACTACCTTTAATGTAGGTGAAAATGAAGTATTGGAATTGATGCCCGGCATGGCACTGATAGTGGATGATGCAGGCAATTATACTATGGAACAGATACTGGAACCCAAGGAGCGCAGGGCCTGTAGTTTTGAGCGCATCTATTTTTCGCGCGGTAGCGATGAGAAAATTTACAGAGAGCGCATCGCCCTTGGCCATCATCTAAGCAAAACCGTGCTGGAAAACATTCAATACGATTTAAAAAATACCATCTTCTCTTATATCCCCAACACCGCAGAAGTAGCTTTTTATGGATTGGTAAAAGGTATGGAAGAGTACCTGAACAAGATTAAAGTAGAGCGCATACTCAGCTGGGGAAATGATTTTACGCCGGAGAAACTGGAAGAAATGGTAACGCGTAAAATTCGTCAGGAAAAAATTGCTATCAAAGATGTGAAGCTGCGCACGTTTATTACCGATGATGCCAACCGGAATGAAATGGTGCAGCACGTATACGATATTACGTACGGAACTGTTCGGCGTAACGAAGATACCTTGGTGGTGATAGATGATAGTATTGTACGCGGTACTACGTTAAAAGAAAGTATTGTTCGTATGCTGGCACGTTTGCAGCCTAAAAAAATAGTAGTGGTTTCTTCTGCCCCGCAGATCCGTTATCCGGATTGTTATGGTATTGATATGAGTAAGCTTGGCGATTTTATTGCATTCCGTGCAGCCATTGCTTTGCTGAAGGAAAGAAACATGGAGCATGTATTAACCGAATTGCAGGATAAGATAAAAGAGTTACAACGCAATAACCAATTGCACACCGAGAATGTGGTTCGACAGGTGTACAAACCCTTTACCACCGAAGAAATATCAGATAAGATTGCGCAACTCATCACCCCTCCTGAAGTAGACCTGCATGTAGAAGTCATTTATCAGACCATTGAAGACCTGCATGATAGTTGCCCCACCAACACCGGCGATTGGTATTTTACCGGTAACTATCCCACACCAGGCGGTAACAGGGTAGTGAACAAGGCTTTTTTAAATTATATGGAAGGGAAGAATGTGAGGGGGTATTAATAATTTGAAAATGTGGCAATTTGAAAATTTGAAAATGGAAGAATTCTGTTTTTGTATTCTACCATTTTCAAATTAACTCATTTTCAAATTTTCAAATTCCTCAAACCCTATAACAAATCGCATTAATATTCATCCCCGCACCTACAGAAGCAAACATCACAATATCTCCGGGTTCCAGTTCGTGAGAGCCAAATTTTTCGTGTTTTACCAGATCGTATAATGTAGGGATGGTAGCAACAGAGCTATTACCCAATTTGTGAATGCTCATGGGCATAATATCATGCGGAACATCTCTCAGTCCATATAACTTGTATAAGGCTTTGATAAAACCTTCGTCCATTTTTTCGTTGGCCTGGTGCAGAAAGAATTTTTTTACATCGGTCACCTTAAGGCCGCATTTATCTAGGCAGGCCTTCATAGCCAGGGGTACGTTTTTAATAGCATACTCATACACTTTACGACCTTTCATTTTCATGTATCGGGTGCTATCGGTTGAGCCGGGTAAATAGGATTTACCATAATGCAGGTAGAAAGCCTCATCAACGCAATGGCTTTGCACGCTGGTCGCCATAATGCCACTACTTGCTTCATCACCAGTAACACCTTCTATAATGGTGGCACCTGCGCCATCGCTGAAGATCATGCTATCTCTGTCGTATACATCAATTACGCGGCTCAGTGTTTCAGCACCAATTACGAGACATTTTTTAGCGATGCCTGCTTTGATATAGGCATCTGCCTGAATCACACCCTGAATCCAGCCGGGGCAGCCAAACAAAATATCATAGGCTACACAATTGGGGTTACGGATTCCCAAAGCTTGTTTGATGCGGGAGGAAAGTGCGGGTAATGCATCGGTTTGAATGGTTCCATGCAATACATTACCAAAATTATGGGCCACTATAATCTGGTCTAAAGTTTCCGGGTCAATACCGGCATCTTCAATGGCTTTTTTAGAAGCGAGTACACCCAGGTCCGATGCATTCATGTTATGATCGGCATACCTTCTTTCTTCAATACCGGTAATGTCTCTGAACTTGTCTACAATTTCGTTGGGGGCGGTAACAATACGCTCATGATCTTCACTATAAAACTCCTGATTAACAAAATCGCGATTGGTTTTAATGGTATCAGGTATAAAACTTCCAGTGCCTGTAATAACGGTTCTGATCTGAGACATATACAACGGTTAGTGCATTTAAAAACAACGGGTAACACGGGTATCCTGCTCACGCACAGGTATACATCAAATGTAATAATTATTCTGCCAGAAACCCTTTGGAACACAGGATTTTAGACACAAAAAAACGACCGGCTGTTAGTACCGGTCGTTTTTGAAATGAGTTATATACTGCAACTATTACAGAAACTTATCCCCCTTATTGCGTTTTACTTCTGCCACATATTCTTTAATGGATTGTTCTTTTTCTTTTTTACAGATCAGCAACACATCTTTTGTGTCTACCACAATAAAATCATCCATCCCCTGTAATACCACCAGTTTATGATTGGGTGCGGATACCATGCATTTGGTGGCATCTATCACAATCACATTCTCACCGGCTACTGCATTGCCCAGGTAATCTTTTTCAAGGTTATCATAGGCACTGTTCCAGGTACCCAGATCGCTCCAACCAAAAGAAGAAGGGATCACATAAACATTATCCGCCTTTTCCATGATAGCGATATCGATGGAAACATTGGTGCATAAAGGATAAATGCGGTTAATGGCTTCTTTCTCGCCCGGGGTATTGAAATTTTCTTTTTCTGTATCAAACAGCTCAAACATTTCAGGCTGGTATGTTTCAAATGCTTTTACTACATTCTTTACCTGCCATACAAATATGCCCGCGTTCCATAAAAAATCGCCACTGGCCAAAAAGGTTTTCGCCAGTTCCAGGTTAGGTTTTTCAGTGAATGTTTTTACTTTATAAATGCCATCGGCAACAGATAGTGGCTCATGTTGTATATAGCCATAACCAGTATTTGGATGAGTGGGTTTGATGCCAAGCGTTACCAGCGATTTAATATGCTCTACAAAACCCAATGCCTGCACTGTGGTTTTATGAAAATTCTCCGTATCCAGTATCATATGATCACTGGGCGCCACAATCAATGAGGCCTGCGGATCTTTCTGCATTAATTTAAAAGAGATATAGGCAACACAGGGTGCCGTGTTTTTGCGGCTGGGTTCGGCCAGAATATTATCATGGCTTAGTTCGGGTAATTGTTCCCGAACAATATGGGTATATTCTTCTGATGTTACAATGTAAATATTTTCTAAGGGGATGAAACTCGCATACCGTTCAAAGGTCCAGCGGATTAGCGATTTGCCTGTATTTAAAATATCTAGAAACTGCTTGGGGTAGCTAGTTCGGCTGCTTGGCCAGAAGCGGCTTCCAATGCCACCGGCCATAATCGCTACGTAATGATGCTTGTTCATTTCTTCCTTAATTGGTTATCGTGCTGTTTAGCGATGCAATATTACAGGCTTATTGCAAGCAAGCCATTGATAAATGTTACACAATTCCTTCCCTCACCAGATCATGTATGTGCAGCACCCCCAAATAGGTTCCATTTTCTGCCACGATCAATTGACTGATATCGTTTTTGCGTAATATATCCAGTGCCTCTACAGCCAGTAAACCGGGTTCAATTGTTTTGGGATGGGGGGATAAGATATCTGAAGCGGTGATCTTACTTATATCATTACTTCTTTCCAGCATCCTTCTCAAATCGCCATCGGTAATAATACCGGCTACCTGGTTGTTGGCATCTGTTACTGCAGTAACACCCAGTCTTTTTTCAGTGATCTCCACAATGACTTCTTTCAGTGTAGCGGAAGGCAGTACTGCGGGTTTTTCATTAGCAGCAATCAGATCGCTTACGCGCAGGTACAATCGCTTGCCCAGATTACCTCCGGGGTGAAACTTCGCAAAATCTTCTCCGGTAAATCCGTTTAATTGCATCAGACAAACGGCCAATACATCACCCATCACCATTTGGGCAGTAGTACTGCTGGTAGGGGCAAGGTTATTGGGGCAGGCTTCTTTGCTTACGGTGGTATTGAGCATAATATCGCCCTGGTTTGCCAAAAAACTATCCGTGTTACCCACCATACTGATCAGGGTATTGCCAAAATTTTTAATCAAGGGTACCAGCACTTTGATCTCAGGACTCTCACCACTTTTGCTGATGATCATCACCACATCTTCCTCCCTAACCATACCCAGATCACCATGAATGGCATCGGCGGCATGCATAAAAAGGGAAGGGGTGCCCGTTGAATTAAGGGTAGATACGATTTTCTGGGCCACAATGGCACTCTTGCCAATGCCACTGATAACCAGTCTGCCTTTAGAAGCATGTATGGTTTCAACGGCTTTTTCAAAAGAAGCATCGATAAAAGCTGCTAAACCTGCTATGGAGCTGGCTTCCAGTTCAATGGTGTGTAGCGCGGTTTGCCGGATGGTTGCCTTCATGTGTTACAAAGGTAAACTTTACCGCGAAACTCACGGTATTGCGCCCATACTTCATTAACTTCGTTATCCTTTTTACAAAAGCATCCCGCTGACCAGGGAATACTAACTGATTGTAATCGCCAGATCTGTTTCTCCGTAAACCTAGCCGTTTAACATTTTAGCGTGGCAATTTCGGGTAAATGAAGTAAATTAATATCTGTTTGTACAGTGTTCTGCCAAAAAGGGCAGGAACTAAATTGATTTCGATACATGGCAACAAGTACCAAAAAGGCAGCCCCAAAAAAACCGGCTCCTTCTAAAAGAACCCCTGCACCTAAAGCAGCGGTAAAACGATCCGACACTCCCCACGAATATGATATTTATGGGGCACTGGAACAATATTTTGGTTTCCGTGAATTCAAAGGCACCCAGGAAAAAGCCATTAACAGCGTTTTAAATGGTCAGGATACTTTTGTGATCATGCCAACCGGCGGTGGTAAAAGTTTGTGTTATCAGTTACCTGCGATGATTATGCCGGGCTGTGCCATCATTGTTTCGCCGTTAATTGCTTTGATGAAAAACCAGGTTGACCTTGTTCGAGGCTACAGTGAAAATGATGAAGTGGCGCATTTTTTGAATTCATCACTTAACAAAGGTCAGATCAAAGCAGTAAAAGACGATTTAACGGCAGGTAAAACCAAGCTCCTCTACGTAGCACCGGAAACATTGACCAAACAGGAGAACCTGGATTTTTTCAGCGACCTGCAAATTTCTTTCTTTGCTGTGGATGAAGCACACTGTATTTCAGAATGGGGCCACGATTTCAGGCCCGAATATAGAAGGCTGCGCGAAATGATGGACATCATCAACCCCGAAATTCCCGTAGTAGCTTTAACAGCAACGGCTACACCTAAAGTAAAAAGTGATATTGTAAAGAACCTGGGATTGCGCGAGCCCAATATTTTTCTTTCGTCGTTCAACCGCTCTAATTTGTATTACGAAATACAACCCAAGATTGCGAAAGACCAGACCATTAAGAGTATTGTAAAATTCATTACCGGACATAAAGGAAAGAGCGGTATCATTTATACCCTTAACCGCAAAACCACAGAGGAACTCGCGGAGATCTTGGTAGCCAATGGTATTAAAGCGGTGGCTTATCATGCAGGACTGGATCAGAAACTACGTGCAGAAAGACAGGACCAGTTTTTAAATGAAGATGTACAGGTAATTGTGGCCACCATTGCTTTTGGAATGGGGATTGATAAGCCGGATATCCGTTATGTGATACATTTCAACATTCCTAAATCCATCGAAAATTATTACCAGGAAACTGGTCGTGCTGGTCGTGATGGGATGGAGGGATTGTGTGTATTGTATTATTCACACAAAGATGTTTCGAAGCTGGAACATTTGATGCGCGATAAACCGCTCAGCGAACGTGAAGTAGGCGCACAACTGATAGATGAAACCGTGGCGTATGCAGAAAGTGCAGTTTGCCGTAGAAAAATATTGCTGCATTATTTTGGCGAAGACTGGGCAACACCCAATTGCGGAAACTGCGATAACTGTTTGCATCCCAAAGAAAAAATAGAAGCGAAAGAAGATGTGGTAAAAATGATCAAAGTGATCAAAGCCCTCGACGAACGTTTTACCACCGATTATGTGGTGAATGTAGTGATGGGAAAATTAACGCCACAAATCAATATATACCGGCACGATGCTTTACCGGTATTTGGTTTGGGTAAAGACAAAGAAGCACATTTATGGAATAGCCTGGTGCGGCAGATGTTGCTGGAGAACCTGATTAAAAAAGATATTGAGGAATATGGTTTGCTGAAGGTGACGGAGAAAGGAGAGAAGTTTTTGAAGAAGCCCGCATCGTTTACCATTGTGCTGAACAACCTGTATGAAGATGCACAGTTTGATGAAGATGAAGGCGAAAACCCCAACCAAAGTACAGGCGCAACAGATGAGAAACTGTTTGAGATGCTGAAAGAATTGCGGCAGAAAGAAGCAAAGAAAAAAAGCCTGCCACCATTCGTGATCTTTCTGGAAAACTCTTTGCAGGATATGGCCACCATTTATCCTACCACACTGGAAGAAATGGAAAAATGCCAGGGCGTAAGCAAAGGTAAATCCATAAAATACGGACGGCCCTTTGTAGAACTCATTGCACGGTATGTAGAGGAGAACAATATTGAAAAGCCGGATGATTTTATTATGAAGAGTGTGGCCAACAAAGCCAATAATAAAATTTATATCATCCAGAATGTAGATAAAAAAATTCCGCTGGAAACCATAGCTAAAAACAAAAGCCTGAAACTGGATGAACTCTTAGAAGAAATGGAAACCATTGCAGCCAGTGGTACCAAACTGAATCTCGACTATGCCATTGATGAATGGCTGGATGAATATGACCAGGAAGAAATTATTGAATACTTTAAAAGTTGCGAAACCTCATCCTTACAAGTAGCGCAGGAAGAACTGAGCGAGAATAATTATAACTGGGAACAGTTAAAAATTATGCGGATTAAATTTTTGAGTGTGTATGGTAATTGATCGCGGATTCCGCGGATTTTTATATGATTGATAGGATTAGCCCGTTCTGTTGGAACGGGCTTTTTTATGTTGAAACATTAGTATGTTCTTTGGGCCGAAGCTGTGATTTTGTTTCGCTATTGAACAGGTTGCTCAAAGCCCAATCATTTTTTAATTTTTAATTTTCACTTTTAACTTATCCCCCTGTTTGGCATTATAGTTGCATTAATTGAGCAGCGATTAGTTGCGGGGTGGTGTCATATTAATATCCCCTCGGCTTTATTGAAGTACAATTTTAAAAACAAATGCCATGTTTATCCAAAACGCAGCACCGGGGCCGGTTAATGAGTTAAGTTATCTTACCGTAATGGCCAATACAGCGGGTAAACTAATTCTTAAGGTATTGGATATTGAGGGGCGTATGGCTAAAACGGTTGAGGCCCAGATCAACGAAGGCAAACAACAATTGGAGCTGAACATGGCCGACCTGCGAAGCGGCCTGTATGTAATCAATGCTTTTTGCGGAGATATGTTTATTAACTCTTTTCGCTTTATCAAGCAGTAAGTAAGTGTTCCATTGGGGTATTTTATAAAGGTCTCGCCAATGGCGGGACCTATTTTTTTGCATAAGCTGCCACCCGCTGTTTTGCATTTTCGCGAATGCTGAGGTAAAACAAATTCATATCGGCGATATGATAATTTTTGGTGGTAAAAAAAAGGTTGCCAAAAAAATGAGGCTTGTCTGTCCACAATACCCCCTCGGTAGCATTAGCCCTCACCACTTTTTTTACCAGCTTATTAAAATTCAGCAGCATGCCGCCTTTGTTTTCTTCTCTGTCTGCAAAGGGTTTGGTTGCGTCCCAGCTAAGTGGGTTGGTAACAACAGAAACAAAGGGCTCACGCAGTATATAGTCTGGTTTATAGCCATCTTTAAATGTGCGCCAACTAATGGCACAACCAGTTTGTGTGGGTGAGGTGCAAGAAGGAATGGAGGTAAACCAATCAGGCTCTAACGGCATACCAATTAAATAAGCGGCCACCAGTTGTTTACCCAGATCTTTTCCATCAAACAATTCTTTTACCAAACGTTTGGCATGTGTGGTGCCCTGGCTGTGTGCGGCAATGATGATGGGTTTGCTCTGGTTATGGTGTTGCATGTAATATACAAAAGCGGCTTTTACATCCTGGTAGGCCAGTTCAAATGCAGCCCTGGCATTGGCTGAATCTTCTGTGGTTTTCGGAAAATAGCAGAAATAATTGGCCTGCCGGTAGCGGGGTGCGTATACATTACCTGCTTCATTAAAAATACTGGCCTGATATAAAATGGTGGAGTAATCCGTTTTGGCATTCAGTTCAGCATCGTCAATACGAGCGTTCCAGCCGAGTGATTTTTGTTTGTCGGTATAGGTGGTGGGGTATACAAAAAATACATCTGCACTGGTATCGGGCTGATAGTTCTTTCGAAGCGGGAGAGGAATACTGTCTGAAGGATCTTTTTTAGAAGGTAAAGCGGCCCAATGGTCGGGATTGCTGTAATCCGGTATCCCCGAAGGGTTGGTAAATGTGTAGTTGGAAACATAGGCATGGTATCCTTTGCTGCAGGCCGTAGCCAAAAATAACAGGATGCAAAGCGGGAGGTTGGTTTTCCGGATCATGGCTTAAAGTTGATAAAATTTTTCATAACCGCCATCTTATCTACACAGTAGCGTATCTAAGCGTAGTTTTGTACTTTTCCAGTTGTGTGTTGAGGAGTTGTTGGATTGTGGGCATGCTACCTGATTGATTCTTTGCGATTGGTGGAAGCTCAATCTAACCGCAGCGCCGCAGAGGTCAGGGAGTTTTCGCGGAGGGGAACATAAAAAATAATGAACAGATACAGCTTCTGATAAGAAGCTGATTATTCACTTTATAATCTAACGAGTATGTCTATTCCAGTTGTTGACCTAGCCGAATTTTTAAGTGGCGATGTAAAGCGCAAAGCTGCTTTTGTACAATCCCTGGGTAAAGCGTATGAAGAAGTGGGTTTTGTGGCCGTAAAAAACCATGGTGTACCGGATGAGTTGATTGCCCATCAATATGAATATGTGCAGCAGTTTTTTTCTCTGCCTCTGGAGAAAAAATTAAATTATGAAATCAGCGGACTAGCCGGCCAGCGTGGCTATACCAGTTTTGGGCGCGAGCATGCCAAAGGAAGTGAGGCACCGGATTTGAAAGAGTTTTTTCAATATGGACAAACGGTGGAAGACAATGATCCCATTCAATCAGAATATCCGGCCAATGTTTCGGTGAATGAAATAGGACCATTTAACCAAACCCTTTTTAATGCGTACCGTAATTTTGAAAAAAGCGGTAAGGCTTTGTTGCAGGCCATAGCACTGTATCTGGGATTGGATGAGCATTATTTTGATTCTTTCGTGCACAATGGAAATTCCATTCTTCGTTGCATTCACTACCCACCCATTACGCATGAACCAAAATCTGCCATACGTGCCGAGCAGCATGAAGATATTAACCTGATTACTTTGTTGGTTGGTGCTTCTGCCGATGGATTGCAGATACTTACCAAGCAGGGCGAGTGGGTGAATGTAACTTCCTTACCTGAGCAGATCGTGGTGAATGTGGGCGATATGCTGCAAAGACTTACCAACAATAAATTATGCAGTACCACGCACCGTGTGGTAAACCCCAAACGAGAGCTCTGGCATACCAGCCGTTTTTCCATGCCATTCTTTTTACATCCACGGAGCGAGATGAGTTTGGCTTGTCTGGATAGTTGTATTGATGAAGCGCATCCCAAAGCCTATCCCGATGCAACTGCCGGGGAATACCTGGATGAACGTTTGCGTGAGATAGGACTTAAAAAATAAATGGAAGAAACGCAAAATAGAGTGGCTAACAAATACATCTAACCGTGCCTTTGTGCCTTGGTGTGCAATTATTTTTCACACCAAGGCACAAAGGCACGGTTTTTTAATACGCTAGTTTAATACCAATTAGTTTATAAGAGCGTGAGTTATAAAATATTAGGATGATATTATTTATAGCGAAGCGTACACCAGAACGTCATTGCGAGGAACGAAGCAATCTGAGCTTCGAACTACAGACACTTCGAATGTTGTAACACAGATTGCTTCGTTCCTTGCAATGACGGTGCAGACATCTTTACCAAAGCGGAAATTACGCGAAGATATTTTTAAACTTTATTTGGTTTATTAGTACCACAAAAAGCTTCACCATTTCTCATCCTCCGGAATCTCTCCTTCCTGCTTAAATAGTTGTTTGTTTTTTTCTCTTTGCGCAATGCGCTCCAGTATCAGCGCAGCAATCATTTCTCCCGCATCGCCGGTGGGATGTTCGAGTAAAACGGAGCGAAGTTTGTCTTCACTCACATCCAATCTGTAGAGTAACTGAACCAGCCGGGAAAAATCTTTATCAATCAGTTCGTGAACAAATTGGGCTAATTGTTCGGCACTAAGGTCTTCCAGTTTCAATAGTTCATTATCGGTTCCCATACACCAATAAAGGTAATTGAAAACAGAAATCTGAACCATTCAAAATCCAAATAATGTTAAATTTTTACTACAAAATGTAAAAATAACTTGACAAAAAGGATAATTATCTTTACTTTTGTCTTGTCATTAAAAACAAGATCATGAAAAAATTACCCTTACTTCCGCATGTATGCCAGCGGATAGGTTTACTGGCACTGGTACCTTTTTTGGCGTTGGGCATTGCGTTTATGGGTTGGGATTATACCCTGCCCTGGCTAACGTATCATGCGAATAGTAAAAACGGTATTGATTTTAGCACCAATAGCAATTTCACAGATGAGGTAGCTGCTGTGGGTGTTATTTTGAGTCTGGTACTCATTGCATTTTCCAAAGAAAAAATTGAAGATGAAGCGATTCAGTTTTTTCGTCTGGCTTCGCTGCAGTGGGCGGTTATTGTAAATTATGTGGTACTCGTTATCTGTATCCTTTCATTATACGGGGGAGTTTTCTTTACTGTGATGACGATAAATATGTTTACCATACTTTTCTTCTTCATCATCCGGTTTCGATATGTATTGTTTCAGCACAATAAAGCAGACGCATGAAAAACAAGATCAAAATACAGCGTGCAATACATAACCTTACCCAGGATGATCTGGCTAAAAAGATCAGTGTAAGCCGTCAAACCATTAATACCATGGAGGCGGGTAAATATGTTCCTTCTACTGCGCTTGCCCTTAAAATGGCGAGGCTGTTCGAAGTTTCCGTAGAAGAACTGTTTCAACTGGAAGAAGGAGAATAAACCGCTGATGCTGTTCCAACCTTTTGGAAAGAACAGACTCTTACTGTTATTGGTAACTATTACACACATGGCATCATTCTCTATAAAGCCCGTTCATTCTTTGCTGGCAGTACTTGTATTGCTTGCCATAGCAACGCTGTTTTTTTTCTTCAATACAACTGAAAGTAACGAGAAAAAACAGGCTGATACCAGCGAGGGTGCGGGCATTTTTCATTCCCCGTTATTGTGTAGTTAAACATCACTGGTATTTCTCCATCACACCCAATCCGAACAAAGCAAAATCATATTTAACCGGATCTTTTGGGTCTAGGGTTCTCAGGTAGGTAGTAAGTTCAACAGCTGCCTGCCAATCTATTTGTTTGCGGTGTAACAAACCAAAACGTTTGGCTACACGTGCCACGTGCAGGTCAATGGGACAGATGAGTTCTGCGGGTGTAATTTTTTTCCAGATCCCGAAATCAACACATTGTTTGTCTTTGCGAACCATCCATCGTAAATACATGTTCAATCGTTTACAGGTAGAGCCTTTATAAGGCGTGGCAATGTGTTTTCGTGTTCTGTTGGGAATGGATTCGAGAGAGAAAAAATAGTTGTGGAAATGTGTTAATGCTTGCTCAACACCACCCCCGTTACCTTCGCCTGAGGTGAAGGTAACGGCCCCTCCTCCCCGAGGAGGGGAAATTTGTTTTTTGTGCGGCATTAAAAAGGCAGCTTCGAGGCTATTGTGTTTTGTGTAATGATCTTTCAGGAATGCAATAAAGTATAGGAGATCAGTTGCATTAAAAGTGCGGTGTTTGAAATTGGTTAGCTTTTGCAGGTCTGTTTCCGAATGATGCAAACAAAAATCATGCGGTGCCATATCCATCAACTGCATCAGTTCTTTTGATTTGTTGATGATGGTGGTTCGGTTACCCCATGCAAATACTGCAGCAAACAAACCGGCAATTTCTATATCGGCTTTCTTTGTAAATAAATGAGGAATGCAAACCGGGTCGTATTTAATAAAACGGGGTTGATTGTATTGCAATACCTTCTCATCAAAAAATGCTTTTAGTGTGAGGGTATTTTTTTGCTTCATTGCTTTGATAATGTGATTGCATTTATGGAGTTAAAGCTACAACATTCCCGAAGGCACGATAGGTTGGATGAAATACAAAACAAATGCGGGAAGCTTGAACTATTGATCAATTAACCGCAAAGGCAAGAGGTCGCAGGGGTTCGCTAAGAAAATTCATAGGCAAATCCTTATGTCCTTGTGACTTTGCTGTAAAAAACTATTCATACTTATCTTTTTCTCACCCTGCCACTACCACTGATATACACATCTGTAACGGTTGCAGAACCGCGATAGTCGATATTACCCGACCCATAAATATGTGCTTTTATTTTTTGTAAACAGGTAAGTTCAATATTGCCGGAACCATGTATCTCAGCTTCTGCTTCTTTTGCATCTGCAGCAAAGGCATGTATGTTACCAGAGCCATTGATAGTCAAGTTCAATTTATCAAAACTGGAATTGGAAATCACAATATTACCAGAGCCATTGATAGCAGCCTTTAAATTAGGGCTCCCCAAAAAATTACCCACACCAATGGTTCCCGAGCCATTGCTTCTAATAGAGCTGATGTCCGGAATCACCACCACTATTCTGATATTGTTGTGGCGAACTGTATAATACGGATCAGCAAAGCGCAATATCAATACACCATTTCTTACCTCTGTTAAAAAAACAGGTACCAGGTTTTCATAACCACTTACAGTTACGGATTGCACATTACCTTTACTAATTTCTACCTCCGCATCGCCTTCCAACTGAATGCCTGTAAGGGCAGGTAGGTTTCGTGTTTCAGTTACCAGGCGACCACTACCGCGGATAGATTTAGTACAACCGGCAGTAAGCAATATTACTGATATGACTACGAGAAATTTATTTTTCATACGATTCATTTTACGAATACGAAAATGAAAAGGATGTAGTGAAAAAAAATGTTATCAATGAATAAGCGGTGCAATTGTAAGGATGAACTGTTGTTAACAGGGATAAGTGTGTGCTGTTTACCAAAAAACTGGTGTGGTTATTTTTTTTAAATCACCCTTTTATGTGATTGGATGGTTTGTATCTGGCTCAGGTAGCGTAGATTCTTTTTTGCTGATAAAATAAGTGATAGGAATCAATATCAGTAAGAAAAAAAGATAAATGAAATCATCTGAAAACTTTCCTTGCCCGCGAACGGTATGGAGTATGCTATGTGTGGAATGATACACAATATTACCCGCCCAGTGAAGCCCTAGTGTAAGCCAGATATTGCCGGTTCGTACCATGGCCAACATTAAAAAAATACCAATGATCAGTATATACGACCAAAACATAGGCCCTTCCTGAAGGCGATAGATATGGTTTAGTAAATAGAGGATGGATGAAAAGGCAATCAATACAACTGTACTCATTTTACCATGCAAAAAACGGAATATATATCCGCGCGTTAATACATCTTCAGAAAGAGAAGAGAGGAATGTACCAATGGCAAAAAGAAAGAACTGCGAAATAAAAACAGAGAGTGGCGGCACTTCTTTGATTCGGTCTATATCCAGCCACAAAACAGTAAGTGTGTATAAAGTGTAAATGCAACCGCCGACTAATAAACCAGACAGCAATTGTTTGGCACCTTGTTTATTCATTATCATGCCCCATGCGGATAATCCGGTAAAGCCCTGCCATTTGGCCAGTAACCAGGCAAAGATGAAAAAAACAATACTTAATACAAAAAAACCGGTAGGGTCATTTCTAAACAACAGCATGTACTCTGCAGCATGGTAGCAGGCAAACAGGGTAATGAAACCGATAAGGGCTTTTAGTAGCGCCATTTTTTTCATATGCAATCGATTCTAAAAAAGCTATGCTGTTGTGTTAGCTATTTCCAACTGCGGAGAACATGAGATAAAGGAGTTTTCGCAGAGGGGTTACTGAATATGTCAAAAGAATTACTAAATAACTCCTTGCGGCTGATTATCCAATAGCATTAGTAAGATCTTCAATGAGATCCTCTACATCTTCAATGCCTACACTTAAACGGATCAGGCTATCGGTTAAACCATTTTTGATGCGTTCTTCTCTGGGAATAGAAGCATGCGTCATTGATGCCGGATGGTTGATTAATGATTCTACACCACCTAAACTTTCTGCCAATGCAAATACTTTGGTAGAAGATAAAACACGTTTGGCATTTTCTACACTGTCATCTTTCAATGTAAAACTCATCATGCCACCAAAACCACGCATTTGTTTTTTAGCGATAGCATAATTGTGATGATCTTCAAAACCACACCAGTATACCCGGCCCACTTTAGGATGGTTACGCAAAAAATGAGCGATTTTTTCACCATTCTCACAATGGCGTTGCATGCGAACGTGCAGTGTTTTAATACCACGTAATACCAGAAAACAATCCATCGGACCGGGAACAGCCCCACAACTTTTTTGAATAAAGTACAATTGCTCACGAAGGGCAGCATCGTTCATCACCAAACAACCCTGTATCACATCACTATGTCCGCCCAGATATTTGGTGGCTGAATGCATCACGATGTCTGCACCAAGGTCAAGCGGGTTTTGCAGATAGGGCGAGGCAAACGTGTTATCTACGCAAAGCAATGCACCCGCTTTTTTAGCAATAGCTGCAACTGCTTCAATATCTGTTATATTCATTAAGGGATTGGTAGGTGTTTCAATCCAGATGAGTTTTGTTGCTGCAGAAATGGCTTTGCTGATATTGGATACATCCGTTGTATCTACATAGGTAAACCGGATGCCGTATTTAGAAAATATTTTAGTGAACAGGCGATAGGTGCCACCATACATATCGTTCGCTGCAATCACTTCATCGCCTGGTGATAATAATTTTATCACCGCATCTGTTGCGGCAACACCACTACCAAAAGCCAAACCAAATTGTCCGTTTTCTATTTGTGCATAAGCATCTTCCAATGCTTTACGTGTGGGGTTCTGGCTTCGGGCATATTCGTATCCTTTGTTTACACCGGGCGCTTCCTGTACATAGGTAGAGGTTTGGTAAATGGGGGTCATAATAGCGCCGGTAGAAGGATCGGGTTCTGTTCCTGCGTGTATGTATTTGGTAGCAAGTTTCATGTGATGTGTTTAGTACGTATGAGTTCTTATTTTTTGGTAAGCATAGTAATAGGCAAACTGGCTTTGATATCATCCCATACACATACCAAGTTGCAACCATTTTTGGTGTCCTCAAAATACAGGGTGAAAGCTTCTATAGTATCTGTTGTTTTATCAATATCAATATCTGTGCGCAATACATCTTTCTTACTGTCGTAACTGAAATTACCCCAGCTAAAATTATCGCGGTTTAAGATCATGGTCCACTTGCTTTCACCGGGAATACAGTATATGGTATACCTTCCTTTACTTACAGGCTTACCGGCTATTTTTACATCGGTAAAGAACTCAATCTCTGTTGCCTCATTTGCGCCCATGCGCCAGAGTTCGTTGTATTTTAAGATACCACCAAATATACTGCGCCCGTTTTTTAAGGGCCTGCCATACACAACGCGGGCCAATGGCATATCCTTTACTTTTCCGCTCATTTTTAACAGCGGATAGTTATTGGGCCAGTAGCACATGTCCATAGGCGATTTGTCCAGATCGGTAGGTTTCGGTTGTGCCTGTGCACTTATCATAAGTAGTACACAAACCAGGCTAACGCATAACTTCATGTATCAGATTTTGCCAAAGATAAATGCTATTGAATTAGCAAAGCATCGAATTGTGACAGGGCAAATTTTTTAACATCCGGGAAAAAATCATGGTAAGCGCTTTCCAGTTCGCTGTAATGTTTTATAAATAAGGTAAAGGCTGGGCCGGCATCATTCAGATATGCCGCTCTTCGTACCAGTCCGCCAAAACTTTTTTCAATTCCATCTGTGTACTGGTAATGAAACAACCAGTTCCGGTTGCTCATATAAGGTAACATGCGGGCAAACTTTTCAGGCAACAGTGTATTTTGTTCGTGTAACTGCCTGTATACTTCTTCTGCAAAATGTTGCAATCCGGTTTCTGCAAATAAAGCGGCATCAAGGGCCAGAAAGTGATCATATACCACATCCATAAAGGCACCGGCATAAGTACCCACAGCGGGTTTAAAATACGCCTTTGCCTGTTTGGTGGCTGGGTGCAGATCGGTAAATGTATCAATAGCTCTGTGTAGCCGGATTCCTTTTTGTACCAGCTCTGGATAATCAAATTGCTTTTTGCCTTTCACAAAATCACTGATCATATTGCCCACTAGTATGCCAGAGTTATTGAAAGAGAGATAGGCATGGGCAAGGTAATTCATGTAACAAATTTGTTAAGGAGAATGAATTAACGTGTTTGTTCCTGTATCCATTTGCCAATCAGATCCAGTGTAGCTGCATCAAATGTTTCTTCAAGGGCAAGGTATTCTGCTACACTTCCACAGGCTTTGCAGTGTTGAAACAAATGGTTTACACCGGGCACTTCTACTACTTTGCTGTTAGGATTTTTATGCTTAGCCAGTATTTTTCGAATGGCTGCCAGGTTCGCTATGGGGTCTACCTGTTCATCTTTTTCACCATTCAGAGCCAGGACAGGGATTTTTATTTTTTCAAAATCCTTCAACACATCATAGCTTAAAAAGAAACGCCACCAGGGTCTTATAAAGTCTGCAAACCCTTTTGTGAACGAAGTAATGACTTCTTCATCAGTACCATGTACCAGATTTTTTAGTGTGCTATCAGGCTGTTGTTTCTTCCATTCCAAATAGCTTTTACGAATATAAATAGGAAGGTTATTGGCAGCGGTTGTATCAAACGCAATAGTGATCATCCGGTCGTACAATAGTTGATACGCATGCTGGTCATGTTTACTTAAAGATGCCAATGGTTTTTCCACTGCCTGGTAATGCATGGTTTGCATGCCGCCCACAACTGGCCCGGCCAATAGTACGATAAAGGATACATCTTTGGATCGTGCGGCTACATAGGGTGCAATCATGCCGCCTTCGCTATGACCAAGTAAACCTATTTTAGTGATGTCGATATCATTTCTGGTTTTCAGGTATTGAATGCCTGCCATTACATCGCTTGCAAAATTTTCAGAAGTGGCCATAGAAAAGTTACCGGTACTTTTTCCTACACCGCGATCATCTACCCGCAAAACAGCGATTCCCAATTTTGTTAAATGATCGGCCAGTAAGGCAAAGGGTTTGTGCAAGCCAATGGTTTCGTCTCTATCCTGTGGGCCACTGCCGGTAATCAATAACACTACCGGAAATTTTGTACCTGTTGTTGGTTTGGTTAGTGTGCCCACTAAATAATTTTTTTCTAATGCGTTCTCATAGCGTACTTCTTCATTGATATAGGTAAAGGGTGGCTGTGGTGTTTGTGGTTTTTGTTTTGTTGCAAAGGGCTTTGGTAATAATGAAGCATCCTTAACTCTTATGAGATCCATGGCAATCGTACCCGGCCCCTGTTGCATGGTTCCGGTAATAGCATCTTTGCCATTCCATTTTCCCCTGTAACCACCTTTGATTAGGTCAATACTGATTAATATACTATCTGCTATCAGCTTGGTACTACTGGTAGCCAATCCATAAGCGTTTTGATCGGGGCTATCGAATTTGGCTTCGTAATTGTTTTCTTTTTGAGAGATGTGAAAAACAATGCGGAGTGGTTTTCCACCTGTGGTAATTTGTCCCAGCCAGATACCTGTTATATCCTGTGCGGTCAAATTCAGAAACAGACTGCATACCAGCCATGTAGCGATAATTTTTTTCATAAATAATTATTGATGTTGCTTAAAATAACGGTATGAGAAAATTGCGGGAATGGCCACTATGATCATTGTGATGATAAAGAAAACAATGAAAGCAAATTTAGCGGGTAATAGTAATGCAGTGATGGTCATAAGTATTCCACCCGGCACCCAAACCTTGCCAACCAACTGGTGTGTTTTACGCCAGTTATCTTCATTCTCAAGCGCCCATGGTGTTCTGAATCCGATAAAATAATTGGGTTTGATGCTATGCATATAGTTACCCATTACCGAAAAGAATACACCCATAAGTGGTAACATCAGGTTACTGATGTTAATAGAACCTGTTTGGATTGCGTATACAATTGCCAGATTAAGGGTACATAAAAAGATAACAACCACTGTGGCAATCTTGTGAAATACTTCAGGTGATTGATTGGCTGTTCTTTTGGGATCTATGTTAGATAAGTTTCGTATAAGCAGGTATACGCCTGCAGAAACAACAGTTAAAAGGACGGTAACAAACCAAATCTCTGCTTTATTACCAAATTTATCTGCCTTGCCATCTACGCCAAAATGTGTAGGTATGGTATCGGGCAATCCCGAATAAATGGAAGCCGTGTAAACCAATGGCAGGCATATGATGCCTGCTATCAATAAAAAAACCAATGAGGATGTCTTTTTCATATCATAACTTCTTTTTTGTTTTGGTAAACTGTACCACCCATTTCAATACTTCATCCATCACAGTTGTATTTAATGAATAGTAAATAAACTGACCTTCTTTTACAGCGGTTACCAGTTCTGCCTGTTTCAATAGATCCAAGTGGTGTGAGATGCTGGGTTTTGTCATGTTAAACCTGTCTGCAATATCACCCGCCGTCATATCCTGCTCTTTCAGCATTTCCAGAATTTCTCTGCGTGTACCGTCATTCAATGCTTTGAAAAGAATATTCACTAGGATGTATTTGTATATTTAGACAAATGTCTAAATAATATTTGTATTCTCAAACTTTTTTTTCTCCTTTCAAACCCATTCACCCGCCATTATTAAAAATTAACCCGGTGATAACGGCATTTGTGATTTATTTAAGAAATGGGGTATAATCCTTTGTGGTATTGGCTTTCAGCGGATTCTGTTTTTTAGAATGGATGATTAGACCTACCGTTCATACCAGCGAGACAACTTTGTGGGAGACTTCATCACAATTCAAAAAACAAGGTAAGGGGCTTTTCTACATTTGGTTTGTCGATGTGATACAGACCACAAACAACAACAAAACAAACAAATTAAAAAACGTAAAAAATCAAACAAATGAAAAAATTATTTATCGCAGCCCTTATTGTTATCGCTGCCGGAACCACTGCCTTTGCCAAAGATGTAACTAACCTTAACTACAGAGTAAGAACCAACTTTGAAGCAAAATTTGCCGGCGCTACCAATGTAAACTGGAGTGCAAAAGAAAATTATGTAAAAGCGGTATTTACACTGTCAGATGAAACTGTAGAAGCTTTTTTTGCAACAGAAGGAGACCTGATTGGTTACAGCCGTAAAGTAGATTTTCAAAAATTGCCCTTGTCTTCTATTCAGCGCATTAAGAAAGACTATGCTTCTTACAAAGTAAGCGAAACCATTGAGTTTGACCAGGACGGTGAAAGATCTTATTTTGTATCACTGCAAGATGGTGCTAAAAAGAAGATACTGCAGGTATCTCTGTATGGTGGTGTAAGTGTTTACCAGACAGAAAGAAATTAAGCATAGGTTAGGTTGTAAATTCAGAAAGACCCTGCTAATGCGGGGCTTTCTGCTGTATATAATCGTTCATGCCAATACAATCCGCTTCTCTTGTCAGATCGAACATCAATTGTTGTAATCGATGCAATAGCGGCGGGCCGTTTAATTTTTTGGTAAATGCGGGAAGTCCATATGCTTCAATATTGGTAAACTCCAGGGATGAAAGTACAGACAGAGATACCCATCTTTTTTTAATGTTTGTAAAGCCAACCGTTTAAAAAAAGTATAGGGAAGATTTTTAAAACTTAACCAAAACAAGGGTATGCGCATCAGAGGTGAAACCGATGCCGGTATACGCAGCATACCCTGATCAGTATACATGGTTCGGGGCAGGTTAAAATTATTGTATCGGCCCGGCAGCCATGTCGGATTGATGGAAGAGTCATAGGTATAGCCTGCTTTTTTTACTTCTTCCATCGCTACCTCCCGCATACGCGGCATACGTAGTCCGGTAACTTGTTTACCACTGATCTCTTCCAGTTTTGCCCTTGATTGCAACAAGTGTTCGTTACTGAATTCGGAATGATAAAAGGTGTGTGATGCAATTTCGTGTTGAACCCCCAATTGCCGTATGGCTTCCGGAAAATGCATGGCAAAATTAGCCGTGGTAAATAAGGTAGTTTTTATGGCAGTATCTGTTAGTATTGGACTGAGTGCATCAAGTCCTGCTTTGCCAACACGCATCTGTTCTACTGCTGTAATGGCAAACTGGTATTCGAGCGGCATATCAAATTCTTCTACATCAAAACTCAGCAACACAAAACGGTTCATGATACCAGGTTTGATTCTTTTACAATATAATGTGGCCGTTGTTTGCTTTGCATAAAGAGTTTGCCAAGGTACATACCAATAATACCCAGTATCATTAACTGTAAACCACCAAAGAATGCGATAGTGGCTATGATAGATGTCCACCCGTTAATAGTGTGTCCAAAATAATACCCATAAGCAATATAAGGGATATACAAAAGAGAAAGCAGTGAAAAAATAAATCCCAGATAAGTAGCAATATACAACGGTCTTGTGCTAAAGGAAGTAATACCTTGTAACGCAAAGCGAAGCATTTTTTTTAAGGTGTATTTCGATTTGCCGTGGGCTCTTTCTAGTGGATCATATTCAATTCCTTTTTGCGAAAAACCAATCCATTTTACTAGTCCCCTCATAAATAAATCGGTCTCTTGAAAATTTCTGAATACCGCAACCACTTTTTTATCCATCAACCTAAAATCGGCAGTGCCTTGTTCTAATTCAATATCGCTGAGGTTATTAATAAGATTGTAAAACATATTAGATGTTTTACGTTTCATCATGGGCATCTCTGTGTGATCTTTACGTATGGTATACACCACATCAATTCCATTTTCCCACTCTTTAATAAGGGCTGGTAATAAAGCAGGGGGATGCTGCATATCTGCATCCATCATAATTACAGCATCTCCATTGGCCACATCCAGCCCCGCTTTTAAAGCATGCTGGTGACCAAAATTTCTAGAAAGACTTATAAAATAAACATGATTAAATAGAGTAGCCTGCTCTTTTAATACGGTAAAAGAATTGTCGGTACTGCCATCATCAATAAAAATAAAATGATGCGCATAGTTTGAAAAGGGCGCTAAAACTGTATCAATAGCATGTATAAGCAAAGGAATATTTACCTCTTCATTACAAACGGGAACAACAACCGATATACTTTTCTTCATATAGTTTATAATGGCGGGGAAGCATTTAACTAATATGTTTTACTGTACTATCGGAGATTGCTTGCTTGTAAAAAAACAATTCATACATACAAATAAACCAAACGATAATACAGGGTATTGCTTTTACTTGATAAGGAATAAAGATATTGTTTTTAATTGAACGAGGAAATAGTTCGGTTGGTGATAAACAAGTAAACACAAAAACCAATGCTAATACCCACCAATGCCATACACTTCTTTCTTTATTAATATACCATAACGCAGCACCCGCAACAGCAATAATATAAGTAGGCGATTCTACCCCTGGGTTAAACAATACTGTAAATAAAAGTATGCTAGCTAAATAGAGTAACCTGAATTGTAGAATAGTATACACAGCTTTTTTAAACAACACCAACAACATGGATAAGGTACCAGTTAGTATAATCCATTCTTGTGCAATATTTATTTGTTTAAATTTCCCTATTATGCCAATAAGACTTAATGAAATTCTGAGCGATTGTACCTGTAAACGATGATACCAACTTTCGTGTAAAAATAAAAGTTGATCGAATGAAATAACCAACATAGGTAATAAGAATAATAATAAAGCCCATCCTATTGCTTTTAAAGCAAAGCTGCCTCTGTTTTTATAACAAAGAAAAAATACACCAGCAGTAAGTACATATATTTTAAAGAAGGCCCCAAATACCAACATCAGGCTCGACCAGCCAGTTTTAGACCTTTGTTGGTAAATAAATACCAGCATAATAAATGCAGTAACGGTAGCATTGGTTTGTACATTTTCGACATTAGTAAAATATTCAATCATGCAAAACCAGTATAAAAAAATCTTCTTTTTATGTACTATAGGTAATAAATGAATGGCAATTAAAAAGGGAATTGTATTTACTAAATTCCATAATAGAATAGCCCCACCATTGGGCAAATAAGCAAAAACGCCCATGAGAAAAGCAAAAAATGGACTATAGTTATACTCAGTATTGTATTCTTGCGGATAACTTAAGTATATATCTAAATTGTTGATGAGATGAAAATGAGCTGCTTTAAAGCAATCATAATTATCACAGGTTTCTAAAAAAACAATTTTAAGGCTGATAAGAATACAAGATGTTATATAAATAACAATCAAGTTTCTCTCATTGCTGAAGAATGGCTTACGAAAAAACATTCTTATTGCATTGATCATGATAACTGGTTAGTTTAACTATAATAGCCTAGCAAATATATAGTTTCTAAAAACTGATACAAAAGCTGTTTCTGCTTTTCTGAAGAGTAATTTTGGGCAGGAGTGAACAGGTAAAGCCAATTTTTTTACAAATATTCTCTACTTCGGTTTGTGATATATGCAATAACTTACAATTGTTTTTTACATCATTATAGTTTGAGAATTTTATGCTTACCATGAAAAAAAGAAAACTTAAAAAATAACCTTGTGTAACACTATGCATGCCGTTACTCCATACATCTTTCCATACGCCCTTCTCGTTCTCTAAAAGATCAGCCAATATTATTTTCCCTTGTGGTTTTAAAAGAGATTTACAATGCTGTAGCAATAGAGATACTTCATCCTTGCTATTAAAATATTGCACAACACTAAATATAATAATACAATCGAATAATTGGTTCTGCTCCGAAAACTGATTTAATTCATCAAAAGGGTTGTTGGTATGCAAGTGAATGAAACGGAATTCTGGAAATGCTTCCATTTTTTTGGTAGCCTGTTGAATATAGGTTTCGGAAATATCTACTCCATAATATTTATGAATTTTACCTTTTAATCCATTGGCTAAATTACCGGGGCCGCATCCATAGTCAAGTATTTTATCATTTTCGCTGATTAGTTTGTACTTCAATAATTTTTTCGAAAAATAAAGAGTACTATTTTCCATAACGCTTCTAAAAAGTTTAGGGTTATTGGCCCAATATGATTTCCAGTTCAGCATATTAATATGGTTTTTGAAAAAATACCATGACAGAAACTCCTGCCGGAAAACGGAAACCCCATTTTAATAAATAGTAATCGATGGAAAAAATTCCTGCTAATAGGGTATTAAAAAAACCTTGGGTTCCAAATATTGCATGATCTGATTCAGGCTTCACTTTTTTATTACTTTTTAGTTTTTTAATCAAGTTTGCCAATAATCGAAATGCGGCAATGGGAATAAAAAGGAGCGAATTAAAATAACTATGGTAAATAATTTTACCCTTATGCTTTTTAAATAATTCCAGCAGCTCATATCTTGTATACCTTTTAAAATGCTGATTAATTACATCGTGTTCGCCCCATAAGAATTTATAAGCGGGAACGGTAATGGCAATATGTCCACCTGGTTTACAAACACGTATCATTTCATCTACTGCTTTTGCATGATCGGCAACATGTTCAATTACATCAAAAGCGCAAACGAGATCAAAATTTTCATTTTCGAACGGGAGTTCGGTTATGGAACCCTGTATTATGGGCGTAGATAAAAATGATTGTGTGAATTGGCAACAGTCTTCATCATACTCAACAGACATCACTTTTCCAAATTGCGTGAGCATATCTGATGTAGTGCCGGTAGCTGCTCCCACATTTAGCGAAGAGATATTAGTAGGGTTTTGTAATACATGACCTATGCGTTCAGACAAAATTTTTCGTCGAACGGTAAACCACCAGTTTTTTCTTTCAAGATTGTAATATTCTTTAAAATAGGATCTATCCATTTTTGCAAACTGGTTAAACAATGGGTAATAAACAACGCTATCGTATCGGCTACATAAGAATCACCTATGTAGGTAATTCTAAATAAGGGATATTTAGAATTGATAATATATGTTATCGTCTTTCGACAAGACTGGCGTTGAGCAAGTAACAAAAAAAAGGCAAACCGTTTTCGATACGTAAAATAAATCTAACACGTAATCTGCCCAAAGACCGCTCAAAAAAATTACTTTTGCCCCTCTAAATCAAGAACCATGAGTAAAGGACCTGTTTCGCAATTCATCCTACACCATTACCGGCACTTTAATGCAGCTGCATTGATAGATGCTGCTCAGGGATATGAGACCCACCTGCTGGAAGGTGGCAAAATGCTGGTAAGCCTGGCCGGTGCCATGAGTACCGCTGAACTGGGTATTAGCCTGGCCGAAATGATCCGGCAGGATAAAGTGGCCATCATTAGCTGTACCGGTGCCAACTTGGAAGAAGATATTATGAACCTGGTAGCGCATAGCCATTATAAACGCGTTCCCAATTACAGAGATCTGAGTCCGCAGGAAGAATGGGACCTACTCGAAAACCATTATAACCGCGTAACCGATACCTGTATACCCGAAGAAGAAGCGTTTCGCAGGTTACAGCAGCATATCCATAAAATATGGAGCGATGCAGAAGCGAAGGGTGAAAGGTATTTTCCGCATGAATACATGTACCAAATGTTATTGAGTGGTGTGCTGGAGCAGTATTATGAAATAGATCCCAAAAACAGCTGGATGCTTGCGGCTGCAGAAAAGAACCTGCCCATTGTAGTGCCGGGATGGGAAGACAGTACCATGGGTAATATTTTTGCTTCTTATGTAATTAAGAATGAATTGAAAGCCAGTACCATGAAAAGCGGTATTGAATACATGGTATGGCTGGCCGATTGGTACCGGCAGAATAGTGGTGGTAAAGGGGTTGGATTTTTCCAAATTGGTGGTGGTATTGCCGGCGATTTTCCAATTTGTGTGGTGCCTATGATGTACCAGGATCTGGAATGGCATGATGTGCCTTTCTGGAGTTATTTCTGCCAGATCAGTGATTCCACTACCTCTTATGGCTCTTATTCCGGTGCTGTGCCCAATGAAAAAATTACCTGGGGTAAATTAGATATTCATACACCCAAATACATAGTAGAAAGCGATGCCACTATTGTGGTTCCTTTGATTTTTGCTTACTTGCTGGGTTGGTAATCCTCAATCGTCATTTCGAACGAAGCGAAGCGCAGAGAGAAACCTCATGTTAAGTGCACCTGTCATGAGGTTTCTCACCCGCTGAAGCGGGTTCGAAATGACGGTTTTGTGGAGGCTTTTGCGCTATAACAAAAAAACAACAAACATCCTCATAGTTTGCTGGGTTTCCGCCTTACCTTACTTTTCATTTATCAATAGAAATGTACATCATGAAAAAAATTATCCTGTTAGCATGCAGCTTTGTATTGGTATTACAAATACAGGCACAAACAAAAATTACGAAAACCAATGTGGTAGGTAAATGGAGTGTATCGGCAGTTGAGATGACTGGTATGTTTGCCTATTATATTGACAAAGATTCACTGGCCCTTGGCGAAATGATGAAGGCGCAGGTAAAAGACGACCAGCAATTGGCCGGTATTACCGCTATGATGAAACCACAACTTTCTGTATTTAGTAAAATGGCATTTGTATTTAAAGAAGATGGTACAGCCGAATTGGGAAGTGGCACCGACCAGGCTGAAGCGGCTACCTATACTGTAGATGAAGCCAACTCAACCATTATTACCACAGACAAAGAAAAGAAAGAACAGGTACTGAAAGCAGAGATCAAAGATGAGAAGTTGCGTATTACCCTGCAACAGCCACAAGGTGAGATTCAGATGGTGTTGAAGAAAGTAAAATAATAATTACACGCGTCATTTCGACGAGAGAGGAACGAACGAGGAGAAATCTTATGACTGTGCTGTATATTTTCATTCCTGCACAACATCGTGAGATTTCTCTCTGTGCTGCGCTTCGTTCGAAATGACGGGTAACTACTAAATAATAAAAGAACCCTCATCAATTACGATGAGGGTTCTTTTATTATTTAGTTACCTGTAGTATTGATTATCTCGCAGGCATCGTTAACGGAATATCTCTTTTCAATAAATTATCGCGGTTAGCGATAACCCATCCTGTATGAAATACCAATTGGGTGCGTCTTGACATTACCTCAAACTGGATTTTCTCCACTACATCACCGGCTCCATGGTAATCAGGACCTAACATTCCATCGTAGAAGAATAAAATAGGCACGCCTTTTTTGGCGAAGTTATAATGATCACTGCGGTAGTAGATTCTGTTCGGGTCTTTTGGATCATCATATTTGTAATCCAGCGCCAGGTTCTTAATATACTTATTATTTACACCTTCATTGATACCCTGAAGTTCTGAACTGAGTTTATCATGACCAATCACATAAATGTAATTAAGGGTATCGCCTTTGCGTGAGTCATCACCTCTTCCAATCATATCTGTGTTGAGATCAACAGATACTTTAGCCAAATCAACGGTTGGATGATCTGCATAATAGGCAGAGCCCAATAAACCTTTTTCTTCACCACTAACGGTCATAAAAATCAGTGTTCGCTTAGGTTTATTACCAGCTTTGGCAGCAGCTGCAAAAGCTTCAGCCATTTGAATCACACCCACAGAGCCAGATCCATCATCATCAGCACCATAATAAATTACGTTACCATTTTTGCCAATATGGTCATAGTGACTGGTAAAGAAAACATATTCCTCTTTTTTACTGGTACCAGGAATGATGCCGATAACATTGCTGCTTTCCAGTGTTTCAGTAGACATTGCAGCCGTAGCCGATAGCTCAGAAATATAGGTGCCTTTATTGGCATTTTTTAATTCAGCAAAACCAATGTTGGATGTTCTTCCCAGTAAAGCAGAAGCTACCGCATCAGAAATGGTTGCTGAAAAAAACGGAGCAGTAGCTGTTGCAGAAGGCGCTGTTGCCGTAGGTGGGGTAATAGACATACGCCCTTTCACATTTGTTGGTGTTTGCCTTGGGAAAGCCGAAGAAACAATCAATAATCCTGCGGCACCATTTCTGCGAGCGGTCATAACTTTCGCAGCTGCTGCACCGCCACCGCCACGTCCCTGACCGGCAGCAGGCGTTGCTAGTGTGCCACCATCCAAAACCATCACCATCTTGCCTTTTACATCTAAACCAGCATAATCGTTTACGTTTTTAGCCGAATCGTATTCGCCATAACCTGCAAATACAATAGTATTGTACTTCCAGCTTCCGGGTAATAATCCAAAAGAGAAATCTTTATCCCAATCAAAATTTTTGCCGTTTACCCTTAATTTTTTTTCAGAAAGTATTGCCTGATAAACAGGATAGAGCTGTTGGTAGCTATCCCCATTACCCGGCTTCAATCCAAAACTTTTGAACTGATCTTCAATCCAGGCAGCTGCTTTCTTTTGTCCGGGTGTTGCCGTTTCGCGTCCTTCCATATCAGCTGCGGCCAGAATGGTCAGTTTTTGTTTCAACGCTTCTTTGGTAATGAGTGCTGCATATTTAGCGGCCTCATCTGTTTTTTGAGCCATGGCAATGGTAGCCATCAATGGCAAACAGAGCAGTAGTAGTTTTTTCATCATGTAATTTATAGTTTGAATTAAGAACAAGCAATTTTATCAACCCGTGATGCGTGGCGACCACCTTCAAATTCAGTGGTCATAAACAAATCGATCATCTGTTCGGCCAAAGCCAGTGAAACAAAACGTGCCGGTATGCAAATGATATTGGAATTATTGTGTTTGCGAACCAGCAAAGCCACATCGTTTTGCCAGCAAAGTCCGGCCCTTATGTGCTGGTGTTTATTAGCGGTGATGGCTACCCCATTGGCACTGCCACAAAGCAGGATACCAAAAGCCGTTTCTCCCTTTTCTACACTGGATGCGGTAGGATGCGCAAAATCAGGATAATCAACTGAATCTGCAGAATAAGTACCAAAATCTGTTACCTGATAACCTTTATCAGTCAGCCATTTTACCAAAGCCGTTTTATACTCAATACCCGCATGGTCGCAACCAATCGCAATAGGTTTTGAGGAATCGAAAACATACGCCATATTCATCAATTAGGGTGGCTAAGATAATTGATTGCTTTTAGAGACTCTTAATAATCTGTACGAATGGGGGAAATGGGGTAGATAAAGTAGATAAGTAAATAGGGTAAATAAAGTAGATAGAGTAAATAGGGTAAATAAAGTAGATAGAGTAAATAGGGTAAATAAAGTATGTTGGCAATGATACCTATATACTTTATTTACCCTATTTACTTATCTACTAATCCCACTCTTCCAAATCAGCCTTAGCCTGTTCTCTTTTAACACGGGTAGAAACGATGATGCTTAATTCGTATAATAACCATAGAGGTATAAATACGATCAGCTGACTCATCCAGTCGGGGCTTGGGGTGATGAATGCGGCGAGTATGAGGATGACGATGATGGCGTACTTGCGGGTTTTTCTTAAAAAATCGGGCGTGATAAGTCCGATTTTGGTAAGGATGAATGCCAGTACCGGTAACTCAAAGGCAAGGCCGCAGCCCAAAATAATATTTGTTAGGTTATCAATATAATCTGCCAGTGTGGGCATGGTGGTAATAAACCCCTGCGTACCCAATTGAAAACCGCCGAGAAAATTAAACGTAAAAGGTCCCAAAAGGAAATAACCAAAAGAGGCACCGGTAAAGAAGAAAAAAGAAACCCAGAAAATAACAAAGCGTGTGTTCTTTAACTCTTTTTCTTTTAAAGCTGGCTTTACAAAACGCCAGAACTCCCAGAAAATAAAGGGGAAAGCCAGAATAATACCACCAATCAGTGCCATGGAAATACTGCTGAGAAACTGTCCACCAAACGTATTGCTGATCATGTTCACTTTTACAGCCGGCATACAAAGGGCCTGGCCCATATGTGCCCAGTTACTGAACTGGCAAAGTGCGCGGTAGCTGATGAAATTTGGGTTTAGCGGACCATAGATCACATTATCAAAAACCCAGTTACGGTAAATAAATATGGCAATGGCCATAATGAGTATAGCCAATACAGCGCGGATGATGTGTACCCTTAACTCTTCGAGATGATCGATGAATGTCATCTCGGGTTTACCTGAACCACTGCTTCTGTTAAATAGTGCCATTACTTTCTCTGACTGTTATCAGGCGCCAAAGTTACGGGTATGAAGCACACAAAAAACATGGGTTTTTGGATGGGAGTGGCTCAAATTGGTTTTCGCATATGGCGTAGTTGAATAACCGCGAGGGGGCTAAGGCTTGAGGGTGCGCTAAGGTATGAGTTGAAAAGCCCTCGCGTTCCCTTGCGTCTCAGCGTCCTAGCGGTAAAAGTCAAAATCGAGTCATTACTTCGCTAAGCTTTTGCGCCAATTGCTCCTTGTTTTCATATACAATGCTGTAATCTGCACTTCCAGATGCAGTGGTGGAATGTTCTGTATTTGCTTTTCTGAGATAGATAACGGGTTTGTGTAAGGCAACGGCATACCCAATTTCAATGCCCACCCCAATGGCTTTTTCCGATACTTCGGCAATAAGCAGGTTGCATGAACTGATCTCAGTAAAAGCAGTTTGCATCATCTGCTTTTCTGTTGCTGCTGTAAACTGGTAGTTGTCTACAAATACAAAAAGACTGATCTGCTTTTCTGCCAGTATCGTACGGATGGTTTGTATTTCGACTGCTAAACTTTGTCTGCTTTGGAAACCGATGGAGAGGTAGGCTTTTGTCATAAAGCGATGAAACGTAGTTAACACAGATACGCTTACCTGAGTATTTTCATTTTAACCGATTCAATGCGCGTATCACTTACGGTAATTATATCAAAACGATAATCATCGATGATAATAGTTTCTTTTTCTTTTGGAATGGTTTCATGTTCATTAATGATATAACCACTCAATGTTTCCGATTCGCTGGCAGGAAATTTCATATCGTATTTTTCATTCAGATAGTCGAGCTCCATACGACCACTTAAAATAAATTCATCTTCCGACAATTGTTTTTCTGCCAATTCTTCCAGATCATATTCATCTTTAATTTCTCCAAAAATTTCTTCCAGTACATCTTCCATGGTTACAATACCTGCAGTGCCACCAAATTCATCCACTACCCAGGCTATGCTTTTTCTGTCTTTGGTAAATTTACTGATCAGGTCAGTCGCACTCATACTTTCCGGAACTGCCATAATGGGGTGAAGAATAGAGCGGATAGATTCAGGTTTTTTAAACAGATCTAATTGGTGAATATAGCCTTGTATGTTGTCGATATTATCATCGTACACAATGAGCTTACTGAGCTGTGTGCTGATGAAAATCTTTTTTGCATCTTCCATGGAAGTATTGATATCCAATGCTTCAATTTCTGTTCTGGGCACCAGACATTGCCTGATTTTTACCAGTGGTAAACTCAATGCATTCTCAAACAATTCTGTATTCAGTTCCTGGGTGTCTTCATCCTGCTCTTTTGTTTGCTGAAAAAAATGTTCCAGGTCTACTTTGGTAAACGCATCATTTCTATCGTTCACGCGAACATTAAACAAATAGGTAAGAATCCATTGCGATACATTCACGAAAAATTTAGTGAGCGGCAAAAACAGGGTATGAAAAAAGTTGGCGATGCGTGCAAAAAAACTCAGCAGTGAATCGTTCTTGGCGCGAAAAATGGCTTTGGGAAGAAACTCTCCAAAGATCAATACCACTAGCGATGACATCAGCGTATCAAACCCAAGCTTTATGTATTCATTCTGAAAACCAAGATTGGTAAAGAGGGCCGTCCAGATGGTTTTTTTCATTAGCTCATGTACCAGTAAACCATAGATCACCAAAAAAATATTCAAACCAATTAAACAGGTGCCAATAAAGCGTGCGGGATGCTCCATGAACTCAGATAAAATGATCCCGCTTTTTTTGCCTTGTTTTTTCTTCAACTCTATACTAAGACGGTTGGCAGAAACAAATGCAATCTCATAGCCCGCGAAAAAGCCGATAAAAATCAGCGTAACGCAAATCCAGATAAGGGTGTAGAGCTCAGTCATAGAGGAAAATTAGGACAAATATAGGGATTGACAAGGGGAGTTGTGAGTGGTGAGTCGTCAGTCGTGAATCGTGAGGCGTGAGTGAAATTCGGTTGCATTTGACTTTTTTTGCGTTAAATGGTGGGTTTCCATATTTTTTACAGACATAACGCCAATTCACTCACGTCTCACGAAAAAAAGTGCCCCGTAAAAACGGGGCACGGTCACCGATAGTTTTTGAACATGAGAAAATCGGCTGTGTGAGATCATGGGAATATCGAATATCGAACAAGGAATATCGAATGATGAACCGTCATTTCGAGCGAGGAACGAGCGAGAAATCTCATGCTACAAAGTATAAGATTTCTCACTTCGCAATCGCTTGTTCGAAATGACGTTTTATTTAAAATCTACTGTACAATTCTGGCATTTTACTTCAATCTTTAATCCTTTGCCATCACCAACGGTAGCGGTAAATTTTGATGGGCCAACGTTACTGGTATTATAGCGGGATAATGATGAGATGGTTCCCATGGGGGCTAATCTTCCCTCTACTGTTGTATTATATCGTGGTAGATTAGTTGCAGTAATACTGCCTGTTGCTTTGTCCTCAATTACTCTTTCTTCCTTCACTTCTTTCTTCTCAAAATTGCCATACACAGAACTATATACACCTGCAAAGTCTATGTTATAATTTTTATTCTCTTTCAGCGGAATGCGGATATCGGCATATTTATCGTCCAGTTTAATCAGGCTTACTGCAGTGCCCAGCTTTCTCACTTTTACATCGGCATTGGTGCCTTCCATTTCCAGTGAATTGTTGAGTTTGGTAATGCGGAGGTTGCCGTATGATTTTCTGCCATGTACTTCACCGGCTTCTTCAATTTCATACTCATCGTTGGTGCTGCGCAGGGATATTTTGTTAGCCGCTGCCATTTCAATCGTAGAATATTTACTTTCAATATCTAACTCATCGATGCTTTTGGCAGTAAAGCGGCCGTTGTTAAATTCTACTTCCGCTGTTTTTACATCACCAATATTTACATTGGAATATTTGGAACGAAGAATCAATTTGGTAAGGTTCTCGGCTTCCAGGTTGCCATTGGTAATGTCAATGTTTGCATCGCCTATGTTGGCAGGTAAACTTACATCGGCATATTTGCTTTCTATGTCTATTTTACTTCCGGTAGGAACTGTAACGGTAACCACTCTTTTAATATTGGCTTTGGTTCCTATATTCTGGCCATTGCCATTGAAAACCGCCACACCAGAACTACCCGATCCGCCATATACGGTATACGCACTTGCATTCGTGGTAAACAGAGAACCATTACCCGATACGGTACCAGATTTTACCTTTACAGAACTGCCCAGTGTTTTTAATGATAAGTTTACTTTTTCCAGCCACTCATCGTCGGTTAATTTGCTTTCTCCATCATAGTATACGGTGGTGGTGACTTTTACTTTGGGCTGGTCCCATGTTTTTACTACAATACCGCGTGAAGCATTTTCAATATAAATTTCACCGCCTTTGGGTACTGCAATTTCTTTGCTTACTTCTTTTGATTTAAGATCAGCATCGTTGAATTTTTTTTCCGAACCACTATAGGAAAGTCCGTTTGCATTTGTAGCATATCCGGCTACAACCACAGGCGAAAGAGAATTGGCTGGTCTTGGGGCAGTACCTTGCTGTGCATTGGCCAGTAATGCTGTACACAAAAGGCAACCTGCCAGTATAAAGGTTCTTTGTATTGATTTCATGTTATGAATCGTTTAGAGTTTCAGGAAATAGGTTTTGGCAGAATCAACAGGCCCGCGGTTTTGTTTGTAGCGGTTGTTGGTTTTGGTCATTTCGGTTTGTAATTGTTTGAGGATATTGAGTTTTTGTTGATACAGATTGATCAGCTGATCCAGTAACACATCATTCATGCCGCGCCTTGCAATGTCTGATTTGATTACTTTCTCATCTTTCTCCATCTGCCTGATCTGTATTTTAAAATCGTTGAAATAGGCCGGTGATTCTGCATACATCGGTATGCTGCCAACCCTGTCTCTTTGTAAATTGATTACCTGTGTAAAACTGTTTTCCAAGTTTTGCAGGTTGATCATATCGACTGCCGAATTCTGTAATGGTTTTTTGTTTTGATTGATTTTATTTTTTCTAACAGGTGTTTCAATTTTTGCCACCAGCACCTCTTCTTTCTTTTCATTTTCTGTCGGTACCATTATTTGCGGAGCGACCGGCGAAGTGATTTTCTTTTCTCTGATGGTTGTTGCAGTTGGGTTACCAGTTTTCTTTTCACCCAATACATACCAGGTACCTATACCGGCCAGTACCAATACGCAGGCTGCTACTGCCCAACGGGTTACCATGATTATTACAGTCGGTTTTTTGGGAGCTGCCGTTTGCCGCTGTATATTTTGCCATACCTGTGCACCCGGCTCATCCAGGTTCAGTTCTTCAGCATGACTTTGTATGTATTTTTTTAACTCATCCATGTATTTGTAATTGGCGGTTAATTCTTTCTTTTAATAATTGTCTTGCCCTATGGTATTGACTTTTGCTGGTAGATTCAGAAATACCGAGTTGTTCGGCAATGTCTTTGTGACTATAATCTTCCACCACATAAAGGTTAAATACCTGCCGGCATCCATCGGGTAAGCCTTTGATTTCGTTGTGAATGATATCGAAGCTTACGGTTTTCCACCATTCGGTGGCTTCATCGGCCAACTGGTTATTTTTTTCTTCTTCCCAATCGTTCCAGCGTACATTTTTTTTACCAAAGCGGATGCATTCATTTACCACAATTCTTTTCAGCCATCCACCAAACTGCAGCGGATCCTGCAGCTGGTGCAGGTTGCGGAATGCCAGTATAAAAGCATCCTGCAGAAGATCTTCTGCATCGTTGCGATTACCCGTCATGCGCATACATATGTTGAACATAGCCTTACTATACTGCTGGTATAGCCAGGCCTGCGCATCTGTATCGCCCTTGCAGGCCTTTCTCACAACAGCCGTTTGTATGGTGTTAGCCGGTTCCAATGGTTGTCTTTTAATAAGAGTGTTGGGTGGCTAAAAGGTTGGAAGGTGGAGTGGGGAGAATTTTGGGATTGGGAAATTTTGGAATTGAAAAACAATTTCAAAATTTCCCAATTCCCCTTTCCAAAATGCAATTATGCCAGATCTAACACCGGCTTATTCTGTAAGATGTCTTCTATTTTGGTCATTACCTCATCTGTTAGCAAAGGCAAAACATCCAGTGCTTTCAGGTTTTCGGTCAATTGTTCTTTTTTGGTTGCCCCCAAAATGGCGGTGGTTACGTTTGGATTTTTGATGGTCCAAGCAATAGACAGGGCTGCCAGCGTTACGCCCAATGTATCAGCCAATCCGCCCAGTTTTTTTACTTTTTCCAGTTTAGCGTCCTGTATCCAGCGGTCTTTCAGCCAATCAAATCCTTCAATGGCCAAACGTGAATCTGCCGGGATACCATTGTTGTATTTTCCAGTTAAGAAACCGGCTGCCAATGGGCTCCAGATAGTGGTGCCCATACCAGCATTTTTGAATACAGGCAAGTAATCCTGTTCCATTTTAAACCGTTCGAACATGTTGTATTGAGGTTGTTCTACGATTGGGCCTATCAGGTGGTACCTGTCTGCTGCACGGTGTGCTTCCATAATTTCGGCACCACTCCACTGGCTGGTTCCCCAGTACAATATTTTTCCCTGTTGTATCAGGTTGTGCATAGTCCATACCACTTCATCTATGGGAACGCCCGTATCAGGACGGTGGCAGAAATACAGATCCAGGTAATCGGTTTGTAATCTTTGTAAAGCTTCATGGCAAGCTTCTACCAAATGTTTGCGGCTTAATCCGGTTTGGTTGGGTTTATTATCTTTTCCGCGCCATCCAAAATAGGCTTTGGAAGAAAGTGTGTAAGAGGTTCTGTCCCAGTTTTTGTTTTTCAGTACACGCCCCATCATTTTTTCACTTTCTCCCAATGCATAGGCTTCAGCATTGTCGAAAAAATTAATACCGCTGTCGTAGGCCATGCCCATCAATGCATCGGCACTGTTATCGGCTATCTGTTTGTGAAAAGTTACCCAACTGCCAAAACTGAGTACACTTAGTTGAAGGCCACTTCGGCCCATTCTTCTGTATTCCATAATACTTGATTTATTAGAAAGGCAATTTAAACGATAAACCTTTGCTGTATGGCTTAGGGGAATATTATTTAGTAAGAATGGATTATTTTTTCTTTTTTGAAGTATCTACCGGCGAAACAATGGGTGCAGTTGTTGGGGGTGTTGTAGTGGTTGTGCCGTTTGCAGTACTATCGGCAACATACGCATAACTATTGGGCAGTATTTTAAAGAAAGTAATGTCGGCTAAATTCTGGTTGGCGGTCATTCCGGTTCCGGCAATTAAGGAACGGCGGAAATTGCGGCTGAATACAACATGTTTATCGGTATAGAATTTCTGCAGATTCTGGTCCCAGTAAAGATCTTCGCAGAATAAGGTATCACCTTTGATATTAAAAATCACAACGCTATCGCGCAGGTATACTTTGTTCTGCCCTTCTATATACCGACCATACCGGGCATTCAGCTGACTTTCAATTTGAACGCTATCATTAAAAAAATTAACGTGCAGGGTTTTGGGAAATTCGGCCTGTCTACCGCTATCTGTAAGAGAACGCAAAAGTAATGGCGCAGTAAGGTGTGCACGCATTTTGCCGTTCATGCTAAGGAAACTGTTAATCATTTTACCTTCTTCAACTGTGGCCTTTTTTCTGCCCAGTTCGCGTACTTCATTTACATCGTTTTCGCAGGCATACATAAAAAAGCAGCCGGTTACAATGGCTGCTTTTTTTACTATAGTATGAAGAATTGTATTAATCATATCTGCGTTTAACAAACCAAAGATCGCTTAAGCTGATGCCAACAGAAAACTGAACATAACTTTCTGTGATATTATTAACAGCCGATCCGCGTTTGCCAAATTGTAGGGCGGTATTGAGGTAGGTAAACTGGTTATCGTACCCACGCCATTTGCGCACCGGTAAACCGGCACCTAATGAAAAACCAAATTGTTTCAGTCCATTACCATCGGCATTGATATAATCATTACCCACTAAAAAACCAGCACGGTAATTTACATTGCTCCAGTAACTGCGGGCTGAAATTGGGTCGGGACAAAACTGCATCCCCAGCTTCATCTGCCAGCTATTTGATAATTTATCGCTCTGATCGTAAAAACGGTATTTGGTCCATTGCGTGGCAGTATATTCGGCACTGATAGACCAAAGCTCAAATACCCTTCCTGCATTAACGGTTACTTTATGAAAAGTGGCACCGGCAGCATAACTGGCGGGCAATAGTATTTTACCTTTCACATTAGCAAGTTCGGCTACAGAATCTATGGTAACATCGCCGGCAGCGCCAACGGTATAGGTTTTCTTGGAGATGTCCTGACTGGCACTCATGTTTTGCTGTAAAGTACCGGTAACCCCAAAACGCAAGAGGTAATCGTCTGTGGTTTTGGCTGCTACATTTACTTTTTTGCGTAGGCTAAATTCATACTGCAATCCTCCATTTAAAAAAATACCGCCAAAGGTACTTACACTGGAAGAATTGGATTGATAATAAGAAACCGTATCGTTGATGAACGCCTTACGGGTATTGATTTCTCTGCGACCAAAATTGTAACCGGTATTTAAACCGAGACTCAAATTTTTCCATTTCTTACCCACTCCCACAAATACCTGGTTTAAACCACCTGATCCTTCATAGATTGTCTGTAGACTGTCGCCCGCAATTCTTTCTCTATTGTTAATGGAGTAGCTGATGGTGCTGAGTGGTTTTAATCCAAATGCAAGACCCCATCCTTTGGCTCTTTTTAATGGAACGCCAAGGGCGAGATAAGAGGGAATAAAATTATTGGAAACAAATTTTCCGGAAGGATTCTGGCTGGTAAGCGTGCGTGAATCTATGGTTAACCCAATATCGAATGTAACCATGAACAGGCTTCCATAAGTGGCAGGGTTGCCAAAGTTTACAGATTGCCCAACGTTATTGTTTTGTCCATCAGCATAGGTTGCTGCAATGCCACCCATTGACCTGCCAATAACGTGCTGGCTGGTATAAAATTCACCCAAACCATATCTGGTAAAAGGAGAGTTCTGTTGCGCCTGAGAGCTAAGCAGAAAAAGAACCGGTAAAAGGGCCAGACTAAGTCTGACGGTTATTGTACTCACTGATCGCATACAGGCCTTTGTAAATTAAGTTAAGGTCGGCAAATATCTTGTTTTTTAGGTGCGGTACAAAAAAACCCATATCACCCCCGGTTAACAGCACGTTAAAGTTGCTGAATTTCAATGCATAAGCTTCAATAATTCCATCAATTTCCTTAGCCATTCCGAGTATTACGCCGCTTAAAAGGTTGGTTTTGGTATCATATCCCACCAGAGGAAAGTTAGCATCTGCCTTAATTAGCGGTAATAATGCTGTTTGTTCATGCATGGCACGGAAACGCATATTCATACCCGGTGAGATACTTCCCCCCAGAAATTCATGCTGGTGGTTGATGTAATTGTAGGTAATGCAGGTCCCCAATCCAATGGCCAGATTATGCCCGTTGGGAAAAAGATCCACCGCAGCAGCACAAATGGCTAACCTGTCTGCACCAATGGTTTCTGGTTTGCCAACAGGTGTGGTAAAGGGTAGTTTGCTGGTATGGCCCAGTTTATGAAACAGGGTATGTTTTTCCAGAATGCTTTCTATTTCCGGCGGATGATTGACAACAGAGGATAAAATGGATTTTGTGGGTTGGTATTGATCAATAAGTTGCTGTATGCTGGCTTCGTTTGCCTGTTCCAGTACACACTCCTCCATAAAATCACGGTCGTTAAATACGGCTACTTTTAAACGGGTATTGCCGAAGTCGAAGCAAAGGGTTGTTTGCATAGCGAGAATTGTGAATGGTGAATGGTGAATTGTGAATGGATCGATGATGGGGTGAAAAAAAATACAATAGACACAAAAAATTCCCCATTCACCATTGCCAATTCACAATACTCACTCACGATTTAAAAATCAAAATTAAAGCCTTTCAGCTCTTTAAAATGGCCATTCAGCTGGATCTTTTCTTTCAGCGTTTCCATGCCTGCCATTACGGGCAGCACTTTGGTAAGGTGCCGCTTCAGGTATTCCAGTCTTTGCATTTCGTACATCAGCTGTAGCAATTCGTATTCTTCTTCCAAAGAAAGTCCAGCGTGATGGGCCAGGTCATAACTGGTTAATTCTGGATCTGATTTGAGAAAATCTTTGGTAACATTTAATAATCGATGCAGGTCGCGGATCTGCTTCAATACTTGTTGCAACAGTAAAGGATGCAGTGTTTCACGATTCTCCGGGTAAGTTACTATAGCGCCACTATACATTTTTTCGGGAATGGATTTAATCAGCTCCAAAGTGCGAAATACTTTCAGCCCTTTGGTACGGATATCCATTTTTCCATCTGCGTATACTTCTGCAATTTGTGCTACTTCAACCAGTGTTCCCATTTCGGCAACGCCGCTAGCTAAAACAGAGGGTATTCCAAAGGGTTTGCCTTCTGCATAACATTCTGTGATCAGTTGTTTATAACGCGGTTCAAAAATGTGCAGGTTTAATTTTTCGCCGGGATATACCACGATGCCAAGTGGGAAGAGCGGGATGAAATTGGTCATGGGACAAAGGTAAAGCAACTTGAATATCGAATATCGAACAAGGAATATCGAATGTAGAAGTGAAAACAAAGAAAATATTATTACTTTGTTTTGTTCAGTTCGTGTAGCCTTGCATATTTTAACCAGGTATACCAGGCATTCATTTTGGCAACGGTGTAACCAGCTTCGCCATCTAAGAAACCGAGACGAAATAAATAATTCTTGATGAAAGAGAAAGCGGGCGCCAGTCTGCATTTGAGCCATCCGGCTTTTTTACCGGCGGCATAATATTTCTGTGCATTCAACATGGCATAGTTTACGGTTTTGGCCGCAAAATCTTCTATGCTTTTCGAGGTATAATGGTGTATGTATCCTTGTAAGGTTACCGTTTTGGTGTCTGCAGGAAATAATAAAGTTTCATGCACGGCCACATCACTCCAACCTACATGGTTACGGTTGTATAAACGAATGTGCTGGTCATTACTCCATTCGCCAAATCGTATCATCTGATCACCCAAAAATGCGCGGAAGCGGATATTGTATACAACCGTTTGATCGGTAAGCGATAGATGTTTTAGTTGATGCAAAAGGGTTTCATCAACTACTTCATCCGCATCAATCGATAGTATCCAATCGTTCTTTGCAATAGCTACGCCTTTGTTTTTGTTGATGCCATACCCTTCCCAGTTGGTTTGCAGTAAACGCGCACCGCGTGCTGTTACTAAAGCTTGTGTACCATCGGTACTGCCACTGTCAACCACTACTAAATCATCCGTTAATGCACGAATTGCATCCATGGTTTTACCAATGATGTATGCTTCATTGCGGCAGATGATGACAACAGAAATGGAAGGGTTCATGTTTGTTTGCTGGTTAGGGTCTGTTGTCCAAAGAAAGCAATAAATGCCAACAGTATCACACCATTTTGTCCTTCCAGTGTATCATCAATTAAAAAAGGCAGCACAGAAATTAAGGATAAGATCAACGACAGGGCATTTTTAGAAGTGGTGCTATACAACAGCAAACAAAAACCAGCTGTAAAACAAATCAATCCCGGCCAACCGCTTCCGGTGCCATACACCAGCCATTCGTTGGCAGGAAGAAACCGTTCATAATCCAGACTTTGCGGATGGTATTGCTCGTGCCATTCATCAACGGCCGACAGCATATCGCCAAAACCTACACCATACAATGCATGCTCGCGTGTTATGGCATAACCTGCTTTAATAGATAACCAGCGCGATGCATCATTGTATCCGGGAAGAACATTCCCTTTTGAATATTGGTTGAAATCATAGACTACATATTGTATACGGTTTTGTAAAGTAGGTAAGGTTTTATAACAGATAAAACCGGTTACAATCGTTGCTGCAAGGATCAGCAAACCTGTTTTCCATTTTTTTTGAACGATGATGGTATGTATCAGGTAGATAACACAACCCGCATACAAACAGATCAATCCTGTTTTGGCTGCGAGTATGTGCAGGTAGATGACCAGAAAAACTAACAGACTAATCAATACTATTTTTATAACCGTTCTTTTTTGCTGCAACAAAGCATGTGCTCCCAGTACAATTGCCACCACCACCATCCAGCTAAAGCGGATATGATCATTATCTGTAGGTACCGGAATGGTTTTGGCTTTTAGATAGGCAGCTTGCATAGCAACTGCGTCATCAAAGTATTGCCAAAGACTCCAGCCACAGCCAGCAGTAATACATATCAGATAGATCCATACCAGCTGTTTTACATTTTTTGGCGATAAAGTAACAGCAGATAACCCGAGCAGCATGGTAACGAGGGGAAGCTTTACAGAGAGGCTGTTCCACCAGAGTGGGATGCTATTACTCCAGCTAACAGATAAGGCAACCGGCAGCAGCAATAAAAAAACAGCCAGTATTTTTTTTTCATCTAAGCGAATGTTCCGGTACTGAACAATAAAGGGAACTACGATCAAAACAGATGCAAATGAAACCAGAGCACGACTCATCAGTAATCCAACAAACAACAAAACCAACATAGCCATCACCCATGTTTCGGTCCATTTATTTTTCAACACTCTTTGCATCATGCGTCTAAATTCGTTCTTCCAGTTTACTTTAGCAATCATGTGGGAGGAATTATTACAGGATATTCAGCAATCAAACACCAAATCACTGGCCCGTTCCATTTCGCTGGTTGAAAATGAAGTGCCCGGTTATGAATGGCTGCTGCAACATCTGCCCACAATTTCTGCGTCTAAAATTACCGGCATTACTGGTCCACCCGGAGCCGGTAAAAGTACCCTGGTAGATGCATTGATTGGTGAGATGGTTGCCAATCAACAAAAAGTTGCGGTATTGTGTGTAGATCCTTCTTCACCATTTAACCTTGGTGCTTTGCTGGGCGACAGGATCCGAATGAGTGAATGGTACAATCACCCGGATGTATTTATACGCTCACTGGCCACTCGTGGGAGTTTGGGAGGGTTACATCCTAAAATTATAGAGATAGCAGACTTGCTGAAAGCCGCAAAATTTGACCAGATCATAATTGAAACGGTTGGGGTAGGGCAAAGTGAAATTGAAATAGCAGGTCTTGCAGATACAACGGTAGTAGTGGTAGTACCAGAGGCAGGCGATGAAGTACAAACCATGAAAGCAGGCCTTATGGAAATTGCCGATCTGTTTGTGGTAAACAAAGCAGACAGGCCCGATGCGGATACATTTGTGAAAAATTTGCGCATGATGCTGGCACCCGCCTTTCATCGTACCATTCATGAAATTGCGATTGTAAAAACAGTGGCTTCGCAGAAAGAAGGTGTACGTGAATTGTTTGAGAAAATACAGGCGCATCAACAACTGGTAAAGAGCAGCGATAAAAAATACTGGCTACTGGCAGAGAAAGCTTTTCATTTAATTCAGCAAAACAGAATGAAAGACATTGATAAAGCGGAGCTGAAAAAATTATTACAGGAAAGAGGAGAGGTGAATTTGTATGAGTTTATTCAGTCGTATATTTCTTAAAAGTATAAGCGAATTTGCCACCACTTTTGCTAGTAGAAATCTTTATTATCATTCTTACTAATTAATTCTATTGTAAGTAATGTTGGTCAGGCGACCAACATTAGCAAATGGGCAACCAACATTGGCAAATACTACTTATCAATATGCATAATACACTTCTCGTGTAAGCGTACCATTCTGTATATATGAAACATCCAATTTGCTTGATGAAATTTCTATAACAGTATAGATAATCTGAACTTGTTGTGGTTGTGAATTTAGGGTAAAGGTTTCCCGTAATAACTGTGCGGAAGGTAATACCCAGTCTCCCACAAATCCATCAGTATTGGTAACTGTTCCGCTGTCAATTTGACCTGAGCTTAGCTTATATGTTTTCGCATAGTTTTTTTGCTGTGTAGTCAGGGTCTGCATGGAGCCATTCAAATATAATTCTGTCAATCGCCAGGTTCGATTAATGTTTCCAATCAGGTTTTGTACAGGCTGCGACAAAGGAACAACAGGGACCTCTCTTGTACAACTTACCAATAACTGTAAACACAAAATGATAAGACAATACCGTATTTGTTTTTTCATGTGGTTTGTGTCTTAAAATGATTTGAATTTGTAATGCACGGGGGGATTATAAAAGTAGAAATTTTTTTTAACAAATGCTGGTATTGTAAAATATTGCTGATTTGCTGAACAGAATCAGCCCAACCGTTTACGTAAAACCTTTTTACGAGAGGTAGATTTCATCTTTCTTATCCTTCGTTGTTCACGGCCTTCTCATTCTTCCACCATCTCCAGCCAATATAACCCATCACCATAAACGGTGCGGCGGCAAGGTATAAAATGGCTGAGTTTAATGCAGAGGCTGGTCCTTCGCCCAATTGCGAAGCGGTTTTGGTACAGATAGAACATTGCGCCAGAAGCTGAACGCTGAATGCGGAAAGCAAAAGGCTGGTGGTTATTAAAAGTAATTTTTTACGCATCGGTCCCGTATTTCTGGTGCAAAGATATGACAGGAATAAACGCATAAATCGTTAACTTTCTCGTTCAATTATTACCTGTGGAACCACGTAGAAAGTTTATACAAAAGGTTGGCTTACTAGCCGGTGCATTTTCAACCAACCATCTTTTTAACCAGTTACATGCTGCATCCTGGGAAGCTGCAGCCAAAAAAATAAACGGACTTACGCCTGAAGCTGTTGCCGCTGATGAGGACTACTGGAGTGTGATTCAGCAATCGTATACCGTAAATTCTAACCTGATTATTCTGAACAATGGTGGTGTTAGCCCATCGCCCCGCGTTGTACAGGAAGCCGTGGAGCGATACAATAAACTCTCTAATGAAGGTCCCTCTTATTATATGTGGCGTATTCTTGACCAGGGTCGCGAACCGTTACGAGCCAAGTTGGCTGTATTGGCAGGCTGCTCACCGGAAGAGATTGCTGTGAACCGGAATGCAACGGAGGCATTGAACACGGTAATATTCGGATTGGACCTGAAAGCCGGCGATGAAGTGATTGGTACCAAACAGGATTATCCCAATATGATCAATGCCTGGCGGCAAAGAGCTGAAAGGGAAGGCGTGGTGTATACACAATTGAATTTCAAGTTTCCAATAGAGAACGATGAGGAGATTGTAACTGCCTATGAAAAAGCCATCACACCTAAAACAAAGCTGCTGCATGTAACCCATATCATTAACTGGATAGGCCAGATTATGCCGGTGAAAAAAATTACTGCCATGGCAAAAAAACATGGCGTGGAAGTAATTGTAGATGGTGCGCACTCATTTGGTTTGCTTGATTTTTCTATTCCGGAACTGGGCTGTGATTATTTTGGAACCAGTTTGCATAAATTTTTAAGTGCGCCCATTGGTAGTGGTATGCTATGGATTAAGAAAGAAAAAATCGGGAAGGTCTGGCCATTGGTATGTAATGATAAACCCCGCAGTGAAGACATACGTAAGTTTGAAACCCTTGGTACCAGAAGCTTTCCTATTGAACAGGGAATTGGGGAAGCGGTAAATTTTCAGAATGCCATTGGCAGCAAACGAAAAGAAGAAAGGGTTCGCTACCTGAAAAATTATTGGGCATTAAAAGTAAAAGACATTCCCAAAGTAAAGATTCATACTTCATTCAAACCCGAATATGCCTGCGCCATTTGTGGTGTTACAGTAGATGGAATGACACCTGCTGAATTAGATAGTGCTTTGTTCACAACCTATAAAATTCATACGGTAGGTATTGTATGGGAAAATATTTCTTGTGTGCGGGTAACGCCACATGTATATACCAAATTACAGGACCTTGATAAATTAGTATTGGCTATAGAAGAAATAGCGGGGAGGAAGAAATGAGGAAGGGATTTTGAAATTTTGGAATTGGGAAATTTTGAAATAGAAGAGCCATTTCAAAATTTCCCAATTGAACTTTCCAAAATATGATTAGGCTTCTGCAGGTTTAACTACAGGCTTCTTTGATTTGGTTGTTTTTGCAGGACGGCTTTTGCCGAATGAACCTAGAAATCTTTTGCCTTTTGCGGTTTTTTTGTCACCTCTTCCCATGATAATTTTTTTTGAATGAATAATGTTAAGGCTGTAAAAATAGAAAATCCCCGTGGATTTCGCCTTGTTCATTTCAAATGGCCTCAAAATCAATACTGTTAAGGCCTTTGGGACTAATGGATACCCAATAAAAAACCCCGCGATTAGGCGGGGTTTCAATCTGTTTGGCTTGTCATTAGAGCTTAGCGCTTAATTCTTTACCTGCTTTGAATTTAGCAACTTTTTTAGCTTTGATCTTGATAGCAGCACCAGTCTGAGGGTTACGGCCAGTACGGGCAGCACGCTTAGATACTGAGAAAGTACCAAAACCTACCAATGTAACTTTGTCACCTTTTTTCAGTGTTTTGGTAACGGCACCAACAAAAGAATCCACTGCAGCATTAGCTTGGGTTTTTGTTACACCAGCATCTTCAGCGATCTGAGCGATTAATTCAGCTTTGTTCATAAATGTGTTTTTTATTGTTTTTTGAAACGGAGACAAATTTATTCGCTTTTAGCCAGTAACAAAATATTTTATTATTTTTTTAAATAAGGTTTTTTTCCATAAAACCCCTATGAATAAAGGATTTCAGCACGATTTCAATTTACATATTACGGTTTAGGTATTTGTGATAATCTGCTGTAATGCTTACTGTATAAGGGTTTCAGAGGGTGTCGGCTGAAATTCAATGCCCGAGCGGGTTTCAGGGTAATATAGTAAACATTAGTGATTGACAAAATGAATTTGCTAAAGTATCCACACTCAATTCACAAGTTCCATTAATGAACGAAAACCAATGAATTGATCACCCCATTTGGTATAGGCATCTTTTCGTAAATCATCAGCAAACATTTCTATATACTTAGCATATTGTTCTTTTGTTTCTGCATAATACTGGGTAGTATAGGTAGGCCCTTCCGCATCATCTGTTTCCAGTAAACGCGCAAAGCGATATTCAGTAAAACAATTTTTTGCCATAACATCCGGAATATGTTTATCCAACATCCATCTTACCCAAGCTTCGTGTATAGACCAGGTTATTTTTGTTGTTACGTTGTAGATAAGCATGAGAGGTTAATTAATAATTAGTAATTAAAAATTAATAATTGAAGAGGTTTAACATTATATCAGATATACGAAATCTCGGCTGAAAAAATTATTAATTACTAATTATTAATTTTTAATTTCTGCAAAGATGGGGCAGTGATCACTATGTTTCACGTCGGGAAAAATTTTTGCGTCTGTTAGTTGTGCTTTGAGGTTTTGGGTGATGCAGATATAATCAATACGCCAGCCTTTGTTTTGTAAACGTACCGTTGGGAAACGCTGGCTCCACCAGGAGTAAGCACCTTTTGTATCAGGATTCAGTTCACGAAAAGTATCTACCCATTCGTGTTGCAGAAATCTATCCATCCAGGCGCGCTCTTCTGGTAAAAATCCGGATGAATTCTTGTTTCCCTTCGGATCGTGAATGTCTATTTCTTTATGGGCAATATTATAATCGCCCACCACAATTAGTTTTTTTCTGGTCTTGCGAAGATCTTGCAGGTAGGCAAAAAATTCATCCAGCCACTGGTATTTGTAGGTTTGTCTTTCATCGCCACTGGTGCCCGAGGGGTAGTAGGCATTGATCAAGGTAATATCGCCAAAATCAGCGCGTATCACACGGCCCTCAAAATCGCTTTGTTCCAGGGCATGACCATATTCTATATTGTCGGGTTTGATTTTGGTAAAAATCGCTACCCCGCTATATCCTTTTTTCTGCGCAGAAAACCAATAGGTATGGTAACCAAGCTCTTCTATTTTTTTATAATCCACATTGTCTTTCATTGCCTTGGTTTCCTGCAGGCAAACAATATCAGCCGGATCTGTTTTTAGCCAGTCTGTAAAACCTTTGGTAATAGCCGAACGAATTCCGTTCACATTGTATGAGATGATGCGCATGTGTTATGTTTTTTCTTATTCCAGAAAATGATTGAACCCGATCATCAATAACCGGTTTAATAATTCAGGAGATAAAGATGCATCAAAAACAACAAATTTTTCAGGGATAAATTTCCCCTGGGCAATACATACCAGTTTATCACCTATAAAAATTTCTTTCAGCGTATTTCTCAAGCCGCTGCATTTGATATGGAAGGGCATTCCGGTAGCTGAACCATTGATCACATAACTATATTCAACCCATACATCCTGCGATCTGTTTACGGGCATGGGTAATTTAAAAATTGAAGCACTGTCAAAGCCATTGTAAATCAAATCGGGAAAAACCTTATTGTTTTTTTCAGTTACATCTTTTAAAATAGAGAAAACAGCCATCGTATCTTTTTCCTGTAACAGGTAATGAAAGTTGCCCAATAAAAAATTGGTGAATAGCAACTCTGTATTATTTGGGATCTGCTGCGGGTTGATCTGTGTTGTGAGTTTGATCAAATAATTTTTATCACGGATAATATCTCTCCATTCCTGCCGCAGAAATACATAATCCGAGGCACTGAAATTGTTACTTGCTTTAATTGCTGCTGTAAGATTATCGGGGTATTTTTCTGCTTTTTTACCTTTTATTTTGATTTCTTCATACACGGGCTCGCTGCTTCGGATCATTTCAGGGTTGTTTCCAAGGCGGTAGGAATAGATCCCTTTATTGTTCGCCAGATAAGACCTGTTTTGGTTGCTGACCTTGGGGGCGATATAGTTATCGACATAATAAGCCGGCTGCACTTTTATTTCTATAGATTCCACATCATTACCCGGTTGCAACACCATCGAAAATCCAACCCGAAGTAATTCTGTAAATGTTTTTGGAAGAACAGCCAGATCTGTAAAACGAATGCCACCTCTGTAAAGCGTACCCATGCCCGGTGTTTCGGCAATGCTTACCATCAAATTCAATTCTTCGGAACTTATAAGAATTTTACCTGCATTGTATATAGCCATCCGCATGGTGAAAACGGTTTGAACCCTTTTTTGAAGGGCCGTATCAGGCGAATTGTTTTGTGTGTTTCTAAAAAAATAGAGGGGGTCTGCCTCAATAAAATCAATATACAGGTGAAGTTTTGACGTGTCGGTGTCTTTAAAGTTTGGGGTAATGGCAGGTACTACATAATTAAAATCAACTTCTTCTACTCTGATATTATTGGTGTCTGCCAATGGGCTTTTATGTATTTGTAGTAATACTTTATTCAATTGCGAAGCAATGTTTTTTCGAATGGAATTGTTGGAAAGATGGGTTAGTACCGGAGCGTTCAGGTTATAGCAACGAAAATTTTCCAATACAACGGTTGTCTGAGCTGCAACTGCCTGCACACAAAAAAGGAAACAAAAAATGACTGTTATTTTTCTCATATTAATAAAGCAGTTAGGTGGGTACTGCCTGTATACCGCAAATTTTGTGCTAATTTGATGCAAGATTGAATATAGGAATAGAATATGGAAAAAACGGAACGAATCATACCGGCACAAGAATCGGTTTACCTGGATGGTCCCAAGCCGAGGATCAATGAGTTTATATTTGCCCTCAGTATTTTCTGGCAGTTTATACGCGGGTTCAGAACGCTGCATTTTGTCGGGCCTTGTATTACTGTATTTGGCTCGGCCAGATTTAAGGAAGGAGACCGGTTTTACGATGTGGCACGAGAATTTGGCAAACGTATTGCCCAACTGGGTTTTGTAACCATGACGGGTGGCGGCCCCGGCATTATGGAAGCGGCCAACCGCGGTGCTTTTGAAAATGGTGGCGTTTCAGTGGGTTGCAATATCAAACTGCCATTTGAACAGCACCCCAATCCGTACATGAACAAATGGATTACGTTTGACTATTTTTTTATCAGAAAAGTATTGCTGGTAAAATATTCTTACGCCTTTGTAATTATGCCCGGAGGTTTTGGTACGATGGATGAGTTTTTTGAAACACTAACACTGGCGCAGACAAAAGTGATTAATGATTTTCCGATTGTACTTTTTGGCAAAGAATATTTTAAGCCACTGATGGATGCCATTGATGCAATGGCTGCTTCGGGCACCATTTCGTCTAACGATAAAAAATTAATGCTGGTAACCGATGATATGGAGGAAGCCATGCAATACATACAGGCATACATTGCCAAAAACTTTACCGTGAAGCCGAGAAAAAGGTTGTGGTGGTTGCTGGAGAAAAGATAAAGCGGGCAGTTACTTTGTTTTTTTTGCCACGAAGGCGCTAAGACAGAAAGGGGCACGAAGAGTAGAGTAAGATTTTTTGGTACGTTTATTTAACGCCTGTTTTCAATTAAAGTTTTCAACAAGCATAGGTCTATTGAAATTTCATAATAGGTGCACTATTTATCTCGATAAGCACTTGTCAAGCTCGCGGCTAACAGCTAAAAGCTTACAACGAAAATCTTGCATTTTTAAACAGGCGCTTACCAGGCATTATCGATCGGCATTCATTCTTTTGCCTGCATCAATGGTAAAGCCTAGACTTAGAATGAGTTCATAGGTGCCGAATGCCTGTTTGGCTGTGCCCTGGTATACTTTCAATCCTGAATAGCTTGCATAATCGAGTTTATTGGAGAACTCTAGAAATACGCGTTTGTAGAAAGTAGCGCGCAGCGCGGCTTCTACACCCATATTCCATCCGCCAATCTGAAAACCGGGATCATTGGCTTTGCCAAAAAGTGTGTTTTGCACGTGTGGAATTACCGGCCCGATACCTGCTTTTCCCAAAGCATCCAGCTTAAACTTACCGCTTTTGCTTTCCTGCCAGTTCCATCTTTTTACAATATTGAAGAGTAAGAAATTGGCACCATTGTTTAGAAAATAATTAAATCCATTTCCTTCGGAGAAAAGAATGGTGGAATCAACCTGCCGTCCACCAAGTGCTCCGCTCAGGCGAATATTTTGTTCATCCTGTATGATGTGTTTGGTATGATCGAAATTGATCTCGAAAGCCAGTCCTTTTTTTCTGTCGAAGAAATAACCTATCCGATAATTGTATTGCGGTATGGTTAAGGGAGTGGTAAACAAACCTTTGTCCCAACCCGGAAGATCGTGTGATTTTACATTTTTTAATGTATAGTTATTATTCAGCAATGGCTGGTTAACTTTTACATTGGAGCGGGTATACCATTCTTTGTTATATCCCCAGGAAAAATAAAATTCTCCTTTGCGTTCCCTTTTTTTTTCCTGGGCGTTTACCAGATTGGGTAATGCGGCTGATAAAACGAGAAATAATGTTATTGTTCTCACGATTGCTGTATTTCAGTCTGCAAAAATAACGCAAACCTTCTGTTCTATTTGTTGAAAAAAATTACACTACTACCAGTTCATAAAACTCATCGGGGTTCAGGTATTTTTTAGCGAGGACCTGAATTTCTTCGGCAGTAATGTTTTGAACCGTTTGAATACTGTTGTAGAAATAAGCGTCGGTTACATTATTCAGGATATAATTTTTCCAGCGGCCAATGATCTGAAAGGGACCATCCAGATCGCCAAGCAGGGAGCCGATCATATAATTGCGAACCAGATCCAGTTCGTCGGCCTCTACCGGCTCATTATTAAGAATGGCCATTTCTTTATATACTTCTTCAATGGTAGCATTGCAAACATCTCGGCCTGCTTCGGTACTAATCATCAAAGCAGTTTCGTGAATATGATTTTGTATATAACTGTGAATGCCATAGGTGTAACCCTTGTCTTCGCGAATATTACTCATCAGCCTCGATCCAAAGAATCCACCAAAAATATTATTCAGCACCTGCGCCTTTGAAAAATCAGGGTGATGGCGGTTGGGAAAAGGGCGTGCAATACGAATTGCTCCCTGCACACCATTTGCATCATTTACAATATGGTTCTTTTTTATTTCTGCCGCTACCGTATTGAATTGTATATCTGGCAAACTATTTTGCTGAAAAGGTAAATGGCCAAAATGAGTATTCAATTGTTGCTCCAGATCTACAGGTGGTTTGCCCGCTACAAATACCAAGCATTTGCCTTGTGTATAAAACCGCTGGTAAAAAGTAACTAGTTCATCACGCTGCAGATTATCAAAGTCTATGGTTGATGTGTATTTACCATATGGGTGATGAAAGCCATAAATATATTCATCAATCAAACGATTGGCAATAAAATCACACTTCTTCAGATTTACTTCCAGTCTTTGCTTTTGGTTCTGTTTGTATATGGCCAGTTCTTCTTCCGGAAAAATACTTTCCATCATTAGTTCTGCTACTACCGGTAATAATTCAGGTAAGCTCTTACTCAGGCAATGAAGGGTAATGGTTGCTGTTTCGTTGTGGCAGCTTCTGTTTAAATAGGCCCCATAAAATTCAAAATGCTCATTAATGGCGAAGGCATTTTTGTGTTTAGTGCCATTCTTCAGCATAAAATTGGTAGTGGCAGCTACTATATTTTTATCCTCATACCAGTTGCCGGCATAAAACACCCATTCAATCAGCAATACTTCCTGGGCGCCTGCATTAATACTATACACAGGTACCTGGTTATCTAACTTAAAATGATCGTAAGGTTTTAACTGCAGTTTCATATTTACTGCATCAATAATTTCGGGCGCACTTTTTCTGTTGATCATTCGTAATTACTTGCTATGATAAAATAAGGTGTTGCTATTATCGGTTCTGAATACTTCTTTGGAATATTGCAGTATGTCTTCGGTAGTGATGTCGTGATACTGTTTCAATTCTGTATTCATCAGATTGGCATCGCCCAGTAATTCGTACATAGCCAGGCTATTAGCGCGGCTCATCACACCCATGTCTTCAAACGCAATCACACTTTCGGTTTTGTTTTTTACTTTCTGCAGTTCCGTTTCGCTTACCAATTCTGCCTGAATTTTTTCTATCTCTTCATCCACCGCTTTGGCCGCATCTGCTATCTTGATTCCTTTTACCAGTTTGCCGTCAATAGCCACCATGCCTTTGTCCATACTTCCAAAATGATAACAATCGAGATTAGAAAACAATTGTTTTTCTTTTACCAGTGCCTGGTATAAACGAGAAGAACCACCACCTCCTAAAATTTCCGTGGCGAGGTCCATTACGTAGTAGCCTTTATCCAAGCGGGCATCCATATGCCAGGTTTTTATAAACGCATCTAATGGAACATTGGCATATACTTCTTCAAAACGGGCTTCAGTTTGGCGGGGCTCCTGTGGTAATTGGCGTTCGTATTTTTCGCCCATGGGAATATCACCAAACCATTTCTGTGCAAGTTGTTTTACGTTTTCCAGTTGCACATGGCCCGCTACTACCAATATGGCATTTACCGGGCGATAGTGCTTAAAGAAAAAATGTTTTACATCATCTATGTGTGCATTTTCTACATGGCTTAACTCTTTACCAATCGTCATCCAGCGATACGGATGTTGTGTATAGGCCAGTTCACGCATTTTATGCCACACATCGCCATAGGGCTTATTGATGTAATGCTCTTTAAATTCTTCGCACACCACTTTTTTTTGCACGTTCAGACTTTTTTGTCCGAATGCCAGACTAAGCATGCGGTCGCTTTCCAGCCAGAATGCTGTTTCAATATTTTCTGCCGGAAGCTGGCAATAGTAATTGGTAAGGTCGTGGGTGGTATAAGCATTGTTTTCACCACCGGCTCTTTGCAGGGGCTCATCATAATCGGGTATGTTAACGCTTCCGCCAAACATCAGGTGCTCAAATAAATGGGCAAAGCCGGTTTGATCGGGGTTCTCATCCCGCGAGCCTACATCATACATAATATTCACCACTGCCATAGGGGTGGAATGATCTTCATGTACCAGTACCCTCAGGCCATTATCTAAAACAAAACGATCAAATTGTATCATACGCACTATTAAAGAGGCTGCAAAATAGGGGATTGAAAAAAAATATGGGTACGAAAAGAGGAATAATTGGGGGAATATCGAATATTGAACAAGGAATGTCGAAGTAAAAAAGAAAGAGGTATTGTATGTATGCTTGGCAGCAATGCGGCTGCTATTGGGCAGTAAAATTACATTATCTCCACCCACTTCAAAATTCGATATTCCTTGTTCGATATTCGATATTGAGAAATGAATTTTAAACGCTGAGGTATTCTTTCCGTACAATTAACTCTTCCTTACCAGTAGCAGATTTATTACTCAAGTTTCTATCGGCGGATGTCTTTTACGTCGAGCGTAAGTATAAATGGTTGCTGGTCGCGGAAAATAACTACCCGGATTTTACCCAAACTGTTCTGAAAAAGATTTTTATAGGTCTGTATATTTTTGGAAGCATTGGTTTCTACTGAAAAGATCACATCTCCTGTTTTGAATCCGGCTTTATCGCCTGGCGAATTGGGCATGATATCCACCACCCGTATCTCACCATTGATCTGGTAAATACCCAAACCGGTATACGAATAATCGAAATTCTCTGCAAAATGCGTATTGGGTTTCAAATGAATACTTTGCTCGGGATAATTCAGGATCACATTAAAACGGCGCAGTACATCATTACCTATCAGTCCACCCAGCATAGGATAGTTGGTAACATTAAAATCATCCAGAAATATGTGTATGGGTACATTTCTAAATTTATAAGGCCCCAGTTTTATTTCTTTGGCTACCGACAGGTTCATTTGTGTTTTACCGCCCAAGCCTTCGGCCTGTGTGGGATACATTTTTCGCTTTTTCTTGAATACCAGGCTATCATCTACAAAATCCTGCGAGAGTAAAAAACACAAACCTGCTCCGGTATCAAAAATAAAACGGTTCATGATGGGCCGTTCATCGCTGATAATAGCGGATTGTAATGGAAGGGTAGAAAAATTGGGTTTCAGCAAATAGCCACCCCGGGGATATTTAAAACTTCCGGGATTATATACTTCCATAAACTGATTATCATAATCAATCTTTACAATATATCGCCGTAAAAAACTATACCCAATAATGCCGTCTATTTTAACACCATACACACTGGTAAGCAATTCATAATCGTTGATATGAAAATCCAGATGCTCGGTTTGTAAACCACCCAGTTTCAGCGTATGGTCTAAGGTAAAATCTACCGTTTTAATTCCTGCAATACCCCGTATGGTTTTTTCTGATTTTACATATTCCAGGTTGAGGTAATGCGCAGAAGTAGAATCTAGAGAGATACCGCCGCTGCCGGTATCAAATACAAAGTTCAGCGAATCGGGATGGTTATCCAGTTGTGCTTTTACAATAATGATGCCGCCACTTAACTGGGTAAAAGGAAACCGCACCAGCAGTTTTGACTGTGGCATAATAAATTCTTCCTGGGCATTGCCAGCAATAGCCAGGCATACAATGGCGAAAGCAATACAAACTCGTTTCATGCAAATTGAAAATACGCTCATTTACCTATCAAACGGCTACAATGTGTATCGGGTTGCCTTTAGAATACATGAGCGGCTTAAACCAATGACAATAAATAATCGGTTTTCGATGCAACTTCAATCAACCTTATCGTACTACCTTTGTTGTTTTACCATACTCGTTGTATATGCTATTAGCCGACCTATACCAGAAAGCCCTGCAATTTGAATTCCTTAGTATAGAAGAAGGAATGTTTTTATTTGAACAGGCACCACTTACCGAATTGATGCATGTAGCTGATGAAATGCGCAAAAAACAGGTCCCTTACAATAAAGTTACATGGCAGATAGACCGCAATGTAAATACCACCAACGTATGTATTGCCAATTGTAAGTTTTGCAATTTTTACCGGATCCCGGGCCATGCGGATGCCTATATAACCGATATGCCCACTTATCGGAAAAAAATTGAAGAAACCCTGAAGTTTGGTGGCGACCAGCTGCTATTACAAGGCGGCCATCACCCCGAATTAGGTCTGGATTTTTATACCAAAACCTTCCGTGCTATTAAGCAGGAATACCCCGCAATTAAACTGCACTCACTCGGGCCACCCGAAGTGGCGCATATTGCCAAGCTGGAAAAAATGAGTCACCACGATGTGCTGAAAGCCTTACAGGAAGCGGGTTTGGACTCATTGCCCGGTGCCGGAGCGGAAATTCTGGTAGACAGGGTACGCAGATTGATCTCTAAAGGAAAATGCGGCGCCGATGAGTGGCTGGCCATTATGCATGAGGCGCATAAACTGAACATAACCACCAGTGCCACCATGATGTTTGGCCATGTAGAAACCCTGGAAGAACGTTTTATACACCTTACCCGCATACGCGAAGTACAAAGCCGCAAACCGGAACATGCAAAAGGGTTTTTGGCCTTTATTCCGTGGACTTTTCAGGATGCAGATACTTTACTGGCCCGCATTCGGGGTGTTCATAACCTGACTACGCCAGATGAATACATTCGTATGATAGCCATCAGCCGTATTATGTTGCCGAACATAAAAAACATACAGGCCAGCTGGTTAACGGTGGGCAAACAAACCGCGCAGATCTGTTTACATGGCGGTGCCAATGATTTTGGAAGTATTATGATTGAAGAAAACGTGGTAAGTGCCGCAGGTGCACCCCATCGGTTTACCTATAAAACCATGCAGGAAGCCATTAAAGAAGCCGGTTTTGAACCACAGTTGAGAAACCAGCAATACGAATGGAGAGACATACCAGCAGCCATACAGGAACAGGTAATTGATTATTAGGCCAAAAATTATTTCTGCAAATTGGCTGCTTTTAACTTTTTGTTGAAGCCAATAAGCACGAATAAGGTTATTTTCGTATACAACCTTAACCTACCTGTATGAGAACAAAACAGCTTCCTCTATTGGTCTTATTAGCTGTATCTATCAGCTTTATGGCATTTTTAGTGATGAATAGTCGCCCTGAAAAAATAGCCTGTACTGAAAAATGTCCCATACAAAAGCAAACCCCAACCCCGGATAGTGGAGGCGGAAGCGGCGAGATCATGAGCGGTTCATTTAACCATTTGATCGTTTCAACCAGAAAATAAATCCCGATCCTGCGAAAAACCCGCAGGATTTTTTTTCTTTGTGCTGTAACAAATTGCAGCCTGCATCGTATCACTTGTATACAAAGCATAACTAACCGGCTATCTGAACTGTTTATGACGGAGAAAGAATACAACCAATGTGTGAATCAATATGCCGATAACGTGTATCGTTTTATCGTGAAAAATCTTCGTCATGAAGAGGATGCCCGCGACATTGTGCAAACTGCTTTCGAAAAATTATGGCGCAACAGAGAATCGGTTGAGTCGGATAAATCAAAATCGTACCTGTTTACCGTAGCTTATAACCAGATGATAGACCATATTCGTAAAAACAAACGGATACAGCTGAAGGATGAGTTTACAGAAGACGGCAGGGTGCAGCAGGCCAGTAACCCCAACCTGAAAAAAGCCCTGATGGAAGCCCTGAACCGCCTGAACGAAACGCAAAAAAGTCTGGTGATGCTGAAGGATTATGAGGGATACAGTTACGAAGAAATTGGTGAGATCATGGGACTGAACGAAAGCCAGGTAAAAGTATACCTGCACAGGGCAAGGCTAACCCTGCGCAATTATTTAGTGAGCCCTGAAAATGTGAGATAAAAAATCTGTAAAATCATGCAAACAATCATACAAAATCTGTGATCAATATTAACCAACATAATTACGAGGCGTTTTTCCTGCTGTATGTAGATGGAGAACTGTCTGCCACAGACAAACTGGTTGTAGACCAGTTTGTGGAGGCAAACCCTGACCTCGCTACAGAGTTGGCTATGTTGATGGATATGCGGTTGCCTGAAGAGGATATATTGTTTGGTGATAAAGACAGTCTTTTCCGCAACGAGTCAGCAGAGGTTAATCTGCAGAATTATGAAGAACAGTTTCTGCTGTATGTAGATAATGAGCTGGCCGCTACGGAAAAAGAAAAAGTAGAAACCTTTGTATTGCAACACCCTTCTTTACAGGAAAACTTTACGCAACTAAAGCAAACCAAATTACCATTGGAAAGCCTGGTGTTTGCATATAAGGAAAGCTTATACCGTAAAGAAGAAAAAGAAAAACCAGTATTCTATATGCGTTGGCAGCGTGTAGCCATTGCAGCTGTGTTAACAGGTGTAGCGGTATTGTTATGGACGGTGATTCCACAAAACAACACCGATCAGTTTTCGCTGGCCAAAAATGAAGGACGTTTGCAACCAACTGAAACCAACAAACCGTCAGATAAGCCAAATGCATTACCTGCCGATATCAATAAAACCGAAGTTGATCAAATACCAAATACCCAGATTGCATCCGTTAATAACAACAACGCAATAAACAGTAAGCGTGTTGAGATAATACAGCAGCCAGTTTCCGGAAACAGTCTGCCAGTTGCAAATAACCCAGAAGAAGCCATAGCTTCAGCACCTGTAAAAGCAACAGACAATGTAAAAGCAGATTTAATAGCAGCCGTTTCAAACAACGGTTCTGAAACAGGGAATGCTGCTACGCAAAGAGTTTCCGGAGAAAATGCCACGCTGGAAAATACAGAATTTGTGAGAACAAAATCCGGCCCTTCAGATGAATCTATTTTAGAAAACATACAACCGGCCGCCTACCGCGAACTTGATACAGAATCGGCCGATCAAAAGAAAAGTTTATTACTGGGTTCCTTAGAGATCAATAAAGACAAACTCCGCGGGTTCTTCAGAAAAGCAGGCAGTATATTCCGTAGTAAATCGAAGGCCGACGATGACAAAATGGAAACGCTCCCTGCCTCCACACGATCATTAAAATAACAAGAAAAACAAGTGATATGAAACGCTTAGTAATGGCAGCAACCTGCCTGATGGTTGCAGGAATGGGCTATGCTCAAACAGATAGCAGCTCAAAAAATACAGATACGGTGAAAGTTGGAAATTTCATCATCATCAAAAAGAAAAACAACGGATCCGTTTCTTCAGACGAATCTGATAAGAGGCGCAACAACAGTTATGAATACAAAGTAGAACGCCGCTCCCGCAGAAGAGGCAATATCAGTACCAACTGGTGGATCATGGATCTGGGTTTTGCCAACATGCGCGATCAAACAGATTATACAGCAGCGCAGGCAGGTGGTTATTTAAAAACATTACGTGCTGCCGATGGGCCGGTAAACCAGAATAGTAATAAACTGATCACCGGAAAATCAAGCAATGTAAACATCTGGTTCTTTATGCAAAAGGTAAACTTGGTGAAACATGTAGTAAACCTTAAGTATGGCATGGGTTTGGAGATGTATAATTTTCGTTACGATACCCGTTTGAGTTTTCGGAAAGATCCACAGCCATATGCATTCAATGACTCAATTAGTTTTAGCAAAAATAAATTGTACGTAGAGTACCTGACCGTTCCTATCATGCTCAACTTTAATACTACGCCTGATAGCAGAAGAGGCTTCAGTTTTAGTGCAGGGGTTAGTGCAGGGTATTTAATTAATAGTCGTAACAAACAAATCAGTGGAATACGCGGCAAAGAAAAAATCAAAGGCGATTTTAATTTTGAACCATGGCGTGTTGCTGCTATTGGAGAACTGGGTTTAGGTCCTGTGCGTTTATATGGTAGCTATAGCTTGAACCGTTTGCAGAAAGATATTACCCGTGTTGAGCAATATCCTTATACAGTGGGTATCCGCTTTAGTAACTGGTAAGATTATAAAGTTTTTATTTCTCATGTTAGATACATTCGCCCCTTTTCTAAGGGGCGTTTTTTTTGTGTTGTAGATTTTTTCTTGAGAAAAATATTTTGTTTCACCGCGGAGACGCGGAGGACACAGGAGGTTTCGCAGAGAGTAATTTGCACTTTCCTATTCGCTGCACCATTAGTATATCCTTAACTTAAATTTTGGTGAATTAACCCGAACACAACATCCGGATACGATAGTTTGCTTTCAAATCAAAACCCCCTTGTATGAAAGCCCCCCTTTATGTATCCCTTCTTGGTTTGGTTGTGGTTACCAATACCTCTTTTAAAAAAGCCGTTACGTATAACATCCGTAATGCTACCTGTAATACGTATTATGTTCTGGTAGAAAAATTAACATACGAAATGCACATTTTTGATTCAACCGGTGAGCGTATTGTTACCTATCCTGTTGTGTTTGGCAGTAAAGACTTAAGTGATAAAATGATGCAGGGCGATCGTAAAACACCAGAAGGCATTTTTCATATTGTACAAAAAAGAAAACACCAGAAATGGAATTCCTTTCTTTCCATTGATTATCCAAACACAGAAAGCTATCAGAAATTTAATAACAGAAAAGCAAGGGGTATTATTCCTGCCAACGCGCAAATAGGTGGTAGTATTGGCATACACGGCACCTGGCCGCGCGAAGATTTTGCCATAGACCAATACCAAAACTGGACCGAAGGCTGCATCAGCACCAAGAACGTATATATTCAGGAAATTTTTGGATTGCTGCCGGTGGGGACGAAGGTGGAGATAAGGAGATAGGAAATATCGAATATCGAATGTCGAACAAGGAATGTCGAATGTAGAAGTAATATCCGATCGATATTCGACATTCCTTGTTCAATATTCATTATTCATTATTCCTCTGCTATCCTATTTTCTTCGCGCCAAAATATCCATGCAATACTTCCGGTAAATAAATTCCATCCGCTGTCTGGTTATTCTCCAGCAAACAGGCAACTATTCTTGGTAATGCCAGAGAGCTGCCGTTGAGAGAGTGGGTGAATTGCATTTTGCCTTCTGCATCTTTGTATCGGCATTTCATTCGGTTGGTTTGGTAGCTTTCGAAATTACTTACGCTGCTTACTTCCAGCCAGCGTTCCTGTGCGGCACTGAATACTTCAAAATCATAGGTAATGGCACTGGTAAAACCCATATCTCCTCCGCATAAACGCAATATGCGGTAAGGCAGTTGCAGGTTTTGCAGCAGCTTTTCTACATGGCTCACCATTTCATCCAGTACTTCATAACTTTTAGCAGGTTCTACTAATTGTATGATCTCTACTTTTTCAAACTGGTGTACACGGTTCAATCCACGAACGTCTTTTCCAAAACTACCCGCCTCTCTGCGAAAGCAGGGTGAGTAGGCTGTCATTTTAATAGGCAGCTCTTCCAGCTTTACAATACTGTCTCTGTATATGTTGGTCACAGGCACTTCTGCCGTAGGTATCAGGTAAAAATTATCGGCAGTGGCATGGTACATCTGTCCCTCTTTATCCGGCAACTGGCCGGTAGCAAAAGCACTGGCTTCGTTTACCATATAAGGAGGGATGTATTCTGTATATCCCGCCGCTGTATTGTAATCAAGAAAATAAGATACCAATGCTCTCTGTAATTTGGCGCCTTTGCCTTTGTACAGCGGAAAGCCGCTGCCGGTAATTTTGGCACCGGTTTCAAAATCTACCAGATCGTACTGTTTAATCAGGTCCCAATGCGGCACAGAACCTGCCGGCAGGGTCGGTTTGTTGCCACCTTCCCTAACCACCACATTCTCTTCCGGTGTTCTTCCTTCTGGTACTTGTTCGGAAGGAAGGTTGGGTAATAGCACAATGGTATCCAGCAATTCTTTTTCTACTTTGGCCATCTGTTCTTTCAGGGGTTCCAGGGTTGCTTTCCAGCCGGCTACATCCTGTTTCATCGCTTCAGCACCTTCTTTATTACCCTGCCCCATCAGTTTACCTATTTCTTTGGAAGCAGCATTTACCCTGGCCTGTGTACCATCAAAATCAGCCTGTAGTTTTTTTCGCTCATCATCCAATGCAATAATCGCATCCACCAGCTGTGGCTGGTTAAAATGTTTTACGGCCAGTCTTTTTTTAACCTCATCTGTATTGTTGCGCAATACACTCACTTGTAACATAAACGATTCAATTTGCGGCAAAGATAACTTTTGCGGGGTGATGATGGCATGCTTCCGGTGTTTACCTTTGCGATAATATGTTTATTACAGACGATTTACAGCAAAGATGGTGGGCCCTGGAGGCCAAACTGATGGAGCGATTTGGCAAAAAACCGGATCTGGAAGCGGTTTTATTCCTGATTGGTATGCAGGAAACAGGGTTTATGGAAGAAAAAATATCCAAAGAACAGAAACAAGACCTGATGCATGTGGCCGTTTGCAAAGTGCTTAGCCAAAGCGGTTACTATATACTGGAAAGCAATGATGAGGAAGGCTGGCCCCATTATAAACAGCTAAAAGAACTCCCGGTAATGGTTTTGCCTGTACAGGAGAACTTTATAAAAGACCATGTGTTATTGTATTTTGAGCAACAGGGGTTTTAAAAAAGGCAAAATGTAAAAGTAAAAAAATCTTACTTGCATTTGAATTTTTACTTTTGAATTTTGAATTTGTACCAGTCAATCGATTTTTATCCAATATTTGTAAAAACTAAAAACATACCCATATGAATTTTCCCACAAACCTTCGTTATACCAAAGATCATGAATGGATTAGCCTCGAAGGCAATGTAGCTACCATTGGTGTTACCGATTTTGCACAGCATGAACTGGGAGATATTGTGTATGTAGATATTAATACTATCGGTAAAAGCCTTGCTGCTGAAGAGGTTTTTGGAACGGTAGAAGCTGTAAAAACGGTTAGCGACTTGTTTCTACCCGTTGCAGGAACCGTTAATGAAGTAAACCCATTGCTGGAAAAACAGCCCGAACTGGTTAATACAGATCCTTATGGAGATGGTTGGATGGTTAAGGTAACTGTTGCTGATCCTGCATCTGTGGCTGCCTTAATGGATAGTGCCGCTTATGCCTCTCTGGTGGGATAAAACCAGATTTATTTTCCTTCCGTATATAATTTCACAACCTAGTTAACCTGCTTTTGGAAGTAGTAAAAAAATACAGCGAACCTGAATTGGTCCAGTTGCTCAGGCAGCGGGGGCAACATGTATTCAGTTACCTGTACGATAATTATTCGGGGGCCCTGCTATCTATAATCATTAACATTGTGAACGATGAGGAACTGGCCAATGATGTATTGCAGGAAGTGTTTGTAAAGATTTGGAAGCAGATTGAAAGTTATGACAGCAGTAAGGGTCGCTTATTTACCTGGATGCTTAACATAGCCCGAAATGCTTCAATAGATACGGTAAGAAGCAAAGGTTACCAGAATAGCCGCCAAAACCGTGAACTAACAGAAGACGTATATAGTTCAGGAGGTACCAGCGAATTGAAGACGGATCAGATTGGATTAAGAAAAATGGTACATAACCTGAAAGAGGAATACAAAGTATTGGTTGAACTATCTTATTTCCAGGGATTTACCCAGGATGAGATATCGAAAATGCTTAATATCCCTTTGGGAACCGTAAAAACAAGATTGCGAACAGCATTAACACAATTAAGAGAAATTATTAAACCGTAAAGTGGATATCAAAGCTTACATAGAAAGTGGTGTGATTGAAAGCTATGTTTTAGGCATGGCCGATACACAAGAAGCTGCCCAACTGGAGCAACTCAGCAGTCAATACCCTGAAATCAGGGAAGCTATTGACCTGTTCGAAGCTTCACTGGAGCGCCAGGCACTTTCTGCTGCGGTAACCCCTGCCCCAAGGGTAAAAGAACAATTACTGGCTACACTTGATTTTGAAAAGGAAAGTAAAAAAGGTGGCGTAGTGGTACCATTTACCTGGAGCCGGTACGTTGCTGCGGCATCCGTTATTCTTTTGATAGCCAGTGCTGCACTGAATATCTATTATTATAACCAGGTCAAATCAACATCCAGTGCTTATCAGGCACTGCTAACAGAAAAGAATACACTGATTGCCGATAACCAAAATGTACAGAACAAAGCGCTCGATCTTTTAAATAGCATGCAATTGATGAGTGACCCTACCATAATCAAAGTTTCTATGCCGGGTATACCTGGTAAAGAAGGCAGTTTGGCAACGGTTTTTTGGGATAGCAAATCAAGAGACGTATACTTACTGCCAAACAAATTACCAGAAGCAGCTCCGGATAAACAATACCAGTTATGGGCTATTATAGATGGAAAGCCGGTTGATGCTGGTGTGATTGAAGCTTGTGCAGGACTTTGCAAAATGAAAAATATCCCATCAACCGCCGTGATGTTTGCCATTACGCTGGAGAAAAAAGGTGGCAGCCCTACACCAACCATGGATCAGATGTATGTGGCAGGTAAAGTGAGTTAATCGTAACCTCTTATTATAATTTAGCCGCAGATTCGCAGATAATATATTATCTGCGAATCTGCGGCTTGTTTTTTATCCAGTTATTATTGCACTAACATTTGCTGACAATTGCCGTACTTGCCTGCTTAATACATCCTGTTTGAGCGTCTATCGATTTATTCCCGCTATTCTTTTTTTTATTCTGAGCCTAGTGTTACTATGCCTGCCCGGATCTACCATTCCCAAATATCCCTGGCTGGCAACCATCTACGCAGATAAATGGATTCATGTATTTATGTTTGGTATGCTCTGTGTATTAACCAACAGGCCGCTACGAGAAAGTAATTACAGTAATCAACAACGCAACAGATGGTTTGTGTTAGTGATGTTAACAGGAATAAGCTATGGTGTGCTCATGGAATTTGTTCAGAAATACTGGGTAGTTAACCGATCATTCGAAATATGGGATATTGCAGCAGACAGTGCGGGGTGTATTTTGGCTTACTTTTTTAGCGCGGGTAGATTTTTGAGGAAGGGTTAGAAAAAAAATTGGTCCCGATAGAAATCGGGACCGCAACCAAAACTAACTGCTTATGAGAAACTTTTGAAACTTAATATCTTTTGTTACTGTTTGTCTATTTATATAAACGCAAATCCTGTGCCACTGGTTTCATCCTTTTTGTTAAACCTTTCTAAATACCTTTTACAACTTTCTATTTAGATACGGTCTTATATTTCTACGTTGCCTGATGCAAAGTTCTTTTTAATAGATAGAATAAAATGTCAAGGGTTTACCAATGATATGTTAAAGCATTTAGTGACAGGATATGGTGGCCTGTCTATCACCCTGTAGGTAAGGGCTTACATAGGGAATATTAAGGTTCAATCCCCTGAGAACCAATAGCACACCCATGAGCAAAACAACATAGGGAACGGCTTTTTTCATGGTATTGCGTACGGGCATACTGATCATCGATCCAAAATAAGTGAGCGCAAACATGGCCGGAAAAGTACCCAGACCAAATGATGCCATAAACAAAATGCCGCCTTCTATAGTACCAGCTGCAAGGGCACCGGTAATGGCAAAATAAACCATGCCGCAGGGCAATAACCCATTGGCTGCGCCCAATACAAACATGCCATACAATTTTTTCTGTTGCATGTAGCGGGCAATGAATTGTTGCAATTGTTTCGTTACGGCATCAGCCCATTTGAAACGAATGATTTTTGTATGGGTAAGTGTGCCGATGAAGAAAAATAAAAGGATCATTCCCAATGCAATAGATAAGCCCTGCTGCATTCCTGCCAGGTATAGTTGCCTGCCTGCAAAACCAAATACCAAACCCAATGCTGCGTAAGTGAAAATTCTGCCTGCATTGTATAAAATAATACCGGTTGCTTTTTGTGCTGCTGGCAGGTAATGCACAGGTAAAGAAAAAGCAATGGGTCCGCACATGCCCACACAGTGAAAACTGCTCACGGCACCTAATCCAAACCCTGTTATGAAAAGTTGTAAGATCATTATTCAGTTACAATAATATTTTGCTCAGTATAGTATTTGTTCGTGCCTGCCTGCCAGTTCAATTTTAATTCATAAGGCCCTTTTGTCAATTGCTTTTTCATAATCACTTGCCGGCCATTGGCATCTATGGCAAGTTTAATTTTTCTATCTTTTACCGCATCTGTTTTACAATAGAACCAGGCTTCTCCTGTAATGGCCATACCTTTCATTTCTGTCGGTAAGTCAATTAGCAGTGCTTCAGCATCCTGACTGATCTGTACATGACTGATAGCAGCAGCATTTTTTTGCCCATCAATTTTATCCTGATATCGTAACTCATCTGAATAATAGTCTTTGCTTACCAATTCAAATTTGGTAGTCATTGCCTTGTATACAAGCGTACCAATGCCTGCGGCAAAAACAATAAATACAACCACCAATTTATTTCCCCAGTTCATGTGATAGATTTTAGTAATGATCAATTTGCAGGTCCGAGAAAATTAGTGGCATACGACACCACTTTTTTATCAGCTATGTATAAACTCAATTTTATTTCAGTTTTGCGATTATGAATTCTTGTATTGGGTAACACCACAAAAAAAGATCCGGCTCCCTGTCCTTCTTTTTCTACACTGATATAGGGTTTGCCAATGATCTCTACTTTGCCCTCGTTGCCATCCAATCTGATATCAATATGTTCTGCGTTCACGGTTTTATTTACCAGTTTAATATTGTAGAGGTTTGAAATACTGTCGGTGCCTCTTTCCTGGTAAAGCATACCAGGCGTTCGCATCACCGTGGCATCAATATCTTTTCTGGTCAGTAACAATACAGAAAGAATGCACAACACAAACAAACACAATCCGGTATAAAATTTCATTCTTGTGGTGTAATGCAATGGCTCGCCATTGGCAATCGAATTTTCAGATGCATAGCGTATCAAACCATGTGGCCGGTTTAATTTATCCATGATACTGTCGCAGGCATCAATACAGGCGGTGCAGCCTACACATTCCATTTGTACACCATCGCGTATATCAATACCGGTTGGACAAACCTTTACGCATAAATGGCAATCAATACAATCTCCTGTGTTTACATCATGCGTTTTTTTAGCATTGCCTCTAGGCTCGCCCCGTTTGTAATCGTACGCAACAATCATGGAGTTCTTATCAAGCAATACACTTTGCAATCGTCCATACGGACAAACAACGGTACAAGCCTGTTCTCTGAAAAAAGCATATACCGCATAGAATACGCCACTAAAAACAAGAATCGCTGTAAAGCCGCCTACATGTTGTGTAACCGGTTCTGTAATAATTTTTTCCAGTTCCTTAATACCGATGATATAGGCGAGAAAAAAATTGGCAATGATGAATGATAACAGGTAAAAGGCAATCTGTTTAGCAGAAACCTTTAGAATTTTTGAGGCTGTCCACGGTGCATTTTTTAATACTTTTTGTGCAGGAGCATCGCCCAGAATCCAGAATTCAACTTTACGGAACATCATCTCCATAAAATTAGTTTGTGGACAAGCCCATCCGCAAAACAAACGGCCAAACGCTGCTGTGAACAAGATGATGAAGAACACAAAAGTGATCATCGTGATACCAAAGATGAAAAAATCCTGTGGCCAGAATACTTTTCCAAACAGGATAAATTTTGCTTCGGGTATATTAAACAGAAATAAAGGCCGTCCATTAATATATACAAATGGCAACCCGAAGAAGATGATAAAATACAAAGCGCTTAACCAGCTGCGTAAGCGATAAAATTTTCCTTTGGGCTGTTGGGCATAAATCCAGTTACGCTTACCTGATTCGTCTACCGTAGCAATTCGGTCGCGAAAGTTTTCTGTTAAGGGCTCGTTTACATGCTTTATATCACTCATCTCATTAATTGGCTGCTGTTAATTTTTTGGTAGCAGCCGGTTGTAAAGAATCTGCTGCTGCGGGTGCAACTGCTTTTTCTTCATACAGGGTTCCTTGTGCTTCTTTCGGTTTGGCAGGTTTGGTGCCCTGTAATGATTTGATAAAACTGGTTAGTTGTGCAATCTGCACAGGAGAATAATCATCCTTCCAGCTCTTCATGCCTTTTTCGGGCCAACCATATTTAATGGTTTTAAAAATATCCTTTACGCCTCCGCCATGAATCCAGTAGGCATCAGTAAGGTTAGGGCCAACAGAGCCACCGCCATCAGGCAGGTGACAGGCAGCACACATAGTGGTAAATAATTTTTTTCCCGCATCCAGTGATGCGGCATCTGCCATATATACCACGGTATTCTCATCAACTTTATTGGCAGATTTTTTCAGGTATTCTTCCTTCTCCAGATCGGCGGCGTTCATGGCAATTTGTAATTCTTCCAAAGGCAATGGTGCGCTGTGCGATACATGGTAACGATATATATAAACACCAGCAACCAGAATACAGAGATAAAAACCATATAACCACCATGGTGGTAAGCGATTATCCAATTCGCGGATGCCATCGTAATTATGGCCAAGATCGATATTGGCCTCTTCGTGTTCGGGGCGTAAGCTGTTAACTTTTTCCCACCACCATTTGCTCCAGTTGAAAGAAGTTTCAACGGGTTTCACTTCAGTAACGGCCGCTACTGTCATTACTTCTTTGGCCAGCAATAATTTTAGGTTGTATAGTAATCCTAATAAAATAATGACTTCAATACCTATTACAGTAATGAGTGCGTAAAAGGAGGTAGGCGACAATCCCCCAATACTTTCATCAACTACCTGAACTACTGCAGCAGGATCTTCTGCTGCAAAAAGGCTACCTGATAACAGGCAAAGAAAAAGGAGTGATACTATTTTTACAGATGAACCCGCTTCGTTACTTTTTCTGGACGCTTTATATTTTTCAATATATAGTTGTGCAGCACCGTTTACCACATTGGCCAGTAACGCAATCATAAGGGCCAGCACTGCAATGATGATGATCAGCACCTGCGCCATTGGCTTCGACATTTCGGAAGGCACTGGTGGACCTGCAGCAAATACGCCTGATGGGATAACACAAAATGCCACCATACTACTCAAAACAAGCCAGCTATATTTTTTAGGAAAAGATTGTTTCATATCAGATGTTTTAAACATAAATCAGGTTGATTAATTTTCTAATGGCATACGACTAATCTCATCAATCATTTTTTTATCTGCTTTCCATGCCCATAAAGTCATCAGGATAAAAAACACAAAAAAGATTGAGAAAGAACTGAGCGCATACACATCTACGCCGATTATTTTTTCCAGGTAATTGATGAATTTCATAGTTGTTTTTTTATCGTGAGTCGTGAATCGTGAATCGTGAGACAATCTCACGATTCACGATTCACGACTCACGTAGTTATTTCTCTGCCAATGGTTTCGGTTGTACTTTAATATCAGTTCCTACTCTTTGCAGATAGGCAATGAGTGCAATGATTTCTTTATTGGCAGCCGTTTTTATTTTATCTGTTGCCAGGTTTGCGCTGATGCGTTTGGCTTGTGCCATCAGATCTGCATTGGCCAGTTTATCAAAACCTTTGGGATAAGGAACGCCCAGTGTTTGCATGGCCCTGATTTTTGCAGGAGTAAGTGCCGTATCAATCGCATCATCAAGCATCCATGCGTAGGATGGCATAATGGAACCCGGGCTCATACTCTGTGGTTCAAGCATATGGTTGTAATGCCAGCTATCCGGATATTTGCCACCTATGCGCGCAAGGTCCGGACCGGTTCGTTTACTGCCCCACTGAAATGGGTGATCATATACAAATTCTCCTGCTTTACTATACTCACCATAACGGGCTACCTCATCCCGGAAAGGGCGAACCATTTGTGAGTGACATAAATAACATCCTTCACGAACATAAATATCTCTTCCATGTAATTCAAGTGGTGTGTATGGTTTTACGGATGCAATAGTGGGTATATTACTTTTGATAAGGAAGGTGGGCACCAATTCCAATATTCCACCAATTGCCACTGCTACCAAACTTAATACCAGCATTTGAACAGGCCTTGCCTCAATCCATCTGTGCCAGTATTGTTTTCCATGTGTTACAGGTTCTTTTGGAAGTGCGGGCGCTTCTGCTGCTTCGTTGGCAACAAGGCTACCGGCTTTTACCGTTTTGATAATGTTATAAACCATCAGAAACACGCCTGCCAGGTATAATAATCCACCTAAACTTCTGGTAACATATAAGGGTATGATATGTGTAACGGTTTCAAGAAACTGAAATTTCAAGGTACCCTCTGGTGTAAACTGTTTCCACATCATAGCCTGTGTAAAACCGGCCCAGTACATGGGTATGGCATATAACACAATACCGAGTGTACCTATCCAGAAATGGGTAGTGGCTAGTTTTTTAGAATAGAGTGGGGTGTTGAATATTTTTGGAATAATCCAATACAAAATAGCAAACGTGAGAAAGCCGTTCCATCCCAGTGCACCTACGTGAACGTGAGCAATGGTCCAGTCGGTAAAATGCGAAATAGCGTTCACATTTTTTAAGCTGAGCATTGGCCCTTCAAATGTGGCCATACCATAACAGGTAATGGCAACCACCATAAATTTCAGAATAGGATCTTCTCTAACTTTATCCCATGCACCACGAAGCGTGAACAATCCGTTGAGCATACCTCCCCAGGATGGTGCAATGAGCATGATACTAAATACGGTGCCAAGGCTTTGTGCCCAATCGGGTAAAGCGGTATACAACAAATGGTGCGGGCCTGCCCAGATATAAATAAAGATCAACGCCCAAAAGTGTATAATAGATAATCGATAACTGTATACAGGTCGGTTAGCAGCTTTTGGCAGAAAGTAATACATGATACCGAGATATGGCGTAGTTAAAAAGAAAGCAACCGCATTGTGCCCATACCACCATTGTACCAATGCATCCTGTACCCCGGCATAAAAGCTATAGCTTTTCAAGAATGAGAAAGGGATCTCGAAAGAGTTCACAATGTGTAGCATGGCAACAGTAACCCATGTAGCTATGTAAAACCAGATGGCTACATACAAATGGCTCTCCCTTCTTTTCAGAATGGTACCAAACATATTGATGCCAAACACTACCCAGATCAGTGTAATGGCAATATCAATGGGCCATTCCAGCTCGGCATATTCTTTACCTGTGGTGTAGCCAGCCAAAAGGGTAATGGCTGCAGCAACAATAATCAACTGCCATCCCCAGAAATGAATTTTGCTAAGTGCATCATTAAACATGCGGGCTTTACATAAGCGTTGCAATGAGTAATACACACCCATAAAAATTCCGTTTCCTACAAAGGCAAAAATAACTGCATTGGTATGCACCGGGCGAACCCTTCCAAATGTAGTAATGGGCAGACCGAAATTAGCTGCGGGTAAATAGATCTGCACAGAGATCAATAACCCGGCAAGCATGCCTACCACCCCCCACAGAATAGTGGCATACGCAAACATTTTGACGGTCTTGTTGTCGTAATAGAATTTTTCTACTTGCATTATATCAATTTGAGTTTTGGAGTTTGGTTATTGCTAGCGTATGGTTTCGACATCGGCTTCTTTCGACATGTTTGTTTTTTCCGATGTAATTGTTGCATCTTCAAACAGTATTCTTACGGCGGGAGCTACTTCATCTTCATACTGGCCGTTTTTTACACTCCAGATAAAAGCAGCCAGAAATAAAGCTGCTACAGAAATACTAATGATTAAAAGGAGAATGATGACACTCATACAGGATAATTTACCATTGTAAAATTAGCATGGGTGTACAGCCTGAATTATGATATACATCAAGGCATTATATGACTTTTATCATAGTCTACTGCATCATTACTTCAACCCAAACCTGTGACCGAAATAATTACTCATTCCATAGGTGATCAATAGTATACTGATACTGCTACAGGGCATAAGAATGGCAGCAATCATGGGCGATAAAACGCCTTGTACCGCGAACGTAATGCCAACCAGGTTGTACAATACAGAAATCACGAATGCGGCCAATACTACTTTTTTGTTGGCTTTGCTTAATTGGATAAAACGATCCAGTTTGGGTAACTGGCTCGCTGCGAGTATGGCATCGCTGGCGGGTGTGAAATTGTTGTTGTTTTCAGAAATGGCAATTCCAATATCCGCCTGATGCAAGGCACCGGCATCGTTTAATCCATCTCCTATCATCATTACTTTTTTACCCTGTGCCTGTAACTGACGAATGGCTTCCAGTTTGTCAACAGGTTGCTGGTTAAACAACAGAATGGCTTCGTAACCCAGCAACTGACGTAAATATGTTTGCTCTCCTGCATTATCACCGCTCAATACAGCCAATGGGTAATGTTTACCCAATCGTTGCAATAACGCTGGAATAGCATCACGGTAATGATTTTGAAACTTGAAATATCCATACACTTTTTCTTCAATAGAGATATATACTACAGAAGCATCATTCCTTATTTGCCTTTTCTTAGTTACAAAAAATGAAGAACCCATAGCAATCAAATCGCCGTCAACAATACCTTCTATGCCTTTACCTGGTGTTTCTGTAAATCCGCTAATTATTTCTTCGCTAGTATTACCTGACCATGCAGCAATTGCTTTGCTTAATGGGTGGTTTGATTGAGCAGCTAATGCACCAATGGCATGTTTCTGATGAATTGAAAGAGGTACTCCTTCATACACCATATCCTGGTAACGGCCGGTAGTGAGTGTACCAGTTTTATCAAAAACAATACAATCAGCCGCTGCCAGATCTTCTATTACCTGTGCATTGCGCAGGTATAAGTGGTTACGGCCCAGCCTGCGTAAAATATTGGCATTGGTGAAAGTATTACTTAGCAACAAAGCACATGGACAAGCAACAATCAATACAGCCGTAACGGAACTCCACATAAGGGAGGCATCGATAAAAAACCACCAGGTTGCAGTAAGTGCAGCAATCGAAAAAAGAATAACGGTAAAATATCGGCTGAGCAGATGAACAAAGGAACGTTCTTCATCATGTTTTACCATTTCATCTTTGCGGTTCCATAATTTAGTAAGATAACTTTGTGCCACTTCTTTGATAACAAGCAACTCAATATTAGCACCGGTTTGTTTTCCGCCGGCATAAACAATCTCTCCCATTTCTTTCATTACCGGTAAACTTTCGCCGGTAACAAAACTGTAATCAATCAAGGCTTTTCCTCTGGTAATAATGCCATCAGCGGGTATCAGCTCTTCATTGTGTATCAGCAAAGTATCGTTCAACTGAATGTCTGGCAAAGCAACCGTTTGCTGTTGCTCATTACTTATCTTTGTAACTGCTATCGGAAAATAAGCGGTATAATCACGTTCAAAACTTAATTGCTGATAGGTTTTCTCCTGTAATACCCTTCCTGCCAGCATAAAAAAAACAATACCACTCATAGAATCAAAATAACCCCCTCCGGTATCACTCAATACTTCATATACACTTCTGGCAAAAGTTACCAAAATGGCTACAACAATAGGAGCATCTATGTTCAGAAATCTGTGCTTCAGACTCTTCCATGCACTGATATAAAATTCAGAGGCACTATATAAGAATACCGGTAGAGAAAGAAACAGATTGGCGTAACGGAACAGATATAATAGGTTAGCTTCTTTTGAATCAATACCCAGGTATTCGGGGAAACTCATGAGCATGATGTTGGCAAAACAAAAACCGGCCACACCCAGCTTATATATTTTGGAAACATCGGTACTTGTTTTTTTAGACTCCATATCACTAAAACTGATATAAGGCTCATAACCAATACTGGTTAACAACTCTGCCACTTTGCGAAGCGAAGTAACCTGTTGATCGAATACGATATCCACTTCTTTTTTAATAAAATTTACCTTACTACTAATTACGCCGGGCTCAAGCCGGTGAAGGTTTTCAAGTAGCCACAAACAACTGCTACAGTGCATCTGCGGTGTGTAAAAACCAACATGGGTTTGGGTATCGTTGGAAAACACAACCAGTGATGCTCCAATCTTTGCATCGTCCAGAAAAGAAAATTTATCTTCCCTAACTTGTATTTTACGACTGGTGCCGGGATTGGTACTGATGCTGTAATAATCGCACATGCCGCTACGGTTCAGTATTTCATAAACCATCTGGCAACCACCGCAGCAAAAATCTTTATCGAATGCATGTAATACTTCTTCGTTGCAGTCTTCGCCGCAATGGAAACAGGTAGGTGTTACAGGGGAAGTAGTGAATTGCTGCATAATTTATTCGGCCGGTTCTTATTTACTGCTGATGGAGGGATACAAAAGGCTTTGCTCGATATAAATCCATTGATGAATTTCTCTTTCCAGCACAAACAATTCATTCATACAGGATTTCCATTCTTTACTCCAGTTGGGCTGTACCACATAATTGTTTAATACCTGCCTTAGCTTAAGCAAGAGATTAATAATGCCTTGCTGGGTTTGGTAAATGGTCTCTGAAATTTTTGGGGATATGGTATAACCTTGCTGGTTATTTTTAATAGCAGGGAAAACAATGCCCGTTTCTTTTAAAAAAAGATGTTCTGTTTCGTCTTGCAGTTTGGCATGCAAAAGTTGAACCAGTTCATACACCGGTTCGGGCACTTCGCGGGTACAAGCTTCGGAAAAGTAATGAGTTATTTTGCGACAGGATTTTCTGATCTCAAGCTGGCATTCTTTTTCAATGAGGTTGCACAAACCCGGGGCATCTAGTGTTTCCTGCAATTTGGTATCCCAGTGTTTCATCAACATCTCCCTTCCATTTCAACGCAAGGTAGTTGGAGCCATCAGTGAGATATATGATGATACTCAACCTAAAACATGATTTTTATCAGGTTTAGATTGAAAACACAATGAATTCATTAAAAGGAGGTTAATCCTGAATGTTTGCAGCTTTAATCAGATCCTTAACTTTAAGGATCTTGATTTTTTTACCATCCAGTTCCACCATACCATCTTTTTTAAATTCAGATAATAACCGGATAGCCGATTCTGTGGCAGTGCCTACCAGATTAGCAATTTCTTCGCGTGAGAGGCGAACATTTAAGGTAGTGCCATCTTCTTCAAAACCATAAGTTTCTTTAATAAACAGCAGGGTTTCGGCCAATCTTTCCCGAATGGGTTTCTGGGCAAGATGGGTTAGTTTTATTTCTGCCCTGTGCAATTCATCGCTCAAGAGTTTCATCATTTCAAAAGCCAAACCCGGATCGAGTTTCAGCACACTTACAAAAAGATCTTTGGGTATAAAACAAATTTGTGTATCCTCTAAAGCCACCGCACTGGCACTGTACCTGTCGCCACTTAACAATGCCCGGTAACCCAGTATATCACCTGCTTTCAGTAAACGGATAATCTGTTCTTTGCCATCATCGCCCTGGTGAGACAGTTTTATTTTACCCTCATTAATGCAATACACACCAAAAGGATAAGATCCTTCATTAAAAAGGATCTGCCCACGCTTATACGTATTACATATTTTCTGATCATTGATCTGGTTAACAAATTCTTCTTTGGCTTTGCAAAAAACAGAGTTAAACCTTTGTGAACAGGATTGACAGGTTGCGTGGTCGCTCATTGCTAGGTATACGGTTTAATCAAAAGTAGAATTAATATCCTGTAAAATGAACAATCTGTATATTAAATGAGTGGTAAGCCCTTCACAAAAAAGGAATATCCATCTGTTTTATAGGACGTTAAAAGATTTAAAACAAATGGTATACACCTGCTGCATTTTATCTGAACAGCTTATTTATCGCCATTCTCATCTTATTTTTACAGTCTATGCCTTATTTTAACTGGAATGATAGCCTGAATTTTATAACCAAACTGCAGCCGCGCAAACTGTGGAATGCAGCAAAAGTGTACAGTAGCTACCAGTTAACCAAACTTACCGGTAAGCCGGTTCAATGGGGCTACCCGGTTTCGGTTTCTTTTGAACCCACTACCTCGTGTAACCTGCGTTGCCCTGAATGCCCCAGCGGTTTACGCGCCTTTACCCGCCCCACCGGTATGCTGGAAAACAGTTTTTTCAGACAAACCATTGATGAAATGCACAAAGAACTGTTGTATCTCATTTTCTATTTTCAGGGCGAACCGTACCTGAATCCGGATTTTCTGGATATGGTAAATTATGCGCATAACAAAGGCATTTATACCGCCACTTCTACCAATGCACATTATTTAACTGATGAGAAAGCAAAACAAACCGTAGAAAGCGGTTTGGACAGGTTGATCATTTCTATTGATGGTACCACGCAGGAAGTATACCAGCAATACCGTATAGGTGGCAAACTGGATAAAGTATTGGAAGGTGCCCGCAATATTGTAAAATGGAAAAAAGAGTTGAACAGCAAAACCCCGTTTATCTTTTTTCAGTTTTTGGTTGTAAAACCCAATGAACACCAGATAGAAGACGTAAAAAAACTGGGTAAAGAGATAGGGGTGGATCAGGTACGCTTTAAAACTGCACAGGTATATGATTATGAGAACGACCCACATCAACTTATTCCTAAGAATAACAAATACAGTCGGTATAAAAAAGATGCTGCTGGAAAAATGAAAGTAAAAAGCGGACTCAGCAATCATTGCTGGAAGTTGTGGCATGCTAATGTAATTACCTGGGATGGATTGGTGGTGCCCTGCTGTTTTGATAAAGATGCCACCCACCAGTTAGGCAATCTAAAAACACAAAGTTTTAAAGAAACCTGGCATAACGAAAACTACCAACAGTTTCGCCGAGAACTACTCAACAGCCGCAAAAACATTGATATCTGCGCCAATTGCAGTGAGGGGCTAACGGTTTGGGAATCGTAAATCGTGAGGCGTGAAACGTGAGTGGTTGCTTTATTTTGGGAATTCACTCACGATTCACGCCTCACGTTTCACGCCGATACCCTTATTTTTACAAAACCATGAGCATTGAAAAAGATATACAACAACAGTCTTTCAGGAATGAATACCAGAAAGCCACTGTAAATCTGATCTTTTCGGCAAACTGGTTGAATGAGAAAATCAAACAATTTCTCGATTCAGAAGATATTACGCCGCAGCAATACAATATCCTCCGCATACTGCGTGGCACCAAACAACCCCTGAGCACTTTACAAATACGCGAACGTATGCTGGATAAGATGAGCGATACCAGCCGCATTGTAGAAAGGTTACTGCGAAAGGGCCTGGTAGAAAAAAAGATTTGTCCGGCCGATAAACGGATGGTAGATGTGGTGATCTCCAAAAAAGGCATTGCCCTGCTCGAAAAACTCGATCACCGTAATGAAGAACTGGATAGCCTGCTGCAATCCTTATCGCCTGATGAAGCCAATGCCCTCAATGGTTTGTTGGATAAGATGCGCGAAGCCTGCAAATTAACTATGTGAATTAACATTGCTTACACACGAATTCATCCACAATTTAGTAAGCCCGCCCACATAGGTTTATCTTCACCATATGAAGAAGATCTCAGTTATTACACTCCTGTTTTTCTGTACTGCTATTTTAGTAAATGGATATGCCCAGCAGGGAACGCCCAATTATGAATTCAGAGGGGTATGGATAGCAACGGTAGTGAATATTGACTGGCCGAGTAAAAAAACACTTTCGGTTGACCAACAGAAAGCAGAATTCATCCGCATATTAGACCTTCACCAACGCAATGGTATGAATGCAGTTGTGGTGCAGATAAAACCTGCCGGTGATGCATTATACCCATCTAAATACGAACCATGGAGCGAATTTTTAACAGGCACACAAGGGTTACCACCTTCTCCCTATTACGATCCTCTCGAATTTATGATCAGCGAAACACATAAACGTGGGATGGAATTTCATGCATGGCTTAATCCATATCGTGCCGTATTTAATGTGTTAAGTTCTTCCATCTCACCATCACATATTACCAAAACAAAACCGGAATGGTTTTTACTGTATGGCGGAAAAAAATATTTCAACCCCAGTTTACCCGAAGTAAGGCAGCACCTTGCTACCGTGGTGCGCGATATTGCCAGCCGGTATGATATTGATGGTATTCACCTAGATGATTATTTTTATCCATACCCCATTGCCGGCAGAGAATTTCCCGATCAAAAAGATTATTTGAAATATGGTAAAGGATTAAGCAAAGAAGATTGGCGTAGAAGCAACTGCGACAGTATCATACTCCTCATTCACAATATTGTTCGAAGTGTAAAGCCTTTTGTAAAATTTGGGATCAGTCCTTTTGGCGTTTGGCGCAACAAACGGCAGGATGCCATGGGTAGTGATACCCGATCTGGCCCTACCAATTATGATGACCTGTATGCAGATATTCTGTTATGGCTACAGAAAGGATGGATTGATTATGTAGTACCGCAATTATACTGGGAGCGCGGACATAAACTATGCGATTATGATGTACTGCTGGATTGGTGGAATCAATACACCTATGGTAAACATTTATACATCGGCCATGGCATAGAACGTGCAGGATCAAATACCGCTTGGAAAAACAACAATGAAATTCCTATGCAAATACAAGGCCTGCGAAGCTATCCAACCACGCAGGGCAGTTTGTATTTTAGCAGTAAAGTATTTGAAAAAAACCCCTTAGGCTGGAATGATAGTTTGCGAAACCATTATTATCGTTATCCGGCATTGGTTCCGCCCATGCCATGGATAGATAATTCCATACCCGCACAGCCCCTGATTCAAAAGCTAGATAATAATTCTGTAAAACTGGTTTATAAAGGAGATAAGAAGATCAAAGCCTTCGGTGTGTTAACACTTACCTTAAATACAGAAGTGAGATTTGCATTAGCGCAATTGGTACAAATTATTGTAGCCGATAAAGTAGCTGTAGTAGACATCACTAAAATTCCCGACACGAAAAGTAAACGGATTTTCTTTGTATCTGTTGATCAGAACAACAATGTAAGTCCGATGACAGAATTAAAATAAAAATTTTACTGTGCAGAAAAATATATAGCGGGGGTGGTTACCCCCACTTACCAAACCGCTGCTCAACCGCCACCAACCTGTAATCAAAAATATGTTTCAACTGCGCTTTCACCATAATTACGTTCGCAATATCTCCCAATATCCAGAGGGGTAATTTGTAGTGTACAATATCTGTCATCTCCACACCACCTTCAATCGCTTTAAAATGATGCTGGTGATGCCATAAACTGTAGGGCCCAAAGCGTTGCTCATCTACAAAATATTTTTTGTCAGATACATGTGTGATCTCTGTCATCCAATACAGCGGAATACCTAAAATTGGCTTCACGGTATATTCAATCACTTGACCCGGATACATCGTATCTCCATGATGTTGTGAAATGATCTGAAAACCTAAATTAGATGGTGTGATATCTTTCAGGTTATCCGGTCGGCTAAAGAAATCCCATGCCTGGTCTAGAGAAATGGGGATTTTTTGAATGGTTTTGAGGGAATATACTTTTGACATGTATTAATAACAACCACCCAACCAAAAAGTTCAACTCACCCCAACGGCACTTCGTGCCCCAACCCTCTCTACTTTGTAGAGAGGGTTGGGGCGTTGCTCCCTTTCTCTACAAAGTAGAGAAGGGGCCGGGGGATGAGTTGAAGTGAGTTGATTATCTTTACCCAATGCCTACCACCCAACACCAAAAACAAGCATTCGAAAAAATATATGCCAACCTCAACGAACAACAAAAACGTGCCGTTGATACCATCGAAGGCCCTGTAATGGTAATTGCCGGGCCAGGTACCGGTAAAACACAAATTCTGGGTGCCCGCATTGGTAAAATTTTAATAGATACGGATACACAACCCGAAAACATTCTTTGCCTTACCTATACCGATGCAGGTGCCGTAGCCATGCGCAAACGTCTGTTGAATTTTATTGGTCCGGATGCATATAAAGTGAACATTTATACGTTTCATGCATTCTGCAATGATATCATTCAGGAGAATTTATCGCTGTTTGAAAAAACAGTACTGGATCCTATTTCCGATCTTGAAAAAATTGATTTGTTCAAACAATTGATTGATGGCTTTCCTAAAAATCATCCTTTAAAACGTTACAGGGGTGATGTATATTTTGAGATCAATAACCTGCAGCAATTATTCAGCAGCATGAAACGGGAGGGATGGACACCCGATTACATCAATCAAAAAATAGATGAATACCTGGCTGATATACCTACACGTGATGAATTTGTTTACAAACGTGCTTACAAACAATTCAAAGCCGGCGATCTCAAAGAAAATAAGATTGAGGAAGCCAGAGAAAAAATGGAAAAATTACGGGCAGCCGTTCATGAGTTCGACCGTTTTCAAAAACTCATGCGCAGCCGCAACCGCTACGATTTTGATGATATGATCAACTGGGTGTTGAAAGCATTTGAAGAAAATAAAACACTGCTATCCCGCTACCAGGAACAGTTTTTATACATTCTGGTAGATGAATACCAAGATACCAGTGGTACACAAAACCGTTTGGTAGAATTACTCATCAACTATTGGGAGCAACCCAATGTATTTGTTGTGGGCGATGATGACCAGAGTATCTACCGCTTTCAGGGTGCCAATGTAGAAAACATGGTAGGCTTTGCCAATAATTATCAGAACGACTTACTTACCATTGTTTTAACCAATAACTATCGCTCAACACAACCGATATTGGATGTATCCAAAACGCTGATCGACCGTAATGAAGAAAGATTGATCAATCAGGTTGATGGATTAACAAAAAATCTGACCGCATCCAATGAAAAAATAAACCTTCATACCAACCAACCGCTACTGATAGAATACGAAACCCAGCGGCAGGAAATGATTCACCTGACATTAGAAGTTGAAAAATTATTACATCAGGGAATAGCACCGGGACTCATCAGTATCATCTATAAAGAAAATAAATACGGCGAAGAGCTGGCGCAATATTTTGCGCAACGTAATATCCCTGTATACAGTAAACGCAACCTGAATATTTTAGAAATTCCACTTGCCAAAAAACTGGTATTGTTACTGGAGTATCTGGCTGCAGAGCACGATATACCCGATGGAGGTGATGAAATGTTATTTGAAATACTGCATTTCGATTGGTTCAATATCGCCCCTATAGAAATAGCCAAATTAACCACAGCGGTTGCTGATAGACGTTATGGTGAACACAAAACATCGCTTCGGAAATTGTTGTATGAAAAAGTACATGCACCTGCCAAAGATCTTTTCAGTAACGGCGCGCCTGCCGGCATGAAAGCGGCTAGTGGTGCCATTGAACAACTGGTAGCAGATGCAACCAATGTTACACTGGTAAACCTGTTTGAAAATTGTATCCGAGAAGCGGGTGTATTAAACTGGGTAATGCAAAGTGCCGATAAGCACTGGCATTTACAGGTACTAACCGGTCTGTTTGATTTTGTGAAAGAAGAAACCCGGCGCAATGCCAGTCTCACACTTGATCAGTTGGTAAATATTTTTATGTTGATGGAGAAAGAAGGATTATCTCTTCCATTGGTGCAGGTAAGTGGTAGCGAAAAAGGGGTGAACCTGTTAACGGCACATGGCTCTAAGGGATTGGAATTTGATCATGTATTTCTGGTGGGTTGCAATGCTTCCAGTTGGGAAAAGAAACGGAAACCGGGTGGTGGTTACAGTTTTCCCGATACCATGTTTCAAACTCAGCCCAAACAAAAAGAAGAAGAAGAACTGAGGCGATTGTTTTATGTAGCACTTACCCGCGCCAAACTACACCTGCATATTTCTTACAGCCATTTTAAAAATGATGGAAAAGAGTTGGAGCCTTCCATGTTTATTGCAGAGATACAGGATTCACATGCTCTACCAGTAGAAAAAGTAATCATTGAAAAAGAAGTGTTGGGTGAATTTACCATGATACAATTCACTGCGGTTCAGGCACCTGAAATAGAAAGGATAGAAGCGGAGTTCATTACACAGATACTGGATAAATTTGTTATGAATGTTACAGCGCTTAACAATTACCTTAAATGCCCTTTGCAGTTTTATTTTCAAAATCTGGTAAGGGTGCCTTCCGGTAAATCTGAAGCAACGGAATTCGGTTCCGCTGTTCACCATGCGTTACAAAAACTGTTTGAAAAAATGCAGCAAACAGAAAAGTTTCCGGGTAAACAGGAATTCATCCTTGATTTTAACTGGTATATGAATCGCCATCGCGAAAGCTTTACCAAAGAACAGTTTGCACGCAGGATGGAATACGGACAAGAAGTGTTAAGCAACTATTATGATCAATACCTATATCAGTGGAATAAAATTGTAGCGGTAGAAAGAACTATCCGAAACGTAGTGGTGCAGGGCGTTCCGCTAAAAGGGAAATTAGACAAACTTGAATTCAATGGTAAAGATGTGAATGTGGTAGATTATAAAACCGGTGACATTGATAAAGCAAAAGACAAACTAAAACCACCACACGAAGAAGACCCTAACGGCGGCGATTACTGGCGGCAGGCAGTGTTTTATAAAATTCTGGTAGACCACTACGAACAGAAAAACTGGAAAGTGGTGAGCACTGAATTTGATTTCATAGAACCTGACAAGAAAAAAGTATACCGTAAGGAAAAAATTGTGATCTCACCTGAAGATATAACTACCGTAACCCAGCAAATCAAAACCGTTTGGCAAAAAATTCAGGACCGCGACTTTTATACCGGTTGCGGTAAACCCGATTGCCATTGGTGTAATTTTGTAAAAAACAATGAAATGGCTGTGGCATTGCATGAGCTTGAAGAAGAAGATCCCGAATAAAAACGTCATTTCGATTAACGAGGAACGAGCGAAGAGAAATCTGCCCATCTTTTAGCAGATTTCTCTCCCGCTGAAGCGGGATCGAAATGACGCGGACAAAACTAAATTTGCTTTCCCTTCACAATCCTTTTCTTTAAAAAGCAGTCCTGAGTTCTATATTTGTATCTCATGAAAAAAGTTTTACTCCCTATTATATTTTTTACGACGCTTTTTGCTGGGAGCATTTTACTAAATTCCTGCGCCAATATGGTTCCTCCAAGCGGCGGGCCGAGAGATAGTTTACCACCAAGATTGATCAGTGCCTTACCAAAAGATTCAGCCATCAATGTAAAAACACAAAACATCACACTCACATTTGATGAATACATCTCGCTGGATAATCCTTTGCAAAACCTCATCATTTCGCCCAACCCTTCTTCCTCCAGGCCACCATTGGTAGATTATAAACTGAGAAATGTAACCGTTAAATTAAAAGATACCCTGGAACCCAACACTACCTACTCTTTTAATTTCGGATCAGCTATCAAGGATGTTAATGAAAGTAATGTTGCAAAAAACTTTACCTATGTTTTCTCAACCGGTAGTACCATTGATTACAATACGTACAGCGGTACAGTAATGGTTGCTGAAAAAGGAAAAGTGGATAGCACCTTATTTGTGGTGCTACACAGAAATCTGGCAGATACGGCTGTTGCCAAAGAAAATCCACGCTATTACACGCGCATTAATGGAAAAGGTGAATTTATTTTTAAGAATCTTCCCGCAGGAACCTTTGCAGTATATGTAGTTACCAATGCATTTAACAAACGTTACGACGATAGTACCCAGTTGTTTGCATTTAAAAATTCACCGGTGGTAGTTGGCGCATCTACCCCAACAGATACCTTGTATGCATTTGAAGCTTTTAAAAAAACTGTTCCTGAAACATCTTCTATACCCAATGTAAAACTCTCTGCCGTAAACAAGGATGATAAACGGCTGAAGTATACACTAAGTCTTGAAAATGGGCAACAGGATTTATTGTCAGATCTTGTTGTAACCTTTAGTAGAAAACTAACCTTGTTCGATACTTCTAAAATGGTATTGTATGATACCAATTACCAGAAGCAAACCGGCTATTCATTTTCACTCGATACCGGTAAGACCAAAATGATATTGAAATATCCGTGGAAAGAAAATATCGCTTTCCGGTTATTGATCAGTAAAGAAGCAATTGCAGATTCCTCAGGAGCAACCCTCACTAAGTCAGATACCCTTCGTTTCATTACCAAACGTGAATCGGAGTACGGAAGCATCCGCCTGCGTTTTTCTAATCTCGATCTTTCACGTAACCCGGTGCTACAATTTGTGCAGAATGAAAAAATAGTAGAATCTGTAAAACTTAGCCAACCCGATTTTCAGCGGAAACTATACCGGCAGGGTAGCTATGAACTACGCATTTTATATGATACCAATAACAATGGTATTTGGGATACCGGTAAATTCTTCGGAACCAAACGCCAACCCGAAGTGGTGTACCTCATCCCCAAACAACTCGCTATCAGGGCTAATTGGGATAATGAGGTGAATATTAATTTGTAAAAATCGTCCATGGACCATGGTCTATTGTCCATGGACGATTCATCTTAGATAACTACCTTTACAGCCTAAAGAACCCATCAACACCATTCATGCAACTCCCCTCCACCTTACTCGAAAACGCAGTAGCCCAGTTTACCAAGCTTCCGGGTATTGGTAAAAAAACGGCATTACGATTGGTGTTGCATTTGCTGAAGCAGGAGGTAAATGAGGTTCAGTATTTTGGAGAAACCATTGCCAGAATGCGGCGCGATATTAAATTTTGCCAGCGTTGCCATAATATCAGCGATGGCGATATTTGTTCTATCTGCGCCAACTCTATGCGCAACCAGCGGATGATTTGTGTGGTTGAAAACATTCGTGATGTAATTGCCATTGAAAGTACCCAGCAGCTAAGCGGCACTTACCATGTATTGGGGGGCATCATTTCTCCATTGGATGGTATTGGTCCCGACCAACTGAATATTGAATCACTGGTGAACCGGATTACAAAAGAGGAGACAGAAGAAGTGGTTTTTGCATTAAGTCCGAATATCCAAGGCGATACCACCATTTACTATATACAGAAAAAGATCGCTCATTTATCCTGCCGTATAACCACCATTGCACGGGGTATTGCCTTTGGCGGTGAACTGGAATATGCCGATGAAATGACACTGGCGCGAAGTATTGCCAACCGTTTACCGGTTCAGCAGTATGTAAAATAACCCACGCATCACCTGAAATTTTATGATTCAGGCAACCATATTTTTGTTTACCCGTATTCATATTTGTATCAATACATTGAATAATTTGCAGGGTAACCAGCAAATAGCATCGTATGAAAAATTGGAAAAAAATAATTTTGATTGTATTCGTGGTAGGCGTTCTGGCTGCAGCCGGTTTTGCAGTATATGTATTTATGAAGCCACACAGGGATGTATCAAAAGAGCAGGGCGTTCAACTTTCGGCACAGGCTTTGTTTGATGCATTTAAAGCCAATGAAACAGAAGCCAATGCCAAATACCTGGATAAAGCCATTGAACTGAGCGGAGAAGTACTGGAAGTAAGTACAAACCAGGATGGAAAAACTGTCGTAAATTTTAAAACCAATGATCCTTTGTTTGTGATCAATTGCACATTCAAAGATCAACCGGGACAATTACAGCCCGGACAGAACATCACTTTCAAAGGCATTTGTACAGGGTACATACCCGATGCAAACATTGTAATCAATGAAGGTGTTCTTGTAAAATAAAATAAACCCGTTAACATGAAATTCGTTTTTACCTGTATCATAGCCCTTGTTTTTTTTAGCTCAAACAGCAATGCCCAGAAAGTATTTGGTACCCGTAATGGAAAAATCAGTTTTATCGCTCCAAGCGATGAAGATGTAAAAGGCATCAACAATGAAGTAGCCAGCCGCATTGCTGACAACGGACAAATGACCTTCAGCGCACTGATTAAAGGATTCAAGTTCAAATACGCTGAAATGCAGGAACATTTCAACGACCAATACCTGGAGAGTAATAAATTTCCAAGGGCCGATTTTAAAGGAACGATTGTAAACCTGAAAGATGTGAATTTTGGTAAAGACGGATCATACAAAATTTCTGTAAAAGGAGATTTGACCATGCATGGTGTTACCAAAAACATCAGCACCAATGGCACCCTTGAAATAAAAGGAGGAAAACCTACAGCTATTTGTCAATTTGTGATTTTGATGAAAGATTTTAAAGTGGATGCGTCCAGTGTAACGGATAAGGTTACTGTTGAAGTGAATTGCCAATACCAATAATCAACCTTTCATATTAAATTTTATTTTATGATGATCTTTACCAAAAGGTTACTGTCTGTTGTATGCCTAAGTCTGATTGCTTTACAAGGCTTTTCACAAGTGGATCTCTTTAAAATGCAGGACAGTACCAATACTGCAGATAATAAGAAACTGGGAAATGAGCCGGTAATCAATACTTTTTATTCTACACGCCTCATCAATGGCCATACCGTTGAAATATTGGGAACCGGCAGTATGGATTTCAGGATCAACCACCGTTTTGCACCTGTGAACCTTGGTTTCTATGATATGTTTGGTCTGGATTTCGCTTCCATGCGTATGGGCTTCGATTTCGGGCTTGCCAAAAACCTGATGATTGGTATTGGCCGGTCTACCTTTAACAAGGAGTATGACGGATTTATCAAATACCGTCTGGTACACCAGCGCTCTGGTACGCCTTTATCTGTTGCAGTAGTAGGAGCCATGGCTTACCGCAATGTTAAAATGGATCCCACCTTGAAAGTAACCGGTTCAGACCGTACTTTTTACACGGCCCAATTATTACTTGGCAGCAAATTAAGTGATCATACTTCTATTCAGGTATCACCTACCTATACCCGTTATAACCGTGTCCTCTTTTTTTCAGGGGGCGCCAAAGATCTTTTTTCCATCGGTTTGCAAGCAAGACAAAAAATCAGCAAAAGGGTAAGTATCAATGCTGAATATTTTATACAAACACAGCGTTTTGATGGCACGTATGATCCATTATCCATTGGGGTAGATATCAATACCGGAGGTCACGTATTTCAGCTGCATTTTACCAATTCAACCGGTATGAATGAGCATAGTTTTATTCATGAAACCACCGGTTCCTGGGGTAATGGTGATATACGCTGGGGATTTAATGTATCCAGGATCTTTAACATCGGAAAAAGAAAATAACCCGCTTTTAATATCGAACCTGCCTGCCGGTAGGGAGGTTCTAACAAGGAATATCGAATGTCGAACAGGGAATGTTGAATTTCGAAGTAAAAACCTTACTTCATCATTCGACATTCCCTGTTCGACATTCGATATTCTATATTTTGCCATAACCCTCTCTCTCGTTATCTTTGCACTCATTATCACAGGCGGATTTGTTTATTGTTCGGCCTGATTTCCTGCCTTTGGCAGAAATAATCGAACTAATAAACGTTTTGAAGTGAACCCACTTAACCTCTCTCTCCAAAGCGTTTACAGTTCGATATGATACAACTCCTGTTCGGATAACCCGGAAAGGAACTAAAATTGAATTGTATGGATATCAGAAAAGAACTCGAAAAAAGAATACTGGTAATAGATGGCGCCATGGGCACCATGATACAACGCCATAAATTAACCGAAGAAGATTATCGTGGCGAACGTTTTAAAGATTGGCACTCTGATGTAAAAGGCAACAATGACCTCTTGTGCATTACCCAACCCGATATCATCAAAGGCATTCACAAACAATACCTTGCCGCCGGTGCCGATATTATTGAAACCAACACTTTCAGCAGTACCGTTATTGCCATGGCTGATTACGACATGCAGGCACTTGCTTATGAACTGAATATAGCCGCCGCAAGTTGCGCACGCAATGCGGTTACTGAATTTATGGCCGAAAACCCCGGTGCCCACCCAAAATTTGTTGCTGGCGCTATAGGGCCATTGAATAAAACACTTAGCCTTTCACCAGACGTAAATAACCCAGGCTACCGTGCCGTTACTTTTGATGAAGTAGTGGCTGCCTATTATGAACAGATTAAAGGATTGGTAGATGGGGGCGTAGACATACTCCTTATCGAAACCATTTTCGATACGCTAAATGCAAAGGGTGCCATATTTGCGGCTAAAAAATATTTCAGAGATCATAAGCAGGCAGAACTGCCCATCATGATCAGTGGTACCATTACAGATGCATCGGGCAGAACCCTTAGCGGACAAACACTGGAAGCATTCTATACATCAGTTATGCATGCCAAACCATTAAGCGTTGGATTGAATTGTGCATTAGGTGCTGCAGAAATGAGAAGCCATATTGAAGAGCTGGCACAGATAGCATCCTGTTATACATCGGCCTACCCTAATGCAGGTTTGCCCAATGCCATGGGTGAATACGATGAGCAACCCCATGAAACGGCTCATTTTATTGAAGACTGGGCAAAAGAAGGGTTTGTGAATATTGTTGGCGGTTGTTGCGGTACCACACCGGATCATATCAAACACATTGCTGATAATGTGAGAAAGATAGCACCGAGGTTATTGCCAATACTTGAATCGGCAACTGTTTAGCCACAAAGACGCTAAGGCACAAAGAAGCACGAAGAATGAAGCAATTAACAGAACATGAAGAAAAGCTTGGAAAAGAAGTGGTAGATATTGCCTACCACCTACATAAGTCACTTGGGCCAGGCTTATTAGAAAAAATATATGAATCATGTTTTTGTTATGAGCTGACTAAGCGAAATATACCTTTTGTTACCCAGCTTAAAGTACCCATCGTTTACGATAATATTCAATTTGAAGAAGCATTACGACTTGATATTTTAGTAGATAATTTAATAATCGTTGAGTTGAAAGCACAGGAAAATTATCATCCTGTTTGGGAAGCACAATTACTAAGTTATTTGCGATTGAGTAACAAAAGACTTGGCTATATTATTAATTTCACAGTTCCACTAATCAAGGAAGGCATCAAACGAATGGTATTATAACCTTCGTGCAGCTTTGTGCCTTCGTGTCTTAGTGGCAAAAGAGAATTATGAATAGAATTACTATTAAACCTTATCTACGCCTCTCCGGTCTCGAACCACTGGTCATCAGACCTGAAACCAATTTTGTAAATGTGGGCGAAAGAACCAATGTAACCGGTTCTAAAAAGTTTGCGCGACTGGTTCGTGAAGGCCAGTATGAAGAAGCATTGTCTGTTGCACGCCAACAGGTAGAAAGCGGCGCACAGGTACTGGATGTAAACATGGATGACGCCATGCTGGATGGCGTAAGTGCCATGACCACTTACCTGAATTTATTACAAAGTGAGCCCGATATTGCCCGCATTCCCATCATGATCGATAGTTCTAAATTTGAGATCATTGAAGCCGGATTAAAATGTGTGCAGGGCCGTTGTATTGTAAACTCTATCTCCATGAAAGAAGGAGAAGAGAAGTTTATTGAACAGGCATTTACCTGTAAAGCGTATGGTGCTGCCGTAATTGTGATGGCATTTGATGAGGTAGGACAAGCCGATACCAAAGCACGCAAAGTCGAGATTTGCCACCGCGCTTATAAAATATTGGTTGATAAAGTGGGCTTTGATCCACAAGATATTATTTTCGATCCCAACATCTTTGCCATTGCAACCGGTATTGAAGAACACAACAATTACGCAGTAGATTTTATTGAAGCAACACGAGAAATCAAACAATTAATGCCACTCACAAAAGTAAGTGGTGGTGTATCTAACGTGTCCTTCTCTTTTCGTGGTAACGATCATGTGCGTGAAGCTATCCACTCAGTATTTCTGTACTACGCTATCAAAGCCGGTATGGATATGGGTATTGTAAATGCCGGTCAGCTTGTGGTGTATGATGAAATTGAACCCACATTAAAATCTCTCTGCGAAGATGTAATTCTGAACCGCAACAACGATAACAACGAAGCCACCGAAAAACTCATAGCCCACGCAGAAACCGTAAAAGCCAAAGGTAAAGTTGAAGTAAGAGATGAAGCATGGCGCAACGAACCGGTGGAAAAGCGTTTATCACATTCGCTCATCAATGGTATTACCGATTATATTGAAGCCGATACCGAAGAAGCCCGTCAGAAATATCCTACGCCACTCGAAGTAATTGAAGGACCACTCATGGATGGAATGGGTATTGTAGGTGATTTGTTTGGTGCAGGTAAAATGTTTTTACCACAGGTAGTAAAGAGTGCCCGCGTGATGAAAAAAGTGTGGCTGTATTAACCCCTTTTATCGAAGCAGAAAAAGAAGAACGAAAACAGGCTCACCTCGCCGCAGGCACTACCAATAGCGAAGCTGCCGGTGCTGCTAAAATTTTATTGGCCACTGTAAAAGGTGATGTACATGATATCGGAAAAAATATTGTGGGTGTTGTACTTGGTTGTAACGGATATGATATCATAGATATGGGTGTGATGGTTCCTGCAGATAAAATACTGGAAACCGCACAGCGTGAACAGGTGGATATTATTGGGTTGAGTGGATTGATCACACCTTCACTGGATGAGATGGTACACATTGCCAAAGAAATGAAACGCCGCGGCATGCACCAGCCATTATTAATTGGTGGTGCCACTACCTCACGCATACACACAGCCGTAAAAATTGCACCCGAATACGAAGAAGGCGTTGTACATGTACTCGATGCATCCAGAAGTGTTACCGTTGCAGGTTCTTTATTAAGTAAAGAACAGAAAAAAGATTTTCTGGGTGTGGTTAAAGAGGAGTATGTAAAACTGAAACATGGGTTTGATAACAAGAAAAGTATAAAAACCTACTTGTCGTATGCAGATGCCTTACAAAACAAAGTGGCGGTAGACTGGAAAAATCATAGCACGCAAACACCAACTTTTACAGGAACAAAAGTATTTGAAGATTACGACCTGAACCTGTTACGACCATTTATAGATTGGAAGCCTTTCTTTATTGCCTGGGAAATGCATGGCAACTTTCCTGATATTTTAACTGATAGTGTAATTGGTAAAGAAGCTACCAAGCTATACAATGATGCCAATGCACTCTTAGATACCATCATCAACGAGAAATGGTTAAATGCGAAAGGAACCATCGGTTTCTGGGAAGCCAGTAGTGAAGATGATGCAATAGAAGTTCGTTCTGAAGAAGGTCCGGTACAACTGGCTTTTCTGCGCCAGCAGATTAAAAAAGCAGCTGATCAACCCAATTTATCATTGGCTGATTTTGTAGCACCAAAAGCCAGTGGCAAAAAAGATTTCATCGGTGCCTTTGCGGTTACCTTACATGGTATTGAAGAACACATTGCAAACTTTGAAGCCAATCACGATGATTATAATAAAATCATGTTGCAGGCTTTAGCCGACAGGTTTGCCGAAGCTTTTGCTGAAGCTTTACACCTGGAAGTACGAAAGGATTATTGGGGTTACGATAAAGACGAACAACTAAGCAACGAAGCCCTGATTAAGGAACAGTATACCGGTATACGCCCTGCGCCCGGTTATCCTGCCTGCCCTGATCATACGGAGAAATACAAATTATTCGATCTGTTGAAAGCTACGGATACCATTGGTGTACAGCTTACAGAAAGTCTGGCCATGTATCCTGCTTCTTCCGTTTGTGGCTGGTATTTTTCAAATCCGAAAAGTCAATATTTTGGTGTAGGAAAAATTCAGCGCGATCAACTGGAAGCTTATGCCAAACAAAAAAATATGCCAATTGCCGAGGCGGAAAGATGGTTAAGCCCGGTGCTGGAATAATTAGATAAACTATTGATGTTGATATACCAGTTGTAAGCTGTTCAATATTAGATGGTATCCGGAGAAAAATAAATGCTACGTTTGAAATATAATTAAAGCAGTATGGGAAAGTTTTTCGCGAAAACCATTGCCACCGCTGTTGCGGTTTTATTTGCGGCTTATATTTTAAAGGGTGTTGAGGTAGATAGTACCATTACTGCATTAATCGTTGCGATTGTACTGGGCTTACTCAACAGTTTTATCAAACCCATTTTAATTGTACTAACCATTCCCATTACCATAGTAACATTGGGATTATTCTTATTGGTGATCAATATCATCATCATTAAATGGGCAGCCAGTCTGGTGCCGGGGTTTTCGGTAGATGGCTGGTTCTCCGCATTGATCTTTAGCCTGGTGGTCAGTTTTGTATCTTCTTTAATAGAGGCATTAATAGGCTCAAACCAAAAAGAAGAATCATAAACCTGCAATAAGTTCTTTTACTTTATTACTGATGTAATCTCTTACTTTATTAAAATCTTCCGGCTCCATATGCTTGGGGTCAGGTATTTGCCAGTCGATGAATTGTTTGGCAGGCATCCAAGGGCAAGCATCACCACAACCCATGGTTACCACAGCATCAAAAGGAGCAAACGATTCCACCTCTTGTAATGATTTACTATCGTGTGTGCTGAGGTCGTACCCAAGTTCTTTCATGGCAGCAATGGCTTTAGGATTTACCACACCACTGGGTTTGCTGCCGGCACTATAGGCTTCTATATGTTCGCCACCATGTATGCGTGCAAAAGCCTGGCTCATCTGGCTGCGGTTACTGTTTTCAACACAAACGAATAATAGTTTTTTTGTAGTACTCATCCTGGTTATTTTATTTTATCGTAGTGAACTTCTTTTTTCCAACAATACCGTATCTCTCCACAAGCCATTCATTTTTCCAATCTTTTCTCTGGTACCAATCATGCGAAATCCGGTGCTTTCATGTAAGCGTATACTGGCTTTGTTCTCTGGAAAAATACCGGCTTGCAAAGTCCAGAAATTCTCTTTTTCACTTTCTGTAATCAATTGTTGCAATAATTGTTTACCCACACCTTTACCTCTGGCAGCGGCACTAACATACACACTTACTTCACCAACACCGGCATACACACATCTGCCGCTAACGGGTGTAATGGCAGCCCAACCGAGTACTGTGTTGTTTTCTACAGCAACCAATCTTGGCTTAGCAGTATGTGCTGTATCCCACTCTTCCCAGGAAGGGGCGGTGGTTTGAAAAGTAGCATTACCGGTGGCGATGCCCTCTTCGTAAATTTGTTTAACAGACTCCCAGTGTACGGGAAGAAGCGGAATGATATTCATATGTGGTTCTTATTGCGCCTTTGCGCCCTTGCGTGAAAAAAAATTCTCGCAAATACGCAAAGGCGCAGTTAGTAAATTAACTACAACATCCCGGTGCACAACAGGCTTCTTTTGTTAATGGCTTTTCTGCGTAAACGGTTACACTATAAATGCCCATATTGCTGCTTCTAAAAAGATTGATCTCTTCCTGGCTGATGTAATTGATTAAAATATCATCGGGAATATGGATCGGTTTTTCTTTCTGCAAACTAATATTGGTAAAGCCGGTTGCTGTAATTAATTCCATGTATACCTGTTTTTGAATGGCGCCCGATACACAGCCTGCATACATTTCTGCTGCTTGTTTCAGTTGAACAGGTAATTCTCCTTCCAGCACAATATCTGAGATACTGAAATGACCACCGGGTTTTAACACACGGTATACTTCTTTCAACACATTGAATTTATTAGGGACAAGATTTAACACGCAGTTGCTTACCACCACATCGGCTACATCTGCCGATACAGGCATATGTTCAATATCACCCTGACGGAATTCTACATTATGGTAGCCCAGTTTTTCTGCATTGTTTCTGGCCTTCTCAATCATCTTCTCCGTAAAATCAATACCAATTACTTTACCGGTTTCACCTGTAGCAGCGCGTGCAACAAAGCAATCGTTACCGGCACCACTTCCCAGGTCAATCACTACATTTCCTTTTTGTATTTTGGCAAATTGTGTGGGCAAGCCACAGCCCAGGCCAAGGTCAGCATCAGCATTGTACCCTTGCAGTTGTGTGTAATCATCGGCCATCAGGTTGTATACTTCTTCACTGCAACCACCGGCACCGCAGCAGGAAGATGCGTTTTGGGTACGTGATTGCCCGGCAATTTCTCCGTACTTTTCTTTTACCAACTCTTTCAATTCATTTTCGGTTTGCATATGTTTTATTTTATTGTATATAATCGCGCCTTTGCGTCTTTGCGAGAAATCATCTCACGCTTACATGTTGTTTATTTAACAGCAGGCTTTTTCATTCGTTGTTTTTAAGGTGGAGAACAGTGCATTGAATTCTGTATTGAATTTTTCAAATGCTTTCCAATTAATACAGTAACAGCTTTTGGGACCGTCAATGGTTCCATCTATCAATCCTGCATTCTTTAATTCTTTCAAATGCTGCGATACGGTCGATTGTGCCAATGGCAATACCTCAACGATCTCTCCACAAATACAGGCATTGTGTTTTGCCAATATGGTTAAGATAGCAATACGTGCAGGGTGCGAAAGCAGTTTGGCAAAAGCTGCCAGGTCTTGTTCTGTTTGGGTAAATGCGTCTGTTTTTGCTGATGCCATTGATTTATCGTTTTAATACGATAGAACAAAGAAAGCACTTTTTTTCGAATTATCGTATAAATACGATAAATATTTTTATTGCTAAATCGCACAAACGCCGTTTGTCACGCATCGACATACTTGGTTGGACAAGCCGACATAATCTATTTATTATCAATAACTTACACATTCAACTCAACAAACTAAATTTAGTTTGTTGAGTATTTTTAGAATTAAATTTTGTAGTGTCTAATTATACTCCTAATTTTGGTTTATACATGGTTCAACCTATTATAAATATCGCAGAACAAGCACAAGAGGACGTGACACGTTACAACTCTGAATTAAAGGCGGCTCTTGTCCAAATGGAAGGCATACAAAACCGTATAAACTATCTTACCCGTATGCGTGATGCCGCCGCCCGTGAACTGGAAGAGGCTAAGAAAGTTAAGGTTGACGGCAAACTCCAAATTTCAGATTACATAAAATCAATATTGACAGAAGGTAGGACACATACCACCACAGAAATAACAGAAATGTTTGCAGATTATGTAGATAAAACACCAAACGATGTGAAAAATAATGTTGCTAATGCTCTCTCACGTTTGAAAGGTGTTAAAGCTATTGAGAGTAAAACCGTGTATGGACAAGGAAGGGCGGGCGGTAGCAAATGGTTTTTAATCACTGATAACAATAAACATGATATAAGTAATGATGCTGCAATTAATGAAGGATTGCGGATGGTTAAATAATAAAAAAGCCGCTCACTTGCTTGTTCAGGGCGCGGTGTTCGGCTTTTTAGAGTTTTCGAGTGTTGCGTAGTTCAATGGATAGAATCTAACCACCGAAGGTTAGGGATGAAGGTTCAACCCCTTCCGCAACCCTTTTTGCTTACTGCTAAGGTAAGCAATATTGTGAAATATACAAATGCTTACACCTATGCACTTGAAATTTAAAGGCTTACCAGACCTATTAAAGAAATTCCCCGATGATGCAACCGCCCGCCATTATTTTGAGGCGCAACGTTGGCAGGGTTGCCCCGTTTGCCCCTTCTGTGGATCAATGGACTACTACAAACTAAATGACGGCAAAACCTACAAGTGTGCCACGAAAACCTGTTACAAGAAATATACCGTTACCGTTGGCACTCCCTTACATGGTTCGCCTATCGGTTTACATATTTGGTTCGCAGGTATGTATTTACTATCGTCACACAAAAAGGGAATTTCATCCCACCAGTTAGCACGTGATTTGGGTATCACTCAAAAGTCTGCATGGTTTATGTTGCACCGTTTGCGGGATATGGTAAGAAGCAAGGAAGTCGTTAAACTATCGGGAATTATTGAAATTGATGAAACGTATATGGGGCGGCGGTTTCGTACTGATATGAGTAATCTAACACCCGAAGAAATTCAATACCGACTTAACAACCATTACACAAGCAAAGCAAAGGGGGCTGTTTTTGGCATGGTTGCCCGTCATGGTAACATAATTGTAAAGGCTTACGATGGTATTAAGCAGGATGAAATTTTAAGCGATATTAAAAAACACGTTACCAAACACTCATGGGTAATGACTGACGGCTCAAACCTTTACCGTGATAACTTGGAAGGTTACAAACACGAAAGCGTAATACATAGCCGTAAAGAATATGTAAAAGGGGATATACATACCAACCGGATTGAAAATTTTTGGGGATTGATGAAACGGGGTATATATGGCATTTATCACCAAATATCCTACAAGCATTTACAACGTTATTGTGATGAGTTTGCATTTAGATACAATAACCGTAAGATAATGGACAATACCCGATTTGAACTATCTTTGAGTAAGCCGCAAGGCAGGTTAACTTACAAACAACTCATAAGTGGCAAAATCGAACAAGAACCATATCAGGAAACCCAAAGCGAATGGGAGTAAAACTAAAAAAGGCAAATACCATGAGGTAATTGCTGTTAATGCTTCCTTTGGGGAACTTATGGCTATGGCTACAGGATCTAAAGTAAAAAGTAATTAGGTTATTTAATCATTATTATTAGTGCGCAATTTTCACCCCGCGTATATGCTAAACTAAGCATCACTTTATACAAGTCATCCTCAAAAAATGCTGTTTCATTCCATTCTCCTTCTTTCTTTCTTTCGGTAGGTTTGTACCCCGCCGCCACTATTTTTAATATCATATCCACCATGTATTCAGTGTTCTGCGACATGTACGTTATGTTAGGTAGGAATGTGCCATTTTTTCTATAAAATCCGCCACCTACATATATACTTTCAGTCAGTCCCTTATTATAAACTTTTATAGGGTGCTTAACATCTCCGTCCATTATTGTATTCAATGTAAACGATTTGCTTAATAAATATCTCTCTACCGGGTCAATATCGTTTAATAGTATCTTCTTTAAATCATCAATAGTGAGAGATTGGCAAGAGGATGAAAATGATAATAGCAACAATAATGACAGAATTACGGTGGGACGCATATTATTTTAATTGTGCCGTGTAGTTCCTTCCAGGCGGGGCATAAAATAAGCGTGGAACTATTAGCCACGACTGAAAGAAAGGCACTGGGAAGAGCCCGCAATCCAGAACATAACAATAGCCCACGCCGTAACGTGAGCGTATCAGTCATATTCCTGTGATTGCGAAAAAATTTCCCAGTTTCTTCTTTACAGAAATAGCTAAACGCTAAGTATTTTCAATGTGAAAGTATATATTAGCTACCAATTAAAATATACACCGTGGCAAGAATATTCATGAAGTTTGAATTAGAACGTGGGGTACATGCTGAAGATTTGCCACTCCCGCCCGATGTAGTATTGATTATTAAAGAGATAAAAGAGTTTGTTCAAATAAGGGTAGCCCCGTTAGACGATATTATTTCGGAAGAGGAAAACGGCTTTATCGTAGTGTCAATGGGCACAGGGGAGCACCCTTTAGAATGTTTCTATGAAAATGCAGAACTTATAGAAAAGATAATGGCATCCTTTAGTATGGATGATTATAAATACATAGTAATGAAAATTACGGGGCTGATTGGCGGCTCGAATTAGTCGGTATCTTACTTAATTCGATTTTTAAATACTCATCAATCTTAATTGCTTCTGGAATATTTTGAAAGGCACACGTATGCCCTTTACCCGTTTCCCAAACCTTTTTATAAATTCCTATATCCCCTTTTCCTTTTTTCATCCACCTAAGTTATTGAACATCAATACAATTTACTAAACTTTATTAGTATTATATGTAATGTATTGATAAATAGTGCCCTTTTTTGTCCTGCCAAGTATATTATAGCCGTTTGTCATTTTTGAGAACCGCTCAACATTTTACAAAATAATTGAAAATCCATATTTAATTGATAATCAATTATTTATACTTAACCAGTTACATCCCGCTGCCTATTACTAAAAAAAACATGGTACTGTGTGTTGCATAGTACCAAATATTTCCCCATCTTTGTGTGGTCAAAGGGAATGAAAGAGTAAAAGCCCAAACAGCTAACCACCTCAAACCCTTTTAAAAAAATTAATAAACACTTTTAATAAACGATCATGAAAACGCAAAACAACACCTTCTTTCAAACACTCGGTACCACACAATTAAACAACCTGGTGAAAGAAGTAAAAGAAACCGTTGCTACCAACATCCCAACCGTTAACCACAAAACCGCTTTTGGTGTGGCCGACCTCTGGAACCTGGAACGCAGCCGCAGAACAAGAATTGTAAGAAGACATTTGGCTTTCTAAATAAGCAGGTCAACATTACTATCATTCAATCACAAACCTGTATTTTAACTAACGATTGAAACAGCAGGTTTTAAAACTCCGGTTATGGACATTCAGAACACACAAAGTCAGATGCGAAAGGGCGTATTGGAGTTTTGTATTTTATCCATTATTCGCCAGGGCGAGGTATATCCTTCAGATCTGGTAGAGCGGATGAAATCGGCCAACCTTCATATTTTGGAGGGTACACTCTATCCTTTGCTTACCCGATTAAAGAACGCGGGTTTACTAACCTACCGTTGGGTGGAAAGTAACAGCGGCCCGCCACGTAAATATTTCGTGATGACAGACAAAGGCCTTGAATTCTACGGTGAACTCGAAAGAACCTGGCAGGAACTGGCCGATGCCGTTCATGCACTTACGCAGCCCATCGATCATGCCTCATCCGATGAAAACCAATCCCAACCTTAACCAACCATAAAATTGAACTGACATGAAAAAGGTAATAAATATAAACTTTCAGGGCAGGGTAATTCCCATTGAGGAGTCTGCTTATGACATGCTGAAGCAGTATGTAGAAAGTTTGCGCAGGTTCTTTGCCGATGAGGAAGGTCGTGATGAGATTATCAATGATATTGAAGGCCGTATTGCAGAACTGTTTGGTGAGAGCCTGAAAAAAGGTGCCACCTGTATTACAGATGCAGAGGTTAACAGCATTATTGAAAGCATGGGCCGCCCCGAAGATTTTGAAGGCGAAGAAGGTAAAGTAAAATCACAACTGGGCGGAGAAGAGAGCGAAAGCAAATCTGCCAGTAGTAATTATACTTACACAGAACAACCACGCGGTCGTTTGTATCGCGATGATAATGAAAAGATCCTCGGTGGTGTATGTGGCGGACTGGCCAGTTATTTACGGGTAGATCCTACCATTGTACGTCTGGTATTTGCCATCTTCACTTTTACTGGTGGTGCCGGAATACTCCTCTATCTCTTATTATGGATTATTCTTCCATCCAAACCATTGATGGCAACAAATTCTACCAAAAGGTTATACCGTAACCCCGAAGAAAAAGTAATCGCGGGTGTAGCCAGTGGTATCGCTTCTTATTTCGATATCGCCGTATGGATTCCCCGTTTGATCTTTGCTTTTCCATTGGTGATTGGTATCATTACCTCTCTCTTTAAAAGTGCTTTCTGGTTTGATGTAGATCCTTTCCCCGGTATCATATTCGGATCATTTGGCGGTACCCTGTTTGTAGTGTACGCCGTATTATGGGCCGTAATTCCGGAAGCAAAAAGTGCTTCTGAAAAATTAGAGATGCGTGGTGAAAAAGTAGACCTGAATACCATTAAGAATACCATACAGGAAGACCTGGAAGGTTTTAAATCACGCGCCGAAAAATGGGGTGGTGAATTTAAAGACAAGGCACAAGAATTTGGAAAAGATTTTGGCAGCACCGTAGGGCAGAAAAGCCAGCAGTTTGGCAACGAAGCTGGTAGCGCAATGAAAAGAGGTGGAAGCCGTATTGGTGGTGCCATTGGTATCCTGTTCAAAGCTTTCTTCTTATTCATAGCAGGTATTATAGCCTTTGCTTTATTAGTGGCTTTATTAGCCATGATGGTTGCAGGTGTTGGTGTATTTCCTTTAAAGAATTTCTTCCTCGAAGGGTTCTGGCAGAATACTCTGGCATGGGGCACGCTCTTATTGTTCCTCGGTGTACCGGTAGTCGCTTTTATTACATGGGTAGTTCGCAGAATCATGGGTGTTAAATCTGGCAACAAATACCTGGGCTTTACATTCGGTGGCTTATGGTTTATCGGTTTGGTTTGTGGTGGCTTACTGGCTGCTTCCATTGCACGCAATTTTGATGCAAGGGCAAGAGACAAACAAGAGTACAGCATTGTGCAGCCCGCTTCCGGTAAACTGATTGTAAATGTTCCGGATAGTAAAGTAAAAGTGTATGGTCGCTGGTTAAAGATGGATGGTATCATCAATATGAATGATGATAGCCTGTTTCTTAACAACGTAAAACTGCGTATTGTAAAAAGTACCGATTCATTTTATCATATCAGCTCTTATAAATATAGTAATGGTCCTAATGAAACAGCTGCACTGAACAATGTAAAGCAGATCAATTATGGCATCAACCAGCAGGATAGCCTGATTTACCTTGATCGCGGATTTTCACTTCTGCGTGGTACCCGTTTCCGTAACCAAAGTGTTACCGTGAATCTGCAGGTGCCTGTTGGAAAAAGAATTGTGATTAAAGAAGCGGTATCACGCAGATTGAACTCCTTCCACATCAGCACCGGTAGAAATGACTGGGACTTTGATGAAGACTGGAACAACGATTATGGCTGGAGCTCGGATGTAGAATACATTATGACCGTAGGCGGATTGGAAAGAGTGGATAAAGGAGATAAAGAAGAGCGTAGCCGCGAAGGAAATGATGAAGATGAGAATGCAGTAGAAAAATATAAAAAGAGTAAAGAAGAACTGCAGAAAGAATATGAGAAGAAACAGAAAGAAGCAGAAGATTTGAAGAAAGAACTTGAAAAACCGGTGGATACAACCAAGTATCGTTACCAAAAAACGGTTTCAATTCAACAAGTGCAGCCAATTAATAAAATGGTGACTACAGAAAAGATCAGTAGTGTGGAAGAGAACAAACCTTCTGTTGAAGCTTCACGGATGTTATTTATGCAAATGGTATTATAAACTCGGTTGAAGTTGGGAATTCAAGAACCCTGTCTTGTTCACAGGATGGGGTTCTTCCCTTTCTTCAGAAAACAATCTTTGTAAAAACTACTTCTATGAAAAAGATCTTCATCGCCATATTGATTATCTCTATTGTTTGTATTACCGGTGCTTTTATGTTTGTAGCGCACCGTATTAATAATCCAAGAGATATTGCTGTCAGCATCAGCGAATCAGATGATACGTATCGGTTATCGGCATCTTATAGCAGGTACCAGGCTGGCAGAGTACATCATTATCTGCGCGATCAGTTGAACAATGATCTCTTTAAAAAAAACAAAGTAGATGCATTGCTTACGTTGGAAGATGAAACACGCGTACACATCAAATCGAAGCCCGGCAAGTTGCTGATACTCCTCAATAAAAATGAAAATGGGTTTGATTCCTATTTCCGGATTAAACAGTTGGGAGAGGGAATTAAGCGGAGGCTTACCAGAGATTAGTGTCGTCTTTCAAAGAATAGTCAATCATTAATCCTTACTCATGCCACGATCCGTTACCCGCATATTGGTTTGGTGCTTTCTCATCTTTTCTATTGTAGCTAAAAGTGCTGCGCAGGCAGATAGTAAGCAACCACAGCAACAGTTGCTACTTACTGAAATTACAAGAATGGATAGTTTGTTATTTCAGGCATTTAATTCGAAGGATATGAATAGCCTGAAAAAATATTTTACCACGGATCTTGAAATTTATCAGGACAATACCGGTGTAAGAAATTACGAAGAAGCGATGGATGCTTTTGCAGGCTTGTTCAAGCAAAACTATACGCTTACCCGTGAACTTGTGAAAGGCAGTATGGAAGTGTATGCAGTAAAAGATTTTGGTGCCATTCAATCAGGCACACATCGTTTTTGCCATATTGAAAATGGGAAGCTGGATTGCGGTACATTCAAATTCATGCATGTTTGGCAAAAAACAGCAGCAGGCTGGAAAATTAAACGATTGATTACGTACGACCACTAAACGTATTTACATGTATACATCTAAAAGCAACGGGCAGATCCCCGTTGCTTTTTATTTTTTCGGCAGTAGTGCTTCACCTATTTTTGCGGCAGCTTGTTAAATCAATCACCCAATATGAAATCAACTGCTTTTACACAAAAACACATCGCGCTAGGCGCTAAAATGGCTGAGTTTGCCGGATACAATATGCCCATCAGCTATACAGGTATTAATGACGAGCATGCAGCCGTTAGAAAAAATGCAGGTGTATTTGATGTAAGCCATATGGGTGAGTTTATGCTAAAAGGAGAACAGGCACTGGATCTGATTCAACGCGTTACTTCTAACGATGCTTCTAAAATAACCAATGGTCAGGCCCAGTACAGTTGTTTACCCAATGAACAAGGTGGTATTGTAGATGATTTGATTGTGTATTGTATTGAGTTCAATAAAGTATACATGCTGGTGGTGAATGCCTCTAATATTGAGAAAGACTGGAACTGGATCAGTAAATTTAATACCAACGGTGTAGAGATGTATAACATCAGCGACAAAACCTGTTTGCTGGCCATACAGGGACCAAACGCTACAAAGATTTTGCAACCCTTGGTTGATACCGATATTATGAACCTGAAATATTACACCTTTACCAAAGGCAAATTTGCCGGAGTAGAGAATGTATTGATCAGTGCTACAGGGTATACAGGATCGGGCGGAGTTGAAATTTATTTTGAAGACAAAGATGGTGCCGCTGATAAAATTTGGGATGCCATTTTTGAAGCAGGCACGCCACAAGGATTAAAACCCATTGGTTTAGGCGCTCGCGATACCCTGCGTTTGGAAATGGGGTATTGCTTATATGGAAATGATATTGATGATACTACTTCTCCATTAGAAGGCGGGTTGGGCTGGATTACTAAATTCACAAAAGAGTTTACTGCAAAAGATATTATACAAAAACAAAAAGAAGCTGGGGTAACCCGAAAGCTGGTGGGTTTTGAAATGATTGATCGGGGTATACCACGGCATGATTACCTGATTAAAGATGCTGATGGAAATACCATTGGTAAAGTAACCAGTGGTACTCAGGCACCCTCACTCAATAAAGCCATTGGGTTGGGATATGTGGCAGCGGGTTTTGCTTCTGTTGATAGCGATATTTACATTGATATCCGAAATACTTTAGTGAAAGCGAGAGTGGTTAAGGCGCCATTTGCGTGATTATTTTTTTTGGCACTGATGGCACTGATTTGCACTGATTTTTTCAGTGGTAATCAGTGCCATCAGTGGCAACTCCCTTCTTTATCAACAATATCATGCTATTGTTGAAAATATTTTCTTTCTTCCGCCCTATTCATCAGATAGATTTGTGGTATGATGAAAAAGATCATTTCTGTATTGATAGCATTGGTTGTTTTAGTTAGCTCCTGCCATCGCAAACGCGTTCCTTCTTCATCGGTTGAGGTAAGTGGTTCTGAAACAGGTATGGCTTCTTTTTATGCAGAAAGCTATAATGGCAAAAAAACAGCCAATGGCGAAACTTATCGTTCATCGGCACTTACGGCTGCACACAAAACACTTCCTTTTGGTACCAAAGTAAAAGTAACCAACCTGGCTAATGGGAAAACCGTAAAAGTTCGTGTGAACGATCGCGGTCCATTTATTGCGGGACGTATCATTGACCTTACACGCAAGGCTGCGAAAAAAATTGATATGGTAAATGCCGGAGTGGTAAAAGTGAAAATCAGGTATTGAACCTTGTATAAGAAATAGACTCTGGATTAAGAGGTTGTTTGCTTAATGATTACTTATAACCTATATCTCTGCGAAAACTCACTGTTCTCCGCGACTCCGCGGTTATTCTTAGCTTGCTCTAACCGCAGAGCCGCAGAGTTTTTAGAGTTTTCGCAGAGAAAAAATAGTAAGTAACTAAAAATAATTAACTCAAAAAATTTCTAAGCATCAGTTATTTTTCTTCTAATAATCAACACTTGTTCTCTCTCAAGCATCCGGTAGCCGTACTCATAACAGAAATAATACAGAGACCCTTTTTTGTTGGATTGGCAATGGGTAAAATAGCGAAAACTAAATCCTTTATTTTGCAAATACTGCCGTGAAGTTTTACCTATTTGTGTTGCAGGGTTTACTATGGTTTCCAGTACACGGCGGTTTCTGAGGAGGCAATGATTGATGTTTCGGATACCATTGTTTACATCACTGTTCTGTTGGTTGTGATGTGTGTTACGACAATAATCGTTACAGAATTTTTTATCTGCACGTCCACGAATGGGTTGTTGACAACTGGTACAAATTTTAGCTGCTGCAATCATAGTTGTTGATTTGATGGCAGATTACAAACAGCAACAAGATAGCAGGTTTGTAAGAAACAGCGTAGCGTATTAATACGTGAAAAGAAAACTTATTTAACGGATGGTTATTGATGATGTTGCTCAATAATCCTGGCAAGGTCTTTAGCAGCAACCACACCCGATTGCCGCCAAACGGGCTGTCCGTTTTTGAATAAGATTAGCGTTGGTACGCCTTGCACCTGGTAACCTGCGGCCATTGATGGATTTTTATCTACATCCATTTTCAGAATGGTTGCTTTATCGCCTACGTTGGTTTTGAGTTCGGTTAAAATGGGTGCCATCATTTTACAGGGGCCACACCATTCAGCAAAAAAATCTACCAAAACCAGTTTCTCTTTTTGCAATATTTCTGAAAATCCAGCCATTTTATTGTTGTTTTTTTTCTGTTTGAGCAACTGAACAATTTCCACCAAAACAATTACCCGATGCGCAGCCAAAAGCAAATAAACCCATAGCTGCAAAATACAATCCCGGTATCAGCCATACCCATTCTTTATCATGTATGCCCTGCAGTACAATGCCTATACCCATGGCGAGATATAATATCCTTCTAAACGACCAACCCGTAAGTATCCTGTTTTTCATATCAATTTATTTTACTTTTCAATCCTGCCCATCCGCCACCATTGTATACTTCGGTATAGCCATTTGCCTGTAATAATTGTTTGGCAGAGGCACTGCGCATACCCGACGCACAACAGGTAATTACCGGTTTTTGCTTACTGATCTTTGCTAATTTTTGAGGTAATACATCCAATGGAATATTCTGCGATCCTGTGATATGACCACCCTGGTATTCTCCCGTTGTTCTCACATCAATAATTTGCGCACCGTTTTTTACTAACAATGCAAAGTCTGTTGCCGGGCTCATACCCAGTATGTTTTTTAAAGCGGTTAACATAGTGTATTGATTTAGTTCAGCTGTGCTGCAGTTTCTTTTTTGTTAGAGAAGATGGATACTTTATTATAATTCACTTCCCAGGTTAAGGGTAAAATTTTCTTGAGCATATGACTTACGCCGCAATATTTTTCCTGCGAATCGGTTACAGCCTGTAAGGCAGCTTCTTTATTTTCAACTGGTCCGGTAAAATCATATACTACGTGAATGGCAGTATATTCTATAGGAGGTTGTTTACTGATCTCGCCAATCACTTTAATGTCAAAATCATTCACTTCTTTTCCGGCTTTGCGCAGCATTGCCGCAACATCCATCCCGGTGCAACCGGAAAGTGCTGATAACACAAAAGGTTTGGGAATTGGGCCGTTGTCTTCGCCGCCTACTCTTTCTGGTGCATCCATAACAATGGTATGCCCATTAACCAATGCATTGAACTGCATTTTGCCCATCCATTGGGTATCAATTTCGTGTGTCATATTTTCTGATTTATCACACAAAATTACCAGGTAGGGTTGGGGCATTATGTGACAAAAGTCACATATCCAAAATCCTAACCTGGTTGCGATAGAGAAGGAGTCTTTTTTGGTTTTCCAGTTTTTTCAATAAGCGAGAAATTACCACACGGGAGGTGGCCAGTTCAGAAGCAATCTGCTCATGGGAAAGCGTAAGTAGTGGTGATCCGCCAATTCGCACTTTTTCTTTGAGATAATGTACCAATCTTTCATCGAGTTGTTGAAAGGCAATCTGATCAACTGTTTTCAGCAATTCCTGAAAACGATCATGAATGGTTTTCATCACAAAACTGCGCCAGGTAGGATATTGTACTATCCATTTGTCCATTACAGCAATAGGCAGCATCAACAGTTCTGAATCTTCTTCTGCTACCGCCTGTACTTCGCTCGGAAATTGTTGCATGCAACAGGTAAACGTCATGGCACAACTTTCTGTTGGACTTAGGTAATACAGCAATATTTCATTGCCGTCCTCGTCCAGCCGCAAAATTTTAACCGAGCCACTTAATACGATAGGAACCTGCCGAACCGTTTGGCCAATGGAGATCAATATTTCTCCTGCTTTAATGGCTTTGTGAACTGCTTTAGTTTCCAGTTCTTCCAGTAATTCAGGTTCAAAAACGGTATGTAAGTTGGGGTAGAGCGGCATATTTGTGATATACAAATATACAAATAGCATCGGTAATGCTTATCCGTTTGCAAACACTTACATACGCAAGTAAACGCCTAATAACCGACTAAGCATTTATCTCGTTTTCATATTTGTATGGTTAACGGCAGTATCGTATCTGCCAATCATTCAATTATTCAAAACTGAACCGTTATGAACGCAATTAAAAACAAAGTACAACTGATCGGTAACCTGGGTCAGGCCCCAGATGTTAAGGTTATTGGAGAGGGGAAAAAAGTTGCCCATCTTAACTTAGCAACCAACGAAAACTACAAAAATGCCAAAGGCGAAAAAGTAACCGAAACCCAATGGCATAACGTAATTGCCTGGGGTAAACTGGCAGATATTGCAGAGAAGTATTTAGTAAAAGGCACAGAAGTGGCCATTGAAGGCAAACTCGTTAACCGTAACTACACAGACAAGCAGGGCGTAAAACGTTATGTCACCGAAGTGCAGGCTAATGAGTTGCTGATATTGACGAAGAAAGCGTAGGAAATAAGCAATGTTACCGTCATTTCGACGAGGAAGAATGACGAGGAGAAATCTCATCACCTGATGAGATTTCTCACTTCGCTATCGCTTTGTTCGAAATGACGTTTTTAAAACCTTCATCATTCGATATTCCTTGTTCGATATTCGATATTCTTTCCTTCCATGGATTATCTTTGCTCGATGAACAAAAAGCCTTCATTACATACTGTTCTTTCGCCAACCTTATTGAACCTGTACGATGTGAACGACAGTGTTGTAGTGATCATTGATGTGTTTCGCGCCACATCCACCATTGCAACAGCTTTATATAACGGTGCGGCAAGGGTCATACCGGTGGATGCAGTTGATAAATGCATCGAACTCGGCAAAAGCACGGGTGGTATTACCGCAGGAGAAAGAGATGGCAAAGTAATACCCGGTTTGTCTTATGGTAACTCGCCGGCAGAATACCCGCGCAATTTTATTGAAGGAAAAACACTGGTGCTTACCACTACTAACGGAACCAAATTACTGCACATGGCACTCAACAGTGGTGCCGCGGAAGTTGTTACTGGCTCATTCCCTAACTTGTCTGCTGTTTGTGCTTACTTAGTGCAACAAAAAAAGAATGTGCTTCTTGGCTGCTCAGCCTGGAAAGATAAATTTAATCTGGAAGATACCCTGTTTGCGGGTGCCGTTATTCACCAGATAAAAGATCATTTCACCATTCATTGCGATAGCAGCCTGATGGCAACCGATATGTATGAAATACATCGAAACAATATGCAGGATCTTATCCGTCGAACCACCCATTGGCATCGCCTTGCATCATATGGTTTAGAAAAAGACCTTGAGTATTGTGTAACCTCCGATGTTGCCAATGTACTACCCATATACAAAAACGGCGATCTGGTTATTTAATATGGGATTAAGTAGAATAGCCTCAAAGCTTTACTGACATTGATTTAAAAATGGCCTCTGAAAAAAAGCGTTAAGAAATTTACGGAATGTAGCGTTAAGAAATGAACGATGTTTGGCTATGATACATTGTTGAAGTGCATATTTGTATCATTATATAACTAAAGCTGGGCTTTAGACTTCGTTCATTTTAGCGGAATGAAGTAAATTTTAGCTTTTTTTCAGCAGCCTTGACTTTTTTTGTTACTTTTTTGTGTCAAGACAAAAAAGTAAACAGCGGAACTGTAATTAGTGAACAGGTTTGTGCTTATTCTACCTAACCCTATATTTAATATTCCCTCCTTTACATACCTGGCGTAAGTAATCACCTGCTTACAGGTGTTTTGTGTTAACAAAAGATTACGAATTAGCAGAATTTCTACCTGTTCATTGCTTACATCCCAAAATAATCGGGATTTCTTTTATTTGATTTCGAAAAGCCAGTTCCTTTCCTTTACTTTTGCAAATTGCCCTTTTCGAAGTCAGAGGTCTGGAATTAGGAGTCTGAATGGTATGTACAAACTCCTTGTTTCCGTTCGCTTCAGACTTCTAACTGCTAACCACAAACACATCCATGGCATTACCCTACCTGATCAAACATATTTACAACAGCGGCACAGAAGAAGTGATTCGTCGTGGTAAAAAAATTCATGCGCTCGGTAATGTAGAATTGGTAGAGTACGATGACCTGATGGCGGCTGTTATTTTTCGCGTGAAAGATGATGGCTATGCTACTTTTTATAAAGTACACATTAACCAGTTTAAAGATCCCAAAACTTTATCGCTACGCTGCAGTTGCCCTTATAATCTTTCAGAAATCTGCCGTCATAAAGCCGGCGCATTATTTCACTTGCAGGATTTACTGGATAAAAATTTGTTGGGCGATAAAGAAACTATTTACGACCAGCGCCACACGGTGGTAAAAATGAAACAGCTGGAGTTGAAACTTATCCGCATGCTCTCAAAGCAGGAGAATTTTGAAGCTGCAGAAAATTATTTACGCAGTACCCGTAGTAATATTCTTGATGCCAAAGATGAACGTGTAGTAGCAGAGCTGGAATATGAAGGAGAGCCTTTTAAAGTAGTTATTCAAAAAAACGAAGAAAGAAATTTTGATACCAGTTGCACCTGCCAGAGTGATACCGAACATCCGCTTTGCCTGCATAAAAACATTGTGTTGCTGCAGTTGCTGCATAATTATGGTCCCAATTATTTCGACAGTATCCGTAACTGGGATAAAGAAAAAAACAAACTGCTTGCCCTGTATGGGTATTCTTTGAGTGATGACCTGAAAGGAAAATTTGAATTTACCTACACAGATGGCAAACCTTTTTTACGCGTGCTGGATACATCTATCAAGCGGGTTTCATTAAACCCTGCCGATGCCCGACCTAAACCGGTAGAACAAGAATATAGCAACATGCCATCAGCTGCGCCAACAGCTATGGTTGAAGAAGAGCAGCCAGCCACTATTTTAAAAATGGGGGTGGTCATCACGGCTAATGAATTGCAGTATCCCTATGTTCAATTGGAAGCAGTGCAGGGCGAGCCCGATGAAGAACAGACCAAATATATTTCCAAAGCAGTAAAACTGGATCTCGCCAAATTCATCAACACAGAAGTATTTAGTGAAGAAGATAAAATGATGTTGCAGCAGTTGCGTAAACTGATGCCGGGCGAAGTTGGCCGCTATCTGAACCGTAACTCTCCTTTTAGTGGTATCTGGGAAAACATCATCCAGCAACATAATGATGAATTACCGGAAGAAACCAGACACCTGATCAACGAATACCTGCACCCTAAGTTTAAAAAAATTATTACCGAACTGGCAGAAAGTAAATTTGTTTTTTACTTGCCGCCACGTAAAACATTTACCACTTCTAACCTGCTGCAAGCTGATTTGATGCAACAGTTTATCAGTCCTGAATTTGAAGTGAATTATGCCAATGGACAATACGAAGTAGATTGTCGTATTAAATTACCATTGGCTGATCTGAATATTGCAGATAACGAAAGTGAATCTGCTTTACTGTTTCAATACCATAACCAGTTTTATACCTGGCAGCGATCAGAAGATATCGGTCTGGTAGAAAAATTTTTACCCTCCGGCAAAATCAGTATTGCAGCAGAAGACTGGGCGGTTCAGTTAACACAGTTTATTCTGCCGCTTTCTAAAGAATACAATGTGCATTTTACCAATGTGCAAAAAGAGGAGATAAAAGATAGTAAGCCCGACGTAAAAGTTTTGTTGAAAGAGAAAGGCGATTACTTATTGTTTCAACCGGTATTCAATTATCGCGGGTATGATGTAAGGCCATCTGATAAAGAAAAAATTATTTTACCGGTAGCCGATAAATTACTGGTGATACAGCGCAACCTGGAAGCAGAAAAAGAATTTGTACAAAAAATTGAATCACTGCACTCTGGATTCATTCGTCCCGTAGAAGGCAATGTTCTGGCTTTAAAAGGGTCAGATGTATTGCGTAATAACTGGTTCTTTTTATTTGTTGATGCCGTAAAAGAAATGAACATTCCGGTATTTGGATTTGAAGCGTTAAAGAATTTCAGATTCAACACGGCCAAACCAACTACCAAAATCTTTATCAGCAGCAACACAGATTGGTTCGATGCCAAAGTGGAGATTCAGTTTGGAGAACAGAAAGTAACGGTTGATGAAGTAAAAAAAGCATTGACCAACAAACAGCAATTTGTACAGCTCGAAGATGGTACGTTGGGCATACTGCCTGAAGAATGGATTAAAAAATATTCTTTGCTTTTCCGTGTGGGCGATGGTAAGTCGGGCAGTATGAAGCTGAGTAAATACCACTTTAGTGTTATTGAAGAACTATATCTGCAACGAGATGAACAGGAATTGTTTTTTCAACTGGAAGAAAAATACGAAAACTTAAAGGTAATCATTCCATCAAAGAAATTCCGGCACCGGCACACCTGAAAGAAATATTACGTCCTTACCAGGAAAGCGGTTTTCAATGGCTTAATTATCTCCGCGAAGTACAGTGGGGTGGTATATTGGCAGATGATATGGGTTTAGGTAAAACCATACAGGCATTGAGTTTCTTACACCATTTAAAAGAAGAGAATGGAACATTAAAAGCATTGGTAGTTTGCCCCACCACACTGATGTTTAACTGGCAGAATGAGATCAGGAAATTTACACCTGCCTTAACCTTTGCTATCCACCATGGTGGTAACCGCTCAAAAGAAAATCTGGCCAGTGCCGATATTGATGTGATCATTACTACCTATGGTACACTGCGAAGCGATATCAAACAATTTGTAGAGGTATCGTTTGATTATGTGGTGCTCGATGAAAGCCAGGCTATTAAAAACCCCGGAAGTAAAGTAACCAAAGCTGCAGGCTTATTAAAAGCAAAAAACCGTTTGTGTTTAAGCGGAACGCCTTTGCAGAATAATACATTTGACATTTTTGCGCAGATGAATTTTCTCAACCCCGGCATGCTGGGTAGTGTAGAGTTTTTTAAACAGGAATTTTCTGTACCCATAGATAAGTTCGGTGAAAAAGAACAGAAAGATCATCTACGCAAACTTTTATATCCTTTCATTCTTCGCAGAACCAAAGAACAGGTAGCCAAAGACCTGCCCGAAAAACAAGAGATGGTTTTATTCTGCGAAATGGGGGATGAGCAAAGAAAAATTTACGATGCCTACCGCAATGACTACCGCGATAAGATTTTGGGTGTGGTAGAAAACCAGGGTATACAAAAATCGCAGCTTACCATTTTGCAGGGTTTGATGAAACTCAGACAGATCTGTGATAGTCCGGCCATTGTTAAAGAAGAAGAACGTTTTCCGAATGTGTCGGTAAAGCTGGAAGAGATTGGCAGAGAAATTACTGAGAACATCAGTAACCATAAAGCCCTGATTTTTTCACAGTTCCTCGGTATGCTGGCATTGATCAAAGAAAAAATGAAAGAGCTGGGGGTAGACTATGAATATTTTGATGGCAGCAGCACCGTTAATGAAAGAGAAAAAGCCATTCACCGTTTTCAGAACGATGAAAATTGCCGTGTATTCCTGATCTCTTTAAAAGCCGGTGGTGTGGGTTTAAATTTAACCGCAGCCGATTATGTATACATCGTTGATCCCTGGTGGAACCCTGCTGTGGAGCAGCAGGCTATTGATCGTACACACCGTATTGGTCAAACCAAAAATATTTTTGCCTACCGGATGATCTGTACCGATACCGTTGAAGATAAAATTTTAAAACTGCAGGAGCGGAAACGAAACCTAGCCAAAGACCTGATTACCGATGATGAAGGATTTGTGAAGAGCCTTACCAAAGAAGATGTGGAATACCTGTTCAGTTAAACGCATCAAAAAAGCAACCCCTGAAAGGTTGCTTTTTTGATAAGTATCTTATTAGGAAAGGGAAGTGCCATTCCCTTATTTCTTCATTTCTGCCGCTGCAATCATTCCTTCCGGATTTTTTACAAAATCAGCTTTACACTCTTTTGAACAAAATCCCAATACTTTGTCTTTGTAATGGGCACTATCACTAATGCCAGCGGTTACCGGCATGCCGCAGGTAGGGTCTTTGGTATTATCTACCAACAGATGCTCAAATACAGCAGCAGTGCTGTCAGACTTCATAGCTACCGTATCGGTAACCGGTTTCTCTTCTACTTTGGCTGGGGTTGATTGGCAAGAACTTACAAGCAAGCAAGCTATCGCCATTGAAAATAAACCTTGTAATAGGGTCCGAACAGTTTTCATGCAATGTGTTTTGTATGGTTAAATGCTTTTAAACAAAAATAGGTAAAGTTTAGAATGCGATACTGAAAGGTAAATTGTTAAATGTTGCAGCAAGATGGGATGTATGGTAAAAATGCCACACCGCCCTAAATCAGTGCTTTTCGGTGAATACAAGCTATGACCGGACGAACACGAACCCTTATTTTACCCTACCTATCGGGGCTAAGTTTTCACCGATTTTAGGAGGGTCATACCCAACTATCACAGTAGTTTTCCGTTAGTCTTTAATAGCTGATGCATTAAAAATAACCAAACTATATTCGCGTTCTTATTTATATCCCTGAAATTATGCGTAAAATTTATACTTTTTTAACCTGCTTATTCCTTTCCACCGCCCTTTTGGCGCAAACCACGGGTTCCGTAAAAGGAAAACTAATCGATTCGCTCAATAAGCAATCGCTCAAAGATGCGTCCATCACTGTGTTGGATGCCCGAGATTCTTCTGTTGAAGTATTTACCCTGGCCCGTGAAGATGGCAGTTTTTCACTGCAAAACATCAGTTTTGGCGTTATGTTAGTGCAAATCAGATTCCAGGGATATGAATCTATTTCTCGAAAGATTACTTTCTCTAAAGCCAATGCCTCGGTGGATTTGGGTACCGTTTACATGAAAACGGCCTCTAACGACCTTGGCGAGGTAGTTGTAACTGAATCGGTGGTGCGAATGAGGAAAGATACCATGGAGGTTAGTGCGTCTGCCTTTAAAACTAAACCCAATGCAGTTGCAGAAGATTTGCTTCGCAAAATACCGGGTATGGAAGTAGCCAAAGATGGTTCTATCAAATCGCAGGGAGAAGCTGTTCAGCGTGTATTGGTAGATGGAAAACGTTTTTTTGGGGATGATCCTAAAATGGCTACACGTAACCTGCCTCCGGATGTAATCGATAAAATCCAGGTATTTGATGACCTGAGTGACCAGGCCAAGTTCAGTGGTTTTGATGATGGAAACCGCGTAAAGACCATTAATATCACTACCAAAAAAGATAAGAAGAAAGGATTATTCGGTAAAGCTGTAGCCGGTATTGGAACGGATGGCAGGTATGAAGAAAGTTTCAATTTTACCCGACTCAATGGCGATAGACAATTAACTTTTATTGGTCAGGCAAATAATGTGAACAAGCAGGATTTTACAGCCAATAATATCGGCGGAGGCAGAAATTTTGGCGGCGGCGGTGGTGGTGGTGGTAACCGCGGCGGCGGTGGTGGAAGCAATGGCATAACCAATATCTTATCGGGAGGTATTAACTATCGTGATGTATGGAGCCCTAAAATTGATGCGTATGGTAGCTATTCATACAACTCACCGAAAGTGGTTGCAGGGCAAAACAGTCTTTCAGAAAATATCCTGAACTCAGATTCTTCAACATACAATACTTCTATCTCTTCATCAGAAAGCAAAAGCGAGAACCACCTTTTCAGTTTCAATTTCGAAGACAGAATCGATTCTATGAACTCTTTGGTATTCAGGCCCAATTTCCGGATACAGAGCAGCAATCCTATTTCTACTTCTCAAACAGTTACAACCGGCGGAAAAAATAATACAGCAATTAATAAGTCCACAAGTACTACTTCAGGCTATAATAGCGGTTATAATATCAATGGTTCTAATTTGCAGTTTCGCCATCGTTTTGCTAAAAGAGGCCGCACCATTTCTTTTGATCTTGGTTTCTCAGCCAGTGAAAACAATGGTGATGGCAAAAACTATTCTGTAAACAGTTATAGCAAACCGTTTGTTAAAACAGATACCATCAACCAGTTCTTTGTTGATTCATCAAAATCGTTCACTTTTAACCCAACAGTTTCTTACACAGAACCTATTGCCAAAAATCAGATGTTGGAATTGCGCTATTCTTATAGCAATAATAACAGCACCACCATTAACCGTACTTACCAGTACGATAACAATTCAGGCAAGTTCAGCAAATTCGATAGTCTGTTTAGTAACTCGTATAAATATTCTGCTATTTCAAATAGCACTAACCTGAGCTGGCGTTTGCAACAAACAAAATACAATTTGAATATTGGGACAGGTGTACAGTTTTTAAATATCAATAGCGATAATACCACAAAGAATATTGTTGTAAAACGCAACTTTGTAAATTTTACACCTAACCTGAATTTTGCGTACAATTTTACCCGAACCAAAAGTTTGCGTGTTTTTTACAATGGTAGAACTGGTCAGCCCAATACCAATCAGTTACAACCTGTAAAGACCACATCAGATTCTATCAATTTCCAGATAGGAAACCCTGACCTTACGCCTTCTTTCAATAACAGTGTTCGTTTGCTGTTCAATTCATTTGATCCATTCTCACAGAAAATAATTTTAGCAACCGTTAACGGAACCATTACCGGAAATGATATTGTAAGTGCCATTACACAAAATGCCAATGGTGGTCGAACAACTACCTATGTAAATCTGGGAAGTACGTATAATCTTTCTGGTTATTTCATGTATGGCTTTCCTATCAAGAGCCCAAAATCGAACCTGAACCTGAGTACGAATATCAGTTACTCCAGTGGTCAATCGTTATTAAACAATGTACGTAACGCTACTAAGAGTACCATCATTGGTGAAACCATTAAATGGACAACCAATCTGAAGAATAATTTTGACATGAACCTGAGTACAACCTTCTCAATAAACCCGATTAGAAACTCATTGTCAACCACACAGAATACCAATTATACTACAGCAAGTGTAGCAGCAGATTTTACCCTCTATTCAAATAATGGATGGATATTAGCAAGTGATTTTGATTACACACATTTTGGTAATCGTCCTGCTGGTTTTAATACCACGGTATTCCTGATCACACCTTCTATTGCCAAGCAATTCCTGAAAAACAAAGCGGGAGAATTACGCCTGAGTTGTTTTGATTTATTGAAACAGAATAAAGCGGTAAGTACATCTGTTTCAGCTAACCAGATCGTTAACTCTATCTCCAATACGCTTACCCAATACTTTATGCTCACGTTTACCTATAACCTGCGTGCCTTTGGTCAGCAGGGTCAGCAACGTGGCCAGCAGAACCAGATGAGAGGCATGTTCCCTGGAGGTATGGAAATGAGAGGTGGTCAGCAAGGCAACTTTGGTGGCGGTGCAGCGGGTGGTCGCAGAGGTGGTGGTGAATAATTAACTAACGGTTAATAGTAAACAGTCTCTAACTACAAACTATACATTTGATCACAGGCCGTTCATCAGTTGAACGGCCTTTTTATTGTGTGGTCAGTATTCTTAACCAAACTTTCATAAAAAAAGAGGCTCTGTTACGGCAAACTGTTATACTTTTACAAACGAATTCAAAGATATTTTAGACACTTATTAGTGAAACAGCCTTCTACACATATCATTTTCTATCTGGCAGTTACATCCGAGCCCATGGCCCCGGAAACTTTACCATGTAACTTCCTGCCGCGACCACGACGTGGTTGCTGATAGGACGAGCAACTGGCCCTTGCCCCTATCAGTGGAAATTCTCCCGGAATTGGATCTTAAAACACGGAGGTGTTTTCTTTTTCACTCTATTAATTTAATACAAGTTGGAAGATAATATTATTGTTCGTGTAGCGAATGGTGGCGATACCCATTACGCACAAACCATAACAGATGAAATGGAGTCTTCAGCGAAGGCCCGTGGAACCGGTATTGCCAAACGCAGCCCCGAGTACGTTGCTAAAAAAATGGAAGAAGGTAAAGCAGTTATTGCCGTATTACCCGATGGAACCTGGATTGGATTCTGTTATATTGAAGTGTGGGGCCATGAACAGTTTGTTGCCAATAGCGGATTAATTGTTTCTCCACCTTATCGTAAAAGTGGCACTGCAAAAAGAATTAAGCAGACCATCTTTAATTTATCCAGACAAAAATATCCTGAGGCAAAAATATTTGGCTTAACCACCGGATTGGCTGTGATGAAGATTAACAGCGATCTGGGCTATGAACCGGTAACCTACAGTGAGTTAACCGACGATGAAGAATTCTGGGCGGGCTGCAAAAGCTGTGTGAATTATGATATCCTGATGAGTAAAGACAGAAAGAACTGTATGTGTACAGCCATGCTCTACGATCCGGTTGATCATTATGAACCTATTGAAACCTCTGAAGAATTCAAACAAAATTCAAAACTGTATGAGCGTTTTATGAAGATTAAACAAAGCAAACTGCTAAGCTGGTTTAGAAAAAAAGAAATCACAGGGGTCAATGGCAATACTATGAAACCAAGGTCTTTGTTTCAGTATTTCTTTAATCTTTAGCTGATAGGTAGATTCATTTTCAAATAAGAAAAGTAAAAGCATACATGAAAACGGAATTAGCAATGGATACACACCAAACCAACCTGCAAAAAGGAGATGAAGTGGTGTTGGGTTTTAGTGGTGGATTAGATACTTCCTTCTGTGTAAAATACCTCACAGAAGAAAAAGGATATATTGTTCATAGCGTAATAGTAAACACCGGCGGATTTAGTGAAGAAGAACTGGTGAGCATAGAAAAGCATGCGTATACCCTGGGTGTAACTACTCACACTACGGTTAATGCAGTAAAAAGTTATTACGACAGCATCATCAAATACCTGATTTATGGAAATGTATTAAAGAACAATACCTATCCATTAAGTGTAAGTGCAGAAAGGTTAAGTCAGGCATTACATATTGCAGCACACGCAAAAAAAATGAAAGCCAAAGCCGTGGTACATGGCAGTACCGGTGCAGGAAACGATCAGGTACGTTTTGATATGATCTTCAACATCATGATACCCGGTGTAGAAATCATTACTCCGATACGTGATATGAAACTGAGTCGCGAGGCAGAGATTGACTATCTCAAATCAAAAGGGGTTACCATGAATTTTGAAAAAGCGGCATACTCCATCAACAAAGGTTTATGGGGTACCAGTGTGGGTGGTAAAGAAACGCTGCAATCAAAAGGTATCTTGCCCGAAGAAGCATGGCCTACCCAGATTACCAAAACCGATAGCGAAGAAGTAACCCTTCATTTTGAAAAAGGAGAACTTAAAGCCATCAATCAAAAAACATTTGAACATCCTTCAGAAGCCATTCAATATTTACAAACACTGGCCGGCCCCTTTGGGCTTGGTAGAGACATTCATGTGGGTGATACCATTATCGGCATCAAAGGCCGCGTAGGCTTTGAAGCAGCGGCACCAATGGTTATTTTAAAGGCACACCATGCATTAGAGAAACATGTATTAACCAAATGGCAATTAGGCTGGAAAGACCAACTGGCACAGTTCTACGGCAATTGGTTACACGAAGGACAGATCATGGATCCGGTAATGCGTGATATAGAAGCCTACTTGGAAAGTTCACAGGCCCATGTAACCGGAGATGTATTTGTTCAATTATTACCGTATCGTTTTCAGGTGATTGGAATTGAATCAAAGTATGATCTGATGAGCAGCAAGTTTGGTAAATATGGTGAGATGAACAGCGGATGGAGTGGTGAAGATGTGAGAGGGTTCTCTAAAATATTTGGTAACCAGACAGGTATTTATCACAACATCAAAGAGTCGAATAACCCTGAATGAGAATCGAAACCTTTGTCAACAAAAATGAGAACAGTATTTATACCAAATAGCAGTACTTATGCCCCTTTTGTGGAAGGAGGTAGCGGAGCAATTGTTCGTGCGGGCATTGTGGGTGGTGCCGGATATACGGGTGGTGAAATGATTCGCTTATTGATCAACCATCCTAATGTATCTATATCTTTTATACATAGTACTAGTAATGCGGATAATGCGGTAAGCAAAATACATGCTGATCTAATTGGAGAAACCGATTTAGTGTTTACCAATACTGTTCAACATGATATTGATGTTTTATTTTTATGTGTAGGTCATGGAGATGCAAAGAAATTTTTAACAGACAATGCCATTCCTGATCAGGTTCGCATCATTGATCTTTCGCAGGATTTCAGGCTGGCAGATAAATCGGTATTAGGTAACAAACAGTTTGTATATGGTTTACCGGAGCTGAATAAAGAGCAAATAAAAACCGCATCTAATATTGCGAACCCGGGATGTTTTGCCACTGCCATTCAGCTGGGGCTATTACCGCTTGCACAGGCAGGCGTATTGGGGGATGTGTATACAACAGGGATTACCGGATCTACTGGTGCCGGACAAGGTCTTAGCAGCACTTCTCATTTTAGCTGGCGTGCCAATAATATACAAGCCTATAAATCATTGCAGCACCAGCATATTAACGAGATACACCAAAGCCTGCAGCAATTACAGGGTAACGATGGTATGCAGGTAAATTTTGTACCGTGGAGAGGAGATTTTACAAGGGGTATTTATGTAAGTTCTGTGGTTGATTGTGGTTTACCCTTAGAGGCCATTAAAGAATTGTACAAAGATTATTACCAGCTACACACATTTACCCATGTAAGCGAAACCATGATCGATCTTAAGCAGGTAGTGAATACCAATAAATGTTTACTACACATAGAAAAGCAGGGAAGTAAAATAGTAATACACTCGGCCATAGATAATTTATTAAAAGGCGCCTGTGGCCAGGCCGTGCAGAATATGAATCTGATGTTTGGTATAGAGGAGAGTGCGGGGTTAAAATTGAAAGCAAATTATTTCTAATAAGCTGAACGCTTAACGCCTAACGCTTAACGCCTAACGCATAAAACTGCGTTCTGCGTTCTGCGTTCCGCGTTCTGCGTTCCGCGTTAAGCGTAACAAAATGAAATTATTCGACGTATACCCTTTAAATAACATCGCCATCACCAGTGCCAAAGGCTCGTATGTATGGGATGATAATGGGGTGCAGTATTTAGATATGTATGGTGGTCATGCGGTAATCAGCATAGGGCACACGCATCCACATTGGGTAAAACGAATTGAAGAACAACTGGAGAAAATTGCTTTTTACTCTAACTCTGTTATCATTCCGGTACAGGCCGAGCTAGCTGCCACACTTGGCCGCGTAAGTGGCAAAGAAGATTACCAGCTGTTTCTTTGCAACAGTGGTGCCGAAGCCAATGAGAATGCATTGAAACTGGCATCGTTTCATAATGGACGTAAAAAAATAGTGGCGTTTACAAAATCTTTTCACGGCAGAACTTCTTTGGCTGTTGCAGCAACAGACAACCCGGCTATTGTTGCACCAGTTAATGAAACTGATAATATTATCTTTCTTCCTTTTAATGATGAAGCTGCGTTGAAAGATTGTTTTGCCAAACATGGTGCAGAAATTTCTTCGGTGATTATTGAAGGTATACAGGGTGTGGGTGGTATTAATATTGCCAATAATTCTTTCCTGCAACTGATCAGAAACTTGTGTGATGAAAGCGGTGCTGTATACATTGCAGACAGTGTACAATGCGGTTATGGTAGAACTGGTAAATTTTTCGCACACGATTTTGCGGGAGTGTCTGCAGATATTTATACAATGGCAAAAGGAATGGGTAACGGCTTTCCGGTTGCGGGCATCCTGATTGCACCAACCATTCAGGCTAAGTATGGTATGTTAGGCACCACGTTTGGTGGTAACCAGCTGGCTTGTGCTGCAGCATTGGCTGTACTGGAAGTGATAGAACAGGATAACCTGATGGCTAATGCAAAAGAAAATGGTGATTACCTGATGGAGAAACTGAAAGCCATTACAGTATTACAAAATGTTCGTGGCCGTGGATTGATGATTGGTTTTGATGTGCCGGAAGAATTGAAAGACCTCAAGAAAAAACTACTGTTTGATTTTAAAATATTCACCGGAGAAGCCAAGCCGAATGTGATTCGTTTATTGCCCTCGTTGTCTTTAACACGAAAGCAAATAGATGATTTTCTGGAATCTTTGGAAGAAGCGATTGATGAGGTTAATGCGGAACGCTTAACGCAAAACGCTTAACGCGAAATGCATGCGGTTTAAGAGGAATATTAGATTTGATTAAGTTGTTTTTATTAATGAGAGATTATCGTAAATATGATGTTTGGCAAAAATCACACGCATTAACCTTACATGTTTATAAGGTAATCATACCACTATTTCCAAAATCAGAGCAATATGAATTAACCGGTCAGTTAAAACGGGCTGTTTATTCCATACCGCTTAATATAGTTGAAGGATGTGGAAGAGCTACTGAGAAAGATTTTGCTCATTTTCTGGATATTTCACTAGGTTCTTGTCATGAATCAGAATACTGTTTATTATTAGCCCATGATTTGCAATAAATTGATAAGATCACACATAAACAGGTGAATGAAATGATTAATGAAGTAAAAGCAAAACTCATTAATCTGATCAAAACCATACGTACCTAATTTAAAAAAAATCTGCATTCCGCCTCCTGCGTTAAGCGTTCGGCGTTAAGCGTTAAGCATGTAAAATGAAACAATTTATTTCCGCTAAAGATGTTACAGATATTAATGCACTAGCAGCAAAAGCGTTGGCGTATAAAGCCAACCCCTTTGCAGACAGGAATCTGGGTGCAGATAAGCGTATTGGCTTATTATTCCTAAATCCGAGTTTGCGAACACGATTAAGTACACAAATCGCCGCCAAAAATTTAGGTATGGAGGCGGTAGTATTTAATGTAGACAAGGAAGGCTGGGCATTGGAATTTGAAGAAGGTGCCATCATGAGTGGTAATACAGTAGAACACGTGAAAGATGCCGCACCCATATTGGGCCAGTACTTTGATATTCTTTGTATCAGAACTTTCCCATCTTTAAAAAATAGGGAAGATGATTACAGTGAAATGTTCATCAGCCAGTTTATTAAGTATGCAGGTGTACCCGTAGTGAGTTTGGAAAGTGCTACGTTACATCCGCTGCAATCCTTAACCGATATTGTTACGATCAAAGAAAATATGCAACTTGCTCCTACAGGTAAAAAGCCAAAAATTGTTCTTACCTGGGCCCCGCATATTAAACCGTTACCGCAATGTGTGGCCAACAGTTTTGCTGAGTGGATCAATGCGTGGGGTGAAGCTGATTTTGTGATCACACATCCGGAAGAGTATGAATTGGCTGAACAATTCACCAAAGGTGCCACTATTACGCAAAATCAGGATGCCGCTTTGCAGGATGCCGATTTTGTGTATGTAAAAAACTGGAGCACTTATACCGATTACGGTAAAGTATATGAAAACGATCCTGCGTGGATGTTAACAGAAGAAAAGTTGAGAGCCACAAACAATGCCAAAGTAATGCACTGTTTACCGGTAAGAAGAAATGTAGAACTGAGTGATGAAGTGCTGGATAGCAGCCATAGTTTGGTTACAAGGCAGGCCGGTAACCGGGTATGGGCCGCACAAGCTGTATTGGCTGAAATACTAACACATAAAAAATAGACAATTGGAAGCGGTATACGTTGTAAAAATTGGAGGAAATATTATTGATGATGAGGTGAAACTCGCATCATTCCTGCAATTATTTGCTGCCGTGAAAGGAAAGAAAATTCTCGTACATGGCGGAGGTAAACTGGCAACCAATCTAGCCGATCAAATGGGTGTTGAACAGCAGATGGTAGATGGCAGAAGAATTACTGATGCAGCAACACTAAAGATTGTAACCATGGTGTACGCTGGTTACATCAATAAAAATATCGTGGCGCAGTTGCAGGCAAATGGCTGCAATGCTATGGGTTTAACAGGTGCTGATGGCAACCTGATACAGGCACACAAACGGCAGCATGCTACTATTGACTATGGTTATGTGGGAGACATTGATGTAGTGAATACAGCGTTATTACAATTGTTGTTAGAACAGAATATGGCGGTAGTAGCATCCCCCATTACACACGATGCTAAAGGAAATTTATTTAATACAAATGCAGATACCGTTGCGCAGGAGGTTGCCACTGCGCTGGGAAAAACATATACAGTAAACCTGATCTACTCTTTTGAGAAGTCTGGTGTACTACTGGATATTACTGATGAACATTCTGTGATCTCAAAACTAACCCCTGCGTATTATGCCGAGCTGAAAACAGCCAAGCGCATCTTCGCGGGGATGTTACCAAAACTCGATAACGCATTTGCTGCCTTACAAAAAGGCGTAAGCAAAGTAATGATTGGGAAAGCAGAACAATTACATCAACTGATTACCGGCGAAGCCGGAACAACTATTTTATATGAATAACAATACATCGGTACTGTATGGCAACGCAGTAACCCTTTTACAACAATTAATTGAAACACCTTCTTTCAGTAAAGAAGAAGACGCAACCGCAGCGATACTCGAAAATTTTATCCAGTCGCATGGCATTCCTGTTAATCGATTCCTTAACAACGTATGGGCAAAGAATCTTTACTTTGATGAAACCAAACCCACCCTATTATTAAATTCTCACCACGATACGGTTAAACCCAACAAGGCCTATACCCTTGATCCATTTTTACCAATGGTCAAAGATGGAAAATTGTACGGTCTGGGTAGCAACGATGCAGGTGGTTGCCTGGTATCATTACTCGCTGTATTCCTTCATTTTTATGAGGCAACAGATCTAACATACAATTTGGTATTTGCTGCTACAGCAGAAGAAGAGATCTCCGGAAAAAATGGAATTGAAATTTTACTGAAGGAATTACCCTCCATTAGTTGCGGTATTGTTGGCGAGCCAACCCTGATGAACATGGCTATTGCAGAACGTGGCTTACTGGTATTGGATGTTACCGCTAACGGTAAAGCCGGACATGCAGCACGTGAAGAAGGCGAGAATGCGTTATACAAAGCACTCCCAGATATTGAATGGTTCCGCAATTTTGAGTTTGAAAAAATATCATCGTTACTGGGTAAAGTAAAAATGTCGGTTACCGTTATTGAAACGGAAAATAAGGCACATAATGTAGTACCCTCTCAATGTCGTTTTGTGGTGGATGTACGTGTGAATGAATTGTATTCGTTTGAAGAAGTTCTCGATATCATTCAGGCAAATGTGAAAAGTGAAGTGGTGCCAAGAAGTATGCGTATGCGTTCTACCTCTATCAGTATGAAACATCCTTTAGTAATAGCGGGGCTTGAACTTAACCGATCATATTATGGATCGCCTACAACGAGTGATAAAGCTTTGATGCCATTTCAAACCCTGAAAATGGGTCCGGGCGATAGTGCAAGAAGTCATACCGCAGACGAATTTATTTATCTTGATGAAATACAAAAAGGGATAGACCTTTATATTGAACTTCTAAAGCAAGTATTATGAAACTCTGGAGTAAAGACAATACTGATACATCAAAACTGGTAGAGAAATTTACCGTTGGAAAGGATAAGGAGTTTGATCTGTTACTTGCGCCCTTTGATGTGCTGGGCTCTATTGCGCATGCCAAAATGCTTGCCAGTGTTGGATTGTTGACAAAAGAAGAGTCTGCAGACATTATTCAGGAGTTGCAGAATATCTACTACCAAATTCACCATTCACAATTCACCATTGCCGATGGAATAGAAGATGTTCATTCGCAGGTAGAACTTCTGCTTACTCAAAAACTGGGTGATACAGGAAAAAAAATTCATTCTGCCCGAAGCCGTAACGACCAGGTATTGGTTGATGTTAAATTATTTTTGCGAAACGAAATAGAAATATTGGTAAACGAAATGCAACCTTTGTTTCATTTGTTGATTCAGCAAAGTGAAAAATACAAACAACATTTGTTTCCGGGATACACGCACCTGCAATTGGCTATGCCCTCTTCTTTTGGTTTGTGGTTTGGCGCGTATGCAGAAAGTCTGGTAGATGATATGATTACATTACAGGCTGCCTACCAAGTGGTAAATAAAAATCCATTAGGTTCTGCTGCAGGGTACGGATCTTCTTTCCCCATTAATCGTACTATGACCACAGAATTGCTGGGTTTTGCTGATCTGAATTACAATGTTGTGTATGCGCAAATGGGTCGTGGTAAAGCGGAACGCATTACAGCGATGGCATTGGCTAATATTGCCGATACCTTATCACGCTTAAGTATGGATGCCTGTTTGTACCTGAACCAGAATTTTGATTTTATCAGTTTCCCCGCATCCCTAACTACGGGTTCGAGTATTATGCCACATAAAAAAAATCCGGATGTATTTGAGCTGGTACGTTCTTATTGTAACAGGCTGAAAGCATTGCCCAATGAAATTTTACTAATGACCAGTAATCTTCCTTCCGGTTATCACCGCGATTTGCAGTTGTTGAAAGAACACCTGTTCCCAGCATTTCAAACGGTAAAGGACTGTATCACTATGGTAAGTCTGATGTTATCCAATATCAGTATTAAAGAAAATATTCTTACGGATGAAAAATACAAATATGTTTTCAGCGTAGAAGAAGTAAACAAACTGGTACTGCAGGGTATTCCTTTTCGCGATGCATATAAACAGGTAGGAACAGCTATTGAGGAAGGAAAATTTAATCATAATACACAGGTAAATCATACACACGAAGGAAGCATTGGTAACCTGTGCAATGATAAAATTGAAGCCATGATGCAACAAACCCTTTCACAGTTTAACTTTTCAAGGGTACACATGGCCATTGATCAACTTTTAGGATAATTCAAAGTACTATCTCCCTCCCCTTATAGGTGATGATGGGTGATAACCTAAAATATCGTTTCTTTGACCTTCACAAATCAAACAACATGAACAAATCGATTTTAGTTATGGCATTAGGCCTGATAACCGTTAGTGGTTTTGCCCAGGTTAAAAAACCAGTTGTTGCCAAACCGGTAGTAAAAGCTGCACCGGTAAACCCTTTTAAAAATAATACCGATAGCATCAGTTATGCAGTAGGTTTACGGATTGCGCAGAGTTTAAAAGGACAAGGTTTTGAAAACCTAAATATGACATTGTTCCAAAAAGCAATGAGCGATCTAAGAACCAATAAGCCCTCCTTACTGGATGATGCAGCTATTACACAATGTATCAGCACGTATCAGCAAAAAATAAATGAATCAAAACAGAAAGAAAACGAAGCCAAAGCAGCAGTAACCAAAAAAGAAGGTCAGGTTTTTCTGTCTACCAATGGAAAACGTGCGGGTGTGGTAACTTTACCCAGCGGCTTACAATATGAAATCATCCGTGCCGGAACCGATAATACAAAACCTACGTTGGCGAATAAAGTAAAATGTCATTATACAGGTACGCTTCTTAACGGAACAAAATTTGACAGCTCTGTTGATAGAGGCGAGCCCATCACTTTTCAACTGGGCAATGTAATCCGGGGTTGGCAGGAAGGCTTGCAACTAATGACCATTGGCAGCAAATGGAAATTATACATTCCCTCAGATCTTGCCTACGGCGATAATGCCCCTCCAAATATTGGTCCAGGTGCTACTTTGATTTTTGAAGTGGAATTGTTGGGAATAGAAAACTAAGCACCAAACCGTCATTTCGAACGAAGAGAGAAATCTGCTAATCGATTAGCAGATTTCTCTCCCGCTCTTGCGGGATCGAAATGACGGTTTTTTATTTTTCCATTGTCCCCAATTCCTTTAACCTTCATTAACCTTTCAACAAAGTTCATTAACCCCTACTATACAGTTATGCCGGTACATTTGAGCCATTAAAATACATATGGCTATGAACCGGATCTATACCCTGCTGTTTATTCTCCTGTTACCTTTTCTCTCTCAGGCCCAAAAAGCACCAGCTGCCATTAAAGGCATTGTGTTTGATACCATTTCAAAAAAAGGACTTGCTTACGCCACTGTTTCTGTGGTGAATGCAAAAGATTCTACCCTTGTTACATTTACCCGTGCCGATTCTACCGGAGCGTTTAAACTGAATGCGTTAGATAAAGGCAAATACCTGCTCTCCTCTTCTTATGTAGGTTATTTGCCTGTATGGAAAACACTTACCATAGAGAAAGATGGAGATGAGGTTAACATGGGAAACATTAATATGACCGATATACAAAATGCAGGCGATGTTACCGTTACTGCCCGCCGTGCACCGGTTACTATTAATAATGATACCGTTGAGTTTAATACAGAAAACTTTAAGACCCAACCCAATGCAGTAGTTGAAGACCTGCTGAAAAAATTACCAGGTGTTACCGTTGATAACGATGGAACCGTAAGGGTAAATGGTCAACGCATTAACCGCGTATTAGTAAATGGGAAAGAATTTTTTACTGGAGATCCAAAAATAGCTACCAAGAACCTCGATGCAGATGCGATTGATAAAGTGCAGGTATTTGATAAAAAAAGCGACCGCTCAGAATTTACAGGAGTAGATGATGGACAAAGCGAAAAAGCCATTAACCTGAAATTAAAGAAAGACAGAAACAATGCACTCTTTGGAAAAGTGGCGGCAGGTGCCGGTACCAATGAACGATTTGATGCACAAACCAATGTAAATAAATTTAATGGTGATAAGCAGTTGTCTATGATTGGTATGGCCAATAATACCAATCGCCAGGGTTTTTCAATTACAGATGTATTGAATTTTACTGGTGAATTATCAAGAGGAATGCGCAACGGCGGTGGTATTACCATCCGTAGCGGTGGTGGCGATGATAACGGATTACCCGTAACAGGTCAGGGCCAAAACCAGCAAGGTGTTGCAACTACCATAGCAGGTGGATTAAATTTTAACGATACCTGGAATAAAAAAACCGATTTTAATTCCAGCTTCATGGGAAGCAATATTGATTTGAATACCAACCGTACCACCAATCGTAAAAACTTATTGCCCGGAAATGAATTTGATTATCTAAGTAATAGCAATACGGTGCGTAATGCAAAGCAACAGCGCATTAATATGACGATTGATAGTAAGCTTGATACATTTCATTCCATTAAATTCACGCCTCAGTTTACTACACAACAGACAGATATTCGCAGCACAAGTAATTACCTATCGCAGGATGCGAAAGACATCAAACTCAATAGTGGTAATACAGAAAGTAAATCCCATTCAGATGCATTTAATTTTGGCGGAAATGCATTGTTTAGAAAACGGTTTGCAAAAAAGGGAAGAACCCTATCCAGTTCGGTAAGTCTTAGCTATAACGATAGTAAACAAAATGAAGATCTATATACGCGCAATACTTTTTTTGCTGGCGGAGTAGGTTTAAAAGATTCCATCACCAACCAAAAAAACCGGCGCGAAGCAGTAACAAGAAGCTTTGGGGGTAACCTGGTATATACAGAACCCATAGGTAAAAAATCTTTACTGGAGTTAAGTGCTTATTATAATACCAGCGTGGGAGATAGTAAACGTACCACTTACGACTATGGCCAACTATCCGGAAAATATGATCAGTTGAATACTGCTCAAAGCAATGATTTTAAAAGCGAATACAATTATACCGGTGGTAGTGCAAGCTTTCGTACCAATCAGAAAAAAATGAGTCTAACCGTTGGTAGTTCCCTGCAGACCGCTACTTTATACAGCACCAACAATACCAATGGAACTTTGATTAAACAGAATTTTACCGATGTGTTACCCAATGCCAATGTGCAATATCGTTTTAACAGCACAAGAACGCTAAGCATTAATTATACTACATCAACAACACAACCCAATACCAACCAGTTGCAACCGGTAACCGTGGTAAGTGATCAGTTGAACAGTTACACCGGTAACCCCAACCTGAAACGTAGTTATGCGCAATCGGTTAATCTGAATTTTTTCTCAACCAATATGTACACACAACAAAACCTATTTGCTTTTATTTCTGCAAGTACCACAAATAACGCTATTGTAAATGCCGATATACTTAGTAACAATGGTTCAAGGGTAACCATGCCGGTAAATGCCAATGGAAACTATTCTGTTTTTGGACAGATCAATGCTGGCTTCCCACTCAAGAAATTAAAATCAAGGGTTGATCTGGGTGTAGGTAGTAACCTGCTGCATAATATTAGCTTTTTGAATGGAGCAAAAAATGGAATTGATAACAGCAGCATTGGCCCAAACATCAACTATAATTTTTCAGTAGAGAATGTGGTGGATATTACCGCATCGGGCAGACTAAACTTCAGCAAAGTAAAATACACTTTGCAGCCGCAACTGAATAGCAATTACCTGCAGCAGGTATATGGTTTTGATATGTTCAACTACCTGCCATGGGGTTTGGTGCTAAACAATACGTTTAATTATACCATTAACAGCGGCCGTGCAGATGGCTTTAATACCAAGGTAGGTTTCTGGAACGCATCTATTGCAAAAAGTTTTTTAAAGAACAAACGTGCAGAAATAAAATTCAGTGGGTTTGATTTGCTAAACCAGAACCAGGGTGTTAGCAGAAATGCCAATCAGAATTATATTGAAGATACCCGCTACAATGTTTTGCAGCGTTATTTTCTGCTAAGCTTTACGTTTAGTTTGAATAAAGCTGGCACTAATGCGCAGGGGCCAAGGATGGTAGTAAGAACCATCGGCGGGTAACCTCATCCCCGGCCCTTCTCCACTGCGTGGAGAAGGGATCATCCCCCTCTCCACGCAGTGGAGAGGGGTTAGGGGTGAGGTGAAATTGGGAGAGGCTAAGGCTGAGGAAAATGATACATTTTCATCATCGCCTCATACTCCTCCCCAAAACTCCTATTCAGATGAATAGTTTCCTGGTTGTCTATATACATTCTCATTTTGGATAACATGGATTCGCTTACTGAGACTGCTATATACGCATCATCCCATTCTAATCTTACTGTATCTATTCCTGATTTATTATTCAACCAATAAGTTGAATCATTCATTAATTGTTTAACTACTTCATCAACAGTTTGAGAGGGCTGCAGCCAAAGCAAACAATGCACATGATCTACATAACCATTGAGATTATCAATGTAAATACCTTTTTCAAGTGCATATTTTTTTATATGCTCAAATAAGGCATAACGGATGGCTTTCGATAAAACAGGTTCTCCCTGTTTAACCGACAATACACAATGAATGCAAACTTTAATGAACTCCATTTTTAAGGGTAAAACAATACAATAGTTTGAAAAGTTGCAAGAGGTGTTTATACCCGATTTTTTAGGGTTCTTTCTTGACTATGATAAACCTAAAAATTTATATAGTTATTTTACTACCTAAAAATCCTATTTGCAAACTCCATACGCTCTGTACCTCTGTGTTTAAAAAATTGCATTCCCAAGAAGCTGGTTGAAATATTTATTTTTAGTTCGCCTACTTATTTTTCTCTTAGAAACCTTCCTGTTCTCTTCGACTCAGCGGTTGGCTTTAGCTTGCTCTAACTGCAGAGCGGCAGAGCTTGTAGCGTTTTCGCAAGAGGTATAAGGAGTTCGTAATAATTAACTCAAACAGCTACTAGATCAAAATAGTATTCTTCCAAGCTGAAATAGCTAAAGATAAATTTATCCAATAGTATTCCCCTACTAACACAAAAAAGCCCGTCTCAATAAAACGGGCTTTATTATGTAAGCAATTATATAATTAATTACCAAACCGCATTCCACCTCCCTGAGTGCTCATCATGGCTTCCATCATTTTAGTAAACTCCGGGCGGGTTACTATTTTTCCTTTTTTAGGTTCTTTTATTTCTTTCTGATCAACTGTTTTTTTGATCTCTGTTGCTGTAAATACCCTTGTACTGTTATCAATATCCAGCTCCAGAATTACGCCGGGTAACTGGCCATAATTTTCTGGTCCAACAGGGCTTACCAGATCATCTGCAAACCATGCAATCACTTCCACTTCTTTGCCTTGTGGTGCTGTTCTTGTTGTGGTTGTGTCACGGGGGGCACCGCCGCCACCGCCCATTACTATGGTTCGGCCTACTGGCTGCATTATCTTACGGGTTGCTTTGTGGCAGGTGTGCCCCAATATTTGTTTTGTTTCCGTTCCTAATTTCCACGGTTGCTGTTGTATGGTGTCTACAATCAAAAAGTTTTTACCACCCACTTCAGAAGCCTGAACAGATTTTAATTGCGCTAAGTTTTTATACAAATCACCACCGGCAGCACCCATCCGTATTACTAAACGCGGGCCATTGCCGGCAAAGGGGTCGGGTGCCTCATCTTCCGGTACCGGTTTGTACATAGAAATACTATCGCTAAACAGCAGCATAAATTTACTGGTACGGAATTCGGGTATCATGGCCCTCATTTGCTCATCCTGTATGGTTTTGTGCATGTTTATTTTTTGATCATAATAAATCGTCCCTTCTTTTATCTGCGCCTGAACCGCATTCATACTCAGCAGACAGGTTAATAGGTACCATACTTTTTTCATGTTGGTTTGTTTTTAGAACTCAAAGCTAAACCGATGGCTGGTTAAGCATTCTTGCTCAAAGGTTAATTAAGGTTAATAAAAAACCCCTACCCTGAAAAGGCTATTTATATTTGTAACAGCAAAGTTGTCATGAATAAACTAAAGTTATCGCTTGTATTACTGGCGGCTGCAATCCTAATGATTGTTGCCTTTCAGTCGTATTGGATAAACCGTTTGTACAAAGAAGAATGGCAGACTTTGAAAAAGGAGACCAACGGTATATTTCGGGATGTGGTGTATAAAATGCAGGTAGACCGTTTTAAAGCAGATACCCTCATCTTCAGGCAAAATGCCGGCGATAATTTGTTTGCCTACAATGCAGTCAATGCCCTGCGTCAGCAGAATGCAAAGCTCATTAAAAATAGCAACATTAAAAATCGCGATTCTGCTACAGCTTCTAAAACACAGGCTTTCTTTTTTAATGAGCACGATACTTCCCGTACTGATGGGGCAAGACGTATTGAGATACACAGCGGATCTGCATTGTCACCAGAACTTGCGCGGATGCTGATGAACCGACAGATTACCAATGTTAAACTGCCACCCAGTATGGATACGGCATTGCTTCGTCGTATGTCGCAGGCTGGCATGAATGTAACCTTGAGTTTTAATAGCACGCTAACAGATAGTCCTGGCTCTAAACCAAAAGCTGTTTCAAAACCAATGATGGCGGTAAGCGCTTCTAATGTATTGCTTAGCCGGTCTTCCAAAAAAATGCCATCGCCATTTTCTGAATTAAAAAAAGTTACTGTTGCCAATACATCGGCAGAAATGGTACTTCCTGAAAAAGCCATCATCAGAATGATCACCTCCGGTAAAGCACTGGATGATACATTGGCTGTTTATAAGTTAGATTCTGTTTATCAAAAAGAATTGAGCAAAGCAGGTATACCCATCAGTTTCCAAATAAAAAAAGGGAAAGATGATTCATTGCATCGGAAAGATACCGTGAGTAGTGGCCAGTTTACCACAAGTCCTGCTATTGTTGGTTTTATTCAACCTTACTGGTACCAGGCTGCTTTCGAAAATCCAACTGTTTTTTTATTAAAGCGGATCTCGTTACAGATTTTGTTTTCTCTTTTCCTGATCGCGTTTACTTCTGTTACGTTTATTTTTCTCTATCGAAATCTGGTGGCACAGCGTAAATTAACAGAGATGAAAAACGATTTCATAAGCAATATTACGCATGAATTAAAAACACCACTGGCCACAGTAAGCGTTGCCGTAGAAGCACTTCGCAATTTTGGAGGTATTCAAAATCCGGAAAGAACCAAAGAATACCTGGATATATCTGCGGCCGAATTACAAAGACTGAGTTTACTGGTAGACAAAGTGCTGAAATTATCTCTTTTTGAAAACAGAGAACTGGAACTGAAAAAAGAAATATTTGATCTGAAACAACTAACTGAAGAAGTGCTGAATACTATGAAGCTTCAATTCAACGCACACCATGCAGATGTTGAACTGGAAATACAGGGTAATTATTTTACTATACTGGCAGACAGATTACACATTACCAGCGTAATATTTAATTTATTAGATAACGCATTAAAATATAGCCAGGGTAACCCCCAGATCACCTTGCGATTACAACACCAAACCGATAATATAGTATTACAGGTAGTTGACAGAGGCATTGGTATTTCACCAGATTACCGAAATAAAATATTTGATAAATTTTTCCGAGTGCCCAATGGAGATCATCATAATATCAAGGGCTATGGGTTGGGGTTAAGTTATGTGGCACATGTAATTAAACGGCATAGCGGAACCATTTCGGTTGATAGCGAACAAGGTAAAGGCAGCACATTCACGATAAAATTACCAGTTACATGAGCATAAAAATTCTTTACGTTGAAGATGAATTGTTTTTGGGAAAAATTGTAAAAGAAACCCTTGAATTAAGAGGGTTTACTGTGATCATGGAAAGTGATGGGGCCGATGTAATCGCTTCATTTAAAGAGCATCATCCGGATATCTGTGTATTGGATGTGATGTTGCCCAACCGAAGTGGTTTTGAACTGGCAGAAGATATCCGCAAACTCAATGACGATGTACCGGTAATTTTTTTAACTGCTAAAACGCAAACGGATGATGTGGTGCATGGTTTTACTATTGGTGGTAACGACTATATCCGTAAACCCTTCAGCATGGAAGAACTGATTGTACGCATCGAAAATGCATTGAGGTTAAAAAAAGAAGAAGTACTGGTGAATGTAGGGGATATGATTGTGATTGGTAAATACCAGTTTCACCTGAACAAGCAGGTACTGAATTTTGGCAGCGAAGAAAAAAAACTCTCTTATCGAGAAACCGAATTACTGAAATATCTTTATCAAAAGCGGGATCAGGTAATTGACCGCCGTGATCTGTTGAACCATATTTGGGGAAATGATTCTTTTTTCAACAGCCGTAACCTGGATGTGTACATTACCAAAATACGCGGCTACCTCAAAGAAGATCCCTCACTCGAAATCATTACCATCAAAGGGGTTGGGTATAGGTTTGTGCTGTAAGGAAAGGGAATATCGAATGCTGAATGTCGAATGTCGAATGATGAAGTTATTTTATAACGAAATGCTTTCTAAACCGCGCCTTTGCGCCTTTGCGAGAAAAATTCCACGCAAAGGCGCAAAGGCGCGGTTTATGAGATGGGATGCTTCCTTCTAAACGAATACTTCGACATTCGACATTCATCATTCGATATTCAATATTCCTCTACCTTTGCCTTTCGAAAAGGCTAGCTTATGAATGAAAAATTTGTTTCCCGTATCGGTGAAGAACTGAAAGAAATCGAATCTGCGGGATTGATGAAAAAAGAACGCATCATTACCAGCGAGCAAGGACCTGAAATTACGGTGAATGGTAAAAAAGTGTTGAATTTTTGCGCCAATAATTATCTCGGCCTCTCCTCTCACCCCAAAGTAATTGAAGCGGCACACAAAGCCATTGATACCCATGGGTATGGTATGAGCAGTGTTCGTTTTATTTGCGGCACGCAGGATATTCACAAAGAACTGGAACAAAAAATCGCCAGTTTTTTAGGTACAGAAGATACCATTTTATATGCTGCTGCTTTTGATGCCAATGGTGGTGTATTTGAACCCTTGTTTGGCGAGCAGGATGCTATTATCAGCGATGCATTGAACCATGCATCCATCATAGATGGGGTTCGTTTGTGCAAGGCACAACGCTTTCGTTATGAGCATAATAATATGACTGATCTGGAAGTTAAACTAAAAGAAAGTGCCGGTTGCAGAACTCGTGTGATTGTTACAGATGGATCGTTCAGTATGGACGGAACCATTGCGCAGTTGGATAAAATATGTGATCTGGCAGATGCATACGATGCGATTGTGATGATTGATGAATGTCATTCATCCGGTTTTCTTGGTAAAACAGGTCGTGGTACACATGAGTACCGAAATGTAATGGGGCGTATTGATATCATCACCGGAACATTAGGGAAAGCCTTGGGAGGTGCTAGTGGTGGTTTTACTTCCGGAAGAAAAGAAATTATTGAAATGTTGCGCCAGCGAAGCAGGCCTTATCTTTTTTCAAATACAGTTGCACCTAGTATTGTAGGTGCTTCTATAGCTGTTTTGGATATGCTTACCGAAACCACAGAACTGCGAGATACATTGGAATACAACACACAATATTTTAGAAATAAAATGACGGAAGCGGGTTTTGATATCAAGCCCGGCGACCATCCCATTGTTCCAATCATGTTGTATGATGCAGTGGTAGCACAGACTTTCGCGGCTAAACTGCTGGAAGAAGGCGTGTATGTGATTGGTTTCTTTTTTCCGGTTGTGGCAAAAGGATTGGCCCGTATTCGTGTACAATTAAGCGCGGCACATCAGCAGGCGCATTTGGATAAGGCTATTGCAGCTTTTACAAAAGTGGGGAGAGAGCTTGGGGTTTTGAGTAATTAAAAATTAACAATTAGAAATTAATAATTAAAAGCAGTAAAATGAATAAAAGGTTTTTTAATCACACAAATGGGGCTCTATTTTTAATTTTTAATTTTTCATTGTTAATTACCTCCTGCTCTCCGAACAATGTAACTGTGGACAACAGTTTACAAAAGTATTTTGAGGAGCAAAAAGTTACCGGCACATTTGGTTTGTATGATAATGGTACAGGTCAGTTCACCATTTATAACCTTTCGCGGTTTAAAGATTCTGCTTATTTGCCGGCTTCTACTTTTAAAATTGTTAACTCCTTAATCGGTATTGAAACGGGTAAAATTGTAAATGAAAAAATGGTGATTAAATGGGATGGTGTGGTACGCAGTTTTCCCGGAGGCGATACCGCAACTGCCTGGAACAAAGACCTTACTATGGAAGAAGCGTTTAAAGTTTCTGCAGTTCCTTATTACCAGGAAGTAGCCCGTAGAATTGGTAAAGATACCATGCAGCGTTGGCTGGATAGTCTAACATACGGTACCCGTAAAATCACCACTCAAATTGATAACTTCTGGCTGGATAATTCACTAAAAATTACGGCAGATGAAGAACTGGGACTGGTTAAAAAATTATACTTTGGTCAGTTGCCTTTTCAAAAGCGCACACAGGATATAGTAAAGAAATCCATGTTGCAGGAAGATAATGCCAACTATAAACTCAGTTACAAAACCGGTTGGGGTTTTCGTGAAAATGGAAACGCACTGGGTTGGGTTGTTGGCTGGATAGAAGAAAACAAACACCCTTATTTTTTCGTATTGAATGTAGAAGGTAATCATGAAATAGACCTTGCATCTGTTCGAACCAATATCCTTAAAGCCATTCTGAAGCAAAACGAGTTTTTTGAAGGGAAGCGATAAGTTAATTTCAACAAAAAATGCTTTTTATCTGCGTTAAAGTATTGGCAATCGTTTTATAAAACTACTATACCTGAGGCAAGCCGTTTGTTGGCAGGTATTTTTGTTTTATGGAGAAAGATAAAATGTGCCTGATTATCCCTTTTCCTGTAACCATTCTCCCCTTTAACTGTTAGTTTTGCAGAACATATATCTGTTATGCAATTATACTGCAACTCTCTTACACAATACAGTCGTTTGGCTACCCGCGAAGTAAAGATTGGCGATTTGCGTTTAGGCAATTTTAACCCTATCCGTTTACAAACCATGACTACTACCGATACCATGAATACAATGGCTACGGTAGAACAAAGTATCCGTTGCATTGAAGCCGGTGCTGAACTGGTTCGGATAACAGCACCCAGTAAAAAAGAGGCCGAGAATTTATTGAATATCAAAAACGAATTACATAAAAGGGGCTATACCACACCGCTGGTAGCTGATATACATTTTACACCCAATGCAGCAGAAATTGCAGCCCGAATTGTAGAGAAAGTACGGGTGAACCCCGGCAATTATGTTGATAAGAAAAAATTTGAACAGATAGATTATACCGATGCGGAATACCTGGAAGAAATAGAACGTATACGCGAAAGATTTACACCCCTGGTAAGCATTTGTAAAGAGTATGGAACTGCCATGCGTATAGGCACCAATCACGGCTCGCTTAGTGATCGAATCATGAGCCGTTATGGAGATACACCGATTGGAATGGTAGAAAGCGCGATGGAGTTTTTACGCATCGCCCGTAGCGAAACCTATCATAATATTATACTCAGTATGAAGGCCAGTAATCCGCAGGTGATGGTACAGGCCTATCGTTTGTTAATACAGCAAATGGATGCGGAATTTGGTGAGTGTTATCCTTTGCATTTGGGTGTAACTGAAGCAGGTGATGGAGAAGATGGCCGCATTAAAAGTGCCGCCGGCATTGGAACCTTACTGGAAGATGGTATTGGCGATACCGTACGGGTTAGCCTTACTGAAGATCCTGAATTTGAAATACCCGTATGCAGAGATCTGGTGAAACGATATACGCGTAATGAGCTGCCAGTGGCGGCAATTCCTTCTATGGAAAAAATACCCTACAGCCCATTCGTATATAAACGTCGCGAAAGTTTTGCGGTTGGTAATATCGGAGGCAAACAAGTTCCTGTAGTAATAGCAGACTTAAGTAAACTAACGCATATCACACCCAAACATTTACAAAGTGTTGGGTATACATATGATGCAGATACTGATAAGTGGAACATTAGTGATGCGGCAGCCGATTATATTTTTACCGGTAACCAATTACTTGATTTTGCTTTACCCGGTACATTACGAGTAATTACTTACCCAGGTGCATGGGCACAGGCAACGCATACAGAAAAATATTGTCCCATATTTGATGCTTCGGGTTTTAGTACGGCAGAGGCAAAAAGTAGCCAGCTGAATTTTGTAATGGTGGATTGTTTTAGTGATGAAACAGCGATCAATGATTTTACACATCTGGATGCATTGGCGAATAATCCAACGGTTGTATTGTGTTTCAGCAGTACGAATACACACGCCATGCCTGCTGTTCGCAGAATGTTTATGGAACTCGAAAGCAGAAAAATAAAAAATCCCGTAGTACTCATCACAGATAGTAATTGGCAAACAACAGATGAACACCTGATACACTATTCAACAGAATGCGGAGCTTTGTTTTTGGACGGTTTTGGTGATGGAATTTGTTTGGGTATGAGCAATACAAGTTATCAATCCCTCTCAGCAGGCACACAGGAAACCAGTGGGCGCAACTACAGTAACAATACATCAGTAGAACAATTTATAAATGCTACTGCCTTCGGTATTTTGCAGGCAACCAGAACCCGGATTTCTAAAACAGAATACATCAGTTGCCCCAGTTGTGGCAGAACTTTATTTGATCTTCAGGAAACCACTGCTAAAATCCGCAACGTAACAAATCATCTGAAAGGTGTAAAGATCGCTATCATGGGTTGCATTGTAAATGGCCCCGGCGAAATGGCTGATGCAGATTTTGGTTATGTGGGCAGTGGTGTGGGCAAGATCACTTTATATAAAGGCAAGGATATCATGAAAAGAAATGTTGATAGTGATATTGCTGTTGATGAGCTGATCAATTTATTGAAAGAAAGTGATGCATGGGTTGAGCCTGCTGTATAAAATGATAGCGTCATAATTTGGATTCTGTTCATTATCGCCATTGTTGGTCTACCGCCATTGTTGGCTGACCAACAATCAACAAATAACAAATAAATTTCCCGCGGGGATACAGATATGCAAACAGATTTTTTAGTGATTGGTTCCGGTATAGCAGGATTAACCTACGCTTTAAAAACAGCAAAGGAATTTCCTGATAAAAAAATAACCGTTATTACCAAAACACAGGCTGACGAAACTAATACCAAATATGCGCAAGGCGGTATTGCAGGTGTATGGGATGAAGCCAAAGACAGTTATGACAAGCATATAGAAGACACATTAATAGCAGGTGATGGATTGTGCAATGAAAAAATTGTTGAAATTGTAGTAAAAGAAGGGCCCGAAAGAATTAAAGAGATCATTGCTTACGGAGCTGAGTTTGATAGAGATGAGAAGGGAGAATACAGTTTAGGTAAAGAGGGGGGGCATAGTGAAAACCGCATACTGCACCACAAAGATGTTACCGGCAAAGAAATGGAAAGGGCCTTACTGGAAGAACTGAAAATGACTTCTAATATTGAGCTCATTAACCACTGTTTTGTGGTGGATATTATTACGCAACACCATTTGGGTTACCTGGTTACTAAATCTACTTTGGATATTACTTGCTATGGTGTGTATGTATTAAACCTGCACACACAGCAGATAGAAAAAATACTTTCTAAAATTACTTTACTTGCTACCGGTGGTGCAGGACAGGCATACAGAACCACTACCAATCCACGTATTGCTACAGGTGATGGTATTGCGATGGTATACCGTGCCAAAGGAAAGATTGAGAATATGGAATTTATCCAGTTCCATCCAACAGCATTGTATGAGCCGGGGGTATCGCCTTCCTTTCTGATTACAGAAGCGGTTCGGGGTGATGGTGGTATCCTGCGTAATAAAAGTGGCGAAGCTTTTATGGAAAAATATGATGCCAGAAAAGACTTGGCTCCCCGCGATATTGTGGCCCGTGCCATTGATAACGAAATGAAACGTACCGGTACCGAGCATGTATACCTGGATTGTAAGCACATGGGACTTGAAAAATTTATTCATCATTTCCCCAATATTTACGAAAAATGTTTGAGTATAGGAATTGATGTAATGCAACACATGATTCCTGTGGCACCTGCTGCGCATTATAGTTGTGGCGGTATTAAAACAGACGAATGGGGCAGAACTTCCATTAAACATTTGTATGCCTGTGGCGAGTGTGCCAGTACAGGACTGCATGGAGCCAACCGTTTGGCCAGTAACAGTTTACTGGAAGCGATGGTGTTTGGCCATCGTTGTTTTCTGGATAGTAAAGAAGTGATAGCGAATTATACATTTGAAGAAAAAATTCCCGACTGGAATGCGAGTAGTACCAATGAACCCAGTGAGATGATATTGATCACGCAAAGCCTGAAAGAACTACAGCAAATTATGAGCGATTATGTAGGTATTGTAAGAACGGATATCCGTTTGGAAAGAGCCATGAAGCGGCTGGATCTTTTATTTGCAGAAACAGAAGCACTATATCGGTCTACCAAGGTATCACCACAATTGTGTGAGCTGCGAAATTTAATTACGGTAGGATATTTAATTGTAAAAGGAGCTGAGTTTAGAAAAGAAAGCCGGGGGTTGCATTTCAATACAGATCATTTGCAGAAAAGTGATTTATTGCAGAATATTATTTTATAGCAGTATGTACTATATCATCTACCCATTATTTTACCTATTTTCTTTATTGCCCTGGCGTGTGATGTATCTGATCAGTGATGGGGTATACGGAATTCTCTATTATATGATAGGTTACCGCAGAGAGGTGGTTACAAAAAATCTCACAATAGCTTTTCCAGAAAAAACAGATCATGAAAGAACTGCTATTGCAAAAGAATTTTATCACAATTTTACCGACACGTTTATAGAAACCATCAAACTATTATCAGTAAGTGATGCAGCATTTGCCAAACGGTACACTTCTAATGTTGAGATAGTAAATGCTTTGTACGATAGTGGCGTTAATGTACAATTACAGGCAGGCCATTTTTTTAACTGGGAGTTTGTAAACCTTGGCGAATCAAGATATGGTAAGTATCCTTTTGTAGGCGTTTATATGCCGGTTGCCAACAAAGCATTCGATAGAATGATTCGTAAACTGCGGCTTAGATATGGTACGGTATTGGTACCTGCAGTTGATTTTAAAACTAAATTTCACGATTACCTTACAAAGGTTGACGGACGTTACGCACTGGCATTGGCAGCAGACCAAAACCCCGGAAACCCGGCGGCGGCACACTGGGTAAAATTCTTTAACCGTTTAACGCCCTTTGTAAAAGGACCTGAAAAAGGTGCTAAGCTAAATAATACACCTGTTTTTTTTGGACACTTTTATAAGGTTAAAAGAGGCTACTACCATACTCAGTTTGAATTGTTGACAAACACGCCCAGAGAATTTGCAGACGGAAAACTAACAGAACTGTTTGCGGCTCGTGTAGAAAAAGCCATCCGCGCCAAACCCGCCAATTATTTATGGAGCCACCGCAGATGGAAATGGGATTTTGAGGAAGAAAAATATGGTCACCTGGTTGTAAAATAATTTTGTAGTAGAGAAAGAGATGCTAATAGTTAATTCAATACTTCTACACTCTTCTCTATCTCAATTTTATCTGCCAGTTCTTTAATCTTGCCCCATCCACCTAAAACGTTATGCAGATTGTGTATGCCCTGGCGTTTTAATAATGAGCAAGCTATTACACTACGGTATCCGCCGGCACAATGCACATAAATATTGTGTTTGTCATCCAAATCGGCCATGCTGGCGGGATCCATCAAATCGGTCAATGGAATATTCAAAGCTTCTTTGATATGGCCATCTGCATATTCAGGATTTTTGCGCACATCAATAATCACCATATTCGGATCAAAAGGAATATCCATTGCCAGTTCATCCACTTCAATATCAATCACCATATCTACCTGCTCACCTGCGGCCTGCCATGCTTCAAAGCCTCCGTTTAAATAACCCTCTATTTTATCAAAACCAACCCTTGCCAGTCTTACAATGGTTTCGCGTTCTCTGCCTGTTTCGGTTACCAATAAAAATGGTTTATCAAAAGGCAACAGGCTACCGGCCCATTCTGCAAAACGACCATCAAGACCAATGCTTATAGCGCCTGGCACAAATCCCTGCGTAAAAGTATTGGAGTTGCGCGTGTCGAGTATAATCACATCTTCTGTATCCGCTTTCTTTTTAAAATCAGCAACCGCTAAAGGTTGCAGGCCTTTTTGTAAAACAGCATCCAGACTTTCGTATCCTTCTTTATTAATGAGGGCATTGATAGGGAAGTATTGCGGTGGTGCCGCTAATCCATCAGTAACTGCTTTAATGAATGCCTCTTTGGTTTGTGGTTGAAGTGCATAGTTGGTTTGCTTTTGCTCACCAATGGTGCTGAATGTTTCCGGTCCCAGGTTTTTACCACAACTGCTTCCTGCGCCATGAGCGGGGTATACAATTACTTCATCTGCCAGAGGCATGATCCGTTTATTCAGGCTTTCGTATAACATACCTGCCAGATCATCCATGGTAATTTCATCCATTTTTTGAGCAAGGTCGGGGCGGCCTACATCGCCTACAAATAAAGTATCGCCCGTAAATACTGCATGGTCTTTGCCGTTTTCATCTTTCAATAAAAAACAACTGCTTTCCAGCGTATGGCCGGGTGTATGCAATACTTCGATGGTTAATTTGCCAATGTTGAATTTCTCGCCGTCTTTGGCAATATGCACCGGTAATTTGGTTACTGTATCGGGGCCATATACAATCGTGGCACCGGTGGCCGTAGCCAGGTCAAGGTGTCCGCTCACAAAATCAGCATGAAAATGCGTTTCAAAAATATATTTGATGGTGGCTTTGCGTTCGTGGGCAAGGTCAAGGTATTCCTCAATATCACGCAAAGGATCAATGATGGCCGCTACTCCATCACTTTCAATATAATAGGCGGCTTCACTGATGCAGCCAGTATATAATTGCTTAATAAACATAAATCATTATTTAGGCAAAGGTAATGGCAAGCTTCAGGCCAAAATGAGAACGGACCCTTAAAATGGCAGAAAATGGCATAGTTACTGTCAACCTACCAGTGTTTCTACAAACTGAACCACTTCGGTTAGCCGGTTATAATTCACTGAATAGTAAATGAATTTACCATCCCGCGAGGTGCTTACAATACCTGCACGGCGCAAAATGGCCAGGTGTTGAGAGGCCACCGATTGCTCTAAACGGAGTTTTACATAAATTTCCGTAACGGTCATTTTCTGGTGTTCATCCAGCAATTTGATGATCTGTTGACGGAGCTTGTGGTTAATTGACCTTAGAATCAATGAGGCTTTCTTCGTGTGAAGAAAGTCAACCTTGATCTGTGTTTTGCCGTTAATCAGTACAACGGCCTGTAAGGTTTGGCTCATAGCAATGAAGTTATAATTGGGGGGTTAGAAAACTATAATCTTGCTAATAAAGTTAAACAAATAGTTTCGGGATTCATAGTATAAATTTTATCTATACTTTTTAACCGAATGCTTACGCTTTGTTCAGGGGATTGAAGAATTCCTTTACATAAAGTGGCTCACTATAGGCAAGGTTTGCAAATTTTGAAATTTGGTAGGATTGCAAGGCAAGAATGGCCAAGTGTGCAGCCGAATGGTTGGCGGTTGAAAATTGCACATTCGAATCGTTTACAATTCCTTTCATTTTATGGTGGCCCGAACCAGAAAAAATAATAGGATGCCGGGTAAGGGCTTCATCAAAGGAATGCTCATCTAATACAAGTGCATGGGGTGCTTGTATTTCTATTAATTGGCTTGTGTATAAAGCCGTAAATACTTCCATTCGCCTGGCATCAATCATGGGGCAAAGTAAACAGTCGACACGCATGGGTTGATCTGTGTTTTTGTAATGCGAAATCACCGCCTGGGCCATTACTTCCAGTGTGTTGATCATGATCAGAGGCTTGTTCAAGGCATAACAAATACCCTTGGCTGTGGCCAGTCCAACCCGTAATCCGGTGTAACTGCCTGGTCCGGCAGTAACAGCAACTGCATCCAATTGCGACAGTGTAAGGCCGCTATTCTGCATCAATTCCTGTATGGCGGGCTGTACAAACGAAGCATGATTTTTTTGCTCGGTGCTTTCAATCAGTCCCAAAACCGTTTCATCTTTACTTACGCAAACACTGGCATGTTCGGTGGCGGTATCTATATTAAGTAGTAAAGGCATTGTGTGAATTTAGTAGTTACGCATTTCTTTTTCCATAGCAGGAGCAGGAGTGTAACGTGTGTTTTCTAAGCTTAATTTTTCTAACAAAGTATAGATCTTCTGAATCCCGATTTTTTCACACCATTCAAAAGGACCGTATGGATAATTGGTACCCAGTTTCATTGCTGTATCAATATCTGCCTTGCTGCTGATGGCATCGCCTAAACCAAAATAGGCTTCATTGATGATCATCGCAATCACACGTGCTGCAATCATTCCCGGCACATCCGGAACCAGTTGATACGACCAGTTAAGTGTTTGTAAAACAGAAGCAGCTTCTGGTGAAAAAGGTGTATTTTTTTCAATAGCGATTTCAATCAGTGATCTTTCCAAAAATCCATTCCAGCCGTTGATGCGAATTGTGTTAGCGGGTAAATCTGCTGTAGTGTTTATGACTGCATTTACAAAAATGGGTCTTTGGGTAATTCCAGGAAATGCAAATCCTTCTTCTTCGTACAAAAAATCAAAATAGGCATCTGCTTCTGGAATGGTTTCGCCCTTGCCGTAAAAACAAACTTCTACACCAACTGGAATGCCTTTTGAAACAAAGGCTGTTTGTTGTTTGGTATTTGCGTTAACAACTATTTTCATAATCAGGGTATCGTGCGCAAATTTAGGTTGGCAGGTTGATAGAAATGCAGCAATTTGCCCCTGATTAAAACAAAATTCCATGCCAAAGCAGATTATTAAGACAGATAAAGCGCCCGCACCCATTGGGCCGTATAACCAGGCGGTAAAAGCAAACGGACTATTATTTATGAGTGGCCAGGTAGCATTTATACCTGCTACGGGCGAGCTGGAACTGAGCAGCATACAGGCCGAAACCCATCAGGTAATGAAAAACCTGGAAGCTGTTTTGTTTGAGGCCAGATTAACGTTTGCGCATGTAGTAAAAACTACTATTTTTCTGAGTGATATGAGCCTGTTTGCACAGGTTAACGAAGTATATGGTTCTTATTTTACCGGAGATTACCCTGCCCGTGAAACCGTGGCAGTAAAAGGATTACCCCGTGGTGTGAATGTAGAGATCACCATGATCGCAGTAATAGAACTCTAGGAATATCGAATGATGAACGTTGAATGTCGAATATTGAAATGAGTGACAGCTCTATACTTCGGCATTCGACATTTATTATTCGATATTCGATATTATATAACTTGTTCTAAATACTTTCTGCTCATTAGGCGCCAGCATTATCAACCCCATCCCATTATTAAAATTATCCGGTGCACCACTTAGGTTTTCAATAGCAATGCTGTTGCGGTGTGGTGGAATGTAGATTTGAAGAATCGGATAGTTTTTTCCTGGTTCAATAGTAAGTTTAAGGCTATTATTTTGAAGCACACATATTGGCTGTGTTAGAGCAGTGGATAGTTCAAAAGAATTGTCCAGTTCAATACCTGCCAATGAAATCCCATTCTTGAAACGGGAGTCACTGAATTTTTTCCCGGTAGGTAATAAATCGGCGTCGTATTCCAGTTGTATATCACTGTCAAATTGCAGGTTGCATTCATCTACCGAAGTGCCCAGTGTAAAATACGGATGCCATCCATCTGCCATTGGAATGGCTTCCTGATTATGATGAAATACAGTTGTAGTAACGGTAAGCTTGTTGCCGGTTGCCAGTTGCCAGTGAATCATCATGGTAAAGGGAAAGGGATAGCCTGCATCACTTGCCTGATAATGGTATTCCAGTGTTACCGCTGCTTTTTCGGTACTGGCAAACGTATCGGTAACCGTAAATGGGGCATCAAACAAAATACCATGAATGGCATGCCCACTGAGAAAATGTTTTTGAATGATGTATTCTTTTTTATTCAGGGTATATTTTCCCTGATACATACGGCACACAAACGGACTGAGTTTGGTACTCTTAAAACCATTGGTAATGTTTACCATCATATCCTCGGGTGAGGAAAAGCCATCCACAATATTGATCTGTTCCTTTTCTGAAACAGGAAAAGTGAATGCATTTAATAGTCCGCCGGTAGCATATATTTCTGCCTGAGAATTCGTTTGGGTATCGGTTAACTGGATGATTGGAAAGAGAGAATCTTTATTGATCTGTACTTGAAAGCGCATAAACATAATTTAAAGCTGAAAAATAAGGATAATCTCTCCAAATGTATCTACAACTAAAAGCTAACGAGCGTTAACCTTTGATCCTAATTCTGTAATTTTGCAACTGAGTTTTAAAACCCGATCATGTCGTATACACCCCAGCATAAAGTTCGTATTGTTACTGCAGCCAGTTTATTTGATGGACACGATGCTGCTATTAATATCATGCGCCGCATTCTACAGTCCAAAGGCGCAGAGATCATTCACCTTGGCCATAACCGCAGTGTAGCTGATATTGTTGAATGTGCTATTGAAGAAGATGCCCAGGGCATTGCTATTACCAGTTACCAGGGCGGGCATGTTGAGTTTTTTAAATACATGAAAGACCTGCTCGACCAAAACGGTTGCGGCCACATTAAAATTTTTGGCGGTGGCGGTGGAACCATTCTACCTGAAGAAATTCGGGTATTACAATCTTATGGTATAACCCGGATTTATAGTCCGGATGATGGTCGAAAAATGGGTCTCGAAGGCATGATTGAAGATGTAATCAAACAATGTGATTTTCCTTTAAACGGAAATGGTGAATATCAAAAAGCTATGACACTGGGTGAGGTGAAAGATGTTCGCAAAGTGGCGAGGCTGATTACGAATGCAGAAAATGGTCAAATAACGCCCAACGCGCAACTGCTAACTCCCCATAAAACCATCCCTGTATTGGGTATAACCGGTACCGGTGGTGCTGGCAAGAGTTCGGTAACAGATGAAATTGTTCGCCGTTACCTGCATTCATTTACAGATAAAACCATTGCAGTAATTTCTGTTGATCCTTCCAAGAAAAAAACGGGCGGTGCGTTACTGGGCGACAGGATACGTATGAACGCCATCTCTCACGGACGCGCCTACATGCGCAGTCTGGCAACGCGCGATGATAATACAGCATTGAGCGCTCATGTACAGGAAGCCATTGATATCTGTAAATCCACAGGTTTCGATTTTATTATACTGGAATCTGCTGGTGTTGGCCAGAGTGATGCATCGATTCTGGATTATTGTGATGTGAGTTTGTATGTGATGACACCCGAATATGGAGCAGCTTCTCAACTGGAAAAAATTAATATGCTTGATTATGCAGATGTAGTCTGCATCAACAAATTTGATAAGGCCGGTGCATTGGATGCTTTGCATGATGTGCGCAAACAATACAAACGTAACCACAATCTCTGGGATGCAAAAGATGAAGACCTACCCATTATTGGAACTATTGCTGCACAGTTCAATGATATGGGTGTTAATGAACTCTTCGAAAAATTATTTGATGCCATCGAAAAAAAGTGCGCCATCGTTTTTTCAAATACACCCTCTTTAAAAAGTATCGTGGTTAGAGGTGAGTCAACAACAACGAAGTCGCAGATCATTCCTCCCAAACGCGTTCGCTATCTATCTGAAATTGCAGAAAATAATCGAAGCTATGATGCTTGGGTAAATGAGCAGGTATTTATTGCTACTACTCTCTACCAAATCCATGGTGTCGAAGACACCATAAAAAATACCCCTTCGCTACAAAGTAGAGAGGGCCGGGGTGAGTTGACATTAGTGGATATGAAAGCCTATTTCGAAAAACAACTCCACCCTGAATGCCAAAAATTAATTGATCAATGGTCCGCATTGGTAAGCAAATACAAAGCTGATTTTTTTGAATACCAGGTTAGAGATAAAGTAATTAAACAACCTTTAACCGTTACTTCATTAAGTGGTACCCGCATTCCGAAAGTTGTATTGCCCAAGTACAAAGATTGGGGCGATATTCTTAGATGGCAATTACAGGAAAATGTACCGGGCGAGTTTCCCTACACTGCCGGTGTATTTGAATTAAAGCGTCAGGGAGAAGATCCTACGAGAATGTTTGCCGGAGAGGGTGGCCCGGAAAGAACCAACAAACGTTTTCACTATGTTTCCATAGGTCAACCCGCCATTCGTTTATCTACTGCATTTGATAGTGTTACTTTATACGGGGAAGATCCGGACCATCGTCCTGATATATTTGGTAAAGTAGGTAATAGTGGAGTAAGTGTGGCTACACTGGATGACGCCAAAAAATTATACAGCGGTTTTGATTTGTGCGATCCCAAAACTTCGGTAAGTATGACCATTAATGGTCCGGCACCTATTCTGCTGGCATTTTTTATGAATGCCGCCATAGACCAGCTTTGTGAAAAATGGATTACCGCCAATGATCAATGGTCTCGTGTGAACGAATACATCCAGAAAAAATTTGCACACATACCCAAAGCTGTTTATTATAATCCCGCATCACCCGAACGTTTACCGGAAGGCAATAACGGGTTGGGTTTACAATTGCTGGGCGTAAGTGGCGATGAAGTGCTGCCTACAGATGTGTATGAAAAATTAAAAGCGGAAGCCTTATCACAGGTTCGCGGAACAGTGCAGGCAGATATTTTGAAAGAAGATCAGGCACAGAATACCTGCATTTTCTCTACAGAATTTGCGCTAAAATTAATGGGCGATGTGCAGTCGTATTTCATTGATCAGAAAGTAAGAAATTTTTACAGTGTAAGTATCAGTGGATACCATATTGCCGAAGCGGGAGCTAACCCTATTACACAGTTGGCATTCACTTTATCCAATGGTTTTACCTATGTAGAATATTACTTAAGCCGCGGCATGCACATTGATGATTTTGCACCTAATCTTTCTTTCTTCTTCAGCAATGGCATGGATCCTGAGTATAGTGTGATTGGGCGCGTGGCACGACGCATTTGGGCCAAGGCTATGAAGAATAAATACAAAGGCAACGATCGTTCGCAAAAATTAAAATACCATATTCAAACCAGTGGCCGCAGTTTACATGCACAGGAAATAGATTTCAACGATATCAGAACCACGCTGCAGGCATTGTATGCTATCTATGATAACTGCAACAGTCTTCATACCAATGCCTACGATGAGGCCATCACCACACCAACCGAAGAAAGTGTGCGCCGTGCAATGGCTATTCAGCTCATCATAAACCGTGAACTTGGGACGGCCGTAACAGAAAATTTTATGCAGGGTAGCTTTGCATTGGAAGAATTAACTGATCTGGTAGAAGAAGCCGTACTTTCAGAATTTGACCGCATTACTGATAGGGGTGGCGTTTTGGGTGCTATGGAAAGAATGTACCAGCGAAATAAAATTCAGGAAGAAAGCCTGCATTATGAAACATTGAAACATACTGGAGAGCTGCCATTAATAGGCGTAAATACTTTTTTGAATAAAAAAGGAAGTCCAACCATTCTGCCGGGAGAAGTAATCAGAAGTACCACCGAAGAAAAAGAACAACAGATTCAAAACTTGCAGGCATTTCAGAAAAGAAATGCTTCTAGAAGTGAAGCAGCTTTGCAAAAGTTAAAGCTGGTTGCCATCAATAACGAAAACCTGTTTGCCGAGTTGATGGAATCTGTTAAATATTGTTCATTAGGCCAGATTACCCATGCATTGTATGAAGTGGGTGGACAGTACCGCAGAAATATGTAAACCGTATTTTTAAGTATCTTGAGTGCTTATTATAATCTGTGAATATGACGATTCGAAAGTTTTTGTTACTAATGATATGCTTTTCAGGCGCTACAACCCTGCTCAATGCACAGATTCCCGCAAGACGGCTTGATACCATAATGAAACTGGGGAAGACAGGTTATAAGCTTAGTTGTAACAATAAAAATCCGGATAGAAACACCGTTACAGTTTCGCCTATAGGTTTTGAAAAAGAGGCACGCGAAGCATCTTTTGAAGTTAAAGGAAGAATTACCAAAGCCGAAGTGGATGATATTAACCGTGATGGCTTTCCCGATCTTGTTTTTTATGTGTATTCAATAGGAATAGATTCTATGCCTAAAGGCATTGTGATTGGTATCAGTTCTGAAAGAAATGAATCTATGGCCCCTATCGGTTTTCCCGACATATTTGATGATCCCAAAATTAGGGTTGGCTATAAAGGGTATGATGAATATTTTCTGATGGAAGGTACGCTCATGCGTCGCTTTCCGGTTTTTCCGGCGGATAGTAGTTCGGCCAAACCTGCGGGCAGTGGTGTTCTTATGCGCCAGGTTTCTTACCAGATCATTCCCGGAGAAAGAGGAGGTGCCCGTTTTAAACCTATGCGCAGCTACGAATACACCAAACAATAGTATTGGTCTTCTGTAATATTTTGATTTTAACAGCTACTTATCTATCAAAACGAATAGTATGGTAGCTGAAAAACCCAATATCGGTCCCTCTCAAATACAGCTAAGTAATAATTTTAACAAGTACATGTATGTTTTTTTTACCATCACAAGCATTTGTTTGCTTTTCATCTCTAAAGACTGGATGATGGTGGTGGGTAATCTGGGTATTGCCCTTATTTTCGATCCCTTTGATCAGAAAGTTACATGGAACCACAGGCCACTTTTCCAGAAAATCTGGTTATTTATTCATGTGGCCGTTGTACTGCTATTATTTGGATATGGTCTTTTTCTAAAGTAATCCGCCTGCCGTATTAATTTATTGTTGCAGCCTATTTTTCAGGTTAGCTATTTGTACCTTCAGTGAGTCTAAATAGTCTGATATGAAAAAGCTTGTTGCATTTACGCTGGGTCTTGTATTTTCTGCTATCGGTTTTTCGCAAACCCTCAAACAAGTAGAAGCCAATAAAATAACCCTTCCTAACGGATGGGGCCTTACGCCCATTGGCCGTAGTTTTCCATTGGGGGATCTTCCTTTGAATATTGCCGTAAGTAAATCCAAAAAACTAATGGCGGTTACCAATAACGGACAAAGTGTGCAAAGCATTCAACTCATAGATCCTGTTTCAGAAAAAATATTGGATAATGCGGTAATTCCTAAAAGCTGGTACGGATTACAGTTTAGTGCCGATGAAAAAACACTCTATGCTTCCGGCGGAAATGATAACTGGATAACAGCGTACGCAATTGAAAACAAAAAATTGGTACTGAAAGACAGTATCCTTCTTGGAAAAAAATGGCCAAATAAAATATCACCTGCCGGTATTGCGCTGGATGATGCCAAACAACTGTTGTATGTAGTAACAAAAGATAATAAGTCTTTGTACCTGGTTGATCTCAAAACTAAAAAAACAGAACAAACCTATTCTCTTGGCGGAGAAGCCTATGCCTGTATATTATCTCCCGATAAAAAAGAGTTGTATATCAGTTGCTGGGGTTGTGATCGGGTGTATGTGTTTGATACAGATAAAAAAAATATCATAGCAGAAATACCGGTTGGTGATAATCCCAATGAGATGGTGTTATCAAAAAATGGCAAATACCTGTTTGTGGCGAATGCAAATGACAACTCTGTATCTATCATCAATGTAGCAGCAAGAAAAGTACTCGAAGTGTTGAATGTGGCGCTCTATCCTGATGCCCCTAATGGTTCAACCACCAACGGCCTTGCTCTCAGTGAAAATGAAAAGACACTGTATATTGCCAATGCAGATAATAATTGCTTATCTGTATTTGATGTTGCTATTCCCGGCCAAAGTAAGAGCCGCGGTTTTATCCCTGCAGGATGGTATCCTACCAATGTAAAAGTGATTGGTAAAAAAATATTTGTCTCCAATGGGAAGGGGTTTTCTTCTCAATCCAATTTCTACGGACCTAACCCTTTTGGTAATAAGCAGGAAGTAATTTACCAGCAGGGAGATCCCAATCGTCCTAAAGAAGTACAATACATCGCCGGATTGTTTAAAGGAACTATGAGTGTAATTGATGAGCCAACAGATAAACAACTAAGTGTGTATTCGCAGGCGGTATACAGAAATACACCCTATAATAAAGCAAAAGAAATGCTGGCTTTGGGAGAACAGGGAAATCCAATTCCAAGAAAAGTGGGTGAACAGGGCCCAATTAAATATGTATTTTATGTGATCAAAGAGAACAGAACTTATGATCAGGTATTAGGTGATGTTAAAGAGGGTAACGGAGATCCAAGGCTGGTATTGTTTGGAGAAAATGTTACCCCTAACCAGCATGCATTGGCTAAGCAGTTTGTGTTACTGGATAATTTTTATGTTGATGGAGAAGTCAGTGCAGATGGACATAACTGGAGCACCGGTGCCTATGCAACAGATTTTCTGGAGAAAAACTGGGTAACCAGTTATGGCGGACGTGGCGGCAGCTATGATGCTGAAGGCAATCGTGAAGTGGCGAATAATAAAGGAGGGTTTATCTGGGATCATTGCAAGCGGGCTGGGGTAAGCTATAGAACCTATGGCGAGTTTGCAGATAATTACAAGCCCAATATACCTTCCCTGAAAGGTCATTTTTGTCCATATTTTTCCGGATACGATAATAAAGTTCAGGACACGGTTCGCTTTTATCACTGGAAGCGTGAGTTTGATTCGTTGATTGCTGTGAATGCTGTTCCCAGATTTAATAGTGTGCGTTTTTCTAATGACCATACAGAGGGATTGCGCAAAGGAAGGCCTACGCCATATGCACATGTGGCCGACAATGATTTAGCGGTTGGGCTGTTTGTAGAACACATTAGTAAAAGCCCTATTTGGAAAGAGACAGCCATTTTTATTTTAGAAGATGATGCGCAGAATGGTGCCGATCATGTTGATGCACATAGAAGTCCTGCTTATGTTGCAGGAGGTTTTGTAAAACGAGGATATGTAGATCATACCATGTATTCTACATCGGGAATGTTACGAACCATTGAGCTAATATTAGGTATTCCACCCATGAGCCAATACGATGCTGCAGCTGAACCTATGTGGCGTTGTTTTACCAGCACGCCTAACCTTACGCCGTTTAAAGCACTTCCTGCTAATATTAACCTGATGGATAAAAATACTGCCATGAACGAATGGCAGCGACGTTCAGAAAAATTTAATCTAACCAAAGAAGATGCCGTTCCAGATCTGGAATTCAATACTGTTTTATGGTATGGATTAAAAGGAGATAAAGTACCTTTTCCCGGTCCTAAAAGAGCTGCGTTTTATAAACCCATCAAAAAAGCAGATAAGGATGATGATTGATTAACGGCCGGAGGTGATGACAATTTTCGTAACGATTTTTTCCGTGCCCGCATCATCTCTCGCAATAACCAAATACACGCCACTGGCTATTTTTTCATCTTTGTAATTTCGCCCGTTCCAAATGGCCTGACTACCCAGTGCCCTAGTCTGATAAACAAGTTTACCACTAAGCTCGGTAATTTTAACCAGGGCATTTTCTACTAATCCGCGAATAGCAATGGTGCCTTGGTAGCCCGGTGGCACAGGATTGGGGAATACCAAAACATTACTGTTAGTTGGGGTTCCTTCTGTTGCCGTACTTCTGAAACTGGAAATACCCCAAAAAGTGGAAATATAAACTTCGCCAGTGATAGGGTTTATGGCAATTCTTTTTACATCGTTACTTAAAAGTTGACTATTCTCTTCTGTAAAGCGATAGATAATTTTATCACCATCTGGAGAAATGAGCCAAACACCATTTTTAGTACCTATCCATTTACGGTTAGCACCATCAACCGCCATACATTGTACAATCTCATCTTTAAATAAGAGACCAGCGAAGCGATCAAGTTGAACAACGGGTAAAGAAGCGTCACAACTTTGACTGCTGAAAACATTGGTTGTGCATTGTATGATGCCTATTCCTTTATCTGTACCGACCCATATAAAACCATTTTTATCTTTCAGTAAACACAGAATATTATTGCTTGGAAGATTTCCAATACCTGCGCCTTGTTTGTAGAATTTCCATCGATCATCAGCAGTGTTATCTATGCTTGATCCATAGTTATAACAGAAAATACCATTGTCTTTGGGGCTAATAATCCATAGTTGATTTTGATCATCTACTACAATTTGGCCAACTGCATTTTCAAGATGTGTAAAGGGAATTGTAATTGCTTTCCATGAGCCATCATTTTTCCGAACCTGTAAATTTTGAGGGGCACCATAGTTACTGATCCATAAATTTTTATTTTGATCAAAGGCCAGCCCACTTATTCTTACGTTGTTAGGATCTCCAATGGCCGATTGCAGTGTGCTGTTATTCTTTTTATAAATGATCGTATTTCCTTCCTTAAAATTTACAAGGCCGCCTCCATAACTACCTGCCCAAATACTTTCATCAGAAGGATCAGTGGTTACAGTAATAAAGTCCAGAACAGAATCAAGTATAGGAACATTGAAGCTTCCTTTATAGCTCCATTGTTCATCAATAAATGAGTAGACACCATTTCTGTTAAATTGATAATTCCATGCACTATTTACGCTTCCAGCTGCCGCATACAAACGATTGCTTTGAAATATCATTTCACCATCTGCCGTTCCAGGGGGACCATTTGGTATAAACCGCTGAACGCTTGTACCAAATGCAGAAAGGCCACCAAACTGGTCTGCCACCCAGACTGTGTTATCGACAGTCATTGCAGATCTTGGGAGAGAAATTACATTGCTTTGTGAAAGTGTTTTTTCAATTTGTCCGGATGTACTGAGTACAATCACCCGTGCATTGCCAATAGCATCCCGCTGGCAAATCAGAATTTTATTATTTGAGGTGTTGGTATTAATCATTGGCCATTTGGCATCATGGTATAACAAAGACCAGCTGTTCCCATTACGAATAAATAGGCTGTCATTTTTTTCTGCAATTAAAAGATTATTGACAAAGAGAATATTTTTAACAGAACCATTGCTAAGTCCATTACGTCCACTTAGGTTTTGCCAATTGGTATAGTTGGAAAGGTTCGATGAACTTTGTAAAGCAGATAAAAGTCCATCTTCTGTTGCTGCATAAAAAGAAAGTGCATCAGAGGTAAAAGCATTATTTTTTATTTGTGCACCGTTATTGCCTATTATCCAGGTATCTTTTATTTCATACTTGGAAAGATTGGCCACTATAATACCAATACCGGTAGATAGATAAGCAAATCCATCTTTACAATAAATGCTATAAATGGTTTTATTACCGGTGAGCCGGCTTCTCTTGACATCTCCAATATTAGTAACGATTGATTTTTTGATAACATCAACATTACTATTTGAATACGCAATGACCAATTGTTGGGTAGCATCATCCCATCCAATGCATTGAACACCGATATCATTCAGTCCAGAAGTTTTGTTATAACGTTCGATTTCAGATTGATCATCAATTGAGAAAATACCTGTAGTAGTGGCGCAATAAATTTTGTCGCCTTTTAACACCTGTATGGTCTGCTGATAATTCAGATGGTCTCTCCATTGCCCGATAGGAGGTATTGTGTTCTGAGAGTATCCGCTATACCCTGTTGTTAAAAGCAAGATAAGTAGAGCGAAGCTGTTACTACTTCCAGTAAGTACTAATCTTAAAGTAGAGGGTATGAAAAGGAGAACCCGTTTTCGCATGAAACTTAAATTACAGTATCTGGCTGGTTTAAGAGCCGACTATATATTCACAATGCTATTCTTAATAGCAAAAATAGCTAGGCCTACCCTGGTTTTAACATCCAGTTTTTTGAAAAGGTTGTCACGATACGTATCAATGGTTCGTGGACTAAGACACATTTCGTCAGCAATTTCTTTATAGGTTTTTTCAGTGCAGATCCATTTAAGAAAAGTGGTCTCGTTTTCGCTCAGACTATTCAGCGCAAAAGCATCGCTGTCAAAAACATCTTCGTGGTTAATATAATGCATGAGTTTGTTACTCACCAGTTCATTGATAAAATAACCGCTATCGCGGATGCTATCGAGGGCATCTTTAAATACTTTTGGTTTACTATCTTTTAGAATATAACCCCGGGCCCCGTTTTTCAGCATCCGTATAATAGCAGTATCATTTTCCAGCATACTTAATACCAATACTTTGGTTTGAGGAAGGTTATTCTTAATCCAGATAGATGTTTCGTAGCCGTCCATTACGGGCATGGTAATATCAAGTAGTACAATGTCTGGAGCTGTTTTTGATTTTACTTTTTCTGTGAATTGTTTGCCATTATTAGCTTCCATTACAACTTTAAAGCCTTCAAAGGAATTGATGATGGCTACCAATCCTGTCCTGAGAAGTTCATGGTCATCAACTAGCGCAACGGATGTCATACAAAAGTGGATTTAGATTTGATGGATAAAGTTATGACAGTTCCGTTACCCGGCGCACTGTTAACATCTACAATGGCATTGATCATTTTAGCCCGGTTGATGATGTTTTGAAGACCGATGCCGGGCCTGTCTTGTTGCAATAAAGTAGTATCAAAACCGATCCCATTATCGCGGATACAGATGGTAGTAACATCCGGACTTGTAGTAATGGCAATATCAATTCTATTGGCAGCTGCATGTTTGATGATATTATTGATCATTTCCTGTACCATCCGATAGAGAATGATATCAGTATTGGCATCTAGAATGTGAAAATTATCGGAGGTGCTGAATGAGGTGTGAAATTGCCCTGTTTTTTCCAACGAGAGAAGTAGTTGGCGGATAGATTCTACAATGCCAATATGGTGAATCCGGTTATTTTGTAGGTTATGGCTTAGATCTCTGAGGTCTTTAATAGCTTTACCAAGAAGATCATCTGTTTGGTTGAATTTTTCTTCGGGTACAACGCTTCCAAAAGTATTTAAGTTTAGCCTGGCAAGGCTTAGTATCTGCCCAATATTATCATGTATTTCCTGACTGATATAGGTGAAAGCCTGTTCCTGAATTTCCAATTGCGTTTTCAGCAGTGTTTGCTCAAAACGATTTTTCATTTCTTCCTTCTCTTCCTTATTCTTTCGCTGCCTTCTCAGAAACACAAACACAATCAACAACAAAAAACTACCTATTAAAATAAAAAAAACGGAAGCGACTACGATTGAGATGAGGATATCTTCTTGTGGCTTGGGCATAGATAAAAGGCGATGCAGAATGAACTGTATAAAATTACATTTAAACTATGATTAATAATGCCGTAAATCCTAATTCCTTCTGCTTGTAAATCGTTGTTTCTTAAGTATTCAAACAATGCATTTATAATGACGGAGCCAAGGTAAAATATAAGTAATCCACTAGAAATCCAAAAAAAAGGCTGTTTTGAAAGCTGTTGATCTATTTTGTCTGGCAAAACAGATTCGTAGAAAAAACAACAACAGAAAATCACTACAAAAAACGATCCTAACAAAAAAGTATAAGTATTAAATGTTCTATTAAATCCCTGAATAAACAGCATATTACATAAGACAAGTATTATAAATAGGGGGATAAACAATAATACAATGTCTTTGAAAAGCTTTCTTTTAAATTGAGAATAAAATAGACAACTGTAATAGACAAATTCTAGCGTAGTAAATACGTTATACATTGCATAGTTGCGAATACCTTTTGAAAGGTACCACCACCCAGTAAATTCAATGATTAGTGTTAGAAATAAAAAAGGAATAAAATACAATAGTAGTTTATTCCTTTTTTTTTGAAAGTAATACAATGCTACCAATAAACTTATAACTTGGAAATACAAGTCTATCGAAAATTGCATATTATCTTTTATGGATAAATTTGTCCATGATTCAAAAACTCATCCAAAACTTCCTCCAAAATACCATCTGAACGACGTTTACGAGGAGTAGCCGGAGCTGGAATTTTATTTCCAGTAAAGAATACAGTTAAGCGACCATAATCTTTAGAATTAACGGGTAAAGCACCTTTGCCGTACACTCCAAAATTTACGTAAATAACATCTGATTTATATTTGGCCTGGAGACCATTGATAAATGCAATTAAGTCTTTGGCTTTAAATTCAACACGCTCAACAGCATTATCATCATCATCACCAAATTTTTTCTGGTAATTCTTGGCCAATGATGAAGCATATGAGGGTGCAATGGAACCTTCGTAAGGACCACCACCTGAGACACCAACTATCCGATTATTTTCAGTAGCGGCTATTTCAGGTTCTGTTGTTTCTACCTGCTCTTTTTGACAGGAAACCGTGAAAATAGTAACAGCTGCCAAAAGCAGAAGTTTGTTTGAAAAAAAGAAAAACTTTCTCATAAAAAACAGTTTAGAATGTCATTTACCTAATTTGAAGGGCATCGACACGAAATATATGGATTGCAAGGTAATACTTCCTTGGTTTTATTGTCCCTCAAATTTGACTAACGTTCAACTAAAATCTATTATTTTGTTGATAATCAATGACATATTTTAATAAAATTGATAAAAAAACGGTGTTTTTACGGGTAAAAAAACGGTGTTTTAACCCGATTTGCACTTTTCGGCATCTTTAGGACAACTTAATATTGTTAAAACATGAGGTATCTGCCGCACAAATTACTTTGATTTTAGCCCTTGTAAAGGCTATTTTTTGGCCTAATGAGAATACTTTCTAAGGGCGGTCGGATTAGCGCAACTAATTTTTTTTGGAAGAAAGATTTATCCATTTTTTTATGGATAAAACCGTAACCATCCATATCGATGCCAGTACCAGAAAAGCCAGGAGAATGGTATATGTTGACAGGTAACTTTGCACATAAATATGCTGTTTTTTTAACCAGTAACTGGTGCCATATTGTAATATCTGAATCACCAATAATGAAAAAATAGTGATATATATGTTCACCGGAAAGAACTGACGCAATAAAAAACGATTGAGTTGTTTAGGCGAAGCGCCAAGTGTTATTAGTAAAATGATCTCTTCTTTGCAGGATGCAATGGTTAGTTGTATAAACAATGTAAAAATTAGTAGCGCAAATAAAAGCATCATCAAACCTGTAATCCACGAAATATTAACCACTATATCTACAACCTGCCTATAGCGACTGAAACGCGTTTTATCGTTGTCGGTTGATAAATTGCTTTTTTTCAGGTATTGAACCAACTCCGGATTACCCGGATCTTTTGTCCGTATAATTACCCTTGATGGTTTTGCTACCTGGTTTTTTCCAAATTGTGTGTTACCCCAATTCATGAATTCCTGTGGCACTAATAGGGAGGAGATCCTATCACTAAACCCCACTACACGGCCACGCAAAGTAATCATACCACCGGGGCCATATACATTTACTTTAAACACAATCATCTTAACAACCTGCTGTGTTAACTGAGGCAGACTTTGTGAAAATGAAAATTGAAAATTGTAAAAGTCAAGAAACATATTGGGAACTATGATGGGAACAAATTGCGAATTTTCATTCCATACCCAGTCTTTTCCAGTCACATCTATGAATTCTGATGGAACACTTTCAAAAGCGATATCCGTATAAAAAGGAAAACGATCGCTGGCGCTTTGTATAGAAGCTTTAAAGCGACTTGGCGTTAACAGACCAACCGATTCAACGAATGATTGTTTACGAAGATCTTCTATATCATTTTCAGAGAGAGAAGTGGCTCCTAAATTCTGATCCGTCAAAGTTTTATTCACTACCAGAAAATTGGCAACACTATCCCGGTTGGTTTTGCTGTTCAATAAATCATCATAGTTGGCCTGTACCTGAACCGCGGCCAGAATAAGCAACATGGCTACAGATAAACCAACAACTGCCACAAAAAATCTTTTTCTGCCGGTACCCGATTGTATCAATTTTTTTAGAAGATGGTTCAGCCCATTCATATGCTCCGGCTTTATAAGTTGAATTGTCTGGAGTAAGAAAAACGTTCATCGTAATCCAGATCTGTAATGATAAAACCAGCATTTCTTTTTTTACATTCCGAATCAATTAAACGGGCAGCTTTTTGGGTATTGGCTTTATCCAGGTGACTAAACGGCTCATCCATAATTAGCCAGTTAAAAGGCTGCATCAATGCGCGTATGATGGCAATTCGCTGCTGTTCTCCATAGCTGCAGATGACTGCCTTTTGTTGTAGAATATGGCTGATACCCATTTCTTCTGCCATACTATCAATGACCTCTGTAGGGTAATACGGTGTCTGCAACACCCTTTTCAATTCTATATTTTCTCTGGCAGTTAAGTTTGGAAAAAGTCTGAGATCCTGAAAAATAATGCTGAGTTTTTGCTGTCTCAGATTGGCTAATCCATCATCAAATATTTCTGTAGTTTTTTTGCCATCTAATAAAATAGCTCCTTCATAGTCATGACGTAATTTATACAGCAAGTGTACAAGCGTGGTTTTACCTGATCCGCTGGGTGCTTTGATCTTTATGTATTCTTCCTGATTCCATTGCAAATGCGTATTCCATACTTCAGATGTTCTTTGCAGAAAACGATCTTTTAATGGGATTGGAATCAAGTGATCTAATTCTATAGTCATACACCTGTATTACTGTAATTGAAAATACAATGATTCAAAATAATAAAGTCCTGCAAGGCAGGACTTTATATAATATTATGATTCAAACAGATAATTTAATTGGTTCTGATGATAGCAGGAACGCCTCCCGAAAACATTTTTTCTTCCATTTCTTTTTCACGTTTTGCCTGCACCCTCATATCAACTGCAATATCAGTTAACAAACTGGTTAAGGTTACCAAACTGTTTTGTTTTTCATTCTGCATTCTTATTTCAAAACTTGCTTTTATACTTTTGCCATCAAAATTATCAGAGGATGCCATTACATCTTTAAAAGTGTTTTTAGCAGTATTCAATGAACGGTTGAATGTTGAAGAAGAATCTTTTGTAAAGCCGTTAAGCGTATTGGCGATATCAAAATAAAATACGGTTGACTTTCCTTTAAAGCGATCTGTTGCTTCTTTGTTGATCACTGCTTTGCTGGTTCCATTCACATATTGGCTATATGTGATTGAATCGCTGGCAACAATCAAATTATTTTCATCTGCTACCATATACATACCCAACATAGCCATAAGATCACCCGCTTTGTAAGTGTTATTCTGTTTTACCAGAAACCCCTGTTCAACAGCTTTGTTCATTAACTTTGCGAAACTTGCTTTATCACCTATCGGCGCACAAAAAATCATCTTACCGAAAGGTTTTTTGTGGTGCATACTTTTTTCATCTTTCTTCATTTGCGGCTCAGACTCCTGTAAACCAATATCAGAAATCACTACGGCAATATCTCCTTTCAGGGATTTGTATAAATCCTGACTGGTGATACCCATTTTTTCAAGTGAAATATTGGCAAGGCCTTCTACTTCCAACTGCTTTAAGAGACCTCCAAAAATTTCAGGGTTAAAAGAGGCCAGCATAATACCATTGATGTTTTGCGAAGGATACTTTTCTATCATTGATAAATTAACCGTAGGGCCTGCATATTGCTTTAACACACTGCTCAACAATTGATTGGTATAGGTAGTTGATTTAGCAATAATCTTTCCTTCTTCAAAACTTAAAGTTGAGGTTGAATAATTGTCTTTTACCAATTCTTCCAATTTGGGGAGTTGAAAAGGCATCATACTTAAAGCCGCCAGTGAACTGTTGGCACTGGTAAATACATAGCCATCTGCTTTTTCTCCAAACATGCCGGTAAAAATTTCTACATCGGCCAGTGATTCGCTTATTTTCTGAGAGAAATAACGGGCCACCTCTCTCTTCATCTCTGCCTCAGTATCAGTAGGCTCGGGTTTTTTAAATGTCATGGCCACGGTATCATACACAGGCTTTTGTGTATGGGTATACATGGTACCAATTACCTGTTCCTTGTTCCAGGCAAGCATTGCGCCATCGCCCGTGGTCATGTAACTGTAGTCTTTTTCTTTTTTAATTTCTTTGCCTTTTAAATCAACCTGACTTGTGAGGTAGGTTTCCAATTTAGCAGCATCTTGTAATCCGCCCAATACGCTGAAAGTAGTAGATTGGCTATTATCTGTATTGGTTTTTTGCTGCATAAAGAGGAACAGCTTATTGCTCCAGTTAATACCTGCATTATTTTTCAGTTCATTAAAACGGGCTTTGTCTTTGGTATCAATCGAATCATTTTTAAAAATATGACCGAGTAGGGTATCCATACTGATTCCCCCTTTTTGCAATTTATCCTGCAGTTGCTGAGGATCTAATACCAACACAAATCCCGCTTCTTTGGGAATGTATTTGGCTTCTTTAGGTACATTGTTTTTACAGGAAGTGGCAAGCAAGACAATAAGCATTACCGGTATGGTAGCATACAAAATTCGTTTCATAACAGAGGCAGGTTGGTTATATGATATGCTAAGATATTGTTTGATGGCGATTTTTGTCAGTCTTTATATTTTACTTCACAATTGACTGATAAATGGCTTCCTGGATGTTTGGACGTACATTTAGCTGTCCTAATTTATTGTTATTCCGTGTTGGGGTTACCCGATTGGAAAGGAAAATGTATACCAGGTTATACTTAGGATCTACCCAAACACAGGTGCCGGTAAAGCCTGTATGACCGAAAGTTTCTGCTGATACACTTTTGGATGGATACGGTTCTTTTCGGGTATCGTTGTCTTTTTCAGGTTTGTCAAAACCTAGACCTCTTCGACTTATACTACTGTTATACGCTGTAAATTGATCAATAGTTGATTTTTTAAATAACCTAACACCATTTAACTCTCCACCGTTTAATAATAGTTGATACAGTTGTGCGAGGTCATACGCATTGCTGAACAAGCCTGCATGGCCTGCTACGCCTCCAAACATGGCAGCACCTTCATCATGCACATCGCCACGGATGAGTTGCTGGCGAAAATGTTTTTCTTCCTCTGTGGGTACAATCATATTAACCGGTATCAATTCTCTGGGACGAAAACTGGTGGTAGTCATTTGTAAAGGCTCGTAAAAGGTTTCTCTTACATATTCATTTAACGGTTTCCCGCTTACGGCTTCCACAATCTTTCCAAGAAAAATAAAATCATTATCGCTGTATACATATTTCTCTGGTGCGGTAAGTTTGCTTTGCAGGATGCGTGTATACAATGTATCCTGCCAGCTATTTTGTACATACAATCCCTCGGCTACCCTAAACTGATGCTGCGCATCTTTTTCTGTTGTAAAATATTGAGGAAAGGGTTTCCCGGTTACGGTATCAATCACTTCTTTGTAAAAAGGGATAAATGGATTTAGTCCTGCCTGGTGCAATAAAATATCTGTTAGTTTTAAAGGTGCTTTGTTTGTTCCTTTAACCCATGGCAAGTAATCGCCCAGCGTTTTGTTAAGATCAATCTTTCCTTCTTCATACAATTTCATAATAGCAACAGTAGTAGCAGATATTTTGGTTACGGATGCCAGATCGTAAGCCATATCTACCGTAACTGCTTCTTTCTTATCAAAATTTGTATAGCCAAATGCTTTATTGTAAACTAATTTTCCATTTTTGGCCACCAATACCACACAACCCGGAGCGGCTCCTTTTTCTATGGCATCATTGGCAATGGCATCAATTTTTGTTAGGGTTTCGGGGTTAATTCCAACAGAAGCTGCAGGCGCTGCAGGGAAGTAACTATTGTAAACAATGCCATCACCAAATTTCATGTTTTCAGCAACGGTTACAGGCAGTTTTCCCTTGGCTTGTATCGTTCCTTGTAATAGGGATACTGCGGCTTCCTGCGTTACATCATCATCTTCATAACAGGCAATTAGATTTGGGGCGGAGACAATATTTTTTAACGCATACGGGTTCCCAAATACCAGTGTGATGGTATTATTTTGTTGTAAACCATTCAATAAATACACAGAAGGGTTACTGATGCCAAAATTATTGGCGGGCCGGCGACTGAAATTATGTAAGCCCACCACCACAACATCGTAGTTTTTTTGTTGAATGGTGTTCATTAATTCCAACGCACCGGCGCTATCAATTTTTTCAATTATTGTGATGGGGTTTTTATCATCTTGTAATTCTTTGCCAATTACTTTTTTACTTCCAAACAGGTACACATCTGCATTATATTCTGTACGCATTTTTGTGGCTATCACATTTTCCGCCGGGGCACCCATACAGATATAGGCTACTTTTTTACCCTTAGCAATAGGAAAAATATTTTCATTTTGTTTGCGCACCAGTGTGAGTGCAGTTTTGCTTAACAAGGTTTTTATTCTTGTTGTTTGTGTATTGAGATCGTTTAATAATCCTTCTGTTTCAACAGGCGTAACGGTGTGCAAACCAAGATGGTATTTTGCTAGCAATACTTTTTTTACTTTGGCATTGATATCATCCCAGGTAAGCCTTGCATCTTTGATAGCTTCTTTTATTTTGGCAATACTGCCGGGTATATCTCCCGGTAAACAAAGCAAATCGTTGCCTGCAATCAACGACATAACAGAGGCATCTCCTTTTGGAAAATATTTCGCAACTCCCTGCATTTCCAACGCATCTGTGAAAGTAATTCCCTGAAAGCCAAGATCGTTTCTCAAAACACCGGTTACGTTTTTGTTAGAAAGAGAAGTAGGTAAATTGGAAGTTGTATCAATAGATGGAATTGATAAATGAGCTGTCATAATACTACCCACACCTGCCTTAATCATTTCACGGAATGGATATAGTTCCATGTCATCCAGTTGCTCACGTGTTTTATTAATTACAGGAAGGTCTTTGTGCGAATCAACAGATACATCACCATGTCCTGGAAAATGTTTGGCTGAAGCCATAATACCCACATCCTGCATTCCTTTCATGTATTGAACACCATAGAGGGCCACTTTGTATTTGTCTTCTCCAAAACTTCTGTCGTTGATTACCGGGTTCAACGGGTTATTATTCACATCCACATCCGGCGCAAAATTTACCTGTATACCCATACGTTTACACTGTTCGCCCACTGCTTTGCCAAATTCATAGATCAGTTTCGCATCTGGTGTAGCACCCATCATCAGTTGGCGGGGATAATTGATCACACTATCTAAACGCATACCCAAACCCCATTCTCCATCAATGGAAATCAACAAGGGTGTTTTGGCCAGCGATTGGTATGTATTGGTAAGCAATGCTTGCCTTACAGGCCCTCCCTGAAAAAAACAGAGCCCACCTACATTGTATTTTTTAATCAGCCCGGTTACTTCTGCAACATGTTCCGGGCCAAGGTTACTGTGGGCGCGAATGATCATAAGTTGTGCTATCCTCTGATCTTTACTTAGTTTTCTGAACTTCTTTTTTACCCAGCGTTCTGCAGCGGGTGTTTTTTCATAAAACTGCTGCGCTTGTGCGCAAAATGTATAAGTGAGAAATACAACAAATGTGAGCAGGCTGTAATTTTTTTTCATATTGCTTTTTGATGAGTCACAAGGTAAGCATAATGTAAGATTGGTGAAGGAGTGGTATGGTGATTTTGTAGATTCAATCACCACCAACAAAAAAGCCGTAACGAATTTGTTACGGCTTTTGACAAAGTTTTATTTTATGCCTGTTCTTCTTCATTTTCTTCCGGTTGTTCCGTCAACACCGGCTCAATATTATTGGCAGTGAGGATACTATGCCATTTGATCATTTTCTTCATATCGCTGGCATATACCCGGCTAAAATCCATGTCAGGATAAACTTTTTGAAAATATGCTTTTACTGCTGCAGCATCTTTCTCAGAAGGGAGCGTTTCTTTGCTGGCATTCATTGCCTGAAATACATCTACCAGGTTTACATTATCACGAACGGTGTATACTTCTATACTTTCCAGGTGCGAAAAATTGTGAACACGGCTGCTTACGAATTTAGTGGTCTGGTCTTCCAGCGATTTTACTATAGCGCCATCCGTTTTGCTTCCTACCAGTTCAAACAAACCATTTAAACCGGAGATTGATATCAATTTACTATACTCCATATTTTATTATTTAAGGCTGCAAAGTAAGGGGAAAAAGAAGAAAATGTTACGGTAGAATGTGTTTGCATGCTTTTTTTAGGTTTTTATATGGCTGGCTACTGGTTTCTGCAGCCCATATCCATTTATTATTGATTTATCCTAATTCCGTCACAGATGAGACAGATTCCATCACAAAAATTATGATAAGTTCTGTTTGGTTCTTATGTTTAGAACAGTAATCTGTTAACCTCACAAATAAAACTACTGATTATGAACATGGAAACTATTAACTGGCTGGCCGTATTTGTTGCCGGTATTTCTGCCTTTGTTGTAGGTGGTATTTGGTATTCGCCTGTTTTATTCGGAAGAGCCTGGATGGAGGAATCTGGATTAACCGATGATCTGGTTAAAGCAGGTAATAAAGGAAAAATTTTTGGCAGCACATTTGTGTTTTCGGTAATTATGTCGGCCAATCTTGCCCTTTTTCTCAACGATCCCAAAACAGATCTTGTATGGGGTATTACCGCGGGTTGCCTTGCGGGTATCTGGACCTTTTGCGCTATTGCCATCCATAGTTTGTTTGAATTGAAAAGCTGGAAGTTGATTTTTATCAATGGTGGATACAGCCTTGTATCTCTGGCGTTAATGGGTGCCATATTAGGTGCCTGGAGATAATAAATTTTGTAAATAGAATAGCAATGAAGAAGACTCTTTTAGTAGTGGTTAGCTGTTTTTGTTTTGTTACAACCAATCTATGGGCTCAGCAAACAGTGGCCTATGATTCTATTACGGCTAAACGAACTGGCGCAGATGACTATGGCATGAAACTCTATGTAATGGCTTTTTTGAAAAAAGGAAAGAGCCCGATTACAGATAAAAATACACGTACCGAATTACTCATGGGCCATATGAAAAATATGGGTCGTTTGGCAGCCGAAGGTAAACTGGTATTGGCCGGCCCAATGACAGCAGATAGTATTCTGTCAGGAGTTTTTGTATTTAATGTAAAAACAATAGCAGAAGCACAACTCCTGAGCGAGACTGACCCGGCTGTAAAAGCAGGTTTGTTTGATATGGAATACCATACCTGGTATGCAACAGCGGCCCTTATGGAAGTGGTACGCATACATGCTAGTCTGGAAAAGAAAAAGCGGGGATAGTTGATGCAGAGAAACCAATTTCTTTTTAAATAGAAAAAAACAACTGTAAAAACAAAACGTATGGCATACAATCATGCAATCAGCTGGTTTGAAATACCGGCAACTGATCTTAACCGGGCACAAATGTTTTATGAAACCATTTTTGACTTTACTATGATGCCCATGGATTTGCCAAATATTCAAATGCGCTTGTTTCCTATTGAAGACAGAATGGGCATTGGTGGCGCATTGGTTAGTAGTGGTGGGTTTCATGTGCCTTCTGCTACAGATGGACCACTAATATATCTTAACGCCAATCCAGATGTACAACTAACCTTGGATAAGGTAGAAGCCGCCGGTGGAAAAATATTAGTTCCAAAAACCCAGATCTCTCCGGAGTATGGCTACATGGCCGTATTTCTGGATACCGAGGGCAACCGTGTTGCGTTACATTCCGTACCACAGAAATAATCATTCACAAATCAAAACCATAATATGAAAAAAATTATTTTTCTCTTGTTAGTAACCGTACTAACGCTTACAACACTTACGAATATAAATGCCCAGGGCATTAGTGCTGATACTATTAAAGCGCAACTGGTAAAAGATTGGGAAAGAGCCAAATTGTATACTGCGGAGTATCTTACTACTATGCCCGCAAACAAATATAGTACCCGCGCTGTAGATAGTATCCGAAGTTTTTCTGAGCAAATGTTACACCTGTCTTCAGGAACCATCGGACTTGTGTCTAACGGAACCGGAGCCCCACGCATATTTCCCGGTTTTAATATGGAAAAATCTGCCGGGGCACAAAGCAAAGATTCCGTTACGTATTATGTAAACGCCAGCTATGATTATGCAATCAATACTATTAAAAATATGGATGCCAATAAACTGGGCGAACATGTGAAAAGGGGCGCTTTTGACGAAACCAAACTTTCCTGGTTAATGAAAGCTTTTGAACACCAGTCTCACCACCGCGGGCAGTGTACTATTTACATTCGTTTACAGGGTATTCGTCCGCCTAATGAAAAATTATTCTGATGGAGAATCTTCTTACAAATTATTAAAAGTAGAGGCATCCAAATAGGTGCCTCTACTTTTAAATTGTAGTGTTCATGTTAGGCACAAACAGAATAATGCGCAAGCCTTTTACAGCAGGTCTTTTTTATAATGGTTGTAACAGCTCATATCTCTCTCAAAGCCGCATCGAGTCTGGCTGATAAGGTTGTGTAATCAGTAAACCCGCGGGCCAATAAAGTAAATTTCGATTCAGAATTTTGTAATAGTACACAAGGGTAACTGCTTACCTGTAACTGTTTGCACAACTGAAATTCATAATAAGCCTGCTCCTTATATTCTTCCGATGCCAGTTTGCTGTAAAAAATTTCTGCCTGTATACTATACTTTTCCAATAGGTGACGGTAGGCCTCATTATCTGTCAGGTCGCGACCTTCGTAATGTAATGCGTATTGGAGATCCCCCGCAAACTCCACTTGTTTGTCGGGATAAAATTCTTTAAAAATACATAAGGCAATAGCTGGTTTTTCAGAATGCGGAAACCAATCGCTTAAATCAGGATGGTTAATATGCCATAGATAATCGGCTCCGAATTTTATACCGGTATATTCTTCAACAGTGGTATATGCTTTCTGAATATATCCCGCGGTAGCGGCAATGGGTACTGGTTTTTCAGGAAGAATCATACCGCCGGATAACACTTCTATTTGTATTGAAGGATATTGTTCTGATAATTGTTTCATCACCGGACTAAACCCGTAACACCAGCCACAGTAAGCATCGTAGCAATAGAATAAAGTAGGTTTCATAGAGCGAAGGTAAAGAAGTTAATAGTTAATAGTTGATGGTTAATAGTGAAGGCGAGCGTATGAGATACATAGATTCTTTTATATCTTTACTCCCTCAATAATCTATCAACTATTAATTAGTAATTATTAACTTTTAATTATATCCCATGCCCGGTTTTGAACTCTTTGGTGCCGAAGAAAGAAAAGAAGTGAACGATGTACTGGAAACAGGCATCCTGATGCGGTATGGTTTTGATGGTCCGCGTAAGGGAATCTGGAAAGCGAAGGAACTGGAACAAGCCATAACAGAGGTATTTGGTTGCCAGTATGCGCAACTAACTTCCAGTGGTACCGCTGCATTAACCACCGCTATGAGTGCCTTGGGTATTGGTGTGGGTGATGAAGTGATCATGCCTTCATTTACGTTCGTAGCCAGTTTTGAAGCGGTGCTTAGTGTAGGTGCCATTCCTGTTTTGGTTGATATAGATGAAACCCTAACCCTGAAACCAGAAGCGGTTCGGGCAGCTATCACATCCAAAACAAAATGCATCATGCCGGTGCATATGTGCGGCAGCATGGCCGACCTAGATGTATTGAAACAAATTTGCGATGAACACAAATTAATTTTACTGGAAGATGCCTGCCAGAGTATTGGCGGAACGTATAAAGGCAAGGCACTGGGAACCATTGGCCATGCCGGAACTTTCTCTTTTGATTTTGTAAAAATGATCACCTGTGCAGAAGGCGGTGTGGTGATGACGAACAGCGAAGAGGTATATCGTAAATCAGATGGCTACACGGATCACGGGCATGATCATTTGGGTGTTGACCGTGGTTCGGACCTGCATCCGTTTATCGGGTATAATTATCGGATCAGTGAGTTGCATGCGGCAGTGGGTTTGGCGCAGATTCGTAAACTGGATACTTTTCTGGCGTTGCAGAAAAAAAATAACAAAGCCCTGAGAGCGTATCTGGAGCAGATTCCGGAGATCAGTTTTCGGGTTATTCCTGATGGTGGTGATGATAGTTGCAGTTTTTTAAGTTGGTTTTTACCAACCGAAGAAATCACCAAAGCCGTGGTAGCAGAAATGAAAGAACAGGGAATATTGGCGGGTAATTTTTACTGGTTCATTAATAACTGGCATTATATCAGTAAATGGGATCACCTGAAGAATGCAACTACATTAAATAACATCAGCGAAGCACAGAAATCGGCTTTACTGAAATTGAAAGAAACTTCTTTTCCTGCCAGCGATGCTATTATGAGCCGTTGTATTTCTACTGCAATCAGTTTGGTTTGGACAGATGAACAGATCAAAGAAAAAGGGGAGAAAATGGTTGCAGCAATACAAAAAATTTTACAAAAACAAATGGTGCAAGCGTAATAAGCATGGCAAAGTTTATTATAAAAATAAATGAACAAAAAAAGCGGCGAACACTTTTGTATGGCTATCTGTTGCTTGGATTTGGTATATTCTCATGCTTTGTTGACCTATTTTTCAAGACTGAGAAGGTTGCTCTGGAAAAGATTGGCCGCATAATTTTACCTATTTATCTCATCATAAATGGTATTGATCGTATCCGCTCAACTAAAATTTCTCTTTTTGTAGATTTCAATGCTAACGGTATTGAATGGCAGGTGCAGCGCATATCTCCAATTTTTATTTCTGTAATATGGAATGATATCCGTTGGATAAAAAAAGAGATAGATGAAACGATAAGTTTTTATGTAGAAAGCAGTTTTAGCAGTAACCTTAACTTAAAGGAATTTCCGGAAGAGGATAAAGTTGCAATTATGAAACTGTTACAGGAATACGCTACTGAAAAACAAATTCGCCTCATTAATTTTTCTGAACCTGCTTTGGCATTTGCTTAAGATCCCTTCCTTTTCCCTCCAAAGTATTTACGTAATCAAGACTTCCTAATCGTATTCTAAAAGGCACTTTAGTCAACTTTTCCATCTGTAATTCTTTCTTGCAAAAAAAACCAAGATGGTTACTGTAATAATCCTGTGGCAGCAATCTGAGTGGAATGTTTTTTAAACTGTCTATTAGCTGTTGCTTTTCAGCAGAAAAAGGCACAGCTTTCTGGGCATTGGCCTGCAGCGCTGTTATTAGCAATAAATTCACAAACAAACAAATTGGTTTCACAGTTGGGTTGCTTTCATTTGTATGTAAATTTACATAATTATAATAAAGTATCATTTACGAGATACAAAATACGAAATTGGTTTTCGTACTTCGTACCTCCAACTTCTAACTTACTATGTCTCTTAGTCAGTCGTTACAGCAAAAGTTACTTCAAAAACTGTCTCCCCAGCAGATACAGTTAATGAAGCTATTGCAGGTACCCACGGCCAATCTGGAAGAGCGGATTAAAGAAGAACTGGAAGAGAATCCTGCATTAGAGCTTGATGAAGAAGGTCACGAAGATGAATATGGCGATGATATTCAGGATGAATTTGATAACCCCACAGATAATGATGCCGACCTTGATGGAAGTGAGGAAGAATATGATAATGTGGATATCAGCGAGTATGTGGTGGATGATGATGGAGAGATAGCAGATTATAAAATGAAGGATGATAACTACCCTGAAATGGACGATCAGAAAGTGATACCCATGAAGGTAGAAACCAGTTTTCATGATCTGTTACTGGATCAATTGGGTATGCTGGAACTGGATGAACGCAATTATAAAATTGCCGAACAAATTGTAGGCAGCCTGGATGATGACGGGTATCTGCGCAGAGAATTGTCTTCTATTTCGGATGATTTGGCATTTAGGCAAGGGTTGGTGGTGGAGGAAAAAGAAATTGAAGCGTTGCTGCAGCAGATCCAGCAATTTGATCCTGCCGGTATTTGCGCACGTGATCTGCGTGAGTGTTTGTTACTGCAACTGAAACGGAAACTGAATGAAGGAAAAAGTGTGGCATTGGCTGTTCAGATACTGACTAAATATTTTGATGAGTTTACCAAAAAGCATTACGAGAAAATTCAGCGCAGTCTTAATCTTACCGATGAGCAAATCAAAGAGGTGATTAACCAGATCATTAAGCTGAATCCCAAACCGGGTGGTAATATTGGTGAGATCAATAAAGCAGAGAGTTATATTATTCCTGATTTTTTTGTGATCAATAACAATGGCCATTTAGAACTAACCCTAAATTCAAAAAATGCTCCGGACTTGCGCATCAGTGAAGGTTACAGGGATATGCTGAAAGATTATGAGAAGGGGAGTAAGAAAGACAAGCGGCAGAAGGAAGCTGTGTTGTTCATCAAACAAAAAATAGATTCGGCCAAATGGTTCATTGATATGATCAAGCAGCGGCAGGATACCCTGATCGGTACCATGGGCTCTATTATGAAACACCAGCAGGAATTTTTTCTTACGGGCGATGAAACTACAATGCGGCCCATGATTTTGAAAGATATTGCAGAACTAACCGGGCTGGATATTTCTACAGTAAGCCGCGTGGCCAATAGTAAATTTGTTCAAACTGAATTCGGCACGTATCGTCTTAAATTCTTTTTCAGCGAATCGTTAAGTACAGATAGTGGTGAGGAGGTAAGTACACGCGAAGTAAAAAAGATATTGAGCGATATGATAGAAGCCGAAGACAAACGCAAACCATTGAGCGATGAGTTGCTTACCGATATGTTGCAGGAAAAAGGCTATAATATTGCCCGAAGAACCGTAGCCAAATACCGCGAGCAATTAAATGTGCCGGTAGCAAGACTAAGAAAAGAATTATAAACTGCGCCTTTGCGCCTTTGCGTGAAAATATCTCGCAAAGGCGCAAAGGCGCAAAGAAAAGTATCATGGAAGAGACTTCTCCAATTGTTACCGAAAAGCCTTCGCTGCTACTGACCATTCCAGCGAAAGTAATTTCGTATGTTTTTCATCCTTTGTTCATCCCCACGTATGTATTTGTTTTTTTGGTGTACCAGGTGCCGTATGAATTTGCAGGTATTACAGAGTATCAGTTACAATTGCGCATCTTCAGTATTTTTTGGTTAACGGCGTTTTTTCCTGCCTTTGCTGTTTTTTTATTGTGGAAGCTGAATTTTAGTGAGAGTATTTTTTTACGTACACAAAAAGAAAGAATTGTTCCCTATATCATCACCATGTTTTTTTACTGGTGGATGTATTACCTAAGCCGCAACTTTACCGATCAGCCCGCGGTACTCAAGTTTTTTTACATGGGTATTTTTGTATCAACCGTTTTTGGGTTAACGCTAAATAATTATTTCAAAATCAGTCTGCATGCCATGGCAGTTGGTGGTGCGCTTGCTGCCATTATTCTTTTTGCCATGCATTATAAAATGCCATTGGGCGTTTCCATGAGTGTGGCTGCTTTAATTACGGGTATTGTTTGTACTGCCCGTTTTCTAGTGAGCGATCATACCAATAAAGAAGTATATGTTGGTTTGTTTGTAGGCGTGTTTTCGCAGATGGCGGCTTATTATTTTGTGATGTAGTAAATCGTTTTTTTGTGTATACATACCACACGCTCACTAAAACCGCGTACATCTTAGTTTATCCAAAGTAGAGTTACGGATCTTTAAAAAATCGCGATATACAATGGAAAGCTCCAGTCCACCCCGCCAGTTGGATACCACTTTCAGTTTAGAAATATTGATATCATAACTGATGCCCACACTAAAATGATTAAACCCAATTTTCATTACCGGAATCAGTGCATCGCCCCAGCGCATAAAACTGCCGACATATAAAATATCAGGATCGCCAGTATCGTATTCGAGAATATTGATTCCATACATGATGCCACTTAATAACTGGCGGTTACCATTTTGTACCATCCAATCCGTAAACGCGGTAATATGCCCTTTTTCACCGGAAGGTGCATTGATGCCAACATTAAAACTTAGTTTGGGTGTGAGTACACCCGGTATATCACCCGTTACGGATTTAATAACAGGGCTGGTAATATGAGACATACCCGCAGCTATATAAAAGTTGGTTTTGTTTGGTAAGGAACTGCTGAAGGAAAGTCCCGCATTTACATCCCAGTAAGAGTAGCCACTACCCCTGATGATTTGTGCGGTTGGATTAGCAGCATCAAAAGAACCGTTGCGAAATTGATCTCCCATTTTTAATTGCGAGGCATCAAACTGACTAGACACAGGGCCTGATTGAAATGCGGCAGTTAAATAGGTATCATTTTCTTCACTCAATGATTTATGAAAACTGATGGAAGGCAATACCTGAGTTCGTTTCAGCCGTATATCACCGGCTGCATCCACACTCATTTGTGATGCGATGGTGATGAGATCATTTGCATTACCAATTGGAATTTTGTGCTCTATATTAAGAGATGTGGTGCGATAAGGAACCGTAACACTTCCCCACTGATCGCGGTACGACATAGCTATACGAAGATCACCGGTAAACAAACCAGCCAATGCCGGATTACGAAGCAGTGGCTGCTCATAAAATTGAGAAAATGTAAAATCCTGTGCATGGCATAGCGTTGATGATAAAAGTAAAACAGTAAGTGTGTGTATCATTATTTTCATCACATCAACATTTATTTATTTTAATACAGCCACATTTCCTTTAAAAAGAGAAGGCAATCCTTTTTCGCAGATCACTTCACATACATATACAAATACATCTGGTGGTGCCGGGTTGCCCCTGATTCGCCCATCCCATGCATACGCAGGATCGCCGGGTAAAAAATTTGTTTTTTCAAATACCACTTCACCCCAACGGTTGAATATTCTAAAACTTTTCACCATTTTAATCCCGCTCCCTTGCACAGTCAGTCGATCATTTATCCCATCCCCATCAGGAGAAAATGCATTCGGAATAAACACCTGCGTTGCACCACAGGTTGTTTTTATGTTGATGGTATCAATACTGGTACATCCGTAAATATTAACGGCGAGGCAGTAAATACTTGCATCGTTCATGATTTTTATTTCTGGATTGGGGCAGGTTTTGCAGGAGAAAGTAACTGGTCCATTCCAATTCCATTTGCGAATATTTTGTGTTTCAGGCAGGGCTAATAACTGGTGGGTGCTGCCCGCTGTAACTACTGTATCGTTGCCGATTCGAATGCGTGTTGGATTGCCCACCACTATTTTAATTTCTGCGGTGTCGGTAAAACAATTGAATGCATCTTTACCAGTAACACGATAGGTAGTAGTGGTTAAAGGTTTTGCGATAGTAATGGCTGTATTGGTCTGGCTTAATCCTGTTTCTGGATACCAGTTGTATGTTGAAGCGCCTTTTACAACCAGTTGCCTGTTTTGTCCTGCACACAGGGTATCCCCCATTGGGGTAATCATTTTAAAAGGCTGTATTACACGAACCGATACTTGTTTTACTTCACTACATCCGTATTGGTTATATCCCAACACTTTGTAGGTGCTGTTAAATAATGGCTTGATGCTGGTACTACTGCATCCATCGCACACGATACGGTTATTTTCATCGGTCCATATATATCCCATTGCACCCGATGCAGATAAAACCGCAGAATCACCTTTACAAATAACCGGCAAGCTGTTGGTAACCACTTTGGGTATGGGGTGCACGGTAATTTGTTTAAAAGCAGAATCATAACATCGGTTAATCGTTGCTACTGTAAGACCAACCGTATAATTACCATCGTTCATATATTGAACCGTAATAACAGAATCTTTATTTCTTTTTTCGTTACCAAGGTTCCATAGTAAATAAGTGATGGAATCTTTGGAGCTAACCTGTGAAGCCACATTTAATAGCTGGCTTTTACAGGCATCTGCAATGGCTTTGATATTTGCTTTCGGATATTCATACACAACTACCTGATAGTTGGCCTCCGTTTTATTGGTACAGCCTGAGTTACTTTGCACAATTAGTGTGATGTCTTTTTGTCCATCTTTTGTATACTCAAGACTGGCATCTTTTCTACTGATTGAATCGCCGGTACTGGTATACCAGCGATAGCTTTTAATGCCAAATACAGACTCACTTGTGTTTTTAAACTGGTAAGTTGTTTTACCGCAATCGTTAATGCTAAATAAATTGAAAGCAGACAATACCTTATCGATGGTAACCACAACGGTATCTGTTGAATTGGTGCAGGTACCATTGGAGATAGTCCATACAAAACGATAAATGCCATTTTGTAATCCGGTTACCAGGGTTACTTCTGAATAGACATCATTAAAAATGGCAGTTGAAGGTCCTGATGCCATATGCCAAATGCCTTTGCCAGATACAGCTTTGTTAGCCTGAAGTTGAACAGAGCTATTACCAAAACATAACAATTGATCGTTACCTGCTATGGCTTTGGTTACCGCAGTCATTACCTGAATTTGCACGGTGTTAGAATAGTTGCTGGCACAAGAGCCCTGTTGTACCAATACCCGATATAAAGTAGTGTGGGTGAGATTTTGATATTGTATACTGTCTGAGGTGTTTGTAATTGTTTGCCATGTGATGCCTGCATCTTCAGAAAATTCCCAGTGTATTACTTTACCGGTGCCATTGGATAGAAATAACCATCCATTATTGATGGTACTACAAACTGTATTGTTGCCAGTAAGTGTGCCGGCTTTGGTAGCCATATCTACATAAATCACTACGGTATCTGAATAGATAGCAGAACAGTTTCCGTTTTGAACCAATACTTTGTACCAGGTAGTAACGGTAAGGTTATTAAATGAAATGGTTGAATCAGTTGTTGGTATTATCTGCCAGTTATTACCATTATCCGTTGAAAATGCCCAATGAGTAATGGTGCCGGTAAAATGATGTAATTGTATGATCCCAGTATTCGCTGTTTCGCAAACTTTATTTTTTACGGTTGTTAGATTTCCGCCTATAGAGGCTTGGTAAGTAGCAACGATGACAATATTACTATACAGGCTGTTGCAACTGTTGTTTTGTACCAATACCCTGTACCAGGTGGATTCTTTTATATCTGTAAACTGAAGTGAATTGGTGGTATCATTAATGGTATTCCAATGTTTGCCTTGATCATTGGACCATTCCCATCTGATTATTTTTCCTGAATAATTGACCAGTGATACTATGCCGGAATTTTTTGCTGCACAAACAACAGTATCACCCATAAGTGTACCAGCGTTGGAAGGTGCATCAATAATAATATGTACGGTATCTTTCGAAGAAGCGCAATATCCATTTTCAATCATCCATATGAATTGATACATACCATTTGTTAAACCACTAACTACAGAAGAGGGATCATTCGCATTCACAAAAGAAACAGCAGAAGGTCCTGCAACAAAAAACCATGTACCAGTTCCTGAAGTGGGTGCGTTACCATTTAATTGTGCAGAAGTTGCATTACACAAAGTTTGGTCCACTCCTGCATTGGCAACCGTAACAGGTTGCAGAACCGTAATGGTAATGTTGTTTGAGAAAAGCGCAGGGCACACACCACTTTGCGCAGAAGCCCTGAAAAGTGTGGTGGTAGAAAGATTAGTAAAATTAAGTGTGTTGGAGGTATTGAGAAAGGTATTCCATGTTAAACCATTATCAGTAGAAGATTGCCAGTTAAGAATCGTACCGGTAACATCTGTTAAAGAAAGTGTACCACTATTAGCGGTTGAACAAACTGTAGCATTGGCAGAGAGAATACCTGGGTTGGTTTGTGGGGTAACGGTAATGGTAACAGAATTGGTATAAGCGCCACCACAACTTCCGCTTTGTACAAATGCTCTGAACAGTGAAGTGGTGGTGAGGTTGGTGTAATCATAGTTCGCAGTTGTATTAGCTATTGTATTCCAGTTGGTACCATTGTCTGAAGAAAACTCCCATCTTACAATACTACCTGTAAATCCTGCAATAGTTAGTGTGCCATTATTATTTGCAGCACAAACCGTTGCATTACCTGAAATGGTTCCTGCAACAGAAGCCGGATTTACTGAAATGGTTGCTACACTACTGTTAGAAATACCACAGGTTCCGCTTTGAACAACAGCTCTGTACTGAGTTGCTTTGTTGATATTAGTATAGGTAAGAGTTGCAGTAGTATTGGTAATAGAATTCCAAGTACTGCCATTGTCTATAGAAGACTCCCATCGAATAACGCTACCATTATAACTACTTAGAGTAACTGTTCCAGCATTATTTCCTTCGCATACGGTAGCATCTCCTAAAACTAATCCACCTACAGAGATTGGAGCATTTACAATCAACACTGTATCTCTAGAGATACTGCAACTACCATTGGTTACAGACCATTGCAATTGATAGGTACCATTACTCATACTGCTAATAGTACTTGAAGTAGAAGATGGCGATCCAAAAATTACGGTACCTGGCCCAGAGAGTTGAGACCATGTTCCGCTTCCTAATGATGGAATGCTGGCAGCAAGTAAAGCAGTAGTTACATTGCACAAAGATTGATCAGGTCCCGCATTTGCTAAACCAGATGCGCCGTATACCAAAACATCTGTTGAATCAATGTTACTGCATCCTGCAGGCGATGTGTTTGTAATGATATATCTGACTATCGCATTTGTGGGGGACGTGTTTGTTAAAATATTCGTGATGGTATTGGTTGCAGACGCAACAGCGTTAGAAGTATTTCCTGTAATAGTTCCTGCAATAGCAGAAGAAACCCATATATACATAGAACCTGGAATAGAACTGGTAAACTGAATATTCGTACTGCTGCCTGTACATATTGATGCTGAACTATTTGTAATACTAACAGCAGGTTTAGGTCTTGCAGTTACTGTATAGGTAAACGGCGTTCCATTACATGCAATATTAGATGGCGTAAAAGCATAGGGCGTAATGGTATAAACTACTATTGCATCATTAGTATTGGATAGATTTGCCAGCGAATCATTAATGGTTCCTGAACCAATGGTAGTATTTCCGGTAATAGAACCGGAAGTAACGGATGATACCCATGAAAAGATACTGCCGGGTATGGCTGCGGAAGGTGTAAAATGTAATCTCTGGTTAGAACAAATCTCAACAGAACTGTTTGATCCTGCATTATCCGGGTATATTCTCAGAATCATGGAATCCATACTGGTGTTGGTTCCGCAGTTACCCGTTGCATTTATTGAAGAAGAGCCGGTTAAATAGATTTTGATAATACCCGCTGCTTTATCCGCAGCACTTAGCGTATAGGTTGTTGTTAATGTTGTAGGGTTCGAAAAAATTCCGCTGCCAGTGGTTGTCCATAAAAAGTTATTCGTTACGGGTGATGCTTTTCCTGAAACACTCACAACCGATGTATAGAAACATACAGTTGTATCGCGCGAGCCCAGTATGGTATCTGCAGCTATTACATTTTTATATACCATTTGCGTATCGCTGCAGGTAATGCCATTGGTGGTAAATTGTATAACCGTTTGGTAAGAATAACCTGTTTGTAATTGTACGTTTGGATATATAGAAGTAGCAGTTGCAGATCCCTGAAAAGAGAAAGTACCGCCGGTAATCGTCCATGCATATACATTACCCAGATCTGTGTTACTATACGTTACCCCATAATAACTATCTGTTGCATCAAAATGCGATATTCCATTATTGCATTCAATTACATCAGGATGCAGCTTCACACTGGCTCCCGTAATCGTAAAAGTAGCACTGGCAGAACAGCCGGTGCTGGTTACGGTATAGGAAACCAAACTTGTGCCCGCTCCTGTAATGCTAACAGTTCCTGTATTGCTTACTGTTGCTACTGTTATATTATTGCTGCTCCATACACCACCCGGTGTTGTATTGGCCAATGAAAAACTGGTTCCAACACAACCGCCTGCATTGCCTGTAATAGGTGCCACAATCGGTGTGGCATTCACCACAACTGGTTTAGTATCTGTTGCTGTACAATTATTATCATCTGTTATGGTTAATGAATAATTTCCTGCTGCAGCAATGCTGGCATTGGGTATAGCTGGATTAGCTAATACTGATGTAAAACCATTAGGCCCTGTCCAACTGTAAGTATAAGGCGATGAGCCTCCAGATGCGTTGGAAACAATGGATAAAATATTTCCTGAACAAATAGGACTGGCGCTACTAACACTTACCGATGGTGTAGGGTTAACCGTTAGTGTAACTGCATTGGATGCTGTTATACAGCTGGCACTGGAAAGACTGGCCACATCAGGCCCAACCAGTACCCGATACATAGCCCCATCGGCAACAACCACACTGTTAAACACATAACTGGTAGCTGATGTGCCGGGGGTACCAATATTATTCCAGCTAACACCGTTATTGATACTCTTTTGCCATTGATAGGCAGGGGTACTGAACGGACTATTGATAATAGAACAATCAATACTCGTAGCAGCTCCGGCACAAAGTGTAGAAGATGTGCTGATTGCTGCGGTTGCAGTGGGCGTGCAGGCAGAAAAAACAATATCATCAATGGCCAGGTCATTACCACATTGTGGCAGCCCGCCGTAAAAATCCCGCATCTCTAAAATCAACGAAGTGGTGCCGGATGGAAGACTAAACTGAAAACCATATTGCTGCCAGTTGGGTGCTACAATACGGTCTTTGGTTAAGGGTAAGGTATCCGTTGTAAAACTTTGCAGAATAGCACCAGAAGTATTTTTAATGTTGAAAGTGACTTTTGGCCAAACCAGTCCGGCACCACAAATTGATTTTGTATTTGAGATGGTATTCACATTGGCCAACCAGGCAGAAAAACTATACACAGAGCCGGGACAAAGATTATCTACCTGTTGGTAAAAGAAAAGAGAGGCGCCGGTGCCTGCATTTACCAGAAACATATTACCATAAGAATCACCGGTATGGTCTCTGCCAATGGCCCAATCATTCTTTTGCGAATTTTCTACCAATGGAGTAACCATGTATTGACCATCACTTAAGGCAGTACTTCCATTAAAAGTATAATTGGTAATGAAACCGGGGGGTACAACGGATTTAGAAAATGAAGTAACACCATTGCCAAAAGTTTGGCTGAATACAGGAAGTAAGGCACTACTATTACAAACACCCTGTGCATAGCTGAACGCAAAAGGATATGCGCTGATAAGCAGGACTAACAGATATGCATACCTGTTCTTTTTCATGGATATTGGATGTCACCAGCAATTTGTTTAAACAACGCATTCACTGGTATTGGGTACTTAAAATTAAGTGCTAATGATACCTTTATGAACACTTACTGCAAAACTCCGTGTAAACCCCTTTTTATCCCGTTTATTCAACTGTATTTTCTTGTGGATTTTTATTGTTTTCTTTGTAGTATAAACACTATCAATCGGCGCACATGTGGTATAAGGCAGGTAAATTCATTTTACAACAACGGTTACTATTATTAATACTTCTTCTGGCAGCAACTGGTTTCATGGGTTGGCAGGCATCCAAAGTAGAGCAGAGCTATGATTTTACACGAGCACTTCCCACAGATAACCCCAAATACCGCGATTACCAGGCTTTTCTGAAAAAATTCGGCGGAGATGGCAATACCATGGTCATTGGTATCAATTCCGAATCGTTTTACAAGATGTCATTTTTTAATGAAGTAGGTAAGCTTCATCAACAACTGAAAAAAATTCCCGGTGTTACAGAAATACTGAGTGTGCCAGAAGTAATGGGTCTTAAAAATGATAGTGCTGCACACAGACTGGTGCCGGAAAAAATATTTCATTATCCCTATACAACACAATCTTCCCTCGATAACGAAAAAGCGGTTTTTGAAAACCTTCCTTTTTACCGCAATCTTTTATACAATGCAGAAACACATAGTTACCTGATGGGGGTAAGTGTTAACAAAGACACTATCAACAGCAAAAGCCGTTCACGCCTCATAGAGGATATATTGCAACAAGTGCAACTCTTTGAAAAAAAAACCAATACTACTGTTTATAACAGTGGCCTGCCTTTTATCAGAACCACCATTGGCAACCGCATCAAAAATGAGATGAGCTGGTTCTTAGTTGGCTCAATGGGGTTACTGGTGGTAACACTCTTGCTTTTCTTCCGTTCTGTAAGTGCTACGATCATGAGCTTATTGGTGGTTAGTATGGGCGTTGTATGGAGCCTGGGTACCATAGTTTTGATGGGATATAAAATCACCCTGCTTACCGCACTCATACCGCCGTTGGTTGTGGTGATAGGCATACCGAATTGTATTTATTTTTTGAATAAATACCATACTGCATACCGTGAGGTAAATGATAAAGAAAAAGCACTGATCACCATGGTGGGCCGAATGGGTATTGTTACCCTGTTTTGTAATATTGCGGCAGCCATTGGGTTTGCTGTTTTTGCGCTCACACACAGTGATCTGCTAAAAGAATTTGGTGCGGTAGCGGGTATCAATATCATGGTGCTGTTTCTGATTTCTTTGGTATTTATTCCGGCCGTACTTAGTTACCTGCCTTCACCCAAAGCAAAACATACCCGTTATTTAGACAATGCTTTTCTGGAAAAAATATTGTTGCGAATTGAAAAATGGGCCTTTCACCATTCGGCTTGGGTATATGGCATTACAGCGGTAGTTACCGTGTTTGCCATTATAGGGATGCTTCGAATTAAAAGCGAAGGATTTATAGTAGATGATCTGCCTAAGAATGATAAAGTGTATACCGACCTCAAATGGTTTGAAAAGAATTTTGGTGGTGTAATGCCATTGGAGATTGTGGTAGATACCAAAAAGAAAAAAGGTATTCTCAGAAGCAAATCCATTTTGAAAATTGAAGAACTTTCGGCTTATATAGATGCCAATCCCGCTACTGCCCGACCACTTTCTTTTGTAGAAGGATTGAAGTTTGCCAAGCAAGCTTATTTTGATGGTGATACTATGAGTTATACCGTTCCTTACGAAGCTGACCTTGTTTTTATGGCTCCGTATTTACAGGCATCAAATGAGAGTAGTAATGCGGCAACCAAAAAAGGACTCACCAAACTGCTCAGTAATTTTATGGATAGCACACAGCAGATGGCCCGTATTAGTGTTAACATGAAAGACATTGGCAGTGTACAATTGCCCATTTTACTCAACGATTTTCAACAAAAAGCAAACGAAATATTTGATACAGCAACCTATCATGTAACCTTCACAGGTAGCAGCATCAGTTTTCTAGAAGGTTCCAGTTTCATCATTAAAGGATTAAAGGAAAGTATTTTCTGGGCTTTTCTGCTGATTACATTGTGCATGTTGTACCTGTTCCGTTCTTTCCGCATATTAGTTTGTTCGCTAATTCCCAACCTGATTCCATTGATCGTAACAGCGGGGGTAATGGGTTGGACAGGCATTGCGTTAAAGCCATCCACTGTACTGGTATTTAGTGTGGCATTGGGTATTGCCATAGATGTTACCATCCGTTTTCTTATTAATTATAAGCAGGAGCTACCGCATTACCATCAAAAAGTAACCCCTACACTGGTACAAACCATCCGCCATACCGGTATCAGCATCATTTATACATCTTTGGTATTGATTGCGGGCTTTGTCATTTTCTGTTATAGTGATTTTGGTGGTACCAAGGCATTGGGATGGCTTACTTCACTCACGCTGGTAGTTGGTACACTTACCAACCTTATCCTGCTTCCCGTTTTAATTTTATCCACCAGCAGTAAAAAAGACAGGGCCTAAACCCAACCGCCGAATTCCCAACGAAGTTTAAATTGATAGGCGTTTCCTTCAACCGCTGATAAATGATGATGAATCATTTTATAGGCGTAAGCAGAAATATTAAATTATCATAATGTATTTTTTCTTCAATGTTTGATGAAAAAACATATTTATTGAGCAAAAAGAAAACAAAATTCAACGGTTTATGATAAAGTTTGTATTTGTTTTTCATGCGTATAGTGTTGAATAACAATCGTTATAATTTTATATTGGAAGCTATAACCATGAATTTTTTAAAAGTTGCAGCTTAAAGGAACATAAACTTGTCTTGCAATGTTATACTATGCTTTCTTTAACTAAATTGCGCCCCCGCAAACACTAAAAACTAAAATGATGAGAAAATTGTTTATGATGCTCGTATGCATCATTCTGGCTGCAACGCAGTTGACAGCACAAAATCGTACCGTTACAGGTAAGGTTACGGATGCAGATGGCAAATCTGTACCAGGCGCCTCTGTACAGGTGAAAGGTACCAAATTGGGTACATCGGCTAATGATGAAGGTGTTTATTCCATTTCTGTTCCTGCCACAGCCAGAACTTTGGTTGTATCGGCTGTTGGTTTACTGGAACAGGAGGTGAGAATTGTTTTTGGATCGCCGCTAAATGTTACACTTGCTCCAGGCGATAAAAGTCTGGATGAAGTAGTAGTAGTAGGCTATCAGTCAGTAAAGAAAAAGGACCTGAATGGTGCTGTAGCTGTGGTAAATAGTAAGGAACTGGCCCAAAAGCCAATCAGTAACTTTACACAGTTGTTACAAGGTAAATCTACCGGCTTACAGGTGGTAGGAGCCAGTGGTCAGCCAGGTACAACGGGTTTTATCCGTATCCGTGGTACGGGTTCTATTAATGCCTCTTCAGAGCCTTTGATTATGATTGATGGTATTGCAGTAACGTCTACTGCTTTTGGTCTGATCAATCCAAATGATATCGAAAATGTAACTGTATTGAAAGATGCATCTGCCGCTGCGATCTACGGATCACGTGCAGGTAACGGTGTAATCGTGGTTACTACCAAATCTGGTAAAGCTGGTCAGGCACAAATCCGTTACTCTTTCCAGAGAGGTTTTGTTTCCTTACAGGAATTACCGAATGTTCGTTTGATGGATTCAAAAGAAAAATTAAGCTGGGAATTTGCAGCAGGTCTAGTTAATCCTATCATAGATTCCATGATCAACAACAGAAAAGCTTCAGGTGCATTACCTGCTACAGCTACGCTGTTCAACATTTCAGAGGATCAACGTAATGGCTTATGGGATTTAGCTACCAACCGTGGCGCAGGCGACTGGAAGAATTTTTATTTGCAAAATGCAAGTACTGAATCACACGAGGTTTCTATCAGCGGTGCTACAGATAGAATGAAATATTTCTTCTCTGTAAATAAATTCGATGAAGTAGGTCTGGTGTACAAAAGCACAAGAGACAGAGTTGGTGCAAGATTAAACATGGAATATAAAGCAACTGACTGGTTAACTACCGGTATCAATGCTTCTACTGCATATGTAAAAGAATACCAGAACAGAGAGTTATTTAACTCACAGGCGCCATGGACTGCATACTTCTTAACCAATCCATACGAGCCAGTATATTTACCGAATGGTAATTATAACCTTACTTTCCAGGGCTTCTCTGCATTGGAAGGTCAGGACTTGAATACTTTCTTTAATAATAACCTTTCTACATTTGCTACTGCTTTTGCAGAAGGTAAGTTCTTTAAGCACCTGACTATTAAGTCACAGCTTGCGTTGAATTACAATACACTTTTAACGGAAAGTTATTTACAGCCCGGATCTAACCTGGCAGCTATTCTTGGATACAATTCTAAAACGGATGGTGGAAACCAGGATTTCCAATATGTATTTACCAATACTGCCACTTGGAACCAAAGCTTTAAAAACAAGCATAATGTTAGTTTCCTTGCTGGTCAGGAGTTTACCAAAAGAAATTTCTATTCCTATGCATTGGAAGGAAGAGGTTTCCCAACACCTACCGTTAATACCATCGATAATGCTTCATTGGCACAACGTGCTACTACCAGCAGAAGCCAGTGGTCAATCATATCTTATTTCGGAAGTGCATCATATGATTATAACAGAAAGTATGGTGTTAAACTGAGTGGAAGAAGAGATGGATCATCTCGTTTTGGTGTGAACAATCGTTTTGCAAATTTCTGGGCAGCAAGTGCCTGGTGGAATGCTAAGAATGAAGACTTCTTTGCAAACATTTCTTTCCTGAGTGATCTGAAAGTAAGAGGTTCTATCGGTACTGCAGGTAACGTACCTAACCAATTCTATGGTTCATTAGGAACGTATGCTTTGAATACTGCTTACAACAATTTACCAGCTGCCGTTCCAGCGCAGATTGCGAATCCTGATTTGACTTGGGAGAAAAACAAAAACTGGGATATCGGTGTTGATTTCGGATTTTTATCAAACAGAATTACCGGTACTTTCGATTACTACAATCGTGTTACCAATGACCTGTTGTATCCTCAACCTTTAAGTTTGGCTACCGGTTTCGGAAGTGTATTAAGCAATATCGGTACACTGCGTAACAAAGGTTTTGAACTTAGTTTAAGTGGTGATATCGTTCGCACAAGAGACTTGAAATGGAATGTATCCGTAAGCTATACCAACAACCAAAACAAAGTAGAAAGCCTGATTTCTGATAACGTACCATCAGGTAATACACGTTTAAAAATTGGTCAGCCTTTAAATACTTTCTTCCTGGTAAGATGGGCTGGTATCAACCCTGCCAATGGTAAAAACCAATACCTGAAAGCAGATAATACTGTTACAGAAACCTATTCAGCAAGTGATGCTGTTTTGCTGGAAGGTAAAACACCATTGGCTAAATACTATGGTAGTGTAAATTCAAGTCTTACTTATAAGAGTTTTGATCTGTCATTACAGTTCTATTATACTGGTGGTAACTATACCTACAATAACCAGTACCAGAATAACCTGGCAGATGGTGGTAACGCCTCTGTTGGTTTAAGACCTCAGTATGCTGATGCATTTAATTACTGGAAAAAAGCCGGTGATATTGCCCAGTTCCCAAGTTTAACCGATCCTACCCAGAAACAAAATCTGACAACAGATAAGTACCTGGAGAAAGCTGATTATGTTACACTGAGAGATGTGGTAATTTCTTATAACCTTGCTGAATCTATCGTAAGAAAAGCACGTTTGAGTGGCGTACGTTTATATGTACAGGGAACTAACCTGTGGCTGAAAACCAAATTTCATGGACTTCCAGAAGTGGGTGTTTCTAACAGAGAAAATGGCCAGCCAATACAGCCAGGTTTGAACAACCTGTATGCTTACCCATCATCTAAAGCAGTTACTGTTGGTTTGGATATCAGATTTTAAAAGTCTAAATAATTAATACAATGAAAAAAATACTTTACATATTGGCTCTTTCTGCCGCTTTTGCTTCGTGCAAAAAAGAAGAGCTGAATTTAACCCCTTTCAACCAGATTGAAACGGCCAGTGCGTTTACAACGCAAACGGATGTTACATTAGCCATTAATGGTATGTACACCGGCTTACGTACCAATAACTATGTAAACGGAACATGGAATATTGTTGCCGATGCAATGGCAGATAACCTGATCATCAGTAGCCTTGGTAGACAAACCCTGACAGTTCTTGGTGACTGGAGATATAATGCAGATAATACCTTCGGTCTTTTTGGACAAGGGTATGGTATTGTAAGAAGAGCGAATGCCATTCTTGAAAATATCGATGCGTTTCCTGCAGGTGCTTTTAAAGACAATGCAAAAGGTGAGGCATTAGCACTGAGAGCGTTGATTTATTTTGATATGGCCAGAGTATACAGCAAAACATTTGAAAATGCTGGAGCAACTGATTCAACTTTAGCATACATCACTACCACAGATGCCAAGATTTTACCTACTAAAGAAGCCGTAAAAGGGTTTTATGGTAAAATCATTGCAGACTTAGCTGCAGCTTTACCACTGGTTGCAACCAGCAATGGTGTTGGCCGTTTTAACAAAGCTGCGGTAGCAGGTTTATTGTCGAGAGCCTATTTATACACTGGTGATTTCGCCAACTGTATCACTGCAGCAAATACTGCATTAGGTGGATCGCCTGTATTACCAAATATCGCTGATTTTCCAAAAATCTGGACTGATGATACCAACAATGGTGTATTGTTTAAAGTGTTGAATACTACATTGGATAATATCAATGCGCAGGGTGTAAACTATTTTCAGACTGTAGGTGGATTGGTTAGATCTGAATATGTAGTTGAGTATAACCTGAGCAAATTATATTTGAATAACGACGTTCGTACGAGTTCTTATATTCAGGTAAGTCCTTTCAACGGTGTTATGCAAAACCACGTAGTAAAATACAGAAGCAGATCAGGTGCCGGTGTTGCCGGTGTAGTGGATGCTAAAGTATTAAGAACTGCTGAAGTGCTGCTTAACAGAGCAGAAGCTTATCAGCGTTCCGGAAATAACGTAGCTGCTTTGGCAGACTTGAACTTGCTGAAAGCAAACAGGTACACAGGTTTTACCAATATTGTTGGTTTAACAGGTGCTCCTTTATTAGCTGAAATTTTAGCGGAAAGAAGATTGGAACTGGCTTTTGAAGGTGATCGTTTCTGGGATTTGAAACGTAGAAACTTGCCAGTTGCAAGAGATCCACAATGGGGTGACAGAGCAGATGGTACTGGCGTGAAATACATTTTCACCAGCTTACCTGCCGGAGATTATCGTTTCCAATTGCCTTATCCTTCTACAGAAGTTAACTTCAATACAGGATTTAAGCAAAACCCTGGTTATTAATCAATAACTACAATTTGGTTCTGGTAAATAATATAAAAATCCCGATGCGAGTAGCATCGGGATTTTTTTTGGGGTAATTTCATTATTATATTATACCAATTAGACTTTAAAAGTGCGTGATTTATAAAATATCAGGGTGATATTATTGATAGCGGAACGCGCAGTTGAACGTCATTGCGAGGCACGAAGCAATCTGTGTTACTACATTCGACGTGTCTGTAATTCGAAGCACAGATTGCTTCGTGCCTCGCAATGACGGCGCGTGCATCTTTGCCAAAGCGAAACATCATGCATAGGTATTTGTAAAGTGTAATTGGTATTGTATACTTCTCTCTCTGCGGCGCTGCGGTTAGTTGAGCTTATTTCAATGTTCAGTAGCAGTGTTTTTAGTCTTTACCCAGAGCGTAAGCAAAATTAAATTCAAACAGTTTTTTATTACTTTAAAACCTCTGCCAACTTTTGTTCTAGCAGTTCGCCACGTAAACCAGTAGCAATAATTTTTCCCTGCGGATCAACCAGTACATTAAAAGGAATGCCATCAAACTGGTAAAGGGGAACCATACTGCTTTCCCAATATTTCAGATCGCTAACATGTGTCCAGGTAAGGTTATCTGCTTTAATGGCTTCTTCCCAAAGCGCTTTTTCTTTATCTAAGGATACACCAAGAATGGTAAAATTTTTATCCTTGAATTTGTTGTAAGCAGCCACAACAGCCGGATTTTCTTTTCTGCATGGACCACACCAGCTGGCCCAAAAATCAACCAGTACATATTTACCTTTCAGGCTGCTAAGTAAAAAAGGTTTGCCATTTACATCAGGTAAATTTATTTCGGGAGCCTGCTGATTCAGTAATGCATATTGTGGTTCAGCCGGTTTTTCAAACGCAAGTAAACTTCTCATTTTTGCCAATCCGATATGCCCCTTGAATTTGTCGGCAGATGTATTAGCCAATACGAGCACTTCGGCCTGGTTCATGGTTCTGTAAGCCATACCCAATGCATAATACCTGGCAGCAGGGCTATTGGATTGATTGATGAAATCAGTAACCACCGTATTCATCTCTTTAATTTCTGCATCTCTTTTGGCACCAACAATTGTGAGTACACTATCAGTAGCATTTTGTTTTTGCAAACTGTCTATCAAACCAAAAGTGGCACGCAATGAGGAATCTTTAACACGATAGTCATCAAATAATTTATGCAAGCTTTCACTGGCAGGTGAGCCTTCTATTTTGTATGCACGATAGTTATTTACATCCAGTTGTAGCTTGATGCTTTTGTTATCGTTTACTACCAATACATCCGGGCCATTTTCAATCACTACACGATACAAACCTTCTTCTTTACCAATACCCCTTAGTTCAAAACTGCCACTTGTTTTTAGGGTTGTCGAATCGAGTATCACCGGATGCTCTTCGCCAAAAGGTAATTCCTGGAGGAATAGTTTTTGTCCTGCCGCGTTGTCAATTTTTCCACTAACGGTAAAGGCTCCGTATTTTTTTTCCTGGCAGGATGTGATGAGGCATACAGCTGCTGTGATGATGAATAATTTTTTCATGATGTTTGATTAACCCCTTTCAATGATGGGAAATGAAAACTGCTATTTAGTTGTTTAATTTTTCTTCGAGCATTTGTGTAACTACTTTAGGATCGGCTTTTCCTTTGCTTCGTTTTTTTACTTCGCCAACAAATAAGCCGATTAATCCTTTTTTTCCTTTTTTGTATTCTGCTACTTTATCAGGCATACTTTCCAGTGCACCGATAATCCAGCTTTCCAGTTCGTTGGTATCACTTACCTGTAACAGGTTCATGCTTTCGGCAACGGCTAATGGAGAGCTGTTACCATCAACCAGCACAGGTAATATTTTAGAAGACGCTACGGAGAAGTTAACCTTACCCTCTTCTACCAATTGTATCAATGCTGCCAGAACAGAAGCCTGCAATGGTAACTGATCCAATCTAATACCGGTTTCATTCAGGTATTGTTTAACTGGGCCGAGCAACCAGTTGGCGGTGGCTTTGTAAAGTGTAGTATGTTGTACAACCGATTCAAAAAAATCAGCCGTTTCTTTTTCATCGCATAATTGGCTTGCATCGTAAACACTAAGTCCGTATTGCGTTTGGTACCGGCCAATGCGTTCATTAGGAAGTGCAGGTAGTTCAGATTGTACTTGCTGAATAAAACGATCTGTTAAATGAAAAGGTGCCAGGTCCGGATCGGGAAAATAACGGTAATCATTGGCCTCTTCTTTATCGCGTATGGCAAATGTTGTATCGTTGGATGCATCAAAACTGCGCGTTTGTTGTTTTACGGTTCCACCACTCTCTACCAATTGTATCATCCTGTCTATCTCATACTCGATTGCTTTTTTTACGTTGCGGATAGAGTTCAGGTTTTTTACTTCCACCTTGGTACCCAATGCCGTTTCCCCTCTTAAACGGATTGATACATTTGCATCACATCGTAAACTACCTTCTTCCATATTGCCATCGCAAATCCCTATCCATCTAACCAGCCGGCGTACTTCAGTAACATATTGCCAGGCTTCTTCTGCTGAGAAAAGATCGGGTTCTGTTACCATTTCTACCAAAGGTGTTCCGGCGCGGTTCAGATCAATACAGGTATAATTTTCATCCATGTCATGAATGCTTTTGCCTGCATCTTCTTCCATGTGAATGCGGTTTAACTGAACATCTCTTGTACCGTTTGCTGTTTTGATGGTTACAAATCCACCTTTACAAATAGGTGTGGTATGTTGTGATATCTGGTAGCCTTTGGGAAGATCAGGATAGAAATAATTTTTTCTCGCAAAATAATTATCCTTTTCAATTTCGCAGTTGCAGGCGAGGCCCAGGCGAATGGCATATTCCACTGCTTTTTTATTGGTCTTGGGTAAGGTGCCGGGATGCCCCATGGTAACGGGACTGATATGCGTATTGGGTTCTGCACCAAAGGCTGTACTATCGCCACAAAATAATTTACTGTTGGTTGCCAGTTGGGCATGTACTTCCAAACCGATAACGGCTTCGTATTTTTCGTTCAATAACATACTGGCTCAAAAATAGTCCTAATCGGTGATTTGTGGGTGGTTGTGGGATGAATGATAGCATAAATCGTTGCTCTGCGTAAATTTTCTCGCAAAGGCGCAAGGGCGCAGTTGGTTTATTATTGTGCTAAGATCTTATTTAAGTCAACGCTGCTAACAGTTAGCAATCCAACCGGTGGCAGGCGGCGGGTAAGCTCTTTCCAGTTTTTGTCTTTGGTAAAAATACTTTTCAGCATGGGTAATGCTTTGGACAACTGTTTGTTGTTGGCAAGGGTAATGGCTGTCCAGTATTGCATTTCCAGATTAGCGGGAAATAATTTCATGGCGGCATTGTATTCGTTCATGGCTTTCACCATATCATTTTTTTCTACTGCCAGGTCGCCTCTGTTCATGTGTTCATAGGCTAGGTGCACATTGTACAACCTGCGCAGTTCCTGCAATGGTTTGGGTGAATCATCAACCCGTAAATCAACGCTTTTATTATTCCAGCTTTCAGTTGTTGTTCCTGGTACCACTACAATAGCAGCAGCCTGCATACCACGAATATCGCCACCGGTTTTTTGTGCAGCTTCCAGTGCCAGTAAAACCCGCTCTGCCAAAGGTTTTCCTGTCGTTTGATCAAAAGACTGCTCCATGTATTCGCAAACCTGAGCGCCTAGCATCATGTTACTCTGTACACTAAAATTGCTGCCTTTGATGTGCCTGGCAAACTGTATGCAATTTTTGCCGGTATGTGCGGCTACATTTCCTTTACTGTCTATAATGGCAACTTGTCTTACTTCTCTGCCTGGGTCGGCAGCAGTTAAACTATCCATGGCCTGTTGTGGTGTAAATCCTTTTTTTAATAAGGCCAATGCTTTTGGTCCATACGATTTATCGGTAAATGATTGTGTGGCCACAGCACCCACACCTGCTTCGGCCCAGGGAACGGCGGTGCCTACGCTAAACCAATGACTTTGTACACCTATGGCCATTTCGCCTGTTTTTTCATCGCGTGCAACAATAGAATAGGTATGCACCAAAGGTTCTTTTGCAGAAAATACCTGAGCGTTTGTTGTAAGTGTAATCAGTAAAGCCAGTAGAGCAAAGATTTTTTTCATGAGGGTGTGTTGAGTATTAAAGGTACAGGTAGAAAAATAAAATTTGAGGGAGGTAGTGATTCATTTTTACCGCAAGGGCACTATGGCGCGAGGGAACGCGAAGGGGGTCTACGTGATTACGTAGCGAACCTTTGCGCCCTTGTTCCTTCGCAGTAAAATAATATAAGTACCGCTTACCCCCAAAAGAAAACCGCGCTGAGAACAGCGCGGTTTATGCAACATGAGAAAAATCCAAATCGGTAATTCTGTGGAATACGACTTATAATTCAGCGGTCTTTAATTTTTTAGGAAGCTTGATGGTAGCTGTTTGTGTTTTACCGGCACGCTGGAAAGTAACCACCAAGCTGTCGCCTTCTTTCAGATCTTTTAACCTGCTTTTCAGTTCATCTACCGATGCGATGGATTTTCCATCTATATCAGAGATCACATCATTTTTTTGTAAACCGGCTTTGGCGGCAGGCGTGTCATCGTCAACATCTAACACTTTCACACCTTTACCCTCTTCTACATCCTGTATTTCCATGCCTAAGCGGGGCTTGCGGTTATACATCATTTCCATACCGTTCATTCTGGGTAAATCCGGCATTTCAAAACGGAAATTATTGCCCATGCCTTCCAGTTTGTCAAGGTTAAAAGTTCTTACATCGGCTGATTTGCTTTTACCGAGAACAGCAGTGGCGGTTGCTTCTTTACCATCTCTTAAATAGCTAATGGTAACTTTATCTTCGGGTTTGTATTTGCCAATGGCTTCGTATAAATCATCACTGCCTTCAATTTTTGTATCGCCCACTTTGGTGATGATATCGTCTTTTTTCAAACCGATTTTTTCAGCAGCACTTTCTTTTTCTACAGAACTGATCTTAGCGCCTTTATCTGATTTCTCAGAAGTTACACCCAAAAAAGCACGGTTAGAAGTGATTGAAAAATTATCGCCACCAAACATTTTCATGCTACCCATAGGGGCCAGTCTGCCTTTCAACCTCGGGCCGATGGAGGTAATGCCTTTGTTGCGAAGAATTTCTACATCTGTGTCTTTCATTTCTTCTATGGGCTTACCATTAACCGTGATGTTTTCACCATCAACCACAATGGTGAGTTTTTCTTTGGTGTCGCCTTTTTTGCGGATGATGATGTTTTCTTTTTTTTCTTTTTCAACCTTTTCAACTTTCTCTTTGGTTTGTGCAGTAGCTGCTACGGTAACGCCTGTTGCCAGCAGCAGGATAGGTAAAAATTTCTGTTTCATATGTTGCTGTTTTAGTTGTACGAATTTGTTAGTAGATCAAATGTAAAGGATTTTGGAAATACGAAATTATTCGGAAATGTTAAAAAAGGTTAATAAACGTTGATAGTTTACGAAGGATTAGGAAAGGGTGGGATTGTCCAGCTGGTAGGTTTTTACAGGGCAGTTGTCTACTTCTTCTAACTGCTGAAATACGAAACCACATTTTTCAATCACTTTTAGAGAGGCAATATTTTCTATATGTGCCATTGCGGTAAGAACAGGGATATTGTATTGGGTAAAACCAATCTCTATTGAGACTTTGGCGGCTTCTGTTGCGTAGCCTTTGCCCCAATAAGTGGGCATGAAACGGTAACCTAGATCTATCTCGTTTCTTTCAGGGCGAAATTTTAGTCCGCACCAGCCAATGAAAGTATGGTTCTCTTTCAAATGAACGGCCCATCGTCCAAAACCATTTTGTGTGTATTGGGGAAGAATGCTGTTGGTGAGTTTTGCGAAAGCAGCGGCTTCATCTGTTAAAGGTAATTCGTGCACATATTTTAGTACACGTGGATCGCTGTTGAGTGAGTGTAATAGCGATGCATCTTCAGTGGTGAATTCTCTGAACAGTAATCTTTCGGAGGTTGAGATGATTTGCATGTGGGAGCAGTTTTTGTTAGCCGCAGATTCGCAGATTGATGTAATAATCTGCGAATCTGCAGCTAACACATTTAGCCAAGCAAAGCTTTTACTTTCTCTATCACCAAGGGTAAATTGCTGGCATCCTGCCCGCCGGCTGTTGCCAATGTTTTTTGTCCACCCCCGCCGCCTTTGATCAATCCGGCAATATGTTCTTTAATCATCTTTGGAGCTTCCAGGTTTTTAGTACTGCTCACTGTTTCATCCAGTAAAATGGCAATCTGGGCTTTTCCTTCAATAGCTGCTGCAAGAACTACTACATAATTGGTGAGATCATTTTTTAATTCGAAGCAAAGTTTTTTCAAACTGTCTGCACTACTTACGTCTATTACGGCACCAATAAACGAAATACCGTTGATGGTTTCTGCTTTTTGCAATAATTCGTTTTTGATAATAATGAGTTGTTTGGCTTCCAGGCTTTCAATTCTTTTTCGCAACTCGTTATTATCTGCCTGTAAGGCTTCTACCGCTTTACTGATTTCTTTAGGATTTTTCAGCGATTCGCGGATGATACGCACTTGCTCAAACTGTTCGTTGATGAGGGTTTCAACGGCATACCCACTTACTGCCTCAATACGTCGAACACCCGCTGCTACGGCAGCTTCATGTTTAATTTTAAAGAAACCCAGTTCACCCGTTGAACCAACATGTGTTCCACCACAGAGTTCGATGGAATATTTTGGATCGATGATAACAACACGAACCATATCACCATATTTTTCTCCAAACAAAGCCATGGCACCCAGTTTAATGGCTTCATCCTTATGCATCTCTTTAATGTGTACAGGAATATTAGCGCGGATTTTTTCATTCACCATGCTTTCGATCTGTACAATTTCTTCGTCACTTAATTTGGCAAAATGAGAGAAATCGAAACGAAGATGTTCTTCGCTTACCAGACTTCCTTTTTGTGCTACATGGGTTCCCAATACATTGCGCAAAGCAGCATGTAATAAATGTGTGGCACTGTGGTGAACGGCGGTAGACTGTCGTTTGTGCCCATCTACTTTAGCCATTACATGGCATTCAATGTTGCCCGGTATACTTTCTGTAAAATGAATGATGAGGTTATTCTCTTTTTTGGTATCGGTAACGGTAATCAATTCTCCCTCAAAATCCAGTATACCAGTATCGCCAACCTGCCCGCCGCTTTCAGCGTAGAAAGGAGTGGCCTGTAATACCAATTGGTAGGCTTCTTTTCCTTTGGCTTTTACTTTTCTGTATTTAACCACCTTGCTTTTTATTTCAAGGGAGTCGTAACCTACAAATTCATTCATGCCATCTTCTATGAGAACAATCCAGTCTTCGGTGTCAATAGTGCCAGCTACGCGACTGCGGTTTTTTTGTTGTTGCATTTCCGCTTCAAAACCAAGCTCATCAATAGTTAGATTATTCTCTGTTGCAATCAGCCTGGTTAGATCGATAGGAAAACCAAACGTATCAAACAGTTCAAATGCAGCTTTGCCTTCAATTTCTTTATCAGAAGCAGTGATGATATCATCAATTCTTTTCAAACCTTTATCCAGTGTTTTCAAAAACGCATCTTCTTCTTCTTTCACTACTTTGCTTACAAAATCCAATTGCTTTTTCAGTTCAGGAAAGACAGTTTCAAACTGGTTGGCCAATAAAGGCATCAGTTGAAACAACAGAGGTTGCTTATAATCCAGATAAGAATAATAATACCGAACAGCCCTTCTCAATATTCTTCTGATCACATAACCTGCACCGTTATTGGCAGGTAATTGTCCATCAGCAATGGTAAAGGCAATGGCACGAATATGATCGGCCAGCACGCGAAAAGCAATGGCTTCTTTGCTATCGCTGTGATCGTATTTTTTTCCCGTTATTTTTTCTGTTGCTGCAATGGTGCCGGTAAATATATCGGTATCGTAATTGCTTTGCTTGCCCTGTATCACTCGCACCAGTCTTTCAAAACCCATTCCGGTATCTACATGTTTGGAGGGAAGCGGTTCCAGGCTGCCATCTTTCTGCCGGTTATACTGGATAAAAACATTATTCCATATTTCAATAACCTGAGGATGGTCTTTATTCACCAGTAGGTGACCGGGTATTGTTTTTCTTTCCTCTTCACTACGACAATCCACATGTATTTCGGAACAAGGTCCACAAGGGCCTGTATCGCCCATCTCCCAAAAATTATCTTTTTTATTTCCTAGAATAATCCGGTCTTGGGGTACCAGTTTTTTCCATTCCTCCATAGCAATACTGGATGGGGGCAATCCTTCTTTCGGGTCTCCTTCAAATACGGTTACATACAATCGATCTTTATCCAGTTTGTATACTTCCGTTAACAATTCCCAACTCCAGGCAATGGCTTCGGCCTTAAAATAATCACCAAAACTCCAGTTGCCCAGCATTTCGAACATGGTATGGTGGTAGGTATCCACGCCCACTTCTTCCAGGTCGTTGTGTTTACCACTTACGCGCAAACATTTTTGTGTATCGGCCACGCGGGTGGTATCTGGTTTTTTATTACCCAGAAAATAATCTTTGAACTGGTTCATGCCCGCATTGGTAAACAGCAGGGTAGGATCATTTTTTACCACAATTGGGGCAGAAGGAACAATCTGGTGCCCTTTTGAGGCAAAAAAATCGAGGAACTGTTTACGTATATCGGCACTGGTTATCATCTATCGAAAAATTTTAAACAAATTGTTAGGGTCTTAGAAACTATATTTGGAAGCTTTTTAAGGGCACCAAAGGTAAGGAAATGAGCTGTGAATGGGCAATTGTAACCGTGAGTGGTGAGGCGTGAATCGTGAGATGAGCGATTTTGGCTTCCTGCTTTACTCACGCCTCACCATACACGACCGCTTCAAAAAAGCGCTGCTACAAATGAAAAAAGTTAAATACTACTACAATACCCACACCCTCCGCTACGAAAAGCTGGATACGCCTTTGCGGGTGCGGTTATTGCAGTTGATTGGGTTTTTGGCGGCTTCTATTGTTACGGGACTGATCATTTTTGCCATCGCTTTCCGTTATATCGATTCTCCTAAAGAAAAATACCTGCGCCAGCAGAATGAAGACCTGAGCCAGAATTACAGTGTTTTTATGGAGCGACTGAAACAGCTGGAACTTAAGATGGATGAAATTGAAGGAAGGGATAATAGCGTGTATCGTTCTATTTTTGGTGCCGATCCAATACCGGATAGTGCCCGTATTAAAGATATTGAACTGAAGAAAGAAGTGAAACTGGTACAAAGTATGGGCGAATCGGAGCTGGTACAGAGTATTGCAGCGCAGTTGAATAATCTGTCTATGCGCACCGCTTACCAGGTGGTTTCTTTTGATGAAATTACCAACCTGGTAAAAAATAAAGAAAAATTACTGGCATCAACCCCTTCCATCCAACCCATCAGTAATAAGAACCTGAACCGGATTGCTTCCGGTTTTGGTTACCGAATTGATCCGGTATACAAAGTACGCCACGCGCATATGGGACTTGATTTTACTGCCCCTATGGGCACACCTATTTATGCAACTGCCGATGGAAGAGTAGTGGATGCGGGATTTAATACGGGTGGTTTTGGTAACCGCGTAGTCATCAATCACGGGTATGGATACCAAACTTTGTATGGCCATATGGTTCGTATTAAAGCAAGAATTGGTGAAACGGTAAAACGCGGTGAAGTAATTGGTTATGTTGGCAATTCAGGAAAAAGTACGGGGCCGCATTGCCATTATGAAGTGCACCGAAGCGGTATTCCGGTTGATCCGATCTATTATTTCTACAACGATCTTACCCCTGCGCAGTTCGACCGTATGCTGAAACTGGCAGCGGCAAGCAACCAAAGTCTGGATTAATCTTTACTGCGAAAAATAGGTATTCGATTGATGGTATAAAACAATTATCCATATTGTTTGTAATACTAAATTCAACATCAAACCATTATTGTGGAACCCGGCGTTAGAGAATATTTGATCCGAATTGTAAATACACTTTCTCTGGGATTGTTATGGATGGCCATTAATTCTACTGCCGGTATTATGTATGATTTGGCTTTTGTGCATACAACAATTACTACTGGCAACATTCTTTTCTACATCTGGTTTATAGCAAGTCTTACCACTTATTTGTGGTGGGTTATTCGCTTATGGCGTAAACCAATTGATTTTGAGAACTGATTAATTTCTATTCTTATCTGCTAAATACATCCCCAGTTTATCAATTGCCAAAGCTTTTTCTTATTTTCAATACAGAAACTACTCGTTATGTATCTGAAAAAGGTATCTAGAACCATTGTTATAATTGGTACACTGCTCATCTGGGCCATCAAGTTTTTTATTCGTCCTTTTGTACATATACCCTCTGTGATTAAGCCATTGGCAGGTTTTGCGCCCAACCTGATTGGATCGTTCTTGTTACCCTTTGGGGCCTGTTGGTTTTTTCAACGTTTTTTCCGATTTCAAACAGCGGCCGACCTTACACTAACCTGTTGCTTTGGTTTGTTACTTGTTATCATCAATGAATACCTGCAACTGATTCCTGTGTTTGGACGAACCTTTGATTACCTGGATATTTTTTCTTCGGTAGTGGGCGTATTCTGCGGGCATTTGGTCTTCGGAAAATTACTGGCTAATCAAACCATGGTAGCCGATACATCACGTTAGAAATTAAAAACTACATATTGTTACAAATAAAACTGCGCCTTTGCGCCTTCGCGTGAAATTTTCTCGCAAAGGCGCAAAGGCGCAGTTGAAAAAGTTTGTGTTTTAGTTCTTTCCGTCTTTCGCATCCAGTATCACCGGTGTTTTACCACCACCCATGATAATGACTTTGGCATTGGGTGAAGTGATTAATCCTTTCATAATCTGGATCTGTTCATACTGCAATTGCTTATCGCCCAGTCCGGCACTGATGATTTTCTGGTAATCGGCAATACCTTGTGCTTCTACGCGTTTTCGCTCTGCTTCTTGTTTTTCTTTTTGTAATACAAATTCCATTTTTTGTGCATCCTGCTCAGCCTTGATCTTTTCTTCAATGGAAATTTTTACATTATTGGGCAGTGTGATATTTCTTACGAGTAATTGTTCCAGTATTAAACCCCGGGTTTTAAAATCAGCTTCAATACCTTTAAAAATACGAGCCTGGAACTGATCCCGCTTGGTAGAATACAGATCGATGGCGGTAAAGTACACAGCATTATCGCGGATCTTGGTGCGGGTTAGCGGACGAACAATTTTATCTTTATAATCCAATCCGGTTTCTCTTACCAGGCGTGGAGCCTCTGTACCAATTACGCGGTATAAAACGGTAAGATCAATAATCACTTCCAGTCCGTCTGCTGTTAGTACCCTGATGGCATCATCCCCTTCTTTATCACCTTCATCGTGTACGCCACTCATGGTGTAGTTGAGGGTTTTTACATCGATGGTTTTCACTTCCACCAATGGATTGATGAAGTTTAACCCGCTGGTAAGAACAGTACCATCAATTTTACCGAATAACGATTTTACGCCAATCTGCCCCGCATCAATCTGCTTAATGCAGGATGTTAGCACACCAATCACAACAATAATTAATCCGCCAATCCTAAGACCGGTAGCGAGCTTATTCAGTTCTTCTCTTTGTTGTCTGTTAACCGCAATGGCTGCAACCAGTAAGATCACGCCAAGTATAATAAGTACCATTTGTTTTTATTTTAATTGATTAGTCGCTTAGTTTGCTAAAACATTACATCAACTGCTGTGATCCATTACAATTACCCATTGACCGTTGATTTTACGAAAGAGTAATGTGTAGTGTCCGCTAAGGTCACCGATACTTCTTTTGAGCATCCATTTACCCAATACAAAATAATATTCCTTAGATAGCGGGGATACTTTTAGTATGTTAAAGCTAAGCTTTCCCATGGCAGCCGTATCAGGATATCCTTTTTGATAATTCTGCAATGTTTTATCGTAACCATAGGTGGGGCCGTTCTTTCCTACAAATAAAAGACTATCGCTTTTCCAATAACCATGCATAAACGCTACAAGATTACCCTTGTTCCATTGAGCGGTTTGGTCGGCTAAAATTTTGCGGATGGTTTGTTCTTCTTTGTTTTGGGCGGAGGCTGTTGTAAGCGTTAAAAGGGTTAGAATAGTTAAAATGGGTTTCATGAGTAGCGATTGTGTGTAAAAACTACGATTAATTTATGGATTATTTTACCGCGAGGGCGCTAAGTCGCAAAGGTTCGCAAAGATATTTTCTCCCTTGCGCCTCCTCGCGTCCTTGAGCCCTCGCGGTAAAATAAGTCGCCATAAAACCAAATCGGTTCAATGATCTCTCCATGCCCTAACCATTTCGCGCTTACCCCATGGGCCTGGTATTTTAGTAACTGTAAAACCTGCTGCCATCATAGCTTTGCGAATAATGGATTTGCTGCAATAGGTTACCAGCGTACCGCCGGGCAATAGCTGGGAAAATAGTTTTTCAAAAACAGCCTGTGTCCATAATTCGGGTTGTACTGTTGGAGAGAAGGCATCAAAGTAGATGCAGTGGATGTTGTGTAGTAGTTGTATACCCTGTAGCGATGCCTTTGTTTTTTCTAATGTAAAGTAATCATGTACCCTTACTTCCTCTTCCCACGTAGCGTTATGTAATGCCAGAAATTCTTTTTCCATGGAAAGTAATTTGCCATAATTTATTCTTTTTATTTCTTCATCATTTAGCGGATATGGTTCAATAGCTATATAATGAATGGTTCTTTTATGTGCAATGGCTTTCTGGTAAGAGAGTAAAGCATTTAATCCTGTGCCAAAACCAATTTCAAGAATATAGATTGGTTGGTCATTCGGCAAATCCAACAATGGCTGCAGACCTGCCTCAATATACACATGCGCACTTTCACCAATTGCCCCATGATGACTGTGATATGTTACACCCATTTCCGGAATAGCGATGGTATGCGATCCATCATTGGTAATTTGTATTTCGCGTTGCATGGGTGGGTGATGAATTGTCTATAGTCTATAGTCCATGGTCCATGGTCTATGGTCTATGGTCTATGGTCTATGGTCTATGGTCTATGATTTCGCGAAAGATACTCAATTAACCAATTCTCTAAAAGCTCATAGCCCGCAGCGCAAGGCTCATAGCTTTTTAATAACTTCCCTCCATGGAATACGCAACCCATTTACGGAAAGATAAAAAATTAGCAAAGGCCATTGGTGAGGATTTGCACGAGCTTACACTGCATCCCAATATTCCCGTTCGTATGATGGCAAGTATTATGAGTCAGCAATTGAGTGTTAAAGTAGCGAAAGTAATTTTTCAGCGTTTTCTGGATTTATACAAAGGTAAAGAGCCTAAACCGCAACAGGTGTTGGATACACCCGCTACCACACTTCGCTCTATTGGGTTAAGTAATGCCAAAGTAAGTTATGTTCATAACGTTGCTGCTTTTTGTATAGAGCATAAGCTCACGGATAAAAAGCTGCTGAAAATGAGCAATGAGGAGATCATTGATTTACTGGTACAGATCAAAGGCATTGGCCGGTGGTCGGTGGAAATGTTACTGATGTTCACCTTAGGAAGAGAAGATGTATTTGCGATAGATGATCTTGGAATACAACAGGCTATGTGCAAATTGTATAAACTGAATTTCGATAATAAAAAAGAAATGAAAGAGAAGATGCTGAAAATTTCTGCCAAATGGAGTCCTTACAGAACCTATGCCTGTTTGCATTTGTGGAAGTGGAAGGATAATACGCCTAACGCTTAATGCTTAACGCCTAACGCAAAACGCTTAACGCGAAACGCAAAAATTGCAATGTATACTATCGAATAATTGTTATAAAGCGTTCAGCGTTCAGCGTTGCGCGTTAAGCAGAGTTCCTCGCTGCATTAATAATTCCAAACATACTTCGGGTAATTAATTTTTCATACACTTCCTTCATTGCCGGATTGGTTTCATTGGTATGCAATTGATGTAGGGCGTATTGTTGTATGGTTAACAATGGCAATACAATTTTATCACGCATCTGTATAGAGGCACGGCCGGTTTTATCATCCTGCATCAGCTCGGTTGATTCGGATAGCTCGAGTACCAGCGTAGCAGTCAGGTCAAATTCTTTTTTAATCAGTTCCCAAATGGCACCGTATTCTTTATCCTCTTTGATATACTGCGTTAGTGTAAAGGATGATTTTAGCATGCTCATCATACTATTATCTATCAATGTGCGAAAGAACAATACATTTCGGAACATGGCTTTCACATCTTCCCATAAACCTTTTTCTTTCATGTGTTGTAATGCTGTGCCTACCCCAAAAAAGCCGGGTACATTCTGTTTTAACTGACTCCAGCTTCCTACAAATGGAACCGCACGCAGATCTTCAAAACGAAGTCCGCCACCATTTCCGCGCTTGGCGGGTCTGCTGGCGATATTACTTTTGCTGTAATAGTTCAGTGGACTAAACTGCTGCAGATAAGAAAGAAATAAAGGATGTACTTTAAACGATTGGTACGATTCGTAACTCACTTTTCCCAGCTCGTCCAGTAAAGAACGGTCGTGTTGTGATAACTGCATTCTGTTATCTGCAAACAGTTCATTGCTTACACCCGCACTCAGTAATTGTTCCAGGTTGTATTGCGATGATTGTATGGTGCCGAAATTAGATGTGATGGTTTGACCTTGTACCGTTAACTGAATCTCTTCGTTCTCAATATTATTACCGAGCGAGGCATAAAATTTATTCGTTTTTCCACCACCGCGAGAGGGTGGTCCGCCGCGGCCATCAAAAAATTTTGCTTTGATGTTGTACTTGCGCGAAATGGCTGTCAGATTTTCTTTGGCAGTATAAATACTCCAATTGGCTTGCAAGTAACCACCATCTTTTGTACCATCGCTAAAGCCCAGCATAATGGTTTGTTGCTGATTACGCAGTAGTAAATGTTGTTTGTACACGGGATGCGTATACAGAAATTCCATAATGGTTTCTGCTTCCTGCAGATCATCAATGGTTTCAAACAGTGGTACAATATCTATGGTTAAGGTAGCTGGCTTCCAACCGCACAATCGCAGCAAGCCAAATACCTCCATCATATTTACTGCGCTCTGGCAATTGCTGATAATATAGCGATGGCAACCCGCTTCCCCATTCATTTGTTGAATGGATTGGATGGCGTACATACTTTGTAATGTATCCCTGGTAATACCCTCCGGAAACTGCATAGGATCGAGCGTCATATTAAATGACGATAGTACTTTTATTTTTTCTTCCTGCGATAAGGCTGCATACCTGGGTGGTAAAATACCTTTTTCTCCTTTGGTTTGTAAGATAGTATTGATGTCTACCAACACCTGCGTATGTATGCGGCTATCCTGCCTTATATCCAGAGCAGCAAAATGAGTTCCGAATATTTTTACTTTATGTATCAGGCTATCAATGCGCTGCAAAAACAATGAGTGGTGATTGGTAACGACAAGGTTTCGCATTTCAGACAATTGCTTCAGCAAATCTTCTTTGGTAATGCGTTTGCTTTCCTTACTTCGGAATACGTTTTCGTAAAGCTGTTCCTCCAGTGCATGCATCATGGTATCTACACCCGTAAAGGTTAGTCTTCTTGTAAGTTTGCGTACATCTCTATAATAACAAACAATAATGGCGCTGCGCAATGCTTCGGCTACTTTTAAAGTGGTGGGACCGTTCACATAAGGGTTACCATCTCTATCTCCCCCGGGCCAGAAACCCAGTTCAATAAAAGGGTTATCGCCATCATACTGGTTATCAAAAATTTCTCTTTCAATATAATTGTAAATATTGCCGATGGAGTGATAGAGAATGTTTTCGAGATACCACATCAGGTTTACTGCTTCATCATATGGTGTGGGTTGCTTTTTATTGAAGAAGGGCGTAATGCCCAGTTGTTGTATGTACAGATTAATGGTATGAAAATCGTTTTTACTAATGGCCTCATTCATATCGTGAATAATACCCAGCACACTGCCCGGATAAAATTGCGTAGGGTGTGCCGTTAACACAACCCGCACTTTAAATTTGCGCAACTTGTTTTTTAATGCCTGTGTTTTACCGGCAAAAGCGGCTTCATTAATTAGCGCTTTTAAACTACCGGCACCATCAATATTATTTACAGTGGTAAAAGCGGCATCCTCAATGGCATCAAACAAAACCACCTGCCGCTCTATGTACTGAGCAAATTTGAAAAGGCGATCCATCTTATCCGCTTCCAGTTTTACATGGGTATGCTGCTCAAAAAAATGGTCGATAATCTGCATTGGGCTTTTACCTTCTGCATAACCCTCTATGCAGGCCTGCAACAAAATTGGCAGCAAGGCACCCACATTAGCAATGCCTGAAAAAGGTAATGCAGCAAACAGACTGTTGTAAATGGTATACTTATCTGTAACGTTGCGCTTAAAATTGTTGATATATAAGGAGGAAGACATAATCTGCTTGCTGGAGCCCAAGTTAAACCATTTGCAGAAAAGAAAAACTAACAAAATTGTGTAGATTGTAAAAAAGATGTACGTATTTGACAAATGTTTGTTAGTTAAATAGTACGGAAACAATTAAACTTTTGTTGTTTCCTGCCATCCAACGGCAGTTTATTATATTTATCAAAATACCCTGCATGCACGCTGACGATAAGGAGTTATTGCACCAATTTCAGAATACGGCTACCAAGGAAAGGGCATTTACGGCCATCATTAAAAAATACCAGGAGAAACTGTACTGGCATATCCGGCGGTTGGTGGTAGATCATGATGATGCGAATGATGTGTTGCAGAATGTATTTATTAAAGTGTGGAAGGGACTTGAAAATTTTAGAGAAGACAGCCAGTTGTATACCTGGTTGTATCGCATAGGAACCAATGAAGGGTTAACCTTTCTGGAGCAACAGAAGAAACGGAGTACGGTTAGTTTGGGTGATGTGGAAATGGGGTTGAGCAATAAAGTAAAATCTGATAGTAATTTTGATGCCAATAAATTAGAATGGCGCTTGCAGGTGGCCATTCAGCAATTGCCTGAGAAGCAACGGGTGGTATTTAATCTGCGGTATTACGATGAGATGCCTTACCAGGAAATGAGCCGTATACTGGAAACGAGTGAAGGGGCATTAAAAGCCAGTTACCACCATGCAGCCAAGAAAATAGAGGAATTCATAAAAAATTATTAAACTTTTGAGTTAAAAAGGCGTCAAACCCTTTGTGAACATGGCAAACAGACCAGATATTATACAAGAATTACAGGAAATCAGTCCGCTTTTGGCCGGTATTTCTGCTGAAACACCCTTTCGGGTTCCGGCTGGCTATTTTGCGCAGTTTCCTGAAACGGTTCTTGATACTATTCAAACCGAAACTTTTTTGGCCAATGCATCGGCTGAAACGCTTCGTGTTCCGTTGGGTTATTTTGAAGGATTATCCACGAGTATTATGGATAAGATAGCAGCTGTTTCCACTGAAACCGAAGTAGCTATAGAGTTGAATGAGGTAGCGCCTTTATTGAATACCATTAGCCGTGAGGAACTATATACAGTTCCGCAAGGTTATTTTGATACCATCGATTTTGCTGTAACTGCCCGATCAGAAAAGCAGCCAGCCAAAGTAATTACCCTACGCATTGCCCGTAAATGGATGCAGTATGCCGCCGCTGCTTTGGTAGCGGGTGTTTTGGTAACCGGTGCTTTTTTGTATACCGATAATAACAGTAACCTGCTGGAGAATGAACAATATACCGGTATCGATGCACCTTCGGGTTTGAATAAAGTAAGTGAAAACGAATTGGTGAGTTACCTGGATAATCCGGAGCACATTACCGCCGCGCCGGCCACCAGTTTGCTGGCCAGTGATGATGAATTGAAAGAGGTAAAAAATACGATCCGTCAGCTAAGTGATGAAGAATTGAACCAGTATTTACAGGACAATGGCGAACCTTTTGAAGCCGTTGCCACCGAAAAAGAAAAATGATGAAACGAGTATATTATTGTCTAATTTTTTTAATGCTTACAACCGATGCTGTTTTTGCACAGCAGGATGAAGCCGTTGCGCCACCTCCTTCCAATATTGTGGGATTGAAAATGGCTTTTGTTACCAAACAGCTGGCACTAACCAATGAAGAAGCACAGAAATTCTGGCCGGTATATTATAGTTATGCGGCCGATTTGCGAAGATTGAGACAAGCACGTAGAGATAAAGAAGATGTATTGGCGATGGAAGAAGACATGCTGAACATTCGCAAAAAATACAGAACCGAATTTAAAAAAATCCTCACCGCAGACGACCGCGTAAATAAAGCCCTCACCGTTGACCGCGACTTTATGAATGTGGTGAAAAAAGAATTACAGAAAAGGCGTTCCCGCGGGGGAGTAGGCAAGCAATAGCTATCGTCAATCGTCAATCGTCAGTCGTGAGTTTTTTACTCATGCCTCACGATTCACGTCTCACGATTGACGATTTGATATCGTGGTAAAATAAAAAAATCCAGTTTTTCTCCAACCCTTCCTGCCACCATTGCTGGCGAAGATCCATGCATTTTTTTCCATCAAAATCATACTTGGCAATAAAGCGGCTTTTCATTTGTTGCAGTTGCGGTGCTACATCGCCACCAAAGAAAGCGGTTTCTCCTTTTTCTTCTATCCAGAATACCTGATGAAATTTACTGTGCGCACCGGTTAACTGGTAGCGGATATATCCATCAATCGTTCCTTCATCTTCTGTTAACCAAACCACTTTACTAAACTCATTCAGCAAAGCAAAATCTTCTAATATATAAGATGCAGTGCCCACTTCCATAGCATACTCGAACTCTCTTCGCTGCAAATACCAGGTAGCATACGGAAAACTCAGAAACCGATCAGTACTGTTCGGATTTTTAATAGTAATACCACCTGCATGGTCTTTGTGTAAATGGCTCATCAACACTTTGGTAACCTGTGATGGTTGTATGCCTGCCCTCTCAAGGTTGCGGTGTAATTGCGATTGCCCATCTGCTTCGTGATAGCCAAGTCCGGTATCCAATAAAATAATATCTTTTTCAGTGATGATGACAAAGGGTTGTATCTCTACCAATAAACTACCCACAGGACGGCTGTTCAGTTCTTCAGATGCTGTATCAAAGGGAATAAATATTTTGGTCTTATCTATGGTGAAAGAGCCTTCTGATAGCGGGATGATTTTCATTTGGGAATGGGTAAATGTGTAAATGGGTAAATAGGTAAATAGGTAAATAGGTAAATGGGTAATTTTTTGAAGAACAAAGTTAATTGCATGTTGAATGGCAATTCCAAAATTTCCCAACTCCCCAATTTCAAAATTACCTAAGCACCATCTGCCTGTCTGCATCTAACCTAAGCAAGATAAATAATAGCATGGTAAACGAAACCAGTGAAGAACCTCCGTAACTGATGAAAGGCAGGGTTACGCCCGGCGAGGGGAATAATCCAATGGTCATACAGATATTGAAAGCGATATGGAAGAACATAATACTGGCTACACTGTATGCGTACACCCGGCTGAAGGTACTTCGTTGTCGGTCAGCAATTTTGATAATCCGAAAGAGAAGGAACAGGTAAATCATCAGAAAAATAAAACTACCTACAAATCCAAAGGCTTCGCCTAGCGAGGCAAAAATAAAATCGGTATGTTGTGCCGGTACATATTTACCCCTTGTTTGTGTACCTTTTAAAAAACCTCTTCCCGAAAATCCACCTGAACCAATGGCAATCTTGCTCTGGCGAACGTTGTAATCGTCTGGTTTCCTTGCTACTTTATCGGTTTTTTTAGCAGAGCGCTGGTTAAGGCTGCAATCGTAATCTTTTCCAAATGCACTGTAAACCCGGGCACTCTGGTAACACTCTAATACATTATTAAAAATAAAGGGTACGGCAAATCTTTGTATACCCACACAGGCAAACCAAATGACCAGAATCAGGTATAACAGTCCTTTTCTTTTTTTGATGGATTTGCGGCTGAGGTAAACAACAACCAAGGCTGCAACAGTAAGCAGAATAGCCAGTGTGTTGGGATCTATAAGCAGGGTAGATATGATTAAGGCAACAAAAGAAAATCCAATAATGAGTACTACCGGAGAAAGCCCCTCACGAAACATAACCAGAAAGAAACTGAAATACACAAGGGCCATTCCTGATTCGTGTTGTGCTACTGAAATTACTGCCGGTAACAGGCATATTATTCCGGCAATGATCTGTGATTTGAGTTTGGTAAAATCGGTTTCCTGTCTTGACAGGTATTTGGCAAGGGCTAGTGCAGTAAAAATTTTACAAATTTCTACAGGTTGCAGATTGAATCCGCCCCCCAATGGGATCCAGCTTTTTGAGCCACTGATATTTTTACCAATTACAAAAGTGGCCAGCATTAGTAGTATCCCGAAGGCGTACATCAGGTTGGCAAATGCTGTAAAGAGTTTACTATCGGTTAACAGAATAAATGTTGCAATTATTGCACAGACTCCTGCAAAAATGAGCTGTTTGCTGTAATTGGTCTTGCCTCCCAAAAAGGTTTGCAGCCAGTTGGAATCTACCCGGTACTCTATCATAAAAATACAAAGGATGCCGATGCATACCAGTATGGCGTATAACCATACAATGGTCCAGTCTACCCCCTGCGATATATTATTTTGGTTGTTCATTACCTGCTGCTCTTTTTATACTTTTTATCTTCTATGATCAATGCTGCGGTTGGATTATCACCGTTTCTTTTTGGAACGGGTAATTTTTTTGCAGGAGGTGTGGCCGATTTGCGTTCCAGTTCAGGATTGATGATTTCATCTTCAACAGAATCTTCTGTTTCTTTTTTATTGAGTCTTTGTTGTAATAAGTGCTCATTCTCTTTGATTCTTTTTAAAGAATCTTTTTTGGCAATTTCCATGCGCATTACCGGTGGTATGTACACTTTATTGGTGTATTCTTCCACCATGGCTTTTCGGGCATTGCCGCGAATAGAATCTTTCAAATATTTTTCAATGATCAAACTGGCGATAGGGGCTGCCACGCGCGCACCCTGATCTGAGTTTTCACAAATAACAGCAATAGCAATTCTTGGATTATCCCTTGGGGCAAACGCACCAAAGAAAGAGTGATCAGGTTGTTTTTTTAAAACACCATTTACTTTTGCATAGTTTTCTACGGTTCCTGTTTTACCGCACATGATAATATCCTGTATTCTGGAACGCACGGCAGTACCATACTCTACCACCGCCTGCATACCATCCTGTACTGCGGTAAAAATAGAATCCGGAATTCTTTTATCGGTATAGTGTTTTACTTTATAAGGATCCAGCAGATTGTATTCATCACCACCTTCAATAGAATCCACCAGGTGCGGCGTATAGAACCATCCCTTGTTGGCAATGATGGCCATTACATTGGCCAGTTGTACCATGGTGGTATTTACTTCACCCTGACCAATGGCATTAGAGATCACATTGCAGGAATACCATCTGGGCCCAAATATTTTTCGGTAATCAGCCGATACAGGAATATTACCTCTTTTTTCAGAAGGTAAATCAACCCCCAGTTTTTTACCTAATCCAAATGTGTACGCATAACTGTTAAACACACTTAAAGAGCTATCGGCACCATGGTAACGTGGCTGATCGAGTATTCTTTTGTATACAGTTGAAAAATAACTGTTATCGCTATGTGCCACTGCATCTGTAAACTGAAATACACCTTTATCAAGGCACTTAGGTTTGCCGGTTCCGCAGCCGGTGAAATAACCGGGGCAGGATACGGAAGTGTGTTCATCTATTACGCCCTCGGTTAATCCAATAATACCTACTACGGTTTTAAAAGTAGATCCGGGAGAATAATAGGTACCCAAACCACGGTTGTTAAAGGGTTTCCGGGGATCGAGCAGCAGGTCGGCAAAATGTCTTCTTTGCTGGCTGCCGGTTAAGTAATTGGGGTCATAAGTTGGTGCGCTCACCATGCAAAGAATACCACCTGTTTTTGGATCAATGGCTACAATGCTGCCCACTTTATTACTCATTAATTTCTCACCCAGTTTTTGCAGCTCTACATCTAAACTGGTATGGATATTTTTTCCTGCCACAGCCACTGTATCGTACATCCCATTTTCGTAAGGCCCCTGAATACGACTTTTATTATCGCGGATATAATTTTTTACACCCCGCTGTCCCATCAATACTTTTTCATACGAACGTTCCAATCCCGTCATGCCTGCATAATCTCCCATCATATATCCTTCATCTTTATGACGACGCAGAAAAGAAGTATCTACTTCACGTATATACCCCAGTACATGTGCGGCAACGCTATAGGGATAGGTTCGTACGGATCTTTCGGTTAAAGAAAATCCTGGAAACTTATAAATGTTCTCATTTAACCGGGCAAACATTTCCACGGTAAGCAAAGGCTCAAAAATACTGGGTTTCACATAGCCATTCTTGAATATCAGATCGCGCATTCTTTTTTTGTATTCAGCAGTATCAATATTTAATAAACTGCAAAGCGAAAAAGTATCCACTCCCCTCGCATCTGAAGGAGTTACCACCAGATCATAGCTATTGGAATTTTCTAGAACGGCTTTTCTTTTTCTATCAAAAATGATGCCTCGATCAGGGTAGATAATTTTGCGCAGAATGGCATTGTTCTCTGCAGCCAGCTTGTATTTTACCGAAAATAACTGCAGGTTGATCAATTGACCCACAATAACCAAAAACACTACCGCTATGATGATCTGTATAATGCGCCCCCTGCTCTGATTAAATACCGGCATACCTGTTTAGTAAGAAAATGAATTAAGTGATGTGTGGAGGACGATAGTCCATTGACCATAGTCCATGGTTAATAATTATTCAAAGTTGATGAAATGGAGTGAAGGTTGTATCAGGCGGGTAAAAAAAAGTTATACATACATGTTGAGGAGATTATAGTTGATCGTCCTTAGAAAAAACTATGGACCATGGTCTATGGACTATCAACTATTTCGTCCCCCGATGCCTTCCTGTTCGGCTAAATAACAACTCTGCAATAAATATCATGAGTAAACTGATAGCGGTGGTGCCAGCTACTTTACCTATGAAATAAACGAAGTTGCCAAACTGTAACCATTCAATCAACACCAGGTAAAAATGATGGATAAAACTAAGCATACCCGCATACAATGCATACGGTGCCCAGCCCATGCTTTTATGGCCGGGTTCAATATAACTCTGCTCGGTGGTTTCCTTTGGTATCAGCAGGTTCAAAAGGAAGGGTCTGATATAGGCAATTAACACACAGGGAGCGGCATGCAGGCCATAGGTGCCGGTAAAATAATCAAGGCTTAACCCAAACAGAAAACTGATAAGCAATAACCAAAACCGGTTGATGTTAAACGGCAGCCAGAGAATAAATAAAAAGTACAGATACGGTACAACAAACTGGTGTAATGGCGGCACCTGGTTAAGAATGAACACCTGGAACAGGATGAACAATACAAAGCGGATAATATTTTTCAGCAGGGTGCTCATGGTGTTTTCAACGTATTGGTTTCCAGTTGCACCTGTTCTGCATATCGAACATTTTGAATCAGGTATACATACTGGATGCTGAAAAAATTAGTGGCTGTCTTTATTTTGAGCGAATAAAAATTACTGGAAGATTCCGATGCAATCTCCGCCACGGTTCCTATCATTAGCTGCGATGGGAAGTTGGCAGAATAGTTACTGGTTACTACCGAATCGCCTTTGGCTACTTTGGAACCCTTGCTCACATTGCGCATGGTAAGGAAACCGGGGTCGCTGCCATCCCATTCAATGGTTCCGGCACCATTGTCTTTTTTCAGCATGGCACTTACCTTACTGTTGCGGTGCAACAGGCTCATGATCTTACTATAATTGGCACTGGTTTCTACCACAACGCCCACAATACCTTCCGGCCCATAAGCGGCCATACCCTTGATTACACCTTGAGCGGTACCTCTTTCTATGGTAATGAAATTAGCTTGCAGGTTATAGGAATTGCCCACCACTTTGGCCGGTAACCAGGTGTATTTGCGTGAATTGCCCAGCGTGTCTTTGATTAAAGAATCAACAAATATTACTTTGTTATTGAGTGGCGATTGAAAATTGGAAGCTAACAGATTTCGTAACCGTACATTTTCTTCTGCCAGCTGGCGATTGGTTTCTTTTAATCCAAAAAAATCGCGGAAGCTGCTGTAGCGTTTGTTGATACTGCCGGTTACTTCATTGGCAGCAGAGGCAAAAAAAGACTGATGACTTTTACTCGCATTACTCAACATCACAATCGATATCACCTGCAACAGCAAAAAGCTGAGAAAGCTAAGGTATCGGCGTATGAAGAGGAAAATGTTTTTCAAGGTAGAAGCTGTTAGCTATTAACTACAAGCTATAAGCATTTGTTGTAAGCTAACGGCTTATAGCTTGTAGCTAACAGCTGTTTTTTATCTCATAATAAAAGGAAAACGCTGATAATTCTTTAGGGCCAGTCCGGTACCGCGTACAACACTCTTTAAAGGATCGTCGGCTACATGTACAGGAAGTTTGATTTTGGCGCTTAGTCTTTTGTCTAGTCCGCGAAGCAAAGCACCACCACCTGTTAAATACAGTCCGCGGCGATAAATATCGGCAGCCAGTTCCGGAGGTGTTGTTTCCAGTGCTTTCAGAATGGCTTCTTCTATTTTGAAGATACTTTTATCTAATGCCTCGGCTATTTCCTGGTAACTAACCATAATCTGTTTAGGAATGCCTGTAACAAGATCGCGACCGTTCACCGGTAAATCATCCGGCGGGTTGTCGAGGTCTTTCATAGCAGCACCTACATTGATCTTGATCTGTTCTGCGGTACGCTCACCAATTAATAAGCTGTGGTAGCGGCGCAGGGCTTCCATAATATCAGCGGTAAATTCATCACCTGCAATACGGATACTCTGGTCGCAAACAATACCGGCAAGGGCAATTACGGTAATACCAGTGGTTCCACCGCCAATATCAATGATCATGTTACCAACGGGTTCTTCAACATCAATGCCGATACCCAGGGCTGCTGCCATAGGTTCATGAATCATGTATACTTCTTTGGCTCCGGCCTGTTCTGCACTATCGCGAACGGCACGTTTTTCTACTTCTGTAATGGAGGATGGGATACAAATTACCATGCGCCAACTGGGTGGGAAAAGTGGCTTTTTGGGATAGATCATTTTGATCAACTCCCTAATCATCAGCTCGGCAGCGTTGAAATCGGCAATTACACCATCTTTTAAGGGGCGAACCGTTCGGATGCTTTCGTGGGTTTTTTCGTGCATCATCAATGCTTTCTTACCTACGGCCAGCACTTCCTTCATGTTATTGCGGTTTAGGGCAATAATGGAGGGTTCATTTACCACCACTTCATCGTTATGAATGATAAGGGTATTGGCGGTACCCAGATCCATGGCAATCTCCTGTGTGAAAAAGTTAAACAATCCCATTGTATATAAAAAGTTCGAATGTGTTTAGTAATGATGGCAAAGGTGACTGAAATTAATGGAAATAACAAAGCCAAAATACTGATTTTTCAGGGGTTTTAGCAAAGCTGCCAGCTTTTAGCCATTAGCTATTAGAATGGCTTGTGGCTAATGGCTAAAAGCTAAAAGCTATTTTGTATCAAATTCATACCCAATATCCTTTCGATAATACATCCCTTCAAATGAAATTTTCTCCAGTACTTTTTTGGATTTGTTTACTGCATCAGTAAGGGTATCTCCATACGAAGTAACCGTAAGTACTCTTCCTCCATTGGTTACCACTTGATCATTTAGTGTGGTTGTTCCTGCATGGAAAATGATAGAATCATCCGTTACAGCATCGGTTAATCCATGTATAGGAATTTGCTTTTTGTATTCTCCCGGATAACCGCCACTCACTGCCATTACGGTTGCACAATTTTGTTGATAGAATTCTATATTAGCGTCAATTAACGTGCCGTTATCCATTGCAGCAAACAAACCAACAATATCTGTTTGCAGTAAAGGCATCACTACTTCTGTTTCCGGATCACCCATTCGGCAATTGTATTCAATCACATACGGATCGCCTTGTATATTCATCAAACCAAAGAAAACAAAACCATGATAGTTTAGCTTTTCTTTTGCAAGTCCGTTAATGGTAGGTTGAACAATTCTTTCTTCTACTTTCTGCATAAACGCTGCATCCATAAATGGAACAGGACTAACACAGCCCATACCACCGGTATTCAATCCGGTATCGCCTTCGCCAATGCGTTTGTAATCTTTAGCATGGCCAATGATCTGGTATACTTCTCCATCTGTTAAAGCAAACACACTTACTTCTATGCCCTGTAAAAATTCTTCAATCACTACTTTGCTGCTGGCTTCGCCAAACTGTTTGTGCAGGATCATTTCTTCAAACACTTTCAATGCATCTTCATGCGTAGCAGCAATTACCACACCTTTACCGGCAGCCAGTCCATCAGCTTTTAATACAACAGGTAAACTATGTTGAGAGATGTATTGTTTTCCTTCTTCAAAATTAGCAGCAGTAAATTCTGCATATGCAGCGGTAGGAATATTATGGCGCTGCATGAATTTTTTACTGAATGCCTTGCTGCCTTCCAGTTGTGCGGCTTCTGCAGAAGGTGCTACTACAATGATGTGCTGCAGTTGTATATCGTTCTGAAAAAAATCATAGATGCCTTTTACCAATGGCTCTTCGGGACCCACTACCAGCATGTTTATTTTCTGATCGATACAGGTTTGCTTAATGGCCGCAAAATCTGTTACAGCGATAGCAATATTGGTTCCATATTGCGAAGTGCCTGCATTGCCCGGTGCAATAAATAAATGATCGCAGTGATGGCTTTTCACCATTTTCCAGGCCAATGCATTTTCCCGTCCGCCGGAGCCGAGTAGTAATATGTTCATGAGCGTTCAATTGCTTCGCGAAAGTAACGTTTAATGGTTTATTAGTTTATTGGTTTATTAGTCTATTTGTATAACTATTACTTTACCAATAAACTAATAAACCAATAAACCAATAAACTAACCTTCCTCTTCTCCTATATAACTTTTCTCCGGTAATCGTTTTGCAATCAGCAGGAATAATAGAAAGGAAACAGCGAGTATACCAAGAAATAACCAGTAGTATTTTGCACCGGTAAATTGGCTGAAGAAGCCTTTGTCTACAATATTTCCATTGATCAAACCCACCAGCAAATTGCCCGCAGAAATACCCAGCAGGTACAAAGCACTCATGGTACTTTTCATTGATTTGGGTGAGTGGGTGTAGGCGTATTCAAGACAGGTAACAGATACCAATATTTCTGAAGCGGCCAGTAAAATATACGCAAGGATCTGCCACCATACCGATGGTTTTCCGCCAGCGTCTATCTGTTCCTGTAACAGCGCAATTACAACAAAGGAAAGTCCGATCACCACCAATCCTGCACCAATCTTACGCAAGGGACTAACCTTAACGCCTCTTTTTTCTAAAAAAGGAAAAATAAAAGAAGTAAAAACAGGGATCAATAATACAAGGAATAATGGATTGATAAAATTGATCTGCTCAGGTAAAATTTTGATATCACCCACAAGTGTAAGATCCAGACGAGTTGCCTGTAATACCCACTCAGAAAGGTTTTGATCCCATAATGCCCAGAAGATGGGCGTAAAAGCAAATACAGCCAATACTCGGTATACCGCTTTAATGCCATCAATTGATTTTGCAGAATATTTTTTGCCAACCGCTTCCCATACGGTTAGCCCTTTTTCTCTGCTGAATAGTTTAAATAGGGCGTATAAAGTAATGGTAAAAAAGTTTTCTTTTTTAATACCTGCCGGAGGGATTTGTTTATATTTTTTTCTTCCCATCCAGAAAATAATTGTGGCCAATGCCATTAAAATACCCGGTACACCAAAAGCAATTTCGGGTCCATAGTATTTTTTTAACAATGGGATAAACAAAGGCGCGAGCGTACCACCTAAGTTAATACTCATATAAAACCAGCCATATACTTTAGAAAGCAGGTGTTCATTTGATTTATCAAACTGATCGCCCACGTTAGCAGATACGCAGGATTTGATACCGCCTGCGCAACAGGCAATCACAATCAGTCCCGTGCTAAAAATGGTATAGCTACTGCCTGAAATAGATAAAATAAAATGACCAAGTGTATACAGAATAGAAACGAAGAGAATAACACGGTATTTACCAAAAAACCAATCGGCCATAATAGCACCCACCAGAGGCATAAAATAAGCGAGTGTAACAAACAGGTGCGACATTTCATTGGCCTTGGCATCGGCTTCTGCGGTAAGCAAAGGATTTAATGTGGGGTTGAAAAACGCAACCGCCATATAGGTAACCATAATAGAACGCAAACCATAGAAGCTAAACCTTTCTGCTATTTCACTGCCAATAATAAAAGGAACCGACTTGGGCATTCCGGTTTTCTGTATTCCGCTTTCTATTTCACTCATAAGTTGTATTTTGGATTTTTAAAGATATTGGAAAAAGGGGTTGCGTTGTTAAATGAGGTTAAAAGGGTTAAAATTGGTAAAGTTGTTAAAGAAGTTAAAAGCATTTTTATAACTACTACACCTATTTTAACCCTTTTAACTTTTATACCTTTTTAACCAAGACAATTCTCACTAACTAAAACTGCCTAACATGTCTGACGAGAAAAAAACATTCAAACCCTTTGTTGCGCCTGAAACAAATATGAAGGAGCTTACCGTAAAATCGATACTGGTAGGCAGTTTATTCGGGGTAATTTTTGGCGCAGCCACGGTATACCTTGCATTGAAAGCAGGTTTAACGGTATCGGCTTCCATTCCCATTGCCGTTATTGCGATAACATTGGGCAGAAAATTTTTAAAGACCACCATTCTTGAGAACAATATTATTCAAACCACCGGTTCGGCGGGAGAAAGTATTGCGGCGGGTGTGGCATTTACCTTGCCGGGCTTTTTATTTTTATCATCACCCAGTAGTGCAGAATATTTCAATTATCTAACCATATTAATTCTTGCTATCATAGGTGGATTGCTGGGAACTTTATTAATGATCCCGCTTCGTAAGGCACTTATTGTAAACGAGCACGATAACCTTCCTTATCCCGAAGGCACTGCCTGCGGCGATGTATTGAAGGCCGGAGAAAAAGGCGGCGATTTTGCCAAGACCGCTTTCTGGGGATTGGGTGTTGCCTTTGCGTATGCTTTGCTGCAAAAGATCCTGCACGTAATTGCAGAAACTCCTTTTTACGCAACCAAACAAATCAATAAATTTTTTCCTTCTGCCAAAGTAACGGGAGAGATCACACCGGAGTATATGGGTGTGGGATATATCATTGGTCCAAAAATCGCGGGTGTTTTGGTTGCAGGTAGTGTATTGAGCTGGATGGTATTTATTCCTCTGTTGTCAACACTGGTTCCTTCTGATATGATTGCGATGCAGCTGGCCAAACTGGGCTACCTCGCAGATATTTCGAAAGCCGGTGGTAAAGGCGGATGGGATCCGGTTACCCATACATTTACTGATTATTCAGCTGCATTGTATTACGCTTATATCAGACAGGTGGGTGCCGGTGCGGTTACAGCAGGTGGTATTATTACTTTATTAAAAACCATTCCTACCATTGTTAAATCTATCAAAGGAAGTTTTGCCTCTTTAAAAGCCAATAACGAACCTGGAGCTGCTGCTATTTTACGTACAGAAAAAGATTTGAGTTTGAAAGTGGTAGGCTTTGGTAGTTTAGCCTTGATTGGGTTGATCGCTGTTTTGCCGCAGGTACCGGGCGATAGTTTCATGCAGAAATTATTGATCGGAGTATTGGTGATTTTATTTGGTGCGTTGTTCGTAACCGTATCCTCGCGTATTGTGGGGTTGATCGGTTCTTCTAATAACCCCATCAGTGGTATGACCATTGCTACCGTAATGGGTACCAGTTTGATTTTTTTAAGTGTAGGCTGGACGGGTCAGGCTTTTGAACCATTGGTGCTTGTGGTAGGTGGTATGATCTGTATTGCCGCTGCAAATGCCGGTGCCACTTCGCAGGATTTGAAGAGTGGATATATTGTAGGCGCTACACCCCGTAACCAGCAGATTGCTTTGTTTGTGGGTGCTATTGTTTCTTCTATCGTGATTGGTTTAACGGTTAAGTTTCTCGACAGGCCAACAACAGAAATGGTGCAGCAGGGTGTACAACATGCTATCGGTTCTGATAAATATCCTGCACCGCAGGCAACTTTAATGGCCACATTGATCAAAGGGATCTTATCGCAAAACCTCGATTGGCAATATGTGGTGGTGGGTATATTTTTAGCAGTTACTATGGAGCTGTGTGGTATTAAATCGTTAAGCTTTGCGATAGGTGTTTACTTACCACTGGCCACCACTTTACCTATTTTTATTGGAGGAGCCATTCGCGGTATTGTAGAAGCCAAACAGAAAAAAGACAATATTAAACTGAATGCAGAAGAGGAGGAGCTAGGTAAAGGCAACCTCTTTGCAACTGGATTGGTAGCAGGTGGTGCAGTAGCGGGTGTGGTGATTGCCTTCCTGGCGGGATCGGATAGCGGAGAAAAATTCCTGAAAGCCATCAGTCTGGAAGAAAGTATTGTGGGCAGCTTATCGCAAGGCGGTTACTTTATATTAGGAACGTTGTTCTTTGCGCTGATGGGTATTATTCTGTATAGGGTTGCCATCAAGAAAGCAAGCTAACATATCCTTCAAGACGATAATTTCAACCGCGCCTTTGCGCCTTTGCGTGCATTACTCGCAAAGACACGGTTTAGAGAAAGAAATACTTACAGCCTGTTGTATTTTTACAACAGGCTTTTTTGTGCCTACACCCAACTATTCAGGATTCACTTTAAACTATTCACTCCCCATACCGTCATACTAAAAATTTCCGCTATGAACTTCAGGCGTATGTATAAAACCTTTACCGTGGGAGCCATTCTAACCGTGCTCTCTGCTTTTGTGCAGGGCAGTAACAGTGCCGGTGAACCTAAGATTAACATGCCCTACAAAAAAATGGGTCTAACACAAGAGCAAGCGGCTGCTCACCTGTTAAGCCGTTTTACATTTGGCAGTAAACCCGGTGAAGTAAAAGAGTTGGTAAATATGGGGTTAGATACATGGCTGTTGCAACAATTAGAAGCCAAACTGCCCGAGGATGAAGTGGCCAAACGATTACCGGCTGCTAATTACGAAGCACTCACGCTCAATAACGAGGCTATCGTAAATACTTATTTGAATGCAGGCCAAATCATTCGCATTGCAGCTAAGAATAATTTATTGGATAAAGATTCCATCCGCAACCTGGATAAACCCGAATACCGCGCTCAACTGAAAAAACTGATGGATGCACAAGGGTTTAAAGCACCGCAGGAATTACAAAGGCAGGTGGTTAACCAGAAAGTGATTAAGGCGGCTTACGGTCGCAACCAGTTACAAGAAGTACTGACCGATTTCTGGTTCAATCATTTCAATGTATCGCTTACAAAAGGACAGTGCCAGCAATTTGTACTTACTTATGAGCGTGATGCCATTCGCCCGAATGTGTTGGGCAATTTTGAAACCTTATTAGAAGCAACTGCCAAACATCCGGCTATGCTGGAATATCTGGACAATGCATCGAGTGTGAGTATTGACAATGATATGGCGCGCCAACAGGAAAAATCTGCAGTGGCTCGCCAGATTAAACAACGTATGCAGGCAATGGCGGATGATACAGCCAAACCCGGTAACGCCATTTTACAGCAAACCATCAAGGCTAAAAAAACACAAGGACTAAACGAAAACTATGCCCGCGAAATTATGGAGTTACATACACTGGGGGTAGATGGTGGCTATACACAGCAGGATGTTACAACCGTTGCAAAAGCACTAACAGGCTGGAGTATTACACCTATGTATAAAGATGGTCCCGGTATGAAATTATTGGAAACTGCCGGCCCAGCATTATTGAAAAGAAGAGGGTTTGTTGTGGAAGGAGATTTTTTATTTCGTGCGGATAAACATGATGAATCTGCCAAAACCATTCTGGGCAAAAGTTTTCCAGCCAATGGCGGATACGAAGAAGGCAAACAGGTATTGCAAATGCTGGCTACACATGCGTCAACTGCAAAATTTATTTCTACCAAACTGGCCACGCGTTTTGTGAGCGATACCCCTTCTACAGAACTGGTGAATAAAATGGCAGAGGCATTTATCAAGAGCAATGGCAATATCAAAACAGTATTGATTACTATGGTTAACAGCCGTGAGTTCTGGGATAAAAAAGCCATGCGTGATAAAGTGAAATCGCCTTTCGAGTTTGCCATTAGTGCTATACGCGCTACCAATGCAGATGTACAACAGCCCTTCCAGATTTTTAACTGGTGTACCAGAATGGGTCAGCGTTTTTATTATTACCAGGCACCTACCGGTTTTCCAGACAGAGCGGGATACTGGATCAATACCGGTTCTTTATTAAACCGTATGAATTTTGGATTGGCATTCGCCACCGAAAAAATACCTGGTGTTAAATTAAATCTCGCCGCACTTAATAATAACCATGAACCCGAAAGTGCAGAAGCTGCATTGGCTATCTACAGTAAAATATTATTACCTGAAAGAGAGCAGGACGAAAACATTCGCCGCTTAACTGCCATGGTACGCGATAGCAACCTGGAACAAAAAATCAGCGATGCTGCAGGAAAAAATACAGTAGCAACAGGAGATATGATGAACGCCATGGAACAGGATGATATGATGACCATGGCTGCACCAAACCGAAAAAATAAAAAGGCCAACGAAAAGGCAGCATTGAGTAAAAAGAATCTACCATTAACTACTTTGTATGTAGCTGGTAACACAAGCACCGTTTCGCAAGTAGCTGGTATTATTATTGGCTCTCCAGAATTCCAACGTAAATAAAAAACCGCGCCTTTGCGCCTTTGCGTGCATTTTCTCGCAAAGACACAAAGGCGCAAAAAATAGTATTGTATGGTTAATAGAAGAGCATTTATGAAATCGGGCGCTATGGCGCTTTTTGCTGCAGGGTTTGGCGGTGTGCCTGGTTTTATTGCACAAGCTGCTGATAGCAGAAAGATCTTATCTCCCTATAAAAAAAATAAAGTACTCGTTTGTATTTTTCAACGCGGGGCGATGGATGGATTAATGGCAGTAAGTCCGTATACAGATGCCAATTTGAAAAAGTTGCGTCCTACATTGTATATGAGTCCGGCAGAAACAGAAGGCAAACTATTTGATCTCGATGGACGTTTTGGTTTACATCCTTCATTAAATGCATTCTCATCTTTTTTTACAGAAGGAAGAATGGCCATAGTGCATGGTGTAGGAAGCCCGAATACTACACGCAGCCATTTTGATGCGCAGGATTATATGGAAAGTGGAACGCCGTTCAGTAAAAGCAGTAACAGTGGCTGGCTCAACAGGGCCGTGGGTTTACTGGGGCATGAGGGCACACCTTTTCGTGCGGTAAGTTTAACCAGTTCTTTACCCAGAAGTTTGTATGGCGATAATGAATCGCTTGCGATTAATAATCTGCAGGAGTTTGCGATACAGATGCGTGGTAATCCCTTGGCAACTAATCTTGCTTCTAAATCATTTGAATCATTGTACGATCAGACATCAAGCCAGATCTTGAATAAGACTGGTAAAGAAAGCTTTGATGCGATGAAAATGCTGAATGTAAATAATATAAAAAACTATCAGCCTGCAGCCGGTGTAGTATATCCCACTTCGGCATTGGGTAATTCTTTAAAACAGATTGCTACCTTAATTAAAATGGATGTGGGTATGGAAGTAGCATTTGCCGAAAGTGGTGGATGGGATACGCATTTTAACCAAGGCACCGCCAATGGTGCACTGGCACGTAACCTGAAAGACTTTAGTGAAAGTATTGCTGCCTTCTGGAAAGACATGGAAGCCTATCAGGATGATGTAACGGTAATGACCATGACTGAATTTGGAAGAACCGCCCACCAAAATGGCACAGGTGGCACCGATCATGGAAGAGCCAGTTGTTTGTTTGTATTGGGTAATGATGTGCAAGGAGGTAAAGTGTATAACAACATCAAATCACTCGCTAAAGAAGACCTGGAAGATGGGCGCGATCTGCCGGTGAGCACCGATTTCCGTTCTGTATTCAGTTCTGTTGCCAATGGGCATTTGAAGATCAACGACAACAAAAAATTATTTCCTCAGTGGGATGGGCAAAGCTTGAAATTGATGAAAGGCTAAAAACGGTTGCCACTGATTACACTGATTAGCACTTAGGGCACTTAACAAATCAGTGCTAATCAGTGAAATCAGTGGCAAAAAAAAGTCTCCTCATCATTCCACTTCAACAATCATCTCCACCTCAACAACCATTCGCATAGGAAGTGCATACATACCCACTGCAGATCGGGCATGTTTTCCTTTTTCACCAAACACAGCCACCATCAGATCGGAGTAGCCATTCATTACTTTGGGCTGGTCTGCAAAATCTTCCGTACAATTTACCATACCCAACACTTTTACAATCCGCTTTACTTTCGATAGATCACCTAACTCTTTTTTCAGCACGGCAATTTGTATGATCGCCGTTAATTTGGCAGCTTCATAACCCTGCTCAATAGTCAATTCTTTACCCAGCTTACCGGTAATATATTTTCCATCGGATTGCAATGGTCCCTTGCCAGATAAAAACAAAAGATTACCACTACGAACTGCATTTACATAATTAGCAATAGGAGAGGGTACCGTGGGCAAACTAATACCTAGTGCTTGTAATTTCTGTTCAGGTGTTTGCGCTTTTATACTACTTACACTTAGCAATAGCAGGGCAGCAATAAAACATTTCATATAGGTTGATTGATTTATGTTCGGTATTGTTTTTACAATCTATTTATCTTTTGTCCATACGCGGTATCCTTTAAAATAGGAACTCTGCCAACGTTCATACGTTGGAACCATAAATTGCTCCAGTCTCCGCAGAAAATCAGGATAATCTTTTTTGGCACTCCATAAATTTTCACTCAATGCCGTCATGCGCGGGAAAACCATATAATCTACTTTGGTGGGATAGCCCATGTATTCCGTCCACACATTTGCCTGCGCACCGATGATTTTATGGGATAGTCCAGCGGCTTTTACTGCTTCAGGTATGATCTGATAACTGTATACTGCTTCCAATGAATTATAACCACTAATGGCCAAACTATCTTTTGGGTCTTTGGATTGAAAATGATCAAAGTAAAATGGCTTGCCGGGTGTTTGTATAATCTCAAATCCTTTTTTAGCAACGGCCAATGCCTGTTTATCATCGCTCCAGTTCATAATGAGTGTGGATGTATCCAGATCGCCCTCTGCTATTTCGTGCCAGCCCACAGATTTTTTATTGAGTTGTTTCAGCTCTTTGGCAACATATTCTATAAAATAAGTTTCCAATGCTTTTTCTGATTTGATGTTTTTGCTTTTCATGAAAGCCTGCGTTTTGGGATCCTGTTTCCACCAGAGCATACTGCATTCATCTCCGCCAATATGGATATAGGTAGAAGGAAACAGTTCAGACAATTCTTTAAAGATGTCTTTTAGAAACTTGAAAGAAGCATCGTTGGGTGCCAATACATTGTTTTGGCGGTTATACATGCCCCAGGTAGTAGCTACATTCCATGTAGTATCAGGCTTGGTACTAAATTCAGGATACGCAGCAATGGTAGCTCGGCTATGGCCCGGTATATCCAGTTCTGGAATAATATTGATGCCACGGATTTTTGCATAGGCAATCACTTCTTTGATCTCTGCCCGTGTATAAAATCCACCATAGCGCGTACCATCGTAACGGATGGGTGTATCTCTGAAATGCCCGATCAGTGTTTCATTACGCCAGGAACCGATGGTATTTAGTTTGGGGTAACTCTTTACTTCAAAACGCCAGCCCTGGTCGTCGGTTAAATGCCAATGAAATGTGTTTAACTTATGATAGGTAAGGTAGTCAATGTATTTTTTAATATAACTCACCGGGAAAAAATGCCTTACCACATCCAGGTGCATACCACGATACCGGAATTGCGGATAATCTGTAACAGCAAATGCCGCAATCGTAATTGCTTTTTGATTACTAGTGTTAACTAACTGCAGTAAGGTTTGTGTAGCATTGATAAATCCACGTACATCATTAGCGGAAATAATAATCTGTATATCGGTAGAACTGATATGGTACATTTCTGGTTTGGTAATGGCTCTCTCATCAGTTTGCATAATGATACGCGGCAATGCTTTGCCCGGACTGTTTTCTGAAATAGGTATGGCAACACCTGTTTGCTGCTGCAATTGTTGTTGCAGGTATATGGCCTGTTCGGCAAATGCTTTGGGGTAATATAAAATGCTTTTATCAGAAAGTAAAAACGGCTTGGTTTGTAAGGCCTCATATTTTACCGGTGCCGGAATAATGGGATTTAGTACTTGGCTATTTACTGTTTGTAAAAATAGTAATGATAACAGAGTGCCTGATTTTCGTAACAAATACATATGCTTTTATTTCAGTGAAATGAACCTGATAAAAGTAGGAAAGATTCAGGCATATCCCTGAAAACAAAACGGATCCCTAAAAGAGATCCGTTTTTAACATTGGGGGGAGAACTTATTTTAATTAGATGTGCCGGCTTCTTTTTTGGCAGCTTCTTTCATTTTTTCATTGGCAGCAATCAGAAACTGTACATTACGGTTCTGCATGCGACCATCTTCTGTGTCGTTACTGTATTTAGGATATTCTTCACCATAACCTTTTACGGTTAGTCTGGAAGCGCTTACACCATTCATGGCCAGATAGCTTTTTACGGATGCAGCTCTTCGTTCAGATAAACTCTGGTTCAGACTACTGGTACCTGTATTATCGGTATGACCCTGTATTTCAATATTGGTGTCTGGATATTTAATCAGTATTTCATCCAGCTTATCAAGGTTCATTTTCGATTCGTTAGACAGCGTAGAACTATTAACAGCAAATAAAATTTTATCACTAAACTCTACCACAATACCTTCTCCTACACGTTCTACTTTTGCGTTAGGCAAATCATTCTGAATATCTGCGGCCTGTTTGTCCATCTTTCTACCGATGATGGCACCACCTACACCACCCACTGCGGCACCTATTATAGCACCTAAACCTACTTTACCACCAATACTACCGATGGCACCACCAATTACCGCACCACCTGCTGTTCCGATAGCGGCACCTTTTTGAGATTTATTTAAACCTGTACAGCTTACCATAATAATCAGCGCACAAAGGGGAAATACAATTCTTGTCAACTTTTTCATAAAAAATATTAATGTGTGAATGCCGCGGAAATTTAGTTTGCCGTGGCACTTACAAAGTTGACAAATAGCGTGTGAGAATTGTTACAGCATGTCTATGCATTGTTACAAAATTCACATATTATACGCTTTGAGAGAGTAATAAGAAGGGATGGTTAAGTAGGAGAGTATATAATTTGTTGTGTATCACTTTAAAAATCCAAAGCCGCAGATTCGCAGATTATTAGTCTAAAATCTGCGAATCTGCGGCTAAAATTCTTCATCACCCTCTGCTACATTTCAAATTAATACACTAATTATAATTTGCCATTTTTAATCTCATCCACAACACCAGGATCGAGTAAGGTAGAAGTATCTCCCAAATTCTGTGTTTCACCTTCTGCAATTTTGCGCAATATTCTTCGCATAATTTTTCCGCTCCTGGTTTTTGGGAGGCCGCTTACAAACTGAATTTTATCCGGCTTGGCAATGGCACCGATAATGCGGGTTACGGTTTGTAAAATATCTTTTCGAATCATTTCTGCTGTGCCATGTGTATCCTGTCCGTGCGAACCCTGATAAATCACATACGCATAAATACCCTGTCCCTTAATATCGTGCGGATAACCCACCACGGCGCTTTCTACAACACCCGCATGCATATTAATCGCGTTTTCTACTTCTGCGGTACCAATGCGGTGGCCGCTCACATTCAATACATCATCTACCCGACCTGTTATTCTGTAAAAACCATTTTTATCACGCATAGCACCATCGCCGGTAAAATACATATTCTCATACGTGGCAAAATAATTAGTGCGGCATCTTTCATGATCGCCATAGGTGGTTCGCAAAATACCGGGCCAGGGTGCTTTAATACATAAGTTACCTGAAACCGTTTCATCGCCTTCGGCAATTACTTCTTTACCATTCTCATCTACCAATACCATTTGTAATCCCGGCATAGGTAAAGTAGCCCAACTGGGAACGGATGGTGTAATACCCGCAAGGTTACTAATTAAACAACCGCCGGTTTCTGTTTGCCACCAGGTATCTACTATCGGGCATTTTTTCTTGCCCACCTGTTCATCATACCAATGCCAGGCTTCTTCGTTAATGGGTTCACCCACAGTGCCCAATACTTCCAGCGAGGAAAGATCTTTTCCATGCAAAGGCCCGGTTCCAAAACCCATTAAACTTCTGATGGCAGTGGGTGCGGTATAAAAAATATTGACTTTAAATTTTTCAATGATGTTCCAGAAACGACTGGCATCCGGAAACGTAGGCACCCCTTCAAACATCAGTGAAGTGGCGCCGGCACTCAAAGGTCCGTAAATGATATACGTGTGTCCTGTGATCCAGCCAATATCTGCCGTGCAAAAATGAAGTTGTTCGTTTTTGTATTGAAACACGTTCACAAAAGTATAGTTGGCCCAGATCATGTATCCGCCGCAGGTATGCACAACACCTTTTGGTTTGCCGGTAGAGCCGGAAGTGTATAAAATGAACAATGGATCTTCTGCATCCATTTCTTCTGCTTCTATAAAACTGAGACCCTGTTCTTCCACATGTTTCATTTCTTCTTCCCACCACACATCCCTTCCTTTGATCATAGAAACGGGCGTTCTGGTTCTGGTGCAAACAATTACACGCTTCACGGTTCTGTTACCAATTAACGCATCATCAATCACGCTTTTCAGCGGAATATCTTTTGCACCACGGTAGGCACCATCGCAGGTAACAATATATTCGGCTTGTGCATCATATAATCTGTCTGCAATACTCTGTGCAGAAAATCCACCAAACACCACACTGTGTATGGCACCAATTCTGGCACAGGCCAATACGGCTATAGCCAGTTCGGGTATCATACCCATATAAATACAAACGCGGTCGCCTTTTTGTACGCCGTTGTTTTTTAGTACATGCGCAAACTGGCAAACTTTCTCCAGTAGTTTTTTATACGATAAGGTTCTGTGCTGCTCATCCGTTGCATTGGGCTCCCATATTAATGCAGGTTGGTTACCTCTGGTGGCAATATGTCTGTCTAAACAATTTTCTGTGATGTTTAATTTACCACCCTTGAACCATTCAATTTTAGGCTCTTTAAAATTCCATTCCAAAACAGTATCCCATTTTTTGCGCCAGGTAAACTGTTCGGCAATAGATGCCCAGAATGCAGCAGGGTCTTCAATACTTTTCTGATACACTTCCTTATATTCTTCCAAAGATTTGATCTGGTAGGGATACGACATAACAAGCTGTTGTTTAGGAGGTTTAAAGATACGATTCAATTGCGCTGTTTGATAAAATGAATGCGCTGTCCTTTGGATAAATCACCGCGATGGCGTAAGTTGACAATGATTTAATTGCATATGAAAGAAACCAAAGGCATCTGGAAAGTAATTGGCGCATCTTCGCTGGGCACATTGATTGAATGGTATGATTTTTATATTTTCGGTAGTCTGGCTACCGTGCTGGCCAACCAGTTCTTTCCTAAAACGAACCCCACGGCTGCCTTGCTATCCACGCTGGCTACTTTCGCCGCAGGTTTTATTGTAAGGCCATTTGGTGCATTGGTGTTTGGAAGGCTCGGAGATCTGATAGGCCGTAAGTATACCTTCCTGCTTACACTGGTAATTATGGGTGGTTCTACTTTTGCCATAGGCTTAATTCCCAGTTATGAAACCATTGGTTTTGCTGCACCAATATTGGTATTGGTATTACGTTTATTACAAGGCCTTGCATTGGGTGGCGAATATGGTGGGGCAGCAACCTATGTTGCAGAACATGCACCACATCATAAAAGAGGTTTTTATACCTCGTGGATACAAACCACCGCCACACTGGGACTCTTTGTTTCGTTAGGAGTGATCTTATTAACCCGTCATTCATTGGATGCGGATGAAGCAAGATCTATTGCTAAGTTCAACGAGTGGGGCTGGCGTATTCCATTTCTGGTGTCTATTATTTTAGTAGTGGTATCTATCTATATCCGTTTAAAGATGAAGGAGTCACCGCTGTTCGAAAAATTAAAAACAGCCGGCACTACTTCTGTGAACCCTTTGAAAGAAAGTTTCGGTCATAAATCTAACCTCAAAATGGTATTGCTTGCCTTGTTTGGTGCAACCATGGGACAGGGTGTGGTTTGGTATACCGGACAATTTTATGCGCAGTCTTTCATTGAAAATGTTTGTAAAGTAGATTTCGATCAGTCGCGAACCCTGTTAATATGGGCCATCCTGTTTGCCACACCGTTCTTTGTGGTATTCGGAAGCTGGAGTGATAAAGTGGGAAGAAAATGGATTATGCTAACCGGTATGTTATTGGCCATTGTAACTTATCAACCCTTATTCAATCAACTGGTAAAATTAACCGACCAAACCACCAAAAAGGAATTAGCAGAACGGAAAGAAATTAAAACCAATCGCACACCTATTCCCAATACACAGGATACGGTGCGAACCATAACGAATAAATATTATTATGAAGATGGTATGGTGGTATCGCAAATAACCACAGATACTTTGTATGTAGCCGCAGGAAAATTTACACTCAAACCGGATGTGAAAATCTCGAAAACAGTAGGCAACAGCGATTACTGGATAATGGTATGCATTGTATTCATCATGATTTTTTATGTAACGATGGTGTATGGCCCTATAGCGGCTTTTCTGGTGGAGTTGTTTCCAACAAAAATCCGTTATACATCTATGTCGTTACCTTACCATATTGGTAATGGTGTGTTTGGAGGATTAACCCCTTTTATTGCCACACTACTAACTACTATTTATACAAATGACAAATTGATTGGTTTGATGTATCCGATTATTATTGCAGCGGTATGTTTGGTGATAGGGGCATTGTACATTAATAACCGGATAGATCCGGAAATAGAGGTGTAATTGTAAACAACGTCATTTCGATCCCGCCCTGGCGGGAGAGAAATCTGCCAATCGATAATGAGATTTCTCATGTCGCTTCGCTTCATTCGAAATGACGGTAAAATATTATTTATGAATCATATCAAACGTTTTGCAGGAATTATCTGGCTCTTATTAGGGCCGTTGGCTGCTTTCTACCTGATTAAAACAGCCGCCTCAGAAATTGCGAAAAAGCCGGTGATGGATACCAAGATACAATGGGGTGTATTCGTGGTTATTTTTATCCCTATCGCCATAGGCATGATGATTTTTGGATGGTATGCATTAAAGGGCGAATACGATCATTTACCCGAAACATCAGAAGAACTCATCGACTAATCTCTGCGAAATCTCCCCGCCCCCTGCGTCTCTGCGGTGAATTGGATTTCATGAGATAAATCTTAGTAAACCCTTAACCCCCATTTCCCCGCATTCAACTAATTTTGGCCGAAACCCAGCAGGCATGTCTATTGAAGTAGCTCATTTAGTAAAACAGTACGGTGAACAGAAAGCAGTGAACGATGTGTCTTTCACCATACAGAAGGGAGAGATTGTTGGGTTTCTGGGTCCGAATGGTGCCGGTAAGAGTACCACCATGAAAATCATCACCGGTTACCTGCAGGCAGATGGCGGCAAAGCCCTGGTTTGCGGATTGGATACTTTTACAAACCCAATTGCTGTAAAAAAGAAGATCGGTTATTTACCGGAAGCCAATCCTCTTTACCCGGATATGTATGTGCGGGAATACCTTCGTTTTATAGCGGGCGTTCATCAGATCAGTGATGTGAAAACAGCCGTTGAAAAAGTAATCAGCTTAACCGGTTTAACAGTAGAATCAAAAAAGAAGATCGGGCAATTATCAAAAGGGTATAAGCAACGGGTTGGATTAGCCGCTGCATTAATACATGAACCCGAAGTATTGATATTGGATGAACCAACCAGTGGATTGGATCCTAATCAGATTATTGAGATAAGGAATGTGATCAAAGAACAGGGATTACAAAAAACCGTTTTATTCTCTTCGCATATTCTTCAGGAAGTTGCCGCTATCTGCGATCGTGTAATTATTATTAACAAAGGCAATCTGGTGGCCGATGATAGTTTGGCAAACCTTCAGCGGGGGAAACAGGAAAAACATATCGTATTAGTTCAGTTTAAAGAAACGATTGAAAAAGCAATGTTGGAAAACATACCTAATGTGATTCAGATCAAGCAACTGGCTACTGGTAACTGGCAACTGGCAACCGCCAACCCTGATGCAGTTCGTAAACAACTACTCTCCATTGCTGTTGAAAACAACCTCAACATCATTTCCCTGCAAGCAGAGGGCCATAGCCTGGAAGAAGTATTCCGTTCTTTAACCCAATAACAGGTTATGTATTGTTAACTACCTTAGCGATTCCTTGTGCCTTAGCGCCCTAGCGGTGAAGTTTTTACCGCAAAGACACGAAGACGGAAGGATACGCGAAGAATATGGATTATTTGCCCGATATATATTCAAATGTTTCGATTGAAAAAACTTCCACTCCAGAAGATCTACAATGGTGCGCGCAATTGATGGCATCCAATGAACCATGGATCACTTTACAACGTGATTATGAAAATGGGCTAACCATATTACAGGATCCGATTAGTGAAGTGTATCTGTTTTCTCAAAATTGTGCACTTATTGGGTTTATCATGATTAAAACAAAAGGTCCTTTTACAGGATACATACAAACGATCGTTTTTTTAGAAGCTGTAAGAGGTAAAGGAATAGGCGAAGCTGCCATCAGATATATTGAAGAGATCATTTTCAAGATAAGTCCGAATGTTTTTATTTGTGTATCCTCCTTTAATACCCTTGCCCGCAAACTCTATCTGCGTGTGGGTTACGAGGTAGTGGGTGTGTTAACAAATTATATTCAACAAGGGTTTGATGAGGTATTGCTTCGTAAAACCCGCGGCCCGCTCAATGATTTCAAAAAACAAAAGCCCGTAAATGCTTAAATTGCAGCTCCGGAATACCAGGAATCGTAAAATCAAATCATAAACCAACAAGCAATCAACCATGAGTTACATTATTGAAGTACATGCCAGACAAATATTAGACAGCCGCGGTAATCCCACTGTTGAAGTAGATGTATTAACCGATGATGGTGCTATCGGCCGTGCCGCAGTACCCAGTGGTGCCAGTACCGGTATTCACGAAGCAGCCGAATTGCGCGATAACGATAAAAAGAAATATGCAGGTAAAGGCGTTTTAAAAGCCGTAAAAAATGTGAACGATACAATTGCCGAAGCCATTGTAGGTTTTGATGTGACCCAACAGGCTGCAATCGATGAAACCATGATTGCGCTGGATGGTACACCCAATAAAACCAAATTAGGTGCTAATGCCATTCTTGCGGTAAGTATGGCCGTTGCCAAAGCAGCTGCAGAAGAAGCGGCCCTGCCTTTGTTCCGGTACATAGGCGGTACCAATGCCAAAACATTGCCCATGCCTATGATGAACATTCTGAATGGTGGTGCGCATGCGGATAATAAAATTGATTTTCAGGAATTCATGGTCATGCCGGTAGGCGCTTCTTCTTTCAGCGAAGGCTTACGTTGGGGTGTTGAAATTTTTCATGTGCTGAAAAGTGTATTAAAGAAAAAAGGGTTCAGCACCAATGTAGGTGATGAGGGTGGTTTTGCACCCAATATCCAAAGCAATGAAGAAGCCATTGAAACAGTACTGGAAGCCATTTCTGCAGCGGGTTACAAAACCGGTTCACAAATTGTGATTGCCATGGATGCCGCCAACAGCGAATTATGGGATGCGAAGAAGAAAAAATATGTGTTTAAAAAGAGCAGTGGTAAAGTAGTTAGCAGCGATGAGCTGGTTAAGTTCTGGGAAAAATGGGCCAAACAATATCCCATCGCCTCTATTGAAGATGGTATGGCGGAAGATGACTGGAACGGTTGGAAAAATCTTACCCAGGCCATTGGCGATAAATGCCAGTTGGTAGGAGATGACCTGTTTGTTACCAATGTAAATCGCTTACAAACCGGTATCGATAAAGGTATTGCTAACGGTTTGCTGGTTAAAGTAAACCAGATCGGAACCCTTACCGAAACCATCAACGCGGTTACATTGGCACAACACAACGGCTACAATACCATTATGAGCCACAGAAGCGGTGAAACAGAAGATACCACTATTGCAGACCTTGCTGTTGCTTTGAATTGCGGACAAATCAAAACCGGTTCTGCATCCCGCACCGACCGTATTGCCAAATACAACCAGTTAATCCGCATTGAAGAAATGCTGGGAAGCACCGGTGTGTATCCGAAAGGGAAAATTAAATTTGGGTCTAAATAAGCTGTTAGCCTTAAGCTATTAGCTGCAAGCCAAAGAAAATTGCTAAAAGCTTGCAGCTAACAGCTAATAGCTTTCTTCACACCTGTTGATTAGTTTATTACTCCAATGAATTACTAAATTTCTAATTTAGTAATTCATTGTATATCTGTTATCTTCTCATTCATGAAAAAAGTAGCCACCATTCTCACCAACAAATACCTGGTTGCATCGGTATTTTTTATTGTGTGGATGCTGTTTTTTGACCAGCGCGATTATTTTCAGCAACGTGTACGACAGGCAGAACTGAATAAACTGGAGGCTAAGAAGCAGTATTATGTGAAGGAAATAGAAAAGACAAAAAAAGAGCTGCAAGACTTACAAAACAATCCTGCAGCCCTTGAAAAATTTGCCCGTGAGCACTACCTGATGAAAAAAAATGGCGAGGATATTTATATTATTGAAGATTCTTCCGACCTGAAAAAATAAAATAGTTTCAAAAACGTTGGCCGCCCGGTCAACAATATTTCTACCCCTTCCCCGTTTTATAAACACGCTGTATCCTCTTATTTAAAGATGTGTTATCCTGTGTTATGAAAAAATTCAAAGAAGAGGATTTGATCCTGTATTTATACAACGAATGTTCACCCCAACTGAGTGTCGCTATAGAAGCCGCTCTGGAAGAAGAAGACCTGGAGCTGAAAGACCGCCTGAAGGTGCTGCGCCGTAGCATACGACAGCTGGATAAGCTCAAACTCAAATCTCCCTCAAAACAGTCTATTAAAGCTATTTTAGCGTACGCTTCGAAAAAGTAGTGAGTTGGTTTTGCACGCAAAGCCGCAAAGGCGCAGTAACATCTTAGCGGATTTGCGTGTAAAAATCTATTACCCATTCAGCTACCTTACAATCAACTCTTTTACAGTAAATTTATCTTCACTAAAAAAATAGGATATGAAGAAAGGAATTCAGCAAATACTGCTATTGCTTATCAGCAGTTTTGTTTTTGTATCTGCCATGGCGCAATCACACGGTAAAGTGATGGAAACAAAAACGGTAAAGAGTACTGTTCTCGGCAGAGATGTTCGATACACGGTGTACTTGCCTGCAGATTATGAAAGCTCCAGCAGAACTTATCCGGTTGTTTATTTATTGCATGGCTATACCGATGACAATACCGGATGGTTACAGTTTGGTGAGATCAATCGCTTTGCAGATAAAGCCATTGCTGATGGTACCATTCCGCCCATGATTATCGTGATGCCCAATGGTGATTCAAGCTGGTATATCAATTCGTATGATGGTAAAGAAAATTATGAAGATTTCTTTATCAAAGAATTCATGCCTTCTATTGAAAAAACATATCGCATAAAAGCAGAAAAAAGATATAGAGGCGTAGCCGGGTTATCAATGGGTGGGTATGGTACTTTAATCTATTCCATGAAACATCCTGAATTATTTGCTGCCGCTGCACCATTAAGTGCTGCTGTATTTGATGATGATGCAGTAGTAACATCGCCGGAGGCAAGCTGGGCAAGAACGTTCGGTCAATTGTATGGTCGCGACCTGAAAGGAAAAGACAGATTAGGTAAACCCTGGTACGATAATTCGATCCTGAAAATTGTAGAAACCAGATCTGCCGATGACTTAAAAAAAGTTCGTTACTGGATTGATTGTGGGGATGATGATTTTTTAACGAAAGGAAATTGTTTACTGCATATAGCACTCACCGAAAAAAGAATACCCCACGAATACCGCGTTCGCGATGGTGCCCATACATGGACATACTGGCGTACCGGAATTGTGGATGCCTTGAAATTTATCGGAGATAGTTTTCATCAGTAATACCTCAAACCGCGCCTTTGCGCCTTTGCGAGAAAATTTGCACGCAAAGGCGCAAAGACGCAGTATTTATTTTGTGATTCATGACCAAGAAACAACGCTACGAAATCATACTGGATTATTTTCAACAAAACGTTCCTGATGCCGAAACAGAATTGCTGTATGATAATCCGTTTCAGTTACTCGTAGCAGTTATCTTATCCGCACAATGCACCGATAAGCGGGTTAACCTCACAACACCCTCCATCTTCGCCAAATACCCCGATCCGCAACAAATGGCGAAAGCTACATTTGATGAATTGTTTCCATTGATCAGAAGTATTTCATACCCCAATAACAAAACCAAACACTTGATTGGCATGGCCAATATGTTGTTGGAAAAATTTAATGGTGAGGTACCAATGACAGTAGATAAATTGATACAACTACCCGGTGTAGGCAGAAAAACAGCGAATGTAATTACCAGCGTGATTGACGAGCAACCCAATATGGCGGTGGATACTCATGTATTCAGGGTAAGCAAACGACTGGGATTGGTTTCTCAAAAAGCATCCACCCCATTAGCCATTGAAAAAGAACTCATCAAACATATTCCATCCGAAATGGTGCACAAAGCTCACCACTGGCTTATACTGCACGGCCGTTATGTTTGTCTGGCTCGCAGTCCGAAATGTAAGGAGTGTGTGTTTACAGAAGTATGTAGTTATTTTAAAAAGTTGTGAGTCGTGAATCGTGAGTAGTAGAAAAAACTCACGATTCACGTCTCACGTCTCACGATTTTCTTCTCACCAACGAATAAGAATGATCAATACATTCTTTAATCAGTGCTGAAGAAACTGTTCCATCAACAACAATGGTATTCCAGTGTTTCTTATTCATATGAAAGCCGGGTAACACATGATCTGGATATTCTTCCCGTAACTCGAGTGCTTTTTCGGGATCACATTTTACATTGAAGCGAAGAGGGTGGCTGTCTAATCCGGTTAACAAAAATACTTTCCCATTTACCTTATACACCAAAGTATCCGGCCCAAACGGAAGGGTTTCTTCTACATCGGGTTTGTTGAGACAGTATTGTTGGAGTTGTTCAATATTCATGGAGAAAGCTGTTAGCTATTAGCTGTAAGCTTCAAGCCAAAAATATAGTTGCTTGAAGCTTACAGCTAATAGCTAACAGCTGAATTTACAGCATCTTCTTAATCACATCCACCAACTCTCCCTTAGTAATAGGAATACCCATTACTTTATTATAAGGTTTGGCATCTACCATATATTGGTCGCGGATGATTTTTACGAGTTGGCCGTTGTTGATTTCGGGAATTAATACCTGATCAAAGTTTTGGATAATCTCACCCAGATTTTTGGGGAACGGACGAACATAACGGATATGTGCATGGCTTACGGCATGGCCCTCGGCCTGCAATTGCAATACAGCACTTTTAATAGCACCATAGGTTGAACCCCATCCAATCACCAGTACTTTTCCTTTTTCAGGTCCACTGTCAATAGTTTGTAAAGGGATATGGTCAGCGATCATATCAACTTTCGACTGGCGAACATTCACCATGTGCTGGTGGTTCTCAGGTTCATAGTTGATATTACCGGTAATGTCTTGTTTTTCCAATCCACCAATCCGGTGCTCTAATCCCGGGGTACCCGGAATGGCCCAAGGGCGTGCCAGTTTATCATCTCTTCTGTATGGCTGAAACTTTGGTTCATCATCTGCCAATCCTTGCTTAAAATGAACTTTGATCGCAGGAAGATCTGCAGCAGTTGGGTATTTCCATGGTTCGGCACCATTGGCAATATAACCATCACTTAAAATAATCACCGGTGTCATATGCTGCACGGCAATGCGGCAAGCTTCATACGCAACGTCAAAACAATCGCTGGGTGTGGATGAAGCGATTACGGGCATGGGGCATTCGCCGTTTCTGCCGTAATAGGCCTGCATCAAATCACTTTGTTCTGTTTTGGTTGGCAAACCGGTTGAGGGGCCGCCACGCTGTATGTTTATAATGATCAGGGGTATTTCCAGCATAACGGCCAATCCCATGGCTTCTGTTTTTAAAGCCATGCCCGGGCCGGAAGTGGAGGTTATACCCAATGATCCACCATAACTGGCACCAATGGCTGCGGTAATACCTGCAATCTCATCTTCTGCCTGAAAAGTGCGGATACCAAAGTTTTTATACTTACTCAGTTCATGTAAAATATCCGAAGCCGGTGTAATGGGATAGGTTCCCAGAAAAATTGGCAGTCCGCTTTTTTCTCCGGCTGCAATCAATCCCATAGCCAGGGCTTCATTACCCATGATGCTTCTATACGATCCCGGAGCCATTTTGGCTTTTTCTACTGTATAGCGCGATGTAAAAGTTTCTGTTGTATCGCCATAATTATAACCCGATTGTAATACTTTGATATTACTGTTCAGGATCAGCGGTTTTTTTCCAAATTTTTCTGTCAGAAAAGCGATCGTTGTTTCCAGGCTGCGGTTGTACATCCAGTAAATAAAACCGAGTACAAACATATTTTTAGCACGGTCGCGTTCTTTGTTACCCAGTTCGGTAAACTCTTTCAGCGATTCGCGTGTAAGTTTGGTAACATCTATTTTAATTACTTCGTAACTATCTAAACTGCCATCTTCCAATGGATTTACACCATCAGGGTAATTGGCCAGTCGAAGGTTCTTAGCATCAAAGCCCTCAATGTTTACGATGATCTTTCCACCCGGCTTAATGGCTTTCAGGTTCACTTTCAATGCAGCGGCATTCATAGCCACCAGCACATCGGCAATATCCCCCGGGGTAAATACTTTATTGGATGAGAAGTGCAACTGAAAACCGCTTACCCCCGGTAACGTACCAATCGGGGCCCTAATTTCCGCCGGAAAATCCGGGAAGGTGGCAAGGTCAATCCCTAGCATCGCTGTGTTGTTGGTAAACTGTTGTCCGGTAAGCTGCATACCGTCTCCACTGTCGCCTGCAAATTTGATCACAACATCTTGCAGTAGTTCGTCTTTATTGGCCATCGAAGAATTAATTGTGCCCGCAAAGTTACAGAGAACAGGGGGCTGATAAACACTGATTTTTATGGGTTGTAAAGTCGTTCTTTTTTCTGAAAAAACAAGCCGCTTTCTTACGTTTTACGCAATGGCGCCATTCGCAGGCAATATTCTGCCTATGTTTTTGAAATGAAGGATCATTATCCGAAGTTCAAGCAGTGTGGGTGGTTAAACGTGAGACGTGAATAGTGAGACGTGAGTTTTTTGTCATGATTCACAACTTACGTCTCAAGAATTTTAAAGTTTCCTTAAATAAACCCTTATCAAAACCCTTTCGAGATTACGTATATTTGTAGTTACAAAAATGTACAACTATGGCAATTTTTAAATCTGGTAATCCCACATTAACGCAAAAGATGTTCGACAAAAGTCTGCACCTGGAAGCTTCCATGCAGGGAACGATGAGTGTGCGTGGAACGATTAACAAATTCGGTTTTTTATTATTGATGATCATTGCCGGTGCTGCGTATAACTGGCACCTGTTTGAAGAAGGACAGAACGGAATGATGAATACCCTGATGATGGTGGGTGTTTTTGGCGGAATGATCACTGCTTTCATCATTATTTTCAAACCCAACTGGGCCGGTTACCTGGCTCCTTTATATGGTTTATTAGAAGGCTTGTTCATTGGTGGTATTTCTGCTATCATGAATGCAGCTTTTGCACAAAAATATCCCGGTTTGGTTATGCAGGCGGTGGGCTTAACCTTTGGTGTGGCATTGGCAGTATTTCTGTTGTATAATTTTCGGGTGATACGCGCTACAGAAAAATTCAAATCTGTTATCATTGCTTCTACTCTCGGTATTGGTTTGTTTTACCTGCTTACCATGATACTCGGTTTCTTTGGTGTGAACGTGAGCTTTATGAACGATAGCAGCATGCTTAGCATTGGTATCAGCCTGTTTGTAGTAGCCATTGCCGCTTTGAATCTGATATTAGATTTTGATATGATTGAGCAAGGTGCTGAAAGAGGTGCTCCTAAATTTATGGAATGGTATGGCGCTTTTGGTTTGATGATTACATTGGTATGGTTGTATCTGGAAATGCTTCGCTTACTAAGCAAACTCGGAAACAGCAAATAATAACAACGAATACATTTTTTGAAAAGCCATCCTGTTAATTAGGATGGCTTTTTTTATAGCAGCTCTTTTATGGAAAGCAAATACAAGTAACTTAGGGTTGTGAATGGTGAATCGACAGTTGTGAGGCAAATCGTGGCACGTCATTTCGACGAGGAACGAGGAGAAATCTTACGACAACTATTGATGGTAACATTGTAATTAGTCATGAGATTTCTCTCCCGCTAAAGCGGGATCGAAATGACGGTATGGTATCTCACGATTCACGATTCACGTAAAACAACGCTAATGGATTTCAATCGACAATATTTCTCCAACGAAGAACTGGTAAACATCTATCGTAATCTGCTGCTTCCCCGTATGATCGAGGAAAAAATGCTGGTGCTGCTACGGCAGGGTAAGATTAGTAAATGGTTTAGTGGTATAGGACAGGAAGCTATTTCTGTTGGTGCTGCCATGGCTTTACAGCCGGATGAATGGATCATGCCATTGCATCGTAACCTGGGTGTATTCACTTCACGCAACATGCCGCTTCATAAATTATTTATGCAATGGCAGGGAAACAAAGAAGGGTATAGTAAGGGGCGCGAAAGAAGTTTTCATTTTGGCAGTAAGGAACATTTTATCTGCGGCATGATCTCGCATCTGGGCCCACAGCTGGCTATTGCAGACGGGGTGGCATTGGCGTATCAACTGAAAAAAGAAAATAAAGTTTCACTGGCTTTTAGTGGTGATGGCGGAACCAGTGAAGGCGATTTTCATGAGGCATTGAATGTGGCTGCTGTGTGGGATCTGCCGGTAATTTTTGTGATTGAAAATAATGGCTATGGCTTAAGCACACCTGTTAATGAACAATACCGTTGCGATAGTCTGGTAGATAAAGCCAAAGGCTATGGTATGGAAGGCATTCGTATTGATGGTAATAATATTCTTACGGTGTATGATACCATTCGCGGTGTACATGAGTATTGCATAAAAAATCAAAAACCCTATCTTATTGAATGCATGACCTTTCGCATGCGCGGACATGAAGAAGCCAGTGGTACCAAATACGTTCCCAAAGAATTGTTTGAAGAATGGGGCAGAAAAGATCCTATCAAAAATTTTGAACAGTTCTTGTCTGAGCAAAGCATTCTTTCCGAAATGCAGATCGCTGATATCAGGAATGAATTCAGGGAACAGATAGAAGAAGAACTGCGTGTGGCGAATAAAGCAGATGAGATGAAAGTGGATGAAAGGGAAGAACTGAACGATGTGTATGCGGGTAAGTCTGAAGTTAAAAATCTGGAGACTGGAGTTGTGATAATAGATAGTCCTGACCAAAAACCTCAGTCTCCAGATTCCACTCTCCAGTCTCCAGTCTCCAATCTCCGTTTGGTAGATGCTATCCAATCTGCACTTCGCCAAAGTATGGAGCAGCATGCAAACCTGATTTTAATGGGGCAGGATATTGCTGAATATGGGGGCGCATTTAAAATAACAGAAGGATTTGTAGAAGCATTTGGCAAAGCCCGTGTGCGCAATACACCACTTTGCGAGAGTGCTATTGTTGGTACTGCATTAGGTTTGAGTTTGGAGGGATATAAATCAGTTATGGAAATGCAGTTTGCCGATTTTGTTACGGTAGGGTTTAACCAGATTGTAAATAATTTAGCCAAAATTCATTACCGCTGGGGACAACACGCCGATGTGGTCATTCGTATGCCAACAGGCGGTGGTGTGGGTGCCGGACCTTTTCATTCGCAAAGCAATGAAGCTTGGTTTATACATGTGCCGGGTTTGAAAGTAGTATATCCCTCTACACCACATGATGCCAAGGGTTTATTAATTGCTGCCATCAATGATCCCAACCCGGTTTTATTTTTTGAACACAAGGCTTTGTACAGAAGTATCAACGGATTGGTTCCCGAATCGTATTATGAAGTGGAGATTGGTAAAGCAAGATTGGTAAAAGAAGGAGAAGATATTACCATCATCACTTACGGTGCCGCGGTACATTGGGCTACCGAATACCAGGAACAACATCCCGACACATCACTTCACATTCTTGACTTGCGCACTTTATTGCCATTGGATTATGCAGCCATAAAACAAGCTGTTGCAAAAACCGGAAAAATATTATTAATGCATGAAGACACATTGATGGGAGGTATTGGCGGAGAAGTTAGTGCGTGGATCAGTGAGCATTGTTTTGAATTACTGGATGCGCCCATTGTTCGTTGTGCATCGCTCGATACACCGATACCATTTAATATGGAACTGGAGAAAAACTTTATGGCAAAGAGCCGCATGCATGAAGCCATTCAAAAATTGAGTAACTACTAAAAAAACTGCGCCTTTGCGCCTTGGCGAGCAATACTTCTCGCAAAGGCGCAAAGGCGCAGTTAGGGTTGGTATTATTTTCCGGAGGGCCTATGGTAACGGATAGGCGGTGCCGGTTCTTTTTTCAGTTGAATACCTTGCGTTGGTAATAATTTCAACGCTTCCTGCACGGCTCTTTCTAATTGTGGGTCATGGCCTTCTATCACCAACTTTGGATTCTGGTGCACTTCTACATCGGGCGAAACGCCTACAGCTTCTACCGCCCATTCGCCATTGGTATCAATGAATCCGCCACGCGGTGCTACCATGGTTCCTCCATCAATGAAAGCGGGTGTATCCCATGTGCCTACCAATCCACCCCAGGTACGTGTACCTACCAATGGCCCGATCTTCATTTTCTGAAACATATACGGAAGCAGATCGCCACCCGAACCGGAACTTTCATTTGCGATCATTACTTTGGGTCCCCAGATACCCGCCATAGGTGTGGTAGAAACTTTATGCCCTTCTACCCGGTTGTTGAAATAACCCTGTAGTTTTCTGTTCATAATATCGATCATATAATCTGCTGCAGAGCCACCACTATTATTTCTTTCATCCACAATGGCTCCTTTTTTATCCTGTTGTGAAAAATAGTAACGGTTAAAATACGTGTAACCCGGATTGCCCGTACTTGGCACATAGATATACGCAAGTTTTCCGCCAGATAACTCATCTACTTTTCTCCGGTTCGATTCTACCCAGTTGCGTGAACGAAGCGCTGCTTCACTGGCCAATGGCACAACGGTAATTAATCTTGAGCCATCCATCCCAGGTTTATTATTTACACGAATTTTAATCTGGCGGTTGGCGGTACCTTCAAACAAACTATACAGGTTGGCGGATGAGGTAAGTGGCCTTCCTTCTACTTCCATTAAATAATCACCTTCTTTTACATCCATGCCCGGCCCGCTCAGTGGCGAACGCAGATCGGGGTTCCAGTTTTCTCCGGTATATATTTTTTTGATTTTGAAAAATCCATCGGCAGCTTCATAGTCTGCACCCAGTAACCCAACAGGAACAATCGGCACATCCGGAAAATCACCACCTCTGGTAAAAGAATGGCCTACTGCAATCTCTCCTCCTAAAATATCAATGATGTAATTCAGATCGGAGCGATGTTTTACATGTGCCACCCATGGCTTATACCAATCAAACACTTTATCCCATGGCGCACCATGCTGGTTATCTACATATAAAAAGTCACGCTGAAAACGCCATCCTTCGCGAAAGATCTGTTCGGCTTCTTTATTTGGATCAACATACACTTTGATGCCTTCAGTACTTAGTCTTCCTTCACCGGGTCTGGGCGGAGCAGTGGTTCCGGCAATAAACCAACTGCTGCCACTTCTGTATAACATGTTTTTTCTATCGAAACTGGTAGACACACTCAGTACACCTTTGGCAAATTCAGTTCCTTTTTTATCTTTTAAACTATAGCGCGACACGACAAAGCCGGGTTCATTTTCTATACTCTCAGCATAAAAAACAGTTCCATCGGGGCCTGCAGCCAAACCAGCATAATTGCGTGCAGGTAAGTTGGTTGAGATGATGCGCTGCTGAATGCCATCAAAATCAATTTTCACTTTTATGCCACCTGTAACAGGTGGTTTGATAACAGCCTTGGAACTATCACCCGGTTTTTTTTCTTCTTTAGTAGGCTCTTCGTCACTCTTAGGTTCCAGTGGCGATGGTGAGTCTTTGCTTAACACAGCTACATACAAAGCGCGATTTACCGGATAGTTGAAACTGCTCATATCCAGCCAGCCTGAGCTTAAACCATAATCGGTACTGGCCAGAAAGTACAAATATTTACCGCTCTCATCCCATTGAGGATCGATGGCATCGGATAATCCATCTGTTAATTGCGTGCTCTTATTTGTTTCAATATTGTATAGCTTAACTGCTTTGAATTGGTTCTCTTGTATTTGCACATAAGCAATCCATTTGCTATCGGGCGACCATACCGGGTTCATTGTTCTGTTTGGATGGGCAAGACGATCGGTATCTACCAATTTGATAGCACCCGTTGCCAGATCAACGTACCAAATATTGTAATCGGTATCAGTAAAAGCAATGTATTTGCTATCGGGCGACCAAGCAGGTAAAAAATAAAATTTCTTGTTGGGTATCGGAAACACTTTGGGTGCCAGTAAGCCAGATTGATCGCCAACCATTAATTGGTATTCACCACTGGCATCAGAGAACCAGGCAATTTTTTGTCCGTCGGGCGACCAGGTGGGATAGCGATCTGCTGAACCTGTGGAACGTGTTATATTTCGCCAATCACCATTCTCTTTCGGCACACTAAAAATCTCTCCCCTGCTTTCAAACAAAGCTCTTTTACCGGTTGGTGATAAGCTTGCATGAATTAAAGAAGCACCGGTTAAATTATTCCAGCGCGGCCGCCCCCAGTTTAAATCGCCTTCGGCATTAATCACCAGTTTTTTTCTTTTGCCAGTACTTAGGTCAAAACTATGCAGGTATCCACCTTGCTCATATACTAAAGTGCGATTATTGGCGGTGAGATTTTTGATATCAAAATCTTTGTGAAACGTTAGCTGCTTCTGCACTTTTGTTTTTGGATCGTATGACCATACATTGTTGATATAATCCTGCTCGGATAAAAAATACAACATGCCGTTATCCCATGCCGGTGAGCTTTGTCTTTCTTTATCTCCCTGAACGGTCTTAACCGTTTCTTTCGTTTTCATATTAAAGATCCAGATGGGTTGCGCCTGACCACCACGATAGTTTCTCCATTCTTCATCCCAAAGCCGGTATGGTTGAAAAGCCATTGTTTGACCATCTTCAGACAAACTACCTGAATTACCAAAAGGAAGTATCATCGGTTCGGGCGTTCCACCTGCTACCGAAATGGAATAAAATTTACTGGTTGCCGAAGGATAACCTTCGCGTGAGGAAGTAAAATAAACTGATTTTCCATCCGGTGTCCAGCCCTGCACCACATCGGGTGAAGGATGCCAGGTAAGGCGTTTGGGCTCACCACCTGCAGTTGGTATAAGGTATACATCGGTGTTGCCATCGTATTGGCCCGTAAAGGCAATCCATTTACCATCAGGACTAAATTTTGGGCTGCTCTCAGAACCCACGGCACTGGTTAAACGCTGTGCATCGCCTCCCTCACGGTTCACTGTCCAGAGATCGTCTCCATGTACAAAAACAATTTTGTCTTTACTCAGCGAAGGTTGACGCAACAGCATGGTGCCCTGAGAAAACAGGTTGCTGCCAATGAGAAAACAGCTTGCCAATAATACTAATTTCCGGAAGTGATGAAGGGATGGATTCATAAGAGTAAGTTTTGGATTACCAATATAATCAAAGAATAGAAGAAAAACGACTCTTGTATTCCTTGTGAATTCTGGCAGCAAGTGGCTTGGAAGAATTTAACCGCAAAGCCGCAAGGACGCAAGGGCGAACGAGGGTTTATTGTAACAGGTTACCTCGCGAACCCTAGCGCCCTTGTTTCTTAGCGGTAAAATTCTCAGCTCATCTCAGGTTCTAAATACTCATCATAACTAATGTGATCAACAGCTTTTACTAAAAAACAGTATCTTAATCATCCCTTACATTAAATCAGGTTACACATGATTCGCACCGCCACCACTATCGTTTGCCTGTTTGTTTTTTTTATAAACAGTTTTGTATATGCCCAGCAGAAAACTGCGACGACTAATCTTAATGCATTGTATCAACCACCTGTGTTTGCCGATGCATCCCGTTTGCAAAAAATAGAAACCTATTTCCCGATCGTTAAAAAGATCTATCAGGAATACGCAGAGAAAAATCATTTTCCCGGTTATGCATTTGGTATTATGCTGGATGGTAAACTAGTGTATTCGGGCAGTGGTGGTTATACGGATATCGTGAAGAAGATTCCTGCAACCACCCAATCTATGTTCCGGATTGCTTCTATGAGTAAAAGTTTTACGGCGATGGCTATTGTAAAATTACGTGATGAAGGAAAGTTGAAGTTGGATGATCCTGTGTATCTCTATATACCGGAAATGAAAGGACAAAAATTAACCAGTGATGCTCCTGAAATTACGGTTCGGAATTTATTGACACATTCGGCAGGTTTCCCGGAAGACAATCCCTGGGGCGACAGGCAACTGGCGGATACAGATGCAGAATTAATTGCGTTGATTAAAAAAGGGATCAGTTTCTCCAATGATCCTGAATAACGTATGAATATAGTAATCTCGGTTTTGCCATGCTGGGTTATATCATTAAGAAAGTAACCGGCATTCCTTACAGCGACTATATCGAAAAAAATATCTGGAAGCCATTGGGTATGCAACAAGCGCAATGGGAATATACCAAAGTGCCCCCGAATGAATTGGCACATGGGTATCGATGGATCAACAACGCATGGCGTGAGGAAGCACTATTACACGATGGTATTTACGGAGCCATGGGTGGTATGATCACTTCTATTGAATCGTTCAGTAAATATGTAGCATTGCATCAATCTGCCTGGCCGGTAAGAAATGATGTTGAAACGGGGCCGCTAAAAAGAAGTTCACTAAGAGAAATGCACCAGCCATGGCGTTTTAATGGATTGAATACAAATTACAAATATCCGAGTGGTCGTGCCTGTGCTACAGCATCAGCGTATACGTATGGGCTCGGCTGGATAAGAGATTGTGAAGGCCGTGAATCCATTGCACACAGCGGTGGCTTACCGGGCTTTGGCAGTAACTGGCGTTTTTTACCGGAGTATGGTTTGGGTGTGATGCTGTTTGCCAATGTAACCTATGCACCTACTACACCACCTAATTTTGCGGTACTGGATACGTTAATACGTTTGGCAAAATTGCAACCACGTACATTACAGCCTTCCAAAATACTTACCAAACGACGTGACGAATTGGTAAGATTATTACCCGATTTTACCAATGCCTTTTCATCAGGTATTTTTGCAGATAATTTTTTCTCCGACTATTTTACAGATGCTTTACAGAAAGAGGCCAGGGCTGTTTTTGAAAAAGCGGGTAAGATCATTACAATACGAGAACTGGTTGCCGAAAATCAATTGCGCGGTTATTTTATTATGGAAGGAGAGAAGGCCAATGTGTTAGTGAGTTTTACCTTAACACCTGAGAACCCGGCTTTGATACAGGAGTATCACATCAGAAGTATTGAACATGCATCGCATTAAATAAATGTAGCTTTGCTTAGTGAAATTGTATATTAAAAATATGGTCTGCAACCGCTGTATTAAGGCAGTTGAAATTGTATTGCAAGACTTAGAGTTAGTGCCCGCACATATACAACTGGGTGAAGTGGTATTGAAAGACACCATTACACAACAACAACAAACCATTCTGGCAAACCGGTTAGAACCATTGGGGTTTGAATTATTGGATGATACTAAAAAGCAACAGATCGATAAGATCAAAACCATTGTAGTAGAAAGGATCCATTACCTGGATGATGAAAAGTTTATTTTCCCCGAAGTATTATCCAAAGCATTGAATAAAGAATATTCTGTTATCAGTAAACTGTTTTCAGAAACGGAAGGTATTACCATAGAACAGTTTGTTATCCTTCAGAAAATAGAAAAGGCCAAAGAGTTGCTAACCTATAAAGAAATGAATCTAAATGAGGTTTCTTTCAAGTTGGGTTATAGTAGTGCCGCACATCTTTCTGCACAGTTTAAAAAAGTAACCGGGCTTACCCCTTCCCAATTCAAATTACTCGGTACACATCTCCGCAAACCGCTTGATGGCGTATAATACAATCAACAGGATATAAATATTACCCATTATTGTATAATACCCACGGCACTAAGGCAAGGTAGTTTTGTGTTAAATAAAAAACATGACACATACCTATAACGTAAGTGGAATTACCTGCGGCAGTTGCGAAAAAAAAGTAACAGATGCTTTGAAGGCTTTACCCGATGTAAAAAACATTTCTATCGATAGGCAAAACAGTGCGGTAACGATTGAAATGAGTAAACATATTGCTACTGACATCCTACAGGCTGCCCTGAAGGCATATCCTAAATACCAGTTAACAGAAAAGATACCTGTTCCTGTTGTTCCTGTTTTTGCAGAGGAAGAAACCAAATCATGGCTGGCCACCTATCGGCCCTTGCTATTGGTGTTTGGTTATATTACTGTTGTATCCGTTTTGACTGGAACCGTAAATGGTGAATGGAATGGATGGGAAGCCATGCGCCTGTTTATGGCTGGTTTTTTTCTTGTATTCTCATTTTTTAAACTACTCGATCTTACCGGTTTTGCAGATAGTTATTCCATGTATGATATTGTGGCGAAAAGAATAAGGGTATGGGGTTATATCTATCCTTTTGTAGAACTGGCATTAGGCGTGGCTTTCCTTACCAACTATCAACCCATACTGGTAAATGGTATTACCTTTTTGGTAATGACGGTAAGCATCATAGGGGTATTACAGAGTGTGCTTAACAAAAGAAAAATTAGATGTGCCTGTTTGGGAGCCGTGTTTAACCTGCCTATGAGCACCGTTACCATTATTGAAGACCTGCTGATGATTGGCATGAGTTTGCTAATGTTGTTCAAGATGCTCTAAAGAAATACAGCGAATGGTTACTGCTTCAACGGTTTGCCAACTTCTACAGAACAATCATGCCCCGGTTGGCCATGTGCCGGATTTATTTTGGCACCACTGGTGTTTTTTACCGGGCTGTTTTGTAACGGTGTAGCTTGTTGCACTGCGTTAGTGGTTGTCTTGCTCGCAGGTGAATTGAGTGGTGCACCAACTGCAATGTCGCAGCGATGATTGGGTTGCCCATGTGCAGGATTTAAGGCAGCAGTAGCTTTGCTTGTTGATGCTGCTGGTTTACCCGGCGCAACGGTAACAGATGGCTTCTGAACCGATACAGATTGCGCGGGATTCGCTGCTACTATATTTGGCGTATTCGATTTTTTTGGATTGGCGAGCATGCCAGGAAAACTTTGTCCTGGCTGAATGTTTGCAACAGCCGGTTTGGCTGCTGTGGCTGCTGTATTTAACGGGGCACCCACTGCAATATCACAACGATGTCCGGGCGCACCATGGGCCGGGTTAATACCTGCATTGGCCTGTGCCAAAACAGTATTAAAGGCAACATAAACAATACACAAAATTACTAAGGCGGACAGGCGGGTAAACTTTTTCATTTTTTAAATATACTACTCTTTTATTTCTCACCCAACCAGCCGTGATAAATGGAAAGTTGCAAGGGTGTCGGGCTGCTAACCGGTGTTATGGTATATTGTTTTTCTTTCTTTGTGCCTAAGCGTACCTGTACTTCCCGCTGAACCCCAGCCGCAGTAAACTGAATGGTAACCAGATCATTCTCTTTTGCAGCTGCTATCAGATCGCGAAACATTTTTTCTGAAGCAGGCTGCCCGTTTACTTGTGTAATTATTTGCCGGCTGCGTAAACCAGCCTGCCATGCCGGTGATTGCCAGTCAACATTAGTTATGCTAAGCGTATCATTACGGCTTCTGGTTGTTGCACCCAGCCAGGCACCAGGCAAACTATGGGTACTGGTATCAATGTGTAACCCGGCATATTGTAAATAGGATGGATAGTCAACCGTTTTTAATGTATAGATATAGTCAAAAAAATCAGCTAAAGAAGTGCCGGCCATTTTTTCTGCTTCGGTTCTGAATTCGGCTTCTGTAAAGCCACGTTTTTTTTCTTGATAATATTTCTGATACAATCCGCGCATCAGATCGTCGAGCGATTTTTTGTTTTTTGTTTCATGGCGTATTTTAAAATCCAGTAGTATGCCCAGTGCCGGTCCTTTATCGTATGGAGATATAGTTTTATTCACTTCATCGCCGGTACGGCCAAAAGGACCATCTTCCCAGGTAGTATAACTCGCATCGGCCGGTGTTTGGAAAAGACGACCCGGTTTGTTTTCATATGCTTTGATGGCATTGCCAAAAGTGGTTAAAACATCTTCTGCATTGGTAAAGCCGGCTCTTTTTACAATCAGGTATTCATAATATACGGTAATGCCTTCTGATAGCCAGAGCATTTTGGTACGGCTCCCTTTATCGTAATCAAACGGCCCCAGTTCTACAGGGCGAATGCGTTTTACATTGTAATGATGAAAATATTCATGTGCCAGAAAATTATATACACGCACCATTGACTCTTTACTGCTGTATAAGCGGGTTCCTTCAAAAGAAATGGATGCAGAATTTAAATGTTCTATACCGCCACCCCCTGGGCCGATGGCAAGAAACGTATAGTGTTTGTAAGGGATATGGCCGATGATATCCGAAGCGGCGGTTACAATTTTTTGCAGATCACCCATTAATCTGGCCTTATTAAAATCGCCCGGTTTATAGGCTACAAAATAATGTGGAATATTCTTTACACTGAATGAAGGGAGAGATTCAAGTTTACCCATCAGAAACGGACTGTCATATAATACATCATAGTCGGTAGCTGTGTAGGTATAGGGTTGGTTTTTTACCGCATCCAAACCGGTGGCTACAACCGTCCACCCTGTGTAAGGAACAACGGTTACTGTTACCGGGGTATTGATACCCTTAGAAGGATGCATGAACACACCTGCGGGAGAAATATATCCCCTCTCTGCATCAAGGTAATTGGCAGCAACAAATGCACGGGGTGCTTTTACATCGTAACTAAGAAGCACTTTGGATTGATTGGCCGTAGGTATTTTCCATGCATTGGCTGCAGACTTTTCCCAAGGCAATGCTTCCCCAGTAGCGGTACTGGCAGTGAAACCGGATATATTATCTGCGTAATTCATTAACTGGTAATAGCCAGGTGTCCATTCGGATAATCTGAATTCGCTAGTCACTTTTTTTATGCCTTCACATAACATCTCAATATGAAATACATGTGCAGCCGCATCTTTTACAGAAACCGTAAAGGATATACGCAGATTTGTTTTTTGTGCAACCGACAGTTTAGCCAGCAATAGCAGGGATACACATGCAATTACAATTCTTTTTTTCATACTAATGATTATCTCACTAAGATAAATTATTGAGTGCATTTTTATTTCTTCTGGTGTGATATGGTCAATATCAGTATAGCATGCGTTAATATATGTCTGCATTCTCTGTCACGACTCTGAAGAATGCACAATAAATAACGCCACACTTTTCTACGTGTGGCGTTTTTATGAATTCGTAAAGGGTTTAGGTGCTTATGATTTCCAGACAAGGGTTCGCTACTCACCCGGGTGATAACTTCGCTCCACATGTTTCAACACATCATCCTTATAAAATAGTACTTCTTTAAATTTTCCTTTGGTATACATCTCTGCCTGGTCGCCAAAATGAGGCGAGTTTACATTGCCACTTTCGCCACCGGCCAGTAATGATTTAGCTGTTACTTTTTTTCCAAATTCAACGGCTGCAATAAAACTATTGCCACTGGTGCCATATCGTTTATTGGTGCCATTAAAACTGCGGCTTACAAAAGAAGCCAGGCAACCCCAGGTTGATGCTGTATAGGCGGAGGGAATACTGGGAGCCGCATCATCATATTTTTCAATTAGGTTACCGGTTAACCTTTGGTAGCGGTTAATATCTCCCCATGGTTTTTGCCAGGTACCAAAACGATTGGTAAGATCGCTTACCGTTAGCAGCAGATTTTGCAACATGATTTCTGGCTGTGGATTGGCAGCAAATTTTTGGGTTTTCTCAACCTGGTCGCTATTATCATCTTCACCATCTGTGCGCTGTATGGTTCGCCAGATCTTCTCGCCCCATTCAACAGCAAGTGTGGTACCTACAGAAGCAACACTGCAATTGCGATCCCATGCTGCCAATACTTTTATTGGTTCGGCAAGTGAGGCATATGCAGGTTTTAGTTGGTTGCCTTCCCATGCTTTTACCAATGCCGGTATCAACAAATCAAAAGCAGGCAGGTGGGTATCGTATCCTGTTGCGATCATTTTATCAATCGTATATCCTTTGTTGGCATTCAGCAAACGAATGGCATTTACACCACGGAAATTTTCGCCCATGGGTGCCATATAGGATGGGAACTTTTCTTTTTTGGGACTGTTCATTCCCGATACGGTAAATGGTGTTGAATTGCAATTCTGAATCCAGCCAACTGAGGGATTTTTTACCTGTATCAATTCTTCCAGTGTATGCAAACCCTTCCATTCGGTAGCGGGTATGCTGCCATCAACCGGTTTGCGCCAGTTAAAAGCCGGATCGCGTTTTGGCATAAAGTTGCCATGCCAATAAACAATATTTCCTTTATCATCTGCATACACTGTATTGTTAGAAGTATTGGCCAACAGCTCCATCGATTTTTTAAACTCTTCATAATTCTTTGCCTTGGTTCTTTGCCAGGATTGTACCAAGCCTTTACTATCTCTGTTATTGGCCCTTACGGAAATCCAATTATTATTTCTTTTGCCCATTACCGGCCCATGATGCGTGTAATAAGTAGTAAATTGTTTTTTGATCAGTGTACCATTAGAGAGATACAAAATCTCAATATTTTTTTTACGTACCGGCAACATTTTTTTATCGTATTCATATTGCAGCTCACCATCTTTTGTACTCACTTTTTCCAGATAAGTATCCGCCACATCGCTATAGCTGCTGGTATGCATCCAACCAAGGTGTTCATTAAATCCCTGGTAAATAAAGAACTGTCCCCAGGTTACGGCACCGTATGCATTCAACCCCTCTGTACTGGTTACCTGTACTTCGGGACGAAAATAATAGGTTACATGCGGATTGATATACAGTATCGCATTACCAGAAGCAGTTTTGGATGGAGCCACTGCAAATCCATTAGAGCCATCAGGAAAACGATCGTACTCCCAACGCTTATCTGTAACTGCAGCAAGGGGTTTATCCGATGGATAAAGATTCTTCAAATCGTTCAATGTAAGATCGGCAACATCAATGGCACCAATACTTCCATCGGTCCATAACATAGGAAACCAGGGTTCAAAGCGGGTTAGCAACGCAGGTTTTACAGATGGATGTGTGTGCAAATAATAGTTGATCCCATCCGCATAAGCGTGTAGTAATTTTTTTAACCAGTCGGGACTATTCTTATAATCTTTAATGGCATCTGCCGTATCAATCAACATGCGGATCTGCAGATCGTTATAAATACTTCTCTCACCATTGATCTCAGATAGGCGGCCCAGTTTTTCAACATAGTTCAGTTCTACTCTTTTAAAATCATCTTCACATTGCGCATATAGCAAACCGAAAACAGCATCTGCATCTGACTTACCATAAATATGTGGGATGCCCCAATTGTCACGGATGATGGTTACTTTTTGGGCTTGCTGCTGCCATCTACTAATCTCGCTTTTAGAAAAAGGTTGTGCCAGTAATTGTAGCGGAAGCAGTAAAAGTGTAATAAACAGTTTTCTCATGTTGCAGTAAGTTGGGAAATGTGAAATAAATCAGCGCTTACAGCGCAGAATAAATGTAAGCGATTTGCCACACAAAACTGCGCCTTTGCGGCTTTGTGTGCAATTTTCACGCAAAGCCGCAAAGGCGCGATACATAAGAAGATGATTAATTGTTGTTGATGTGATAGTGCTCTTTGATAAGTTTTTCAATTTCCCTATTCTTTTGCTGGGCTCTTTCGATTTGATTATCTATTTTGTAAACGGTTGCGTTGTTAACAGCAAAGAGGGTATCAATAAAACGGAAGCATGTTTTTCGTATCCGTTTTTCTTTTTTATGTGTTTAACTTCTTATCAATGGCCGTTGTGCTATTCTTTCATTGTATTCCAGAAATACGCAGCGGCAAAGCCTACCAGCATGTATACAAGAAATTTTACAATTTGTTTTGTTGTGTGGCTCATGCCTGTTTAGTTTTCATTCGCTTTCAATACCCTTAGGATATTGCCACCCATAATTTTGTTGATGTCTTTTTTGCTATACCCTCTTTCCAGCAAAGCTTTTGTAATCACCGGATAGGTAGTTACATCATCCAGTTGTTGGGGTACAGAACTGATGCCATCATAATCAGAACCTATACCTATATGGTCAATACCTGCCAGCTTTACAATATAATCCAGGTGATCTAATAACATAGCCAATGGAGCGCGTGCGGCTGCTGCTTCGGATGCATATTTTTCAGATAGTATGGTAATGGCGTATTCCCGTTGTACGCCAGATTTCATAAGCGAATCCAGTTCTTTTGCATGCGATGTAATAAAGCGTACTTCTTTACTTCTTGAATTACTATCTACAAATCCTGAAGAAAAATTCAAATCAATCACACCACCATTTTTGCCAACGGCAATGATCTGTTCATCTTTCAGGTTTCTAAAAACAGGACAAAGCGCATAGGCATTACTATGCGATACAATCACCGGCTTTGTGGTTGTATTGATGGCATCCCAGAAAGTCTGTTCCCCTACATGCGATAGGTCAACCATCATACCCAGTTCATTCATTCGCTTGATAATTTGTTTACCAAAATCTGTCAGTCCTTTATGTGCCTTGGCCAGGCTGTCTTTTTTCGTGGTCTCCAACATAGCAGAAGTAGCCCATGGGGTGGAGTTGTTCCAGGTAAGGGTCATGTACCGGGTTCCTCTTGCATAAAAATTATCCAAATTCTCCAGCTTACCTTCTATCATATGGCCGCCCTCTACGCCAAACATAGCAGCCAGTTTTTTCTGTCTGATGGCACGTTTCAATTCTTTTTGATTTCGCACCATCACTATTTTATCCGGGTTGCGGCTGATCACGGCATCCAGTGTATCCATCTCACGATTGGCAAACGCATAGGGACTTTCTTTTTTACCATCGCACCAAACAGAAAAAATTTGTACATCCAGTCCGCCCTGTTTAAAACGGGTCAGGTCAGAATGGGTTCTTCCTTTTAGTTCCTGGTCCATACTCACTTTTTTTTCTATACTGGCCGTAAGAATATCATTATGCGAATCCACAACAATGGCTTTGGCATGTATTTTCTGATAATTCTGTGCAGTAGCTGCAAAAGGGAGAAGCAGTAATAATATTCTTGTAAGCATGGATTAATGATTAATGGGTAAGTATGGTTCGAATCTGTTTAATAATATTTTGAAACTGATCAGACGCATTGTTACACAGTATGATCAATGTGTTTTTACTATTTAGAAACCGCATGATCTCCGTTTTGTATCCCGGATTATCGCCATTGTGCCAAACAATTTTTCCCGATGGATCATTGGAAATAATGCTCCATCCAAAACCATAATTAGAAATTTTTCCATCGGCCAATACCATGGGTGTAAAAGCCTCTTGCAATGTTTGCTGACTGATTAGTTTTTCTGTATACAAGGCTTTATCCCATTTCAATAAATCTTCTGCGGTTGAACTGATGCGGCCAGGTCCTTTGCGGTTGCCCAGCCAGATAGTATAGTTGGATGAGGGAAACGAATCGGCCCGGATAAATTCTTTTTTTTCTTTCACATACATATGTCCAATAGCAAAATTTTCTACTGCTGCTTTTTCTTCCAGCGTTCTGATGGCCGTATGTTTCATCTTCAGTTTGCGAAAGATTTCGGTAGTACAAAATTCAATAAAATCTCTTCCGCTTACTTTTTCTGCAATACTGGCCAGCAATACATAGCCGGTGTTACTGTAGGCATAAGTTACCCCGGGCACGGCTAATGCCGGCGGATGGTATTTGTTTAGGTAAGAGATGATATCGTTGTTGCCCGCCACTTTTGTTTTATCCCAGTTGGCATCCATAATAGCCTGATAATCGGGAAGGCCGCTGGTATGCGTTAACAGGTTGCGTATCGTGATGCTTTTGTAAGGAATATCGATGTATTTTTCTACCAGATCATCGTATTGCAACAAACCTTTTTCTTTCAGCATCATGATCACCATTGTAGTAAACTGTTTGCTAACGGATGCCAGTTCAAATACATCAATTGTTTGTAGTGCTGTTTTATCTGCAAATGTTCTGTAGCCAAATGCTTTCTCATATTTGTTCTTACCTTTTTCTGCAATCAATACCACGCCGCTAAACTGGTGATTGTTTGCTGCTGAAACAAGTATAGAATCGATGGTAGCATATCTTCCCTTTTGTGCATAGCTGCCTAAACACAAAAAGAGTAAGCATAGGAGAAGGTAATTTCTCATAGTTAATTTTTCAATCGTAAAGTAGTACCTGCCCGTGTTCCGTTATGTGTACCTTTCTCAACCGTAACCTGTCCGTTCACCACTACATATTGAAACCCTGTGGTATACTGGTGCGGTTTATCGTAAGTAGAAAGATCCTGCACTTTCTGTTCATCAAACACAACAATATCGGCGGCAAAGCCTTCTCTCAACAAACCACGTTGGGTTAATTGAAATTTTTGTGCCGGTAAGGAAGTCATTCTGCGAATGGCTTCTTCCAGTGAGATCACTTTTTCATCTCGTACATATTTGCTCAATACCCTGGCATTGGTTCCATAACCGCGTGGGTGTGGGTTGCCCGATCCATAAATACGGATACTGGCATCGCTCGCAAACATATTGAAGGGGTACTGCATAATGGTCTTTACATCTTTATCACTCATACCATGAAACACCATACCCGCGCCGCCCAGCTCCATCATGTCCATAATGGTTTCGGCTTCTTCTTTGGCTTTGTGTTTTCTACCTTTCATCAGGTTTACTTCTTCAATACTTTTTCCGTTATACGAACTATCCGAACGGAAAGAAGCCACAACGGGGTAGCTGAAATTTTTCAGTTTTCTTTTTTTCAATTTCTTCAGCATGTAGGCGGTTACTTCTTTTCTCACTTCCGGGCGTGCCAACCTTGCTTTGATAGAATCCTGTCCATCCGCTAAAACCCAATCGGGCAATAAAGTACTTAAGGAAGTACTGCTGGCGGTGTATGGATACTGATCAATGGTTACATCCAACCCTTCTTCTCTTGCTTTCATAATCATGGGTACCGTTTCTTTACTACGCCCCCAGTTTTGCTGTCCGCTTAATTTAAAGTGAGATATTTCTACCGGTATTTTTGCTTCGCGGCCTATGTGCAGGGCTTCTTCTATCGCTTGAACAACACTATCGCCTTCATCGCGCATATGACTGGCATATACACCATGGTATTGCGAAGCCACTTTGGCCAGACGAACCACTTCTTCTGTTTTGGAATAGGTTCCGGGGATATAGATGAGCCCGGTAGACATACCCACGGCACCATCTTTCATAGCCTGTTCTACAATGGCTTCCATTTTTTTCAATTCTTCTTCTGAGGGATCGCGGTTGGCCGAACCCATGGCGGCTTTGCGAACATCGTTATGGCCAATCAGGGTTGCCACATTGATGGAAAGATGCAGGCTATCGAGCATGGAAAAATAGTTGCGGATATTTACTTGTGATCCACCACAGTTGCCTGTTACCACGGTGGTTACGCCATCGTAAATAAAATTATCTGCGGTGGGTTGTTTTTTTCTTCGCCTTCAATATGGGTGTGTACATCAATAAAACCCGGTGCAACAATTAGTCCTGTGGCATCAATGGTTTTGGGTGCGGTCCATTTGCCTAGTTTACCAAGGGCAACAATCTTTCCATTTTGTACAGCAATATCTCCATAAAACCAGCTGTTGCCGGTACCATCAAGTATTTTTCCATTGCGGATCAGGAGGTCGGCCTGTTGGGCATTAAGTAAACAGGGTACAAAAAGTAATAAGTAGAAAAGTTTTCTCATTCGATGGTTTTCGGTTGATTTTGGGGATTTAAGATACTGAATTCTACCACCTAAAGCGGCCAAAGAGATTGACTTCTATAAAACCCGCCAAAAACGGTACTTTTGCTGCCTGAATTTTGAAAGATATGCTTGATAAGCTTGATTCTATAAAAGCCCGCTTTGAACAGGTAGGCACTGCCTTAACCAACCCTGAGATCATCAATAACCAGAAGGAGTTTGGTGCTTACAGCAAGGAATACCGCTCGCTGGAAAAAATTGTACAGCCTTACGAAGAATACAGAAAATTGCTGGATGAATACCAGTTTGCCAAAGAAGCCCAAAATAGTTCGGATGAAGAAATGAGAGAGCTGGCCAAAATGGAACTGCCCGCACTGGAAGAAAGAAAAACCATATTGGAAAAAGAGCTTACCAAACTACTGATCCCTAAAGATCCGCAGGATGATAAGAATGCCATTCTTGAAATTCGTGCCGGTACCGGTGGTGATGAAGCCAGTTTGTTTGCCGGTGATCTGTTGGGGATGTACCTCAGATACTGCTCGCGTAAGGGCTGGAAAACAGCCCTGGTAAGCGAAAGCGAAGGAACCGTGGGTGGATACAAGGAAGTAATTCTGGAAGTAACCGGCGAAGATGTATATGGTACTTTAAAATTTGAAAGTGGTGTACATCGCGTACAAAGGGTACCGAATACTGAAACACAGGGACGGGTGCATACTTCTGCTGCCACTGTAGCCGTAATGCCAGAAGCAGAAGAAGTAGATTTTGAATTGAAAGAAAGCGATGTAAAAATGGAAACGGCCCGAAGTGGTGGTGCAGGCGGACAAAACGTAAACAAAGTAGAGACGAAAGTATTTCTTACACATATACCCACAGGTGTGGTGGTGGTTTGCCAAACAGAACGTTCTCAGTTAGGTAATCGCGAAAAGGCAATGACTATGCTGCGTACCAGATTATACGAAGAGCAGGTACGCAAGCAAGAAGATGAAATTTCCCGACAAAGAAAAACACTGGTAAGTACCGGCGACAGAAGTGCCAAGATCAGAACCTATAACTGGCCGCAGGGGCGAGTAACCGATCATCGTATTGGCCTTACTTCTTATAATCTGGATGCAGTGATTAATGGAGATATTGATGAATTTATTGAATCGCTGCAGATGGCGGAGAATGCGGCTAAAATGGTGAATCAATAAAGTAAAACAAAACAAACCTCTTTGTCTCCTTTTCTCTTACTACGCTCTTAGTGAAACCCTTAGCGTTCCTGAATAGTAGGGTGATGGTATTGAATGTATAAATATTTCACTAAGAGAAGAACCAGAGAAAAAGAGTGTAACAAGAGAAATCTCTTTATCTCCTTTTCTCTTACTACACTCTTATTGAAACCCTTAACGTTCCTGAATAGTAGGGTGATGGTATTGAATGTATAAATATTTCACTAAGAGAAGAACCAGAGAAAAAGAGTGTAACAAGAGAAATCTCCTTATCTCCTTTTCTCTTACTACACTCTTATTGAAACCCTTAACGTTCTTGAGTAATAGAGTGATGCTATTGATGAACACCTATTTCAATAAGAGAAATGCCAGAGAAAAAGAGTGTAACAAGAGAAGAATAGTGTACATGAAACGGACATTACCTGTCTATGGCTCTCTATGTAACTTAATGTATCCTGAATCTTTGCGATGAAAAAACCTTCCTAATTATTCTTCACAATTTTTTCTGCTTCTTTTACTTTTAGTTCCCAGTCCCATGCCGTTTTCATCATATCCTTGAGGTTGTATTTAATTTGCCAACCCAATTCTGTAACCGCAAGGTTGTTGTTGGCATAAATGGCCACCACATCGCCGCCACGTCGCGGTCCTATTTCATAATTTAAGGCAACACCATTTACTTTTTCAAAAGTTTTAATGGCTTCCAGAACAGATACGCCATCACCGGTTCCCAGGTTAAAAATATCGCAACGGGTTTTGTTTTTATGGTTTTCTAAATATTCGATGGCAAGTGTATGTGCATGGGCAATATCGCAAACATGAATATAATCCCTGATGCAGCTTCCGTCTCTAGTATCATAATCGTTACCGTGTACCCACATTTTTGGTATTTTACCAATAGCAGTTTGGGTAATGGCCGGAACCAGATTTTGTGGTTTGCCAACAGGCAGTTCCCCTATTAATACAGAAGGATGTGCACCTACCGGATTAAAATATCTGAGTAAAATAACAGAAGTAGCTTCTGTGGCCTTTGTAAAATCCTGCAAAATCTGTTCACCCATTTGTTTAGTGGCACCATACGGTGATTCTGCTTTTTTAATGGGAGAATCTTCTGTTACCGGAATACGATCAGGATTGCCGTATACGGTGCAAGAAGAGGAGAATACAAAATTGGCGATATCAAATTCCTGCACGCATTTTAAGAGATTAATCAGGCCAAAAATATTATTCTCATAATAAAATACCGGTTCCAATACCGATTCGCCAACTGCTTTGTACGCTGCAAAATGAATCACACCACTGATATCCGGGTTTTCCTGAAATACTGCACGTGTTTCATCAAAATTTTTGAGGTCTACTTTGTAGTTCTTTACTTTTTTACCGGTAATCTGTTCAATGCCATTAACAGAATACGCCATTGAACGGGAGTTATCATCAATAGAAACAACGGAGTAACCGTTTTCAAGAAGGTCAACAATGGTGTGAGAGCCAATATATCCACAACCTCCTGTAACAAGAATCTTAGACATACAACTAAATTATCCTGCAAGTTAAATTGATATGCAGCATAAAAGTCAACAGATCTCTATCCCTAGATAAATAATTTGATGATACCATACACAATGGCGGCAAGAATAGCGGAGATAGGAATGGTTAAAATCCATGCCCATAACAGGTTTACGGTAACGCCCCAGCGTACCGCACTCAAACGCTTGGTAGCACCTACCCCAATAATAGATCCGGTGATGGTATGTGTGGTAGATACGGGTATTTTAAAATGTTCTGTAAGAAATAGTGTTATAGCACCGGCAGTTTCAGCCGCCACCCCTTCCAGTGGTGTTACTTTGGTAATGCGGGTTCCCATGGTTTTTACAATTTTCCATCCACCGCTCATCGTTCCTAAACCAATGGCCAGAAAACTGGTGAAAGGTACCCAACCGTATTGTGTTACAAACTGGTTAAAGTCCATATGGTTTCCTTTGGTGCCTTCGTAATAGATCATAGCAGCGCCAATAATACCCATCACTTTTTGTGCATCATTACCACCGTGGCCCAGACTGAATGCCGCAGAAGAAACCAATTGCAATCTTTTAAACCAACTTTCTGCCTTGTAGGGATTCGATCGTTTGCATAGGTGTACGATTAAAATGGTAATGATAAAGGCAATGATCATTCCTATTAAGGGTGCAAAGAAAATGAAGAGAAAAGTAGGCACCACTTTCGCATAATTGATTACAGATACCCCCCCATCGCTAAAGCCACCTGCATGTGCTATTGCAGCACCCACAAAACCACCCATCAAAGTATGCGATGAGCTGGAAGGAATACCAAACCACCAGGTAACAAGGTTCCAGATAATGGCTGCAATAATACCTGCCAGAATCACTTCCAGCGTAATAAATTCGCCGTGTACCCATTTGGCTACCGTATTGCCAATTCCAAATTCTTTAAAAATGTATTTAGAAATAAAGAAAGCGGCAAAATTAAAAAAAGCTGCCCAAACAACTGCCTGAAAAGGCGTTAACACCTTGGTAGAAACAATGGTGGCAATAGAATTGGCCGCATCATGAAAACCATTGATATAATCGAAGATGAATGCGAGAACAATGATAACGATGAGTAACGTAAGCATGATAGTAATTAATAATTAGTAATTAGTAATTAATAATTATTAGTGATTGTTTAATTAGAGACTGACACGTATTTGCAGTCCAATTATTAATTACTAATTATTAATTACAAATTGGTTACTTATGCGTATTTGATAATGATAGATTCAATAACATTGGCGGCATCTTCACATTTATCGGTAACAATTTCCATTACCTGATAGATCTCTCTTTTTTTGATCACTTCTTTAAAATCATTCTCCTGCTGAAACAGCATTTCAATACTCATATCAAATACATCATCGGCCTGGTTTTCAATACTGTTTACTTTTACCATGGCTTCTGTCATTTCGCGAAGGTTTTTCATATCGCGTAAGCCAAAAACTGCTTTTTTAATTTCAATGGAACCCTGTAAAATCAGGTCGGCCATTTTTTGAATGCCGGTATCGTTGGGGTTTACGTTGTAGAAGTTGATTTTTTTGGCTGAGGCATAAATGTAATCAGCAATATCATCCAGCGCGCTGGCCAGGTAGTGTATATCTTCCCTATCGAAAGGCGTGATGAAATTTCTACCCAGTTCTGTAAAAATACGATGGGTATTATCATCATTCTTATGTTCCAGATCTTCAATCTGGGCCAGAATAGCGGCACGCTTGTTGGGATCGGGTTCACTCACCATCTCCTTGAGTTTAATACCCATTTCATGTGCTTTTTCTGCAACGTCTTCAAACAGTTCGTAGAAGACCTTGTTCTTTGGCATAAAAAAACGACCGAAGTTGTTGATACCCATACAATAAAATTTAGGCAAAAATAGGGTTCTGCAAGTGATAGTGGTCTGCAGATTTACATTTAATGATTAGATAATATTGGCTTTTCGGTCTTTTTTGTATTTATTTTTTCCGAAGTATCTTTTTTTGATAATACACAGGTGGCAATTCCTTCACATTGAGTTCATATTGCCCACCCAAATTTGCAGCGGGTAACAGCAATAAACTTTTTTCTCATGTTCGGCCCCGATGTCTATCGGGGCCTTCCTTTGGAATATCGAATATTGAATGTTGAATATCGAATTTCGAAGTAAAGTCCGATCGACATTCGACATTCCTTGTTCATCATTCATCATTCCCTAGTCTTTTCTCGCTTCAAGGGTAAACCCAATCGTGGTGCCAACATCTAATTTACTTCTTACATGCATGGTTTGTCCATGAGCTTCTATGATATGTTTGCAGATGGCGAGGCCCAAACCGGTGCCACCTATATCGCGGCTGCGGCCACGGTCGGTTCTGTAAAAACGCTCAAATATTCTGGGCAGGTGTTCTTCAGATATACCCATGCCATCATCGCTCAGTTCTATCAATACATGCTGCCCATCTGTTTTATAGATACTGGCCACTATGCTGCCGTCTTGTTTGCCATACTTGGTGGCATTCTCCAGCAGGTTATTTAATACCTGTCTTATTTTTTCCTTATCCGCAAACACCGTAATGGGCGATTCGCATCCTTTTTTAATGGAACACCTGATATTCTTTGTACTGGTCTTTATAAAAAGTGCCTCATATATTTCGCGGATCATTTCCTGTATGATAAAATTCTCTTTGTACAGTGGTTGCTGGCCGCTCTCCAACTTGGATATTTCATCCAGGTCCTCTACCAGGTTCACCATCCTGTCTACATTACGGGAGGCATTTTCCAGAAAACGCTTGCTTATTTCCGGATCTTCCAATGCTCCATTCAGCAGCGTGTCTACATAACCCTGAATCGCAAAAATGGGTGTCTTGAATTCGTGTGCCAGATTTTGCAGAAATTCTTTTCGGTAAGCTTCATTGGTTTTCAGCAATTCAATTTCAGCACTGCGCTGTTCTGCCCATTGCTCCACATCCTGCCTTACTTCATCAATCCCTTTTTGCGGTAGTATGTATTTATAATAGGTTTCTTCTCTTTTACTGGCCTTGGTCTGGTAAATAAATTTATAGATCAGTTTGATCTTACGGTAGATAAATGACTCCAACACAAAACGGATGAGTAAATAACTGCCAATAAAAGTGATGACAAAAGAAATTAGGGCAATGATCCAACTTGGCCGTAACAGCCATATACCAAAGGCGATGGGTATTGATAAACTTAACGCCGTTAAAGCGGATAACTGGGTTGGGGAGAAATTTTTGGTTTTAAACATGTGTGCTCATGGTTCATAGATCATGCTGCATAGTGCATAGCCTTTGTAAAGTTAGTTTTTTGCCATGAACCATCTGCTATGAACCATAAATCTAATACTACAATTCAAACTTATACCCCACACCTTTCACCGTAGTAATACAATCCACTCCTAATTTCTGGCGTACTTTGCGGATATGCACATCAATGGTTCTATCACCCACAATTACATCATTGCCCCATACCTGGGAGAGAATCTCGTTGCGTAAAAAAACGCGGCCGGGGCGGGAGGCCAGCAGGTATAGTAATTCAAATTCTTTTTTAGCGAGTATCAGTTCCTGCCCGTCAATGGTTACCAGAAATTTAACGGGGTCGATAATCACATTGCCAATGACCAGACTTTTATCGGACTCTTTACTACTAACCCTTCTAAATAAAGCGTTTACCCTGCTTACCAATACTTTAGGACTAATCGGCTTGTTTACATAATCATCCGCACCGGTTTCAAGGCCTTTGATTTGAGAGGCTTCATCGCTCATAGCAGTGAGGAAAATGATCAGCGTCTCCTGAAACATGGGTTGCGACCGAAGAATCTGGCATACTTCCACACCGGTTTTCTTTGGCATCATCACATCCAGTATAATCAGATCGGGGTGTAACTGCTTGGCCCTTTCAATGGCTTCATTGCCGTCTTTGGCTGTATAAACCTCATATCCTTCTTTTGTAAGGTTATAACTTACAATCTCCAGAATATCCGGTTCATCGTCTGCAATCAGAATTTGTTTGGGCTTACCTTCCATGTGTTAACCTAATATTTACACAAAATTAATTTTAAAGAACCGCAATACAGGGTTTTGGCTTTATTATGTTATTGTTAACTGCAAATGGCATCAAATGTGTGTCTTGCCATAAATGACAGTATTTTTACGCCCGGTTATGCAACAAAAGAAAATTTACACAACAATTATAGGCTTGATCATGTCGGTACTGGTTTTTGGCCAGTCAGAACTTCTCATGCCCGCTATTCCCGCTGCACGAGAGTTTCACCATGGTACCATTGTCAACTCTTTGGCAATCATCACCAAGCTGAAATCAAAAACAGATACTCTTTTCCCGTTTACGGGTAATCTAAGCCTTGACAAATCCATTAACCGAACGGTTAGGATACGGGTACATAATTTACGTGCGCAGGTAGAAATGAATACTGCCCTCAACGATAATGCCAAATTCAAATGGCTCAGGGGCATTAATGAAATGCTAACAGGCTTTATCTCTGGTTATCGTGCCAGGGTAATGAATGCTTCTTTGTTACCACCTTTGGTTAAGGCATATGAAGAAGCGATGAAAGCCGAATTAGCCGGTAATTCCATTGAACCTGTGATTACAGAAAATGCATCTGAGATAGGTAATGTACTGATTGAAAACTTTGCATTAAAAGACAATGCAGGCATTACACCTGCCAAAGATATCCTGGTATTAAAAATGTGCCAGCGTAACCCTAGTGAGATTCTGCCTATACTTACCCGTTATCCCAATAACCGATATGCAGATAGCCTCATTATCAAAGCTGCTTTTCGAGATCAGGAAGAGTTGTACCGGTACGCTGCTGTTCCCAATGCATTGGGAAGAAAAATTCAATCCGTTAACCATCCCCTCGTAAAAATTATTGGTAAACTGGCTCTCACCAAAACGGGCAGGATGTATTTTCCTTTCCTCGATAACTTATACCGCAATAAAATTTCGATGGATTCCATCACACCCTATATATCCAACGATACCTCGGCGGGCTACTATAAATTATTGGTGAAAACAAGGATAGATTATGCGCAACGCATGCAACAGGGCGATACGCCTATGTCTGCCATGGTATTAACCAATAAGCTGAAAGCCAAAGCCATTGAATTATACATTAATGAGATCAATGCTTTGCATGATGAATCCAATGAAAATATCCGCTTTAAAAAACTGGATGAACTGGGGGCTGAAGAATTGTATTATCTCGCTGTTTTAGGCGAAGAAGAGATCTATACATCCAGTTTTGTAGTGGGTGTATATCCCAGGATATTTCAGCGCATGCGTGTGCCGCGTTCAGATAGTTTGCTGGGCATGATGCATCATGATTATTATAGAAAATTTATCAAAATCTGCGCAGCTTATAATACACTGGATAATTTTCTGGGAAGAATGGAAAAGGGTACTGCCGAAAACCTGATGCGCCGTTTTGTAACTGGACTGGACGCCAGCACCACACTGGAAGATGCAGTGGATGTAGCAGATTCATATGCCAGTATTTATAGCAAAGACCTGCGTAAACTGATCTTAACCCAAGTACAAACCAACCTGGCGCAATATGTGCGCAAACAAAATAAAAAAGGGGCATTGATCTATGACCTCATGAATACCATTTTCTTATCCATGGATTCTACCAATAAGATAGATATAGCAGCTAAACTGGGGATAGACCCTGTTTATGTAATGCCTAAAAAATCTTTACAGGATTCGGCCGGTCGTATCATCATTCAGCAATTTTCTTATGGCGATAAAGATGCGGCTACTTATTTTGGGGCCTTCATAAACCGTTTCAGTAATGCCAACTGGAAAATCATCCGTAAACCACAATGGGTAGAGATCAACTCTGCAAAAGGGGCACCCATTACCATCTATGCCAATTTACCATTGGATGAAACTCAAGAACTGGATTTGCAGGCACAGGATAGCCTGATCAGTTATTTTGAAGAAAAAAACATTGCACCCACTATTGTCATACATCGTGGCCATAGTTATTACCTCCCCGAAACCATTAGCCGTTTACCCTCGAGTGCTAAAATTGTGTTGCTGGGTAGTTGTGGCGGCTACCAGAAGTTGAATGATATTTTGAATATCTGTCCAACAGCGCAGATCATTTCCTCAAAACAAGTGGCTGCCGGTGTGGTAAACCAAATTCTGATTGATGCCATTACCGATAAGCTGCGTTTAGGGAAAGACCTGAACTGGGAAGAACTCTGGAAATCAGTACAGGGAAGAGTAGGCACAAACTACAGGGATAAGTTTGATGATTATATTCCGCCGCATAAAAACCTGGGCGCTATTTTTATTATGGCGTATGAGAAAGCATCGAGATGAAGGGCAATTTGAAAATGTGTTAATTTGAAAATATCTCAACCTAAGATAGATTTCCTCCCCATTTTCAAATTTTCAAATCCTCAAATTTTCAAATTAAAAAAGGATTGTTCTGCTTCTCGTATCCAATCGTTGTGCTTTCGCCATGTCCCGGGTATACAATAACCTCATCCGGCAGTACAAACAATTGTTCCCGAATACTTTTCAATAGTGTTTCATGATTGCCACCGGGAAGATCTGTTCTTCCGATACTTTCGCGAAACAATACATCGCCACCGATCAAAAACTGTTGTTTTGCGCAATAAAAACAGATACTGGCCGGTGAATGGCCGGGGGCCAGAATCACTGTAAGTTCATCTTCACCCAAAAAAACGGTATCGCCTTCGTTTAAAAAATGAAGCGGCCCGGCATAATTCTGAAAGGGCAATCCCCATTTTTCACCTGATAATGGAGCCAGTTTTAACATTTGCTCTTCGCCCGAATGCAGGAACAATTCCAGCTTCCAGGTTTCGGCCACCCATTTATTCCCGAAAACATGGTCTAAATGGCAATGGGTGTTCAGCAACCTTATGGGTTCAAGTCCCGTATCTGTAATAAAGTTTTTTAACGTTTCCTGTTCAGCGCTGAAGTAACATCCGGGATCAATTATAATAGCTTTGTTATGTTCATTGTAGAGGAGGTACGTGTTTTCCTGAACAGGACTAAATGTAAAAACCTTGACCTTGATCATAATCGTATTTTTACCTGCTTTTAATGGTAAATGCCTAATTTTAAAACACTAAAGTTCGGATATGCAACTGAATCGAATCGCTCATTTCATTGTTTTTGTCGTTTTTCTTTTACCGGTATTTTCCCAAGCACAGGTAAACTCTGTTGAATTTGGGAAGAACCGCGTACAACATAAAAAGTTTGTGTGGAAATTTTACCAATCTCCCAACTTCAATATTTATACCACACAGGGTGGGGTGGAACTGGGCAAATTTGTAACGCAGGTAGCAGAAGAGGAGTTGCGCTCTATTGAAAATTTTATTGAATATTCCTTACAGCGCCGCGCCAATATTGTGGTGTATAATAATTACAACGATTACAAAAGCAGCAATATTGGTTTGGGAAGCGATTGGCAAAACTCAGGTGGATTAACCAAACTGGTTAACAATAAACTGGTTGTGTATTTTGATGGAAACCACGATCACCTAAAACGCCAGGTTCGCGAAGGTATTTCCAGAGTATTAACCGATAATTTGTTGTTTGGCGATGATATAGGTGAATTTGCGAGTAATCAGGCCCTGCTTGATTTACCCAAATGGCTGGTAGATGGTTATGTATCTTATGCTGGTCAGGCATGGAGTACCGAAAAAGATGATGAACTGAAAAGTGCTATTCTCGGTGGCCGTTACAATTCGTTTTATCAGTTTGCATTTGATAAACCTGTACTTGCGGGGCATGCATTCTGGAACTATATCGGTATCAAATACCGCAAAGAAAACATTACCTATTTACTGTACCTGGCACGTATTTACAAAAACCTGAACAATGCTTGTTTGCGGGTTTGTAAAAAGAAATTCAAAGAAGTATTGTCCGATTTTATGCAGTATGAACAACAACTGTATTCTCAAGACATACGCCAGCGACGCAACCAGCCCAAAGGACAGTTGAATGTTTCGGAAGATGTTTCGAAGAATGATTATTTCCGTTTTCAGGCCAATCCCAACCCCAAAAGTTCTACGTATGGTGTGGTTGAGTTTAAAAAAGGTCAATACAGCGTTAAGCTAATGGAGAATTTTTATGATTCACGTACCTTATTAAAAATTGGTGTTCGCACCAATATGGGTGATATCAATCCAAATTATCCCATTCTTGCCTGGGATGGTAAAGGTACCCGCTTACTGGTAGTGTATTGGGAAGATGGAAAGACTAAAATGTTTGTATACGATATTCTTGCCAAATTCAAACGATACAAACAAGTGATAGATGGGTTTGACCAGATACTGGATGCAACCTTTATGCTGGATGCCAATTCTGTTATTTTCAGTGCCGTTAAAAATGGTCACACAGATATCTTTACCTATAAAATTGAAGAACAGAAAGCCACACAAATTACCAATGATGTGTATGATGATCTGGATCCTACTTTCGTAGCATTCCCTAATCGTACCGGTATCATCTTCTCTTCCAATCGTCCTGATCCCAATGCACCATCGGGAGACACCGTATTGCCCAGTAAAAATCGTTTCAATATTTACATGGTGGATATTTTGAACGATAGTAAGCAAAAGCAGTTGGCCAAATTAACCAATTTAAAAGTGGGTAATGCACGCTATCCTATGCAATACAATACCAACCACTTTACATTTGTATCAGATGAAAATGGTATCGGTAACCGTTGGGCAGGATTCTTTTCTACACAAAGAAATGGGTTAGATACTTTGTATTATGTAGGCGAAGAGTTGTTACGCAACCCCAGTATAAAAGAATTTGATTCTACTTTACGTGCATGGCAAAAACAGGAGCCGGATAGTGTAAGTTATTTCCAGGTGTTTAAAGATTCGACCTATACCTTTCCTATTACCAACTACCAGAGTTCTTTAATTGAAACCCGGATTGCCGGTAACAATGGCTTAGTAAGTGAAGTAAGAAGAGAAGGCGATTTTAAATTTTTGTATAAACTGAAAGTAGATGAACAGGCACTTGCCAAACGAAATGTTAGTGCAAGACCTACAGAGTATGTTCGAAAATTAATGGCAGAAAATAAAGCCATCGATGGCAAAGCGATTGTGTACAATAAGAAGGGAGAGCTGGATTCGCTTCCCAAACCCAAAGACTTTTTCCAAAATGAATTTGCCAATGAGAAAGTGGATAGTACTCAAATTAATTTGCAAGGAAAAAATGATGTAGCCACAGCACAGGCATCTGTATTAACCAGGTCGCGTTTGTTTGATTACAAATTAAAATTCTCTTCTGATTATGCATTGGTGGGCTTTACCAATAACATACTCATCAACCGTTATCAGGCCTATGGCGGTGGATCGGGTCCAATTCAACTGAATAACGGAACCGATTTTAATTTCACTTTCCGTGTAGGTACCAGCGATCTGATGGAAGATAAAAAATTTGTAGGCGGTATCCGTTTTGGAACCAACCTGAGTGATAAAGATGTGTTTTTTACATTCCAGAATCTTCGCAAACGATTTGATTGGGGACTTACCTATTACCGCAGTACGGTAAGTAATTTCTTCAACAGTAATTTTAATAATACACTCTACACAAACCTGTACCAGGTAAATGTTGCCTACCCATTAAATGAAGTAAAAAGTATACGGGCAACTGTTGGTTACAGAACAGATAGAGGGGTATTGCGTTCTTATGATAACAACTCTGGGCTACCTAACCAGAATGCCTTAAAATACAATGATACCTTAAGTAGATTCTATGTATCCCGTCTGGAATATGTGCATGATAATACCATTAACCCAACACAAAATATTTGGGTGGGTTTACGGTTCAAAGTATACCTGGATGTAAATATGCCAAGTTTAAAAACACAGTTGAATAATGGTAAAGCAACCATGAACCTTGGTTTTGATGCACGTTACTATCATAAGATCTATCGCAACTTTATATGGGCAGGAAGGGCAGCGGGTGATTTTTCTTGGGGGGGACAAAAAATTCTGTATTACCTCGGCGGGGTAGATGGATGGATCAGTCCTAAATTCAATAACAACCAACCCGCCGCCGACCAGAGTTATGCATTTCAATCTTTGACAGTAAATATGCGTGGCTATAACCAAAATATTGCCAACGGAAACAATGCGGTGGTAATGAATAGTGAATTCAGGTTTCCTGTTTTCTCATCATTAATCAACCGTCCTATCAATAATGCGTTCTTACGTAATTTCCAATTGGTACAATTCCTGGATTTGGGAACTGCATGGAATGGCAAGTATAATGGCATCAAACGCCCGGGTGAAGTGGTTACGGCACAGGGTACGAATGTACTGGTAAGACTGGATGCCGGTGGCTTAGGACCGTTTGCTGGTGGATATGGTTTTGGTGTGCGCAGTACCCTGCTGGGTTACTTTATGAAACTGGATGCCGGTTGGCCAATGAAAGGGGTATTTGTAGGCAAACCCGTTTGGTATTTTGCTTTGGGATTTGATTTTTAAAAAAGATAGTTGCGCTAATAAAAAGAAAAGTCCCACGGCCTTCCAATGCTGTGGGACTTTTTTTGTGGGCTTTGCGATACAGCTTTTTAGTATCGACAGAAACGAAATATTGTATCACCTATCATAAAGAGACTACATCGCACCCTTGCCTTGGTGTGAAAGTTTTTTTTTCACACCAAGGCAAAGGCACGGTTTTAAAGAACTAACCTATTGTGCTATTAGATATTTCAATTAGTTTTATAAATAGCAGTCCTGCTATTTACTTTTTTGTCTTGACACAAAAAAGTAACAAAAAAAGTCAATCCCGCCTGGGCGGGATAAAAAAGCTAAAATTTACTTCATTCCGCTAAAATGAACGAAGTCTAAAGCCAATCTTCAGTTCAATTATGATGCAAATGTGTTCTTCAAGAACGTATGATAGCCAAGCATCGTTCATTTCTTAACGCTTTTTTTCAGAGGCCATTTCAAAAATTAGTAATACTAAGCATAATCCACTTATAACTATATTTCAAATATTATTTGAAGAGAGAAAAAAATGCAATTCAGGGTGCTTGATGAATAAATCCTAATCAGTGCCTGTGGACGGGCCTCTTTGGGTTCGGTGTCCAGCGAAGCGTAGACAGATCAGATCATGCGAAGCAGATCTGATCAGAGGCCAAAGCAGCCCGGTAACAGGCACGAGGCCCAGCGGCCGTGAGCGATATAGAATGTCGAATAGTAGCGTAATTGATCTTAATAGCACAACACGATAAAGAACTACTATTTGATCGCTACTCTGTTTTCCTGTTAACCGTTTGCGGTATTTTTTTCAGCGTAAAATAAATGATGGTTAATAATACGGCAAAAAGCAGGGTAAATACCCAAAGCTTTGGGTAACGTTGCGGTAATAAAATATGGTGTGCTGAAGTGTAGGCAAGGTATGCTGGGTCAGTAACAATATCCCAACTGTTAAACCGGAGAAAGCGGCCAATAAAAACCCCGTAACTGCAAAGCAGTAAACTAAAGAATACACAAACATTTACCCATATGGGTTTCAGGTGTTTTGCCAAAAACAACTCAATATTGATAAGCGATACAATCCCGAGTATCAGACCATTCCATGTGGCAGACATCACCAGCAATATATCGAACCAGAAAGGAACGGGCGGCCTTTCTTCATAATGTAAAATATCAGTGATTAAATAAGGGGCATTTGGGAAAAACAAAAGCCATACCGTTAATACTAAGAGGGCTGAAAAATTTATTTTTTTCCATTTTAATATCTGTGTGCTGGCAACATACGGTATTACAGCAAGAAAAGTATTCCATCCATAAAAACGGTAATCCAGTGTACTCGAATAGAAAAAACGAACAAGCAGTAAGCTCATCGTAAATACAATTCCTGCAAAAAGCATTTTACTGGTGTCGGATATTTTCAGGTTCATAACAGGGCTTGTATTTTAGGGATAAAAATCAGTAAACCAATTACTACACTGATAATGGCCGACCAAAGTACGGCACCAGCCGCTACATCTTTCACTGTTTTAATCAATGGGTGTTTATCAGGATGCACGGCATCGCATAATTTTTCCAATGCGTGGTTGCACATTTCGAGGCCAATCACTAAAGCGAAACAAATGAGCAGGCTTATCCACTCTATTGCAGATAAGCTAACATACCAACCGGCAAGTGCCACCAGCAGGCAAATAGTAAAATGAATTTTTCCGTTCCTGTCATTTTGCATAAAATGAAACAGACCATTAAATGCATGTTTGAAAGCAGTAACCAGTGATTGTGTTTTCATGGGGTTATTTTAAGAAACCCTTTCGGTAACGGTACATATCTTTCTGACGTAGCCCTTATCAACAAAAAGTTATTTCGCCATATCAGAGCCGGCATCTTCTGCATTTTCATGCAGTTGTGGCTCGCGCAACTGAACAGGGGTAACATATTTTTTACGCATTTTCATATTCAGTAATTCTACCAGAAAAGAAAATGCCATAGCAAAGTATACATAGTTTTTCAGGTGTAATTCGTGCGCACCTTCGCTATTCCATCCTTCTACCAATAACACAAATCCTATCATCACCAAAAAAGATAAAGCCAACATTTTTAATGTTGGATGCTTATGAATAAAGGCAGATATTCTGGCACTGAATAAAAACATAATGATCATGGCAATCACAACAGCACTGATCATAACCTCCAGTCTTTTAGCAGTGCCACCAGCAGTGATAATACTATCAAAGCTAAACACCATATCAATTAACATGATCTGTGCTACCGCATTTGCAAAACCCAAGGGTTTGGTTTTTAGGCCGGCTGCTACATCAGCTTCGCCTTCCAGTTTATGGTGTATTTCTTTTACTGTTTTATAAATCAGAAACAAACCACCGGCCAACATCACCAGACTGGCCAGATCAAAGTCTTTACCAAACGCATTAAAAAGTGCTTTTCCTTTTTGGGCCAGTAACCAGCTTAAACCAAACAATAGAATCGTACGTGAGACCATTCCTGTAACCATCCAGGTAACCCTTGCTTTGGGTTGAAGCGGTTTGGGTAAGCGGTTCATGATGATGCTTACGAAGATCACATTATCAATACCCAATACAATTTCCAATACAACCAATACTAAAAAACTAATCAGATTCTCAGAGGTAAACAGTGCTTCCATAAGGGTAGAATGATTTATGATTTGGCGGCAAGATATTGACAAATATTGTTAACGATGGAAGGGCCTTCATACACAAAACCCGTCCACACCTGCACCAATGAGGCACCGGCAGCCAGTTTCTCTGCTGCATCTGCCCCTGTAAAAATACCGCCACTGGCAATAATGGGTATGTTTTGTTGGGTTTGCTGAGAAAGATACTGCACCACTTCAGTAGCTCTTGCTTTTACGGGGAGTCCGCTTAACCCACCGGCGCCAATAGTCTGGAGTTTGGAGTCTGGAGTCTGGAGTTGTTCGCGGCTAATGGTTGTGTTGGTGGCCACTAATCCACTTAACTGCACTTCAAAGGAGAGCGAAACAATATCATCCAATTGCTCTTTGGTAAGATCGGGAGCAATTTTTAATAGTAAAGGCTTGGGTTTTGCTTTCCCCTGGTTCTGATTTTGTAGTTGCGCTAAGATCTTTCTCAAAGAATCTTTTTCCTGCAGCTCACGCAAACCGGGTGTGTTGGGAGAGCTTACGTTTACCACAAAATAATCTACCTCTTCAAACAGTTCATCAAAACAAATACTGTAATCTTTCCAGGCATCTTCGTTTGGGGTAACCTTGTTCTTACCGATATTTCCACCTACAATCATTTTTGATGGTTGATTGTTGACTTTTGCCTGATTCCAAATAGCCAATCTTTGCTTGATCACATTCACGCCATCGTTGTTAAACCCCATACGGTTAATCAGGGCTTTATCGGCGGGTAAGCGAAACAATCTCGGTTTTTCATTCCCCGCCTGCGCTTTTGGGGTAACGGTTCCAATTTCCACAAAACCAAAACCCAAGGCTTCCAATTCAGATAAATACCGGGCATTTTTATCAAAACCTGCCCCCAGGCCAACCGGATTTTGGAAAGCTAAACCAAAAACTGTTTTTTGTAAAGTCGGGTCATGGAAAGAAAAGCTGTTTTTAACCAATGACCGAACAGCAGGGAATCGGCAACCCGCCTGCAACAGGTTCATCGAAAAATAGTGCACATCTTCGGGTGGGAAACAGAATAAAATGTCGCGGATAAGCGGGTAGATCATGCTGCGAAGATACGTTTCGAGGATTTTGAAATTTTGGAATTGGGAAATTTTGAAAAGAAGCCATTACAAAATTTCCCAATCGGACTTTTTGAAATTGGGCTATTTGGTTGCATAAACAACCTTTTATTCATTTTTTTCTTACATTTGAAGAGACAAAAATCTGTTTTATGCAGGAAGCATATATCGTTGCCGGCTATCGCACAGCGGTGGCTAAGAGTAAAAGAGGTGGGTTCCGTTTTTTCAGACCCGATGATCTGGCAGTGGAAGTAATCAAAGGCCTGATGGCATCTGTACCACAGTTTGATTCTAAAAGAGTAGATGATGTAATTGTAGGCAATGCTGTTCCTGAAGCGGAACAGGGTTTACAGTTTGGAAGGATCATAGCGGCACGTGCACTGGGTATTGAAGCAGCGGGCATTACCATTAACCGGTATTGTGCCAGCGGACTGGAAAGTATTGCAATGGCAACCGCCAAGATTCGTACGGGTATGGCAGAATGTATTATAGCTGGAGGAACCGAGAGTATGAGTTTGGTACCTACTGCGGGTTGGAAAACCGTGCCTGCCTATTCCATTGCTATAGATGAACCCGATTATTATTTGAGTATGGGCTTAACGGCAGAAGCCGTATCGAAAGAATTTAAAGTAAGCCGTGAAGATCAGGACGCATTCGCTTTTAACTCTCACCAGAAAGCTATGAAAGCCATTCAGGAAGGCTATTTTAAAAGCGGCATTTTACCCATTACAGTTGAAGAAACCTATCTGAACGAAAAAGGGAAAAAAGCAACCCGCTCTTATATTGTTGATACTGATGAAGGCGTTAGGGCAGATACCAATATTGAAGCATTGGGCAAATTGAAACCTGCTTTTGCATTGGGTGGAAGTGTAACCGCAGGCAACTCATCTCAAACCAGTGATGGCGCGGCTTTTGCGCTGGTAATGAGTGAAAGAATGGTAGTAGAACTCGGATTAAAACCCATTGGCCGTTTGGTAAATTGTGCCTCTGCCGGTGTGCATCCGCGTATTATGGGCATTGGGCCTGTAGCTGCCATACCCAAAGTATTAAAGCAGGCCAATATGAGCCTGAATGATATTGATTTGATAGAATTAAATGAAGCATTTGCATCTCAATCGCTTGCTGTGATACGCGAATTGGGATTGAACCCTGATATCGTAAATATTAACGGTGGCGCCATTGCACTGGGGCACCCATTGGGCTGCACTGGTTGTAAATTAACCGTGCAGGTATTGAATGATATGAAACGCCTCAATAAAAAATATGGAATGGTATCTGCCTGTGTAGGTGGTGGCCAAGGTATTGCAGGTATTATTGAAAATTTGTAAACCTGATTTTAGTAACATAAGAGGTGGCCCCGTTGAAAAACGGGGCCTTTGCTTTTATATCAGCTATGCAATAACTGATAAATATCAGTAAAGGATATAAGAAATATCATGGTTATGGCACGGTACCTGTAGTAGTTTTAGGATACAAATTATACGCCATGAAAAATATTTTGGTTCCCACCGATTTTTCTGCAACTGCGCAGAATGCAGCACGATATGCACTGTTATTGGCAGAGCAACTGGGTTCGCCTAAAATTATTTTATACCACGCTTACCAGGCACCACTGATGTTAGACCCCATGGTGCCGGCAGTATCTTTGCTGGATGAGGAACAACTGAAAAAATCGAGTCAGGAAAGTCTGGATAAACACAAGCTTACCTTACTTGCTTTCTGTCCCAAATGCTGTGTAGTTGATACTTATAGCGAGTATGCATTATTAAACAATGGCTTGGATGATGCCTGTGCGGAAACAGGTTCCGGATGGATTGTGATGGGCATTACCGGAGGCGGAATGCTGGAAGAGAAACTGATTGGCAGTAATACGGTTGATGTGGCCAAACATTCTAAAGTGCCTGTAATTATTGTTCCGCACAAAGCCGGTTTTGCTGCCATAAAAAAAATAATGCTGCTAAGCGATTTTGATAAGGTAGATCAAACCATACCTGTTACAGTTGTGAGAAAAATAGTGGAGCAGACAAAAGCAACACTACTGGTGTTTAACCAGGAAGAAGAGAGTGATGATGTGCCATCAAAAATAGTTGGCGAAAGTTATGCAGTGCATACCCTGCTGCAGGATTTGAACCCTGAATTTCATTTTTCTCATAATGAAAATTATATAGAAGCCGTAAATAGTTGTGCGTTGGAGAATATGGTTGATCTGATCATTACCATTCCTAAAAAGCATGGCTTTTTTGAGAGCTTGTTTACCACAAGTCATACAACCCAACTGGCCTTTCATACCCATGTACCGCTGATGGTGGTGCATGCATAAAATGCCATCAGTTTTTTACCCATCCGTTTACAGCCAGCTTCTGTTCTTTGAACAAGTTGGCTGTTTGAACGGCATTGGTCTCTGCCATTTGGGCAATGGATTTTTTGTTGGCTTCATAGCCAGGTCCGCGGGCCAGTAAACCACTCAATACGCTTCTGTTGGAATGTTTTTTACTGGCAATAATTTCTTTGTTCCAAGTTTTTTCTTTCTGAATAATATAATAGGCTGTTTGAAAGAAAACAGAGTAGTATGCTGTTTTAGACGTATTGCCATCTGCTGTTTTTTCACTCACCACATCATCCTGACTAAAACCACCGGAACAGTCTTTCAGTACGATGATCATTGACGCATTGTGTTTGGAAAATAGCTGTTGCTTTACCAAGGCATCATCCATTAATAGCCTCGTTTTATCTACATCGCTTACGGTAGTATCCAACAAAGAAGGATTGCCCAGATCCAAACGAATCGCTGATGGCAAATGCGCAACAAAATCCTGTTTGATCTTTGTCACTACCTCCTCGCGCTTTTTAGTAATGGCGATTCCGGGTGTGCGTACATCAGCAGCATCGATGATTACAATGGTACCGGTAGAATCCTGCAAAGGAATTTCCGGTGGAAACGTTTTATAATTTACAGAGAGTATTTTGCAACCTGTGATAGCCAGTATCGCAAATACAATGAATAAGCTGTTTTTTTTCATTTTGTATAATAAAGGAATGCAAAAGTATCAGATACATTCTCTGTGATTCCTTTGAAATACATGATTTGCAGTAAGTATAAATGAGCGGTTCAAAAACAGGATGTATGTATAAGTCAGAAGTACGAAGTAGGGATACTTCAAACTTTGTACTTCTGACTTCGTACTTAAGAAAGGTATTTTCCAACAATTGGCATCCTTCTTCCTACACCAAATGCTTTTGGAGAAATGCGGATGATGGGACAAAACTGGTTGCGTTTGTATTCGTTGGTGTTTACTAATTTAAGCGTACGGTCAACAATAGCAGCATCATATCCTTGTGCTTTTATTTCAACAGGTCCCAGTCTTTTTTCAATGTATTGATACAATACCTGATCCAACACTGCATAATCAGGAAGACTGTCGCTATCTTTTTGATTGGGTCGTAATTCTGCACTGGGTGCTTTGGTAATGATATTTTCGGGAATGATTTCTTTATAACGATTGATGTATCGCGCAAGAGCATACACCTGTAATTTGTAACAATCACCCAGTACACCCAATCCGCCGGCCATATCGCCATACAATGTTCCATAACCAGTGGCTAATTCACTTTTGTTGGAAGTATTGAGCAGAATGTATCCAAATTTATTGGCAATGGCCATCAACAGATTTCCACGGCTGCGGCTTTGTATATTTTCTTCTGCAAGAGAGAATGGCAGATTGTTAAATACCGGCTCCAATGTTTTTATAAAAGAATCATACACTTCATTAATGCGGATGATATCATACGGATTGTTGAGGTTCTTACTAAGTAAAACGGCATCATTCACAGAATGATCAGTTGAAAAAGTCGAGGGCATTAATATTGCGCGAACATTTTCTTTTCCCAATGCCTCGCAGGCAAGGGCCAGTGTTACAGCCGAATCAATGCCTCCTGATGAGCCGAGTATGGCTTTGGAAAATCCCATCTTACCAAAATAATCGCGGATACCCAGTATCAACGCATCGTACACCTGTGCAATATTCAATTCGGGTTCCAGTGTGGCGGGGTTTAATTCTTTATCGGGTACACGACTGGCGGGTTCAAGAATGGGTGCATCCATGCTGCCATCTTCAAACAACACTACGCTGTCCATCGCTTCTTCAAACATGGGAAATGCTTTGATCAAATTTGCCTCTTTATCAAAGATCAGCGAAGCACCGTCGAATACAACTTCTGTTTGGCTGCCAATAGAATTGCAATAGAACATAGGTAATTTGTACTTTACCACATTGGCTTTGATCACAGATTTTCGGTCTTCATCATGCGTATAATCAAATGGCGATGCACTGATGTTGAGCATGAGATCGGGCTGCTGCTCCATCAACTTATCCATAGGGCAAATGCGGTAGAGCGGGTTATCGCCAAGATTCCAGATATCTTCACAAATGGTGATGGCTAATTTTTTTCCTTTGAAGGGAACTACTTTCCAATCAAAAGCAGGTTCAAAATAGCGGTATTCATCAAACACATCATAAGTAGGTAACAATGTTTTATGAATCTCGGCTTTGATTTCTTTTTCGTAAAGAAAAAAAGCAGCGTTGAACAAATTTTTTCCTTTTCGTTGTGTGTTTCTTGCAGGGCTTCCAATCAAAACCCCAATACTATCTGCTTCCTGTTTAATCAATTCAACAGCGGCATAACATTTATTAATAAAATCATCAAATTCCACGAAGTCTCTTGCCGGGTAACCGCTTACACACATTTCGCTGAATAGAATCAGATCGCCGCCCTGCGCCTTTGCCTCCCTAATTGCACTGATGATCTTTTGTGTATTGCTTTCAAAATTGCCGATATGATAATTTTGCTGCGCTATAAATATCTTCATACCCCAAAGTTCAGGAACTTTAGGGAGTTTTTAATTTTTCTGTACACAAATCAAAGCCGGATACTGAATTTAAGATTACCCTAACCTGAATGTTTACCGGTAGCGGTTACTTTTGCCACAAATCATTATATGAGAATATCATTATTGTTTTTTTCATTGGTACTGTTTATCTCCGCTTGTTCTAACAAACGGTCTGTGCCTGATGTATCGGGTACACAGGTAACACTGCAAACACAACGGTTTGAAAAAGATTTTTTTTCGATGGATACACTTGCCATAGAAACATCGTTGCAACATTTGAATACCCTTCACCCGGGATTTACGCAGGATTTTTTGTACAATATTCTGGGTACCTCACCCGATAGTGCGGTGAAAGATGTGCGGCTGTTCAGCAGCAGCTACCGAAGTATGTACCTTAGTTCGCAAGAGAAGATAAAAGATTTTACTGCAGTTGAAGCAGAGATTAAAAAAGGACTTCAGTTTGTTCAGTATTATTTTCCATCGTATAAACTTCCTACCAAACTCATCACCTTTATTGGCCCGCTCAATAGTTTTGGTAACATTATTACACCCAATGCACTGGCCGTTGGTTTGCAGATGTATTTAGGGAGAGATTACCCCTTGTACCTGAGTGAGGTAGGACAGCAAATGTACCCGATGTTTATTTCAAGAAGATTTGAGCCTGCCTATATACCCGTGAATTGTATCAAGAATATTATTGATGATATGTACCCCAACAATGACGCGGGTCAACCATTAGTAGAGCAAATGGTTGAAGCAGGTAAACGCCAATACCTGCTGGATCTTTTTTTACCCGAAACAGCAGACACTTTAAAAACAGGATATACTGCTTTACAGTTGCAGGGCTGTTACGACAGTGAAAAAAATATCTGGAGTTTTTTTGTACAGAACGATCTTTTATACAATAACGATCCCAATCTTACCCGAGATTATATAACGGATGGTCCCAGTACACCCGCACTAGGTGATGCTTCTCCCGGAAATATCGGTCAGTTTGTTGGTTTACAAATCGTTCGTAAATGGATGGAGAAGAAAAAAGATATTTCACCTGATATATTGATGAAAACACCTGCAAAGCAAATTTTTGATGAGGCAAAATATAAGCCGAGATAATGCTTAGCGCTTGTTTAAAAATGCAATATTTTCGTTGTAAGCTTCTAGCTACTAGCTGTGAGCCGCTAGCTTGACAGGTGCTTATCGAAATAAGTATTGCATCTACTATGAAATTTCAATAAACCTATGGTAGGTGAAAACTTTAATTTTAAACAGGCTCTTAATTCATCTTCGTAGGAACAATCATATCAAAAGAAGGAATATTAACGGAGAACAATTGTTTGTTGTTCTCATTTTGCATCTGGTACGTGCCATGCATTTTACCCATTTCGGTTCGCAGGTTACAACCACTTACATATTGATAATTCTCACCCGGTTTTAATACAGGCTGTACACCCACTACCCCTTCTCCTTCTACTTCGCGGTGCTCACCATTGCTGTCGAAAATAAACCATTGACGGCGTAATAATTTGATGGTAAAACTATTATGATTTTCGATGGTGATGCGGTAGGCAAACATGTATTCACTATTCAGCGGGTTGCTGTAGTCAGACTGGTAAAAGGTCTCTACCGTAATCTCAACCCCTTCTGAAATTTTAGATGCCATGTAAAATACTTGCTTTTAGTAAAAATAAGGAAATGATACTGAGTTTCCGCGTGAAATTACAGTAATGGCGAGGAGGTGCAAGTCCTTAGTCCATAGTCGATAGTCCATTGTCTATGGACCATCGACTATGGACCAAATTCCTCCTGATTTAACACAATTGTGTTGGGATTGGACGTATTTTCGCCACACGAAAAATTGAGTTATGACAAAAATTGCTGTTGCAAATGGAGATGGGATCGGTCCTGAAATAATGGAAGCCGTATTAGCTGTATTCAAAGCCGCCCAGGTGCCACTGGAATATGAGTTTGTAGATATGGGCAAATGGGTATTCGACAAAGGCTATAGTAATGGTATGACCCCCGATGCCCAACAAACCATTGAGTCGCTTGGTATTTTGTTCAAAGGCCCAATGGAAACACCCAAGGGCAAAGGGGTAAAAAGCGTGAATGTAACAGCGCGTAAAACATGGAATACCTACGCCAATAAAAGAACTTTTCAAACACTGCATGGGGTGGATACAGTTTTCAGTAAAGCCGGAATTCCCATTGATATTACTATTGTTCGCGAAAATATTGAAGATACCTATGGTGGTATTGAGCATATGCTTACGCATGATGTGGCACTTAGCCGCCGTTTCATTACCCGCCCGGGAAGCATGCAGGTGATCAAGTATGCGTTTGAAATGGCTAAAAAGAAAGGGGCCAGAAGGATTACCTGTGGTCACAAAGCCAATATCATGAAACTCACTGATGGTCTTTTCCTCGATGTTTTTTATGAAGTGGCTAAAGAATACCCTGAATTGAAGGCAGATGATGTGATTGTAGATGATCTGTGTATGAAACTGGTAAGCCGCCCTGATGTATTTGATGTAGTGGTGCTTACCAACCTGCAGGGTGATATAGTAAGTGATCTTTGTGCGGGGTTGGTAGGTGGACTGGGTTTCGCGCCTTCGGCTAATATCGGCGATCATATTTCAATTTTTGAAGCTGTGCATGGAACGGCTCCAGATATTGCAGGCAAGAACATTGCAAATCCTACCGCCTTGTTGCTAAGTGGTTTTGGAATGCTCAGGCATCTGGGATTGATGGAAGTGTCTACTATGATGGAAAATGCCCTTTTATATACCCTTGAAAGCGGAATGCATACAGGAGATTTTGGAAACAAATCGACTACTGCGTTAGGTACTACCGCTTTTGCAGACGCCATAATTGCCAATTTTGGTAAAGTTCCCGCGCACAATCCCAAACCTTTTATTCCCAACCAACCGCCAACTCCTACCCAATTCAAACTGGAAAAAAATCCCATGTTAGAAAGTGCTGAGCTTAGTCAGGAAACGATTGTTGGGGTAGATATGTTTATAGAAAGCAATCTGCAACCAAATGCAGTTGCTGAAAAATGTCTCCTTCACACTGCCGATTTGTTTAAATTGGTTACTATCAGCAATAGAGGCACACAGGTATGGCCCAAAGGTTCCGTATTTACCAACCTTGTAAACCAATATCGTTGCAGATATGAAAGTTTGGGAGATGTGCCTGTTACACAAGTAGATATATTGGAATTGTACAAACGTCTTTCCATAGACTTCAAAATATGTTCAACCGAATTATTGAATATGTGGGGCGATAAGAAAGCGTATAGTTTGGCGCAGGGGCAATAGTGATCGCGGATTGCACGGATTGAGGTATGATTTTACGGATAAGAGCCGCTGATTCGCAGATTAATAAAATAATTATCTGCAAATGAGCGGTTCATTTATTTTATATGGTGGCAGGCTACTGTTCAATCATATTTAAATCCGTGAAATCCGCGATCCTTCATAATCAAATCCGCGAAATCTGCGATCTTTCATATCCAACTCCGTGAAATCCACGATTTATTGTAATTTCACGGCTCATTTAAAAGAGCAACTGAACTATGGCTGAAGCGATCTTAATGCCCCGTCTAAGCGATACCATGACCGAAGGTGTTATTGCTGCCTGGCACAAAAACATTGGTGATACGGTGAAGAAGGGCGACCTGCTGGCAGAAGTAGAAACAGATAAAGCCACCATGGAACTGGAAAGTTACCAGGATGGTGTTTTGTTACACATAGGAACCCCAACCGGCGGTAAACTGCAGGTAAATGACCTGCTTGCAATTTTTGGCAAAAGCGGAGAAGATATTTCCGCTTTGCTGGCCAAGCATGCCGGAGGCGCTGCTGCTGCTTCAACACCTGCACCTGCAGTTGAAACTAAACCGGCCGCTTCTGCACCTGCTACAAGTACCTCAATAGATGTTTCTGCTATGGAAGAAGTGGTGTTAATGCCAAGGTTAAGTGATACAATGACGGAAGGTGTGATTGCCGGATGGCAGAAGAATGTTGGCGATACCGTTACAAAAGGAGAAGTGCTGGCCGATATCGAAACCGATAAAGCCACCATGGAACTGGAAAGTTATAAAGATGGGGTACTGTTATACCAGGGAGCCAAAGCCGGTGAAAAAATACTGGTGAATGATTTGCTCTGCATTATTGGTAAACCCGGATTGGATGTGGATGCTATCGTTTCTGCAGTAAAAGCGAGTGGTGGTGCTGCACAGCCGCCAACAGGCGGTTCGCAGCCGGCAGTAACAGCAGAACAATCGAGAGCTGCTTCAACTGTAGCAAGTTTGCCTGCTGCAGAAATAGTGAATGATGGAAGAATTTTTGCTTCACCCCTCGCTAAAAAAATTGCTTCTGAAAAAGGGATCGATCTGCGTTACGTAAAAGGCAGTGGCGATAACGGCAGAATTACCAAAACAGATATAGACAACTTTACACCTTCCGCGGCACCTGCTGCAACAGCTTCGGCACCTGTTTCTAAAACGTCGGCTCCTGTTACATCAGTACCGGCAGGTGTAGAGAGTTTTGATGAAGTGCCGGTTTCGCAAATGCGTAAAACCATTGCACGTCGTTTAGGTGAAAGTTTATTTACCGCACCGCATTTTTATCTGACCATGTCTATTGATATGGATGCAGCAGTTGCAGCGCGTACTAAGATCAACGAAGTGGCGCCTGTAAAAGTGAGCTTTAATGATATGGTATTGAAAGCAACAGCATTGGCATTAAAGCAACACCCCAAAGTAAACAGCAGCTGGTTAGGCGATAAAATTCGTTACAACCACCACATTAATATTGGTGTAGCGGTAGCGGTAGAAGATGGTTTGCTGGTTCCGGTGGTTCGTTTTGCCGACACCAAATCATTAAGCCAGATTGGTGCTGAAGTAAAAGATTACGCACAAAAAGCAAAAGATAAAAAATTACAACCAGCAGATTGGGAAGGAAGTACGTTTACCATTTCTAACCTGGGTATGTTTGGGATTGATCAGTTTACTGCAATCATTAACCCACCTGATTCCTGTATACTGGCAGTAGGTGGTATTTCGCAGGTACCCGTTGTAAAGAACGGACAGGTAGTGGCAGGTAATGTAATGAAAGTAACCATGAGCTGCGATCACCGTTCGGTGGATGGTGCTACCGGTGCTGCTTTCCTGCAAACACTGAAAAGCTTACTGGAAGAGCCTTTGCGCATGCTGGTATAATGAACTGAAGAATATTCTTTTTTATACAAAGCTTCTGTCAATGATGACAGAAGCTTTTTTATTAGTCAACATCACTCCTGCTCACCCTAAAATATTTCTCTCCCGCCTTGGCGGTATCGAAATGACGGACACAATTAATACCACGTCATTTCGAAGGAGGAACGACAGAGAAACCTTATCATTCCACTCACCACTCACCATTCACGAACATCAGTTATCATCAAAATTACATCCAATGGGAGCCCCGGGTGGAATGTCTTTGTGTTGGGGTAAGCTAATGTCTTTGGGTTTGTTAATACGCTCAATAGCATAACTGTAATGTGCTTTTAAACCCGGCGTATTCTTCATCTGTTCTGCATATTGTTTTACTGATTGCAATCTTTCGAAGCAGATGGATTTTACTGCATAGGTGGCATTATCACTTTGGCTTAGTCCCAGCATCCATGTTAACACCATCTGTTGTGTTTGCAATTGTATCGTTCCTTTCAAACCCTTTTGCAGCGGGGCTTTCCATGTTTTAGTTATAACGGCATCGAGTACATCATCCCATCCAATGGTATTGGCCAGTGCTTTATGTTGCACCAATCGGTTGGCTCTTTCTGCATTGAATAAAAAAGCAAGTTCATAATCGGTTAACGCTTCTGCAGCGGCTACAGGATCAAAACTCATTCCAGTTCTCTTGGCAAATAATTCACCAACGCCGTAATACAAGGGTGGACGCGGTGGTATCATTTGTATGATCTTATCTGGCATGGTAAGTAAATCGGGCGATAAACAATCGAGTACAGCCTGTAATGCTTTTTCCTGTTCGGCTTTGGGCAATATCTGCGGTGTGGGTTGCAGATCGCCGCGTACACTATAACTGTAATTCATGCCACCAATCAATTTGCTGGCGGCTTCCAATTGGTAACGATGGTAATTGTATACAGGTACCAGTACATCTTCCAGTCTTGCCAAAGGCGTATTCATGCGAATGGCGTTTTCAGAAAACTGTGCCAGCGCTTTTTGGCGCACCTGAATTACATTTTTTAATTCCGTAACGGCTTCATTTCCATTATCCCATAAATGAGCTTTGGGGTGAAAACCACTGGCAGAGCGGGCATCAGCATCGGCAATAAAAAGTAAGCCTTTTTTGGTGTTCTCTTCCAACAAGGTGTTCAATGCTTTGTTCTCATCTGTTCCGGGAGGAAATGAAGCATACCCATACATAATCGCACGCTTATCCCATTCTCCTATTTCGTTTGTGTATACTTCAGAATAATCAATCTCGCCTTTACTATTTAAAAACACATTGGGATGCGGGTAATCCATCACAGAAGCACGGTTATTAAAGCTGGATGCATAATTGTGCTGCAATCCCAAAGTATGACCGATTTCATGTGCAGCCAATTGACGTAACCGCTGCAAAGCTGCATTCTTCATGGTTTCCGGCACCGGCTTTCCATTTTCATAAGGAGAAAGTAAACCGGTGAAAATTAAATAATCCTGCCGTACACGAAGCGATCCAAGGGTAACCTGTCCTTTAATAATTTCTCCCGTTCGCGGATCGGTAACTGTTGCACCATAACTCCACCCACGTGTAGAACGGTGTACCCAGTTGATCATGTTGTAGCGGATGTCCATAGCATCGGCGGTATCGGGCAATACTTTTACGATGAATGCATTTTTAAAACCGGCGGCTTCATAGGCCTGGTTCCACCATCTGGCGCCATCAAGCAAAGCAGAGCGGATGGGTTCGGGTGTTCCATTATCCAGATAATAGACAATGGGTTTTACAGGTTCACTTACGGCTGCAGAAGGATCTTTTTTCTCCAATCTGTGACGTGCAATAAAGAGTTGTTCTATAGGTTCAGTAAAAACACTGCTATAATCAAAATAAGAAATACCAAAATAACCGCTGCGGATATCGTAACGGCGGGGTATATAATTGTTATCGGGTAACTGCACAAACGAATGGTGCATACGAACCGTAATAGCTTCTGCAGAAGGGGTAACCGTGGTTACAAATCTGCCCGCATCGCTGCCGCCGGTAAAGGTAATAGTGGCTTCAAACTCACTGTTCAATGGAAAGTTTTTGGTATTGGGCATGTACATGGCAGAACGAGGCTCACTAAATGTATAACTGCCCTGGCGCATCAGGCGTATGCGGTCAGCTATATTCTGTGCATCGCGTACAAAAAAAGAAGTGGCATCAACCAATACTTTATCTCCTTCATCCTCATCCACCACAAAACTGGCGATGGTAGATTGGGCGAAAGATTCTTTTACGGCACGTTGTTCATTCGTATCAGCAGAAGTAGCCCGGTAACTGTAATTGGGTTGCACCAGCATTAGTTTTTTTCCGACCTTATTGAATGCAACAATTTTAGTGCCGCCAATGAGGCCGCGGTCAAGCCCGATATCATTCGAGCCCAATCCCGCAGGTAATGAATTTACATACAGAAATTCTTTATCAAATTTATCTACCAATAACCAGATTTTGCCATTGGCAGCATCCCACCAAAAAGTGAAATAGCCATCATAGCGTTTCATGTTTTTGGTTTTATCAGCAATTTTTGAAGTGGTTTGTGCTGTGCCTGCTAAACAGATTATGCAAATCAAAGCAATGAGAATACTGCGCATGGTAGATAGTTTTGGTGAGGTAAACAGAACCCTAAGTAATAAAGATATTAGAAAACCGTATTGACTGTTGTATTCGAAACTAGTAAAGAACATAAAAAAACTCCCGATTTTATATCGGGAGTTTTTTTATGTAGGTAAAAATAATATGCTTATCCGAAAAGAGTACCATTTCCTGATTCAGGGGTAACTTCTGTAACCGGTGCTGGTGCTTCAACAGGAGCAACGGGTGCTGGTGTTTCAACAGGAGCGGCTACTGGTGCAGGTGCCGGTTTTATAGCGGCTGGCTTTTTCTTTGGAGTTACTTTTATAGCAGCAGGCTTTACTACTTTTTTGGGTGCTGCTTTTTTTACAGGTGCCTTAGCGGCTATTTTTTTAGGGGCTACTTTTTTCTTGGCAGGTGCTTTTTTAGCAGCGGCTTTTTTTACCACTTTTTTAATGGCTGTTTTTTTCTTCGGAGCCACTTTTTTCTTAGCAGGTGCTTTTTTTGCGGCAGCTTTTTTCTTTGGTGCCGGTTTCGCTTTTTTTACTGCTTTTTTAGGAGCCGTTTTTTTCTTAGCAGGTGCTTTTTTTGCGGCTACTTTTTTCTTTGGTGCCGGCTTTGCTTTTTTTGCCGCTTTTTTAGGAGCTACTTTTTTCGCAGCAGCTTTTTTCACTGCTTTTTTAGGAGCCGCTTTTTTGGCTGGTTTTTTAACGGCCTTTTTTTTGCTTGCTTTTGCCATGGTGGTATTAGTTTGTGTTTTGTAATGATGAGATAGGAAAGTTAGAAAATTATTATGGTAAATATCGCCAATTATTGGCAGTAATATTTTTTACTTGTTATAACCTTCGCAGGTTAGAAGCCCTGTCTTTTCAACCACTGCACACATTGCATGGGCCATTGATTTAATAAAGGGTCCTGAGGGGCCATACCAAAACCATGACCGCCATGATCATAAATGTATAAAGAAGCTTTTACTTTATTTTTTTTAAGAGCCTCGTAAAAAGCAATACTGTTTTGAGATGGCACCGATTTATCATCATCTGCATGGATCAGGAATACGGGCGGGGTAGAAGGGCTAACTCTTTTTTCTGTGGAAAGCGCATTTACCAGGGCTTCATCAGGTGTATTGCCGAGAAGGTTATTGCGGCTGCCGCGATGTGCAAAGCTGGTATCCATGGTAATTACGGGATAAATTAAAATAGCAAAAGAGGGTCTGGTATCAATCCGTTTCAGCGGATCTGCTGCAGCGGGATCTCCTTTTTGTAAAATGGTAGCAGCTGTAGAAGCCAGGTGACCACCCGCCGAAAAACCCATTACCCCAGTCTTGTCTGGGTCAATACCCCATTCAGCTGCTTTGGATCGGATGATTCGGATAGCAGTGGTTACATCATTGTATTGGTCGGGATAGCGATGGCCCTGCTGTTTGCTATTGTTGAGGCGGTACTTTAAAACAAAAGCATCAATCCCATTATCATTGAATAATTGTGCCGGATAAACGCCTTCTTTTTCCCAGGCCAGATGCTGGTAGCCACCACCCGGGCAAATCAATACAGCTGTTTTTTGGGGGAAGCATTTTTAGCAGGATAGTAATCCATGTACGGGGCAGTGGTATCAAAACCTTTGATTACAATACCTTCTTCGGAAGGATAGATAAAAATCCGTTGCTGAGATTGGGCGGTAAGTTGTGCACTCATAAGCAGACAGGTAATAAAGAGATTACGCATACAATTGATCATTTGATTTCTAAAAAAGCTACTTTGCCATCCATGGTAGCGGCTACTATCTGGCGGGCACTAATCACGTTTACGGTATTTACCATTGAATTATCAATCTTCGCTGTCCAAATCAATTGTTGTTTTACTGGATCAATGGCGTACACTTTTCCGTTTTTGGTACCAAAGAAAACCTGCCCCTCTTTTTCTATCAACATAGAAGGTACATGTTCGTACCCAAATCTGCAATCCATTTTCCAGGCGGCCATTTGTTTTTCTCGGCCTGTTGGAAATGCCACTATGGTATCGTTCATGGTTTTACCATATACAAAGCGGCCATCTGCAGATATACCGATGGATTCTCTTACCGTAGATTCATTGGAGCGCCAGCGTGTTTTACCGGTTTCGAAATCCAAAGCTGTTAAATACCTGTCGGGCGCCACTACATAAATCACATCATCTTTAATAACGGGTATGCATGCCGCAGGTGAAAAATTTCTCACGGTTGATCCATTGTTCCATTGCCAAACGAAGGCACCATTGGTTGCATTCAGGCAATACAGGTTTCTATCCCAGGCACCAAAAATTACCATGCCCTTATAAAACACTGGCGTACTTACTACCGGGCCATCCAGTCCTTCATAATTCCAGAGCTCTTTACCGGTAGCCAGCTCCAACGCACGAAAATGATGATCGCTGCCCCCGATGTATACCACGCCGTCTTTGATTAAAGGACAACCTAATACGGCTGCAAGTGTTTTAAATTTCCAGAGTAATTTGCCCTTATCGGCCGATAGGCAATAAATATTTCCATCACCTGAACCGAATACCAGTTGGTTATTACTTACCGCTGGCGAAGAGTAAATGGCATTTCCAGTTTGGTAAGACCATTGCTTTTTTCCATTTTTTATAGAAACAGCATCAACCCTGCCAAGGCTGTTGCCAAATATTACCAGGTTGCCCGCCACTGCTGGTGTTGAGATAATATTGGCATCCGATGCATAGATCCAGCGCGGTTTTACATTGGGAAAACTATCATTTACAGCAAAAGATGGGCGATAGAATTCTTTGTTACTATTGTATGCAGCGTAATCATGTTGCTGCAGTTTTACTTTGGTCCATGCGTTTTTGGTAGCTATTCCGGGGGTACGTTCAGAGAAGATCATGGAATCAGTTCTAACATCAACAAGGTTATATCCGCCATAAGCTGCTTTGGCGCGCAGGTTAGACCGACCCATTACAGCGGGAATGCCTTCAAAATTCAAAGCCCGGTTGCTATGGCCATGGCCACAAAGTGCGGCCAATGTATTGTGTTGTTTTAATCGGTCAATGGCTTCATACCAGTTATCGAGATCTTTATCCAGCGGATAATGATTTAGAAAAATAATGGGTTTATTGGGATCGATCTTTTTGAGTTCGGCATCCATCCAAACAACTGCATCGCGGGGAATATGTCCATCGCTCATGCGTACATAAGGACCGGAAGCACATCCTAAAAATGTAATACCATTGTAATCGAAAATGAATTTATCGTTACCAAATATCTTTCCAAAGCTAACGCCACCACTTTCGCTCCAGCCGCTGTCGTGATTACCGGGAATAATGTAATAAGGTACTTTTAGCCCATCCAAAATTTCTTTGGCCAGTTTGATCTCTGCATCGGTTCCCAATTCTGTAATATCACCGGTGATTACTACAAAAGCAATATCTGTCATTTGGTTAATATCCGCAACGGTACGGCGCAGGTCTTCTTCTGCGCCACCATTGGGCGAGCCAATATGTGTATCTGAAAGAAATGCAAAGCGGAAAGGTTTCCATTGGGCATGGGAAAGTGAACAGAGCAAAAGAAAACCCAGCAAAGCAATAAATGGTTTCATACAAGAAAGGTAAGCAGGATTGGTGAATTAGCGTAGCCAGGACTGCGTAACAAGTATTATTATAAAATGGTATTTTTTGAAAAGAAGTGATGCATAGAAATGAAGAACACAACAGTAGATTACATGAATTGGTGTAATTTTATTGAATGAAAAAAACTGTTGTACTTGGTGCCTCTGATAATCCATCCCGATATAGTTATCTCGCAGTAGAAAAACTTACCCGCTATCAACATCCTGTTGTGGCTATTGGAAAACAGGAGGGTACCATTGGTAGTACAGCCATCACTACCCTTCACCCTGATGAAAAAGATGTAGATACTGTAACGCTTTATCTCAATCCACAATTACAAAAACAGTATTATCCCTATATCTTATCGCTACATCCCAAGAGAATTATTTTTAATCCCGGAACGGAGAATGAAGAGTTGTATGATCTAGCCAAACAAAACGGGATAGAGCCGGTAGAAGCCTGCACACTGGTTTTGTTGGGAACGGGGCAGTATTGATAGGCAAATTGGTGGCTGATTAATCATTGACAATATATTTTGCCACAGATTCGCAGATTAGGAGGGATAAAATAATCTGCGAATCTGCGGCTGTTTTTACGTAATACACTGCACATAAAAGTTTAGTAACTTCCCCTAAGCCATTATAAATTTTATTGCCTGCTTATGAAACGGATTGCCTACTTCTGTCTGGGAATACTTTTTTTTCAACCCTCTATTGCTCAAAAAAAAACTGCTTCGCAAGCTCCTATGAAATTGTGGTACCGCCAACCGGCCAATGCTTTTGAAGAAGCATTGGTGTTAGGCAATGGTAAAACAGGTGCTACGGTGTATGGGGGAACTGAAACTGATATCATTCACCTGAATGATATTACGTTATGGTCAGGCGAACCTGTAGACCCTTACATGAACAAAGAAGCCTATACACACCTGCCTTCGGTTCGCGAAGCTTTACGACAAAATAATTATGCAGCAGCGGATTCGCTGGTAAAAAAAATGCAGGGTAAATTTTCTGAATCTTATGCACCACTTGGCAATCTCTATCTCAATTTTAATACACCACAGGTAAAGAATTATTATCGTGAGCTGGACCTCGATCGTGCCATGGCTTCTGTTCAATATGAAACAGGGGATACTAAGATAAAGCGAGACTATTTTGTCTCTTATCCCGACAAAGTTTTTGTAATTCATATAACAGCCAGCAAAGCCAAATCATTGTTCTTCTCAATTCGATTTGATTCTAAATTGCAATACAAAGCTGTTAGCAATACATCCGGGTTGCATTTTCGTGGAAGCGCTCCGGTTCGTGCTGATCCTAATTATGTACGCAAACCAGGAAACCCTATCCAGTTCATGGAAAACAGGGGTACACGATTTTCTGCTGATATAAGGGCAAAGCTGATAGATGGAAAAACAGATCGTACAGACTCAACCCTCACCATATCCGGCGCAACCGAAGTCACCATTTTTGTTTCGATGGCAACCAGTTTTAATGGGTTTGATAAGAATCCGGTTACTCAGGGATTGGCTGATGAAAAAATAGCTGCTGATCAACTAAAAGCGGTTGTAAGCAAAACATATCCGCAGTTGTTGAATTCGCATTTGGCTGATTATACAAAATATTATCAGCGTGTGACACTTTCGCTGGGTGGTAGTGATGGAAAAGAACTTCCTACCGATGATCGTTTACGCAGGTATAGCAGGGGAGAGACAGACCCTTATTTGGAAACACTGTATTTTCAATTTGGCCGCTATTTGTTGATCAGCAGTTCACGAACACCCGGTGTACCAGCCAATCTTCAGGGATTATGGAACCCACATATACGACCACCATGGAGCAGTAATTATACCATGAACATAAATGCGGAAGAAAATTACTGGCTGGCAGAAAACACCAATCTATCTGAAATGCACAGGCCCTTTTTAAGCTTTCTGGAGAACCTGGAAAAAACAGGACGTATTACGGCAAAAACTTTTTACAATGCGCCCGGCTGGGTTTGTCACCACAATTCTGATATCTGGGCTATGACAAACCCCGTAGGAGATTTTGGTGGTGGTGATCCTGTTTGGGCCAACTGGAATATGGGTGGGGCATGGGCTTCGGCCCATTTATGGGAGCATTATTTGTTTACACAGGATAAAACATTTCTTGCAGAAAAAGCTTATCCATTATTAAAAGGTGCGGCAGAATTTTGTTTGTTCATGCTGGTGAAAGATGATAAGGGCAATTACATCACTTCACCCTCTACTTCGCCAGAAAACCAATACCTGAATGATAAAGGCTATCGGGGGGCAGTATTGTATGGAGGTACTGCAGATATGGCCATGATCAGGGAATTGTTTTTAGATGTGGTGGCTGCGCAGAAAGTATTGGGGGTTGATGGGATATTTCAAAAACAACTGGAAGAGGCACTTATAAAACTATATCCTTACCAGGTAGGTAAATTAGGAAACCTGCAGGAATGGTATTATGACTGGAAGGATGCAGATCCGAAACACAGGCACCAGAGTCATTTATATGGATTGTACCCCGGAACACATATCACAACAGAGGCAACACCTTTGTTTGCCAATGCAGCCAAAAGAACTTTGGAAATAAAAGGAGATGAAACAACAGGATGGTCAAAAGGCTGGCGCATTAATTTATGGGCAAGGTTAAAAGATGGTAACCATGCATATAAAATGTATCGTGAATTATTGAAGTACGTAGAACCCGACAATGTAAAAGTAACTTATCAGCGGGGTGGCGGAACCTATCCTAATTTGTTTGATGCGCATCCACCGTTTCAGATCGATGGAAATTTTGGGGGTGCGGCTGCTGTGGCAGAAATGCTGCTGCAATCTTCACCTGAAAATATAGAAATTTTACCTGCATTACCCGATGCATGGAAAACAGGTTCTGTAAAAGGATTGAAAGCAAGAGGCGGCCTGGAGGTTGGTATAGAATGGTTGGATGGTAAATTAAAACAGTTGAGGGTAAAAGGGAAGCCAAATACTTCTTTTGTCTGGATGTATTTGGGTAAGGAATATAAAGCCAGGTTAAATGCTGCCGGACAGTTTGTTTATTAGCATGGTTAGTAGTAAGTAGTACGCTAGTCAGAAATTTTAGCCGCAGATTCGCAGATTTCAGCCACTAATCTGCGAATCTGCGGCCACTCAAGTCAGAATTTATTTTGATTCGTACACTATAACATGTTGCAATAGATATGATTGCTACAAAAATTTCTTAATGATAAACCTTTTTAAAAGAGAGGTCAGTTAATGATGTAATGAGTTGTTATGTACTATGCGGTATCTTACAGCAATACTCATTCTTAATACGCCGATTTGTGTTGTTAGTTCCTTATCTCTCTCTCTTGGTTGCCTGGCTTTTATTTGGAATACTGCATAGCGTATTGGCAACAGAAACCGTAAAGCAAACTATCCATCTATGGATGGGGCAATATGTGAGGTACTATCGTTTGTGTTATTCTTTATTAGCTACTGGTTTGTTGGTGATTGTTTTGTATTATCATTATTCCTTTGACGCGTTGCTACTTTGGCAAACTTCTCTTATTGAAAAAATCATCGCTGTTATTTTACTTACAGCAGGTAGTTGTGTGATGCTTCTCTGCATCAATACTTATTTTATGGATCTGAGTGGTATTGATGCTTTAATGGGAAGGAAAAGAAAATTTGTGTTGCAAACAAAGGGAATGCATTCGTATGTTCGGCATCCATTGTATAGCGGCACCATCCTTTTTGTGTGGGCACTCTTCTTATACCAACCTTATTTAAATACGCTGATCAGTGCGGTTTGCATTACGGTGTATACGGTAATTGGAATACGCTTTGAAGAAAAGAAACTTATCAGAGAGTATGGAGATGATTATCGGGCTTACCAACTAAAAACACCTTCACTTATACCCCAAATTGATATTCAAATAAAGGGAATAAAATAGATAATAGTTACAATAAAAGATAGCTCAGTAATTGTTGGTATGTATACAATTGTGTAAGAAAGTATACTTTGCTTAAAAGTTTCACTAATCAACTTTTTTAGCAATTTTATCTAATTTGTCCTCTTATAAGGTTGCTTCTTTTAAGTGTAAATGCATGGATGTACATAGGAGAAGATAAAATAGAAGCATAAAATGTATCGTCTGCTTTTATTTTCTTTAAAGAACCAAATTCAGCTTCATTGGAATAACATACTAATAGTTCTACACCGTTAACAGTAGCATTGCCTGCATGTATATGTGAGCCCGCAAGTGTTTCTCCTGTTTCAAGATTGTTGACATCCACTTTGATGTAAACTATTTTATTTTCAGTCATTCTAATAGTTGCCAATCCCATTGCCGCTGTGGATACTGGTGGAACTTCATTACTACCATTCATAATAACATCAGCTGCAAATACAACATTGTTATTGATTTGTCCGCGTAATAAACCTTTCTTTTCAAGATTGGTATTTAGAATTAGATAGGTTTCTCCTTTTTTAATGGAGTCTGCTTGTGCAGTTGATAATTGAACACTTCCAGTAATACTATTTCCTAGTATTGTACCGTTCAATTCTTTAATCATTTTACCGTTTGATCCGGCATTGCCTTCAGAAATTTGCAATGAGCTAACCATATCACCGGAAGAAAAAGAATTGATTATTATTGAATATTGTAAAGTATTGTCGCTTAGAATAGATAATTCAGCAATCCCCGTCTCATTTCTGTTAGCCACAGCCGGGATAACCGATTTAGAGCTCAAGTAAACAGTGTCATTCCAAATCAAATTGGCCTTAACTGTATTTTTCTTACTGCAACTGAAGTAAAATAATAAAAACAGCCCACCGAAAAAGACAATTAGCTTTGATTTCATAAAATCCATTTATCATTATACGAGGAGAATATCCATTTAGTTGGCTTTTGTAGATTAAAATTTCATTTAAAAAGCCTAAGTATACCTATAATATACAAAAAACCAATGCTATTTCCAATCATCATTTCCATAACAGTAATGGGCCTTAAATTTTGAATTCTTCCTTAATAAAGCTAAAGTGATATTAGAAATCCTTAGTTTATCTTCACTATAATTACAAAATGAAGTTTTATTTTGCTCATCTTCTAGTTGTAAGCACCAATTAAATATTGTCATATGCGTTTGAAAAGAAGGGATTTTATTCAACTGTCTGCATTAACTGCAGGAACGGCCTTAATTGCCTCATCGTGCAAAACGGGAACAGATAGCACTACTTCGACTTCTGTTATTGATTCACTTCAATCTATCACCAAAGACGTAGTGCCCATTTCTGTAACTGAACGACAAGAACGTATTGCCAAAGCACAACGTTTATTGGCTGAGCAAAAAATACAGGCATTGGTATTAGATGCGGGCACGTCACTTTTATATTTCACCGGCATTAAATGGTCGCCAAGCGAAAGAACCATGGTGGCTGTGATTCCTGCGAAGGGTGAGGTATTTTATATATGTCCGGGCTTTGAAGAATCCCGCTTACGAGAATTGATTACTATAGGTAAAGAAGTATATGCCTGGCAGGAAGATGAAAGTCCCTATGCATTGATTGCTTCAGCTTTTAAGAAAGCAGGCATAGCATCAGGAACCATTGGTATAGAAGAACGACTTCGTTTTTTTATTATGGATGGTATTCGCAAAGAGGCTTCGCACCTGAACTATGTTAGTGGCGATGCCATTACCATACCCTGCCGTATCATTAAATCGCCCGCTGAAATTGCGTTAATGCAAAAAGCAAGTGATGTTACGGTGGCTGCCATACAAGCAGGCATTAAAAGTTTACGGGAAGGTATGTCGCAGAACGAAGTATCCTCCATCATTTCGGAAGCCCATACCAAACTCGGTGGCACTGCCGGTTTTGCATTGGTTCTTTTTGGAGAATCTTCGGCTATGCCGCATGGCAGCATCAAACCAAGAACACTTCAAAAAGGAGATGTGGTTTTGATGGATTGTGGTTGCGCAGTACAAAGCTACCAGTCAGACATTACCCGAACCATTGTGTTTGGTGCAACGCCTTCCAAAAAACAATTGGATGTATGGAACCTCGAACAAAAAGCACAGGCCGCCGGCTTTGCCGCTGCTCAAAATGGAATGGCCTGTGAAGGTGTTGATGCTGCTGCTCGAAAACTGATTGTTGAGGCAGGGTTTGGTCCCGGTTATCAACTACCCGGACTGCCACACAGAACCGGACACGGTATTGGCATGGATGGACATGAATGGGGCAATATGGTAAAAGGCAACAAGCAAATACTGGAGCCGGGCATGTGTTTTAGCATAGAGCCCAATATTTCTATACCCGGTGAATTTGGTGTTAGACTGGAAGATTGTGTTTACATGACTGCCGAAGGCCCTAAATGGTTTTCAAAAACCAGCACTTCTATTGAAAAGCCATTTGGATAAAATGGTGGGGGATAATTTTTATTTTATGGACCTCTTGGAAAATTCTGTTGTTGGTCAGGCGACCAACAACAGCGTAAAAAAAACTGCGCCTTTGCGTCTTTGCGTGAATAATTTTCTCGCAAAGACGCAAAGGCGCAGTAAAAAAATATTCTTTAATTCTTTACGCCAATTACCGGCAACTGTTTATCATTGATCATTTTATTAAATGCTTTCAGATCCGTTTCCATGATTCTTTTCAGTTTGGCCAATTGAACATCTGATTGAGATGCTAAGTCTGCATATACTTCACGCGACTGCTTGCTGGGTGCGGTTTGTCCGCTGGAAACCACGCCATACAAACCTGCGAGCTTATCATTCAAACGAATAGGGAAGTTCAATACGTCTTGTCCACTTTTTGATTTGGTTTGATACAGTGCTTCTTCTACAGCAGTCATTTGTTTGTTCAGACTGTCTCCCATTTTTTTCATCTCCCTTGCATCAGCCCCTTCCAGTTTCGAAGTAAACTCATTGATCTGTGTGCGCAATGAACGGATATTCTTTATGGAACGTTGTATTTCACTGAACTTATCTCTGATCTGTAACAGAAAGCCTACCTGTGCATCGTAATCAGCTTCGCTTGCTTTGTAATTAGGATCAGCTTTAATGGTAAAGGGAACTTCTGTTGAATCTTTACCATATTTAAACATAGCTGTGTATTTGCCCGGTGCTGCTTTTACAGTGCCCATGCGACCATTCCATAAAATAAATCCTTCGCTGCTTTCAGCGGGTGGATAATTCATATCCCATACAAACTGGTTCATGCCGCTGGTAAAATCAATTTTATCACTTGCTTCTTTTGCATTTCTGCTGAATGTTTTAATGGCCTTGTGTTGCTTATCATAAACTGTTATAGACACACGCGCAGAATCACCGGCATCTTTCAGAAAATAATTAAACACGGCTCCCGACAATGGGTTCTCGCCCACATTCTGCGGTGCACCAGCCTGTCCACGGCCACCTCGTCTGCCACCACCTTCTGTTCTATACGCATCATTCACGGAAAATACGTGGAGGTTTTTAGCAGTAACAGTAACGTCTTTTTGTTGCAATACACTCAGGTCATCTATCATCCAAAATGCACGGCCCTGCGTAGCTACGATCAGGTCATTTTCTTTAAGGGTAATATCGGTAATGGGTACGATGGGTAAATTCAACTGAAATTTTTTCCAGTTGGCACCATCATCGTAGCTGATATACATACCATATTCTGTTCCTGCATACAATAAGCCGGCACGTTTTTTATCGGCACGCATAGCTCTTGTAAAATGCATATTGTCTATCCCATTGGTAATACGTTTCCAGGTTTTACCATAGTCTTCTGTTTTGAAAATGTACGGTGCAAAATCATCGAGTTTGTATTTGGTTCCTACTACATACGCCGTTCCTGTTTTAAAAGGATCTGTTTCAATACAGTTCCACATCATCCATTTGCCGGCATCGGGTGGGGTTACATTGGCCCAACTCTTCCCACCATCTTTACTTACATGAATTAATCCATCATCACTACCTGTCCAGAGTAAATCTTTTTCCAAACCAGATTCTGCCGCTGTGAATATGGTACAATAATATTCAACAGAGGTATTGTCTTTGGTAATGGGTCCGCCGCTGGATGCCTGACGCGATTTATCATTGGTGGTTAAATCCGGACTGATCATTTCCCAACTCTGCCCTTCATTCTCTGTTACAAATAAATGGTTGCCGCCAGCATACAAACGTTTGGGATTATGCGGAGAAAAGAAGAAAGGGAAATTCCATTGAAAGCGATATTTCAATACATCGGCACCGGCACCCATGGGGTTATCGGGCCAAACATTGATAGCGCGGTTTTCGCCTGTACGGTGATCGAGCCTTGATAAATATCCACCATAATTACCACCATATACAATATCCGGATTCAATGGATCGGCCTGTACATAACCACTTTCAGAGCCAGCAGTAATATCCCAATCTCTTTCTGTAATACCGGCACCTGAAGTACGGCTTTTAATTCTTACGGTTGAGTTATCCTGTTGCGCTCCCAATATTCTGTACGGAAAAGAATTATCGGTTGATACGCGATAGAACTGCGCGGTAGGTTGGTTGCTTAAAGTGCTCCAGTTATTGGCACCGTCAAAACTTACCTGTGCACCACCATCATCGGCCACAATCATACGGTTGCCATCTTCGGGGTCTATCCAGAGATCATGGTGATCGCCATGGGGGGTATTGACTCCCTGAAAGGTTCTGCCACCATCGCGACTGCGCATAAAATCTACATTGGGGCAATATACCAGGTTCTCATTTTTCGGGTCTACAAATACTTTACTGTAGTACCAGGCTCGCTGACGAATATTGTTATCATTACTGGTAAGCGTCCAGCTTTCTCCACCATCGGCACTCATGAATAAGCCACCTGCGGCATTTTCTATAATGGCATATATTTTATCTGTATTAGATGGGGCCACTGCCACACCTACAATACCCCATGTACCTTTCGGTAATCCTTTCTTAGAAGCAATGCTGGTCCATGTTTCGCCACCATCCACACTTTTGTATAAACCACTTCCTTCCCCACCACTTTCCATACTATGCGGAGTGCGAATTACACGCCACATACCGGCATACCATACAGATGGGTTGCCGGGTTCCATTACCAGATCTGAACAGCCGGTTTGGTTGTTGATGTATAAAGTTTTCTTCCAGGTTTTACCGCCATCGGTGGTTTTAAATACACCGCGCTCTTCATTTGGTCCGAATAAATGGCCCATTACAGCAACCCATACGGTATTGGCATCTTTGGGATGTATTACAATGCGAATGATGTGGCGACCATCTTTTAAACCCAGATTGCGCCAGTTCTTTCCACCATCATCACTACGCCACATACCTCCTAAACCCTCTGCTACATTTCCGCGAAGCGTATTTTCTCCTTCACCTACATACACAACCGATTCATCACTAGGTGCTACGGCTACGGCACCAATGGTTCCGCCAAAATATTTGTCTGTAATATTTTTCCAGTTGCTGCCACCATCATTGGTTTTCCATACACCACCACCGGTAGCACCAAAATAAAACGTGTTTTTACTTTTGTAACTGCCTGCTACGGCACCACTTCGTCCACCACGAAAAGGGCCTACCTGGCGGTAACGTACTTTTGAAACTAAAACAGAATCGCTGTTGTCTTCTTTTAAAACAACAGGAGCCGGCGATTTAGCCTTGTCTTTTTTTTGTGCAAAAGCACCAACAGACAGTAACATAACAGCCTGTAACAGAAGGATTGATTTTCTCATATCAGTAGAATTGGACGAGGAAGTTAGGCTACTATTGATTGATAAAAAAATCGGAGTGCTCCAAAAAAAAACCGTGCCTTCGTGCCTTGGTGTGAGAAATATTTCACACCAAGGCACAAAGGCACGGTTATATTCTTTCAGATGGACTTTATTTTACATGGTACCATTTTTCAGCCAGTCCTTCATTGATATTTATCGAAGTATTCTCAACCTCCGATTCAACGGGACCAAAACTGAGGATACTCTTCACCGGAAATTGAACCCCTTTAAATTCCTTGTATTCTTTCACAAGTAAACTGGCTTTTGTATCCTTTCCTACACGGCTGCCAAAAGCTTTCATCATTGGGCCAAAACCGGTAAGGTTGAGTGCCATATCGCCAGCAGCTTCTACCTGTTTTACCAATGAGGTAGCCACGTCTATATAGTAGGTAACTACCTGACCTGTTTTTAAAGTGAGTTTGATTTTATAGCAAGGAACCCTGCTTACTTTTTCTGTGCCAATCAATTGTGCTGTGTGCCCCTTAGAAGCGTAATTAACCAGCTCACCAAAAGCACCGGCGCAATCCAGTTCATATTGTTGGGCACTTACTTCTTCAGCAGTCATACGGGTAATGGTGGGTTCGTTGGCACCGGGTATACCGCCACCAAAACCTCCCCCGCCGGGGCCACCGCCGCCAAATCCGCGCATGGCAGGTATGAATACAGAACCTGATGTATCTGTGATCATGGTAAAACTATCTCCCATACCCATTATGCCACCTACCTGGCGGCGAAACAGTTTTCCTTTTTCGCGAATAAGGGTTAAGGGCAATTCGATGTTCTGGCCCATTACGCCCATTTTTACATTACTGAAAACCTCGAGCTGGCGAATAGCTTCCAGTTTTTCACGGCCACCGGCTGCGGCCTCATACTTGGCAAGAATCTCTTCAACCGTCTGCGCTTGTGCAGTAAAAGCGGTGATGAGCAAAAACAAACCTGCGAATATTTTTTTCATATACTTACTTTCGTTTTAAGAATAACAAAAGTAACTGCTAATAGTTACGTTTGAACAGGCAAAACTTTTTTATCGTTCATTTAAGATTTAACGCATTATGCATACTGGCACCTTCACTGTTACCGGAAATTTGGTTGATGTATGGCAGAAAAGCATCTATACGGCGACCATAAAAATAGAAAATGGCATCATCAGTTCTATTACTAAAATCGGCGAAGACTTGCCTGCAGTCGGTGCATTTATTTTACCGGGCTTTGTAGATAGTCATGTACACGTTGAAAGCAGTATGCTCATACCCAGCGAGTTTGCCCGCCTGGCCGTAGTACACGGATCGGTTGGAACCGTTAGCGACCCACATGAAATTGCCAATGTATGCGGTATGGAAGGCGTTGATTTTATGATTGAAAATGGTAAACAGGTGCCTTTCAAATTTAATTTTGGAGCCCCCAGTTGTGTGCCGGCTACCATTTTTGAAACAGCCGGTGCGGCATTGAATAGCGAAGAGGTAAAAACATTACTTGCCAGACACGAGATCAAATACCTGAGCGAAATGATGAATTTCCCTGGGGTACTTTACAATGATCCTGAAGTGATGAAAAAAATTGCTGCCGCACATGCTGCGGGTAAGCCTGTTGATGGACATGCGCCGGGGTTAAGGGGTGAACAGGCCAAACAATATATAGAAGCAGGCATCTCAACAGATCATGAATGTTTTACTGCAGAAGAAGCGGTAGATAAACTGGCCAATGGCATGAAAATTCTGATACGGGAAGGAAGTGCCGCTAAAAATTTTGAAGCACTGATTGAATTATTGGAAGACCATCCAAAAATGATCATGTTCTGTAGTGATGACAAACATCCGGATAGTTTGGTGGATGGACATGTAAACCAGTTATGTGCAAGAGCGGTTGCGAAAGGCCATGATATATTTAATGTGTTGCGCGCTGCTTGTGTTAATCCTGTACTTCATTATAAACTGGATATTGGGTTGCTTCGCGAAGGAGATCCTGCAGATTTTATTGTGGCAGAAGACCTGATACATTTCAAGATCAAACAAACTTATATTGATGGTGAGCTGGTTGCAGAGAACGGGAAATCTTTTATCAAATCCGTTAAAGCAAATCCGATAAACCAATTTACTTGTGCAGTAGTTAGTATGGAAGATTTGAAAATTAAAAAAGGAACCTACCCTGAAACTGATGGCAAGATTCCTGTTATAGAAGCATTAGACGGACAATTAATTACCAACCGGCTTGAACTAACCGGTAAAGAAATGAATGGTGAATGGGTGAGTGATACAGAACAGGATATTTTAAAAATGGTGGTGATCAATCGGTATCATGCTGCACCGATAGCCAAATGTTTTATTAAGAATTTCGGATTTACATCCGGAGCCATTGCTTCTTCTGTAGCACACGACAGCCATAATATTGTAGCAGTTGGGGTAGATGATGAAAGTCTTGTCAAAGCCATTAACCTTGTGATCGCTGAAAAAGGAGGTGTGAGTTGTGTAAATAACGAGAACAGTAAAGTATTGGGACTACCTGTTGCAGGTTTGATGAGTATTGACGATGGTTACCAGGTCGCCGCTTCCTATACCGAAATCGATGCCATGGCAAAATCGCTGGGATCTTTGCTGGGAGCGCCTTTCATGACATTGAGTTTTATGGCATTACTGGTAATACCACATTTGAAATTAAGTGATAAGGGATTGTTTGACGGAGATAGCTTTTCGTTTGTTTAATTTTTATGTAAGAGAAACCTATTGCAAGTTTGCAATATCTCCTTTTGCTTTGGTAACCACTACTGCCACACTATCTGTTCCTTTGGGCGCAAAATATTTGGTTTTAAATTTTATGGTTTTACCCGGGCCAATATTTTCGTAAACGGTTTCCAGTCCCTCATCTAATTTTACGCCCGTTTTACTGAAGAAGGATAATTTGATCTCAACATCTTTGTACCAGCAAACAGTTGCCCGATTGGTTAATGTACCCAACACAACCGTTTGCCCAATGATGTTTTTTCTGTCGCGGTTACTGATTACCAGAAATTTTGCGGGGTTCTTCTGCTCTTTCTCGGCAAGGGTCTCTTTCACTTTTTCATATGATTCGGCATCAAATTTTTTATCCTTTTTATCGTCTTTACAGGAACCCAAAACAAGTAAGGCAGATAAAATAAACAGCAGCTTTTTCATTTTTACTGATTTCGGGTGGTAAAGTAAGAAATTCTTGTATAACACAATTGTTAAGAAAGAAAAGGGAAATGATTTGCTCGCAAAGGCGCAAATGCGCGGCTAATGTTGTAAAAGTCTACAACAAGCAAGCACAAATCGTTCAGCATTCTGCGTTAAGCGTTGAGCATTGATCGTTCCCCAAAATTTTAATTTCCCATTCCCACCGATAGAAATTAGATTTGAATCCTGAAACTGACCTAATCACCTGACCCCATGATAGTTAATTTAAGCGAACAACATAGCCTGGTAAGCAACTGGGTTTCTGAACTAAGAGATGTAAATGTACAGAGCGACCGTTTACGTTTTCGCCGCAACCTCGAACGTATTGGTGAAGCCGCTGCTTTTGAGATCAGTAAAATACTACCATGGGTGGTTGCAGAAATACCTACCCCATTAGGTATTCACGAAAGCAAGGTGCTTGAGTCACAACCCGTACTGGCCACTATTTTACGTGCGGGATTGCCTTTGCATAATGGTATGCTTAACTATTTTGACAAAGCCGATAACGCCTTTATCTCTGCCTATCGCAAGCACCACCGTGATGGTAGTTTCGAAATTAGTCTCGAATACATGAGCTGCCCTTCATTGGATGACAGGATAGTCATTATCAGCGATCCCATGCTGGCAACCGGTGCCTCTATTGTAAAAACCATCCAGTATATGCAGGCTGAAGGCTCTCCCAAAGAAATTCATGTGGTGGTAGCTATTGCCTGTACAGTAGGTATTGAATTCATACTTCGTGAATGTGGACAGAATATCAAGATCTGGTGCGGCGATATTGATGATGAGCTGACCGCCAAAGGCTACATCGTTCCCGGATTGGGCGATGCAGGCGACCTTGCTTTTGGCACCAAGATGCAAGCTTAGTTGATAGATGTGCCGGATTATGCCTCATAATCGTTAACACACCTATAATATTTTATCCGATACCCGCTCAGCATCAACAGATTCACTTAAATTCGAATCTGTCTCTTTACTATGCGCAAACTGATTCTATACTGCTGTCTGTTTTTTTTGCTGAGTACTACTGCTACAGCACAGGATCCGCATTTTTCGCAATTCTTTTCATCGCCACTTACACTAAACCCGGCGCTTACCGGTAAATTTTTTGGCGATTACCGCATCTCAGGAAATTATAGAAACCAATGGCCCACCATAAACAACGCTTTTACAACTGCCACGGCTTCTGCAGATTTTCACATACTGCATAACAAGATTGCCAGTAACGATACCTGGGGACTAGGATTTGTTGGTTATAATGATAACAGTTCTAACGGAGCCGTAAAATTTAATTACGCTTCTTTATCCACTGCCTATCACAAAGGGCTGGATGAAGAAGGTATTCATTCGTTAGGTGCCGGTTTTCAGGTTACCTACGCCAATATGCTGATCAATACAGCGCAGCTAAAATTTGAAGACCAGTTAACCAGTTCCGGATTTACCGGAGTAAGTTCTGAAGTGTTTAATTCATCCACACTCAAATCCAGTTATGTTGATGTGAATGCAGGCATTCTGTATAACGGAAGTACCTCAGACCGTAACAATTTTTATTTTGGCGTTAGTATGTATCATATCAATCGCCCCCGCCAGGATTTTACAGGGGCTCAATATATTTTAAACCCCAGAACCACTTTTCATGGAGGTGGTTATTTTCCATTGGGTACTAATTCAACACTGCATATAAGTGCATTGCAAATGTTTCAGGGTGGTGCTTCAGAAACCATGCTGGGTGGGGCGATACAACTTTCTGCAACACCTGATGCAGCCAAGCCTACCAGTTTTTATTTTGGTAGCTGGATGCGATTTAACGATGCCATTATACCTTACCTGGGCTTAGAGTTTGATGATTTTCGGCTGGGGTTTTCTTATGATTACAATTCTTCTTCGCTTAAAACCGCTTCGCAAAACAGAGGAGGCATTGAGATATCTTTGATTTATATCCATAGGCCATCAACAGACAGGCCAGTGAATTGCCCTAAATTCTAATGGCAGTCAAAAACAAATCATACTTACTATAAAGAGGTTATAACAATTTGTGATAACCTAATGAAACTTTTTTAATAAAGGGAACCTGATGAAATGAAAAAGACAAAATGATTGGCCTATCAGCTCATAGTAAGATTTACCACAAAGCAATTACTTTACCACCAATATCTGCTATCTCATCGTTTGGGCCCACTTACATACACATTATTTCTCAAGATAAAACGATAAGGCAATAATGCATCCTCTCCTGCATAGGCAACCCCAATACGGGGTGTGGCAACTATCTGGCTGGATTTTATGATAGTAACCTCATCAATGATATAAATTTCATTTCCTACCAAACTAATACCGGTATGTATCTTATCAATACCCATGGCTTTGGATACATTACCAGGACCGCTCGTTATGCTATGGTGCATTATTGATTTACCTGTGCGCGCTAACATATTCGCCATTCCAACCAAGGGTTCTATGGCCCTTATTAGAACAGCATGTGGTGTATCTGCTTCGTGTGTTACTACATTAAACAAATGGTGAATGCCATAGCATAGGTACACATACGCAACTCCGCCTGAGGCATACATGATCTCTGTTCGTTTGGTTCGTCTTCCATTCCATGCATGAGAAGCTTTATCAGTGATACCGTTATACGCTTCAGTTTCAACAATCCGGCCAGCGGTTATCTTTCTATCAAATGAAGTAACCAAGACCTTTCCAATCAACGACCTCGCTATGGTGCAAACATTTTTCTGGGTGTAAAATGACAGAGGCAATTTATCTGAATGCCTGAGCGTTATAGCTTTCATAAGTATAAAACTACGGATTGTGTTACCTTGCCAACCTAAATCCCCCAGATGTGCTCAAAGAAATGATTATTGGTATACAAGCTTTTTTTCAGGCCCACAGGTTTATTAAAGAGCATAAACTGTGGAAATGGATCTTGATACCGGGTATCATTTATACCACGCTGTTCATTATAGGGATGTATTTTTTCAGTCTTACTTCCACTCAGTTCTTTGAATGGATGAGCCAGCGTACCGGTTTGGCCAGTTGGGTAAATAAACTGGACAGTGTTTTTTTTGGTTTTCTTGCTATTATCGGTAATCTATTGCTCTGGCTGATATTGATGTTATTTTATTTTTCACTTTTCAAATATATTTTTCTCATTGTAGGCTCTCCGCTATTCGCTTACCTGAGTGAAAGAACGGAAGCCATTATTGAGGGAAAAGATTTTCCTTTCAGTTTTGCGCAATTATTAAAAGATAGTAAGCGCGGTATGTACATTGCTGCTAGAAACAGTTTGTGGCAAACGGTATATACCTTATCTATTTTGCTATTAAGCTTGATACCTTTATTGGGATGGTTAACACCCATCCTCGCCGTTTTGGTAGAATGCTATTATTATGGTTTTTCTATGCTGGATTATAGTATGGAACGACATAAACGCACGCCGGCAGAAAGTATTTTCTTTATTGGCAACCACAAAGGCTTGGCAGTAGGTAATGGATTGATTTTTTATATGATGCACCTGATTCCAATTGTGGGATGGATATTGGCCCCAGCTTATTCTGTAGTAGCCGCCACACTAAGTATGTATCCGCTGAAACAAAGTGAAAAATAACAGGCTCTCAGATCTGTTCAATTATTGCACATGAGCAAAGGCAAAGTTTACCTCATTCCCACTGTACTGCACGAAGAAGCACTGGAAACAATTCCGGCTTACCTGCTGGATGCAGTGAAAGACTGCGCAGTATTTTTTGTTGAAAATGAAAAAACAGCCCGCCGTTTTTTAAAGAAATTATGGAGAGAAATGGTGATTGATGATTACCAATGGGTTGCCATTCACAAGGCAGAAGAAGCCGTTAGCAAACAATTTATACAATTACTTACCGAAGGGAAAAACATAGGAATCATCAGCGAAGCAGGTTGCCCCGGTGTAGCAGATCCTGGTCAACTATTGGTGCAGGCCGCTCAAAATGCAAACATACTAGTGAAACCATTGGTTGGGCCAAGCTCTATTCTACTCGCATTAATGGCCAGTGGCATGAATGGACAATGCTTCCAGTTTCACGGATACCTGCCCATTGATTCGCTGGAAAGAAAAAAGAAAATAAAAGAACTGGAACTGGATTCACAAAAAAGAAACTGCACACAATTATTCATAGAAACACCTTACCGTAATAATCCCATGATCAGGGAAGTATTGGATACCTGCAAAGAAGAAACCCGTTTTTGTATTGCAGTAGATATTACGGCCAATTCAGAAACCATCCGAACCCAATCTATCAAGCAGTGGAAACAAGCAGTTCCGGATATGCATAAAAGGCTGGCTATTTTTTTGCTGCACGCTTGATGTGAATTGTGAATGGTCAATTGTCAATAGACCGGCTTTGTTCACTGTTATTCACAATTGACCATTCACAATTGCCTATTGCCTCGGCTTTAGGATACTCTCCCCCTGCACGCCCCTCACTTCATAAATACTATCCACCACATATTTTTGCATGCCACGCCAGGGTAAGGAACCAAAGTATTGTATGTAATGAACATTTACTTCCCTTCCGGAAACTTTTAACAGTTGTTGGGCTACGGATTCTTTTGTAACACTGAACGAAAATTCATTACTCTGTACATTGGCTTTAAACCCGCTGAGTATTATTTTTCCTTCATACGTTTTAAATAGAATCCCTTTTTTCTGAAAAATATTCAGTGTTCCCGCTTGTGTACCCTCTGCCAGTACAAAGTAAAAACGCCAATAACCAATTATGATGAGTAACACCAATACAATAGCAGATACAGACCAGATAATTTTTCTCATTATAAACCGTATTTATCTACAAGGTAAATTAATGCTGCCATGTTTACGGCCCCTAACAGCAATTCGCGTTTGTTTACATTTTCAAATACATCACTTCTCGCATGATGCAGATCAAAATACCGTTGTGGATCAGGACTCAATTCTCCTACAGGGGTACCAAAAGTTCTGTTCAAAGGGCTTACATCTGCACCTCCGCCATCATTGGTAAATTCAAATGCGCCATAGGGAGAAAGCAAAGGCAGCCAGGTTTGAAACTTAGCCATCTGTTCTTTGGTAGTCTGCAAGGAAAATCCCCTTGGGGTAAAGCCACCCGCATCACTTTCCAAAGCAAACAGGTGTTTCTCTCCTTTGGCTTTGGCCTCTGCAGCATATTTGCTTCCGCCGCGTAAGCCATTTTCTTCATTGGCAAACAATACAAAACGAAGGGTGTGTTTTGGCTGATAGCCGATAGCTTTTAATGCACGCATGATCTCAATGGTATGTACTACTCCGGTGCCATCATCATGTGCGCCTTCATTTACATCCCAACTATCTAAGTGTCCGCCAACCGTGATGATCTGGTCAGGAAACTCCGTTCCTTTCAATTCACCAATTACATTGTGTCCGATGGTATCTGGTAAAAAATGACCATTAGTGGTCATAGACATACGAAAGCCAGATTTTTTGCTAAGTTCCCAAACCATATCCGCATCTCTTGGCCCTACGGCAATGGCCGGAATTTTAGGGAAAGAATCCATATAACTCATCCCTCCCGTATGCGGATCGTTGGCTGTTGATTCTGTCAGTGAACGAATCATCACGCCCACGGCGCCATATTTTGCGGCTCTACTTGGCCCAGACCTTCTATAAATACCCGCCTGACCATACGATATAAACGGTTTGATATTAGTAGCATCAAACTGATTATTGTAATACACAATTTTACCTTTTACCTCATCCTTTCTTTTTTCCAGTTCTTCAAAATTGGCAACAGCTAATACTTCTGCCGTTACGGTACCACTACCTAAAGAATTGCCCAATGCCAATACATCTAATAATCGGGTGGTTTTCTTTTTATCAATTTCGGTGATCATGGCTTTGTCTTGACCGCCACGCACCCAATGTGGTACCATACATTCTTGCAGGTATACCTTATCGGCACCATTTTGCTCCATCGTAAGCTTTCCCCATTGCTCTGCTTTTACCATTTGTGGAGAACCTGCCAAACGGCCGCCAATATCCTTGGTTAATTGGCGAAGCAGCTCATATGCTTTTCCATTCTGTAATATTTCATCTGAAATTTTCTTGATTGTGGCCTCATCGCCCAACTGGGCCTTACCCAGCATGGGTATGAAAAGCAGTAATAAGGATATTTTTCTCATAGCGATAAAGTTAACCATTTGTTGTGTCTGAACAAACGGGATAAACGGAAAGGTAACAATGGAGAAATAATTGTTACTTGCAATAGCATTTCCGGGTGTATGGTTTTGTTCTTCGGTTTTTTGCACATGAATTCTGCAAAAAAATTGACCAATGATACATCCAGACTTCAAACTCCAAATTATCAATCGTTATGCGTATAGGGATCGTTTGCTATCCCACCTTTGGTGGAAGCGGTGTACTGGCTACAGAATTGGGTAAAGCATTAGCTGATGAAGGCCACCAGGTTCATTTTATTACTTACCAGCAACCGGTAAGACTGAATGTATTCAATGCCAATATTTTTTACCACGAGGTAAGGGTGCCTACCTACCCATTGTTTGATTACCCTCCTTATGAGGTAGCACTGGCCAGTACTATGGTGGATGTAATCATCAACCATGACCTTGATTTATTACATGTGCATTACGCCATTCCGCACGCATCCGCAGCGTATATGGCCAAGCAGATTGTAAAACAGAAGAACAGAAGAAATGTACCCGTGATCACAACCTTACATGGAACGGATATTACACTGGTGGGTAAGGATAAAACCTATGAGCCGGTAGTTACTTTCTCTATTAATGAAAGTGATGCGATTACTGCCGTATCACAAAATCTGAAAGATGAAACCTTCAAATCTTTTGCCATTCACAAAGAAATTGAGGTGATATACAATTTTGTGGATGTAACCCGTTTTAATAAAAAACCCATTGATGCCTTTCGTAAAGTGATTGCACCCAATAACGAGAAAATATTGATCCACGCTTCCAATTTCAGAAAAGTAAAAAGGGTGGATGATGTAGTAAAAATATTTGCCGCCGTTCGCAAAGAAATGCCGGCTAAATTACTCATGGTGGGAGATGGACCTGAAAGACCTGCTACCGAAGAACTGGCAAGAGCTTTGGGTGTTGATGAAGATGTACGTTTTCTAGGCAAACAGGAGCAGATGGAAGATATTCTTGCGGTAAGTGATGTGTTTTTACTACCCTCTGAATATGAAAGTTTTGGTTTGGCCGCTTTAGAAGCCATGGCTGCCAGAGATGTAGTGATCAGCACCAACGCCGGAGGGTTATCAGAAATTAATATCCAGAACGAAACAGGTTTTATGGCGGATATAGGCGATGTAGAGAGTATGAGCCGCTATGCTATTGAATTGCTTCGTGATGAACCCAGACTTGCTGCCATGAAAGAAGCTGCATACGAGCAAGCTTGTCGTTTCGACATCAAAAACATCATTCCCATTTACGAAAAACTATATAGCCGCTTTTGCAGAATGGAACCATGTGTTTAATTAACAATTAACAATTAATAATTAATAATTAATAATTAATTGTGTTTTGAAGTATACTTAACAACTGCACACAGCGTTTTGCGTTAAGCGTTAAGCCTTCTGCGTTAGGCGTTAGGCGTTAAGCGTTCCACTTCTTCAATACTTTTTATAATGATGGAACAAACATGGGTAAGTTCATCATCTGTTATCGTCAAAGGCGGTGCTATGCGCAGGCGGTTGGGGGCGAATAAGAACCAATCTGAGATCAATCCGTTTTGAATGCATTGATGGATGATGGCCCGGTTTAATTCGTCTGATGAAAATTGTAAGGACATCCACAAACCAAAACTTTGACAAGCAACGATGGCCGGATGCACAAGATGTTTGAGAAGGATGGCTTCTTTTCGTTTTACTTCGTTGATATAATTTCCTTCCAGTAATACTTCTAATGCAGCTTTACCTGCAGCACAGGAAACCGGATGGCCACCAAATGTGGTGATATGGCCCAACACCGGATCGTAGGTAAGCGTATGCATCATTTTCTGGCTGGCAATGAATGCGCCCAACGGCATACCACCGCCAAGGGCCTTGCCCAGTAATAAAATATCGGGTACAACATCAAATTGTTCAAATGCCCATAGCGAACCGGTTCGGCCAAACCCTGCCTGTATCTCATCAAAAATCAGGAGTACACAATGGTCATTACATTTCTGGCGTATGGCCTGCAGCCATTCTTTGGATGGTGCGGTAACGCCGCTTTCTGCCTGAACGGTTTCCAAAATCACACAGCCAGTTTGTGAGTCAATGGCAGCAATTACCTCCTCACTGTTATAATTAAAATGGTAAACATCAGGTAATAAAGGCCTAAACGCGTTACGCCAGTATTCATCGCCCATTACACTTAAAGCTCCCTGGGTACTGCCATGGTACGACTGATTGAATGCGATGATTTTTGAGCGACCTGTAACCCGCTTTGCCAGTTTCATAGCCCCTTCCGTTGCTTCGGCACCACTGTTGGTAAAGTACACGCAATTCAATGAGGCAGGTAAATGATCGGTTAACAACTTTGCATAAGCAGTTTGTGGTGCTTCAATGAACTCACCATATACAATCAGGTGCATATACTCAGCAGCCTGTTGTTGTACTGCCTTAACTACGGCAGGATGTGAATGACCAATATTACAAACACTAAAACCGGAAATAAGATCAATATATTTTTTATCATTAATATCCCACAGGTGAATACCCGAAGCCCTTACCATTTCAATACCGATAGGCGCAGGCGATGTTTGCGCAATGTGGTTAAGAAATAATTGGCGATGGTTCATTTAGATGTGAGATGTTAGATGCAAGAAGTTAGGGTTATTATGGTCTTCACTTTCGTTTTGTAAAGATGTAATTGCTTATCGATCTTGCAAAATTACTATATCCATCATTGCTTAAATTCTTTTATTAAAGTTATCTTCATTCCTGCAACTGAACAACTAACATCTTACAACTATCATCTAACCTCTAATTACATGGCAACCATACTACCTGTTCTCGGAAAACATCCCCAATTTGGCAGCAATTGTTTTGTAGCCCCCAACGCCACTGTAGTGGGTGATGTGGTAATGGGCGATGGTTGTAGTGTATGGTTTAATACAGTGATTCGTGGGGATGTAAATTTTATCAAAATAGGTAACAAGGTAAACATACAGGATGGTGCCGTAATTCATTGCACTTTTGAAAAGAACCCCACCATTATCGGCAATAATGTTTCCATTGGCCATAACGCATTGGTGCATGGATGCACTATTCAGGATGATGTGTTGATTGGCATGGGCTCTATTGTGATGGATAGATGCATTGTACACAGCAACTCCATAATAGCAGCAGGGGCTGTATTACTGGAAGGAACGGTGGTAGAAGCGGGCAGTATTTATGCAGGGGTTCCGGCCAGGAAAGTAAAAGAAGTATCCAAAGAACTGATCCATGGTGAGATTAACCGGATCGCTAATAATTATATTAAATACGCTTCCTGGTTTAGCGATAGCAATGCCGTTAATGAAGGAATGTAACAACAGGTATGCCGGGATCAAACCATCTTATGTTGCAATCATGAAAACAAGCTTGTTGATTTGTATTGCTCTCTTTACGGCTCTTAACAGCTTTTCACAGTTACCACAAAAAGAGGGAACCCGTATACCTTCTTTTATTACCTACCATCAATTACCGGTAACACTTGGTTATTTTGACCAAAAAAATATTCCTGATTCGCTGCATGGTTGCTCAGAACAGTATGCATTTGATACCCTTTCTTTCCGTATCCATAAAATGATCTTGTTTACGGATCTGAACACAACAGCTCTTTTAAAAATAAATGGAAGACTACTCAATTTTACGATTACACATACCGAAGTAAAAGGTAAAAAAATTACCACCCATTTTTCGGGCCATGGCTACAACATTCAATTCATATCCATTGAAGTAAAAAAATTGGATATAGAATATTGGATTAGAAGCGGCACACTTGAGATTAGAAAAGGTAACCAAAAGAAAACCTTTCAAGTATTGGGATATTATGGTTGTTGAAACACCCCTTGCGTATCCTCCCGTCCTAGCGGCTTTGCGGTAAAAAATCACCGCGAAGGCGCAAGGGCGCAATGTTTCGCAAAGAGATTTCTTTAATAAAGATTGTCTTCCATGGTATCCAGTATCGTTAAATAACTGGCGTATCTGTCAACCGAAACGGTTCCGGCATTTACCGCATCTTTCACCGCACATCCGGGTTCATTAATGTGCATGCAGTTGTTAAACTGGCAATCATTAATCAACACACGCATCTCCGGGAAAAAATGTGAGAGCTCCTGTTTACTGATGTCTACAATGCCAAATTCACGTACACCAGGCGTATCAATAATCTGTCCGCCCATATCCAAATCAAACATTTCTGCAAAAGTGGTGGTATGTAATCCCTTACCACTCCACCCACTTACTTCCTGCGTTCGCAAATTAAATTGAGGAAATACTGCATTGATAAAAGTAGATTTTCCTACACCACTATGTCCACTCAATAACGTTGTTTTGTTTTGCAGCATGGCTTTTACTTCTGCCACACCCTGCCCGTTCTGCACACTAACCAGTACTACTTTATATCCAATGTTTTCATAGATCTCTTTCAATAAGGCAAACCGTTCCATTTCTTTTTTCTTATACAGATCTGCTTTATTAAACACAATAATTGCGGGAATATGGTATGATTCGCAGGAGATCAGAAACCGGTCCATAAACCCCTGCGATGTCTTAGGTTCTTTTAATGTTGCAAATAAAATACTCTGGTCAAGATTAGAGGCAATAATATGGTGCTGCCGTTTATTATGTGGTGATACGCGGGCTACATAATTTTTACGATCGTAAATATGATCAATCATAGCCGACTCTTCCTGAATATCTTCTACCACCATGTCTACCTCATCGCCTACCGCCAGGGGATTGGTGGAAGTGATCTCATCGATCTTAAAAATACCTTTAATACGCGCATTATACAGCTTTCCATCAGTAGCTTTTGCTACATACCAGGAACCGGTTGATTTATAAATGCGCGCTTTCATGAACTACGAAGATAATACCCCAAAAACCATCGTGCACAGAAAAGAAAACAGTTTCAATAGCAATTTTTGCTAAATATTAACCCATTCTGTTGTGTAAACCACTCAACAGTAAGAGGCAGGCAGCAGAAAATCAATATCTTCGCTCTGTATGACAAAGTTTGCGCATGATGAAGTAGTGCCTTATCAACATAGCCAGCTGGAGAAAAAAGAACAGGTGGCCGATATGTTTAACAGCATTGCTTACCGGTACGATTTTCTGAACCGTTTTTTAAGTGCCGGAATAGATGTTTGGTGGCGCAAAAAAGCCATTGGTCAACTGAAACAACTAGCACCTAAAAACATACTGGATGTGGCAACCGGTACGGCTGATGTGGCTTTGTTAACCTGGCAAATGTTGAAACCCGAAAAAATAACGGGTATTGATATTTCGGAAGGTATGCTGGATCTGGGTAGAAAGAAGATTGAAAAACTGGGACTGAGTGAAAAGATCGTGTTACAAAAAGGCGATAGTGAAGTGATCCCGTTTGCAGATAATTATTTTGATGCCATCACCGTTGCTTTTGGGGTACGTAATTTTCAAAATCTGGAAAAGGGTTTGAAAGAAATGTACCGGGTAGTAAAACCGGGCGGGAAATTGGTCGTATTGGAATTTTCAAAGTCTGATGCTGGTATTTTGTCTGCACTTTTTAATTTTTATATGAATCGGGTAACACCGGCGATTGGGAAACTATTTTCAAAAAATAAAGAAGCTTATCAATATCTGAACGATAGTGTTCAGGCCTTCCCAGAAGGACAAACCTTTTTAAACATTATGCATGAAGCAGGATTTACCCAAACTCATTTGAAAAAACTTAGTTTCGGAATATGCACCATTTACTGCGGAAGCAAGTAATCCTGCCTGTTATTCTTCTTTTTTGTTGTGTTGCACAATCTGTGGCACAAAAGGAGATTTATCGTCGTAATCACGACGATCTGGTATATTATTTTGGATTAACACTCGGATACAACTACTCATTTTTACATGTTTCCAAATCGGCGCAGTTTCTGCAGAACGATAGTATTCAATCCGCCGAACCGGGTTCCAGTGGCGGTATTGCTATGGGGCTTATGGCTACGGCCCGACTATCCGATCACTGGCAAATACGTGCCAACCCACAGCTCATTATTGGCGGATCAAAATACATAGCATACACACTTAGTAAAACCAAACCGGGTGAAGCCGCTTTTCAAAATCAAACCCTTCCATCAACACTGGTAAGTTTTCCTTTTCAGGTAAAATTTAATTCGGACAGGATTGGCAATTTCAGAACCTATTTATTAGGAGGAATAAAATTTGATACGGATCTGTCCAGCAATTCTTCGGCCAGAAATGTAGATGATATGATTAAGATGAAACGAAGCGATATTGGCTTCGAACTGGGATTGGGTTTTAATTTTTACCTGCCCTTTGTAACCATCTCTCCCGAATTAAAAATCAGTAACGGTTTAACCAATCTTCACCTGCCCGACCCTAATCTGAAGTATTCCAATGTACTCGATAGAATTCTTTCACGTATGGTGGTGTTTTCTATTCATTTTGAAGATTAGTGCGTGAATCATGAATCGTGAGGCGTGAATCGTGAGTGGGGTATGCAGACGAAAATAACTCGCCCCCCAATCGTGTTTATTCACAATTCACCATTGCCCATTTCCCTCTCACGAATCACGCCTCACGATTCCCCTCTCAACATTTCTAATTATCTTAGCTTCCCAATTAAAAAAACTGCTATGAAATCATACATCATCAAAAACGCCTGTATTGTAAATGAAGGGAAAAAAATACATGGAGATGTATTAATCAAAAAAGGAAGGATAGAGAAGATTAGTGATTCAATCAATATCAAAGAAAATAGTGAAGAGATCATTGCAACGGGTAAATACCTGTTACCGGGTGCCATTGATGACCAGGTACATTTTCGCGAGCCGGGTTTAACACATAAAGCCACCATTTATACGGAAGCCAAAGCCGCAGTGGCAGGCGGTGTTACCAGTTTTATGGAAATGCCCAACACGCAACCGCCGGTTTTTACACAGGCTTTACTGGAAGATAAATATACCATTGCCCGTAATACATCGCTGGCTAATTATTCTTTTTTCATGGGCACATCCAATGATAATTTTGAGGAAGTACTCAGAACCAACGAGAAAAAGCATGAAGTGTGCGGCATTAAAATATTCATGGGATCTTCTACCGGTAATTTGCTGGTGGATAGTCCGTTGGCATTGGATAAAGTTTTCGGCGAATCGGAGTTATTGATTGCCACACATTGCGAAGACGAAACCATTATTAAAAACAACCTGCAAAAACGTAAAAGCGAAAAAGAAAAACTTGATGCTTCCGATCATCCTATCATACGTAATGAGGAAGCCTGTTTTGAATCTTCTTTCCGGGCCATTCAGTTTGCAAAAAAATACAATAGCCGTTTACACATACTGCACATTAGTACTGAAAAAGAATTACAGTTGTTCAGCAATATGCTTCCTTTAGAAGAGAAGCGCATTACAGCAGAGGTATGTGTACATCATTTACATTTTACCAGTGATGATTATGCTGAGCTGGGTAACCGTATTAAGTGTAATCCTGCCATCAAAGCCCCGTCTAATAAAGAAGCTTTATGGAAAGCATTGTTAGACGACAGGCTGGATGTAATAGCCACAGACCATGCGCCACATACATGGGCAGAAAAACAGGAAGACTACGAGCACGCACATGCAGGATTGCCATTGGTGCAACACTCTATTCAACTCATGTTACACTATGTGCAGGAAGGCAGAATCTCTATTGAAAAAGTAGTGGAAAAAATGAGTCATGCGGTAGCCACCTGCTTTCAGATCAAAGAAAGAGGCTTTATCCGTGAAGGCTACCATGCCGATTTGGTTTTGGCCGACCTGAACAAGCCGAACATACTAACCAAAGAAAGTATTTTGTATAAATGCGGATGGAGCCCGCTGGAAGGGTTTCATTTTCCCGCTTCCATCACGCATACTTTTATAAATGGTCATCTGGTTTATGGAAATGGGGTGTTTGATGAATCTCAGATGGGCATGCGGATGCAATTTGACAGAGATTGATGGATTAAGTCTTGGGACTGGGTAAGAAGTCTGGAGTAATTATATTGGAACAAACCTTAACTTCAAACTTCAGTCTCCAGACTGCTAACTTCTAACTAATTACATGCAGGTAGACAAAACAACCCTTGCCGATCTCTCCATATTTCATAGCGAAGAGGAGCAATCTATATTTCATCACCTGAACTATACACAAACCAATGGCGGAAGAGAATACCTGCGATACTTGCTGGCGCATCCATTGGGTTCATTATCTGAGATTTTAGATACACAGCAAACTATCCGACAACTATCATTGGTAGCAAAAGACTGGCCTATTACCGTAACTAATGGAACCATTATGGTTATTGAACGGTTTTATGAAACGCAGGTAAATGCTTTTCCTAATCATCCCAATACGGTTAATAGCCTTTTTTATAAAATCATTAACGCGCCGGATTATTCATTGATACGGTACACAGTGGAACATGCCATTGACTTTACCAAAGGATTACAAAGGATTGTTGATCTGTTACAGGAGCAAACACTAAGCAGGCAACTGGCTACATGGGTAACGAGAATGTCGATGCTTCTCAGCAAAGCCGCTCTGCAGGAAATGATGCAGGAAGATAAAAAGTCATTATCACCAGAACAGGTATTACGCTATGGTGGTTTTATCCGCCATCATTTTAAAAACCAGAGCGAAGAACTGGTTGAGATTTACAGCAGGCTTGATGCTTACCTAAGCATAGCCTGGGCCTCTAATAAGCATGGATATCATTTTCCCATAATCAAAGAAAGCAAGGAACCTTATATCAAAGCAACAGGTTTACACCATGTACTGTTGGAAGTACCGGTATCATATGATATTGAAATATCTGTAACTAAAAACTTCCTCTTTCTTACCGGAGCCAATATGGCGGGTAAGAGTACATTTATTAAAGCGGTTGGGGTATCCGCTTATCTGGCTCACCTTGGGTTGGGTGTGCCAGCCAAAGAAATGGAGATGAGTTACCTGGATGGCTTATTAAGTAATATTCAGGTGGTAGATAATATCAGTAAAGGGGAAAGCTTTTTCTTTAACGAAGTACAACGTATTAAAAGCACCATTGAAAAAATAAGCGACGGTAAAAACTGGCTAATACTAATTGATGAATTATTTAAAGGAACCAACCAGCAGGATGCAGTTAAGTGTAGTACTACTGTAATTGAAGGGTTACGTAAAATGAAGAATGCTTTGTTCGTTCTGTCCACCCATTTGTATGAAATTGGTAATGAGCTGAAAAAATATGAGAACATACAGTTTCATTATTTTGAAACTTCTGTAAAAGATGACCAGTTATTGTTCAGCTACCAACTAAAAGAAGGTATCAGTAATGATAGACTTGGCTACCTCATCCTTAAAAAAGAAGGGGTGGTTGATTTGTTGGAGAAATTATAAAAAAGGCTATTAATTTTTTAGCCGCAGATTCGCAGATTAGAAATAATCTGCGAATCTGCGGCTAAAATTTTTCTACTCCCTACCCGCTAAATAATAATTACCTTACTGATTGAAAAGCGGTTTGCGGTTATGAAAAAATCTATCTGGCTCATTCTTGGATTGTTGTTTTTGGTTACGATTGAAATATTCAAAGTATATTTCATCATGCCCTTCCCTGGCAGTCAGCAATCTGATACCATTTCATTTGCATATTTCCTTCATAACAATATCTGGTGGCTTCGCATAATCGGAATTGTAATAATTGTTGGCCCAGTGCTACGCGCGCTATCGAAAGGAAAAATCTGGCAGAAAACATTATTGGTTTTGGTTATTCTGTTGTATGGCTTTGTGTATTATCTCTTTAATTTTCAGTTTCTAGCCGATAAAATCTTCAAACAATCCAAGCATAAGGTATTTACACCTGCTGATAAGGATACGACGAATAAAAACAAACTCATTCTCGGTATTGTTATAAATAATAAAGCCAAAGCTTACCCAATTGAAATCATTGGTTATCATCACCAGATCAGAGATACACTTTCACTTGAACCGGTAATGGTTACCTATTGTACCGTTTGCAGAACCGGGCGTGTATACAGTCCCATGGTGAATGGAAAGAATGAAGAATTCAGGTTGGTAGGGATGGATCATTACAATGCCATGTTTGAAGATGCGGGTACCAAAAGTTGGTGGCAGCAGGCAACCGGTCAAGCCATTGCAGGTAAATTAACCGGAACAAAATTGACCGAACTGCCTTCAGCGCAAATGCGGTTGGGAGAATGGTTAACACTATATCCCAATTCTGAAATTCTGCAGGCCGATACTACTTTTCAAAAAGACTATGCCGATCTGAAAGGGTATGATGAAGGCAATGTAAAAAGTAAACTCGAACGCCGCGATTCCCTTTCCTGGCAATTTAAATCATGGGTAATTGGTGTTTCTGCCAATGGGCAGCATAAAGCGTATGATTGGAATGGGTTACAGAAACAAAAAATGATCAGCGACTCAATGAATGCTATTCCTTTACTGTTAACCATGGAGCCCAATGGCAAAACGTATTATGCATTGAATAGAAAGGTAAACGGCCAAACCTTACAGTTTATAACCGGCAGTTCAAAAGAATTGATGGAAGATGTACAAACCCATTCTATCTGGAAATTGAATGGAACCTGCACCAGCGGGGCATTACAGGGAAAGCAACTGGCTCATATTCAGGCATACCAGGAGTTCTGGCATTCATGGAAACAGTTTCATCCTAATACTGGCACCTATCAAAACTAAGTTTATGAAATATTTTTTACTGATGATCAGTTTGTGTGTGAGTATGTATGCAACTGCACAGGTGCAACCATTGGCTGCTAAAGTATATGCGTGGAACGAAAGTAAAATGGGGGCCCCACGTCCTAATTATATTTCCAAAAACATTTTCAATGGATCAGGTGCTAAACTGGCGCAGCATGAGATGAAAGGCATTATTTTACCGGAAGGGAAAATGATGAGTTACACGGCTGATGCCAATAGTCCAGAACGGTTTTTTATTGTAAAAAAAGGACCATTAACTGTTCAGCTATTAAATAAAACCTATACCATTGATAAAGGCTCGGTGATCTGCGTACTCCCGGGAGATGCACTCACCATCAGTAACAAAACAGATGGTGATGTTGAATTTTATGAAATGAGTTATCGCTCCATTGCAGCACCGGATGCCGAACGAGGAAAAGCAGCCGGAACTTCTTTTGTGATGAACTGGAACGATATGGTATTTAAGCCACATGATAAAGGCGGTGTTCGTCAGTTGTTCGATAGAAAAACCACCATGTTCAATCGGTTTGATATTCATATCACCCAATTGAATGAAGGGTTTAAAAGCCACGATCCACATACCCATGCACTGGAAGAAATTATATTAATGTTAGATGGCAATGCTGAAATGCAGATAGGTAACGACCACCAAAAAGCCAATCCGGGCGATGTGGTATTTCTTACTTCCATGGTATTACATAACCTGACCAATGTAGGTAAAACACCTTGTGTTTATTTTGCCATTCAGTGGAATTGATGTTTCTGAATGTGGAAGTCATGGTATATGAAAGATGAATGGAATTGAAAGGCTGATTGGAAGAAATATTTTGTGAAAATTAACTATGAAAACATTTTTTTCAATTAGAAATATTTAAAAGAAAATTATCTTACTACGATATTTCTCTTTTAAACAACATGAGTCGCCTCAAAAAAATATTTTACCATTCCCCTTTTGCCATCAGTATCAGTTTACTGATCGTACTTGTATTTTTTCTTTTACCGTCAACAGATAAGGGTACTTTCTTTGAAGCCTTATTTGTTTCAGGAATTGGATTCCATATTTTTTGCAGTTTCTTTGATTTTACAGAGAATTCACCCAAACAGAAAGAAAAGAATACATCTACATAAACAGCATCTCGTGATGTAAGGGTTAAAAAAAGATAAGTACCCAACAAAAACAAGGAAACCGGAAAAACGAATAAGCATTAGCTTGTCATGTAGTTGATGATTTGCAAACCACTTGATTGCTGCATTATTTTAAGTTCATTTTCTATCCTCAAATAAAGTGTATGAAGTTCACCATCTTTTTTTGTTTGGTATGCCTGACTGGTTTTCTGAATGCCTATGGACAAAACAGCCCAACGGCCATCAAGCTAGCCAATACGTCTGCCAATAAGCATGATGTATCAAAGCCATTGCTGCAGTTACATACTATGGTACATCCATCAACCGAACCCGAAAGAGAAGAAATAAAAAACATACAACCACCCTCACGAACAGCCATTGGCGAGGCCGCTTCCGCTATTGAGCAAACCAGTTTTGGCACCAAACCCGCTCCCACACTCGTTACCAGTTTTGATGGTTTGGGAGAAGGATTTGTGGGTCCGCAGGGCACGGCAATACTTCGTAATCCATCGGATAACTCATTGGCTGTTGGGCTTGATCATGTGGTACAGATTGTAAATTCCCGAATGGCCATCTTTACCAAAAAAGGAAAAACGTACAACGAATCAGGCCGTGTATTATATGGTCCGGGTGAAACACGGAATGTATTTCGTGGATTTGGAGGCCCCTGCGAAAAGATGAATAATGGTGATGCTGTGGTTCGATACGATCAGTTGGCCAACCGATGGCTGATTGTGATGCCTACCTTTCGTAGAGGTATATCAAGAAATGTAGATAGTGCTTCAGGTAAACGTATTGCTTTGCCACAACCCGGTGAAGCCACCCTGCTCTATCAGCCACCGGCACCCACACAACCGCCTGTTGCCAATGCTCCGGGCCAGCGGCCTGCCGGACCAAGACCAGCGGAACAAGGCATGTATTGTATGTGTTATGCAATTAGTACAACACCCGATCCTTTGGGGCCTTATTATCGTTATGAATTTGAGCGCGAGTTGTTCCCGGATTATCCTCGCCCTACCGTTTGGCCTGATGGGTATTACACTACTACCAGCACCGGTGATAATGTAATTGAAAAACATGCGTATGTGGTTGACCGCACAAAAATGTTGAAAGGAGAAGATGCAAATGAACAATCCTTCATTATCAAAGATGTTAACTTTCTAATCAATGCTGATCTAGATGGCAAACAGTTACCACCAGCGGGCACGCCAAGTATTATGATGGCTGCGGGTGGCTCGCAACTGAATAAGGTATTGGAAGATGATGGAATTTATGTTTGGAAATTTCATGTAGACTGGAAAGATTTTTCTAAAACCAGATTAGAAGGTCCGGTGAAAATTAATGTGGCCCCCTATCATTATATGGGTGATGGCCAACTTACCAAAGCAGTGCCGCAACCCGGTACCGATGTACGATTGGATGCGCAGGGCGATAAGCTGATGGCCAGGCTTGTTTACCGGAGAATAGGCAACCGCGAATCGATTGTGGGTTTACATTCCATCAATACTGCAGCAGGTGGTGGTGGTGTACGATGGTATGAGTTTTTAGTAAATAAAAACAGAAGTTTGGGTCTTTACCAGCAAGGCACATATGCACCCAATGGTAATTACCGGTGGATGGGTAGTGCGGCTATCGATGGCAAGGGTAATATTGGTATTGGGTATTCGTTCGGTGGTGCATCAGATTTTCCGGGACAACGTTTTGCCGGTCGTCATTTTGGTGATCCCTTAGGGAAATTAACACTTAATGAAGTGGTATTGGTAGAAGGCGAAGCCGCGCAAACCAATACTTTACGTTGGGAAGATTATACGCAAACAGCCATTGACCCCAGTGATGATGAAACCATCTGGTATGTTGGCGATTATTTGAAAAAAGATGCCAAAAATTATTCCTCTAAAATCGGCGCATTTAAACTTACAAAAGTCAAACCAATAAAAAAGTAACTGCTGCATTTACAACATCCTTGCGTAAAAAAGTATACTAAACTTGTGTTTCCATTTTAAAAATCAGGTATAAATACGCTATGTAAGCAATCCTCATACCAGTATCTTTCCCTTTCAAAAGAGAACGAATATATACATGCTGGTAAAAACCTTTGGCAGTGCCGTGTACGGTGTAGAAGCCATCAACATCACCATAGAAGTAAATGTTAGCATGGGCCAGCACTATACCATTGTAGGCCTGCCGGATAATGCAGTGCGCGAAAGTTTACAACGAACAGAAAGTGCCATTAAAACCAATAACTATTTTATGCCGCGTACCAAGATCGTGGTAAACCTGGCACCGGCAGATATACGCAAAAGTGGCTCTGCCTTTGATCTCCCCATTGCGATGGGTATACTCGGTGCCAGTGAACAAATAGCTGAACCCGACCGATTAAAAAATTATGTAATTATGGGTGAGTTGAGTTTGGATGGAACGGTGCAACCTATTAAAGGCGCATTACCTATTGCTATACAGGCCAGAAAAGAAGGATTCACAGGATTGATAGTTCCATTGGCTAATGCGCGTGAAGCGGGTATGGTAAATAATCTGGAAGTATATGGTGTGCAACACCTGACTGAGGTAGTTAATTTTTTTGAAGATGCCACCAGTTTGCAACCGGTGGTAGTGAATACGCGGGAAGAATTTTTTAGTAACCAGTATGATTTTGAGATTGATTTTAATGAAGTTAAAGGACAGGAAAATATTAAACGCGCCATGGAAATTGCCGCAGCGGGGGGGCATAATGCCATATTGATAGGCCCGCCTGGTGCAGGAAAAACAATGCTTGCCAAACGATTGCCTACCATACTTCCGCCATTGAGTTTGCAGGAGGCATTGGAAACCACCAAAATTCATAGCGTGGCGGGAAAATTGTCTGAGAATAGTGCACTGATTAGTAAACGTCCGTTTCGTTCACCGCACCATACCATTTCAGATGTGGCATTGGTAGGTGGCGGTGGCACCCCGCAACCCGGCGAAATATCATTGGCACATAACGGCGTATTATTTTTAGATGAATTGCCTGAATTTAAACGAACCGTACTGGAAGTAATGCGGCAACCCATGGAAGAAAGAAGGGTAACTATTTCGCGCGCAAAAATGGCTTTAGATTTTCCGGCCAATTTTATGTTGATCGCTTCTATGAATCCGTGTGCCTGCGGTTTTTACAATCACCCGGAAAAAGAATGTACTTGTCCACCCGGTGCGGTACAGAAATATTTAAACAAAGTATCCGGGCCTTTATTAGACCGCATTGATCTGCATGTAGAAGTAACCCCTGTTGCGTTTAGTGAACTGAGCAGCCAGCAAATAGCAGAAAGTTCTGCCTCTATCAGAGAGCGTGTAATTAAAGCAAGGGAATTGCAGGCAGAACGTTATCAGGAAAATAGCGGTATTTATGCCAATGCACAAATGAGCAGTAAACAGCTGCGCCAAATATGTGTGATCAGTTCGGTAGGCGAAGCCCTGTTAAAAAAGGCAATGGAGCGATTAAACCTGAGTGCCCGTGCCTACGATCGCATTTTAAAAGTAAGCCGCACCATTGCAGACCTCGCAGCAAGTGAGGATATTAAACCTGAGCATTTGGCCGAGGCGATACATTACAGGAGTTTGGATAGGGAGGGTTGGGCAGGGTGAGATTGATGAATGTTGAACTTGTGCATAGCCTTTACTGCTGTTCTTGGTCGCCTGATGAACAACTTCCCAATAAATGATGAATACAAATTTTAGCACTATCCACAACCACTTCACAAAATGATATTTTTCGACATTATACACAATTCACCCCTTAAAAAATCGGAATTGGCTATCATACTTAAACAAATGCGCATAAATAATTATCATTGAAGCTGTTCTAAAAAAGGGTTTTCAAAAACAGGTAACAGTATATGCATTTGAAATACTACCTAATCTCAATCAGATATATAAATTTCTATGTTTGCTATAGTAGACCTGCCTTGTAACACTACCTTTACCAAGAACTATTATTTATTGAACAAGTTGTTATGTGCTACTTTTTCAGTTGAATATCATGATACAACTAAAAGATAAATGGTTAATCGCCTTTAACTTGTTAATGAATACCGTATAGTATACATTGCCAATGGTTAAACAGCATTTTAAACATTACCAACCTGTATTAAGGTTGTTCTCGAAATAAATCTCTTTAATTCTATTCAAAAGCTTATTTTTTTATATAAAATCAAGCTACGATATAAATAAAACACAACTAACTACCTAAGATGTTTGCACATTTTAATTAGTTCATCAGCTAGAATATTAACGGCATTTCCGTTCCAATGGGTATCGTCATATTGATATAAAATCGTAGCAGGATCCATTTTTTTTCTCTCATTAAATAAACTAAATAAATTTATTGATAGGACATTATTTTTATGCAACAACGAATCAAGCTTAACCAAAAAGGTAGACTGGGGAATGGCTGGTGATACCTTTTCATAATATAATGTCTCCTTATCAGGAATAGGTACAAATATAAATTTAATACCCATCTCATTACAGTAGTTCTGGTAAGTCAGTAATGCATGAATAGAACTATTAGAGACTATCGTTTGTCTATACATTTTAAGATTAGCACTATCTCTGAACAGCATTCCCTTTTCCTCCTTAGGAGACGTTTTTTTCCAAAAATTATTATTAAGTTCAATATGACGAAATTTCTCACTTAAATATCTCAAGAAAGATTGCTTAGCTAGCCTGTCACTATAAACAGATACCTGATATGGCAGCCAATTAATAATCCTATTTCTAAATGCTTGTTTTGCCGTTATTTTTTCGCTAGGGTGAAAGTCAGGAAGCGAGTTAATAGAACGTTCGGCTATTGAAAATATAATTATCTTTGGTTTATAAATCTTTTTCGCATTTAGTAAATTTTCAAATTTATTAAATCCATTTATTGAGATATTATAGACCTTATGTAAATGGTTTTGATATGTTGAATCTACCTTATTTTGTAACAGACTACCGATTGTACTATCTTGTGTAAGTGATGCTCCTGCAAAAAAACTGTCCCCAATTAATAGAATATCTGGATTGATAACATACTTTTCATTCCTAAATCCCAGTTCATCAGTTTTCCATGTTGTGTGTTTTCGTACTTCATAAGGAGTATGCCGTCCAAGATCGCCTACTTCATCCATAGTAATAGTTTGTAAAGGGTAGAAATATCCATCTGTAAGATATGTGTTACTGTAGCGCAGGGCTTCCCATTGACGAAAAGTGAATGCATTAAGAGGTGAAATAAGATCTACTAATACAATAGTTAACGGAAATATAAGGAACAGGAAAAGAACTTTGCAGAATTTTTTCATAAAACTAAAATTGAAAATAAATAAAATTTCGACCTGTATTAAAAGAATCCTGAATAAAAAATAGAAGTACATAATAAAAAATCCAACGAAATAGTCTTGGCCATTTTTCTCCCAATGACTGTATACCATATGCATCTTTCCGGCAGATCCATTCACAGATCACAAGTACCATTATTGATATAGGTATCGAAAATGGTATAGGCTGTGGTAACGAAAATAATGAACTTGAAAAAATATTTTTAATATAGACTAATGCATGACTCATTGTATTGGCACGGAAAAAAATCCATGCAAATGTTGTAAGAGAAAAAGTTATAAGTATAGCAAAGAACTGCTTTATTGTTGGCAAGTTAGTATCAATAGTATCAAGGTGACTTCTGTTTTTATGTAGGAGCAATAAGGGCAAGAAATAAACAACGTTCAACATACCCCATGCAAGAAAAGTCCAATTTGCACCGTGCCAGAAACCACTCACCAAAAACACAATAAGCGTATTTCTGAACTGTGTCCATTTATTTCCTTTACTACCTCCTAATGGAATATATATGTAATCTCGAAACCATGTAGTTAAAGATATATGCCAGCGGCGCCAGAATTCTGCAATATCTCTTGAAAAATAAGGAAACGAGAAATTTTTTAAAAGATCTATACCGAATAACTTAGCGGTACCAAGAGCAATATCAGAGTATCCAGAAAAATCGCAATAGATCTGAAAGGAGAAAAAAACAGCACCCAAAATATAGGTACTTCCAGAATAACTATAGGATTCATTAAAAGCCAAGTTTACATAAGTGGCACAGGAATCAGCAACTACTACCTTTTTAAAAAACCCCCAAAGTATTTGTTTTAAGCCGTCAGCTGCTTTTACAAAATCAAAATATCGAGGTCGCTGTAACTGTGGCAGAAGATGTGTAGCACGTTCAATTGGACCAGCAACTAACAATGGAAAAAAACTAACAAATAAAGCATAGTTTATAAAGGATTTCTCTGGTTGTATCCGATTGTTATAAACATCTATTACATATGATAATCCATGGAATGTATAAAAAGAGATGCCGATAGGAAGTATTATTGTTATTATCCACGGATCAACTTTAAAACCTGCGAAATAAAGCATCTCTGAGAATGATAGTGAGAAGAAATTAAAATATTTAAACCAAACTAAAACACCAAGATTGATAAATACACTTAGCCGAAACCATATTTTTCTTTGGAATTCATTCGATTTTGCATCAAATATTTTTAGCCCAGTATAATAATCTAAGATAGTTGAAAAAACAAGTAGAAAAAGAAATCGGTAATCCCAACAGGCATAGAAAAAATAACTGGCTATTAGTAATAGCTGATTTTGAAGCTTAAGTTTTGATGAGGTTAGTGACCAATAGAAAATAAACACTAACGGTAGAAATATAAGAAAACTTATAGAATTAAAAAGCATGAATAATACATTTTAAATTGGTTTATAATTGTCATAATTTAAAAGGAGATTGACTTTTCTATTTCGCTAATTTCAATTGTACAAAAGATCAGACTATTTAGCGAAGTATCAATGGCGACGATGAATAATTTATTTTTTTTATGAAAGATGCAATCTCCATATAGAAAGATCAATTGTTAACAGGTATCATCTTTATCCAACTTTCAGTTATTACCCCCCCCCTCGCATCTCCAGTGGTTATACTATTATACAAATTATCAAATCTGCCCAACTGACTTATTGATTATAGCAGTGGCATCATTAGTATTGTAATCGACTCCTATAGCTCATTGAGAAAATCGGTTTGACCATGACAGTTTAGAATAGTTGACTCAATCAGCGTTAAAAGTGACGAAAAAACCTTTTCTATCAGCTACCTGGAACATAGAACAGCATTCAAATGCTATAAAAACAATGTAAGCCGATTAGGATTTTTTAAGATCAGTGATAGGCTTTTGAAAATTAAGTGAACGATTTCATCTGATCAACGATCAAAATTGTCGAAGTATTTTTTTTGTAGATCGCTTAATTTAAACAATATGATTAGAGGGCAAGTGTAAAAGATAATTTACCCCGTTTTTTAAAACGGGAGGGGAGTAATTGTAATTTTTTATATAGGACTTTAGTCCCGAGTTTACAACTGTAATGAACCTATGCCGTATAGCCTGATCGCTTAACTAATAATAATTTTTATTCCTCACCCAATAAATCAGGCCTGCGATCTTTTGTTCTCTGTAAAGATTGTTCATGCCGCCATTCTTCTACTTTTTTTGGGTCGCCTTGAATTAGTATATCAGGTACTTTATCACCGCGAAAATCTGCTGGCCTTGTATACACAGGCGGAGCCAATAAATTATCCTGAAACGAATCAAACAATGCAGATGTTTCATCATTCAATACGCCCGGTATTAAACGGCCAATCGCATCAACCACAACAGCAGCAGCGAGTTCTCCGCCGCTTAATACATAATCGCCAATAGAAATTTCTTTGGTAACATATTTTTGGCGTATGCGCTCATCAATACCTTTGTAATGCCCGCAAATAATGAGCAGATTTTCTTTCATGGATAAATGATTGGCCATTTTTTGATTGAAAGAGTTGCCATCTGGTGTCATGAAAATAATCTCATCATACCTACCATCCTGCTGTAATTCTTCGATGGCATTGGCTAATGGTTCTGGCATCATTACCATACCGGCGCCGCCACCAAACTGGTAATCATCTACCTGCATATGTTTATTAATGGCCCATTTGCGCAGGTTGTGTACGCGAACAGTAAGTAGTCCTTTTTCCTGTGCACGTTTCATAATGCTATGGCTAAAGGGGCTTTCCAGCAAGTCTGGTACTACCGTGATAATATCGATCTTCATACTGCAAACATACAGAATACCTGTGCAGCCCCATATCAATCAAATACAAAAGTAGAAGTCTGCTTTTTTCTGTAGGTGCTGGGCTTGCCTGCTAAGGTTGCAGGTGTCCATCTAGGAGCCGTTTTTAAAACGCGGTTAATTTCATTACGAACTGCCTGGCTAACTTGTCCATCAATTACAATCAGACCAATGGTTCCGTCGGCTAGAATATGGTAAGAGTAGCTTACTTTTTGTGTTTTGCCAAAACGTTCAAAATCTTTCTTGGTCATCTGGCTCGCCATATTTGTATTGTTGAATGCTGTGTCAAGATAATGCGTCCATGCAGCATCTCCACCAGGGAATAATGCAGGTGTTGCATCCTGTGCAGTGGCATTGAATAAGGAAAATAATACAACGATAAAAACGAAATATATTTTTTTCATAGCAGGAATATTACTTATTACAGATCCATAAATCCACCCAGATCACGCCGCTCTCTTTTGGTAGGCCTTCCTATTTTACTTAATCGCTTACCAGTTTGAAAAGTAGCTGCTTCAGATTTTATCCGATCCAGTTCTTCAGCAGGTGTTAGGTCAACATAAAATTGAATCGCTTCAGAATATTGTACACGTGAATGTAATAAGCCGGTTACTTTTATCACCCATTTACGGGCTTCATTTTTTACTTCATATTCATCACCCACCACTACAATCCTTGAAGCTTTTACAGAAGTACCATTGAGTTTTACTTTTCCTTTATCACAGGCATCACCCGCCTGGCTTCTGGTTTTAAACAACCGGATAGACCAAAGGTATTTATCAATGCGGAGTTTTTCTTTTGCTTCTGCCATAGCTCTATTAGCTTGGGTTGATAAATGGACCATAGACCATGGTCCATGGACTATGGTCTATAAACTATTTCATCTCTGCATAAAACTGATGAAAGTAAGGAATGGTTTCAATGCCTTTATAGAAATTGAAAACATCGTATTTTTCATTGGGGCTGTGCAGGTTATCGCTGTCCAAACCAAAGCCCATGAATACAATCTTCAATCCAAGTTCTTTTTCAAACAAAGCGCAGATAGGAATGCTACCCCCACCTCTAACCGGAATGGGTTCTTTTCCAAAAGTGGCATGAATGGCTTTGGCAGCAGCCTGGTAGGCATCTGAATCAATGGGTGTCATATAAGGCTCACCACCATGATGCTCCTGTGCGTTAACCGTTACGCCGGCTGGGGCCATACTCTTGAAATAATTCAAAATTTTCTCCGTCATCTTAACCGATGATTGATTGGGAACCAGCCTGCACGAAATTTTTGCGAATGCCTTGGATGGCAAAACAGTTTTAGCTCCTTCACCTGTGTAACCACCCCAGATTCCATTCACTTCTAATGTAGGGCGTATGCCAGTTCTTTCATTCGTGGTATATCCTTTTTCGCCCCATAAACTACTTACGCCGAGGTCTTTCTTATATTCTTCTTCATCAAAAGGGGCCTGCGCCATCTTTGCTCTTTCTGTATCTGTTGAGGCAACTACATCATCATAAAATCCGGGAATGGTGATATGGTTGTTTTCATCATGGCATGACGCAATCATTTTGGCCAGCATGGTTACCGGATTGGCAACAGCACCGCCATACACACCACTATGCAGATCGCGGTTGGGGCCGGTTACTTCCACTTCAATATAACTAAGGCCGCGAACACCAATATCAATGGATGGTGTTTCCATACTTAACATAGAAGTATCGCTGATTAATATTACATCAGCCTTCAACAAATCTTTATTTGCTTTTACAAATGTGGCAAGGTTAGGGCTTCCTACTTCTTCTTCTCCTTCAATAATGAATTTTACATTGCCCGGTAGTGTATTGGTTTTTACCATGGTTTCCAATGCCTTTACGTGCATGTATACCTGGCCTTTATCATCGCAGGAACCCCGGGCATAAATTTTTCCATCTTTGATCACCGGCTCAAAAGGTCCACTGTTCCAGAGTTCCAGCGGATCGGCGGGTTGCACGTCGTAATGCCCATATACCAATACGGTTGATTTAGAAGGATCGATTATTTTTTCGCCATATACTACAGGGTGCCCTGCTGTTGGATAAATCGTTACCGTATCTGCACCAGCTTCCAGTAACCTTTGTTTCACGGCTTCAGCACAAAGAATCATATCTTCCTTGTGTTCACTTCTGGCACTGATACTGGGTATGCGTAACAGTTCCAGTAATTCATTCAGAAAACGTTCTTTGTGTTGTTCCTGGTAATCTTTCCAAACCTTCATGATCGCGGATTTTGTATGATTGATTGTTATGGTTTCTATGAAGTTTAATCAGAGGGTAAAGGTAAGTAGGAATTTGCGAATCGTCATTCGTCATTCGTGAATTGACCATGGTCCATGATCTATGGACTATGGTCAATGGTCAATGGTCAATGGTCAATGGTCAATGGTCAAAAGAAGGGAGGATAAAATTACTCACGAATCACGACTCACGATTCACGCTGACTGGTGTTTCTGGTTAGAAATAATATTCTCCATCTTCCACTCCAACCTTTCCTTCATGGGTTGTTGTCTTACGGGGCAATCTGTTTTGGTACAGATGGTACAGCTAAAGGGCAGGCAGCCATCGGTATGTACAAATAGTTCAATAGCATCGCCAAATTGTTTTTTAATGAGTAATGCCAATTCATCAATCTCAAGATGTGCTTCGTGCACATTCAGGTACCAGGGAACAGTAAGGTGACAATCTACATGTAATAAGGCACCGTATTTGATCACTCGAAGATTGTGCAGATCGATCCAGTTGGCTCTCCGGTTTTCGTTCAACACTTTAATGAACTGATGAAGCAGTTTCATATCCGCTTCATCCATAATGCCCGCAAGCGAAGAACGGATAATTTTATAGCCGTTGAAAATGATCAGTATACTCATTCCCAATGCAATCAGTTTATCCAGCCAGTATAAATGTGTTAATAAAATTACCACCAGGCCTGCAATGATACCAAGGGTTGAGTAGGTATCTATCTGTAAATGTTTGCCACTGGCTTGTAAAGCAACGGAAGTATTTTTTTTACCTATTCTGATACAAATTGTACCTGCCAAAAAATTAATCACTGCGGTGATGCCGATCAACCATAATCCCGTATCCAATTTTTGTATAGGGCTTTCTTCTAAAAAGTTTAAGACGGTTTCATATACAATCATCAAACCGGCGGCAACAATCAATCCACCTTCAATAGCGGCAGAAACAAATTCTGCTTTACCATGTCCGTAAGGGTGCTCTAAATCTCGTGGCTTGGCAGCAATGTATAAACTGTATAAGCCAATAAAACCAGCAATTACATTCACAATACTTTCCAGTGCATCAGATAAAATGGCGAGTGAATGCGTAAACTGGTAGGCAATGATTTTGGTAAGAAATAATACCATACTCAATACCGTGATCCAGAGCTGTACGCGGAAATTTTGTTTGGCTGATTGCAGGGGTAATTTTTTACAAAGGTATTGCTTAATTATTTCAGCTGGTATTTCTTAACCCCTTCCCTGGTAATGATAACAGGTTTGATAAAACCTTTCTCATCAAAATACAGATTCTCTATACAGGTTTCTCTGGAGTTAGCACCTTTTTCTCCCAGGGGTCTGCGGTGATACACAATATACCACTGATCTTTTTTGGGAATATGTATGATAGAATGATGCCCCGCACCTGTTGCAATGGCCGTATCCTGCTGTAATATTTTATTGATGCGTTTAAATGGCCCTAAGGGAGAATCTGCTATTGCATAGGCTACACTGTAATTCGGTCCTGTCCAACCACCTTCAGACCACATAAAATAATATTTACCATTTCTAATAAACATGAAAGGCCCCTCTACATAACCTTCCGGTGTGATCTCCTTAAAAATTGTACCATCTTCAAACGGTGTAAAACCGCTGAAGTCTTTATTTAGCTTGCCAATATTGCAATGTTTCCATCCGCCATAGATCAGGTAGTACTGTCCGTCTTTGTCTTCAAATACAAATTGATCAATGGGTTGTGCGCCATTATAAAATTTATCAACCAATGGCTTCCCTAAATGATCCTTAAAAGGCCCGGCAGGATTATCAGCAATGGCTACACCTATGCCACCACGTTCATCATTGTTCTGAATATCATTGGCACCAAAGAATAAATAATAGTAGTTCTGCTTTTTAATTACAGAAGGAGCCCACATGGCCCTCTTTGCCCATTTAATACTGGCAGTATCGAGTATTTGTGGATGTTTTGTCCAGTTTACCAGATCAGGAGAAGAAAAAGCATCCAGAAAAACCTGTTTATTATACGGTGCAGAAAAAGTAGGATACACCCAAAACCGATTACCAAATATAACGCCTTCGGGATCTGCATACCAACCAGGGAAAACAGGATTATTGTTTTTTTTCAAGGGCACTTTTTCCTGTGCCAGAAGTGCCTGTTGATTCAGCAGCAGTAATACAAACAAAATTTGCTTTTTTAACATGGCAGTAGCAGGTTGGTAACGCTGATTTATATCAGCTCAATGGTATAGTTGATGGAACAATGTTTGGCCAGCATGGCAGAAATGCCACAATATTTTTCCTGTGATAAGGTAACTGCCTTTTTTACTTTATCAAGGTCTTCGGGTTGTGCATTAATGCGGTATACCATGTTTACCGATGTAAATACTTTGGGATGATCTTCTGTTTGTTCTGCCTGCGCCTCTATTTCAAACTGACTAAAATTCACACGCATTTTTTTCAGCATATCCACTACATCCATACCGCTACAGGCATTCAATGCCCCTAACAACATTTTTTTTGGATTCATCCCACTGCCTAATCCACCTCCTTCAACTGATGTATCTATTCTTACAGTATGCCCACTGTCTGCGGTTGCGTCAAATGCTAGTGCATCTACCCATTTGGTTATTGTCTTCATAAATCTTATCTGTTAATAAGTAAAAATTCAAAAGAGAATATTTTTTTAATTTTGACTTTTGAATTGTGTTACCCCAGTTCATACCGCTTCTGCACAAACTCCCAGTTTACTACATTCCACCAGTTGGTAATATAATCCGGCCGCTTGTTCTGGTATTTGAGGTAGTAGGCATGCTCCCATACATCCATTGCCAGTAATGGTTTTCCTTTTAGTTCACTAACATCCATCAAAGGATTATCCTGGTTGGCAGTAGAGCCTACAACTAATTTTTTATCTGCTGTTACTACCAGCCATGCCCATCCGCTTCCAAAACGGTTTTTACCGGCATCGGCAAATTGTGTTTTGAAAGCATCCAAAGAACCAAAACTCTGGTCTATGGCGGCAGCCAGTTTTCCTGTGGGTTGGGTAGCTGTGCCCGGCTTCATGCATTGCCAGAATAATTCGTGGTTATAATGCCCGCCACCATTGTTGCGCATCTTAGCAGAGTATTTAGAAATATTGCGCAATACATCTTCCAGATTAGTATTGGTTGGATCTACTTTTTCAGTAGCACAAGCGTCTGCAAGATTTTTTGCGTACGTAGCGGCATGTTTACTGTAATGGATTTCCATGGTCATAGCATCTATTACAGGTTCCAGTGCCTTGTAATCGTATGGTAAGGGTTGTTGCGTAAAAGTATTACCGGCCCAAAGCGGAGTAGCTTTTACCAATGAAGGCAATCCGCTCAGGCCAATACCTGCTGCTATACCTGTGGTTTTGATAAATGCACGGCGGCTTTTGTTATGTGTAGACATAGTATGTGTGTTTAAGATGATTTTTTTGCAGATTTGAAATTAGCCAAAAAACTCCGCAACTGTTTAAAAGAGCGGTAGTAGAACTCCTGATTGAACAACTGCGAATCGCGCATGGCTTTATAGATAAGAAAGAGGGCGATGGGTATTAAGATAAACGTAGAAAGCCACATACCCATTAACGGACTAGTTTGCTCTGATTTTACAAATTTTTCACCAAACGTATTAAAGAGATGAAATACTACGAAGAAAATAATAGCGAATACCAACGGTGTTCCCAATCCACCTTTTCGAATGATGGAACCCAGTGGGGCACCAATTAAAAACAATACCAGACAGGCGGCAGAAAGGGTTAGTTTTCTATGCCATTCAATTTCATGCAGTAAAAGGCTTTTGTTTTTTTCCTGATAGTCGGTAGCTAATACGCCAATGTTTCCACGAATACTTTGTATTTGGCTGATGGCCGCATCGGCTATTCGTTGTTGTAAGGAATCTGGTATTACTGCATTCAGTGTGGTTACTTTTTTTCGTGTAACGGTGTCTTTTTTTAGCCAGCCGGTATCGATGTATTTGGAAAAACGCAAGTAAGGAGATACTTCTCTGTCAGTTCGTACCATGTAAAAACTGTCTCTACTATCTAAAGAGTCAATGGCACTGTTTAATTGCCGGATGCTTAACATTTTGGGATCATAAAAAGCACTATCACCTGATTTGTTCATTTGAAAACTTTTCAGGTCAAATACTTTTTTATATTCTTTGAAACCCATTCTGGTAAATTCTGTATTAGCAGTACCCCGCTGGCCTTTTTCTTCGTAACGCCATCCATTTTGTAAAATGAATTCCAGAAAACGTTTATCAGGTGTAATACGCATTACACCACTTTCAGCCATCAGCATATTATCCTGCAGCGCTGAATTTTTTTCAAAAATAATTACGTTGTGAATAATGCTGTCGTTCTTTTCTTTTCTGCCCAGCTTAATCACATAACCCTCGATCTTATCATAAAAAATACCTTCCTTAATATCAAATGCAGGTTTGGATACAATGATATCATATTTAAGCGCCGATAATTTCAACTGGGTTACCGGAATAATATTGTTGGCAAACAAAAAAGCAAGTCCACTAATGAAAATAGCAATGATGGTTAACGGTCGCATAAAACGCAGCAACGGAATACCTGCTGCTTTAATGGCTACCAGTTCAAAACTTTCACCAAGGTTACCAAAGGTCATGATAGAAGAAAACAGTAATGCGAGTGGCAAAGCAGTTGGTACCCAGAACAAAGTTACCAAACCTACCAGTTTCAAAATGGTGAATAGATCCAAACCCTTGCCCACCAGATCATCAATATATAACCAGAAGAACTGCATGGTTAGTACAAACACGGAAATAGCAAACGCAGCAATAAAAGGACCAATGAATGAACGGATAATAAGTATATCAAGTTTTTTTATCACTTTGTCCTTGCTTAATATTGTCTGATGAGCCCTGCAAAAGTAACGCTTTCACCAAAGGAACGGGAATTGGTAACAGATCCCGGCTGGATTTTAACAAAGAATCGGGTGATTGGTAAAGTGTATACTTTATTCGGCCAGTTAAGTGAACAATATAAGGAAGAATGGAGCAAATCTTCTTTTGCTGAAAGGAGTGAGCCAGGTTTTCAATCGCCCAAAATTGCGAAAGGAGAGCAATACCGCGAGTTGCCTTGGGTAATACTTGACCAGCCAAGGCATTTTACGGCAAGCGATCAGTTTGCCATACGCAGTTTTTTCTGGTGGGGAAATTTTTGCAGCATTACGTTGCAGTTGTCAGGCACATCCAAAGTAAATTACCAGCAGGCTCTTCAATACTATTTTGAGAATAATCCATCTGCCATGCAAGATTGGTGGATAGGTGTGGGAGATGATCCCTGGGAACATCATTTTGAAGAAAGTAATTACCAGCCTTTATCACACATGCAAGTAGCTAACATGGCTACGCTGCCGCATATCAAACTGGCCAAAAAAATTGGCCTGCAGGAATGGGATAACCTGAATGATTTTTTTACAGATAACTACAGAGAAATAGTACGGATGCTGAACGCAGGGAGATAATTATGCCCCGCCCAATCTGTGAAACAAGTCTTTAATTTGATATTGCCATAACTGGCTTTGGTCCTTGATCTCGTTCTTCTCAGCAAAATCTTTCACAACCAAAATAGTTTGATTGGAGATCTCTGTTTTTTCTATGCGGAATTCAAAGTATTCATTTTTCTCACTGTGTGTCCAATGAAAACGGATGAATTTATCTTCTTCTTTGTCCAACACTTCTGCCTTATCCGGCGTGCCACCACTCCATGAAAAACTATATACATTTTCCCATTCGTCTACTTTATCGGCAAACCATTCCTGTAATCCTGCTGGCGTAGCTAAAAATTCGAACAAAATCGCTGGAGAGCATCTAACCGGGAATTCCAACGTAAATAATTGCTTCTTACTCATTACAATCTCTTTAACCTACAATCTGTCGTAGGCTTGCAATAATATTAAATAATCCCTCGCTTCCAAATGTTTTTTTGGTAATGGTGATTCAATATAGCCCGGAAATGGATGCAAGAATTTGAGATCGATGTTAACACATTGTTTTTCAGCATGTTGTGAAAAATATTTATTTTGATAAGTTTTCAAAATTTGTTAAATTGCTTAACAACTGACTATGTGGCGTAGTGTTTCTTTCGCTCAACCTTGCAAACCGGATTTTTGACCAATACCTGCTAACTAAATAAACTGCTTATTATGAGTATGCGCCAACTCAAAATAACAAAGTCCATCACGAACCGTGAATCTCAAAGTCTTGAGAAATATCTCCAGGAAATCGGTAAAGTAGACCTGATTAGTCCCGAAGAAGAAGTGCAACTGGCCATGCGAATTAGAGAGGGCGACCAGCGGGCTTTAGACAGGTTAGTGAAAGCCAATCTACGTTTTGTGGTATCCGTTGCCAAACAATACCAGAACCAGGGTTTAACCTTGCCCGATTTGATCAATGAAGGCAACCTCGGATTGATTAAATCGGCACTTCGTTTTGATGAAACACGTGGTTTTAAATTTATCTCTTATGCAGTATGGTGGATACGTCAGAGTATTTTACAATCTCTGGCAGAGCAAAGCCGTATTGTTCGTTTGCCTTTGAATAAAGTAGGATTAACCAATCGCATCAGCAAGGCATACCAGCAACTGGAACAAGAGTATGAGCGTGAACCTACGCCCGAAGAACTGGCTAATTTACTGGAGATAGGTATTGAAGAAGTTACCGCTACCATGAGTGTAGGCTTCCGACATGTAAGTATGGATACACCTTTGTCTGATGGAGAAGATGGCACGCTGATGGATTTGATGGAGAACCCAAATGCCGAAAGAACCGATGAAAAACTGGTACACCACGAATCGTTGCGGATGGAAATTGAAAGAAGTTTGAGAACCCTTACCGAACGGCAAAAAGATGTGGTTTGTTATTTCTTTGGCATTGGCGTAGATCATCCACTGAGCCTGGAAGATATAGGCGAACGTTTTCATTTAACCCGCGAAAGAGTGAGGCAGATAAAGGATAAGGCCATCACAAAACTCAGAAGTACCAATCGCTCCAAACATCTCAGATTTTACTTGGGATAATTATATCGTGAATGGTAGGATTTTAGGTAAGATTTCACGGATTTGGATTCCTCGTCATATGGTTTTTCTTAAACTATAAAGTCTGCGGTTATTTCTGCGTATTTCTACGCTTTTTCTAAATATCATAGGGTAATGTTACTGGTGCAATTTATATTTGCATCTCTGAGAGTGAATATGATCTTGGTCGTATTCACTCTTTTTGATTAAACCATGGTGAACAATTTCAAATATGCTGATGTAACCCAAAAGGTTATTGGTGCATCTATGACTGTTCATCGAAATTTGGGGGGAGGAAATTTTACGGAAAATATTTTTCAAAGGGCATTACTTTTAGAATTGAAAGAATCAGGTCTTGTTTGTGAGAGTGAAAAAGAACTTCCAGTTTATTACAAAGGCTCACTTATCGGGAAAAAGCGAGTTGATATTTTTGTTAACGGACAAATTCTTGTGGAGTTGAAAGCGGTGCATCAATTTGAAAAAATTCATTTTAATCAGGTAATCAATTATCTGAAGGTATTCAACATAGAAGTTGGTTTATTAATCAATTTTGGAACTGATAGCCTTCAAGTAAAACGTTTTGTAAACAATCATTTGTAAAATTTCTGCGAAACCCAATCCGCGAAATCATACAAAAAAATCATATAAAAAATCTGCGATCCATGTTTAACTCTCTCAGCGAGAAACTCGAATCAGCCTTTAAGAACCTCAAAGGCGAAGCGCGTATCAACGAACTCAATATTGCCAATACGGTAAAAGACATCCGCCGCGCCCTGATTGATGCGGATGTGAACTTTAAAATAGCCAAAGAATTTACCGATAAGGTAAAAGACAAAGCCACCGGCGAAAAAGTAATCAATGCCATTAGTCCGGGCCAGTTAATGGTAAAAATTGTGCAGGATGAGCTCACAGAATTAATGGGCGGAACCGAAGCACAGTTTAACCTTAGCGGTAACCCTGCCATTATATTGGTAGCGGGCTTGCAGGGTAGTGGTAAAACCACATTTACGGGTAAACTGGCCAATTACCTGAAAACCAAAAAAGCTAAATCGGTTTTATTGGTAGCGGCTGATATTTATCGTCCTGCGGCCATAGACCAGTTGACTGTGTTGGCAGAACAGGTTGGAGTAGATGTATATAGTGAAAGAGAAAATAAGGATGCGGTTTCTATTGCATTGAACGCGATCAAAGAAGCTAAGTCGAAAAATAAAAATGTAATCATCATAGATACGGCCGGTCGTTTAGCGGTTGATGAAGCGATGATGATGGAAGTTGCCAATATTAAATCTGCTGTAAATCCGGCGGAGATTTTATTTGTAGTGGATGCAATGACCGGTCAGGATGCTGTGAATACGGCCAAAGCGTTCAATGATCGATTGGATTTTACTGGTGTGGTATTGACCAAACTGGATGGTGATACCAGAGGTGGTGCAGCACTCTCTATCAAATACACGGTGAACAAGCCCATCAAGTTTGTTAGTAGTGGCGAGAAGATGGACACGCTCGATGTGTTTTATCCCGATCGTATGGCACAGCGGATATTGGGCATGGGCGATATTACCAGTTTGGTAGAAAAAGCCCAGGCACAGTATGATGAAGTGGAGGCCAAGCGACTGGAAAAAAAGATCCGCAAGAACCAGTTCGATTTTCAGGATTTTATGGACCAGTTGCAGCAGATTAAAAAAATGGGTAACCTGAAAGATCTGATGGGCATGATACCCGGTGTGGGAAAAGCGATGAAGGATATTGATATCAAGGATGATGCTTTCAAAGGCATTGAAGCGATGATCAGCTCTATGACACCATTTGAAAGAGCCAATCCCGATTCATTAACCCCATCCCGCAAAGCGCGTATAGCCAAAGGAAGTGGTAAGGATATGACAGAAGTGAATGCTTTTATGAAGCAATTTGAGCAGATGAAACAAATGATGAAAATGATGAACAATATGCCGATGGGCGGGAAGTTTCCGGGGATGAGGAGGTAGGGAATATCGAATGATGAATTTTGAATGAAGAAGTGAGAGAAAAGAAGGAATGATTTAGGATTCGCAAGTCATGAATTTATCAATCTAAGCTTTATATCCCTTTTTGCCGGAAAACGGTCCCAAAGTAGAAGTGTGCGACGCAACAGGCGCCTAATTCTTGCCTAAAAGCTTGGTAAACCACTATTCTAACAAATCCTTTACATACAAACTTGGAAAAAACCGGTTTTCCCATTACTTTTGCCGTCCCGCTATTCTTAGTGGGATTAACCAAATTCCTAACGTTAAATGTCTATTTAACATGGCAGTAAAAATGAGATTACAGCGCCACGGAAGCAAAAAACGCCCTTTCTACTTTATAGTAGTGGCCGATGCCCGTGCACCAAGAGATGGTAAGTTTATCCAGAAAGTGGGAACTTACAACCCGTTAACAGTACCAGCTACTATTCAGTTAGATCGTCAAAAGGCACTGGAGTGGTTGAACAAAGGTGCTCAACCCACCGATACTGTACGCAGAATTCTCTCTTTCAAGGGAGTATTGTACCTGAAGCACCTGTTAAGAGGTGTGAATCTGGGATTATTTGACCAGGCAGCAGCTATGACTAAATTTCAGGCATGGCATGAAGAGCATGAAGCAAATGTTACCCGTCGTTCTAGCGAACACAGAAACACACAAAGAGCTAAGAAAGTGTATGTTCCTGTTGTGAAAAAAGTAGAAAGCAAAGTAGAAGAAGCAGCACCTGCTGAAGACGCTACAGAAGCACCAGCTGAAGCTTAGTAAGAACAGATTAACAATATTTCCAAAAAGCCCGATACGAAAGTTTCGGGTTTTTTGTTGCCATTTTTGTGTCTTCACAAAAATGGCAACAAAACCATTTCGCATGTTGCCTTTTTACTTTTTACTTTTGAATTTTATACTCCTCGTAATTAAAATGCAATGAAAGATTACATTAACATAGGAAAAATAGTTGCCGCATTTGGTTTGGGAGGAGAAGTGATACTAAAACATGCATTGGGTAAGAAAACGATCTTAGAAGGTATTGAAGCCATTTTTGTAGAAGAAAACAAAGGTTCTTACCTGCCTTATTTTGTAGAAACCTCCAAAGCAAAAGATACGGAAGAAACGTATGTAAAGCTGGAAGGCATTCATTCAAGAGAGTCGGCAGCACGACTTACTACCCGCAATGTTTGGTTATTGGATGATGACTTTCGCAAACTGGCCGGAAAATCAGCACCCATTTCTTTATTGGGTTTTGAGGTGATCACTGATGAAGATGAACACCTTGGCCCCATTGAAGAAGTGATAGAACAGCCTCATCAGGTATTGCTGCGCATTAGTCTGGATGGCAAAGAAGCACTGATACCCTTACACGCAGAAACTCTGGATAAAATTGATCACAAAAAGAAGGAAGTACATGTGATCTTGCCGGATGGGTTGCTGGATATTTATCGATGAAGAGTGAAATTTTATTACCCCAAAACTCCATGAATCAAAGTAACATTTTTGAATACACTATCCACGTAACCAAGGAGCATATTGATGAACTGAATCATGTGAATAATGTAGTGTACGTACAGTTCATGCAGGAGGTGGCTGATAAACATTGGCATAGTGTGCAATTGAGTGAGTTGGAAAAAAAATTGGTTTGGGTGGTTAGAAGACATGAAATAGATTACCTGCATCCTGCCATACTTAATGATGCATTATTGTTGCGTACCTGGACAGGAAATCATTCTACCGTTAGCTGGGAAAGGCATTATGAAATTGTACGCCTAGCAGATCAGAAAAAAATCATCTCGGCTAAAAGTATTTGGGTACTACTTGATAAATTAACCAACCGGCCAGTACGGATTCCAGATGCTATTTTGAATCGCTTTTCTGCAGCGTGAATTGATTTGGTGCAAATACATGCGTGTGCCGAACCGTAACACCCGTTTTCTGCAAAGCCCTATCTGCCTGAAGAATGTGACGGTAATTATGCGCTATCAGGAACAGAAAAGTATCACCCAGTTTTAGTTTGATGAATTTTGCAATAGAGATGGGCACTTTTGTTTTGTTCAGATCAATCTGTTTTGCTTTGCGAAATAATTCCAATAATTTTTCCTGCTGTTCTATAAATTCTGCAATTACCGGATAGCTTTCCTCATTGGTTTGTGGAGAATGGTCTTTGGGTGAGGACATTTTTTTGGCGGGCATTCCATCCGTTTTGGGCAACATTATCTCCGTAAAATAATTGCCCAACCATCCGGCTTTGAAATGCGAAGCAGGTTGCTGATTCTGTTTAACGGCCTTATTAATGGCATGTTCAATGGCTGGAATATAATACCGGCCATAACTGTTCAAGTGCATCAGGCATTGTGTGGCACTCCATTTTTCAGCTGCAGGTTTGTTGGAGAATTTGTGGTTGGGTATCATCTGCCATTCGCCAACTGCCTTGTTCAAAAAAGAATCGGTTTGATCAATCAATCCGTTTAAAAGTGTTTGTGATAGATATACTGGCATGTGTTTTTGATTTTGTTACCACAAAGCTGTGAAGAAGCGGGTGATAAAATCTTGGTGTAGGCTAAGATTTTTTGTTAGTCTGGAGTTTGGAGTTAGGAGACTGGAGTAATACATTATGTTATTTAACTACAAATTCAGACTCCTAACTTCTAACTCCAGACTTTCTCACACCCTAACCGTCCCCAACAACTTACTAAACGTGGTAGCATCGATACCTAAATAAGAGGCGAGGTATTTATGCGGGATCAGGGTTAATACATGGGGACTGCGTTTGAGCAGGGTTCTGAATTTTTGCTCGGCAGAAAAACATTGCAGTTCTATCTGTCTTTCCAGTACACCGGCGAATGTATGGTTGGTGGCTTTGCGAATTAGTTTTTCAAAATTATGGTAGCGGTCCATTAGTTCCTGCACCTGATGGTGGGTGGTTCGGATGAATTCGCTTTTGGTTAAGGTTTCCAGAAAATATCTGGAGGGTTGCTGCAACAGAAAAGAATCAGCTACACCTGAGAATGAGAAAGCGTATGTAAAAACAATGGTGGCTTCTTTCTCATGATCACCCAGATAAAAAGCACGTTGCACACCTTCTGTAACAAAGTAGAGGTATTTTTCTGTTTCACCTGCTGCTGTGAGAACGGTTTTTCTTTTTGCAGAAAAGGGTTGCCAGATAGAAGCAAAATCATTCCACTCCTGTTCACTCAATGGATGAAGAGGAGCAATGAATTTTTTCAGTTGTTCGATTGCTTCTGAGTTGGGTAACATATGTTCTGTTTATTTAATCGTTTACTGTTTCGTCAATTCACTAATTTTTAAATTCAATTTACTGTGTATTCAAATACCAATGTTTACTAACTTTCCGGCGGATGAGTGGTCCCCAACGTTATATTGCCCATTTTGATCTCGACTCATTTTTTGTGAGTGTAGAAGTATTGAATGATCCCTCTCTCAAAGGCAAAGCGGTAATAGTGGGTGGCTCTAAAGATAGAGGTGTGGTTACCACCTGTAGTTATGAGGCCCGCAAATTTGGTGTGCACAGTGCTATGCCTATGAAAACGGCCATGAAGCTTTGTCCGCATGCTATTCTGGTACGTGGTACCCGCGGTGAGTACAGTCGTTACTCACGTTGGGTTACCGATATTATCGCAGCAAAAGCCCCTTTGTTTGAAAAAGCATCTATTGATGAGTTTTATATTGATCTGACCGGGATGGATAAATTCTTTGATCCGTATCAATGGACGATTGCACTTAGAACAGAAATCATTGAGAAAACACAGTTGCCTATTTCTTTCGGACTGGCCACCAATAAAATGATCGCCAAAATTGCAACGGATGAAGCAAAACCCAATGGCTATTTATTTGTACAACCTGGTATGGAAAAACAATTTCTGGCACCCTTGCCGGTGAATAAATTTTCAGGAGTAGGAGAGCAGACTTTTCTGAACCTGAAAGCGATGGGTATTCATACCATTAAACAATTAAGTGAAACGCCCATAACAGTTTTAGAAAAGAAGCTGGGCAAGTATGGAGCGGATCTATGGAAGAAATCGCAGGGGATACATACCGGAGAACTACTTGCTTACCATGAAGCCAAATCTATTTCAACAGAAAATACTTTTGAAGAGAATACGGCTGATGAAGTATTTCTGTTAAGCGAACTGGTACGCATGACCGAAAAAATTGCTTATGAATTGCGACAGGATGAAAAGCTAACGGGTTGCATTGCCGTAAAAATCCGCTACCCTGATTTTGAAACCACCTCACGCCAAACAACGATTGATTATACACTACGCGATGATGAGCTGATACCGGTAGCCATTGATCTGTTTCATAAACTATACCGAAAAGGAAAGCCAGTTCGCCTGCTGGGCGTTCGGCTTAGCGAATTAACCAACCATGCCGTTCAGGCCAGTTTGTTTGATGATGCAGAAAAGAAAAACAAATTGTACAAAGCCATTGATGATGTGAAGAACACCTTTGGAAAAGCGGCTCTCAAAAAAGCAAGAACGATAACAGGGACAAATCGGAAGAATTGAAGGGTATGCCTGTATTATTAAAATACCTCTGCGTAAACTCCCCGCTCTCTCTTTCTCTGCGGTTGGAGAAATCTCAAAATTCAATTATCTCGCTATTGTTTTTACTCTTTCCAACCGCAGAGAACAAGAGTTAACAGAGGTTTCGCTGAGGGTTTGCTGATACAAATCATATGCTACCATGGTACATGCTAACATCTGTGGTATCCCGACTAAAAATTAGTCTACTTGTTTAATAGGAAATACTTATTTTTGAACTCCAAAATTAAAAGCCATGAGTTTACGTTTAGGGGATATTGCTCCCGATTTTACAGCACAGACCACCGCAGGTGAAATAAATTTTTACGAATACCTGGGCACTGGCTGGGGCGTTTTGTTTTCGCACCCCGCCGATTATACACCGGTATGTACCACAGAGTTAGGTAGAACAGCCTCATTGCAGGCAGAGTTTGAGAAAAGAAATGTAAAAGTTCTAGCATTGAGTGTTGATGGGCTGGATAAGCACAAAGGATGGATAAATGATATCAATGAAACACAGCATGTAACGGTGGACTTTCCCATTATTGCAGATGAAGACAAAAGTATTGCCAATGCATATGATATGATACATCCCAATGCATCCGAAACGTTTACGGTTCGTTCCTTGTTCATCATCGGACCGGATAAAAAAGTGAAGCTGATGATAACCTACCCAGCATCTACCGGAAGAAATTTTGTAGAAGTATTGCGTGTGATTGATTCTTTGCAATTAACTGCCGGCTATAGCGTAGCAACACCGGCCGATTGGAAAGAAGGCGAAGATGTAATTGTGGTTCCTGCCGTTAGTACGGAGGATGCAATTAAGAAATTTCCAAAAGGCGTTACAGTGGTGAAACCTTACCTGCGCTATACGCCGCAGCCTAATAAATAAACCTGTATTTAACCGCGAAGGAACGAGGGCACGAAGTTTCGCTAAGAAGATTCTTTAAAAAACCTAGCGTACCCTTGCGCCATAGCACCTTTGCGGTAAAAAATAAATGGCGGTCACTCCATATCAATAAACTTTTTTGTACTTGTTCCGGCCCCGATGTCTATCGGGGCTTTTCTATGTTGGTTTCCTCCTCCTGAAAAAAGTAAATAACAATAAACGGTTCTCATTATCTTACTGCAAAATCAATGCTCATGAGAAAGCTGTTTTTATTATTAGTAGTCGCAACCACGTTTACGGGTGCTATGGCACAACGAACGATTCTTCATTGCGGCCAGTTGGTTGATAGCAAGAACCTGAAAATGCTGTCGGAAATGTCGGTGATCATTGAAGGCAATAAAATCACTGATGTACAGAAAGGATATATGGCTGCGGCATCCGGGGATCAACTCATCGATCTGAAAAACAAAACCGTAATGCCCGGCCTGATAGATATGCACGTGCATATGGAAAGTGAAACCAATCCCAATAATTACCTTAACGGATTTACATGGAATGGACCTGATTATGCTTTTCAATCGGTGGTGTTTGCCGAGAAAACATTGATGGCCGGATTTACGTCTGTTCGTGATTTGGGCGGTAGTGGTGCCAACATTTCATTGCGCAATGCCATTAATAAAGAATGGGTAAAAGGGCCGCGTGTATACACGGCAGGAAAATCTATAGCCACTACGGGTGGCCATGCAGATCCTACCAATAATTATCGTAAAGACCTGATGGGCGATCCCGGCCCGAAAGAAGGCGTAGTGAATGGGCCGGATGATTGTGCCAAAGCCGTTCGCCAACGATACAAAGAGGGCTCTGACCTGATTAAAATTACCGCAACAGGTGGTGTGTTAAGCATGGCGAAAGATGGCAGTGGTGCACAGTTTACGGAAGAAGAAGTGAAAGCCATTGTAGCTACTGCCAAAGATTATGGTTTTAAAGTTGCCGCCCATGCACATGGCGCAGAAGGCATGAAGCGGGCGGTACTAGGTGGTGTTAACTCTATTGAACATGGCACGTATATGAGCGAAGAAGTGATGGAATTGATGAAACAAAAAGGTACCTACCTGGTGCCAACCATTATTGCAGGTAAATCCTCAGCCGATTCTGCCAAGAAGCCGGGGTACTACCCAGAAATTGTTCGGGCAAAGGCATTGGTAGTAGGCAATTACATACAGGCCACATTTGCCAAAGCCTATAAAGCCGGCGTAAAAATTGCTTTCGGAACAGATGCAGGTGTATATGCACACGGAAAAAACTGGATGGAATTTGTGTACATGACAGAAGCCGGCATGCCCATACTCGAAGCCATTCGTTCTGCTACCCTAAGTGCTGCTGATCTATTAGGCGATGACAGACTGGGTGTAATTGAAAAAGATAAACTCGCCGATATCATTGCAGTAGATGGCGATCCTACGAAAGACGTAAAAAGTATGGGAAAAGTGAAGTTTGTGATGAAGAATGGGGTAGTTTATAAGAATGAATAACGTCATCGCGAGGAACGAAGCAATCTGTGTCTTAACATCGATCCATTATTCGAAACACAGATTGCTTCGCGAAGCTCGCTATGAGGGTCGTCTGTTCGATATGCTACTTCGGTAAAATATTCCAAAATAACAAAACCACTCTTCTTCTTTCATCATCTGTTTTATAATCTGTTACTTTTTTGCTGGGATAATCTTCTCCTTTACCACTTTCTATAAAGAAAAAATCTATCGATTTGATCTCTTTATAATTGGGTATTTTCTTTTCAAGTGAAACTTCCATCAAGTTCCCGATATTAATGGCCCGTAATTCAGATAATTTTTGGTTTAGTTTTTCTTTACTCGCTGTACTGTCTTTCAACATATCGATCAAAACAGGATAAATTTCTGATTCCATATTAAAACCTGCACCATCTGCATATCCTAAAATTACGAGTGTTGCTTTCTTTTCAACATCAGCATATCTGTTGTAAAATGCAACCAAAGAATCAATTAATGGCGAAAATGATATTTCTGCAACTGATTTTCTGTCATCGGGTATTTCATATTTACCTGGTCCAAAAAATGCAGCTAGGTCAAACATGTGTTGTTGGTTAATGATAATATCAAGCGATTCGTTGATCATTGTAAAACGACGAAGACGGTAATTAGAGCGGCTTTTATACCGATCTATCAAAGCAAATGATGAGTCAATACTTACTTTATTAGTTTTATACGCTCTTCTTGAAGTATTTATTTTTTCATCAATAAATACTACAGCGCTTTTCATAGAATCAAGATCCAAAGCATATTTGCCAATCTTATATCGGATACTGTCTGCGATATTGGAGTCAATCGCCTCCATTTTTAATCGGTCTTCCACCTTGGCTCTTGTATCATCCAATATTTTCTGGTCTGCCAGCTGAACATTTGTTGCCTGGTTTAATACTTCCTGTATCTGAGTTTTTTTACTACTGAAACAGGAGATCAGTAAGATACTTGCCAGACCAGTAAAAAGTATCGTTCGTAAATTTTTCATAAACTTTAAATTTTCGGAGCTGCTTTTATTGAAAAATCTTTTATGGAGGATTTTCTTGTTTTTTTATTTCGTCCAATGATTACATACTTCTTCTCTTCATTTCCTTGCGAAGTATTTCTTTTGTTTAAACCGGCCAGATCTTCATCAGAAATGTAAGTAACAAATCTTGTTAGAAACTGCTTCTTATTGATTGTAACAAAAAATAAAGCTTCATTGCCATCATATTCTTTAGATCCTTCTTTATGTATTGTTTGAGTTGGTTTTAGTGAAATACGTTTCGATAAAAGATCACCCAGGTACATCCCTGAATTTATTTCAAAAAAAGGCAAACACAAGTAAACTAATAGTAAAACACCTGTAGTCCAAAGCAGATACAGGTATTTAGAATACGGGTCAATATGTTTTGTAGTTTTTTTCAAGCCTGTTAGTTCAGTATTGTTTTTTGTAAAGTATCAATTTCAAGTAAAACAGTTTCCTCAGAACGGTTAAGTATTTTGATCTGATCCAGGATCAAATTCCATTCCGGTTCTAGATTTTTATATTTTTCTATTACTATTAATGGCGCCAGTAAACTTGAATTTGCTTTTAGTGATGATACAGTTGTTTTAAGATTATGTGCAATTGTATACACTTTTTCAATATTTCTATTGTCAAAAGCAGTAGATAGTTGTTTCAACTCAGCAGCATATTGTGTGCTGAATAATTGCATCAGCTCAGCAATAATCTGGTTGTCATTCCCAAATAATTTTTGCATGCTTTGTAAGTCAACATACAATAGTTCTGTTATATTGTTATTTAGGGTTATTTCGGTCTTCGGTATATATTTATTAAACAACCTGATGATATTTTCTTCATTCAATGGTTTTGGCAAATAATCATCCATTCCTGCTTCTCTGCTTTTTGAAATTTCAGTGGGCATAGTATGGGCTGTCATAGCAATTACAGGAACAGAAGATTTGTTGATTTCTCTGATCCACTTAGCAACTCCGTATCCGTCAATAAAAGGCATTTGTATATCCAACAATACCAGATTGTAAGTATTCTTTTGTAAAAGTTCTATGGCTTCATTGCCATCCTTTGCAATTTCAATAGAAAGCCCCCAGTTCTTGAATAATGACTGAATTAGTAACTGGTTTAGTTTATTGTCTTCAGCAATCAGGATCCTGGATCCAAGCTGATAATTTTTTACTATTTGAATTTCTTCACCGATTTCGCTTTCTTCTGTTGCGAGTCTATTTATACTGTAAGGAATGGTTACCATAAATTCTGAGCCTACATTCTCTTTACTAGTTACTTCCACGGTTCCACTTTGCAATGTTACTAGTTGCTTAACAATAGATAAACCCAGTCCTGTACCACCATATTTTCGGGTAGTTGCAGAATCAGCCTGTTCAAATCTTTCAAAAATGTTTTTCAGTTTTTCTTCAGGTATTCCAATTCCACTGTCCTTAACAGCAAATTGAATATATATTAGATCTTCATCTTTTTTTAGTGATGAAACTTTTAATGTAATGGTTCCCCCTTTACCTGTAAATTTAATGGCATTGGATACCAAATTAGTCAGGATTTGTTTTAAACGATCATCATCTCCTGTTAAATGAAGCGGAATGTTTTCTTCAAGTTGAACAGAGAAATAGATTTTCTTTTCAGATAATTGAACCTGAAAAAGCATTTCTATAAAATGGCAGATTTTCTTCAAATTAAAAGGTGCTTTGGAGATCTGAAGTTTGCCCGCTTCCAGTTTTGAAAAATCTAGGATATCGTTGATGATATACAAAAGATTTTCACCAGAACTTTTTATAAAACTGACATAATTTTTTTGCTCAGGATCTAATTTCGATTTATTGACAAGGTTACTGAACCCAATGATTGAATTCAAAGGGGTACGAATTTCGTGACTCATATTAGCAAGAAACTGCTCCTTGCTGCTGGCTGCAAGATTTGCTTTTTCTTTTGCATCTTCCAGTTCATCTATTAATTTACCTTTTTGGATCAGGTGTCTGATAATCAAAGTGGATGCCAATAAAATAACGATCAAAGCAAAAATGATCAATGCCCTGCTATTTACTAATACCTGATTTGATACGGTTGAATTTTCTATGATGGTATTCTGTAATTCTTTTTCTGCTTCAATCTGTATATTGGATGAAGCGAGATAAATGCTGTCGATCAGGTTTTTATTTTCGTCACTCGTGATCTTTTGTTTGGCATCAGCGGATGTAGTGTTTTTATCCAGTATGGTTTTAGTGATGGCAATTTTCCTGTCAACAAGAATTTGAAGGTTTACAAACAATCTTGTAAGGTTGGCTGATGCACTGATCTTTCCTGCTTCATTTACCTGATTTTGTAAATTCGTAATACTGTCACTAATATTTTTTGATAATTGAAAATCACCTGCAGTTACTTTTTTTCTTGTATGGCTTTCTAAAAAATAGATATTATTGATAATATCTTGTAAAATATTGTTGATCTGAAACGTTTTCACAGCTAGTTCATTACCATTTTGCATGGCCCGTATACTTTTGTCTGATCTTGACTGCACAAAAAATAAAACCATCATTAAAACGATGGAAAGAAACAGTATAAATACGATGGGTCTTTTACTTGTTTGTGTAGAACTTTGTTTCATTAGATTATCCTTTCCATTTTCTTAATTGTTGCAACACCGCTCTGAGATCTTTAGGTATTTCCGCCTCTAGGTCAAAGGTTTCGTTGTTGAGTGTAAATTTCAGATTTTGTGAATGCAATGCCAGTCTCGACAATATGGGTCTTTCTGCTTCTGCAACTTTAGAAAGCTTGAAATTCTTTTTTAATCCAGATAAAAGTAAAGGTTTTGGATCTCCATAAATTTCATCACACACAATAGAATGACCTATGTGCTGCATGTGCACACGAATCTGGTGTGTTCGGCCGGTATGAATTCGGAATTTTACCCATGAATACAAACGGAAGGATTCCAGTACTTCATAATCGGTTAACGAAAATTTTCCCTTGGCATGTGTCATCATCCGCGTGGCTTTACCGGGATGTTCCATAATGGGGGCATCAATGCTTCCGGATGCATTCATCATATTGCCATACACCAATCCTACATACTGTTTCTCCATCTCCCTTCCTTCAAACAGTAGCGATAAGGCTTTGTGCGATTCTTCGGTTTTGGCAAATACAATAATGCCGCTGGTATCTCTGTCGAGCCTGTGCACAGTATAAATACCTTCATACTTTTGTTTTAAAATATCCTTCAAAGATATTTCCTGCCCCAACCTGTCAGGGATACTTAATAAGCCTGATGGTTTATTAACTGCTATAAATTGTTCGTTTTCAAAAATAATATCTAAGTGCATATAGAATAGTTGCCGTCATTTCAACGAGGAGGAACGACGAAGAGAAATCTCACGAATAAAAGGCTTTCTCCTATCACTCTGCTTCGCGAGAAATACTTATTTGGGTTCTTTATTTTTTCTAAGGAAAGACTGGTTCATGAACTTCAACAACCTTACCTCTTTCTCTTGCAGAAAACGGAATTTACCGCGTTCTACATTTTTTTTGGTGAGGTTGGCAAACATAACCCGGTCAAGTCCTTTTACATCGTAGCCTAGGTGTTCAAATATGCGGCGTACAATACGGTTACGGCCACTATGAATTTCAATACCTACTACATGTTTGTCTTTAGGATCTGTATATCCTACCGCATCAGCCTGTACCAAACCATCTTCCAGCGTAACACCAGTAAGAATCGATTCTAGATCTTTTTTGGTAACGGGCTTATCAAGTGTTACTTCGTAGATCTTTTTTATTTCAAAAGAAGGGTGGGTTAATTTCTGGGCCAGTTCACCATCGTTGGTTAAGATTAATACACCTGTTGTGTTTCTGTCTAACCTTCCTACAGGATACACTCTTTCCGGTGTGGCATTTTTAACCAGATCCATTACAGTTTTTCTTCCTTCCGGATCGTTGGATGTGGTAATAAAATCTTTGGGTTTGTTCAGTAAAATATATACTGAATTCTTTTGCAGAAAAACCTGTTTCCCTTTTACAATTACTTTATCGGTACTACTTACTTTGTAGCCGGGTTCAAATATTTTATCACCGTTTACGGTTACTTTTCCTTCTTTCACCAACTCTGCTGCTTCTCTTCTGCCACAAACACCTGCGTGTGCAATGTATTTGTTAAGAGGCATGATTTCAGACGAAGCTTTATTGGTTTCGGGCTGATTCGTTTCGGGGTTCAGTATCCGGTTATCCGGTTTCTTTTTTCGGGTGCTGGCTTTTTGGGGTGTGTCTGCTCCGGCCAAATCTGTTGGGGTAACACTTTTACGCCCCGGTTTTTTCGTACTTCTAACTTCGTACTTCTTACTTGGAACACCCGGTTTTCCTTTATCCTGTGCCCTGAATTTAGCGGCTTGTGGTTTGGGTTCTTCCTCGCGAACAATGCCGCGCATTTTATCTATTTTCTTTTGCCGCATTTCTTCACCGGCTGCACGGGCGGCCAATTTGATCTTCTTTTTCCTGGCGGAAGGCTTCTTTTACGGCACTGCCTCTTGTCTTGTTAGAGAACTTATCGAAGTTGTCTGTACGTTGTTTTTTCATGTTTCTGTATTTATGCTGTTTTGCAACAGGAAATGTAAAGGTAGGGCAATAAAAATAAAGCCCCGAAACAGCAGGAAGAATATCGAATAATGAACAAGGAATGTCGAATGTCGAAGTAAGATTCCGATCGACATTCGACATTCCTTGTTCGATATTCAATATTCTTTATTTTCCTTTATTGGCCAGCTGTCCGCACGCAGCGTCAATGTCTTTTCCGCGGCTTCTTCGCAGGCGGGCATTTACTTTATTGGCATCCAGAATACTCATAAAGTTTTGTACGCCTTCTTCTGTTGGTTTGGCAAAACGGAAAGCATCAATGGGGTTGTATTCAATGATGTTGATCAGATCGGCTGGTACCTGTCTGAAAATGCGCGTTAAATCATGGGCATCTTTTTCAGAATCGTTCAGGTCTTTGAAGAGTATGTATTCTAAAGTGATCTCATTGCCGGTTTGTTTGTAGAAATAATTCAATGCATCAATCAATACTTTAATGTTGTTGCTTTCATTAATGGGCATGATCTTATCTCTCTTTTCATCTGATGGCGCATGTAAAGAAAGTGCGAGTTTAAATTTTACTTTATCATCTCCCAGCATCCGTATTTGCTTGGCCACACCTGCGGTAGAAACGGTAATTCTTTTGGGACTCATAAACAAACCATCTTCCGCCGAAATGCGTTCTATGGCTTTGAGCACATTGGTATAATTCATCAATGGCTCACCCATGCCCATGAAAACGATATTGGTTAACTTTTTCTCAAAGGTTTTTTCACTTTGCTGGTTAATCATCACAACCTGGTCGTAGATCTCATCATAAGTAAGGTTGCGTTTGCGGTCCATATAGCCGGTTGCACAAAACTTACAGCTCAAACTACATCCCACCTGCGAAGAAACACAGGCGGTTTTGCGTTCATCAGTTGGTATTAAAACCCCTTCGATCATATGCCCGTCAAAAGTTTTAAAACGACTTTTAATGGTGCCATCGTCGCTAAACTGGGTGGTATTGGTTTGCAAGGCAGGTAATGAAAAATCGGTGGCCAGTTTTGCACGTAATTCTTTGCTCAGGTTGGTCATATCTTCAAAACGGTGGGCGTGTTTTTGCCAAAGCCATTCGTGCAATTGTTTTACACGAAACTTTTTATCGCCAATCGAAGTAAAATAGGCCTCCAGTTCGGCAATGCTCTGGTGGCGTATGTTGGGTAAAGCAGTACTCATACTGCAAAGATACCTTCTAACCCATGGAAGGGGGCATTTTTGTGATACAAACTCTATCTTGCGTGACGATTTTAGCTTTTTATACCTAAGGAAAAGGACAATTTCTATGAAAACATGTTATGTAATTGATGCTGTAAGAACCCCTATTGGCCGTTATGGCGGAAAACTAAGCTCTATCCGCCCCGATGATCTGCTGGCACATACTATTAGTGCCCTGATGAATCGCAACCCCGATATTGACCCCCTGAAAATAGAAGATGTAATTGCCGGTGCTGCCAACCAGGCCGGTGAAGATAACCGCGATGTGGCAAGGATGGCCGCTTTACTCGCCGGATTACCGGTTAGTGTAGGTGGCAATACCGTAAACCGCTTATGTGCCAGTGGGTTACAGGCTATTATGGATGCGGCAAGGGCCATTATGTGTAATGAAGGCATGCTGTATATAGCTTGTGGTGTAGAGAGCATGACTCGTGCTCCATTCGTTACTGCTAAAAGCGATGGTGCCTGGAACCGAAAAATGGAAACCTTTGATACCACCATCGGTTGGCGGTTTACCAACCCAAAACTGGCCGACATGTATCACCCTTACAGTATGGGCGAAACCGCAGAAAATGTGGCGCGCGAATGGAATATCAGCAGAGAAGAGCAGGATTTGTTTGCACTTTCTTCTCAACAAAAATATTTTGCGGCGCTAGAGGCAGGTAAATGGGAAAACGAAATTGCCGCTATTGAAATGATCAATGACCGGCTTATCACCTGGTTTAATCAGGATGAACATCCGCGACAAACCTCTCTTGAAAAACTGGCTGGACTAAAACCTGCTTTTGCTAAAGACGGGTCCGTAACCGCTGGCAACTCTTCCGGCATTAATGATGGTTCGGCTGCCATGTTACTGGCCAGTGAAGAAGCGGTGAAATTATTTAACCTGCAACCCATTGCCAGAATTGTGAGTATGGCGGTGGCGGGGGTTGATCCGGCTATTATGGGAATGGGACCTGTGCCTGCATCGCAGAAAGCATTGCAACGTGCCGGACTAACCGTAGGTAATCTGAATCTGGTTGAATTGAATGAGGCATTTGCTTCGCAAAGTCTCGCGTGTATGAAAGAATTGGCATTGGATAATACGATCGTTAATGTGAATGGAGGATCTATTTCAATTGGCCATCCGCTGGGTTGTAGCGGTGTAAGAATTTCAACAACTTTATTGCATGAGATGAACAAACGCCAATCAAAATATGGATTGGCAACCATGTGTGTTGGGGTTGGGCAAGGAGCAGCGATTGTGTATGAAGGACTTTCCTGACGATCTTTTACCTTAAGTGGTTAAAGCAAAATTTAAGGTTGTGCAAAAGCACTATGTATGGTAATTAATATTATTTTGTGTCACTAAAACTTTGTGAGTATGAAAAAAGGGTTCTTGTTTCTTTGTTTGGTTCTTGGGTCTTTTGTATTTGCACAGGCACAGGATGCGCCTTCAAAAGATTCTTCTTTGCAACAGTTTGTAGGGAAGTATAAATTTCCTGATGGCAGTGTGGTTGCTGAAGTAATTGTTGCTTTAGAAAATGGTGCGTTAACTATGTCATCATCTGCAGGAACTTCCGCGCTCGAAAAACAAGAGGAGGATATCTATACTATTGTACAGTTTCAGGGATCTGCAAAATTTGTTCGTGATTCTAACAAGAAGGTCATTGGCGTAAATATCAATGCCATGGGCTACCAGCTGGAAGGAACCAAGGTAGAAACAAAACCACTGGCTTTACAGAAAAGACACATCATTCCAGTATCACTGGTCTTACTTACCAAATAACATTGCTTGCTTGCCTATACAAAAAGCCGGGATAGTATCCTGGCTTTTTTATTGGTAATAGGTTTCATCCAGGTAAAATAAGCCATCTTCTTTTTTCCAGTACCAGAACTTCTTTTTATAAATACAGTAGGTGCCTTTGGCTGATTTGGAAGCCAGTTTCTCCGGAACAAACAATACCCGCGGCGGTACCATTTTAAAACGATAGATGAGGTTCTGACGCTGATCGGGCGTAAAGGAGCGGGTAATTTTTTTATAATCAACTTTAGATGCGATCTCAACGGGCAACTTACTGCGGGAGGTAATGATTTTACCGGTTTCATCAATCACAATCATCGGACTGGAAAAGGGTTCAATAACCGGAGGGGTAATTACCACAGGAACTTCATCTGATTCTGCCTTACGTTCGGGAATAGTTTCTGCTTTGGGTTGAACTGGCGCAGGTGTATTTTTTGGAGCCACCACCGTTGCTGGCTTTGTTTTTTCAATAGCAGGAATTGTTTTTTTACTGCAGGAAACCAGCATGAAAACACACAATACGGATAAGCAGGCAGTTTTTTTCATACATTTTTTTAGAAGGTAACTGAAAAAACTGTGCCAGTTTCGAATTCCCAAATACTTATAAACCCAGCAGATAATTGTGTAAAGACGATTGCGCAATGCTTTGCTGCTCACTTTTTCGCAGATCTTTAACTAAACAGGTATGATTGGCCAGTTCTTCGCTCCCTAGGATAACGATAAAAGGGATCTGTTTTTTTTCTGCGTATTTAAACTGTTTATCAAATTTGGTTGACTCGTGAAAGAGTTCACAGGCCATCCCTTTATTGCGAAGTTGCTGCATCAGTTCAAATGCTTGTCTGCTTTCGGCTTCGCCCAGGTTAAAGAATAATACCTGTGTGCCCGCCTGTACTTCTTCCGGAAATAATTTCAGTTCCTCCATTACATCATAGATCCTGTCTACCCCAAAACTGATACCCACACCCGGTACATTGGGCACGCCAAATAAACCGGTAAGATCATCATACCTGCCGCCACCACCTATGCTGCCCATTTGCACACCATTCGCTTTTACTTCAAAAATAATTCCGGTATAATAATTTAAGCCGCGGGCGAGTGTAAAATCAGTCTGGAGTTTGGAGCCTGATGTCTGGAGTTGATAATGTAACAGGTATTCGATTTCTTCAATTCCTTGTAAGCCGGTTTCATTGTTGCCGATCAGTTTTTTCAGCGCCTTTAATTTCTCCTCATTCGATCCCTCAATGGAAAGATAGGTTTCAATAACACTAATCTGTTCTGTGGTTAATTCTTTAAGGGAGAGTTCTGCTTTTACTTTTTCCAAACCAATTTTATCCAGCTTATCAATGGCCACGGTAATACCTGTCATCTTCTCTGCACCGCCACAGATTTCTGCTAATGCGGCCAATATTTTCCGGCTATTAATTCGGATTTCTACATCAATGCCCAGTTGTGTAAAAACAGTAGCGTAGATATTTGCCAGCTCTACTTCATTCAATAAACTCTTACTTCCTACCACATCTGCATCGCACTGGTAAAACTCTCGGTAGCGGCCTTTTTGCGGCCTGTCGGCCCGCCAAACAGGTTGTATTTGGTAACGTTTAAAAGGAAGTGTCAGCTGCCCGTAATTCATGGCCACATAGCGTGCAAAAGGAATGGTAAGGTCGTAACGCAATGCACGTTCCGTAATGCCTTTGGTGTTTTTTCCGGACAAAACTTTTTCAAAATCATCCCTTACCTGCTGTTGTTTATCCGTATTGTCTAATCCGTTATTCAGGATTTTAAAAATCAGCTTGTCACCTTCATCACCATATTTGCCCATCAGTGTATCCAGGTTTTCCATAGCCGGGGTCTCCAAAGGCTGAAAGCCATATAATTCAAATACAGAACGGATGGTTTGAAAAATATAGTTGCGTTTTCTTACAACGGCGGCACTAAAATCTCTGGTTCCTTGCGGTAAGCCGGGTTTATTACTCATGGGGTGGTGGGTAGTTATTACAGTTAGTCGTATTGAAATTCAAAAGTAAAAAGTCAAAAGGCAAAAGAGATATGCTTTTTTACTTTTTAATTTTGACTTTTTACTTTTTATACAAGGTGTACGCTTCAATAATTCTTTCACAAGCCTTATCCAGCATAGCATACACCAGATGGTAATCTTTTTCAGTGCCATACCATGGGTCAGGCACTTCACGGTTTTCATTGGGATAAAGCACATCAAGTATTAGTTGTACTTTTTCTTCGTTCCAGTATTTGCCGCCAATTCTTTTTACTTCTTCGTAATTCTCTTTGTCCATCACAAATATCCTATCATATAAAACCAAATCTTCCTTTACCAATCGTCTGCAGCATTGCCTGCTGATGTCGATGCCATTTGCTTTTGCCACTTTTTGCGAAAGCCGGTGAGGCTGCTCTCCTATATGATACCCATTGGTTCCTGCACTGTCAATTTCCCAGTTAAGCCCTGCTACAGATGCCTTCTTCTGCAAAATACCTTCAGCCAATGGGCTCCTGCAGATATTGCCGAGGCATACCATTAGAATTTTCATGCCGCCAAAGATACTGTTCAGATAGCATTCTTACTTCTGGGGGCTTTTCACAACAAAGTGCTAACATTCATTAGTATACTGGGTACGTATTATGGAAATTTGTAACCGGTTGCATCATATCTGTAATAACCGGTGAATTGTTTCAAATTGTCGGTCATAATTGTTGCAGCTGAATAAAATTATTAACTAAATTGCCCATCCCTGTTTAATACAGCGTAACATGGAAAACGAATTCAGAGCCAAAGAAAAGAAAAGTTACAACCTCATGCGCATGTCGTACGACCTGACCATTGCGGTGTTGCTTTTAGGCATGGCGGTAATTATGTTGTTTGCAGACAAGCTGGGAATTGAGCAATTGTCTGGAAAGGATAATGAGTTTTTCAGGTACTTTTTTGGTGCCATCTGTTTATTGTATGGCGGGTTCAGGGTATACAGGGGGTTTAAGCGTGATTATTAAGAAGCAGATGAAAAACAGTGTGTTATACGCAGGATATGGTTTGTTACTGATGTTCTTTATTTCCTGCAAGGGATCGGATAAAAAAGCAGACGATAGAGATACGCCTATAAAAGGAACCATCAGTATCAGTGTAGATGAGAGCTTTAAACCGGTGATAGAAGAACAATTACTGGTACATCATTCTTCCTTCCCCAATACCTCAATACAAGTATCCTACAAATCAGAAGCAGCCTGTTTCAGGGATTTGCAGTCTGATAGTACGCGTATGATAATTGTGGCGAAAGGATTGAATGAAAAGGAAGAAGAGATCTTTAAAGACAATATTTCTTTTAAACCGCAATACGGTATCCTGGCATATGATGCTGTGGCCGTAATTGTAAACCGCCAGTCCAAAGACAGTGTGTTTACCATCGCGCAGTTGAAAGACATACTCAGTGGTAAGAATAATATCACTGCAGTAATGGATGGAAAAAATGCCACCAGTACTGTCAGGTATTTGCAAGACAGTGTTTTGCGAGGCACACCATTGGGTAAAAATGTTGTGGCCGCAGAAGGAAGTGAGAAATTGATTGAAACAGTAATAAACAACCCGGATGTAATTGGGTTTGTAGGGTTAAGTTGGGTAGCCGATAGTTATGATCCAAAGCAGATAGCGAATTTGAAAAAAATACGCACTGCGCTCATTGAATGTGTTAAATGTGAGGAGAAGGATTTATATGCCAAGCCTTCGCAGGCGTCGTTGGCTTATGGAGAATACCCCTTGGCACGGCCCTTGTATTATATATTAAAGGAAAATGCAGCAGGCCTCGGCACAGGGTTCATGAATTTTATGAGCCTGGAAAGAGGGCAGCTGATTTTCAGAAGATCATTCCTGGTTCCTGCTAAAATGGGATTTAACCGCAGAACAGGAACCATTAAAGATGCAGATTGACACTATAATTATAAAAACTGAAAAATGAAGAAGACCGTTTCTCTGATGTTTACAGCAATGCTTGCTGCACAGTGTTTGATAGCCCAGATACCGGTGGGAATCAAATTTCTGAATTATGAAAAGAACAAGAGTGCCAAAGAAGCATTTCAGAAAGTGTATGATGCCAATCCGAAAGATCCTCAGGCCATCTATTGGTTAGGTCAGTCTATTTTGGCTACTGATGGAGGTGATCCTGTATTAGAACAGATACAGGCGGCCAAAGCATTGTACCAGAAAGGTCTGGCAGAAGTGGGTAGCGATGCCTGTTGCTGGTAGGTATGGGCCATGTAGAAATACTGGAGAAAGGCGATATCAATTCTGTAAAACAGAAATTTGAACAGGCCATTACCGCTACTACCGAAACCAAAGGAAAAAATAAGGGCAAGCCCAATGCAGATATATTGAATGCTATTGGCCGTGCCAATGCAGAAGTAAGTAGCAATCTGGGAGATCATGTATATGCAGTAGATAAGCTGAAACAGGCTGCCACCATAGATTTGACTAATCCGGATATCATGGTTAATCTCGGTATCAACTACCTGAAAATGGGTGGCGAGAACGGAGGAGAAGCAGTAAAAGCTTACCAGGAAGCCATTAACAGAGATCCAAAAAATGCAAGGGCTTTTTTCCGTATCGGTAAAATTTACCAAAGTCAGAATAATAAAGATCTGTTTGAGCAAAATTTCAATAGTGCCATAACAGCCGATCCCGCATTTCCTCCTGTTTACTTTGCTTATTATGATTACTACTCAACCAGAGATGTAAACAGAGCCAAAGAATATCTGGATAAATACATTGGATCAGCAGATAAAGATCCTGTGCTTGACCTAGTGTTGGCCGATTACCTGTTTCGTTCAGGCCGAAATGCAGAATCTCTTGCCAAAGTAAAAGAACTGGATGCTTCAATCGGTTCTAAACTATTACCTAAGTTGGATATATTGTATGCCTTAAACTATGATAGAACCGGTGATTCTGTGCAGGCTAAAAATGCCCTGACCAAATATTTTGCCAACTCTCCTGTTGATAAAATTGTGCCAGGTGATTATGAACTGGCCATTAAAGTGTTCTCTAAATTTCCCGGAAGCGAGAAAGAAGCCATCAGTTACATAGACAAAGCCATTGCCAACGATACCTCTAAAGTGAACAAGATGAATTATATGAGCCTGGCTTCTGACCTGTTGGGTAAAGCAAAACTATACCCTGAACAACTTAGCTGGATTCAGAAAAGAATTGCTTTAAAAGGTTCTATGAGCGAAGCAGATCATTATTCTGTAACCTCAACTGCCTTGAATGCAAAAGATTATATGCAAACCATGTCGCTCGCTAAAACTTATATGGCGGCCTATCCGGATAAGCCACAGCCTTATTCCTTCTTAAAAAGAGCGGCGTTGGCTTCCGATCCTGATACTACAAAGGGTATAGCTATTGCAGGTTTATATTATATTGATTCAGTGTATACCGTTGTTGGCAAAGAGAAATTCAAAATGGATATTCTCCGCAACCAGGGCTTTATCATTTATACGTATGGTAATATGCTGAACGCCCTTAAAAGAAATCCTGAATTAAAGCCACCGGCAACTGTTGGTGCACCAAATACAGAAATATTGGATAAATTTCTGGGTATTTGTCAAAAAGGACTAGAACTGGCTAATGATATCATAGCTACTTTCCCCGATCCGAATGACGATAATAACAAATACGCCGTTGGTGCCAAAGCTGAATTTCAGAAAAACATAGATTATTATAGTAAGCCCCAGGCACCGGTTAGAAAGGGTGCAGGTGGCGGTGCACCAGCTCCTCCAGCCAAAGGCAAATAAAAAAAATACCTGAAAAAACTCCCTATAACCGGGGAGTTTTTCTTTTATATGCCTCACAAGTGTATTTTTGCAGCACTTTAATTTTTTTACATGAGCTGGCTTTCTTTGTTATCCGATGCAAGCGCATCAAATTCTGCGGCTAACTATTTTCCAATTGGGGTTCAATTAATCTTTGCGGCTGGTTTTGTGGCTACAATGATTGGGGTGTCTGCCTGGGTAGGCCCTAAGCGCAAAACTGCCGATAAACTGGAGAACTTTGCCAGTGGTATAGAAACCCACGGAAATGCCCGCCAGCCCATGGCTATCAAGTATTTTCTGGTAGCTATTCTTTTTGTTTTGTTTGATGTGGAAGTGATCTTTTTTTACCCCTACGCAGTTAATTTTCGTGAGCTGGGCTGGGGTGGATTCATGGCTGTATTGATGTTTGTCGCTTTTTTCCTGACAGGGTTCATATATATTATCAAGAAAGGAGCACTAAACTGGGAAGACTGAGGTTAATTAGTAATTAACAATTAATAATTAATAATGAAAGGCATTGAACTTAAAAGATGCCTATAGGTTATAATTATTTATTTACTGCTTAATTACTAATTATTAATTACTAATTATTAATTTTTTTATATGCGTCCGGTACGATTTAATATTCATCCCATTGAAGCAAAGATCAGCGAATCTGTTGCCGGTGCCGAAGCCCCGGAAGGATATGCGGGGGAGGGATTCTTTACTACTAAATTGAGTGATGTAGTAGGCCTGGCCCGCAAAAATTCTTTGTGGCCCCTGCCTTTTGCTACCTCCTGCTGTGGTATTGAATTTATGGCAACCATGGGCTCTCATTACGATCTGGCCCGTTTTGGTTCTGAAAGAGTAGGGTTTTCTCCACGCCAGTGCGATTTGTTGATGGTAATGGGTACCATCGCCAAAAAAATGGGCCCCGTATTACGCCAGGTATATTTGCAAATGGCAGAACCCCGCTGGGTAATTGCCGTTGGTGCCTGTGCTTCGAGTGGCGGTATTTTTGATAGCTATAGCGTGTTACAGGGTATTGATCAGATCATCCCGGTAGATGTGTATGTGCCAGGATGCCCACCACGCCCCGAAGCCATTCTGGATGGTTTTATGAAAATTCAGGACCTAGTAGGAGAGGAAAGCATCCGCAGAAGAAACAGCGAGCAGTATAAGTTGTTGATGAATGGGTATGGAATAGAATAGTTGATAGTTCATGGATCATGGTCCATGGAAAACAAAATAATCGTTTTACAATGGTCCATGGTCAATGGACAAATAAGCAACAATGGCATTAACCAACGAAACAATACAACAAAAACTGACAGAGAAATTTGGAGACGCCGTCTTTGGATTTGAAGACCAGTATGGCATGCTCAACTTTGAGACAGCCAAAGACAATAACCTGAAAGTATTACAGTTTTTGCACGATGAAGAAACCTTGGCTTTTCGTTTTCTCACAGATCTTTGTGCAGTAAATTATCCCGATCAGCAGGGTAGAGAACTGGCTGTGGTGTACCATTTGCATAACCTTGCTGCCAACGTACGTATCCGTTATAAAGTGTTTACAGATATTTCCACACCCGATGTATATACTGCATCAAAATTATTTTCTGCCGCTAACTGGATGGAGCGTGAGACCTTTGATTTTTACGGAGTAAATTTTGTTGGCCATCCTAACTTGAAAAGAATTTTGAATGTAGATGAGATGGATTATTTCCCTATGCGGAAAGAGTATCCTTTGGAAGACCAGACAAGGGTGGATAAGGATGATGAAATGTTTGGACGGGGATAAACGTAGTATAACCGTCATTTCGACGAAGGAGAAATCTCATAATCGACTAGCAGATTTCTCCTTCGTCGAAATGACGCACAAAAGTTGAAGTGTGCGACGCAACGAAGTTGATTAAAGATACACAGCTGATTATATAATGACAGAGCATCACCAACATATCAAACTGCCGGAAGGCTCGATAGAGAAACAGACTACCACATTGAATGTGGGTCCTACGCACCCTGCTACGCATGGTGTGTTCCAGAATATTATGGAACTGGATGGCGAGCGCATTGTTTCTACAGAATCTACAGTGGGTTATATACACCGTGCATTTGAAAAGATTGCCGAGCGCAGACCATTGTACCAGATCACTCCCTTAACAGATCGTTTGAATTATTGCAGCAGCCCCATTAATAATATGGGCTGGCATTTAACCTGCGAAAAATTATTGAATGTTCAAACGCCCAAACGGGTAGATTACCTGCGGGTAATTATTATGGAACTGGCGCGTATTTCCGATCACCTGATCTGTAATTCCATTGTGGGTGTGGATACCGGCGCGTACACCGGATTCTTGTACGTAATGCAATACCGCGAATTAATTTATGAGATATATGAGGAAGTATGTGGGTCCCGCCTTACTACTAATATTGGGCGTATTGGCGGCTTTGAAAGGAATTTCACAAATACAGCGTTTACGAAACTCGAGAAATTCTTAAAAGAATATCCGTCTGTTTTAAAAGAGTTTGAAAACCTGTTTGCCCGTAACCGCATTTTTATGGAGCGTACCATTGGTACCGGCGGTATCAGTGCAGAGCGCGCATTGAATTACGGATTTACCGGTCCGAACCTGCGTGCAGCGGGTGTGGATTATGATGTGCGCGTACATGCACCATACAGCAGCTACGAAGATTTTGATTTCAGTATTCCTGTTGGAAAAACGGGCGATAACTACGATCGTTTCCTTGTTCGTAATGAAGAAATGTGGCAGAGCCTGAGCATCATACAACAGGCTTACCAAAAGATACAGGAATTTAAAGGGGAAGAAGCAGAAGTGTACCATGCCAATGTCCCTGAATATTATCTTCCTAAAAAAGAAGATGTATATACGAAGATGGAAGCATTGATCTGGCATTTCAAGATCATCATGGGCGAAGTGGAAATGCCGAAAGGAGAAGTATACAAATCAGTAGAAGGGGGTAATGGCGAAGTAGGTTACTATCTCATCAGCGATGGTGGCCGTACCCCTTTTCGCCTGCATTTTCGTAGACCTTGTTTTGTGTATTACCAGGCATATGCTGAACTGGTTACCGGTGGTATGCTCAGTGATGCCATTGTAACCATGAGTAGTTTGAATTTGATAGCAGGAGAGATGGACGCGTAAATACTTAATTTGAAAATGTGGCAATTTGAAAATTTGAAAATGTAGGCAGTAAGTCTGACGGTTTTCATTTTCAAATTTTCAAATTTTCAAATTTTCAAATTTGAAAAATAGTATCATGAAGTTTTCAGAAACACAATTAAACGAAGTAAAACGCCTCATGGCACGTTACCCGGAAGGGAAACAGAAAAGTGCTTTGTTGCCTGTACTGCATTTGGCGCAGGATAGTTTTGGTGGATGGCTTAGCAGTGATACCATGGATTATGTGGCAGAGCTACTCAGCATTACACCCATTGAAGTGTATGAAGTAGCTACATTCTATAGCATGTACAACCTGAAACCGGTTGGTAAATACTTGTTTGAAGTTTGCCAGACCGGTCCCTGCATGTTGCGTGGCAGCGATGATATTGTGGCTTATATAGGAGAAACATTAGGCATTAAACCAGGCGAAACCAGTGCGGATGGCTTATTTACTTTAAAAACGGTAGAGTGCTTAGGTGCCTGCGGTTACGCACCCATGATGCAGTTAGGTAAACATTACCGTGAGCATTTAACCAAAGAAAAAGTAGACGCAATCATAGCTGAATGCAGAAACACCGCAGCAGCGAATAATTAATTAAAAATTAAAAAGTAAAAATTAGAGGTTGTCTTTTGACTTTTAACTTTTGACTTTTGACTTTTCAAATATGGGCGTAAAATTATTATTAGAAAAAGCACATGTACCGGGCATCCGCACTTACGAAGTGTATCGCCGTGAAGGTGGTTACCGTGGGGTGGAGAAAGCATTGAAAAACATGGGCCCCGAAGCTATTGTGGAGGAAGTGAAGAAAAGTGGTTTGCGTGGCAGGGGTGGTGCAGGTTTTCCTGCGGGAATGAAATGGAGTTTTATTGCCAAGCCCGAAGGCGTGCCACGTCACCTGGTATGTAATGCAGATGAGAGTGAGCCGGGTACTTTTAAAGACAGGTACCTGATGGAATTTCTTCCACACCTGCTGATTGAAGGATTGATTATTTCCTCTTTCGCTTTGGGTAGCAATGCCACTTACATTTATATCCGTGGTGAATACGCATGGATTGTTGATATTCTGGAACATGCAATTGATGAAGCCAAAGCAAACGGCTTTTTGGGAAAAAATATTTTAGGAACCGGATTTGATTGTGAGATCTATGTGCAGCGTGGTGCCGGTGCTTATATCTGTGGCGAGGAAACCGCTTTGATAGAATCATTGGAAGGCAAGCGAGGTAACCCGCGAATCAAACCTCCTTTCCCCGCAATACAGGGTGTGTGGCAAAGACCAACTGTGGTAAACAATGTAGAAACATTGGCCGCGGTAGTTCCCATTATCAATATGGGCGGCGAAGAATATGCAAAAATTGGTGTGGGTAAATCAACAGGTACCAAATTAATGTCGGCCTGTGGCAACATCAACAAACCCGGCGTATACGAAATTGATATGACCATTTCTGTAGAAGAATTTATTTACAGCGATGAATATTGTGGCGGTATAGCGAATGGTAAAAGATTGAAAGCCTGTATTCCCGGCGGATCATCGGTGCCTATTTTGCCAGCCAACCTGTTATTGAAAACTGCCAAAGGCGAAACCCGTTACATGAACTATGAAAGTTTAAGTGATGGTGGTTTTGCTACCGGATCGATGATGGGCTCGGGTGGTTTTATTGTATTGGACGAAGACCAGTGTATTGTTAAGAATACCTATACATTTGCGCGGTTCTACCGTCATGAAAGCTGCGGACAATGTTCGCCCTGCCGTGAAGGAACCGGATGGATGGAGAAATTATTACTTCGTTTGGAAAAAGGGCAGGGTAAAATCAGTGATATTGATTTGCTGTGGGATATACAAAGAAAGATAGAAGGAAACACGATCTGTCCGTTGGGAGATGCTGCTGCATGGCCGGTAGCCGCTGCCATCAGGCATTTCAGGGATGAGTTTGAGTGGCATATCACACATGCCGCAGAAGCTCAGACAAGGAATTATGGATTGGCGCATTATGCTGATCCGATTCATGTGCCTGCAACTGTGTAAAAGAAGTATCCACGCAAAGGCGCAAAGGCGCAGTTTGTGTTTGAATAAAAAAATGTTTTTAGTGAATTGCAATTGCGCCTTTGCGCCTTTGCGAGAAATAAAAAAATATGTCGGAGCAACCCTTATTTAAAGTAACCATCGACAACATCACCATCGAGGTGCCGGTAGGGACAACCATCCTGAACGCTGCCCGTAAAATTGGTGGCGATGTTGCCCCGCCTGCCATGTGCTATTACAGCAAGTTGCAGGGTAGTGGTGGTAAATGCCGTACCTGTTTGGTAGAAGTAAGCAAAGGTTCTGAAAAAGACCCACGCCCAATGCCCAAACTGGTTGCCTCTTGCCGCACCACGGTAATGGATGGTATGGAAGTAAAAAATATTACCAGTCCTAAAGTACTCGATGCGCGTGCCGGTGTGGTGGAATTTTTATTATTGAACCATCCACTGGATTGCCCTATTTGCGATCAGGCTGGCGAGTGCCACCTGCAGGATTTAAGTTACGATCACGGTAAAGAGGGCACACGCTTTGAGTTTCAGCGTAGAACATTTAAGAAGCATGATATTGGTCCTTACATACAATTACACATGACACGCTGCATTCTTTGCTATCGTTGTGTGTATGTGGCAGACCAGTTAACACAGAAAAGAGAACATGGTATTTTAGACAGAGGCGATCATGCAGAAATTGCTACCATGATTGAGAAGAGTCTGGAAAATGATTTTATTGGTAATGTGATCGATGTTTGTCCGGTAGGAGCCTTAACTGATAAAACATTCCGTTTTAAAAACCGCGTATGGTTTCTTAAACCAATGGATGCACACCGCGATTGCCCTACCTGTTCAGGAAAAGTTACTTTATGGAATCGTGGCGATGAAGTGTTTCGTGTAACAGCCCGCAAAGATGAATGGGGTGAAGTAGAAAATACGGAAGATGGCAAAACTGCGTGGATCTGTAATACCTGCCGCTTTGATAAGAAGAAAACCAGTGATTGGGTAGTTGAAGGTCCAAGAATGATCAGCCGCCAGTCGGTAATTTCACAGGGACATTATGCCGGAAAAATTGGTATGCACAAACCCACAGAAACATTTTCTGCCGTGCATGGTGGAAGGGCGCCTAAATTATTAATGGATATTCATACCATCAGTGAAGTGAACCAGACCAATATTGAACTGAGTTTAATTGATGGTCCGGCGCATTCTACAGATTTTAATACGAAGAAAGACTAATAGCCATATCACACATGACACTACTCGCTTTAGACTGGATATTACTGATCGAAAAACTGATCCTCATCGCTATCATTGTGTTTGCGAGTTTGGGGATTGCTTTGTATACGACTTTTGCTGAGCGAAAAGTAGCGGCAATTTTACAAGACAGACCAGGCCCTAATCGTGCCGGTCCGTTTGGTTTGTTTCAGCCATTTGCCGATGGTTTGAAACTGATCATGAAAGAAGAGATTATTCCGAATAGTGCAAATAAATTTTTGTTCATACTAGGTCCGGGATTGGCTATGACTGCGGCTTTAATGACCTGTGCTGTAATTCCATGGAGTAGTCATGTAGAATTGTTTGATAGAAGCATTGATTTGCAGATAGCAGATATTAATATCGGGATCCTGTATGTGTTTGGTGTAGTGAGCATGGGTGTATATGGTATCATGATAGGTGGATGGGCATCGAACAATAAATTTTCTCTGATGGCGGCACTTCGTGGTGCATCGCAGGCCATTAGTTATGAATTGGCGATGGGATTGGCATTGATAGCTGTGTTAATGCTATCCGGTTCACTGAGTTTAAAAACCATTGTTGATCAGCAAATGGAAGCCGGCCGTTTATGGAATGTGGCTTACCAGCCGCTGGGCTTCTTGATCTTTTTTATCTGTGCGATGGCAGAGTGTAACCGTACACCATTCGATTTGCCCGAAGCTGAGAATGAATTGAACTTTGGTTACCACCAGGAGTACTCATCTATGAAATTGGGATTTTATTTATTCTCTGAGTATGTGAACATGATCATGAGCAGTGCGGTAATGGCATCTTTATATTTTGGCGGATTTGATATTCCATTCCTGGATGAAACAACTTTATCGCCAAATATTGCAGCGTTATTGGGTGTAGGTGCATTATTAACTAAAATTGTCATCTTCATATTCATCTTTATGTGGATCCGCTGGACTATCCCGCGTTTCCGTTATGATCAATTGATGAATCTGGGATGGAAGAAATTAATACCGTTGGCCTTGGTTAATATGATGATTACAGGTGCAGTGATCTTGTGGTTGCAGGGGCGTTCGTAAATCGTGAGTCGTCAGGCGTCAATCGTGAGTGGTGAATTGTGAATCGTCATTTCGATGAGGAGCCTGCCTGTCTGCAGACAGGGAACGACGAAGAGAAATCTCATCAAATCAAAAGATTTCTCACTTCGCTACGCTGTGTTCGAAATGACGAAGAGAAATCTCATAATCGATTTACAGATTTCTCCTTCGTCGAAATGACGACCGAACGTACAAGTGAGTGACACAAGCGACGAGGAGGAGAGAAATACAGTTGGTATCAACAAACAATAAAATATTTTGCCGGAATGAATTTCGGTAGATAAGAAAAATAAACATGCAAGCATTAACCAACAGATCAAAAGAGGTAAGCAGAAAGCCCATGAGTTTTATGGAGCGCTTGTACCTGCCGGCGATTTTTAAAGGAATGGCCATTACATTCAGCCATATTTTTAAAAAGCAGCCTACTATTCGTTACCCGGAACAGAAGCGCCCGTTCAGTCCTGTGTTTCGTGGGCTGCACGTGTTGAACCGTGATGAAGAGGGCCGTGAAAATTGCACCGCCTGCGGTTTGTGTGCCGTAGCTTGTCCTGCAGAAGCCATTACCATGGAAGGGGCAGAGCGTTTGCCGGGAGAGGAAAATAAATACCGTGAAGAAAAATATGCAGCCAAATACGAGATCAATATGTTGCGTTGTATATTTTGCGGATTGTGCGAAGAAGCCTGTCCGAAAGATGCAATCTATTTAAGTGAAACATTTGCGCCGGCTAATTTTACACGCAAAGGATTTATTTACGGAAAGGAAGATCTGCTGATCCCCGATCCGAAAACAGATCCTGCAGGATATGAAAAAGCGAGAGGCCTGCACGAACCAACTACGGCTTCGCCGAATTAGTAATTAATAGTTAGTAATTAAAAATTGGGAAGCCAGTTGATGATTATTAATTTTTAATTTTTAATTATTAATTAAACTTATGAGTACGACCGAAATATTATTCTTTTTCCTCAGCGCGCTTGCCATTTTCAGTGCCGTTATGGTATTGGTGAGCAAGAACCCTGTACACAGTGTGTTGTGGCTGATTGCAGTATTCTTTGCCATATCGGGTCATTATATTTTACTGAATGCACAGTTCCTTGCAATTGTAAACCTGATTGTATATGCAGGTGCCATTATGGTATTGTTCCTGTTTGTGATTATGTTGATGAATTTGAATGCAGAAACCGAACCACAAAAACATATCTGGATGAAACTGGCCGGCGTGATATCCGGTGGCTGTTTTCTGTTGATGCTGATATCACTGGTACGACAAACGGTAGAACTGGGAGGCCGTAAAGCCATGATGGCAGAAGGGAATATCGGACTGATCAAAAACTTAGGTAAAGCATTGTTCAGTGATTTTGTGATACCTTTTGAAATTTCGAGTGTATTGTTTTTGAGCGCGATGGTGGGGGCGGTGGTAATTGGTAAAAAAGAGTAATGAAGCTGAACGCGGAAGGCTTAACGCTGAACGCAGGAGGCAGTAAATAAAATATACATCATTGCGTTTCGCGTTAAGCGTTTCGCGTTAAGCTTACAAAATGCCGATACAATATTATATCTATCTCTGTTTAACCCTGTTCAGCATCGGGATTATTGGGGTGCTAACCAGGCGTAATGCCATTATCGTGTTTATGTGTGTAGAACTGATGTTGAATGCAGTGAATTTGTTACTGGTGGCATTTTCAAAAATGCACCATGGTGCCGCACTGGTAACCGATAAGGCAAGTACAGTGGGGATAGACGGACAGTTGTTTGTGTTTTTTATTATGGTAGTGGCCGCAGCAGAAGTAAGTGTGGGATTGGCCATTATTGTAATGATGTACCGTAATACACATTCGGTAGATATTAATTTTTTGAACAGACTTAAAAATTAAAAATGCATAACGCCTAACGCTTAACGCCTAACGCCTACCGCAGAATGTAACTTGCTTTCTGCCTTCCGCGTTACACATTAAGCGTTAAGCCTTCAGCGTTAAGCATTAAGCGTAAAAAGGTATGAGCAAACTTGTTTATTTGGTTCCATTGTTTCCCCTGCTGGGTTTTCTGGTTAACGGACTGGGCAGGAAGTCGATGTCAAAATCATTGATTAGTATCGTGGGCAGTGGTTCCATACTCGCTTCTTTTGTGGTAAGTCTGTTGATCTTTTTTGATGTGAAAGCCAATGGAGGAACAGTAGTTACTTTATTCAATTTTATTGATGCAGCCAGTTTCAAGATTGCATTTGCTTTTCAGGTGGATCAATTATCTTCTTTATTTCTGTTGATCATTACCGGAATTGGTTTTCTAATTCATCTCTATTCTTCTGCTTACATGCACGAAGAGGAACCACAACATTTTGCCCGTTATTTTGCTTACCTCAACCTGTTTGTGTTCTCTATGTTATTGCTGGTACTCGGTGCCAATTATGTAATTATGTTTATCGGATGGGAGGGCGTTGGTTTGTGTTCTTATTTATTGATTGGATTTTGGTTTAAAAACAACAATTATAATTACGCTGCCCGTAAAGCATTTGTAATGAACCGGATTGGTGACCTTGGTTTTTTACTGGCTGTATTCTGGTTATTAATGAAACTGGGTACCGCTGATTATGGTAGTGTGTTTGCCAATGTATCCAAACTGAGTTCTTTTGATATTACTGCTATTACCATTTTGTTATTTGTAGGCGCCATGGGTAAGAGTGCACAAATACCTTTGTATACCTGGTTGCCGGATGCAATGGCTGGCCCCACACCTGTATCTGCCCTGATACACGCGGCCACCATGGTTACAGCAGGTATTTACATGATTGCCCGCAGCAATATTTTATATACACTTGCCCCTACTACGCAAACACTGGTTGCCGTGATAGGTTTGGCAACGGCCATTTTTGCAGCTACCATTGCGCTGAAACAAAATGATATTAAAAAAGTATTGGCTTACTCAACGGTTAGCCAGCTGGGTTATATGTTTTTAGGATTAGGCGTGGGCGCTTATACAGGCGCAGTTTTTCATGTGATGACGCATGCTTTTTTCAAAGCCCTTTTATTCCTAGGTGCCGGTTCTGTAATTCATGCCATGCACCACGAACAGGATATTCGTAACATGGGTGGATTGAAAAAATACCTGCCCATTACACACATTACTTTCTTGCTGGCATGTTTGGCCATTGCAGGTATTCCTCCCTTCTCTGGTTTCTTTTCAAAAGATGAGATACTAACTGCAGCATTCGGTAAAAATCCTTTGTATTATTTTATTGGCGTAGGTGGTGCTTTAATGACGGCCTTCTATATGTTCCGTTTATATACACTCACTTTTCTTGGTCAGTTCAGAGGTACCCATGAGCAGGAACATCATTTGCATGAGAGTCCGTGGCAAATGACCTTACCGCTGATAGTACTAGCTATTTTATCTGTTGTTGGTGGTTTTATCGGCATACCAGAAGTATTTGCAGAACATGCACATAGCCTCGAACATTTTCTGGCACCCATTTTTGCTGAATCAACTAAACTGGCAGAGCAACATCATCTGGCCGCTTCGCAGGAATACTTAATGATGGGTGGCACAACCGTTGCTATTATTCTTGTGATATTATTTGCCGTAAACAGGTATAAAAAATATAAAGTAACAGAAACAGAAACAACAGGTGCGGCCAAACTGCTTGAGAACAAATGGTACATTGATGAATTGTACGATGCAGTAATCGTAAACCCGCTGAATGCATTTGCCGGGTTCTGTAAAAACATTATAGAGAAAGCGGGTATTGACGGCGTGGTAAATGGTGTAGGTAAACTGGTAGGCTATGGCTCGCGCCAGATGCGATTGCTGCAAAGTGGTCAGGTAGGAAATTATATTCTGATCATGGTGCTGGCCATGGTGGTGTTCTTCCTCATCTGGTTTAATGATGCTACCATCCTTCGTTTTTTCAGTAAAATAGTATAAACGCGTTTAAGATAAAGAAAGAGTATGATCCCTGTTTCACTCATATTGATACCACTGATTACCGGACTTGCTGCTTTTTTCATCAAAGAAAGTAAGCTGGCCAAAGCATGGGCTTTATTGTCTGCTATTATTACACTCGGCGTTGCTGCTTTGGGCATCTTTTATTTACCTGCCAAAGATCTCGCTTTTGATGCTGCATGGCTTCCTGATTTGGGTAGCCGTTTTACGTTGATGACAGATGGTATGGGTAAGATGCTGGTATTGCTAACCACGGTAGCATTCCCCATAATTTTTGCTGCTACGTATCACAACGAATATAAAAGATCCGGAAGTTTTTATGGATTGATGCTTTTGTCGCAGGCTGGTTTGCTGGGTGTATTTCTGGCGGCAGATGCTTTGGTATTTTATTTCTTCTGGGAACTTGCATTGATTCCGGTTTATTTTCTTTGCTCAATCTGGGGTGGCGAAAAAAGAATTGCTGTTACGTTTAAATTTTTTCTCTACACTTTCATCGGTTCATTGCTGATGCTGGTGGGTATATTGTTCCTGTATTTTCAAAATCCGGAACATTCTTTTGCATTGCAATCGTTTTACCATATCAAATTATCTGCTTCGCAGGAAGGGTATATTTTCTGGCTGTTCTTTATTGCATTCGCCATCAAGATGCCCATTTTTCCTTTCCATACCTGGCAGCCCGATGCGTATGAACAATCGCCCACTGCTGTTACCATGATCATGAGTGGCATCATGGTTAAGATGGGTATTTTTGCTGTGATCCGCTGGTTATTACCGGTGTTTCCAAATGCGTCGGTTCATTTTGCCAATGTAATCATAGTGCTTTCCATTGTAGGTATGTTGTATGCATCACTGATTGCCATTCGACAGGATGATATTAAGCGGATGATTGCCTACTCTTCCATTGCCCACATTGGTTTAATGTGTGCGGCTATTTTTGCGCACAACAAAACCGGAATGGAAGGTGTGATGATTCAGATGTTTAACCACGGTGTGAATGTGATAGGTTTGTGGATTCTTGCCGATGTAATAGAACAGCAACTGGGCACCCGCAAATTCAGTGAGTTGGGCGGACTGGCACAGAAAGCACCTGTAATGGCTATTCTGTTAGTAGTAATGGCGTTTGCCAATATTGCTCTGCCATTAACCAATGCTTTTGTGGGCGAGTTCTTAATGTTCAACGGATTGTTTCAATACAATATCTGGATGGCAGCAGTTGCGGGAGTAAGTGTGATTTTAGCAGCGATATATACCCTGAACATGGTTCAGAAAGTATTATATGGAAATACAGTACCCTTAACGGAAAACGCAAAAGAGATCAGTGGTAATGTGCAGTGGATGCTGGTGATATTAGTGGTAGTAATCATTGTGCTGGGTGTATACCCCCAACCAATGATCAACCTTACCAAAGATACCGTTGATGCAATATTGGTAAATCGTTAAATGAATAACATACACTTTCGTGAATACGATTCCGGAGGTTCAAGATAAGTTTTATGAATGCAATCATAGTTTCTGCTTTATTGGGTGTAGTGATGATGTTCAGTGGCATCATCAGTAAAAACAAATCGGTACAATCGGTAGTGGCCGCTGCCGGACTATTGGTTTTATTATTGGCCAACCTGCTGGATAGCTATGGTGTTTTTGTACTTAACATAGATACACATGACCTGTTTCATTTTGAACAGTTTGGTTTGTACTTTAACAGCATTGCCATTGTAGCTACGCTGGTATATGTTTTATTAAGCGGTAAAACAATTGAGAACACAGGTGTAAATGTTGCCGAGTATTATACTTTGATCTTTTTTGTACTCTGTGGTGTAAGCATACTGTCTTCGTTCAACGGATTGTTGATGTTATTCCTGGAATAGAGATCATGTCTATTCCTCTATATATTCTTACAGGTGCCGATAAAAGAAACCTGAAAAGTAATGAGGCATCGCTGAAATATTTTCTGATGGGCGCTTTTACTACAGGTATCATGTTGATGGGTATCACCTTAATCTATGGTGCTACCGGAAGCTTTACACTGGGCTTGAGTAAGACATTGGATAGTGAGGGTTTGATTCCTAAAACCTCTTTTTTACAAATCGCAGGTTTGTTACTGCTGTTTGTTTCCATGTGTTTTAAAGTATCTGCTGCACCCTTCCATTTCTGGACACCCGATGTATATGATGGCGCACCGGGCGTATTCACTTCGTTTATGGCTACCATTGTAAAAGCGGCTGGCTTCATCGCATTTATCCGCTTGTTCGAAAATAATACCGTTATCCTTGGGCCTACCTGGCATTTGTTGCTTTCATTCGTTATTGTAGCTACCTTACTTATTGGAAATATCACAGCAGTATTTCAGCAGAGCGTAAAAAGAATGCTGGCCTATTCCAGTATTGCGCAGGCAGGTTTTATGTTGTTTGCTTTATACGCTGCCAACGATCTGGCCAAAGAAGGGATACTGCTGTATGCTGCCGCGTACAGTCTTGCAACCATTGGTATTTTTGCCGTGCTCATAAAAATGAAAGATTATACGTTTGATGGGTTTAATGGACTGGCTAAAACACAGCCTGTATTAGCATTAGCTACCTCTGTATGCCTGCTTTCATTGGCGGGTATCCCATTAACAGCCGGGTTCTTTGCCAAATATTATATGTTGGCCGCTGTTGTAAAAGCAGGCGGTGCTTTGTGGCTGGTTATTGTAGCTGTTTTGTTTGCTGCGGTAAGCGTATACTATTATTTCAGGGTAATACAGGCCATGTATTTTAAAGAAGGCGAGGCCGAAACGGTAGAAATTACGACTGGCTTCAAAACAGGCCTGCTTTTATTGGCGGCGCTGATTATTTTGATAGGCATTTTCCCAACACTGGTACTTAACTGGTTCTATTTTTAACCGTTCCTCATAATTTTTATCGGGGATGGGTGGTGTTCGCCAATCTCTTTTATCTTTATAGGGTTGAACATTTGAAGAAACCCTTATTGCATGACAACCTTCGACTCCTTAACTCTTGCGTGGCGCACAGTTCGCAGTAATAAACTCCGTACCAGTATTACTGTTGCTATCATTGCATTTGGTATTATGGCTTTGATCGGTATCATTACAGCCATTGAAGCAATGAACCAGAGCCTGAAAGAGAGTTTTTCTTCTATGGGTGCCAATGCATTCAGTATTCGTTTTAAAGAATCGCGCGTTCGTTTTGGTGGTAATGGAAATGGCGATGTAAAGAAAACGAGAAGAGGGTTGAAAGAAAAAAAATCCAGTCTCGGTAAGCCTATCCGTAAAGAGGAAGCCGAATTTTTTAAAAAGAACTTTTTATATCCCGGTGCACAGGTAAGTATTTACCGTAGAGGCCCTGGTGCACAGGAAATTCATTACGAAGAAAAGAAAACCAATCCACAAATCACCCTATGGGGTGGCGATGAAAACTATCTTGCAGTAAACGGTTATTCTGTTGAATTGGGTCGAAATTTAAACACGCTTGATATTGAAAGTGGCCGCAGCGTTTGTTTGCTGGGAAGTAATGTAGCTATTAAACTATTTGGCGACAAGCCCGAAAAATGTATTGATAAAATTATCCGCATTGGAAGCCTTCCGTACAGGGTGATTGGTTTATTAAAAAGCAAAGGATCCAGCGCCATGATGCGTCAGGATGATATGATCCTTACCTCTTATACCAATGTTCGTCATTTTGCCAATGCCAACCCCTCCTACTTAGTGGGCGTAATTGTAGGCAATGTAAAAGAGCTGGATGTAGCATCTGATGAAGCCACTTCTGTTTTTAGAGCAGTGAGAAAACTGGAGCCGATAGAAGAAATCAATTTTGTGATTGAACGCAGCGATAAGTTTGCTGAACTTTTCATAGGTTTTTTAAGCAGTATTACCGGTTCTGCAGGAGCCATTGGGTTGATCACATTAATTGGGGCTGCCATAGGTTTGATGAATATTATGCTGGTAGCCGTGAATGAAAGAACCAAAGAAGTAGGATTGATCAAAGCCATTGGTGGTAAAAGCAAAAATGTGCGTCAGCAATTCCTCTTCGAAAGTTTGATCATCAGTTTATTGGGTGCCTTATTCGGTATTATTTTGGGTGTAATGGTAGGCAACCTTTTTTCCATTGTTCTCAAAACAGGTTTTGTAGTTCCCTGGGCCTGGGTTATTATCGGAATTGTGATTTGCTCCGTAGTGGGCCTCGCAGCCGGAATTTATCCTGCGATGAAAGCAGCAAGGTTGAATCCTATTGTTGCGTTGCGATATGAATAACTTTCGTGAATCGTAAGACGTCAATCGTGAATGGTGAGATGTGAATCGTGGGATTGATTTTAAGATATGTTCACTCACCATTCACGTCTCACCATTGACGATTCACGCCTCACGAAATCATCCCCGCTTGAAAAACAACTTCAACTTATCATTGATGTAATACATAATATCTTCCTCTGTTTTATTCCTGCGTAGCCATTCACTCTCGGGCCTGTATTGCTGCATAAACTGTTGCAGTTGTTCACCTTTCAAACCACTATATGCTGTTACCAACGAAGCCGGGAAACGGTAATTGATATAGGCCTCCTTTTCATTCGATTCAAAAAAAGCAAATGCTTTGCGTTTATTTTTTTCATGTCTTGAAAAACGATCCAGATTCAACGCAATGCCGGCACCTGAATTGGCTTTCGATACAGTGGGTATGGTATAGCTAACCCTATCGCCCAGAAAATCCTTTCTTCTTTCCATACTGTCTAACTGGTAACGGTTCATACCTCTTGCGGTAACGGTAACATTACCAAGACTGCTGGCCAGTGGCGATAATTGCAGGTTGATGGTATCCTGCAATAAAAATTGTTTGTTGTAATGAATGGTATCAAAATGATACCCCACCGCAGCAAAAGAAAGAATCTGATTCTCCGATAACACAATTTTAAACCTGCCCGTAGCACTTGTCATCACGGTTTGTTGTGTATTTAAATTGGTAACACTGGCCAGTACAATGGGTTCTTTGGTGGCACTATCACGCAGGTAGCCCCAGTGTTCGTTCTTTTTTTGGGCATTGGCAAAAAGGGTTGTGCAAAGCAGCAGAAAACAAATCCAATATCTCATACAGAATCTTTGAGCAAAGGTAAGTCCATCAGTATCGCCATTGTTACCCACACAAAAAAAGGCCCCGCAATTAGGGGGCCTTTAACATTCTATATAAACCTGCCTCCTGGCAGAGATATCCGTGAAATCTTATTAAGATCCGCGGATGCTATGATTCTATTTAGGATCCAAAGCTTTTTTGATCCTGTCAGCCACATCCTGTAAATGATATTTCGTCATTTTATCAGATGCGCCTGCCGCAGCAGCACTCACTTCAGATTGTAAACTTCTGAGATGACCTTTTGCAATTGAGTTAACATCAGTATTCTTTGTGCTTGGACCACCCAATTGAATGGTAATACCAGGCGCGATCTGCTGTGGAGCAGAAGCAGGTGCCGGGTTAGCCAGAGAGATCATTTGTTCAACGAACTCTTTCTGAAGATTTCTTCTGTAATTGTCAATTGGTTTTTTGGAAGCAAGTTCACTGAACACTTCTGTCTTAACATCAGTTACAAGCTCATCAGCAGTATAGGTTCCTGCACCAAAACGGCTGGTGGCAGTAGTTAAACGGGCAAGTCTTCCACCATCAAGTACAGATTTCAATGCATTCACTTGAATGGTTTGTATTCTTTCAACAGTAGCGGGTTGGCTGATCTTATTCAGGATATTTTTATCAACGAGCCACATTGGTGTCTGAAACAATTGTTTGTTCAGGAAAGTAACCGCTTCTTTCTGAATCGCTTTTGATGTTGGCTCATAAATATCACCTGGTTCTTCAACACTTTTGAAGGTTTCATTGATACCACCAATATTTCTTGAAACATGTCCTACATAACGGTTAAACTGGCCAATTACCTGTGCGTACATATCACTCAGGTTCTCATAATGGTCAGCTTCTTCTTTGGTCCACTCAGGTAATCCAGCCAATACGCGTTTCAGGTTTTTGATACCATATTCGCTTGCTTTCATTGAATTGTCGCCAAGATCTTCTGTTTGTGCACGTGGGTCATTACCCCGGCCTTCACCACCAAACCATACGCGTGGATTTTCTTTCAGTGCCTTCACAATCCAATCGTTATTGATCTTCTTGTCTTTTTCTACATCATTCTCTCCAACATAGCGGTATCCCCAGTTGATCGCCCATTTATCATAGTCGCCAATACGAGGGAAAAGGCCGGTTTCACTGATATTATCTTCTGGTTGTGCCACATAGTTAAAACGTGCATAATCCATAATAGAGGCACTATGCCCATTGGCTTCAACCCAAGCTTTGTTACGCAGGTTTTCAACCGGGGTTTTGCTGCTGCTACCCATGTTATGACGTAATCCTAATGTATGGCCCACTTCGTGAGAAGATACAAAGCGTATCAACTGGCCCATCAGTTCATCATCAAATTTCATTTTTCTTGCTTTGGGATCAACCGCTGCGGTTTGTACCATGTACCAGTCGTGAACCAGTTTCATTACATTGTGGTACCAGCCGATATGGCTTTCCAGAATCTCACCACTGCGGGGATCATGTACCTGCGGGCCGTATGCGTTCTCAATATCAGAAGCGAAATAGCGAATCACAGAATAACGGGCATCTTCCAGGCTCATGTTTGGATCATTTGGCCATTCTTTACCAACAATCGCGTTTTTCCAACCTGCTTTTTCAAAAGCAATATTCCAGTCATTGATACCATCGATCAATGGTTTTACCCACTGTTTTGGTGTAGCCGGATCAATATAATAAATGATCTGTTTTGCAGGCTCAACCAGTTCTCCACGCTTGTATTTTGCGAGGTCTTCTGCCTTTGGTTCAAGTCTCCATCTTACAGCAAAAGTCTGGTTTTCTACTTTCTGTTGGTCGTCGCTATACACAACAAAACGGTCTGCAAAATAACCTACACGCGAATCGAATAAACGACGGTGCATAGGTAATTTTGGTAATAGCAACATGGAAGTATTCAATTCAATGGTAACCGCTCCGGCAGCTTGTCCTGCAGGAAGGCTTGCACCACCTCCACCGCCTAAAATACCACCACCACCACCACCTGCAGAAGAGTAGGTCTTAACGGTCCTGATTTCTGTATTGATAGGGAAAGTATTTATGCTCTGGATATACGACCTGTCTGGAGCGAGTACTCCTAAACCAAAACTGCGTTTTGCGTTAGGGTCAAGGCTTACGATTTGGTTATCGTTCTTAAAGAAATCGGTAACATCAATCACATAGCTCATAGAATCTTTTCCATAGGCAGCGATGGGCCATGCGGCAGCAATCGGGTCCAGGTAAGAATTTTTAACTGCTCGTGAAATGGTATTGGTTGAATCAGCAACACTGATCAAAGCAACTACACGTACGAAGAGGTTGTGGCTTGGGCCTTTTTCAAGACGAAGGCTTTGTTCATTTACTTCTTCTCCACCGTATTTGCCGCCGCCGCCTGGTACTTTGCTAAAACGTGTAACAGCCAGTACTTCACGACCGAGAACAGAATCTGCGATTTCAAAATAGTATTTGTCTTCAATTTTGTGTACAGTAAAAAGCCCTTTTTTGGTAACGGCCTTATCAGTAATCACGTCTTTGTATGGTCGAGGTCTTGCACCCGTAGCCCCGCCAAGGCCCGGAATAATACCCAGTCCTGCAGTCCTTGCCTGTCCACCAGCCGGTGCCGGCGCAGGAGCGGTAGTGTCTCTTTGCGCATAGGTAATGGTAGAAGCCACTAACGCAAGCGCTAATAATTGTCTTTTCATAAGCAGTATAAAATAGTTTTGAATAAGCTTTAAAGGTAAGGGTCTCTTCCAAAACTCAAACATTTTGTGAAAGCAGATATTATGAATGGTGAAAAGCTTGTTTTTGTCGGTGAAAATGTTGGGATTTCTGTATTTTTTAGCAGTATCTTACACCTCCTTGAAAAACCGCCCTTATCAGAGGAATTCTAATAAAAATCTAATTGGCGGCTTTCAATAAATTAGTTATTTTGTTGTCTCTTTTTTTACTTTTTGAAATAATGTTTTGCTATTTCAAAACAATTTTCAGTAGAATTGCGGAGACAAATTTTTAAATCAACTGTAATTTTTAAAAAACCAAAAATCAATTGAATCATGGCTGAAACAAAACCAACTGCAGGTGCTGCTGTAAAAAGCCCATCTTCCGCACAACCAAAGAAGAGCAGTAACTCAATTTCATGGCTGGCGCCACTCCTGTGTATTGTACTGGGATATGTTATCTGGCGTTTTTATTTAGGTGCTGCGAGTAACTTCACAAACCCTGATCCGAATGGTGGTTTTTGGCCTAATCACAAAGGGATAAAGCCTGATGCCAGTATCGCTAAAATGTATGAAGGTGGTATCATCGTACCTATCTTGATCGGTTGTTTTTTAACTGTGTTAACTTTTGTAATTGAAAGATTCCTTACTGTAACCAAAGCGGCCGGTAGCGGAAGTATTGCAGAATTTGTTCGTACCGTTCAGTTTCACCTGGCTAACAAAGAGGTTGATAAAGCCCTTGCTGCCTGTGATAAGCAAAAAGGATCTGTAGGTAATGTAATGAAAGCAGGTCTGAAAAAATACAAAGAAATGATCACCAATACTGAGCTTGTAACCGAGCAGAAAGTATTGAATATTCAGAAGGAAGTAGAAGAAGCCACTGCTTTGGAACTGCCTATGCTGGAAAAAAATCTGGTGTTCTTATCTACCATCGCATCAGTAGCTACCCTGTTGGGTCTGTTAGGTACGGTAATGGGTATGATCAAATCATTCTCTGCCCTAGGTGACGAAGGCGGTGGTGATGCAGCCCGCGAACTGTCGAAAGGTATCTCTGAGGCCTTGTTTAATACAGCTCTGGGTATCGGTACTTCTGCAGTAGCGATCATTATGTACAACGTGTTTACCACCCGTATCGATGGTATCACATATGGTATCGACGAATCAGGTTTCACTTTAACACAAAGTTTTGCCGCTAACTATAAATAAATCGTTGGGTTTATTATGGAAACGACAATATTTTGAATCATAACTGTGAAACTATAAATATATAACAATGGGTAGAGCCAAATTACCTCGTAAAAGTACCAGCATCGACATGACGGCGATGTGCGATGTGGCCTTTCTGTTGTTGTCATTCTTTATCTTAACAACAAAGTTTAAGCCTTCTGAGGCAATTGCTGTAACCATCCCCAAGTCGGTGGCTGCTAAAGTTGCCCCTCAAAAGGATTTTGTGCAGATAATTATTGACAAAGACGGAAAAGTGTTTCTGGAGATGGATGATGAATCTATCAAAGAAACCGTAGGAAATGCATTGAACAATACCAAAAATCTGGGATTGGACATGAAGGCGTTTAAGAAATCACCTTTTTATGGTGCTTCTTTCGGCGAGCTGAAATCATTTCTGGCCCTTCCGGAAGACCAGCGTAAAGGAAACCTGTTACCCGGCATTCCTGTGAAAGATACTGCCAATAATGAATTGACAGAATGGATGACACAGGTAATGAGTGCTTACCAGGGCAAAAAGCCATTTTTTCTCGTTAAAGGAGATAATCTGGCCAAATTCCCGGCATTCAAAAGCGTAATAACAGCGTTTAAAAAGAATGATATTCTGAAATTCCAGATGGTAACTAGTCCGGAAGGTGTTCCAGTGGGTTCAGATCTGTGGAAAAAAGCACAGTCTGGCGAAAAGAGAGAGGAGTAAATATATTACAAACGAAAACTAAATTCTACCGACATGGCAGAAATGGATACCTCGAGTGGCGGAGGCCACAAGAAAGGACCCGGGGTCAAGAAAAGCAAAAAGTTGTCAACCCGTGTTGACCTTACGCCGATGGTGGACCTGGGATTCCTACTGATCACCTTCTTCATCTTCACCACAACCATGAGTCAGGCTACTGCTATGAAGCTGAACCTGCCCAAGGATGCGGACAAACCGGAAGACCAGAACAAGGCAAAACAGTCGGGTGTTATCACTATCCTGTTAGGAAAAGACAATAATGTTTTTTACTATGAAGGAGAGTTAGATAATACTGCATCAAACTTTAAGTCATCAAATTTTCATGACATCCGCGATGTGCTGATCAAGAAAAAGAACAGCGTTAAAGAACTGAAGGATTTTGTAGTGATATTGAAACCTTCGGAGGAGTGCACATATAAAAATGTGATTGATATTTTAGATGAGATGACGATTAATGTTTGTACGCGTTATGCCCTGGTTGATATTACCGATGTGGAAACACAACTGGTGAAGAAATCAGAGGAAATAGCAGCGGCTGGGGCTGGCAACTAATTAGTTGAGAAATTTTTCTCAACCTGAATCTAATTACAAAAGTTTTTTATCATGGAGATAAACAAAATTTTATCAGCCGACATTCTTGATATCCTTTTCGACGGAAGGAACAAAGAGTATGGTGCCTATGATCTGCGCAAAACGTATAACAAACGTATCCAGATTGCAATGATCGGTATGCTGCTCTTATGTGCCCTCCTGATTGGAGGGGCACTTGTTGCCAACTCAACCAAAAAAGGTAAAGCAGATATTGTAGTGGCTGATATGACACTGGAGAATGTAAACAAAGAGGAGAAAAAGCCGGAACCACCACCGCCGCCGCCTCCACCAAAACAGGAACCACCCAAAGTGGAAATCACCAAGTTCACCCCTCCCAAAATTGTGAAGGATGAAGAGGTAAAACCTGATGAGGAAATTAAAGAAGTGGAAAAACTGGAAGATACCAAGATTGGTACCATTAATCAGGAAGGAGCAAAAGATGAAGGTATCGTAGCCCCTCCTGTAGAAAAAGGAACCGGTGTGGTAGAAGCCCCCAAAGTAGAAGAAGACTATGATAAAGTATTTACCGTAGTACAAATTGCTGCTGAGTTTCCGGGTGGATTACCTGCCTGGCAAAAATACCTGGAACGTAACCTGAACAGGGATCTCCCTGTTGAAAATGGTGCACCTCCGGGAAAATACACAGTAGTGGTTTCTTTCATCGTATCAAAAGATGGTGGTATTAGTGATGTAGCTGCGGAAAATGATCCCGGTTATGGAACCAAAGCCGAAGCGATTCGTGTAATTACCAAAGGTCCTAAATGGAAACCAGCGGTACAAAATGGTCGTAATGTTATCTACCGTCACAAACAAAGTATCACTTTCGTAGTATCAGAAGAGTAATTCTCTTTGATCAAATAATTAAGAGCCCTGCTAATTTTTAGCGGGGCTTTTTTTGTAGCGTGAATCGTCAATCGTGAATCGTGAGTAAGATAAGATTCGTCATTTCGAACAAAGCGAAGCGGCGAGAGAAATCTTATGACTGCTTGTAAGCATATAGGTAAGGTGATGAGATTTCTCCTCGTTGCCTCGTCGAAATGACGTGCTGTAGCCAATTCACAACATAGAGTACGTCATTTCGAATAAAGCGAAGCGTAGTGAGAAATCTTACGATTGCTTGCAATGGTATGATCAGGAAGATGATTAGATTTCTCCTTGTTGCCTCGTCGAAATGACGTGCTACTCACCATTCACGATTGACGATTAACGTCACACGATTGGCCTCTTACAAAAAATCAATCTCTCTTATGGAATTTCACGATAATTTTCTCGCAGAAAATCGATGTGGATTTTTATAGAATGCCGAATCATAGTAGAAATTGACTACTATGGAAAAGTTACACATTCTCACAGCCGACATTTTAGACATTCTCTTTGATGGCCGTAATAAAAGTTATGGTGCCTATGAGTTGCGCAAAACTTACGACAGGCGGCTTGCTTATGCCTTTTCGGGAACTGTTTTTGTTTGCCTGTTTTTTATTGCAGGTGCTATTATGGCAAATGGAAAACGTAGCGTTAAGCAAGCAGATATTTTTACCACCATGCAATTGGAAAATTTTAAGGAGGAGAAGAAACCCGAGATTCCGAAACCTGTTGTGCAACAGGAACCACCTAAATTGGAAATGGCAAAGGTAACTCCACCTCTTATTATGCCTGATGAATTGGTACCTGAAGCTGATGAAGTAAAACCTGTAGATGAGATTGAAAATACAAGGATAGGACCTATTGACCAGAAGGGGATAAAAGATGAAAACATCCAACCGCCCGTAGAAACCACCAACACGGGAATACAACCCATAAAAGTTGAATCAGAAATTGATAGGACTTTTACACCTGTACAGATAGAAGCCCGATTTCCTGGCGGCAGAGAAGCGTGGATAAAATTTCTGGAGAGAAACCTCAATAAAGATATTCCCATAGAAAATGGGGCGCCTGCAGCCGATTATACCGTAACCGTTTCATTTATTGTAGACAAGAATGGCGTGATCAGTGATGTTCGTGCAGAAAATGATCCAGGTTATGGAACACAAGCCGAAGCCATCCGCGTTATCCGAAAAGGACCTAACTGGATTCCAGCGGTTCAAAATGGACAAAATGTACTCTATCGCCAAAAACAAAAAATCACCTTTCGTATTGCAGAACAGTGATGGGCAATGGGCAATGGTGAATTGTCAATGGACCATAGACCATAGACCATGGACCATGGACTATGGTCTATAGTATATATTGGAACTCTTCACCTTATTACCCATCACCATTCACATACTCAGGTCATTGTTCTATTTTTGCAGCGAAACGCAAATATATGTTAGGACAGTTGAGTGGCTGGGATGATACCATTGTTGCATTAGCAACACCACCGGGTGTGGGTGCTATTGGGGTAATAAGGGTAAGTGGTAAAGAAACTTTTGCTGTGGTGAATGCCCTGTTTCCTTCCAAAAATTTGGCAACGCTGGCCTCGCATACCTTGCAGGTAGGCTTACTGGAATACAATGGGCAGGTATTGGATGAAGTAGTGTTATCACTTTATAAAGGTCCACGTTCGTATACAGGTGAAGATGTAATAGAGATCAGTTGCCATGGCTCTCCATTCATACAAGAAAATATTATCCGCGCCATTACTGATTCAGGTGTTCGCATGGCCAAGCCAGGAGAGTTTACGCAGCGAGCGTTTCTGAATGGCAAACTGGATCTTACGCAGGCCGAGGCAGTAGCCGATTTGATTGCCAGTAATACCGAGGCCAGCCGTAAAACAGCATTGCATAGTATGCGCGGCGGATTCTCGTCTGACCTGCATCAACTGCGCGAGCAGCTGATACGGTTTTCTGCCATGATAGAATTAGAGTTAGATTTTTCACAGGAAGATGTGGCGTTTGCAGATCGCGCTTCATTATATGGATTGATCTCACAATTAAGTGTATCAACTAATCAATTAATCAGTTCTTTTCAATTAGGTAATGTAATTAAGAATGGTGTTCAGGTTGCCATTATCGGAAAACCCAATGCTGGTAAATCAACTTTACTGAATACACTCTTAAATGAAAACCGTGCCATTGTTAGTGAGATTGCAGGAACTACCAGAGATACCATTGAAGAAATACTAAACATAAAAGGCGTATTGTTTCGGTTGATAGATACAGCCGGTATCCGCGAACATTCTGATGATCGTATTGAAAACATTGGAATGGAAAAAAGCTACGAAAAAATGCGGGCCGCCAATGTGGTGATGTATTTATTTGATGTGAATGAAATTGATGCACCTACTTTACAAATAGTGGTGGATGGATTTACAAAAGAGCATATTCAATACATACTCATAGGTAATAAGGTTGATGGAAAAGAAGGGATTGTTCAGGAAAAATTTTCATCCTTCCCTGATATTGTTTTTATATCTGCAAAAGAGCATATCAATATCGATCAATTAAAAAATGAACTGGTAGCCAAAGCCATTCATGGCGATATAAACATTGAATCTACTATTATCACCAACGCCCGCCATTTTGATGCGCTCCAAAAACTAAGTTTTGCATTAGAAGATGTTCAGCGTGGACTGGATGAAAAAGTGCCGGGTGATCTGTTGGCATTGGACATCAGACAATGCCTGCATTACCTCGGAACCATCACTGGTCAGATTACGAATGAGGATCAGTTGGATTTTATTTTTAGTAAGTTCTGTATTGGAAAATAGCCAACCATATAACAAGCACAAAATCTCTTTAGCTCCTTTTCTCTTACAACACTCTTTGTGAAATCATTAGGTTACCAAATCATAGCGTGATGCTAATGTTGGGTTGGTAAGATAAAGTGAGAAATTATTTCAATAAGAGAAGGCAGGAGAAAAAGAGTAGTACTTATTTCCACTAATGCCGAGTAACGAATGTTTAGCAATTATCATCGATCAAATGATGATACCATTATTTCTTTTTTTTAGGATGAGATTAGTTACTACATATACGGTTTATACGCCGTATTTGTTACGAGTTTGAATGGAAGTATATACATCATCAATAAAAAATGTTTCCATAGAATATGCAATGAACAATCGTAAGGAAGTTTATTATTATTTTGACGATCAACAGATCTCGTTAGATTTTTAAAAACTACCTGCATGCAAATAATACGCAGTATTCAAAACAGGATTTATGAAATACGTGGTGAACGGGTAATGTTAGACAGTGATTTGGCATTTCTATATGAAGTAGAAATCAGGGTGTTGAACCAGACGGTAAAACGAAACAATAAAAGATTTCCTCTGGATTTTATGTTTCAGCTTACAAAAGATGAATTTGAAAGTATACGGCATCAAATGGAAGCTGTAGAAAGCGGCAACTCTTTAACATCACAAATTGTGACCTTAAAAACAGGGAGGGGACAGCATAGAAAATTCATGCCCTATGCTTTTACAGAACAAGGAGTAGCTATGCTAAGCGGTATCCTGCACAGCGAAAAAGCTATTAACATGAACATTGCCATCATGCGGGCTTTTGTTGATATACGAAAGATTTTATTAAAGCAAAGCGATTTGAAAGAACAGCTGAAAGAGATAAAAGCAAGGTTAGGAGAACACGATGTTCAGTTAAACAGTATATATGATGCAATGGAAAACCTATTGGATGAAAAAGCGGCAAAAAGAAAATGGGAAGCGCGTGACAGAATAGGGTTTAAAAAATGACATGCTTAGATTTCTGAAAAAAACGCTGCGGCTATACGGTTCGCAAAAACTAACCGCGGAGTCGCAGCGGACAGAGAGTTTTCGCAGAGAGAAATTAGGGTAACAAACTAAAAATAAGTAACTCTAAGAATTTTATAATAGGAGATCTTTTAATCAGGATATCATTTACGAAGCTTGATAAAAAATATAGAGATTGTATTTACCATTGTAATCATTTCCAGGAATCCGCTTCTTACTCCTATTACCGGAATAGATTTTAGTGAAGAAAAAAGTATAGAACCTCTTGCTACACGTCTCTCAACTGAGAACGCTTTCTTACAATTACCACATACTTATTTGCCCCAAAATGCTGTCGGATGCATGTGAGGTATAGGTTTGTTTTCTTCATCTTAATCATTAAAATCATCTTTTTGGCTGTAGTTATAGCGATGCCTACTAGCGGTTGAAAAGTGCCCTTTTTCGCTAATCTGGAATATTGGCTTTGACAAGTTGGGCTGGACGGATTGAAAATCTGGGAGAATAAGAAAGTGAGCGTCAATGACAAGTAGCAGAAAAGTATTATTTCGAAAAAATTTTAAATAATTGATAATCAATTGAATATATTCTTTTAACAAATGAATTAGTTACTAAAGTACCAGTCAGTACATAAAATGCAATTTTCTGTAGGGATAATTCGACAGGCTTCTACAATATTTAGATTAAATAGTCATTAAAGTGTAGGATTATCACTACAAAACGTATAATATTGTTAATTGAAATTAACAGCTTTGGGTGTTAATTATGATTAGATATGTTTTGGGATCAGCATTTTTATGTTTTTGTGTTGTCTGAAAAAAGCTTTTGAGTTGAGATTGAAAAAAAATGGTACGGTGCTGTATTCCTTTAATGGTGCGTGTTTCAGCTGAAGCAGTTTTAAAAATCCAATAAGAGAAAATTCTCTCTTACAATCCGATGAATCATCGAGTACAGTCTGTGTGTGTCAGAAATTAGGTAGTTGTTTCTACCAACTTTGTGGAGGAAAATGGCTGGTATCGAACCGAAATCAGAACAAAAGAATACCAAGAATATTACGCCAAAACCTGTTTTTATGAGAAAAGTTCTACTCAGAACACTCTGTTCCCTTACGATTGTAGCCGTATTGTTAAGCGCGCTTTCTACCAATGCAAAGCCTGCTTTCTTCAGCATTAATGATGCTGCTTTGCATAATAAAGCCGGGAAAGACGGAACCTTTAAGAAACCCCTTGGTGAGGTTTACCATGTAAAAAAGAAGAGTAAGTCAGCGGAAACGCCAGGTACTCCTTTGTTTTTTACACAGGAAACCAGAACGTATAATTTCGATAATGGGCAGCTGGTAAGAAACCTGAGTATACCAGCCAATGCTTACGACATTAAAATATATGCCAGAGGTGCTTCCGGTGGAAGTTACTTCGGAAATGATGGTGGCAGGGGTGCTTTTTTTAATGGTGACTACAATACTTCATTGGCGGGTTCTGGTTTAACTATATTGGTTGGTCAAAAAGGATCATTGGGTAGTTCAGGTTCTGGTGGTGGTGGTGGAAGTTTTGTTTTCTTAAACGGAACCAATGAATCAGGATTTCCTTTAATAGCTGCGGGTGGTGGTGGTGGTGCAGGATCTTTAGCGATAGACCCAGCGACTGAAGCATTGTATCCTGATGCGGTGATAGATGCAAATCTGGGGGTAGATGGATATTATGGACTTTCAGTTGAAGGTGTTCTTACAGGTGGTGATCCTGGTAGTGGCGGTGGTGCTGGTGGTAATAGCCCAGATTATACTACAGGAGAGACTACTGCATCAAATCCAGGTGCGGGTGGTGGTGCAGGATGGATTCCGGCTGATCATTCCTCAGATGCAAATGGATTTATATTGCCTTCGCTTAATGGCATTTACCATGGCAATAGTCCAAATGATGTGGGCGGAGCTGTTGGTGGAAACTCCGGTAATTCTGGTGCCGGTGGATATGGTGGTGGTGGTGCCAATAACGCCTATGGCGGTGGCGGCGGTGGTGGATATTCAGGTGGTGGAGGTGGAACTTTTGACGGAAACGCCGACGGTACACATGGTGGTGGAGGTGGATCTTATTTTAACAGCGGAGCAGGTACTCAAACCAATTCGGGACATGGTTCACCTGATACAGATGGACAAATTATTGTTGAATGGAAAGAACCTACAGCTTGTACGCCTCCAGTAATCACAGGAACAACGAATCTTACACAATCAACCGCTCTTAATCTATGTACAGCAGTAGTTAATTATCCTGCAGTAACTGCAACAGGAACCTCACCTGCTGTTACGTATAGTTTTAGTGGTGCTACTACGGTTGCTACTACATCCGGAACCGGATCTGGTCAAACGTTTAATAAAGGAGTAACCACTGTTTTAATAACGGCAACGAATGCGTGTGGAACGGTTACTGCGTCCTTTACCGTAACTGTAAATGATACACAAAATCCAACCATTACAGCACCTGCTGCAATAACGGTGAATGTTGATGCGAATAGTTGTGCTGCAACCAATGTTTCCTTAGGCAATGCAATATTTAGCGATAATTGTCCGGGTGTTACAGTTAGCAATAATGCGCCAACCAGTTTCCCGAAAGGCAATACCACAGTTACCTGGACAGCAACCGATGCAGTAGGTTTAACTGCTACAGCTACTCAAATTGTAACGGTGGTTGATAATATACCTCCATCAGTTACCTGTCCTGCAAACATCAGTGTAAGTGCAACCAGTGTTGCAGGTGCAGTAGTAACGTACAGTGCACCGGTAGGAACAGATAATTGTCCTGGTGCTACTACTACTTTAACCGCAGGTTTACCAAGCGGATCCACCTTCCCGATAGGCACCACTACAGTTACTTATACAGTAACTGATGCAGCGGGTCAATCAGTAAGTTGTTCGTTTACGGTAACGGTTACCTGTGTACCACCGGTAGCAACTATTACTGCAAGTGGTTCTACTGCTTTCTGTGTCGGTGGTTCTGTAACATTGACAGCATCTGCTGGAAGCAGTTATTTATGGAGCAATGGTGCAACAACTCAAGCCATCACAACTTCAGTTGCCGGTTCTTATACGGTAACAGTTTCCAATGCAGCAGGTTGTTCAGCAACTTCAGCTGCAACTACTGTAACAGTGAATCCATTACCTACTCCAACCATTACACCTAGTGGACCTACTACTTTCTGCGCAGGTGGTTCAGTTGTACTTACCGCTTCTCCGGGTATCTTATATGCATGGAGTACTGGTCAGAATACACAATCTATTACGGTTAATTTTTCGGCCCCTAATATAAGAGTAAATGTTACCGATGCAAATGGTTGTTCAGCTAATTCTGCTGCAACACGTGTAACGGTAAATCCAAATGTTACTCCAACCTTTACACAAGTAGCAGCTATCTGTTCAGGCGCAAGCTTAGCAGCATTGCCAACTACCTCTTCTAATAATATTACAGGTACATGGTCTCCTGCATTAAATAATACAGCTACTACTACTTATACATTTACACCAGATGCAGGTCAGTGTGCTACTACAGCAACAATGACCATTACTGTTAACCCGTTACCAACAGCTACAATATCGGCCAGCGGCCCAACTACCTTCTGCCCTGGCGGATCAGTAACGTTGACTGCATCAGCAGGCAGCAGTTATTCATGGAGCAATGGAGCCACAACCCAATCAATCACTGTTAGTGCAGCTGGTTCATATACAGTAACTGTATCTAACGGTGCTTGTTCAGCAACATCAGCAGCAACGGTTGTAACAGTTCAGGATGTTACACCTCCTGCAACCCCTGTATTGCCAACTATTACAGCAGAGTGTTCAGCAACCGTACCTGTAGCAACAACTACAGATAATTGTGCAGGCACGATCAATGGTACTACCCCTGATCCATTAACTTATAATACACAAGGTTCTTATATTATCCATTGGACATTCAATGATGGCAATGGCAACACTACCACTGCTAACCAGCAGGTGATTATACTGGATGTAACACCTCCATCAATTTCTTGTCCTGCAAACATGAGTGTAAGTGCAACCAGTGGTGCAGGTGCGGTAGTAACGTACAGTGCACCCGTAGGAACAGATAATTGTCCTGGTGCTGTAACCACTTTAACCGCAGGTTTACCAAGCGGATCGACCTTCCCGATAGGAACCACTACAGTTACTTATACTGTAACAGATGCAGCGGGTCAATCAGTAAGTTGTTCATTTACAGTAACCGTAACTTGTGTTGCAACTACTCCAACTATTACAGCGGGTGGTCCAACTACCTTCTGCCCTGGCGGATCAGTAACGTTGACTGCTTCTGCAGGTGCAAGTTATGCTTGGAGTAATGGTGCAACTACTCAGTCTATCACAGTTAGTGCAGCAGGTTCATATACAGTAAGCGTATCTAACGGTGCTTGTTCAGCAACATCAGCAGCAACGGTTGTAACAGTTCAGGATGTTACACCTCCTGCAACCCCTGTATTGCCAACTATTACAGCAGAGTGTTCAGCAACCGTACCTGTAGCAACAACTACAGATAATTGTGCAGGCACGATCAATGGTACTACCCCTGATCCATTAACTTATAATACACAAGGTTCTTATATTATCCATTGGACATTCAATGATGGCAACGGTAACACCACCACTGCTAACCAGCAGGTGATTATACTGGATGTAACGCCTCCATCAATTTCTTGTCCTTCGAACATCAGTGTAAGTGCAACAAGTGGTGCAGGTGCAGTAGTAACGTACAGTGCACCCGTAGGAACAGATAATTGTCCTGGTGCTGTAACCACTTTAACCGCAGGTTTACCAAGCGGATCGACCTTCCCGATAGGAACCACTACAGTTACTTATACTGTAACAGATGCAGCGGGTCAATCAGTAAGTTGTTCATTTACAGTAACCGTAACTTGTGTTGCAACTACTCCAACTATTACAGCTGGTGGTCCAACTACCTTCTGCCCCGGCGGATCAGTAACGTTGACTGCATCAGCAGGCAGCAGCTATTCATGGAGCAATGGAGCCACAACCCAATCAATCACAGTTAGTGCAGCTGGTTCATATACAGTAAGCGTATCTAACGGTGCTTGTTCAGCAACATCAGCAGCAACGGTTGTAACGGTTCAGGATGTTACACCTCCTGCAACCCCTGTATTGCCAACTATTACAGCAGAGTGTTCAGCAACCGTACCTGTAGCAACAACTACAGATAATTGTGCAGGCACGATCAATGGTACTACCCCTGATCCATTAACTTATAATACACAAGGTTCTTATATTATCCATTGGACATTCAATGATGGCAATGGCAACACTACCACTGCTAACCAGCAGGTGATTATACTGGATGTAACGCCTCCATCAATTTCTTGTCCTTCGAACATCAGTGTAAGTGCAACCAGTGGTGCAGGTGCGGTAGTAACGTACAGTGCACCCGTAGGAACAGATAATTGTCCTGGTGCTGTAACCACTTTAACCGCAGGTTTACCAAGCGGATCGACCTTCCCGATAGGAACGACTACAGTTACTTATACTGTAACAGATGCAGCGGGTCAATCAGTAAGTTGTTCATTTACAGTAACCGTAACTTGTGTTGCAACTACTCCAACTATTACAGCTGGTGGTCCAACTACCTTCTGCCCTGGCGGATCAGTAACGTTGACTGCATCAGCAGGCAGCAGTTATTCATGGAGCAATGGAGCCACAACCCAATCAATCACAGTTAGTGCAGCAGGTTCATATACAGTAACTGTATCTAACGGTGCTTGTTCAGCAACATCAGCAGCAACGGTTGTAACAGTTCAGGATGTTACACCTCCGTCAATTACTTGTCCTGCAAATCTGTTGAGAAGTAATGATTATGCGCAGTGCAGCCGTGTAATAACCTGGGCTATGCCAACAGCCACAGATAATTGTGGTGGAGTAACGGTTACTCAGATTGCAGGCCTGCCTTCAGGTTCAGCTTATCCGGTAGGTGTTAGTACCATTACGCTTAGAGCAACAGATGCTTCAGGCAATAGTACAACTTGTAGCTTTACGATAACTGTTGTTGATAACCAAGGTCCGTTTGTTAGCGGTATACCACCTGCAACATTAACGGTACAATGCAATGCAGTTCCTGCACCGGCAACATTGGTAGCTAATGACAACTGCGATTCTAATCCAACGATCACATTTACAGAAGTACGTACCAATGGAAACTGTCCTGGTAATTATACCTTAACCAGAACATGGATAGTAAGGGATAATGCAGGTAATGGTTCTAATCATCAACAAATTATTACGGTTGTAGATAATACGGCACCGGTAATAAGCTGCCCTTCAACTATTACGGTTTCAAATACCACAGGTCAATGCGGTGCGAATGTGTCTTTTGCAGTTACTGCAACTGATAACTGCGGATCAGCCAATGTTACCTATAGCATTGCCCCTGGCAGCTTCTTCGCTGTAGGAACAACAACCGTTACGGCAACAGCAACTGATGATTGTGGTAATACCTCATCATGCAGCTTTATCGTTAGGGTAGTAGATACTGAGAACCCTGTTATTGTAAACTTACCAGCCAACATCAGCAAATCAAATGATGCGGGTCAGTGTGGAGCGATAGTAACCTGGTCACCGGTGAGTGTAACCGATAATTGTCCTGGTGCGGTATTGAGTGCAACTCATGCATCAGGTGCACAATATCCTGTTGGAACCACAGTAGTTGTGTACACAGCAACAGATGCGAGTGGCAACACTGTTAACGGCAGCTTTACTGTAACGGTTACAGATACACAAAAACCAACGGTTGTTTGTCCTTCAAGTATTAGTGTAATAGCCAATACCACAGAATCAAGTGTAAGTGGCGCCAACGTAACGTATGGTACTGCAACAGCGAGCGATAATTGTGGCGTAGCATCTGTTACTTATAGCAAAGCCTCAGGTAGCTTCTTCCCAGTTGGCACAACTACGGTTACTGTAACAGTAGTTGATGTGAATGGTAATGAAGAAACCTGTTCGTTTGATGTTACTGTTACTTGTGTAACTCCTGTTATCACAGTATGTGGTACTAACCAAACAGTACCAACAACAACAGGCCGCTGCGATGCACCTGCAACGTATACCGTAACTGCTTCAGGTGTACCTGCTGCTAATTACAGCTACACATTTAGTGGAGCTACAACAGGCAGTGGATCAGGTACTGGTAGCGGATCAATCTTTAACAAAGGCGTAACCACCGTTGTGGTTACTGCTTCAAACATATGTGGTACTACCAGTTGCAGCTTTACTGTAACTGTGGTAGATACTGAGAACCCTGTTATTGTAAACTTACCAGCCAACATCAGCAAATCAAATGATGCTGGTCAGTGTGGAGCGATTGTAACCTGGTCACCGGTGAGTGTAACCGATAATTGTCCTGGTGCGGTATTGAGTGCAACTCATGCATCAGGTGCACAATATCCTGTTGGAACAACAGTAGTTGTATACACAGCAACCGATGCAAGTGGCAACAGCGTAAACGGCAGCTTTACTGTAACGGTTACAGATACACAAAAACCAACCGTTGTTTGTCCTTCCAATGTTAGTGTAATAGCCAATACCACAGAATCAAGTGTAAGTGGCGCCAACGTAACGTATGGTACTGCAACAGCGAGCGATAATTGTGGCGTAGCATCTGTAACATACAGCAAAGCCTCAGGTACCTTCTTCCCTGTTGGTACAACTACAGTTACTGTAACAGTAGTTGATGTAAACGGTAATGAAGAAACCTGTTCGTTTGATGTTACTGTTACTTGTGTAACTCCTGTTATCACAGTATGTGGTACTAATCAAACAGTACCAACAACAACAGGCCGCTGCGATGCACCTGCAACCTATACTGTAACTGCTTCAGGTGTACCAGCTGCTAATTACAGCTACACATTTAGTGGAGCTACAACAGGTAGTGGATCAGGTACTGGTAGCGGATCAATCTTTAACAAAGGTGTAACCACCGTTGTGGTTACTGCCTCAAACATATGTGGTACTACCAGTTGCAGCTTTACTGTAACTGTGGTAGATACTGAGAACCCTGTTATTGTAAACTTACCAGCCAACATCAGCAAATCAAATGATGCTGGTCAGTGTGGAGCGATTGTAACCTGGTCACCGGTGAGTGTAACCGATAATTGTCCTGGTGCGGTATTGAGTGCAACTCATGCATCAGGTGCACAATATCCTGTTGGAACAACAGTAGTTGTATACACAGCAACCGATGCAAGTGGCAACAGCGTAAACGGCAGCTTTACTGTAACGGTTACAGATACACAAAAACCAACCGTTGTTTGTCCTTCCAATGTTAGTGTAATAGCCAATACCACAGAATCAAGTGTAAGTGGCGCCAACGTAACGTATGGTACTGCAACAGCGAGCGATAATTGTGGCGTAGCATCTGTAACATACAGCAAAGCCTCAGGTACCTTCTTCCCTGTTGGTACAACTACAGTTACTGTAACAGTAGTTGATGTAAACGGTAATGAAGAAACCTGTTCGTTTGATGTTACTGTTACTTGTGTAACTCCTGTTATCACAGTATGTGGTACTAATCAAACAGTACCAACAACAACAGGCCGCTGCGATGCACCTGCAACCTATACTGTAACTGCTTCAGGTGTACCAGCTGCTAATTACAGCTACACATTTAGTGGAGCTACAACAGGTAGTGGATCAGGTACTGGTAGCGGATCAATCTTTAACAAAGGTGTAACCACCGTTGTGGTTACTGCCTCAAACATATGTGGTACTACCAGTTGCAGCTTTACTGTAACTGTGGTAGATACTGAGAACCCTGTTATTGTAAACTTACCAGCCAACATCAGCAAATCAAATGATGCTGGTCAGTGTGGAGCGATTGTAACCTGGTCACCGGTGAGTGTAACCGATAATTGTCCTGGTGCGGTATTGAGTGCAACTCATGCATCAGGTGCACAATATCCTGTTGGAACAACAGTAGTTGTATACACAGCAACCGATGCAAGTGGCAACAGCGTAAACGGCAGCTTTACTGTAACGGTTACAGATACACAAAAACCAACCGTTGTTTGTCCTTCCAATGTTAGTGTAATAGCCAATACCACAGAATCAAGTGTAAGTGGCGCCAACGTAACGTATGGTACTGCAACAGCGAGCGATAATTGTGGCGTAGCATCTGTAACATACAGCAAAGCCTCAGGTACCTTCTTCCCTGTTGGTACAACTACAGTTACTGTAACAGTAGTTGATGTAAACGGTAATGAAGAAACCTGTTCGTTTGATGTTACTGTTACTTGTGTAACTCCTGTTATCACAGTATGTGGTACTAATCAAACAGTACCAACAACAACAGGCCGCTGCGATGCACCTGCAACCTATACTGTAACTGCTTCAGGTGTACCAGCTGCTAATTACAGCTACACATTTAGTGGAGCTACAACAGGTAGTGGATCAGGTACTGGTAGCGGATCAATCTTTAACAAAGGTGTAACCACCGTTGTGGTTACTGCCTCAAACATATGTGGTACTACCAGTTGCAGCTTTACTGTAACTGTGGTAGATACTGAGAACCCTGTTATTGTAAACTTACCAGCCAACATCAGCAAATCAAATGATGCTGGTCAGTGTGGAGCGATTGTAACCTGGTCACCGGTGAGTGTAACCGATAATTGTCCTGGTGCGGTATTGAGTGCAACTCATGCATCAGGTGCACAATATCCTGTTGGAACAACAGTAGTTGTATACACAGCAACCGATGCAAGTGGCAACAGCGTAAACGGCAGCTTTACTGTAACGGTTACAGATACACAAAAACCAACCGTTGTTTGTCCTTCCAATGTTAGTGTAATAGCCAATACCACAGAATCAAGTGTAAGTGGCGCCAACGTAACGTATGGTACTGCAACAGCGAGCGATAATTGTGGCGTAGCATCTGTAACATACAGCAAAGCCTCAGGTACCTTCTTCCCTGTTGGTACAACTACAGTTACTGTAACAGTAGTTGATGTAAACGGTAATGAAGAAACCTGTTCGTTTGATGTTACTGTTACTTGTGTAACTCCTGTTATCACAGTATGTGGTACTAATCAAACAGTACCAACAACAACAGGCCGCTGCGATGCACCTGCAACCTATACTGTAACTGCTTCAGGTGTACCAGCTGCTAATTACAGCTACACATTTAGTGGAGCTACAACAGGTAGTGGATCAGGTACTGGTAGCGGATCAATCTTTAACAAAGGTGTAACCACCGTTGTGGTTACTGCCTCAAACATATGTGGTACTACCAGTTGCAGCTTTACTGTAACTGTGGTAGATACTGAGAACCCTGTTATTGTAAACTTACCAGCCAACATCAGCAAATCAAATGATGCTGGTCAGTGTGGAGCGATTGTAACCTGGTCACCGGTGAGTGTAACAGATAATTGTCCTGGTGCGGTATTGAGTGCAACTCATGCATCAGGTGCACAATATCCTGTTGGAACAACAGTAGTTGTATACACAGCAACCGATGCAAGTGGCAACAGCGTAAACGGCAGCTTTACTGTAACGGTTACAGATACACAAAAACCAACCGTTGTTTGTCCTTCCAATGTTAGTGTAATAGCCAATACCACAGAATCAAGTGTAAGTGGCGCCAACGTAACGTATGGTACTGCAACAGCGAGCGATAATTGTGGCGTAGCATCTGTAACATACAGCAAAGCCTCAGGTACCTTCTTCCCTGTTGGTACAACTACAGTTACTGTAACAGTAGTTGATGTAAACGGTAATGAAGAAACCTGTTCGTTTGATGTTACTGTTACTTGTGTAACTCCTGTTATCACAGTATGTGGTACTAATCAAACAGTACCAACAACAACAGGCCGCTGCGATGCACCTGCAACCTATACTGTAACTGCTTCAGGTGTACCAGCTGCTAATTACAGCTACACATTTAGTGGAGCTACAACAGGTAGTGGATCAGGTACTGGTAGCGGATCAATCTTTAACAAAGGTGTAACCACCGTTGTGGTTACTGCCTCAAACATATGTGGTACTACCAGTTGCAGCTTTACTGTAACTGTGGTAGATACTGAGAACCCTGTTATTGTAAACTTACCAGCCAACATCAGCAAATCAAATGATGCTGGTCAGTGTGGAGCGATTGTAACCTGGTCACCGGTGAGTGTAACCGATAATTGTCCTGGTGCGGTATTGAGTGCAACTCATGCATCAGGTGCACAATATCCTGTTGGAACAACAGTAGTTGTATACACAGCAACCGATGCAAGTGGCAACAGCGTAAACGGCAGCTTTACTGTAACGGTTACAGATGAGGAAGATCCAATCATCACCATCCCTGCAGATGTTACACATACTGCTGATCCGGGTGTATGTTCTTTCACATTTGGTTCTGGTAATAATAACAATAACCAAACACCAAACGGCAATGGCCCGAATGGCAATGGTGGCCCTTCTAATATTACACTGGGTACAGCAACTGCTTCAGACAATTGTGCTGCAGTAGTGGTAACCGGATTAAGAAGTGATGGTCAACCGTTAAGTGCTGCTTATCCTGTTGGTGTAACTACCATTCAATGGACAGCAACCGATGCGCATGGCCGTACTTCAGGTGGTGTACAAACGGTAACAGTAACCGATGATGAATTCCCAACTATTGTGGCACCAATTGCTGTAACGGTATCTGCTGATGCGGGATCTTGCGCAACACTGGCAAGTAATGTAACATTGGGTACACCAGTAACTGGTGATAATTGTGGCACTACACCGCCAACAAATAATGCACCTGTTTCCTTCCCGATAGGTACTACAACCGTAACATGGTCTGTAACAGATATTCATGGTCATACTTCTACTGCTACACAAACCGTAACAGTGGTAGATAACCAGAACCCAACCTTTACTTGTCCTGCTAATATTACCATTGCAGGAACTCCGGGATTGAATGGAGCAAATGTTACCAGCTTTACGGTAACAGATGCAGCTGATAATTGCGGAACACCAATCATAACATATAGCATACAGCCAGGTAGCTTCTTCGCTGTGGGTACTACAACGCCTGTTACCATAACCGTAACAGATGCCAATGGCAATGCAGTTTCATGTACCATTACGGTAACTGTTATTAACAATCCACCGGTAGCACAACCTGATGTAAAAACCACACAGGAAGATGTTTCGGTAAGTGGTAATGTATTGACCAATGACTCAGATGTTGATGGCAATGCAATTACTGTAACAGGATTTACTGTAAATAGTATTAATTATAGTGCGGGTGCTACGGCTACTTTAACTGAAGGAACCCTGGTAATCAATGCAGATGGATCATTCACATTTACACCTGCGCCAAACTATAACGGTTCTGTGCCAGTAGCTACATACTACATTGTTGATACCCATGGTGCAACGGCTAATTCTACATTAACCATTGATGTTACACCGGTAGATGATGTACCAGTAGCCAATAACGATACTGAGACAGTAAATGAAGACGGTGTATTAACTGCAACTGTAACAGGTAACGATATCTTAAGTGGAGATGGTGGTAATGTATGGAGTGTTGTAAGTTCAACTACGCACGGAACATTGGTATTCAATACTAATGGAACATACACTTATACGCCAAACGCAAACTTTAATGGTACTGATGTATTCACATATCAGTTGTGTGATGCAGATGGTGATTGTTCAACTGCAACCGTAACGATTACTGTTGTATCAGTAGATGATTTACCAATAGCTACCAATGATACTGAGACAGTAAATGAAGACGGCGTATTAACCGCAACTGTAACAGGTAACGATATCTTAAGTGGAGATGGTGGTAATGTATGGAGTGTTGTAAGCACAACTACTCATGGTACCCTGGTATTCAATACCAATGGAACCTACACCTACACACCAAACGCCAACTTCAATGGTACCGATGTATTCACCTACCAATTATGTGATGCTGATGGTGATTGTTCAACTGCAACCGTAACGATTACTGTTGTATCAGTAGATGATTTACCAATAGCTACCAATGATACCGAGACAGTAAATGAAGACGGTGTATTAACTGCAACCGTAACAGGTAACGATATCTTAAGTGGAGATGGTGGTAATGTGTGGAGTGTTGTAAGCACAACGACTAATGGAACATTGGTATTCAATACTAATGGAACCTACACTTATACTCCGAACGCGAACTTCAACGGTACTGATGTTTTCACATATCAATTATGTGATGCTGATGGTGATTGTTCAACTGCAACAGTAACTATCACAGTTGTATCAGTAGATGATTTACCAATAGCTACCAATGATACTGAGACAGTAAATGAAGACGGCGTATTAACTGCAACTGTAACAGGTAATGATATCTTAAGTGGAGATGGTGGTAATGTGTGGAGTGTTGTAAGCACAACGACTCACGGAACATTGGTATTCAATACTAACGGAACCTACACCTACACACCAAACGCTAACTTCAATGGTACCGATGTATTCACATATCAATTATGTGATGCTGATGGCGATTGTTCAACTGCAACCGTAACGATCACTGTTGTATCAGTAGATGATTTACCAATAGCTACCAATGATACTGAGACAGTAAATGAAGACGGCGTATTAACCGCAACTGTAACAGGTAACGATATCTTAAGTGGAGATGGTGGTAATGTATGGAGTGTTGTAAGCACAACTACGAATGGTACATTGGTATTCAATACTAATGGAACCTACACTTATACGCCAAACGCCAACTTCAATGGCACTGATGTATTCACTTACCAATTATGTGATGCAGATGGCGATTGTTCAACTGCAACAGTAACGATCACTGTTGTATCAGTAGATGATGCACCGGTTGCTACCAATGATACCGAGACAGTAAATGAAGACGGTGTATTAACCGCAACCGTAACAGGCAACGATATCTTGAGTGGAGATGGTGGTAATGTATGGAGTGTTGTAAGCACAACGACTAATGGTACCCTGGTATTCAATACTAATGGAACCTACACTTATACTCCGAACGCCAACTTCAATGGTACTGATGTGTTCACCTATCAATTATGTGATGCTGATGGCGATTGTTCAACTGCAACAGTAACGATCACTGTTGTATCAGTAGATGATGCACCGGTTGCTACCAATGATACAGAGACAGTAAATGAAGACGGCGTATTAACCGCAACGGTAACAGGTAACGATATCTTGAGTGGAGATGGTGGTAATGTATGGAGTGTTGTAAGCACAACGACTAATGGTACTCTGGTATTCAATACTAATGGAACCTACACTTATACTCCGAACGCCAACTTCAATGGTACCGATGTATTCACCTATCAATTATGTGATGCTGATGGCGATTGTTCAACTGCAACAGTAACGATCACAGTTGTATCAGTAGATGATTTACCAGTAGCTACCAATGATTCTGAGACAGTAAATGAAGACGGTGTATTAACTGCAACTGTAACAGGTAACGATATCTTAAGTGGAGATGGTGGTAATGTATGGAGTGTTGTAAGCACAACTACGAATGGTACATTGGTATTCAATACTAATGGAACCTACACTTATACGCCAAACGCCAACTTCAATGGCACTGATGTATTCACTTACCAATTATGTGATGCAGATGGCGATTGTTCAACTGCAACGGTTACCATCACCGTAGTATCTGTGAACGATGTACCAGTAGCTGTGAACGATGTAGTAAGCACCACTGAAGACACACCGGTAAGCGGAACGGTAACAGGAAATGATACACCGAGTGGCGATGGCGGAAATGTATGGAGTGTTGTAACAACAACTACACACGGAACCCTGGTATTCAATACTAATGGAACGTATACCTATACTCCGAATGCCAACTTTAATGGCACCGATGTGTTTACATACAAAGTATGTGATGCTAATGGCGATTGTTCAACTGCAACTGTAACGATCACCGTTACTTTAGTAGATGATCCTGCTGTTATCAAAACAAAAGATATCACTGTATACGTTGATCAAAACGGTCAGGTAACCATTACGGCAGGTGATATTGATGATGGTTCTTACGATCCTGATGGCATTGCGTCTATCACTATTGATAAAACCAGCTTCGATTGTTCTAAACTGGGACCAAACACAGTAACCATGACTGTAACCGATGTAAACGGAAATTCCGCTTCTGCAACGGCTATAGTAACTGTAAGAGATATCATTGCTCCGGTAATTACCTGTCCTGCACCGGTAACCGTTCAGTGTGCTTCTGCGGTACCTGCACCTAATACGGCATTAGTTACTGCCAGTGATAATTGTTCAGCTGTTATTTCCCATGTAGGAGATGTGATCTCAAATCAAACAGCTACTAATAAATATACCATTACACGTACATACAGAGCGGTTGATCCTTCTGGTAATTCAGCGGAGTGTACACAAATCATTACTGTTAATGATAATGTAGCACCTGTATTAACTATCTCCGGAAGCTTACCAGGTAATGCAAACGGTCAATGTATTGGTAATGTACCTGCTGCACCAGCTACAGCAAGTATTGCAGCGTTGTATTCAGATAATTGTAGCGGACCGATAACAGCTGTATTAACCAATACACTGTCTACAGGTACCAATGGTGGTGGATGGACTGTTAAATATTTCTATACTGTAACCGATGCAAGTGGAAATGAAACCATTGCAGCAGTAATCTATACAGGTAGAGATACACAGTCGCCAGTACCAACCGTAGCTACACTGCCTACCGTAACTGGTCAGTGTGCTGCCACAGTAACTGCTCCAACAGCAACAGATAATTGTGCCGGATTGATTACAGCAACCACTTCAAATCCAACCAGCTATACTGCTCAGGGTACCTATACAATTACCTGGAACTTTAGCGATGGAAATGGCAACACTTCTTCACAAACACAAACCGTGATTGTAAAAGATGTTACTAAACCGGTTGTTAATTGTCCTTCATCTATTACAACAACTTCCACTACGGTTGTAAGCGGAACCAGTGGAGCTTATGTGAATTTCACTGCTACTGCAACAGACAACTGTAGTACGCCTGTGGTTACTTATAGCCATGCACCGGGTAGTTTCTTCCCTGTGGGTTCAACCACAGTTACCGTAACTGCAACAGATGCAGCAGGAAATGTTTCTACCTGTAGCTTCACAGTTACAGTAGGTTGTGTATCGCCTGTAGTAACAGTAAGCTCTACGCCAACCAACAATACATACACAGGTGGACCTTCTACCAATTTGTATCTTGGATACGGTGCACAAAGCACTACTTTAAAAGCAACACCTGCTACCGCAGGAACCTATACTTACCAATGGAGCGGAACTGCAAGCAGTATGCTTAGCAGTACCACTACACAAAGTCCGGTGTTCACACCAACACAAGGTGGTAATTATACTTTCGCTGTAGAGGTAACCACTGCGGCGGGTTGTAAAACCACTTCTTATATCACTATTTGTGTAACCGATATCAGGGTGTTTACTAGTGCAACTACGAATAACTGCAACCACCAGTCGCACGGTTCATCTAGTTGCTCACATCAGGGTCATGGACATTCTTGTAGTCATCAGTCGCATGGTTCTTCCAGCTGTCCTGATAACAATAGCAATAATGGACATAATAGCTGCTCTCACCAGTCGCATAGTTCATCTAATTGTTCACATCAGGGTCATAACCATTCTTGTAACCATCAGTCGCATAGTTCCAGCAGCTGCTCTGATAGGGATGATGACGATGATGATAATGATCATCAGACAATGTGTAACCACCAGTCGCATAGCTCTTATGACTGTTCGCACAAAGGCCATAACCACAGTTGTAGCCATAGATCGCACAGTTCATATAGCTGTTCACACAGAGATACACATAGCAGCGACAATGACGATGATGATGATGACGATGATAAAAACTGTGATCACAGATCACATTCTTCAAGCGATTGTTCGCACAGAGGACATAACCACAATTCATGTAATCACCAATCGCATAGTTCATCAAATTGTGGACACAAAAAGAACTATGGTTCTTCTGAGCAGAAAGTATGTAACCACCAGGCACATAGCTCGAACGATTGTAACCATGGTGGTCATAATCACAATTCATGTAACCACAGGTCACATAGTTCTTCTGATTGTGTACACAATAACAATGGTGGCAATGGCGGATGTAATGATGATGATGAGGATAATAGCAAGAAAGTGTATATCTGCCACGTGCCTCCGGGTAACGCAGGTAACCCACTTACTTTAAGTATCAGTGTGAATGCAGTAGCAGCTCACCTGGCTAACCATCCTGGTGATCGTTTAGGAAGTTGTTCACAACAACCATGTACCGGATATACAGATACGGAGAAACCAGTTATTGATTGTCCGGATAATAAAACGGTTACTTATGGTTCTTCAATAGCACCTTCTTTAACAGGGTCTCCTGAAGCGGATGATAATTCAGGCGATGTAACCATCACTTATACCGATGCCAGCAACAAGGGAACCAACGCGGCTGCTGCCAACTTCTATAACTATGTTATCACTAGAACATGGAAAGCAACAGACCTCGCAGGTAACTTTAGTACCTGTGCACAGATCATAACCGTTCAGGAAACAGTTAAACCTGTGATCACTTGTCCTGCCAGTGCAACAGTAGCTTGTGGTTCAACTGCTCCTACCGTTACCGGTAATGCAACAGCAACCGATAATGCAAGTGCAGTAACCATCACCTACACTGATGTAGTAAGTGGTAACAAAACTACCCGTACATGGAAAGCAACAGATGCATCGGGTAACTATGCAACCTGCACACAAACCATAACGGTAGTGGATAATGTGAAACCTGTGATTAGCGATGTGGCTGACATTACCATAAACTGTGGTGCATCATCAGCACCATCTGCAACAGGAACCGCAACGGCAACAGATAATTGCAGTACAGCTAACGTTACTTATAGTGATGTGCCTGGTACCAATAAAATTACCCGTACCTGGAAAGCAACAGATGCAGCAGGTAACTATATTACCTCAACACAGGTGATCACTATTGTTGATCTGGTTAAACCAACGATTACCGTACCAGCTAACATTACCGTAAACTGTGGTGCATCAACCGCACCATCATCATGTGGCGGTAGTGCAACAGGAACTGATAATTGTAGTTCGGTTACCGTTTCTTACACTGATGTAACTAATGGTAACGTGATTTCACGTACATGGAAAACAACAGATGCATCAGGCAATTCCTCTACAGGCGTTCAAACGATCACGATTATAGATAATGTAAAACCAGTTATCAGTGATCCATCTGACATATCAGTTAGCTGTGGTTCTTCAACCACTCCATCAGGATGTGGCAGCGTAGCAACAGCAACAGATAATTGCAGCACACCTGTAGTAACCTATACCGATGTAACTGTTGGAAACAAAATAACACGTACCTGGAAAGCAACAGATGCAGCAGGAAACTTCAGCACATCTACTCAGATAATCACGATTGTTGACAATACGAAACCGGTTCTTACTGAGCCTAATGATATCACAGTAAGTTGTGGATCAGCTACTTCACCATCTGTAACCGGAAATGCAACCGCAACAGATAATTGCAGTGCTGTAACCATTACTTATAGGGATGAGCCTTACAATGCTACTACCATTAAACGTTACTGGAAAGCAACGGATGCATCAGGTAATTTTAGCGAAGCGTATCAGAAAATCACTGTCTCCGATAATGTGAAACCAGTAATAACCGATCCTGCTGATGTAAGTGTAAATTGTGGATCATCCACTCTTCCATCAGCAACCGGAACTGCAACCGCTACTGATAATTGCAGTTCAGCTACAGTTACCTATAGTGATGCTACCAGTGGTAATGTGATTACCAGAACCTGGAAAGCAACCGATGCAGCAGGTAACTTTAGCACAGGAACACAAACGATTACCATTGTAGATAATGTGAAACCTGTATTGAGTGTACCGGGTAATATTACCGTAAGCTGTGGAGCCTCTACCACGCCTTCAGGTTGTAATAGTACTGCAACGGCTACTGATAATTGCAGTTCAGCTACAGTTACCTATAGTGATGCTACCAGTGGCAATGTGATTACCAGAACATGGAAAGCAACAGATGCTTCAGGAAACTTCAGCACCGGAACACAAACAATAACCGTTATTGATAACGTGAAACCAGTATTGAGTGTACCAGGCAATATCACAGTAAGTTGCGGATCATCTACTACTCCTTCGGGTTGTAACAGTTCTGCAACGGCAACCGATAATTGCAGCACACCTGTGGTAACGTATACAGATGTAACCAGTGGCAATGTAATTACCAGAACTTGGAAAGCAACCGACGCTGCAGGTAACTTCAGTACCGGAAACCAAACAGTAACCATTGTAGATAATGTGAAACCGGTAATTACTGATCCTGCTGATAATGTGGTAAACTGCGGTAGTTCAACATTGCCATCAGCCACCGGAACAGCAACAGCAACCGATAACTGCAGCACACCTGTAGTAACCTATACAGATGTAACCAGTGGCAACGTAATTACCAGAACATGGAAAGCAACCGATGCGGCAGGTAACTTTAGTACTGCTACTCAGTTGATAACCAGAGGTGCTGCCTTTACCACTGCTATCACTTCTGTTCCAACCAACAGTACTTATACCGGTGGTATAGCAACCAACCTGTACTTAGGCTATGGTGCACAAAGCACTGCCTTACAGATTGGGTCACTTCCATCATCGGGTGCACCGTATACTTATGTATGGAGTGGTAGTTCTGTAAACAGATTAAACAGTACTACTTCTGCCGCACCTGTGTTCACACCATCTACTTTTGGTTCTTACAGCTTCAGTGTTTTGGTTACTAATAAATTCGGATGTACATCAACAGCTTCCATCAGTATTTGTGTAACGGATATACGTGTACCGGGTTGTGGAGGCACCAAAGTATATGTTTGCCAAACCACTACAGGTAGATATGGTAGAACGAAAACACTTGAAGTAGCGATCAGTCAGGTTTCTTCTTACATTTCAAGCGCAAACTGTAACGACAATGAGCAAAACAGATTGGGAAGCTGCAGCCAGACACCATGTAATACAACCAGTGTGAACTCGGTGGTAACAACCAATACGTTTACCGTAACCAAAGAAGGTGAACCAGAAGTAGCTACTACAGAAGAAGAACTGAAAGTGACGGTAATGCCAAATCCAAGTACTACTTTCTTTACACTGAAACTGGAAAGCAAGTATGAAACACCGGTTAGCCTGCGTGTAATGGATGGTAATGGAAGAGTAGTGGACGCCAAAACAAAAATTGGTTCCAACAGTACATTCCAGATCGGACATAATTATAGCAGTGGAACTTACTATGCAGAATTGATTCAGGGTACGAAGCGTAAAGTGGTACAGTTGATCAAAGCAAGAGGATAGAATTAAGTAACAATAATCGATTGCCTGAACCTCCCGAAAGGGTGGTTCAGGTTTATCATTACATATCGTTTGTATAATTTTTCAGGCAACCAACCTATGATACTAAAAAAATCAATTTCTTTTTTTTGTGCGTTTATTGCTATGCTTTTTGTGTGTAGCTTTTCCTTTGCACAAACGCAGACTTTCAAATCCGGTTCAGCCATTATTGATATGGGGTCTGCAACACCTACCGTAAAAAATTCATTGAAGCCTTATGGATTGGTATATGCATTGCTCAAGAACAATAATGTACCTGTGAGTGTGGTGGTGAATGCCAATAAGGTGAAAGATGGAATTGATTTTACGCACAATGGAAAGGGATACAAAGGCGGTACCTTTATCATATCTGCAGAATACATCACCCCAACAGTTACCAATGTATTAAACAGTTGGAGGAACCAGGGCGTATTGATTGATGATATTACTAGCGATCTTACAGTTACGGTTACTTATAAAATAAGTTTTGTTCCGAAATGGGCATTGGATAAAACCAATGGTAGTATTGCGGTAGGGTTTATGAATGCTGCGGGTATTCCATCAAGTGCTTATGGCTTTAAAACTCCGGCACAATTAGGGGCTTGTGATGATATTTTTATTCTGCCTCACGCCGATCCTACTTGGGCCAATCACAGTAATTTGTTGGATTGGAACAGAGACCAGAAAAGTGCTATCTGGGCGGGTTGTCATGCGGTAAGTGTTTTGGAGAATCTGGTAGATCCCAATGATGGCACACGTAAAATGAACTTCCTCTCAACCAATGGTTTAGTACCTTTTACAGACCATAGCAGAGCAGTAACTCCGGTTACAACTCTTTTACCAGGAGATCCGATAGCTCAATATCTTAACAACACCAACAATGCCCAATTGGGTGGATCTGAAACCGTATACTTACCCAAGATTGGAAGTGCGTGGAGAACAGGTGCCAATGGTGCAAAATTAATTACAACAAGTCCCAACCAGGCAGATGTTCCGGGTTTATCTCCGGGAGAGGCTGTTCAAAATTTATACGGAAGGGCTTTTGGTGATGCAGCAAGAGGTTATGTAGCCTATCAGGCATCGCATAATTTTGGAGGATCGGGTGCCGATCAGATAGCCGCTCAACGTATATTTTTCAACTTTAGCTTGTTTGCATTAAATGATAAGATTCCACCAAAACTTTCATTAGGAATTACCGGTGTACCAACACAGTTAAAAGCATTGGTTACTTCTCCTCAGCTGAATGCTAACCCCACAGGTACAAACACTGCAGGGGCAACCTATATATGGACATCAACCATACCCGGTACCTTTTTGCCAAACAACACCAGTCAGAATGTTACTTTTCAACCGGATGATGTAGGGGCTACTGCTAAAACAGCGATCATTTCCTGTAAGGCAACTGATAATTGTGGTCGGGTATCTTTCGATTCAAAATCTTTAACCGTAGTGCCGGCAACACCACCATTAACGGTAGCGACAATTAATAAAAGCATTGCAGATGGTTGTGTAACTGGGTCTATTACTTTTAATGTATTTGATAGTAATGTTGATCCTAACGCAGGTGCCAGAACCTTAATCAGTGTAACCAACCTGCTTAACGGAACGGTTATCACCAATACAGCGGGAAGTGTAACCTTTACCCCAACTGCCGGTTATAAAGGAACAACATCGGGCCAATACACCATTAGTAATGATGGCGGTGTTACTACAGCAGTAGGAAACATAAATATTGCAGTAGGCGATGTGATTAATTTGCCAGCCGTGGTAAATGACAATGCCAACGCCATTGCCAATAGTATTGTTCAAATCAATGTATTGGGAAATGATAAGAATGATGGAAATGTTGGTACCACTACAGGAAGTAATTTATACATACGTGATATTCCAACAAAGCCAACGAAAGGATATGTTTACATTAATGTAAACGGAACGCTCTCTTATCTTTCTCAGAATCTTCCCGGTGTTACCAGCGATCAGTTTACATACCAGGCTTGTAATACCGTTACAGGCTATTGTAGTACCGGAACCGTAAGTATTACATTGGTAGATAATTGCGGAACAGGTAAATACCAGTTTAACCAGACTACTTCTACGGTTAATACAACGCTAACCCCAACGGCAGATGCGTATATGGAGCAGGTTGCACCTACTACAAATTATGGCAGTGCTTCTACACTGATACTCAGAACAACCACAGGAAACGTACAAAGGCCCCTCATTACTTTCGGCGGGTTATCAGCCAGCATTTCTTCTACTGCTATTGTTACCAGTGCGCAGCTCATTATGACTTCGGTAAATGGGTTCACGGTAACTGGAAATTTATTTCCTATTGGAGCAGCAATCAACTTAGCTATCAATCCTGTATTACAAAACTGGTCTGAAAGTCAGGCAACTTATAATATATTCGCTACTGGTTCATCATGGAATTCTCAAGGCGCAGGAGGTTCTGGTACTGACATAACAACAACAGGTAATACTACATTTGGACAGCTCAGTGGCACACTAGTGGCGGCGGGTGGGACACTTACCACTACCGTTACTACTATGGTACAAAACTGGTTAAGTGGTGCAGTAACGAATAATGGGCTTAGATTAAGTGGACCAGCAAACAGGGCCAACCCGATTACTTTTTATAGCAGGGAAGAGGCAGATGCATCAAGACATCCCAAGCTATCTATTACTTATTTCCCTTGTTTAACAACACCAACCACTTACATACCGATCGTTTATCCAGAATCAACGACTACTTCTTCGGCATTGTCTGTAACCATTTCACCATTAACCAATGATGTTAGTTATTTTAATGGTAATAACACACAATTAACCATTACTTCTATTTCCAGTATAGGTAGTGGTTCATCAGGAGGGTTAACTTCTACAGCTTCTATTATCAATGGAGGAACACAGATTGTTTATACACCAAGAGGTAATTTTGTTGGTACTGATACTATCCGCTACGTAGTAACCGATGCTGGAAACGGAACAACCAATTCCGGAACCATTAGAATTACAGTAACCCGTGTAGCGCCAACGATTGTTAGTGATAACGTAAGCACCAATACAAATACAGCGGTTACCATTAACGTAGCTGCTAATGATGTTGATTTGCAGGGAGCACTTACAGCACCAACGCTGCTTACTTTCCCGGCTAATGGAACAGCCACAGTAGTTGGTAATACAGTAGTGTATACCCCTACCACCGGATTTGTAGGTACTGAAACATTTACCTACAGACGTTTTAGTGTAGACGCTCCGGATGCATGCTCCGTTGCACTGAGTGGTACGGCAACCATAACGGTTACTGTAGCAAACCAACCACCGGTAGCTGTTAACGATAACAAAAGCACTTTTGGTTGCACGCCGGTAAACATTGATATAAAAGCAAACGATACAGATCCTGAGAATAAATTATTAACCGTTACCATTGTTGGTAATCCGGCTAATGGTGTATTAACCACAAATGCTGATGGAACTTATAAGTATACGCCTAATAATAATTTTATTGGAACAGACCAGTTTACATATACAGTAGCAGATCCAAGTGCAGCAGTGAGCAATTTAGCAACCGTTACCATTACGGTCAGTGCTGCCGCTAATCCAAACGTGGCACCTTCGGCGGTAGCGGATACGGATAATACATTGGCCAATCAGCTTTTGTATACCAATGTTCTTGCCAATGATTCTGACCCTAATAGTGATGTTTTCACCATCAGTATTTCGGCAACAGGTTTAAAGGCACCTACCAGTGGTACCATACAATTGATGCCGAACAATTTAATCAGGTATACTCCCAATGCCAATTTTGTAGGAACAGATACTTATCAATACCAGATTACCGATACGCATCCTACTTGTGGTGTTTCCAGTTCTTTATCATCCATTGCGCTGGTAACCATTAGTGTAACCGCCGTACCTACCACACTTTCAGGAACGGTGTATAATGATGTGGATATTAGCGGACAAAACGACTTCAGTAATATCAGAACAAACACTGAAGTGGGTACCAACGCCAATGGAAGTATTTATGTTTACCTGATTGATAATAACAATGTAGTAAAAGACAGAACCGTGGTTGATGTGGATGGAACGTACACTTTATCGAATGTCCCATCTTTAACCAGTAACCTTAAATTAATTCTTAGTGATCAGGATGTGAATGTTGATGGCACCTTAACCGCTGGCTCACTGCCAACCGGTTTCAGTAACTCTTCTCCATTGATTCGCACACTAACTACCACTACTGTAGCTGATATGGGGCCTTTCAATTGGGGTATTTATACCAATGCCGTATTATCACCCGGTGTTATTCAGGCAGCAGGTAATCTTTGCGGTGCCAATGGAATACCGGGCACTATTTTAGCAACAGCCAATGCAACAGGAGGAAGTATTACCGCTACAAGATATTTGTATCAGTGGGAGTCTTCTACAACATCGGCTACTACTGGTTTTACCGCCACTTCTGCAGCGGATACCCTCACCAATTATACAGCAACAGCACCTATTACGGCAACCACTTTTTACAGGCGCAGCGTGGTTACCAGAGCGGGTGCCAGCAATACCAATATCAATGGACCATTGTTTAGCAACGTGGTTACTGTTGAATTAAATCCAACACCAACTGTAACTGCCTCTACCATTTCTACTACCATAGCTGTTGGCGGAAGTGCCACACTTACTGCTGCGGGAGCCAATACCTATACATGGTCTCCGGCTACAGCATTATCTGCTACTAACACGGCAGTTGTTACGGCAAGTCCGGTTACAACCACTTCCTATACCGTTACCGGAACCGCAGTATCGGGTTGCGTTAGTTCAGCTACCATAACCATTACCGTTATTGAGCCCGGTGTAATTGGAGGTGATCAAAATGGTTGTGGTACGTTTACCCCAACAACATTAACCTCGGGAACAGAAGCTTCGGGTGCGGCCGGTATTACATACCAGTGGCAATCATCCACAACATCTAATTCAACTGGCTTTACAAATATTGCAGGTGCAACCGGCAGTACCTATTCTCCTGGTGCAGTTGCCACTACTACTTTTTATAGAAGGGTTGCCACAGCAGGTGCATTCTCTTTCAATAGTAATGTTGTTACAACAACGGTAAATATTCTTCCTGTTGTTACAGCAGGAAGTAACAGTCCTGTTTGTATTGGCGGCACACTAACCGTTACTGCTACAGGTGGCTTTGCAGCGTATAGCTGGACGGGCCCGAATAATTTCACAGCCTTAGTGCAGAACGCAGGCATTACCACTACAACCGCATTATCGGCCGGAAACTATACGGTAGAAGTAACAGATGTAAATGGTTGTAAGAATACTTCAACAACTACAGTGGTGATTAATGCTTTGCCAACCGTTACGATTACGCCTGCAACAGCTACCATTCAAATGGGAACGGGGGTTAGCTTAACAGCCGCTGGTGCCAATACGTATGGATGGACACCTGCTACTGGATTATCTGTAGCTAACACAGCTGTAGTAACTGCCAGTCCACTAACTACTACACAGTATACCGTAACCGGAACCAATACCGTTACAGGTTGTGCTTCTACCACAAGTATCACCGTTACAGTATTAACCATTGATGCGGTTAACGATGATTTTACTGCAACAGAAATTAATGGTGCCAAGGGTGGAACAACAGCTACTGTATTAACCAATGATAAACTGAACAATGTTCAGGCAACCTTACCATTACTGAACCTTACACTGAATTCGAATGGAGGTATTGCCGGACTGGCTTTTGATGCCAATGCCGGATTAGTAGTTCCTGCCAATACATTCGAAGGAACCTATACCGCTACGTACACAATTTGTGAAAAAGCCAATCCGGGTAATTGCGATCAGGCAACGGTATTGATCAAAGTGGGAAGAGGATTATCAATAACTGCCACTTCAATTTGTAGAAATGATGTGCCTTATATTCAATATACCGTTGTACCTAATTTTACACCGGGTGCTACTCCTGTAACCTTAACTTGGTTAAATACTGATAAAACAGTTCTTACAGCACAGGCAGCTGCGCTTAACCAACCTTTACAGGCAGAAATTTTATGGCCAGGTGCAGCAATAGATGGTCAGGGTAGAGGAACCGATTGGCCTGGATGGTTTATCTCTAATGGACAATGGGTTCAGGGCGCGGATGGTTTTGAAAAAGCTCGTCCGGATGCTTATCTCGTTATTACCGTAAATCCTACAGATACCTTTAGAGTAAGTTATCCTCCGGCAACCCCGCAATGTAATGCTGTTCCGCCTACTATCTTAATTACCTTCATACCTGGTAGTATTGCAGCAAACCAAACCATTTGTGTTGGTGCTACTCCGGCAGCTTTTACCTCCGTAAATGATGCAGGTGGAGGTAATGGTACAATTACGTATCAATGGCAGCAAAGTACAGATAGTCTTGTATTTACCAATATAACCGGTGCCACAGGCAATACGTATGCATCACCTGCCTTATCACAAAAAACATATTTCAGAAGAGTAGCTACTACAGCTGCCAATGGATCTGTATTTTCTAATGTGGTTTCAGTAACAACTGTGGCCCCTCCGGTAATTGGTGGCATATCAGGCCCATGTGCTTTGCAGAAAGATAGCACGAAAACATTCTCTGTATCAGCAGCCATTCCTGCGGCTACCAATTATGTATGGACATTACCCGCAGGATACACCGGTGCTTCTACAACCAATAGTATCAATGTAAAAGCCGGAACTGCTAATGGTGTTATCAGTGTACGTCCATTTAATGGAAGTTGCGCCGGTAATACGGTTAACTACAATGTAGCTATTATCGATTATGCAAAAGTTACTATCGGCGGTGTGCCGGTAAACGCTTCCGGTAATAATAACAATCCTGTTACGGTTACGGTTACACTATTTGATCCCAATGGCAACCGCATTAATTGTAGCGGTGGCGTTGCGGTTATTAATTTATGTACCACTAACCCTGGTTCGTTTACAACCGTAATTGATAACAACGATGGTACCTATACTGCACAACTTACCGCACCAGCCAATGAATTGGAAATTTGCGGTACCGTAGGTGGTATTCCCATTGTTGCAAAAACAAAAGTTACGTTTACCGGTCCGCAGGGTGGTATTAAAGGCAATGGTCCGATATTGGCCACTGAAACACCGAAGCTGACATTTACCATGACAGCAGGAAGATCGCCATTTACCATCATTTATAAATCTGCCAAGAGTAATAAAACAGATACACTCACCAATTATGTGAGCGGAACAGCAACCGGTGTGGCATTAATTCCTTCTACTACTTTATATACATTGGTTTCTATTATTGATGCAAATGGTGAGAGAAGAGATAATAATTTTAACCGCGATACGGCTACCATCATTGTGTTATCTCCCCGCGTTATTATTACCTTGAAATCAGATCAGCCCAAAATGGAGAAAGACAGTTCCTGGGCTACCCGTATTGTGGTAAAAACCAAAAATATTGGTGACCTCGATCTCACGAACTCTCAAGCAAGGTTAAACCTGAAAGATGTATTCCCAAGTCCGGTAACCTATGTTTTAGATAGCGTTAAAGTTTCCGGAACAACGGTGGTGCCTAATAGAAACTACGATGGTATTCAAAGCACAGACTTGTTTGCCCGTATCAATAAAAACAAACCCGATCTGCGAACCACCATACCACTCAATAATGCGTTGGCAATGCAGGGAATGGCTGTTGCTAGTCCTGATGGCGCAACCGGTAACCTGGAAATGTGGAGTAGCATTTCAGATACAAAAACAGAAGCGGGAGATGAATTAAGGATAGTAGATGATGGGCATAGCATTTATATGTTTGGCGTTTTATCTTCTCTTCCGGTAAATGTGGAAGCAGACATTATTTTATGGCTGCACGTAAGGCCTAACGGTTTTACCGAACCATTTGTGATGCAGGCAGTAGCCTTGGGAACAGGAAGCACAGAAGGTGCTACTGCACTGGCTACAAGTATTTCAAATGATAATGAAGATGTAAGTACGCATCCTGAAATCACTAAAAAAGGTGACCCGGTTCCAACGGTAATCAATCTATTCCCATCAGCAGTAATTGGTGCTGCGCTTACAGCAGGTACACCTGTTTTGCAGGGCAATGGCACCTATAATGTTTTACTTTCTTATAAATTGAAAAATTATGGGAATGTAAATCTGAAAACGGTGAAACTGTTTCAGAATCTGGCAAGGGTTATTGGCGCACCGTCTACTTTCTCAGTAGTAGGATCGGTTACCGCTACCAATAACATTATTGTGAATCCGGCATTTGATGCTAAGCTGGATACCAACATGATATTGCCTTCCAGTGTACTTGGATACAAACAGGAATCTCTCTTACAGTTTACCATTAATATTACGCCTAATCAGTTAAGCGCTGTCTATCGTTTACAGGCAATTGCATCGGGCTTTAGTGATGACCTTAATACAACCGTAACGGATTTATCAAATGATGGAACAGAACCTGATCCGGATGGCAATAATATTCCAAGTGAAAAAGTGATCACGGTTATTGTGATCAATACACCTGTGCCTCCATTGGTACCGGGTAATATTGGCATACAAACCGGACCTACCACAACCGTTCTTGCCAATGCCTATTGCGGATCAACTACCGGGGTTGTGATTATTCCAACAACCGTAAACACTGGTGGACTGGATACTTATCTGTACCAATGGCAAAGTTCATCAGACAATATCAGCTTCAAGGATATTATCGGTTCGGAAAATAGTACGTACACAACCGGTCAGGTAAACAATAGTTTTTACCTGCGAAGAGCAACCATTTCAGGAAGTCAGATCAAATTCAGCAATTCGGTATTTGTTCAGATATTTACGTTGCCAGCCAAACCGGTAATCACAGGAACAGCTACACAAATCGTTGGTGTAGGTAACGTTACACTTACTTCTACACTGGCAGCAGGTTATAGTTGGTCTAATGCACAAACTACCAGAAGTATTTTGGTAACGAATCCGGGCAATTATTCTGTAACCATTACAGATGCCAATGGATGTACTGCTGCTTCTGATGCCTTCGCTATAAGTACATTGGATCCTGGTAAAGTAGCCGATATACAAAAAATACTTTCCAAACCACCGGTATTACAGCAGGATGGCAGCTACCTGTTATCTTTCAACATCATTGCTAAAAACCTGCGCCCTGAATTGCTAGATAGTGTGAAGATGAGAGATGATCTGTCTGTTGTGTTCCCTTCAACTACCTCATTCAGTGTTGTAGATATTAAAGCAAGCGGAAAATTATTATCCAATGGCGCCTACGATGGTAAAGCACAAATAGATTTGTTGAGTGATGTAAGTCAGTTGGCAGGTACCACAACAGATTCTGTTCAGATCACCATCAAAGTATTCCCGAATGGGTTTGCAGGTACTTTGAATAACGTGGCAACACTTACCGCAAAATCTCCTTTTGGCAGATTAACGGTAAGCTCTAACGATCCGCTTGAAAATAGCAATCCGGCTGTTAGAGTGCCTACCAAATTTGTACTGCCATTAATTGATATCTTCATTCCATCAGGTTTCTCACCTAACCAAGATGGAACGAATGATAAGTTTGTCATTACAAGGCCATTCAACACCAATATTAACCTTGAAGTATTTAACCGTTGGGGTAACCTGGTGTACAAAGCCGCCGATTATAAAAATGAATTTGAAGGAAAAGGTAACCAGCCGAATCGTGTGTTGGGAGAAGACCTGCCGGATGGTACGTATTACTATGTAGTACTGGCAACAGATAAAAATACAGGAAGCGTAAGAAAATTTGCAGGCTTCATCACTTTGAAACGATAAGCGCAAATGAACAGCATAGCATATCCAGTTATCGAAAAAATGAAAAGAAATCTCATGCGCGAATTGATGATGAAAGTAAAATGGGGATTGGGGGTTTTCATTGTACTGCTTTCGGCAGCAGATGCCCGGGCACAGCAGCATCCAATGTATTCACAGTATATGTTTAATATGCTGAACATTAACCCGGCTTATGCAGGTAGCAGAGGTGTAATAACCGCCACAGCCCTTTATCGAAATCAATGGGTAGGTATTGATGGAGCACCACAAACCACTTCTGTAGGATTTGATATGCCGGTGAAAGAAAAAGATCGGCCTCGGTTTTCAGTTATACGATGATAAGCTCGGTATTGAAAGAAGTACCGGATTAAATGCTTCTTATGCTTTTCGTATACAGATTACCGAATCAGGAACCCTTAGTTTGGGCCTGCAGGCAGGGTTTTTAAATTATCGGGCTAATTATAGTCAGGTAAGAACCTTCCAACCCAACGATCCTGCATTCAGCCAGAACATCAGCGGATTTTTGCCTGCTGCAGCCGCAGGTGTGTATTATAATTCAGATAGATTTTACATTGGGTTATCAACTCCCGCATTACTTAAAACAAAGATTACCTACGATAATGTAGCAGAAGTTGCGGGCGTAAGTGGAAGAGACCTGCACCTGTATCTCGCATCAGGTTTTGTAATGAACCTTAACCGCGACCTTGCTTTAAAACCTTCCATATTGGTAAAAGCAGTTAGTGGTGCACCTATTGAATATGATTTTAATGCCAACCTCTGGATACAGAATACCATTGCATTCGGGTTCTCTTACCGTACCGGTGATGCTTATGTAGGAATGGCCGAATTACAATTGAGTAAACAGTTGCGGGTGGGTTATGCGTATGATAAAACATTTTCAAACCTGGGCTCACTCAATAGTGGAACCCATGAACTGATGTTGCGCATGGAATTTGGAAACAGTAATGGAAAAGTGGCTTCACCAAGATACTTCTGATAATAACAACAAGTAATGAAAAAAAGCATCGTATATATTCTTCTTTTTATTTCAGGATTTCATTCCGTCTCTTTTGCACAATCGGGCAGGGCCGCGGTTTATTTCCGTAACGGGAAAAAGAATTCAATGATCAGCGTTATATGTACGCGATCCCCTTTTTGAAAACCAGTCTTAAGTACCCCAGCCAAAATGATTCTTTGGCCAGCTTGCATATAGCAGAGTCATACTGGTATGTAAAGAAATACGATTCAGCATTGGTGTATTATCGCGCTTTTGAAAAAAAATTCGGGCCATCGTTTTCTACGCGGCAACATATTGCTGAACTGGAAGCCAATCATAAACAATACCCCGAAGCAGTTAAAATTTATCAGCAACTGCAAAAAGAACTTCCATCACGCATCCCTAATCTAATCGCCGCAAGAACAAAAGGGTTTTCAAAAACAAATCTTTTTTTACGCGATTCTCTTGACGTAAGTGTGCGCCTGTTAAACCTGAATACACAGCAACAGGATTTTAGTCCACAATATTTTCAACGGGGTATGGTCTTTGTTTCCAATAGGTATTCTAAAAAAACAGCTGAGAAAGAATTTGGCTGGGATGGACTTCCTTTTGCCAGTATCTTCTGGGTAAAAGATACCGCCGATCTGTATACCACTGATACCGTTGCAGGTCGTTCGTCAAGGTTTAGTAAAATATCGATTAAGCCCAATGACGATTATACCTCACAAACCAGTAACGATAATGATATCATATTGGTTAGTGGCGCCAGAAGCGAATACAATGGAACCATACACAGGTTGGATAAATTCAGTAACGACCTGAATGCAAAATACAATTACGGGCCGCTTTGTTTTAATAAGGCAGGAGATAAAGTGTATTTCACACGTAATAACCTTTCTTCCACTAAAGGCAGGTACAATTTGGAGATCTGTGTAGCCACGAAGGAAAAAGGAATATGGGGAAATATAAAAGTGATGCCTTTTGTACAGAAAGAATTTGATTTCTATCATCCTGCATTAAGTAAAGATGATACCAAATTGTATTTCTGTAGCAACATGCCGGGTGGCTTGGGCGGCAGTGATATTTACTTCATCAATCTTGGGAATGATTATGATATGACCGTTCCTTTTCCGCTGGATAGTAAAATCAATACTGCCGGAAATGAATTGTTCCCCACTATGCAGGGAGATACACTGTATTTTAGTTCAGATGGACATCCCGGTTTAGGTGGATTAGATATATACAAATCATATCTCGTAAGAGGCAGTTGGAAAACACCAGTAAACATTGGGTATCCGTTAAATTCCAATTTTGACGATTTTGGCGTTATCTATAACAGCAATAAATCCAAAGGTTTTTTTAGCAGCAATCGTTTGGGTACAGATGATATTTATGTTTTTGAAAACACACCTTTTGCAGTTAAACTGGAAGGAACCGTGTTAAGCAAAACCACCATGCGCAGGTTAGATTTGGCTACGGTAGTGATCAGATCCAAAGATGAGGAAGAACCCACAATCGATTCTTTAATTACGGATCTTACCGGTAATTATACTTTTCCGGTTAAGCCCGGCCGTGCATATACTTTGCAGTTTACCAGAAATGGATATTATCCTGATTCATTAACGATACCGGATAGTGGTAAAGAAAGAATCCTTGTGTTACAGCCCATGCTCTTAACACCTATTGTAGCAGAACCGCCACCTCCTGCTCCGGTTGAAACTGACAGAGATAAGGATACAGTTCCTGATAATAAAGACAAATGCCCTGATGTAAAAGGATTGGTATCTAATTTTGGTTGCCCGGATATTCAGGCAGAGATTGATGCGTTGGCTAAAATGGTATTCTTTAAAACAGCTAGCGCAGAATTATCACCTGCTGCTATCAAACCATTGAATGAAGTATCCGCTTATCTGACTAAGTATCCAAACCTTACACTGTATATTGAAGGACATACAGATAACAGGGCCAGTGCACCGTATAACAAAGATTTGTCGCAGCGAAGAGCTAAATCAGTAAAAGATTTCTTTGTGAAGAAAGGATTCGCAGCTTCCAGATTCAGTTCTGCAGGATTTGGATTGGAAAGACCAATCGCAGACAATAAAACTGATGAAGGAAGAGCTATGAACAGAAGGGTTGCTATCAAAGCCAATTTTAATTAAAGACATGTATTATACCATTGAAAAAATTACTGCTATGCGTAACGCTAAATACCTGATCTGCTTTTTTGTATTGGCAGGTTGCCTACAAACCGGATTTGCGCAGCAATACAAAGCCGGCGATAAACTGGAAGCATACCTGAACAATACATGGAAAGAAGTAACGGTAGTAAAAACGGTGCTGGGTAAAACTAATATGTATCAGGTAAAATTGGTTTCACAACATAATCGTTCAACCGCAACAGCACCTGTTACCATCAGTAATACCAATCTCCGATTACCTAAATCGAAAACTGTATTGGTACCCGTCCCCGTTTCGGTAAAAGCATCAGATCCCGGTATTGGCAATGTGCATATAGGCAGATACGAAATTTATGCCGGTGTTCCCAGTATGTACCTAGGGCATGTAATTTTATTGGCCAATGGTAAATACAAAGTGGCTTTTAATACGGATGAAGAAAATTATGATGAAACAGGTGTGTACCGTTTTAATAATGACACCAATACCATTGAATGGGTAGCTGGTATGTTTAAAAATAATAACTGGGGTGGCAAACTGGTTAAGAAAGAGAATACTTACCGCATTGAATTTACCAGTACCTCATTTGCAGATAGTAGTAATTAATGTTTGTATCAATAAATATGCGAAGAGCCATACATATGTGTGGCTCTTTGTTTTTGTAAAGCGCTTAACTTGTTCCTGCCATTTCAGTAATGGCTTTTACCAGTACATCTAATTCTGAAGTAGTAGTATAAATATTGGGTGTAATTCTACAACCATGTACATTGGCATTATCAATAGCCACCGTATAGATCTTATATTTTAATAGCAATGTGGCTGCCATGTCTGCGGGCTTCATTCCTTTGATGCCCACATTGGCAATAGCACAGGCCCTTGCCGCATCGGCAGGCGTGTGCATGATTACGTTTGGCAGGTTGCGTACTTTGGATGTCCAGTATTGTTGCAGATAGCGAAGTCTCGCTTCTTTTCTATCAGGTCCCAGCTTCTCATAAAAATCAATGGCATTGCTAATGGCCAAATCTGTGTGTACCGGATGCGTACCAATATGGTTCAGTCTTGAAATGTCATCTTCTTTTCTATCGCTCTCAGCAATCAATGGCCAGATCTTACCAATGTGTTCTTTTCTAACATACAAAATACCAACACCCAATGGAACACATAACCATTTGTGCAAACTAGCCCCATAATAATCACAATGCAGATCAGGAATTTTAAATTGAATATGTGCAATAGCATGTGCGCCATCCACCAATACCTGAACGCCTTTGCTATGGGCCATATCGCAGATCTTTCGGATGGGGAGTATCTGCCCGGTGATATTCACCATGTGGCACACCATCAGCAACTTTGTTTTTGGCGTAATGGCATTGGCATATAAGGCAACAATCTCTTCATCCGATGCAGGTATATGAGGAAGAGAGATTTTTTTATTTACAATGCCCTGCCGCTTCGCTACCTGTTTAAACATTTCCAGCATGGCGCCATAATCCTGTTCGGCCATTACTGCTTCATCTCCTGCCTGCCAGGGAAAACCGGCGATGATCATATCGAGTGATTCGGTTGTATTTCTGGTTAAGATCAACTCATCAGTTGTACAACCGGTTAGTGCTGCAACCCTTGCCGCACTTGCTTTTTTATTGTCAAACTGTTTGGTGCGCATGTAATACGCTCCCTGATAATTTACATCACGAATGTGCTGAATATAACCTTCCAGAATTTCTTTGGGAAGTATATTGTAGTAACCATTTTCAAGATTGATATAATCAGGTTTCAACAAATATTGCCCGCGTATACCTGCCCAGAATTCCTCATCGGCAGCCAGTTCAGCAGCTTTCTTTTTATCTGCTGTACGTAACCAGTTTTCCCACGCACCTGCGGTAAATGGGGCACTTGCACCAGCGAGTGCCAATCCTTTTAAAAACGTTCTTTTTTGCATGTGTAAAGTTTAATTACAACAAACGGTTAAGACATCAAAATACACAATTATCAGTAAGGTTATTGCAGGATTGAACGAAGTAGTTACCAAATTCGTAAGAATGACCGACTTAATCACTGTAATCACCTATAAAATATTTCTCAAATTGGTAAGTATCGCAACTTAGGATACCAGAAGTTTGCAGCCACATGAGAAGAACCCTTTTCTCAACTATTTAAACACATCATTCATGAAAGCAACATCCCGTTTTGTATTATCTCTGTTCATGCTATTTTTTTTATCTTCATGGGCTCACACATCACCCGATACAAAAAAAATTTCCAGAACTTATGTTTCTTATTTTGAAAATGTACTCGGTACCTCATTGCAGATAAAGGTTGCTGCTTATTCAGAAAAGCAAGCGGCTGTTGCGGAATCAGCTGTGTTGAAAGAAATAGAAAGACTAGATCATATTCTTAGCGGATACGATGTAAATAGTGAATTCAGTAAATGGTTACAAACATCCAACCAGGTGGTTAAAGTTTCTCCAGAATTAATGGAAGTGTTGGGATTGTTTGATCAATGGAAAACCAAAACCTCAGGTGCACTGGATGCTTCTGCACAGGTAATTAGTAAACTCTGGAAACAGGCGGCTGCTAAACAAAGTATTCCATCAACTACTGATATCAATAAAGCAGTTGCTGAAGTAAACCAGATCCATTGGAAACTGGATGCAGTTAACCAAACCGCTACACATACCAGTCAGTCACCCTTAGTGTTAAATTCTTTTGCTAAAAGTTACATCATCAATAAAGCCGTCACTGCTGCTATGGATATTAAAGAGGTAAATGGGGTAGTGGTGAATATTGGTGGCGATATTGTAATAGCTGGTGACCTTACCGAAACGGTAAACATTAGTAACCCTAAAGCTGATGCAGAAAATGATGCACCACTCGATCAATTACTAATTGGCAATAAAGCCATCGCCACCAGTGGTAATTATCGCCGGGGCGAATGGGTAAATGGGCAATGGTATTCACATATTGTTGACCCACGTAATGGCCGCCCGGCAAGTGATATCATCAGTGCTACCGTAGTTTCGCCTAATGCCACCGACGCTGGTGCACTGGCCACTGCATTTAATATTGTAACACCTGTTGAGGCTGAAGTATTGGCCGCCTCTATTCCGGGAACTGAATACCTGCTCATCAATAAAAACGGCGAACGTATTGCCAGTAAAGGATGGGCCGCTATTGAATTGCCTATGCCTGTTGAAACAAAAACCGTTGCTGCCGCTGACCAATGGAACGATGATTATGAACTGGTGGTTAATTTGGAATTGGCACAATTTGCGGGTTTTGCACGCAGGCCCTTTGTGGCAATTTGGGTTACTGATAAAGACAGAAACACTGTAAGAACCATTGCCGTTTGGTTTAACAAAGACAGATGGTTGCACGAAATGCGTGCTTGGTATAGCAGCAACTTTTCAAAATTCTCAGGTCAGCCCGGAGGATTGGGTACCATTTCCAGTGCCACACGCGGTGCAGGAAAATACTCTTTGAAATGGGATGGTAAAGATGACAAAGGCAATTTTGTAAAACCCGGTAAATACACCATCAACATCGAAGCCGTTCGTGAACATGGTGGTTATGATTTGTTAAGTGATGATATTATGTGTACAGGTAAAGCGCAAATCATTTCTCTTAAAGGAAGTTCAGAAGTTACTGCTGCTTCAATTGATTATCGTAAAAAAATCGCCAACTAATTAGTAATGGAAGCAAACAAAGAAGGCGGTAAGCAGTTGCAAACGGTGTATAAAAGAAGACTGGCAAAGTTTTCGCGTTGGTTGCATATTTATTTATCAATGATCAGTTTTGCTATTGTGTTGTTTTTCTCTGTTACAGGGTTAACACTCAATCATGCAGATTATTTTCAGGGACAAACCCAAACAACACAAACCAAGGGAAAACTACCTGCAGACTGGGTAAATAATACCGATACAAACCGTGTGGCCAAACTCAGTATCACAGAACATTTCCGCAATACTTTTTCTGTAAAGGGGGCGGTTAATGATTTTAGAATTGATGAATCGCAGATCAGTCTGGCGTTTAAAGGTCCCGGGTATGAAGCAGCCATATTCATTGACCGGCAAACAGGCGAGTATGAATTATCACAATCGCAAACCGGTTTTGTTGGCTTCATCAATGATCTTCACAAAGGACGCGATACCGGTAGGGTATGGTTTTGGGTAATTGATGTAGCAGCTATTCTAATGGTGCTCATTTCTTTAAGCGGACTAATACTCTTATTGTTCATTAAGCGTAAAAGAATGAGTGGAATTATTTTACTGGCAGTGGGCACATTACTTATGTACCTGCTATACAGAATATGGGGGCAATAAATAATTCAGGTACCATACTTATCTGGTTTGTGTAGTATTCCAGTTTTTACCAAACACCCTTTGCAGATTAGCAGATGTTCTTGCCTGCGAACTGGTTCGAATGGCAATTTCCTGTTCCTCTATTTTTTTGAACATTTCATTGGTTAACATTACAGTAAGTATATTATCAATGTTTAGGTTCATGCCTAATTTGTTACCCAGAAGAATTTTCGCAGGACTTACCAGTTTATCCCATTCTCTGGCAATATTGTATTCATTCAAAGCCGTGCCCATTACCGGTGTAATGGCATTGCGCAAACTATCGCCTACTTTTCGGCGCAAATAATCAGTAGCTGCTGTTCCGCCATTTTTTACAATACCAATGGCATCAATAATAGACATACGTTTAATGCCCTCCACAAAAATAGGTCCCGATCTGCTTACGGCTGTTGTAGCTGCAACATCTAATGTATTGGTAAAGCGGTTTAACTCTGTGGCAAGTCCTAATCTATCAAGTGTTTGAACCAGTTTCTGCGCTTCAGCAGGAAGAATGGCAGAGAGTAACACATCTCTGCTGAATGAGCCTTTTTGTCCCAGACTATTTGTTCCAAAATTGGTTCCGATAGTCAATGCTTCTTTAATAGCATTGGCTGCATCCATCTCAGAAAGATAACTGCCTATAGATTGTAGGGTACTGCATCCGCTAAGTGTAATGGTAATAAAGGCAAACAGTGCAACGATTATTTTTTTCATGGTATTTATTTCGGGTAAAATAGGTAAAGATCAACGATAGCAATGATACGATGTTTGTTCATTCGCTTTTAACTATCTGCATAAATATGCGAATGATATAACTTTTCTGTTTTCTTATGTAATGCATTTGACATAAATGAAATGACCTTTATGTTCTTTCAATAACAATATTTATTAGCAATTTCCATTTATTAAAACAAATACAATGCCAATCCATATCTTAGAAACGGTACAGGAAAATTTAGGCTACCCTCCACTGCAAAAGATAGAACCCAATAGCCAGAAGGTAAAAGACGATATGGGGTTGTTGCCCGAACAACTGTTTAGTCAGGCTGCCATACCCTCTGTATTGATTGCATTGAGTGAGTATAGTCAGGATGATGAGCAAGCCCGTCATCTGCTGAAGGCTGATACATCATTTGAATGGTCTAATGTCATTTTTGGTGATAGTCGAACAGATGTGATGAATGCTATTGCCCAGTATTGTGGTAAAGAAACGGGCAATTTTATTCCTGAATTGAATGAGATCGCTACGGAAGCAGTACGAGTTGTGAAAGCGCAAACAACTCCTGCAACAGTAAGCAGTATTCAGACAATATTGAAAGATGCACGAAATGATGTGTTACCTTATTTACCTCCCAGCCTGCAAATAGGTATTTTATTACATGATAATACATTGGATGACAATACCAATAAAATGCAGGGCCCCATTTCCAGTTTAATGCAAGCTATTGGCGGCAGTTTTTCCGGTGCAGATAGTGATGAAACGATTAACTCAAAATAAAATATCTATTATGAAACCCAATATTGGAATATCTGAAAAAAATCTGGCACATAGTGTTGCCACACTCTCGACTGTACTATCAGATGAGATGATGCTATACATAAAAACCCGAAAATTTCACTGGAATGTGAAAGGTGAGAGTTTTATGGAATTGCACAAATTGTTTGAAAAACAATACACTGAACAGGAAGCCTCTATTGATGAAATTGCCGAGCGTATTAATAAACTGGGCAGCAATACCATTGGTACGATGAATGAGTTTAGTAAGCACGCCAACATTAAAGAATCACCTGGTAAGTATCCTTCTTCCAAAGAAATGATCAAAGAGTTGTTGAAGGATAATGAAACCATGATCCAGTTATTGCGAAAAGGAGTGGCAAGTTGTGGAGAAACTTTTAAAGATGCCGGTACGGCTGATTTTTTAACCGGCTTGATGGAGAAACATGAAACAGCAGCCTGGATTTTGCGCAGGTATCTCTCATAGAATTACCTAACAGGAAGCATCAGTGCATATGTTTTGAGTAGTGAATATATTCAGACCTCTTTAGTCGCAGATTCGCTGATTTTCGGCTAATAATCTGCGAATCTGCGGCTAAAACTCCTTGCTGCTTAACTGACACTTATTCGCGATTATTAGATTATTGATTAATTTTCAGTAATGAAAACTGCGGATAAAATATTGTCGGCCCAACAAATCAAACAGGCTGATCAATTTACCATCACGGAAGAAAATATTTCTTCCGCTGATTTAATGGAACGCGCAGCCAATGTATGTGTTGTATGGATACAGCAACATCTGTCGAAAGAAAAAAATTACCTTATATTTTGTGGAGAAGGAAATAATGGGGGAGATGGGTTGGCCATTGCCAGACTACTCCTGTTACTCCAATATCGTGTACAGGTTTGTTTGATCTCCATAGCAGGTAATAAATCCCCCGATTGTGTATGGAATGAGCAACGCTTACAGGAGATGAATGATACGGTAATACAATATTCGGGCAATACAGATAGCTTACCGGTTATTAATCATACCGATATCATTATCGATGCATTGTTTGGTACCGGATTATCCCGGCCTATGCATGGGTTTGCTGCAGAAGTAATTCAGCATATCAATCGGTCAGAAGCAACAGTTGTTTCCATAGATATACCATCCGGTTTGTTTTCTGATATACATACAGACCCAGAGTCAGCTATTATTAAAGCATCCATTACACTCAGCTTTCAGTTTCCAAAATTCTCTTTTCTCTTCCCCGAAAATGAAGAACAGGTAGGTGAATGGTATGCGCTCGATATTGGTTTAAGTAAACAATTTATCGCAGAGCAGCCGGTTAACAATTATCTGCTTTCGGCAGTTTACATCGCAACCTTATTTAAGCAACGAAACAAATTTTCGCACAAGGGAACCTTCGGGCATGCGCTATTAATAGCAGGTAGCTATGGAAAAATGGGAGCCGCTGTATTAGCCACACATGCCTGCCTGCGAAGTGGTGCCGGTCTGGTAACGGCGCATATTCCAGTCTGTGGGTATGCCATTATGCAAACCACAAATCCTGAAGCGATGGTGGTGGCCGATGCAAATGAGCAGATAATAAGCAATACCATTCAAACAGAATCCTATACTGCCATTGGGATTGGTCCCGGTATTGGAAAACAAAATCCCACCAAAGAAATGCTGTATCAGTTACTGCATCATACCAACTGCCCTTTGGTGATAGATGCAGATGCCATTAACGTACTGGGAGATAATAAAGAATGGTTGAGTACCTTACCTAGCAACACCATTTTGTCTCCACACCCCAAAGAGTTTGAAAGAATAGCAGGTACAACAGCCAATCATTTTGAACGACATGCAGCACAGGTTGATTTCTCAAAAACCTACAAAGTATATATCATTCTAAAAGGCGCCCATACCTGTATCACTACTCCAGAAGGTGATAGTTATTTTAATACCACCGGAAATCCCGGTATGGCTAAGGGTGGTAGTGGGGATGTGTTAACGGGTGTGCTAACCGCATTATTGGCACAAGGTTATTCAGCTTTGGAAGCCTGTTTGTTGGGAGTATATGCACATGGACTTGCAGGAGATCTTGCAGCAGCAAGTATTGGTCAAACAGGAATGACAGCAAGCGATATTGCCTCACATCTACCTGCGGCTTTTAAAATAGTTGAGTCTAAACTGCCATGCTAATTCTTTATTTACTCAGTATCATTTATTTTGAAAATAGGATTAAGTAGAACTCAAAGACCTACTCCTATGGATTTTTTCAGCACCCTTGACTTTTTTTGTTACTTTTTTGTGTCAAGACAAAAAAGTAAATAGCGTATCTGCAAGTAGTGAACATATTTGCGCTTGTAATACTTAATCATATGTTGAAAATAGTATCCTCAATCAAGTATATCATCAAACCAATGAACTCAACTTGGTATAGCCCAAATGCCAGGTATCTTTTGGTAAATTTTCTGCCACACTAATCTTAATGGAATATTTTTCTTTCAATACAGAAGGCAAAATATCTTCTATTTCATACAGGTCATCCACATCCACTCCATACTTATCATCAATATGCGAACTGGCTCCGGCAAAATGAGTGTGTTTGTAAAAAGCAGTTTGTTTTGCCTCATGAATGGCGGTGCCTTTATCTTTAGCTACTACCAACATTTTGTAGTGATATTCTTCAAACTCATTTTCTTTATAACCGCCTAGATTAATAAAAAACAATCGGTACTCACTCACGGTAGTAATCTCATCCGCTTGTTTCTCTATCAATTGAATCTGATATCCATTCACTTCCGTTACCTCACGCCAGGCATCAATATGTATGGTATGGGGGCCGGGCCAGCTATGTTTAATATCAGGTAACAAATCTTTTAGCGAAGATCCCATCCCAAAAAAAATATCATGTTGTTCTGTAAAACGCCCCTGTGGTTTACAACCCAGTAATAACATGTATAAACGATCTGTTCTCATGTAAAAGGAATGATTTATTTGATCAGGTTTGTGTAATTTGTTTTGTCATCTCAATCAGCTCATCCAATCTTGTAATGAATAAAAGTACAGAATATACAAAGATGAGAACCAGGGCATGGGTCTTATTATTTGCCATGCTGGGCTATTTCAGTACCACTGCACAAACCACACCCAAAGCTATGGAGCTATTAAACAAAATACAATCTTCGCTTGCCGAACAAAAAGGGGTTTTCGCAATGGCTTTCGTAAATCTGCAAACCGGAGAAGAAATTCTTTGGAATGAAAGAATGCAGTTTCATGCAGCCAGTACCATGAAAACGCCAGTAATGATTGAGGTGTTTAAGCAGGTAGCTTTGGGCAACATGGCTTTACAGGATTCCATTCTGATTAAAAACGAATTCAAAAGTATAGTAGATGGAAGCCTGTATTCTCTCAACGCAGCAGATGATAGCCAGCAGGAATTGTATCAAAAAACCGGCACAACCCTTACGCTTCAGGAACTGGTATACCAAATGATCATTAAAAGCAGTAACCTCGCTACCAACATCATCATAGAAATGGTAGATGGGAAAAAAGTAACGCAAACCATGCGCGATTTGGGTGCTAAAGATATACTGGTATTACGCGGTGTGGAAGATAGTAAGGCGTTTGCACAGGGATTAAATAATGCGGTTACCGCATACGACCTGATGCTGATTTTTGCGCAAATGGCAAAAGGCACCATCGTGTCTGAAAATGCTTGCGCAGCTATGATCAATATATTATTGGATCAGCAATATAATGAGCTCATCCCTGCGTATCTTCCCAAAGAAGTAAAAGTGGCGCATAAAACAGGAACTATTACAGGCGTTCACCACGATTCAGGTATTGTGTTCCTGCCGGATGGCAGAAAATATGTGTTGGTGATACTATCTAAAAATCTGCAAGACGTGCCAGTAGCAACCACAGCTATGGCCCGAGTGTCAGAAATGATCTATCAGTATGTAATTTCAAACAGCAAGTAGTTTTTCATGATCAGTATTATTATTCCCACTTATCAGGAAGCAGAGAATATTGGCCAGTTAGTTGGGTATTTAAAAAGGCATGCAACAACGAATACAGAGATCATTGTATCTGATGGAGGCAGTACCGATGAAACGGTTTACCTAGCCCAGGCAGCAGGAGCAAAGGCGTTACTTTCACCACAGAAGGGTCGCGCTGCACAAATGAATCATGGTGCTTCACTGGCAAAGGGGGCTATTTTATTTTTTGTTCACGCAGATACTTTTCCGCCACTAAGTTTTTGCAATGATATTACGAATGCAATTACAAACGGATTTGGTTTAGGCCGCTATCGTACTGCTTTTAATAGCCCTCGATTGATTTTACAACTCAATGCTTTTTTTACCCGTTTCGATCTATTTGTTTGTTATGGGGGAGATCAAACTCTTTTTATTAAAAGAGAATTGTTTGAGCAGATTAGCGGTTTTAATGAAGGCATGCACATAATGGAAGATTATGATATTACCGTGCGTGCCCGAAAGCTGGCGCGCTATGCTATTCTTCCAGCCAATGCTATGGTATCGGCACGTAAATATGATAGCAATAGCTGGTGGCGAGTACAAAAAGCAAACTATACCATTGTACAGATGTATAAAAAAGGTGCTTCACAAGAGGCTATGGTGAAACAATACCTGTCCATGCTGGATTATCGTTGAATCCAAAATATTAATTTTTCGTACGTAATAAAGGGTTGTGTTATAAATCGGATAAAAAATTACGAGCAAAAGACTTTTGATTTGTAAGAGCACAACGTATGATAATACTATTATGAAAGAACTCATTACAGGCATACAACAGGTAGGTATTGGAGTAACGGATGCAGAACAGGCAAAGCAGTTATACAAACAGCTTTTTGGAATGAATGTATTGGTGTTTGATGATGTAGCCGAAGCTTCTCTCATGACGAAGTACACCGGTAATAATAGGTATTCGCGCAGAGCCATACTTTCTCTGAATATGCGTGGTGGTGGCGGATTTGAAATATGGCAGTTTGCCAACCGTACGCCACAGCATGCAAGGCAACTGCCACAGCCTGGTGATTTGGGTATTTTTGCCATCAAACTAAAGACTATTGATATAGCCTATACACATTCATTTTTATCAGGGCTTGCAGATATGAAAGTTACAGCGGTATATCATTTGCCAGATGGCCGTCCCGCTTGCTGGTGTATGGACCCTTACGGTAATCGATTTCAAATTATTGAGATGCCGGATTCGTTTAAAAAAACAAAGCATGTTTGTGGCGGTGTTATTGGTGCTGTAATTGGCGTGAGTGATATGGGCAGGTCTGTTAATTTCTATAAAGAATTGTTTGGTATCCGTAAGGAGGTATATCATATCACCATGAATGAAAAGGATGCTTTATCAAATAACGATACTGAATATGCATTACACAAAACGATGCTTACTAAAAAAGCCGCTACTACCGGTGCGTTCAGTAAACTGTTGGGTCATATAGAACTTGAACTGGTGCAATCAGTTGATCGTACACCTCAAAAAATATTCGGCGAAAGGTTTTGGGGTGATTGCGGGTTTATTCATCTCTGCTTTGATGTGCTAAATATGGATCTGCTAAAAGAGAAAGCCATTTTGCTGGGTCATACGTTTACGGTAGACAGTGCCGATTCTTTTAGCATGGGCTCATCGGCTGGCAGGTTTTGTTATGTAGAAGATCCAGACGGCACACTGGTTGAATTGGTAGAAACACATAAAGTACCTGTTCTTAAAAAACTGGGATTGTTCATCAACCTCACCAAAAGAAAACACAACAAACCTTTGCCAGACTGGATGGTAGGCATGCTGGCATTAAACAAAATAAAATAGACTATCACTTTTTAAAATCAATAAACAAAGGCACGGTTAAGAGATAGCTTGTTTATTGCAGAATTAACAACATCCACCACCATCATAAAACCAGGTAGATCCGGAAATAAAAATATCTTCTCTGCCAAGTGCAGCCAGATTGCCTGCTGTTTTATCGCAAACCGCTAAGGGTTGGTTGGGTAATAATACATGTCCGGCCTCATCATCAAAATACGGGTCACTGCCATAATAAATAGCCGTTTTACCTGTGAATACACAAGGGCCATCCGCAGGCATTGGATCTTTAATGGCGCATACTTCTACACTCTCAATAAAAATCAGTTGCTGCGTATCATAATTTTTAGGATCGAGGATACGGTAGGGTCTTTTAGCACGAATTTCTACTGTTCCAAAACCAATATCGGTAATCATTTTAATGTAGGCATCTAATGGCAATGCACCACTTAAACAAAGTGCGCGTAAACGTTCATCCTCCTGAAGGGAAGCCGGCATGGCTGTTTCGCAGGTGGGGTCAGACAAAACCAAACGGCCGCGCGGTTTTAACACACGATACATTTCTTCCAGCGCTTTTTTCAGATCATCATGTTTAAAAATATTGAACAGGCAATTTTGTGCAGCTACATCAATACAATTATCTGCTATTGGCAAATTCAGTGCATCGCCTTTTTTAAGGTTAACAAATTCAGAACGAAACCAGGGATTCTGTTTTTCAGCTTCTATAAAATTTTCTTTACTGGCAGTAAGCATCTCCTCCACTACATCTATACCCACAACGCCACCGGTTCTTCTACTGAAATAAGCAAACTGCAACAGTTCCATACCACCACCAACACCTACATATAAAATGGAAGGGTTATTCACCAGGTCTCTCGGGTTAACGGTACTGCCGCAACCATAATTCATTTCCAGCATTTTTTGCGGAATGGAAAGGCCGGGTAATTGCCATACAGGCGTGGTAGTGCAGCACAATCCTATCTGCGGGTTTTCTGCAGCTTCTTTGTAAACATTTACGGTGGTTTCGAGATAAGACATGTACAATTTGTTGGTTAGTGATGAATGGTTTGTTGATAGGCAAGCCAATCAGCTTCTGTATCAATATCGGTTAATGCAGGTAATAATGAATACGATAAAGAAAGCTGTTGTATATCAGTAATCGTTTGTTGCAGTACGGTATCGGTACTCCATAATTTATTGGTAAATACCTGCGCAATGGGTTTCTGCATTCCAAGCAAATAATATCCACCATCTGTTGATGGTCCAATCACCATATCGTTTTTTTCCAATGAAGAAAACCCTTGCTGAATAATCGCACCAGTTAATGTTGCACAATCGCTGCCAATAATTTGTACTGCTGTATATCCTTTGGAAAATACTTCTACAAAAGCGTTATGCATTCTTTCACCAAGTGTATTTCCTTGCTGTTTTTTTTTATGATAGCTGTCTTGTGCCCATACATCCTGCTCCGGTATACTATCTGTATAGTAAACATATTTGTCGAAAGGTAAATCAACTGTTACAGCATGAGTTTGTTGTAATAGTAATTCGTATATGGTAAGCGCATTTTCATCACCCATGGTTTTTGCTATACGGGTTTTCACTTTTCCCAATTCTGGATGGCGTACAAATATGATGAGTGCCTCTTTCAATCAACTACTTTTTTTCTTGAATAATTTATTCTGCTACTGCACCACCACAGCTGGAACCCGATCCAGCAGTACAGCCATAACAATGTTGGTTAATTACAATGGAACGGCTATTCACATCTTCAGATTGATACGTTGACAGATGCTGTGAGTTGGCACAACTTAGTTTCAAATCAAGCATCTGGTTAAAATCACAATCATATAAATAACCATCCCAGCTAACAGATAAAGTGGTTCGGCACATTACATTCGCTGCAGCTGTTGGGTTAAATGCGGCTACCAGTTTTTCCATGTATGTGCCATAGTTACCACTCACCAATAAATAATCCAGGTAACGGCTGATGGGCATATTGGTAATAACGAACAGACTATTAAATTGAATACCAAAATCTTTTTGTAAGGCCTCTTTGTATTCTTTCTCTAAAGAAGATTGTGCCGGCGGCAAAAAAGCACCTGCCGGATTATATACAAGATTAAGTTGCAAACCCGATCCTTCTATCCCATAGCCAATTGCATTCAGCATTTGTAATGCTTTGATGGAGTCTTCAAATACACCATCGCCTCTTTGCCTGTCGGTTCTGTCTTTGGTATACGATGGGAGAGAAGACACCACTTCGATACCATGTTGCTTAAAAAAATCAGGCAGATCGTTGAATCTTTTATTTGCAAGTATGATGGTGAGATTACAACGCACAATAATATGCCGGTTCAATAATTTAATCTGCTCTACAAACCATCTGAAATCAGGATTGAGTTCAGGGGCACCACCGGTTAAGTCTACCGTTGTAAAAGAAGGATTCTTTGCTAATACATCCAGGCATAATTGCATAGTATCTCTTGTCATGATCTCCTTGCGGTCTGGCCCTGCATCTACATGGCAGTGTTTACAAACCTGGTTACACATTTTCCCTACATTTATTTGGAAGATCTGTGGTGTGAGGGTTTGTAAAGGAAATAAACCATGTGTATTTAGTTTATCCTGAAATAAAGGAAATGCTTTCTCATGCTCCAGTACATCTACCTGGTGCCCGGCATCTGCCAATACATGTTTTAAAGCCTGCAATGATTTCATACCGGTTCTTTCTGTTGTATAATAGAATACTATTGTGTTATTAAATAAGGTTTTTGTAAACCTTTGAGCCTGTTTAAAATTTAATTTCTTAAGTGTAATTGGTCTATTCAATTTTCATAATCGGTGTACTTATTATCTCGATAACCACCTATCGAGCTCGTGGCTCACAGCTAAAAGCTCGTAGCTTAACTTAAGACAATGAAACTGCATTTTAAATAAACACTTACATCGCTATTGATTTCACCTTGTTCATCATTTGAACACCATGCACCAGTGCGGCTCCGCCTTTTATGGCCGATGCAACGTGAACAGCTTCCATCATCTGTGCTTCGTTCCATCCTTTTTCATAGGCATCGGTGCTATAGGCGTCAATACAATAAGGACATTGTACTGCATGCGCCACCGCAAGTGCAATCAATGATTTTTCTTTGGCAGTAAGGGCGCTGTCCTTAAACACCTCACCATACCATCCAAAAAATTTATCTGCCAGTTCTTTCTGGTACTCGCCTATGTTACCAAATTTACCCAGGTCTTCTGCGTTGTAATAATGATTAGCCATCGTTAGTAGGTTTATAATTTTCAAGAAAAAGGTTCCAGTTGTATTTTTTAAATTTAATAGATGGATTTTGTTCAGAAGTAATAATACCAATTCGCTGTAATAATTTCCGCATTCCTTTTTTGCCCCCAAAATCTGCCCTGAACCAACTCATCATGGTAGGCAGTAAGATGCTATTGTTTGTGGTATCATACACACTCTCTCCTTTCAAAAAAGTTTTGGTGGCCAGTTCCAGTTGTTTTTCCAATTGTTCAGGTTTGTAAAAAGCAATGGGTGGACAACTGGTTGCGCCGCAATTTAAGGTAAAGTGAATCCGGTAATCTACCATAGTAACCCGATGTTTTTTTTCAAATGCGGATGGGAACCATTTATTCAGATAACCCTCGCTCCATTTTATTTTAGATCGTCTGAGTATGCCATGTTCAATATCATCCAGACTCATGCTTTTGCCGGCAATATTTATTTCACGACTACCAAAAAAACTTCCTCTCCGTGTATACCTGTCTGGATTTTTGAAAAGTAGTATTTGTGTGTAAGCATTGTATAGATTTATCCAGAATGCTTTTTTATGTGTATCGTCGGGTAATTGATTTTGCAGGGTAGCATCCGAAAGTTGACTGAAAATATTGCTAAGCGAATCTGTCGTTTCATGCCGTTTAGCACTCAACAACAATTGCTGAGAAAGTTCAATGATATTTACTGAGGAGTCTGTTATGGTGTACCTATTTCCGGCAAATGAAGGAATTGTCAGCAGTAATATAAAACATAACAATACCGGAAATAATCTTTTCATGCGATAATTACGTTTATATGCACCGGAAGGTTTTATTTTCGAGCTGTAAAAATTAATGGATTTTATGGATAACCTGTTACAATGTATAGCCGAATCGGCAGATTTTCTTCGCTCCAAAGGATTTACAGGTGCTCGTGCCGGGATTGTGTTGGGCACCGGTTTGGGTTCATTTATAGAATGTATGCAGGTTGAGCAAACCATAGCATATCATGAAATACCTCATTTCCCGTTGGCCACTGTTGAATTTCATAAAGGACAACTGATGATAGGTACGGTAGGGGCTACCCGTGTTATTGCCATGCAGGGCCGGTTTCATTATTATGAGGGCTATAGTATGCAGCAGATCACCTTCCCGGTAAGGGTGTTGAAAGCACTGGGTATTGATTATCTGTTACTGAGTAATGCAGCGGGAGGAATGAATCCGGATTTTAAAAAAGGAGATCTGGTTTTGATAGACGATCATATCAATCTATTACCCGAAAACCCTTTACGCGGATTGAATGCACCTGAATTTGGCAATCGTTTTGTAGATATGTGTGCTCCATATAATGCAGGCCTTAACCAAAAATTACAGGAAGCAGCAGCCGTTCAAAACATTCCTTTACACAAAGGCATATACGTTTCTGTAATGGGCCCTAACCTTGAAACACGTGCCGAGTATCGTTACCTGCGTGCCGCTGGTGCTGATATGGTTGGTATGAGTACCGTTCCGGAAGTGATTGTGGCCAATCATATAGGACTTGCCTGCGCAGCCATCAGCGTTATTACAGATGAATGCGATCCCGATCATTTGCAACCGGTACAAATTTCCGAAATACTGGAAGTGGCCCATAAGGCAGATGCCAAGCTGAGCAGGATTTTTGAAACCCTCCTGAAATCTTTATAGAGAACCGCCTTCTACCAATACTGCTTCAAGTATAATGGCAGCGGGTTCCTGTTTTGCTTGCAGGCAATGCATCATGTGCGTAAAAGCCAGTTTACCCAGCGCGTGTCCGCTGGTTTCTATATAGGTAATTTCAGGATGAAAGAGTTTTGGGATAAATCCGTTGCTGATGGCTATCACACCAATCTCTTCAGGTATCCGAATTTTATTTTCCTGTAAAGCTTTCAGCACACCAATCAGAATTTCATCGCTCATACAAAAAATGGTATCCGGTTTTTTGACTGAGTTGATTATTTGTTCCGTCATTTTTTTTGCTTCCTCACTGCTACTGGCATGAGCCGTTGTAATAGGTATGCTGGGTGCATCTTGCTTAAAGGTTTGCATAAATGCATCAAACCTTTTGTGGGTGATGGATAAATGCTGGTCTCCAAACAGGGCAAATACTTTCTTTTTCTTTTTTTGAAGGATGGTAGCTGCGGCCATTTGTCCGGCCTGTGTATCCCCCTGGCACACGGTGTGTATGCCTGTTTTTTCCGGAACCACGTCAAAAAAGATCACGGGTGTATCCATATCTCCCAGTTTGTCAAAGCCAGAAAGATCATCTGTATGAGAGGTGATGGCTGCGAATAGTCCGGTTATCCGGTTTTGTCTGAACAATTTTAAATTCTCCATTTCTATAGCAGGCTGGTTACCACTTTGCAGTATCATAATGGCATATCCGTTTCTGCGCCCCTCTTCTTCAATGGCGGCAATGAACGAATCATAAAAAAAATTGGAAATAGAGGGGACCAGTACACCCAGTAACCGGCTGTTTTTGGTTCTGAGGTGTACGGCATTGGCATTAGGTTCATAATCCAGGCTTTTTGCTAGGTCCATTACCTTTTGCCGGGTTAGTGCGGATATATCAGGATGACTTTTCATGGCCCTTGATACGGTGGAAACACTTAATCCTAGAGTTTCAGCAATTTTTTTGAGGGTTGGACTCGTCATAATTTCAGGGTGATATTTTTCAAGGTAGAAAATTTTCCACAACAAAGGATTCCGCAAACGTTTGCGGTGTATAGTGGGATAGAATCTTATGTCCTAATTCTGGTATACACATACATTTATATTGACTATCAATGTTTTCGATGCAAAATAATAATGTAGCACAATGCATCGTTTATGTTATCAGTCAGGTCTAAGTATACGATTGCGTTTTTATGGTTTGTTACATTGATTGTTGCAAAAAATCATAAAAAAAATTAACAAAATGTTTTTTTAGTATTAAAAATGTGTACTTTGTACACGCTTAATAACCAATAAACTGCCATTTATGAATTTTCCGAAGCTTGTCAGACCCATTCTCATGGGTTTATTTGCTTGCTTGTCTGTTATCTCAGCGCAAGCTCAAAACAAAACCATTTCAGGTAAAGTAACAGACTCTAAGGACGGATCAGTTCTGGTCGGTGCTTCTGTAGTTGTAAAAGGATCCAAAACCGGTACCCAAACAGGTACTGATGGTACTTTTAGACTGTCTGTGCCTGCTTCAGCTACAACGCTGGTGGTTTCTTCTGTAGGTTATGGTAACCAGGAAGTAAACATTCAAAACAAAACATCGGTAGATGTTACCTTAACCGCCACCAACGACCAACTGAATGAAGTTGTGGTAATTGGTTATGGTACTGCCAGAAAAAAAGACCTGACCGGTTCTGTTGTATCGGTACAGGCGAAAAACTTTAATCAGGGTGTGATCAATGCTCCTGATCAATTGTTACAGAATAAAGTAGCCGGTTTAGAGGTTACTAATATTAATGGTCAGCCGGGTGCTGCTTCTACAATCCAGATCAGGGGTACTTCCTCTATCCGTTCTAACAACAATCCTTTGTATGTTGTGGATGGAGTGCCTTTGGATGGCGGAACTGCCCGTCCAAACCTGGGTAATGCTTTTGGTAGCAACCCCAATTCTAACCCACTTCTTTTCATCGATCCAAACAGTATTGCACAGATTGACGTATTGAAAGATGCCTCTTCTGCCGCTATTTACGGTTCACGTGGTGCGAATGGTGTAATTGTAATTACTACCAAAAAAGCTACTGCTGGTGCTATGAAAGTAGAAGTTGGTGTTAACTACGGTACCAATATCGGGTACATGAAAAAATTTGAAATTCTGAATGCAGGCGATTACAGAGCTGCATTGAAAAAATACAATCAGGCCGCAACTTTAGATGGTGGTGCCAACACGGATGCCTTGAAAGAAATTACACAAAACTCTTTTGCACAGAACTATTCTGTTGCATTGAGCGGTGGTAATGATGTAGGAAGGGTTCGTGCTTCTGTACTGGCTTCTACCAACAAAGGCTTTTTGAAAAGATCAGCGCTTGATAAATACCTCGCTACTGTAGGCGGTACTTACAAATTCCTCGACAAGCGTTTAACCTTAGATTTCGGTCTTATCACCGGTAACTATGCAGAAACCCTGACCAGTGTTTCCAATACAGCAGGTTCTACAGGTAATATCATTTCTTCAGCACTTAGCTGGAATCCAACACAAGCTTTATATTCTTCAACAGGGCTGCATAATTTTCCTGCCAATGGTTCTGGTAACCCCAGAGCTTTCCAGGAAGCTTATTCTGATTTGAGTAGCGTATTTACCATATTAGGTAACATTTCTGCTACCTACAAAATCAATGACAACTTCGATTATAAAATACTCTTCGGTATCAATAGCGGTACTGGTACAAGAGAAATGAATATTGAAGGTTGGTTACAGGGTTTCCCTGGCGTATCTGGCGAAGGTTTTGCCGGTCTTGCCCGTGCAAAACTGAATACCCAGAATATTACGCATACATTGAACTACCGTACTGAGATCAGCAAGGACCTGTCTATCGACGCCTTGGCCGGTTACGAATATTTCAAAACCAATTACTCAGGTGATGGTGTTACTGCAACTGGTTTCAATACTAACCTTGCGCAGACCAACAGGATTAAAATTCCTTACACCAAGATCATGAGCAATGCCAAAACAACAAATCCTTTCTTCTCTTATGCCAATCCTCAGGCTGAATTACAGTCATATTTTGGAAGAGCTACTTTGAACTATAAAGACAAATTATTGTTTACTGCTACTATGAGAGCGGATGGTTCAAGCAAATTTGGAGCAAATAACCGTTACGGTTACTTCCCTTCAGCTGGTCTGAAATGGGTAGTAAGTAATGAAGGCTTTATGAAGAACAATAAGGTATTCTCTAACCTGTCGTTCCGTGCTTCTTACGGTATCACAGGTAACCAGGAGTATCCTGCCGGATCTTCTAAAGAGCAGTTTGCACTAAATGCCTATAACAATGCACCTCAGGTAGTAAATGGTAACCCCGATTTGAAATGGGAAAAAACCAAGGCTGTAAACTTCGGTGCTGAATTTACTTTAGCAGGTGGCAAAATTTATGGTTCATTGGATTACTACCAGAAAACAACTTCTGATGTATTATTCCAGACAACCGCTATCCAGCCGGCTCCTTCTTCTATCTCTTTCGTAAACCTGAAAGATGCGAACATTATCAACTCCGGTTTTGAATTGGCTGTTGGCGCAACTGTTATCGACAAACCAAACGTTACATGGGATTTGAATTTTAACTATGCCTACAATAAGAACAACGTTAAAAACTTCAAAGATCCAAACACTGGTTTAGATCTGCAGGTTCAAACAGGATTCATCAGCGGCCAGGGTGTATCTGGTACATTGGCCCAGGTAATTACCAATAACCAGCCTATCAACGTATACTATCTGAAACCATTCAATGGTTTTGATGCAACCGGAAACCAGCAGATTGGTGCTAATCCGATTTTAGCAGGTGATCCTAATCCAAAAAATATCTTTGGTTTGGGTAGTACTGTTCGTATCAAACAACTCACATTCACTGTGAACTTTGGTGGAGCAACCGGATTCATGATCTATAACAACACAGCCACTTCTGTAACCAACATTGCAGGTATTGCGCAGGGTAGAAATATTGATAAAGCAGCTTACAACTCTGTTGAAGGTGTTGCCAGTGGTGTAGGTGCTTCTACCAGGTTCCTTGAAAAAGGTGATTACCTGAAATTGAGAAACCTGACTGCACGTTATAACTTTGGTAATAAAGGTAAATATGTTAAAAACCTTAGTGCCTTCATTACAGGTAGCAACCTGTTCGTGATCACTAAGTTCACAGGATTTGATCCGGAGGTTAATATCGATAAGAGCAACAACTCATATCCTTCAAGGTCTATTGAGTATGTGCCTTATCCTACGGCCAGGAACATTTCTTTTGGATTTAATTTCTCTTTATAATTTACCCACACAACACAAAAATTAGAAGTATGAAACCATATAATATGATTAAAAAATTCGCAGTTCCGGTTGTGGCAGCACTTGCAATAGCAGGCTGTACCAAACTGGAAGAAGATCTGGGAAGCACGCTTACCAATAGCCAGGTCTCCAGCGCTTTGGGAAGTAACGGTACCGGTTTACTTTTGTCTGCAGCGTATGCAGATTTAGGAGGCCCTTTAACCAGTCAGGATCAGGTATTTTCCCTGATGGAAAACACTACTGATGAGTCTCTGGTTCCTACCCGTGGTGGTGACTGGGATGATAATGGTGTTTGGCGCGTATTGCATGCACATAACTGGAATGCTGATCACGGTCAGATCACCAGTGTGTTTAATAGCCTGAACAAAATTAACTTCGATGCAACCAACGTATTAGGATTCAATCCTTCTGCTGCACAGGCTGCTGAAGCAAAATTCATCAGGGCACTCTCTTTATATTATCTGCTTGACCTGTACGGTCAGTTCCCTATCAGGAACCCGGGTGATAACCTGCTGTTAGCACCAACCGTATTGGCTGGGGCTGCTGCTGCAGATTTTATCATTGCTGAATTAACTGCAGCATTACCTAATTTGCCAGCCAGTAATGGTAGCGACAAAGCCAACCCAGATGCAGCAAGAACCTTGCTGATGAAGTGCTACCTCCAAAAAGGTACCTGGGCTAATAGAGCAGCTCCAACATTTGCAGCCGCAGATCTGGATCAGGTAATTGCTTTGGGTACAGCCATCATGTCAAGTAATAAGTATAGTTTCACTGCTAACTACTTCGATAATTTTAGTCCAACCAACGATAATTCAAAAGAAGCCATTTTCCGTTATAACAATACCAGTGGTGTTGGTGCCAATAACTCAGGTCTTCAGGCTCGCTGGAATATGACTTTGCACTACAATTCATACACTCCGAACAACCCCAACGCAGGTTGGAATGGTTTCTCTACCATTGGTGATTTCTATGCCTCTTTCAATACAAGTGGTGCACCAACAGCGTATGGCCCTACCGATACTTTGTTTGATGGACGTTTGGGTGGACGTAACTACAACAACTCTAAAACTATTTCTGGTATCAACCCGGGTTTATTGGTTGGTCAGCAGTTTAACGAGGCAGGTGTAGCTTCAAAGGACAGAAATGGCGCGCCTTTGGCTTACGACAGAACCATTGCTGCCAATATGATTGAAACAGGTGCTAATAAAGAAGTTACCGGTATCAGGGTTGTGAAATATGTACCAGACTATGCTTATTATGGTGGACCAGCAGGTAATGACCTGATGATCTTCCGATATGCTGATGTAGTTCTGATGGTAGCTGAAGCACAAATGCGTAAAGGTGGTGCCGGTATTGCTACTGCACTTACCCTGGTTAACTCATTGAGAACAGCCAGAAAAGCTCCACCATTGACTACTATGACATTGGTAAATACCACTACTGTAAACGATCCGCTTACTTTGTTATCTGAAAGAGGTCGTGAACTTTATTGGGAAAGTGTTAGAAGAACTGACCTTTTGCGTTTCGGTGTTTATCTGAGACCATGGCAGTACAAAACAGTGAACGATCCTAAGAACCTGGTGTTCCCTGTACCTAACTCAGCTTTGGCCGCTAACCCAAATCTGAAACAGAATCCTGGTTACTAATCATCTTTGATGATATAATTAATAAAAGTAAAAGACCCGAATGGGTCTTTTACTTTTATATGCCTTTGATGCAGCATGCACGCAATTGATGTGGGGACACATCAATTGGCGTGCATGACCATCTCAATTTCAATGTCTGAATGAAATGAAGAACTCCAACTGTTTTATAACGCAGTGTTAAGAGATTATAGGGTAACTTCCGTTACCTTTTCTTTACTTTTATTTTTATTTCAACGACCCTATTTTCTTTTGTTGCATGATCAAGTATTCTACTTTTTTTACACTCTTTTTTCTCCTGCTTATTGCTGTTTCCTGTAAACAAAAAAAGGAACAGACGCTGTTTGAGTTGGTCGAAAACTCAGGGATTAATTTTAGGAACGACGTTACAGATGGTAAAAAAGAAAACAGTTTTTTGTTCCGTAATTTTTACAATGGCGGTGGAGTGGCCATTGGTGATATTAATAATGATGGACTACCGGATGTATTCATGACATCCAATATGGCTGATAATAAATTGTATTTGAACAAAGGCAATTTTCAATTCGAAGATATTACTACAAAAGCAGGGCTTAAGCAGGATAGCATGTGGAGCACTGGTGTAGTGTTTGCTGATATTAATAATGATGGCTGGTTGGATATCTATATCTCTAACTCAGGCCATATGTCAACCGGGCGTAGGTTGAATAAATTATACATCAATAACCGCAACCTCAGTTTTACAGAATCGGCAGCGCAGTATGGACTGGATCATAAAGGATATTCCACACAGGTTTCGTTTTTTGATTATGATCTGGATGGCGATCTGGATTGCTTTATGATCGATAACAGCCCCATCCCTGTAAACCAGCTTGGTTACAATAACAAACGCGATCTACCAGAGAAAGCATGGAATGTGGGAGAATTTTTAAAAGGAGGGGGCAATCATTTATATCGTAACGATAACAATCATTTTTTAGAAGTAACTACCGAATCAGGTATACATAGCAGCTTAATCAGTTTTGGATTGGGTGTATCCGTAGGTGATATTAATAGTGATGGGTATCCTGATATTTATGTATCCAATGATTCTTACGAACGTGATTATTTGTATGTGAATCAAAAAAACGGAAAGTTTAAAGATGAGTTTGAAGAACGGATAGACCACACAAGTTTTTCTTCCATGGGGTCTGATCTGGCGGATATCAATAACGATGGGCTACCCGATATCTTCAATACGGATATGTTGCCCGATGATGATTATCGTTTAAAAACAACCGGTGCTTTCGATAATATTGATCTCTTCAATACCAAACTAAAAACCGGATTTTATTACCAGTATGTAAAAAACTGTTTGCAACTAAATAATAAAAAAGGCAAGTTCATTGAAACAGGAAATTATAGTGGTGTATCGGGTTCAGACTGGAGCTGGGGTGCTTTGTTGTTTGATATGGATAATGACGGGTTTAATGATATCTACGTTTGTAACGGCGTAAACCGTGATGTAACCGATCTTGACTTCATAGAATTTTTTGCCAATGATGTGATTCAGAAAATGGTACTATCAGGACAAAAACAAGATGTGGATGAAGTATTGAAACACATTCCGCAGAACCCACTGGTGAATAAAGTATACCATAACCAAAAAGATTTGCGCTTTATTGATAAGGCAAATTCATGGGGTCTTAACCAGCCGAGTTTCTCTAATGGCGCCGCATATGGAGACCTTGATAATGATGGCGATCTTGATCTGGTGGTAAACAATGAAAACCAACCTGCTTTTGTATATCGAAATAACAGTAGAGAGATCAATAAAAATCATTACATCGGTATCAAACTACAAGGAACAGAAAAAAATACATTTGCCATTGGTAGCAAGGTCAATCTTTTCCGCGGCAGCGAAATCATTACAAGGGAGCTGGTTCCCAGTCGCGGCTTTCAATCATCCATGGATTATAAACTGGTGATTGGGTTAGGTACCAATACAGTGATTGATTCTATGACCATTACCTGGCCCGATTTATCCGTATCAAAATATGATCATCCGCTAATCGATACAGTACATGTGATAAAACAAGTTGCGAAAAATAATCTTTTCCTGTCTTACACCAAACCGGCAGCAGTAGCACTGCTTGATTCTGTTTCATCTCCATTTGAAAAGCACAGGGAAGATGACAATATTGATTTTTATTATGAACGCAATCTTCCCAAAATGACATCACGCGAGGGGCCTAAAGCGGCAACAGGTGATGTGAATGGCGATGGATTGGAAGATGTATACATTGGTGGTACGGCAGGGTATGCAGGGCAATTATATATCCAAAATACAGCAGGTGGATTTACCAGAAAAGCGCAGAGCAGTTTTGAATTGTTTAAAGATTTTGAAGATGTAGCCGTATTATTTTTCGACTACGATCATGATAAAGACCTTGATCTGTTGGTATGTCCGGGTGGCAACAACAACAAACCCGATACGCGTCAAATGCAATTGCGTTTGTATAAAAATGATGGCAAAGGAAATTTTGCGATTGATGTTGCTGCCTTCCCCAACACCGGGATGAATATTAGTGTGGCAGTAACAGACGACTTTAACCGGGATGGCTTTCCTGATCTGTTTATTGGCGGAAGAAGCGATCCGCGTAATTATGGTGTAGATCCTTCGAGTTATTTGTTTCTGAATGATGGTAAGGGACATTTTACAGAAATTGCAAAAACAAAAAATCTGGATATTGCTAATATCGGGATGGTTACCGGAGCAGCATTTGCGGATATTACCGGCGATGCACAAAATGAATTGATCATTACCGGAGAATGGATGTCGCCCAGAGTTTTCTCTTTTACTAAAGACCATTTTGCAGAAGTTAAAACCAATCTTTCTGATATGATCGGCTGGTGGCAAACCATTTCTGTTGCTGATCTTAATGGTGATGGAAAAAATGATCTGGTGCTGGGAAATATCGGCGAGAATTTTTACCTCAATCCGGATAAAGCACATCCCGTAAAATTATGGTTAAATGATTTTGACCAGAATGGTGCACGCGACAGAATATTAACCAGTACCATCAATGGAAAAGATATGCCGGTTTTTATGAAACATGAAATGGAAGACCAGGTGCCTTCTCTCAAAAAGAAAAACCTCAAGCACCGCGATTATGCAGCCAAGCCCATACAAGAATTATTTTCCGGTGAAATCATCAATACATGTACGGTAAAATCATTTAATTACGCAGCATCCGTCATTGCAATGAATGAGGGTAATGGAAAATTCAATATTCAAAAATTACCTGCATTGCTGCAATTATCGTCAATCAATGCCGTGCACATTACTGATCTGAATAATGATGGTAAGTCAGATTTGCTGTTGGGTGGTAATGAGTATGGCTTTCTTCCTCAGTTTGAAAGATTAGATGCGGGCCGTGGTGCTGTGATGTTGAATACTGGCAAGGGCGTATTTAGTTTATTAAACAGTGAGGAGTCGGGTGTAGAATTAAATGGCCAGATCCGTGATATTGCAGAAATCAAAAAAGGTGCTGATAAACAATTTCTGTTTTTGCGAAACGATATGTATCCGGTTCTTTTCAAAATGCGTAAGCCGGTAGCTAATAGCTATACTTTACAACAAACAAAGAAATAAATGTGTATGAGGAATTGTGTGAAACCATATTGGCTTTTTGTATTCGTTGTGTTGTTCGCTTGTAAGTCTGCCCCTGTATTACCACCTATGTTCGAAGTATTGGATAGCAGCAAAACAGGTTTGCTTTTTTCCAATACATTAAAACCAACCCAACAGTTTAACATGTTTAAGTACATGTATTTCTATAATGGAGGAGGGGTTGGTGCGGGTGATTTTAACAACGATGGCCTGATAGATCTTTTTATGAGCGCCAATCAGGGAGATGATAAACTCTATCTGAATAAAGGCGAACTCCATTTTACAGATTTTACCAAAGAAGCAGGCATACCACAAGATAGTGGATGGTCCACCGGAGTATCGGTAGTAGACATTAATAATGATGGACTGCTGGATATATATGTAAGCAGGGTTGGTGAGTTTGAAACGCTTCATGGAAAAAACCAATTATTGGTTTGCCAGGGTATTGATCAAAAAGGGATACCTACTTATAAAGATGAAGCCAAAACATATGGGCTTGATTTTTCCGGCTTTAGTACGCAGGCTGTTTTTGTAGATTATGATCTGGATGGTGACCTGGATTGTTTTCTATTGAATCATTCTGTGCACCGCAACGGTGCATTTGCTCCGCGAAAAGATTTTGTCGGAACCTATCACCCTTTATCTGGCGATCGATTATTCCGTAATGATGGCAAAGTATTTACAGATGTTACCAAGCCTTCGCAGATCAATAGTTCTTCTATCAGTTATGGGTTGGGTGTAGCCGTATCAGATATTAATCTGGATGGCTATCCGGATATGTATGTTGGAAATGATTTTCATGAGAACGATTATTTCTACATCAATCAAAAAAACGGAACCTTTAAAGAAGAGATTAATGAACATCTGATGCATACCAGCCAGTTTTCGATGGGCGTGGATGTAGCTGATGTAAACAACGATGGATACCCAGAGATCATTTCTATGGACATGCTCCCATCTGATCCCTACATACTGAAACGTTCGTTGGGAGAAGATGAGTATGATATTTTTCAATATAAATTAGCTGCAGGATATAATTACCAGTACACCAGAAACAATTTGCAACTGAACCGGCGCAATGGCATGTTTAGTGAAGTGGGTTTGTATTCCGGCATCTATGCTACTGACTGGAGCTGGGCCTCGCTTTGGATGGATTTTGATAATGACGGACTAAAAGATCTTTTCATATCCAACGGCATCCCTAAAAGGATGAACGATATGGATTATGTAAATTTTATTTCCAACGAAGAAGTGCAACAAAAAATATCTTCTAACAAAATGGAAGAGAAAGATATGGCACTGGTAAATACATTTCCTGAGATAAAAATTCCCAATAAATTATACAAAAACAACGGAAGTCTTTCTTTCAGCGATATTAATCAGCAGATCAAAAATGATAAACCTACCTTCTCCAACGGAGCCGTTTATGCCGATTTTGATAATGATGGTGATCTTGATATTGTTGTAAATAATATTGATGAAGCAGCCATGGTGTACCGTAATACTGGTAACGATACCAAAGAAAAAGCTTTTGTAGAGATTACTTTAAAGGGCTCGGATAAAAACAGACTGGCAGTAGGTGCTAAACTGATTATGTATGCCAATGGGGGCATTAGAACCTATGAAAAAAATCCGGTGCGTGGTTTTCAATCAAGCATGGAAGCACCAATACATGTTGGATTGGATAAAACCAAAGTAGACTCCGCTTTTTTAATATGGCCCGATAATACCTACCAGCCGGTTAGCATTACACCCAACGCATCAAAACTATCATTCACCTATCAAAAAGGGTTGCCCTTATTTGATTATAGAAAAATTACTTCATATTGGCCAGAGCCAATACGTGCAATGCAAGACATCACCGCAACTACTTCTCTGGCGTATGTACATGAAGAAAACGCATTTGGCGAATTTGATCGAGAGCCTTTGATGCCACATATGGTATCAACCGAAGGCCCTGCATTGGCAGTAGCAGATATCAACAAAGATGGATTGGATGATATTTTTTTTGGCGCGGCGCGTGATAAGAAAAGTGCCGTATTTCTGCAATCGGTGAATGGCAAATTCATCAAATCGCAACAGCCTGCCTTAGATGCGGATAGTTCTATAGAAGATGTGGATGCTATTTGGGTGGATGTAAATAATGACGGTTACACTGATCTGGTAGTAGCTTGTGGGGGGAATGAATTTTTTGGTCCTGACCCGCACCTGCAACCGAGGGTTTACCTGAATAATGGCAAAGCAGGATTGGTAAAACTGGAACATGCTTTTGACAATATTTTTTTGAATGCTTCTTCTGTAATGTCTGCTGATTTTAATGGCGATGGTGCAGCAGATCTTTTTATTGCCGGCAGAACCATACCTGCGGAGTATGGAAAAACACCCCGCTCCTATTTATTACAAAACGACGGTAAGGGACATTTTACAGATGTAACCGCAACCAAGGCGAAAGAATTACTTGAACCGGGAATGGTAACGCAGTCTGTTTGGTTTGATTTGGATAAAGACAAGGATCAAGACCTTATCATCTGCACAGAATGGAATGGCATCTATGCATTCATGAATGAGAAGGGTTCGTTTACGAAAAAAGTACTAACTGATAAATCAGGCTGGTGGAATTTTGTATTACCTGTAGATATAGATAACGATGGCGATATAGATCTGGTAGCGGGAAACCTTGGCCTGAACAGTCGTTTAAAAGCAAATGAACAGGAACCTGTAAAAATGTATTACAATGATTTTGATGATAATGGCAGAAAAGAACAAGTGCTCACCTATTTTATGAATGGACGTGAAATACCGTTTGCCAATAAAGATGAATTGCAGCGACAGATTCCCATGCTAAAAAAGAAATTCTTGTATGCAGAACAATTTGCTAAAGCAGATCTTACTACCATTTTTTCAGCAGAAAAATTAAAGCAGTCGCAGGTAAGGAAAGCAGATTATTTTTCCAATGCAATATTGATCAATAATGGGAGCCTGAATTTTTCTGTACAGGCTTTGCCATGGTTGGCGCAGCTCAGTTCTTACCGGGATGCAGTAGTGGTAGATGCCAACCGAGATAACCTGCCCGATATTTTGTTGATGGGAAATTATTATAAGAATAATATCCAGATGGGACGGTATGATGGAGACTTTGGAACCATTCTTCTCAACAAAGGGAAAGGAAATTTTTCTGCAGAAAACATCAATGGCTTATCCATAAAGGGAGAAGTGCGCCATATCAAAAAAATTCAACTCAATGGAAAACAGGCATTTGTTTTGGTAAGAAACAATGATGCCGCAATGATCATTGGATTTTCGCCTGGCGAAAAAAAATAAGTAATACCTAAAGTGTTGTGTTATTAAAATCAACAATTATAGCGAACCTTGCGCATCCTCTGCGGGCTTTGCGTTACTGCTTTAACTTATGAGTATCGCAAGGATCGCCAAGAACCGCAATGAACGCAAGAAAGTATCATACAGAAATAAAACCTTGACTTAATGTCTTTGTGAAAAATAATGATGCTGCTATTAATCCACTTGTAAACACTTTTTTCTTTCCCCGCAACACCAATCAAAACCACGAAGTCGTAATCTCACTCACCACTCACGATTCACGTCTCACGCTAATACACTGGCATATACAATTTAGTAACCCACTTACTGCTATCCGGTTGTAACATTCTATCTGTAACCAGCATGGTAAAATTCATCGCCATAGAGGTTTTTCGGTAGTCCTGAAAATATTGCAGCAGTTGTTTGGAAGATGCCTTAATTGTTGAATCGCCACCCACTACTTCTGTGATCATAAAACTTCCTTTGATCATCATCTTCTTAGAAAAGATATCTGTTTCTTTCACAGACTTATTTGTTGGCACCGCTACCATTAACTGGTATCTGTTCTGGTCCATTTGGGTTACATTATAAATGGGGCTGCCACTGGGTTCTGATTGATTTTGGGTAAGGTAAATTTTTACCTTGTCTATCAGGGCAAAGATTTCTTTATTCGAAGGAGGAGAAGGCAATAACTGTTTGGTGCTGATATATAGTGTGTCTTTCAGAAAATTTTTCTCAATACTAATACCGTATACATTTTCTGGTTTGGCCAGAAAGGCTTTTAACCTGCCCAAAACACCATCCATGCCCTGCTTGATTTTTTTTGCTTCCAGATATTGTACAATACGCGTAACGGGATTACTGCCTGTTTCAATTTCGCATTTCCACTCAATACCGGTTGAATCAACCGCCAGCGGAACAATCACCATTTTTGAGAGAATTTTTGCACCCTCTTTCTGTATCTCTATTTCTGAGGCTTTGTAAAACCTGTTTGTTTGAACATACGAGTAAGTCTGGTTGCTAAACTGTTTTCCAGAACCGGTATCAGCCGGTTTGTTTTGGGTGCTGTCGTAATTCCACCAAAGTCCCCATTTGGTATCATCCACAATATATCTTTCCGCACCAATATCGGTGGTTTTTACAACAGCCGCAGCGGCGATGTTAATTTTTGCAGGTATCAACACATACACACCTGCTAACAAAACTGCTATAACAACAACCAGTAAAAGCAACCCTTTTCTCATAATACAACATCGTTTAAAAAGCTCTGCAAAATAAGGCATATTAGCGCAGAATCCCGATAATAACCCATCCCGAAAGTTTTAACAAAAATCTAAAATGGATATACTGGTAAACCTTATTCTCTTTTTGACTGCTTTTGAAAAAAGGGTAAATTGCTTTTCGTTTCGGCTCATCGTTACTGAAGCAGTTTGCCTATGTTCCAACGCTCCTTTTTTGCATCCATTTTTACAGGGATGGTTTGTTTGCTCATTAGTTCCTGTGCCCCTGCGGAAAAAGATTCAGATAGCGATCCGCTTTTTGCATTACTCCCGGCTTCTCAAACCGGCATTTCATTTGCCAATATGGTTACGGATACCAAAGAAATGAATATTCTTAACTACCATAATTTTTACAATGGGGGAGGTGTGGCTATCGGCGATATTAACAACGATGGTAAACCGGATATTTTTTTTACATCCAACCAGGGTAATAACACACTTTACCTGAACAAAGGAAATCTTGTATTTGAAGACATCACAACCAAGGCGAAAATTACCAGTCAACATAAATGGCATACAGGTGTTACCATGGTTGATATCAACGCAGATGGTTGGTTGGATATATATATATGTAATGCCGGTATCATGGAAGGTGATGACAGGTCTAACGAATTATACATTAACCAGAAGAACGGAACTTTTACAGAAGAAGCCGCTGCTTATGGGTTGAATGATAAAGGCGCTTCTACGCAAGCTGTTTTTTTTGACTACGATCATGATGGCGATCTGGATTGTTTTGTATTGAATAATAGTCCGAAATCCATAGATAATTTTGGATACAAAGCGGATGCCCGCTACACACGAGATGCGATAAATGGTGATCATTTATACAGGAACGATGCAGGACATTTTACAGAAGTAAGTGAACAGGCGGGTATCTATGGTTCAGAAATTGCTTTTGGCCTGGGTATATCTGTAGGCGACCTTAACAATGATGGCTGGGAAGACATCTATGTGGCCAATGATTTTTTTGAACATGATTATTTGTACATCAATCAACGCAATGGCAGGTTTAACGAGGTAAGTACATCGGCTATGGGTCATATGAGCAATGGTTCTATGGGAACGGATATGGCAGACATTAATAACGATGGTTATCTTGATCTATTCACAGCAGAAATGCTTCCGGAAAATGATTATCGGTTAAAAACAACCATACGGTTCGATGGCTATGATGTGCAGAATGCCAGAAATAAATTAGACCTGCACCACCAGTTCACAGCCAATTCACTGCAATTAAATAACCAGGATGGTACGTTCAGCGAAATAGCACAACTGGCGGGTGTGGATGCTACCGGATGGAGTTGGGGAACATTGAGTTTTGATTTTGATAACGATGGCTGGAAAGATATTTTTGTTTGTAATGGTATAAGGCGCGATTTAACCAACCAAGATTTTTTAGCTTATTTCAATAGCCAAGAAAACCTGAACCGTGTGAGGCAGGGTGGTTTTGACTTTCTGGACCTGCTCAATAAAATGCCTTCTGTTCCCATTCCTAATTTTGCTTTTGTTAACCAAAAAAATTTATTGTTTACAGATGCATCAAAGCAATTGGGCTTTGGTAAACCGGGTTTCAGCAGTGGCGCGGCTTATGCCGACCTTGATGGAGATGGCGATCTGGATCTGGTAATCAATAATCATAATGCAGAAGCTTCTGTATATAAGAATAGCAGTACCGAAAAATTAAAACACCACTATCTCAAAATACAACTCAACGGTTTAGCACCTAATACCATGGCATATGGCGCAAGAGTATCTGTATTTGCCGGTAATAAAGAACAGGTGCTGGAACAAATGCCCACACGTGGTTTTCAAAGCAGCGTAGATCCGGTCATGGTTTTTGGATTGGACACTGTTTCTGTTATTGATAGTGTTCTTGTTCGCTGGCCTGATCAAAAAATACAGGTGATCAAACAAGCTATCGTTGATACACTATTATTACTGTATCAAAAAAATGCCGTTGTTGACAAGAGAAATCCCAAATCAATTTCGCCACTTTTTGAAAACATAAGTTCCACTCATCTCATTGGTAGTAGCCGACATAAGGAAAATAGTTTTGTTGATTTCGATGTAGAACGACTGATCCCCAAATTAATTTCAACCGAAGGCCCAAGTGTAGCTGTGGCAGATGTAAACGGTGATGGACTGGAAGATTTTTTATAGGAGCCGCAGCCGGTGATACGGCTAAATTATTCATCCAGCAAAAAGATGGACGATTTGTCAATACCGTGCAAAATATTTTCATTGCGGATAGTTATTATGAAAGCACGGGTGCTGCTTTTTTTGATGCGGATGGCGATGGTGATGCAGATTTGGTAGTAGCCTCTGGTGGCAATGAGGCAAAGCCGGGATCGCCTTATCTTTTTACAAGATTATATCTGAATAATGGGAAAGGTGCATTTTCTTCTTCTGTAAAAGGATGGCCTGCTGTTTCTGTCAATGCATCCTGTATCAGCATTGGCGATTATGATGCAGATGGCAAACCAGATATTTTTATTGGTGCACGTTCAATTCCGGGTAGTTATGGAATGCCGCCATCGAGTGTGTTATTACATAATGATGGCAACGGCGTTTTTACAGATATCACTGCTACTATTGCAACTGAATTACAAAAAACAGGAATGGTAACAGCTGCGCAATGGGCCGATATAGATGGTGATCAAAAAAATGAATTGGTAGTAGTGGGCGATTGGATGCCAGTTATGATATACAAGTATGTATCAGGAAAAGTAAAAAAAATTGCCACAATACCCAATTCGTCCGGCTGGTGGAACTGTTTAACTGTAGGTGATGTAGATGGTAATGGAACACTTGATCTGATAGCAGGTAACTTCGGATTGAATTCCAATATCAAAGCCGAAGCACAACACCCTGCTAAATTATTTGTGGATGATTTTGATAAGAACGGGCAAACAGAATGTATTCCGGTATTTTATAAAAATGATGGCAAAGCCTATCCTTATTATTTAAAAGATGAAATGGAATCGCAGTTGCCGGTATTGAAAAAGAAATTTCTGAAATATGAAACCTATGCAGGTAAATCTATAGAAGAGATCCTCACAAAAGAACAATTAGAGCACGCTGTAAAGCTTACTGTAGAACAAACACAAACCAGTATTTTTATCAATGATGGTAAAGGCAACTTTACCATGCAGCCTTTGCCTATAGAAGCACAACTGGCACCGGTATTTGGTATTACCTTTGCAGATATTGACAGCGATAGCAGGAAAGATCTTTTTATGGCTGGTAATTTTTACGGACTAAAACCACAAACGGGCCGATTGGATGCATCCTATGGCGTTACCTTACTGAATAAAGGCAATAACCGTTTTACCTACACTAAGCCATCGCAAAGCGGACTTTTTGTAAAAGGAGAATCAAGAGGTATGGGTTTGGTAAAAGCAGCTTCTGGCAATTTTTATATTTTGGTAGCAATGAATAATGATAAGCCGTATTTATTTAAGCCCATTCATAAAAACTAATACGAACAGGCTGTTGATCTTTGTATATTTAGTATGTTGTTCAATTAAAATTGTGTAACCTTTTTTCCCTTAGTGCTTCTTCGCGCCTTAGTGTCTTCGTAGCGATATTATTTGCCACGAAGACACTAAGGCACAAAGGGGCGCGAAGATTTTGATTAAGAAGCGTAACATTTATAATTATTCATTCTCTCTTCTAATTTGTCAATGATAAACCTTGCACTATGAAAAAGTTACTTTCGTTTTTACCCATATTATTTATATACATTTCTCTATCTGCTCAACCCAAAATAGATATATGGAAAATCAGTGCAGATAAAATTGACCCTTCCAATTATTATGGTATTACCGTTGCTAATGGTATGATTGGAATTGTTTCTTCACCCGAACCTTTTAAAGTAAAAGATGTGGTACTGGCCGGCGCATATGATCTGTATGGTCGTGGCAGAGTGAGTAATTTTCTGCGCAGTTTTAACCTGCTGAATATGCAGATGGATATTGATGGTAAAAGAATTGGGGCAGCCGATGCCAGTAATATGAAGCAACAGTTGGATATGAAGCATGCCAGCTTTACCACTTCTTTCGATTATGGCGATAAAGCAACAGTAACCTACACTTACTATTCCCTACGCCAGCTTCCATTTACTGTATTGATGGATGTTACTGTAACGGCTAAAAAAGATATCACACTGCAAAGTGCCAGTGTAATGGAAGCACCTGACGCATTGAAAGAGGTACAGAATTATTACAATGAAATTGATAGGCCGCATGTAGTGATCAGCCTGCTTACTTCCGCAGCCAAAAGCCCTACGGGTAAATTATTAATGTGTGCCTCCAATACTTTTTTATTCAGCGAAGCGCATGGTAACGAGCCAAGGGTGATACACGAAATGTGGGATAACAATATGCACCTGATGAAATTCAGTCGTAAAATTAAAGCGGGCGAAAGCTATCGTTACTCCATTACTGGTTCTTCCATTACATCAGCCCAACACGATGATCCGTTGAATGAAGCAGAACGCATGACTATTTTTGCCAAGTTGGAAGGAAGAGACAGGCTCATCAATTTTCATAACAAAGCATGGGATGAGTTATGGAAGAGCGATATCATTGTTGAAGGCGATGACCAGTCGCAACAGGATATTCATAGCATGTTATACCATTTGTATTCTTTTGTAAGAGAAGGTACAGATATGAGTCCCTCACCCATGGGTCTTAGTGGACTAGGCTATAATGGCCATGTATTCTGGGATACAGAATTATGGATGTATCCTTCTATCCTCGCCTTACATCCAGAAATGGCAAAGAGCTTAGTTGAGTATCGTTTCAATCGTTTGGGTGCTGCTAAACGCAATGCATTCAATCATGGATACAAAGGAGCTATGTTTCCTTGGGAAAGTGCAGCATCTGGTGTGGAAGAAACACCGGTATGGGCTTTGAGCGGACCGTTTGAACACCATATCACTGCCTGCGTAGGCATTGCTGCGTGGAATTATTACTGTGTAACACAGGACAAAGAATGGCTGAAAGAAAAAGGCTGGCCACTATTAAAAGAAACCGCAGATTTCTGGGCAAGCAGGGTGGAAAGAAATGGCCCCGGAAAATATGACATCAAAAATGTAGTAGCCGCCGATGAGTGGGCTGAGAATGTAGATAACAACGCATGGACAAATGCTTCGGCCAAAGCGGTGTTACAAAATGCAACAGCCGCAGCAACCTTGTTGGGGGTAGTAGCAGATCCTGACTGGATGCAGGTTGCCAATAACATTCCCATATTAAAAATGGAGAATGGGGTAACAAGAGAGCATGCAACCTATAATGGAGAAGGCATTAAGCAGGCAGATGTAAACCTGTTATCGTATCCATTAAAAGAAGTGAGTGATCCCAAGCAGATAAGAAAAGACCTCGAATATTATGAAACCCGCGTACCCAATGAAGGAACGCCGGCCATGACACAAGCCATTTTCACTTTACTATATGCCCGTCTGGGTGATGGTGAAAAAGCGCTTCATTTTTTCAAAGACGGTTACATTCCTAATCTAAACCCGCCTTTCCGCGTGATTGCAGAAAGTAAAGGAGGAACCAACCCGTATTTTGCAACCGGTGCCGGAGGATTGATACAGAGCGTGTTAATGGGTTTTGGTGGTCTGGAAATTACGCCGAAAGGCATTATTCAAATCAAATCAACCCTGCCTAAGCAATGGAAAAGCCTTACTATCACTGGAGTTGGCGTGGAAAAGAAAATATTTTCTGTTAAATAAGAATATGTTATTTTCACACGTCGTGAAACGAATTGCTTCCATACTGCTATTGGGAATACTGCTCTTTAATTGGGGTGGTTACCGTTTATTAACTGATTATTTTGAGTCAGAAGCAGAATTGCAATTTCAGGCCGAACTGGATAACGATCAATACAATGAATCTGATCTTTTCAGTATTAAAGTAGCCGCCAGTCTTCCTTACGGAAGCAGTTCAGAAAAATTTGACAGGGTAAACGGAAGCATCGAAATCAAAGGGGTTATTTATACCTATGTAAAGCGTCGTTTTTATCAGGATTCACTCGAGTTGATTTGTATTCCTAACATGGCAAAAACCGGCATTAAAAATGCGCGGGATGAATTTGCCAGATTAGCCAATGATTTTGTAACCAATAATAGTTCCTCTAAGAAGGCTTCTTCACACCAGCATCATTCAGCGAAATTCTCTGTACAGGATTTCACCAATGATCACGGTTTCTTTTCTTGGCAGTTTAGTAACCATGATCTGTCTGGAACCTGGAACACGATGATTTCTCCGGGTAGCATGTCGGTGTACCTCAGCCGCTTAGACAGGCCACCACAGGCATAAGTTTGGTTCATTAAGCATTCTCCTACATTTTATTTTCTTTAATTTTTTCTATATGAGAAGACTCTTTATGGGTCTTTGTGTTGTATTGTGTTTGTACGCATGCAAGCAAAGTAATGAGTACAAAACCTATCTGCACAATCCTGAATTGTTTAGTCAAACCGTACACGAACTGAACACAGTAGTGATGGGCAATAATTTCCCGCCTATGGTGGCGGCCCGTAACTATGCTTATGCAGCCATTGCGGCTTACGAAGTAATGGTAGCAGGAAATCCAGAACAATATCAATCACTGGCAGGGCAATTAAATGGATTAACCTCCATATCTATACCGGCAGCAGATAAAGCGGTTGATTATGAACTGGCTGCATTACTGGCCTATATGAAAGTAGGAGAAGCGGTTACTTTTCCCGAAGGAAGTTTACAAATTTATCAAGACAGCATATTGCAGGTAGCGCGAGATAAAGGCTTACCTGATGAGGTTGAAGCAGCATCAAGACGATTGGCAGATAGTGTTTCTGCTTCTATTATCCGCTGGAGTAAGAAAGACAATTACCTGCAAACACGTGGAGCTGAAAAATATACGGTGAAAGATATTCCCGGAAGATGGGTACCAACGCCTCCCTTATATGCCTCTGCTGCAGAACCACATTGGATGGAGATCAGACCAATGGTAATTGATAGTGCTTCTATGTTTGCACCGTTGCCACCACCTGATTTTAATATTACTGATAAGAACAGTAAATATTATAAAGAAGTAATGGCCATTAAAAATGCGGTGGATAGTTTAACGGAAGAACAAAAGCATATTGCCGAATTCTGGGATGATAATCCTTTTAAAATGAATGTAACGGGCCACGTAATGTATGGCAGCAAAAAATTCTCACCATCCGGTCACTGGATGAGTGTAATTGGTATCGCCGCCAAACAAGCTAAGTCCGATTATCCAACTACTGTATATGCATTTGCCCAAACAAGCATTGCTTTGTTTGATGCATTTATACAATGCTGGTATGTAAAATATAAATACAATACGGTAAGGCCCGAAACGGTGATCAATACATATATTGATCCTAACTGGCGGCCTTATTTGCAAACACCCGCGTTTCCGGAGTACACTTGCGGACACTCAACCATTTCTTCTTCTGCCGCCGAAGCACTGACCAATGTGTTCGGCGATAATTTTGCCTATACAGATTCAACAGAACTTGAGTTCGGTATCAAAAGCCGTTCTTTTAAATCTTTCCGGGCAGCAGCCGAAGAAAATAACTGGGCGCGTTTTTATGGTGGTTTGCATTTTCACAATTCCTGTATCATCAGCACCGATATAGGTAGTAAAGTTGGCCAGTTAGTGGCCAGCCGTTTACGAATGAAAAAGAAATAATCTTTTTCAAAACCATTGCTAATCGCTTAAAAAACCTGTTATGAAATCTTTATTCATCATATGTATTTCTTTACTCACCCTTTCGTCGTATGCCGATGCACAGGGTTGTGTTGCCATTAAAAGTGTTGGTGGTTTAGGTACCATGGATCATGGTACGGATTCCTCAGCCAAAAAATGGATCTTAAATATCAATAACCGTTACTTTAATTCTTACAAACATTTTGTGGGAGATGTAGAGCAAAAGCACCGAGTAGAAGCAGGTACACAGGTAATTAATCATGCCAACACCGTGGATATTGCCGTTACGCATATACTGAATAGCCGCTGGTCTGTTAGTGCAGATCTTCCTATTGTTTCCAATACCCGTTCTTCCTTATATGAACATGGTGGTAAAGAAAGACATACCACAGCTTCTTTTGGTTTGGGTGATGTTCGTTTCAGTGCCAGTTACTGGTTGCTTGATCCGATGAAACACAGCAGGGGTAATGTTCAGATAGGATTGGGTATTAAATTACCTACAGGCGATTATAAATATACTGATCGCTTTTATACAGCAACACCCGGAACTACGGTGATGGGTCCTGTAGATCAGTCTATACAATTGGGTGATGGTGGAACGGGTTTTACCACAGAGCTGAATGCTTATTACAATATAAATCGTACCATCAGCCTATACACTAATTTTTATTACCTCATTAATCCGAGAGAACAGAATGGAACTTCTTCTGCACGTGGTGGAACACCTTCTGCAACTGCAGTGGCCAATGGCAGTGATTTTATGAGTGTACCAGACCAGTTCATGTTAAGGGCTGGTGCCAATTTGATGGTGAATCAATTCACTTTCTCAGCTGGTTTGCGTAATGAATGTATACCTGTGCACGATCTGATTGGTGGTAGTTTGGGTTTTAGAAGACCAGGCTATATTGTTTCAGCTGAACCTGGTGTTACTTATGCTTTTAAAAAAATCAATGTATATGCTTTTGTGCCGATTGCCATTACCCGTAATCGAACACAAAGTATGGCTGATAAAATAACCACAGCTAATACCGGTAAGTATACCCAGGGCGATGCTGCCTTTGCAGATTATGCTATTAACCTTGGCTTCTCTCTGAGATTCTAAATTTTATTTCCAAATTCATAATAGGGCATGCTTGCCTTGTTATGTCCATACTTTAAATTTTCTGTTATGAGAAGATGCACGATGTATTGCTATAAGCAGTATCGTCTGTTGATACTGCTTTCTATACTGTCATTTAATCAACTGTCAGCACAAACCGATGCTGATGCGATTATGATGGTAAAAAATAATTTCTGTACCGGACTTATGTACAGCCACAGCAGCTGGAGTAATTACTGGGAAGGAACTTCCAAAAGAAATAATGAGAACCTCGGAACGGTATCAAATAATATGTATGCCGTAATGGGCAACTATGGCGTTACTGATAAACTGAATTTGTTATTCGGTGTTCCGTATGTACAAACCAAAGCTTCTGCAGGAACATTACATGGCCTGAAGGGATTGCAGGATCTTTCCCTCTGGGTAAAATGGAATCCGATAGAAACCAAGTTAGGCAAGGGTATTTTCTCTCTATATGGTATTGGTGGAGTTTCTTTTCCAACAACCAACTATGTGGCAGATTTTCTGCCGCTGTCTATTGGTTTACAGAGTACCAATTTTTCTTTACGGGCAATGGTTGATTACCAGATCGGTAATTTCTTTGCTACTGCATCAGGTACCTATGTAGTGAGAAATAATATCAATATAGATCGTACGTCATACTATACTACGCAAATTCATCTAACCAATGAAGTAGCTATGCCGGATGCCTCCAACTACCAGTTGCGCACCGGATACAGAAGTGGCAGAATGATTGCAGAAGCCATAGTTAATCAATGGAATACTTTGGGTGGTTTTGATATTACGCGAAACAATATGCCTTTCCCAAGTAATAAAATGAATGCAACTACGGTGGGTGTTAATATCAAGTACAATATACAAGCCGTTGATGGGCTTTCGCTGATTGGGAATGGCAGCATCACAGTAGCCGGTAGAAATATGGGTCAGGCAAGTACCATTTCCGGTGGTGTTTTTTACATTCTAGATTTTTCGAAAAAGACAACAAAAACAAACTCACCTGCAAAAGAAAAATAACATGAAAAAAATATTTATTTCATCTGTCGTCCTGCTTACTGCGGTGGTCATCACAGGGCAATTGTCATGCTCAAAACTGGCAGAAGGAAGAACCGATGCCTTGCCTGCATTAAACCCTGCTAAAACCGATATTGATGCGGGTAACTGGAAGCCGGTTTTATTAACCGGACCAACAGAGTTTGCCGTAGCAGCTCCTGCGGCGGTTACTACACCCGGCTACGTGGCTGAGTTAAATGAGATCAAAGCATTGCAAAGAAATATGTCTAAACAACAGGAAGCAAACATTGCTTACTGGGGCGCAGGAGGTGTATTGCGCTGGAATGAATTGATGCGTGAATTGGTAGCGAAATATAATTTACCTCCTTATCAGAATGCAGATGGGTCTTATCCCATACCAAGTGCCGCCAATCCGTTTGCCTATCCTCTGTTTCCATTTGCCAATCCGCCATATTCGGCAAGGGCTTATGCCTATATCAGTGCTGCGCAGTATGATGCACTGGTAGCTGCATGGTATTATAAGAAATTATACAATCGTCCAGCACCGTATAAAACAGATGCTACCGTACTGGCTAAATTGCCACAAACCGATTTACCTTCTTATCCATCAGAAGCGGCGGTACTTGCTGGTGTTACTGCAGAAATGATGAAGTTGTTGTTTCCGGGAGAAATTGCGAATATTCAACAAAAATTGGAAGAACAGGAACTAGCCGCAATACAGGCGGGTACCGCAACACGCAGTGATATAGAAGCGGGCGAGGCATTGGGCAGGTTGGTAGCACAAAAGTTTACTACTCGTGCGCGTGCAGACAGAGCTGGAGCAGCAGTAGGAACGCCCGCAGATTGGGCCGCACTGGAAAGTACTACCATTGCAAAAGGTGAGATTCCATGGATCAGCCAGGATGTTCCCAAAAGACCTCCCATGCTACCTTTATTTGGAAGAGTGATCCCTTTTTTATTTGATGCCAATACAACCATTGCATTGCGTCCGCCACCACCACCGTTAACGGCAAGTGAGCAGATGAAAAAAGAAACGGCCGAGATCAAAGACTTTGTAAACAACCCAACACGTGAGCGTATTCGTATTGTTCACTTCTGGGCAGATGGCGTAGCCACCTATACGCCACCCGGGCATTGGGATGCCATAGCAGCGGAAGATTTCATCACCAAAAATTTCAGTGAAGTGAGGTGGGCACGTAATATGGCCTTGCTGAATATGTCGTTAATGGATGCAGCCATTGTATGCTGGGATACCAAGAATTTCTATTACAATCCCCGGCCTTCGCAAATGGATCCTTCTATAAAAACATTGACTGGCTTACCTAATTTCCCTTCTTATATTTCAGGACATTCTACTTTTAGTGGTGCTGCTGCAACTATATTGGGTTACATCATACCCGAAAAAGCAACAGCCTACCAGGCCATGGCTGCTGAGGCATCTGTTTCGCGAATGTATGGTGGTATTCATTACCGCAGTGATTGTGAAGTGGGATTAACTACCGGAAAAAAGGTAGGCGATTTTGCTGTAGCAAGAGGTAAAACAGATGGTGCAGATTAAGTATTATGTTGTTTGTTATCGTATCAATAAATGGCAGTTTATTGTTCACTCCCCGGTTTCTACCGGGGAGTTTTTTTAATCCACCTGTCAATTATATAAAATATGTTTTTTGCAAAACAGTATATTACACAGTAATGTATTCTCGTTTATCTCATTACCATTTTCATGATACAACAAAGTACCTTAAAACAATTATCTGAGACACTTGGCTTAAGTATTTCAACGGTATCGCGGGCATTGAAAGACCATCCGGATATTTCGGAGAAAACAAAATTGCGGGTAAAAGAACTGGCCACTGCCATGGAATACGAACCCAATGGTTTTGCTGTGCAGTTACGAACCAAGCACAATAATGTATTGGGAATATTAATACCCACCATCAATAATTTTTTTTACGATTCTTTTATTGCTGCTGTGGAAGAAGAGGCACGCGCACACGGTTATTCTGTTTTGATCATGCAGTCAAGAGATGATCTGGCTATTGAAAAGAACAACCTGCACCTGTTCCGGAAAAATATGATTGCGGGTTTGTTTGCTTCCATATCCATCGCCACAGAAGAGATTAGCCCTTTTTTAAAATTAAAAGAACTGGAAACTCCGGTTGTTTTTTTCGACAGAGTTCCTGTAAAAGATGCCTGTAACAAAGTTTGTTTTGCAGATGCGGCAACAGCAAGGATGGCCGCAGAAATGATTATTCAAAAAAAGAAAAAGAAAGTATTGGCCCTGTTTGGTCATCCGCATCTGAGCATAACACAAAAAAGACTGGATTCATTTACAGAAACTTTTACATCTCTTTCCCCTGATACCGAAATTGTCTATGCATTTCCCGAACAATCTGCCCCTGCCAAAGCCGATACCCTCGCTGCATTAAAAAGTTCCAATAAACCGGATGTTATTTTTTGTATGGGCGATCTGATATTGATCGGGGTGATGTATGCCATTCATGAAATGAAACTGCGGGTGCCGGAAGATATTGCCGTAATTAGTATTAGTAACGGATTATTACCTACTATGTACAACCCCAAAATTACCCATGTGGAAACCAGTGGTTATAAATTGGGCAAGCGTGCATTTGAACAAATGTTATCGCGGTTACAGGGTAATGAGGAAGTGGAAGAAGTATTTGTAGAGTCTTTGATTGTGGAGGGAGGATCGATTTGAATTGTGTAAAAATACAGCATGATGAAATCTTATTTTATTTTCTTGCTTTATATTATTCTCCTTATTTCCTGTAGAAATCAATCAATAATTGGCAATATCAGTACAGATACAACTACACAAAACGATGTAACAAATTCGAGCGACTCCAGCAAAACACCTGAGAAAACCGTGTTTCGTTTTTTGCGGTGGTATAAAGAAAACGAAGAGTGGATACATAGCCAGTTCTTTGTTGATGGTGGTCTGGAAGATAGTTTGACCTTTTATCACATTAACTTTGCCAAGGTCAATAACTACATGGCTTCTTTACGAAGCAGCGGCTGCTTATCAGAAGCATATTTGCAGGATCTAAAGGACTATCTTGTATTGTGTAATAAACGTCTACAAAAATATCCTCAAAACGATGGACCACCGGATGGTTTAGATTTTGATCTGGTTATGAAAAGCCAAGATTATGAGCATATATGGGATAATCTTTCTATCGCAAAACTGATTCATAAACGAATACAAGCTGGCAATGCAGATATAGAGATTAGGTTTGCTTCTTTAACTACAGAAAAATATTTTTTATCACTGCATGGGCAGAACTGGAAAATCGATTCTATTGGGATGTCTTTTAAACGTTTGTTTAGCAGCTATGTTGGGGATGAAGAGCATTTGTAAATTAGAAAAGGATGGTTTCACTTAAAATATCAAAATTCTTAGTTGCCTTTATTCCTCAAGGATAGCTTAATCTGAGACTTATTGGATGCTAAGCTTTTTGTATCTTTATCTCTGATGTATACGACAAACGAAATATTATCTATACTTAGTGCTAAAAAACCTGAACTGGAAATGCGGTATCCGATTTCTGAATTAGGCTTGTTTGGCTCTTATGCCCGTAATGATTACAACGAACAAAGTGATATTGATATTTTAGTTGATTTTCATGATCGGATTGATGGATTTGATTATATCCGCTTAGCACATGAGCTGGAAGATATCTTTCTTACGAAGATAGATTTGGTATCCCGAAAAGGAATCAAATCACAGTACCTGCCGTTTGTAGAAAAAAATCTAATTCATGTCTGAAAGAAATATTCCACTACTGCTAAATGATATTGTTGACGCAATTGGTAATATTTTGGACTTTACCAAAGGATATAGCTTTGAGAAATACACATCTGATCTTAAAACAAGACATGCTGTAGAAAGGAATTTCGAAATTATGGGAGAAGCCATTTCTCAAATACCAAATTCCTTTAAAGAAAAAAATCCTGTATTGAATGGCGCATTATAAAGGACTTTCGAAATTTTATCATCCATGAATATTTTGGCATCAATGACCAGATCGTTTGGGATACCATTCAGTACCGTCTACCTGATCTTAGAAAACAGTTTGTCGACTTAAAAGAAATGCTTTAGTAGTATATTTTTACTATAAAACTTCTATTCCACCACCTCCAACAAACAAAACCCATACCCATCTATTACCAAATGCTCATAATCTGAACCCACGATTATTTTGGTGTCATTCCAGTGGTCATACAAACGGGTGGGGGCTTTTCCGTGTTCTTTAAATGCATACCAGGTTAGAAAAGCGGCTTTGTTACTGTAATTAAACAAGCAATATATTTTTTTATCACCGTTAGTACGAAGCAGTCCGGCAACATGAATATTGTGTGGAGTCAGCCAACTGGTATTTTTCATGTCTGCTATTACGGGTAAACTTTTTCTAATCTGCAACAATCGTTTTGTGGCATGATATATTTTTTGTTCGATGGAATTTTTATCCGCTACACGTGCATTTTTTTTCCAGTCAATCAGGGGCCGATGCATCCAGCGGTTATCATAACTTTTGCCGCTATCCTGTAAATAACTGTAATCATTGGTATAGCCGGCTTCATCTCCATAAAACAACATGGGGATGCCTCCTGTAAAAAAGCTATGCGCCTGCATCAATAGTATTTTCCGGATAGCCGTTTCAATAGCAATTTCATTCTTAGATGCAACTGCTTTTTCCAATCCACACAAAGAAGCCAGTGAACCGCTGATGCGTGCATCCTGTGTTTTTGGATTGATAGAAAACAATGCTCCACTGGCGGTAGAATCCGGATGTGAACCTGAATAATATTCTTTTAAAAATTTGCGATGTTCATAGGCATTAAAACCTGCTGCAGAAATAGAAGCGTCTTCAAATCCCAGCCCGATATCATCATGGCAGCGTGTGTATGTGATCCAGGTACAACCAAAAGGTTTTTGCAAAAGATCGGGTTGTGCAGCGAGCATCACGCGGGTATCGCCTGTGGCCAATGCATCCCATTGCAAGGCCATTTGCGTTGCATTGTAGGCTACATCACATTCTTTTCCCGTAAATAATCCTGAGCCAAAATATTTCAGAATTTCTTTCGGCGCTACAATAGCTTCTCCCAACAAAGCCATGCCCGGTGCTGCTACCTGCACACATTGCCGTATCAATTGTAACAGACTATGCGCCTGCGGAAGATTCTGGCAGGTAGTGCCTAATTGTTTCCAGATAAATGCCGGTGCATCAATGCGCAAAATATCTATACCAAGATTGGCATAAAAAAATATGGTATCCAGCATGGCATTGAAAACAGTCGGGTTGGTATAATTCAAATCCCACTGGTAGTTGTGAAAAACCGTCATTACCCATTTATTGCATTCCTTTACATACGTAAAACTACCGGGCGAACTTTCGGGAAATATTTCCGGCATGGTTATATCAAATTGATCGGGCAGGGTTCGATCGGCATACATGTAAAAGTAATCCTGGTATACAGCATCACCTGCTTTGGCTTTGTTGGCCCATTCATGATGATGGGATGTATGGTTGAGTACAATATCAATCATCAGGTACATACCATCTTGCTGCATTTGCTGTTGCACCTGTTGCAGATCGGTTAATGTACCAAAGCGTTCATCCACTTTTCTAAAATCTGATACTGCATAGCCACCATCACTTTCTCCTTCAGGACTTTCAAAAACCGGCATTAGGTGTAAAAAGTTAATGCCGAGATCTTGCAGGTAGTTTAATTTTTCAGGCAGGTTTTTTAAACTTCCACAAAAACGGTCAACATACAAACTCATACCCGCAATCTCATTACTGAGAAACCAGTTTCCTTTTTTTTCTTTTTGGTTATCTTTTTCCTTAAGGGATGCAGGACGTGCTTTATGGGCATTAATCAGTGTTTGTAATAAGGCATCAAAACCTTCGTCTCCTTTGGGATGTTTGCCATAGAGTTCTGTATACAAACTATGGATAGCGGCTGTATTAGCGATAAGTCTTGTGTAGAAAAGCTGGTCTTTTCCACCAATGGCTAATTGGTTTTTTTCACAGATAGACTGAATGCGGGTATGTAAGGAATACTGATACACGGCTAAAAACTTTTTCTCTTCTTCGTGCCCCTTTGTGCCTTGGTGTTTTTGTGGCGATTTTTTTTGCCACTAAGACACCAAGGCACAAAGCAGCACGAAGGGGGGAGGTTATAAAAAAATCTGGTTATTCAAATGTTTGAATGCTTCCATGGCACCCAGGTATTCGCAGGTGCGGGCACCGGCTTTGTTACCATTGGTAATAATGCGGCTCCATTCAGGTAATGAAAGCGATTGTATCTCTGGCAACGATTTATCACACAACTGGTACAATACAGCCCCAACAAATGCATCACCTGCTCCGGTGGTATCTACCGGCTTCACAGGTATACTGGGAATGATAATGGTATTACCCTGAAATCCAAATAGGGTGCCCTCTTTACCTAATGTGATGGTGAATACAGCGGTTGTTTTTTCCAATAAAGTAGTTGCTGCATCCGTAACGGTTATGGCACCTGTGATGAGCATGGCTTCTTCATCGCTCAGTTTAAAAAAGTGGCAGGCTTTTAAAAAATTCCACGACTGGTCGATAAACGTTTGTGTTTCATTTGGAAATAATAAATGCCGGTAGTTGGGATCGAAGCTGATAAAAATATTTTTTTGTAATGCTTTCTGCAACAGACTTTGATAAGCTGCCTGTAACGGCCCAGGTAAGAATCCGGTAGCAGAACCAAAATGAATAATGGATACTTCATCCAGATCAATGGCATCTACTTCTTCACGCGTAAGTTGTCCATCTGCGCCGCGGTTAAATACAAAATCGCGTTCACCATCTTCCATTAATGAAACAAAAGCGAATGTGGTAAAGTTGCTATCATCCGCAAGCATCCACCGGGTAGATACGCCAAACTCCTGCATTACCTGAATCAATTGTTTGCCAAATGGATCGTTACCTACTTTAGCAGCGAGTTCCACAGTTCCACCCAATGCAGCAATTGCGGCCGCTACATTGGTAGGCGCACCACCGGGCTTTTTTAAGAAATTATTTCCTTCTGATAATGATTTGCCTTTATCAGTACAGATCATATCAATCAAGGCTTCGCCGATACAGAGGATTTTCATATAGAGACGATTGTTTTTTTGTTTGAATAGTATTTGAATGGTAACGAGGTATTCTTATGATGTTTTATTGAATATCGAATGTTGAACAAGGAATGATGAATGTCGAAGTTTTTTTTGTAGTTAGATCCAAAATATTTTTTCATTATTCATCATTACTTTATTAATGAAAAATCTTCAATCAACGAATTCACTTCACTTCGATATTCGATATTCCTTGTTCAACATTCGATATTCTAATGCCCTCCCGCCTGCATCACCACATCCTCTTCATTCACTTTTACTGTTTTGATCAGAAAGGTGGCGGCACAGGCAATTAACAACAATACTCCGCCAAAACTGATGGCTTTACCGGGGTCATTGTCTAAAAAATGATTGAGCACATAACCAAACGTAGTGGTTTGCAATATCATGGGAATTACAATCATCATATTAATAATGCCCATGTATACGCCATACCGCTCTTTCGGAATATTGTGTACCACCATTAAATACGGAACGCCCATCATACTGGCCCAGGCAATACCAAATCCTGTCATAGGGGCAAAGAGCAGGTACTTATCTTCTATGTGAGGAAAGATGAGCAAACCAATCCCGGCCAATAATAAACAGGTGATATGAACGGCTTTGGGACTGTATTTTTTTGCCAGAAATACAAGACCGAATGCAGATAAAAAAGTAACCACATTGTACCATCCGTTTACCAAACCGGCCCAGCCAACGGCTTCTTCATACAGTTTAGGATCTTTAGCTGGCGAAGTTTTCCATACAGATTGCGCAATGCTTTTAGATGCATTCTGCCAGTAACAAAACAAGGCATACCATTGAAATAAATATACCAGGGCCAGTTGCCACATTACTTTTGGCATGTCTTTAATAGCATGGGCAATTTCTATAAAGGGGCCGAACACACTTCGCTTGTTGGCTTTGAGTACGGCCAGTTCTTCATCAGTAGGCGGTATTTCAGGTGTTTTGGTGATCGACCATAAAACAGAGGTAATCGAACAAATAGATCCGAGAAAGAATGAGCCAAATACCCAATAAGGAATTTGTCCATGTGTTTGCTGTAAGAAAGTTACTTTCTGAAATGCGAACAAAGAGATATTTGCAAGTGTGATACCGAGACCCGTAAAAAAACTCTGGGTTAAAAAGCCGGTAGGCATTTGCGAACTGGGTAATTTATCAGCAATAAAAGCACGGTAAGGTTCCATTGCAGTATTATTGGCTGCATCCAGTACCCATAACAATCCACCAGCCATCCAAAGAGTGCTGCTGAAGGGGTAAATGAATAAACAAAGGCTGCAAAAAAGGGCACCGATAAAAAAGTAAGGCTTACGTCGGCCGAAACGTGGATGCCAGGTTTTATCACTCATAGCACCGATAATGGGTTGTATCAGCAGACCTGTCATGGGTCCGGCCAGATTTAGCAAAGGGATCTGATCGGGCTGGGCACCTAAAAAATCGTAAATGGGATTAACGGCACTTTGCTGCAGGCCAAAACTGTATTGAATTCCAAAGAATCCCACATTCATATTAATGATCTGCCTGAAACTGAGACGTGGCTTGAATAACGACATAGCAATCGGTTAGTTAGGTGCTAATAAAAATAGGGAAAAGCCTTTGTAAAACGGTCTCCTGTACAGGTAATGCTGCAAATTAAAACAGCTGACAACGTTACCGGGAACGATTGCGTAGAAAAAAAAACGTTTTCCCTTTCCGTATTGTCTATATAGGTGTAGAATTGGGTAGGTATCAAAGCCCTCGTAAAGCCCTTTACCCGGCTGCAAGAGGTGATGATAGCGAAAGTGCCGGATAACGATTTTGTTACTAAAAATGCTTGCCATGCCTCTTACCAAAGAACACAATTCTCTTGTGTTTATAACCCAACAGGGTTATGCTTCCTTATCTCTTTTATCCCCAAATCAGTCAAACCCAGTTAAGGGTGTTTGCCAAAACCGATTGCGTATGCTTATGAAAAAAGTACATCTTGGTGTTTGCCTGCTGGCCATTCTGTGTTTGATGGTTTCGCAGCTAGCTGCACAGGATAAGAAATTCGAAGTAAAGGGCACTGTTACTTCCTCCGATAACCAGCCACTGGAAGGGGTAAGTATCACTGTAAAAGGCAGCGCCCAGTCTGCAACTGTTTCAGATAAAAACGGACAGTACCGCATATTGGTTGACAACAATATAGTAACCCTCTCTTTCTCGTATGTTGGTTACGCTGCCCGTCAGGAAGCGGTTAATGGAAGAGCTACGCTAAATGTTTCTATGACTGCCGAAGCCAAAGAATCGGAAGAAGTGGTGGTGATCGGTTACCAAACCATTAAAAGAAAAAATCTGTTGGCTGCTGTTTCCAGTGTAGGTGCCAAAGACCTGAAAGATATTCCTGTAAACTCTGCAGCGGAAGCATTGAATGGCCGTTTAGCGGGGGTTACCGCTACTACCGCAGAAGGCTCGCCTGATGCGGATGTACGGGTAAGAATTCGTGGCGGTATGTCTATCACAGGTGATAACTCACCCTTGTATATTGTAGATGGTGTGCAGGTAGAGAACGGACTTTCTGCTTTATCGCCGCAAAATATTCAAACCATTGATGTATTGAAAGATGCAGCAGCTACAGCCATTTACGGTGCGCGTGGTGCGAATGGTGTTATTGTGATTACGACTAAGAGTGGTCGTGCCGGAAAACTTTCTGTGAGTTATAATGGCTTCATTGGTTTTAAAAAACTCGCTAAAAAACTGGATGTATTGTCTCCCTATGATTATGTGATCTATCAATCAGAAAGATCAAGAGGCAGTAGTACCGATAGTACCACCTTCACCAAAAATTTTGGTACTACCTGGGATACACTGAATAATTATAAGAATGTACCCGCCATTGACTGGCAGGATGAAGTTGCTGGAAGAACCGGTATTACCCAAACACATAATATTTCTGCTTTAGGTGGTAACAAAAAACTGACTTACAATTTTGGTTATACCTATAATGATGATAAAGCCATTGTACTAAACTCTAATTATAAAAGACATTTATTAAACCTGAAAGCGGATTATAAAATTACTGATCAGATAAAGCTTGCTGTCTCTACCCGTTACACACATTCAGATGTATATGGTGCGGGTATTTCTTCTGAACAGGGTTCTTCGTACAGCAGACTGCGTAATGCAGTTAAATACAGACCTTTTCTTTCTGCCACACAAGATCTGGATGATGCAGATCCACTGGCCGACCCCAACGTGGGCAACGGATTGAATCTGGTAAATCCTATCTCACTGGCTAATGCAGAGTTTCGTAAAAAATCAACTGATGTATTTAACGTAACGGCTAGTCTTTCTTACAACATCATTAAAAACCTCAGCTTTAAATCAACTTTTGGATACGACCACAATAATCTGATCGACAGACAATTTAGTGATTCCATCACACCTTATTCTGTTATCCAGGGATCAAGAAAACCAATTGTACAATTAGATACGCTGACCAGAAAAACATTGACCAATTCAAATGTATTAACCTATTCCGTAAGTAAATACAAAGGCAAGCACGACTTTGATGTATTGGTTGGTCAGGAAACCTATGATTTGAGATCAGAATCGCACACACAACTAATCAGGCAGTATCCTACTTTTACCGCACCGGGTGATGCATTTGCGAAATTAAATCTGGGGATTCCTTTCACGGGTTATCCCAAGTTTGGTAAAACACGGTATACCAATCTGTCTTTTTTTAGTCGGATGAATTATGCTTTCGATAGTAAATATTATTTCTCTTTCAATGTACGTGCCGATGGTGCCTCCAAATTTGCACCAGGTAAGCAGTGGGGTTATTTTCCTGCGGGATCAATTGCCTGGAGAGTGAAGAATGAAAAATTCATGGAGAAAGTATCTTTTATCAGCGACCTGAAATTCAGGGCCAGTATTGGTTCTGTGGGTAATAACCGTATTAACGATTACTTATTCCTCACCACTTTCAGAAATGATGGAACGTATTATTATGGTATCAATAACCAGGCGATAACTGCTTATTATTCTGCGGGCCTTGTTAATGAAGCTTTGCAATGGGAATCTAATATCAGCCGTAACTATGGTATGGATATCAGTTTCCTTCACGACAGGATTAGCCTGAGTGTTGACTATTATAACAACAGCGCCAAGAACCTGTTACTGAATGTGCCGATTGCATCAACGTATGGTTATTCTACTCAGTTGCAGAATATTGGTAAAACTTCCAATAAGGGTGTAGAGATACAATTGAATGCATTGGTGATTAAAAAAGCAGATTTCAGTTGGTCATCCAATTTCAATATGTCTTTTAACACCAATCGCGTAGAAGCTTTGGGACAAAACCAGACTTTATTTTATCCTGCGGCGAGCTGGGGTGTATCTGGTCAGCCAACAGATTATATCATCCGCATCGGAGATCCTGTAGGTTCTATGTGGGGTTTGGTAAATGATGGATTTTATAAAGTAACAGACTTTGATTACAACACCGCCAATTCGGTATATACATTGAAAGCAGGTGTGGTAAACAATTCCGGAATTATCGGAACAGTGCAACCTGGCTCTGTGAAATTCAAAGATCTGAATGGAGATGGTGTGGTAGATCTGGATAAAGACAGACAGATCATTGGTAACCCTACTCCTAAATTCACAGGTGGATGGAATAACCAGTTCACTTATAAAAACTGGGATATGAGTTTGTTTGTAAACTTCTCTTATGGCAATGATATTTACAATGCCAACAAAGTAGAATTTACGAATGGCTACACTGGCAACTCGAACATGATTTCACTAATGGCCAACCGTTGGAAAACAGTAACTGCTAACGGCCAAACTGCACAGTGGATCAATGGTACCGGACAGGCAGTAGGTATTGCACCGGATCAGCTGGCTGCGTTAAATGCCAATGCCACTATTTGGCAACCCATTCGCGGAGCAGGCGCCTTTTATCCAAGTTCATGGGCTATAGAAGATGGTTCATTCCTTCGAATCAATAACCTTACCGTTGGATATAGTTTGCCAGTCAATAAATTAATCAGATCCAAAATCAGTAAACTTCGTTTCTACTTTACGGCTAATAATCTGGCTGTATTTACCAGCTATACAGGATATGATCCTGAAGTAAGTGTAAGAAACAGTCCATTAACACCCGGTCTTGATTATTCCGCTTATCCAAAAAGCCGCAGTTATATTTTTGGTGTAAACGCAACCTTTTAATAAAAAATCCTACTAAATCTTTCGATATGAATACGAAACATTTTTATAAACTGACCTTACTTACCGCAACAGGATTTCTGTTGTTGTTTGCCAGTTGTAAGAAATTCCTCGATCAGCAACCAATTACCGATGTAAGTGCCGAAGTGGTATTCAGTGATGTGCCCAGTGTTTACAAAGCGCTGGCAGGTGCCTACAGCCGTTTGGTGGGTGATGCCGGTTTTGGTATCCGTTTAAGTTTGTACTACACCGTTGATACAGATGAAATGCAGGGACCAACAGGTAATGCAGATAATGACAGGCGCGATATTGCCCGTTACATTACCACACCGGGTAATGCACAATTGACCAATCCGTTCAATCAATTATTTACCGGTATTGAATATGCAAATATTTGTATTGCCAATATTCCTAAAATGGCGATGTATACTGGCGGAACAGACCAACAGAAAAAACAATTACAGCGTATGTATGGTGAGGCACTTACCCTGCGCGCGCAGTATTATTTTCAGGCCATTGTAAACTGGGGTGATCTGCCTTCGCATTTTAGTCCGGCATCATCACTGGCATCAGCCAACCCTTTTCCAACGCGTACAGACAGAGATACGTTATATAACCGGTTACTTGCCGACTTAAAAGTAGCTGCTGATTTGGTTCCATGGAGAAATGAGATCACTGCTATAGGTGATGGTGTGGATGAAAGAATTACCAAAGGAACGGTGAAAGGTTTGCGTGCCAGAATTGCTTTATTCAGAGGCGGCTATGCGTTGCGCAGTGATGGATCTATGAAACGTGCAGCGGATTACCTTACGTATTATCAGATAGCAAAAGATGAATGTAATGAGATCATTACTTCAGGCCAGCATTCGATGAACCCAAGTTTTAGAGCACTTTGGAAAGACCAGGTAAATGCTCATGCAGTAGCTGATCCGCAGGGTGAACTGATGTTTCAGGCAAGTGGTATTGGTGGCGTTGCCGCAGAAGATACCAAACTGGCTTATTACAATGGACCAACTGTAAATAACTTAGGTAACAAAAGTATTAACGTATTACCTACTTATTTTTACCTGTTTGATTCTACGGATTTGAGAAGAGATGTTACTTGTGCCGTGTACAATGTTGCAGCAGATGGTGTTACCAAAATTGGTCAGGCCATTACTGCCATCTGTGATGGAAAATACAGAAGAGATTGGATTACTAACCCTAGTTATGCTCCTACGAATGCGATACAATATTTTGGATTAAAATGGCAAATACTCCGTTACTCTGATGTGTTGCTGATGTTTGCAGAAGCAGAAAACGAATTGAACGGACCAAGCGCTGCTACTTACAACGCAGTTAATCAGGTGAGAAGAAGAGGATACGGAAAACCGATCGGTACAGTAGATGCAACAGTAGATTTGCCAACCGGATTAAGCAAAGCAACTTTCTTCGATGCTGTTACTAAAGAAAGATCTTTGGAATTGGGTGGAGAAGGGGTAAGAAAATTTGATCTTATTCGCTGGAATTTATTGGGCACTAAAATCAATGCAACAAAAGCGGCTTTACTGGCTATGTCTACATTGTCTGCACCATATAATACACTCCCCATCTCTATGTATTATAGAACAACCAGTACTTCTGATGACAATACTTTTGGTGGCGGTTTATGGGTAAACTCTTTTTATAAAACAGCACCTACTGCTACACCCGCAGGAACTACCCGTGTGGTATGGTTAAGTGCAGCTATTAGTACCACGGCTTTATCAAGATATGCTAGTGGTTATACTCTAGGTAAATCTGAATTATTGCCTTTGCCACAACCAGCAAGGGACGCCAATATTAATTTGACACAAAACCCGGGATACTAAAAATCAAATAACAAAATTTTACAAGGCTGCACATAATATGGCAGCTTTTTTTATAAAAATGTAAGCTATGATAAGGTATTTGAGTTAGTTATTCCATATTGCCTGCTCTTTGCGAAAAAACTGAAAACCAGTTTGTTCAAAACAATGATTTAGGTTTTGCCGATGGGATTGGTTAAGTTAAACCATGAAAAAGGGAATGCGATAACGATTGCGTATTTATCTTTTTACTGCTTGGATCATTATTGTACTTTAGAAGTATAAAAAAATTGTTGCCATGAAAAATTGTTGCTTTTTATTATTTGCTGTTTGCCTATCTTTTTCTTCCATAGCCCAATCCAAACAGCAAAAAGCAGTAGCAGCAGCTGTAGAAAAATTACGCGTGGCTATGGTGGATGGTAACAGGTTTGATTTAGAAAGTATTGCATCTGATAGTTCTGAGTTACGGACATTCAGGTGGTAAAATCGAAAACAAAGAAGCGTTTGTAGAAAATATTGCCAGTGGGAAATCAGATTTTGTCAACATCGAACTTTCTGAACAAACCATTGCTATCGTTCATAACAATGCCATTGTTCGACATACACTAAACGCCGCTACCAACGATGGCGGTAAACCTGCAACGGTAAAACTGAAAATATTACTTGTCTGGGTAAAAGAAAAAGGCCAATGGAAATTATTGGCACGTCAGGCCGTAAAATTAACGTAAGCTTTTATCGGTAGACTCGCGAATAAACAATTGCGGTGGTAAAATTCTACGTTCAAAATCTTTCACTTGTCGTTTAGCTTCAATTTGCTGTATCAATAATTCAGTAGCAATTTGTCCCATCTCAAAAGCGGGTTGGCGTACTACCGATAAAGAGGGTGAAAGAAGATCGGTCAGATCAAGATTGGAAAAACCAATCAGTGCAATATCATCCGGTACTTTTATTTTCCGTTTTTTGAAATAACGAAGGCAATTGGTGGTAAGCTTATCTGCCGAAGCCAGTATCGCATCCGGTTTAGTGGGCAGTTGTAATAATTGATTCAGCGCATGCTCCACTTCATCATATAACATTCCGCCGTGAAGACAGTGTTGTATGTATTGTTCATTGAAATTACATCCTTTATCTTCCAGCGCCTTTCGGTAACCGCCCAGTCGTTCTTTGGTAATAGAAAGATATTCCGATCCCGCAAGGGCCGCAATGTTTTTGTAACCACTGTTGATCAGGTGTTCTGTTGCATCATAACCACCTTTGAAATTATCAACAATTACTTTATGGGTTTGCATTTCATCAACAATCCTGTCGAAGAATACAATCGGAAATCCGCGTTCATGCAAATTCTTTAGATGTTCCAGATCCTGCGTTTCAGAAGAAACCGAAACCAGTAAACCATCAATGGATCGGGAAGCAAGGTATTGTACGTTGATCACTTCTCTCTCGTACGATTCGTGGCTTTGCGCAATAATCACATTATAACCTTTATCGTACGCAATGGATTCTATCCCGTTGATGATCTGTGAAAAAAAACTGTTGGCTATTTCGCATACAATGATCCCAATGGAACGGCTTCGCTTTTCTTTTAAGCTGAGGGCAATGGGGTTGGGGCGGTAATTGATTTTTTCTGAATACTCCAAAACACGCTTCTTGGTTTCCGGACTGATCTCATAGCTGTCGCGTAGCGCCCTCGACACTGTGGAGGTAGAAAGCCCCAATGCTTTGGCAATATCCTTGATGGTAACCGCTTCGAACTTCATTATCTACCTTTTAAGGCTTTTATATCGCCGGAACCTTTCCGGGGTTTAAAAATACATTATTTACAGAAGCGGCTGTTGCCGACCCCAAAACAGGGTAAAAATGACCTGTTTTGGAAAGGAGCATTGCCCGGCTACCTTGTGAAAATACATAGTTGTAATAACAGCTGAAATCCATTAGAAATAAGGCATTTACATGCTATCCTTACCGGGAACGATTGCGTAAATAAATCAATTCAGAATGCACCAAACTGCTGAATATCTGAGTAGACTTGTAACTGATACAGAGCCGATTTACCTGTAAAAAGCGGTTGAAAAAAATTGCATGCCATGTTGCTGAAAAAAAAGCAGATCCCTTTTGTAAAAGGATACTAACCATGGTATCTGCCAACCATCTATGGGGAGCTGTTTTATTACTGGTCATTTTTTGTTGGAATATAAGCAAGCACGCAAACTAAAGCTATACAGTTACTACTGTATGGCTTTTTTTATATCATAACTTGTTGATGAAAACATTCGAATATAGATAGCTATGCAGATGAAACGTTTCTTTTATTTTTTAGCATTGTTGGGGTTGCTCTCATTTGAAATTTCGGAGCGCCGTACCACAATTTTTATGATTGGTGATTCTACCATGGCAGATAAACCTTTGGCCGATAATCCTGAAAGAGGTTGGGGACAATTATTTCCACAATTTCTTACCGCTGATGTACAGATAAAAAATTATGCAGTTAATGGAAGAAGCACCAAGAGTTTTTTGAAAGAAGGCAGATGGGACTCTGTGATGAAATATGTACAAAAAGATGATTATGTATATATCCAGTTTGGACACAACGACCAGAAAATAGAAGACAGTAACCGTTATTCAGCACCGCAAACCTTGTATCGTCAAAACCTGATTCGTTTTGTGAATGATGCACGAAGTAAAGGAGCCAACCCCATTTTAGTTACACCGGTTATGCGAAGAAAATTTGATGCTAATGGAAAATTTGTTGACCAGCATGGCGAATACCCGGATGTAGTAAGGTCCATCGCTAAAGAAATGAAAGTACCCCTGATCGATTTACACAAATCAAGCCAGGCATTGATTGAACAGCAGGGTGTGGAAGGTTCCAAAAAAATGTTTCTATGGATTGATCCCAAACATTTTAAAGCTGCATGGGATGGTAAAAAAGACGATACTCATTTTTCAGAATACGGTGCCGCACAAATAGCTTCATTGGTTTGCGATGAAATGAGACAAAAGAATCTGCCGTTGGCTAAATTTCTAAAACCATCGGCACATCCCGAAAAACTGGCGTATGAGTTGCCCAAAATTTATCAACCACATTTTAAAAAAGATACATTTAACATTACCAATTATGGTGCGGTTAGTGATGGCATTACTTTGAATACCGATGCCATCAACAAAGCTATTGATGCCTGTGCAAAGAATGGAGGTGGTACAGTTGTGATACCTCAGGGTGTATGGACTACCGGCCCCATCGTTTTGCAGAGTAATATTGAATTACATGCGGTACGTGGCGCATTGATTTCTTTTACACCAGATAGAACTAAGTACCCGCTGATGGTGTCTTCTTTTGAAGGCGTTGATGCGGCTCGCTGTCAATCATTGATCACGGCTAACAATGCTGAAAACATAGCGATCACCGGTGCAGGTATTTTTAATGGATCGGGAAATGTTTGGCGCCCTGTTAAAAAAGGAAAGATCACCGATTCGGAATGGAAGAAACTGATTGCTTCTGGTGGTTTTTTAACAGAAGATAAATCTAGTTGGTATCCATCAGCATCGGCTTTAAAAGGCTCTCTCACAGGGGATGTAGGCAAACTCAATACCGGAAAACCATTATCAGCGTTTGAAGAGGTGCGCGATTTTCTTCGCCCTACTATGCTTCGCATTAATAATTGTAAAAACATTTTGTTTAACGGAATCACTTTCGAGAATTCGCCTGCATGGACAATGCATTTCATCGTAAGTCAACAGATCTCGATACAAAATGTAACAGTCAAAAATCCTGCTTACGGACAAAATACTGATGCGATTGATCTAGAGGCATGTGCCAATGTATTATTGGATGGATGCAGTTTTGATACAGGTGATGATGGTATCTGCATCAAATCCGGCAGAGATGAAGAAGGTAGAAAACGTGGCATCCCTACTGAAAATGTTATTGCACAAAACTGCACCGTATACCATGCGCATGGCGGATTTGTTATTGGTAGTGAAATGAGTGGCGGTGCCAGAAACTTGTTTGTATCTAATTGTACTTTTATAGGAACCGATATTGGTCTTCGTTTTAAAACAACCAGAGGAAGAGGCGGTATTGTCGAAAATATTTACGCAGCTAATATTTCGATGAAAGATATTGGCGGAGAAGCTATTTTATTCGACATGTATTATATGGCGAAAGATCCGGTTCCCCTGGCCGGTGAAAAAAGAGATATGCCCGCCATTGAAACCAGACCGGTTAATGAAGGCACACCTGTGTTTAGAAATTTTTTCATCAACGATATTGTTTGCGAGGGAGCAGAGAAAGGGGTGTTTATCCGCGGTATTCCTGAAATGAATATTAGTAATATTAAATTGAACAACCTGGTATTACAATCAAAAAAGGGTATTGAGTGTACTGAGGCATCTGGCATTCAGTTTACCAATGTGCGCTTGATTACTACAGACGCTAATCCATTGGTATACCTGCAAAATAGCCAGAATATTTCGTTTACCAATGTCAGCTATGATAATGCGGCACCTTTATTGTTTAGTGTGAATGGCGAACGAAGCAAACAGATTATCGTAACAAAAACAGATCTTACGAAAACAAAGAACAAAGTTGATTTTGCCTTTGGTGCATCAGCTTCATCTTTGCAATTCAAATAAGACAATATGAAAAGCAGATATCCTTTTTTGTACATCGCTTTATTAACCACCTTGGTTAGTGTATCCACTGTGCAGGCGCAGTCATGGTCAGAAAAAATGGCCGCTACGGTTATGACCATTTGGAAAGACTCTTTGTATACTGATCCGGCCAAGCCGGCTAAATGGACCTACGACCAGGGTGTGATTCTGAAGGGTATTGAAGGGCTTTGGTTCAAAACAGGTGATGCAAAGTATTTTAATTATATGCAGAAATGCATGGATTTTTTTGTGAATGAAAAAGCAGAGATCAGAACCTATAAACAAGCTGATTATAATTTAGATAATGTGCTTTGCGGAAGAATATTATTAACACTGTACAATGTAACCGGCAAAGAAAAATATGTTAAAGCTGCACAAACCTTACGTGATCAATTAAAAGCACAGCCCCGTACAAACGAAGGTGGTTTCTGGCATAAGAAAATTTATCCTTACCAAATGTGGTTGGATGGCTTGTATATGGCCGAACCTTTTTATACAGAGTTTGCTGCTTCTTTTAATGAACCTGCAACCTCATTTGATGATATCGTTAATCAGTTCATGTGGATGGAAAAACATGCGAGAGATACCAAAACAGGATTGCTGTATCATGGCTGGGATGAAAGCAAACAACAGAAATGGGCCAATCCGCAAACTGGATTATCACAGCATTTCTGGGCACGTGCTATGGCGTGGTATGGTATGGCATTGGTAGATGTGTTGGAAAATTTTCCTCCCAATCATCCCAAAAAAGATTCACTAACAGCCATCCTGAAGCGTTTTGCCGAGGCTATTAAAAAAGTACAGGATCCTTCAACAGGCGTTTGGTACGACATCATCAATCTACCCAAAGCAAAAGGAAATTATATCGAAGCTTCTGCCAGTTCCATGTTTGTATGTGCTACTGCAAAAGCAGTACGATTGGGCTTTTTACCTGCCTCATATCGTAGCATCGCTACAAAAGGATATGCAGGTATTCTGAAACATTTTATAGAAACAGATGCTAACGGACAAACCAATCTGAAAGGTACCGTTACCGTTAGCGGACTGGGTGGCAACCCGTATCGTGATGGTAGCTATGCATATTACATGAGCGAAAAAGTAATTGTAAATGATGCCAAGGGTGTCGGTGCTTTTTTGCAGGCAGCAAATGAAATGGAGTTATTGCCTACACTTGGTATTGCCAAAGGGAAAACCATTTTGTTAGATGATTACTTTAATGCTGAAAAGAAAAAGGATTATACCGGAGTGTTGAAACCCTATCACTACAAATGGTATGAATTGTATAACAATGGATTTTCTTTATTAGGTCATGTTTTTAATAGCTATGGTGTAGCCACCGCTACTTTGAGTGAAGCACCTACAGCCCAAAATCTGAAAGCAGCTAATATATATCTGATTGTTGATGCAGACAACGCAACAGATAATCCCACACCAAATTATGTGCAGCCCAAAGATGCGGAGCAAGTATACAATTGGGTAAAAGCAGGGGGTGTATTGGTGTTATTGCATAATGACAAAGGCAATGCAGAATTTGAATATTTTAATACACTGGCCAACCGATTTGGTATTCATTTTAATGAAGACAGCTACAACAAAGTAATTGGAAACGAGTATGCTGGAGGGAAAATTGAGATTCCTGCGGGCAATGCAGTTTTGCCGCATGTAAAAAGAATCTACCAAAAGGAAATTTCTTCTATTTCAGTCAAAAGCCCGGCGGTAGCGGCTTTGAAAAAAGACAATACCATCATTTTTGCCGTGGCTAAAATAGGAAAAGGTACCGTATTTGCCACCGGTGATCCCTGGTTATATAACGAGTATACAGATGGCAGGAAACTTCCTGCCGAGTACGAAAATTTTAAAGCAGCAAATGATTTAGTGGCCTGGTTAATCAAACAAATTCCTGCAGGTAAAACACCATCAAAAAAGTGAGCAGACTTTATTTATATAGCTATACCAATATCCGCATAGCAGTCATATGTATTTCTTGCATGATGCTCTCTTGCATAGTGCCTGCTCAGATACAATCAACACCCAAGGCAATTATTGTAGATGCTTCAGGTAAGGGAGATTTTACGAGTATCCAGGATGCCATTAACAGCTTACCGGAAAAAGCTACGACCCAAAGAACCATCTACATTAGAAATGGAGTGTACCGCGAAAAACTTTTTATAGAAAAGAATTTTATTTCATTGGTAGGAGAGGATAAAAATAACACACAGATCACCATCTCTCTTGCACGTGATATCTGGCGCTGCGAAAACAAAGATGATTGGGGCGTAGCGACTATCAATTTGCGCGGCAGTGATCTTGTACTGGAAAACCTCACCATCTCCAATAGTTTTGGTTTTGACAATAAGGACAAAACGGAGGGCATTCATATTGATTGTCCGGTTGATAGTTTGAATCCTTACAAAACCGTAAAACGTGATGGACACCAAATGGCATTACGCACATTTGAAACAACCCGTTTAATTGTTCGCAATTGTATTCTTCGTGCCTTTGGTGGGGATACGGTTAGTCCTTGGAATACAGAGAACGGCATGTTTTATTTCAAAGACTGTATCATGGAAGGCGGCGTTGATTTTTATTGTCCGCGTGGATGGGCGTATGCGGAGAACTGCGAATTTATCTGTCATAGTAAAACAGCAGCCATTTGGCATGATGGGTCTACTTACAAAGATTCCAAAACCGTATTGAAGAACTGTGTTTTCCGAGGCGATGATGGATTTAAGCTGGCCCGCTATCACCGTGATGCGCAGTTTTACCTGATCAATTGTTCCTTTCCAAAGAATATGGCCGATGCGCCGGTTTATCTGAATCCTTCTAATCCACAGAATGTGATTCAGTGGGGGCATCGCGTATATTTTTATAATTCTCATAGAGAAGGTGGCGATTATGCATGGCATGCAAACAATCTGGAAAAAGCCGAAGGTTCGCCCAGGGCAGAACAGATCACCCTTAACTGGACCTTTGCCGGTAAATGGAATCCGGATACATTACCTGCAAAACTTACTGTGTTTGGTAATGGTAAAAAGAAGTCTAGTGCAACAGTTGTAAATAGTATTTCAGGCATAGATCCGGTAGCGGAAAATATGTTGGTATACCAACGAGCTGTAGGCGGATGGCCCAAAGCGGTACAGGAAATAAAAGTGGATTACAACAAAGTACTGACAGAAACAGAGAAAAAAAATATCAGGAATGACTCAACGCATCGTGATGCAACATTTGACAACAGTGCCACTACAAGGGAAATACGTTATCTCGTAAAAGCCTATCAACAAACAAACAACGCAGCTTATCTGGCAGCTGCCAACAAAGGCATTCGCTATTGTTTGAAAGCGCAATATGCCAATGGTGGCTGGCCGCAGTATTATCCTGATTCAGCGGTGTATCGTAGTCAGATTACCTATAATGATGATGCCATGGTGAATGTGTTGAATGTATTGCAGGATGCAGCTGAGGGCAAAAATAATTTTTCTGTGATTGATGCATCTTTACTTCCCGCTATCAAAGATGCCGTGCAGCGTGGGGTACAATGCATTCTCAAAACACAGATTTCTGTTAAAGGAACCCTAACCGGATGGTGCGCACAATACAACCGGAAAACACTTCAGCCCGAAATGGCGCGAAAGTTTGAACTGGTTTCTATCAGCGGTCATGAATCTACAGGTATTACCCGCTTTCTGATGCGTATGACTAATCCTTCCCCTGAAATTAAAAAAGCAGTGATGGCTGCAGTTGCCTGGTTTGATCAGGTAAAAATTAAGGGGTACAAATATGGCGATGTGGTTTCTGCTACAGAGCCGGGTCGTAAAGACCGTATCATACAACCTGACCCCAACAGTACTATCTGGGCAAGGTTTTATGAGATAGAAACCAACCGTCCTTTTTTTAGCGGGCGCGACAGTGAGAAAAAATATGATCTGAAAGAAATAGAATTGGAACGGAGAATTGGTTACGCATGGTATGGCGTATGGCCGGAAAAATTAGCAAAGACAGAGTATCCGGCATGGGCAAAGAAAAACCTGAATTAAAGTTGTAATGAGCATGCATTTGTCGAAGAAAATATTATCACAAATCGATACCAAAAAAATAGTTGTACCGCAACCTGATATACTTGCCTTACCTGAAAAAGTATTGCAGTTTGGAACAGGTGTACTATTGCGCGGACTGCCCGATTATTTTATAGATAAAGCAAACAAGCAGCAACTATTCAATGGCAGAATTGTAGTGGTAAAATCTACGGGTAATGGCGATACGAATGAATTTGCAAAGCAGGATGGTTTGTATACACTGGTTGAAAAAGGGATGGAAAATGGAGAAGCGGTAGAAAGGGTAAGTATCAATGCATCCATCAGCCGGGTATTATCTGCCAATGAAGAATGGGATGCTATTCTTGCATGTGCTGCCAATGAACAAATGCAGATCATTCTTTCCAATACAACAGAAGTAGGTATTGCTCTATACGAACCGGATGCGCATGCTGTAAAACCAGTTTCTTTTCCTGGAAGGGTGTTGGTTTTTCTGGAAGAAAGATACCGTGTTTTTAATGGAGCCGAATCCGCCGGTATGGTGATTGTGCCAACCGAATTGATTGTTGATAATGGAATCAAACTGAAAAATATTATTACCACACTGGCTCGCCTGAAAGGTCTTTCTGATGCTTTCATGCAATGGCTGGATACTGCGAATGATTTTTGCAACTCATTGGTTGATCGGATTGTGCCTGGTAAGCTGCCTGCTGCTGAGCAGTTAGCTATGCAGGAAAAATTGGGGTATACAGATGCGTTAATGATTATGGCAGAACCCTATCGCTTATGGGCTATCGAAACAAATAGTGAGAGAACGCGTTCTATACTATCGTTTAGTTCCTGTGATGTTGGTGTTATTGTTTCGCCCAATATTGAAAAATTCAGGGAACTGAAACTACGATTACTGAATGCTACGCATACCCTATCCTGCGGGCTTGCATATTTGGCGGGTTTTGTAACAGTGAAAGAAGCCATGCAGGATAAAAATTTTGTCACCTATATTTCTGCTTTGATGTATAGCGAAATTATTCCGCTGGTGGCACAAAACGATATCTCGATAGAAGAAGCTAAAACATTTGCCAGTCAGGTTATCGACAGGTTTACCAATCCGTTTATTGAACATTTATGGTTAAGCATTTCGGTACAATACAGCTCTAAAATGCAGCTGCGCGTTGTTCCATTGGTAGAGAAGCAGTATGCAGCTTCAAACGAAGTGCCTGAATTGATGTCGATAGGATTTGCGGCATACCTTCTTTTTATGCATGCTGTGAAGCAGTCTGCTGATGAATATCTGGGCGAAAATAACCACCAGACGTATCGCATACAGGATGACAGGGCAGGTATTTTATTTGCACAATGGCAAGCAAATGGAAAGGAAGGTGTTGCCGCTTCCTGTTTACAGGATGCCGCTATTTTTGGTAAAGACCTGACAGTATTTTCAGGATTTACTGCAACGGTACATGAATATCTTTTGTTGCTGGCTGAGCAAGGTGTTCAAAGCACACTAAATTCTATCTTAGCAAAAAAATCTGTCGCATGAGTAACAAACAGAAAGTACTGCAGGTACATCCTAACGATAATGTATTGGTTGCTTTAATGGATCTGGCCAAAGGAGAAGTGATTTCTTTTCAGGGGAAAGAGTATCTGTTGCCGGAAGCAATAGGCGCTAAACATAAATTCTTTATGCAGGATATGCAACCCGGAGAGGGAATTATCATGTATGGCGTACTGGTTGGTAAAGCGCAAACAGCATTAAACGCTGGAAGCCGCATGAGTACAGAAAATACCAAGCATGCTGCAGAACCTTATGCATATCGTCCTTACCAATACCAATGGCAACCGCCCGATGTTTCAAAATATGCCGGTAGAACCTTTAACGGATACCATCGTTCAGATGGCCGTGTTGGGACTGCCAATTATTGGCTTTTTCTGCCAACGGTATTTTGTGAAAATAGAAACCTGGATGTGATCAAAGAAGCATTGCATTCGCAATTGGGTTATGCAGTTACCGATAAATACAAGCAAAAAACACAACTCTTACTGGAGTTATACAAGAGCGGTGCAGATATAGCTAATGCCGATTTGTCTATACAGGAATCGATGGTGCACACGCAAAGGGTATTCAAAAATGTAGACGGTATTAAATTCCTGAATCACCAGGGTGGTTGTGGTGGAACAAGACAGGATGCGGCAACCCTTAGTAAATTATTGGCTGCATATGCAGATCATCCGAATGTGGCGGGTGTTACTATTTTGAGTTTGGGTTGTCAGAATTTGCAAACACAGAACCTGCTGGATGATATCAAAAAACACAATCCCAATTTTGATAAGCTCCTCTATGTTTTTGAACAACAGCAATCACAAAGTGAAGAACAATTAATTACAGATGCCATCCGGAAAACCTTTGCTGGTTTGATAGAGATTAATAAACTGCAGCGTAAGCCTGCCGCATTGGATAAATTATGTATTGGCGTGAAATGCGGTGGTAGTGATGGGTTCAGCGGAATATCGGCAAATCCTGCCGTTGGGTATGCCTCTGATTTGGTGGTTGCCTTGGGTGGAAAAATTTTGCTGGCAGAGTTTCCTGAATTGTGTGGTGCAGAGCAACAATTGATCGACCGTACCATTGATGAAGCAGCTGCTAAAAAATTTATTCGGTTGATGCAAACCTATAACGATGCTGCTGTTAAAGTAGGATCGGGTTTTGATATGAATCCTTCACCCGGAAATATCAAAGATGGCTTGATCACTGATGCGATTAAAAGCAATGGCGCTGCTAAAAAAGGCGGCGAATCTCCGGTGGTGGATGTATTGGATTATACAGAACCCGCCCTGAAACCCGGACTGAGTCTGGTTTGTACACCGGGTAATGATGTGGAAGCCACAACCGGTAAAGCAGCCAGTGGGGCTACCTTAATTCTCTTTACTACCGGATTGGGAACACCAACGGGTAATCCGGTTTGCCCAACCATTAAAGTGGCCACCAATTCTTCACTGGCAAAAAGAATGGGGGATATCATAGATATTAATACCGGACCTATTATTGATGGCGAAAAAACGATAGAACAAATGGGGGAAGAAATTTTGGAGTATTGCATTCGAGCAGCGAGTGGCGAAGTCATACCCAAAGCGGTTTTATTAAACCAGGATGATTTTATACCGTGGAAACGGGGAGTGAGTTTGTGAATGGTGAATAGTCAATAGTCAATGGTCAATAGTCAATGGTCAATGGTCTATGGTCTATGGTCTATGATCAATTTTTTTTGGAGTGAATATCGGTTTTCAGAAAGTATTTATAGAATTAAAGTGTGAAAATGAAACAATTTTTGGATGAGCATTTTTTGCTGGACACTGCCACGGCGCAGAAGTTATATCATGACTATGCCAAACACATGCCCATCATAGATTATCATTGTCATTTATCTCCACAACAAATAGCAACTGATCAGCAATTTCAAAATCTTTCACAGGTTTGGTTATCTGGCGATCATTATAAATGGCGGGCTATGCGAACCAATGGGGTGGATGAGAGTTATTGTACCGGTGATAAGACAGATAAGCAGAAATTTGACCAATGGGCCGCGACGGTTCCGTATACATTGCGCAATCCCTTGTATCACTGGACACATCTGGAACTACAGCGATATTTTAATGTGCATGAGATCTTGAATGCAGATACCGCCACCAAAGTGTATGATACCTGTACCACACTTTTGCAAACCAAGGAATATTCTGTAAAGAACCTGCTTCGCAAAATGAATGTGGCATTGGTTTGTACAACGGATGATCCTGTGGATTCACTTGAATTCCATATTCAATTAAAGAATGATGGATTTGAGATTCCTATACTGCCTGCTTTTAGGCCGGATCAGGCGATGAATGTGAGTAGCGCACCTAACTTCAATAGCTATGTAAAAAAACTGGAATCAGTAAGTGGTATTTCTGTTTCAACATTTGATGATTTTTTATATGCTTTACAGAGTAGGCACGATTTTTTTGCATCAGTAGGTTGCCGTGTATCTGATCATGGATTGGAAGAAATGTATGCTGAAGATTTTACCGGTTCAGAAATTGATACCATCTTTCATAAAATTCATTCAGGTAAAGAATTGAATGATACGGAACAACGTAAATTCAAATCGGCCATGCTCATTCATTTTGCAGAATGGGATTGGGAAAAAGGATGGGTACAACAATTTCACCTCGGCGCTCTACGTAATAACAATGTTCGCAGGTTGCAACAACTTGGTCCTGATACCGGATGGGATTCCATTGGTGATTTTTCACAGGCAAAAGCATTAGCGGCTTTTCTCACCAAACTGGATACAGACAATAAACTCGCAAAAACCATTATCTATAATTTGAATCCCGCAGATAATGAAGTGATGGCTACGATGATCGGTAATTACAACGATGGTTCTGTTGCAGGTAAGATACAATTTGGGTCTGCCTGGTGGTTTTTAGACCAGAAAGATGGAATGATAAAACAATTAAATGCACTTTCGAATATGGGTTTGCTGAGCCGTTTTGTTGGAATGCTTACAGATTCGCGTAGTTTTTTATCGTATCCCCGTCATGAATATTTCAGGAGAATTCTCTGTAATCTTTTTGGAAACGAGATAGAAAACGGAGAAATGCCAAACGATATCGAATGGGTTGGTAAAGTAATACAGGACATCTGTTACTACAATGCGCGAAATTATTTTGGGTGGCAATCATTGCTGCCTGAAGTAAAGTAATCGTTTTCGTAATTAATATGCACGCTTTATCTAAGAAATGATAAGCTTTGTAGAACAAAGCTTTACGTATCCTGTTGTACCCTTATAAAATTAATCATGTTATTTACAGAAGAATTGGAACAAATGTTTGTGCGGGAAGACCAGATACCCGAACAATACGCATTACAAGCAGAACTGCACCAGCGCGAATATTTAAGCAATGGTGAAATGAAAGTATGGGCAGGCAAGGTACACGAAGTGTATTCGCCAATTTGTATTAGAACAGAAAATGGATTACACCGTAAGTTAATTGGAACCTATCCGGTATGTACCGAAAAAGAAGCTTTTGAAGCATTGGATGCAGCTGTTGCTGCCTATGATAATGGCCGTGGACAATGGCCTACCATGGGTGTAGCGGACCGCATTGCTTGCGTAGAAAAATTCATCACTAAAATGCATGAGCAGAAGGATACAGTGGTAAAGCTGATCATGTGGGAGATAGGTAAATCGTATACAGATTCTGTAAAAGAATTCGATAGAACTGTTGAGTACATCTATGCAACCATTGATGCATTGAAGGATGTTGACCGCGACTCATCCCGCTTTACCATTGAGCAGGGTATTGTAGCACAAATTCGCCGCTCACCATTGGGCGTGGTATTGTGTATGGGTCCATTCAATTATCCGTTAAACGAAACATTTACTACGTTGATACCGGCGATCATCATCGGTAATACCTTATTGTTCAAGCCTCCTAAACACGGAACCTTATTGCATTATCCTTTGTTGAATGCATTTAAAGACTGTTTTCCTAAGGGGGTAGTAAATACTATTTATGGAAGAGGTAATGTGATTGTACCCGGATTAATGCAATCGGGAAAGATCAATGTACTTACCCTGATTGGCTCCAGTAAAGTGGCGAATGAACTAAAAAAACTGCATCCCAAAGTAAATCGTCTTCGCGCCATTCTTGGGTTGGATGCAAAAAATGCAGCAATCGTTACCAAACATGCAGATATTAAATTGTCTGTACAGGAAACTGTATTGGGCAGTTTATCATTTAATGGCCAGCGTTGCACGGCATTGAAAATTGTATTTGTGCACAGAAGTATAGCCGATGCTTTTGTAAAACAATTGTCAGAAGAAGTGAATAAATTAAAATTTGGAATGCCTTGGGAAAACGGTGTATCCTTAACACCTTTACCCGAGCCAAACAAACCCGTTTACCTGAAAGAATGTATTGACGATGCGATAGCACATGGAGCCAAAGTGATGAATGAGCATGGTGGTGCATGCGTGGAATCTTTTGTTTACCCTGCCGTGTTGTATCCGGTTAACAGCGAAATGAAATTGTATCGCGAAGAACAATTTGGACCATTGATACCTGTTATTCCGTTCGATAGTATCGAAGAGCCGATACAATACCTGATCGATTCTACTCATGGTCAGCAGGTAAGTATCTTCAGTAATGACCAAGAGGAGTTGTCGTCATTAATCGACCCGCTCGTAAACCAGGTGAGTCGTGTTAATATTAATTGCCAATGCCAGCGCGGGCCCGATGTGTTTCCTTTTACCGGGAGAAAAGATAGTGCCGAAGGAACTTTATCGGTGGTAGATGCGTTGCGCTCCTTCTCCGTCCGTTCATTGGTGGCTGCTAAATTAACAGAAGCAAATAAGCAATTAATTAATGATATTGTAAGTGCCCATGATTCTAATTTTTTAAGTACCAAATTCATTTTCTGATATGGCCGTTTCTTCATTCGATCTTACAGGTAAAACAGCACTGGTAACTGGTTGCAACAAAGGTATTGGTAAAGCAATGGCCATTGGTTTGGCTGAGGCGGGTGCCAACATCATTGGTGTTTCCGGATCATTGGAATTATCGGGTAGTGATATTGAAAAGAAAGTGCAGGCTTTGGGAAGAACATTCAAAGCCTATGCAGCCAATTTATCAGAAAGAGAAGCACTGTATTCCTTCATCAAACAATTGCAGGAGGAAAATCCGGTGATTGATATCCTGGTAAACAATGCGGGTACAATTATGCGCAAACCTGCAGCAGAACATCCGGATGATTATTGGGATACTGTTTTATCACTAAATCTGGATGCTCCTTTTATTTTGGCCCGCGAATTGGGAAAGAAAATGATTGAGCATGGATCTGGTAAAATTATTTTTACCTGTTCTCTGCTAAGTTTTCAGGGAGGTATTAATGTACCAGGTTATGCAGCCAGTAAAGGCGCACTCAGCAGTCTGGTAAAAGCACTGGCTAATGAATGGGCTTCAAAAGGAATTAATGTAAACGGTATTGCACCCGGTTACATTGCCACCGATAATACGGAAGCGTTGCGAAACGATCCTGACAGAAGTACTTCCATTCTGGCAAGAATACCCGCCGGTCGTTGGGGTGAGCCCGAAGATTTTAAAGGCCCTGCTGTTTTTTTAGCGTCTGATGCCGCTTCTTATGTAAATGGAACTATTTTAGTTGTGGATGGTGGATGGATGGGGAGGTAGGGAAGAGGGAATATTGAACAAGGAATATCGAATGATGAATGAAGCCACCGCCATTGTTGTGTCCTCTAAACATTGGTCATCAACACTGTCGCCTTTGTTGGTCGCCTGACTAACAAAAGCAATTAACAATAGGAAAGTAGAAAAATATAGTTGTGTTTATTGGATTGCTTGTTTACTATGTGATGATTAGTATCCAAACAATACGCTTACCAATAAACCAATAAACCAATAAACTAATACACCACATGGAAATAAGATTTCAGGCCAGTCCTAAGGAAGTAAAAGGAATGAATACCGAAGAACTCCGTGCTAATTTTTTGATTCAGGAACTGATGAAGCCGGATGTGCTAACCCTTGTTTACTCACATTATGATCGTGTGATTGTGGGTGGTGTAAAACCGTTGGAGCAAACAGTCGCTTTGCATAACGAAGCTGAACTTCGTGCAGATTATTTTTTGGAAAGAAGGGAACTGGGTATTATTAATGTGGCAGGAACGGGTGTGGTAGTGGCAGATGGTGTTACCTATACATTAAATAAATTAGATGCTTTGTACCTTGGTAAAGGAACCAAAGAAGTTTCTTTCGCCAGCACATCAGCAGCAGCGCCGGCACATTTTTTTCTCATGTCTACCACTGCCCATCATACCTATCCCAATCGTAAGATGAGTAAGGAAGAAGCTTCTCCCGTTAACATGGGCGAAACCGCAACTGCTAATAAAAGAACTATTTATAAATACATTCACCAGGGTGGTATTCAAAGCTGCCAATTGGTAATGGGCTTAACAGTATTAAGTGAGGGCAGTGTTTGGAACTCTGTTCCACCCCACACACATACCCGCCGAATGGAAGTGTATTTTTATTTTGATGTACCCGAACAACACCGCATTTTTCATCTGATGGGCGAGCCTACAGAAACCCGCCACATAGTAATGGCCAATCACGAAGCGGTAATCTCACCACCCTGGTCGGTTCATTGCGGACCCGGTACTACCAATTACGGATTTATCTGGGCAATGGCCGGTGAAAATTATACGTTTACTGATATGGATCCGGTGGCAATTGGGGAAATGCGTTGATGATATAAGCATGTTGGAGGAATTGCGAAACCATCCCTGAAGAATTTTTATTGTCGGTAATGATTTGCCTTGAGGTTATTAGCTGCAAGACTAACCGTTTCTATAATCCGTTTTAAACGGGTCTCTTCTTTTTTAGCATTCTGTATCCACTCCAGAATCCCTCTGCGCGAAGAGGGCGGGAAGGCTAAAAAATTTTTCTCTGCCACTTTGTTTTTAGCAAATGCTTTTATTAAATCTTCAGGTAGTATCAGGTTGTCTACTTTTTCAAGTGCCGTCCAGGCGCCGTTCTGTTTGGCTATCTCAATGGCTTCCATTCCTGCTTTGGCCATTCTTTTTTCTTTGATCAGCCTGGCTACTTTTGTTTTGTTCACTTTGCTCCAATTGCTTTTTGGATTGCGTTTGGCAAAGAACTGATAATAACTATTCTCATCCCTTTTATTGGGGGTACTGTCTATCCAGCCAAAACACAAAGCTTCATCTACTGCTTCGGGGTAATAAATACTTGGGGTACCTGATTCTTTTTTATAGATAATAAGCCACACACTAGTGGCAGTTGCATAGTTTTTCTGCAGCCAGTTGCGCCAGGCTTTATTATCTTTTGCATAAAAGGTTTGAATGCCCTTCCAAAGCTCCATGGATGAACTTTTTTTAAAAGTACGTATTTCCTAAAATAAAAAACCGCATCCCATTTCAAAGATGCGGTATATGTTCACAACAAAAACTCTTTAAATCTTCACCTTAATCACCAATTTTTTTATCTGCCCTTCACCAATCATCGGGGCATGTACATCTTCGGGGTAGAAGATGGCGAACTGGTTATCTGTCATTCCAAAAAACATATCCGGTGCGTCATCATAAAACAACACATCTTTCTCTGCGTTGTATTCTCCTCTTGGTGAAATACAGGTGCCACGTGGTTTCCAGCCAATGGTTTCTTTTCCGCGAATACAAACCTGGATATCAATATGTGCGTTATGGCATTCAAACTTAGCTGTACTTTCTTCCACCTTCACGCCATTTTTATCAGACACAATTCCACGCAGGTTATCGCCATCAATATCAAATTTGCCCACTTCCAATGCAGCCAAATCAATAGATGCGATATAAGCAAAAGCTTTTGCAAACAATGGGTTCAAACCTGCATACTTACTTCCATTCACCAGACTATCTAAAATCATGATTTCTTAATTTTCAAATTTTCAAATTCCCACATTATCAAATGCTATCTCTGCACCCGTCCAGACCCATCACCCTTCATCAATTCTTTTACTTCAGTTAAAGTAGCATGATTTAAATCTCCGGGAATGGTGTGTTTAATGGCAGATGCCGCTACACCAAATTCTGCAGCTTCGGGCATTGGCATGCCACTTACCAATCCATAAATAAATCCACTGGCAAATGAATCACCACTACCCACACGGTCTACAATACGAACCTCATACTGTTTGCTGTGATAAAATTCGGTACCATCATACACCAGTGCACTCCAGCCATTATCAGAAGCACTATGGCTTTCGCGTAAAGTGGAGGCAATGTATTTGAATCCGAATTTATCTTTCATTTGTTTGAATACATCTTTGTATCCGTCCAAATTCAATTCGCCTTTGGTTACATCGGTGCCTTTACTGGTAAATCCTAAAGTGGTATCCGCATCTTCTTCGTTACCAATACATACATCAACATATTGGCAAAGACGTGTCATCACTTCCCTTGCTTTTTCCTTAGTCCATAATTTTTTGCGGTAGTTCAGGTCAATACTGGTGGTAATGCCCTTGGCCTTGGCAGCTTTTAAAGCGGCTTCAGTTAAAGCAGCTGCTTTATCGCTTAACGCTGGTGTAATACCTGTGGTATGAAACCAGCTGGCACCATCCAGTATTTTATCAAAATCAAATTCACTAATGTCTACATCGGCAATAGAAGCACCTGCCCGATCATAAATTACCTGCGAGGCACGCATAGAAGCGCCGGTTTCCAGAAAATAAATGCCAAGGCGTTTTCCGCCACGGGCGATGAACTGCGTATCAACACCATATCGGCGTATATGGTTAATAGCTGCCTGTCCCAGTGCATTATCCGGCACTTTGGTTACAAATACGCCATCCAATCCATAATTGGAGAGTGCTACAGCCACATTGGCCTCGCCGCCGCCATAGGTAACATCAAAACTGTCGGCTTGTACAAATCTTTCAAAACCCGGGGTGGAGAGGCGCATCATGATTTCTCCGAGGGTAACTACTTTTTTTGGCATGATCAATCGTATTTTTTAAATAAAGGGATGGTTACGAAAATATATTAATTATCTTGAAAGCCCTTGATGCGAAGTTGGTTAATAATCAGGGGTGGAAAAAGAAATCGGTCATGTTTTCTGCAATAAAATACGCAAACGTTTGCGTAATAAAATGATGCCGTTTTGGTCATTTCAGATAACATTGCTACAAGAAAAAAAGCCATATGGAAAAGAAACAAGCCATTCTTGAATTAATACCCGCTCAAGGTATACTTCCACTCTATTTTTATAAAGATACCACCGTTAGTATTGAAGTGCTCAAAGCCCTGTATGCAGCGGGCATTCGTGCCGTTGAATACACCAACCGCGGAGAAGCCGCCCTTCAGAATTTTAAAGAAATGCGCAAAGTATGCGATACCGAACTGAAAGGTATGTATCTGGGTATTGGTACCATTAAAAATGGAGAAATGGCCCAGACTTTTATTGATGCCGGTACGGATTATATTATTTGTCCGGGATTGGTTGAATCGGTAGCAGCTGTGGCAGATAAGAACCAATTGCTCTGGGTTCCGGGCTGTATGACACCTTCTGAAATCATCAAAGCGGAAACCATGGGGGCTAAAATGATTAAGCTGTTTCCCGGAAACATATTAGGCCCCGGCTTTTTATCTGCTATCAAAGAAATTTTCCCTGGACTCTTATTCATGCCAACAGGCGGTGTAGAACTGGAGAAAGAAAATATAGCCGGCTGGTTCAAAGCCGGTGTATGTGCTGTGGGTATGGGAAGTAAACTCATCACCAAACAATTATTGGAAGCCAAAGATTATGCAGCCATTTCTGCTGCAACCAAAGACGCATTAGCCATTATCCAGTCAATCAAATCATAACTATGTCAGCATTAACAGAGAAAATCGGCAAGTACAGGTGGACAATCTGCGCGTTGTTATTTTTTGCTACAACGATTAATTATCTGGACCGGCAGGTTTTAAGTTTACTTAAATCCACATTGGAAAAAGAATTCAACTGGACTAATTCTGACTATGCGAATATAGCTTCTGTGTTTCAGTTCGTGTATGCTATTTCAATGCTGTTTGCGGGAAGAATTATTGATAAAATGGGAACGAAACGCGGATATGCATGGGCTATTGTGATATGGTCTATTGGAGCAATTATTCACGCATTTGCGGTTCCATTTGGTACAGCTGTTGCGGCAATATTAGGCTGGGTTGGAATTGCTTCTGTCTCTGTTTCCATTGCTGGATTTATGGTGTCGCGAGCTATTCTTGGTTTTGGAGAAGCCGGCAACTTTCCGGCGGCTATTAAAGCAACGGCTGAATACTTTCCAAGAAAAGAAAGATCTTTTGCCACTGGTATATTTAACTCAGGAGCTAATGTTGGCGCCGTATTGGCCCCTTTATCCGTTCCATGGATTGCCCAAAATTGGGGATGGGAATCTGCTTTTATCATTATAGGTGCGATAGGTTTTTTTTGGTTGCTTTTCTGGTTCTTGTTTTATGAAACACCAAGCAAACAAAAGCGTTTGTCTACTGCGGAACTGATGTATATCAACAGTGATAAAGTAGAAGAAAGTGAAAATGAAAAAAATGATTCCAAAGTTTCATGGACAAAACTATTGGGATACAAACAAACCTGGTCATTTGCGATTGGAAAATTTATGACGGATGGTGTATGGTGGTTTTATCTTTTTTGGTTGCCTGGTTATCTGAAAGATCAATATGGTATGGAAGGCACCGCAGTAACACTACCATTAGCGATTCTATATAGTATGACCATGGTAGGAAGTGTTGGCGGAGGCTGGTTTCCTACTTACTTTATGAACAAAGGGTTTAAAGCTTATGATGCCCGGATGAAGGCCATGTTGCTTATTGCCATAATTCCCCTTGTAGTGCTTGCTGCACAGCCACTAGGCGGCTATAGTTTCTGGGTGCCTGTTTTATTGATTGGTATCGGAACTTCTGCACATCAGGCATGGTCAGCAAATATTTTCACGACCGTTTCGGATATGTTTCCACGAAAAACGGTAGGAAGTGTTGTTGGGATTGGAGGTATGGCAGGTGGATTGGGTGGTGTTATCGTCTCTAAAGTGGGAGGTTGGTTATTTGATAGTTACAAATTAGCGGGAATTCAACAATCATGGAACGAGGCAACTGCTAATGGATTAGGAGGCTTTCTCCAACAGTTAAAAGGAGTATCCTTAATTGATAAACAAGGGGATATTATTGATGTAACAAAAAAAGAAGTATTTAATTTATCCAGTGATCTTCAGGCAAAATTGCAAAACGTAAATCCTGAACAATTTGCACAATTTGTTACGTTGCAAAAGAAGCTGGTGTTAGCTTCAATGTCAACTTCTTATTCTATTATGTTTGCTTTTTGCGCAGTGGCTTATCTTATCGCATGGGCAATTATGAAGTCATTGGTACCAAGAGAAAAACTGATCAGATTATAACAGTAAAGAAAGATTGCGTTATGCATTACAAAATAAAAAATAGTATTATTTTCTTAGTACTGTACATAATGCCATTCGTTTTGGTAGCACAAAAAAATAAAATTTCGGTGAAGACTGTACAAGGTTTCCAGAAAGTAGTGGTTACCATTAATGGAAAATCTTTCACTGAATTTATTTTTTCCGATTCGATGGAGAAGCCTTTTCTCTACCCAATCTATGCAGCTAACGGACAAACCATTACCCGCGGTTTTCCATGGAAACCCGAGCCGAATGATCCGGTGGACCATCCACACCATATTGGGTTGTGGTTTAATTATGAAAATGTGAATGGACTCGATTTCTGGAACAATTCTTTTGCTATTCCGGCTGAAAAGAAAAAGCAATATGGTTGGATAAGAACGCAGGAAATTTTAGAAACAACCAGCGGGCAGCAGGGTAAACTGGTTTATTTGTCTAACTGGACCAATGAACAAAAAAATATATTACTTCAAGAAAAAACTACTTACTTATTCAGTGTAATCAATGGTAACCGTGTGATCGATCGTTCCACTACACTCACTGCTATGCAGGATGTAAACATGCCGGATGTAAAAGATGGAATGCTTGGTCTGCGCGTAGCACACGAGTTGGAGTTGCCTGTTAAAGAAACCAAAGAATACAAAGATGATAAGGGAATTATAACAAAAGTAACGGCCACAAAAGATGCTTCTGTAACCGGCAACTACCTAACCTCCGAAGGCAAACAGGGCGATGCGGCATGGGGCACACGGGGTAACTGGTGTATGCTGTATGGTAAAAAAGGTGGAGATACCGTAAGCATAGCCATTATTGATCATCCCAATAATCCCGGCTATCCTACGTATTGGCATGCGCGTAATTATGGTTTGTTTGCGGCCAATCCACTGGGACAAAAAGTTTTTTCAGAAGGTAAGCAGGTACTGAATTATAAATTGGCCAAAGGACAAAGCGCCACCTTCCGTTATCGGGTTGTGATTGCGTCTGGTAAAACAAGGTTATCCAACGCAGCATTGGATCCGATGGTGATTGATTTTTCGGAACATTGAAATATCATTATATAACACGAATATTTATTGGGTTTGGCACTGCGCATTTGTGACTTATCGTGAAAAAATATCTGTACTTATTATTTCTCTACTTTTGCGGCATACGAACTAATTATGCAGCATAGCTTCTCCTACGAAAAAAAGAAAGTGATACAGGCATTGCGCTATCATTTTATACAACGCAATGAGATTCGCATTTTAATTGTGCTGGTGAATGTGTTTGCCATTGTATCGGCCGTGTTGTTCTATAGTAAAAAAATACGTCCTGAACCTTTTCTGCTGGGTTCATTTATCTGGCTGATGTTGATGGCTACCTTCTGGTATTTTTTACCCAATAGTATTTATAAGAAAGCAGCTACTTTTCAGGATTCTTTTATCATTGATTTTAAAGAAGATGAAATTAACCTCGAAAATGAAAGAGGATCTGTTCAGTGGCCATGGAATACTTTTTACCGTTTCTTCGAAAGCCCACATTTTTTTCATCTCTATTTCGACACCAAATCTTTTTTTCTCGTGCCCAAAGAAAACATGAGCGATGAGTTCAGGCATGAGTTGCGGGGGGTGTTTAATAGCAAGATTGGGAAGTAAACAGAAGTCTGTAGTTTGTGGTTTGTAGTCTGGTGGATGGTTATTTCTATTTGAGAAAACTTTTCATAAAAAAATCAACAACTACAAACCAAAGACCACAAGCTGTTATAATTCCTTTTCCATCACATAATGCGGAATCGTAACTTCTTCAAATTCATCGCTGCAGATTTTGTAGCCATTTTTTTCGTAAAAGCCAACGGCGGATTTGCGGGCATGCATGGTTAAACGGCGGTAGCCATGGTCGCGGGCAATATTTTCTGCAAAGGTCATTAATACACGGCCAATTCCCTTGCCCTGGATGCCTGAACCAACGGCCATTTGACGTAAACGTACCGTTTTAGGGTCTGTTTTGGTGAGCATACAACAGGCTTCCAGCACATCATCTTCAAAACAACCCAGTAAAATATCGTCTTTTTCAGCAGCCAGATCCTCTTCCGTAAAGCTTAAACCAAGTGGTTTTCGGAGTATTTGATAGCGGAGGTCCACCATTTGGCGGTATTCTTTAGAACCGTGATCTATTATTTTTAATGCCATAGGATGGGGGATAGGATATACAAGATAATATCATTTTAGTAAAAAAATACCCTAAACTGATATTTGGGTAAAGCAACAGTTTAGCAGATGTGAAAACAAAAGTGGCTGAAAAGATTGCTTATTTGACAAAAAGTATATTTTTGCGCCTGTAACAAAAACTTTTACAATGTCAGATATCGCTACAAGAGTTAAGAAAATCATAGTTGACAAGTTAGGTGTTGACGAAGCTGAAGTAACCAACGAAGCTTCTTTCACCAACGACCTCGGTGCCGATTCTTTGGATACCGTTGAATTGATTATGGAATTCGAAAAAGAATTCAACATCTCCATCCCTGATGAGCAGGCTGAGACCATCACTACTGTTGGCCAGGCTGTAGCTTACCTTGAAGAGCACGCCAAGTAAGAATTTACACTTCCGAAATGGAATAATTTTAATCCGCCTTCTTGTGGCGCCAAAAGCCATAGAGGGCGGATTATCACTTCAAACAGGTAATGAATATGGAATTGAAAAGAGTTGTTGTTACTGGCATCGGTACATTGACGCCGCTTGGCAATAATCTTACCGATTATTGGAATGCGCTGCTCAATGGAGTTTCTGGAGCCGATACCATCACTTTATTTGATCCTGCCAAATTCAAAACCCGTTTTGCCTGTGAGGTAAAAGGTTTCGATCCTACCCAGTTCATGGAAAAGAAGGAAGCCCGAAAATTAGACCGCTTCGCGCAGCTGGCAATTGTAGCCAGTGATATGGCAGTGCAGGATGCCGGTATCAGTAAAGACAATGTAGACATTGACCGAACAGGTGTGATCTTTGCCAGTGGAATTGGTGGGTTAACCACTTTCCAGGATGAAATGATCAACTTTGCACAGGGAGATGGTACCCCTCGTTTTAATCCCTTCTTCATCCCCAAAATGATATTGGATATTGCCGCAGGGCAGATATCTATGCGTCATGGTTTTCGCGGCCCCAATTATGCCGTGGTAAGTGCCTGTGCATCCAGTACCAATGGTATGATTGCAGCGGCAGATACCATTCGTTTGGGTAAAGCAGATATTATTTTAAGCGGCGGATCGGAAGCTGTGATCAGCATGGCAGGTGTGGGTGGTTTTAACGCCATGAAAGCCATGAGTGAACGCAACGATGATCCCAAAACAGCCAGTCGCCCTTACGATAAGGATCGCGATGGTTTTGTGATGGGAGAAGCTGCAGGCGTAGTGGTACTCGAAGAGTATGAACACGCCATCAAACGCGGAGCAAAAATTTATTGTGAACTGGCTGGCGGTGGTGCAACAGCCGATGCCTACCATTTAACCGCCCCTCATCCCGAAGGATTGGGTGCCCGCAATGTAATGCTGGCCGCATTGAAAGATGCTGGCATGCGCCCCGATGAAATTGATTACATCAACACACACGGAACCTCTACGCCGTTAGGAGATGGTGCCGAAGCCAAAGCCATTACGGAAGTTTTTGGCGAGCATGCCTACAACCTTAACATCAGTGCTACCAAATCCATGACAGGTCACTGTTTAGGAGCAGCAGGTGTTATTGAAGCCATCGCTTGTATCCAGAGTGTGATACACGATATTGTTCCGCCTACCATCAATCACTTCACCGATGATCCTACACTGGATCCGAAACTGAATTTTACTTTTAACAAAGCCCAGAAAAGAACCGTACGGGCGGCATTAAGTAATACTTTTGGTTTTGGCGGTCACAATGCTTGTGTGATTGTAAAAAAATACGTAGCTTAAATTTGTGCAATTCCTCAAAAATCTTTTTAAGAAGTCCGGCAGCGATTCGTCATTTGAAAAGCAACTGAAAAACGTATTGGGCATCAAAACCACCAATGCCACAATTTACCGTACTGCGCTCAGCCACCGTTCCGTTAAAGAAACCCCCGACGAAAACAATGAACGCCTGGAATACCTGGGTGATGCAGTGTTGAGTGCAATTGTGGCCGATTATCTTTTCAAACGTTATCCCTACAAAGGCGAAGGTTTTTTAACCGAGATGCGCAGTAAAATGGTAAACCGCCAGCAACTAAATGATATTGCCCTCAAAATGGGTCTTCGCAAACTTACTTTCTACAATAAATTTGATAACGCGCTGAAAGGCAGCCAGATCTTCGGTAATACTCTGGAAGCTTTGGTAGGTGCGGTGTATCTGGATAAAGGCTATATCAAAACGCATAACTGGGTATTAAAACAGATTGTGTTGCCGCATATGTTTGTGGATGATCTGGAGTTGATCGACATCAACCTCAAAAATAAACTCATCGGCTGGGCCAATAAAAATGGCAAAATACTCACCTTTGAACTGGCCGAAGAAAGAATGGAAGGAAGTCGAAGACTTTTCACTATTAACGCCATGCTCGATGGAGAATTACTGGCTATGGGCAAGGGCTACAATAAAAAAGATGCCAGTCAGGTAGCCGCGCAGGTAGCGGTGGAGAAGTTGAATCTTCAGTAAGAAAAGCTATTAGCTACTAGCTTTTAGCGGTAAGCAAAAATATATTTCATGAGTAACGACCAATTCAAATTTCAACTCAGGAAAAAAGGCATACTGTTTGGGTCATTGTTACTGGCAGGAATTTTGGCTATTCTTTATTTTTCGCGAAAGCATTGAGACTGTTAGGTTACCAGTTTTTTTAATTTGTAACCTGTAACTGCCAACTGCCAACTGCTTACTGAATCGTCTGGCACAACTCCACCAACACCCCATTCGTACCCTTGGGATGAACAAAGCAAACCCATTTATTATCTGCACCTTTTTTGGGCTTTTCATTCAACAGGGTAAAGCCTTCGGCCTGTAAGCGGGCCATTTCGGCTACAATATCTTCTACTTCAAAAGCAATATGGTGAATGCCCTCACCTTTTTTCTCGATAAAACGGGCAATAACACCGTTTGGGTCTGTGCTTTCCAATAGTTCAATCTTGGTTTCTCCCTGCAGGAAGAAAGCCGTATTTACCTGCTCAGATGCCACAGTTTCTGTTTTGTAACAGTTGGTACTCAGTAGCTTCTCGTATAATGGAATGGCCGATGTAAAACCTTTTACCGCGATCCCAATATGCTCAACTTTTAACATATAGCTTATTTTAATATCAGACCTTTACGAAAGTCGGAAAAACCCTGTTTGAGCATCTGACGACCCAAATTTATAGAACCTATTGCAGTACTTTTGTGTTAATAGAGATTATAAACTTTTAGTGCACTATGTTGAAATTACCTATTTACTTAGATAACAATGCCACCACACCTATGGATCCGCGTGTGCTGGAAGCGATGATACCTTATTTTACCGAACATTTTGGTAATGCGGCCAGCCGTAACCACCCTTTTGGATGGGAAGCAGAGGAAGCCGTTGATTATGCCCGCGAGCAGGTTGCCAAATTGATAGGTGCCGACCCTAAAGAAATTATTTTCACATCCGGTGCTACGGAAGGTGATAACCTGGGTATCAAAGGTGTTTTTGAAATGTATGCCAGCAAAGGTAACCATATCATTACCTGTACCACAGAACACAAAGCAGTTTTAGATACCTGTAAGCATATTGAACGCCAGGGCGGAGAGGTTACTTATCTGGAAGTAAAGGCAGATGGTTTGATTGATTTGAAAGAACTGGAAGCGGCTATTAAGCCTACCACTATTCTGATCGCCATCATGTATGCGAATAATGAAATTGGTGTTGTGCAACCCGTGAAAGAGATCAGTGCATTGGCTAAGAAAAACGGTATTTTGTTTTTCTCTGATGCAGTGCAGGCAGTAGGTAAAATACCTGTTGATGTAAATAAAGATGGCATTGATATCATGGCGTTTACAGCACATAAAATGTACGGTCCCAAAGGAATTGGTGCGTTGTATGTACGCCGTAAAAATCCACGCGTAAAAGTTACCGCACAAATGGATGGCGGTGGCCATGAAAGAGGTATGCGCAGCGGTACACTAAATGTACCTGGCATTGTAGGTTTTGGTAAAGCCTGTGAACTGGCCCGACTGGAAATGGCGGATGATGCAGCAAGATTAAGCGTACTCCGAGATAAACTGGAAAACTCATTACTGCAACTGGAAGAAGCGTATGTGAATGGAAATCGTGAACATCGTTTACCACATGTAAGCAATATATCTTTCAAATATGTAGAAGGCGAAGGCTTGCTGATGGGCTTTAATAAAAATATCGCCTTATCATCCGGTTCGGCCTGTACTTCCGCTTCTCTGGAACCCAGCTATGTATTAAAAGCATTGGGTTTGGGCGATGATCTGGCACACAGTTCACTCCGTTTTGGATTGGGTCGTTTTACCACCGAAGAGCAGATTGATTATACTATCAAATCAGTAAGCGAAACAGTATTGAAACTAAGAGATATGAGTCCGCTTTGGGAAATGTTTAAGGAAGGAGTGGATATGGATAAGATTGAGTGGGCACACCATTAAATCAATTAACAATTAAAAATGTATAATTAATAATTTCAACCATGGCATATTCAGAAAAAGTAATCGATCACTATAGTAATCCGAAGAACGTTGGTACTTTGGATAAATCAAAAAAAAGTGTAGGTACGGGTCTTGTTGGTGCACCTGAGTGCGGCGATGTGATGCGTTTACAGATTGAAGTGGATGATGCAACCGGTGTAATTACCGATGCAAAATTCAAAACCTTCGGCTGTGGATCGGCCATAGCCTCTTCTTCACTTGCTACAGAATGGTTAAAGGGTAAAACTGTAGATCAGGCTGTACAGATCGATAACATGGATCTGGTAGAAGAACTCAATCTTCCTCCCGTAAAAATTCACTGTTCCGTGTTAGCCGAAGATGCGATCAAATCCGCTATCAACGATTATCGTAAAAAGAACGGTTTGGAAGAGCTGGTGTTTGAAGAGAGAATACACTAGGATTTAATTAATAGTTAGTAATTAGTAGTTAGTAATTGTTAACTACTAATTACTAACTACTAACTACTAATTTATATGGTTGCAACAGAAAACAGTATTTACGTTAGCGATAAAGCGAAAAAGAAAGCCCTTCAACTGATGGAAGAAGCAGGTGTTGCGGGAGATGATTCTTACTTTCTGCGGGTTGGTGTTGTAGGCGGCGGTTGTTCGGGGTTAAGCTATAAGCTCGATTTTGATAACGAGATCAAACCGATGGACCAGGTGTTTGAAGACAATGGTGTAAAAGTGGTAACCGACCTGAAAAGTTTTTTGTACCTCGTAAATACAGAACTGGATTTTTCTGATGGACTGAACGGAAAAGGTTTTTACTTTAATAACCCGAATGCGAGCAGGAGTTGTGGTTGTGGAGAAAGTTTTGCAGTGTAGCTTCACCCCGGCCCTATCCACTGCGTGGAGAAGGTGAAAGAAACAGATAAATAATTATATAGCCGCACATATTCATGTGCGGCTATTTTTTTTGTCATTTCGAAGGAGGAACGACTGAGAAATCTTTTAACCAAGAAACAGCATTTTCATTTTGCTTACTTGCTTTTGAAATGATGTTTTGTTTTGTATTGTTCCTTATGCCCTTTCATCCGGATGTGGCGGAGCGTCTGGTTTTATGGATGTTGGCGGATTTGATTTTTTGGGTCTTGCTGGCGGCGGCGGTGGTGGTGGGGGCAATTGTTTTTCGCCATCCTTTACTATTTTAGGCGGAGTAAATTTTACCACTTCTACTTTTGGTGGAGGTGGTGGAGCAGAGTTGCCATCTTTGCCCATTTGTCTTGGAGGAGGAGGTGGTGGCGGTAACGGGTGCGCTTTTTTACTGCTTTTTACAGTAACCGGAATGGCATCCGGACCATTTTCAACGGTGGGTTTGGCTGGTTTTTTTGGAGCATCCTGTGCATGGCTGAACAGACCAATGCCCAACAGGCAAAATAGAACAAGGGTTAGTTTTAGTTTCATATGGTTGTTTACACTTAGATGCCAAATGTGAGGAAATCCATAAAGTGAGGTAAAATAGTTGTTGAATGAAGGCGATTAGGCCAAGAACATTTAGTTTTGAAGCCATGTGGATGATCTGTAAAAAAGAATGGCAACAGTTTTTCAGCAGTCTTACCGGTTATATTGCCCTGGTGGTTTTTCTGCTGCTGAACGGGTTGTTCCTGTTTGTTTTTCCGGATACCAGTATCCTTGATTTTGGCTATGCCTCACTGGGTAGTTTTTTTAACCTCGCTCCGTGGATCTTATTGTTTCTGGTTCCTACCATCACCATGCGCAGCATGGCCGACGAATACAAGTCAGGCACTTTTGAATTATTAAAAACCCTGCCCCTAACACCTGCACAAATTGTATGGGGTAAATTTTTCGGGGCATTGATTATTGTGGTTACGGCATTGTTACCTACCATTATATATGCTGTATCTGTTCAACAACTAAGTGTAACCGGAGGTATTGATATCGGAGGAACCATTGGAAGTTATATCGGCCTTATTTTTCTCGGCGCTGTTTTTACAGCAATTGGAATCTGTGCCAGCAGTTTTACCAATAACACAGTAGTGGCATTTATTGCCGGCGCTTTTGTTTGTTTTATTTTATACAATGGATTTGAAGCCATTAGTAAACTACCGGTATTTGCTTCCGGTCCCGATTATTACATCGAAATGTTGGGTATTAATTTTCATTACCGTAGTATCAGCCGTGGTGTGATAGACAGCAGGGATATTATTTATTTCATCGGCATCATTGTGTTGTTTCTTTTCATCACCCAAAGAAATCTTTCTAAAAAGTAATCCGATCATGCAGAAATTGTGGCAACATAAATATGGTGTATGGGCTTTGATCGGTATGTTCATGGTATTGATCTACCTCTCTACCCTGTTTTTTTACAGAGCCGATCTTACTGCAGAAAAAAGATTCAGTTTAACGCCGGCCACCAAAACTTTATTGAAGGAAATTGACAGTACTATTACGATACAGGTATTTCTTACAGGCGACCTGCCGGCGGATTATAAAAAATTAAGTATTGCCACAAAAGATATACTGGACGAGTTCAAATCCATTTCTGGAAGTCTGGTGCAGGTGCGTTTTGAAAAACCCGGAGAAAACATTACGAATGATACGGCCAAAGTACTATTGTATGATAGCCTGGCAAAATTGGGCGTAGTATTTGAAAAAAGCGAAGTAGTTTCTTCCAAAACGGAAACAGCCACCAATCAATTGATCATCCCTTCGGCATTGGTTAGTTTTCGTAATGGACAAAAACCCATTGCCGTTGATCTGCGCAGTAGCCGTAAAGTATACAAGCAATTCAATGTGGTAAACGATAATGCACCACAGGAAGATATTGAAGCCACCCGCAATGCAGCTGAGGCTTTACTGGAATATAAATTTGCAGATGCCATTGATAAGCTAACACGTAAGTACGTTCCTACCGTTGCCTATGTGGTGGGTAATGGAGAGCCCATTGATTTTAAGGTGAACGATCTGGGTGAGAGTATGCGTAATGAATACAGGCTGGCTGTATTTGATCTGAAACAGGGTTACCCTGATCCGGAATTGATTGATGCATTGATGATTGTAAAACCCACACTGCCTTTTACCGAAGAAGACAAACTAAAGCTGGATCAATACGTAATGAATGGCGGTAAAATTATCTGGTTTGTAGATAAACTGCATGCAGAGTTGGACAGCCTTATGCGAAGTCAGGCAGAATATACAGCGTTTGACAGAAACCTTCAATTAGATGATATCCTGTTTAAATATGGGGTTCGCATTAATCCTGATCTGTTGCAGGATTTGAATTGTTCTAAAATACCGATTGTGATTGGTAAGAATGCCGATGGCAGTCCGCAAATGCAGCGAACACCATGGCCTTATTATCCATTTCTTTCGGCACATGGCGATAATCCTATTTCAAAAAATTTAGATCGGGTATTACCCCTCTTCCCCTCCAGTATCGATACGGTAAAAGCTCCGGGCATTTTAAAAACAATACTTCTTACCACAGATACCAATAGCCGTCGTATCAGTAGCCCGGCCATCGTATCCATCAATAGTGTAAAGGGAGAAGAAGATCTGATGAGTTTTACCAATAGCTATGTTCCAGTGGCTGTGTTGTTGGAAGGTAAATTCAATTCCTTATTCAGTAACCGCATTGGTAAAGAAGTAATGGACTCTGTGCAGCGCATTACCGGTAAACCTTTTTTGAGCTCGGGTATCAAAGAAGCCAAACAGATCGTGGTATCGGATGGAGACATTGTAACCAATGCCATCAGTGCAAGCACAGGGCCATTGCCGATGGGTTTATTGCCTCTTGAAAATTACCGTTTTGCCAACCGCGAATTTTTTCTCAATTCCATTGATTATTTAGTTAGCCGAAACAATCTTTTTGAAAGTCGTAACAAAGACTTTGTTCTTCGCTTACTGGATAAGGTAAAAGTAGAAGAACAAAAAACCATGTGGCAGTTCATCAATATTGCCCTGCCGGTTACACTGGTTATTTTGTTTGGTGCCCTGTTTCAGTGGCAACGTAAAAGAAAATACCAATCTTAGTACTCATCCAAACTGCGCCTTTGCGCCTTTGCGAGAAAATTTGCACTTATCTTTACCCCACAAATTATTCGCATGTCTACCCACCAGGTTGTTTATTCTGTTTTCGCCATTGTTCTCTGTATTGCTTTGGTTCTTGACCTGGGCTTGCTCAGTAAAAAAAATAAGACTGTTACCATAAAACAAGCCCTTTATCAAACCCTTTTTTGGGTAAGTCTTGCCCTGATGTTTTTTGTGTTTATGTGGATAGAAGGTCCGGCACTGGCTTTGGAAAATGCAAAGCCGGTTTCAGGTATTGCCGTAACCGGTCCACAATTAGCATTTGAATTTTTAAGTGCTTATCTGATGGAGTGGAGCCTTAGTATTGATAATATTTTTGTATTCATTCTGATCTTCACTGCCTTTGATGTAAAAGAAAAACATTATCCGCGGGTATTATTGGCAGGTATATTAATGGCCATACTTTTCCGCATTATTTTCATCACTGTTGGGGTGGCTTTGGTAGCACAATTTTCGTGGGTGTTATATATTTTCGGCATATTCCTGCTCTATACCGGTTACAAAATGTTTACCAGTAATGAAGATGAAGAGTTTGATCCGCACGATTCTAAAATTTATAAATTTCTCAAAAAATTCCTGCCACTGGTTAACCATGATGGAGATGGTAAATATGTGGTTACTGAAAATGGAAAACCTGCCTATACTTCCCTTTTTGTAGTTGTGGTATTGCTGGCTGCCATTGATCTGGTTTTTGCATTGGATTCTATCCCGGCTGTGATGGGTATTTCAAAAGATCCACTGGTAATTTATACCTCTAATATTTTTGCAGTACTGGGGCTTCGTTCCCTGTTTTTCCTTCTTCGCGGAGCGGTTTCTAAATTCGATTACCTGCAACAAGGTATCGCTATTGTACTAATTTTTATTGGTGTAAAAATGCTGGGAGAACATTACCTGAATGAATGGATGACTAAATCAACACAGGTATTTTTATCGCTGGGTGTTATCCTGCTTTGTATTTCGGGTTCTATTTTTTATTCCATGCTCAAAACAAAAAAAGGCTCTCCTTCAGATATTACAGACGGGTCTTTATAAATGATCGTATTGATTTGGCATACACCATTCAACATATCGCTGCTATTCTGCAAACAACTGTTTCTGTTTCTGCTACAACAGAAATAGAACAGTTATTGATCGATAGCCGCAAGATCGTATTCCCGCAAACCTCTCTATTTTTTGCTATTAGTGGTCCGCGAAGAGATGGTCACCATTTCATTAAAGAAGTATACGAGAGAGGTGTTCGGAATTTTGTTGTGCTGGAAGGATTTGATGCGAGGCTTTTTAGTGATGCTAATTTTCTACAGGTACCCAATGTGCTTACTGCCTTGCAACAGTTAGCCGCACATCATCGCAAACAATTTCAGATACCCGTGATTGGTATTACGGGCAGCAATGGAAAGACCATCGTAAAAGAATGGTTATACCAGTTGTTACAGCATGAGTATAGTATTGTGAGAAGTCCCAGAAGTTATAATTCGCAGTTGGGCGTTCCCTTAAGTGTTTGGCAAATGCAGCCGCATCATACACTGGCTATTTTTGAAGCCGGTATTTCTGCTGTTGGGGAAATGGAAAAACTCGCTTCCATTATTCAACCTACCATGGGTGTGCTTACCAATATTGGTGATGCACACAATGAAGGTTTCATCAATAGCAGACAAAAAGCCATAGAAAAGGCGAAACTATTTGCTGGTGCAGACATTATTTTTTTTGGAAGAGAGGTTTTACAACAGGCCTTGCATCCTGATAACGAAGACAAAGGATTGTATAAAGAGGGCACACTTTTTTTTCGTGGAGTAGGGAAGCCGGAGCAACACTTCAAATAGTAACAGAACAAAAAGCAGAAAAACAAACACAGATCAAGGCATCGTTTGTAAATAGACAAATACAAATTACCATACCTTTTACAGATCGGGCGTCTATTGATAATGCCATCAGTTGCTGGTGTGTATTGTTGCAAATGAAATACCCTGATGCGATTATTCAGGAAAGAATGTTACTGCTGGAGCCGGTAGAAATGCGGATGCAATTAAAAAAAGCGATCAATAATTGTTATTTGCTAAACGATAGCTACAGCAATGATCTATCCTCACTTGATCTGGCTATTGATTATTTGCAACAACAGGCAGGTAACCAAAAAACTACGTTGATCTTATCAGATATTTTACAGTCAGGCCAATACGAAGAAGCGCTCTATCGTGATATTGCAGCACAATTAGCTGTTCGTGGTATTAACAGATTTATTGGTATTGGTCCCGCGATTAGTAAATACAAAGAATTGTTTGTGGAGTTGGATTTGCAGGTAGCTGTATATCAATCTACCGATGAATTTTTACAACAGGTAAGTACCCATCAATTTAAAGACGAATACATTTTATTAAAAGGGGCGAGGGTATTTGCATTCGAACGAATCTCTGCCTTACTGGAACAGAAAGTACACCAGACAGTGATGGAAATTAACCTGACTGCCATGATACATAACCTGAAAGAATACCAAAAGCAACTGCATCCTAGTACGCGGTTAATGGCTATGGTAAAAGCATTCAGTTATGGAAGTGGCAGTGCAGAAGTGGCGAGAATATTGCAGTTTCATAAAGTAGATTATCTGGCCGTGGCGTATGCCGATGAAGGTGTTGAATTACGCAAAGCCGGTATTAGTTTACCCATCATGGTAATGAATGCAGATGCTGCCAGCTTTGATAGTTTAATCAGTTATGATCTGGAACCGGAACTCTATTCTTTCCCTATCTATCATTCGTTTCACCAGTATTTGCAGCAGCAGGGTATTACGCAGTTTCCGGTACACATTAAATTCAATACGGGGATGAACCGTTTGGGTTTTGAGATTGCAGAAGCAGAACTACTATCGAAACAACTGTTAGTTCATCATACCATGGCGGTGAAAACTGTATTCAGCCATTTAGTGGCCAGCGAAAATGCTTTGCATGATGGATTTACCCAACAACAGGTAGCAGCTTTTGAGAAAGCCTGTTCGTTGGTAGAAAAAATATTGGGCTATTCTTTTCTCAAACACATAGCCAACACAGCGGCCATATTCAGAAACCCCGGTTACCAGTTTGATATGGTTCGCCTGGGTATTGGTTTATATGGGGTAGATAGTTCGGATGGCAATGGCTTAACGCTGCAAACAGTGGCCAGCTTGCAATCTACTATTGCACAGATTAGAAAAGTACCTGCTGGCGATACCGTGGGATATGGCAGAAAAGGGCAGCTACACCGCGATAGCCTCATAGCAACTGTACGCATTGGTTATGCAGATGGGTTTGGAAGGGAGTTGGGTAATGGTAAAGGCAGTATGTATATAAAAGGACAACTGGCTCCTGTAATCGGCAATGTGTGTATGGATATGACCATGATTGATGTAACCGATATACCCGGAGTAAAAGAAGGAGATACGGTTGAGGTATTCGGTAAAAACCTGCCGGTGCAGCAAGTAGCCCAATGGGCGGGAACTATTTCGTATGAGATCATGACAGGTATTAGCCAGCGGGTGAAAAGGGTGTATATGGAGGAATAAGCGTACGCTTATATTTCAATAGCATCCGTCATTTCGAGGAGGAGGAACGACGAGGAGAAAACTCATAATATGAGCAATAGTTTCAGTTTCGTGAGATTTCTCCTCGTACCTCGTCGAAATGACGGATAGAGGTTTAAAAATTTCCCAATTTCCCAATCCGCCATCCCCCAATAACACAAAGCCCTATCTTTGACCACCATAAAAAACTCTCTGTGAAAGCAAGACAAATGATACTGCTGATACTCCTGGTAATTTTTGCCGACCAGGCGCTGAAATTTTACATTAAGCTTCATTATTATGCAGGTGAAGAACATAATATGATAGGCAATTGGTTCAAGCTACATTTTGTAGAGAATGAAGGCATGGCCTGGGGTTGGAAGTTTGGAGGTGGTTTTGGAAAAATCATACTCACCCTTTTTCGTTTGGTGGCAGTAATATGGGGTAGTTTTTTGCTGCGCGATTTTATCCGGAAAAAATACCACAGAGGATTTATTATTTGTGCCGCCCTCATATATGCAGGTGCACTGGGCAACCTGATTGATAGTTTATTTTACGGAATCCTGTTTGAGCAAAGCAATCCGCTTTCACAAAATGTTGCGCGTTTTCTTCCTCCCGGAGGTGGTTATGCAGGATTTTTACATGGCAAGGTGGTGGATATGCTGTATTTCCCGCTCATAACCAATGCACATTATCCTACGTGGGTTCCTTTTGTTGGTGGAGATGAATTTGAATTTTTCCGGCCAGTATTTAATATTGCAGATGCGTCTATTTCTACAGGAGTGATAGTCATACTGATCTTTCAAAACCGTTTCTTTAAAAAGCAGATTGAAGAAGAGCACCATACTGTTGAAACGGATAGTTTGGTGAATGATAAGACACAGATATTTTAACTCATACCAATTAGTCTTTAAAAATACCTTCCCGTCATTTTCCGCTTTAGTAAAGTTGTCCACACCGTCATTGCGAGGGACGAAGCAATCTGTGTTACAACATTCGAAGTGTCTGTAATTCGAAGCACAGATTGCTTCGTACCTCGCAATGACGTTATGCTGCACACTTCACTATAAATAATATCACATTGATATTTTATAACTCACCCACTTTTAAAGTCCAATTGGTATAACCTCTAAGTTTAGTATGATATAAAACAAAAGCCTCTGTTTTCAGAGGCTTTTGTTTTATACGATTAAGAAGGACTTATTTTATTTTATGGTTGGTGTAGTAAACAACGAAACACTTTGGGATATTGCCGGGAAAGTCTGATCTATCAATCCAAACCCTTTGGCATAGTAGGAGTTACCTTTTAATAAAGTGGTATAACTGGTTCCACTATCCGGCATAAACAATATTTCGCGTTGCACATTAATTACATTCTGATAGGTTTTACCACCAATGGTATATGGCACTGTATTTTTTGTGATGATGGTGAAAACAGCTTTAGAAGTTCCTACCTGTCCATTGGCTTTTACTTTGCCATATTCTACAGTAGACCAACTCTCTCCAACATTTGCATTTTCTTTCAGAAATGGATAGCTGATGAAGAAATTAGGAATTGAATCAAAAAGGAAAGTGTAATCAAAGTCAACCGTACTTAAGGCATAGTAAGTTCCTTTACCGTCTTTAGCAAAATAGAATGTATCCTGTAAGCGGCTACCAAAACTGAAATAACTTAAAGTGTCTCTTACAAAAGGTGCTACATCTGTAACATGCACGGTGAAGGTATCAATGGCACCAAGTTTAGGGATGTACTGATATACCCAGCTAGAGCCTGTTGAAGTAGGGAAGTAATCGGTACCTGTACCACCACCGCCGCCTGTACCACCTCCTCCGGTAGCACTTCCGGAAACGGAAACAGAAAAGCCGCAAATATTATTATTGAACAACAAAGCAAAATCGGTGGTTTTGGGAAGGATGGGAGTACCATATCCTTTTAATTTAATTTCTACCACGCCTGCACTCACTACAAAACCGGAATCCTGAAACCACATACCATTTACGGTGTCTGTGTAGATCTTATACTTTCCGGCGGCAGTAAAATTTACTTTTGCCAGCACAAAATGTTTGGTGGTAATCAAAGGGGTATCTACACTATAAGTGCCGTTGATTACGGGTGTTTTGCAATTACCTAGCGAATCTACCAACTGGCCCTGGGCAGTGCCACCAAAGCCACCTTTTTCAACACTCAATTCTTTTTTGCACGCAAGGAAGAGTACAAAGGCAGAGAGGATAAGGCTCAGTTGAAGGATCGATTTTGTCATAGTTTCTTTTCGCATAATCTAGCTGTATACGAATATCAGATAAAATTTATACTAATAACGCTGCCCGGTTGTTCAAATTACCATTTTTTAGTAGCTGCTGCACATTATTTAACGTAGTAGTAGCAATCTGGGCCATGGCTTCATCGGTGAAAAAGGCCTGGTGGGCGGTGATCAGCACATTGGAAAAGCTCATTAAGCGTTGAATGTCATCATCCTGAATCACAATCCCCGATAAATCCCGGAAAAAAAGGTGTTCTTCCTGTTCATATACATCAATGCCTAGGTAGGCGATTTGGCCAGATTTCAGCGCTTTAATGGCGGCTTTGGTCTCAATCAAGCCACCCCTGCTGGTGTTGATAAGCATAACTCCTTTTTGCATCATGGCAATAGTTGCATCACTTATCAGATGTTTGGTTTGATCGTTCAACGGGCAGTGCAGAGAAATGATATCTGCTTTCAACACTTCTATCAGTGGATGATAGCTTACGCCCAATGCTTCCATTTCTTTATTGGCAATCAGGTCAAACGCCATCACTTTACAACCCATGCCCAACATGATGCGGCAAAAAGCTTTACCAATATTGCCCGTGCCAATTACCCCAACGGTTTTTCCATGCAGGTTAAAACCGAGTAATCCATTTAAAGCAAAATTCTGTTCGCGAACGCGGTTATAGGCTTTGTGTGTTTTTCTGTTTAATGTCATGATCAATGCCAGTGCATGTTCTGCCACAGCTTCAGGCGAATAAGCCGGAACCCTGCATACAGAGAGACCATTGGCTTTGGCGGCTTCGAGGTCTACATTGTTAAAACCCGCACAACGAAGTGCAATTACTTTTACGCCTTTACCTGCTAACAGTTTGCAAACGGAAGCAGTTATTTTATCATTTACAAAAATGCAAACGGCGTCCGCATCACTTACCAATGCCACACTTTGTTCATTCAATTGCGTTTCCAAAAAAACCAGTTCAAAGCCCAGGCTATCATTATACCGGTTAAAGAAATCTATATCGTAAGGCTGGGAGGAGAAGAAAGTGATTTTCATAGAGGGTAAGGTACGACTGTTTGTGAATGGTGAATGGTCAATTGTGAATGGTCAATAAGAAATTCACAATTGACCATTCATCATTCACAGTATCTCCTTCAAACTCTCAGCTGTTGCTGCAATGGTAGTATCCAGATCTGTATAGGAAAGGGCATTGTTGAGGAACCAACTCTCAAATGCAGATGGTGGTAAGTAAATGCCTCTTTTCAGCATGGCATGAAAATATTTATTGAACAAGGCATTATTTGCCGATGCGGCTGATGCGAAATCTGTAACAGAATGATCGCTGAAATGAAGGCTGAGCATGGATCCAAGGCGATTGATTACAAATGGTGTATTGGAAGCGGTTAATACTTCGGCGAGACCATTGTGCAGGTAAGCTGTTTTTTCATCCAGTTCGGTATAGATGGCGGGATTATTTTTTAATTCAGTCAACATGGTAAAGCCTGCTATCATCGCAATGGGATTACCACTTAATGTGCCTGCCTGGTAAACGTTTCCGAGAGGGGCAATGTGTTCCATGATTGCTTTTTTGCCACCGAAGGCACCCACGGGCATGCCGCCACCAATTACTTTTCCATAGGTAATCAGGTCTGCGTCAATGTTCAATCTTTGCTGTGCACCACCGGGGGCAAGTCGGAAACCTGTCATTACTTCATCAAAAATAAAAACGATATTCTCGCGGTCGCAAATGCTGCGAAGTCCTTCCAGAAAACCTGCGTTGGGTAAAATGCAACCCATATTGCCCACTACCGGTTCAATAATAATGGCTGCTATCTCGCCTTTATTTTCTTTTACTAATTGTTCAACTGCATCCAGATCATTGTAAGCACAAGTTAAAGTATCATTGGAAACACCGGCGGTAATGCCAGGCACTGTTTGAATATTAAAAGTGGCCATACCGCTTCCGGCCTTCACTAAAAAAGCATCTGCGTGGCCATGGTAACAACCTTCGAATTTGATGAATTTATTTTTTCCGGTATAGCCTCTTGCTAAACGCAAAGCACTCATGCAAGCCTCGGTTCCACTGCTTACCATTCGCACCAGATCAACATTGGGTGCCATGCTTTTAATGAGCTCAGCCATTTCTATTTCCAACTCAGTAGGCGCACCATAAGAAGTAGAGAGTAAAGCTTTTTCCTGTATGGCTTTTACAACGGGCTCATATGCATGACCTAAGATCATTGGCCCCCACGAAGCGATATAATCTATATATTGATTGCCATCTGCATCGTACAAATAAGCCCCTTTTGCTTTTTGAATAAAGAGTGGTGTTCCGCCAACACTTTTAAATGCTCTTACTGGAGAGTTTACACCACCGGGAATAGATTTTTGTGCGCGGTCGAAGAGGGATTTACTTTTTTCGTACATGATCAGTTATTTAAAATTTCACGCAAAGGCGCAAAGGCGCAGTAAATAAATTGCGTCTTTGCGCCTTTGCGTGCCAATTATTGATTTATTAATGCAACAGCATCTTTCGCAAAATAAGTAGCGATCAAATCTGCCCCTGCTCTTTTAATGGAAGTCAAAGTTTCTAACACTGCTTTATGCTCATCAATCCACCCCACTTTAGCAGAAGCTTTAATCATGGCGTATTCACCACTTACCTGGTAAGCGCTTACGGGAACCTCTACTGCATTTTTTATTTCACGAATAATATCGAGATAAGCGAGTGCGGGTTTTATCATTACAATGTCTGCGCCTTCTTCTATATCCATCAGGGTTTCTTTGATCGCTTCGGTGCGGTTGGCATAATCCATCTGGTAAGTTTTCTTATCTCCAAAACCCGGTGCACTATCCAAAGCATCCCTGAATGGACCATAAAAACAAGAAGCATATTTGGCACTGTAACTCATGATGCCGGTTTGTGTAAAACCATTTTCTTCCAATCCATTTCTGATGGCACCAATGCGGCCATCCATCATATCGCTGGGGGCTACAAAATCGGCACCGGCTTTGGCATGACTGATGCTCATCTTCACCAACGCTTCTACGGTTTCATCATTTACAATTTCGCCCTCTTTTACAATACCATCATGACCATAGGAAGAGTAGGGGTCCAGTGCCACATCCGTCATCACGATCATGTCAGGTACCGCCGCTTTTATGGCTTTAATGCTGCGTTGCATTAATCCATTATTGTTCCAGGCTTCTTTGCCGGTATTGTCTTTCCACTCGTCTTTACACTTGATAAAAATGAGTACGCACTTAATCCCCATGCTCCACAATTCCTTTACTTCTTTTACCGTTAGATCTAATGAGCGGCGATAATAACCAGGCATAGAGGTAATTTCTGTAGCAGTATTATTTCCTTCATCAATAAACAAAGGAGCGATAAAATCAGCAGGGCGTAAAATGGTTTCGGCCACCAGCGAGCGAATGGCGGGGGACTTACGCAGTATGCGGTTTCTTCTCTGTAAATACATAGATGAAAATTTAAGTAACCCAGTTTCTGGGATGCAGGCAGGCATCTAATAGTTCTGCTTCTGCACTTCCTTTTTTGGGTTGGTAATTGTATTCAAATCTTACCGTTGGTGGTAAGCTCATTAAAATACTTTCTGTTCTGCCATTTGTTTTTAAACCAAAAATAGTACCGCGGTCGTGTACCAGGTTAAACTCTGTATACCTGCCTCTTCTAATCTCCTGCCAATATTTATGTTCGGCTGTAAAAATGGATTGTTTTCTTTTATCTACAATGGGAATATACGAATTGATAAAACCATAGCCACAGGCTTTGGCAAAGTTTATCCAGAAGGCAACATCTTTTTCTACGGTGGGACGTTGGTGATCGTAAAAAATACCACCAATACCCCGGCGTTCATTATTGCGATGGCGGTTTACAAAATAGTTGTCACACTCTTCTTTAAAAACAGGATAAAAACTAGGATCAAACTGATCACAAATTGTTTGATAGGTTTTATGAAAATGACGTGCATCTTCTTCAAATAAATAATAGGGGGTAAGATCTGTTCCACCACCAAACCATCTGTCAATTACATTGTCATTCGAATCATACAATTCGAACATTCGGTAATTGCAATGCACTGTTGGTACAAATGGATTGGAGGGATGTATCACAATACTCATTCCGCAGGCAAACCATTTACTTCCCTCAATTTTTAATTGCGAGCGCATAGTATCGGTTACTTCTCCAAAAACAACTGAAGTATTTACACCACCTTTTTCAAATACATTTCCACTACTAATCACGCGTGTTTTACCACCGCCACCCTCGGGTTTGTCCCACTTATCTTCTATAAATTTCGCTTTGCCATCACATATTTCCAATGCAGCACATATATCATCCTGTAGTTGATGAATGAGGCTGATCCATTGGGCTTTGATGCTTTCCATAGCGTGAGACGTGAATCGTGAATCGTGAGTTTGTTAATTTTTATGTCGGTATTCTATTACGGCATCTACAAATGCCCTTGCATGATCAACGGGTACATTGGGTAAAATGCCATGACCTAAATTGGCGATATGATGGCCGGGACCAAAAGCATCCAACATAGCGGTTACTTCTTTTTTAATAACAGGAATAGGTGATAACAATTTTGCCGGATCAAAATTTCCCTGTAGGGTAATATTGTTTCCTGCAAATTGGCGTGCGAGTTGTGGTGTTATGCACCAGTCGATACCCAAACCGGCTGCCCCGGTTGCGGCCATTTTATCTAAACTATGCCAGGCACCTTTGGCAAATACAATAGTGGGTACGATGTCTTTTAACGCGGCTACAATCTGCCGCATGTATTGCAGGGAAAGATGTTCAAAATCATCCGGACTCAACAATCCACCCCAGCTATCAAATAGCTGAACCGTATCGGCACCTGCTTTGGCTTGTTCTTTCAGGTAAGCAATGGTGGTATCGGTAATCATTTGTAATAATTGATGTGCCAGTTCTGGTTGCTGGTAACAGAAAGCTTTAGCCTCATCAAATGTTTTAGATCCTTTGCCCTGAACCATATAACAGAGTAATGTCCATGGGGCACCTGCAAAACCGATCAATGGTACACGGCCATTCAATTCCTGTTTAATGAGTTTGATCGCATCAAATACATAACCGAGTGTTTCCTGTACATCCGGCACGCGCACGCGACTCATATCACTGGCGGTTTTAATCGGGTCTGGTAACACCGGTCCTTTGCTTTCTATCAGTTGTACTTCCAGTCCCATAGCTTGTGGCACCACCAGTATATCAGAAAATAATATCGCAGCATCTACACCCACAATATCTACTGGTTGAAGGGTGATTGCGCAGGCCAGTTCGGGTGTTTGACACCTTTCAAAGAATCCATATTTCTCTCTCAATACCATGTATTGCGGCAGGTAGCGGCCAGCCTGGCGCATCATCCATACTGGTGTTCTTTCAGTTGCCTCACCGCGAAGGGTTCGGAGTAGTAGGTCGTTTTGTAACATAGCGTTTGTGAGTGAGGCAATTGTGAATGGTGAATAATGAATTTTTTCTCAACCCATCTTATTCCATTTCTATCCCCAACTTTTTTTTATTCAATTATAATTATCTCTTCACGATTCTTTATTCACCATTCACCCAAAATAGTTGATGGCCTGTTCTACCAATTCATCTTTGCCCGGTAATTTGCTAACTTCTATTTTGTTTGTACAAAAACGGGCTGCCGTATCGTGTGTAGTTTTGCCAATTGCGAATACGATGGTGTGTTCGGGTAAAGTGTTGGTTGTGAAAAAACTTTCTACGGCACTGGGACTAAAAAACAAGACCCCATCATATGCTCTTTCTATTTTCTTTTCAATAGCAATGGTTTCGTAAACAACAATTTCGTTTACATCAATTTTCTGTTTGCGAAGTTTGGCAGGTAACTCATCTCTGCGTTGGTTGCCACAGAAAAAAATGACATCATCGGGTTCTTCGTTTTCAATAATGGTGTCTGCCAGTTCAAGGGCGTTGTCGCCTGTGCCTGCAATACTATGCTCTCCAAAATATTCTGATACCAATTTTTTAGTGGCATAGCCCATACAGTAAATTCTCCATGAAGGAATGTGTCCATCCAACAGATTTGTTACTGCTACCACTGCATTCATACTGGTAAATACTGCCACAGTTTCCTGAACGGATGCCCATTCTACTTCCTGTTGTACTTCTACATCCAGAATGGGTTCCGTTTCTATAAATGAGATAACATCTATCAATAGGTTATTGTTCCGCGCTTTTGTAATGATCGCTTCATCAATAGGGCGGGTACATAATATGTGTATCAACTTACCGGGCATTGCGTATCAATTCAATAATTTGTTGGCCGCCATTTGCCAGTAATTCTTTTGCGCACAGTTCACCTAAATTGTCAACGGCAGTTAAGGGAACCTTTTTTTCAATTTCAGCTTTCTGTTTCCCATCCAGCGAAAGAATATTTCCACGAAACAGAACCGTATCGTTTTCTAATACGGCTAATGCACTAATGGGAGTTGTACAACCTCCCATTAATACACGTAAAAAATCTTTTTCAATTTTGGTGCATGTAGTTGCATCAATATCGTTCAATTGCAAGGCTGCTTCAAAAGAAGCCTGATCATTTTGTTCTACAAGCAATGGTAATGGCACCTTGTGAAGGTGCGGGTAACATCCAGTCCAGATCTATGGAATGCGCTGGACGTAAATCAATTCTTTCCAATCCTGCCGCAGCAAAAATGGCACCGTTCCAATTACTTTCTTCCAGTTTACGCATGCGGGTATTTACATTACCGCGAAGATTATCCAGTGTATGATTTGGGTAATGGTGTAACCATTGCGCTTTGCGGCGAACGCTGCTGGTTGCAATCGTGAGTGGTGAGTGGTGAGTTGTGAGGGATTGATTATTGATCATTGACCATTCACCATTCACAAAACCCAACTCATCAAACAATACGTTCTCATCTCCTTTATACACCAGTATATCTTTATAAGAAGCTCTTGGTAAAACGGCTGCCTGTTGTAATCCTTTTGCCAGTTGGGTGGGTACATCTTTCATGGAATGAACGGCAATATCAATACGGTTGTTGAGTAAAGCGGCGTCTAGTGTTTTGGTAAAAATGCCTTGCACGCCTAACTCATATAGCGGTGTTACCAGATCAATATCGCCATCACTTTTTATGTACACCAACTCTGCGCTAATCCCTTTCAGGCTAAGTTCGGTTTGCACTAATGTGGCCTGCCATACAGCCAGCTGGCTATCGCGGGTGCCAATTCGTAGGGGCTGGTTCATACATTAATTACTGGTCATGAATTCGTTGATGGCCTCAATATAACAACATCCGGGCTGATGTTGGCTGCGCATTTTTACCGCTACGGTATTCACCACTTTCTGAATGGCGGTTTGATCGATAACCGTAGAATGCGCTGTTGCCAGAAACATGCCGCAGGAATGCATATCGTGCAGTTTTTGTTTTACTGCTTTTAATACGGGCACATGACTGCGCAATAAAAACCATTCTGCAAATTCCTGTTGGTGTTGTTGCAAAATGCGGAGGGCTTTGGGTACTTCTGCCTTACGTTTTTGTAAAGTGATATCATTGATCACCGACAAATCATCTACATTGGCCAATGTAATATTTGGCAATGTGCCGGCAGCAGGCTCTATATTATTGGGGATAGAGAGGTCGATCAATACTTTGGGTGTGCTGTTTAGCAAGTCTTGTTTCGTAATTACTGCTTTGTCTGCGTTGGTGGCTACAATAACAATATCGGCTTTACTGATTTCAGTTTGCAGAAATGCGTACGGTGCATGAAGCAGACCCAGTTCAGTAGCCAGTTCAGCAGCTTTGCTATCTGTTCTGTTGATAAGGGTAATATCGTTGGTATCCAGGTAATCCACCAGGTTCTTACAGGTATTGCGGCCTATCTTGCCGGTTCCCAGTAAAACAATTTTTTTGTTGTGCGTATCTGTTAATTGCTGTTTGATAAATTGAATGGCAGCAAACGAAACAGAAATGGTTCCTCCGCTTAAAGCAGTTTCGTTTTTAATGGCTTTAGATGATTGTAAAACAGTATTGAACAATCTTTCCATAAAACTACCAATGCATCCTCTTTCTCTGGCAAATTTTACCGCCAGTTTCATTTGTCCCACAATTTCATAATCGCCAAGAATTTGAGAATCCAGTCCGGCACCAACTTCAAAAATATGCGCAATGGCTTCATTGCCTTGTTTGGTATAACACAACTGGCGAAATGTATCTGCCTCACCAACCGTTTCACTGCAAAGCAGGGTAATCAGTATCTCTATATTGTCGGCAATTCCATAAATTTCTGTTCTGTTACAGGTACTCAGTACAAACAGTTCGGTAATACCCAATTGTTTCGCTTTCAATAATAAGGATGCATACTGGTCTGGTCCAATGGCAAACTCACCACGTATGGCTGCGTCTGATTTTTTGTAGTTGATCCCGGCGGCGAAAAATTGGTTGATCTCCATAAACTGCTTTCCTTTTACAATATCCTGTTTCTGCTGCAAAGGTATCCTCAGCGCGTTTGATTAAAACATGAGATTCGTCATTCCATTGTCATTTCTCTGTCATGTTTTTTACTAGACTCTTTATGCGCTCATACGCATACTTATAAAACAAAGTAGTTCAAGTTTTGCCTAACAGTTGTTTGTTAAACCATACAGCATATAAAATGTTGTATACATTTGCACAACATGAATCGAATGCCACAAAATGCAAAAATAGCTGTCCTGCTCATGAACCTCGGTTCTCCAGATTCAACAGCCGTTAAGGATGTAAGAAAATACCTGAATGAGTTTTTAATGGATGGAAGGGTGATTGATATCCCATACCTCGTGAGGGCTTTATTGGTGAGAGGCATCATTGTTCCTTTCAGGGCACCAAAATCTGCGGAAGCATATAGCACTATCTGGACGGATGAGGGCTCGCCATTAATTGTGTTCACCAAACAATTGCAGCAGGCCTTACAGCAGCAAGTGGCAGAACCCGTGGCCATTGCCATGCGGTATGGATCTCCTTCTCCCAAAGAAGCCTATGATCTTTTACTACAGGAAAATCCGGAATTGAACGAAATCATCATTGTTCCACTTTATCCGCATTATGCCATGAGCAGTTATGAGACTGCGGTGTTGCAGGCAAAAGAACAACATGCCGCGGGTAAGTATCCTTTTCGAATTTCTTTTATCAAACCTTTTTATAACGAGCACAATTATATTGCTGCCCTGGCAGATAATATGAAACCTTGGTTAGCCAAAGAATACGATCATATTTTATTCAGTTACCATGGTATTCCTGAAAGACATCTTCGTAAAACCGGTGGCGGCAATGGTTGCAACTGTATGAAAGTTGCGAACTGTTGCGAAACCAATACACAGGCACATGCTACCTGTTACCGGCACCAGGTATTTACTACCACAAAACTCGTAACCGAAAAATTGGGATTATCCGCGGATAAATACAGTATCTCCTTTCAGTCACGCTTAGGCGGAGGTTGGTTGCAACCCTTTACAGATAAGCGTTTGGAAGAAATGCCCAAAGAAGGCATCAAAAAATTACTCATACTCTGTCCTGCCTTTGTGAGTGATTGTTTAGAAACATTGGAAGAAATTGCAGAGCGCGGAAAAGAAACTTTCATGGAAGCCGGCGGCGAATCCTACGAAATGATTCCCTGCTTAAATACACATCCGCTATGGGTGAGCACGTTGGCTACCTATGTGGAAGGGGTAAAAGCCGGTGACAAGGAAATGGTGTTGGAATAGGTAAAAGTTTAAAGTTAATAGTGATCATCCTTACAAACCACTCAATTAATTACTAACTATTAATTTCTAACTACTAACTTTTCCCTCATGTACCCATACCTCAAAGCCCTACACATCATTTTCATTGTAACCTGGTTTGCCGGTTTGTTCTATATACCACGCTTGTTTATCTATGCTACTGAGGCTGGTGATAAACCGGAAGCAGAAAAAAAAGTGCTGCGCGATCAGTTTACGATTATGATGAAGCGGTTATGGTATGGCATCACCTGGCCCTCTGCTATTCTCACATTCATTCTGGGTTTTTGGGTGATGTATAATGGTAACTGGCACTTGCAGGTATTTGCACCGGAAGGCCGTTGGTTATTGATCAAGTTGATTTTTGTTTTGCTGCTTTACATCTACCACTGGACATTACAGATAATTCTTGCGCAGGAAATCAAAGGCATTTACAAATACACTTCACAACAACTCCGCATCTGGAATGAAGGAGCCACCGTTATCCTGATTGCCGTAGTAATGCTGGTGGTGGTAAAACAAAGTATCAGCATGGTTTGGGGTATTATTGGGTTGGTGCTGTTCATTGGGTTGCTGATGAGTGCCATTCGCATTTATAAAATGCTTCGCGACAAGTGAGACGTGCATCGTCAATCGTGAGACGTGAGTCGTGAGTTTTTTTGAGATGGCCCTTCACTATTCATATCTCACGATTCAGGATTGACGATTCACGTCCCACCTCACCATTCACGTCTGTATATTTCTTACCTTCGCCCCCTTTAAAACCCGTCTGAAATCAGGCGGGGAGTACCTTTCAAGCGATTTTCAGGTTATGAGTGTTAAATATCCAGAGTTTTCCGGACTGAACCTTCCGGCCATAGAACAGGAAATATTGGCCAAATGGAATGAAGGACAGGCATTTGAAAAAAGTGTTTCCCTGCGTGAGGGCAAAAAACCATTCGTGTTTTACGAAGGTCCGCCCAGTGCCAACGGTATGCCCGGCATTCACCATGTAATTTCCCGTACACTAAAGGATATGGTTTGCCGCTACAAAACCATGCAGGGCTTTCAGGTAAAACGCAAGGGTGGATGGGATACCCATGGGTTGCCGATTGAACTGGGTGTAGAGAAAGAGTTGGGCATTACCAAAGAAGACATCGGCAAAAAAATATCAGTAGAAGAATACAACCAGAAATGCCGCGAAGCCGTGCTTAGATACAAAAGCAAATGGGATGAACTCACCATGAAAATGGGCTACTGGGTAGATCTGAACGATCCTTACATTACTTACGACAATAAATACATAGAAACACTCTGGTGGATTCTAAGCCAGTTGTACAAAAAAGGATTGCTCTACGAAAGTGTTAGCATCCAACCCTACTCACCCGCAGCAGGAACCGGTTTAAGCTCACATGAACTAAACCAACCCGGAACCTATAAGGATGTAAAGGATACGAGTGCAGTAGCAATGTTTAAAGCCGTGAGAAATGAGCGCAGCGAATTTCTATTCACCGAACTCACTCCCTCTCCGGGAACAGGAGAGGGCCGGGGTGAGGAGATATTTTTCATGGCCTGGACAACCACCCCATGGACACTCCCCTCCAATCTCGGTTTAACGGTAGGTCCCAATATTGATTATGTTTTGGTTGAAACGTTTAATCCCTATACCCATATCAGAGTAAACATTATTCTTGCAAAAGCCTTACTGGGCAAGTATTTCAAGCCCGAAGGAGAAAATGGCGATTTTGAGGGATACAATGAAAAAGCCAAACTACTTCCCTGAAAATCCTGACTGAATTCAAAGGATCAAAAATCGAAAACTGTGAATACGAGCAGTTACTTCCTTACGAAGCAAACTCTTTGAATGTAATTAAAGAAATTACTCCAGATGCAAAACCTTTCCGTGTATTGGTTGGTGATTTTGTTACTACAGAAGACGGTACCGGTATCGTACATACTGCCCCGGCTTTTGGTGCAGATGATTACCGCGTAGGTAAAAAATACAATATCGGTATTCTTACCATGGTTGATAAACAGGGCAAGTTTGTAGATGGCCTTGGCGAATTCAGCAACCGTTATGTAAAGAACTATAAAGACGATAAAGATTATGTTGATGTAAACGTTGACATCAGCGTAAAACTGAAAAAAGAAAACCGCGCTTTCAAGGTAGAAAAATACGAACACAGTTACCCGCATTGCTGGAGAACCGATAAACCCATTCTGTATTATCCCCTGGATGCATGGTTTATTAAAACTACTGCCGTTAAAGAGAGAATGGTTGAGTTGAATAAGACCATTAACTGGAAACCCAAATCAACAGGCGAAGGCCGCTTTGGCAACTGGCTGGAGAACATGGTGGACTGGAACCTCAGCCGCAGCCGTTATTGGGGAACTCCTTTACCGGTATGGAGAACAGAAGATGGGGATGAGGAAGTATGCATTGGTTCTATTGAAGAATTAAATGAAGGTATTCGCAAAGCCAGCGAGGTATTGGGTGGCGATGTCAATAAGCACTATTTGCACGAAGGCATACTCGATCTGCACAAACCCTTTGTAGATGATATTATTCTGGTAAGCACAACAGGCAGACCCATGAAAAGGGTAGCCGACCTGATTGATGTATGGTTCGACAGTGGTGCCATGCCCTACGCACAATGGCATTACCCCTTCGAAAACAAACACATGATCGATTCTCCGGATGGTTCCCCCTCTCCGGGAACCGGAGAGGGCCGGGGTGAGGCCTTCCCCGCAGATTTCATCGCCGAAGGCGTAGACCAAACCCGCGGCTGGTTCTACACCCTGCATGCCTTAGGTGTTATGCTATTTGATAGTGTTGCTTACAAAACAGTAGTAAGTAACGGCCTGGTATTGGATAAGGATGGCAACAAAATGAGCAAGCGCCTCGGCAATGTGGTGAATCCATTTGAAACCATTGAAAAGTATGGAGCAGATGCCACACGCTGGTACCTCATTACCAATGCCTCCCCCTGGGATAACCTTAAGTTTGATCTGGCAGGTATACAGGAAGTACAACGAAAATTCTTTGGAACCGTATACAATACTTATCAGTTTTTTACACTCTATGCCAATGTAGACGGCTTTTCTTTTGAACAGGCTCCGGTACCTATGGCAAAAAGGCCGGAGATAGACCGCTGGATTTTATCATCCCTGAATACATTGATAAAAAATGTAACCAGATCCATGGATGAATATGAACCCACACTGGCGGGTCGCGCTATTGAAGAATTTGTTGATGAGCACCTGAGTAACTGGTACGTTCGCCTCTGTCGCCGTCGTTTCTGGAAAGGTGAATATGAGCAAGACAAGATCAGTGCGTACCAAACTTTATATGAATGTCTCGAAACCATCATCCGTTTAATGGCACCCATATCGCCATTCTTTAGTGATGCAGTGTTTCGTAACCTGAATGCAGTTACCGGCAGGTTTCAGGTAACCTCTGTGCACCATGCGGATTTTCCAGTGGCAAACGAATCTGTGATAGACAGCTCGCTGGAAGAAAGGATGCAATTGGCACAGGATGTATGCTCGCTGGTGCTCTCTCTCCGTAAAAAAGTAAATATTAAAGTACGACAGCCTTTGCAAAAAGTAATGATACCAGTACTGGATGCCGGCATGAAAACCCAGCTGGAAAAAATCGAAGACCTGATCAAAGCGGAAGTAAATGTGAAAGAGATGAGCTATATAACGGAAACCGAAGGGGTGATCAGCAAAAAGATCAAAGCCAATTTCAAAGCCCTGGGAACCCGTTTAGGAGCAAAAATGAAAGCGGTTAGCGCGGCTATCAACAACTTTAACCAGCTGGATATTGCAACGATAGAGAAAGAGGGAAGTTATAACTTATCCATTGATGGTGAATCTGTTACGATAGAACTGACTGAGGTCGATATCGTGGCCGAAGATATTCCGGGATGGAGTGTGGCCAATAAAGGCAGCCTTACGGTAGCCCTTGATATTACCCTTACCGACGAGTTAAAACAGGAAGGGGATGCCCGCGAATTTGTGAACCGTATTCAAAATATCAGAAAAGAAAGCGGTTTTGACCTCACAGACCGTATATTCGTGACCGTTCTTGAGACCACCGGCCTCAAGGCGTCTATAATTAAATATAACGACTATATTTGCCGCGAAATTTTGGCAGATACCATTGATTGGGTGACCGAAATACAAGCCGGCACGGAAGTTGAAATCAATGATGAGCTGTTAAAAGTGGTAGTAAACAAAAAAGGATAAAATTGTATGCCAACAAAGAAACCTGCTCCAAAAAAGGTGGCTCCGGCCAAGAAAGCGGCTCCAAAGCCGGCTCCTAAACCCGCCCCTAAAAAAGCGGCACCAGCTAAAAAAGCGGCCCCTAAACCTGCGCCCAAACCTGCTCCAAAAAAAGCGGTTCCAGCCAAAAAAGTGGCCCCTAAGCCTGCCCCTAAAAAAGCAGTTCCGGCAAAAAAAGCGGCCCCAAAGCCAGCTCCTAAACCTGCCCCTAAAAAAGTAGTAGCACCTGCCAAACCGGCACCTGTAAAAGCAGTACCGGTTAAAGCCGCAAAACCTGTTGCCAAACCAGCACCCGTAAAAGCAGCCCCGGTTAAGCCAGCCCCTAAACCAGTACCGGCGCCCGTTGCAGCCAAACCTGCCCCAGCACCAGTAAAACCAAAAGTAGAGGTAAAAGCCCCACCGGCTCCGCCAGTTAAACCCATAAAAAAACAACCCGAACCTATCAAAGACGTAAAAGTACCGAAGATCAACACCAAGTCGAGTGTTCCTTACCAGCCCGGATATACACAGTTAGAAAAAAGAGCAGATGCAGCCAGAACCAATGGAGATCCTTTGGTAAAGTATAGTGATAATGATCTGAATGAATTCAGAGAATTGATTGCCAAAAAGCTGGAAGCCGCCAAAAAAGAATTGGCTTATTTGCAAGGGTTAATTACCCGCAAAGATGAAATGGGTGGCGATAATGATGATGCCCGCTACATGACCATGGAAGATGGCAGTATGAGTATGGAGAGAGAACAGTTAAGTCAAATGGCCAGCCGCCAGATTACTTATATAGATCATCTGGAAAAAGCCATCATGCGCATTGAAAATAAAACCTACGGTATCTGCCGAGTTACCGGAAAACTGATTGACAAAGCCCGTTTACGTGCGGTACCTCATGCCACCCTTAGCCTTGAAGCTAAATTGGGATTGGTGAAACCCATGCCTGAGCAATAGCATTTTTTTTCTGAAAGACTACCAAGTAGTTTTTCAGAAAAAAATATACAACTGATGCAGCTTTCGAGCGCATTCCTCACTCTATATTTTTTTTCAAATTGCCAATAGCCCTCCGGCTCTGTTGAAAAAAGAAATCTATATGCACATAGAAAACAAACTCTATAACAAATTGTTATAGCTTATTTCGTATGGTTTTCTATGATTTGGCTATAACAACCGAATGTTGTTATTCTTTTTTTAATTACAAATTTTAAAAACAGCTTATGAGAAAATTGTTGCTGCTGTTGTCTATTTGTCTGTTTGCTACAGGCCTATGGGCACAAAACCGGGTAATTACCGGTAAAGTACTGGACGGGAAAGGAAGTCCTATTCCTGGTGCCAGTATCCAGGTTAAAGGAACTACTACAGGCACATCTGCCAATGTTGAAGGTAATTTTTCAATTACAGTTTCATCATCAGCAAGAACATTGGTTATCTCTAATGTAAATTTTGCGTCGCAGGAAGTAGCTATAACAGGTAAATCAAGTGTTGCTGTAACCCTGCAATCTGTTACTGATAATTTAGGTGAGGTAGTAGTAGTTGCTTACGGAACGGTTAAGAAAGAAGCGTTAACTGGTTCTGTTGGAACCATCAAAGCGGCTCAAATTGCACAGAGACCTATCGGTAACGTAACCAATGCTATTGAAGGTGCCATACCCGGTGTGGTTACAACTTCTTCCAATGGTCAGCCTGGCTCAGGCCTTGCAATCAGGGTAAGAGGATTTGGTTCTATCAATGCTACGTCAGACCCTTTGTTTGTGGTGGATGGTGCACCGTATGTGGGCGGAAGCTCTAATATCAATCCGGATGATGTGGAAAGTGTTACTGTACTAAAAGATGCTGCTTCCACTTCTTTATATGGATCAAGGGCTGCCAATGGTGTAGTAATGATTACCACAAAAAAAGGGCAGCGCGGAAGAAATAATGTTTCTCTAAAAGCCACAAACGGTGTGGTTTCGCGTGGTTTGGCCGAATACGATAGATTGGATGCAAAACAATACTATCCCATTCAGTGGGAAGCTTACCGCAATTCTTTGGTATACCCGGCTAGTGGTGCTGCCATATCACTTGACTCTGCTAACAGAGTGGCTTCGGGCTTAACGAGCAGAACGAGTATTTTGGGACTTCTTTCCTATAATCCTTTCAATGTTGCTGGTAATACCATTGTAGGCGTTGATGGGAAAATAAATCCTAACGCAGCATTGATCTATGGAGATGATCTGGACTGGACCAATGACCTGATGCGCAATGGAACTCGTAAAGATTACAACCTCAATTTTAATGGTGGAGCAGATAAGTCTGATTACTTTGTTTCATTAGGTTATATCAAAGAGGAAGGTTTTACCAAGAGGTCAGATCTGGAAAGATATTCTGCCCGATTGAATGTAAATGTGCAACCCAAAACCTGGTTTAAAACGGGGTTGAATATTTCAGGTAACTATTCAGTTTCGAACACTGCCAGTGATGGGGGAAGCACCAATTTTGTAAATCCATTTTTCTTCTCAAGAAACGTTGGGCCTATTTACCCCGTATACGCTCATAATATGACCACGGGTCAGTTCTTGCTCGATGCTTCTGGTAATAAATTTTATGATCTTGGTAATATGGGAGGTGCACAAGGTGTTCCCAACAGGCCAAGTGGTGGCTTTGCAGGAAGACACGCAATTGCCGAAACTTTATTAAACGAGGCTATTTTTAGAAGAACCGTTGCCAGTGCCAGAACGTATCAGGAATTTACTTTCCTGAAAAATTTCAAATTCACCAATACAGTTGCTATTGATTTTCAAACGCAGAATGATGCGACTTATGAAAATACATTGGTAGGAGATGGCGCACCTGCAGGTCGAAGCCGCAGATCTACTTCTAGCTCAACGGGTTTAGTGGCAACACAGTTATTAAACTATGCACAAACTTTTGGAAGTCATAGAGTAGAAGCCCTTGCCGGTCACGAAAGCTTCAACCAGCGCGAATCCGGCCTTGATGCATTTAAGCAGGGCCAGTCATTATCTGGTAATACCGAATTAGGTAATTTCACTACCATTAATTCTGCCAATTCTTCAGTAGATAGATATCGGGTAGAAAGTTATTTCTCCAGAGTGAATTACGATTTTCAGAGTAAATATTTCCTTTCAGGTAGTATCCGCCGAGATGGTAACTCTCGTTTTGCAACAGAATCAAGATGGGGTACTTTCTGGTCTGTAGGTGGTGGCTGGAAGATAGATAAGGAAAACTTCATGCGTGGCGTTACATGGATAGATGCCTTGAAATTAAGAGGTTCTTACGGTGTGGTTGGTAATGCGGATGGTATTGGATTTTATGCTTATCAGGGCTTATATGTTTTTGCCAACAATGCTAATGAACCAGGTATCGTACAAAGTCAAACAGCTTCTTTAAACAGATCATTATCATGGGAGAAGAACAAACAGTTTGATATTGGTATTGATTTCAGCTTATTCAAAGGCAGAATCAATGGATCAGTTGAGTATTATGACAGGGGTTCCAGTGATCTTTTGTTTTCCGTACCACAGGCTTTGTCAACAGGTATCTTATCTGTTAATAAAAACACAGCCACTATGTTTAACAAAGGGATAGAATTACAGTTGAATGGCGATATCGTTCGTACGAAAGATTTCACCTGGAATATGAATGTAAATGTATCAACGGTTAAAAATGAGATTACAAAAATGCCAGAAGGTATTCCTGAGTTCATCAGCGGAACCAAGAAATTCTCTGTTGGTCAGTCAATCTTTGGATATTGGTTACGTACTTATTACGGTGTTGATCCTACGGATGGTGCAGCTTTATATGTAGCAGATAATACCGCCAGCACTACAGGAAGAAGAATTCTTGTCAATAAAAATGGTGGAAATGATACCCTTACCACACTGCAAAGCAATGGTAAGTTTGAGTACCATGGCTCCTCTATCCCTGATCTGTATGGTAGTTTCACACAATCATTCAGCTTCAAAGGATTTACATTGAGTGCCTTGTTTACCTTCCAGTTAGGTGGTAGTACGTATGATGCTAACTTCCAGGGATTAATGTCTTCCGGAACCTATGGTGGCGCGCTGTCTACAGCAGTTTTGAACCGATGGCAGAAAGCAGGTGACATAACCGATGTACCTCGTATGGATGCCGGTCGTTTAGTTGACTTCAATGCTACTTCTTCACGCTGGTTGATTGATGCTTCCTATTTAAACATTCGTACCGTTAGTGTTACGTATGCATTACCTAAAGCATTATTATCCCGTTGGAAAGTAAATAATAGCCAGGTATTTGTTTCTGCAGAAAACCTTGCGTTCTTCTCTAAGCGCAAAGGGTTGAATAATCAGCAGGCATTCTCCGGTGTTACATCAAACGGCTATCCGCCTGCAAGGGTGATCAGTGCAGGTTTAAGTCTTAACTTTTAAATCAACATTCATGAAATATATACAACATAAATTACTGGCGCTGGTATTGGTTGTGTTGGTTTTTTCTTCCTGTAAGAAAGAATTCCTCGATACCTACTCTACCACAGCCGTAGCAGCAGATGATGCCCTGGCATCTACCACGAATGCCTATGCAGCACTCAATGGTATTCACCGCATTATGTACACACAATACGACCAGCAGGGGGAAGCAGGTGAAGGATCTAACAACATCTTCCGCGATCTGATGGGAGAAGATATTGTTTATCCATTAGCAAACGGAAGCACCGGTTTAATTGGTTGGCTGCAATGGGTTAACCACCGTAATGTTAATTCCGTAGACCTTAGGTATGTGTACCGTTTTTATTACCGTTTAATTTCTAATGCCAATCTTTTGATTAATGGTATTGATAAAGTACCCGGTGCTGATGCTGATAAAAAAATTATCAAGGGTCAGGCATTGGCTTATCGGGCATGGTCGCATTTTCAGCTGGTACAACTTTGGGGTAAAAGATATGATGCTACCGCTAAGCCTAATAACCAGCTAGGGGTACCTATTCTTACCGTAAATACATTAGACGGTTTGCCAAGAAATACGGTGGAAGAAGTATATACACAGGTTAACAAAGACCTGGATGAAGCCATCACTTTACTGGCAGGATATGTTCGTGCTGGTTCTGCAGCAAAATCTAATTTTAATGTGAACGTAGTACGCGGTATCAAAGCCCGTGTTGCCTTAACGCAACAGGATTGGGAAACGGCAGCTACCAATGCCATTGCGGCAAGAGCTGGATTTACGTTGATGACGAATAGTGAGTACCTGAGCGGATTTAATAATATTACGAACCAGGAGTGGATCTGGGGTACACGCCAGATAGATGATCATAACACTTTCTTCTTTTCTTATTTCGCATATATATCTGCTAACTTTAATTCTACTGTATTGCGCACACAGCCTAGGGCAATCAACGCCACTTTGTGGACGGCAATACCTGCAACAGATATCCGCAAACAGTGTTGGGATCTTACCGGTGCAACAGTACCTGTACCTCCGGGTGGTGCTCGGGTGCCTTACCAGAATAAAAAATACCTCGCCAAGAGCGATGCATTGAGTACAGGCGATGTGCCTTATATGCGTGCAGCAGAAATGTACCTGATTGAAGCCGAAGCAAGGGCACGCCAGGGAAATAATGCAGCCGCTCAGGATGCATTGTTTACACTGGTAAAAAACAGAGATGCTAGCTATGTAAAATCAACCAGTACCGGGGCTACTCTGATCAATGAGATCATGTTTAACAGAAGAATTGAATTCTGGGGTGAAGGGTTCCGTTTTACCGATCTGAAAAGAACCAATTCAGCGTTGAATAGAAATGGTATTCCTAATCACCTTCCTGCATTGGTATTTGTATTTGATATTCCCGCAGGTGATAACCGTTGGGAGTGGTTGTTTCCACAGGATGAGATCAATGCCAACAAAGCCATGATTCAAAATCCGTTTTAATGGAATTTAATTTCTGAATACATAAAAAAATGCCGGCTGATTTCAGCCGGCATTTTTTTATGATCTCTGCTTGAAACTATCGTACAAGCAATATTGAAAACTAATCATTTGTTTACTTCTACATTCAAAATTCCTTGTTCAATATTCGATATTCATTTCACTTCCTGCATATCCACCAATTTTCGATACATACCATTATGCGCCAACAGTTCATCATGACTGCCGCGTTCTACAATTTCTCCTTTCTGCAATACAATAATTTCGTCTGCATGGCGGATGGTAGAGAGGCGGTGTGCAATAACTAACGAGGTACGGTTCTGCATCATATTATTAATGGCATCCTGCACCAGTCTTTCACTTTCCGTGTCTAGTGAAGAAGTGGCTTCATCCAGGATTAAGATCGGAGGATTTTTTAATACGGCACGCGCAATGGTTAATCTTTGTCTTTCACCCCCGCTTAGCTTGCTTCCCCTGTCACCGATATTAGCATCAAAACCTTCTTCTTTCTGTTTTATAAAATGCAATGCATTGGCTACCGTTGCAGCATCTGTTATTTGTTCAGTGGTTACATTGTCAACCCCCAAAGCAATATTACTGGCAATCGTATCATTGAATAAAATTGGCTCCTGCGTTACAATACCCATCAGACTTCTAACAGAATGCAGTGAATAATTTTTGATGTTGATACCATCGATCAATAATTCTCCTCCTGTTACATCATGAAAACGCGGAACCAGATCGGCTAAAGAACTTTTACCTGCGCCCGAAGAACCTACTAAAGCAATGGTTTTTCCTTTCTCTATCGTGAGGTTGATATTTTTAAGAATGATTTTATCATCATACGCAAAAGAAACGTTTTTGAATTCGATGCTGTGATTAAACGAGGTGATTGTTTTTGCATCAGGTAAATCTGTAACAGTAATTGGTGCCTGTAATATTTCTTCTATCCGCTGAATGGCAGCACTGCCCCGTTGTGCGTTATAAAAAGCAGTGGATAAGGATTTTGCAGGATTGATGATTTGTGTAAAGAAAACGATGTAGGTGATAAAACTTTCCGGACTCAATCCCACTTCTTTACTTAACACCAGTTTGCCTCCAAACCATAATATACAACTCAGTACCAGCACTCCTAAAAACTCAGACATCGGCGAAGCCAGATCTCTGCGAAAATTCATTTTATTACGGATATTATTTAAGGTGTTATTGGTAGCAAAGAATTTACCGCGTAAGATTTTTTCTGCATTGAATGCTTTAATTACCCGTAAGCCACCCAGCGTTTCATCCAGTATCGACATAAGCGTACCCAATTGCTCCTGCGATGCGGTAGATTGTTTTTTTAATGAACGGCTCACTCTTCCAATGATAAATCCCGTTAACGGAAGTAACACCAATAAAAATAATGACAATGTGGGGCTCAGATACACCAATGAAATCAATATGATCAGGATATTCAACGGGTCACGGATCAACCCCTCCAACGTGCTCATTACACTCCATTCTACTTCATTGGCATCATTGCTCATGCGGCTGATGATATCTCCTTTGCGTTGCTCTGTAAAATAGCCAATGGGTAGGTCAAGAATTTTAGCGTACAGATCGGAACGCAATTTGGTCATCACATAATTACGCATCGGTGCCAACACTCTGAAAGAAAGGTAAGTAAACAGGTTTTTAAAAAAAATCGATACAATAATGATCACACAAATGGCACCCAGGGCATATACTTCACCGTGTTCAGTAATTAAATTGCCTACTATGTATTTTAGGTAATCCAATACAGAAGCCGCACTAAAAGCCACTTCGGGGGCCTCTGTTAAAAACTTTTCTTTCCCAAAAAGCATTTGCAGAAAAGGAGCCAGCATTGCCAGTGAAACCAGTGAGAAAACAATGGACAAAATATTGAACAGCAAATACAGTACAATATTCCGTTTCTGGCTTCTCAGGTAAAAAAGTATGCGTGCAAATCGCTTCATAAAAGGTAAAACAGTTAAAACGCAGCAAAGTAAGTAAATTTGCAGTCAAACAAATGTTAGATTATGGAGGAAGGAAAACGTCAGCGGCAGGTGGCAGGTGCCCTGCAGGAAGAACTGAATGATATATTTAGACGCCTTGGCCTGGGTATGATTGATGGCGGAATGGTATCTATTGCCTCCGTTAAAGTTACCCCCGACCTGCTCGAAGCCCGTATTTACCTGAGCCTGTTTCAGGTAAAAGATACGAATGCGGTTATGAAAACCATTGAGTCGCGTGCATGGGAGATCAAAAAAGAGCTGGCCGACCGCGTTAAACACCAGTTACGCCGCATACCCGTACTTCATTTTTACCTGGATGATACATTGGATTATGTGTTTAAGATGGAAGAGATCTTTAAACAGATCAGCACGGATAAAAAGGATGAAACCTCAGATGAAGCGTAGAGCTTTTTTCGTTTATTGGTTTACTGGTTTATTAGTATATAATCAAGGCACATTCCCTCTAATAAACCAATAAACCAATAAACCATTAAACCAATAAACCAATAAACCAATTGAATCTCCTCTTCGCCTGGCGTTATTTCCGGTCCAATAAATCTACCAATGCCATCAACGTGATTGCGTGGATTAGTATTACGGCCATTGGGGTAGGTAGTGCGGCGTTGATTATTGTGTTGAGTGTATTCAATGGGTTTGAGGATTTAGTAAAAGGTTTGTACGCTGATTTTTATGCTGATATGCGCATAGTGCCTGCACAGGGTAAAACTTTCCATCTTTCCACAGAAAAAATACAACAGATCCGCAATACAAAAGGGGTATCCATTCTTAGTTTTATTGCAGAAGAAAAAGCGGTTTTAAATGGAGCTTTAACCACTATTGTTGCTGTGAAGGGTGTGGATGAAAACTATACTTCCATTAACCAGCTAAACACACCACGCCATATACCCCGCGGTAAATTTGAATTGGGTACCGCTTCCGATCCAAAAATGGTGGTAGGTGCGGGTATTGAAAATGCGGCGGGTATTGATGTAGAAAAATCGATCTACCCTGCTACATTGTATATGCCCAACCGACGGGCTGCAAGGCTCATATCAGATGATGGATTGAATTCTTTTAGCATACAAGCTGCCGGTACGTTTATGGTGCAGCAGGATTTTGATAACAGGTATGTGTTTACCAATCTTGGCTTTGTAAAATACATGCTGGATATGGATGAAGATGAATTCAGTGCTGTGGAAATGAAAGTATCCGATGATCCTGATAAGGTTAAAAAATTATTGCAGTTGCAGCTGGGAAAAGATTTCCTTGTAGAAACCCGTTACGAACAAAACAGAAGTTTATACGCAGTGATGCAGGTAGAAAAATGGGTGATTTATGGAATTCTTTCCCTGATTTTAATTGTCGCTGCATTTAATATGATCGGTGCCTTAACCATGCTGGTACTGGAAAAGCAAAAAGACATAGCCGTACTCAAAGCCATGGGTGCCAGTGATCAAACCGTGCAGGGTATTTTTTTAAGCGAAGGTATTTTATTGGCAGGGTTAGGAGGCGGTGCCGGAATTGTACTGGCAACTTTTATTTGTTGGTTGCAAATTCAATTTAAACTCATCAAACTGGGCGGCAATACATTTATCATTGACTATTATCCGGTGAAAATGGTAATGGGCGATTTCTTACTTGTGATAGCTACGGTTGCGCTGATTGCCATACTTGCTGCATGGATTCCATCGCGCAAAGCCAGCCAGCAATTATTCTCACTAAAAAGTTAATCCCCCCACAAATTGCGCCTTTGCGTCTTTGCGTGCATATTTTCTCGCAAAGCCGCTTAGCCACAATAAAAAAGCGCATCAATAAAAACTGATGCGCCCAAAAAACTATTCGTAACTCGTACTTCAAACTTCGTACTTAATTCATTAGTAATCTCCCAATGTTTCCGGAAGTTGCGCCAATGCTTTGGCCAGTTGCTCATCATTAGGGGCAATGCCATGCCATTCGTGACTGCCCTCCATAAAATCAACACCTTTACCCATTCCGGTTTTCATTAAAATACAAATGGGCTTTCCCTGGCCTGTCATGGATTTGGCTTTATCCAGCATTTTCACCGTATCATCCATATCATTTCCATCCATTTCCAGAACGGTCCAGTCAAACGCTTCAAACTTAGCACGCAGGTTACCCAGGTTCATTACCTTATTGGTAGAACCATCAATCTGCTGTCCATTGTAATCGATGGTAGAAATCAGGTTGTTCTACTTTTTTATGAGCTGCAAACATAATGGCTTCCCAGTTTTGTCCTTCATCCAGTTCTCCATCGCCATGTAATGAAAATACAAGATGGTTATCGCCATTTAATTTTTTGGTTAATGCTGCGCCAATAGCAACACTCATTCCCTGTCCTAATGAACCACTTGCTACACGTATGCCCGGTAAATGTTCATGGGTGGTAGGGTGGCCCTGCAGGCGTGTATTGATCTTACGGAAACTAGCCAGTTCCTTCACATCAAAATAACCGGAGCGGGCAAGTGCAGAATAATATACGGGAGAGATATGACCATTGGATAAAAAGAAAAGATCTTCATTTTTTCCATCCATCGAAAAATTGGTATCATGCTTCATGATCTGAAAGAACAAAGCCGCAAAATAATCGGCGCAGCCCAAAGAACCACCCGGGTGGCCACTTTGAACACCATGTACCATTCTAACAATATCGCGACGCAATTGCGTGGCCACATTTTTCAGTTCCTGTATACTTGCCATAAGGGTTTATTTGTGGCTGCGAAGATAGGGAGATTGGGGAAATGGTTTATTGGTTTACTGGTTTATTGGTTTATTTGTACGTTACATCAATAAAAGGTTCCTAACATCCTCTACCACCCCTACCAGAAACCAATAAACTAATAAACCAATAGGCCAGTAAACCAATAAACTACTAAACTCCCAACTATTCATTATTTTCGCCACACTTAAATAAGCAGTTATGTCGGAAGAATTACAAATGATTGTTGAGGATGCAGAAGATGGTATGAAAAAGGCGATCAGCCATCTTGAAACGGAACTAACCAGAATCAGGGCCGGGAAAGCCAATCCAACCATGCTGGATGGCATTAATGTGGAATATTACGGGGCGCCAACGCCTATTGCGCAGGTAGCCAATATCAGTGTACTGGATGCAAGAACCATCAGCATTCAACCATGGGAAAAAAATATGCTCGCCGCCATTGAAAAATCTATCATGCAGGCCAATATTGGGATCACACCACAGAATGATGGCGCTCAGATCCGGCTGTTTCTTCCTCCATTAACAGAAGAAAGAAGAAAAGAATTGAATAAAAAAGCCAGTGGCGAAGGCGAACATTCTAAAGTGGCCATTCGCAGCATTCGCCGCGATGCCATTGAACAGGTGAAGAAATTAGAGAAAGACGGACTGAGCGAAGATGCCGCCAAAGATGGTGAAGAAAGCATACAGGCACTAACTGATAAATTTATTTCGCTGGTAGAAAAACACCTTGCAGTGAAAGAGAAAGAGATTATGACGGTGTAATATTAGTTTCAGGTTACAAGTTTCAGGTTACAGGTAACCAAATAACTTGTAACCTGAAACTTGTAACTTATAACCTTTATCAAACTTCATCTCTTATTCACCAAATACACCCCAACAAGAATAATCCCCAAACACCCCATCTGCAGTAAGGTTACTGTTTCTCCGCCCCATACACCCCATAATACGGCAATAAAAGGAATACCATACGTAACCATAGATGCGAATAAAGTACCTGCTCTTTTTACCAGCATATAAAACATGATGGATGCAATGGCAGTACCAAATATGCCCAGCACAAAAGAGGCAAAGGTAGATACCAATACTTCTTTTTGCAGTAAGGGCAATGCAAAGTAGCCGGTGAAATATAAAATAACAATCGTGGGAATAATGAGAAATACAAAAGCAACAGCCGCAATATGTAAAGAGGCCACACCCTGCATATGCCTGCCTACCATATTCACATTAATACCATAAAAAAATGTAGCCAGCAATACCAATAAGGTATATGCAAAATGTTCAGAACGAAAATCGCCTGTTGGTGCAACCAGTAAACACAATCCGGCAAAACCAATCAATACCCCAATGATCTTTTGTGTACCCGCCTTTAACTGAAAAAAAGAAATGCCAATTAAAATAGTAAACAATGGCGTTAATGCATTTAAGATACCCGCGAGTGAACTATCAATTTTTGTTTCGGCAATACAAAAAAGATAAGCCGGGAAAAAACTCCCAAGCAAACCCGATAAGATCACGATAAATAGTTTGTTCTTTGGAATCTGCTTCAAAGCTTTATAAGCAAAAGGTATCAGCACCAATCCTGCACTCAATATGCGTAAGGAAGCTACATGATAGGGGGTAAGTGTTTTCATACCTTCTTTCATTAGTATAAAAGAACTACCCCATATCAGCGCGAGAAGCGTAAAAAGTGCCCAGTTGATCAGTTTGTTTTTCAATGGTTTTGTTAATTTGATCAAAGTTGGTGTTTTTACAAATGCAAAAGAATACATTTAGTAAAACACGATTCTATGTCACTCATTCATTTGCATAAATTATCTACCCGCGCACCCAAAGGGTGGAACAAAGAAAAAACCAAAGCCAAAACAGAGAAGCTCCTGGAAGAATTGAACGATCTTCAAAACCTGTTATTTGCCGAATCCAAACATGCCATTTTACTGATCATTCAGGGAATGGATGCCGCAGGTAAAGATGGGTTGATCAGAGATATTTTGGGCAAACTGAACCCGCAGGGAGTAATGGTGCAATCTTTCAAAGCACCCACTCCGGAAGAGTTGGCGCATGATTTTTTGTGGCGTATCCATCAACATACCCCGGCGAAAGGAATGATACAGGTATTTAACCGGTCGCATTATGAAGACATTATTATTACGCGGGTACATAAATGGTGTACCGATGCCATGGCGAAAAAGCGGATGAAAGCCATTAATGATTTTGAAGAGCTAATAGTAACACATACACATACCCATATCCTGAAATTTTACCTCCACATTTCACCGGAAGAGCAAAAAATTCGGTTGGAAGAGCGCATCAAAGACCCGCAAAAGCGATGGAAATACAATGAAAATGATATGGAAGAAGCCAAATTATGGAACCTGTATATGAAAATGTACGACGATTGTTTTAACCATTGTAAAGTAGTTCCCTGGCAGGTTATCCCATCAGACCAAAACTGGTATAAAGAATACCTGGTAGCCGATGCATTGCACAAGTTGCTTACTTCGCTTAACATGCAATATCCCGGACTGAAAAAATAATTTCTCATCCTATTGCGTCTTTGCGAGAAAAAGATCTTGCAAACGCACTTACCGTAAACAAAAACGGTTTTGCATAATGAGAATCTTGTAGTATTTTTCTAGTCAACCAAAACCAATTCTATATGAGCATGATGAAAGAATTCAAGGAATTTGCCATGAAAGGCAACCTGGTAGATATTGCCGTAGCCTTTGTAATGGGTGCAGCTTTCGGGAAAATTGTTACCTCTTTTGTAGATGGCATTATTATGCCTTTGGTAGGGATGCTTACCGGCGGTATTGATTTTACCCAAAAGGTATGGGTTTTAAAACCGGCTATTCCCGAAGTAAAAGATGCTGCCGGAACAGTAGTTACCCCTACCATAGCTGAAGTAGCCATACAATATGGTGCATTTATTACCAATGTATTTGATTTTATTGTTGTTGCCTTTTGTGTTTTTTTGGTAATCAAGGGCATTAATAAAATGAAGAAAGAAGCACCAGCTGCGCCTGCAGCACCAGCCGAACCTTCCAGCACAGATAAATTATTGATCGAAATCAGGGATTCGCTGAAAAAGGCAAGTTAGTAGTATGCAGTAGCCAGTACCAGTAACCAGTGGTTAGTTAACAGTTTTGATTTTTGAACTGCCTGCTGGTTACTGCCAACTGCAAACAGGGCAAGTGGATAACTATTCCACCCACCTGCCCGATATATCCCTGATTACGGTTTTCTTTGCAGCTAAAGTATTTTACCAGTGAATAATGTGAGTTACCAGATCAAATTGGATCAGTTTGAAGGGCCTTTCGACCTTTTATTGTTTTTTATTGAAAGGGATGAACTGGATATTTATAATATTCCCATCACCCGCATCATTAATGATTTCCTAGATTACATTCACCAGGGCGAAAAACTGAACATTGAACTCAGTAGTGAGTTTATTTTGTTTGTGTCTACCCTCATGCGCATAAAAGCCAGGTTATTATTGCCCCGCAAAGAAATTGATGCCCAGGGTAATGAGATCGATCCGCGCCAGGAACTGATTGATAAAATTCTGGAATACAAACGCTTCAAGGAAGCTGCTGCGCAAATGGCCGAGATGGAAGCTGAGCGGATGCTGATGATCAAACGTGGTAACCTGCACCGCGAAATATCGCAGATAGGCGAAGACGCTTCCGAAGGTACCGAGATACAAAATATTACTTTGTTCAAGCTGATGAAAGCTTTTGAAAAAGTAATGCTGCGGGTTCAGGAACGCCAGAACAGACCCGTACATACCGTGGTTCGCTACAACTACACCATGGAAGGCAGCCGCGATTATATGCTGGGTTTTGTAGAGAAAGAAAAAACCGTTTCGTTTGAAAAAGTATTTGAAGTGTGTGAAGATAAAATTCATGCTATCTTCTTATTCTTATCCATTCTCGAATTATCTCAACAAAAATTCATGAAGCTGCTGGTAGGTCAGGGCATGAATAATTTTATTGTAGAATGGAATGAAAACCGCGAAGCAGATATTGCAGACGAAGGCATTGATCAAAATGAAGTTTCTGGTGAAACAGCTGCTACTGAATTACCCACAGAAGAATAGGCTGCTTGCGCGATGTAATGATTTTTTCCAATTGTTGTAAAAATAAAGGTGATACTGTAGTGCATCCTTCGCTGTTACAAATTTGATTTGGATAGATCTCCTTATCTGGTACACAACTATGTGAATGGAGTACAATGAACCGGCTGTAAGCATTGCTGTTACTGGTTTCCAGCCCATGCAGTTTATACGCATCGCCAAATCTTCCCTTATAAAAATTACCGATTCTGTATTTGCCTGCAGAACTGCAACCACAACCCGGCTTATTGGAGTACAATACTTTTGATAAATACTTTGTGCGGCAATGACCATGCGTTACAAGTCCGCTATTGATAACACTGCTATGTTGCATATCACAAACAAAAAAACGCTTTCTGCCATTGTGAATGGAAAGGTCCAGCAGAAAACTGGTAGTGGTATCGTATCCGTTTGCACGACAGAATTTTTTTGCCTCCTGCATTTTCCTTTTAATCAGATCCAAAGAGCCCGTATTAATGGATGCAGGTGTTTTGGAAATAGTTATCATCAAAATAAAAAACAACAATAACAAACGAAACATAAACAGTATTTGACCATAGGATGCCAACCATAAAAAAATCCATACCGAAGATGGTATGGATTTTTTATAATAAAATGTTATCGTTTTACCCGTGCAACACAGTGGCGGTTATTTTATTTTTCATTAGTTCTCTCACTGCATCGGCAATACCTTGCGCATCATATGCACACTCTCTGTGTAATTCTTTTGGCGTTCCATGCTCTACCAACCTGTCAGGAATACCCAATATGGTTACCTGAGCTTTGTAGTGGTGTTGATTCATGAATTCCAATATCGCACTGCCAAATCCACCTACTACGGTTCCATCTTCCACTGTTACAATTTTATCATACTTGCTGAAAGCTTCGTGTAACAGATCTTCATCAACCGGCTTTACAAAACGAAGGTCGTAATGAGCGGGGTTAATGCCCTGAGTTCTCAACTCTCGAATGGCTGCCTGCGCAAAATTGCCGGGATGCCCAAAACTTAATATGGCTACTTCTTCTCCGTCTTTTAATTTTCTGCCCTTACCAATCGGTAATTCTTCAAATGCCGTTCTCCATTCGGGCATCACACCTTCCCCTCTGGGATACCGGATCACAAACGGATACTGGTTTTTGTCCAGTTGTGCCGTATACATCAGGTTACGCAGTTCCTGCTCATTCATAGGCGCGCTGATAACCAGATTGGGTATACAGCGCATAAAAGGAATATCATAACAACCGTGGTGTGTAGGGCCATCTTCACCTACCAGTTCGGCCCTGTCTAAACAGAATACCACCGGCAGTTTTTGTATGGCCACATCATGCACTACCTGGTCATAAGCCCTTTGCATAAATGAGGAATAAATATTACAGAATACGCGTAAACCCTGTGTAGCCAGTCCGGCACTTACGGTTACGGCATGTTGCTCACAAATGCCCACATCAAACGCCCGGTTAGGCATTTTTTCCATCATGAATTTAAGTGAGGAACCGCTTGGCATGGCAGGGGTAACACCCATAATAGTGGCATTCATTTCTGCCAGTTCAATCAAAGTATGTCCAAACACGTCCTGGTATTTGGGCGGCTGTGGGGTCTCTATCTTTTTCTTGTAAATTTCTCCGGTTACTTTATCAAACAAACCCGGTGCATGCCACTTGGTTTGGTCTTTCTCTGCAAGCGAATAACCCTTTCCTTTTACCGTAACAATGTGCAATAATTTAGGACCGGGTATTTTTTTCAAATCATTCAATGTATCTACCAGCTTGGTAATATTATGCCCGTCAATAGGGCCAAAATACCGGATCTGTAAAGCTTCAAACAGGTTACTGCTTTTGTTTACCACACTTTTTAAACCCGCTTCCATTTTGCTGGCCATTTCGCGGGTAAAGTTCTTACCCACGGGTAGTTTGCCCATCAGGTTCCATAGCTCATCCCTTACTTTATTGTAGGTGGGAGAGGTACTGATGTCGGTTAAATATTCTTTCAAAGCACCCACATTGGGGTCAATGCTCATACAGTTATCATTCAAAATAATCAACACGTCACTATCTGCCACCCCTGCATGGTTCATCGCTTCAAATGCCATACCTGCCGTCATGGAGCCATCCCCAATTACGGCAACCGATTTCCGGTTTTCCCCTTTGTATTTGGCTGCAATGGCCATACCCAGCGCTGCTGAAATAGAAGTAGAGGAGTGCCCCACACCAAACGTATCATATTCACTTTCGCTTCTTTTGGGGAAGCCGCTCAATCCTTTGTATTTGCGGTTGGTAACGAAGTTGTCTCTTCTTCCGGTAAGTATTTTATGACCATATGCCTGGTGCCCCACATCCCATACCAATTGATCATACGGGGTGTTGTAAACGTAATGAAGGGCTACAGAAAGTTCAACCACTCCCAGACTGGCGGCAAAATGACCGCCATGCACACTAACCACATCTACAATATATTGACGAAGCTCATTGCATACCTGATGAAGCTGTTCGCGGCTGAGTTTTTTGAGGTCGTTGGGTGTGTTGATATTTTGTAATAAAGGACCTGCGTTGATCTGCATGCAGACTGGGTTTAGGTGGTAAAAATAAGCATTTCGGCTGAAGTGGAACGCTTTACTGATACAAGAACATACGTTAAAACAGAAGGTTCGGCGGCACAAAACATTAATTTACACCAAATAGAGGCTGATTTTACCATTAATCAAATTTCGCGGGCTTTTGGCTGCAGTTTGCCTCTATATTTGTTGCAACATGAGAAGTAAATCTTCATTATACTGGTGCTGCCAGTTGGGCGGCTGGTTGTTCTATGGTTTAACCATGGTGTTTTTCGCATTCATTTTCGAGAACAAGACCAATCATATCCTTTACCCAAGGATTGCTATTACCATTCTGTTCGGACTGGTATTTACGCATTTATTAAGAGAACTGATCATCCGGCTTAAATTGCGCCCGCCAATTCAGGTACAGAAATGGTGGTTACTTACCCTTACCATCGTTAGCATTATCGTATTGTTCAATTTGGCCAACAGCGCTATTGTAGAATGGCTGCAGATGTACGATCCCAAGATCAAAGTATCGGTAGAAAAGCGCTTTTTATCCAATCTGTTTTTAGATTCGCCACTTGTATTGGTTTGGGCTTCTATTTATTATATATGGCATTATGTTGAACTGGGTTCCAAAACAGAGATACAGAAAGTACGCCTTGAAAGCCTGGTAAAAGAACTGGAATTAAAAACCATCAAAGCGCATATCAATCCCCATTTTATTTTTAATGCATTAAACAGTATCCGTGCATTAGTTGATGAAAACCCGGAAAGGGCCAGAACCGCCATTACCGAGCTGAGCAATATCCTGCGCAGCAGCATGCAGTCAGAGAAAATGGAAACCGTTTCTTTTGAAAGGGAACTGAATATTGTAAAAGATTACCTGGCATTGGAACATATCCGGTTTGAAGACAGGCTTCAGATTGAATATGATATTGATGAAGACACCCTTGATCAGCCCGTACCACCCATGATGCTGCAAACCCTGGTTGAAAATGCCATCAAACACGGTATTGGAAAGCATAAAAGTGGTGGGATCATAAAGGTTATTTCCGATTACAGGAATAATCATCATGAATTGATTGTTCAAAATACCGGTCACCTGAATGATAATGGCCAAAATGTTGATGGTTTTGGTATTAGCAGTACGCGTAACCGGTTAAAGTTATTATTTGGCGGAAAAGCTACCTTTGATATTCGTAATACAGACAACGGTATGGTTGAAGCAACCGTAAAACTGCCTGTTCAGGAATTACATTCTTAAAATCTATTCATAAATTCGTAGTATGGCAATTAAAGCAATTATTATAGATGATGAGAGACTGGCCCGCAATGAGCTAAAGAAATTGTTGCAGGATCATTCTGATATTGAAGTAATAGAGGAAGCAGCGAATGTAGACGATGGTATTGAAAAGATCGAGACACTAAATCCCGATTTGATTTTCCTCGATATTCAAATGCCAGGTAAAACCGGTTTCGACCTGTTGGCCGAAGTGGAAAAAGCACCCAAGGTAATTTTTACAACTGCCTATGATGAGTATGCCATCAAAGCATTTGAAGTAAATGCGCTGGATTATTTGTTGAAGCCTATTGAACCCAAACGTTTGGCGGATGCGATCCAGAAATTACAGGCAGAAATATTCAAAGAAAATGTAGGCATTGGCGGTGTTAACCGTGGTCCATTAACAGAATACGATCAGGTATTTGTAAAAGATGGCGAACGTTGCTGGTTTGTAAAACTGGGCGAGATCCGTTTGTTTGAAAGCGTAGGTAACTATGCCAAAGTATTCTTTGGTACACACAAACCCCTGATCTTAAAATCACTGAATGCATTGGAAGAAAGATTGGATGACCGTATGTTTTTCCGTGCCAACCGTAAACATATTATCAACCTTAGATGGATTGAAAAAATAGAACCCTACTTCAACGGCGGATTATTAGTTGACTTGAAAGGCGGCGAAAAAATTGAAGTAAGCCGCAGACAAACAGTTAAGTTTAAAGAAATGATGAGCCTTTAATAAGTTAGTCTGGAGTTAGGAGTATGGAGACTGAAGTAGAGAAATATACACTCCGGTCTCTAGACTCCATAACTCCAGACTTTTTTCTCCTCTCACCTCCAAAAAATACAGAATGAAAAAAATCAGCATGATGTTGTTATTGGGATCAATAGCAACATTTTCTTTTGCACAGGACATCGACAAAATCATCAATGCGAAAGAAGTAGAGCGTATTGAAAGAATATTATCTGCCGATGATATGGAGGGAAGAAGAACCTTCACGCGTGGTATTGATAAAGCCGCAGCGTTTATTGCAGATGAATTTAAAAAAACAGGATTGCAAACGCTTTCCAATAACAACGGATCGTACTTACAGCAGTTTGCGATGATCAGGCCTAAATTTATCAGCGCTTCCTGCACGTTCGATGGTATATCGGTAGATACCAGAGATGTGATTGTAGTAACAACTAAAGAGGATCTGAAGATCAACGAACAATCTGGCTATGAAAAAGTGACCATTGCCGCCGGAGCCAACCTCACTGCGGAAGTACGTAAATACCTCAACGTAAAAAAAAATTATCTCGTATTGGTAGATACGAGTTATGCCAAAACCTTTAGCGGACTTACCCGTTTAAAATCGCAATTGTATCAATCGGATTATAGTACGGTGTTTGTATTGGCGGCTACTACTCCTACAAAATTCACAGTAGAAAGTAAACATGAAAATACAGAACAGAAGCTGGCCAATGTAGTAGGTATTTTACCGGGAAAGAGCAAGAAAAATGAGTATGTTATTTTCTCTGGTCATTATGACCACCTTGGTATTATGAGTAAAGACCGTCAGGGTAATGTATTAGCGGATTCCATATTCAATGGTGCCAATGATGATGCTGCAGGAACTACTGCTGTTATGATGCTGGCTAAATATTTTAAAGCACTCAATAACAATGAACGCACGCTAATCTTTGTGGCGTTTACTGCAGAAGAAGTAGGTGGCTTTGGTGCTACTTACTTTTCACGTCAATACAATCCGGAAGATGTGAAAGCCATGTTTAATATTGAAATGATCGGCACCGAAAGTAAATGGGGTAAAAACTCAGCCTATATTACCGGTTATGAAAGAACTGATATGGGAAAAATTCTTCAGGGCAATCTGGAAGGAACGGGGTTTACTTTTTACCCTGATCCGTATTTCCCCATGCCTTCTCCATCAAATCTTTTCTTTCGTTCAGACAATGCCACACTGGCCCGGTTAGGTGTACCAGCGCATACCATTTCAACTTCAAAAATGGAAAACCCACCAGAGCCCAATTACCACAAAGCCAGCGATGAAATAGGAACCTTAGATATGGAAAACATGGCCATGATCATCAAAGCCATTGCCATGAGTTCAAAAGGTATCGTAAGTGGAAAAGAAACCCCATCACGGGTAGATGTTTCGAGTTTAAACAGACCGGGGGCACCGAGGTAAGAACGCTCAACGCTCAACGCAAAACGCTGAACGTAGTAGGAAAGATGCATATCTAAAATCCTGCGTTCAGCGTTTTGCGTTAAGCATTAAGCGTTATGCGTTAACCGGTACACTATGCACCGCATTGCTAATCTCTTTAATCAGTGATACATCTTTTTCAATGGCATTGCCTACCACAATTACATCGGCACCGGCTTTGCAGTTGCGGTATGCTTTTTCGGGTTCGGTAATACCTCCGCCAATGATCAGGGGAATGTCTATGTGACGGGATACTTTTTCAATCATGGTTTCGGTTACGGCTCTTTTAGCACCGCTGCCCGCATCCATATAAATCAGCTTCATGCCAAGCATTTCTCCCGCCATGGCGGTACACATGGCAATTTCATTTTTATCTGCCGGAATGGGCGTTGCATTCGAAATATAGGATACCGTGGTTGGTGCACCTCCATCCACTACCATATAACCGGTAGGTAAGATCTCTAAACCACTCTTCTTTACAAATGGCGCACTGATTACATGCTGGCCAATTAATAATTCGGGATTACGGCCCGAAATCAGTGAAAGATACAATAAGGCATCTGCGTATTTACTTACCTGAGAAGGCGAGCCGGGAAATAACAAAACGGGAATATTAGAAAAGGCTTTGATCTGCTGGATACATTCATCCAGGTGACTGGAGATAACCAGACTTCCGCCTACAAAAAAATAATCCACTTTGGCATCTGCAGCAAGGGTAAGCAGCTGGTCAATTTTTTCATTGTCCACCTTATCGGGATCGATCAATACAGCAAAAGATTTCCTGCCGGTTTTTTTGTTGGCCACAAATTGTTGATACAATGCCTGCTTCATTCACTAATTAGATAGGTAATCCTGCAAAAATGCAAAAAACTTTTTATTTACAACGGCTTATTGCCCCGTTGTTTCTGTACAGAATGGAAAGATAGGGCATTATCGCCTATTTGTTCTGTTGGGTAGACAACCAGAGGCTGCATAACGTTGCCTGTTTAACCATACTCATTTACGGAAAATAACTCATTGCGCAACCAAAACAGGGTAAAATTATTTTCTACACCTGTGAATATTCCCGCAAAATCAATGTGGGTTGGAGGTGCGAAATTTTAATAAATTCCTATCCACAAGCTGTTGATATTTACGCTCAAGATTTCTCGAAAGGAAGAATACTTTCGTCATCCGCAATATAAAACACTAAATGCGGAAATTATAAACACCTGCAAGAACAGGTGTTTATATCGTCGACAAGTAAGAAAAGGTGGGGAAGGAAGTAGGCTTCCAAACCCGTAAATCTTTCGATTCACTTTTTTTCACCCTTAACTTTTGGAAGGTTAAGGGTTTTTTTATGCAATTTATAAGTCCTTCTACACGAATATAAGTGGCCTTTGAGTATTTGGCCAATTCCTACTTATTAAGAACACGCGATAAATGTTGATAACATCGTTTAGACAATTAATTAGTTAGGAATAATAGGGTCGTTTATTATAATGAAAGTCTTTGCTGTCTTGACTTTCAGGATGTATGTGTTATCGGAATACAATCGCGTAAAGGGATTTATAGATGTATTGTTCGTGAAAGATTGATTTTATTGAAATTTTATTGTATTGAAAAAAAGACTAATCCAATTATTCAAATGTGCTTAAAAAATTTCCTATTGGAATTGAGAACTATACCCATATACAAAAAAAATCGGGGTTTATTTTTTTTATTTTTTTTAAAAATCGATTAAAAACGTTGTTCAAACCCTCAAAACCAATGCTGATTTGATATACCAAATAATCAGTTTTCCTTTTCCACAGGGTGTTGATATTTACAAATTTGATTTGCCAAAAGGAAGGATATTTTCGTCAACCGCTTAACAATTCGTTAATGCGGGGCGCTTTTAAAAATAACCAACAAAATTAATACCCGTAATATGCCTAACCCACGCGCTACCAAAGGCTTACAGTTTAGTCGCCGCTTCACCCAGGATGGTGTAAGCGCATTTGATATGTTTGAATATGATTACCGCGACAGCGTGATCAAAAATCCAAACGGTGAGAAAGTTTTCGAAATGAACAATGTAGAGGTTCCTAAGCAATGGAGTCAGATTGCTACGGATATCCTTGCTCAAAAATATTTCCGCAAAGCGGGTGTTCCCCAGCCGGATGGGTCGGTTGGCAGAGAAACCAGTGTAAAACAGGTGGCACATCGTATGGCCAATTGCTGGCGCGTTTGGGGTGAACGCTATGGGTATTTTGCCACAACTGCAGATGCAGAAGTGTTTTATGATGAGCTCGTATACAGTATTCTAAACCAGGCCTGTGTACCCAACTCACCACAATGGTTTAATACCGGTTTGCACGAGAGTTACGGTATTACCGGTAAACCACAAGGCCACTACTTTGTAGACCCTAAGGATAGTAAATTAAAAAAATCAACGAACGCATACGAACGTCCGCAGCCGCATGCCTGCTTTATCTTGAGTGTAAGTGATGATTTAGTGAACGAAGGCGGTATCATGGATCTCTGGACACGTGAGGCGCGTATTTTTAAATACGGATCAGGTGTGGGAACCAATTTCTCTCAGATTCGTGGTGGTGGTGAAAGATTATCTGGCGGTGGTACATCCAGTGGTTTGATGAGCTTTCTGAAAATTGGCGATCGCGCGGCTGGTGCCATTAAAAGTGGTGGTACTACCAGAAGAGCAGCTAAAATGGTTTGTCTGGACCTGGATCACCCCGAAATAATGGAATTCATTAACTGGAAGGTTGGTGAAGAGAAAAAAGTAGCGGCCCTGGTTGATGCCGGTTACGATAACAGTTATGAAGGAGAAGCCTATGCAACGGTTTCCGGACAGAACTCTAACAATTCGGTTCGTATCCCCAACTCTTTCTTTAAAGTTTTGGAAGAAGATGGTGATTGGGAACTGAAAGCGCGTACCGATGGCCGTGTAATGAAAAAAATTCCGGCACGCGAAGTATGGCAGCAAATTTCTTATGCTGCGTGGCGTTGTGCAGATCCCGGTACACAATACGATACCACCATTAATGAATGGCATACCTGTCCTCAGGGCGGAAGGATCAACGCATCCAATCCATGCTCAGAGTATATGTTTCTGGATAATACAGCCTGTAACCTGGCATCCATCAACCTGCGTAAATTTCACACAGAAGAGAACAATGTTTTTGATGTAGCAGGATTTGAATATACCACCCGTTTATGGACCACCGTTTTGGAAATCTCTGTGTTAATGGCACAATTTCCTTCCAAAGAAGTGGCTCAACTTTCTTACGATTACAGAACACTGGGTCTTGGTTTTGCCAATCTGGGTTCTATGTTAATGGTAAGTGGTATTCCGTATGATAGCGAAGAAGCCCGTGGTATTGCCGGTGGTATTTCAGCCATCATGACTGGTATTGCATACAAAACATCTGCAGAGATGGCCAGCTTCCTGGGTGCCTTCGATAAATACGCAGAGAACAAAGAAGATATGTTACGCGTAATGCGTAACCACCGCGCTGCTGCATACGATGCAGAAGAAGCGTACGTAGGTATTGAAATCAAACCACAGGGAATTAAAGCACAATATTGTCCTGAAGATATTTTGAAAGCAGCTACCAAAGCATGGGACGATGCCGTACAACTTGGCGAAAAGCATGGTTACCGCAATGCACAAACCACCGTGATTGCCCCAACGGGAACCATTGGCCTGGTAATGGATTGCGATACCACCGGTGTAGAACCTGATTTTGCTTTGGTGAAATTTAAAAAATTAAGTGGTGGTGGTTATTTCAAAATCATTAACCAGTCTGTACCACAGGCATTACGTAACCTCGGTTACAATCCTGAGCAGGCAGAAGCCATTGAAAAATATGCCGTAGGTGCCGCCAGTTTTGAAGGTGCCCCATTTGTAAACCCTACTTCATTAAGAGCAAAAGGATTTACTGAGCAGGAAATTGAGAAACTGAATGGTGCTGCGAAATCAGCTTTTGAAATCGGTTTCATTTTTAACCGTTTCACATTGGGCGATGAGTGTATGCAGCGTTTGGGTTTTAAAGAAGAGCAATATGCCGACTGGAATTTTAACCTGCTGGAAGAGCTGGGCTTTACCGAAGATCAGATAGATGCAGCGAATGATTATGTGTGCGGAACCATGACCATTGAAGGAGCACCGTTCCTGAAAGATGAACACCTTCCTGTATTTGATTGCGCCAATAAATGTGGTAAGAAAGGAGAAAGATATATTCACGCTTATGGGCATATTCGTATGATGGGTGCCTGCCAGCCTTTTTTAAGCGGAGCCATTTCTAAAACCATTAACCTGCCACACGAAGCGAGCATAGAAGAAATTGCTGATTGCTATCTGTTGAGCTGGAAACTGGGATTAAAAGCTAATGCCCTTTACCGCGATGGTTCTAAACTGAGCCAGCCATTGAGCAATAAATCTGACAAGAAAAAGAAAACCGACGAAGCATCAGAAGCAACAGCCGATCAGTCGCAGTCCGTTACAGCAGAAGCCGAATCTAATATTGTAGACCTGAGTAAATTAACCGTAGATGAATTGCTGGAAGAAGTGCAGAAACGTATGCAGTCTTCTACCGATACCAAATTCAAACGTGCTTTATCAGGAATTGTTGAGAAAAAATCTTTACCGGCTAAACGTGCAGGCTTTACACAAAAAGCCAAGATTGGCGGACAGGTGATCTTCTTACGTACGGGAGAATACAGGATGGAACATTAGGAGAGATCTTTATTGACCTAGCCAAAGAAGGTTCTACGCTCAGAAGCTTTATGAACTGTTTCGCCATTGCTATCTCTGTTGGTTTACAGTATGGCGTTCCACTGGAAGAGTTTGTAGAGAAATTTGTGTTCACCAAATTCGAACCATCGGGTATGGTAGATCATCCGAATATCAAAACCACTACATCGCTTGTTGACTTTGTATTCCGTGCGCTGGCATTTGAATACTTAGGCAGAACAGATCTGGTGCATGTATTGGATAAACCTTCTATCGGCAACACCGGAGAAGGAGAGGAGGGAGAAGCTACTTTTTTGGGAAAGCCCGAACTTAGCAGTATCCGTGTAACAGCACCTTCTGCCAATGCAACACCTGCAGTGCAGCCGCAGAAACTGCAACGTGCCGCTGCTACTGCCGCCAATGCAGACAATGGTATGAGTGCTGTAAATGCTGCCGCTAAAAATATGCAGAGCGATGCACCGGCCTGTAATACTTGCGGACACATCACCATTCGTAGCGGTACCTGTTATAAGTGTTTGAACTGTGGTAATAGTATGGGGTGTAGTTAAGCAAGCTGAACAGTTAGTATTAAAATAAATAGAAGCCGCTTCAATACCTGAAGCGGCTTTTTTGTTGAGTTGATTCTGAGAAATACAATTAGGCAGATTGATTTCCAATAGCAGGCATTCACAGGACTAAAGTCCCGGATGGACTTAGTAAATAATCATTTCTACCCACGCTCTGAAGAGCATGGCAAAAGATGGAAGTTGCAAATACATAAGAAGGCTGTACTAATTGTGCGGAAGATTTATTTTACATCTGGCATAATGGTTTAATATTTTGCTACACTCTTTAAGGAATGGCAAAACGGGAAATCATTAAGATCAGTAATTTAATACAGACGAATAGATTTTACAGGTTTTAAAACTTTGCCATGCTCTTCAGAGCATGGATATGAATAGCCTTCTCAATTATATAGGGACTTTAGTCCCGCGAGTGCCTCCTCACAGAAACGCATACTTCTCCATAAACTCCTCATATTCTTTATCAAAACTTTTCTTTTGATGATGTATTTCCTGATTATCAATATAAGCCCTCAGTTTTGGTAATAATGATTCACTTACCGAAACAGCAAAGTATTCATTCTGCCACTGAAGCTTTACTTTATCAATTCCGGATCGGATGTTGAACCAATGAGCAGATTCTCCTTTTATCAATTTGGCAATTTCTTGGATAGTTTGTGAAGGCTTTAGCCACACCAGGCAATGAATATGATCTACATACCCGTTCAGCCTATCAATTTGTATTTCTTTTTCAAATGCATTTTTCCTGATATGATCAAAAAGTAAATTCCTGACAGAGGTAGTTAAAATGGGAACCCTGTTTTTGGTAGACCATACATAGTGAATGCAAACTTTTGTGTAAGGCATTTTTATTTATAAAATAATGACTTTCTTTTAAATGAGGCATTAGGTGTTTGTACCTGATTTTTAGGGTATATCTCACTATAGGAGGCATTCGCGGGACTAAAGTCCCGGCCTGTTTGTTAAAGAGTATTGTAATCCACGCTCTGAAGAGCGTGGCAAATAATAAAAACTAGTAGAGTTGGAATTTATGGTATGTTGATGTTACTCATTTTAAACTTTGCTACGCTCTGAAGAGCGTGGCAAATAATAAAAACTAGTAGAGTTGGAATTTATGGTATGTTGATGTTACTCATTTTAAACTTTGCTACGCTCTGAAGAGTGTGGAAAAATGGAAAATAATTTAGATCATAGAGATGTAATCTTAGGCACTTTAATTTGATCTTTTTTAAAACATTGCCATGCTCTTCAGAGCATGGAGCCATATCTCTCCTTTGTTCATTCCGGGACTTTAGTCCCGCGAATGCCTAGCCTTTAGATAAAATACTCTCTTACCCATCACCGATACTTTTTTGCTATTTATCCAAAACACTTTTTGTAACAGCTGAAATATCTTACATTCATTATCTCAAAACGTCTAACACAATATTTGCTATATGGGAGATCTTCAGATCAAAAAACAAGCTAAGAAATACGATGCTGTTATCGTAGGTTCTGGTGCAGGCGGCGGTATGGCCGCTTATGTATTATCAAAGGCAGGCCTCAAGGTTTGTTTGATTGAAGCAGGGGCAGATTATGATCCTGCCAAACATTCCTCTCAATTAAAAAATCCCTGGAGTCGCCACGTCGTGGTGCCAGTACCAAATTCCGTCCCTTTGGCGATTTTGATGGCTGCTATTGGGGTTGGGAAATTGATGGCGAGCCTTATACTATGAAAGAGGGTAGTGCCAAATGGGATTGGTGGCGTGCCCGTATGATTGGTGGACGTACCAATCACTGGGGACGTATCTCCCTGCGTTTTGGTCCGCGCGATTTTAAACGCCATAGCATTGATGGCTTGGGTGATGATTGGCCCATTGGTTATGAAGATGTAAAACCGTATTACGATAAGATTGACAGATTACTCGGCGTATTTGGATCGAATGAAGGATTGGAGAATGATCCCGATGGTATTTTTTTACCGGCACCCAAACCCAGGCTGCATGAACTGATGATTAAAAAAGCGGCAACGGGTATTGGTATTCCTGTAATTCCTTCCCGCTTATCAATCCTTACCAAAAAAATAAATGATGAACGAGGCCAATGTTTTTATTGTGCCCAATGCGGACGAAGTTGCAAGATCGCTGCAGATTTTTCTTCCTCTTCTGCACTCATACAACCAGCTGCTAAAACAGGTAATCTGGATATCATCACCCATGCCATGGCCCGCGAAGTAATTACCAATGCAGATGGATTGGCCACCGGTATTTCTTATGTTGATAAAACGGATATGATGGAGTACCAGGTTAGCGGTCGTGTAGTAATACTCGCTGCCAGTACCTGTGAAACTGCCCGTTTGTTATTGAATTCAAAATCAACCCGCCATCCAAATGGTTTGGCAAACGATAGCAATGTAGTGGGTAAATACCTGCACGATTCTACCGGTGCCGCTGTAGGTGGGGTGTTACCGCAACTCTATGGCCGTAAGCGTTATAACGAAGATGGGGTTGGTGGCATGCACGTTTACACACCGTGGTGGTTAGACAATAAAAAATTAGATTTTCCACGTGGATACCATATTGAGTATTGGGGAGGCATGGGCCAGCCCGCGTATGGTTTTGGGATGGGTATTGAAAACCAGAACGGCAAATACATGGTGAATGGCAAAACCAAAGAAGCCGGTGGCTATGGTGCCGGATTAAAAGAAGATGCCCGTTTCTTTTATGGTGCTGGCGTAGGTATGGCAGGCAGAGGTGAAGCGGTACCGGATATCAAGAATTATTGCGAGATCGATCCGAAAGTGGTGGATAAATATGGGATACCTGTGTTGCGTTTTCATACCAATCACTCTGAGTATGAGATCAAGCAGGCCAAGCATATGAAAGAAACCTTTAAAGAGATTCTGCATAATATGGGTGCCATTATTACCTGGGGTGGAGATGATAATGAGAGCAATAAATACGGATTAAATAATCCCGGTAATATTATTCACGAAGCAGGAACCGTTCGTATGGGTGCCGACCGCAAAACATCGGCCCTGAACAAATGGAGCCAGGCACATGATTGTAAAACTTTGTTCTGTGTAGATGGAAGCCAGTTTACTTCCCAGGCTGATAAAAATATCACCTGGACAATCCTTGCATTATCTATGCGTGCATCGGAACATATTTTAGATGAAATGAAAAAACAAAACCTTTGATCGCGGATGGGTATGATTTTTTGTATGATTTCGCAGATTATTTTCTTATGTGAAATCATACAAAAAATCATACCTAATCAGTGATCTGAAATCATATTAAATCATATTAATCCGCGATTATATGGACAGAAGAAAATCGATCAAAGCCTTACTCATTGGTACCGTTGGTGCCGGCGTATTGGTAGATGCCTGTAAGAACAGCGATAAAAAAGCCGTTATTGAATCTGGAGATGCAACGCTGGCCGACAGAATGCAGGAAGAAAAAGATTACCTGAAAAAACTGGAAGCGAGTGACAAGTTTTTTACCGAGCATGAAATGGCTACCATCATTGTACTGGAAGATATCATTCTGCCTAAGGATGAAGTGAGTGGTAGTGCTTCAGATGCAAAAGTGCATGAGTTTCTTGAATTCATTGTGAAGGATATGCCTTATCACCAAACACCATTGCGTGGTGGATTGCGCTGGCTGGATATGGAAAGCTTGAAACGTTTTGAAAAAGCATTCAAAGACTGCAGCGCCACACAACAGATTGAAATAGTAGAAGACATTGCTTACCCAGAAGTAAAAGATGCGATTGCTAAAACCCAACGCAAAATAAAACCCGGTATGGAACAGGGTATTGCCTTCTTCAGCAAAATGCGTGATATGGTAATGACAGGTTTCTACACCTCTGAAATTGGCGTAAAAGACATTGGTTACCTGGGCAACACCCCCAACCAATGGAATGGCGTACCTGATGATGTGTTGAAACAATATGGGTATGCGTATTCGGAGAGAGAGTTAAAAGAGTGTGTGAGCTTTTCCTAAAAAAGGTCATCAAAAAGAATGAAAAGGAAATATTATGTCCAAATGAAGGCTTCAGGATATTATACTTCCCTCTTTTTTGCTGCCATTATTTTTCTTTTTTATGGCAATACAACCCTTGCTCAGAATTATATAACTACAGTTGTAGGAAATGGGTCGAGAGGTAATGGCCCCGATAATATTGCTGCCATAAATGCGCAATTGCGGCTGCCAGCTTCCGTTACTTTTGATGCTGCAGATAATATGTTTATCTCAGATACGTATAATCATTGTATAAGGCGTGTTGATGCAGTTACTGGGATTATAACAACAATTGCAGGAATGCCTGGTAGCGGGGGATATGGCGGAGATAATGTTCTTGCAACAAATACCCCTCTTTATCTGCCAACTGCAGTGGCGTTTGACTCCTCTGGTAATATGTTCATTGCTGACTTTGGAAATCACTGTATTAGAAGAGTAGATGCTGTATCTAAATTAATCACCACAATAGCTGGTGTTCCAGGACAGAGTAATTCGATTTACCATATTGATGGAGGTGATAATGGTCCTGCAACCAAAGCAAAATTTGATGGGCCAGGAGGGTTAGCTGTCGATCCTTTTGGTAATGTATATGTATGTGATACCTACGATGCACGTATCAGAAAGATTACTATGGCAACAGGTATTATCACAACAGTAGTGGGCGAAGGTGCAAGTACCCAATATGATGGAGTTCCGGCAATCAATTCGGAAGCAGGATTTCCTTTTTCTATTATTTTCGACAAGAAGGGTAATTATTATTTTACTTTACTTTCTTCTAGTAAAGTTTGTAAAGTTGATATTGCTACCGGATTAATCAGCACAATTGCAGGGAAAGGGATCAATAATGGCAATGGAGGGGATGGTGGTCTGGCTATCAATGCGGGTGTGCCCAGACCCTATGGGATAGCCATGGATAAATCTGGTAACATCTATTTTTCAGATTTTCAGGAAAATGTTATTCGAAAAGTTGACGCATCAACTGGTATCATCACGCGAATAGTTGGAACTGGTAGTGCTGGATATACAGGTGATGGTGGATTAGCAATTTCTGCAACATTAAACCACCCATATGGAATAGGTATTGACTCCAAAGGGGTATTATTTATAGCAGACAGGGATAATAATGTGATCCGAAAGCTGGTTATTTGTGATCCAAATAAAATCAATGGGCCTTCAAAAATTTGTGTAAATCGGAGTATTAATTTGGTAAATACGCAAAGTGGTGGCTTATGGTCAAGTTCAGATAATAGTATTGCGACAATCTCTTCAGATGGTACTGTCAGTGCTAAGAAAGCCGGCTTAGTGGATATTAAGTACACCATAACAAGTTCCGCTTGTGGTACATCCAATGATCAGGTAACGATAACTGTATTGCCGGCTCCAATGGTTAACTTCGGACTTCCGCAAATCTGCTTACCAGATGGAAGAGGAACTTTTACAGACTCTTCCATTATAGAAGACGGCTCTGAAAGTAGGTTTACCTACCAATGGAATTTTAATGATCCGGCTGATCCCTCACCTTCGGCCTTAAAAAATCCGGTACATAAATTTAGTAATATAGGTCCCTACACAATTAAATTAATGGTTACAGCTGGAAATGGTTGCACAGATTCCCTTAGTAAAAAACTGGTTTCAATCTATGCTCAGCCCAAGGCTGGGTTTATAGCGGGTAAGACAGCTATCTGTATTAATGAGATCGTTCAGTTTACTGATACCTCTAAAACAAATGATGGTGCAGCTACGAAATGGCACTGGACATTTGGCAATAACCAGACTTCTACTAAACAGAATCCTTCCATGAAATTCATTGATTCTGGTAGCCAACAAGTCTATTTTTATTACATCAACGATAAAGGTTGCAATAGCGATACCATATCTAAAAAAATAGAAGTTTATCCTTATCCTGTTCTATTGCTTGATACGATGATGACAATTGATGAGGGTACAAATGCATACATCACGCCGTATTTTTACGGATCAGGATTACAATTTTTATGGACACCTAATTCTTATCTTGATAATGTTTTTTCCATGAAACCCAAGACTTCCACACCTAATGATATAATGTACACACTTACATTAACTGGAACAGGGGGTTGTTCGGTAGATAAGAGTATCCATATTAATATTTTAAAAAAGATCATTATTGTGAATGCATTTTCTCCCAATGGCGATGGAATTAACGATAGCTGGGTAGTTCAGGGATTGGGAAATTACTTGAATGCAATCGTTAAAGTGTATAACCGTAACGGACAAGTTGTATTTAATTCAACAGGGGGTTATGTGAAATGGGATGGGATATACCAAGGTAAACCGGTTCCCGTAGGGACATATTATTATGTAATAAATCCAGGAAACGGGAAAGAGTTACTAAGTGGTTCAGTAACTCTTTTGAGGTAAACTTTAAAGAGCTAAATCAGCTTATAGCAAAGGTAATTTACATCTTCTTTTATCTTTTTTCAAAGTACTAACTCACTCCAGCCCCCGCATTAATATCCGTTTCCGGATTAATAAAATGCAGTTTTCCATTCGCATCTTCAGCCATTAAAATCATTCCGTTACTTTCTATTCCCCTCATTTTTCTGGGAGCTAAATTTGTTACTACCGTTACTTGCTTACCAACAATATCTTCCGGAGTAAAATGAAGTGCTATGCCTGATACAATAGTTCTCGTTTCAAAACCAAGGTCTACAGAGAGTTTCAGCAGTTTGTCTGCTTTCTCTACTTTTTCTGCTGCTACAATTTTACCTACTTTCAAATCGATCTTTGCAAAATCATCGAATACAATTTCAGGTTTTACGGGACTACTGCTTACTGGTTCTTTTGTTTCCACAATGATTTCTTTTTTATCATTCACGATTAACGGTTCACGATTCGCTACTGCTGCTTTTAGTTTTTCCAATTGATGAGCGATCTCAGTATCTTCTATTTTTCTGAATAACAATTCTGGCGGACGTAATGAATATCCTACACTTAATAAATTCATTTTACCCGCATTCTCCCAGTCAAGCATTTTATCCACCACCTTCATCAGGTAACACATTTTCTTTGCCGTAAACGGAAGAAACGGATTTACAAGTACGGCAAGGTTGGCGCATAACTGCAAACAAATATGCAAGGTGTTATTGATGGAATGTTGTGCTTCGGTGGTCGGTTGTCCGTTGTCTGAAGTCTGCTTCGCCACAATCCAGGGTTCTTTCTTCTGCATGTACTGGTTGCCAAGCCGTGACAAATTAATCACTTCAAACAATGCATCGCGAAATTTATATTGCTCTAATAAATTCTCTACTTTTTCTTTAGTAGCGATTACTTCGGCTATAGTAGTCTTATCCAGTTCTGTTAATGCATCAGCATGTAATGGCGGCACTTTTCCTTTACACAGTTTGTGCATCAATACCAATGAACGATTTACATAGTTACCGAAGATGCTTACCAATTCACTATTGTTGGCATCCTGAAAACCCTGCCAGGTAAATTCACTGTCTTTGGTTTCCGGTGCAATCAACGTTAAGTAATAACGCAACACATCCGCCATCTGGCTGCCGCCATTTTCTTTGTTGATGAAATCATCCACATAATCCTGCATCTCAATTTTCCAATTGCGGCTGGTACTCATTTTATCACCTTCCAGATTCATAAATTCATTGGAGGGTACATTATTCGGTAAAATATTGCCATGCAGTTTCAGCATTACCGGAAAGATCAGGCAATGAAAAACAATATTATCCTTACCAATAAAATGCAGCAGTTTGGTTTCTTTATCTTCCCAGTAAGGGCGCCAATCTTTACCCGTATTCAATGCCCATTGTTTGGTAGCACTGATATAACCTATTGGCGCATCAAACCACACATACAATACTTTTCCTTCGGCTTCTTTCAAGGGTACTTTCACTCCCCAATCCAGATCGCGTGTTACCGCACGTGGTTGTAAACCACCATCAATCCAGCTCTTACATTGTCCTAGTACTGTTGGTCGCCAATCGTTCGCATGGTCTTTTAAAATCCAGTTGCGTAAAAAATCTTCGTGGCGGTTCAGGGGTAGGTACCAATGTTTGGTTAATTTTTTTACAGGGGCATTGCCACTTAATGTGCTTACTGGATTGATCAGCTCATCGGGACTCAAACTTTTACCACAGTTCTCACACTGGTCGCCATAGGCACCGGGGAAATTACAATTAGGGCAGGTGCCTTTAATATAACGATCTGCCAGAAAACTATTGGCCTGCTCATCAAAATATTGTTCGCTTTCTTTTATTTCAAGATCGCCGTTGTTATTTAGTTTAGTAAAAAATTCCTGAGCGGTTTCATGGTGCAGCGGATCGCTGGTGCGGTGATAAATATCAAAGGCAATCCCCAGGTCTTTAAAGTTCTGCTCCATAATGGGGTGATACTTATCAATGATTGCCTGTGCGGTGGTGCCTTCTTTGGTAGCCTGAATAGGAATCGCCGTTCCGTGTTCATCACTTCCGCAAACAAAAACTACATCGCGCTTTTGCGCTTTCAGGTATCGCACATAAATATCAGCCGGTAAATACGCACCGGCCAAATGTCCGATATGTTTTAAACCATTGGCATACGGAAGGGCAGAAGTAACTAAATATCTTTTCGGTTGATTCATCTTTTGATCTTTACGGGTCTTTCTTGCGTCGCACACTTGTACTGTGGTACTGATGGCAGCAAAACTTTGCAAAAGTAAGCAATCCGTTGAAGCGGGGCAATATTGGATGCAAAGCCTCTGCCACAAACGTTCTCCTGTTCATATATAGCAACAGTTCTGTAATATTGTTACATGATCAAAATACCCCCCTATTTAAAGAAAGGAGACACAATTGGCATCGTTTGTCCTTCAGGATTTATGCCCAAAGAAAAAGCTGCCACCTGTGTGCAGGTATTACAAGATTGGGGATACCGTGTAAAATTGGGTAATACCCTTGGCCACCAATTTCATTATTTTTCCGGAACGGATGAAGAGCGATTGGCCGACTTCCAAACTATGCTGGACGATACAGAAATAAAAGCCATTTTATGTGGAAGAGGTGGTTATGGTATGAGCCGCATTATTGATGGATTAAATTTTAACCCGTTCAAAAAAAATCCCAAATGGTTAATCGGCTTTAGTGATATTACCGTCTTGCATGCACATGTGTACAACAAATTAAAAATAGCCTCACTGCATGCGCCTATGGCCGCGGCATTCAATGATGGAGAGTACGAAAATGAATTTGTACAATCGTTGCGTAAGGCATTGAAAGGGGTAATTGCTAATTATAGTTGTGAGCCACATTTGTTAAACCGAACAGGCAAGGCGGAAGGAGAACTGGTGGGTGGTAATCTTTCGTTGGTAGCACATTTAGTTGGTAGTGTTTCTGCTTTTCAAACGAATGGAAAAATATTGTTTCTGGAAGATGTAGGAGAGTATATCTACAACATCGACCGTATGATGATTCAATTAAAAAGAAGTGGCATGTTACAATCGCTGGCGGGGTTGGTGATCGGTGGTTTTACGGATATGAAAGATACAACCACGCCTTTCGGTTCTGATGTGCTTACCATTATTCAATCTCATATCAAAGAATATAATTTCCCGGTATGTTTTGATTTTCCTGTGAGTCATGAAAAAAATAACTATGCTTTGAAAGTGGGGGTGAAACACTTGTTAGCGGTTGGTGCTAAAAAAGTATCGTTAAAAGAAATTTGATTTTTTTTGCCACTGATTCACTGATTTTTTCTGATGTAACCTATAGCTGAATCATTACATATTATTTCCAGGTTTCTTTCAGTATTCGTATCCAATTGCCATGCATAATATTCTCACAATCTGTGTTTGAGTAGCCTCGTTTGGTTAACAATACCGGAATATTTTGCAGATCGGCAATGGTATCCAGATCATAAGGGCATTGTTCTTTACCAAAAGCACCATCCAGGTCGGTGCCCATGCCCACATGTAAAGTATTTCCTGCCAGCTGACAAATATGATCCATGTGGTCGATCATTTTTTCCAAATTGCAATTCATCAACTTTAGATCTGATTTGCCTTTTTGCCATCCGGGCACCATCATCCACGCATCGAGTGCACCTCCGATTACGGCTTTCTTTTCAATCAATGCTTTGATCATCTCATCACTGAATTGTCGGTTATGGTTTACCAGGCTTCTGCAATTATTATGACTGGCCCAAATGGTTCCGTTATACAGTTCCATGGCATCCCAAAAAGCATCGTCACATAAATGGGTAGCATCCAGAATCATATTAAGCGATTCCATTTCTTTCAACAATGCTCGTCCCATTTCATTCAATCTACCAGTGGCGTTGGTGCCGTTTGCATAACGGCCGGGGCCATAGTGAGCGGGCCCAACTGCCCGTAAGCCATACGCATATGCTTTGTGTAAATGATCTATGGTAACAAGCGAATCTGCGCCTTCTAAACTTAATAGATAACCGACCGGTTTTGTTTCGTTGGGTAAGCTATTATTCCATAAAGCGAGGTGCGCTTCCAGACTTTTTAGGTCATTGATTTGTATCATTTCACCTGTCGCTTCCATTGCTTGGTACCAATTTAGTTGCGCCTGTGTTTGTGCCCATGCCTGTTCGGGTGAATGCCAGCCGGGTAAAGGGTTTCCGGGTGCCGTATATCTGGCAATTTGTGTGGCTACCACTAAGCCAATATTTCCTTTTCTTAATTCGGGTAGGGATACGGTTCCTCTGGCACGGTCAGGCTTATCTGTCATCCCCTCTTCTCTTTTACGAATAGCATGTACTGGCAAGCGCAGATCGCGGTTCCACTCCATGGCATTCATGCTGAGATCAAGATGGGCATCGATGATGAACATACGCGTGAGACGTGAATCGTGAATCGTGAGAAGTGAATCCGGCGTTTTTCTCACGCCTCACGATTCACGTCTCACGAATTAAATGGTTATTTTCCTCGAACGTGCAATCACCCGCCAGCAACCGGTTCGCTGGTAGTTCTGTATCACATGGGCCTGATCATATAATGCTACGGTGGGGCAAATATGTACCGGCACGCCATACCAAACATCACCCACTTTCCATACACTACTATCCGGAACAGTTACTACCAGGTGCTCTTCGCTTTGCGAAATGGGATTTGCCTCAGGGGCATTTAAAAAATGAACCCGTGGCAAAGGATTTTCTGCGGCTACCGCTTTATGGCCAAGGTCTGTACAGATGGTGTGTTCATCAATGATGGAAATGATCCTCGTAATCACCAATGCTGCGTAATCAAAAGGTTCATCAGGTACCAGGTGTTTATAGCCCCAATCCCAGAAAACAAAAGTGCCGGGACTAAACTGCACTCCTTTTCTTTTGATATGGGTTGGAAAACTGGGAGATCCTCCTATTACAATTTGTAATGGACTAGTGATTAGTTCTTCCATTTCTTTTACCAAGCTATCTACTTTTGCAAATGCTTCATCGCTCCGTCGGTTTCTTTCGGTAAGATCGGTATCGCGTATATGTCCATCGTAAGCATGAAGCCCGATGATACTGATGCCCGGAAGTGATTGAATGGTTTTTATCAATGCCAATGCCTTCTCCGGTTTGATACCGGAACGGTTCATGCCAATATTGAGATCGATAAAAACAGGTAACCGTGCATTGTGTTTATGAAACAGATCAGATAAACAGGTAGCTGTTGATTCATTATCTATGATACAAGAGAAAACAGTATCCGGAAAGTTCATCACTAACTGCAATAAACGTTCTGCCTTGGGCCCAACAGGTTGGTGTGCGAGTAATACATCGGGTGCATCAATCTCTGCAAGCATTTCTGCTTCGGCAATGGTGGCGCATTTAAATTTAGTAATGCCTGCAGCCAACATAAGTTTACTGACTTCTGCTATTTTATTGGTTTTAACATGCGGCCGTAAAAAAATTTTATCGCCAGCCATAGAAATCAATTTCGAGATATTCTCTTTGATACGCTCCGGATAAATAACCAATGCGGGGGAATCTATGGTATCGATGTTATGGATGGTGTACCAGGGGATCATGGGAAGCTGTTTGGACAAGTAAATTCAAAAGTAAAAATTCAAAAAAAGCATTGATGGTTATCTTAATGCAATTCGAATAAGGCCTCAATTTCTACTGGAATATTTCCTGTAAAGAGCCCATGCCAACAGCACTTCTTACACCAATGCCATTGTCTTCGCCCCAAACAGCGGCAAATAATTCGCTGCAGCCATTAATGACAAAGGGATGGCTTTCAAAATCTGCTGTACAACTTACCATGCCCAATACTTTAATCACTCTTTTTACTTTATCCAGCGAACCAAGATTGGCTTTTAAGGTGGCAAGAATGGCGAGGCCTACCTGACGGGCAGCGAGCTTGCCTTCTTCTTTTGTCATGTTATCTCCAACACGACCAATGATGAGGGTACCATCTTCTTTTACGGTTCCATGGCCGGAAACATAACCATGGTTGCCATCAATTAAAAATGGTTTGTAAACACCCAATGGTTTTGGGGCAGGTGGCAATACCAAACCCAGTTTGGCAAAATTGGCTTCAGCTGACATATCGTATACTTAAATTGATAAATGAATCGATGAAATAATGGTATTAAAGATAAACGAAAAAACCTTCCACAGCTTAGCCGGAAAAATCTTTGGCAACAAATACAAGTACTTGCTACCCGTATAAATACGCTATGCAGTTGGTAAGGAATATTGTTTATTTATGATTCAATCATAGGTATGCAAAAAATGCTTGTTGGCCTGTTTGCCATTCTTTCTGTTTCTGCAGCTGCACAAAGTTTGAACCTGCAATATGGGTACACAAAATTATTTGATGCCAGGTATGTACAAACTCCTCCACAATATCCGTTTGGCATTGACTCCTGTAAGCGATTTTATATGGCCAATTTTACAGGATGGGATAGTGTATTAACCCGTGTTATCGAACGGGGTGATACTGCTAAATATATACGGGTTTATTTTTCTTTTTGTGTGGATCGTTATGGTGCTATCTATGATGCCCATTTTGAAAAAATTGCTGCTACCGTATTGCCAACCAGTAAATATGCCAGAACCATACAATATTTTTTTCGCAATAAGAAGTATTACGAAACACTGATAAAAAAAATGTTCGCTAGCATGCCTTTCTGGAAACCGGCATTACAAAATGGCGTTACCGTTGATTGCAGGGTAGATGATTATTTTCAGTTTTGGGTAGGCATTCGTTCGCCTGTATTCTAAGAAGTAATATTGTTAATAATTTGTAGTATTCTGATTAGTCATCCTGTGATAGGATTTTTTACACATAGTGAGTTAAAAACCGCGCCTTTGCGTGCATTTTTTCTCCCAAAGGCGCAAAGGCGCGGTTTAAAAGGACTTAGTTATTGCCTAAGCAAACTATCTAATTTTTGCTGAAACAGCGGAAACGAATTCAGATCATTATGCGAGCCACCATCAATTGTAATAAACTCATCGCCAGACTTTATAACATTCTTTAATCGTTTAGCATTAAAGTAAGGAATTACGCCATCATTGGTTCCATGAAAAATGCTAACGGGTGCTGTTACTTTGGGTAGATACTGATGTGTTCTCATTTTGTATTGCAATAACATATCTACCGGATACATCCAGAAAGCAATTTTAGTGACAGATGTAAAACTATAATACGGTGTTTCCAGAATCAGTTTTTTACAATCTCTAATTGAGGCGAGTTGTGCGGCAATACCTGTACCCAAAGATCTTCCGTATAGAATAATTTGCGCGGGTTCCTGTTTTGTTCGGGCAAGTTTATACACTTGCAGTGCAGCATCATATAAAATAGGCTCTGATAATTTTCCAGTTGATTTGCCAAAGCCCGGATAATCGGGCATCCACACCTCATACCCATTTCGTGTAAAATTTACTGCAAATGCTGCATAGTGATTTACGTTTTCCCTGTTGCCATGAAAGTATAATACGATTCCTTTCCTAATAGAATCAGGTACGGTAAACTGAACGATATTGATTTTTGTATTAGCGTCTAACTCAATATTAGTTTCCGTAAAAGGCTGGATAAAATGATAACTGCTATCCACATGGATGGCAATTGGATGGAACAATAGTTTTTCCTGCAGGTAATACAAAACAGAACCCACGAGACAATAAACAATGATGAATACTTTGATCCATCGAAATATTCTACGCTGATTTTTCACCCTGCAAAGGTAGGCTCAGTATTGTAAGATATCGCGGATGAAATTATGGTACTCAGGAAATACAGGCAGGTTATTGTGGCCACCACCATGAATACGTATCAGGGTAATTTTATGGGGGTTGATTCTTTGTAATTTTTCACTGTGCCGGATGGGGATCAACCTGTCTCGGGTACCATGCAAAATATAGGTATGACAATTTACTTTTGGTATCCATCGATCGGTATGTAAATGATACCGGAGCAGCCATCGGTGTGGTAAGAAAGGCGTAAATCTTTCCACTACTTTGATGAAACTGAAATAAGGAGCATCCAAAATTAAATAGCGGGGTGTATTGTCTGCGGCGATCTTGGTTGCAAAGCCACTACCCAAACTTCTCCCATAAACCAGAATATGGTGCTGTTCGTATTTTTCCATCAACCGTTCATATACAAATTGCATATCGGCCAGCATTTCTTTTTCACTTCGTTTACCGGTACTCTTTCCAAAACCGCGATAATCCACCAGCAACACATCATATCCGTATCGGTAAAAATCTTTGGCATATTTTGCCCAGCCTTTTATACTGCGTGAGTTGCCATGAAAATACAGGATCAATCCTTTGGGATTATTACAGTAGAAATGCAAACCATTGATGCTGATGCCGGGTGCTACTTTAAAAAACAATTCTTCAAAAGGTGCATCGTATTTGTATTGAAAATCTTGCGGTAATTTTTCGGGTTTGAAAATAAAACGGTCCTGCACAAAGTACACCAATGCAACAAGCACAAGATAACCTATGATGATATAAAGAATAACCGGAGGCAAGCAGTAGGTTTAGATTTCCTAAGTTCTGTTTTTTATGTTAGGAAACCTACAACTATATGTATTAATATAGTAAGGATTGTGTTGGTGTGAGGACACACCAACGGCCCACGCGGCCACCAACGGCCCATGCGGCCAGCAAAGCCTTTATCCCTTATTCAAAATCTTCTGAACCATCATGGTACACCCGCTTCAGATTAAAGTTGGCTACCGGTGCTACTATCAGTGGAAACTTTTCAATGGTTACATTACTGGGATCCAATCCAAAACCTCTTTCCTCTCCCAGACTTATCTCTTTCAGCCAGAAATATAATTTCATTACAATGCGCTCAAAGAATGGCAATTCATTATCCTGGCTCAGGTATTTTTCCAATACAATAAATTGAAAATCGCCTACTACATTATTTCTTTCCAGGCTTTCATAGCGGCTTGTAATATTCACTTCTTTATTGTTCACCAGTTCTTCCACCACTTTACGGAACATGAGGTTAATGCGTTGTTCAACACGGAAACCTACCCTGAATTCTACCCGAATAATATCGTTGGGAATAATATGCTCTACCGAATACTCACAGGTATACGGATCATCCAATACATCCACGTGTACAAACCAATAAATATCGGCACGCTTTGGTTTTTTATTCAGAATAGAATAAATGATCTTATGCTCAATTTCCTTTGGGTTATTGGCACTGGTCATGTACACAAGGTGCGTTGCGTATTTAGGAATGGTTTTATCATTACTCAGTTCCTGAATCATGGGTATATAATGTTCCATCCGTACAAACTCTACATACCTGTTCTTAATTTTCCGGCTGCGGAACCATACATACATTACGGCAAACAATGCGCCACCCACAACCAGGGTAACATAACCGCCATGAAGGAATTTTTCAAGATTGGCTATCAGGAAAGATATTTCTATGGTGAGGTATACGATCAGATACAGGTAAATCCAAATAGATTTAGCCCTTCGGCTTACCAGAAAATTAGCAAACAAAATAGACGTGCTGATCATGCACATGGTAATAGCCAAACCATAGGCCGCACCCATATTTTTAGATTCCCTGAAATACAACACAATACCTACGCAACCAATAAATAACAATAAGCTGATGCCCGGAATATATAGTTGCCCTTTTTCTTCTGAAGGATAATTGATCTTCATTTTGGGCCATAGGTTCAACCGCATGGCTTCGGAAATCAGCGTAAAAGAACCGGATATCAATGCCTGGCTCGCAATAACCGCTGCCACTGTTGAAATAATAATACCCGCCAATTTAAACCACTGTGGCATGATGCTGATAAAGGGATTAAAGCCCTCTGCCATTACCTGCGGAGGAATGATCTGGTCTTTGTAATTGGCCAGTAACCAGGCGCCTTGTCCCAGGTAATTCAAAATCAAGCACGTTTTTACAAAGATCCATGACACCCGTATATTTCCTTTCCCACAATGGCCCAGATCACTATACAATGCCTCAGCCCCAGTGGTACAGAGAAATACAGCACCTAATAACCAGAAACCCTTGGGGTATTTGGTAAGCAATTCATAAGCGTAATGCGGACTTAACGATTTGAATATACTAACATCATCCATTAAATGAGCGCAGCCCAGTACGGCCAGCATGGTAAACCAGATACCCATAATGGGACCAAACATTTTACCAATAGAGGCGGTACCAAACTGCTGCATAAAAAACAAGAAGCTGATGATACTGATTACAATGGTGATAATGGTGCTTTGTTGTATGTCTCGCAGTGCATCTAACTGTTTCAATCCCTCAATGGCAGAGGTTACGGTAATAGGGGGGGTAATAATGCCATCGGCCAGCAAGGCGGCACCGCCCAACATGGCAGGTACTACCAGCCATTTGCGCCTGCGGCGAACCAATGCGTATAAACTGAAAATGCCACCCTCGCCTTTGTTATCGGCTTTTAGGGTAAGGATTACGTATTTAACTGTGGTTTGCAGGGTAAGTGTCCAGATAATACAGGAGAGCGAACCCAGAATCAATTCTTCTGTAATGGCACGGCCGGTAATAATTTCATTCAGTACATAGAGTGGTGATGTACCGATATCTCCGAAAATGATTCCCAACGCAATGATCAGACCGGCAGTAGAAACCTTATTAATATTCTTGCTCACACGAAGTGGTTATTACGATTAATGCATAAATATTCAACAAATGTAGCCGTAAAATCAATCCGTCTCATTAAATATCACTGTTGGTAAAAGGATTGTGCTTTTACTGTTAATTTACCATCCGGAATCCACACAAACCTTACATTTGAAAGATAAATGACCACTCGGAAATGAAAACCACCGTACCTGTACTGATTGCCTGTTTATTGCTCACCAGCCTTTCCGGCCTGGCGCAGCGAATTACTTATTCCGATCCCGACCGTGATGATGCCCGTACCCTGAATTTTGAAGTAGTGGGTAAGATCGGTGGGAAAGTGCTGGTGTACAAAAACTACCGCGACCAGCATTATATGACCACCTATGATAATGACATGAAAATGGTAGACAAGGTAAAAATGGATTTCATGAATTATCGTGTACTGAATACTGAGTTTATTCAATACCCGGATTATGTGTACATGATTTATGAGTACCAGAAAAAAAGTTCCATGTACTGCATGGCAATTAAACTGGATGGTTCCGGGAAAAAAATAGGCGAACCTATTGAACTGGATTCAACAGATAATATGAATTCTGTTTCCAGCAGTAAAATCTATTCTGTTATTTATAGTGAAGATAAACAGCGGATCATGATCTTTAAGATCAATACCCGAAACGACAGAGCGCATTTACTAACTACATGTTTGTTTGATAAAGACCTTACGCTGCTAAAGAAGTCACGCCTCAGCGTTAACATGCCGCAGCGAAATGATTTTCTATCAGAGTTTGCATTGGATAATGATGGCGACCTGGTTTGTATCAGGGCATCCGGTACTTCTGCAAATGACAATATCAATAAGATAAGCCTGATTACCAAAGCCCCCAATGCAGGAACTTATACCATTACCGATCTGCAAATCGGTAGTTTTTTTCTGGATGATGTACGTATCAAAGTAGATAATATCAACAAGCATTATGTTATCACTTCTTTCATGAGTAAAGCCCGACGTGGAAATATTGAAGGATTGTATTATGTGCTTTGGGATAAATCCATGAACAAACAATTGTTGAATGCCACTACCGTATTCAACGATGAATTCAGGGAAGATGCAAGAGGCGAGGGTTCCGTTAAAACATCGTTTAACGATTACTTTCTCAAAAACATCATATTGCGAAGGGATGGAGGTTTTATTGTTGTTGCAGAATCGGCTTACACTAGTACAAGAGGTAATACATTAAGCAGATGGGATTATTTGTATGGGTCGCCTTATTGGACACCCATGGGTGGTTATTATACATGGAACAGCCCGCTAGGATTTTATCCATGGGGTCGCAGCAGTATGTCTAGTAACCCCAATAGCTTAACCCGTTATTATGCGGATAATGTAGCGGTCATATCTTTTGATCCCAAAGGCAAAATGGAGTGGAGTAATGTGGTAAGAAAATCGCAGTACGATGACAATACCGATAATTTTATTGGATTTGGTTTACTCAATACCGGTGATCTGATACATTTTCTGTTTAATGTACAGGAAAAGCGGAGTATGATTTTATCTGACCAGAGCATGTCGCCCAACGGTCAGGTAGATAGAACACCTACCTTTAAAAACATGGATAAAGGATATGATTTTATGCCCCGCCATGCCAAGCAGATAGGGGCAAGGCAGGCCATTGTTCCCTGCCAATACCGTGGGTTTACCTGTTTTGCTAAAATTGAATTTTAATTTTCATACACGTGGTTTTTCTATTCCGGGATAAATCAATTATCAATATTTTCTTTCTGGTTATTCTCAGCATTGCTGTGCATGCACACTTGTTTGTGAATGCACCGCTGGTGATATCAAATACCAATGATGGATTGTTCTCTGTTTTTCTAAAACAATACATCACAGGTTTTTCTGTTACCACTTTATTTATTTTGTACCAGTTTTTGTTATTGGTACAGGCCATCCGGCTGAATATGGTATTATCCGATTTAAGGATGTTTCAAAGTAACAATTATACCACTGCCATGGCCTATGTGCTTCTTTCGGGTGTGCTGGTTCAGTGGTGTAGTATTTCTCCGGCGTTGATTGCTAACTTTTTATTGATTTGGTTATTCATCAAACTCAGTCGTTTGTATAATCATCCATCACCCAAAACGTTGTTGTTTAATACAGGGCTAATAGTGGGTGTGGCGGTATTGTGTTACCACCCTACCGCCATTCTTATTTTGGTGGTATTGTTTGCACTGGCCGTAGTAAGGCCGTTTAACCTTGCTGAATGGGTAATTTTACTAATGGGTATATTGGTGCCCTATTATTTTTTGGCCGCCTTTTTGTTTTTAAACGATACTTTACCTGCTTTCAAAACCTACCTCCCTTACCTGCAATTGAATTTGCCCATACAGCAATGGAGCACTCCATTGGCGGTGAGTTTATCAGTACTGGTAGTGGTGTTATTGGCGGCCCTTTATTACTGGCAAATTTCTAATAAAAGGATGGTGATACAGATCCGCAAAAACTGGGGTGTAATGATGGTGATGTTACTGATTCTGTTACCCATCCCCTTTATTTTTCTACATGCCGGTATCGAATCTGCCTTTATGAGCCTGGTGCCCTTGGGCGCTTTTGCCGGAAATGCATTCTCCTATCCCAGGCGGTTACTATTGCCTAACCTGCTTTTTTGGCTGGCAGCAGCTGTTATCGTGTATAATAACTGGTGGTTCATCAAAAATTAGCCCGCTTGTAACGGGTCAGGTATTACCTTTGGCTTTCCGATTATTTTCAGCCTTTCAGGATAAAAAACGAACCTCTATGAAGTTTGGCGTTGTTGTTTTTCCGGGATCTAACTGCGACAGAGATATGCAGGATGCCCTTGAGCAAGACCTTGGTAAAGAAGTGATTATGCTTTGGCACAAAGACAAAGACCTGAGTATGTTTACTACCGACGATTGTATTATTTTGCCCGGTGGGTTTTCGTATGGCGATTATTTACGCTGTGGTGCCATTGCCCGTTTTAGTCCTATGATGCAAAGTGTAATTGAATTTGCCAATAAAGGCGGCAAAGTACTCGGGGTTTGCAATGGGTTTCAGATACTTTGTGAAAGTGGGTTATTGCCAGGTGTGCTGTTACAAAATGCTAACCAACAATTTGTGTGTAAGAACGTTTATATCAAAAACGGACAGGGGGAAGCATTGAAAATTCCGGTGGCGCATGGTGAAGGAAGGTTTCATGCGGATGAAGCTACTTTAGATGAGCTGGAAGCTAACGGACAGATCATTTTCCATTATTGTAAGGAAGATGGCACGATTGATGCAACTGCTAACCCGAACGGGGCCATCAGAAACATTGCCGGCATCCGTAACAAACAAAATAACGTATTTGGTATGATGCCACATCCGGAGCGTGCCTCTTCCAAGGCAATGAGTAATTTGGATGGTGTTAAAGTTTTTGAAATACTGGGATTGAATTGATTTTTTGTAAGGTGGCGTTTAGCGCCACGTCTATAACCTAAACAGTTTGTTTTGTATGAAAAGAATTGTATGTACCCTAATCGCAATCATAGCTGTATCCTTCGCTTTTGGACAGAAAAATCCGGTAAGCTGGAATTATGAAGTGAAAAAGAAATCGGCTGGCGTGTATGATATCATCATAACCGCATCGATAGAAGACCCATGGCATCTTTACTCACAGAATACCGGTAAGGGTGGTCCGATACCTACCAGTATCAAATTCAAACCCAACCCTTTGGTTACTAAAAATGGTATGGTAAAGGAAATGGGAAAACTGGAAAAAACCTTCGATAAAAATTTCAATACCAATGTGCTGTACTATTCTGATAAGGTAGAATTCATACAAACTGTATCCGTGAAAGGTGGCCTAAAAACAAATATCAGCGGTATATTGGAATACATGGTTTGCGATGACAGCCAATGTTTACCTCCTGTAAAAAAATCATTCGATCTGAAGCTGCTATAATCTTAACGGGTACATGAAAAAAGGATTACTGCTTTTTATTGGTATAGTAACGCTTGGTGTGCTTGCTGCGCAAACAGATAGTTTGTTGCAATGGCAAACCCAATCCAAAAAAATAGCGAATGGCGTGTATGAGTTGGTTGCTACCACCACCATACCCTCAGGATGGCATGTGTATGGAAACAATCCCCAGACAGAAGGGTTGGAGCAGGTAAAATTTGTGCCTGACTACGAAAATGCACTGTTGCAGAATACAATCACATACGCTTCAACATCCAAACAGATGAATGATGCAGTATTTGGGAAGGTGTTGGTATACACAGGCGCCATAGAAATTAAGCAACAGATAAAAATCAATGGCTTCATTCCTGCAACACTCAAAGGAACCATTAATGCCTTTCTCGGAAAAGCCGGAGAATTCATCGGTTCTGAACAAGCTTTCGAGGTAAGCCTTGAAGGTGGTTCCGAAACAGCAGCATCCTTATCACAAATTAAACTGGCTTCTATAGACATCGATAAACCATTGGCTGAATGTGGTAAAAAAAATGATGTTGCCGGCAATGGTATCTGGTCTATTTTTTTATTAGGTTTTTTGGGTGGATTAATTGCTTTGCTTACACCCTGTGTATTCCCCATGATTCCCGTTACGGTTTCTTTCTTTACCAAAAGAGCGGCAACGCGTAAACAGGCCATTAAAAACGGTGTGCTGTATGGTTTATTTATTTTCATGATCTACCTGCTGGCAAGCGTTCCCTTTCATGTATTGGGCAATGTGCAGCCGGAAATCTTCAATAATATTTCTACCAATTCGTGGTTGAATGTGATCTTCTTTGTGATCTTCATCTTTTTTGCCATTTCCTTCTTTGGTTATTTTGAGTTGACGTTGCCAAGTGGTATTGCCAGCAAAGCAGATGCGAAAAGTGGACTGGGTAGTATTGGTGGTATTTTCTTTATGGCACTAACCCTTGCTATTGTATCCTTCTCTTGTACCGGCCCTATCCTCGGTTCTTTACTGGTAGGTTCTATCAGTGGCGGCGCCTGGCAATTAACATCGGGGTTGGCGGGATTTGGTTTGGCTTTGGCATTGCCTTTTGCGCTGTTTGCTATCTTTCCTGATTGGTTGCAATCATTGCCCAAATCCGGCGGTTGGTTGGATACAGTAAAAAAAGTATTGGCATTTTTGGAAGTAGCACTTGCCTTTAAATTTTTATCCAATGCAGATCTGGTGATGCACTGGGGATTATTAAAAAGAGAAGTATTTATTGGGATATGGATCTTGATTGCAGCCGGTTTAACACTATATCTTTTTGGTATACTTCGTTTACCACACGATTACAAAGGAATGAAAATAAGTAAAGGCCGAAAAGCCTTGGGTGTATTGGCTTTGCTGTTTACACTGTATTTAATTCCCGGTGTTACACAAACAAAATATGCCAACCTGCAATTGCTCAGTGGTTTTCCACCACCATTCAGTTACAGCATTTATGGTAAGGATAATGTACACGGAAAAGGCCTAGAAGCCAATGTGGTCAATGATTACGCAAAAGCAGTAGAACTATCTAAAGCGCAGAACAAACCCATACTGATTGATTTTACCGGATGGGCCTGCGTTAACTGCCGTAAAATGGAGGAAAATGTTTGGACACAGCCGGAAGTATATAATTACATCAAAGAAAATTTCATTCTCGTATCGTTATATGTAGATGATAAAGAAAAGCTGCCAGCCGAACAACGGATACTCAATTACACAACCAAAAGTGGTGATAAGAAGGACATTATTAGCATTGGCGATAAATGGGCCACGTTTGAAACGGAAAATTTTAACCAGACCACACAACCTCTTTACGCTATTCTGAATACGAAGGAAGTATTGATGAACAATCCTGTTGGATACACACCTGACGCTGCAGAATACCTCAAATGGTTGCAGTGTGGTAAAGAAGCTTTCACAAAAAATAAATAATGCCCCTCGTCATTTCGACGACGAAGGAGGAGAAATCTCATGATGGTTTTGCGGAACATTCATGAGATTTCTCTCTTCGCTGCGCTGCGTTCGAAATGACGTATGAAAGAGAGAACACACTTGTTGTTACTACAAAACATTCATGAGATTTCTCTCTTCGCTGCGCTGCGTTCGAAATGACGTACGCTATAAAAGGAGAACCCCTCATCGGAATGAAGGGTTCATGATCTTTACATAGTTTGGAAGATATCGTTATAGGGCAATTTGCTTTTCAGTCATCATCTTCCTTAAGTTAATTAATCCATAGCGCATTCTGCCCAGTGCGGTATTAATACTGCAATTGGTAATGAGTGCAATTTCTTTAAAACTCATATTGGCAAAATGGCGCAAAACAATTATTTCACGTTGTTCTTCTGGTAACAGATCCAGCATTTTGCGAACCTGTTCATGGCTTTGGCCCTGCATAATTTTGCTGTCGGCGCCCTCTTCTGAAATTTGCAGCACTTCAAAAATATCCTGGTTATCGGTGGTTCGTATGGCAGGGGTGCGTTTTACTTTCCTGAAATAATCCACACAGAGGTTATGCGAAATGCGAAGTGCCCATGGCAGAAATTTTCCTTCCTCGGTATAGCGTTTGTTCTTGAGTGTATCAATGATCTTGATAAAAACATCCTGAAACAGATCTTCAGCCAGGTAACTGTCTTTTACAAAGAAAAGAATGGAAGAGAAGACTTTGTCTTTGTACCGGTAGATAAGGGTTTCAAAGGCGGCGGTATCGCCGTCCTGAAAGGCCCGTATCAGTTCCGTATCAGACGCCTGCTCTAATGTTCTCATATCCTTTTTGTTTGCGTAGGGGGTAGTTAATCCGGGCTTCACCAGAACTTTTTATTCAATGTTCCTGAACTAACTCGTTATCTTTCAACAACAAATTATACATCTTTTGATATCTGGCAGGTTTTGTGGAAAAGAATGTTTTGAGGGGTTGTGGTTATACACATTTTTAGGGAATTGTATTCTCCCGAAAGCATCCAGAATTTGTCGTAAAAAAAATCCCTTCCCGCTATCTCTTTCTAAACTTAACCATGGATAATCTGTTTAACTTGCTAACGATATGGCAACAAAAACAAAATCACCCAAAATAGAAAAAACAACAGACGATAGCGGCAGTATTGTGGTGAAGGGTGCACGTGTACACAACCTTAAAAATGTAACCGTAAGTTTTCCGCGCAACAAACTCATTGTGGTAACTGGTGTTTCGGGAAGCGGCAAATCATCGCTTACCATTGATACGCTTTTTGCTGAAGGCCAACGCCGGTATGCAGAAAGTTTGAGTGCGTATGCACGACAGTTTATGGCACGTATGGTAAAACCGGATGTTGACTACATCAAAGGTTTGTGCCCTGCTATTGCCATAGAACAAAAAGTAATTACCCGAACTCCGCGAAGTACGGTGGGTAGTATGACGGAGATCTATGATTACCTGCGTTTGTTGTATGCACGCGCCGGTAAAACCATTTCGCCCGTAAGTGGCAAGGAAGTAAAGAAAGATGATGTGGCCGATGTGATGCATGCCATAGCACAAATGCCCCACGGAACCAAACTGGTGATCATCGTTCCCTTTAAACAACATGTTAAACGCGAACCCCGCGAAGAGTTGAATATATTGATGCAGAAAGGGTTTTCACGTATGTATTTTCGTGAGGCGACAGACGTGAGTGGTGAGTTGTCAGTGGTGAGTGTTAAGGCTGGTGAACTATTGCGTATAGAAGAATTACTGGAGTTGTCTGATAAAGACCTGAAAAAAAAACTCACCACTTACTACTCACCACTCACCATTCACGTTCTCATAGACCGCCTCGTTACCAAAGCTTTTGAAGAAGAAGACCTTCATCGCTTATCAGATTCTGTTGGTACTGCTTTTTATGAGGGAGAGGGTGAAATGTATGTGGAGGTAGACAATAAAAAACTCCTTCACTTCAGTAATAAATTTGAACTGGATGGTATTCAGTTTGAAGAACCGGTTCCGAATTTATTTTCGTTCAACAACCCCTACGGTGCCTGCCCCACCTGCGAAGGATTTAGCCAGGTGTTGGGCATTGATGCAGATCTGGTAATTCCTGATAAGCGTTTAAGTGTGTATGAAGGAGCAGTTGCCCCATGGAAAGGAGAGAAGCTGGGTTGGTGGCGTGAGCAGTTTGTGAAGTATGCGGGCAAATTTGGATTCCCCATTCACAAACCCATTATTGATTTGAGCAAAGAACAGTACCGCCAGTTATGGGAAGGTGAGGGTGTTGTACAAGGATTGAATGATTTTTTTAAGGAAGTAGAACAGAATTTATACAAGGTACAATACCGTGTATTGCTGAGCAGATACAGAGGCAGAACCAACTGTCCGGATTGTAAGGGTTATCGGTTACGTAAAGAAGCCTTGTACATTCAGGTAGGTGGTAAACACATTGGTGAGTTATGCGAATTACAGGTGAAGGATCTGAAAGTATGGTTTGATGAATTGGTTTTATCTCAGCATGATAAAGAAGTTGCCAAAAGAATTCTGATAGAAGTACACCAACGTTTACAAACATTGATAGATGTTGGGTTGGGCTATCTCACCCTTAACCGCCTCGCCAATTCATTAAGTGGTGGCGAAAGCCAGCGCATACAATTAACCAGAAGTTTGGGAAGTAATTTAACCAACTCATTATATATTCTGGATGAGCCATCTATTGGATTACATTCAAGAGATACGGTTCGTTTGATCAGTGTATTAAAATCTTTACGCGATCTGGGTAATACGGTAGTAGTAGTAGAACATGATGAAATGATGATGCGCGAAGCAGATTACATCATTGATATGGGGCCATTGGCATCGCACCTTGGCGGCGAAGTAGTTGCCGTTGGTAATTATGATGAGCTGGTAGCCAATCCGGAAAGTCTTACCGGTAAATACCTCAACGGTACACTTAGCATAGAAGCTCCGAAAACAGTACGAAAATGGAATCGGAGTATTACGGTAGAAAACGCCCGGCAAAATAACCTGAAAGATATTACGGTTGCTTTTCCATTGAATACTTTGTGTGTAGTAAGTGGTGTGAGTGGAAGTGGTAAAACCACTTTGGTAAAACAGGTTCTTATCCCGGCCTTGCGAAAATTGAAAGGAGAGTTTTCAGAAAAAGTAGGCCTGCATAAAAACATCAGTGGTGATGTGGATTATATTTCGCAGATAGAAATGGTTGACCAGAACCCTATTGGAAAATCATCGCGTAGTAACCCAATCACTTACATCAAAGCGTACGATCATATCCGTGAGCTGTATGCCAAACAATCTTTATCCAAAACACGCGGCTTTCAACCCAAACATTTTTCTTTTAATGTAGATGGTGGTCGTTGTGATACCTGTAAGGGCGAAGGCGAACAGGTTTTTGAAATGCAGTTTTTGGCCGATGTACACCTTACCTGCGAATCATGCGGGGGCAAGCGTTTTAAAGAAGAAGTATTGGATGTTCAGTACAAAGGAAAAAGTGTGTTTGATGTACTGGAGATGAGTGTGGATGAGGCCATTGAGTTTTTTGCAGAAGAAAAATCTATTAAAACAGCTATTCAGCCTTTGCAGGATGTGGGCTTAGGCTATATCAAACTCGGACAAAGCAGCGATACCCTTAGCGGTGGTGAAGCGCAACGTGTAAAGCTGGCCAGTTTTCTGGGTAAAGGAAAAGGCATTGGCCATATGTTATTTGTATTTGATGAACCTACTACCGGTTTACACTTTCACGATATTAAAAAGCTACTCGCTTCCTTCAATGCATTGATAGAACAAGGCCATTCTTTAATTGTGATTGAACACAATACTGATGTTATCAAATCTGCCGACTGGATCATTGATCTTGGCCCCGAAGCAGGAGATGCAGGAGGGAATATTGTTTATACAGGTGTGCCTTCGGGTATTAAGAAAGTGAAGGAGAGTTATACAGGAAAGTACCTGTAAGGAATATCGAATATTGAATTTCGAACAAGGAATGTCGAAGTATTTTTTACGCCTTCATTCGACATTCGACATTCCTTGTTCGATATTCGATATTCCCTATCTCAATCTATCCACGCTCTTTACTATTTTTTCATCCTTATATATTCCTCTAATAGCAAGGAATAACACAAAAGGAATGGCAATGGTTATTACGCAGGTAAGATCAAAGGTCCATTCGTTGAGAACAAAACTTTTTGTTTGCAAATAATATAGAACAATGGTAAGTACAGAAAGTACCAGTGTGGCAAAGCAAATTTTTAGTTGCAGCTTTCTGTCTTTGTACAAAAATATAGTGATCAATGCAGCAATGGCTACGGCTACCGTTAAGATCATTACCGGAATACTGTTCATAGCCGTAAATTTTTGAAACTGTTTTACGTTCTCCACCAAAATATTGCCACTGAAAAAAGAGAGTTTCAATGTTGCAAAAGCTAGTAAAGAAGCGGCTAGTAACCAAAGGGTTTGTAATCTTTGTATCATAATAAAAATTTTATACATTGCTAAATAAACCCTGCGAAAACTCACCGCTCTCTGCGGCTCTGCGGTGATTTTTTAAACCAAGAACAAAATTTATTTTATCCTAACTCAGGATACAAAACAAATTGCTCCATAAACGCATTCACTTCTTTCTTAACGGCCTGTACAACAGTTGCATCATCGGCATTCATCAGTACTTTATCAATTGCATCAACCACAAAAGTCATGTGTTCTTCTTTCATTCCTCTGGTGGTAATGGCAGGCACACCCAGTCGTATACCTGATGTTACAAAAGCACTCTTATCATCATAAGGTACCATGTTTTTATTGGCAGTAATATCAGCCAACACCAATGCCTGTTCTGCTTTTTTACCACTGATGTTTTTATTTCTAAGGTCTATTAACACCAAATGGTTATCTGTTCCACCGCTGATGATCTGGTATTCTTTGGCCACCAATGCTTTGGCAAGTGCCTGTGAATTTTTAATTACCTGATTAGCGTAAACGGTAAATTCATTACTTAAGATTTCTCCAAAGGCAATGGCTTTTGCGGCAATCACGTGTTCAAGCGGTCCGCCCTGAATGCCGGGAAATACAGCCATATCCAGCAAATTACTCATCATTCGGATATTGCCTTTTACATCTTTCAACCCAAAAGGATTTTCAAAATCTTTGCGCATCATAATGATACCACCACGTGGCCCACGTAAAGTTTTATGTGTGGTAGAGGTTACAAAATGACAATGATCAAACGGATCGTTCAATAATTTTTTAGCGATGAGTCCCGCAGGGTGTGCAATATCTGCCATTACCAATGCACCTACTTCATCTGCTACTTTGCGGATGCGCGCATAATCCCAATCGCGACTGTAAGCACTGGCCCCACAAATAATGAGTTTGGGTTTTACTTCGCGTGCTTTTGCTTCCAGCATATCATAATCAACCAAACCCTCCTCACGGGTTACACCATAAAAATTGGGTTTGTATAATTTGCCGCTATAGTTAACAGAAGAACCATGGGTAAGGTGACCGCCCATGCTCAGATCCAATCCAAGAATAGGATCTCCCGCTTGCAAAACGGCCAGTGCCACTGCGGCATTTGCCTGTGCGCCACTATGTGGTTGCACGTTGGCATAATCTATTGAGAAAATTTGCTTAAGTCTGTCGATAGCCAGTTGCTCTGTTTGATCTACAATTTCACAACCGGCATAATAACGGCGACCGGGATACCCCTCGGCATATTTATTGGTCATAACGCCACCCATGGCCTGCATTACCTGCAGACTGGTAAAATTTTCGGAGGCAATCAATTCAATTCCATGACGTTGTCTTTGTAATTCTTGGTTAATCAGATCAAAAACGAGGGTATCTCTTTGCATTGGCTTGTATTTGAGGTGCAAAGATAAGCGGTGAGCCATTAGCCGTGAGCTGCAAGCCTGATTTGTGGAAAATAAGCTTATGCAAACCAATTTTGTTTAACAATGAAAGGATAGGTTAGGCTTTTTAGCTAGCAACTTTTAGCTGGAAGCTCAAAGCCCACCGGTTTCCTCCTTTCTTTCCCCAAAACTTGCCCTTACCGCAGTTTTTCCTATTTTCGACCTCTTGAAAATGTGTAAGGGGTACATTAAGAAACTGTTGTGGTATGCCTGAGACGGATTTTCAAACCTAAAAGACCCCCATGAAAGCGATCATTCCCGTTGCTGGTGCCGGAACTAAATTAAGACCCCATACCTATACCCAACCCAAAGCCCTGATACCGATTGCCGGTAAAACCATTTTGAGTTTTATTGTTGATCAATTACGTGACGCGGGTATCACTGAATTTATTTTTATCGTTGGGTATCTCGGCGAAAAAATCCAGGACTATGTAAAACAAACCTATCCTGACCTTACCACCCATTTTGTATTTCAGAATGAAAGGCAGGGCACTGGTCATGCTATTGAGCTAACCCGAAATATTGTAGGTACGGATGAAGTATTTGTTGCATTGGGTGATACCATATGTGAATATGATGTAAAAGAAGTGGTGAACAGTCCTTACAGCATGCTGGGAATTAAAAAAGTGGATGACCCACGCAATTTTGGTGTGGCTTCTGTTGGTGAAGATGGTTTTATTGAACAGGTGGTAGAGAAGCCCGCCATTCCTAAAAGCAATATGGCTTTGGTGGGATTGTATAAAATAAAAGAGACCCATTTTTTGTTTGAGTGCCTGCATCATTTATTTGCGCAGGATATTAAAACATTTGGTGAATACAATTTAACCGATGCATTGGATTGCATGATCAAACGTGGAGCAAAGTTCCAGTCTTTTAAAGTAAAGAACTGGTTTGATTGCGGTAAAAAAGAAACGCTGCTCGAAAGCAATGCCACCTTGTTGAAAAAATTTGGTGGCAATACTACTTACGATCATGGATTTAACAATACCATTATCATACCTCCCGTTAGTATTGCGCCTGGTTGCGATATTTCTAATTCTATTATTGGTCCGCATGTGGCCATTGGTGCCAATACTTCCATCAAACATTCCATTGTGCGCGACAGCATCATTGGTTCTTACACCAACCTCTACGAAGTGGTGCTCGACAACTCTCTGATAGGCAGCGATGCCTCCGTAAAAGGCCTCAGCCGTAGTTTGAATATTGGCGATAATACTGAGATTGATTTTGGGTAGGTTTAGGTAATTTGAAAATAGGGTAATTTGAAAATTTGAAAATGGGTTTCGTCAACCATTTGGCTGTATTTATCCGTAATGTAAGGTGTTATATTTTTTTAGCATGTCTGCTGCTGGTTTTCATTTTCAAAATCATTTTCTTCTGATGTACTACTATCTATCAAATAGTTAAGTGTAACCTTTTGTAAACGAAGTAAATTTTACTTACAGCGTCTTTGAAGGATTGTTTCTAATCAGTTCTTGTGGACGGGCCTCTTTGGGTTCGGTGTCCAGCGAAGCGTAGACAGATCAGGTCATGCGTAGCAGACCTGATCAGAGGCCAAAGCAGCCCGGTAACAAGAACGAGGCCCAGCGGCCTTGAGCGAAACGAAACATCGAATACCATAGTGATTGATGTTTAAAAGTGTGATACTTAATGTATAGTATTGGGTTCTACTATTAGAAACGTCTGGGCAATGTGTAGTTGTTGATCTTATATTTATATATAGATGCGGCATCGATAACACTAAGTATAACAATTGATTTTTTAGATAAAGTCATGTACACTACAAAATAAGAAAATCCGAATACGCGAACGATTCTTTTGGGTATCTTTTTGTCCCAAGCGATATCCATTTCATATACTGGTATAGTGGTGGCAGAGGCACTTTCAAAAATTAACTGGTAAGCTTCTGTAAGGCGGAATAAAAATTCTTTTTTATGATTAAGATATTCTGAATCCTCCTTATCAAAAGTATCCAGTATATGCTGCACATCCTGATTACATTTTTCGTGAAATAGTAATTGTTCAGACATTATATTTAGTTGAAAGACTGGATATGATCATCAAAATGAATCAAGCATGATTTTTCTTCTACCATTATTTCTTCTGATCTTCTGATTACTTCTAGCCATTCAGGTGTTTTGGTAAGCGTATCTAAATTATAAATTTCACCATAGTTTTCATTGGTTAATTCGTTAAGCATATCCCGAATTAATTTCTTCTGATCATTTGGTAATGATAAAATGAATTTTATCAGTTCAGGTGCAGTCATTTTTTTATTTTAAAAATACAAAAAATGCAAATTCGGCTTGTTTGTTTTTTATAACATTGATATAGTGTTCTATCTTTGAAATAACTATGAATGATTTGCCATGAATACAGCCTCTCAACGTAACTGTGTTTCAGAACTTTTTCAAATACAATACCCCATTATTCAAGCAGGTATGATCTGGGCCAGCGGGTGGAAACTGGCAAGTGCTGTTAGCAATGCAGGTGGCTTGGGTTTATTGGGAGCGGGTAGTATGTATCCTTCCGTATTGCGCGAACATATTCAAAAATGTAAAGCTGCTACCAACAAACCATTTGGTGTAAATATTCCATTGATGTATCCTGAGGTGGAAGAGCTAATCAACATTATTATTGAAGAAAAAGTACCTGTTGTTTTTACCAGTGCTGGTAATCCCAAAACATGGACATCGCATTTAAAAGAAAATGGCATTACCGTTGTGCATGTAGTGAGTAGTAGCAAGTTTGCAAAAAAAGCAGAAGACGCCGGTTGTGATGCAGTTGTGGCAGAGGGCTTTGAAGCAGGTGGACATAATGGGAGAGAAGAAACCACATCCATGGTGTTGATACCGCTTGTTCGCGCAGCCGTAACCATTCCCGTAATTGCAGCAGGTGGTATTGCCACGGGTAAGCAAATGCTGGCCGCCATAGTATTGGGTGCAGATGGTGTGCAGATAGGCAGCCGTTTTGTATGTACGCCCGAAGCTTCTTCGCACCTGGCATTTAAGGAAGCGGTAGTTGATGCAGCGGAAGGTGACACCTTACTGAGTATGAAAAAACTGATGCCGGTAAGATTACTGAAAAATCGTTTTTTTGAAGAAGTACGAACTGCCGAATTGCGTGGCGCCTCTGAAGAAGAAATGAAACACCTGCTCGGCCGCGCCCGCGCCAAAAAAGGAATGTTTGAAGGAGATCTGCATGAAGGTGAGTTGGAGATAGGCCAGGTAAGTGCCATGATCAATACGATTATACCTGCTGCGCAAGTAGTGGAAGAAATATGGAATGAATACAGGGAATCCATTGCGAAAATAATAGCAATAAAAGAATATTAATTTCTTTTGTAAGCATTAACAATAACAACAAATTTAACCGTGCCTTTGTGCCTTGGTGTGCAATTGTTTTTCACACCAAGGCACAAAGGCACGGTTAAAGAGTAGTTTTACAATAGCACAACACATTAGTGAATAATTACGCTGTAGCAGAACTTTTTGGCATTACAATTATTATATAGTGTATGCAATCTATTTCATCAACACTGATCGACAGCTGGGAGCGATTTTACCGCGCTAATTTTGTGAATAGTCTTACGGGTTTTAAATCCGTTAATTTAATTGGATCTGTTAACCAGCAAGGGGTTACTAATCTCGGCGTATTCAGCAGTGTGGTGCATATTGGTTCCAATCCTCCACTGGTGGGTTATATTAACCGGCCTGAAACGGATTCTTTGCATACACTATCTAATATCAGGTCTCAAGGCTGCTACACCATCAATCATATTCACCCTTCTTTTCTTGAGAAAGCACATCAAACAAGCGCCAAGTATCCTGCAAACATCAGCGAGTTTGAAGCCGTAGGGTTAACTCCGGAATTTACAGAAGGCATCACAGTTCCTTTTGTAAAAGAAAGCAGCGTAAAATACCTGCTTACATTAGAAGATATTATTACCATACCTGCTAATGGAACCTCATTGGTAATTGGTCGAATTCAACAGATTTTTTTACAAGAAGGAATTGTTTCAAACGATGGTTATATCAAACTGGATAGCGCAGCTTCTGTTTGTAGTAATGGACTAGATGGTTATTATACTACTTCATTGATACAACGTTTTGAATATGCAAAGCACGATACAGTACCTGCAAGATTGAAAGAATTGTAATGATGGTTCTAAAACTGTGTGCAATTAAATTAATCCACTTACTATCGTGCCTTTGTGCCTTGGTGTGAAAAATAATTGAACACTAAGGCAATTGCGCGGTTATATTTTATAACGCTTACGTTCATTGCGATGCTAGAAAATTTATACCAGTATCGCAAGGTTAGCAAGGGAGCGCAAGGGTCGCAATGATTTTTTTATTTATGAATATAAATACCATCTGCCTGAGAGATGGATGATAGATTAAGATCATTGATGCAAATATTCTCCGGCAAACTGGCGCAATAAAAAGTTACTTCTGCCACATCTTTTGCATACAAAGGGGTGAAGCCATCATACACCTGTTTGGCCTTGCTTTCATCACCCTTAAAACGTACCATCGAAAATTCTGTTTCTGCAGCGCCGGGGTGAATAGCAGTTACTTTAATGCGTTGCGGTAACAGATCAATTCGCATGGATTTGCTTAATGCATCCAGCGCATGTTTACTGGCACAATACCCATTGCCTTCTTTGTAAACTAATTTGGCGGCTACCGAACCCATATTAATGATGTGACCTTTTTTACGTTGTACCATATACGGCAATACCGCTTTGGTAACATACATTACACCTTTTACATTGGTATCTATCATGGTATCCCAATCATCCAGATTTGCGTTTTCAAAACTATCACGGCCAAGGGCCAGTCCCGCATTATTCACCAATACATCAATGGTTTGCCATTCAGCAGGAATGTTACCGATGGATGCAAATACCGCTTCCCTGTTTTGTACATCAAACACCAATGATAAAGTCTGTACACCATATTTCGTTTGCAGTGCTGTTGCCAGTGTATCCAGCCTTTCTTTTCTTCTTCCCGTTATGATACAGTTCCACCCGGCAGCAGCAAATTTTTCTGCAATAGCTTTTCCAAATCCTGAACTGGCTCCTGTAATTAATATGATCTTTTCCATAAATGATTAATCTGCCTGCGAAATTAGGGTAACTGGTTTGTATACGGGAATAAGGTTAAAAAAATAGAACTGAAGATAATGATTACACTATGTGCTTATATGTGGAGATTATTTTTTTTGCCACAAAAACACGAAGACAGAAAGGGGCACTAAGTTTTTTACCTGATTAAAACCACCGTTCCTTTTCTGAGGATGGTTTTACCAAGGAAGTCGGTGCCTTGTGCCTGATAAACATAGGTGCCACTGGGTTGTGCTACACCGCTAAAATTTCCATCCCATCCCTTATTGATTTCTGTGGTGGTAAATAGCAGTTGCCCCCAGCGATTGTAGATGCTGAAGAAATTGTATTTGGTGATGCCGATAAGTGCAGGGCGTATCACATCATTCTTCCCATCGCCATTGGGTGTAAAGGCAGAGGGCACCAAAATATCCGGACCAGTTTTGTATATGCGCACTTTTACCTGATCATCACTAAAACAACTACCCTCACTCACTCTTACGGTGTAAGTGATAGAGTCAATAGTATTATCAAAAACCGCAATCGGGTTGGCAATGGTGGGATCACTTAAAAAAATCGATGGCTGCCATAGGTAGCTGGTGCCACCGGTAGCCGTTAATTGTAAAGGCTCATTGGGTACGGCAAACGTATCGCGACCGGCATTGGCTGCAATGGGTGGAATTACGGTTACCATTACCGTATCGTTTTTCGGTTTCGGACAACCCACTGTATCCGTTACACTCAATATATATGCGGTGGTTCTGGTGGGCCCTGCAATGGGGTTCACCGTATTTTGATTGATGAGAGAAGCGGTGGGCGACCAGGTAAATACCGAACCCGTTACGGTGCCGTTAAGTTGCACACGACTGCCATAACAAATGGTTACATCGGCACCGGCTGCAGAACTTGGGTAGGGTGCCACTCTCACTATAACGGAATCCCTAGCCTGGCATTTTCCAAGGTTGGCAATTACCAGATATTGTGTAGTTACCAATGGCTGCACCAAAGGGTTCTTACTATTTTGCACAACCGATGCAGGTGTAGCTGACCATTGGTAACTCAGTGCGTCACTCACCGGCCGCAAACGGAAGGTATCCGTTCGGCAAATGCCGGTATCAATGCCGGCATCAACGCTAATGAACTGCAATACATTTACCATAACCGAATCTGTATTGGCACAACCATTATCGTTTACAGATACATAATATTTGGTGGTATCCCGTGGATATACCAATGGTGCATTGGTAGTTCTGTTAAGTATGCGGGTAATGTTGGGACCATTGGCGGGCGTCCATAATACAGTACCATTGGTCGTATTCACACGTAGTGCCAGGGTATCGTTGCTGCAAATAAGGGTATCCCTGAAAGGCAGGCTGAGTGTGGGTTTATCAACAATGGTTAGCGATCGTGTAACAGTATCAATACATCCTACATTATTGGCAACAATTAATTTTACCTGAACAGTTGCGGTTGCCGGATATTTCCAGGCAGAGTCTTTGGCGCGGGCGGTATCCGCAGTGCTGGTCAAATCACCAAAATCCCATAAGCGGCTGCTGATAGAACCGTATTTTGTTTTGGAAGTATCTGAAAAAATATAGTTGTTTAAAAAACAGGTTCCGTCTACGGTAAAGCCCGGGGTAAAGCCGGGGTATACTTTTACTACTGCGGTTGTTGAATCCTGCATCCGCCCACTGCGGTTACTTTTAATTTTACTGAGTAGGTACCACTGTCTTTTCCACTTTTTAAATAATCAAAACTAGGGGTTGCGCTTGTGGAGGTATCTGTTGTTAGATTGGGCACACCAAAATCCCACAAATATGAATTGATATTGGAACTAGTGGATTCATTTTGAAATTGCAGAGTGGTGCCGTTACAGGTTACATAAGATGGTTTTAACTGGGCACCGGTGATGGAACAATTGGCTACCGCTACATGAATCTCTTTTTTTGTAGTACTTAATAGAACCCCATTTCTAAACTCATTTACACAAACAGAAACTACATAGTCACCCGTAGTACTGGGAGCAAGGCCGGAAATAAGACCAGTAAGTTGATTAATAGTAACAGCTGAGCCAAGTGGTGAGGATCCTCCAAATCCTGCAGAATAACCTATTTCTGTATAGGGAGGACCGGCGGGAGGATTGGGACGGGCTGCTTGCGGGTCTGTTGGGTTTCCGCGATTATTAAAACCTCCTGTTAAACCACTACAGAATGAGTAAGACAAGCTATCTCCATCCAAATCCGTAGCACTAAAATCAAAAGTAAATGGTGCATTATAGCAAACAAGTACAGTATCTTTTTGAACAAAAGCAGGGCTTGAATTATTGAAATAATCCGTTCCATTAATGTTGCCTGGAATTTTTGCTGTGTAGCTAATTCCATAATCATCAGAGGGTGAACTGAGATTGGAAACGTTTACTATGCGACAACATCTTTGTACCGTTAAAGTGTAACCACCACTGATGTTAGGAAGATCAATTGTGGTAGCATAAATATCTATAAAATAGCAAACAGGGGGGTTGCTACTTAAACATGGATCGTAAGTAGTCTTATTTGGATTTTCCGTACCGGTTCTATTGATGGTTAGAGTATTAATCAATTGGTTGGTAGAACCATTGAATATACCGAGATAAACATCATTATCCCTTTGCGCTGCTGTAGAGTTGCAAGCGAGATATTGCCGTATGGTAATTTGATATCTTGAAGTATTGGCTGTGGCACCTGGTCCAAGGTACGTGTACTGAATCCATCCCCCTTTCAGGTGTGCACCAAATGAGTATTGTATACCTATAAGGGCTATTATAAAAAAAGGAAACATTTTTTCATTACACTTTAGATCCTGGTAACTATGAAAATACAGGTTGTTAAGTATCAATTAACAAATTTGTATTTATTTAACGCGTTTACAACATCTTATACAAGATGAAATTCATCTATGGTTTGCTGCTTCACCAGTAAAGAATACAGAATATTACCTGATCAATACAACCGTTCCCTTACGGAATATGATTTTTCCTGTATAATCAGCGCCTTCGGTAGCAAATACATAGGTGTTGCTGGGTTGAAGGGCTCCTTTGTACGTTCCGTTCCATCCCTTACCCAATTCTGAAGTAGTGTACAATAATTGTCCCCAACGGTTAAAGATCCTGAAATAATTCAGTTTGGAGATGCCAACCGTTACCGGTTTCAATACATCATTCTTTCCATCGCCATTGGGCGTAAAAGCGGAGGGTACAAAAATGGCCGGGCCGGTATTGTATACGCGGATGGTAACATCGTCTTCCGAGTAACAACCATTTACATCGAATACGCGAACGCGGTAGGTAACAGAATCTATGTCAGCATCCAAAGTACTGGTAGGGTTAAAAATGGATGGATCGTTCAAACCTGTTTCGGGGCTCCATATATAACGGCTTCCTCCAGTGGCTTCCATTTGTATGGCCTGGCCAGGTAAGGCAATGGTATCTCTGCCCGCATTGGCCATCACGGGTGGTGCAACTGTTACAATGATCGTATCGGTTACTGCTTTGGTACATCCGAGTGTATCAGTAACCCTAAGCACATACGCTGTTGTGCGCGATGGCCCTGCAATAGGCGATGCTATATTCGCATTTACCAATGAGTTGGTGGGTGTCCAGGTAAACGCAGAACCTACCACAGTGCTTCTTAATTGTATGCGGTTACCAAAACAAATCACCGTATCGGGCCCAACTTTTGCTGTGGGGTAGGGTATTACTTTTATGGTAACACTATCCTTATCCTCACACTTACCCAGGTTGGCGGTTACATAATATTTGGTGTTCACCAAGGGTTGTACCAACGGGTTTTTAATACTACTCACGGTTGCGCCGGACGAAGCCGTCCACCGGTATTGCAATGCATGGCTTACCGGCCGTAACCGGATGGTATCGGTTCTGCAGATCAATGAGTCGTTACCTAACTGCACAGTTATAAACGGAAGTACATTTACAGTTACAGTATCGGTATTGATACAACCATTGTCATTTACCGTAACAATGTACCGAGTAGTATCTTTTGGAAACACCAGCGGCCTTGCTGTATTCGCAAACAATATATTTCTATTAGGTAGCCATGAAATAATGCCCGTATTACCTATCGGGATAGCCAATGTATCAATATCGCAGATCAAAGTGTCTTTAAATGGTAAGAGTAATTGAGGTTTATCTGCCACCACCAATGTTTTATTTACCGTATCCATACACCCTTTACTACTGGTTACTATCAACCGAATATTTTTAGTAGAAGGGATGGCATATTTATAACCGGGATTTTGTATACGGGGTGTATCGGCTAGTGTACTTTCATCGCCCAGATTCCAGCGCCAGCTGTTTACAAAACCATACCTCGCATTGGTCTGATCGTTGAATTGAAATGGATTTAAATAACAACTACCGGTAATGGAAAAAGCGGGTGTAAAACCCGGGTATACCAATACCAGTGTACTATCTTCTCCCACACAACCCTGCGGGCCGTTTACGGTTAGTCGTGCGATATATCTTCCGGTATCGGCGTAATGATAATCTACCATGGGGTTGGTAGAAAAATTATTGGTATTGTCTCCAAATGTCCAGCGATAGGCAGTGATGGCAGATGACATAGAACCATTTTCAAAGTGTACAACTGAGTCTTTGCATTGGATGATCTGGTCTGGTAAATCTGCTTCTACAAAATCGCAGTTCTGCACTTTCAAAATAAAATCTTTCCGGTGCTCTGCAATTGCGTTTCCATTACGCCATTCGGTAATACAAACATTTACTACGTATTGCCCTTCTTCAGGCGCAATACCATTGATGATGCCATTGCCACTGTTGATGGTTACTTTATCACCCAGTGGAAACTCACCACTAAAGGGGGATGCATACGGAAGTGGAATGAGGTTGAGTATGGCTGCCGGTGGTAAATTATTACTGCCGCCTGAAGCAGCAAATGCTTGACAAAAAGAGTAACTGAGCGAATCGCCATCACTATCTAACGCACCAAAATCCAGCGAGAATTTTTTATTGGCACAAACTAATGCAGTATCGCGTACATTAAACTGCGGACTACTGTTATGCCCCGATGGAAGTGAATTGGTACCAGGAATTTTGGTTACATAATTACTGCCAACACTGGTAGCAACAGACAGATTGGTAATGTTATCAATACGGCAGCAACCAGTTCTGGACAATGTATAACCTGCCACATTATCCGGCAATGAGATAACAGAAGAGTATATGGCTACTTCATAACAAACATTTACATTGCCTACAAGACAGGGAAAAGCTGCCGTATTTAATAAAAGGGTATTGATTTGTGAAACACGAGGTAAAGGCAGACTGCCCACATTAGAATTGGTAGCATTTGAATAAATACCTACGATCACATTTTCGTTTTGCAATAATGGACCGGAAGAATTACAATCCCTGAACAATCGTAAGGATATGCGATAATTACTGCCCCCACTACCGGCAGGCCCGAGGTATTCATAAAATAACTCACCCCCTGCCACATGCCTTGCTACTGCCGGAAAAGCATACATGAATAAAAGAATAATGAAGAAGAACTTCTTCATACGTCTGCACAAATTAGGGATTGATAAATGCAAGCAGTTGACGGTTCAGTTTTTCAGCGGATTCCCACATACCCATATGTCCAATACCGGGTAGTATATAAATATACGAAATGTTGGGAAGGGAAACCTGTTTTAAAACATCTTCCATGGGTGCTGCAATGTCTTCTGTACCAATTACGAAAAGAACCGGTAAATAGTTGCTTTTCAATACATGGGTACGGTCAGGCCGATGCATCATGGCCAGGCAATACTGTTGCAGCGCCGCTTTGGTAAAAGCTTTGGCATCGTTTGTTAATTGATCAACTTTTTCAGGATGTATTTCCTTAAACAGTTTGCCAAATAAATTTGGGATGGTATTTTTTAAGAACGGGTGCGGTCCATACTGTTCTATCAAATCAATACTTTTTTCACGGTTTTTCTTTTTCTCTTCACTATCTGCAAATGCGGTTGAGTGCACTAACCCGAAACCGGTTAGCATAGTTGGAAATTTTTCTGCAAAAGCCAATGTAATGTATCCGCCCATACTATGCCCCAGCATGATGCAACTGCTGATGTTTTCTTGTTGCAGTAGTGCATGTATGGTGTCTGCATAATCATCTATGGAGATATAGTCTGGAGTCTGGAGACTGGAATCTGAAGTTGGCTCTGTTGCAAACTCCAGACTTCTAATTTCAGTATCCAGTCTCAACAAAGAACTCTTTCCCGATCCCGGCAAATCAGGAACAATTAGCATGCAATGATTCTGCAAAAAAGAAACCTGTTCATTCCATATACGGCTATCTTCTCCAAAGCCATGTAGTAATACAACAGGTGTACCACTGCCCTGAATGGTATAGGCAATATGGGTTGAATGATATTGAAATGATTTTTGCATAAACGAACCTTGCGTTACATGAAATCTTTACTTACCTAACCGTGCCTTTGTGCCTCCGTGTGAAAATACATTGCACACCAAGGCACAAAGGCACGGTTTTAATTATTGCTTTACCGATGTTAACCGATTTCTTCTCTGTATTAATAAACGTAATTCCATCAACACAATGATGGCAAAAAATCCGGTATTGTATTCCTGCGGCAGCAGGGGATTGAAAATTAGTATCACGAAATAAATAACCTCAATTATTCTAAAATATTTTACCAGCCACTGTGGATTTTTCCAGAAAGCAATGGCTGCCACCAAATTGGTGGGTAAGGCCCATAACAAATTAAAATTAGCTGCACAGGCTTTATGATCGGTGCCAAACCACATGAATATTAATAAGCAACCGATTAGTCCTGTTATGAGAAGCAGTAAGAAGTCAACCCATCTCACAATTAATTTGGCTACCCTATATTTCAGGAATGACAGGAACAATATGATACCCGAGAAAATACTAAATATAATCAGCGGCTCATCAACAAAAGAAGAAGGTGAAGAAGCACCCTGATTCAATATGATTTTTTGCTGCAAAATATTTTTTTCACTGTTAACGGAACTATCAATCCCCTTCATCAGGTAATCTGGAAGAAACATGGATTGAGGGATGTTTACTTTTTTATCAATCGGACTACCGAGTAACAGATCAATACCGAGTTTGCTCCACGATTGGTTACCTTTATCAAGGTATTCATGCAACATATTTCGGAAAGTAGTTTCTTCGGGTACCAATAACTGCATGGCTGGTAAGCCTGCGTATTGAATAAGGATGTCTCTTATGCGAGAGGTGCAATTGTTATACAGAAAATCATATTTATAATAACGTGCGGGTCCAGCAAGATTGTTTGTTAATGCCTGCTGAATGGCTTTTTTGTTTTCAATGGATAACAATAAAACCTGTTCGTGCACCGTACGGTTTTCAGATTGGTATTCATACATGAAACTGGGAAGGTCGGATACGGATAAAAAATAATCCAGTTTACCTCGGGTGAATTTCGAATAGAAATTGGGATCATTAAAATCAAATGTGCCGTAGTTGTAAACAAGATCCGTTTGTATAATGCTATCCATAATTCGGATAGCGGTATGGCCAAAAGTGGAATACAACTCGCTACCCGGTGCGCAGGTAAGTATACTAATGCGAAGTTTAGCCGAATCGGTTTGTGCGCTCGTACCCAAAGAAATGAGCAACAACAGCAGCCAGCAGCTGATTTTTTTCACGGTCTTTTTTTGGAAAGGTACAGCTGTTTTGTTTTCCAAAAGTTATCCCTTCTTTACTAAATCCCCCCTCGCGTACCCCCGCGGCCTTGTGTCTTTGCGGTTTAAAAACTTACCGCAAAGACACAAAGGCGCCAAGGTTCGCAAGGATAGTGTTAGGGAATAAAAAAAGGCAACCCAATTACGAATTGCCTTCTCTTGATAACTTATCACTTACAACTTACTACTTATTACTTTCTACTATAATTAGGCGCTTCCTTCGTAATATCAATATCATGTGCATGGCTCTCTTTCATTCCGGCATTGGTAATTTTTACAAAAGTGGCTTGCTGTAAAGCTTTAATATCTTTTGCACCGCAATAACCCATACCAGAGCGTAAGCCGCCCACATATTGGTATACAATTTCATTCAGGTTTCCTTTATACGCTACACGACCTTCAATGCCTTCGGGTACATATTTTTTTATATCGGCTTCTACATCCTGAAAATAACGATCACCGCTGCCCTGGCTCATGGCACCTAAACTTCCCATGCCACGGTACTCTTTAAATTTACGGCCTTCATAAATAATGGTATCGCCGGGACTTTCTTCCACACCTGCAAACACACTTCCCATCATCACAATATTAGCACCGGCTGCAAGGGCTTTTACCATATCGCCTGTATAACGTATACCGCCATCGGCTATTACCGGAATATTTTTTCCTTTCAAGGCATTGCTGGCTTCCATAATGGCGGTTAGTTGCGGAACACCTGCACCGGCAACAATTCTTGTGGTACAAATAGAGCCCGGACCAATACCCACTTTAACACAATCGGCACCCGCTTCTGCCAATGCTTTGGCACCGGCTGCGGTACCTACATTACCGGCGATGATCTGTAACTGTTTAAAATTTTTGCGCAGTGCTTTCAATGCTTGTATCACGCCTTTGCTGTGGCCATGGGCACTATCGAGTGTTACCACATCCACACCTACAAATTGCAAAGCTGCTGCGCGATCCATCAGGTCATTGGTAATACCCAACGCAGCGCCTACCAGTAATCGCCCAATGGAATCTTTTACTGCATTGGGATAATTGCGTAATTGTAAGATATCCCGGTAAGTAATCAAACCAATCAACTTTCCAAGTTTATTTACAACAGGTAATTTTTCAATTTTATATTGGCGTAATATTTTTTCTGCTTTTTTCAGATCGGTACCTTCCGGTGCAATGATGAGGTTTTCTTTGGTCATCACTTCTTTTACTTTCCGCCTCTTATCCGTTTCAAAACGAAGATCGCGGTTGGTTAAAATGCCTACCAGTTTCTGGTCTTTATCTACAATGGGAATACCGCCAATTTTGTTATCCTTCATCAGTTTTAATGCATCACCAATGGTAGCATCAATCAATAGTGTGATAGGATCAACGATCATTCCGCTCTCACTTCTTTTTACTTTCCGCACCTGCTCGGCCTGGCGCTCAATACTCATGTTCTTGTGCAGTATACCAAGCCCACCTTCGCGGGCCAGGGCAATGGCCAGATTGGCTTCGGTAACAGTATCCATGGCTGCAGACAGCATAGGAACATTCAGTACAATGTTTTTGGTAAGATGGGAGCTGATATCCACTTCGCGGGGAAGCACTTCACTAAAAGCGGGCATTAACAATACATCATCGAATGTAAGACCTTCGCCAAATAACCTTGCTTGTGCAGACTTGTTGCGGGGAGGAGTATTTCTTGTTGCCATGTGCAAAGATAGCACAGCAGATAAATTCGCTCCAAAACTTTTTCCATACAGCTATTTTGCCACTCATATCAGCGATCGGTATGGCAAAAGATAACCTCTCTGCTTACGTATAATTGTCTTTATTTTTGATGTAATGAGCCAACCCAATACACCAGCTAACACTTCTTATTTTAATTTCCAGTTTGGGTTGTTGTGTGCCAGTAATTTTTTGTTCAGCCTTAGTTTTAGTATGATAATACCCGAGTTGCCGGGGTTTTTAACCAAACTGGGAGGGGCAGATTATAAAGGACTGATCATTGCACTCTTTACTTTAATGGCAGGTATTTCAAGACCGTTTAGTGGTAAATTGACAGATACGGTTGGGCGTGTGCCTGTGATGATTTTTGGTTCTTTGGTTTGTGTAGTGTGTAGTTTATTATATCCTGTTCTAACAACAGTAAGTGGCTTTTTATTATTGCGTTTTTTTCATGGGTTCTCTACTGGTTTTAAACCAACGGCTACTTCTGCCTATGGTGCAGATGTGGTGCATGAATCGCGCAGGGGCGAAGCCATGGGTGCTTTGGCCATTGGTTATACATTGGGTTCTTCCATAGGCCCGCTGGCCGGTAGTTATTTGGTAATGGAATATTCATACAACACGATGTTTTATGTTTCCTCTGTGGCAGCATTTTGTTCGGTGGGCATACTGTTTAATATTAAAGAAACATTGGCCGATCCGCAGAAATTTTCTATCCAATTGCTTAAGATAAAAAAGACCGACATTTTTGATGCGAGTTCTGTTAAGCCGGCCATCATTATGTTACTGCTTACTTTTTCTATTGGATGTGTACTTACCCTGTCTCCGGATCTTAGCGAATCGGTAGGCATGCATAACAAAGGTTTTTTCTACGCTTGCTATACTGTTGCTTCTTTATTGATACGGTTGGTTGCCGGTAAGGCATCCGATAAATATGGAAGAGTAATCGTATTGATTTTTTCGTCACTTACCATGGCGGTTTCAATGGTTTTTCTGTCTTACTCACATACCGTTACCATGGTTATCATTAGTGCATCTATACTGGGGTTGAGTGTGGGCATGAATGGTCCTACTTTAATGGCATGGGCAGTAGATTTATGCGAACCGCAAAACAGGGGCCGGGCCGTGGCTTCTGTTTACATTGCTTTGGAATTAGGCATTGGTAGCGGTGCCCTGATATCCGGCTGGTTGTATCAAAACAAATTAGAGAACCTGATTTATGCATTTATGCTTACCGCTTTTCTTTCTTTAATTTCTATGGTATTATTATTGGCTTGGCGGCGAAAAGAAAAACGGATACGAATCGCAGAGCAAAATCTGGTCACTGATTGCATCGAATAAAAACCGTGCCTTCGTGCCTTAGTGTCAAATATTTTTTTATGGTAAGGATTTTTACGTTTATAACAATCTGTACATTTTTCCCGGCAAAGCCATAATTACATTTTGCATTTCCAGATTTAGAATGGCGGCTGCTATACAGCTGCTGCTGAGTTTGCTTTGCAGATAGATAAGATCTATTGGCATACTTTCTTTGTCTTGTAACAATCGCACAATTATTTTTTCATCGGCTGATAATTCAATGAACAGCTCTTTTTGTTTTCTATTGTTTTTTTTCTTTTCCTGCCAGCCCATCGTTTCCAGTAATTGTTCTCCACCGGTTAGCAATACCGCTTTGTTTTGTTTAATCAGTTGTAAGCAACCACCGCTTTTGCTATCTGTAATTTTTCCCGGAACGGCAAACAGGTCACGGTTATAGTTATGCGCCAATTCTGCGGTAATCATGCTGCCTCCTTTATTGGCCGTTTCAATAACAATGGTGGCATCTGCCATACCAGCTACTATACGATTGCGCTTGGGGAAATTATGTTTATCCGGCTTGGTATTACTGGGAAACTCAGTTAATAAACCACCCTGACCAATCAGCTCTTTTGCGAGCGTTTTATTTTGATAGGGATAGATCGTATCAAGCCCATGGCCTAACACACCAATGGTTTGTAACCCATTTTGCAAGGCAGTTTTATGTGCAATGGAATCTATTCCGAACGCAAGTCCGCTTACTACCAGTACCTGCTCGTTTTGAAGCGCACCAATCAATTGTTCTGTAACCTGCCGTCCATACTCTGTATGATTACGTGTACCAATAATGCTGATGATGCGGCTGGTGTTCAGGTCTGCATTACCGCGATAAAATAAAAGTGTAGGCGGGTCGTAACAATGTAATAATCTTTTTGGATAGGCCGGGTCTGTAATGAAAAGGGCAAGGATCTGGTGTTTCTCTATAAACTGAATTTCTTTTTCCGCATCTGAAAAGGCATCCCATTCTTTTAAAGATCGCGCACAAATTTCGCCAATCCCTTCTGTAGCAGCAATCTCTTTTTTCTTTGCTTTAAAAATGGCAGAAGCAGTTTGAAATTTTTCCACCAATATCCTAGCTCTGATTGCTCCTAAATCGGGGACCATGGTGAGTGCTACCTGTATAACAATTCTTCCTGCATAATTTTCTTTTGATTGAACGCATCCAATTTCAATAAAAAAGAAAATACATGGATTAGGTATTTGTACGTTACTTGAAGGCGTGTTTTAACGATGTCTGATGATACTAGAACAACTTAAACACTGAGAGCCTGTTTAAAAATGCAAGATTTTCGTTGCAAGCTCTTAGCTATTAGCTGTGAGCCGCGAGCTTGAGAGCTACTTTTCAAGATAAATAGTGCACCTAATATGAAATTTCAATAGATATAGTATGATTACTTGAACAAAGGTTTATTGTACCAAAACACATTCATTTATAAAAAACACTTACTTCAACATTCGTAATTTATAATTCGTTATTCGATATTTCATTCTTCGTTTACAACCCTGTTACCATAAACGTGGTTCTCCTGTTTTTCGCACGTCCTTCTTCTGTTGCATTATCAGCAATCGGTTGTGTGGCTCCATAGCCTTTGTAACTAAGTCTGGTTATCGCAATCCCTTTGCTTACCAGATAGTCTACAATTACCCTGGCACGGTTGGTTGATAATTGAAGATTATCATCAGCCTTTCCAATATTATCTGTGTGGCCCCCTATTTCAACTTTTAGTGTTGGGTTTTCTATTAATACCTGCAAGAGTTTATCAACTTCTATCAAACCCGCTTTTGGTAAGGCATAGGAATTAAGCTCAAAAAGAATATTGTTAAACGTACTGATCACATTCAACGCAACAGGTTGTAATGAAATGTCTTTTTGATAAACACTATCTGCCTGTTTGCGGCTTAATGCATATAATTCACTGAAAAATAAATACCCTTTTCTGTTAACGGTAAATGTGTAATCTTTTCCAATGGGTAAGGTAATGAGGTATTCGCCCAGCTCGTCTGTTTGTACTTTCATCAAAGCGTTGTTGTTGCTGTTATCTACCAGTTCTATAGACGAAGGAATTGGTTTTTTTGTTTTCGCATCAATCACTTTACCCTTTACATATAAAGTACGGTAAGGCCTGATATCGGGGCGTAGCGTGAATTTGTAAATATCGAGACTACCACGTGTATCACTTCTGTCGCTTGCATAATACGCCGTTAATCCATCTGCAGAAACAGCAAGGCTTCCTTCCTGTTCAATGGTATTGATGGGATAGCCCAAATTTTCTGGTTTGCCCCATTCACTCGTGATTCCTTTACGCACTATAAAAAGATCTGAGCTTCCGTAACCGGGTTTGCCATCAGATGTATAGTAAAGGGTTTGGTTATCGGCATGTATAAAAGGAGCCTGCTCATCGCCTGCAGAATTTATATCGGGGCCCATATTTACAGCAGGTCCCCATTTACCATTGGCCTGTCGGTAGCTTACATACAGGTCTCTTCCACCATAGCCATCGGGCCTGTCGCTTACAAAATACAAGGCACGTTTATCCGGACTCAACGTTGGTCCACTTTCATAAAAATCGGTATTAATATTGTTGCCCAGGTTTTGTGGTTCGCTCCATCCCTGGGGTGTATAGTAAGAAATATAGATATCGAAACTCTTGTGTGCCTGTCCCGACATTTCAGCGGCAAACAACATCCATTCTCCATCCTGCGAAACAGATAAGGCACCTTTATTGGTTTCCAGATTAATATCACCATCAATGGTTTTCCATGTACCAAATCCTGATTTGGTAAAACGGCTTTCTATAAAATCTTCCCGGTTTTGCCTGCTTCTCCGGGTAAATACCAGTATGCTATCTGTAACAGTTACAGAAGGATAGTATTCTGCATCTCTTGTGTTAATACTATCACCCAGATTAATGGGTGCAAATTCATAGGAGGTATTTTTTTGTTGCGCCGCATATGCAATTGCAAATTCATAGGAACGTTTGCGGTATAGTCCGCTTTTGATACTTCGCTCATTCAATTTGGGATATTGAAGAAATGTATTGACTGCTTGTAATGCTTCTTCAAATTTTCCCTGTCCTGCAAGGTTGATGGAGTAAGGGAGCTGATAGATTTGAAAATAGGCAGTATCTTTTTTTCTCGCCCGCTCATACACTTGAACAGACTGGTCATATTTTTTTAATTGACCTAATGCACCGGCCAATGATAAATAGGCATCTACAAAATTACTATCTTCTTTAATGGATTGTGCAAGTAAGGGAGCAGCATCGGCAATCATGCCATCCCTTAAAAGGTCCAAAGCTTTTTCGTACGTGTTAACGGCTTTCGCTTTAATTCGTTCAGGTTGATACACCTGCGCAGGGCTACTGGTAAAAAGAAAAAATAGAGTAACAAACAGGAATAATTTAGCAGAAAATACCATGCTGCCAAGTTCGTAAAAAACCAAAACACTGCTTTGTTAAAATTGAGTAGGCGATTTTTATGCAAACCTGATAAACCAGCCTTGTCATAAGTGCGTAAAATACTTCGACATTCGATATTCCTTGTTCAATATTCGATATTCGATATTCTCAAGGCACATTGATATACTTATGCACCTGCAAACTCAATTCCCACTGTGGATGGGCTTTAATGTAATCAATGATCATGGGAGTTACTTCTGCTGCTTTATCCCACTCAGGTTGCAGATATAATTTGCATGCGGGGTTTACTTGTGCAGCATAAGTTTCGGCCCAGGCAAAATCATGTTTGTTAAATACCACCACTTTTAATTCATGGGCAAGCGGAACAATTTCCGGTAAAGGAGCTTTGAATTTTTTGGGAGATAAACAGATCCAGTTCCAATAACCACTAAGCGGAGAAGAACCGGATGTTTCAATATTGGTTTCAAAACCGGCTTCCTGTAATTGTTGGGTTAAGGCATCCAGTGAATGCATCAATGGCTCGCCTCCGGTAACAACGGCTAAACGGCCCGGGAAGGAAGCCGCATTTTTTACGATTTCTTCAACCGTTTGTTGTGGATGTTTTTCAGCATCCCAACTTTCTTTTACATCACACCATACACAACCTACATCACAGCCACCCAGCCGGATAAAATAGGCTGCTCTGCCCTGATGAAATCCTTCACCCTGTAAGGTGTAGAACGATTCCATAACAGGAAGAGAAGAAGGAAAGGAGGTGGTCATGCTTTAATTTATTTGATGCTTGTGATTATCGAAGGAGGGAAGAATATCGAATATTGAACAAGGAATATCGAATGTTGATCGGAGTTTTAATACTTCGTTATTCAACATTCCTTGTTCATCATTCGATATTCCCATTTTGTTTATACGCTTGTAAAGTATTTTTTAATAATCCCGCAATCGTCATCAGGCCAACACCACCGGGTACGGGAGTAATGGCTGAAGCAATAGGTGACACTTCATCAAATGCTACATCGCCTTTTATGCGAAATCCTTTTTTAGCAGTAGCATCATCTACACGTGTAATACCTACATCTATAATTACTGCACCAGGTTTTACCATATTGGCTTTTACAAATTCAGGACGGCCCAGTGCCGCTACAATAATATCTCCCTGTAAACAGATCTCGGTAAGATTTGGTGTATGCGAATGACAAACCGTTACGGTACAATTACCTCTCTTCAAATTACTGCTAAGTAAAATGCTCATGGGCCTTCCTACAATATTACTACGGCCTATCACTACCGCATGTTTACCTTTTGTTTCTATGTCAAAAAATTCGAGCATCAGCATAATACCATACGGCGTTGCCGGAATAAAACTCGGTAAGCCCTGCACCAGTTTGCCGGCGCTGCTCGGATGAAATCCATCCACATCTTTTGATGGATCGATGGCTTCAATCACTTTCTGCTCACTAATTTGTTTGGGTAATGGCAATTGAACCAGAATGCCATCCACTTCCGGATCATTATTTAAAGAAGCAATTGCGTTTAGTAAAACAGATTCTTCAACCGTGCTCTCCAAACGGATCAGGGTTGAACGAAAGCCCACTTCTTCACAGTTCTTTACCTTACTCGCAACATAGGTTTCACTGGCTCCATTAGTACCAATCAGGATTGCAGCCAGGTGAGGGGCTCTTTTACCCGCCGATAATAGCTGGGAAGTTTCCGCCTGAATCTCTTTTTTTACTGCCGCAGAAGCTATTTTTCCATCTAATAGTATCATAGGCGGCAAAAATATCTGAATTGTAGGTGATCTGGTATTTTTTTTATAGGTGCCGTTTAAACCATTTTAACAGAATGTATGCGTGAATAACCGTCGGCAAATTCCTATGACCGGTAAAGAAAATTTATATCTTTATTTTTTATATATTATTTGATAAATAATAACTTTAAATATTATAAAATAATATAATTAACATAATTTTTTATTTTAGCGCAGCTTTTATCACCTTTTATCGGTCTCAATCTGGTCAGCGCTTTGTTAACCTTCTGTAAAATGTCCTGAATTATATTTTTTTTAACATTTCGCAGGTTTGGTTATATTCGTTTTCTCAAAAGTTTATCCAAAAACTAAAAACATGAAGAAAATTGTTGCATCATTAATGATGGCGTTACTATGTTTTGTAGTAAATGCTATCGGCCAGACCCAAGTGTTTGGTAAAGTCGCGGATGAAAAAGGGGCACCTGTTCCTTCTGCATCTGTAGTAGTTAAAGGAACAAATACCGGAGTTGCCTCAGACGCAGCCGGTAATTTCAGAATCAACGCCAAAAGCGGTGATGTTCTGGTTGTTTCCAGTGTTAACTTCCAAACCCGGGAAATTAAAGTCGGGGCGGGCTCAACCGTTAATGTTACATTAACAAGTCTTGAATCTTCACTGTCAGAGGTGGTTGTTACCGCTTTAGGTATTAAGCGTGAGAAAAAAGCGCTTGGATATGCTGTTCAGGAAGTGAAAGGAGAAAACCTGACCGTTGCTAAATCTATTGATGTGAGTTCCTCTATCATAGGTAAAGTTTCCGGTGTTCAGTTAGTAGGTTCTCCGAGTTCTACTTTCGACAATGCCAATATCCTGATCAGAGGGGTTACCGGTTTAGGACCTGTTTCTCCTATTTTCGTGGTAGATGGTACCATCACGGATCAATCAGCCGTTTTGATGGATAACGTTGAAAACCTTTCTGTACTGAAAGGACCTGCTGCAACTGCACTTTACGGTCAGCGTGCCGCTAACGGTGTGGTAGTAATTACCAGCAAAAAAGGTAGCCGCAAAAAACAAAGTGGTGTTGAAGTAAATTTGGGCGTTACCAATGAATCTATTTCTTTGTTACCTAAATACCAGAATGAGTATGCAGGTGGTTATACCTCTGCTGCTTCAACAAAAGGATCTGTATATGATGATGCAGGATATTATCTTTTCAAATACAATCCTGCTATTCACCCTGCTTCATGGGCTGGCTTTAATGGCCACCGCATGTTAGAGTATGGTGCGGATGAAAGCTGGGGTCCAAAAATAGACGGTGCAGATTACCGTGCTTATTGGAGCTGGTATCCTGGTGCAGACTTTGGTAAATTAACACCAATGGTTGCGCAGCCGAATAACATTAAAAATTTCTTCCAAACCGGACGTACTTTTAATAACACCGTTTCCTTAACCAATAGTGGCGAAGGGTATAATTTCCGTTTTACTTATGCTAATCAGAACCGTACCCTGGTAATCCCAGGTGCTAAAAGAGACCAGCACCAGATCGGTATCAATGGATCTTATGATATTGGTAAAGCGATCACATTGTCAAACGACCTTACTTTCACAACAGCTTCTACCACTGGTAAACCTTTGGAAGGATATCGTTTGGATGGTTTGAACGTAACACAAAACTTCAACCAGTGGTTTCAGCGCCAGTTGGATATTGAGCGTATGAAACAATACCGCGAACCAGATGGTAGCCTGAATTCATGGAATATTGGTGACCCTAATGGTAGCAGCGATATTAAAGTATATGGTGCGCCTCAGTATTGGGATAACCCTTATTTTGTTATCAAAGAAAATTACGGAAACTCTACTACCAACCGTTTGGTAGGTAATATTGGTTTGAATATCAAGATCACTAAGAACCTGAATTTGCAGTCTTATGCAAGGATGAGTCAGTTACAGACTGTTTCTGATTTCAGAGTAGCAACCGGTGGTTTGCAATTGGATTCTTATGAACAAACACAAAGCGTAAACCGTGAAATGAACTACGAAACCAACCTGATGTATAAAAACAAGTTTGGTGATTTCACTTTAGATGGATTTGTGGGTGGAAACGTTCGTACCAACTCATTTGATTCTCAGTTTTGGGGAACACAAGGCGGTTTAACTGCCCCTAACTACTTTACTATTGGTGCTTCAATCGCACGTCCAACCAATACAGTTGGATATGAAAGAAAAAAAGTAAATAGTATTTTAGGAAAAGCTTCAGTTGGTTACAAAGGCTTCCTTTATTTAGAAGGAACTTTGCGTAACGACTGGTCATCAGCTTTACCAGAGAATAGCAATTCTTACCTGTACCCATCTGTAAGCAGCAGCTTCGTATTTACTGAGTTGTTGAAAAAATCAAGTATTTCCAACTGGTTATCATTTGGAAAACTGAGAGCTTCCTTTGCATCTGTTGGATCTGATCTTGGATTTAACCAGGTGAATGTGGCTTTGAATAACGGAAGCCTGTATGGTTCAAATGCATCTATTTCTATAGGCGATCAGTTTAGAAGTGGAAATATCCAGCCTTCATTAACCAAAGCCTATGAAGTGGGTGTTGAAATGCGTTTCCTGAACCGTATTGGTTTTGAAGCAACCTGGTACCAGAATAACAATACCAACCAGATCATTCCTTTAACAGTTTCTCCAACCAGTGGGTTCTCTACTGCACAGGTTAATGCCGGAAATATCCAGAATACGGGTATTGAATTATCTATTACCGGTACTCCTATCACCACACGTGATTTTAGCTGGGAAGTGAGTTTGAACTGGGCTAAAAACAGCAATAAAGTAATTTCTCTGTATGAGAATACCAAAACTTATGTTTACTCAACCAACCGTTTTGATACAAGGTTAGAGCATAGAGTTGGTGCAGAGTGGGGTACTTTTGTAAGCCGCAAATTTAAAGTTGACCCAACTGGTAAAACAGATAAAACATTGATTCTTTCTAATGGACAACCTGATTACAACATCAATCAGGATATTGGCCAGGTGTTACCAAAATGGACTGGTGGTATGTTCAACTCACTTAAGTACAAAGGATTTGATCTGACCTTCTCTATCGATTTCCAGAATGGTGGTCTGTTCTATTGCGAAACCCGCAACTTTAATACAGGTGCCGGTCTTTCTCAGGAAACAGTTGGTTTAAACGACAAAGGATTTGATTCAAGAGGATATCCTGGTACGTATACATTGGCCGGTGGTAACACAGGTAGCGGTGGTATCCGTGTACCGGGTGTATTTGCCAGTGGTGCAGAAAACAACCGTTATATCCCTGCAAGAGCGTACTGGTATACTGCACGTCAGAAAGATGCAAGTAACTACCTGTTAGATGCTTCATACATCAAACTGCGTGAAGTGCGTTTTGGATATTCCATTCCTTCAAAAACTTTGGCACCACTCAAATTTGTTAAAAATGCCAATCTTGGTATCATCGTAAGTAATGCATGGTTAATTTGGGCAAATGCCAAACAGTATGGCGTTGATCCATCAGAATTGGAAAACTTTGGTAGTGAAGGTGGACAGTTGTCTCAGTCACGCCAGATTGGTTTCAACCTGCGTGTTGGATTCTAATTAATTATCATTATTACTAAAATATATTCCACTATGAAACGAATAGTAACAATACTCATACTTACAGTCTCTTTAGGAGTGACGAGCTGTAATAAGTTTGGGACAATTAACGTGTCGCCAACTGCATTGGCAAACCCAACAACCCGTGGTTTGTTAACCAACTCTTTACAAAGTATTCCAGGCCTTACGATGGATGTAACGGGTAGCTTATATTCCCAGTACTTAGCTGAAGGACCATATCCCGGAGGTTCGCTTTACAGCACCAGAAACTTCGCTTTTGGTGGATGGTATACAGGACCTTTGTATAACCTTACCAAGATCATAGAGTTCAATACCGGAAGCAGCCCGTTTGCCGATCCTACTTTGAATGGATCAACTAAAAACCAATTGGCAGTGGCACGTATCCTAAGGGCATATTTGTTCTTGCAGATCACTGATCGTTGGGGAGATATTCCATATACAAAGGCCTTACAGGGAGCTACTGCTTTTGCACCTGCTTATGATACCCAGCAAAGTATTTATGCAGACCTTTTTAAAGAATTAACTGAAGCCAATGCCCAGATTACTGTTTCTGAAAAAAGCGTGGTAGGTGATATTCTTCTGGGTGGTGATATGGCTGCGTGGAAGCGTTTTGCTAACACTACCCGTATGATCATGGCACTACGTTTATCTAAAGCAGATGCTGCTAAAGGTAAAACGGAATATGCTGCTGCTTTGGCTGCTGGTGTGATCAGCTCCAATGCTGAAAATATCGATTACAACTTTATTGCTGGCGACCCTAATAACTACAATCCTTGGTATAACAACTATTCTGTTAGCTTCCGTAATGACTATGCTATCAGTACTACCATGACAAATTACATGGCTCCTAAAACCGATCCAAGATTGAAAGTATATGCCGAATCACTGGCAGGTGGCGCTATCGTTGGATTACCTTATGGAAGAAACCAGGCGGTTAACATTCCCGCTGCATATAGTCGTATTGGTGATGCTTTCCGTGGTGCAGGTTCTAAATTGAATATCTACTCTTATGCGCAGGTACTGTTTATGCAGGCCGAAGCTGCAAAGATTGGATATACAAACGGTGGTGATTTAGAAGCCGCTGACCTGTATGGTAAAGCCATAGCCGCATCATGGGCTCAGAATGGCGTAAGCAATACTGCTGCGTTGGCAACTTACATGACACAAGCTGGTGTTACGTACAATGCAACCGATGGTTATAAGCAAATCATGACCGAAAAATGGATTGCCGGATACCTGAAAGGATGGGAAGCCTGGAATGACTGGAGAAGAACCGGATTTCCAACATTGGTTGCTGCAGCTGATGCAGTAGACCCAAGAGGTATTCCTTTACGCAATGGTTATCCAACCAATGAAGCATCTTTGAATGGTACTAACTACACTGCTGCTGTTACAGCACTGGGTGGTTCAGACCACAACTATGTAAAAGTTTGGTGGAATAAATAGAAGCGAAATATTTTTATATGAGAGCCGTCCTGATCATCAGGACGGCTCTTTTTTTTCTGTAGAGAACCCCAATTTGAATACATTTGCCCTCTCAAAAGAAATTTATGGAACAGCAACCCGCACAATTGAATATCGAGATCAGTGAAGAAGTAGCAGAAGGCAGTTATGCCAATCTGGCCATTATTACCCACAGCAATGCCGAATTTGTGATCGATTTTGTAAACGTAATGCCGGGCACCCCCAAAAGCAAAGTAAAATCAAGGATCATTTTTACCCCCATGCACGCCAAACGTTTTATGAAAGCACTGGAAGAAAATATAGGACGCTTTGAAGCAGCCAATGGCACCATTAAAGATCTTGAACAAATAGAAATCCCCATGAACTTCGGCGGACCAACCGCACAAGCGTAGGATAATTAATAATTAGTAATTAGTAATTAAAAACTATTCAGGGGTAGATTAGTAGGTGCCAACAATTACTAATTACTAATTATTAATTTTTAATTATCAAAGTATTCCTTCATCGGCAAAACTAAAATACCCCTCACTGCTTACGATGATGTGATCCATCAGAAGAATATCCAGCAGCGCGCAGGCCTGTTTTATTTTTTGGGTGATGGCTTCGTCGGCACGGCTGGGCCGGGTATTTCCGCCGGGGTGGTTATGGCAGAGAATGATGGCAGTTGCATTATACTCCAATGCTTTTTTCAAAATGATACGTGGATCAGCAACCGTTGCCGTTAGCCCACCTTCACTGATCATTTCAACATGTTTTATTTTATTGCCACGATTTAAAAAAACGACTGCAAACACCTCTTTTTGTCTGAATTCAAGGTGAGCCCTCAGGTAATCTGCAATATCACCGCTTTTTACAACCGTTTCTTTTTTCTTACCAATAGCATTTCTTCTAATACCCAGCTCCAAAGCCGCTACAATCCGGATGGCTTTGGCCTCGCCAATTCCTTTAATGCCACGGTTGGTAATCTGCTGCGCACCCAGCAGGGCCAGTTCGCCAAGATCATTTCCGCTGCTTTGCAGTAATGCCTTGGCTAGATCAAGCGCAGATTGGTTTCTGGAGCCATTGTTGATGAGAATGGCCAGTAATTCTGCATTACTTAAAGAGTCCGGTCCCTTGTTAAATAATTTCTTTCGGGGTTGGTCATCTTCAGCCCAGTCTTTAATAGAAAAATTGTGCATACAAAAAATTATTGCAAAATCAAATTACAATTTCTTAACCTAATCTCTATCTTCGCCGCACATTCCTCTCTTATATGAACCCATCCGTCAAGATATTCTCCGGCACCGGTTCGCAGAAGCTGGCAGAAAAAATTGCGCAACGTTTTGGCGCCCCTATCGGTAAAATCAATATCCAAAAATTCAGTGATGGAGAATTCCAACCCATTTTTCTGGAAAGTATCCGTGGTGATTATGTTTTTTTGGTGCAAAGCACTTATGCACCCACCGACAACCTGATGGAATTGCTGCTGATGATTGATGCCGCCAAACGCGCCAGTGCACATAAAATTATTGCCGTAATACCATATTATGGTTTTGCCAGGCAGGATAGAAAGGATAAGCCACGTGTGGCTATTGGTGCAAAACTGATTGCCACTTTGTTACAGGCAGCGGGTGCAGACAGGATCATTACCATGGACCTGCACGCACCACAAATACAGGCTTTCTTTGATGTACCGGTGGATCACCTGGATAGCTCCGCTATTTTTATTCCCTATATAGAACAACTGCGTTTGGCCAATCTCTCTTTTGCTGCACCAGATGTAGGCAGTACCAACCGCGTTAGAGAAATTGCCAGCTATTTTAATGCTGAAATGGTGATCTGCGATAAGCACCGCAAACGGGCCAATGAAATTGCCAGCATGGTAGTGATTGGAGATGTAACCGGTAAAGACATTATTCTGGTAGATGATATCTGCGATACCGGTGGTACCCTTGCCAAAGCTGCAGGTTTGCTAAAAGAAAAAGGTGCCCGCAGTGTACGCGCCCTCATCACACACCCCGTTTTAAGTGGAAAAGCGTATGAAAATATCGAAAACAGTGTGTTGGAAGAACTGATCGTATGCGATACCATTCCTTTGAAAATGGAAAGCCCTAAAATAAAAGTAATTTCTGTAGCCGATTTGTTTGCCATCGCCATAAGAAACGCTTACGAAAACAAGAGCATTACCAGCTTGTTTATTCATTCTCAGCTACGGGGAAGGGATAAATAAATTAATAATTAATAATTAGTAATTAGTAATTAACTGAAATTCAATTATATATGGGTTTTCATTATTAATTATTAATTACTAATTATTAATTAATAATTACCCCTTTTCCCTACCTTTGCCGTCCAAAAAATAATAACATGAAAACAATTACAATCGAAGGTCACCTGAGGACCGAAAGTGGCAAAAAAGCCGCCCGCCAGCTTCGCTCTCAGGACAATGTGCCGGGTGTAATTTACGGGGGTGCTCAAGAAGTAAATTTTTACGCTTCTGCCAAGGCTTTCAAGCCGTTGGTGTACACTGGTGAATTTCAGTTGGCCGACGTAACGGTAGATGGCAAAACTTACAAATGCATTTTGAAAGATCTGCAGTTTGACAAAGTACAGGATTCACTAATCCACGTAGATTTGATGGAACTGGTGAACGACAAAAAAGTGGTTGCTACCCTTCCTATTAAATTTACCGGTGTTTCTATCGGTGTAAAAGGTGGTGGTAAAATGATTACTAAAATGAAATCTTTAAAGGTGAAGGCTTTGCCTAAAGACCTGAGAGAAACCATTACAGTAGACATTACCAATCTTGATTTGAACGGAAACATTCGTGTGGAAGATGTAAAGATCGACGGAATGGAGATCCTGAACTCACCACGTATTCCTATTGCCTCTGTTGTGTTAACACGTCAGCTGAAACAGGAAGAAGCTACTGCTGGTAAAGACGAGAAAAAGAAATAATTTCTCAACGCATATTTTTAAAAGAGCCCGGTACCTTGTATCGGGCTCTTTTATTGTGCGGCAGGAAGAGATATATAAAACGTGGTGCCTTTGTTTTCTAAACTCTCCACCCAGATCAGGCCATTGTTTTTTTCGATGAATTCTTTGCAGAGTTTTAAACCTAGTCCGGTACCTTTTTCATTAGAGGTACCCGTATTTGAAACCATACTAACGGGATTAAAAACAGCCAATTTTGTTTCTTCATTCATCCCCATTCCACTATCTGCTATTTCGGTAACAACTGTGTTACCCGCAGTGTACATGCGTATGGTAATGTTGCCATTCTGATAACTGTATTTGATGGCATTTGACAAAAGGTTACGGAATACCAGCATCAGGTGATCTGGGTCTGCCCAAACAAACAATTCTGCATTTTCGAAATGGAAACGGATCTGTTTATTTTCAATGGATTGTTTGAGAAACAGGATGGCTTTATTTTCAATGATATCCGTAAGCGACACTTTTTCAGGTTTTGCCACAATGCCCTGAAACTGGCTGATGCTCCAACGCAACAGGTTATCCAATGTACTGTGTAATTGATCTACCTCTAGAGATAAATTGCCAGTTATTTTTTTGAAATCTTCAGGCGATAGATAGCCCCTGTTTACCAGGTCCAGCGAAGATTTTAACTGCCCGATGGGGGATCGTAGATCATGAGAAATAATGGAAAACAATTTCTGTTTGGTTTCATTTATTTTTTCAAGCTCTTTATTTTTTTCCTCTATATGTTCCTGGTAATCAATTTGCTCTTTTTTAAAAAATAGCAATGCCAGCATCATGATAAGGAGTGTCCATGACATATTAAAAATCACCCTTCCGTAGGGCACAATTCCATATATGTATGAGGTGGTTAAAAATATTTTTATACCCAGAAAAAGCAGGCAGTTAAAAATACTGATGAAGATCAGGTATCTTCTTTCATTAAAATAAATAATGATAATGATCAGGTTGGCAATCAGGTAATACTCACCACCGTTTCTGAACAATAGGGCACTTGCCGTAAACAAAATGCTGGCAAGAAAGGTCATAATGGTCCGGCTCAGTAAAAATTTTCTTTTCCCGTTTATGTATAAAATCAGTAATCCGCCGAGAAATAAAAGAAAATTGATCAAGCTTAATAATGTTCTTCCCTGAGTAAGATTATTGACACAAAAAAAGAGGTTCAGTGGCAGACCGCTACCAACTACTACATTCAGCAGTTGTGTTTTTTTCTTTTCATGAAAACTCAATGCATCGGTTACCCCAATATTGGCGAGCCTGGATACAATAGCACTGATTTTTTTCATAGCAGGTTTTGACATCGGATATACTGAATAGCAAGCTATGAAATTAAGGCAAGTTGCCCTAAAACGTTTATTTAGCAAAAAAATGTAACAATCGGGTTGGTTCAGTTGTATGGCATTCTATGCTTCGGTTGTGAAATCGCCTTTGTGTATTTGATTTTACCTGCTACTTTTGAGGTATTGTATGAATAAATTTCTCATCATTGGTTTAGGTAATATTGGCGATGAATACCGGCATACCCGCCATAATATCGGGTTTGATGTGGTTAGTGCGTTTGTACTTAAGCACGGAGGTTTTTTTAAAATGGATCGATTAGCCGAGGTGGCTGAAGTAAAATGGAAGGGTAAAATTTTTGTCTGTATAAAACCTACCACTTACATGAACCTTAGTGGTAAGGCTTTTAAATACTGGCTCGACAAAGAAAAATTGGAAATAGCCGCCACCCTAACCATTGTGGATGAGCTGGCCATACCCTTGAATAAACTTCGTTTACGGGGTTCTGGCAGCGATGCAGGCCACAATGGTTTAAAAGATATCCAGTTAACCCTTGGCACCGATCAGTACCCCAAACTGCGTTTTGGTATTGGCAACCAGTTTCCCAAGGGCAAACAGGTAGATTTTGTTTTAGGAAAGTGGACAACTGCCGAACAACCCATTGTTCAACAAAAGATAGAAAAAAGTGTTGAAGCCATTGAATCGTTTGCCAGTATTGGGCTTGAGAGAACAATGAATCTGATCAATAACCTTGTTTTTGAATAATAAAAACCTTGCCGCAGCGTTAACCGTTGCAGTAAACCCCGTTTCGGTTATATACTTACTATTATAAACTGGTACCGTTATGAAAATATTTTGTGTGGGCAGAAATTATGTGGATCATGCCAAAGAACTTGGCAATGCCGTTCCCGAAGAGCCGGTGATCTTTATGAAACCCAAGTCGGCCCTGATGCAGTCCAATGCACCTTTCTATTACCCCGAGTTTTCTAATGAATTACATTACGAAGCGGAAGTGGTTTTACGTATTTGTAAAAATGGCCGTTATGTAGATGAGGCAACCGCTACAGACTATTACGATGCTTTCACGATTGGTATCGATTTTACTGCCCGCGATATACAGGCAGAACTGAAAAAGAAAGGACTGCCCTGGGAAAAAGCAAAAGCATGGGACAATTCTGCCGTTATTGGTAAATGGATTTCTTTTACACCGGAACTGTTAGAAACACCTATTGAATTTTCATTGCAAAAAAATAAGGAAGTTGTACAGGTAGGAAATACGGCAGATATGATCTTTTCTTTCAACGAAATCATTGCTCATATCTCACAATTTTTTTCGCTGAATATTGGTGATCTGGTGTATACCGGAACACCCGCAGGCGTAGGAGAATGTGTTACCGATGATGTACTGGAAGGATTTTATCAGAAAGAAAAAATGTTCGCTCTCGAGATCAAGTAATGACAGGGAAATGTATCCCTTATTGTTTATTACCTGTTCGCTAATTATATTAACACCTGATGCTCACGCCCGAAATATTATTACATGCTTACCAGTTAATGGCTACAGCCAGGGCAATGGGCGATACGTATGATGCCAACCGCAATGTTTGCAAATACGTTCACTCTACTTCACGCGGGCATGAAGCCATTCAGATTGCAACAGGACTACAACTATTATCCTGCGATTGGGTAAGTCCGTATTACCGCGATGACAGCATACTGTTATCCGTTGGGTTTACTCCTTACGAATTAATGTTGCAGCTACTGGCCAAAAAAGAAGATCCTTTTTCAGGTGGGCGTTCATATTATTGTCACCCCAGCAGTAGAGATACAGACAAACCCTCCATTATTCACCAAAGCAGTGCCACCGGCATGCAGGCCATACCTACCACCGGTATTGCACAGGGCATTCGTTTTCTGGAACAATCCGGATCGGCCTTATTGCGTAAGAGTGGTGATGGACGATTACCCATTGTAGTTTGTTCATTAGGCGATGGCAGTGTATCGGAAGGAGAAGTGAGTGAAGCTTTGCAGTTTGCCGTATTAAAACAATTACCTGTTGTATACCTGGTACAAGATAACCAATGGAGCATTAGTGCATCAGCCAATGAGATCAGAACCACCAATGCCTATGAATATGCCGCCGGTTTTAAAGGATTAAAACGTTTGCAGTGCGATGGCAGTGATTTTATTCGCAGTTATGAAACGATGGAGCAGGCCATGGCGTATGCAAGAGAAGAGCGTAAACCTGTATTGGTACATGCCAGTGTTCCTTTACTGGGCCACCATACCAGTGGTGTTAGAAAAGAATTTTACAGAAGCAGGGAAGACCTGTTAAAACATGGTACCTATGATCCTTTTCCCAAACTGCGTTTGTTGTTGCAGGGGGTAGGTTATCAGGAGCACGAGATTAATGCGGCAGAAACCCATGCGGCTGAAAAAGTAAACCACGATTTTGCACGCGCACAACAAAGTGCCGAGCCGGATGCCGGCAGTTTGGAAGCGCATGTTTTTGCACCCACACCGGTTACAGAAGAAAAAGGTAAACGTGTTTCAAAAAATACCGACCGGGTAATGATGGTTGATGCGGCCCTGCATGCCGTTGAAGAAATACTGGAAGCCTATCCCGAAGCCATTTTATACGGGCAGGATGTGGGTGCCAGGCTGGGCGGTGTATTTCGCGAAGCGGCAACACTGGCTGATAAGTTTGGTGATGCACGTGTGTACAATACGGCTATTCAGGAAGCTTATATTGTTGGATCTACCGTTGGATTATCCGCCCTGGGTATGAAGCCCATTGTAGAGATTCAGTTTGCAGATTATATCTATCCTGCTTTAAACCAGCTCATCACAGAAGCATCCAAATCCTGCTATTTATCCAACGGAAAATTTCCGGTGCAAATGGTGTTGCGGGTGCCCACCGGAGCCTATGGTGGCGGTGGCCCATACCATAGTGGCAGCATTGAAAGCACCCTGTTATCTGTAAAGGGAATTAAAGTGGTGTATCCGTCCAATGCGGCTGATATGAAGGGGTTAATGAAAGCAGCATTTCTCGATCCCAATCCGGTGGTTATGCTGGAGCACAAAGGGTTGTACTGGAGCAAAGTGCCCGGAACGGATGATGCACGAACCATTGAACCTGATAAGCAATATGTACTTCCACTGGGCAAAGCCAATACGGTGTTGGAAGCCGACCCGGCACGCATAAAAAAAGGGGAAAGTGTTTGCATCATTACCTATGGAATGGGTGTGTATTGGGCCAAAGCTGCGGCCGAACAAATGCCCGGGCAAATAGAGATACTGGATCTGCGCACCCTCTTCCCTTTAGATGAAGAAGCTATTTTTAATACGGTGCGCAAACACGGCAAAGTGTTGGTACTAAGCGAAGAACAGCAGAACAACTCATTTGCAGAAGCACTCTCCCTGCGTATTTCCAATAATTGCTATCATTTTCTGGATGCGCGGGTAGAGGTAATGGGCGCCAAAAACCTGCCCGCCGTACCCATCAATACCGCACTGGAAGCCGCTATGCTGCCCACCCCCGCCAAATTAACCGAAAGGATAGGCAAACTTTTAGCTTATTAAGGGTTTTCATTTTACCCAAACCTCCTATATTTGCAGCCCGTTAGTGCAAAACCGCAACCAAAACTAACCCGGCGAGGTAGCTCAGTTGGTTAGAGCACAGGATTCATAACCCTGAGGTCACGAGTTCAAATCTCGTTCTCGCTACAAATGACAAAATAGCCCCTTTTGGGGCTATTTTGTGAATTATATAACCTCAATACCTGAGTAATATATTTTTTTTTGGCATACGAATTTTTCCCCTAATTTTATTGGATCCAAACTAATTGCACATGAAAAAAATGCTCATTCTGGCTTTGATGTGTATGTCATTGCTAGTCGTACAAACGAATGCTTCCATACCTTCTTCTGTTTCCAATCTTGTTAAAGACAGTGTTTCTACAATCGATGAAACAACATTGATGAGTAAAGAGTTAATGTTGCGTGTATCCAAAATGTCTGTGAAAGAATACGAAACTTTAACAGGCAAAAAAATGAATCTTTTCCAGCGGATTGCTTTCAAAGCCTATAAGAAAAAGCTGGCTAAACGCGCCGTCGCGGCTTATGATGATGAGAACAGAAGGATTTAACCTTGGGGGCTTCACAGCGGGTTTAATATTTGGCGGACTTGGAGTGTTATTAGTGTATATATTTTCCGGGGATCGTAATAAAAGGAAATGGGCCTGGTTTGGATGGGGTTCATGGATAGTGATTTTTTTGACAATTTTGTTGCTTACTTAAAAATGATATTATTGATGCTTTAGGTTTTATAAACTGAGGTCACGAGTTCAAATCTCGTTCTCGCTACAAATCAAAAATTAGCCCCCTTTTGGGGCTTTTTTGTTTAATAAATCGACAGTTAAGATAAATTTGAGTCATGCCCAGAAAATATCTTGATACCACGGCTTTTCAAGCCCGAAACAGGGAGAAAGATGGCAATATAGATTTCAAATATTGGCATGATAAAACGATTGAGGAAAAATTGCGGGCCGCTGCCCATATGATAGCTGTTGCATTTCAGCAACCCCTCTTCCTTACTACGAAATTGGATAGAACCCTCTTTTCTGCTCGAAAACGAAATTAATAATGAATATTTTCAACAATAATTTTCGTGATTTTATTCACTTTTTGAATAAACACCAGGTTGAATATATTCTAGTAGTTGGATATGCAGTTATTATAAGAGGCTATATCCGTTCTAAGGTAACATGGATATAGGTGAATAAAACAGAAACTAATTATTCAAAACTTTTGTCTGCTATTATTGAATTCGGGCTACCTGCAAAAAGCAATTATCAAAGAACAGTTTTTTTTCATTGAATTTGATGTTTTCTCATTTGGTAAACCTCCTTATGCTATTGAAATAATGACAGCAGTGAAAGGGTTAGATTTTACAAACACTTACCAATTATCAACTGTTGAAAGGATAGATAATACGATTGATGTCCGAATCATTCACCTGCATCAATTAATTGAAGCTAAAAAAGCTGCAGGAAGAAATAAAGATCTAAACGATCTTGAAAATTTACCTTCTGCAGATTCATAACCCTGGTGTCACGAGTTCATATCTTGTTCTCGCAGTAAACACAAACTATAACCTTTAAAACAGATGTTTTGAGGTTTTTTTGTGCCTTCGTCCAACAATTCTCTTGAAAACTAAAACCCATCTGACTTTATAAGTGAGTGAGTTATAAAATATCAAGGTGATATTATCTAAAGCGATCCTGCACCGTCATTGCAATGACGGTCCGAACATCTTTACTACAACGGAAAATCACACGAAGGTTTTTTAATTATTTTTTATCTGTAAGGTATTCAAATTTAACTTTTCTTCGACTTCTGTAAATATTCTGCAATCTTGGAAACATTGGTTCGTGATACCGGAATCTCCTTATCGCCAATGTAAACGTATTTGGAAGTGGCCCTCTGGATAGCGCTCAGGTTTACCAAAAAAGAGCGGTGTATCCGCATGAATTGGTGGGAAGGTAAATGTTCTTCTGCCCATTCCAAAGTTTGGCGAGTAATCAGCTTTTGTTTTTTTGTATGAATATCAAGATAATTTCCATTGCTTTCAATGCACAGTATATCCGACAGGAATAGTTTAAGGGAAGCATTGTTTTCCCTGATCAACAGATAGGCTTCTTCATTTCTGGTTTGTGCTTTCAGGGCAATCTGGATTGCAGCAAACAAGTCTGATTTTTTTAAAGGTTTTGTAATGTATGCTGCAGCTTTTGTATGAATGGCTTCCTGTATGATGAGCATGTCTGCATTGGCTGTAATAAATATATAAGGTGGGTTGCCTTTTTCGTCAATTTTTTTTGCAATTTCAATTCCATCCAAAGGGCGTTGCAGATGCATATCTAATAATACAAGATTAGGGTTTATATGTTCAATGGCCTGTAATGCAAGGTTTTTATTATGTGCCATATAAACCATACTCATCCCAAAGGAAAGTAGGTAATCTTTGATGTGCTCTGCAATAAGCACTTCATCTTCCACTATCAGAATTTTGATTGCACTCATTCCTGTTGTGGTTTAAAAATTAGTACAAATACAAAATGATGATCAGAATGAATGGTATGAGACCCTTCCAGTTGCCTGCTAAAAATATCTACCAGACGGCTGCCCAATCCTTTTGTGGGCTCATTACTAATTGATATGCCATTTCCATTATCGCTTACAGTTACTGTAATATTTCCAGAAGCAATATCCAGTTTCAGTTGAATGGATATTACCGGATTTGCAATATTGGTAAAAGCATGTTTAAATGAATTGCTTACCAATTCAGAAATGATCATTCCCAATGCAATGGCAGATTTTGAATCAAGTAAGATATCTTCCACATCCATATTGATCTGAATGGGATTTGAATTATCAATAGCCATCTCTTTGAGGTGACTGACCAGTTCACTGATATATTTTTTTACTGAAAGGCCCTGGGTATCTTTATTATCATACAACATTTCATGAACCAATGACATGGCCGCGATCCTTCTGGAAGTACCCAGTAATGATTCAACAGTCCCTTTTTTAAAATCAGAGCCCATTTGCATTTCCACCATGGCTGCAATAAACTGCAGGTTGTTTTTTACCCGGTGATTGATCTCTTGTATCAGTACATCTTTTTCTTCCATTTGTTTATTGATCACCTGATTACTTTGAATGAGTTCCTCTTTTTCTTTTCGGATTTCTTCCGTCTGTTGAGCAACTTTTTCCTTTAATATTTCATTCTGTTGCCGTTGTCTTTTTGATTTTATTCTGAAAAGTCTGATGATTCCTAAAATGACCAATATTCCAAGTAGAACTCTGAAAAGCCATGTATTATACCAGTAATTATTTACTGTGATAAAGATGGGTTCCGCATAAAAAATTGTTTTGTTGTCAATAGCAGCTAGTATAATTCGGTATTGGCCGGGTAATATTTCACTAATAGCGATATTACCTTTATCGCCAATAAATCGTTTTGTCGTATCGCCCCTGTTGGAAACTAGAAGGTAATAGATTTCCAGATTATTTTCCCTTCCCCAATAAATAATGGAATAAGGAATGTTGATCTTTTTATTTGGAATAATACTGATGGGTTCATTATACGGTAATGGAGTGGTATCAATAAGTGCCTGGCCAAAATTAAAATAAGGTGTTTTGTTTTCCGGGTGACTAAAAACCGGATCAAATTGTAGCTGTTTTTTGCCTGCAGACCAGGTTGGGAAGCCATTAGGATTTAGTATTACCTGCCCGCCATTCAGCAAATAGGATCCATTGGATTGACTAAAAATTTTGTGTTCAGTAATTTCCATTCCTTTAAATTTCAGGTATTCAATTCCTTTGTCAGTAGTGAGCCATATTTTACCAGTTGTATCTTTCGTGATGTTTTTAATGTTATTGGAGAGTAAACCTGAAACCGTTGTAAGTTGGTATACCTTTTCTTTGTTTTGAATGTATAGTCCACTTCCTTCGGTACCCAAAAAACTAATAGATTCATTGATCGACAAATAGTCATTGATGGTTTGATTGAATACTTTTTTATTTAACTGGAGGTTTTCAATGTTTGATCCGTTAAATCGTTGAAATAAATTTTTAAAAGAACAACAGACCTTTTTATTCCCATCTGTAAATAATTTTAACGGCTCATCATTTCCTAATCCAGTAGCAGTGGAATAATGCCAGAATGCTTGCTGGTCATAAACAATAACGCCATACCGCATAGTACTGAAAAATACCTTTCCTGAATGGTCTTTCTTTATAGAAAAAATGATTTGATTTTCCCAAAAATCTGCAAATTGATAAAATTCAAAATTTTGATTTTTTGCATAAACGATTCCTGCACCATAACTGCTTATCCACAAAGATCCATCTTCATTCAATTCTCCATACATCGGATGCATCATGGGTTGTATGCCATTTTGCAATGTATTCATATAAGCTGTTAGCTTAGAATTACTATAAAAGGATAACCCAGATCCTTCAGTAAAAATCCATTCTCCCTTTCTTTTTTTATCAGGTATTTTATTATAAACAAGATTAATATTTTTATTGGGATAGGGTTCTAAGTAAAAATTCGATTCATTCAATCTGGAAAACCCCGATAAAAGATCGGCAACCCAGATATTTTGAAAACTGTCTTCAAACAAGTAATAAGTATTGTTGCTTAGTAACCCATTTGTTTGAGAGAAATGAATGATTCTTTCTTTCGAAAAATAACATAAGCCACCTCCATAGATAGAAATCCATAAACCTTTTGGTGCTTTCTTAATGTCGTAAATGCGTTCGTTATAATTTCCACCACTGGTTGAATATTGCAATGTGTCTTTACTGCCCATATAAAGAAGGCTGCTGGTAAAGCCTCCCAACCAAATGCCCTGATCATCCTGATAAATGGCAGTAATATCATGGTACTGCATCAATTTGGTTTTGCTGAAAAGAAACAACATTTTATCAGGCTTGATGATGATCAGCCCTTTATCCCATAACCCCAATAATATATTGCCATCCTTATCAATAAAAGTGGTATGCACATAATCAAAGGGCAATCCGCATCGTTTATCATAAATAAGCAGAGAAGTTTTAGTTAGACAAATAGCCCCATTCTCTTTTGTGGCAAACCATATTCTTTGTTTATTATCAACTGTAACTTTTCTGCAATAGAGAGTAGAAAAATCCAATCCTTTACTCTTGATGGTAAACAATGAATCATTTTTTATATAATACACACCTTTATTAGAACCCAGCCAAAGTCTGTGCTGATTATCATACGCCATGGATTCGATGGTAATGTCCGGAAACCCATTCTTGGTATTGTATTTATAATAATGGTACCCATCATATTTTATCAATTCATTTCCGGAAGCTATCCATATATTATGTTTTTCATCTTCTGCAAAATCGCTTGAATTACTGCCTGCATAACCATGTTGTTTATCTGTATACGATATATTAAAATCCGCATTATCGCGGGTTTCAAGCGGTAGGGCATCCACTATATTCGGCGCTGCTAATTTTCTTCCGGTAATATTAAAGGATTGCACAAGAGGAAGGGTGGGGCCATTTTTAAGTAGTATGGTTCCCGGATCTATTTTTCTGTAAACAATGGATTTATTTTCATCAGGATAAACCGTTGTGTTCATCCATACTTTATGTTCAGTTACCGGTAACGGATCCGGAGATTTTTGATTGGCAACTTTTTCCCATGAACTTATGCCAACAAAAACAGGTTGTTGTATCTGGCAGGATGTATCAATACAAACAGCCAGCAATAAAAATATTAATAAGAAAAATCTCATCAGCGGTATGAAAATAGCTATTTCAAATTCACGGCACTACATTTTGATACGAACAGATAGTTTTTAGGGTTGAATCGCTTATGATTTTGCAGTTCAACCCCAAAAATTGACAATTCATACCATTTTGAAGTAGCAAAATTTTTTTTTCGGGGTAAGCTTATAATTTGTGGTGCAATGTAGGTTTTCGACTACGCTATTAAGTAAAATCTCCTATCCTTTGGCGTTATTTCAAAAAATAATTCCTTGTTTTCAATCCACATTTCCTATGAATCACCAAACCACCCTGATAAAGGTGTGGGGTATTGTATTGCATACGCATTAAAAAAAGAATATTATGAAAAAAAGTCTACTATTTGCTATTAAATTTTTGGCATTTGTTTTCTTGTCGCTGGTCATATCTAAGGATATGAATGCTCAAATTACTTTTTCAAATTCCGGTCAGAGTCTGGGATATATTGGAGGTGGCCAGGGCCAATATGTTGCTGTTACCGGCGACATTAACGGTGATGGCAGACCAGATGCGATTGCAGCTGCCTGGCCCGGTCCAATTGATATACACACCAATACAGGTGGTGGTGTAATGACATCTTCTCAATTACCTGCTCCAAGCGGCGGAGGTTACTGGTCGGGTCTGGCTTTAGCCGATATTGATAATGATGGAGATATTGACCTTTTGGCAGGTGCTGAAAATGGAGCCAATGGTGGATTATATATTTATAAGAACAATGGAGCAGGTGTATTTACTGCTTTTTCTCAGCCTGCTTTACTAGGTTCCAATAAATCGGTGAATTGGGTTTCTGCGGCTGATGTTGATGGTGATGGAGATATTGATTTACTGGTTTCTAACCGTTGGGGTATTGCCAATGGAACTAAAATTTTATTAAATGATGGGATTGGAAATTTTAGTTCCGGTTTCGTTTTTCCAATAACAAATGGTGCTGGAAATTTATTGATTGATATTGATGGGGACGGAGACAATGACGTTATGCTCAATTCTAGCAGTACGAATATTTACAAAAATAACGGAAATGGAACCTTCACATTTAGTCAAAGCATTTCTGGAAATAAACTGCCTACTAAACAGTCTGATCTGGATGGTGACGGGGATATTGATTTTGTAATAGGAGAAAACAACCGATTTTTTGTTCATAAAAATAATGGTACAGGTAATTTTACCTTATTTCAAACTGTTGCAGCAACTGGTGTGCAAGGATGGGCACATATTGGTATAGGAGACCTGGATGGGGATGGAGACAAAGATGTTTATGTACCGTCAATAGGGGGCTCAGATCAGGATATGGTTTTAGCCAACAATGGTAAGGCTGGCTTTTGCAAAGTAACCGTTCCCTCTATTAATACAGGTCAGGCGGATGATGTAAGATTAGAAGATTTTAATGGTGATGGTAAATTGGATGTGTATGTAACCAATCTTGGTACGGAAGGAGATGTGATCTGGTACAATACTACTACATCTCCTTATGTTAGTCCGGTAACCATTGCATCAAGCAATAGTCCGGTATCTGTTGGTGGAACGATAAATTTAGCATATACCGGAACCTTTTCTTCAAGAAACTGGACCGGTCCAAATGGCTTTACTTCAACCCTAGCGAATCCACAAATTACAAATGCAGGTGTGGCAGCAAGTGGAACTTATACCGTAAATGCATTTGATGGAAGTGGCTGTATTGCAACGGCTACAACTACTGTGATCGTGAGCGATCATCCGGCTCCCATTATAGTTTGTCCTAATAATATAACTGTTAATAATACGCCGGGTCAAAATGGTGCATCGGTTACTTTTGCAGCTACAGAAACCACTCCGGGTTCAGCCGTGGCAACTTTTACCTATTCTATTCAGCCCGGTTCCTTATTCCCTGTTGGTACAACTACGGTTACTGCAACTGCTACCAATGATATTGGATCAACCAGCTGTTCATTTACGGTTACGGTTATTAAAGTAAGATCCAACTCTTTTATTAAAAATACAGCCGTTCAATTTGGTGGGTTAGGACTTGTAGGACCTCGTTTGGGTGATGTAGATGGAGATGGGGACCTTGATTTAATTGCTGCGCGTTACGGAAATCGTTATGAACTTATGTTGTTTACAAATGACGGAGACGGTAATTATGATGCTGGTGCGGCTATACAGGCATCAATGATGCCAATTATGAGTTTGGAGATTTGGATAATGACGGAGATCTGGATTTAATAGTTCCAACAAATTGGGCATCCCAAACGTATGGCAAGATTTTCCTGAATGATGGGCATGGTAATTTTACAATTATGTCAGGATCATTCATTAGTGGATTTTACGGGTATCCTCTTGCTAAAATTATAGACATCAATCAGGATGGTAAAAATGATATTGTTTACACAGGCATAAGAATGCAGGATGGCACCTACCATACTGAAATTTGGTTGAATACCGGAACAACCGGAAACGCAAATTTTGCATTAAATCAGACTATTATTGGTGAAACACCTACCGGAAACTCTATTGATGTAGCAGATATTGACGGGGATGGTGATTTGGATATGGTATCTGGGGGAAATAGCTGGCCTGCACAAATTTATGTAAACAATCAAGGAGCCTTTGCACCACCTTACAATTTAACAACCAATGATAATGGTTATGCAGGTAATGTTTATTTATTAGACTGGGACAATGACGGAGACAAAGATTTGGTAAGGTATGATGGGTATAATAATTCCGGTTTGTATGTAAATAGAAATGATGGCCAGGGTAATTTTTCAGGAACCGGAACTTTATTATTCAATAACGTTCAAACAGGTTTCCCTCTTTCTCAGGTATCAGATTTTAAACTTGCAGATGTTAATAATGATGGATTACCGGATGCTGTATTATTTCATCAAAGCAGTGCAGTAGGATTTATCAAAGTATTATTAAATAAAGGGTGCAGTTTTGAATTACAACCTTATAGCCTGAGTGAAGATTATGGAAGTGGCTTATTTGTGGGAGATCTTGACAATGACGGTTTCCAGGATCTGGGGGCTACCAATTATTATACACCTTCTTACATTTATTTGAATGATTTATTGCAGGTTACTGCAGTGCCATTATCCAATATCACAAGTACAACCGATGCAACCCTTTGCGGTAACGGCGCAATTACTTTATCTGCTGCCGCTTCTAACAATGGAACCATTAAATGGTGGGATGCAGCAGCAGGCGGAAGTTTGCTTGCAATAGGTGCTTCCTATTCACCCAATGTATCTGCTACTACAACTTATTATGTAGATGCAACCAATAGCAATGGCTGTGTATCTCCAAGGGTGCCGATTACTGCAACTGTGGGGCAGGCGCCTGTTGCCTCTATTACTTCGAGTGGATCAACGGTTTGTGGCTCGAGTACTGTAACATTAACTGCCAGTGCGGCATCGTCTTATCTCTGGAGTAATGGCGCCAGCTCGCAATCCATCACTGTAAATTCAACCGGTAACTATTCAGTGAAAGTTACCAATGCATCAGGCTGCTCAGCAACTTCGTCTCCTTTCACTGTTAGCAGTCCGTCAAATACAGCAACCTTTACTACGTTGGCTGTAGATTCAGACATTCAAAATGTTGGCCAATTAGTTGCAGCCAATAATTTAGGAGCGAGTGCAGCACCAGTAGCTATTAATGGGGTTTGTTTCTCAAACAGTGCGGCAAATCTTACCAATTTTGCAAATGGGGGTGGTGCTTTTTGTCAGGATTGTATACCGGGAAGTAACCTTAAAAAATTATTGGATGCATTGGTGTTCCAACCAAACGGTAGTGAATCGACCCTAACTATTGGTGGATTAACATCGTGTCATAGATACCGTTTACAATTGATCTTTAGCAATGATGTGAACAGCACGGGAAATAATATAAATGTGAATGTGAATGGAGTTACTTATTCCTATTCAAACTGGATCCCTGCTGCTAAAATATTAACCGTTGAGTTTACGGCATCTTCTGCCAGTACAGTGGTAAGATTCCTGGCCAACAATAGCGCAGAGCCTAATCGTGCAGTATTAAATGGGTATGCTATGCATGATCTAGATATGCAAAACAGCGGTCCATGTAATTCTGACCCGGTAGCAAATGCCGGTTCGGATATCAATGCAGGTGCCGCAGCAAACTGTACCGCTAATGTTACACTCAATGGTTCTGCCAGTTCAGATCCGGATGGCGTAAATACGATAAGCAGTTATACCTGGAAAGAAGGACAAACTGTATTAGGTACTGGTGTATCTCTTTCTACAAACTTCTCAATTGGTGCGCATACCATTACTTTAGAAGTGAAAGATAGCTGGGGTATTGCCTCATCTGATATAGTTGTTGTAACTGTTAAAGATGAAACCCCTCCAAGTATCAATTGCCCAACTAACATTGTTGTGAATAATGATCCAGGAACATGTGGAGCGATAGTTAATTTTAATGCTCCAACGGTTTCAGATAATTGTAATGCATCTTTGCCTTCCATTTCTGGTTATAGGGTATATGGAAATTATGGTGGAAAGACTTATTACATTTCTAATTCTCCTATCCCGGCATCTGACCAATACAATCAACAGGCGATAGCGGCATCTTATGGAGCTCATCTGTTAACAATTAATGATGCCGCAGAAAATGCCTTTGCTGCTTCAGTAGCTCGTACTTTAGGTGGAACTTATCTTATTGTTCCATATAATGATGTAGCGTCAGAAGGCAATTTTGTATGGGCATCAGGCATATCATCTGCTTTCACCAGTTGGGATATATCTTACGGTCAACCTCAAGCTAACAATAGGTCAGAAAATTATACCGTTTATTGGCCAGCAGGCACAGGTTCGCTTACCTGGCATGATATAAGTAATGTTTCCGGATTCTATTTAATGGAGATGTCAACTCCATCTTCTGTAACAGTAATTCAAACTTCAGGCATTTCTTCTGGGTCAACTTTCCCAATAGGCACAACAACGAATACTTTTGAAGCAACAGATTTAGCTGGGAATAAAACAACTTGTAGTTTCCAGATTACAGTAACTGATAACCAGGCACCAACTATAACTTGTCCTGCTAATCAATCAGTAAATGCCACAAGTGCTTCAGGCGCAGTAGTTACATATACTGCACCAGTTGGAACGGATAATTGTCCGGGATCTGTTACAACACTTACAGGTGGTTTTGCAAGTGGTTCAAACTTCCCAATAGGTATAACCACTGTAACTTATACAGTTACTGATGCCGCAGGTTTAACCGCAAGCTGTTCTTTTGTTGTAACGGTTACAGGATTGCCACCGGCAATTAATTGTCCACAAAACATAACTGTAAACAATGATGCCGGTAAATGTGGCGCAAATGTTGATTTTGCAGCTACTGAAACAACAGGCAACCCGGTTTCTACTATTTCTTATTCAATTGCACCGGGAACTTACTTCGCGGTAGGAACTACCACTGTAACAGCAACAGCAACCAATAGTATAGGTTCCTCAAGTTGTAATTTTACGGTAACGGTAAATGACAATGAAAGACCAACGATCATAGCTCCTGCAGCCATCAGTGTTAACAATGATGCAGGTGCATGTGCAGCAACAATAACGAGCGGTACACCGGTAACGGGAGATAACTGTACGGTAGCCACTGTAACCAATGATCATCCGTCAACAACGTATCCTGTTGGAACAACAGTAGTAACCTGGACAGTAACCGATATCCATGGTAACAGTAGTTCTGCTACGCAGACCATTACCGTAACCGATAATGAAAAGCCAGTGATTACTCAACCAACTGCACAAACCTTCTGCGCCAATGCCAATGGTAGCAATGTGTACACTATACCGGTTGCATCAGCAACGGATAATTGTACCATCGCAACCATAACCTATAGCGTAACGGGTGCCACAACCAGAACCGGAAGCGGTTACAATGCATCAGGTGCTTTTGCTATCGGTACCAGCAACATTACCTGGACAATAACCGATGTTAACGGTAACATCACCCAGCGCAGCACCACAGTAGTCATTAACCCATTACCGGTTGCTACTTATGTAAGCAGCAATGCCGATGCGTTCTGTAACGGTGTAACCCTTACCGGCTCATCAAGCATTAATGCAGCTACTTATAGTTGGTCTAACACCAATGCAGCAGCCAGCTTCAGCAACAGTTCTTTATTGAATCTTGGCTTAAGCAATGCCGATGGTAATTATTACCTGTATGTAAAAGCAACAGCTACCGGTTGTGTAAGCGCTACCTCAGCGGTATACAATTACCAGAAACAAACACTTAGCAGCAGCTATACCATACTTGCCTATAAAGAGGTAGAGCTGGGCAAATACAATAAAGTAGTAACAGGTAGTGTAGGTGTGATGACTTCCAAAGGGGAAGCAGAGTTCAAGAGCTATACATCGGTTAACGGAGTGGGTGCATTTGTAAAAGCACCTAGGATAGATAAAGACGGATCGGGTATCCTGATACCTAACCAGATCATCGGCATAGCCACCGTAACCTTACCGGCCATGCAGCTGAACACCAGCAGCACGAATAACCTGCCAAGCTTTACAGCATCTGTAAACAATGCCACCCTTAGCGGTAACTACAAGAACCTGACCATTAAGAAAGGGATTAGTGTAACGCTCACCAACAATACCTTCGGCAGCATCAGACTGGAAGAAGGGGCAAGTGTACGGTTCACCAATAGTATCCTGAACATAGAGAGCTTAACGGCCGATAAAGGAGCCAGGAACAACGATTACAGTTATGTTCGCTTTGCCCCTAATACGAGTGTACGGGTAAGCTCAAAGGTTAGCTTTGGCAGTCAGGTATTGGTAAATCCTGAAGCGAACAAAGTAACGTTCTACATGGGCGATAACCGCAAGGACGAAGAGAAGTTCACTGTAAAAGGTGGCGATACCAGGGTAATAGCCAATGTGTTTATGCCGGATGGAAAGTTACGTGTAACAGCTACTGATAGTGATGATGATGATCGTGGCAATTGCGACCATAGAGCACACGATTACCGCAGCTGCAGACACAGAGGCCATGAGCACAACGATTGTGACCACCGCGGTCACCAGGCAAGCAGCTGTAATGATGATGTGTATATGACCGGACTGTTCATAGCCGAAGAGGTAGAGAGCAAAGGCAATACCGTAATCTGGAACAGCTTTAATTGCAGTGCACCTGCACCGGTACAACCGATTGTAAATAAAACCGGTACTACCCAAACGGTAACCGAAGAGAAAACAGAAGTAAAAGCAAGCACAGAAGAAGAATTGAAAGTAACGGTGATGCCAAACCCGAGCACCACCTACTTCACTTTGAAACTGGAAAGTAAATATGAAACACCTGTTAACCTGCGGGTAATGGATGGCAGCGGCAGGGTAGTAGACGCCAAATCTAAGATCGGCTCCAACAGCACGTTCCAGATAGGGCATAACTACAGCAGCGGTACCTACTATGCAGAGTTGATACAGGGAACCAAACGTAAAGTAGTGCAGTTGATGAAAGTAAAGTGATAATCAGGTAACTATCTCTCCCCCAAGAAATAATGAGTCACTCAATTTGAGTGGCTCATTTTATTTTTATAGGTTCAATACATGATTACTTTCAAAAAAACCATTCAAAACCAAAAAAGCGGCTTTTACTGAAAGTGAATGCGGTAATCTTATTTTAAAAGATCAGATTTAATAACAATTAGTCTTTACAAGTGAGTGAGTTATAAAATATCAGGATGATAGTATTTATAGCGAAGCGTGAACCGTCATTGCAATGACGGCTCGGGCATTTATCCCAAAGCGAAACTTCCATTGGCCAAAGTATTAATACTTAGTGATTTCAACAACTAGTGAATGCGCGCCAGGGACCGTTATTGCTTCGTTCCTCGCAATGCATTTTGCCAAAAAAAAGTAGAGAAGGCCGAACATGACCATGAATGAAGTCACATATTCAAACCCCCTTGTCGCTTCAGTTTGATGAACTACTTACATTACATCCTAAGTGGTTCATTATTTTCGGATTATTAAATGGTGTTTCGTAAGAGATTTTTACTTTGTTCTGAAAGTGCTCGTTAGTAAAACATATTTCATAAATGGATTGAATGCTTAATCAGGAAACTGAGATGCATCCAGATTAGGAATAATTCGTAATGCATTTTTGTAATAAATCTTTTTAAGTATTTCATCCGGTAAGCCCATGCCATACATCGGCCAGAAAGCGTGGTATTTTTTATGATAGGGAAAATATTCATCCTCTGTTTCCAACACACGGAAATAAGTAGCATACTCATCGGGTACCCAGCTGTCTTTACCAAACAGAATTCTGTTTTGGTATTTCGTGAAAAATAGTTTCGACATTCTGGGTTGCCTGCCCAATTCTGCAATCACGGCACCAAATTCAACTACTACATTGGGCATTTCATCCAGTAATTTTCCAAGTTTGCCCAAATCATTGGGGTACCAGCCAAAATGTGCTGCAATAAAAGTAGTACCCGGATGCTTTTTAAACATGCGATGTTGTTCTGCTATTAGCGTATCCCACGGTGCGGGATCTGTATCCGACCTTTTTCTACCCGGATGTGTGGCCAATTCCAACCATCTTTCATTCTTTTCATCTTTGGCATCCCAAAAAGGCTTTGGGTCTGCAGTATGTATTAACACAGGTATTTTTAATTCTCCCGCTTTTTTCCATATAAGATCTAATCTTGGATCATCTATACTTACCCTTTTACCCCTTACATCTTTAACACTAAAGCCTAAACTTTTATAAATCTTTAATCCATTGGCACCATTTTTTACATCAGTAGCTAATTGCGCAGCCGCATTTTCTGACCAGTTATCCTGACCAATATTTTTAAAATCTATATTCGCAAAAACAATGAATCTTTTAGGGAAGTTTTGACGAATATTTTCAACAGACTTAACAATTCTATCTCCACTTTCCCCACTAAGGTTTACCATTACTTTCATGTTCAATCTATCCATATCTTTTATCAATCCAGCCAGGTTCATCGTGGGCATTCCGAACTGGTGATTATGCACGTCAATGAATGGAAATTTTGCTTTGGTTAATACATGTCCCGGAACCACCAGTGTTGATAAAGGGCGATAGGTTTCGAAATCCATTTTTTCTATCGATTGTGCATGGATAGGCATGGGTAGTATTACGGAACAGGCGAGTGAAATAAAAACGAAAAATTTCATACATAATTTTTAGAGGCAAATGAAAAACTGTGTAAAAGTTTACTATAAAGCTAATTTAGTACGTTTTGAAATCAGTACAGCTTAATTATGGACTTTATATTAAAAGAACGTGTTGTGCTATTAAAATCAATAATCATGGCGAACCTTGCGCGTCCTCTGCGGGCTTTGCGTTACTGCTTTACCTTTTGAGTATCGCAAGGAGCGCCAAGAATCGCAATGAACGCAAGAAAGCACTATACATGATACAGAGATAGAATCATTCCTTAATCGTGGTCGCTGGGTTTTCATGAAACTCTCAGTCACTTTATAGCATACACGTAAAAACTTTACAATGATTTAAAAAAATTCATGACTTCAGTTGTAATGGTTCTTGAAATGGGTATCTCTGTTTCAGCAATGAATAAAGACTTTGCATTAATTCGCGATACATAATTCGCATTTACTAAAAAGGAACGGTGTACCCTGAGGAATATTCGGTTTAGCAATTGCTCTTCTGCCCATTCAAGCGATTGACGCGACATTGTTTTTCCTTTTTTACTATAAATATGAATATAATTTCCATGGCTTTCTATATACATGATGTCTAAAACAGGAAGACGTAAAGTAGAGCCCTCGTTCTTTACTAGCAAACATTTGGTTTCAATAGACGGAGGCGTTTTTAAAGCAATTTGAATGGCTGCAAAAAGATCCGAAATTTTTAGGGGTTTGGTAATATAAGAAGCTGCGCGTGTTTGAACTGCCTGCTGAATGACCAGTTTATCTGAATTGGCAGTAATAAAAATGTAAGGCGTTTCCAGGGTTTCATCAATGGTTTTGGCAATGTCTAATCCATCCATTTCATTTTCAAGATGCATATCCAGCAGTATCAGATCAGGTTTAATAGCATCAATTAACTCTAAAGCGGTATCCTTTGTATCTGCTAAAAAAACGTTTTCCATACCAAAGGAATTTAGCAGGTCTTTAATGTGTTCTGCGATCAATATCTCATCTTCCACTATTAATATTTTAAGCGGACTCATATTTCGGGGGATTTAAAAATAAGTGTATAAACAAATTGGTTATGATATTGAATGGTAAATTTCCCTTTTAATTGCCGACTAAAAATATCAACCAGTCTGCTTCCCAAACCTTTTTTAGATTCATAATCACCCATAATGCCCTGACCATTATCTCCCACCAGTAAAGTAATGTTACCGGTTTCATTGTCTTTGGAGAGGATAACCGTTATTTCCGGATTCTCGTTATTTTCAAATGCATATTTAAGAGAATTGATCACCAATTCAGAAATGATCATGCCAATTGAAATACCCGTTCTTGAATTGATATTGATGTCAATGATATCAATCGTGAACCTGATTGGAATATCCTTCTCTCCAGCCATTAATTTCAAACTGTTGATCAATTCATTGATATATTTTTTGGTAGATAGTAACTGGAGATCTTTTTTGTAATACAGCATCTCATGTACCAACGACATAGCTTTTATGCGGCTGGAAGTATTATCCAGGGCTTGTATGGTTTGTGGTGAGTAATCTTTTTTAAGCTGCATTCCAATCATGGCACTAATAAACTGGAGGTTGTTCTTTACCCTATGATTGATTTCCTGTATCAGAACATCCTTTTCCTGGTTCTGATCATCAATTACCTGATAGCTTTTAAGTAACTCTGTTTTTTCTTTTAACAGCTGCTGTGTTTGTTCAGCCACTCGTAATTCCAATAAATTATTTATTTCAGTTTGCCTTTTTGCTTTTCGTTTAAAGTAATAAATAATGGCAGCAATTAATGCAACACCCATACTTATTCTGAATAGCCAGGTGTTGTACCAGAAATTTCTGATCTCAAGAAAGAGGGGAGTGGAATAATAGTTTTTGTTATTATCCTGTGCAGAAAGTATAATTCGGTAATTACCTGGTAAGATCTCACTGATGGCTATATGGCCTTTATCACCAATTACATTGCTACTTGTATCTCCTCTGTCTGAAATCAATAGATACTTCATAGCCAAATTATTTTCTCTTCCCCAGAAAACAGCTGTATAGTTTATATTGATCTTTTGATTGGGTAATATGGAGATTCCGGTATTTAATTTTTGTAATTCATTATCTGCAAAAACCTGGTTAATTGAAAATACCGGAGACTTGTTTTGTTTCAGAAATGAAGGATTTAGTACCAGCTTCTTATCACTCAACGACCAATAAGGCGTTCCGCTAGCATCCAGAAATGCATTTTCAGCTTCCATCAGAAAAGTTCCATTGGCCTCATTGAATACTGTATGGTTACTAATATTAATTCCCTCTAGTTGAAATGATTCAATACCTTTTTCCGTAGATAACCAGTATTTACCAGACCCATCGCGGATAATTGTTTTTACTTTATTGGATGATAAACCATCTCGGGTTGTGAATTGATAAATTTTGTTATTGTAGATGATCAACAATCCATTTTCATCGGTCCCCAATAAGGTTGTTTCTTTATCAACTGAAAAAAGTTCATTTATCTGGTCAGTAAATAGTTTGTTTCCAATATAGAAAGTCTCTACTTTTTCATTTGTTAAACGCTGAAACCCATTTTCAAAAGTCCAGTAGGTTTTATTATTCCTATCAACAAAAAGTTTGCTAACTGTATTGGAAAGTAAACCGGATGCTTGTGTATAGTGAGAAAAGGAGGTATTGTTGTACCTGAGTAAACCAAAATCAGTAGGGCAAAACCAAATATTGTCTGTAGCATCTTTCTTAACAGAACGAACAATACTGTTACCCGGAAAGTTGGAATATATATAGGCAGTATATCCTTTGCCATCGAAATGAACAATGCCAGGACCATAGCTACCCGTCCAGATACTACCATCCTCATTCAGAACCCCATCGAATGGATATAAAAATGGATTAAGGTTATTTTTATCAACGTAAATAAATGAAGTAGTCTCTTTATTTTTTTGATATAAAATACTTCTTCCTTCAGTAACATACCATTTACCTTTTTTACCATCCGAAATCTCTCTTCGTACAAGGCCGATGGCCTGATTTTCGTAAGACTGAATATAGAAACTGTTCTCATTTATTCTGGAAAATCCGGATTGCAGATTGCTAACCCATACATTCTGGAAACTATCTTCAAATAAAATATAAGGAAACCGATTCAACAACCCATTTGTTTCATTGATAACAAGCAGATTCTTTTTATTGAAATAACATAATGACGAACTGTATGCGGCGATCCATATTCCCCCAGCCGGACCTTTTTTAATATCAAAGATCCGTTCCGTGTATTTTCCGGTAACCGAATATTGAATGGTATCTTTTTTACCCATACATAAAAGTCCCCCTAAAAAACTTCCGGCCCAGATCCCTTCCTCATCTTCATAAAAAGATAAAATAGAATGCCAAGACATGTTTTTTGAATCGCTGAAAAGCAACTTCATATTATTTTTTCCTATAACAGCCATCCCCAAGTCTCGTAAACCAATGTACATATTTCCATCCTTTGCCAGATGGGTAGCATTTACATAATCAGTAGGCAGGCCACATCTTCTATCAAATATTTGAATGCTGTTTCCTTCAATACATATTGCCCCGTTTTTTTTGGTAGAAATCCAAATACGGTTCAAAATATCTGACTGTACTCTAAAGCTGGGCACATTTGTGAAATCAAGCTCACTGGTTTTTAAAGAAAAAATAGAATCGTTTTTAATATAATATACCCCTCTGTCGGAGGCAAGCCACAATCTTTCTTGCTTATCATAAATAAGCGAAAGCTCCGGCATGATTGGTACTCCATTCTTTGGACCATATAAAAAATAGTGATAACCATCGTACCTGTATAATCCTTTATCAGAAGCAATCCACATATGATGATTTTTGTCTTCTGCAAACCCTGTGGTATTAGTACCTGCAAACCCATGTTGTTTATCTGAATAAGAAATATTGAAAGCAGCATTATCCCTGGTTTGTAAGGGGGGGGCGTCTATGATTTGAGGGACTGAAATTTTTTTTCCGGTATACGAAAGAGATTGAATAACCGGAATAGTTGCACCCTCATGAATAAGTAGGGTATTCGGGTTGATGTTTCTTTGAAATATTTTCCTGCTGCTATCCCGCGTAACTTTTTTTGTCATCGGGTACTTCTTTTCTGTAACCCGCAAAGGTTCGGGGGGTTGTTGTTTTGGTACAGTAACCCATCTGGATTCACCCAAATAAGTGGGTTGTTGCACCTGGCTTTCTGCTTTGGTGAAAATAATCAATAATGATCCTATCAATAATTTTTGCAGCATACGTTCACGTGTAAAATACTCTTTTCATTCATTTTGTAAAATATTTTGATAAGCACATCATACATAATAAGGTAATCAAAAGAGTAGTTGCTTACTGTAATAAACTTTAGTATGCGCTTAAACCAAGGGAAAATGGATACAAATTTTATTATTATAGCGTTACTATTTTTTTAGGCTTATAAACAGCTTTTCGCATATTGATTTTAATATATCTATAAGCTTATTAATGTATTTCATAACCGTTTTTATGCAGTTCAGAACATTATGATGAAAACGTCTTATAAATTCTTACTCATTGTTTAGTTTCAATTACTATGTAGTTCAAAACTTACATAGCTCCTTTAAAATCCTTGCATCCGACTGTAATACAGTCAATCTCAACTATCCTTTGAAAAGCTTCCAAATAATTGGAATGAACTGCAGGTTTTTGTATGCGTCCTACAGTTTTTCATAAAGCATACTGACCAATAACTAGCTAACAATGAACACATTCATGCATTTCATTAAAAATAGGGCTACTGAAATAGCAGCCGTATATAACATAAATGCACAGCAAAATAATCAGTTCATTTTTACCGTGTCCCCATATCAACTTATTCTGCTTACTATTATATCGCTACCACTTTCATTTTATTATAATTCCATCGCATGAAAAAGATCATTATCCTTTTTACAGTCTGTCTATTATTTATTTTATTTTTTGGCCTAGACAATAAAGCCCAGAAAAGTTGGGGTGTTGTTGCAAACGTAGCGGGTTCATCCATGTTACAATCCGGGAACAAAAAGTCATTGTCTACAATTACCTGGAAAACAATTGTGGATACTTTGCAAGTAAAGATCAGTTATAGCTTGTCTGAGTGTAGTGGGAAGGACAGGATCTTTTTGCGTATAGAAAACAATTCTGCCGATTCATTGCTATTGAGTTGGGGAGATAATCTTACATCCGGATCCAGTAGTTTTTCTAATGCTGGAAATAGTCAAGGCACTTCACTTCATATCAGTCCCAATAAAGTAATTGAAGGTACTTGTGAGCAGTCTGTTACGGAGCGGTTGCTTTGTCTGCCTGTTGATTTGTACTTAAGAGGTGCATATGATGTAAACAACCTCAATTACAGTATCACTGGATTTACTAAATCAATACTATAACCCGGCCCATTATGAAGCATATTTACATGAAACGATTAACAATCATTATTTGTCTGGTTCTACTTGGTTTATTCTCAATTAACCAGTCGATTGCGCAGTGTTCTATTACGGTAAGCCCTACCAGTCAAACGGTTTGTGCGGGTACACCTGTAACGCTTACAGCAGTATTTAATACAGCTACTACCCGAACGTATAATATTCCTGTCTCGCAACTTGTAAACCAGGGTAGTTTTTGCGATGGAGTAGGTACTAACAGGTATAATGGCTGTGTTTCGGGAAATAGTGGTTTTACCTGGACAGATGTGGGTAGCGGCACGGTTACCAATGTTAATATTAGGTTTTATGTTGGAATTGAATGTTCTGTGGGGGCACATACTACCACGTTAAATGGCCAGGCGGGTTCATCTTTCACAACCAGTATTAATTCATGTTTTTGTGTCAACCAAACAGGTGGTGGAGAGCTGTTTACACTCAATTATGCTAATCCGTCAAACTATTCTGTAGGCGGAACCAATACTTTTTTGGCGAATGCAGTTAATTGCTTTGGATTTATTGCGCATCCTGCCATAAGTAATTTTTATGCAGTTGTTACGGTAACTTATACAGCAGGCGGCACCGGTTCTATCTCATGGTCTCCGGGCGGTGCAACAACCAATAGCATTACAGTATCCCCCTCCAGTACAACTACGTACACCGCAACGGGAACAACAACAGGTGGATGTTCAGCAAGTGCTTCTTCTACCATTACCGTAACACCGCTTAATACAATTGCTGCGGGTTCAAATAGAACGACTTGTATCAATTCAGCCATTACTAACATTACTATGGCAACTACGGGTGCCACAGGAGCAACTTTTTCAGGATTGCCTGCAGGAGTTACGGGATCATGGTCAGGTAATGTGGCAACGATCAGCGGCACACCTACTGTTTCGGGTACATTCAATTATACTGTTACCACAACTGGTGGTTGTCCATCTACAACAGCAACAGGAACGATTACCGTAACGCCACTGAATACAATAAGTACAGCTCCAAACAGAACGGTTTGTATCAATTCTGCAATGACCGGTATTAATTTGTCAACCACACGTGCCACCGGTGCAACATTTTCAGGATTGCCTGCAGGGGTAACGGGATCTTGGTCAGGAAATGTAGTAACGATCAGCGGAACACCAACTGCATCGGGTACCTTCAACTATACGGTTACTACTACCGGTGGTTGTACTCCTGCTACAACAGGGGGAACGATTACAGTAACACCACTAAATACGATAGCAGCTGGATCCAATCAAACAGTTTGCATCAATTCGGCTATTACCAATATTACTCTGGCAACGACAGGGGCCACCGGAGCAACCTTTGCAGGATTGCCTGCAGGGGTTACAGGATCATGGTCAGGCAATGTGGCAACGATCAGCGGAACACCAACTGTATCGGGTACATTTAACTATACGGTTACTACTACCGGTGGTTGCCCTCCTGCAACAGCAACGGGAACGATTACAATAACTCCACTGAATACAATAGCTGCTGGTGCAAGCAGAACGGTTTGTATCAATTCTGCTATTACCAATATTACCATGGCAACTACGGGAGCCACTGGTGCAACCTTTGCAGGATTACCTGCAGGCGTTACGGGATCATGGTCAGGTAATTTGGCAACGATCAGCGGAACACCAACCGTTTCGGGTACATTCAACTATACGGTTACTACCATCGGTGGGTGTAATCAAGTAACAGCAACGGGAACAATTACTGTTACACCTCTTAATACGATAGCTGCCGGTTCAAATCAAACAGTTTGTATCAATTCGGCTATTACCAATATTACCATGGCAACTACAGGTGCCACTGGTGCAACCTTTGCGGGATTGCCTGCAGGTGTAACGGGATCATGGTCAGGTAATGTGGCAACGATCAGCGGAACACCAACTGCATCGGGTACATTCAACTATACGGTTACTACTATCGGTGGTTGTAATCAAGCAATAGCAACGGGAACAATTACTGTTACACCTCTTAATACGATAGCTGCTGGTTTAAACCAAACAGTTTGTATCAATTCAGCTATTACCAATATTACAATAGCAACTACAGGTGCCACCGGAGCAACCTTTGCAGGATTGCCTGCAGGTGTAACGGGATCATGGTCAGCCAATGTGGCTACAATCAGTGGAACGCCGACTGCATCAGGCACCTTCAACTATACAGTTAGCACTACAGGTGGTTGTGCTCCTGCAACAACAACGGGAATTATTACGGTGAATTCATTACCAACCATTTCTATTTCCGGAAATACAACTGCCTGTTCCAGTGTATCGCTTACAGCATCTGGTGCTGCAACCTATGTATGGACAGGAGGGGATACACCTAATTCAGCAACCAATACATTCACAAATTCAGGTACGTATACTGTTACTGGTACCACAGCGGCAAATTGTGTTAATACCAATAGTGCCACAGTGGCCATTTTAAATCAGGTTACCGGTAGTGTTGGCTTTACCAACGCAACCTGTACACAAAATGGAAGTATTACTGTTTCAAATGTGCAAATCCCGGTTAGTGCAAATGGGGTGTTCTATTCTTCAACATTTACAGGTATCCCCGCAGGTTCTGTGATATCCGGCAGCACTGTAATCTCAGGTAATGAATGTATTTTAACACCTGCCTTAGGAAGTCAAACCGGCTATTTGGCGTTTAATGCTTTGGCAAGTAATCCATTAGGGTTTTACACTACGTTTGATTATAGATGTGCTGACGGTTCAGGAGCTGACGGAACCAGCTTTAATTATGGCGCATTGGCTAATTTAAGTAGTGCTTATGAAGCGGGCACCAGTGTTGGACTGGCTATTCGCTTTATTGAATTTGCTGGCTCCAGGATAGAAGTTGTTTATAATGGTACAGTTATAAATAGTACTCCATTTGCATTAGTAAATACTAGTTACAGAACCGTAAATGTGTCTGTTACGGCCTCCGGACAAGTATCCGTATCAGTAGCAGGAACAACAGTTATTTCAAATGCTCAGTTACCAGCTGCCTATCTCACAGATAATAAAAGCAGCTGGCAGTATTTCTTTGCTGCCAGATGTGGAGGATTATCTAATAAGCATAGTATTAAAAATTTAACCATTGGTGGTCAGCAGGTAGAGTATAGTATTAATAATAGTACCTGGCAGGTAAGCCCTACTTTTAGTGTACCCGCAGGAAATTATTCAGTGTATGTTCGTGTGAATGAAAATGGAACTACTTGTACTGGAGCATTAGTAGGAACAGCTAATGTAACCAAGCCAAACGGGCCTGTGGTTTCCATTTCCGGAAGTACCACTAATTGTGCGGTTGTATCATTAACGGCTTCAGGGGCATCAACGTATAGCTGGTCAGGAGGTTCGTCTGTTAATACAGCAGCCAATACATTTAGTACCAGCGGAACCTTTACGGTAATAGGTACCGATGCTTCAGGATGTACATCATCTGTTTCAACAACTGTTACGGTAACACCACTTAATACAATTACTGCAGGATCCAATCAAACAGTTTGTATCAATTCGGCTATTACCAATATTACTATGGCAACTACAGGTGCCACCGGAGCAACCTTTACAGGATTGCCTGCAGGTGTTACGGGATCTTGGTCAGGTAATGTAGCAACCATCAGCGGAACACCAACTGCATCGGGTACATTCAACTATACAGTTACCACTACTGGAGGTTGTCCTCCGGCAACAGCAACGGGAACGATAACTGTGTATGCATTACCAAATGCTTCAATTACTGCCGGAGGCCCAACTACATTCTGTGCAGGTGGCTCAGTAGTATTAACAGCATCTGCTGGCACTAGCTTTTTATGGAGTACCGGTGCAACTACATCTTCAATTAATGTAACAACAAGCGGTTCTTATACTGTAACGGTAACGAATGCATCAGGTTGTACAGCAACTTCTGCAGCATCTACTGTAACCGTAAATCCATTAACGGTGAATGCACCGGGAAGCTGGACCGCAACTGGTTCTATGGGTTCTGTCAGAGAATGGAATACAAGTACTGTTTTACAAAATGGTAAAGTATTGGTAACAGGTGGTTATTATTTTGGTTCTTCTGCACGTGAAACCTGTGAATTATACGATCCTGCAACTGGTACTTGGACTCCAACAGGATCTATGAGTGTTGGAAGAGCAGAACATACTGCAACTTTATTAAATAATGGAAAAGTATTGGTTACCACTGGATTTAATGACAAGGCTGGTTATATTACTACTTCAGAATTGTATGATCCATCAACGGGAACATGGACACTTACGGGGGATATGTTGTATCCTACCTTTAGAAATACGGCTACCTTATTACCCAATGGTAAAGTATTGGTAACAGGTGGTTATGGACCAACACTTGTTAAAACTGAAACACAAATATTTGACCCTTCAACCAATAGCTGGTCTGCGGGTCCTAATATGAATTTTCCGAGGAATCATCATACAGCGACCTTATTGCCTAATGGACTTGTTCTGATTGCGGGTGGTGCAAATGCATATGGCTCGAATTATAATTCTGCTGAGCTATATAATCCGGCTACTAATACCTGGACTATGACAGGTTCAATGTCTGTAGTTGGCAGGACCTTTTTTACTGCTAATTTGCTGAATAATGGAAAAGTTCTTGTTGCAGGTGGATCAGGTAATGCGATAACAGAATTATATGACCCTTCAACTGGAACATGGTCTACTACAGGATCTTTGGCTGGAAATAGATTTTTACATAAATCTGTTTTATTACCAAATGGTAATGTAATCGTAAGTGGCGGTAATGCTACAGGAAACACCATGAGTGAACAATATGATCCTGCAACAGGATTATGGACAGCCTCTGGTAATAACCTGCAACAAAGAAATAATTTCTCTGCTGTTTTATTGAACAATGGAAAAGCAATGGTGGTTGGTGGATACTTAAAAGCCACATCAGAACTATATGATGCAACGGTAAGCATCAGCGGCGCCAATATTTTATGTGCAGGCACCACATCACAGTTAACCAGCAACGTTAGCGGTGGTGTATGGAGTAGCAGTAATACAGGAGTGGCTACTATCAATGCTTCCGGATTGGTAAGTGCGGTTGCGGCAGGAACCACAACAATAACTTATACAATCACCAACGGATTTGGATGTCAGGTTCCGTTTACTTTTGGAATTACGGTGAATGCACTTCCAACACCTACCATTACAGCTGGTGGACCAACCACATTCTGTGCAGGGGGTTCTGTCGTATTAACAGCATCTGCTGGAACCAGCTACTTATGGAGCAATGGTGCAACAACACAATCTATCACTGTTAATACAACCGGTTCTTTCACAGTTCAAGTAAGCAATGCATCCGGATGTTTTGCAACATCTGCTGCAAGCATTGTTACAGTAAATGCACTTCCAACACCTACCATTACTGCCGGAGGCCCAACCACATTCTGTGCAGGTGGTTCCGTAACCTTGACTGCATCAGCAGGTAGTAGTTATGCATGGAGCAATGGAGCAACAACCCAATCTATTAATGTAACAACGTCAGGAAGTAATACAGTTACTGTAACCAATGCTTCAGGTTGTACAGCAACATCAAGTGCAACAATAGTTACGGTTAACCCTTTACCAACACCAACTATAACCGCTGGCAGTGCAACTACTTTTTGTGCTGGTGGCTCGGTTACCTTAACAGCAAGTGCTGGTTCAAGTTATTTATGGAGTAATGGAGAAACCACACAATCAATTGTTGTTACTTCAGCTGGTTCTTATACAGTTCAAGTTACTTCTGCAGCCGGTTGTTTTGCAACAAGTACTGCAACAACTGTTACAGTCAATCCATTGCCTGAAACAACAATTACTGCTTCCGGATCTACAACAATTTGCCAAGGTAGCAGTGTTACTTTAAATGGACCTTCTGCTGCTACAGGTGGCAATGCCATGACTTTTGGTGGTAGATATATACATGTACCTAATAGTTCGTCTATAAGTATAGGATCAGGAACAACTTATACTATTGAATCATGGATAAAAGTTTCAGATGCTACAAATAATACTATCGTAGATAAAGGTGATTATAATTTCTTATTCCAAACCCATCCGAATGGTAATCAAGGCTTAGGTTTATACAACAGAAGCTTTGGATGGATATATTCTTCAGGTGTTGTACCTGTTAATCAATGGCTACATGTAGCAGTTACTTATAATAACAGAACAGTTAAATTTTACCAAAATGGGGTGTTGCAAGGCACTTATACAGCTAGCGCAAATAGTACAGGTGATACAGGGCCAATGAATATTGGAAGGCAATCGCCTTATACATGTGCTTGCAATATTTTTGATGGTTCAATGGATGAATTACGTTTGTGGAATGTAGCTCGTACGCAAGCTGACATACAAGCAAGCATGAATGCTAATATTCCTTCAAGCAGCACAGGCCTGGTTGCTTATTATAAATTTGATGAAGGTTCTGGTAGTACAATAACAGATGCTACAGCCAATGTCAATAATGGTTCTATGGTTGGTGCTCCTATTTGGTTAGTGCCTTCTACTTCTCCATTAGGAAGTTCAGCTACTCCTTTAAGTTATGTTTGGTCTCCAGGTGCTGCCACAACACCTTCTATTGTTGCAAGTGCTAGCGGTAATTATTCAGTAACTGTTACAAATACAACAACAGGTTGTTCTGCAACATCAACTCCAACAACAGTTACTGTTAATCCATTACCAACAATTACTTGTACTGCTAATATTACTGTTCCTGCAACTTCAGGATTGTGTGGTGCAAATGTGACATATAATCCTGCAACAGCAACTGGTACTCCAGCACCAACTATTACTTATTCTCAAGCTAGTGGAAGTTTCTTTCCTGTTGGTACAACAACAGTTACAGCTACAGCTACGAATAGCTGTGGTACCGTTTCATGCAATTTTACTGTTACAGTAACAGATATTCAAGCTCCTGTAATTACGTGTCCATCAAATATTAGTGTATATGCAGTAAGTGCATCAGGTGCTGTAGTTAATTACACTGTTCCTGTTGGTACAGATAATTGCAGTGGTGTAACTACAACAAGGATTGCAGGCTTGGCAAGTGGTACTACTTTCCCAATTGGAGTTACTACAGTTACCTATAAAGTAACAGATGCATCAGGAAATACTGCACAATGTTCATTCACAGTTACTGTTGCAGGATTGGCTCCGGTTATTGTTTGTCCTTCTAATATAACAGTCAACAACGATGCGGGTCAATGTGGTGCGAATGTAAGTTTTGCTGCAACAGAGACTATAGGGATACCGGCATCAGTCATCACGTATTCACATGCGCCTGGTAGTTTCTTCCCTGTAGGAACAACTACAGTAACAGCTACTGCAACCAATGCAGTGGGTGCAGTAAGTTGTTCATTTACGGTAACCGTTATTGACAATACACCTCCAACAATTATTTGCGCACAAGATGTTACTATTAATAATGTACCGGGTCAGTGTTATGGAACTGTAGTTTTAAACAGCCCAACAGTTGTTGATAATTGCGTTGGCTCTTTGGGTAATGGGCTAGCATTTGATGGTTCTAATGATTATGTGAATTGTGGAACTGCGGCTAGCATTACTAACCTTGGACCAGGTGGTGTAACCATGGAAGCATGGGTTAATCCAACGCGTATTTCAGGCGTTAACTCAATGATCCGTAAAACAGGAGATTATGATTTGATTATCATTAATGGAAAACTATATGCTGAAGTATGGCATTTGGGCAATACAAGCGGAAGCTTTAAAAATGCAATGGGAACAACAAATATTCCATTAAATGCATGGACCCATGTTGCTGCTGTTTGGAATGGCTCTACGTTTAAGCTTTTTGTTAATGGTATACTTGATCCAGCATCAGTATCCACAAGTAATGCTTTAGTATCTGAAGAATTACGTTTGGGTAATTCTAGAAACTATAATCAACCTTATGCTGGGGCATTAGATGAGGTTAGAATATGGAATTTAGCAAGAACAGATGCTCAAATATTAGCAAATATTAATAATGAATTGAATGCACAAACTGGCTTAGTAGCTGCTTATCACTTTAATCAGGGAGTTGCCGGAGCTAGTAATCCAACGGTTACCACATTGGCAGACGCGTCTGGAAATGCCAATACTGGTGCATTAAATTCATTTACACTTAATGGAACTACCTCAAATTGGGTGGCAGGAAGAGTAACAGGGTCATCCACCAGTATCACGAATAATGCACCTGCTAATTTCCCAATCGGTAACACTACTGTAACCTGGACAGCTACTGATGCTGCTGGCAATGTTTCAACATGTTCGCAAACAGTAACTGTTGTTGATAATCAAGCTCCGGTAATTACTTGTCCAGCCAATCAATCCGTATTTGCAACAAGTGCTGCTGGTGCCGTAGTAACTTATACTGCACCTGTAGGAACAGATAATTGTTCGGGTTCAACTACTACATTAATTACTGGCTTAGCAAGTGGTTCAATCTTCCCGATTGGAACAACCACTGTAGCTTATAGAGTTACAGATGCTGCAGGATTAACGGCAGATTGTTCCTTTACGGTAACTGTTTCAGGATTGGCACCGGTTATTACTTGTCCTGCAAACATCACACTGAATAGTGCAGCGGGTCTTTGTGGAAACACAGCTACCTATGCTGCTACAGAAACAGTGGGTATACCGGCTTCTACTATTACGTATTCTATACCATCGGGCAGTTTCTTCCCTGTTGGTACCACAACAGTAACTGCTACCGCAACCAATGCGGTGGGTAGTTCAAGTTGTTCATTCAATGTAATAGTTGTTGATAATGAAAATCCGGTGATCACAGTTCCTCTAAATGTAGTTCATACTGCCGATCCGGGCCTTTGCTCATTTAGTTTTGCTTCTGTAAATTCTGAGCCTCAAGCATTGAGTGCACCTGATTATACGTATGGTATTGCTGATCCCGTATTACTGGGAATGGCAACTGCTACAGATAACTGCGGTTCAGTAACCGTATCAGGCGTAAGAAGCGATGCAGCCGCGCTGGATGCACCTTATCCTGTGGGAGTAACAACGATCATCTGGACAGCAACAGACTCACATGGTAATTCAGCGAGTGGAACACAAACGGTAACGATTTCAGATAATGAAAGACCAACTATCACAGCTCCTGCAGCCATCAGTGTAAATAATGATGCAGGTAACTGTAGTGCAGTAGTCGCAATTGGTTCACCGGTAACGGGAGATAATTGTGCAGTAGCTTCAGTAACCAATGATCATGCGTCATCAACGTATCCTGTTGGAACAACTATAGTAACCTGGACCGTAACAGATATCCATGGTAATAGTAGTTCTGCTACACAGACCATAATTGTTACTGATAATGAAAGACCAACAATTACAGCACCCGCGGCCATCAGTGTAAACAACGATGCAGGTGTATGTGCAGCAACAATAGCGATAGGTTCACCGGTAACGGGAGATAATTGTAGTGTTGCAACAGTAACCAATGATCATCCATCCACCACTTTTCCAGTAGGAACCACGAATGTTACCTGGACGGTTACAGACATTCATGGATTGCAGGCATCAACAGTTCAAATAGTAACGGTTACTGATGCACAGGCACCAACGGTTATCACTCAAAACATCACAGTTAACCTGGATGCAAATGGTGCAGTAAGCATCACCCCATCGCAGATCAACAACGGATCATTTGACAATTGTGCAATTGCTACTTACAGTCTTGATAAGACATCATTCAGTTGCAGTAATGTTGGAGCCAACACAGTGATTTTAACGGTAACAGATGTAAACGGTAATGTATCAACATTACCTGCAACTGTAACTGTGGTAGATAATATCGCACCAACGGTGATCACTCAAAACATCACAGTTAACCTAGATGCGAATGGTGCAGTAAGCATTACTCCATCACAGATCAATAACGGCTCATTTGATAATTGCGCGATTGCTACAATCACATTGGATAAAACATCGTTCAATTGTGCTAACGTAGGAGTCAACACAGTGATCTTAACGGTAACGGATGTGAACGGTAATGTATCATCATCACCTGCAACAGTATCAGTGGTAGATAATATTGCACCAACGGTTATTACCCAAAACATCACCGTTAACCTGGATGCGAATGGAGCAGTAAGCATTACCCCATCTCAGATCAATAACGGATCATTTGATAATTGTTCGATTGCTACTATCACATTGGATAAAACATCATTCAACTGTGCTAATGTAGGAGCGAACACGGTTATCTTAACGGTAACAGATGTGAACGGTAATGTATCATCATCACCTGCAACAGTATCAGTGGTAGATAATATTGTACCAACGGTTATTACACAAAACATCACAGTTAACCTGGATGCAAATGGAACTGTAAGCATCACTCCATCACAAATCAACAACGGATCATTTGATAATTGTTCGATTGCTACCATCACATTGGATAAAACATCGTTCAATTGTAGTAATGTAGGAGCGAATACCGTGATCTTAACGGTAACAGATGTGAACGGTAATGTATCATCATCACCTGCAACAGTATCAGTGGTAGATAATATTGCACCAACGGTGATTACGCAAAACATCACAGTTAATCTGGATGCCAATGGAGCAGTAAGCATTACTCCATCACAGATCAATAACGGATCATTTGATAATTGTTCAATTGCTACTATTACATTGAATAAAACATCATTCAACTGCGCTAATGTAGGAGCCAACACAGTGATCTTAACAGTAACAGATGTGAACGGTAATGTATCAACATCACCTGCAACAGTTACTGTGGTAGATAATATCGCACCAACTGTTATCACACAAAACATCACAGTTAATCTGGATGCGAATGGAGCAGTAAGCATCACCCCATCACAGATCAACAACGGATCATTTGATAATTGTTCAATTGCTACTATCACATTGAATAAAACATCATTCAACTGCGCTAATGTAGGAGCCAACACAGTGATCTTAACAGTAACAGATGTGAACGGTAATGTATCAACATTGCCTGCCACAGTAACGGTGGTAGATAATATTGCACCAACGGTTATCACTCAAAACATCACAGTTAATCTGGATGCCAATGGAGCTGTAAGCTTTACACCATCACAGATCAATAACGGATCATTTGATAATTGTGCAATTGCTACTATCTCTTTAGATAAAACATCATTCAACTGTGCTAATGTAGGAAGCAACACAGTTATCTTAACTGTAACGGATGTGAACGGTAATGTATCAACACAAACAGCCGTAGTAACGGTGGTAGATAACATCGCACCAACAGTGATTACTCAGAACATCACAGTTAACTTAGATGCGAATGGTGCTGTAAGTATTACCCCATCACAAATCAATAACGGATCATTTGATAACTGTGCAATTGCTACGTACAGTCTGGATAAGACATCATTCAACTGCAGTAATGTAGGAGCCAATACGGTGATCTTAACGGTAACGGATGTGAATGGTAATGTATCAACATTACCTGCAACGGTAACTGTGGTAGATAATATTGCACCAACGGTTATCACTCAGAACATCACCGTTAATCTGGATGCAAATGGAACTGTAAGCATCACTCCATCACAAATCAACAACGGATCATTTGATAATTGTTCAATTGCTACTATTACATTGGATAAAACATCATTCAACTGTGCTAATGTAGGCGCCAACACAGTGATCTTAACGGTAACAGATGTAAATGGTAATGTTTCAACATCACCTGCAACAGTTACTGTGGTAGATAATATTGCACCAACTGTTATCACTCAAAACATCACAATGAACCTGGGTGCAAATGGTGCTGTGAGCATTACCCCATCACAGATCAATAACGGATCATTTGATAATTGTGCGATTGCTACAATCACATTGGATAAAACATCATTCAACTGTAGTAATGTAGGAGGCAACACAGTGGTCTTAACGGTAACAGATGTAAATGGTAATGTTTCAACATTGCCTGCCACAGTTACGGTGGTAGATAATATCGCACCAACAGTGATCACCCAAAACATCACAGTGAACCTGGATGCAAGTGGAGCTATAAGCATCACACCATCACAGATCAATAACGGATCATTTGATAATTGTTCGATTGCAACTATCATATTGGATAAAACATCGTTCAATTGTAGTAATGTAGGAGCCAACACAGTGATCTTAACGGTAACGGATGTGAATGGTAATGTAACCACACAAACAGCTGTAGTAACTGTGGTAGATAATATTGCACCAACGGTGATTACGCAAAACATCACAGTTAATCTGGATGCCAATGGAGCTGTAAGCATTACACCATCACAGATCAACAACGGATCATTTGATAATTGTTCGATTGCTACTATTACATTGGATAAAACATCGTTCAATTGTAGTAATGTAGGAGCGAACACGGTGATCTTAACTGTAACGGATGTGAACGGTAATATATCCACATCACCTGCAACAGTTACAGTAGTTGATAATATTGCACCGACAGTCATCACTCAAAACATCACCGTTAACCTGGATGCGAATGGAGCTGTAAGCATTACCCCATCTCAGATCAATAACGGATCATTTGATAATTGTTCAATTGCTACATACAGTCTTGATAAAACATCATTCAACTGCAGTAATTTAGGAGCCAACACAGTGATCTTAACAGTAACTGATGTGAATGGTAATGTATCAACACAAACAGCCGTAGTAACGGTGGTAGATAATATCGCACCAACAGTTATCACTCAAAATATCACAGTTAACCTGGATGCAAATGGAGCGGTAAGCATCACTCCATCACAGATCAACAACGGATCATTTGATAATTGTTCGATTGCTACTATTACATTGGATAAAACATCATTCAATTGTAGTAATGTAGGAGCCAATACGGTGATCTTAACTGTTACGGATGTAAATGGTAATGTATCAACATTGCCTGCAACGGTTACGGTAGTGGATAATATCGCACCAACAGTTATCACTCAGAACATCACAGTTAACTTGGATGCAAATGGAGCAGTAAGCATCACCCCATTACAGATCAACAACGGGTCATTTGATAATTGTTCAATTGCTACATACAGTCTTGATAAAACATCATTCAACTGCAGTAATGTAGGAGCCAACACAGTGATCTTAACGGTAACAGATGTAAATGGTAATGTATCAACATCGCCTGCCACAGTTACTGTGGTAGATAATATTGCACCAACTGTTATCACACAAAACATCACCGTTAATCTGGATGCGAATGGAGCAGTAAGCATTACCCCATCTCAGATCAATAACGGATCATTTGATAATTGTTCGATTGCTACTATCACATTGGATAAAACATCATTCAACTGTGCTAATGTAGGAGCGAACACGGTTATCTTAACGGTAACAGATGTGAACGGTAATGTATCATCATCACCTGCAACAGTATCAGTGGTAGATAATATTGTACCAACGGTTATTACACAAAACATCACAGTTAACCTGGATGCAAATGGAACTGTAAGCATCACTCCATCACAAATCAACAACGGATCATTTGATAATTGTTCGATTGCTACCATCACATTGGATAAAACATCGTTCAATTGTAGTAATGTAGGAGCGAATACCGTGATCTTAACGGTAACAGATGTGAACGGTAATGTATCATCATCACCTGCAACAGTATCAGTGGTAGATAATATTGCACCAACGGTTATTACCCAAAACATCACCGTTAATCTGGATGCAAATGGAGCAGTAAGCATTACTCCATCACAGATCAATAACGGATCATTTGATAATTGTTCAATTGCTACTATTACATTGAATAAAACATCATTCAACTGCGCTAATGTAGGAGCCAACACAGTGATCTTAACAGTAACAGATGTGAACGGTAATGTATCAACATCACCTGCAACAGTTACTGTGGTAGATAATATCGCACCAACTGTTATCACACAAAACATCACAGTTAATCTGGATGCGAATGGAGCAGTAAGCATCACCCCATCACAGATCAACAACGGATCATTTGATAATTGTTCAATTGCTACTATCACATTGAATAAAACATCATTCAACTGCGCTAATGTAGGAGCCAACACAGTGATCTTAACAGTAACAGATGTGAACGGTAATGTATCAACATTGCCTGCCACAGTTACGGTGGTAGATAATATCGCACCAATTGTAACTCAACCAACTGCACAAACCTTCTGCGCCAATGCCAATGGTAGCAATGTGTACACTATACCGGTTGCATCAGCAACGGATAATTGTACCATCGCAACCATAACCTATAGCGTAACGGGTGCCACAACCAGAACCGGAACCGGTTATAATGCATCAGGTGCCTTTGCTATCGGCACCAGCAACATTACCTGGACAATAACCGATGTTAACGGTAACATCACCCAGCGCAGCACCACAGTAGTCATTAACCCATTACCGGTTGCTACTTATGTAAGCAGCAATGCCGATGCGTTCTGTAACGGTGTAACCCTTACCGGCTCATCAAGCATTAATGCAGCTACTTATAGTTGGTCTAACACCAATGCAGCAGCCAGCTTCAGCAACAGTTCTTTATTGAATCTTGGCTTAAGCAATGCCGATGGTAATTATTACCTGTATGTAAAAGCAACAGCTACCGGTTGTGTAAGCGCTACCTCAGCGGTATACAATTACCAGAAACAAACACTTAGCAGCAGCTATACCATACTTGCCTATAAAGAGGTAGAGCTGGGCAAATACAATAAAGTAGTAACAGGTAGTGTAGGTGTGATGACTTCCAAAGGGGAAGCAGAGTTCAAGAGCTATACATCGGTTAACGGAGTGGGTGCATTTGTAAAAGCACCTAGGATAGATAAAGACGGATCGGGTATCCTGATACCTAACCAGATCATCGGCATAGCCACCGTAACCTTACCGGCCATGCAGCTGAACACCAGCAGCACGAATAACCTGCCAAGCTTTACAGCATCTGTAAACAATGCCACCCTTAGCGGTAACTACAAGAACCTGACCATTAAGAAAGGGATTAGTGTAACGCTCACCAACAATACCTTCGGCAGCATCAGACTGGAAGAAGGGGCAAGTGTACGGTTCACCAATAGTATCCTGAACATAGAGAGCTTAACGGCCGATAAAGGAGCCAGGAACAACGATTACAGTTATGTTCGCTTTGCCCCTAATACGAGTGTACGGGTAAGCTCAAAGGTTAGCTTTGGCAGTCAGGTATTGGTAAATCCTGAAGCGAACAAAGTAACGTTCTACATGGGCGATAACCGCAAGGACGAAGAGAAGTTCACTGTAAAAGGTGGCGATACCAGGGTAATAGCCAATGTGTTTATGCCGGATGGAAAGTTACGTGTAACAGCTACTGATAGTGATGATGATGATCGTGGCAATTGCGACCATAGAGCACACGATTACCGCAGCTGCAGACACAGAGGCCATGAGCACAACGATTGTGACCACCGCGGTCACCAGGCAAGCAGCTGTAATGATGATGTGTATATGACCGGACTGTTCATAGCCGAAGAGGTAGAGAGCAAAGGCAATACCGTAATCTGGAACAGCTTTAATTGCAGTGCACCTGCACCGGTACAACCGATTGTAAATAAAACCGGTACTACCCAAACGGTAACCGAAGAGAAAACAGAAGTAAAAGCAAGCACAGAAGAAGAATTGAAAGTAACGGTGATGCCAAACCCGAGCACTACCTACTTCACTTTGAAACTGGAAAGTAAATATGAAACACCTGTTAACCTGCGGGTAATGGATGGCAGTGGCAGGGTAGTAGACGCCAAATCTAAGATCGGATCCAACAGCACGTTCCAGATAGGGCATAACTACAGCAGCGGTACCTACTATGCAGAGTTGATACAGGGAACCAAACGTAAAGTAGTGCAGTTGATTAAAGCAAGAGGATAACGTCGGTAAATACCTACGCCTATCTTATAAATAAATAATGAGACACTCAAATTGAGTGTCTCATTATTTTTAAAGAATTCAGTTCATCATTACTTTAAAGAATCAAAACATTTTTTCTCAGCAAGGTATCTCTCTCAAAAATAAAAAAGAGTTCTTCACGTTGATTTCCCAACGGGGACTTCGTCGTTAGAATTGCTACCCATCACTACAAATAAAATCATCGGATGTGTTACCCAATACCTTCTACTCTATGAAAAAAACTTATAAAACATTCTATTTTCTCGACAACATTTGTAAACACATGCATCATTACCAATCCACGCAAAATACACTGGGTGAGGCAATAGCGAAGAAGGCTCTATGTAACTGTTGGAGTGCGTCTTTGTAAACAGAACTCTTTTGGACAGGTCTTTTTAATGCAATTCATTATTGCGTAAATTTGGTTATGTCCTTTTATAAATTAGATAGAACTGCTTTCAAAGCACAAACTGTTGAAGAAGCGGCCAATCATGCTGTGTATTACCAAAAAATCAGTTGGCTTGAACGGTTGCGGGTTACTGCCTACTTAAATAGCATTGCGTTTAAATACCCAGAGCATTTTCCGCCAAGAATGGACAAAATAAAGTCTCAAATCAAGTCAAGAAATGAATAATGGGTAATATGTTTCATGAAGATCAGAACAATCCATCTGAATGATTTGGTAACGGCTAAATAAATGGCAGGCAGAGCCAAAGATGTAGACGATCTGGAAAATTTACCCAATGCTGATTTGTAGTCAAAAGGCCCAAAATTTTAAATCCCATTCCTGCTTTACAATCTGATTTTTTTTAGTGTTCCCATAAAATACCAGCTTTTGGGTATTGTTTGTATGCCTGCATGGCCTTTGATTTACATATGTTTTATACTTATACAGATAATATGATGAAATAAGGTTAACGATCGCGGATATGCACAAAAAAGTATGGGAATTCTTATGAAACTATTATATTCGTTGTGATGGTTTTCTTTAATTTTATCATATGGGCTGAGTAGTTGTTATCTCACTTACCATTCATTGAACAGGATATTAAAATCAAAAAAAGTATATGAAAAAAAGATCTACACTTATGCAATGGCTGTTTATGGTTGTATTTTCCCTGTCGTTCATCACCGATGGTATGGCGGCTGAGAAAGTGGTTATTACCTCCTCTCCACAAACGGCGCGTATTTATGTAAATGGGGTTCAGATGGGAACCGGTAAAGTAGAAATCAAGATCTCAAAAAACGATTGTATTACGGTTGAAGTAAAGCAAGAGGGATACATTCAGGAAAGCCGCACCTATTGCGTTAAAAAAGGAATGGCAGATCCTCCCTCAACAGATTATATCCAATTGCAGGAAGATGAATCTTACACGTCTTCTATTGAATCTAATATTGCCAATACCGAAATACAGGTTAATGTAAATGCAAACAAATCAAGAGAAGAAGCCTGGAAACAAGTAATCAGTACGGTATTAGATAAATTTGATGTGTTGGAAAACAGTGATGAAAAAGCAGGCTATCTCAGAACATCATGGGTGGGGATGCCTTTTAAAAACAATACCATAAGAATCCGATTCATCGTTAAACAATCTTCTGAAAAACCCTTGGTATACAAAGTAAAATTTGTTTCAGAATCTTCAGGAAAAGGTTCAACAGCATTTAATGCTGATGAGCAATACCGACCCTATAATCGTATCCTGAAAAAATACGATGGGTTTCTGGATGAATTGCTTACCAGGCTGAAAAACTAAACTACGGATCACATCTTGGCTTTTTTGATAAAATCGAATCAGGTTGCAGATTAATGAATGTTTACACAGCGCCGGCTAATAGCTGGCGCTGTTTTTTTGTAATTTAAAGTTATGGTTTATAGAAAACTGCTTACCTTTTTGTGGTTGTACCCAATAAAAATGAAACTTATGAAACGTTCACTCCTGCTCATCTATCCAATGATGTTGATTTTGTTTTTCACAGCATCAACCCTAACAGTAAAATTATATGCTGCAGATCCTGTAGAAGGAAGATGGGATTTGACCATACAACAGAATGGTAAAGCTTTACCAGGATGGCTTGAGATTATTCACTCTGGCAGAAGCACTTTAGTGGGCCGTTTTGTATATGCGTTTGGTAGTGCCAGACCCATTGCCAATGTGAAAATAATTAATGGTGCGTATTATTTTGCGATACCGCCTCAATGGGAGCCGGGTAACAGTGATATGGAATTTGAAGCGGTACTGACAGGCGACAGTTTAAAAGGAACCATGGTGTATACTGATGGAAAAAAATATTCATGGACAGGTGTTCGTGCTCCTTCCTTATTCAGAACGAATGAGCCGGTATGGGGTACCCCCATTCCTTTATTTAACGGAAAAAATTTGGATGGGTGGAAAGCGATGGGCACCAACCAGTGGCTTGCTGAGGAGGGAATTTTGCGCAGCCCTAAATCCGGCGCCAACCTCGTTAGCGAAAAAGAGTTTACTGATTTTAAATTGCATCTTGAATTTCGTTATCCCAAAGGAAGTAATAGCGGTGTATATCTTCGCGGTCGATACGAAGTGCAGATAGAAGATAATTATGGAGAAGAGGCATTGATCGATCGCTTCAGTGCGATTTACGGATTTGTAACACCTAACCAGATGACAGTTAAGCCCGCAGGCGAATGGCAATCGTATGATATTACTTTGATAGGAAGAACCGTTACCGTTGTAGCCAATGGCAAAACGGTGATCTGTAACCAGATAATACCTGGCATAACAGGCGGTGCACTTAATAGTAAAGAAGGAGAGCCGGGGCCAATATTAATACAGGGCGATCATGGTCCGGTAGAGTTCCGGAATATTGTGATCACGCCGGTCAAGTGATTGGTCTGAATAACTCAGCGAACCAATGTGCTATTATGTTTCTAAAATAATTTTTAGGAAAGAAACTTTTGAGAAAGCAGGTCAAGAAATACCTGTGAAATAGAACTGCTAATGGTGGTTGTACCAGATGCATCGCTATTGTTTAGCATGGGGATATTGCTTTTTTTCTCAGGCATTGTGCGGATTTGAAACAAATAAACCAACTTTTTTCTATTCCAAAAAAATAATTTATGCAGAATGGCATAAACCAGCCATTAGATGCGTTTACTTGCAAGTTTCGTACTAAATTATACAAAATAATCAGGTAGTTCTGGTTAGTTGTACAATACACTTTTACATTTGTTTCCTATATCAAAGAAATTAAAACCATCATTGCCGGATATTAAGCACTCAAAAATCATTTCATGAAAAAATATTTCCTGCTTGCTATACTCATCGGGTTTGGTTCACTATTGTTTGCGCAAACCACTTCTCGTATTGATAGCTATTACCCTTTACTGAGATCTGCTTTTAACGAAAACAATGCCTATCAATCTGTAGCTTTTGTAGAAAAATACTGGCGTATAGCAGGTAACAAAGGATTTAATGAAAGCATCTATCATGTAGAAAAAATTCTGCAGCAGGCAGGGTATACCAAAGAAATAAAAGGCGAAACAGATGGTGCGCTAACCTATCGTATTGAAACCAGAAAAATGCGCCGCCCCACATGGGAACCGGTTTCTTCTTCTCTTACGATAGCGGGTGAGTCTACTCCTTTGTTGCAATCTGCTACCAATAGAAATATGATTGCCGTTAATTCTGCCAGCACACCTGCTGAAGGCGAAACCGCAGAAATCGTATATGTAGGTAAAGGAACCCGTGCAGAAATAGAGGCAAAAGAAGTGAAAGGGAAAATTGTTTTCGGAGAAACATCGGTCGGTTCTTTATACGCCAATGCCATTCGTAAAGGAGCTATTGGTGTAATGGGCTATTCCATGCCCAAGTATACACAACCTGAGAAACACATTCACTCTATACAGTTTCAAAGCATTCCTTACCAGGATACCGTAAAACAGAAATGGGGTATTGTATTATCCTATAACGCCAAAGAAAAACTGAAAGCTGCATTGGCTAAAGGAACGGTTATGGCCACAGTAAAAGTGGTCTCAAATATCTATCCTTCAGAAGAATTAACCATAGTGGCCAATGCGCGCGGCACTGCTTTGCCCGATGAACGTTTTGTTTTTAGCGCCCATGTGCAGGAACCCGGCGCCAGTGATAATGCAACAGGCGTAGGCACACTGGCCGAAATGGCAAGGGTTACTGCCCTGCTGATTAAACAGAAAAAATTCTCTCCCCAAAGAACACTTACATTTTTATGGGGCGATGAAATTGTCTCTACCAGAAGATATATCGTTGATGATACCATTCGCGCCAAAGGCATTAAATGGGGATTGAGTCTGGATATGGTAGGAGAAGATGTAACTAAAACGGGAGGAACTTTTTTAATTGAAAAAATGCCAGATCCGTCTGCCATCTGGACAAGAGGTAATGAAAAACATACCGAATGGGGTGGAAGTGAATTGAAAGAATCTGATATGTTCCCACATTATTTTAATGATCTTTTATTGAACCGCTGTTTACAGCAGGCAAAAGGAAATAACTGGGTGGTAAAAACCAATCCTTTTGAAGGAGGTAGTGATCACACCCCTTTTTTACAGGCAAAAATTCCGGGCTTACTGATGTGGCATTTTACAGATGTGTTTTATCATACCGATGGCGACAGGCTGGAAATGGTATCTGCCAAAGAAATGAAGCATGTAGGTATCAGCGCATTGGCCACCGCTTTTACTTTGTGTGCAGCAGATGAAAAAGATAACCTGATTTTGATTGATGAAGTAAATAAAGCAGCTACAGATAGATTGGATATAGAGTTTGCTTTGGGCAAAGAAGCTATTCAAAAAGGTGGAGCAATAGATAAGGAACAACATATTCTGAAAGTATGGTCAGACTGGTACCTGAAAGCCATCGAAAAAATGAGTGATATTAATGCCAAAGGCAGCACAACTGTTATTCAAAATAAAATTGCGGTTGCACAAAAAGCAATTATAGTACAAAGGGATGCTTTGGTTACAAAATTGGCAGGTAATTGAATTTAGATTTGTTGTTTTTTTTAGCCGCAGATTCGCATATTCAATCTGCGAATCTGCGGCTATTTTTTTACCCATTCATCGCTTTTTCCAATGCTTCTCTAACCTGTTTGTAAAATGGCGGAATAATCACGAATGGATCGCCGGGGCTTAGCGTTTCTATCGGAAGATATCCCCGATACGTAGAGGCAACTATGATTTTACATAATCTGTCCAGATCCATGTTCTCTGTTTTACCCAGGTAAGTAACTTTTTCTTTGATCTGCCAGTTCACTGCGTATGATGTGGTTTTACTGATTTCACTATACGGTTCTTCTGTTACAAAGCTTCCGGTATCCAACACCAAACCAAACCATTCGCTGTTTACTTTTTGCATGATGTCGATAGTTTGTGCTGCCGTCTTTACAAAATCGTTGTGATTTTGAATAGCAACAATCACACCGTGTTGTTTTCCATAGGCCACACATTCTTTAATATCCTGCACAATCCATGCTGCTACTTCTTCCCAACTATGGTTGGGTGGCAAGGTTTTGCCGGTATAAATTCTAATTACCGGTGCGCCAAGTTTCGCAGCTACCTCAATCCATTTTTTTACAAAAACAATTTCAGCGGCACGTTTGGCAGTATCAGGTTCTGCAAATTCATTTCTAATGCCTGTTCCACTAATCGCCAAACCTAAACGGTGTGCTTTATTTTTTAAATGATAAATATATTCATCAGATGGAACGGCAGGATAGCCGGGCATATAATAACCGGTAATATCAATGGCATCAAAATTTTCACGTGCGCAGAAATCCAATACTTCTTCCAGTGTTGTTTTTTTATTTACCAGTGGATTATTAAATGAATAGGCGTTAAGACTTATTTTAAAACGATTATCTTTTCTATCACCAATATATTTTTTGCTACCTGCTTTTGCAAATGAAAATCCCTGAAAGCCTGTGAGTGCTCCAGTGGTGAGTAGAGTTTGTAAAAATTTTCTTCTGTGTGAGGTGTTCATGCATTATTTTTTTAGGTTCACACCAAGGCACGGTTTTTTATTGGTTTCCGTATGCAAATGCTTCCATCACCTGCATCGATTCAATGGCGTCTGATGCTGAGCAGGGATTGGTTCCGTTTCCTGAAAAATACTGCACTATTTTTTCAATCATCGGTTGTTGAATATGTGCTGGCGGTTCAAAATGGATCACTTCTTTTTCTGTTCCTTTTGTAATCGTTATTTCCTGTCCGAATACCGGAAAACTGATCTTGCCTTGAGAGCCAACAATTTCAAACAAGTCTTCTTCTGCACCTTCACCAACCGTATAACACCATTGTCCGGTAAATAAAACTTTCTCGGGTAATTCCATAACACCGGTAACCACATCTTCTGCCTGATATAAACCCGCCTGATTGGCACTAATGCCATAATAGGAAATAGGGCTACCAAAAAAATACACCACCAGATCCAATTGGTGTGGAGCTAGATCATAAAACAATCCGGCACCTGCAATGGAAGGATCAACACGCCAATTGGTTTCTGTGGTACCAATCACGTTAGACTTATCCTGTTGCAACATACTAATTCGCACCGTTCTGATAGAACCTATGACTTGTGATTGAATCAGCTCTTTCACTTTCAAAAACATGGGTAATGCCCTTCTATAATGGGCAATACATAATTTGCCTTGGTTTTTTTCTGCGGCTGCTTTCATATTAAGGCAAGAAGCAAGTGTGGTGCTCATTGGTTTTTCAACGTACACGTTTTTGCCAGCTGCAAGGGCTGCAATAGCATAAGCTTCATGTGCACCCGGTGGTGTGGCAATATATATGGCATTGATATCCGGATCGTTAATGAGTTTGTCCGCATCATCATACCATTTGGCAACACCATGCCTTTCAGCATAATCACGTGCTTTATCAGCATCTCTGCGCATAACTGCCACCAAAGAAGAACCGGGTACTTTGTTAAAAGCAGGTCCACTTTTTTTTCGGTTACATTACCACACCCAATTATTCCCCATCGGATGAGTGGGTGTTGTGTTTCCATGACATTCATATCAAATCGTTAGTGTACATAAGCGGAATACATCCTGAAGGTAATTATGCTGCCCTTTTTGTTTTCAGCTAATGTACTACATCGTTTTCGTAAATTTAGATGGCTTTGCTGATTACTTACTGCCGAAAAAAAACAAAATTCACATAGTGTTCCTGCCATTAGATTGCGTGGCAGAAGTATTTTCTCACTTCAATACTACATGCCATGCGAAAAACCAGAAGAGCTTTTCTTAAAAATCTTGCACAGGGTTCAGGCGTTATTGCTCTTGGTGGTGTTAGTCATGTATTCGGTGCCAAAAGTTATAACAGAATTGTAGGCGCCAATGATAGAATTCATATGGCTGTAATAGGCACCAATGGCCGTGGTGCAGCACTTGCACCCATTTTTGCCAAACAGGAAAATACACAGGTGGATTTTATTTGTGATGTTGATGAAAAGGCGAAACAAAAAGGTATTGATGCAGTTGTAAAAGCAGGTAAAGAGGCACCTAAGGGTGAAAATGATTTTAGAAAAACTTTATTGAATAAGGATGTAGATGCTGTATACATTGCCACACCCGATCACTGGCATGCGCCGGCTACCATTATCTGTTGTGCCGCGGGTAAACACGTATACGTTGAAAAACCACTATCGCACAATCCGCGTGAAGGAGAGTTGGCTATTGCCGCTGCACGCAAATACAACCGGGTAGTGCAAATGGGTGCGCAGCGTCGTTCCTGGTCATTATTAACAGAAGGCATTAGTGCTTTGCATGCTGGTGTTATTGGTAATGTGCATATGGCCAAATGCTGGTACACCAATTCGCGCAAAGCCATTGGTGTGGGCAAACTGGCAGCAGTGCCTGCCGGATTGGATTATGAACTCTGGCAAGGTCCTGCGCCACGTATGCCTTACAAGGATAACCTGATACACTATAACTGGCATTGGTTTTGGAACTGGGGCACGGGCGAAGCATTGAACAATGGCACACATGAAGTAGATGTAGCAAGATGGGGGTTGGGAGCCGAGTATCCATTGTCTGTTAACTCAAGTGGTGGTCGCTATTATTTTTCAGACGATTGGGAAACACCCGATACACAACTGATTACTTTTAATTGTCCCGGTGCTACTATTTTATGGGAAGGCAGAAGTTGCAGCGGTTTTAAAGTACAAGGAACCGACAGAGGTGTTATGTTCTATGGTGATAAAGGCATTTTACAAACAGGACACAATGGCTATACCATCTTCGATGAAAAAGGAGCGATTCTTAAAGAAGTAAAATCCAATGCGGTAATAGATGGAAGAAATACAGCCAGTCCCAATGAAGCACTCGATGCAGTTCACGTTGCCAATTTCCTCGATTCCGTTCGGTTAAGCAAACGACCAAATGCAGATGTTGAAATCGGCTATAAGAGTACCTTATGGGTACAGTTAGGTAATATTGCGCACCGTGTGGGACGAACGTTGAACATTAACCAAACCAATGGCCATATCAAAGACGATAAACAGGCCATGCAGTTATGGGGCCGTGAATATGAAAAAGGATGGGAACCTAAAGTGTAATCAGCATATCTTTTGCAATACAATCGTTTTATTTTAACCTAAAACAAGATCGCATGTCATCCCGAAAACAATTTTTTAAAAAATCTGCCGGCTTGCTTTTTGCTGCAGCTTCCATTGGATTTTTAGGAAGCTTTACACCAGATACAAAAGCAACTGCTACCACCGCAGACCTGATGCCCGTGGGTATTGCCGGGTATACATTTGCCAGATTTGATCTGGATAAATCCATTGCCATGATGAAGCGTTTGGGTGTTCATTATCTTTCTGTAAAAGACATGCACCTTCCGCTGAACAGCAGCCAGGAAACCATTGATGCTGCTATGGCAAAGTTTAAAGCTGCGGATATTAATGTGTATACAGTTGGTGTGATTTATATGAAAACCAAAGAGTCCATTGACCAGGCTTTTGCCTATGCCAAAAAATGTGGTGTTCCCATGATCGTAGGCGTGCCGTCGTATGATGTATTGGATTATGCGGAGGAAAAAGTAAAAGAGTACAATATCAAATTGGCCATTCACAATCATGGTCCGGAAGATGCATTGTATCCCGGCCCGAAAGATGTGTACGACAGAATTAAAAACCGTGATCCAAGAATGGGATTATGCATTGATATTGGCCATGCCGCACGTGCCGGAGTTGCTGCAGATAAAGCAGTGAAAGAGTACAAAGACAGATTATTTGATCTGCACATCAAAGATGTAAGTATTGCTGCTAAAGATGGCAAAGCCATAGAGCTTGGCAGAGGTGTGATTAATTTTCCGGCGCTGGTAAAATCACTGCGGAAAATTGGTTACAAAGGAGTGTGCAGTATTGAATATGAAAAAGACATGACCGACCCGATGGCAGGTATTGCCGAGTCGCTTGGATTTTTCAGAGGTGTGATGTCGGCAGAAGACTAACCCGAATATATCCCCCATAAAAAAGCCGGTAACTTGTTACCGGCTTTTTTTATCTCTTATTTTTTATCGTGTGATCCAGTTAAACTCATACTCCAGCGGAGATTTGATAGAGGTTCTTTCTGCAATTCTTCTAAATCGCTCAGGTAATGCCATCAGGTAATCACGGGCTTTTTCTGCGGCATCGTTAATGCCCCGTATATTGGCAATATCCCATTCTTTAATCAGGTTATCAAGAATATCGGTATAATCAATGGTAGTATACACACCCAAACGTTGTGCGGCATCGCTGAAATGAGAGAAGCTGGCACCGATTTTTTCGCCCTGCTGGCGGAGAAAATGTGCGGGCATCACAATTTTTTTGCGCATCATATCTTCAAAAGCCAGCATCATTTCACTTGCATCTATTTCAAAAATACGTGAGATAAAACTTTTGTAAGCTTTGGCATGCCTTGCTTCGTCTGCAGCAATAACACCACATATTTTTGATAATTGCGTGTTGCCATATTGTTTGGATAAGGTAGCGGTTCTGCGGTGCGAAATATTGGTAGCCATTTCCTGAAAAGAAGTGTACACAAAATTGCGATAGGGGTCGCGTGCTGCACCAATTTCCATTCCATCAGCAATCAGGTATTGTGTACTGATTTCCATCTGGCGCATGTTTACCCTGCCAGAGAGGTATACATATTTATTTAAAAGATCGCCATGGCGGTTTTCTTCGGCCGTCCACATGCGAATCCATTTACTCCATCCTTCACGATTATTTTTTCCATCAATACCTTCTATATCCATCAACCAGGTTTCGTAGGTGGGTAAGGCTTCTTCCGTAATAATATCGCCTACTAATACGGCCAGGTAATCATAAGGAAGTTCCCTGCATTCCATTTGCAGTTCTTTTACATCCGCTATAAAAGTTTCGCTGCTGCTGTTAGGGAGGAGATCGGAAGGTTGCCAGTTATCATCTATCTTCTTCAAAAAAGTATCAACTATGTTATCCATTGTTTGGGCCAGAAAATGCATGACTTCCAAACGGGTTTGCGTGAGATTCATTCAGGTAATTAATAGGGTGATGCTAAGAGGTTTAATAATTCTGTAAAGATACGGTAATACCAAACGGTAAGTTTTTTTGATAGATTATTTAGCTTTTTGCTATGCAATCACATCTACAAGAAATAACGAATCAGCAAGTTGCGTGGTAGGAAAAAGCGTACAAAAAGCGCCAATATTTGTTTGTAAAAAGCCTTATTTGATAGTCAGCAAGCCAGTTTTTTGCAACTTTAAAAGGAATTTTGTGAAGAACTAAGCTCCGAAAAGTGCCAAAACCCGCAGAAATCACTACATTTAAGGTATAAATTTTAATATTATGGCAACAGGAGTTGTAAAATGGTTCAACGATTCAAAAGGTTTCGGGTTTATCACACCAGATGATGGTGGTGAAGATCTGTTCGCACATTTTTCCGCTATTAACATGGGCGGTTTCAAATCTTTGAAAGAAGGTCAAAAAGTATCATTTGATATAACAGATGGTAAAAAAGGTAAGCAGGCGGCAAATATTCAGTCTGCAGAATAACCTTTTTTGATTCTTATCCCTGTGTAATTACACAGCCCTTTACCTTTTTATATCTCCCTATCGTTTATTCGGTATGGAGATATTTTTTTGTGTACCCTTCTGCAAAAATTAATCGGGACAATCCAGTTTACTCAATACTTTTCGTTTGTTAAATGGATGAATCGATAAGAGCAGATATGCACCTCCATTAAGCGAAGGATCTTTCTTAAACATCCCCAAATTGTGAACCCCCAATACCAATGGTCCCGCTTTAATAGCTGCCCCCACCCATAACTGGCCTTGTGTATTGTATTGAATGGGTAAGTAGGCGCCTAAGCCAATGGTTTCCCATCTTGGTGTAATGGTTAGCAAATTCAGTTCTCTGGTTCGCAATTTGGTAAAACTGGATGATGCATAAAAATTCATACTCATTTCTCCATTTACATAAAAATGGTTGCCCAGGTTTTTGTCGATGTTTACTATCAGTCTGGTTGGATTACTGATAGAAAAATTATCTGTGATATCAACCGTACCGTTGAATAACGTTTTGAGAGAATCTTTTAAATCCGTCATATTAGCTGCACCGGAAAATTTGTTGTCAACAGCTCCATCACCTATCAATGGATTGGGGTCATAAAACTGTAACGAATTACTACTGGCTTTGAATTTGTTGGCACCCAGATCCATGAGGCTCACACCAATCTTCCAGTCGTAATTCAGGTTGTTATTACCGTTGCCGGCATTGCCCTCACTATCATAGGTCAGGTACTCAATACCCAAACTCAAGCCCAATGCACTTTGTGAATTTTTAAAAAAATCTTTAAAACTACTTTGGTCAAAGTTGGCAGAATAACCCACCGCACCACTGCCATTGGTAAGCGTATAAAACGTATCCGTTGCATTCTTTCCTTCGAGGTAACTTAGCTTATTCAGCTTTCCAAAAACACCCGACATACCCTTCATGATTTGCAGCGTAATGCCACCCGTTAATTTAGAATGATCGTTTTCAAACAAAACCTGTGCGTAGTTCAGGTCTGCCTCAAGCCAGCCGGTTTGAGTGGCAAAGCCTTGTAAAAAAGGCGTATTTGAATTGGCGATGAGAAACCGGTTTAAACTGTTGATGGTATCAACATAATTAAAGGGCAATGTTTTCATGTGCACATAGCTTCTGCCCCTGATACCGAAATTGATGGCTTGGGTATTGTTGATTTTATAGGATACATTAAACAGACTAAGATCAAAATTTGCGTGCATAAACTTGCTGCTATATCCTTCCCGCATCAGCAATTCACTGCTATCCTGATTGGATAAACTGAAATTTTTTAGGTAGAAAGCGTTCTGACTCAACTTTAGCTGTGTGGAGAAAAGGGTAAAATCCCATTTATACGCACTGTTAACAGAAGCGGCAGGGTTATTAAAAACAGCAGTGCTACCGGTATAAGCAGAGCCATGCAGTGCCTGGTAACCTTGTGCCAGAATACTGCCCTGCAAACAAAGAGCTAACATGAGGAGTGCTCCAATCCATTTTTTCATAATTAGACTATTGATACAGGCATGATTCTGTTTGCAGCTTCTATATAGCATTTTAAGGTTTCTTAAACAGAAAAGCCTTTCCGATGATCCCAATCTAAGAAAAAAATGCCTTCCGTTTTGCCCGATGAAAATACGGAAGCTTTTATTGATTTTGCGCGAAGGTTTTAGTAGGTTGTTGCGTCTAACCTTTTAATTGGGCATTATTTGAACGAACAGGCATTCATTCTATCCTTGCAAAATGGCGATCAGCTGGCATTTAAACAGTTGGTTGATACGTGGCAGCACATGGTGTATAATACCGTGCTTAGCATTGTGCAGGACAGTCATGAGGCCGAGGATGTATCGCAGGAAGTTTTTATACAAGTTCACCAATCGGTAAAAAGTTTCCGTGGCGATGCCAAATTATCTACCTGGTTGTACCGGGTGGCAGTAACCAAGGCATTGGATGCAGAGCGAAAAAAGAAATCAAAAAAAAGATTGGCCAACCTCAGGTCTTGGATAGGATTGGGAGAAAAGCAAGAAGAAGTGGCGGATTTTCATCACCCCGGTGTGGCGTTAGACAATAAAGAAAGGGCCACTATCTTGTTCAAGGCAATGCAACAGTTACCCGAAAACCAACGCATTGCTTTTACATTGATCAAGGCCGAAGGGTTGAGTTATGATGAAACGGCTGAGATTTTGAACGTTACCGTAAAAGCAGTTGAGGCATTGATGCATAGAGCAAAAGAAAATTTAAGAAAACTATTAGAATCGTATCATATCCCCGGATAAATTGTTAACCATGAAACATATTTCCACAAACGACGACATAGAAAAAACATTGCAAAGTCTGGATGGAATCAGCAAGGCCGAGATGCCTCCTTTTTTCTACACCCGTTTACAGGCGCAATTGGATAAAAGAAAAGAAGCCGGTTCGTTCTGGCGCATCATTACAAAACCTGCTGTATCATTAGTTACTTTATCTCTGCTACTAGTTGTGAATGTAGTTGCGGTAAGGGCTTATCTCAAAAGCACAGTACAAACTACCATTACACAGAATTCAGGTATAGAACGTTTTGCTGAAGCTTATGATCTCAGTGCTTCCTCATCTATTGATAATGATAAAACTGATAACGAATGAGTTACTTCAATCGAAATAAATGGTGGGGTATTGCCTTTCTGGTATTGTTGGCGTTAAACATTGCTACCCTCTCTGCTTTCTGGTTGCTAAAAGACAAACGCGGCGGTCCACCACCGGCACAAAGAGCTGGCGTAGTTGATTTTCTGGTTACTGAATTGGGATTGGATTCTGCACAAAGAGATGCGCTGAAAGAACTTAACGAAACGCATCAACGCGATATGAAAGAAATACGACGCAATAATCGCGAAGCGAAAAATAGTTTTTTTGATCTGCTATCTGAATCCAATGTAACAGATTCGGTATTACACCTCGCTGCACAAAACGCGGTAAAATATGAAGTAGAAACGGATATGCTAACCTTCCGTCATTTTCAAAAGATCAGACAATTGTGTACAGATGAACAGAAAGAAAAATTTGATCAGGTGATCAAACAGGTAGTAAGAATGATGGCACCACCACAACCGGGTAACCGCCAGGGACCTCCGCCAGGAAGAGAAGGAGGCAGACCGGAAAATGGCCCACCACCAAGGGGTGAGAGAGAAGGTCCGCCACCGCCAGAACAATAATTTTTTTTCCAGCGAAGGGTTTGCCATGCATCTGGCATCTAATCAACAAAACCAAACAATATGAAAAGAGTACGTATAGCAGGTATAGGTATGCTGTTAATGGCATCTATGATTAGCATCTCCTGTTCAAAAGATGCAACCACTACCACTACCACAACAACGGGAACAAGCGCTACCGTTCCGGATGTGTTTAAGAAATTTAATTCAACGGTAACCATTTCGTCTGATGGCACATATATCACATTGAAAACCGATGGGGTGCCGGATCATAAGAGTTGTTATTTTGGTACAACCGATTCCCGTTACGAAGCGTATAATGGAACCAATACTGCGTTCACAAAAAATCCAAATAGTATTGGTACCAAAAGTTATACGTTTAAAATACCTGCAAATCCTGCAGTTAATGCGGCACATGAAGCAACCCCACTTGGGCCAATTGGTGTAGCAATCAATGGTGTAGCCATTTATAACCAGTATGCAGGTCCTAACCAGCCATTGACTAATGAGATCAATTCTTTTGATCAATACAATGGCCACCCCGACCAGAGTTCTACCTATCACTATCATGTAGAGCCTTTGTTTATTACACTTAATAAAACAAAGAGTGCATTGATTGGGTTTTTACTGGATGGGTTTCCTATATATGGACCATTGGAAAATGGTAAAACGCTGGTGAGTGCTGATTTGGATACGTATCACGGACATACATCAGCTACAGCTGATTATCCCAATGGTATTTATCATTACCATATCACAGCCGATGTTCCATACATCAATGGCGTAGGTTATTACGGAACGAAAGGAACTGTGACACAGTAAAAGCAATCGTTCATTTTTAGTATCATTTTGCGTTCATTATTTATAATTACCTATATCTCTGCGCAAACTCTGAACGCTCTGCGGCTCTGCGGTTGGTGCGAAGAAAACCCAACCGCGGAGACGCAGAGAACAGGGAGTTTTCGCAGAGAAAATATTGAGTGAACTAAACAAACTATAAAATGATATTACCCTTTCAATAAAATACTCCGAATACAAATCGCATCTAATTTTCAATCATTAACATCCCCACTAGTATGAAAAAGAATATTGTCATTGCATGTATAACACTGTTTAGCACGCTTTCCTTACTGGCGCAGGAACAGCCTCCGAAACCGCCGGGCCAAAAAGAAAGATTAAAACATGTTTCAGAAAAGATCAGTAAACAGATCACATTATCTGCAGCGCAAAAAGCTAAAGTGGAAGCTGCATATAAAGATTTTTTTGACGGAATGGATAAACTTCGCCGCAAAGAAGGAAAGCCTGAGATGCCACCTCCTCCTCCAAAAGATAAAGCAGCGGTTGATCAATTAAGTAAGCTGCGCGATGCAAAAATAAAATCGGCACTCAGTGTTGCACAATTCAAAAAATACACAGAGATTGAACAATCATTACGGCCACAAAGACCTGGTGAAAGAGACGGTAAACAGGGGCCACCTCCGGCACCTAAAAAACAATGATAATGCATAAAAAAGGTGCAGTAGTTTTTTTCCTACTTGTGAGTATCAATACCCTTATCTCCTGCCGGCAAACAAATAAACTGCCTGCGGAGGAGACAAGGGTATTGCCTTTTTACAGTAGTGCCGATTTTAATCCGCGGTGGATTTCTGCCAAAGAAGCTGCTTACGATTCTATTCATCAAATACCATCTTTCCAGTTTGTGAATCAGTTGGGAGAATCGGTAACTGAAAAAACATTCTCCGGTAAAATATATGTGACAGATTTTTTCTTTACTGCCTGCCCGGGAATTTGTAAAAGATTAACCACCAATTTGGGCCTTGTACAAAAAGCTTTTTTAGATGATGCTAACATACTACTCTTATCACACAGCGTTACACCGGATAGTGATAGTGTTCCCCGTCTTGCGCAATATGCCAACGAGTTTGGTGTGATCCAAAATAAATGGCATCTGGTAACCGGTAACCGGGATAGTATTTACCTGTTAGCGAGGCGCGATTATTTTGCAGACGAAGACATGGGTCAGAAAAAAAACAGCGATGATTTTTTACATACAGAGAATGTGTTACTGATTGATAAACACCGGCGCATACGCGGTGTATACAAAGGCACATCTGTAAAAGATATGAATGACCTGATTGCGGATATTAAACTATTGAAGCAGGAAGAATGAAGTATTCACTTTTGATAGTAACCCTTTTGTTGGTAGCAGTTGCCTGTACTACAAATCACCAATCTTCAGATATTGCTGTACCAGTTGCTAGGCAAAGTAGACCTATGATTCCTTATGTAGTGGTGAATGCAAAGGATACTGCATTGGTGTTGCAGAATGGTGTTTGGTATTATCAGAAACAACCATTTAGTGGTATTATAGAAACCCGTTTTTTATCCGGTGTTGTTCGCTCACGACAAAGTTTTTACAATGGCAAAGAAGAAGGTGTTATAGATGCGTGGTATGAAGATGGCAAACGTGAATCGCAGCGTTATTATCGCAATGGTGAAAAAGATAGCATTAACCAGGGCTGGTGGCCCAATGGTAAGCAACGGTATGCATATCAGTTTTCAAATGGAGCTTATGAAGGTGATTTTAAAGAATGGTACGCCAGTGGCAAACCCATGAAACATATTATCTATCACAAAGGCAAAGAACAAAGCGGCACCGGCTGGCGCGAGAACGGTAAAATCTATATGCGCTTTGTTATGAGGGATGGCCGCCTCTATGGCCTGATCAATCCAAACCTCTGTTATTCTCTCAAAAACCAAAAAGGCGAGTTCCGGGAGAGTGTATCCCAATAAAAAGTCCCCTGTAGAAACAGGGGACGTCTTCGATTGCTTGCCATATAAGAAAAGAGATAATTATCAATTCATTAACCCGAAACAGCGTGATCACCTTGTGTGTATCTGCTATTTTTGTTTCTGAAGTAAAGATAAGGGAAAAACAAATAACATAGTATTTATTTCGATATTTATTTAAATTTTACAATTTTTTAATAAAAAAGTCATTTTATTGTAAAATATATTAATATAGAATTAATATTAATATGAGTAATTTAACTCATTTCTTTCGCATTTTAGCTATACAAATCACTGATTTACAACTTAAATTTTACCGGGATATAGTTTTATTGCTTCTGAAAGACAATCCATAGCCTTATTTATATCGTTTAAATTTAATACGTAGGCTAAACGTACTTCCTGTTTTCCTAAACCGGGTGTTCCATAAAAACCGGTAGCCGGGGCCAGCATCACGGTTTGATCCTCGTAAGAGAAGCTTTCGAGTAACCATTGACAGAACTTATCTGCATCATCAATAGGCAATTTGGCTATTGCATAAAAAGCGCCGCCCGGGTTGGGACAAAATACGCCTTCCATGGCATTGAGTCTTTGTACAATCAGGTCTCTGCGCGATTTATATTCTGCTTTTGTTGTATCAAAATAATCACTGGGTAAATCAATGGCAGCTTCGCCGGCAATTTGAGCAAAGCTGGGTGGACTTAACCTTGCCTGTGCAAATTTCATCACGGCATCCAACACGGTTTTGTTTTTGGTGATGAAAGCACCAATCCTTCCACCGCAGGCACTGTAGCGTTTACTGATGGTATCCATGATGATCACGTTCTCATCCACACCGGTTAAATGCATAGCACTTACCTGCTTGCCTTCGTAACAAAATTCACGATAGGCTTCATCTGAAAAAAGATAGAGATTGTATTTGAGAATGATCTGTTTTAATTGTTGCATTTCAGCATCGCTGTATAAATAACCGGTTGGGTTATTGGGGTTGCAGATAACAATGGCCTTGGTTTTAGCCGTGATCTTTTTTTCAAAAGCTTCAATCGGAGGTAAGGCAAAACCATTTTCTATATGTGAGGTAATGGGTACTACGGTAACACCCGCGGCAACTGCAAATCCATTATAATTGGCATAGAACGGTTCAGGAATAATAACTTCATCGCCAGCATCCAGGCAGGCCAGAAAACCAAATTGTATGGCCTCACTTCCTCCCGTAGTTATAATGATCTCGTTATGGTTTACATGAATGCCAACACTTTCATAATAGCCCACCAACTTACGGCGGTAACTTTCATTGCCGGCACTGTGGCTATATTCCAACACTTTAAAATCACTGTGGCGCACTGCATCCAATACCATTTTGGGTGTTTCAATATCTGGCTGACCAATATTCAAATGGTAAACTTTGGTTCCTCTTTTTTTGGCTGCTTCTGCATAGGGAACCAGTTTTCTGATAGGTGAGGCCGGCATGGCCTGTCCGCGATGGCTGATTTGTAACATACTGCAAAGATAGTTGGGCTGTCAAAGTATTCAAAAGAATAATCCATAGCACTAATAAAAAAAATATTTTTTTTACCGTGAAAACACTGTATTAATCTTGATTCATTAAGTTTACATTTGATTTAAACAAAACTATTTTATGAAACTTCTAAATGGATCATTGTTTAGTCTCAAACTCGCTATCGTTATCTCATTGATTTTAACCTTAATGTCATGCCACAAAAATGTTGACATACAATATAATAATCCGAGTCAGAATATATCAGTAAATGTAGCCGAATGGTTTGGGAAGATTAAAGCCGCCGCAAAAAAAGCTTTACCAGAAAATACAGGGTCAATTTCTGTACAAGGTAAATCAATATCAAATCCTAGTAGTTCCAATTTAAGAAATGCAGCAGCAATTGCTAACACAATTGAAAATTTAACTGTACTTGAAGAAAATTTATTATTTGATAAAGTAGTTTTCACTGAATTAAGCAAGAACTATAATTTAATAATTATTCCGATAAATGATGCTATTAAGATAAAGAAGCATGTATCCAAAGAAGGAATTTTGAATCTAGCACTTGTTACTGATAAAACAGGGAAATTATTATCAGGAAATATCATGTGTTTTTTCCCATCAGAAAAAATTAGAAAAGATGATTTCTCATCTCGTTTAATTGCTGATTTCCTCAAGGGAAAACCAGTAAACGAAAATGGAAAAATCCGTGTATTGAGTTTGACAGGTCGTTGGTTACGAGAATTTGACTTTAAAAGTGGAAAAATTGTTTCTACTGGTTCTATTTTATCAAACGATCAATTAGGAAAAAGTGTCACTAATTCAAATTGTATAGAATGGTATTTGATTACAACCTATCATTATTCAGACGGATCAACACATCAAACCTCACAATATGTTGGAACAACATGTGACGACTGTAATAACGGTGATTATCAAAGTCTATGCTCTTCGGGTGAAGGTGGAGGCGATGGTAGCAGTGTGCCTCCTCTCGAAGACGTAGAACAGTATTCAGAAAGTACAGGATTTGTAACGCCGGGCGGCGGTGGCGGTGGTCCATACTTAAACGACTACATAGTACCACCATGCACGGTTAGGTATAAGTTTGTTAAACACTTTGAAACCGATTATTGGGGGTACGTTTGGACACTATCATCCGTTACTGTATATAATGCTGAAATCGTAACTCCTTCTATTGTATTCACCACATATAATGGTGACATTGGCTTGGCATATTTTACTACAAGTAATCACTTCAATAATCCTGTAATAACAAGCACTCTAACCTGCATGGTTACGTGGACATACAATTTGAGTGTCGGAGTACAAATAAATGATTTATATTTAACTAGCGATTATTACACATTAAGCAAAAGCCATACACGTGTAGGATAAATAATTAATTTTAAAATAAACAAGAATTTTAAATTAATCTACTAACAAAATAGAAACTGTGAAATTCCACCACCCATCTTTCCTATTTTGTATTATCTTCTTTTTCGGTCAAATCATATTTGCTTGTCATGGAATAAATACCGAAAATTTAAAAAATCAAAATGAAACTATGAAGACATCGGAAAACACAAACGAGTTTCTTGAGTCTACTTCTTTAAGTGGTTGGCCAGCCGAAGAGGACTCTGATTCGAGTATTACAAGCTTTGAAAAGTGGCTAAAAAAGGAATCGAAGTTGAGCAGTTCTAAAATATCAAATTTAGTTTGTTTTATACGGTTGAAAAGATGGAAAGGGCATCCAGCCTGTTATTTAGTGTTGTCAAAGCCAGATAAACGTGATGATTCTATTTTAACTGACAGCGAAGTTTTGGGTAATCTCTGGGTATGGCCTATGTTAGAATCTGAAATATCAAAAGCTAATTTATTCATGCAGATTGAAAATGATTTTAAGAGTTTTACCAAATCATGCCAAACTAAGAACTGTATTTTTTTTGCTGCAAAAAAAGTAGTTTTTGGATACAGGAATGACGATTATAAAGAGTTGTCTATAAAATAATTATAATTCATTAGCAATAAAGTCATATTTAACAAAAATATGAATTTCTCAAGCCCTCGATTAAGTAATGAATTATAAGTGAAATGTACGGTTATGGCTTATCGTTATTAAGTAAAGAAGAGTGATCACCTCTATTTTTAATGAATAGACTTATTTAATTCCTGTAAAGAAATTTAATAACACCCAGATTAAATCAGTGCTTTTTATGTTTGTACTAAATGTTTTCTGTTGTTCGGAATATATTGGATAATGAGACTTATTTGTTGTGTTGGTAAATCATTGATGGGAAAATGAAATGCAACCCTTAGGATTGGGTTTCTAAAAAATCATTTGTAAGAAATCTATTTCGGTATTTTCTTAGCAGGTGGTGCCGGTGGTGTTGTTACTTCTCCATCAATAGTTAATGTAACAGGCAATTGTATATTCACAAACTTCACGTTTACATTTTTCTTGAATGTACCCGGACTGGCCGCATTATACGTTACTTTAATGGTGCTCGACTTTCCTTTTAAAATAGGGTCTTTACTGTACACAGGTGTGGTACAACCACATTCTGCATTGGCAAATTCGATCACCAATGGCTTGGCTGAATTGTTGGTAAAAGTAAAGGTATAGGTAGCGGGTACATTCTGTTTGATTTTACCAAAACTATGTGCGGTTTTAGTAAATGCAATATCAGCTGCGGTTTGTGCAAATGCCATGCTACCGAATAATAAACAAAGAACGAAGCTTATTTTTTTCATATAATTTTTGAATTAGGGGCGATTAGTTATTGCCAATACTGGCTTTTTAATGAGTAGGTGTAGCTGGTGTTTCGGCAATACCTTCACCACTAAAACGAACCTGTTTGCTTAAGCCATTACTGAAATTGATATCGGTAAAGCGGGTAAATTGTCCAGCCACACTGCCATTAAACTGTATGGTTACTTTAACGGTTTCTCCCGGTGCAAATTTCTGGTTGGGTACAAAGTTAGGCGTGGTACAACCGCAACCCGCTTTGGCATTTGCCAGGGTAAGGGTATCGCTGCTGATGTTTTTAATTTCTACCTCATAACTAACAGGTTTGTTAAGGGTTATTTTGCCAAAATTGTATTCTGCATTTTTAATCTCTACCAGTTTAGCCAGGGGATCTGCCTGTACGCTTTGTGCCTGAACGAAAGAAAAGGAAAAGAGAATGGTAGCTAAAAACAATAATTTTTTCATTTGTAAAGTTGTTTGGGCATATAAAATTAGTACTTCCAGCCATACCTTAAGCGAATTCCATGCCATAATAAGGGATTTAGGTGAATTTTAAGTTCCTCAGGCCAAAAAGGTTTTTTAGATTAAAACTAATTTCCGTTAGCCTATTCCGTTGGTAATGTTATTTTTGTTTCATGGAACAAACACCTTCACTGGGATATAAGGACGATATGCTTTCGTTTGAGGGATTCCGTAACACCATTCTTGAAGATTACAGAACAGCAGTGATCAGCAGGGAAGTTAGCTTATTGGGCAGGCGGGAAGTGTTAACCGGTAAAGGTAAATTTGGCATTTTTGGAGATGGAAAGGAAGTGGCGCAGATTGCGATGGCCAAGTTTTTTCAACCGGGCGATTTTCGTAGCGGGTATTACCGCGACCAGACCTTTATGTTTGCTTCGGGCCTTGCTAGTGTAGAACAATTTTTCGCACAATTATATGCCGACCCGGATGTAAAGAACGATCCCTTTAGTGCGGGCCGGCAAATGAATGCGCATTTTGCCACTAAGTTTGTGGATGATAACGGTAACTGGCTTGATTTGGCCAACCGTAAAAATATTTCTTCCGATATGGCACCCACCGCTTCTCAGATGCCTCGTGCATTGGGTTTGGCATGGGCCTCCAAATGTTTCCGTAACGCAACGCATACCAATCAGTTTGAATCGCTTAGTCATAATGGTAATGAGATCTGTTTCTGTACCATTGGCGATGCCAGTACTTCTGAAGGTCATTTTTGGGAAACCATGAATGCAGCGGGTGTATTACAGATACCATTAGCTGTATTTGTATGGGATGATGGGTATGGTATTTCGGTGCCTAAAAATTTTCAAACTACCAAAGGCTCTATTTCAGATGCCATGCGTGGATTGGAAAAAGAAGAAACCACCAATGGTATACGCATCTATAAAGTGAAGGCATGGGATTATGCCGGTATGTGTGAGGTGTTTGAAGAAGCCTTACAGCAAATCAGAGAAACCCATGTACCTGCTCTATTTCATGTAGAGGAAGTAACGCAGCCCCAGGGCCATTCAACCAGTGGCAGTCATGAAAGATATAAAAGTGCGGAAAGATTGGAGTGGGAGAGAGAATGGGATTGTATCAAAAAAATGAAAGAGTGGCTATTGGAAACCGCATTGGGTAATGCAGAGGAATTGTCTGCCATAGAAGCCAGTGCTAAAGAATATGTTCGCAACAGCCGCAACAAAGCCTGGGAAAAATATCAGGAGCCTATTAAAGAAGCAGCCGTTAATTCGGTAGAACTGATCAGGGGTATGATGGTAAATGATATGGAGAAATACAATCATTTACAAAAACTGGCCAATGATCTGAACAGCAATAAAGAACCGTTGCGAAGGGATATTTTGCGAACCCTTTCTCTTGCTATTGAAACTGCTCCAAATTCTCCAACAGCAGCGGAACTTAGCAATTTTTATCAGCACCTCTTATCGGAAAATAGAAAATCGTACAACAGCCATTTATATAACGAAGGACCCAAGAGTGCATTAGCCGTTGAAGAAATCAAACCCATGATTTCTTTTGATGCACCTACAGCTAATGGCTATGAAATATTGAATAAATATTTTGATGCACTCTTTACCAGTAACCCATATGTATATGCGTTTGGAGAAGATGTCGGGTTTATTGGTGATGTAAACCAGGGGTTTGCCGGCTTGCAGGATAAACATGGTAAGGACAGAATTTCTGATACCGGTATTCGTGAGTTAACCATTGTAGGACAGGCAATTGGTTTATCGCTGCGCGGATTAAGGCCCATTGCAGAAATACAATACCTCGATTATTTGTTATACGGATTACAACCTTTGAGCGATGATGTGGCCACAACGCATTTCAGAACCAAGGGCCAGCAGAGTTGCCCCATTATTATTCGTACCCGCGGCCATAGACTAGAAGGTATCTGGCACAGTGGATCGCCGATGGGGATGATCATTAATTCGCTTCGTGGTATATATATATGTGTGCCAAGAAATATGGTGCAGGCTGTTGGTATGTATAATACGCTGTTGCACGGAAATGATCCTGCCATGATTATTGAATGTTTAAATGGCTATCGATTAAAAGAAAAAATGCCTGCCAATTTATTGGAATACACCATACCCTTAGGTGTGCCTGAAATTATCAGGGAAGGAACTGATATTACTGTAGTAACCTACGGATCTACTTTACGAATTGTAGAAGATGCTGCAGAACGTTTGCAACAGGCCGATATCAGTTGCGAAGTGATTGATGTGCAAACCTTATTGCCTTTTGATATACATCACTCTATTCTGGACTCGCTCAAAAAAACCAACCGCATCGTATTTGTGGATGAAGATGTGCCGGGGGGTGCCGCCGCTTTCATGTTCAGTAAAGTAATGGAAGAACAGAAAGCTTTTCAATGGCTGGATGTAGCCCCAAGAACCATTACTGCGCAGGCACACAGGCCAAGTTATGGTAGTGATGGAGATTATTTCAGCAAGCCCAATGCAGAAGATATAATCCAAGTGATACAGGAGATGATGAAAGAGTAAGTGCGTTGGCTAATAATATATAGCCGCAGATTCGCAGATTATTTTATATCTGCGAATCTGCGGCTTTTCTTAAATCCAGAAAAAGCGATTTTAATTCGGGTGTTGGTACCCAGCAAACTTCTTTTTTACCAAACCATTTATAGCGATTATTAGCTATAAAACGATATACGGCATTCCTGATAAAAGCAGGCACAATCATAAAACCATACAGCCCCGGCCACAAACCATTTAATTGTTTGGTTACACGCAAAGCTGCCGTTGATTGGGTATATATCTTTCCTTTCTCTAATAAAATAAACGATCCAAATTCTGTTGTTGGAAGATTGAATTCTTCAAGTAACCGCTTGCCTATCTCACTTTGTAAAGAAGCAAAACGAAAATGGTGCGAAGGATCATGCCCGATCACAAACTGAACACTACCCGTGCAAAGATTGCACACGCCATCGAAGAAGATGATGGGGTGGGGGAAAGTTGTAAGATCAGTCATGTTGAGGAATTAAAAAGTCAAAAGTAAAAATTCAAAAAAATGCCGTGTGCTGAAATTTTTACTTTTGACTTTTGCCTTTTTATTTATCATCCCATATTATGAAACACCTTATTCACATCTTCATCCTGCTCTAGCCTTTCAATGAGTTTACTTACATCTTCGGCCTGCTCATCTGATACAGGTACGGTGGTGGTGGGTATCCATTCCAGTTCGGAACTGATGGGGGTGATGTTTTTTTCTTCCAATGCTTTCTGCAGGCTGCCAAAATCAACAAAGGCACAACGCAATACAATAATGGGTGCTCCCTGGTCATCGTTACTTTCGCCCAGTTCATCCAGACCATGGTCTATCAATTCCAGTTCCAGATCGTCCATATTCAATCCTTCTGGTTTCAATTTAAATACGCCCATTTTCTTAAACTGAAAGCTTACACTGCCTGTATTACCCATAGCACCATGCCCTTTATTAAAGTGGCTCTTTACATTGGCCACGGTGCGAACATGGTTATCAGTGGCGGTTTCTACCAACAGTGCCACGCCATGTGGGGCGTATCCTTCATATAAAACCTCCTCGTAGTTGCTGGTATCTTTACCCATAGCCCTTTTAATGGCCGCTTCTACACGGTCTTTAGGCATGCCTACGCTCTTGGCATTCTGAAAACAACGGCGCAGAGCGGGGTTGGTGGCAATGTCTGGTCCGCCGGCTTTCACAGCTATTACAATTTCCTTCCCAATGCGGGTAAACTGTTTGGCCATTTTATCCCAACGGGCAAACATGGTGGCTTTACGTACTTCGAAGATCCTTCCCATTGTATTTTATTTACAGTATGAGTATTTACAGGTTGGCAAAATTAACGGATGTGGCGTTAGCAGCCAACCCTATATAAAAAAACAGCCACGATTGCTCGTGACTGTTTTTTATCATCTCTATGGTTAGATTTACTTGTTCAGTTTACTTCTTTTCTTACTGTACACAAAGTATACGATAAGACCCAGACCCATCCAGGCAAAAGCCACTTTCAATGTTTGGGCATCCAGTGCCACAATCATACCCAAACAAATAATCGCTCCTAAAATCGGAACCAGCGGCACCAAAGGTGTTTTGAAGGAACGCGGAATTTCCGGAGATTTCCTACGTAAGATCCATACCCCTATGCTTACCAATACAAACGCAAACAGGGTACCAAAGCTGGTAAGGTCACCGGCCACACTGCCCGGAACAAAAGCAGCAAATAATCCAACGAATACAAAAAGAATCCAGTTGGCTTTATAAGGTGTTTTGTATTTAGGGTGAAGATCGCCAAAAGCTTTTGGTATCAGACCATCATTACTCATGGTATAGAAGATACGGCTTTGTCCCATCAACATCACCAGTATTACAGAAGAGAAACCAGCGAGAATGGCTACCGTTACACTGGTACCCAGCCACTCGTATCCTTTCATATAAGTTTGTATCGTATACGCTACAGAAGCCTCTTTACCTGCTGTTTTAAACTCGGTATAATTGGCAACTCCGGTAAGTACATGTCCGAATAGAATATACAAAATGGTACAAACCACCAGTGATCCTAAAATACCAATGGGCATATCCCTTTTAGGGTTTTTAGCTTCCTGCGCAGCAGTTGATACGGCATCAAAACCAATAAAGGCAAAGAATACAATAGCGGCACCACCCAATACGCCACCCCATCCCCATTTAAAGAATCCATCATGTCCGATGGTTCCTTCCGGAATCAGGTAGGGTGTATGATTTTCAGGTTTGATAAACTGCCAGCCAAAGCCAATAAACAGTAAAACGATAGCCACTTTTACAAACACGATGATCATGTTAACAAAAGCTGATTCCTGCGATCCTTTGATGAGCAACAGGGTAAGCAATAAAAGGATGATTAACGCCGGTGCATTCATGATACCGGTGGTAGTTTGCACCAAACCGGTAAGATTAGCAGGCAAGGCTTTGAACTGGTCATCGCTTAATAATAAGATTCCGTTCTTAACAGATTTGGTTACATCGGGCATTGCAGTAACAATCTGGGTAACCGCATCACCGGTTACTTTATACAAGCTTTCAAAAGGGGAATGGCACCATTGATAGGGTATTGTGCCCCCCAACAGATTATTGAGATATTCACTCCACGCAATAGAAACGGTGGCCGCACCCAGTGCATATTCCATAATCAGTGCCCAGCCAATAATCCAGGCTACTAGTTCACCCATTGTTACATAACTGTAAGCATATGCACTACCGGCAATAGGTATCATGGAAGCAAACTCTGCATAACACAAACCAGCAAAAGCACAGCCAATGGCTGCTACTACAAAAGATAAGGTAACGGCTGGTCCGGCGGCTTCAGCAGAAGCGGCGGCAGTCCGTACAAACAAACCGGCACCAATAATGGCACCAATACCAAGGGCAATCAGGTTACCGGCACCAAGGGTTCTTTTTAAACCTTTTTCTGAATCTTCCGCCATTGCGAGCATTGCGGTGAGAGACTTTTTTCTGAATAAACTCATAATACAGTTAGTTAAGTTTTCTTTAATTAAAAAGTTTCGGAAAAATAGTCATTTCTGCCATTTCCGCTTCAAAAGTTTTGGGAAAAAGGTGAATAGGCGTTAGAGAGGCCTGTTTTGAGGCAGCTATTAGCTTTTAGCCATTGGCTTCAAGCAAGGAAAAGCTAACAGATTGCAGCTAATGGCTAACGGCTTACTTTAATCACATAAATCTTATATTGCGAAGCTAATCGCCTGTGATATGAATAAATCAAATCGGCTTACCCTTTATATTATCCTTTCTATGGTGATTGGTATCCTGTTGGGATACCTGATTCATACGCAGTCTAGTCCTGCATTCATTAAGTCTTTCTCCATCAATATCAAATTGCTGACCACTATTTTTCTCCGGTTGGTACAAATGATTATTGCACCATTGGTATTTTCTACCCTCGTGGTAGGTATTGCCAAACTGGGTGATTTGAAAACAGTAGGCCGTGTAGGTGGTAAAGCCATGTTATGGTTTATTACCGCTTCGCTGGTGAGCCTGCTATTGGGCATGTTGCTGGTAAATCTCTTTAAACCCGGAGCAGGCATTGATTTGAGTAATGCAGATGTGGCCGGTGCGCAGGACCTAGTAGGAAAAACACAGGAATTTAATATCCAAAAATTTGTAGAGCATGTGTTTCCGAAAAGTGTAATAGAGGCCATGGCCAATAACGAAATTTTGCAATTGGTGATTTTCAGTATTTTCTTTGGAATAGCCACGGCTGCATTGGGCGAAAAAGCCAAAGTAGTAGTGAAAGGATTGGATGCGGTTGCACATGTGATTCTACGTATGGTAAATTATGTAATGAACTTTGCACCTTTAGGAGTGTTCGGTGCCATTACTGCAGTAATTGCTACCAAAGGATTGGAAGTATTTGTTTTTTATGGAAAATACCTGTTGTATTTTTTAATCGGCATAGCCTGTTTATGGGCCGTATTATTGCTGGTAGGTTTTATTGTATTAGGAAAGCGCTTACCGGAATTATTAAAGAGAATTACACCGCCATTGATTATTGCTTTTAGTACCACCAGCAGCGAAGCGGTATTTCCCAAATTAACAGATGAACTGGAGAAGTTTGGTTGTAAGGATAAAATTGTCGCATTCATTTTACCACTTGGATATTCTTTTAACCTGGATGGCAGTATGATGTATATGACCTTTGCCAGTATTGCCATTGCGCAGGCCTATGGTATACATCTGGATATCGGTACACAGTTAACCATGTTACTTGTATTAATGCTTACCAGTAAAGGTATTGCCGGTGTACCGCGTGCTTCACTGGTGGTAGTAACCGCTACCTGTGCCATGTTTAATATTCCGCCGGAAGGTATTGCCCTGATTTTACCGATCGACCATTTTTGCGATATGTTCCGAACCGCTACCAATGTGTTGGGCAATGCATTAGCCACCAGTGTGGTTAGTAAATGGGAAAATTCACTGGAACCTGCCGCGGTGGATAGTGTGTAAGAAAGAATAGGTGTATAGACCATGGTCCATAGTCCATGGAAGAAAATAGAATTCGCTGTGGTATATGGAACACAGCCTTACAGCTCACGGTTGGGGCGCATTGCCCAAAGCTGGTAGAGAAAAAGTAAAACGATGTTGTCAGATATTCTGTTATCCGCTTTTCACTGGAGTCAATTATTGCAGCCACAATTTTATATTGAGCACGGTGGTTTGTGGTTATTATTGTTTGTGGTATTTGCAGAAACAGGTTTGTTTGTTGGATTTTTTTTACCGGGCGATAGCCTTCTTTTTGTAGCTGGTATTTACAGTACTAATTTAGCTAGTGCGGTTATTCCAACAGGAAATGAATATCTTGATCTATTACTGTTATTGGTATTGATCTCCCTTGCCGGTATTGCCGGAAATGCAGTAGGGTATTGGTTTGGCAGAAAAGTAGGCCCTGCCATGTATGGGTGGAAAGAAAACATTTTATTCAAAAGAAAATATTTGCGCCAGGCACATGATTTTTATGAGAAGCATGGTGGCGGTGCCATTGTTATTGCCAGGTTTATTCCCATCATCAGAACCTTTGCACCCATTGTGGCCGGGATTGTACAGATGGATCGGAAAAAATTCGGATTCTATAATATCATTGGTTGTGTGGCATGGGTGTTCAGCATGTTATTTGGTGGCCATTTTTTACAGAAATGGATCCTGTCCGAATTTGGGTTCGACCTGAAAGATCACCTCGAAGTAATTGTACTCGGTATTGTATTGGTTACCACTGCACCCATCATCTATAAACTGGTTATTAACAAAAGCAAAGATCATTCGAATAGAGACACTGTGTAATTATGCAGACTATCCCAAAACAATACGGTGTTTTTTCGCTGCCTGTTATTGTGGGGGCACTTGGTTTTTTTGTAGATGTGTATGATCTGTTGCTCTTCTCTATTATCCGCAAACCCAGTCTTCAATCTTTACATCTATCTCCCGATGAAGTGTTATCGCAGGGAGAAATTATCATCAGTGTTCAAATGATTGGTTTAACCATCGGAGGTATTCTCTGGGGTATTATGGGCGATAAGAAAGGTAGATTGAGTGTCTTGTTTGGTTCTATCATTTTATATTCTCTTGCCAATATTGCCAACGGTATGGTGCAAACCGTTCCACAATACATTGTGCTGCGTTTTTTGGCCGGGATTGGATTGGCAGGAGAGTTAGGTGCAAGCATTACATTGGTTAGTGAAATGTTACCCAAAGAAAAAAGAGGTCTTGCTGCTTCTGTGATTGCAGTGGTAGGGGTATTTGGTGCCATTGCTGCATTTTTTGTGTACCAGGCTTTTCAAGACTGGCGTTTATGTTTTTACATAGGTGGTGTAATGGGTTTATTATTGTTGTTGTTGCGCGCCAATGTAATGGAAAGCAGCATGTTTGATAAAGTAAAACAAGCCGGTGTGCAACGGGGAAATTTTATCATGCTATTTAGTAAAAAAGAACGCGCCTTGCGTTACCTGAAAGGTGTGTTGATCGGGTTACCGGTTTGGTATGCCATTGGTGTACTCGTTACTTTTTCTGATCAATTTGGAAAAGAGTTTGGTATTGAGGGTATTGACCCCGGTAAAGCCATCATGTTTCAATATGTAGGCATTGCTTTTGGAGATTTGAGTGCAGGCTTATGGAGTAATTACCTCAAGAGCCGTAAAAAAGCATTGTTTACTTTCTTCGGAATTCTGAGTGTTTGTATTGTTCTGTATTTTTTACAGGGGAATGGTAGAGGCTCCGTTCAAAGCATGTATATTATTTGCACCGGCCTCGGTTTCGGTGCAGGCTTTTCTGTTTTATATATTACTATGTCGGCCGAGCAGTTTGGTACTAATCTGCGGGCATCTACTGCTATTTCCATTCCCAATGTGGTGCGTGGTATTTTACCGTTGATTATTTTATTGCATCGCGGCCTGAGAAATATAACGGGCGATTATATTACCGGAGGATGGATGACTGGAATTGTAATTGTTAGTCTGGCCGTTGCAGCAGCTTATTATACAAAAGAAAGTTTTTCAAACGATATGAATTTTATTGAGGAGTAGAGAAAGTCGGAAAAGTCGGGAAGTCGGGAAGTCAGGAAGTCAGGAAGTTGAAAAGTAAAAGGGTTTCTTATCTTACGGACTTCCTGACTTCCCGACTTGCGGACTATTAAACTTCTAAACTTCCGGTCTAAATTGAAAACTATGACTGAAAAAAATTTTGGTATACTCTCTATCCCTGTCATTGTAGCCGCATTGGGTTATTTTGTAGACATCTACGATTTGTTGTTGTTTACTATTGTACGAGAGCCAAGTTTGCAGGGTATTGGTGTGGTACTAACCGATAAGGTGCAGGTGTTGGCAGCCAGTACCAAAATTATTAACTGGCAAATGGTAGGTTTACTAATTGGTGGTGTGATATGGGGAACCATTGGCGATAAAAAAGGAAGACTGAGTGTATTGTTTGGTTCTATAGCGTTGTATTCTATTGCTAATTTTTTTACAGGCTATGTGCAAACAGTAGATCAATATGCGTGGGCAAGATTTATCGCCGGTGTTGGTTTGGCAGGCGAGTTGGGAGCAGGCATTACCCTGGTTAGTGAATTATTACCCAAAGAAAAAGAGGAATAGGTACTTCGTTGGTTGCGGGCATTGGTTTATTTGGGGCTGTGTTCGCTTATTTTATTTTCAAAGCAAGCAGTGATCCCGATCATTGGCGTTTATGTTATAAAATTGGCGGAGGATTAGGGGTTTTGCTTTTGCTTTTACGCATATCAGTTGCCGAAAGCGGTATGTTCAAAAATGTGAAAGAGCAGGAAGGAATACAGCGTGGAAATTTTTTCATGTTTCTCAATAACAGCAAACGATTTAAAAAATATTTTTTGGCGATACTTATTGGTCTGCCTACCTGGTATGTAATTGGCGTGCTGGTAAACTTAAGCAATCGTTTTGCCAAAGAAATGTATGGCGATAACCATATTGAAAGCGGCCGAGCTATTATGTATGCCTATGTAGGTATTGCCATTGGCGATATTTTAATTGGGCTGGTAAGCCAGTATTTTAAAAGCAGAAAAAAAGCACTGCTTAGTTTTTATCTGTTGAGTATGGTAGCCTTAGTATTATTTTTCAGTAACTATAACAACAGCGATGCACGCATGTATGGCATTTGTGGTTTATTAGGATTCAGTACCGGATTCTGGGCTATTTTTATTACTATGGGAGCTGAACAATTTGGAACCAATTTACGGGCCACTGCAGCTACCACGATTCCCAATATGGTTCGGGGTGCATTGCCATTAATTAATCTGATGTTTCTGGATCTTTTTCAGAAAAATTGGGGATGGGGTTTACTACAAAGTGGCATTGTTACCGGTTGCGTAGTGATGAGTATAACCATGGTAGCTTTTTACTTTACAGAAGAAACCTTTCATAAGGATTTGAATTACGTTGAGCAATAACGTAATTGATGCATTACCTGATTATTCGCCTCTTATACCGTGCCTTTGTGCCTTCGTGTGCAATTGTTTTTCACACCAAGGCACAAAGGCACGGTTTAGTTAGTGTTTATTCGTAATAATTCCTGTAATTCGTGTCATGAAGTTTCTGATCATCCGCTTTTCTTCTATTGGCGACATTGTTCTTACCTCACCCGTTGTGCGTTGTTTGCAACAACAGGTTCCTGATGCAGAAATACATTTTCTTACCAAAGAAAATTATCGCGGGCTGGTTAGTAGTAATCCTTACATTGATAAAGTACAGGTACTGGGTAGCAGTTGGGATTTGATGATGCACCAGTTACAATATGAGAATTATGATTATATCATTGATCTGCATCATAACCTGCGTACACTCAGAATTAAGAAAGCATTGAAAAAAGCAAAGTCTTTTTCTTTTGATAAATTGAACATTCCTAAATGGTTGCTCACCACTTTTAAAATTAACCGATTACCTCATGTACATATTGTAGACAGGTATCTGGCTGCCGTACAATCTTTTGGTGTGGTGAATGATGGAAAAGGGTTGGATTATTTTTACCCGGAATCAGAAACAATTCATTCAAACGATCTTCCGGCTTCGCACCGGTTCGGTTATGTTGGTATTGTTATTGGTGCAGCATTGAATACAAAGAAAATGCCGGTAGCCAAACTAAAACAGTTATGTGAGGCTATTCATTTCCCTATCGTATTATTGGGCGGACCAGAAGACAGGCAGGCAGGCGAGGAAATTGCTTCTGCAGATGAAATAAAAATTTACAACTCCTGCGGTAAATTCAGTTTGCACGAGAGTGCTGAATTGGTAAGGTATGCTAAACTGATTGTAACACACGATACCGGTTTAATGCATATAGCCGCAGCTTTTAAAAAACCAATCATCAGTATCTGGGGCAATACCGTTCCTGCTTTTGGTATGGGGCCTTACTATGGAAATACAGTAGTAAGAAATGAGATCTCCGAAGTAAAAGAATTGTCATGCAGGCCTTGTAGTAAAATTGGATATGGAAAATGTCCTAAAGGGCATTTTAAGTGTATGGAGATGCAGGATGTGGACGGGATACAAACACTTGTACAATCATTCCTATGAATGAGTAAAGAACAGTCAACAATTGTCTTCCCAGCCTGATAACTTTATTCATATTATCTCATAAGTCTGTTTAGCTAACGCCAAAAAAATCCCCCTGAAATGCTTCAGAGGGATTTACCCAAAACGCAACTGCTTGTTTATTCAACCTAACTCAACTGTTATTTAATTCTTTTGCTCTCACTTTCCAATCCGGTTTTTCTGTCACGAGCCGCTTTTACCTGGTTACTTCCAAAACGGAAGGTGAAGCTTACACGTACTGTCTGGCTTTCCCAATTGCCTTTTCCTTTTATGTATAGTCCACCAAAATCACTGGTAGCTGTCCATGGGTTGGTGCGAAAAATATCTGTTACACTTAATTTTAAAGTAGCTTTCTTTTGCAGTAACTGTTTCTGAAAACCAAGGTCTAATCCTCCCTGCGATTTGGTTCTCCAGGTTGCACCCCAGATATTGGGTCCGCTGAACCAGCCACTCAATTCTGCACTGTAATCTTTACCCAATGTAAATGTTTGCTGCATATAGGCACCATACAAAGGTATTTCTGTGTGTACTGCATTGGCACCTATCTGTCCGTCAAAAATCTGGAAGTTATACCACACGTTCGCATAGCCATTCCACCAAGTGGCAAATTTTAAAGGAGAGCCCACACTTAAACTAATGATCTGCTGTGTGGCCAGATTTTTTTGTTGTACAAAAGTGGCGTTGTTGGCGGTATCGGTTGTTTGTGTAGCATAATCTTTTACATGGCTATAACCAATAGTGGTATTCAACATGTATTTGTAAGTATGCGTTAACTCGATATTGTTGGTATACTGCGGGCGTAAGAAAGCATTTCCTTTTTCATAGGTCAGTTCATCCAGTTTGTTTTCGAAAGGATTCAGATCCTGATAACTGGGTCTGTCAATTCTTCTGCTATAGGTAAGGTTCAAAGTGTTTTTCTGGTCAACTGCCCAAGTAACAGCTGCACTGGGGAAAAGATTGATGTATTCTCTCTTCACCGTATTATCTGCCTGTACGGCACCATCGGCTCTTGTTAAAATACCTTTGCTATTGGTTTGTTCTACACGTAAACCAGTTTGTATACTCCACTTGGGACTAAACTGGCGTTGGTAATTTACATAAGCAGCATTTATATTTTCTGTATAGCTAAAGCTGTTGCTTCTGCTCAATTGTTTTACGGGTGCACCATTGATATCATTAAAGAAATCAAATGTGTTGGTGGTTTTAACGTAAGAGAATTTTGCACCGTAACCAAATTTGCCTTTCCATAAAGGTTGGTCTACATCTACTTTAGCTGTGTAGATATCAATATCGGTAGGTGTGTAGTTGCGGTTAACTACCTGGTACAATGGATCGCCTTTTTGATCAACATAAAAATTGGGTTGGTAACTGCGACCTACGCCACGGAACAAACCATAGTCGGCATCAAAATTAATTTCTTTACCACTGGTATCTGCATAGCGGTAATTAAGGTTGGCATTGGTATTGGCACGTTTACCCGGAATAGAATTGAATGCCTGTAATGTTTTAATGTAGGTTCCTGTTGGTTTGTAAAATACATTGGTATTACTAACGCTGCTCCAGTCGGCATTGCTAAAACTACCGGTAACCAATACACCAATCGTGTGTTTGCTGTTGATAAAATAATCTGCACCTGCTTTCAGGTTCAGGTTTTTATCGTTGTTGCGGTTGGTACTGCGTTGGTCGTAAATAGAATCGCGCTGCTCGCGGTACAGGTTCAGGCCATTTTCGTTTATACCCAGGCTACCACCTACATTGCTGAAGAGGTTTACTTTTTTATCGCGGTAGTTCAGGTTCACTGATCCGTTTCCCTTTGGGGTAATGCCCTGCACCAGACCTGTGGTAACACTACCATTGGTCCCGAATTTCTTATTCTTTTTTAAACGAATGTTGATGATACCCGCATTACCACTGGCATCATATTTGGCACTAGGGTTGCTGATCATTTCAATGGCTTCCACATCATTGCTATTAATGCTTTTCAGGTAGGCAGCCAGATCTTTGCTATCCAGTTGTGTGGGTTTACCATCCACATAGATCTTAACGCCTGTTTTACCTTTCATGGTAATGTTATCGTTGTTATCTACCTGTATACCCGGACTTTTCTGTAATAATTCCATCGCATTGCTACCGGTGGCATTAATGCTGTTCTCAACATTAAAAATGGTTTTATCTGCCTTAATCTCAATCATCGGCTTACGCGATGTAACAGTTACATCCTGTAATTTTTTAGCTGCAAGGGTAAGGGCTGCTGTTGGGGCCTGAAAGTTTTGTCCGCCCTGTAATTCAAAAGGTTGCGAAAATGTTTTCTCAAACCCTATGGTGGAATAGCTTAATAAAAAGGTTCCGTTTTTTAATGAAACAATCTGGTATTGGCCTTTATCATCTGTAATATCTGCTTTAACCAGGCTGCTATCTTTAGCCTGTAATAAGGATACGGTAACTGCCTGCAAGGCTTTACCGGTATGGTCGTTTACGGTTCCTGATACAGTAGCTTTACTCTGTGCAAAGCTTTCTGTTGTTGTGATGAGGACTAAAGCTGCCATCATCAAAAAAATTCGTCTCATGGTGGTTAATTTTGTGCTTATGTGACGCAAAGGACTCAGAAATGTTACTCTGGAAATGGTGATTTAGGATGAAAGACGATTTCTGACGGATGAATGGTTTTCGTTCTCACATAAATATGTGGTGAGTGAGCTTTATCAAGGATTAATGGTAAGTGTATTGTGCTTGCTACAACAGCCGAAGCTTTCGAATATTTGGCTCTTGAAAGAAGGGATGAATGTAGTAGCCTTACATCCAGTGGTTTATCTGTACTTTACTGATTCAAGGGTTTTAATTTCTGACTATGCGTATCTGTATTACTGTTTTTGTTTTACTAATGGGTTGCCAGGCAAAGAAAGCTGAACCAGCTCAGTTAATACTAGTACCGTTGAGTGATACGGCAAACCAGATTGATAGCCTTGCGCATGTAAAAGCCAAAGTGTTACATTTTGCCAACCTGTATGTGAATGATATGAACAACAAAATGAATGAAGATTCTATGGAATACTGGAGTGCGGTAGAGAAGGGGATGATTGAAAGAAAAGATGCCAGAAAATATTTGATGGATAGCGTTATGCGTGTTCAAAAAAATTAATTGGACTAAAGTGAGTGGGAAAGTTAAGAGGGGTTGGTATTGGGATTAATATATAAGAATCTTTTGATAATTCAGGATGATGAAGTGGATACATTTTCTTCTTTAAAGATTCCTCGAGGGCGTGCTCTTCGAAGAAACGAAACCAAGCTGATGCCTTTATTTATCCCATTTGGCAAGTCTTTTTAATTTTTTGATTTTCAATTTTTTTAGTGGGTAGCTATACATGTTTTCAATACGTTTTCCATTTACCACTTCTGTCCTTGAAAAGAGAAAGCGTTTGCTTTTATAATCAATACTTGGGCAAAACTCACCAATTTTGGTATTGACTTCATTACCGAGATTAATTGGATAACTCCATTTATTTTGTTTTTGAAAACTTATATATAAGTCCGACTCACCATATCCATTTTCGTAGTCAGCAAAAAAGATAATAAAATCTTCCTCATTTGAAATGAATGGATTTGATTCATTTCTTTCGGTGTTGATTGTTTTATCAAGCAACATAGCTTTTTGATATTGATTGTCGACAAAATAACTTACATAAATATCATTACTGTTTGTTCGTCTAGTAAAATAGATATTTTTTTTGTTTGACATTGTTGCATAAAAATCGCTTGAGGTTGTATTGATGAGATCAGAGAGTTTTTCAGGTGCAGTCCAACCTGTTGAAACTCTATTAGTAATATAGATATCAAAGCTGTTTTTATCAGAAGTTAGGGCGTTAAACAATACTGTATTCCCATCAGGAGAAAAAGCAGGGTCAATCTCTTTAAACCTTGTGTCGGCAAAAGGTGCAAGTTTAGGTTGCTGCCATTTTCCTTTTACTTTAGTTGAATAATAGATTTGTAAAGTGTCTCTACCCCCAAAAGCTCTTATAAAAAATAATTCATTTCCTTTGGGTGAAATAGTTAGTCCAAATGACTGATTGTCTGAAATCAGGTTTGGTTCAAAAAGTTTCGCTTGTCCAAATGAAATATTCGAAATTAGAATACATGCTAATAAGTAAACAAATCTTTTCATAGAATAATTGTTTTACAATATCCCTAATGCTTAAATATACTCAATTCGAAATAAGACCATTTGTGTAATCTTGTTTACTCCATACTTCTTCGAAGAGTCTCACGATAGGGGACTCTTCGGAGAAGGGGAAAAGTTATGGCAGATGATGGAAGCAAACAATCGAACAGTAGACAATGTTTATTTTTTAGGTCTGTTTATCAAGTCTCTTAGTAAAAAATAAATTGAGGCTGCTAATACAATTATGTAAAGAGCCGCTAATGCTGGTTTATCAAATGTAAAAGTGTCAAAGTCGAATTGTTTCCACAAGGCGCTTCCTAAAATAAGCGCAATGACTACGAAAAAAAAGTTTAGTCCTTTCCTGTTTTCCATATTTTAATATTTTATGGGTTGTAAATTTTAATAGACTTAATCCTCTCGTCTCTTTTGCAAGTTTGGCTTATGTTTACCTTGAAAATGTACCTGATTAAGTGAGATGGCTAATTGGGGTTTCTATATTCATTTGGAGTCATACCTACCTTTTGTTTGAACAACCGTGTAAAATGTTGCGGATAGGCAAACCCCAATTCATACGCTACTTCGCTAATAGACTTGTCAGCATTAAAAATTCTTTCTTTGGCTAAATCAATCACTTTGAATTGAATATAGTCTTGTGCTGTTTTGCCCGTTTCTTTTTTTATTAAGTCCCCAAAATAATTAGCCGATAAGTGTAACTCGTTTGCACAATAAGCAACAGAAGGCAAACCTGTTTGCTGTGGTTTGTTTGAAGAAAAATAGTGGCTTAACAATTCTTCAAATTTTTCTAAAATTCCTTTGTTGGTATCATCTCTGGTAATGAACTGGCGGTCATAAAATCGGGTGCAATAGTTCAGAAATAGTTCAATGTTGGAAGCGATAAGCATTTTGCTGTGTTTGTCAATTGACTGTTCCAGTTCATATTGAATTTTATTAAAGCAATCCAGTACAATTTGTCTTTCTTTTTCCGAAAGATGTAATGCCTCATTTACTTCGTAAGAGAAAAAAGAATACTCATGAATGTGTTTGCCTAACGAAGTTCCTTTAACTAAATCAGGATGAAACAAAATAGCCCAACCTTTGGGAGCAAATGTTTTTACACCTGGCTGAATGCCTAAAACCTGTCCGGGAGAAATAAACACTAAAGTGCCATCCTGGTAGTCGTAATTTTTACGGCCGTACTTTAATTCGCCACAATTCAACTCTTTCAGGAAAATAGCATACATACCAAAATTGAACGTTCGGGCAGGCATGGGGATGGCTTTTGACAAATCAAGTACAGTAATCAATGGGTGCAACGTGGTTGCTCCACGCATGGTATTGTATTGCGATACAGTTTCTATTTTTACAATCTCTTCCATAAATCATTTTTTTGCTGATACAAACTTACAAATTCCAAACTTCTTACTCTTTTGGGTATCCGAATATCAGTAATAATGGTAAGTAAACCTGTAATTGGCATAACAACCGTCAGAAACGGATGATTGACATTTGCAGTATAAAATTCTATTTATGCTAAACACAAACAGGAGAAAATTTCTCATTTCAGGAGCAACGGCAGGTACTGCATTGTTAAGTTCCTCTGCCTATGGTATGTTTTCAGATAAAAATGTTTCAGCTAGTACCAAACCCGTTGGGGATGGTAAAAAATTACTACGCATTTTGGGTACTGGTAAGCATAGCCTAAAAGTTAATTATGGAATGGGTATTGGCTGTATGGGTATGAGCTGGCACCGCACTTTTATACCCAACCGTGTGCCGATGATTGCACTCATTCGTAAAGCTTACGATATGGGTGTAAATTTTTTTGATACGGCAGAGGCTTATGGACCGTGGAGAAATGAGGAACTGGTTGGAGAAGCCATTCAACCTTTTCGTAAAAATATTATTCTTTGCAGCAAATTCGGTTTTAATATTCAGAATGGCCAGTTGGCTGGTTTAAACAGCAAGCCAGCACATATAAGGGAAGTGGTTGAGCAATCTTTGAAAAGATTGAAAACCGATTATATTGATTTATTATACCAGCATCGTGTTGATCCAACAGTGCCTATTGAAGATGTGGCAGGCACTGTAAAAGATTTAATCAAAGAAGGCAAGGTGCTGAACTTTGGGCTAAGTGAAGCTGACCCGGCCAATATCCGGAAAGCCCATGCTGTTCAGCAAATAACTGCTTTGCAAACTGAATACTCTCTTATTTCAAGAGACCCCGAAGGAGCAATTTTAAACACCTGTGAAGAACTGGGCATTGGATTTGTTTCATATAGCCCAATTGCGCGGGCATTGCTCTCTGGTTATATAAACCCCCTCACAAAGTATGACCCTGATAATGACAATCGGGATACGTTGCCCCGATACACTCCCGAAGCAGTAAAAGCAAATTGGCCTTTAATAGAAGCGATACAAGACTTTGGAAACAAACGGGGATTATCTGCAACGCAGGTTTCATTGGCATGGCTACTGGCGCAAAAACCTTGGATTGTACCCATACCGGGCACTACCAAACAGGCACATTTACAGGAAAATATTTGGTCGGCTGATTTTGAATTTACGACTGATGAATTAAAAACATTTACAGAAACTGTTTTAAAGATAAAAATCACCGGTGCCAGAAATTGATTGCAAAAGTAATATCTGTCTTGCTCTAATAGCGTCTAATAAAGCTTTTCTTCTTCGAAGAGTCCCCTCACCGGAGACTCTTCGGAGAAGGCCATCTTATGCGGTCATAAAAAAATCCCCTGAAACATTTCAGGGGATTTTTTTTAAAATCATATTAGCTTACAAAGTCTTCAACACATCATTCATACTCCTTACTGCTTCGGCACTTTTGTTAAAGGCGGCTTGCTCGTCTGCATTCAATCCAAAATCAAGAATTTTTTCCCAACCATTACGTCCAATCACTACGGGAACGCCGAGACAAATATCTTTTTGTCCGTATTCACCATCCAGGCTTACGCAGCAGGTAAATAATTTTTTCTCATCACGAACAATGGCTTCTACTAATGCCGCTCCGGCAGCACCGGGTGCATACCAAGCAGAAGTGCCGAGTAATTTGGTAAGGGTGGCACCACCTACCATGGTATCAGCAACAATTTGTTTCTGCTGCTCTTCGCTTAAGAAATTTGTTACGGGAACACTGTTCCAGGTTGCCATACGAATTAAAGGTATCATAGTAGTATCGCCATGGCCACCTACTACTACTGCATTCAAATCAGCCGGGCTACAACCAAGGTGTTGGCTTAACTGGTATTTAAAACGGGCACTGTCTAATGTACCACCCATACCAATAATGCGGTTCTTAGGTAAGCCGGTTGATTGTAAGGCCAGGTAAGTCATGGTATCCATCGGATTACTGATCACGATGATGATGGCATCGGGTGAATGTTGTAAAATATTTTCTGTAACGCCTTTTACAATGCCTGCATTAGTGCCAATCAGTTCTTCACGGGTCATACCGGGTTTGCGTGGTAAACCGGATGTGATTACTACTACATCAGACTTAGCAGTTTTTGCATAATCGCTGGTGCTGCCGGTAATACGTGTATCAAAACCCAACAGAGCAGCAGTCTGCATCAGGTCTTGTGCTTTACCTTCTGCAAAACCTTCTTTAATATCCAAAATCACCAATTCATCTGCCAGTTGTGCACGGGCAATATTATCGGCACAGGTAGCACCTACGGCACCGGCACCTACAACAGTTACTTTCATAAAAGACTATTTAGAATGAGGAATTTTTTACGTGGCAAAGGTAGGGTTTGCAGTAATGGCAAAGGGGTAAAAATGCATTAATTCCTGTTTACGAAAGCAATCAGTTCCGATACTTCGGGAACGGGTGCGATTTCGGGGTCCCATACCTTCTCAATCAGGCCTTTTTTATTGTAGGCGGCGATAAAGGGCGTAAACTTTACCCGATAAAATGAGGGAATATAATATTTTGGATCCCGCCCTATGCGAACGTTCTCGAATTTATCCAACCCATAGTAGGAGGCAAATCCAGAAATATCTTCCAGTGGCTTATAGGCAGCGAATACAAAAAATGTATTCTTCAGGCTGTCCATCGCTCTAACAATTTCTTTGGCTTCGTGCTGACAATGACCACAATCGGGTGAGAAATAGATGATCAGGGTATGCGCATATTTTTCAGGAATCTGTTCGCGTGTAAACCAGCTGCTATCAGGCAATAAAAGAGTGAAAGCCGGAATTGATGCGTCTTTCAGGTAAGGTGCTTTGTCTTCCGTTTTGTCCTGGGCAAAACCGGTAACCAGTAACAAAGTAAATAATATGGATAGGATTCTTTTTTTCATGGGTTATGCTAATTTGTTCAGGAAGGTTGTGTACCATTGGCTTCCATCATCCGCATTTGTTTGGCATCCTGCAAAAATTCTGATGCGAAAATGAAATTATTTAACAATTCGTCCTTACTAAAAATAATGTCTTTATTAGATCCTTCCCATTGCTTACGCCCCTGGTGCAGGTAAACAATATGATCACCAATTTCCATTACACTATTCATATCATGCGTTACCACAATGGTGGTGATGTTAAATTCTGTGGTGATCTCTTTAATCAGTTTATCAATCACCATCGATGTTTGCGGGTCGAGACCTGAATTAGGTTCATCGCAGAACAAGTATTTGGGATTGAGTACAATGGCGCGGGCAATACCTACTCTTTTTTTCATACCACCACTGATCTCTGATGGAAAACGTTTGTTGGCATCAACCAGGTTTACACGGGCCAGTACCTCGTTGGCACGATCCTTTTTTTTTGCTTGTGTCCAGTTGGTAAACATATCCAATGGAAACAATACATTTTGTTCCACCGTCATCGAATCAAACAAAGCGGTTCCCTGAAATAACATACCAATTTGCTGGCGCAGCATTTTACGCTGCTCATTTTCCATAGCCATCATATTCTCGCCACTAAACAATATTTCGCCATGATTGGGTTCAAACAAACCTACCATGCATTTGGTCAACACCGTTTTACCGCTGCCACTGGTACCAATGATCAGGTTGCATTTACCAGCTTCCATTACGGCACTGATATCTTCCAGTATCACCCGGTCGCCAAACTGCTTTGTTATGTTTTTAATTTCGATCATGCTACTGCAATATACCTTAGTTTAACACTTTTTTGGCCTGTGCTACACTTAATAGATTCACAAAACGGCTATCTGGTTACGTAACAGGTCTTCAAACACATCCCGCCTGCTGATTAAATGTGCTTTCCCCTTCATAACCAAAACCTGTGCCGGTTTATAACGGGCGTTATAATTGCTGCCCATTTCAAAACCATAGGCCCCGGCATTATAAAATACCAGCAGATCGCCTTCCCTGATCTCGCTAATGGGCCTGTCTGTAGCGAAAGTGTCTGTTTCACAAATATTGCCTACCACCGTATAAGGCTGTTTGGGTGCATCTGGATTGGTGAGGTTCTCAATGCGATGATAGGCCTCATAGAACATAGGTCTGATGAGGTGATTAAACCCGCTATTAACCCCGGCAAAAACAGTACCGCCGGATTCCTTCATCACATTCACTTCTGTAATAAAATAACCACACTCGCTTACTATAAATTTCCCCGGCTCAAACCATGCTTCAAATTCACGGCCATAGGTTTTTTGCATCTTAGCCAGTACTTCCGCTACTTTTTGCCCGAGTAAAGGAACATCGGTACCTGTTTCATTTTCTTTATAAGGAACTTTAAAACCACCACCCAGATCCAGAAAACGAACTTCCGGAAAATGGGCCACCAGATCGAAAAAGATCTCGGCCACTTTCATAAACACATCCACATCTTTAATCTCACTTCCGGTATGTACATGCAATCCGGCAATGAAAATATCATGGTCTTTTACCACTGCCAGTATTTGGTCCAGTTGTTCTATCGGGATACCGAATTTACTTTTCTCATGTCCAGTAGAAATTTTCAGGTTACCACCCGCCATAATATTCGGACGAAGCCGTATCCCTACAGGATACGAATGACCATATTTTTTTCCGAACTTTTCCAGGTTGGAGATGCTATCTATGTTCACATTTACACCCACCGAAACCGCTTCTTCAATTTCGCTGAAAGCGATACCATTACTGGTGTATAAGATCTTTTCTTTGGCCACCCCTGCATGCAGTGCGAGTTTTACTTCGTTGATGGAACTGCAGTCAATATTGCAACCCAGCGAGTGAATGTGTTTGAGAATATTGATATTGGTTAATGCCTTACTGGCATAAAAAAAACGCGTATTGGAGTTGGCAAAAGCCTGTTGCAGTTGCTGAAATTGTTCTGTGATTTTTTCAGCATTATACACATACACAGGGGTACCGTATTCATTTGCGATGCTGATGAGTTGTTCGTGGGAGAGGGGTTGCGACATGATGCGAAGATAATCTTCTTGTAATTTGAAAATTTGGGAATTTGAAAATGGGATGTCAAATTCAAAAAGGCCTACTCATCCATTGCCTTTCATTTTCAAATTTTCAAATCATCAAATTTTCAAATTACTCCGGCGTTTCTTCTTTTTGCTCAGTAGCCTCACCTTCTTCCTCATCATTAATAATGAGTTCCCCATCTTCATTTACAATCACTTCAGAAACCTCTGCTTCTTCAGTTGGTTCGGTTACGGTATCGGCAACATTTTGGTCGGTAAAATCTTCGGGGTTAATTATGGTGCCTTCTACAATTTGCTCTGCCAATACTTCTCTAATCTTTGGCAGATCGGCAGGGGAGTTGATGCCAAAATAATCCATGAAGTTTTTGGAAGTGGCATAAACCAATGGTTTGCCGGGCATATTTTCATTGCGTCCGCTAATAAGTACTAGTTCTTTCTCCAATAATTTCTGGATGCTATAATCACTGTTTACTCCGCGGATGGCTTCAATTTCACCTTTGGTAATGGGTTGTTTATAGGCAATGATGGCGAGCGTTTCCAAAGCTGCGTTAGATAGGCGCTTTAAAAATTTATCACCATTCAGTTGAGCAATGGTATTATGAAAAGAAGCTTTGGTTAAAAACTGCCAGCCGCCACCACTTTGTTTTACTTCGAACGGATAAAATTCAGAATCATACTTCTCGCGAATGCCTTCCAGCGCACTCTCCACCTGGTCCAGCATAATTCGCTCTTCCAGAAAGCCAAACGTATTATTGATCAGTTCAACAATATCCAAGGACGACAACGGTTTCTCGCTGGCGAAAATTAGCACCTCTATGTGTGGTATGATTTGGCTGACTTCCATGAAAGCAATTAATAATTAATAATTAATAATTAATAATTGAGCAGTTAATATTAGTTGGTTTAATTACTAATTATTAATTACTAATTATTAATTCAAGGCGTTAGCCTTGCAACGCTGCTGCACCACTCACAATCTCGGTAAGCTCGGTGGTAATGGCTGCCTGGCGTGCGCGGTTGTAACTGATCTTAAGTGATTTCAGTAATTCGTTGGCATTCTCACTGGCTTTGTCCATGGCTGTCATACGTGCACCATGTTCGCTGGCATTACCATCTAATACAGCTTTGTATAATTGGGTGTTCAGGATTTTAGGCATCAGTTCGGCAATCAGTTCTTCTTTAGCCGGTTCGAAAATAAAATCAGATTTTTTACCACCTGCTTTTTTCGCAACTTTTGGAATGGGGAGAAACTGCTCAGCGGCAAAACGTTGTGTGGCAGCATTCTTAAATTCGCTGTATACAATTTCCACTGCATCAAACTCTTTGTTTTCAAATGCTTTCATAGCAGCTTGAGCAGCAGCTTGTACATTTTCGAAACTAAGGTTCAGGTAAATGTCTTTAAAAGTAGCGTCTGTTTTGTACCCGGCTTTGGTTAATGCTTCAAATCCCTTTTTACCAATATTCCAAACGGTGATATTACCTTTTTGAAACTGAGTAGCGTATTTTTCAGCAACGGTGCTTTTAGCGAGTTTTACAATATTGGCATTGTATCCACCGCACAACCCTCTGTCGCTGGTAATTACAATCAGTAATACTTTTTCAATAGCCCTTTCTTCCGCCAGTTTCAGGTTCATACCACTTTCAATACTGCTCACAATATTGCTCAGCATTTCCTGCAGTTTCTGCGCATAAGGTCTCATCTGGGTGATAGCATCTTGTGCACGGCGCAATTTTGCCGCACTCACCATCTTCATTGCCTTAGTAATTTGCTGGGTGCTCTGCACACTTTTAATCCGATTACGTACCTCTTTTAACTGACCTGCCATATATATTGAGTTTCAAGATTGAAAGTTTCGGGAATCCAGTTCCGCCTTGCGGTCTATCTGTAGATGTCCTATAACTTTTATTTTGGCTGCAAAAGTAGCAGAATCGACCTGAAATTCCATTGGTTTGTGCAAAAAAAGGGGGGAAATCAGCCAATCGGACGTTGAATGCTAAAGCAAAAGTTACTTCCCTTCTACATTCAGCGTTCGGTGTTCAATATGCAACATTCAAAACCGATACGCCAATCCCACTCCATTCCCCGTGGGGCCCCATTGCCAATTAGCCCTGTTTTGCTCCAATAATTTGCCATTACGGCGGTGTTGGGCATATTGAATAATATCAAATACCAACAAAAAACTGCCCTGAATCAGCAAACTGCTGCCGTAGCCGGAGGGTTGGTCGCGGTTCAGACGGTTGCCGCGTTCTTTCAGATATAATCCGGTCATAATATAGGCTACATCCAGTCCGGTATTCAGTAAAAGCAGTTTTTCTACCTGATGTTGCTCTCTCAGGTTTCTTTCCGGGGTATGTATACCTGCCAGCTGTTTTTTCACTGCCCATAAACCCAAACCGGCAATAGCCAGATTTACCGTATTCCAATAGGCATTCATCTGATGCAAATAATGATCGCTGCCCGTGGCATTACCTGCTGAAATGCTTCCCTGGATAATATTGGCACCCGCCCATGCGCCCAAGACCCACATATTATTTTTATTGAGGGTAGCCCTGGCTATGGCAATGGAATCTTGAAAGGTTTGTTGTGCATGTACTGTCAGGCTTAGAAACAGTGCTAACACCATCGCTGTTTTTCTCATTATGCGGAGAATTATTCGTTAACTAATTGATAAAGATGCCCCCATTCTGAATTGCCGGTCTCACTGAATGCAAATTCTTTACCTTTGGCGGCTCTTAATCAGGGTGCCAAATTGGCTCAAAAATGTTTTTTGCATCCTTTTTGACTGTTAAACTTTTTTATAATACACCAGACCAAGCTATATGTTGAAATTTATTTCCAAATTATTCGGTGGCAGCAAAAGTGAAAAGGATGTGCAGCAGATCATGCCCATCATTCAAAAGACCAATCAGTTTTTTGCACAATACCAGTCATTAACCAATGATGAACTCAGGAATAAAACAGTTGAATTCCGCCAGCGCATTAAAGAGCATCTGGCTGAAATAGATGCAGTAATTGAAGAGCGCAAGCAGGCTGCCGAAACCTTATCCGACATAGATATCCATGGCCGTGATGCCATTTATCAGGAAGTGGAT
>CBDIPL010000001.1:0-1445624 GCA_965283715.1 Sediminibacterium sp. | reverse complement strand
ATAGTGGTTAATTTGCGTTTTGAAGATAAGTGGTTTGCAGATGGCTGCCAAATGGAGAACGCCTAACACTTATTGCTAAAAACTAAAAAAGCTGCTGATCTTACGCAGCAATTACTTTTGGGTTGATTTTTTTTCTTTAACAACTTGATAAGCGCAGGTTAAGGCATCCTGCAGCATGTCTTTGGGTATCAGAGATAATTCAATAAATACCCAACCTTGTTTGCCCCATGCATTGGGCACTGGATAAATGATGTTTTTGTCGTAGGCGCAAAAAACACTCTGGTCGGTTTCCGTTAACTTGAGGCATACTCTTTTTTGCGGGGCATCGAGTGTAGTAAATATTTTTTTATTGATCCGGAAGGAGGTTTTTTCAAAATGTGGTTCTTCTGTACTCCCTTCAAAAGAAAGGGCTATTTTTTTATAGTCTGGAATGCTGACCATTTTATTTTGTAACGGACTTCCTATTTTTATAATAAAACACCAACAAAACAATTGCTGTTAAGACAAAGGATACAATCAAAGTTCCTGCTATTAAAATGGTTCTTTGTGATGTTATTGTATCCATACACCAGTATTTTAGGTTATTTACTGGCTAATTTACTCATTTGTGGTTATTAAACAAAGTAGCTCCAAGCTTTGCAGTATGTAGATTTGAAATGTATCGCAATAAATAAGAAATTTTTAGCAGCAGATTCGCAGATTTTCTGCTACGAATCTGCTGCTAAAATTATATTCATCCAATAACCCGTTTATCTTTTGCCACATATCTGGCAAATCCAAGCAATGCCCCAGTAACCATGATATTCCGGAAGAAATTTACCATCTCAATTTCTTTTTCTCGATTGATGTCTCCTGTCATTATGGTTGCGGGATTCAGTTCATGACCCATAGCCCTTGGTAAATGTATCAGGAAGGCAAGGAGTATAACATAGATTGCCATGCACGCATAGGCAAGTTTATCATACTTGCCAATAACAGCACTTATAATAAAAAGCAGGATACAAACCAGTGTGAAATAATTCCAGAAGTAAGGAAAAGGAATATAGTCTGGTACAAAAGCAGCACCTACGTCGGGCTTGCCAAGATGTAGCCCTACATACAAAAAAAACGATAATGGAAAAATGTATTTTCCAATGTTCAATAACTTATCCATATAATTTTTTTTAGTTTACCGGGAATGGGATGAGGGGTCTGATTTCTACACTGCTGTTCGGATATTTAAGAATAGGGCAGGTGCTACTCCATGCGGCTACTTCTTCTGTACTCTCGGCTTTACAAATTAAAAAGCCAGATACGAGTACGCTATTATTTTCTTTATATGGCCCCTGTAACGAACCATTGTTGTTTACCTGCACAGCCTGGTATTCAATGGGTGCGGTAGACACCAATTTGCCCTGCATGGCAATATTGCCAATCCAGGATTGCCATTTGGGCATGTCTTCCATGGCATCATGTGTAGTGGTGAGATAACCATCTGCTGCGCTGGCATTTCGGAATAATAATAAGTACTCTTTCATGTGTAAAATGTTTAGATGAATAATGCTGTAAAATTCATCTGAACTTTTTTCATGGGTATTGACAAATGTCAATGTTTCAGAGTTTGGCTTTTAACCGGCTGAAAGTTTCCTGAGAAATACCGAGGTAAGAGGCAATGAGTTTACTCGAGAGTCTTGTCATTAATTGAGGCCGTGTATTCATTAGCCATTTAATTCTGGCCAATGCATCCATGGAAACGAAAGTATTAATGCGGTAAACAGAGTTGGCGTATGAAGCTTCGAGGATTTGTTTGTATACTATATCAAACTGTGGCACGGTTTCCATCATTTTTTGAAAATGTTGGCGGTTAATGGCTAGCAGCTCTGAGGGTTCAACTGTACGAATGTTTTCAGTAGCCGGTGTGCCGGTGCCAAAACTAATCAGTTCCGAACACCAGTTATCTTCCGTTACAATATCACGGGTAGTTTCATTCAATTCATTGTCATGAACGTATACCTGTAAACATCCCTTGGTAATAAAATAAACATACCGGCAGGTAACGCCTTGTGCCAGCAATTGCTCATTACGTTTGGCATAGATGGGTTGAAAAGTAGACAATACCTCATCAATATGATCAATATTGTTGCCAAGACGCTTAATGATATGGTTGCGTAAAATATCTATCAATGTAATAGAAGCTAAATAATGCAGTTATTCTAATGTAGTAATATTTCTAATTATCTACTGTTTTTAACCGTGCCTTAGTGCCTTCGTGTGAATATTTATTTTCACACGAAGGCACAAGGGTACGTTTGGGTTTCTTTATGACATGAATTTACTAAAGTGATGATACAATTCAAAAATTGTGAATACTTGCACAATCAATACCTGATTTTGCTATAACAATTATACTACTTGATGCCGGTCGTTTGCAGTACGCTATGCATTTGCCAATTAATAAGCTGGCAATATGATGTTTGGGAAATAAAAAAAATGCCTCATAACAGCTATGAGGCATTAAACTATTTAGTGTCGTTATCGGTACAGGTGGTTGCCAACAATCTATTTATGTTTATGCATCGGCATATTTTTCATCATCTTCATATGATCCATCATTTCAGGGCTTGACATCATTTCTTTGCACATGTCATTCATCATGGTGCTGTCGTTTTTACACATTTCCATCATATGTTGCATCATTTTTTTCATTACCTCAGGATTGCTTTTCATTCCCTCCATCATGGCAGTATGGTGTTGCATCATTACTTTTTCATCCGGGTTCGTCAACATAGTCATCATCATTTCCCGATGCATGGCACTATCTGCTGCAATGGTGTTCATGATCTCTTTTCTGGTTTCTTGGTTTGATAAAACTGTTTTAGGATCGGAAGAGGTGGAGCAGGCAACAAACAGGATACTAACCATGATTGTAAAAATCCCTTTCTGAATGTTTTTCATTGGTAACTGGTTTTATGGATAAAGACATTTTACCCGGGAAACAAATTACCACATACCACACCTTTAACTGTTACATATAATCATTTTCACCTTACATGCTTTACGCATTTGCCAAAGTGTAACAACGACTGCAGTGAATTCTGGTTAGTGTACCTTAATACAAGACAAAATCAAAATTCTGTTTCCCATAATTTGCATTCTTTTTGCCCTCTATACTGGCAAATAACTGATTTTGTATTCTGCGGTAGGCAATTCGCTGTGGAAAATCATGAGCCGGGTTTTCGCTGATAAATTCTGTTCCTTTTTGGTAGATCAGTTTAAAGGATACAGGTTGCGCTTTGTTTTGGTCTTTTACCGTTGGTATATAAAGCCAATTGCCATTTCGATAGGCAAGTTCTATGGTTTCCTGTGGTATGGTATCAGTTCCGTTTCTTACAAACAGACTTTTGCCGGTAAGGGTACTGTCGTTAACAATTTGCCATTGTTCTATAATCAGGTTCTTGCCTGCCTGAATTTTCCAGGTACCCACCATCCACTTCAGCTGCTCTGATTTTTGAGAGAAAGAGGCAGTTACCAGCGTGAATACGAATAAAAGAATACACCATGCTTGTTTCATGTTTTTGGTTTTAGTGTGATACAGTTTTTGAACAACCAAAAATGAGATAGCCCGCCTTGATAGAATTGTAAAATTGCGACATTCTTATTCTGTACCTGAAAAGAGAGAACTCATCCGCAAATTACCTGCATAGAAATCTTTGGGGCTAACTCCGGTAAACTCTTTAAAGTCCTTGATAAAATGCGCCTGATCAAAATAACCGGTTTCGTAGGCCAATGCGGTAAGACTGGTGTACTGTTTCTGTGTCATTAACTGAAAGGCCGACTGCAGTCTGATAATTTTGGAAAGCTGTTTCGGGCTCATCCCAATCAATGAAGAGAAACGGCGTTCCAATTGTCTTCGGTTTACATTCAATTGTTCTGCAAGAACTTCTACATTTACCTGCCCCTTGGATTGTAATAGTGCCTCTATGCTTGCCCTCGCAAGTTGATCAAAAGCTTGCTGAGATTGAAGATGGTGTAACAAAAAGGTTTCTATTATGTGTATTCTCTCTTTCACCGAAATGGATTTTACTATGCAGTTACTTAAGGCATCACCATTTTCTCCAAATAATTCACTGATAGCTACGGCTTTATTTTCCATTTCTTTCAGCGGTCTTTTGGCAAAAGGTAAAAATCCATCTGGATGAAAGCGAACGGCAAAAATACCGGTAGTACCGGTTGGCTCAATATCAAGCGGTGTAGTAATTTGACCGAATACAAAACAACGGGGTTGTACTACGCATGAATGATTGTTCAAATACTGTTTATACAGATCTCCATAATGAAAAATCATTTCCATACATCCATCAGGTACGATTCTTTGTTTTTCCGAAGCAGAAGATTGTTCTGCTTCCAATGTCCAGTAACATTTTACAAAATAACTCAGGTCTGTATGTGGTTCATAAGTTTGATAATTCATTGCTGCAATACTTTCTTCAGATAATACCCATCTGCATCCACGACGGGCGGCGTTTTACTTTTAATTACCAATGCTTCTTTTCCAATCTCCATTCTTTTTTTCCATTATCGGTACTGATATCAATAGGCAGGTTCATAAAATAATTATTCAGTTTCACAGAGTAGGTCTGGTAGGCCGTTTCTTTTATCACGATATCCAATACATCCGTTGTACGCAGGTAAAAATCAAATAGGGGCTTGAGGCTGGAACCCATTTTACGACTGAACAATGCTTCCACATCTGCCGATGTAACCATATGGTCATATGTATACGCTGTATCGGTAGCCAATGTTTTCAGTGTCGGAAAAAACAAAGCATCGCCCATTATGTAGCGAAGGGTATGCATAAAAAATGATCCCTTGGTATAAATATCTCCACCCGAATACGTTACGGCTTCGGTTACTTCGTCTCCCTGTACCATGGGCTTTCGGTTTCGTACCGATCTACGGTGTCCACTAATGATCTGTCGGTAAGCTTCCTCTCCGCCCATTTCATAAAAGCAAAGCGCTTCTGCATAGGTGGCAATGCCTTCCTGAATCCACATATGTGCCCAGTCTTTATTGGTTACTTTATTAGCCCACCATTCATGTGCATACTCATGAAAAAGATTGGCTGAATAGGGTTGCCCACCTATTGTCTGGTACTTAAATTTATCTCCATACGTAATCATGGTCTGGTGTTCCATGCCCGGATTAGGTACTTCTGCAAGACCAATTTTTTCTTTTACCCAGGGGTATTCACCAAAATATTTTTCCAGTACACGGGTATCTCTTTCTTTCAAATCCAATGCTTTTTGTGCATGGGCCGTATCTTCTTCTAATACATAAAACTGCATGGGTACTATGTTCCCGGCAATGGTGGTTAAATTTCTGCTCACCATTTTGTACTTGGCAATATTGAACAAGATGCAATAATTACTAATGGTATAATTGGTTTTCCAGTGATAGGTCTGCTTCTCTTTTTTAGTGGCAACAGATTGTAATAAACCAGGACCCGCCACCACCAATCCTTTCGGCACGGTGATCTTCAGATCAACCCCTTCATTGGGTTCATCGCTGGGATGGTCTTTACAGGGAAAATAAATTTTACCACCCTCCATCTGGCAATTGATCACTACCCAGGGGTTGCCAAGGCTGTCTTTTGTCCAGGTAAAACCACCGCTCCATGGTGGACGAACTGCCACAGGTGGCTCGCCGCTATACTGAATCAAAACGCTTTGTTTACCCGCAGCAAAAGGAGTGGAAGTAGTGATAAATATCTTATCATCTTTTTGTACAAAGGCAGCAGATTGTTTGTTAACCAGAATTTTGCTGATGGTGTAAAAGTGAAGGAGGTCTAACAAAATCGTATCGGTTGGTTTTGAAAGGATCATATCAATTTCTGCAGAACCACTGATAGATTTAGTGGGGATATCCACATCCAGTGAAAGTGTATAATGACGAATATCCATCAATGCCTGCAGGGGATGCAGTTTACCACCTGATGTCATATAACTAATGTCGCGGCTTTGTGAGAAGGAGGAGAGTGCCGGTAGTATTGTCATCAGACAAAGCAGGCCAACACAATAAACGCTGGTATATTTTCGGAACATGTGCTTGTTTTATTTGATGATAAGATAAGCAGATTTCCCGAATAATATTTCAAATTTTCAAGTAGCTGTTTGAGTTGATTATTTTAACTCGCCATAGTATTATCTCTCCGCGAAAACTCCCTGTTCTCTCCGGCTCTGCGGTGAATAACACATATAAAACCTCATTTATTTTTAAATGATTACCCTAAACTTTATCTCTTAAAGCCAGCATCCTATCCCGCAAAGCAATACCCAATCCCTTATCTATCATATTGGGAATTTGAAGTAAAGAGCTTTCTATTTTGCCAAGCATGGCTTCTCTTTCATTGGCCAGAAAATGAATAGCAGCTTCTGTTGCTGCAATCTGCGCTTTGGGAATCATGGCATTAGGTGTGAACATTGTCCAATATTGTTGGGACTGTGCGAGATCTTTTTTCGTAAACGCATAAAAGAAAGCTGCATCCAACCAAACTGAACTTCTGATGCCTGCGGGAATTTCATCAGCCGCTGCAATATATTCCTGTAAATACTGTTCCGCTTTTTCAAAATCATCTCTGTCAAATGCATATTGGTGAAAAAATCCAAGCAGGTAAACACCCATGGGCGCTTGTAGTTTTTGTGCGAGTGTTAGCGCTTCTGTTAAATCAGCTTCGTTCCATAATCTGGGCCGTGCGCCACTGGTACTGGTTGTAAAAATGGTCAGTATCAAAATTTCAAACCGTGCACTCTCACCACCTTTTGCAAACCGAAGTATCCTTGCCCCGTCTGTTGAAAATCCACCCATATGCATGGGAATAGCCGTTACTAAAAAAATGACTCCCGATAAAAAAGCAATCACCATACAGGATACTGCCAATAGCTGTTGAGGATTTTGTGTTGGAAACCCATCTATCGAAAACAACCGAAACAAACCATAGGCAACCATGGCCAGCAACAAACTCGCTATTGGCCCACCGGCTGCATACAGAGAAAAGCGTTTAGGTAAATCCTCACTGTTGGTTGGCAAGCATAGCACCAGTCCTCCAGCCGTATTTACATTCTTGTTCCAATGAAAATGCCATTGATTATTTTCTTTCGTCCACATAAGCGGGCCTACCACATACATGCTAAAATCAAATTTTACCCAAATACCCGCCAATGCATGCCCTGCTTCATGTATGCCGATGACCAGAAAGAAAAAAGGTATAAACAAAAGGGCAATGGAGATCATGGTTGGCTTTGCGATACCTGTAGAAGCGCGGATGCCCAATTTTCCTGCATAGTAACCTACGATTAGAAAGACCAGCATTAGGGCTACCATGCCTAAAGAGTTTCTTAGTTTATTTTGTTTTTTTGTTGTCATTATATAGTGTTCAGTTCTGAGTTATATGTATCGGTAATTTGAAAAAAATTACAAATAAAGAATTGAATTTATGTAACAAGAGTGAGAAACTATCCCTCTTTACTTAGCGATACCTCGCGCCATTGCGCCCTTGCGGTTTAAAAAATCACCGCGAAGGCGCAATGGCGCGTAGGAAACGCGAGGGTTACCAATAGAGTATTGAAAGTCTACAAAAAAAGGGATATCTAACTTTTTTGTTTCTTATTGATTATCTGATATTTCTCTGGTTTGGTTTCGGTACGATCAATGATCTTTCTCGCTTCCAGATCTAATTTTACGGTTTCGCCATACCATTGCACACCACCTTCAAAACTATCTTTTACCCGGCTATACAATTCCTCCATCAATTCCGTATGAGTAAGTGCTTTTTTTTGTAAAACGGATAAAAGGGTTTCTTTTATCGTATTGTATTTCTCCAGTGAAATACGTTTATTCGTTTTACCCGGCTGCGGATGAAGGGTTTGAATCTGTTCGGGTTTTATTGCAGGCTTCACTTGCTTTTTTTCCGGTGTCACCACTACATTTCTGCCCAGCGTTTTAAAACGTACCCCGTTTTTTTGTACAACGGTAATGGTGATATGCCCCGTTTTACTAAGATTGATATCCCGAACAGTACCGGATTTACCGGAATGGGTGCCTGCCATTACGGTACATTGGTCGCCATCTTGAAGAGTAGTCGGTAACTTGCTTTTCATCCTTACCTCAATTTAATCTTTTGAAATAGTTATCACAACCATCCACATAACTATCATAAAATAAAATCTGGTCACCACAAAACAAAACCTTTCCCGGCAGCAACACAACAATTGGATTAACGGATAGCTTGTAATAGCCATCATTTAGTTTGGTTAGTTTCCAGGAAGATTTTTGGGTAAGCTGACCATTTACTTTTACCTCTACTGAATCATTCTGTTTAAATTCAATGGAATGAGTTTTATAATCTTCACTATTTGCATTTTCAGGATTCCAATAACATCTAATAAAAGTCCATTGCCATTTACCCAGTAAGGTGTTGCGTATGTCTGCTGAATCCGGTTTTCGTTGCTTATAACAGGTTAGCATACTGTCAAGTGCAATAGGCGGCTTTTGTATAGGGAGAATTTCCGCTTCATTCGCTTTCTTACAGGAAATTTGTAAGGCCATTACAGCAAACACCAAAATGAGTATCGCAATAATGGGTTTCATTTGTACAAGCATACACTAGCATTACAAATGTTAAGTTACGTAATGGGAATATATTTTTGCAAATAAGTTTGCTGGTAAATGAAGGAGTTGCATTGATTGTACAGTAATTTCAAATTGGTAGTTCGTTACTAATTTCAGTTTCAGTTTACCTTCTGCCATGAACAGCATTACTACAGGTTAACTTACGTTCTGTGGTTCGGTAATAAATTTCTGGACTTAAAAATATAAGGGGTGTTTTCGTCAGCCATCCAGTCAATCAGTTTTAAAATACCTACATAATTCAAGCCAATACCCAAAGCAAATCCGATATAAAAGTCTGTTTTAGTGGCAAGGTGATTGGTATACATTATTGAAACGAAAAAGTATACACAAGGCGCAAAAAGAAGCCAACTGGTTAGTAAGCCTGCATTATATATTGTTTTGCCTTTTATATTGAATACAAATGTATGTGCGATGATATTGCCTATGGAAACCATAATAGTGGCCATTCCTAATGCAATGGCATTTTCAGCAAAAAAGGCTGCCAGAAAATAGCATGTCCAACCAACAAAAACGTTTACATACAAGGCTGTATTTGAATGAAGGGGGTAGCGGTCAGGCATTTTGCTTTTATACATTACGGTATTAACCATTCCCGGGAATGTGCCTGGTAAGCGGTATTCTTCAAATTGATGCAAAAGAAGAGAAACTAAACTCAGCCACATTACAATCTGATATTGTGTGAGAGTATCGTGGTAATTCAATACATAAATACAAACCAGTACAGAGAGAAAAGCACCCACATCGTACCAATTATTGCGTAAAAATGTCATCTTTTACTATTGTAGTTCACTTATAATTGTTCAACGCTGTTTAACCATTGTATAAAATGAAATTAGTGATAAAGTTTTGTAAAATAATTCATTTAAAACCGTGTCTTCGCCCCTCTGAGTGCAATATTTTTCACACCAAGCCACCAAGGTACGGTTTAGCAAAATGCACTACCCCAATTCAACATATTGAACATACATTCCCAATAAAATATGCCAAAAAGCATAATGCCCAAGCCTAATAAACAGTGAAGCCAGAAACCCTGATTTTGTATAATACCAGGCTTGCAAAAAGTTCATAAAAAAACCGGTAAATAGCGAATAGATAACTAGCCAGGTTTGTCCATCCGGTAACTGTTCAAGGGGTTCACGTATTGAGGTTAGCACGATACCAGCCCAAAGAAATACCGTAAAATATTTACCCTTTGCCAACCACTTGCCGGCTAATAGTATCAGCGTTAATGGAATGAGCCGGTAAAAGATCTCAATTTCAAAAGCGCCGGAGAAATATAAAAATAAGGAGTAGGGGAAGGGCTGCAGGAAGGGTGGAAGTTCAGTATAAGGTTGTGGGTGCAGCATAACTTTAACAATCAAAATATCTAGTATACCAAACAATGCCCCAATGAAAGCAGGAAATAGAATCTTTTTCCTAAGCGAGTTGTTTTCTCCCCAAAAATTGGGAAGTGCTACATTGTTTTGCCAAAATAAAAAGGGAATACCTACAAAAAGAAAAAGTATGTTTTGATAATCCCATACACGCAAAAAGGAATATTTAGATTGGATAGACTGACCATATATCATACCCATTACCGCAATTAGTATACCTGCCGAATAAATAATAAGATTCTGTTTGATTTCCTTTTTTTTAATATTTTTTATATTCATACATTGTTGTTGTTAGGTAAAGAGATAATCGTTTATTTCAATGCTCAATGATAGTATGATCTGTAATAGTCAAAATATTAAATACCGCAGAGAGATAGCAATCATTCATACCTGATGTACCGTTTTTTGAATCTTAATTAACTGTCAAGTCGTTTGTAATGAAGTTGCGTGAGTCCTTTTTCAAACTGTTTAGTTGATAGAAGTACTAATTTTTGTTCTTCACGCCCTTCTGAAAAAAGTGTTTTACCACTTCCTAACAGTATAGGAATAATTGAAATAATCAATTCATCAATTAGTTTGTCTTTTAAAAGTTCGTGTATGACTTCTGCACCACCATCAACAAATATATTTTTACCGTCTTCGCTTTGTAATCTAATAACAAGGTCTTTCAGGTTACCAGTGTAAAATGTTGTCCTCCCAATAACGGGTTTTGCTGTTCTTGTAATGACATACGTATTTTTATCTGCGTGTGGAAATTCAGGCACCTGGGTCATTACCCAGTCATAAGTTTTCCTACCGATAATTACTGTATCAATTGTACTGATAAAGTTCGCATAGCCATAATCTTCACCTTCTTGTTCCACAATCGATAAAAAACTCAAATCATCATTTGGTTTAGCTATGTAACCATCTAAACTCATGGCTATGTACACGATTACTTTTCTACTCATTATCATTTTGTTTATTTTCCAAATCAGATTAATGTTTAATCCATTTACTTGTGTTGTAACAATGCCTATTATTGGAAACAAGTAACATTAATTATTGCCATTGCTTCCCTATCACTTCGAAACCACTCTGTACTCTGTAACTAAGCGATTAGATTGGGCTAGCGATACTATTCACCATTATTTAGGCAAATGGGCAACCAGTTCTACTTCCAGCTTGCCTTCTGCCATAAATAGCCTTACTACCTGAACCCAGGTGGCTGCCGGATAATCGTTTTTATAAAAGGGCTTGCGGTAATCAATGATTTTTTTGAGTTCTTCCATATCCGTGGTATACAAATTTTCTTTTACCACATGCTGAAAGCCTGCTCCAAAACTGGCCAGAGATTTGCCGAGCACTTCATATAATTTAACCAAACCTTTCTGTGTTAAAGTTCCTAATACCGTACCGGAGATATACAATACATTATCAACCTTTACAGCCTGGGTATATCCGTATACGGTATCTTGTTTCAAAGGGTCATCAAAATGCCATTTTTCTTTTAGGGTGGTTTGGCTTTGTGCCAGTACGTTCTGGCTGCATGATAATAGTAAAAACACAATTAATATTATCCATATCTGCTTGTTTGCCATATTTCAATAGTTAAGTTTCCGCTAAAATACAGGCTTAGACAATAACCCTTTAACCGATCGTAAAATTCACATATTTATGTGAGAGGATCAATGGTTTACATTGGAATTTACGTATAACACAATGGTATTATGAACTCCAATGCAACAAACTACGCTTAGAGTGATAACTGCTGAGATATTTTTTACCTCTCTTAAGTATCCCCAGATAAGAAAAACTTCGATTAGTATTCCGGAATAGATTAGTGCAATTGGTAGTATGTAAGTTAACATCCCGTTTTAAGTTACAGTATGCTCCTTTGCTAACTTATATAAGTGATTACCCGTATCGACACCTGGCGAATATTTCAGATTGACCACAGATAACGCATATACAGAAGCATATGAAGGTCAGCTTCATTATGTCACTATACCTGACGTACGCGAACTGCAAACAGCTGATTACTTAGCTGTTTTTTTATTGATTTTATTCACTACCTGTAACTCCAGGCAAGCAAGTAGCATAATAATAATACACTCCAATGAAAAATAAGTTATCCCGATAAAGGTAAGTTGGCGATAATGACTGATCACCCATCCAATCGTTAACAGGCAATACATCAGGTTGGCAATACCAATTGCCACGATAAATGGCGAATGGTTTTTTGCAACGAAGAAATAGCAGGTAGTGGAATAGATACATAAGCAGGCTGCCATTCCTGTTAAGCAGGCAAGGATGTTGTTTGGCATGCCGAAGAAATCGTTATTCGTTTTTAGTAATACCAATAAAATTACTGTGGTAAGTAAAGCCCCAATGCTGTCTAGTAAAAAAATATTTTTAGGCTTGTTTGATAGGGGATCAATGATATTTCTTGCAATGCTTATCAAGATGCAGTAGGTATTTACTCTTTTTAATTAATCGTTTACCATTGTTCTGTAAGTACACAAGTTAAAGTAGTAAACTTTATGCCAGAAGTTAATTGGGGTTTATTCTGTTTTGATTTGTAATTCTAAACGAAGAGTCCCCGCTGGGAGACTCTTCGGAGAAGGAAGTTACCCTATAAACTATATAATGAACCACTGCCTGCATTCAGTTTCTTCTTCATCATCACAATGGTAATTTTATTTAGCAATTCTAATCCGCAAAGTCCTCTATCGAGAGACGTTTGCGGAGAACTTTTTTTAGTTTACTGTTGGAGACATTGATGAGAATAATAACTCATGTTGGCGGTAGTCATTTCTTATTTTGCAGTTTTAATCATAAAGTCAACAAAATCTTGAACATTAACATAACCTGCTTCTTCTATCCATTTTTCACATTCTTGTCTTATTTTTTCTTCTGTATATGGTTTTATTTGCTTTGTAGATACATTTGGAATAATACAAATAATAACTTCATTACTAATCACCAATGCTTTATTAATTGATTGTCTATTTGTTTTATAAGTAGTTTTACCTTTTAGGTTTTGATTCATTAAGATATTTCCTTCGCCAAGGTTTTTTGTTGGTCCAGTATCTCCGATAATTGCATAAGCAACCAAATTAGTTTTTGGATTATATGCAATAACTAAATTTTCTATTTCGGCATTAAAATGGTACAAAGCGTTTTTCCCTTTTGGTAATACCATTGCTGGTATTTTAGTTGCATCTAAATAAAAATTACATTTACATTCACCTTTATCATTAATATTTCCATTGTCTACTGCAGTCATAGATGCATAATACCCTTTGTTTTCTCCAGAAGAGAATATACAAGGTTTGCCATTTTTATTTACAAAAACATTTTCCCAAAAAACTTCATAGTCTTTTGGTTGTTTGTAGTCATTTTTAATAAAATCTTCAATTACTTTGTAAGAAGTCCGTATCATTTGTGTTTTTTCATCATTTGTAAAATCACTTGGTTTTTACTTGTGTTTTTATACTTTTTATGATAGTCGCTAATTTCTTTATCAGGAATACTTATAGAAAAACTGTCAGATTTTCGATAAACAGCCATTCCGTTTATAATCAAGTTTATTGCTAAAGAGTCTGCTCTTAAATCCTTTGGATGGTAGGATTTTGGGGCTCCGTCAGTATTTAGTCTAAGACTGGTTTTGTATATAATTATTTTTTTATTATTAACTGCCTCTTTTAGCAAAGTAATTGACTTGCCTTTAAAAGGCAAGACTGAATCTACGGCAAAGTTTTGGGCTTTTACACTCATACTACTAAAACATAGTAGGTTTAATATGGCATAGTTTAATGCTTTCATAATTAGTTGTTTTTTGTTTGATTTTGAGTCAACGTTATGATTACCGTCAACACTTAAATATACGTAACCTCAAACATTAAAATTTCCTAAAGCCAACCACTATTTACTGCTTTACCTAATAAATTTATTTTCGAAAACGTATATAGAAAAGGGGAATTTCCCCGTATTTTATCATAAACAATAACTAACTGCTTTTTTTCTATGAAATGTCTCCCGATAAGGGATACTTCAATTTTTATTCGGAATAAGCGTGTGTACTCGGTATTTCTTAGTTAAAATACCGATTAAAGTTACAGTAAGTTCCTTTGCAAACTTATGTAAGTGATTAGGAGTAACGGTGCGTATGGTTTATTTCAGATTGATTACCGATAACTCATTTACAGCAGCGTGGGGAGGTTCGCCTAATTATACCTGATGCATTCGTACTAAAGCAGCTACTCTCTTATCTGTTTTTTTATTGATTGCTTTAGCAACCTGCAGCTCCACGTAAAGAAGTAGCATAATAATAATACACTCCAGTGAAAAATAAGTTATCCCGATAATGGTAACGTGATGATAATTACTGATTACACACCCAATCGTTAACAGGCAATACAACAGGTTTGCACTACCAATCCCCACAATAAATGGCACATGGTTTTTTGTAACGAGCCAATAGCAGGTTGAGGAGTAGATGAAATAACAAGCAGCCATTCCTGTAAGGAATGCAAGGATGATTTTTGGTATGCCAAAGCAATCACTATTAGTTTTTAATACTACCAATAGAATGACTGTGGTAAGTAAAGCCCCAATACTGTCTAGTAAAAAAACTTTTTTAGGCTTGTTTGTGAGTTGATGTATGATATGTTGTGCTGTGCTTATCAATAAAGGTGGAGGCTCAAATTGCGCAAAGTCTTATGATGTAAGCTCGTGCATCTTTAATAGTTATTGTAATTGGTATTCTTTTTTAATTAAGGAAATGAGCCTTTCCGCTCTTTCCCGTAACGTATTGTAAAGTTGTACCTGTTGATAGATGTTTGTTTTTTGTTGCATCATAAAATTTAATTGCTCCCTTAGTTCCGTTTTATCAATACGAATTAGTAAACTATCAGGAATGTTGGTTACAATGGCCTGGCTTGTATTGGAAAGGTAAAATGGTAATAGATCTTCAGGATTCACAAGCTTTCCGACATATCGATTTGATAATTGCCCATAATCATTGTATGAATCTCTGTATATAGCATCAGTATAAATCCAATGTATATCATAAGCGGCAATTGAATCAGCTACAGTCTTCTTTTGAACCAAACGCATGTTGCCAGCATTTTTTAATTGGCTTATTGTGATACTGTTCCTGTCAATGCGCTGATCCCAGGTAGTGCGGCGTAGTGTTTTGAAAAGCTTACCAGAGATAGTTGAAATATTCTTATTGCTGTTAAAAAAAGTGAACAAAGTATCTATGGCTGTTATTTTTCCTGTTTTTCGTGGAAGGGCATAATTTATGGCGGCCGTATCTGCTGAAAGATCGCTTAACAATGATTCCATATACTGTTTACCTCTTTCTTTTTCTATTAGATGCTCCAATTGGTACTCAGCCAAAAAGCCACAAAAAACAGCTAAGAAAAGCATTAAAAACTCCCAGAAATATGATTTCCAATCTTTCTTATGATGAGGTTCTGCTGGGTTGTGTGTATGATGATGTACTTCCATATTATCAGATTCTTGATTTTGGATAATAGTCTGGTTGTCATTACTGGGAGCAATGTCATCAGGAAGATTTTCCGAATGAGTGTTTGGCGTAGTTTCTAAATGTTCTTCGTCTGTATTTTCTGCCATTTGCATTAAGTTATTAGAGAGTTCAATCACAAGACGGACTACGTCCAAGCATTGAAGCGGTTGGGGAAAGATCTACTGACACCCATGGCTATCTGTCGCTGAACTAAGTTACAAAAGATCATGATATATTCTACTGCCAATCAGAATTCCTTCAGTCGGAACTGAACTGGGATATTTGATGGAGTTGAAAAACGTTATTTGTCATCGCCAATAGTTGCTATTTTGGCTGCCGGCTTTAGTCTTTTGAGGAGGCTTTTCCTCGATGAAAAATTAGAAGAAGTAATGTCAAAGAAATGCCAATGAATGAAATAAGTTTTGGAAGCATATATAAATTACTCTCTTCTTCCGTTGTCAAAAAGTAAAATAATAGATAGGTAATTAAGATGTGAGAAATTAATAGTAAGGCAATTATAATTTTCTGAATTGCATTTACCCTTTTTCTAAATGAATAATATAAGACTGGAAACAAGCAGAAATAAAACGATGGTACAAATTCATTGAATGAAGAATAGTGATAACTATCTCCGTCAAATGCAATTAGATAAAAGAGATAAAACGGAAATAAAACATAGTAAATCAGAAAGAATGTTTCAATGATTTCAAGAACGCTCTTTTTCATTTTGATTTAGTCGAATTTTGAAAAAGCTTGCACCCAACACTTAAACATACGTAAACCCACACATTATAATTGCCTAATGCCAACCAATATATATATAGCTTTACTAATATAGCTAAATTCTCAAACCCTCATAAAAAAAGGGAATTCCCCCGTTGGTTATGGCGGCTTATTATTCGATTGAAAGGACACCTAATGCTGTAATCAACCAAATGCTCCCTTCAACCCAAAAACTGAATAAAAATCCCATCAATTTATCAATCCTAACACCCGTTAGCTTAAATTTGCGTCATAAAACAATATTTACATGCATTTTGAACTGAGCGAAGAACATTTGATGATACAGAAAGCAGCACGCGATTTTGCTAAAACCGAGTGTTTACCCGGTGTAATTGAACGCGATGAATTACAGCGCTTTCCTCGCGAACAAGTATTGAAACTGGCCGAACTGGGTTTTATGGGTATGATGGTAAGCCCCGATTACGGCGGCTCGGGCATGGATACTGTTAGCTATGTACTGGCCATGGAAGAGATCAGCAAGATAGACGCGAGTGTGAGCGTTTGTATGAGCGTTAACAATAGCCTGGTTTGCTGGGGACTGGAAACCTTTGGTACCCACGAACAAAAAACAAAATACCTCACTCCTCTGGCACAGGGCCGTAAGGATGGCGAACTGTACATAGGCGCTTTCTTACTCAGCGAGCCCGAAGCCGGTAGCGATGCCACCAGCCAGCAAACCACCGCCGAAGACAAGGGCGATCATTACCTCATTAACGGTACCAAGAACTGGATTACCAATGGTTCATCGGCTTCAGTGTATTTGGTAATTGCACAAACCGATCCGGCTAAAGGTAGCAGGGGGATTAACGCATTTATTGTAGAGAAAAATTCGCCCGGTGTGGTTGTGGCTGCTAAAGAAAACAAACTTGGCATCCGCGGAAGTGATACGCACAGTATTATGTTCAGCGATGTAAAGGTTCCGAAAGAAAACCGCATTGGTGAGGATGGCTTTGGTTTCAAGTTTGCTATGAAAACATTGGCCGGAGGCCGGATTGGTATTGCCTCGCAGGCTCTCGGTATTGCCAGCGGCGCGTACGAACTGGCATTGGCTTATAGCAAACAACGTAAAGCCTTTGGTAAAGAAATTATGCATCATCAGGCCATTCAATTTAAACTGGCCGATATGGCCACCAAAATTGAAGCGGCCCGTTTGTTATGCCTGAAAGCCGCATGGGAAAAAGACAATGGATTGGATTATACTCTAAGTTCCTCTATGGCCAAAGTATTCTCCTCAGAAGCAGCTATGTGGACGGCCACAGAAGCGGTGCAAATTCATGGTGGGTATGGTTTTGTAAAAGAATACCATGTAGAGAGACTGATGCGCGATGCTAAAATTACACAGATCTATGAAGGTACTTCGGAGGTGCAGCGGATTGTGATATCGCGGAGTATTTTAAAATAATAAGGTTGTTGGTCGGCGACCAGCAATAGCGCAAACCGTCATTTCGACGAGGAGGAACGACGAGGAGAAATCTGCAACTCGAGTAGCAGATTTCTCACTTCGCTTCGCTCTGTTCGAAATGACGGTTTTTTATATAAGGTAATGTTGTTGGTTGGCGACCAGCAAAGGTATTCACCGTCATTTCGACGAGGAGAAATCTGTTACTCGAGTTGCAGATTTCTCACTTCGCGCTGCTTCGTTCGAAATGACGGTTTTTTATATAATTTATTTGGGGAGTGCATCCGCATTTTTCTGTATCGTTTTTGACCAGTTGCGTATTTGGCGGTAGGTAAACTTCACACAGTACAGAATATTTTTTGGCTTTTCCATATCTATGATGAGTACCTGGCGGGGTTGTGATGGGAGGTCTGTGATTTGTGGGGCATTGCCTTGTGCATTTTGTAATTGCTGCAACACCAGGTTACCCAATGAGCAAATACCCACCAGCGACATGATTAGGTGTTGTTTTTGTTTTAATGGGAAAGGTAATTGCGACACCAGAGATTGCATTTGTTGTATCTGGCCTTCATAAAAAGTATGAAAATCTGAAACATTTTTTATGCGCGTGGGTAGGGTTTGCATGCCCGTTTTCAAATCATCAAACAGATCCATTAAATCGTCGGTAAATTGCAATAGCACACCCAGTTGTCGCCAGCAATTCTGTTCAATCTTACCCGCATCCAGATCCAGATAAAAATGGCAGAGCAGGGTAGAGGAGCCACCTTTTGTCATGGTGATTTGTTGAATTTCTTCGTTGCTGATCTGGGGATCAAGTTGTTGAACAGAATCGAGCTGTGCCTTAAATAATTCTTTGGTTACAGCATCGTAATAGTCTTTGTTTTTTACATAGTTTTTGATAGTAAGATGCGCATGTAAAAACAAACGTTCTTCAAAACGGGTGGGTTGGTATAATTCGGGTTCGAAGGAGATGCGGTATAATTCATTTGCCGATAATTGTTTTTCATCGCAGAAATCATCAAAGAGAGAGCTGCACAAAAAATAAAGCATGATTCTTTCCTTTTCTCCGTGGTTTGATTTTCGTCTGCGAAGTTGTGTAAAAGCATCACTGATCATCGGAATAAACCCGCTATAACTCACTACTGCGCGGTCGGTAGCTGATTTGGAAAGTTTACCATCGAATTGCTGCTCCATTTGTTGGATATAGCGGATGGCCCATTTTTTCTCCTTTTTACGGATAACTAAAATGCTGATAACGCCAAAAACAATGCTAATAAACTGTTGTATCCGTTGCATGGGTCGTATGCTAATTTTTGAATGGAACTGTATTAGTCAATTCAGGTAATAAAAATACAGTGCCTATGGTGATTGAACTAATTTTAAAAGGATAGAAAGTGCAACTAGGTTCCCGTCATTTCGACGAGGAGCCTGCCTGTCGGCAGACAGGGAACGACGAGGAGAAATCTGCTAATCGAGTAGCAGATTTCTCACTGCTCTGCTCTGCGCTTAAAATGACGTTTTTTTAGTTGCATCCTTTCCTATTTCATTTCATCGCATATTCAGGATTATCTTTGCGGCAAAGAAATAATTACAATGCCCGTAAATAGCGACCAATATCAAACCATCATCCATCAACTGGCTATATCCGATACAACCCTGGTAGCGGTTAGTAAAACAAAACCCAACGAGGATATACAAGCATTGTACGTTCTTGGCCAACGCGATTTTGGCGAGAATTATGTACAGGAACTGGTAGATAAAGAAACCTCCTTACCCAAAGATATCCGTTGGCATTTTATTGGTCATTTGCAAAGCAACAAAGTAAAATACATTACCTCCTTTGTGCATTTGATACATGGTGTAGATAGTTTGAAATTGTTGAAAGAGATTAATAAACAGGCAGCTAAAAATAATCGTGTTATTGATTGTTTACTACAGGTACATATTGCGCAGGAAGAAACCAAATTTGGAATGGATGAGGCTGAGATAACAGAAGTTCAGGCATGTATTGGCGAATTGACAAATGTACGTGTTTGTGGATTGATGGGGATGGCATCATTTAGTGAGGATGTTGAGAAAGTGCGGGGAGAGTTTCGTTATTTGAAAGGCTTGTATGATAAGCATAATCTATCGACCTTGGACCATGGACCATGGACCATTCTTAGTATGGGCATGAGTGGTGATTACGCAATGGCGATTGAGGAGGGAAGTACGATGGTGCGTATAGGGAGTTTATTGTTTGGGGCGAGAGGATAATTTGAAAATATGTTAATTTGAAAATTTGAAAATGAGTTTTATTCTTTCTGACAATTTTCAGAAGTAACAAAATACTGAATTTGAAAATGGGTTAATTTGAAAATGTAAGAATGCAAATTCATTTTCAAATTAACCCATTTTCTAATTTTCAAATTACTTCAACGTTTCATCCAGCCATTTATAAAACTCACGCTGCCATACCAACGCATTTTGTGCACTAAGTACCCAATGGTTTTCATCGGGGATGTAGAGGAAACGGCTTTTGATACCTTTGAGCTGTGCGGCCTGAAAGGCTTGCTGGCCTTGCTCTATGGGCACACGGTAATCTTTACCGCCTTGTATGATGAGAATGGGGGTATTCCATTTATCAATAAAATTACTGGGCGATTGGCTGAAGGAACGTTGTGCAACGGCATTATTTTTATCCCAATAGGGGCCGCCTTTTTCCAGTTTTCAAAGAACATTTCGTCGGTAGTACCATACATACTTCTGAAATCAAAAACACCATCATGTGAGATAAAGGTTTTGAATCTGCCTTCGTGCTGGCTCTCTAAGGCAAATACAGAGAAGCCTCCAAAACTTGCGCCAACACAACCGAGTTTGGTTTTATCTACATACGCTTCTTTTGAAACGGCATCAATGGCACTGAGGTAATCTTTAATTACCTGTCCGCCCCAGTCTTTACTTACCTGTTCATTCCATTCAGTACCAAAGCCGGGCATACCACGCCGTGCTGGTGCTACCACAATGTATCCCTGCGAAGCCATTAACTGAAAATTCCAGCGGAAAGAATAAGATTGGGTTAAAGGCGATTGCGGGCCACCCTGGCAATACAATAAGGTTGGATATTTTTTGGATGCATCAAAGCCGGGCGGATAAATTACCCATACCAGCATTTGTTTGTTATCAGTAGTAGTAACAAAACGTCGTTCTGTTTTTGCCATACCTAGTTTCGCATACACAGCATCGTTAACGTGTGTCATTTGTAGCATGGTGCCTGTTTTGGCATTTACTTTATAGAGTTCGGTGGCATGGTTCATATCAGTTCTTGATACGAATACATTATTGTCAGATTCGCCTATAATACCACTCACATCAAAATCGCCATTGGTAACCTGTACAATGGTGGCTTTGGTTTTGGTTTGTAATGGATCATTCACTTTAAATAATTGCAGCGTGCCATTGATGGGTGCAATAAAATAAATGGTATCGCCTCTTCTGCTCCAGCGGAAACTTTCTACATGAATATCGTTGCGGTCTTCGGTAATATTCAGTTTGGTGGTACCATCGCTAACAATGATATCCTGTTTATCTGCTTCATAGCCATCGCGCTTCATGCGAAGCCAGGCGAGTTGTCCTTTTTTAGTAAAGGCAGGACTGATATCATACCCCTTATTTTGTTCCGTTAAATTTTTGGTAGTGCCTTTTTCTACATCATATTCATACAGATCGGTATTGGTGCTGATGGCATAATCGGTACCGGCTTTTTTCTTGGCAACATAAATCACACGTTTTCCATCTGGATGCCAGATAAAATCTTCTTCATCACCAAAAGGTTTGGTCGGACAATCAAATGCTTCATTGGGCATGATATCTTTTGCTGCACGCGGATTGGGTGCACCATTTTCAAATGGCGTAATAAATACATGATCAAACTTTCCATCTTCCCAGGTATCCCAATGGCGATAGTTAAGTGCGTTGTAGATGTATACATTGGATTTAGGAAGGTCTTTATAGGTTTCTGCTCCGGTAATATTCATCACCTTAACCGGCTGTGTGCTGATCATGTATTTTTTATCTTTCGATATTTTTGAATCGATAAAAACACTGTCTGTATTTTTTATTTCTACCGATTCGCCACCACTGGTAGCCATCAGGTACAATTTGCGACTGCTTTTATTTTCTTCTGCATTAGGTGTACTAACGGAGTAGATGAGGTATTGATCATCTTTAGAAATCCCCAAGCCTGTAACCCTTCCCAACTTCCAGAGTTGTTCTGGGGTTAATTTGTTTTGAGCCAATGCGGGCAGTACGAATATACTCAGGAGAAGAATGCCGGTAATTTGTTTCATTTAATATAAAATATATGATTGAAATAATTGGGTTACTACTTTTTGTTTTTAGCATAATCAAACACCAATTGACAAAAGGTTTTTACACCTACATCTAATTTACTATCGTCAATTAAAAAATCGGGTGTATGGTGGCCGGGTGCATTGGTTGTTGTGTACTTAGCATCTCGGGCACCCAGGTAAAAAAAGAAGGAGGGAGCTTTGGCACCATAGTAAGAAAAATCTTCGGCACCGGTATCCCAGTGGTGCAACACAACATTTTCATTTCCGGCTGCTTTTTGTAAGGAAGTGAGGGATTGCGCTACCAATTGAGGATCGTTATAGGTAACCAGTGTTTTGGTATCTATAGTTACCTCTGCAGTAGCTCCATAGGTTGCTGCAATGTTTTTTACCGTATTGCGAATACGTTCATGCACTTCTTTTTGCATGTTGCCATCCAATGTGCGAATGGTACCTTCCATATTGGCTTCTTCCGGAATAATATTAGGGCGCACACCTGCATTGATTTTACCAACCGTAACAATAACTGGTGCTTTCGTGATATCCATTTGCCGGCTTACGATGGTCTGTAAATTAGTAACAATGGCGGAGCTAACCACAATGGGATCGATACCCAGCCAGGGAGCCGCACCATGTGTTTGTTTTCCTTTTACTTTAATCGTAAACCAATCCGAAGAGGCCATGAATGCTTCGGGTTTGTAATAAATTTTTCCAAGATCAAGACTGCCCATTATGTGTATGCCAAAAACAGCATCCACTTTCGGATTGTCTAACGCACCTTGCTTTACCATTAGTGGGGCACCACCTTCTTCGGTTCCGGGAGGACCTTCTTCAGCAGGTTGAAAAAGGAATACAACAGTTCCTGGTACATCAGCCTTCATTTTGGTTAATACTTCTGCAGTACCCATGAGCATGGCAATATGTGAATCGTGACCACAGGCGTGCATAACACCCACCTGCTGCCCATTGTATTCGCTTTTTGCGGAAGATTTATACGGCAAACTATTTCTTTCTGTAACGGGCAATCCATCTATATCTGCGCGCAATGCAACAACAGGACCGGGTTTGCCACCTTTTAATACGCCCACCACACCAGTGCCGGCTAATATCCTTGTTTCAATGCCGAGTTGTTTTAAAAAGGCTTCGATTTTTTTTGCGGTATTGAATTCGCGGTTTGAGAGTTCGGGGTTCTGGTGAAAATATCTGCGCCATTCTACTACTTTCGGGGTAGCATCTTTGATTAGTTGATCGTAGGAGGCGGGTAAATTCTGGGCCGTAGTGGATAATGAACCCAGCAGGAAGATAGCAATTAATTTTCTCATAGTATTTCTGCTTTATAATCCTTGCGAATCCTTGTTACTTTGCGTCTTTGCGGTAATAATTAACCGCTAAGTCGCAAGGAACGCTAAGTTGCGCGAGGTTTTTATTTTTTGATGAAGAGGTATGAATCATATTCCACAAAATCATTTGCTTTAATATCTACCGATACCACTTTCCCATTTTCTGTTTTGAATTTTGTAGCAAAAATACCGAAGGCAATATTATTGTAGGTCATTTTCCATTCATTGTTATCCATGTATTGCAAAGTAGCCACCAGATTATTATGGCTGTTGAATTTAATCTTCAGATCGTTGCCGGTATTGGTAAGGGTAATGCTGCCATATACTTCATTGGTGTAATCGCCAGTGTAAGCACTTAGTGGGAGAGAAGGTGTATTGCCTTTCAATCTGTCATTAAAAGCATTGATCTGTTTTGCAGAAGCAGTAGCTTCATTATTATGACCGGAAAGCAATTGTTTACTTCTGTCTACATACGCAACACCCAGGTAAGCATCGAGTAACTGGTAACGCAGTGCTTCAAAAAAATTCTGGTTATCGTTATTGGTAAGGATAACAATACCTAAATTTTCTTCGGGTACAAAACAGGTATTGGTTACAAAACCAAATGCACCACCGGTATGACAGTACACTTGTTTGCCATTATAATCTGTCATAAAAACACCGAGGCCGTAGCCGGTATAATGACTGGGATACATACTGCTTTTGCGGCTGGAGATAATGGAGTTCATATCTCTTGTTTTACGAATCACAGACCAGGGAAGGATTCTTTTACCATTGATGCGACCACTATCCAGTTGTAACAATAACCATTTGCTCATGTCTTTTACACAACTCACCATGCTTCCGGCAGGGCCAAGGTTATCTACCTGATCATAAGGAATTTCCTGCAAGGAATTGGTTGCGGAAAAAGAAGTTGTATAAGGTTTGGAAACATTGGGCCTTTGCGACATGCCAGTGGTTAATGTATGGGTGTTGGTCATGCCGATGGGAATCAGTAAACTATCATACACATATACCTCCCATGGCTTACCGGTAACGCGGGGTATGATTTCTCCCGCAGTAAGAAAGCAACTATTACAATACCCAAAATCCTGGCGAAACGGCGCTACCGGTTTCAGTGTGCGCATTCTTTGAATGATCTGGTTACGACTTAGGTTACCATCCCAAAAAGTAAAATCACCCTGAAAAGTTTTTGTTCCTAGATGGTGGGAGAGCATATCTTTAATGGTAACCAGTTCGGTTGTTGTTTTATCAAACAACTGAAAATCTGTAAAGTATTTTGTGATCTTATCGTTGAGTGATAATTTGTTTTCAAACTCAAGTTTGGCTAATGAGGTTCCTGTAAATAGTTTACTATTACTGGCAATCATAAAAAGGGTATTCTCATCTACTTTTTCATGGGTGGTTACATTCCGTTCGCCATATCCTTTCATGGCGACTACTTTACCATCTTTTACAATCGCAATAGCCAGGCCTGGTAATTGCCAATCTTTCATACCCCGATTAATATAATTATCCAGACTATCCATCACAAAACGAGCACCTTGACTGTAAACAGATAAGTGCAGTAACAAAATACCGGACAGTATGCCCAACCATTTCTTCATAAACGGGATTTGAATTGGGAAGATACTGATTTGCCTGTATGGAAAACGGCAGATAGTACATATATTTATCATATCCTATTTTTCTGTTCAAACAGAATATGTGAATTATGTAATGTATCTATAACATTGTGTAATAATATTGAATTGGTGAGTTTGATCTTTGTGTTGCTGCTATGTTAAAAATCACTTTTTAGAACCATAAACAAAACTGAATTATGAAGAACATCACCACATTTTTATTGATTACCTGTTTGGTAGGGTTGACCACTGTTAATGCAGCCATAACAGAAACAGATCCTGTAAGCAAAGCCACAACAGATGCCTCTGTAACGAAAGAAGTATTGCTGGATGATGTAGTAGCAACCGATGCGTTAAAAGAGTTCAGAAGTTTATCCCGCGTTGATAGAAAGATGCGCATTACTGAAGCAAAAAAAGCTGTAAAAGAATATAAAGCTGCAAAGAAAGCAGGAGGAGAGCCAAGCACCAATACATTGTTGCTGGTTATTTTAGCCATCTTACTTCCACCACTGGCTGTTTATCTGCACCAGGGAACCATTAACGGAAAATTCTGGTTAAGCTTGTTGCTTACCCTGTTATTCTGGTTACCGGGTGTGATTTATGCCTTGATTGTAATACTAGGATAGAGAGATAAGTCTGGAGTCAGAAGTTAGAAGTCTGGAGTATTGTGAAGAAACTATTTAATATACCTCTTTGAGTTTTGATTGAGGGAAGGAATCTGTTGTAGGTAATACTACTTCAGATTCCCAACTTCATTTAACACTCTCTATTTGTACTCTCCAAAAACCTTGCGCAATACATCTGCAATTTCTCCCAGCGTGCAATGATTTTCTACGGCTTCTATTACTACGGGCATCAGGTTATGTCCTTCTTTCGCTGCTGTTTCAATGTTTTGCAAACAGCGTTCAGCATTATTTGTTATGCGTTTGGCTTTCAGCAACTGTATTTTGTTTGATTGAATGGTTCGGATACTATCATCAATTTTAAAACCCGGGATTGGTGTTTCTTTATCAATAGTGAATTTGTTCACGCCCACAATAATCTTTTCTCCGCTTTCAATGTTGCGTTGGTATTCATAGGCACTGCGTGCAATTTCGTCCTGCATAAAACCGGCTTCGATAGCGCTTACACTACCGCCCATAGCATCTATTTTGTTTACCAATTCCCATGCTTTTTCCTCCACTTCATTCGTGAGTGCTTCCATAAAATAACTTCCCGCCAGCGGATCTGCTGTGTCTGGCACACCAGTTTCAAAAGCCACTATTTGTTGGGTACGTAAGGCAATACGCGCTGCTTCTTCTGTTGGCAGGCTTAATGCTTCATCATATCCATTGGTATGTAAACTTTGTGTACCCCCTAAAACAGCAGCAAGGGTTTGAATGGTTACACGAGAAATATTATTCAAAGGTTGTTGTGCGGTTAAGGTAGCTCCACCGGTTTGTGTATGAAAACGAAGCATAAGCGCTTTTTCATCGGTAACGCCGAGGTCTTTCATCATTTTGGCCCACATTCTTCTTGCGGCGCGGAACTTGGCCACTTCTTCAAATAAATTATTATGCGCGTTAAAAAAGAAGGAGAGTCGTTTGCCAAATATATTACTATCCAAACCCTTTGCCAGTGCAGCCTGCACATAAGCTTTACCATTGCTTAATGTAAATGCAATTTCCTGAACAGCCGTACTGCCAGCTTCGCGGATATGGTAGCCGGAAATGGAAATGGTATTCCACTTGGGCAGTTCTTTACTACACCATTCAAAAATATCAGTAATGATACGCATGGAAGGTTTGGGAGGATAGATATAGGTTCCTCTTGCCGCATACTCTTTCAGGATATCATTCTGGATGGTTCCGGTAATTTTTGTGAGATCTGCTCCCTGTTTTTTGGCGAGGGCTACATAAAATGCCAACAGAATAAAACCCGTAGCATTGATGGTCATTGAGGTGCTTACTTCTTCCAGCTTTATGTCTTTGAAAAGAATCTCCATATCTTCCAGACTATCAATGGCCACGCCAACTTTACCTACTTCACCTTCTGCCAATGCATGGTCACTATCATACCCGATTTGTGTGGGTAAATCAAACGCCACACTTAAACCCATAACACCCTGCGATAGTAAATAGTGATAGCGTTTGTTACTTTCTTCTGCAGTTGAAAATCCAGCATACTGGCGCATTGTCCATAATTTGCCCCGGTACATATCTGCCTGTACACCTCTTGTATATGGAAAAATTCCCGGCATTTCCGGTTTCTGGCTTCCGGTTTCTGGCGTAGGGTAATACACTTTCCGAATCTCAATCCCGCTATCCGTAAAAACTTTTTTATCATTCATGCAGCAATCATTATCGTAAAAAAAATCCTCTTATAAACCAATAAACCAATAAACCAATAAACCAATAAACCAATAAACCAATAAACCAATAAACCAATAAACCAATAAACCAATAAACCAATAAACCAATAAACCAACTACAACAATTTCTTCGCTTCAAAACTCAATGCCTTACTAACCAGATCCTGTAAGTTGGCTTTATCATCACTCATGATATAATCAAGCAAGGCACGGTTCAATTCTAATCCAGAAGCAGTGGCCGGTATTTGTGCCCCAACCTGGTTGATGATGAGCAGGTTTTTTTCTTTCATGGTTTTCACCGCATTCCATGTTTCGGGTGTGATATAAATCTGTTGCGTAATATTATAATCAAATTCATCCCGAATGGTACGGGTTAATACCAGTTGCATTTCTTTTGCATTCAATCCATCATGAGATGTGCGGCTGATCAGGTTTGGGATGGCGATTCTGTCTACCAGCAATATCAAACGCTCATACGCCTGCAATTGAAGCGAAACAGATCCACTTTGTACCGGCTTTGCCTTTTCTTCAGATTTGGGTTTATCCTTGAGGAAAAAGAAATAGGCCATTACGCCTACCAGCACAACAATGAATAAAACCACATACTCGTTATCAAACATCTTTTTTTTGTAAAAATAAGGTAAAGCAGGAGGCTAAAGCCGGTTTCAGGTTACCAGTTTCAGGTAAGGGAGGAGTTGTTTTTTCCGGTATCGAAAACGGATGGGATAGCGTTACAGTATAATCTTCGTAAATTTGTAGCCACAAAAGGAATACTTATGGAAACAATAACGGCTTCAATACCTGTAACCTTAACCGAAGGTGCCATTACCGAAATCAGGAGATTGATGAATGAAGAGAGCTTTGATACCACACAGCAGTTACGCGTGGGCGTAAAAGGTGGTGGTTGCAGTGGTATGACGTATGTATTGGGTTTCGACAAGCCAGAAGCGGATGATGAGCATTTTGAAATTAAAGGCATTCCCTGTATTATGAATAAAAGTCACCAGTTATATTTATTTGGTATGGAGGTTGACTGGCAAGGCGGATTGAATAGCCGAGGGTTTACGTTCAGCAATCCCAATGCCAGTAAGACCTGTGGTTGCGGAACGAGTTTTGCGGTATAAAATCGATATTTTATCAATTGAAAGTATTTTATAAAAGCCTCGCAAAGCGAGGCTTTTATGTGTTAAAACAAATAAGTATTCAAAGCACTGATAGCAGTTTAACTACTATGCAGGCGGGTGATTGTGGGACACAATCACGGCATAAAGAAGCCTCGTTTTGCGAGGCTTCTTTTATGTGTTAAAACTCATCATTATTCAAAACACTGATAGCTGTTTGACTATTATGCAGGTGGGTGATTGTGGGGACACAATCATTGCCATACTAAAAGCCCGCAACAAATTTTGTTGCGGGCTTTTAGTATGATAGGGAACTATCTATTTTTTTAATGCAGTAATAATTTTTCTTCCCAAAGGTCTGCTCTTGGCAAAATCAACCAGTACAGGTGCTGCCACAAAAATGGAAGAATAGGTACCGGTAATTACACCCACCAGCATGGCGAATGCGAAACCACGGGTTACTTCTCCACCAAAGATGAAGAGGATCAGAATGGTGATGAACACGGTTAATGAAGTCATGATAGTACGGCTCAATGTTTCATTAATGGCACGGTTTATCACGGTTGCATTATCAGAACCTTTCATCAGGGTGCTGTCTTCACGGATCCTGTCATATACAATTACCGTATCATTCATAGAGAAACCGATTACCGTTAAGATGGCTGCAATAAAATGTTGGTCAATTTCCAGTGGGAAAGGAACGATTTTACGGGCAAAGCTGAATACAATCAGGGTTACAAATACATCGTGCAACAAGGCAAAGATGGTTCCCAGTGAATAACGCCAGTCGCGGAAACGGATGAAGATATACAGACAGATCACAATGATACCGAAGATCACCGCTTTGGTGGCGCCTTTTTTCAGGTCGTCAGAAATAGTTGGTAATACGGTTTGTGAACTCTGCTTGTAATTCTTTTCAAAATCATTGAAAGAAGTATTGGCCGGCAAATGGTTCTTTAATCCGGTATACAATTTCTTCTCTACCAATGAATCAATATTGCTACCGGTTTCTTTGATCTTATAAGAGGTAGTGATGTTGATCTGGTTCTTAACATCTACGGTTTTGATAATCACCGATTCACCAAATTCTGTTTTTAATTCATCACGGATCTGGTCTTCATTTACGGGCTTTTCAAATTTGATGGTATAGCTGCGGCCTCCGGAGAATTCCACACCCTCATCGAATGCATCTGTACGGAAAAGTGTACTGATACCCAGTAAGAAGATGATGATAGATAAACCATAGGCATACTTTCTGTATTCAATGAATTTGAAAGAAGCATGTTTGAATATTCTTTTGGATATACCAGTGAAATATTCAAAGTGACGGTTCTTATTCATGTACCAGTCAGTGATCAGTCTTGAAACCAGGATACCACAGAACAAAGACAACAGAATACCAATGATCTGCGTGGTAGCAAAGCCCAATACAGGACCCAAACCGAAGTAAGCCAATATAATAGCCGTTAATAAAGTAGTAACGTGTGCATCCAAAACAGGAGAGAGGGAGCGTCTGTAACCATCGTTTACTGCATTCTGGTAGCTCTTTCCTTTGGTTAGTTCTTCCTTAATACGTTCAAAGATGATAACGTTCGTATCCACCGCTAAACCTACGGTTAATACCAGACCGGCAATACCGGGAGCCGTAAGCGTAAAGCCCAAAGCACTGAGGATACCTATGGTAAACAATAAGTTTAGGATAAGGGCAATATTTGCCACCCAGCCACCTGTATTAAAGTACAGAAGCATTAAAGCAAAAATCACAATAAAGGAAATCAGGAAAGACAAACCACCACCGGTGATAGAGGCTTTACCCAATGTTGGTCCAACCTGTTGTTCCTGAATAATTTTAGCTGGTGCAGGAAGTTTACCACTTTCCAGAATCTGTGCAAGATCTTGTGCTTCTTTGGTAGAATAGCTGCCAGAAATTTGAGAATTACCGGTAGTTATGGCTTCGTTTACGTTAGGAGCGGAGTACACAAAATTATCCAGTACCACCGCAATCGGTTTGCCCACATTGCGTCCGGTCATTTTAGCCCAGATCGCTGTACCGGCTTTATCCATATTCATTTTAATGGCTACACGTCCTCTCTCATCAAAATCCTGAGAGGCACTGATGCCTTCACCGCCTAATTCAGCCTGGCCATTGTCTAATGTTTTAATGGCATATAAAGTAAGGATATCGGTTAATTTAGGATCGTTCAGATCTGCTTTACCGTACATGAAAACCAGGTTGGAAGGGAATTTGTTCTTCACAAAATCCATTCTCAGGTAATCATTCAGGGTACCGGTATCTTTTGAAGCGATATAGCCCAGCGATGCAGGGTAAACCGTTTTACCGGAAGCGTCTGCAAAAGGTTGGGTAACCTGCATCAGGCGCAGAAGCGGATTTTTATTGGAAGCTTTGGTAGCAGAATCTGCATTTGCTCCTGCTTTACTGGTTGTTGTTCCTGCCAGTGAAGAGATAGTAGCGGTTTTACCGGTATCTGTTTTTGCTGCAACTACCGCTTTTGCAGTATCAGCAGCAACTTTTGTTGCGGTATCAACCGGCTTGGTTCCGTTCAGGAAATCTTCGGTGGCTTTATCGGCTGCCGTTAATCCATTAACCAAATCCTTGCTCTCGAAAGTATATACTTCAAAAAATTGCAGGTTAGCGGTAGATTGTAAGAAAGCACGTACTCTTTCTTTATCGTTTACACCAGCCAGTTCAATACTGATATAGCCTTTGGCCGGATCGGGATTGATATTGGGAGAAGCTACGCCAAAACGATCGATCCTGGTGCGCAGGATACGGTAAGTAGTGTTGAATGCAATACCCGCCTGTTCTTTCAGGTAAGAAGTTACTTTATCATCACTATCATCAATTTTCACTTTACCATTACTACGGGCTGCGAAGAAAGGTGCCAGCTTAACAGATGGGTTTACTTTTAAAAGCTCCTGTCTGAATAAAGTAATCAAATCTGCACTGGTATTGGCTTTGATGGCAACTGCATTGGATAATGCTTTATTGAACTGAACATCCTTGGTATAGTTGGCAAGGGATTTCAGCAATCCGTCTAAACCTACTTCCATGGTCACACTCATTCCACCCTGAAGATCAAGACCCAGCATCAGTTCCTTTTCTTTGGCACTACGGTAAGTAGTTAAACCAAAAGCCAGTTTGGTGTCTTTGGTACTGTCGAGCAAACGTTTCAGTCTGTCTTTTTTCAAATCACCCAGACTATCGGCGTACGCTGCCTGCAGTTCTTTGTTACCGGGGTATTTAGATTCCGGAGTTGGGAATTTTGTCTTCAGCCATTCGCTGGCTTTTTTATCCATTGCGTTTTCATGGTTCTTAACAAACCAGGTAAATGACAATTGATACACACAGATGAGTATCAAAGCAATCGCAAAAAATCGCACTAAACCTTTCAGTTGCATATTAGTAACGGTTTACAAATTTTTTTAGAGCGGCAAAGATAGGGGAATGGGAATGAAATCTGCTATCTGCCTGTTAGATTGGTTATTTATAAAAAAGCCGGTAAAAATTACCGGCTTTTTTATGCAGTAAACAGCAGCTTTATTTAACGTCTGTAAGCGTAATATCAAAAAAAAGTGGGGTATTGGGGGCAATGGTAGGTGCCGAACCTGTGCAACTATAAGCCAGCGCAGAAGGTACCAGTAATAAAATACGGCCACCTTTTTTTATCAATGGTACTCCAATTTTCCAGCCATCAATTACACCATTTAAAGGAAAGGAAACCGGATTGGCCGTACCATCAAATGTAGTACCAGAAAGAAATTTACCGGTATATACAGTGGATACTGTGTTGGCCGTTGTTGGGTTAACACCTGTACCTGGATTAATGATTTGATATAATAAACCACTGGAATGTTCTTGATAAGCGATGTTATTGGCAGTACAATAAGCCACAAGCTGGGCTTTTTCATTACCCACCGGAACAGGCTGACAGCCACTATCGGCTGTTTTACCACAGGAATTCATCATAAACGAGGAGAGAATCAACACACCAACCAATAATTTTTTCATGCAGTTTTATTTATATAGACTTTATTTCAGGTATTAAGGCTGCATAGCAGCCTGATTTTCAGCTTTATTTTTTGTGGCTTTCAATTCCAGAAACCGTTGTTCCATCATTTCCCAGCGGAATTTTCGGTAAAAAAAAGCCATTCCAACTGATACAATTACAATAGCCAATACCAATACAAAAGAACTCAACCGCGAATTGGCTACCATAGTTGCTCTTTCAAATAAACCACTTTCCAGTAAAAGCACCACGCCAATGCCAATGGCCAACCCAGTTGATAAACCAACCAGTAAAGGCCGGATGCTGGTTAGTTGTTGCTCACGGTTGCTTGACCAATAAGCCAAAAACGCTTCGTTTTCCTTACTCAACATGGCGCAAAACTAATCTTTCCCAAATTAATAATTGCAGTGGGGGGCAAATAGGATATAATGATCATAAAAAAGTATTTTCAATCAGGATTTATCACTAACCAATCTTTGCCTATGCACCTGCTTGCTAAAAATGCGCGTACACTATTTGCCATTGTATTATTGGCACATCTATTTTTTATTTACAAAGATCTGCCAGATGGGAGGTTTGCTACCAAAATGTTACTGCTGCCTTTACTGATGATCTATCTGGTTGCGTCTGTCAGGCTGAGCACTAAAAAAGTATCAACTATCATTATAGCCGGATTGGTATTATCTTTTATAGGAGATATGGTACTTACCCAAACCGGAACCACTATGTTTTTACTGGGCATGGTTGCTTTTATTGGAACTCATATTTGTAATAGTATTTTTTTTATCCGGTTACAAAAAGGAGTTAAGGGTAGGATGGGAGTGATCGTTACAACTAGTATAGTGATGCTGGTTTTGTCCCTAGGTGTATTCGTGTATCTTCAGAACCAATTGGGCGATTTTCAGGTTCCGATAATAGCCTATATGTGTATCATTAGTACTATGGCGGTTCTTGCTGCGGGAACTGCCAGAGATCCCTCACTACAAAAAACAGCCACGCACTATCTCATACCCGGAGCTATTTTGTTTGTGGTGTCGGATGCGTTATTGGCATCGAATAAGTTTGCCTGGCATTTACCCATGGTAGATATAGCGGTTATGCTGACTTACGGACTTGCCCAATATTTTCTGGTAAGGGGATTTTTGAAAATAACCTTGCAGCAAGCTGGTTGAGATGTATAACGGGTTGATTTTGGTAAATACTGAATGTTCTTATCACTTTTTACCGCGAAGAAACGAGGGCGCCAAGGTGCGCAAAGGTTTTACCTAGATTTCCTTGCGTACCCCCGCGCCCTTGTGCCTTCGCGGTAAAAAACCAACCTAAGATGTACAAAGCAATCCCCAAAAGTTGTTGTCTTGCTAATTCAAATTAAACAGGGTATATTCAAATGCCGGAATTAACTAATACATGGAAACATTCTTAAAAAAGAGAACCCTTACCATTTACTGGTTGGTATTACTGATACATTGTATTTTTCAGTATTACCAGCTCCCTTATGTGGCAGTTACCAAGCCCATGCTGGTGCCACTTCTTTTTCTTAATATTTTGTTGCGTGATACTGATATTGGTAAGCCTACAGGAAAATTTATTTTTTACATTGGGTTGATCCTGGCTTTTTTTGGAGATGTATTACTCATATTTATTAACGACACCTTTTTTCTGAGTGGTATGATTGCGTTCATGCTGATGAATCTTTTTTACAGCACCTCATTCCTGCTGATGCATCCGTTGAAAATAAAGAACAGTCCGATACTATTGCTAACAGCAGCTTTTTTGGGATTTATCGGTTATGCTTTTTTTCGTTTTCTGGGAGACAATATGGGCGATTACCGCCTTCCGATTATTGCATACATGGTAACCGTCTCTATTATGGTTGTACTGGCTGTGAATGTGGCTACCAATGCGCGCTTAAAAAAAGCAGCGACTACTTATTTGATTCCGGGCGTTTTTATTTTTCTGATAGAAAATGTATTAGTAGCTGCTAATAAATTTCAATACGACTGTGATAAAGATATTTTTATAGCAGTTATGTTTACCTATGGGTTGGCCCAATACCTGATGGTTCAGGGTAATGATAAAGTATATCCCAAAAACGAGGCATAACAGATCAGATCTCTCGAAATCGCTGCGCTCACTGCGGCTCTGCGGTTGGTACAAAGTAAAACTCACCGCAGAGCCGGAGAGAATAGGGAGTTTTCGCAGAGAAAGTATATAGAGAATAAGTACTCGAACAAGCCTCTTTATCATACATAAAAATCCCCGCTTTTGGTAAAGCGGGGATTGTATTCAATGCATCCTTTTATCAGGATATTTGTTGGATTAATATCCACCCATGCCACCCATATCAGGTGCACCATGAGAATGTGCTGCTTCTGCTTTTGGTTTGTCAGCAATCACACACTCTGTTGTTAACAACATAGCGGCAATAGAAGCTGCATTTTCCAATGCTACACGGCTCACTTTGGTTGGATCGATAACACCTGCTTTAAACAGGTTTTCGTATACTTCTGTACGGGCGTTGAAACCAAAGTCAGCTTTACCTTCTTTGATTTTCTGTACCACAATAGAACCTTCAATACCGCTGTTTACAACGATTTGACGCAGTGGCTCTTCAATCGCTCTTTTCACGATCTGGATACCGGTTGTTTCATCTTCGTTGGCACCTTTCAGTTTTTCCAGGCTTTCTACTGCACGGATATAGGCAACACCACCACCCGGTACAATTCCTTCTTCAACAGCAGCCCTTGTTGCGTGCAGTGCATCGTCAACACGGTCTTTCTTTTCTTTCATTTCTACTTCTGTTGCAGCACCTACATATAATACAGCTACACCACCGCTTAATTTAGCAAGACGTTCCTGTAATTTTTCGCGGTCGTAATCAGAAGTGGTGTTTTCGATCTGTGCTTTGATCTGGTTAACACGTGATACGATATCGGCTTTTTTACCTTTACCGCCAACAACGATGGTGTTGTCTTTATCAATGGTTACAGAAGCGGCCTGTCCTAAATAAGTCAGGTCTGCGTTCTCTAATTTGAAACCTTGTTCTTCACTAACCACAATACCGGCAGTTAAGATTGCGATATCGGTCAGCATTTCTTTTCTGCGGTCGCCAAAACCAGGAGCTTTAACAGCAGCCACTTTCAGGGTACCACGTAATTTGTTTACTACCAATGTAGCCAGTGCTTCACCTTCCAGGTCTTCAGCAATGATCAACAATGGACGGCCACTTTGTGCAACTTTCTCCAGAATATGAAGAATGTCTTTCATAGCACTGATCTTCTTATCGTAGATCAGGATATACGGATTCTGCAGTTCCACTTCCATTTTTTCGCTGTTGGTAACGAAGTATGGAGAAATGTATCCGCGGTCAAATTGCATACCTTCTACCACATCAACTGTGGTATCGGTTCCTTTGGCTTCTTCTACAGTAATCACACCTTCTTTACCCACTTTGCTCATTGCAAGGGCAATCAGTTTACCAATTTCATTATCGCTATTGGCAGAAATAGTTGCAACCTGCTCAATTTTCTTAGAATCATTACCAATGGTTTGAGATTGTGCTTTCAGGCTTTCAATCACTTTGGCAACGGCTTTATCAATACCACGCTTCAGATCCATTGGATTGGCACCTGCAGCAACGTTTTTCAAACCTTCGCTGATGATAGATTGAGCCAGAACAGTTGCAGTTGTGGTACCATCACCTGCAATATCTGCGGTTTTAGAAGCCACTTCTTTCACCATCTGAGCACCCATGTTTTCAATAGGATCTTCCAGTTCAATTTCTTTTGCTACGGTAACACCATCTTTCGTTACCTGTGGTGCGCCGAATTTCTTTTCAATAACCACGTTACGGCCTTTTGGTCCGAGGGTTACTTTTACAGCGTTGGCTAAGGTGTCAACGCCTTTTTTCATCTTATTTCTTGCTTCGATATCGAAGAAAATTTGTTTAGCCATTGTATACGAATTTGAAAATTTGTGAATTTGAAAATTTGAAAATTGAAATAATTATTCAAACAGTATTATAACGGAGCTTTCATTAAGATATCAGCAGTGCGCATGATAAGATAATCTTCGCCTTCTACACTAATTTCAGTTCCGGCGTATTTTCCGTAAAGAACTACATCACCAATTTTTTGTTTTACAGGTATCAGATTACCAGTTTGCTCGGCATATTTGCCTGGTCCTGCAGCAACTACGGTTCCTTTTTGTGGTTTTTCTTTAGCTGTATCAGGGATAATGATACCACCAGCAGTTTTTTCTTCGGCTGCGGCTGGTTTAATAAGAACTCTATCGTCGTAAAGTTCAAAATTTACCTTTTTTGCCATGGTTATAGGTTTTTTATTGATTTGGTAATAATGTTGAAGCAATCATCGATAATTATGCCATGGGAGGTATTCAGGTCAAATTTTCAGAACCGGACTCCAAAGGCGATAGCTATTACACAGACTGGCAGAAACGCCGCAAAGATGGGCTAAGTTTTCGATACGGACTGTGTCAAAATTTCATACCTATTTCAGTGCTTACCTGCCTGATTTCAGCCTTACATCAATCTTCAGCAGGTTATTAGCCGTATATTACCCAAAACAACCATGCAAGCTTTGATACGTGTTTCGTTCTTCCTAATCCTCGGGTTTTGTGCCTGTAAAAGCCATCCGGATGTATTGGTAAATCCCCGGTTTACAGACAGTTTACAGACCCATTACACAGAGAGCCCTTTTGAAAAACAGATGGGAGATGAGCTACTTTTCTGGAAAAACCGCCTAGATTCCAACCCTGGTACCTATACCGCACTGGTTCGGTATGCCGGGGCACTTACACAGCGCTTTCACTCATATGGTGATATGGCAGACCTGCTGATGGCAGATAGTATTCTCAGTGGTTTGAATATGGAATACAAGGAAACAGATGCCGGATTGCTGCGATCACTTGCTTCATTAAACATCACCCGTCATCGCTTTACAAAAGCGGATGCCTTTGTACAAAAAGCATTGGCCATCGGATCTGAAAAATATGCCAGTACCTTGTTACTTTTTGATACCCAGTTTGAACTGGGGGCTTATACATTGGCCAATGGGGCTTTGCAGAGTTGTGCAGCTACCAATGAATATGGCTATTTCTTTCGGTTGGCCAAGTGGAAACATTTGCAGGGTGAAACGGATAGTGCGGCTTTCTACATGCAAAAAGCCGCTACACTGTCAGGCACCAGTCTTTACCTGAAACAAACCGCCCAATCCAATCTTGCCGATCTGTATTTGCATGAGGGCGAGTTACAAAAGGCAACTGATCTGTATCTGGATAACCTATCCCGCAATGCAGCTGATTTTCATAGTTTACAGGGGTTAGGACGCATTATGCTGATGAATGATGATAACACGGATGGTGCAGAGAAATTATTTCGTTTTATCGGCACAAAAAATCAATTGCCCGATGCTGTTTATAACCTCGTATGGGTAGCCGAACAAAAGCAGGATACGGTTAATGCCAAAAAATACGCAACCGATTTTATCCTCAAGGCAACGGATAGTATGTACGGTGGTATGTATCACAAATACTTAGTTGAATTATACACAGGTGTGTTAAACGATCCGGCCAAAGCATTGGCTATTGCAGAAAAAGAGATTGCCAACCGTGCCACACCACAAACCTATGCATGGCTGGTATGGTCGTTACATAGAACAGGTGCCGATACCAAAGCCATGGAACTGTATAAAACCCATGTATCCGGCAAACCCTTAGAGGCATTGGAATTATATTGGATGGGAAAGATGATGAAGGAAACAGGTAAAAACTACAATGCTGCAGAATTTTTTAAAGCTGCTGATGAAAACCGTTTCGATCTTTCTCCAGCAAAGCAAAGAGATTTGAAAGGGTTGTTATAAGCGGTGTTGATTTTTTAGACATACTGAATTTATCTCTGCGAAACCTCTGGCATCTCCGCGCCTCTGCGGTGAATAAACCTTTTTCACCGCAGAGATGCAGAGGGCAGGGAGGTTTCGCGGAGGAATTATAGGAAGATCCTTTCAATCGTCCAGAATGCAGCAATTGACGCAATAAGAATAGAGATGGGAATCACTATGCGCTTACGATAATATTCTTTTCCTGAAAACCATTTGGCCAGTAAAAAATACGCTGCCAGAATAACGGTAACCTGCCCCAGTTCAACCCCTACATTAAACATAACCAGTGAAGTGAAATAGGCATTTTTGGGTAAGCCCATTTCTGCCAATGCACCGGCAAAGCCCATCCCATGCACCAGACCGAATAGGAATACAATACCTATGCGCGAGGCTTTTAAACGTGGAGAGAAAATATTTTCCAAGGCCACATAAACAATAGATAAAGCAATCAATGGCTCAATTATGTTGGATGGTGGATTGATCACATTGTAAGCGGCAAGACAAAGTGTAACAGAATGTGCGATGGTAAAGGCTAACGATTGCCAGAAGATGGTTTTGAGTTTAGGACTTAATAAAAATAGACTCAACACAAAAAGTATATGATCCAAACCTAATGGCAGTATGTGTTTGAAGCCTAATACAAGATAAAGTATAGCTGCATCAGACTTACTAATGTTATCCAGTTCCCGCACCGCTACGTGGGCAGATGCGGGAAAAGATATAGATAAGGCCAATAAAACCAATCCGGATAATAATCTGATTTTTTGTTTCATTTGTTTCAATGTATATATAAAAAACTTCTTTAAAAGAATACAGCGAATTTAACTCTCGGAAAAAAGGGTGTGCCAGGGGTAAAATTTAGTTCTGTAACAGGAGCTGTTTCATTGCGCAATTGAGAGGTAGTGGCAAACTGTGCTTCGTTCCATGTTGTGTTGAAGAGATTTTCTATGGCAATCCCCACTTCATATTTTTTTTGTGTATAATTCAAAGCAAGATCCGCTACAAAATATCCTTTTGCTACCACACTATTGTCTTCATTGGCCGGACGACTCTTTACATAGCGATAACTGATACTTCCATTCCATCCGGTGGTGGCTTTGTAAAAAATGCCTCCGGTACTGGTAAAAGTAGGCGCTAACGGTATAAAGTTTTGGCCTTTGGGTTCATCAATGGCTCTGGGTTTGGTTAAGGTAAGGTTTCCATTTACAAACCAGTTTTTAGTTAATTGGTAACGTGCCACCAAATCAATTCCTTCTCTTCTGGATCTGCCACTGGGCTCTACATTTCCATCATCACCCACATACACAAATTCCTGTTGTGAATATAAATACCATGCAGCCACATTCAACAAAAGTCTGGGTGATGGTTTAATGGTAAAACCTATATCACCACCATAGGCAGCAGGTAAAATTTCTTGTCCTTTCTGTGCTACTACCACACGTGTATCATTTGAATGAAATCCTTTGCCAGCTTTTACATACACCTGAAGGTTGCGGTTAACTGTATATTGAATATTTAGTTTAGGACTTACAATCGCTTTTCCCTGGGGAGATAACATTGCAGGAGCTAATTTATCAACATACGAAAAATGAAGGTAGTCTGCGCGAATACCCCCTTCTATCAGCCATTTTCCAAAAGACAATTGCTGTTGTACAAAGGCAAAAGCATTTGCTTCTTTAATATCACCCAATTTGGTATCACTGATAAACTGGCGGTTTACCACATTTGATAAACGACTATCGGTAGTAACATCATACCGTATACCAGTTCCATAAGTTGCATTCCATGTCCAGTTAGCAAACATTTTTTTGTTGGTGAGGGTAGAGTTAAACCCATACAGGTTGCGGCTTTCAGACTGCTGAATGCCATCGCCATTTACCGGATCATTGAGAAAAAAAGTAAAGTTGGAATAAAGGTTGAACGTATACTTGCTTGCATATAACTGATGTTCCCATGTAGTATTACTGTTTATGCGATGCGAGAGTTGCAGGTTGGCATTGTAACGTTCGGTATTACCGCCTTCTGAGGGATCGATGGAACCAAAACGGTCTATCAATCCCGATTCAATGGCCCGTTCGGGTACCTGCCGGATGCATCCCATTTACTTTTGAATGCAGATACAGAGGCTATCAATTGTGTTCTGTCATTCAATGCCAAACGATACTTTCCAAAAAGATTATAGCGGCTGAAATTTTGCGGGTTAAGGGTGGGTCCATTGGTTGTGTTAAGTTCCCCGGCGATATAGGCACTTTGTTTGTCCTTGTTTTTCTTCAACAAATCCAGCATCAGTAAGGTTCGGTAGGTTTGGTAACGGCCCGCTTCTACCTGTATGCGGCTATTGCTGATATTGTTGAAAGTGGCAAACGATACATATCCCGCCGTATTCAGGTTGCCATGTTGTGTGTAAAAGGGGCCTGCTCCAAAATCAATATTGTTCACTGTTTCGGGGATGATGAAATGTGCATCGGCATAGCCTTGTCCGTGCGCATGCGATACCATATTTACAGGTAAACCATCTACAGTAATATTGATATCTGTACCATGGTCAACATCAAACCCACGTAAAAAAATCTGTTCTGCTTTACCGCCACCGGCATGTTGGGCCACAAACAATCCGGGCACTACACGCATCAGTTCCTGTGTATTTTTTACGGGTTTTAAATCAAGATCAATACGGGCAAGGTTATTGAAACGGGCAGAGCGATCACTTTGCATCACTATTACTTCTTCAAGGTTAACAATATCCCGTTGTAATTCAATCTTGATCTTGTTGTTAGTAATCGTTGCCAGTTTGGTTTTATAACCGGCAAAGGCAATTTTGATTTGATTGGTACTACCTGTGTGCAGCACGGAAAAATTTCCCAGCTGGTCGGTATATGCAGCGGCACCACCGGGAATTGAAACCAATGCTGATTCCATGGGTTGACGGCTGATGGAATCGATTACGATTCCTTTAATGAATTGTTGTGCATTGCCTGAAATACTGTTTAAGAATAAAAGACACATCAGTGCCCATGAATATTTTTTTATAGCGAACATAAAAATGATTGTATGAGATGAATAAAAATATTGGCTGTTGTTTCAAAAGCAGGATTGCTTACCTGGTCATTTAAAACATACTTCGGTTTTTGGGTAGTGTACACAGTTATTTAATCATACTGTTTGGCACGATCCCATTAATCAAATTTTTATTCAGGCACGTGGGGGAAGATATTCCCGATCAATGAAACGGAAAAGAGGAGAGGTGTGGGGCCAAGGGTAGCTTTGGGCAATAGATATCTCAATCGTAAAATCATATCCCAATTCAGTGCTGATATGTTCTGAAAGATCAGTGGTGGTTTTACCCGGCTGGCTTGTTTTGGGGAGTGTTGTTGTTTTACTTTCCTTCATGGCTTCCTCATGCACGTGGTATTGGCCATTTTCAAAGTGAACAGTAGAAGCATGCTCGGCATACCAGAAGATATGTGATACGGTATCTTTCACATAAGGCAATACAGGCTTTACCATGTTTACTGTGTAAACAACCAACAGCAGGTATAGTAAAGTTCTTGTAAGCATGATTAAGGCAGAATCTTTATTGTTGAATAGTTCCTGAGGATACTTACGCAAATACATACTTCATGGTTTGATAATGCTATAAAAAACAAAAAGCTGCCACAAACGGGCAGCTTTTGTAAAATGCATATTGGATTCTATTACCAGGGAGTTGCGAGGTAAGGAAAACTTGATAAGAAAGGTTTATCATTCGAACCTACTTTATCTGAGGTTAAGCCAGGGTTTGATGCACCTGCAGTACCACCGAATATGAGTAACAATTCAGTATCAATTACATCATCAGCCAAAGCTCTTCCAGTTAGTACATTGGTACCGTCAAAGAAAGTGGTAGTACCGGTTGTTGATACAGTTAAAACATCTGTTGCCAGAATACCTGTGAAAGCAGCAGCTGTTAAACCCAATGCATTGGTTGTATATGCTGGGTTTAAGGCTAGTAATCTTGCCTGAAACTTTGCCTGAAAACCAGCACCCATTGCAGATGGTAAAGCAACATTGTAAGCATCTTTATCAGCACCAGATACATTGAATACAGTATTAATGGCAGGACGTGCAAACTGGTCTTCTGTTTGATACGTTACATTGGCAAATACATCTACCGTAGCGGTTGAATCTTTTTTACAGGCAGTAAAGAGAACCACCAGCGATAATATAGCTGTAGTGGTACGTAATATGTTTGTGTACTTTTTCATAATTAATTTTTTGAAAGTGGATTAAACTGTGTTGAATTAGATTTTTCTTTTTGCTTCTGCCCAAATGTTTACTTTGCCATTGGTAGCACCTAATAAGGTCTTAGGAAATTCCAGTACAATACTCATAACGTTGGTTCCTTTAAAAGAATCATTACCGGGATTGTTGAAAGAAGTGGCTGTTCCAGCTATGATCTTCTTGTACTGATCCAGATCAAAGAAGAATGGATCATCTCTTGGTCCTGCAAATGCCATAAAGCTATTTTGAGAAGCAATGATGGCGTTCTGTCCGTAAGGAGTTACTGCAACACTAACACTCTGGCTACCTTCCACTTTACTTCTGGCACCTGTTGCTGATGGCTTGATAGGACCATACACATACATAATACCATTGTTAAATACGCACTGTACTACCAGGTCTTCTACATTGTCTGCATTGTTATCAATGTTCAGCTCAATCATGGTATTGTTATCAAACGAAGCGGCACCTGTTGCGCCGGGTGTTAACAATCCTTGCGTGTTCAATACAAATGTCATGTTACTGGTGTTTTGTCCCTGGAAGGCATACACATCCGTAATGTCAGTTGTTTTGCCGGTAAGGGCCGGTGTGTCGGCGTGATCGGCTGCAAATACGATTCCGGCGGCAACAATGGCTACTCCCAGAATGCTTAGTAAATTTTTTTTCGTTTTCATAATTGTTTTTCTTTAATGAAGGTTTGTTTTATGTGGTTATGCATACAGATACGGTGGTTGGATTGGGATGGTTTGATTATGCTGAAAAAAAGTATTTTAATTGAAATGCATAGACTTATAAATCCAATCGGCAATATGTTCCGTAGATAATTACGCTTTTGTTTTTTTGGATAAACTGCAACAGCACTATATCCTATTTATTGCGATTATAAAGTGTGATATAGAGAAGACCTTTAAGCAAGGTTGTAATCAAGGTTGAGACCCGTCCGTTCCCGGACGGGTATTTTTTTTTAAAAGATGCAAGCTTTTGGCTATTAGCTTTTAGCAAAAATGAAATCAAATGCTGCAGGCATCTACTATTTTCTGAAAACTATATAGGCTTGCAGCTTGTAGCTAACAGCTAATCGCTTTATTTAAGGTATTTTCATTTTGTTCCACACCCTGAAACCAATACCTTTGCCGCTCTCAAATAAGTTCTTACCAAATGATCAGTAGAAGAAATATTCGTGTGAAAGTGATGCAGCTGCTGTACATGATTGAAGCAGCAGATAGCCCGTTGGCTTTTAAAAAACCGGTAGAGGAATTACAGAAACAATTGGACAAAAGCCGTGAGTTGTTTGTTTATCTCCTTTATTTTCTAACAGAAGTAGCCCGCTACGCCGAAACCAGTGCCCAAAAAAGGGCTTCGCGTAACCTTCCCTCAGAAGATGACCTGAATGTGAATACCAAAATTGCCGGCAATGAATTTTTGTGGCAGATATTGGAAAGCACCTCTTTTCAGAAGGCCAAAGAAACAGACCTGCCTCAAAAGCGAATTGATAAGGAACTGGTGAAGAAAATTTATGTGGATCTTACAGAATCTGATAAATACAAAGAATACATAGCTGAAAAAAGTCGCGATAAAGGAAAAGAAAAAGAGATCATTAAGCTCATCTTTACCCAATTGATGTTGCCCAACGAAGCTTTTATCGCACACCTGGAAGAGCTGTACAACAACTGGGATGATGATGCCGATATGATGGATCAGCTCATGCTGAACTATATACAAAAGCCCGGCAGTTATAATCTCCAGGAAATGCTAAGCCCTGAAAAATGGGAATTTGCCAAAACCCTGCTTAACACCACTTTAGAAAAGAAAGAATATTGCGCCGAGCTCATCAAACCCAAATTAAAAAACTGGGATGCGGAACGGATTGCCCAGTTGGATATGGTACTCATGCGCATGGGGGTTTGCGAACTGCTCTATTTTGAAACGATTCCTACCAAAGTAACGATCAACGAATACATTGACCTGGCCAAAGATTACAGTACCCCACAAAGTGGTCAGTTTGTTAATGGAATACTGGATAATATCCATAAAGAAATGATGGATGCCGGTAAAATCCGAAAGATCAATTTCAAAAACAAAGCCTGACACAGATGAAAATACTTACTATGGGAGCTATAGTAGCTACTATGTTTGCTTTTTCCTGCACAGACAGTGATACTGTATCCGATACCAATACTGCTATTTTAGCTGATACCTCTACCTATACGCAGATACAATGGCTTGATTCTGTAGTTAGTTTTGGTACCATAAACAAAGGGGAGAAGATCAAACTGGCTTTTCGCTTCCGCAACACGGGTAAATACCCTTTATTTTTGGCCAACGTAAAGGCCGGATGTGGTTGTACCGTACCTGATTATACCAAAGGAGCTATTGCTCCACAAACCGAAGGTGTGGTAAATGCTGCGTTTGATAGTAATCGGTCTGCAAGCGGTGAAGTACGAAAATCTATTTTTGTTACCACAAATACGCACGATAAAAGTTCCCATACACTTATCTTTACGGGACTTATTAAAGAATAAGTAAAATAAATAGGCCTCAGGGCTGGTAATCAAACAATAAAAAAAACGTAATGACTAATCTGAATTTCGTATTACTGCAAGCACCCGGTGGTGGTGGTGGAATGGTACAATTGGTGTTAATGGGAGGTATCATCCTTGTTTTCTGGTTATTTATGATTCGCCCTCAGGCAAAAAAAGCTAAGGAGCAGAAAAAATTTGTTGAGAACATGCAGAAAGGGGATAAAGTGGTAACCATTGCCGGTATCCACGGTGCTATCAACAAAATCAATGAAGACAATACCATTCAGCTGGAAGTGAGTCCCGGCAGCTACCTGAAAATTGAAAAATCTTCTATCAGTATGGAGTGGTCGCTGGCTATTAATAAAGTAGCGGTAGAAAAGAAATAAGGTCAACTTTTGTTGATGTAAAGAGCCGGATGTGTTTTCATCCGGCTTTCTTGTTGTAATACTCTCCTAATGGAAGCAGCCGCAGATTAATTTTAGAGGAACAATCTGCGAATCTGCGGCTAAAAAATCTGATTTAAACAATATCTTTCCTATTGAATTAAACCGGTATGTCGCTCAGAATAGGTATTACAGGTGGTATTGGAAGCGGAAAAAGTACGGTAGCCGGCATTTTTAAAGTGCTGGGCATTCCTGTTTTTGATGCAGATGCAGCCGCAAAAGAAATCATGCAAACCGATGCTTCACTCAAAGCAGCCATTATTGAAAAATTTGGAGAAGCGGTGTATCCCAATGGGCAACTCGATCGAAAATACCTGGGTAATATTGTATTTAATGATCCTTTTCAGCTGGAAGTATTGAATGCATTGGTACATCCGCATACCATTTCCGCAGCAGAAGTCTGGGCTGCGCAGCAAACCGCCCCATACACCCTTAAAGAAGCGGCCCTTTTTTTTGAAGCTGGATCGGCTATAGGGTTTGATTATATGATCGGGGTATTTGCGCCGAAGCATATCCGCATTAAGCGGGTAATGGACAGGGATAAAATTTTACGTGAAGAAGTACAGTCAAGAATGGATCGTCAGATTCAGGAAGAGATCAAAATGCGCTTATGTGATTTTGTAATTGTAAACGATGATCAGCAATTGCTCATCCCGCAGGTGCTCAAACTACACGAACAGTTTTTGGAAGAATCGGGGGAATTTGAAAATTTGAAAATGTGGTAATTTGAGAATGCAGGAAATGTATTGTATGGTCGGGTTTTCATTTTCAAATTTTCAAATCCTCAAATTTTCAAATTTAATTTTATGCATAAAGTGAACTTACTGGAAAAATTTGATCAGGTAACCGGATACTGGAACCCCGGAATTGTAGGCGAATTAAATAACCAGCAGGTGAAACTGGTAAAGTTCAAAGGACCGTTTACCTGGCACCATCATGAAAATGAGGATGAATTGTTTTATGTGGTAAAAGGATCTTTTGTGATGGAATTGCGTGATAAAAATATTGAACTGAATGAAGGCGATTTTCTCATTGTACCCAAAGGAACTGAGCATCGGCCTAATGCAGCAGAGGAAGTATGGGTGATGTTATTTGAACCGGCATCTACCTTAAATACCGGTAATACGGAGAATGATTTTACAAAGAAAATACTTGAGACACTATGATCATAAAGGGAAAAATGTTCTGCAAATACATCCTTTATTAAGTTGACCACTTTTCGTAATAAGCTAATTACTATTAAATGCCAGTGATTCCACAGATAATAGACCAAACTATTCATTCATCTAGAAAGAGAAATTATGTTGGATTGGTTGTCGTATTACTCGTAATGGCCGGCTTATACTATTTAATTTTTGACATCGTTATTCCAAAAACAGCGGCATTTACCACACCCCAAAAATGGCGGATGATTCCTTTACGGCAAACCAAAGAAATCGTACACGACTATCTGGGCCAACCCGTTAACACCCAAAATGGCGTTGATGAATGGACAGGCGGAAGCAAAGGGAAAATGTATTATTTGCGGATGTATTACGTATCAGATACCATTGCATCAGGCTATGCCATCCATTATCATTATTCTAATTCAATACTATCGAGGGAGTATTTGATTGATAGTGTTTCTATTAGGTAGTTATTGCCAATTCACACCAATTACTTCGCAATGCGGTAGCACCAGCGTTTCAGCTTTCCTTCAAAATCAAATGGGGTAGTGGCTTTGGTAATGTCTTTAATGTCTGATGCACGTATCAACTCATTTTCCATCACAAATTTTGAGAAATTGGTACTGAAATAAACAATACCTCCCGTTGAGGTCGCCGCTAACACATCATTTAGCAATTCCACATGATCACGCTGGATGTCCAAAAAATCCTTCATACGCTTGCTATTACTAAAAGTGGGTGGATCTATGATTACAATATCAAAGCTATCTGGCTTTAATGTTTTCAGGTATTGCACCACATCAGCATGTATAAAAGTATATTTCTCCTTGTCTTTGAAATGATTGATCACAAAATTATCTTCTGCCCATGCCAGATAGGTTTTGGAAAGATCTACGGAGGTAACAGAAGCCGCTCCAGCCGCAGCCGCATACACTGAAAAAGAACCGGTATAACAGAAAAGATTCAATACCCGTTTGCCATGGCATAATTCTTTCACCATTTGCCGGGTAAGGCGATGGTCGAGAAAAAGGCCCGTATCCAGATAATCTGTCAGGTTTACCTGAAACTTCAATCCATTTTCCAAAACGGTAAAAAACTCCTGTTTGGTATCCATTTTTTCATACTGGTCTTCACCGCGGTGCGACATCCGCTTCCGCAGTCGCACATACATCTTCTCTTTCACAATACCGGTTACCTCGCTAATCACCGCTAAACAGGCATCCAGCCAGGCTTCATGCTCTTCATCGCTCATACCGTGCCGGCGAACGTATTCGGCGAGGTAGATTTTATCTTCGTACAACTCCACGCACAAAGGAAATTCAGGCAGGTCATGATCATACACCCTGTAACAGGAAACCTCCTGCCTTCGTGCCTGTTTGCTCCGGTGCTTGAACATTTTTACCAAACGGTTGCGGAACATATCAGTTTTAGCCGTTTCACTCATGGATGCAAAATAACGGAGGTTTGTTGGTTTATTAGTTTATTGGTTTATCGGTTTACTGGTAATTTACTTAGGCCAAAGAATCCAATAGGTTTACGTTCGTTTTTAGGTTGAACTTTAATGAGATTTACGCTCTGGCATTAAATTGATACAGGAACTACTAATAAACCAGTAAACAAATAAACCAATAACCACTATATTTAAAACCTAAAACTTGCTTCATGAAAAGACTCTTTACCATTGTGCTTGTTGGTTTACTGATAACCGGTGCCACGGCACAGGAATACAGTAACCATACCGCACAAACAGAACGGCTGAATGCATTGGCCAAAGCCTATCCTTCGCTGGTAACCTTGAAATCCCTTATCAAAACCAATGGGGGCAAAGACATCTGGATGGTAACCATTGGTACAGGCAAAACAGAAACCAAGCCTGCTATTGCGGTGATAGGTGGTACAGAAGGCGCACATTTGCTGGGTACTGAATTGGCTATTGGTTTTGCAGAAAATCTGTTAAAAGCCAGTGGTACAGACAGTATTCAAAACCGGTTGGCCAAAACTACGTACTATGTATTTCCGAATATGAGTCCGGATGCTATGGAGCAATATTTTGCCAGACTCAAATTCGAACGCAATGGCAATGCCACTGATACCGATGACGATCGTGATGGTAAACTAAATGAAGATGGTGCAGATGACCTGGATGGTAATGGAAAGATCACCCTGATGCGGATAGAATCTCCTATCGGCGATTACAAAGTACATCCTGACGATGCTAGGGTATTGATTAAAGCTGATGCTTCAAAAGGAGAGAAAGGAAAGTATCTGTTATTAGCCGAAGGGATGGATAACGATAAAGACCGCAGCCTGAATGAAGATGGGGACGGTGGTATTGCTTTCAATAAAAACCTTACTTACCGGCACAATACATTCGGGGCTGGTTCAGGCGATTTTCCTGCGAGTGAAAAAGAAACACGCGCTTTGCTGGATGTATTGTTTGATGCGTTCAATGTATATGCAGTCATCAGTTTTGGTAGTAATAATAATTTATCAAACCCCATTCCCTTCAACGCCATTGCTGCAAGGGAACGCATATTAGCGGGTTATCTTGAGCCGGATGCAAAAGTGAATGGCATTGTGAGCGATCTATATAATAAAGTAACCGGAACCAAAGAAGCTCCACGCACATCTGCAGCTGGTGGAGATGTATTATCATGGGGTTATTTTCATTATGCCCGTTACAGTTTTAGCACTCCCGGTTGGTGGGTACCCAAGGCAAAGCCGGATACCAGTAAAAAAGAAAAAGCGTTTACAGTAGATGATGCTACGGCCAATTATTTACGTTGGTCGCAACAACAGGGTATTACCAACACTTTTACAGACTGGAAGTCAATACAACACCCTGATTATCCCAATCAAAAAGTGGAAGTAGGTGGATTGGATCCATTTGTGCTGATCAATCCTCCCTATAAAATGGTGGCAGATATTGTGAAAAAGCACACCGATTTTCTCGTTAAACTCGCCGAGCTGCAACCGGAAATAGAAATTACCAATCTGAAAACAGAAAAATTAAGTAATGGTTTAACCAGGGTTAGTCTGGATGTGATCAACAAAGGCGGTTTATCTACTCATAGTAAATTGGCTGAGCGCAGTTATTTTTTAAAGAAGCTGAAAGTTGCTGTTAAAACAGATAAGCAGGAAGTAGTTGGCGGAAGAAAGATTGTGCTGGTGAATTCTTTAGAGGCCTCTGGTTCACAATCATTCAGCTGGCTGATAAAAGGCAATGGTAAAATATCTGTGGAAGTAGGTTGTCCTACTGCTACTACCAAATCTGTTGACATTACCCTGTAACCTTCAAAAAACGACATTATGAAACGCAATATTATACAAGCTTTCACCGCTCTTGCGCTATGTTGCAGCAGTGCGGTATTTGCACAAACACCAGAGCAAATGTTCAAAGCGGCAGGCTCTCCGGTAAATCCGAAAGTAACCGTAGCATGGAATAAATACTACGATCATGGCGGTATTTCTGAGATCTGTAAAAAAATAGCAGCAGCCTATCCCAATCTGGCCAAACTAGAATCGATTGGAAAATCTTATTTGGGAAAAGACCTATGGTGCTTAACCATTACCGATTTTAAAAAAGGAGACCCCGCCCGTAAACCCGGCATGTACATCGATGGCAATATTCACTCCAATGAAATACAAGGCGCAGAGTTTGCCATGTACACTGCGTGGTACCTCACCGAATCTTTTGGTGATACCAAATTCATACAGGAATTGCTGGAAGACAAAGTTTTCTACGTCATACCTACTATTAATCCCGATGGACGCGACAGTTATATGCACCAACCCAATTCTGCCAGCTCACCGCGTTCAGGCTTATTACCGGTTGATAATGATGGTGATGGCGCAACGGATGAAGACACCTATACAGATTTGGATGGTGATGGTAACATTACTTTGATGCGCAGAAAGAGTGTAAACGGCCGTTTTAAAGTGGATCCTAAGGATCCGCGTAATATGATTCAAGTTGGTCCTGATGAAAAAGGCGATTATGAATTTATCGGTCAGGAAGGAATGGATAAAGATGGCGATGGCCGCGTAAGTGAAGATGGCTACGCATTTCAATACGATCCTAACCGTGATTGGGGATGGGGATGGCAGCCGAATTATATTCAGAATGGTGCCTATAAATATCCTTTCTCTTTACCGGAGAACAGAGCGGTGATGGAGTTTGTGATGAAGCACCCCAATATTGCCGCAGCACAATCTTTTCACAATGCAGGAGGTATGATTTTACGTGGGCCCGGCGGACAGGAAGATGTAAATACCTACAATGCACAGGATCTGCAGGTGTATGATGCCATTGGTAAAAAAGGAGAGGAGTTATTACCTGGCTATAAATACTTAGTGGTGTACAAAGATCTGTATTCCGCCTATGGAGGTGAGTTAGATTGGTTTTATGCCGGCCGTGGTATTTATACCTATTCAAATGAATTGTGGACGCCCTACCTGATGTTTATGAAAGAGAGTACGCGTGATCCGTTTGATAATACCACGTATAGTTTTGACCGTTACTTATTGTTCAAAGATGCTTTTGTAGACTGGAAAGAATACGATCATCCGCAATTTGGAAAGGTAGAAATTGGTGGCTTTAAAAAGAATTTCACCAGAGCACATCCCGGTTTTTTAATGGAATCAGATGCACATCGAAATATGGCATTCAGTATTTACCATTGTTATTCCACGCCTAAACTGGAAGTGCAAAATATTACCGAGAAAGACCTCGGCGATGGATTGAAAGAAGTAACTGCAGTAATTGCCAATCAACGAATGATGCCAACGCATAGTAGTCAGGATGCAAAAAATAAAATTGAACGACCTGATTATATTACTTTAACCACAACAGGTAAAGTATTGGCTGCCATGACGGTAGAAAACAAAGACCTGAACCTTACCACTGAACAAAAGAACAATCCACAAACCATTGAAGTACCCAATATTCCCGGTATGGGCGCGGTTACAGTAAAATGGATTGTACAGGGTGGAGGTAAGTATACGGTGAATGTGGATAGTAGGAAGGGAGGAGTGGTGAAGAGTAATTAATAATTAGCAATTAATAATTACTAACCCGTTGGCGGAGTTATTTTTTTAAAAGATGGGACAAAAGATGTTGTGCTGTTGTCTTAGTTAGTGACTAAACCCGCTAAAATACATGCACACCATCAAAGCAAATTTCGATAAAATTATCGAGGTAGTAAAACAGATTATTGGATCAGAAATAGACGACTCAGGGAATTATAAAAGACGGGGGACAAAGCCGAGATTTTCGGATATAAGTGTTATAGCCTTAAGTCTTACGGCTGAATGTTTGGGGATTGACAGTGAGAATTATTTGTTTTCAAAATTGAATAAAGAGTATGTCGAAGACTTTGAGAACATGATCAGCCGAAGGCAGTATAATGACCGAAGAAAGCTATTATTTGATAAAACGGATCAGGTTCGAAAGCTAATGGTATCAAGGCTTAACAGACAGGCGGATGTTTTTGCAATAGATTCGATGCCGCTTGAAATTTGCGAACTTTCAAGGGAGAAGCGCAATAAAATGGGTAAAGAATCATTAGTGCATTGTCCTGATAAAGGCTATTGTGCTTCGCAGAAAAGATACTTTTACGGTTATAAGTTACATAGTGTTTGCTCGGCAGCCGGAGTAGTTGAATCTCTGGATTTAACCAAGGCTAGTGTACATGACATTCATTATCTAAAAGATGTCAAGGGGATTGCTCAGTAATTGTATTATAACAGGTGATAAAGGCTATGTGGGACGTAAAACCCAAATTGACCTTCTTGAAACTGTAAGGATAGAGTTGGAGGTGCCTTTACGAAGTAATCAGTTAGAGAAGAAGCCAATGATCAGGATTTTGAAGAAGGTTAGAAAGAGAATTGAAACTGTCTTTTCGCAATTATGTGACCAGTTCATGATCCAACGTAATTACGCCAAATCCTTTACTGGCTTCAAATCCAGGATATTGGCAAAGGTTACGGGATTGACAGTTTTACAGTTCTTAAATAAATTTATAAACAACAAACCTGTTGGAAGAGTTAAGCACACATTAGCAAATTAACTCCGCCAACAGGTTAATTATAAATACAAGTGTGAAGACTAATTGAGGATTTTCAATATAAAAGGCAAGTTATTACATCTCAGTTTTCATTACTTGATTGTCTGATGATTTCTGTTTGCTGAATATTCGGATCCAAACAAAGGCGAAGGATAATGACCGGACTAAAAATATAATAAGCGTATCAGTCATCATTTCGATGTTTTATTATTGGAATAAATAAAAACAAAGTCAAACTCACTTTGAATATTAAAGATTTAGAAAAGGGTAAACTTTTTTCTTGGGACTAAGGGTATCGCGGTCGATATCTGCCAGCAGTTCGTCGTGTTTTTCGATAAAAGGATCGTACCAGTCGGCTTTGTCGCGCAGCCATTGAAGCCAGTCGCGTAATTTATCTGTGAGTTGGTTATCTGCCATAGCTTTGGCTTCGAAGGCTTCAATATAGGATCGGATTTCACCTGCTTTTTGCCAACGGGAGGATTGGGTGATGATGTTTTTAAAATCCGAAAGCTCCTTTCCCTTTTTTCGTTGCCATTCTATTTCCTTTCGTTCTGCTTCCTCCTGGATCTTTCTTTTGATCTCCCATTGTTTGTTTTGTTCGATGTTCTTATCTGCAAGGGCTCCCATCCACCCAATAATGGCAGATATCTGTTGTTCCAGTAATTGCTTACTATCAAGCCATTCTTTTTTCTGACTCCAACGGCCAGTTTTCAACACAAAGATTCCACAAGGCAGATAGTTATATTTTGCCCATTTATCTGTTGAGAGTGTCTGTATTGTTTTTTCCCTAAGTGCGATTTCAATTTCTTCCCCTCTGATTGAAACATAATTTTCGCGGCGGCGAATAATATAATCGTGCCCTCTTACGCGAAGCAGTTTTATTAAAGTATCCATTAAACGAAGGGCCCGGGGGATATTTTGTTTTGATACAGCTATACTTATAAAATCGATATGTGTTGAGATTAATCCGTTTAGCGGGTGAGCATCTTTTCTGTTTAGGTTTTCTTTTGCCTGCTCAATTATTTTTTCAGGCTTATTAAGCCTATCAGGAACGGTCAATGTTTCAGCGAGATCCTGTTCGATCAGGATCTTTTTTATTTTGGCGGGAGATAGGACTCCTTTGATTTTTACTAATTCCAATGGGCGAAGTTGTAACTCAACATCATTCTTTTCTGATTTAGAGGAAGGGAGTGGGGGTTGGAATATTTTTTGTACAAATTTTAATTTCATCTAATGGCGGAGCGTGGCAGTGGGATATCCATTCCGATACAAATCTTTCGTAAGCCAGTATCAGAAATTAAATATTTATTCGCAATGGTTATCATTAGTTCGGACCAGACCAAATGGTAGAGTTCCTCGCGGGTAAGTGTTATTTTTTCCATGATAGCATCAAAACTATGGGTAGGTTGAAAGAGCATCCTGCTATTTTTTACACGATGTGAATAACTATGCTTGTTCTGAAAGCGACTTATTTGTGAACGCATTTATCTTGGCTGTATGGAAAGCAGGTTTAAAACACTTCGATTATTAGCTACGCTTGTGAGTGATACTCCTCAACCTACCCTATACCAATGTTTACCCCGACAGTTGATCCTGCTTTCCAGTTATGACTGGGCGACGATTTATTCGCATTTGCTGGAACTGGAGAAACAGAATTTCGTACAGATTGTGCAAGCGGATAATATTCAATTTTCAATTACGCAATCCGGAATTGAAAAAGCAGCATACAAAGAAATCATTCATTCATAAAAATGAAAATTCCCCGTTAGTTGGCGGGGAATTTTATTACTGAAATGGGTTAGAAAGAGCGGTAAGTAACATAAGATACGAAGGGGTCATTATTTTATTGTGTTTGTATTCTGGTCGCCGTGAAATCTGGTCTGGGGTGGTCTGTCGAATTTGGTTTTGCTGAAAAAATGTTATCATTTTTACAAAGGCTCAATTAAAAATGTTTTTGTTGTATTAAATATAAATATCTATTTTAGTGATATGACGAATCGATTTAATGAAGAATTCATTAAATAGGATTAGCTAAATATCCAATATCCAAAACCATAAAACCATGAGTCAAAAGACGAGAATCCATTCTATTGTTACTACAATCACATGAATGGGTCACAACTTACCGTTTAAGACCTATAGTGTTCAGTCAAAGTATGATTTAAAATTCATATAAATTTAGCCGACTGAGTATCTATAAATAAAAATTAGATAATTCTCTCCCCCCAGCATTACTCTAAAGTTATTACAGGCCTCCTAGTGCCATAGGATGTGAAGCACAAACTATTCTTGTTGTGTAATGGTGCTATGCAATGCACCAACATGTAATATGAATGGCGAACCATCGTATGAAATAATCAGTAATTATTTCCTTTGAATTAACCGCATATGAGTTTTCCTTTTTACAATCAATTTGATTTGATGGATTGTGGGCCGACTTGCCTCCGGATGATCGCGAAGTATTATGGCAAAGACTATTCATTACAATCATTACGAGATAAATGTCAAATACAGCGCGATGGGGTTAGCTTGCTTGGCATCAGTAGAGCTGCAGAACAGATTGGTATGCATACGATGGCTGTTAAACTTAATTTTGAAGAGTTGAGAAGCAACGCAATTTTACCTTGCATTGTACACTGGGACCAAAAGCATTTTTTAATCGTATATAAAATCTCCGAAAAGAACGTATGGGTAGCCGACCCTGCGAAACACAAACTGAAACTTTCAAAGGAAGAATTCGAAAGGGGGTGGCTAAATAGTTCAAATGAAACAGATCAAACCGGAATCGTTCTATTATTACAACCAGCAGATGCATTTTTTAGTGACTCCGACACGAAAGCACCTAGGAAAGAAAATTTTTGGGGAGTTTTCAAACGCTTTAAAAAATACAAGAAATTATTCATACAGATTCTAAGCGCTATTTTACTTGGGGCGCTTTTGCAAGCCCTGCTTCCCGTTCTTTCTCAGGCCTTGGTTGACGTTGGGATCGCCAACAAAGATTTGAAATTTATTACACTGATTTTAATTGGGCAAATTGTAATACTGGTAGGCGGTCTTATGGCTGATTTTATAAAAAGCTGGATAATGCTCTTTATCAGTACCCGAGTCAACTTTGAATCGTTAACTGAGTTTTTCATCAAACTGATGAAGCTTCCCATTTCCTATTTTGACACCAAAATGACAGGTGACATTATACAGCGTATGACGGATCACTCTAGACTGCAGAGTTTTGTGACGTCCAGCTTGCTCACTACATCATTCGCACTGGTCAATTTTTTAGTTTTCGCAATTATCATCTCGACCTATGACTTTAAGATTTTCCTGATTTTTTTAGTGGGAAGTGTGATTTACTTTCTCTGGATTATTCTATTCTTTAAAAAAAGACGCAAGTTAGATTATCAACAATTTGATTTGTCTGCAAAAAATCAAAATATAGTTGTTGAAATTATTCAAGGGATGCAGGAAATCAAACTTAATAATTGTGAAAAACAACGTAGGAGTAATTGGGAAAGCGTTCAAGCAAAGTTGATGAGTCAAAAGAGCCAGACCTTGCTTATAACCCAATTACAAACTGGCGGAGCACAGTTCATCAATCATGCAAAAAATATTTTAATTACCTATTGGGTGGCAAGACAAGTAATACAAGGGAATATGACACTGGGCGAAATGATTGCAATACAATATATCGTAGGGCAATTAAACAGCCCTCTCATAGAGCTTGTTCAATTTTTTCAATCTTATCAGGATGCAAAAATAAGTTTTGAAAGAATAGAAGAAATCCGCGGGTTAGAGGATGAAGAACCAGCGCATCAAACTTTTACTAATATCCTTCCTGAAAACCATTCAATAAAAGTTTCCAATCTCGATTTCAAATACCCTGGCTATGATAATGGATATGCTTTACAGGATATCGATATGTCAATTACCATGGGAAAAACTACAGCGATTGTTGGAACAAGTGGAAGCGGGAAAACGACACTCCTCAAACTTCTTTTAAAATTTTACGACACAACTGATGGCGAATTAAGGCTTGGAAATATCGATTTGAAGAATATCAGCAGTTCATTTTGGAGAAGCCGGTGCGGAATCGTGACTCAGGACGGCTTTATCTTTTCTGATACAATTGAAAGAAACATTTCACCAGCAGATGAATATCCAGATCCTGATCGCATCAAGGAAGCCGTTCATTTGGCAAACCTAACTGACTATATTTCTTCTCTTCCGCTTGGCTTACTTACAAAGATCGGCGCGCAAGGTAATGGTTTGAGTCAAGGACAAAAACAAAGAATCCTGATAGCAAGAGCGATTTATAAGCGTCCTGACTATATCATGTTTGACGAAGCTACCAATGCATTGGATGCAAACAACGAGCTTGTAATTATGAATAACCTGAAGGGATATCTTAAAGGGAAAACGGCAATAATAGTAGCGCACCGTTTGAGTACTGTAAAGAATGCTGACCAGATAATTGTTCTAGATAAAGGCAGAATTGTTGAAACAGGCACTCATTTGGAATTGACCGCTCAAAAGAATCATTATTATCGATTAGTAAAAAATCAACTTGAACTAGGCAATTAATTATCATTATGCAAAATCGAAACACTGACCATAATAGCGTTGTAGATTATTCTGAGGAACTTAAGAATATTGTTGGTAAGCCCCCCAATAAATTTGTTCGGCTTGGTGGATTAACATTAGTTATCATTTTGATTTTATTGGTAGGTGTTCTTTGTATTATTAAATATCCTGATGAAGAGCGTGGAGATTGTGTTATTTCAACTGACCCTGCACCATTAGTTATAGGGGCAGCAAGCAATGGGTCGCTGTTAGAGGTTTTAGTGGCCGAAGGAGAGATAGTTGCTCAACACAAAGTGCTTGCGATTTTTAAAAGTACCGCAAAATATACAAGCGTCATAAATCTCGAGTCTATAATTGACTCATGTTATAAAAACTTGGAAAATAGTAATTTCCGAGACTTATTTATTCCATCCTTTTTACCAGAAATAGGTGAATTGGGTGAGTCTCTCAATTCGGCATATTGGAATTGGTTACAAGTTAAAATTTACGCCTCAGATCCAAAATTCCAAAGAATTCAATATGGTATCACAGTCAATCAAAAAAATAGCTCCTTTCAAAAGGTAAACATAACTACCGGACATGCTGGTAGCAAAGATTTTCAAAAAGATTTTTTTAATTCGATAGCAAGCTTTATCCATTCGTTGAATGAATTGGGGGCAAGTATAGCAGAATGGAAAAGCCGTAATATTTTAACCGCACCACTTGGAGGAAGAATTTATTTTCCGAATGTGGTCTATAAAAATATGGAGGTATATGTAGGCAAACCTTTTTTATATATAGTCCCTGTTGCAAAGGATCGCTACGCTCAAATGATCATCAGTCAAGAAAGTTTTGATAGGATACAGAAAGGACAGAAAGTAAACATATCGATTCCTGGTATGAAAAAAATACTGTTGGAAGGAGAGGTGACCGGTTCATCGCCTATCCTGGACAAAGAAGGAAATTTTGTGGTTAAAATAAAAATTATTGAGTCGCAGAATATGGTGTTGGATAGGATGATCGATACCAGGCACGAGCTGCATGGAACTGGCAGTATCATAACCGGTCAAAAAAGTCTTTTGGCGAAATTAATTGGCATAAATAACAGATAGTATCAAATTAAAATAAAAATTAAGGTGATGTCTTTAACAAAGCACATTTTAAAGCTTAAGGTCATGGATGATCTTATCAGGAGACGCTCAACAGGTAGTCAACATGTTTTTTGCAAAAAAGTATCTATGAGTCGAAGCCTCCTCAACAACTATTTAAGTGAAATGAAATCGCTGGGATTTCCGATTCAGTTCGACAGAAAAAGAAACAGTTATTTCTATAAAGAAGAAGGGAAACTGGTCAACTGTCTTTTCGAAAAAAAATTAAGCGACCATGATAGCAACTCTATAAAAGGTGGTGTTGGCTTCTTATCGGTAATTAGTCCAAAAGGTAAGATTTCACCATTTAATGAATTTTATTCAGTCCACTTATTTTGGACTCAACTGTTTGAAATTTGTATATAATCATCCAATAGCCGTGTTATGTTTTTAATGTCGCCGCTCGTTCTTCCTACTCTTGAGGACAACATAGTTCATACTGTGAATGTATTGATGAAAAGCCTTAAGGTTAAAGTATCGGTTACTTCAATCAAATCAAAGTTAACGGAGCATCCAGATTATCCAAGTCTTCTCAGCATTAGTGACAGCCTCGCAAGTTGGAAAATCCCAAGTCTGTCATTCAAACCTGAAAAAGAAACACTTTTGGATCTGCCAACACCATTTATCGTTCACATGAAGTCTGGTAACGACACATTTTTTTCAGTTGTTACAAAAGCTGATTCCGAAAAACTGATTATTGCGGATGATTTGCGGATTCAACGTGAGATTGACTGGGATAGTTTTACTTCCACCTGGACCAATGTTGTGACGATAGTTGAAGTGACGAAAGATTCTGGCGATGAGCAGTTTGTGCAGAATAGTAAGAAAGAACGCTTACAAGCCGTGGCTTTTTGGTCAGGAATTGCTACGCTTTTCTTGGTTATGATATTTGCATCTCTATCTACCATACTAGCAAACGGGTGGTTTGCCTGGACTGGCATTGCTATGCTTTTATGCAAGACGTTCGGAGCTTATGTGGCAGCGCTTTTAGTATGGTATGAATTTGATAATAATAATCTGGCACTCCAGAAAATCTGTAAAGTGGGAAAAAAAGAAATTGTAATGCTGTATTACAATCACCTTTATCTAAGGTGTTCGCAGGAATAAGTTGGAGTGAGATTGGTCTTATCTATTTTATTGGTGGATGGATTTATTTTATCTATAGCTCACTGAATCTCAATGCTGTCGCTATGATGGGTATGCTCAGCCTCTTTACTGCTCCCTATGTAATATTTTCTTTAGTCTATCAATGGAAAGTTATCAAGCAATGGTGTCCACTGTGCGTGACAGTTCAAATAATTTTCTTGACAGAAATTACGGTCGGGTTATTGGGAAATCTATTTATGTTAGACTCGATTCTTACTTTTTCAATCTCCAAGGGATTTACGGCTCTACTTATTTTTACTTCGCTGATGTCTTTATGGTTGATTATCAAGCCTGTAATCCATTCAGCTAGCGAAAATGTCAAAAACAAATTAGCATTAAAAAGACTTAAAAATAATACCCAAATATTCGAAAGTCAACTTTACCGACAAAGAGCGATAGTTAATGCAACTAACACACTAGGTTTCACATTTGGTAATTCAGGTGCTGCGAACAAATTAGTTAAAGTTTGTAATCCCTACTGTGGTCCCTGCGCACGTGTTCATCCCCCAATACATGAATTGCTTGAAAACTTGCCTAACCTGCAGGTTCAGATAATATTCGCTGTTACTTCCGGTGAAAATGATGAGAGGGCGCAGCCTATTCGCCATTTTTATGCGATACAACAAGAATATGGCGATGTCGTATTGGATAAGGCGCTTATGGATTGGTATTCTGCAAAAGAAAAAAATTATGCAGCCTTCGCAACGCAATATCCAGTCAAGCAAGACATGGCGCAATATGATGCCAAGATCGATGCCATGTCATCCTGGTGCGACTTGAATAAAATTACGTACACACCAACCATTTTTATAAACGGTTTTGAACTGCCTGAAATGTATAATGTTACCGATTTAAAACATCTTTTGATTAACTGAGTTACTGATATTCAACGAGTATGCCTTCGGGTAGGATCCCTCGATTGCAGAACGTTGGGCGGCCATTACTGCGGCACAGGCCTTAAATGAGCGCATCCATTTTGTTTTTAACGTAAAAATTTTAAAAAAATGAACACATTACAAATGAATCTAAACCGGTTTGGCTTAAAAGCTGAACAAATTCTAGGAAGGGCGGAAATGAAACGTATTGTTGGTGGTATATTAGCTGAAGAGGACCCTTTTGGAACTTGTATGGGTTGTGAAACTACTTCCGATTGCTCAGCGGTTGGAAAAGGAACGTGTGATACCTGCACAGCGTCGGGTTCAAAGCACACCAAATGCTGTAGCGGATGGCATAATGAGTCATAATTAAAGTTAACTCCCTGTTTAAAACAGGGAGTTACTGTTTATATTCGAGTTTAAGAGAAAATGAGTTTTCAGCAAAGCGAATTCCTTTATGCGGTATCTATTGGGTATACTTTTTTTCATGAGCAGCTACGTTTCCTTTTCACAGCGTACACAATTACGTGGGAGCATATTTGACAGCACCATGAATAAGTACATCATTGATGCATCTGTAATTCTATTGAACAAAGATTCTATTATTCTTGCAGATATGCGAAGTTCTAAAACAGGAAGCTTTGTTTTTTCCGGTTTGAAAGAGGATCAATCCTATATTTTGGTGATCAGTTATCCTGAATATGTTAGTTTGTCTAGGCGAGTATATATTTCTTCTGGGGGAAATGAACCGATTGAACTGGGCAGAATATCATTGTTTTCGAAAACTGTGTTACTGAAAGAGGTAGTTGTTACATCGAAACTTCGGGATATCCAGTTGAGGGGAGATACAATACAATATTTAACCTCAGCAATTCAATTGCCGCCCAATTCAACTGTGGAAGACCTTTTGAAGATCCTTCCAGGACTCCAGGTTGACCAGAACGGGCGTATCACAGCACAAGGCAAAAAAATTAAAAAAGTTTTGGTGGATGGAGAAGAATTTTTTAGTGACGATCCAGCCTTTGTTACCAGGAACCTTCGTTCAGAAATGATCAGCAAAGTTCAGATCTACGACAAAAAAACAGATGCAGCACTTTTTACAGGAATCGACGATGGGATTAAAGACAAAGTAATTAATTTACAACTGAAGCAAGATAAAAGCAATGGGGTATTCGGAAAGCTTGAAGGAGGCATTGGCGCAGGCAACCAGTACACACCGAATAGTGCCCAGGCATTGTTGAATATATTTAGAGGAAAGAAAAAAATGTCTGGATATGTTTCTTCCAACAATATCGGACAGTTTGGAATAGGATCTTCTGAAAGAAAAACGCTGGGTGTCGCTACTGACGGCGAACGATATGACGGCAAAGGCTTACCTGAGTTTTCGTCTGCAGGTATACACTTTGACAATAAATGGAATAAAGATCGTAGCTCAATAAATTCTGATTATTATTATTTTATCTCGAATATATCAGGTTATGATACAAATTTTTCCAGGGTATTTCTTCCTGCTGGACTCATCACCAAAACCTCTAATACTGATTTCAGCAGGGAAAGAATTGGCCACAAAGCAAATCTTTCGTTTAGCCAGAAGGTGGGCAATAATTCAACATTTTCTGTATCTGCTTTGGGTTATTACAGCAAAGGTGCAGCTTCCCATTCGTTAAAGGCTTTCGATGTTGATAGAGCAGGGAGTTTTTTAAACCAGAATGCCAACCACACAAGTTCTAATGATGAGAACAATATTTTTAATGTAAGTGCTTTGTTTCAAAGAAAATTCAAGAAAACTGGCCGAACAGTTTCGTTTTCTATTGACAACAAACTTAATGTACTGAACGAACGTCAGACAAACTTTACAAACACCATTTTTTTTAATGGTAAACCTATCATTGATAGTACAGTCAACTTAGACCTTTTGAAAGACAGCAGGTATCGCTCGCAGAGCACTCTTTTCGGAATCAACCTATCGGAGTCATTTTCTAAATCTTTATCGGTACTATTCTCGGCTACTACTGTGTTGGACTATATTAATAACGATGGGCTGTCAACTCGTATTTCAAGCATTCCAGCCAACTTTGATCCACGATTTTCCACTATTCGTGAAGATTCACGCGAAACTTATACAGCAAATCTGAGTTTTGATTACACTAAGAATAAATTTAAAATAGCTTTTGGGAGTGCTGCTGGCTTTAACCAAGTCAATTTAAAAGACAGGATAAAAATTACAGATACAAAAAACAATTTCTCTGTATGGAAACCCTTTGGGCGTATTCAATATGTAACTAACAAAAATACAAATCTGTCCTTCAGCTACCGCGGTAATGCAATCAATCCTAACGTTCAGGAATTATCGCCTTATTCATTTGATAACACACAATTACTGACTTACCAGGATAACTATGCCCTCAAAAATGCCTGGTCGAATAATTTTTCATTGACTTATGAGTCTTTTAAAAGCCTTACAAAAACATTTACTGCATTAGTAGTTAAATATACTGGTATTAAAAGTCCCATAAAAAGGCTTTTCAATATTAACACTGGTGGAGCTTATTTTATCCAGTACATAAATATGAATGGGTTTTCCGACGACGAGTTTGAAGTGACTGGCTTTTATTCAAGACCGTTAAAAAAACTAAAAACTCAACTTACTGTGGACGTTGGAGGAAAAGCCGGAACTAGTTTCAGTTATATAAATGGCGGCCTCAATAAGCTTAATTATAATACGGCATCAGTCGGACTATTGCTATATAAAAACCAAGTCGATACATATGAAGCCCAGGCTGGTGCAACCGTGTTATACAACGCAAATACGTTGTGGGAGGATAAACAGGATACCAGAAACAATTTCTTGTCTTTAAATTTACGATCCTCTGTTGATTATTTTATTAAAAAGGGAATTCAATTGCACTCCGATGCGGAATTCACACGGCAGGGTAAAAACCAGATTTTCCCCAGTAATTTTGATCGATTTCTTTGGAATATCTGGGTAAGCAAAAAGTTACTGAATGCCAATCAGCTAACCATAAAAATAGCTGTTAACGATTTGCTTAATTCGAATTCAGGCTTTACTAGAGCTGCATCTTTCAGCACATTTTCTGAGAATAGATATCTGACTATCCGGCGTTATTTCATGCTTAGTGCATCCTGGAACTTTACAAAGTATAAACAACTAACGAAATAACCTATGCCAAGATATTTTTTCATATTGATTTTGCTTAGCGCTATTTCACTTCCTCTCTACTCGCAACACAGGTTTGTTTCTAAAGGAAAGATACTATTTGAGCGTAAAATAAATGCCTATGCAATTCTTCCAGAATTTACCCAACAATTTAATGTTAACAGTGATGGGATTTCATCATTCATACAGAAATATAAAACTGAGCAACATCAATTTTGGATTGACAGTTTTCAGTTGATTTTTGATAATGATTCAACTTTATATCAGCCCGCAGGGAAGACCTCTCGGTTTCTTCAGGGAATCGGTGTACCCATGGCAGAAAGAAACCAGGTTCTTATTAACTTATCAGAATCACGATATATTGCAGAAAAAAATGCATTTAATGAAAGTCGTATCGTTAGCGACACTTTACGAAAAATACGATGGAAGCTTACAGATGAAACTCGGGAAATTGCAGGATTTGATTGCAGGCGTGTAAATGGGTTGATTAATGATTCTGTTTACATTGTAGCGTTTTATAGTGATGCCATTAAGACCAAAGGTGGTCCTGAACTTTTCCATGGATTGCCCGGGATGATACTTGGTGTTGCGCTTCCTTATTTTCACATAAGCTATTTTGCTACGCGCGTCGAAGAACTTGATATCCGCTTGTCAGCAATTGGTATTCCTTCGTTTACAAGTCAGGGAAAAAGCATTGCCCAAACAGAATATTTTAATGAAGTTATTGGATTCTTAAAGGAACGTAAATCGGATTCCCCATGGATAAAAGTATTCGTTGGGTTATGATGCAAAAGTTTGGCGCCTTTTTAGACCTACCCTATACCCATGTTTGCTGCGGTAATTCATCTAACAGTTTTTTGAGTAAGTTACAAAGTATGCATATCTGGAATATGTAAAAAAGGAAGAATTGACTAAGATCTTTCGGAGAGATAATATTTACTGTTATATTACCGAGGAGGGGAGAGAAAAACTATGGTTAAATAAATGAATCATTTTATGCGGTTACGATTCAAAAACACTAAGTTGTTATTGACGTGATTTGAAGTGAACCTCCAGCATAAAGTTGAGTGTTGTTTCTGCTTTTACTTTGATAGCGAAAAGTTGGTTGTCGGTAAAATTATTATCTATGTTATTATGTGTTAATTTTTGAAAAATATCTAAGAATGCAAGTGTTGCCTCGATATCCTTAGTAAAGAAACTGCCAAAGTCGTTATTGTCTATATGCCTGTATATATATTCAAGCCTTGCTTTTCGAGTGGGTTTATTATTATTTGTGTAATGAGCAGGATATTGGCAAAGGTTACGGGATTGACAGTTTTACAGTTCTTAAATAAATTTATAAACAACAAACCTGTTGAAAGAGTTAAGCACACATTAGCAAATTAACTCCGCCAACAGGTTAATTATTAATTAAAAATAAAAGCCGTCATTTCGACGAGGTACGAGGAGAAATCTGCAAATCGATTTGCAGATTTCTCTCTTCGCTATGCTTCTTCAACCGCCGTTGTTGGTCGCCTGACCAACCACAACTTATTTCAATTTTGCCAACGCTTCCTTAATTCTTCCCCACGCAGTTTCAATATTTTCCATACTGGCTGCAAAAGAAAAACGAACGCAATTGGGTTCGCCAAAGGCTTCACCCATTACACAGGAAACATGCGCATTATTTAAAATATACATACTCAGATCAGCTGAGTTTTTAATGGTTTCATTGCCATCTGTTTTTCCGTAGTAAGCACTCACATCAGGAAATACATAAAAAGCACCTTCTGGTTCAAAACATTTGAAGCCCGGAATTTCTTTGATCAATTCCAGTGTGCGGGCGCGTCTGCGCGTAAACTCAGCTGCCATCTCCTGCGAAGGACGCAGATCGCCGGTTAATGCAGCAACAGCGGCTTTCTGTGTTACTGAAGTAGCACCACTGGTAAATTGTCCCTGTAATTTTTCACAAGCTTTCGCAATCGTTGTATTGGCAGCAATATAACCCAGGCGCCAGCCCGTCATGGCAAAACCTTTACTCAATCCATTAATCAATACCACACGGTCTTTCAGGTCTTCAAACTGCGCAATGCTTTCATGTGCACCAACAAAATTGATATACTCATAAATCTCATCAGCCAGAATGATAATATTCGGATGTTTTCTGAATACAACCGCCAAGGCTTCCAGTTCTGCTTTGCTGTACACCGCACCCGATGGATTACAAGGGGAGGAGAACATGAACACTTTTGTTTTATCTGTTATTGCAGCTTCCAGTTCTGCTGCAGTTGATTTAAAACCATTTTCTACCGTAGTTCTGATCTCCACCACTTTGCCACGTGCAATCTTCACCAGCTCTGAATAGGTTACCCAGTAAGGTGTTGGTATCACTACTTCATCTCCTTCATCCACCAAAGCAAGAATGGCATTGGCCAGACTTTGTTTGGCACCGGTTGAGGTAACAATATTTTCTGGTTTGTAAACAAGGTGATTATCGCGTAACAATTTGGTGCAAACCGCTTCGCGCAGATCCATATAACCTGCTACAGGGGAGTAATGGCTCCAGTTATCATTGATAGCTTGTATCGCTGCATCTTTAATGTGCTGCGGTGTATCAAAATCCGGTTCACCCAAACTCAAATTAATTACATTAAAACCTTTGGCTGCCAGTTCACGGCCCAGTTTGGCCATTTTAAGTGTTTCGGGTTCATTAAACCTGTCGAGAAGCGAAGAAAGTTGCATACGTTTTACATTAATAAAATGGTCTATCTATTATTTTAGCGGGCGGAAGTTCGGAAAAACAATCCAAACGGTTATTAGTTTAGGGGGATTGGTTTATTAGTTTATTGGTTTACTGGTATTTTTTGTGGGAGGCAAGATTGGTAACCATCTTACAAATAAACCAGTAAACCAATAAACCAAATAACGATTCCGTACTTTTACGAGGCAATATCTCTTTATGCCACACGAATCGATCTCCGTTTTTGATATGTTTAAAATTGGCGTGGGGCCATCCAGTTCGCATACACTTGGGCCATGGAGGGCGGCATTGCGTTGTTTGGATACGATTCGTGAAAAAACCAGTCTTGATCAGGTTGCCGCCATCACCGTTTTACTGTATGGCTCATTGGCAAAAACAGGTAAGGGGCATGGAACCGATATTGCCGTGTTGTTGGGTTTGTGTGGAGAAGATCCTGTAACCATTCCGGTGAATTCCATTACGCCCAAAATCAATACGATTATAAAGGATAAAGTATTGCCATTGGGTGGCGATACCAATATTCCATTTTCGATGGAAGACAATGTACAATTTCTGTATGATGAAACGCTTGCCTTTCACCCCAATGGACTATCCTTTCTGGTTGCATTAAAAAATGGGGAAAGCTGGAGCGAAACCTTCTTCTCAATAGGTGGGGGTTTTGTGGTAAAAGAAGGCGAAACGAATGGCGGAAAAGCCAGTATCGATCTGCCTTTTCCTATTAATACCGCAAACGATTTATTACACTGGTGCATGAACGGAATGTCCATTTATGAAGTAGTGCTGGAAAATGAAACGGCATGGCGAACAGAGGCAGCAACCAGAACTGGTGTTTTGCAAATATGGAACGCCATGAAAGAATGCACTTTTCGCGGTTGCCATGCGCAGGGGCAATTACCCGGTGGATTACAAGTGAGAAGGAGGGCATATGATCTGAATAAAAGATTGATGAAAGATCAATCGTATAACAACTACGATGAGTGGATACAATGCATCAAACAAGGCGGTAACGATTTTAAATACACGCTTGATTGGGTAAGTTGTTTTGCATTGGCAGTAAATGAAGAAAATGCTTCTTTTGGCAGAGTGGTTACCGCCCCAACCAATGGTGCTGCCGGGGTTATACCGGCTGTGTTGCAATACTATATTGCATTCTGTGATGGTAACAGTGAAGAAAAGATCATCCGTTTTTTACTCGTTGCTTCTGAAATCGGCAGCATTTTTAAAAAGGGTGCCACCATTTCTGCTGCCATGGGTGGTTGCCAGGCAGAAATCGGTGTTTCTTCCGCTATGGCCGCCGCAGCGTTAACAGAATGTTTAGGCGGAACACAACGACAAGCCTTAATGGCTGCAGAAATTGCCATGGAGCATCATTTGGGATTAACCTGTGATCCCATCGGCGGATTGGTGCAGATTCCCTGTATTGAAAGAAATACGATGGGAGCTATTAAAGCCATCACCGCATCTCAATTAGCGTTACAAAGCTCACCTGATTATGCAATCGTGAGTTTAGACAAAGTGATCAAAACCATGTGGGATACCGCTCTTGACATGAGCAGCAAATACAAAGAAACAGCCGATGGCGGATTAGCGATTCATATTCCAATTAGTTTACCGGAATGTTAATGCATGATTGTTGGGTAGTAAGTTAAATGTGAACGAATGACAAATAACAAGAAGCATATAGTGATTCTCGGTGCCGGATTTGCCGGATTACAACTGGCTAGAAGGATTGATGAAGACATGTATGAAATAACCCTGATCGATCAATACAATTTTCACCAGTTTCAACCATTGATGTACCAGGTGGCTACTGCAAGACTTGAGCCCAGTTCCATTTCATTTCCTTTAAGAAAAGTATTTCAACAAAAGAAACACGTGCATGTTCGTTTGGCACAGATCGGGGAATTGGATATCGTCAACGAAAAAGTTCATACAAATGCTGGTGATTTTCGTTACGACTTTTTAGTGATTGCCACAGGTTGTACTACCAATTATTTTGGAAATACAAATATTGAACGATTTGCATTTCCCATGAAATCCACCACCGAGGCCATTGCCTTACGCAACCGGATTTTATTAAATTTTGAAGAGGCTTTATCTGCGCCTACAGATAGACTGGATGCTATTATGAATATCGTGGTAGTAGGGGGAGGGCCTACCGGAGTTGAATTATCCGGTTCTTTGGCAGAACTGAAAACAAATATCCTTCCCAAAGATTACCCGGATATGGATTTCTCTCACCTGAACATTTATTTACTGGAAGCAGGCCCGGCAACACTGGGTGTGATGAGTAAAGCTTCTCAAATAAAATCGCAGGAATACCTTGAAAAAATGGGTGTGCATGTATGGACAAATGCACAGGTAAAAGACTACGATGGACAAACGGTTACGCTTTCAGATGGTAAAATTATTCGAACACATACCATGATATGGGCGGCGGGTGTTACCGGCAATGTACCCAGTGGTATCCACAAAGAAAATCTGGTTCGGGGTAATAGAATAAAAGTAGACAACTGTAACAGGCTGGAAGGAACCGAGAATGTATTTGCTATCGGAGATATTGCTTACATGGAATCAGATGCCTTTCCTAAAGGCCATCCGCAACTAGCAAATGTTGCTATTGCGCAGGCAAAGAACCTTGCACAAAATTTTACCAACATTTATAGAAATAAAAAATTAAAAGGGTTCTCCTTTAAAAATCCTGGAACTATGGCAACAGTAGGAAAGAGGAAGGCCGTTGTTGACCTACCTTTCATCAGTTTTCAGGGAAGGCTTGCCTGGTTTATATGGATGTTCCTTCACCTGATGCTTATCGTTAGCGTGAAGAACCGATTGATAATTTTTATCAATTGGGCTATCAGTTACTTTACAAATGATACTACTTTACGACTGATATTAATGCCCACTGATAAACAGATGTTCATGAAAGAAACAAAGGACGTGCAACCCTGATCGGATAGTTGAAGAGAAAAGGATAAGACCAGCCGCAAATAATTAACTCAAACTGCTTCTTGATGATCCCTATTGATCAATTCAAAACTGGGTTCACTTCCATCTGCATCACATCTACATCACTATAATCCCTGATCTCATTATATAAGGTTCCTCTTTCTATGGGTTGTCTTTTTACCTGTTTAATCAGCGTAACCAGGTCAGCCGTACTCATTGCCGGCGTTTGTTCTTCGCTACCCGCCATGGCATAAATTTTTGTCGAATCATCAATCGTTCCATCAATATCATTCACACCAAAGGAAAGTGTAAGCTGTGCATTTTGTCTACCCAGCATTGGCCAATAGGCTTTGATGTGCGGAAAATTATCCAGGTATAATCTTGATACGGCATACATGCGCATGTCTTCAATAACGGATGATTCATTCACATAGCTCATATCATTATCCTTATTACGAAATTTAAGTGGAATAAATGTATTAAATCCACCGGTTTCGTCCTGCATTTTGCGTAACCTGTCCATATGGTCTATACGGTGCCAGAATTTTTCGATATGTCCGTATAACAAGGTGGCATTGCTATGCATACCCAATGCATGTGCCGCTCTATGAATGTGCAACCAGCCATCTGCATCTACCTTGTCTTCACATATCTGTTTCCTGATCTCCGGATGAAAAATCTCAGCACCGCCACCAGGTAAAGAATCCAATCCTGCTTCGTGCGCCAAACGCATGCCTTCTTCTACAGATACTTTTGCTTTTTTAAACATGTAATCCAGCTCCACAGGGGTAAAACCTTTAATATGCAAATCAGGCCGATGTGCTTTTATGGCTTTCAATAAATCCATAAAAAATTCGAGGTTCATTTTAGGATGCACACCGCCTACAATATGCACTTCTGTAACAGGTTTTCCATCGTAGCTTTTTACAATATGCATCATCTGTTCAATGCTAAGTTCCCAACCTTCCTCGCGATTGGCGTATAATTTCGAGTAAGAGCAGAATTTGCAGGAGAATACACAAACATTGGTAGGCTCAATATGAAAATTACGGTTGAAATAGGTTTTGTTGCCATGCTTCTGTTCACGCACCCAATTGGCCAGTGCACCCAGCCAGGATAGAGAGCCTTTCTCAAAAAGAACAACGCCGTCATCAAAAGAAATTCTTTCTTTTCGTAATATTTTTTCACCAATCTGTTTAAGTTGTAAATCTGCGGTATTGGCTACCAGTGTAAAAGGGTCTGAAACTGCGGAAATCATAATCACCTGTTTGAGATGCAAAATTAAGTATGAAATACAAAACAGGTGTATTTTAATTGGCAGTTTTGCTACTTGTATTTGTTCGTTAAATTTGGTTAGATTCGTTGGCGTTGTAAAAAAAGATATAGCGAAAAAATGGCCATAATGGCTACAATAAAGCCATCTTTCGCTTGGAAATGGGTTCAATCATAAAAGAAATGTATGTCAATAAAACTTAGACTAACTGTTTTAAGCTTTTTACAATTTTTTGTTTGGGGTGCATGGCTTACTACTTTGGGCTCCTATGGATTTGGGTTTAAGAGCTGGACAGGTTCGGAATTTGGTGCTGTATTCTCCACCTTAGGGCTTGGCTCACTATTAATGCCTGCATTGGTAGGTATCATTGCAGACAGGTGGATGAATGCGGAAAAACTCTATGCCATCTTGCATATTTTGTATGGCATTTCGCTTTTTATATTACCCTTTATAGATGTACCAAATACTTTTTTTTGGGTGCTTTTGTTGAGTATGTGTTTTTATATGCCAACTATTGCCTTATCTAACTCTTTATCATATCGGATATTGATGGATAACCAATTGGATGTAGTTAAAGTGTTTCCACCCATCAGGGTATGGGGCACGATTGGTTTCATTGTGGCTATGTGGACTACCAACCTAGTGAGTGACCCTCAATCGCCATTGGCGGCTGGCAAAATGATAGGTGAAAAAATTGCTGCTTTAACTGGCCATGCTGTAAATGCGAATCAATTTTACATAGCCGGGGTTTTTGCCATTACACTGGGATTATATGCTTTGTTTTTACCCAAGTGCCCTCCACAGAATAAAGGACGTGGCACTGGCTCGCTGATTGATAATTTGGGACTTCGGGCATTTAAATTATTAGGAAACTATAAAATGGCCATCTTCTTTTTGTTTTCAATGTTTTTAGGAGCAGCCCTTCAACTTACAAATATGTATGGGGATACCTATCTGAAAGATTTTGAAAAAATTCCTCAATACGCTGATTCATTTGTGGTAAAATATTCAACCATCATTATTTCCATTTCGCAGATCTCTGAAACTTTATTCATTCTTGCCATTCCATTTTTCATGAAGAAATTTGGCATTAAAAAAGTGATGTTGATTTCTATGTTGGCATGGGTGCTGCGTTTCGGATTATTTTCATTTGGAAACCCTGAATCATTTTTCTGGATGATCATACTTTCTAATATTGTTTATGGAATGGCTTTCGACTTCTTTAATATTTCGGGTTCTTTATTTGTGGAAACTTCCACAGATCCGGAAATCAGATCCTCAGCCCAAGGCTTATTTATGATGATGACCAACGGATTTGGTGCCATCATGGGCAGTATTTTGAGCGGATGGATGATTGATAAATTTTTCCTGTTGCCAGACGGCAGTAAGGATTGGCATGGCACATGGATGGTTTTTGCTATCTATTCGTTGATTATTACTGTATTTTTTGGCATTCTTTTCAGACATAAACACAATCCCGTTGCACTTCAAAATGTTACACATTAATAGCTGTCTCCTGCAAAAGTGGGATTAATAACATTACATGTAAGGCACAAAAAAAAGAGCCCATAAGGCTCTTCTCAAAATTTGAATATTGTAAATTAAATATGCGCCTGGATCTTTTTATCCAACACAGATTTTGGTACGGCACCAATTTGTTTATCTACAATCTGACCACCTTTGATGAAAAGGATAGCAGGGATTGAGGTAATTCCATAATTCACACTGAGATTAGGGTTATGGTCAACATTTACTTTGCCCACATTTACCTTACCATCATATTCTTTCGCCAGTTCTTCAATAACGGGTCCGATTGCGCGGCAAGGGCCACACCATTCTGCCCAAAAATCAACCAATGTCAATTTATCGCTGTCCAGAACCGTTGCCTGGAAATTTGCGTCTGTTAGTTCTAAAGCCATTTTTCTAAAATTTTAATTGTTATAATTAGTCTTTGTTGAGTAGAAGATATCAAATATAAATCCAAACCCCGGTTTATGCTGATTTGACTTTTCCACCTATGTTATTAATGACGTTGCAACAGTGAAAACCTGACAACGGGGCAGATTTAGGATGAAAAAGGGTGGATTAGCTGAATAATCGTGAGACGTGAATTGTGAGTAGATATTAGTATACGATAATCACTCACGATTCACAATTCACGTCTCACGACTTACCCCACCAATCCAACATTCACATCCACATCCGGATTATCCATTAAAAAATCAGCCATTTCTTCGTTCATCAGAAAGCCTCTTTCAAAAGAATATAAGCTCACTTTCAGGTTTTCTTTGGGTTCGTAAATATTGAATCGTAAGGATGATTTACCCGGATTACCTTTTACATTTTTATCTACAAAATTCACAAAATCTGGTGTGATAGAAGCGGGATGGATATTGATCTCGATACTTCTGGTTAATACCTGCTTTACGGTTTCCAGTAACGACATAGTATTGATCTTAAAATCAAATTCATTGGGGCGATTATAGCGGGGACGGAAAAATCCATTCAACAAAACGTTCGTTCCTTTTTCCAGATAGTTCTGAAACTTGATATAATCTTCACTCCACAATAAAAACTCGGTTTTGCCGGTAAAATCTTCAATCGAAAAAGAACCGAAATTCTTTCCTGTTTTGGTTACCCTGTGTTGCACATCTATAATCAAACCTGCCACGCGCAAACCTTTACCCGGATTGGGTTGCAGATGAAGCGTTTCTTTTATTTCATTGAAGTCATTGATCTTGGTGATACCATAGTACTTCAATTCAAATTTAAAATGATCCAATGGGTGGCCGCTCATAAACATGCCTGTTACATCTTTTTCATGATCCAGCAACTCTGTCAAGGTCCATGGCTCACAATTAGGAATCTTGGGCATTTGTACCTGCATAGAAGAGGAGAGGTCGCCAAACAAGGTATTGGTACTTCCGGTGGCTGTTTGGTTGGCCTGACCATATCCAATAATTTTTTCCAAACCCGTAGCACGTTCACCTTCCTGAATATGAAAATATTGTGCACGGTGATACGTGGTAAAGCAATCGAATGCCCCGGAATAGGCTAAGCTTTCCAGCGATTTTTTATTGACGTTTTTTTGTAAAACCCGTTTGATAAAATCAAACATATCTGTATACCAGCCATTCTTTTCCCGCTCTGCAATAATATTATCAACGGCCGCGTCACCTACACCTTTTAATCCGCCCAAACCAAAGCGGATCTCGCCTTTCTGGTTCACTGCAAAGCCTTTGAGCGATTCATTGATGTCTGGTCCAAGTACTTTTATACCCATGCGTTTACACTCTTCCATAAAGAAGGTGATTTTTTCAATGGCGCCAGCATGGTTCAGCACGGCCGACATATATTCTCCCGGATAATGCGCTTTTAAATAGGCTGTTTGATACGCCACAAAAGCATAACAGGTAGAGTGCGATTTGTTGAATGCATATTGTGCAAATGCTTCCCAGTCTGTCCAGATTTTTTCGAGTTTCACAGCATCATGTCCTTTCGCAGTAGCACCGGAAATGAATTGTGCTTTCATTTTATCAAGTACCGATTTTTGCTTTTTACCCATCGCTTTACGCAATACATCCGCATCGCCTTTGGTAAAGCCGCCGATACTCTGGCTAAGCAACATCACCTGTTCCTGGTATACGGTAATACCATAGGTTTCTTCGAGATATTCTTTCATATCATCGAGGTCATAACTAATGGGCTCACGACCATGTTTCCGGTCAATGAATTTTGGGATATACGCAATAGGGCCGGGGCGATACAAGGCGTTCATCGCAATGAGATCATCAAATTTATCCGGCTTTAATTCGCGTAAGTATTTTTGCATACCCACACTTTCAAACTGAAACGTTGCATTGGTTTCGCCTTTCTGGTATAACTGGAATGTTTTTTCATCATCCAATGCAATGGTATCCAGATCAATGATGATGTTGTGGTTTTGTTTGATGAGTTCCAATGCTGTTTTCAGAATGGAGAGGGTTTTCAAACCCAGAAAGTCCATTTTAATTACGCCGGCATCTTCAATCACACTTCCTTCAATCTGCGTTAACCACAAATCAGAATCTTTAGAAGTTGCCACTGGCAAGAGATCCGTTAAATCGCGTGGAGCGATAATGATACCTGCTGCATGGATACCGGTATTACGAACAGAACCTTCCAGTCTTTCTGCTTCTTTCAATACCTGCGCTCGGATATCGGTTCCATTATAAATTTCCCGGATCTTTTTTACGTTCTCTATATCTTCCTGCTGGTACGCTTCTTTTTCTTCCAGTGATTTTTCACCTTCTTTAATCGTTAATGGTGCATGCAATACACGGCGTAATTCTGTGCCGGGTTTATCGGGTACCAGTTTGGCCAGCATATTGCTTTCTGCCAATGGCAGATCCAATACACGTGCCACATCTTTGATACTCATTTTAGCGGCCATGGTACCATAGGTTATGATCTGCGCCACCTGATTTTTGCCATATTTATCTACTACATAATCGATCACTTTCTGTCGGCCTTCATCATCAAAGTCCGTATCAATATCGGGCATGCTCTTACGATCCGGATTCAGGAAACGCTCAAACAGCAAATTGTATTTAATAGGATCGATATTAGTGATGCCAATGCAATACGCTACTACACTGCCCGCAGCAGAACCACGTCCCGGCCCCACAAACACACCCATATCACGACCTGCTTTGATAAAATCACTAACAATCAAAAAGTAACCCGCAAAACCCATGGTTCTGATGGTGAACAATTCGAAGTCGATGCGTTCCTGTATTTCGGGTGTAAGATCGTTATATCGTTTTGCGGCACCCTCGCGGGTGATGTGTTGTAAAAACTCCCATTGGTTGAGGTTGGCATCTGCATGCACCTGAAATTCTTTGGGAATAGGGAAGGCGGGGAGGAGAATATCTTTTTTAAGATTGAGGATCTCAATTTTATCAACCACTCCCTGCGTATTATCCAGCGATTCAGGAATATCGCTGAACAGCTTGCCCATTTCCTCAGATGTTTTAAAATAAAACTGATCGTTTGGAAATTTAAAGCGGCGGTTTTTCAACTGTACATCATCATTCACAAAATCATCAAACCCCGGTGTGCTCTGTTTTTCGCCGGTGTTGATGCAAAGCAGAATATCGTGCGCATTAGAATCATCTCGGTCTACATAATGACTATCATTGGTAGCAATAACCGGTACGTTATATTTTTTTGAGAATTTGATCAGGGTATTATTGATCAACTCCTGTTCTTTAATGTTGTGGCGTTGTAATTCAATGTAATAATCTTCGCCAAACATATCCAGCCACCATTTGAATTCTTTCTCTGCCTTTTCTTCGCCATCATGTAAAATGGTTTGGGGTACATAGGCACCAATACAACAGGTAGTGGCAATTAATCCTTCATGGTATTTTTCAATCAGTTCCTTATCAATACGCGGGTATTTGCTGTACATACCTTCAATATAGCCTAAGGAAGTTAGCTTAACCAGATTCTGATAACCCAATGCATTTTTGGCGAGTAATACCTGATGGTAGCGTTTGTCTTTTTCATCTTTGGTAAAAGATTTGGCATGCCTGTCGCGCACCACATAAAACTCGCAACCAACTATCGGTTTTACGGTTGGTTCAAGAATATCTTTTCCATTCGCATCTTTACCTACTACTTTGGTATTCTTCCATGCCTGGCTCACAAAATTGAAAGCCCCGAACATATTACCATGATCGGTAATAGCCAATGCAGGCATCCCATCTTTCATGGCTTTTTTATACAGGTTATCAATAGGTGCGGCACCATCGAGTAACGAGTATTGGGTGTGTACATGGAGATGAGAGAAGGTAGGCATAGCTGCGGCTGTTTGCTGGTTTACTGGTTTATTAGTTTATTGGTTTATTGGTATCTATAAATAGAAAAAATTACCAGTAAACCAATAAACCAATAAACGGATAAACCCAAACAACAAATATCGTTAATATAGGCTGTGAAAAGATTGACAATTTTCCACAAAACACTATACACTCCAATCAACTCCAGTATCCAGACTCCAGACTTCTAACTTATCCACATCCCTCAGGTTCAATCAATAAAAAGCAAAAGTTATTCCCGCTCATCCTGATTTTGGTTTTCGGCACTTAACTTGCCAATTCAGCTATATGAAAACAAACCCGCTTATACTGGCCGTTATATGTGTGCTTCTGTTCAGCAGTTGTAGTGCGGTGCGAAAGATTTCTGCTAAGGACAGTTCTGGTAATGTGTCTACGCCAAAAAAATCGGCCTATTCCGGTGGTAAGCGTGAATTTATGAATGGAATTGAAGTAACACCGGGCGGAATGGTTGCTACCAAAGAAAAAAAGATCACTCCCGCTAACCGGAAACCGGAAACCGGAAACAACCAGTCTGTTCCGTCAAACAAACCCAATGCACAGATGATGACCATTGGTATTGAGAATGCCAATATGCTGCAATTGAAATACGCCATTGCAACGGATGCCACGGTAGAAAAATTGACCAATATTCCTTTACTGGCTGTAATAGACAGATGGTGGGGTACCAAATACTGTATGGGTGGCAGTACCGATAACTGTATCGACTGTTCTGCTTTTACACAAATTGTTTTACGCGAAGTATACCAGGTACTCTTACCCAGAACATCGCAGGAGCAATACAATGTGGCCGAAAAAATTGAACTGGAAGACTTGCGCGAGGGCGACCTGGTTTTCTTTAATACAGCTGGAAGAGATATTTCGCATGTGGGTGTATACCTTCTCAATAATAAATTTGTTCATGCAGCCACTAGTGGCGGAGTCATGATCAGTGATTTGAACGAAAAATACTGGCAACCAAAGTTTCGGGGAGCAGGGAGAATAATTAATAATTAACAATTAAAAATTAATAATTAAAGGCACAACTCCAGACTTCTAACTTCAGTCTCTAGACTTTTTCTGTATTTTCTTCAAAAAATTATCCAACATCTGCCCTGCATCGGGGGTTAGTTTCCAGTAGAAAATGCCTAAGATCATGATAGTTGAGAAGATTGTGCCGCGAAGAATTAATCCCAGCCATCCATGGATATCTTTCAGTAAAAAATAACAGATTGCATAGGCGCCAACACCTAGGAAAAGAGAGTACAAAGTTTTTAAAGTAAAAGGCTGCATGTTAAACTTCCTGCGAAGGAATTCGAAGCGGATGAAATTATAGACACTATAGGCGGTTAATTCTGCAAATGCAGAACCAATGATACCATAATTTTTAATTAAGTAATACGTGAGCGGCAAGCGTAAAGCAAGTAAGGTAACCCCACTATAAAAATCAAAACGCCAGAAAGTAGAGGTGTTAATGACCATGGCATTTAAACCGGTACCTGCATCAATAATGCGAACCATACCCAGAATAAATAACACACCCAATCCATCAGCATAATCTTTTTGAATATGCAATACCTGCATGCCATCTACTATGTTCAACCAGATGTTTCCAAAAATAAATAATGACATCAATAATAAATTGATGCAAGACCGCTGGTAAATGCGATGGATTTCTTTGTAGTTTTTGTCTTTCCAGGCGCGTGATAAAATACCCGCAGAAATGGATTGGATACTCCGCTGTGGGACTTGTATCAGATTGGCAGCGTATTGAGCAAAAACAAAAATACCGGTGGCGGTTAATCCTTTTAAACTTGCTATGATCAAGCTGTCAATGGTAGCTGCTACAGCCGCTATTACTGTACCGCCAAAAATCAGCATCTGCATGCCTGCAATTTTTTTCCAGAATTTTCTGGTAACGCGGCTGATGTTGAATGTTAGGTATAGATGACCGGTTTTATATAAATACACCAATAATACCAGAAACACCACCAGATATTGAAAAGCAAATAAATAAATGAACTGTTGAAAAGAAACAAACTTAAAATAATACAACAAGATCAATACGCTTGTAAGAATTCGTAAAGCAGTTTCTTTCAAAAAATTGGAAACCACAGATTGATTCACTGCCCAGCAAAAACTTTCAATCACAGAAAAGAATAACATACCCATGGCAAATGGGAAAAGCCAGAAATAGTAATCAACTACAAGTTGAGATTTTTCTGAAAACTTGCGAATGAAGAGTGGTTCAAAATACCAACCACCCCATACAACCAATACAAAACCAATAAAAGATGCCAGCAGGGCCCAGGATAACAGATCAATTTTTTTATCTGGAAGATTGTCTTTGTAGTACGGATAAAACTTATAAATCACTGGTATCACCCCCAGAGAACCGAACGCATACATGATTTGTCCAAAATCAAAAAAGATCCGTGTTAACGCATACTGCTCGGGTTTAAAAATATTACCCGACTGATAAAAAAAGAATGGGGTAGTAGTGGTATAAAAATAAATATTAACTACTCCAATCAGAAAACCAATGTATACTAAGGCACTGGAGATGATGGTTTGTTTCCTGATACTAGCCATTATTAATTAGTAAATAGAAATTAATAATTAATAATTTTTTCCAATTCTTTGCTGATGATATTTTTAGAAAACTGCTGTACCATTTTTAATTATTAATTTTTAATTATTAATTTTTAATTCCTGACCACTTCCTTCACAGTAATATAATAATCTCGTTGAATCAAGTTTAATTGATACGACTCAAAGTCCCCCGGGCGCAGCTCTTTCGTGTTCCACTTTTCCGATTCGGGGCCCAGGAATAAACCACCTTTTACCGTTTTGAGGAAGATGGGAAGATTAAACCCTTCTACACAATTGGTATAGCGGTAAGAGAGTTTGGTTTTATCTGCTGATACGGCATATTCCAATACGGGTATTTGCGTGGTGCGTAAATATTGGTCGAATATTTTTGCTACGCTGGTTCCGAAATATTGGCTCACCACCTGCTGAATATCTTCTGTAGTAACCGTTTTATGATAGAATTTTTTATTCAGAAAGCGAATCATCTCTCTAAACTTGCCATCATCATTCATGGCATGTCGAATGCTGTGAATCATGTTGCCTGATTTAGGATACATATCCCCACTACCTTCTTTGTTTACGCCATACGGGCCAATAATGGGTTTATCATTTTGTATGCCGCTTCGGGTGCCGTAATTGTATTCGTTACCCGCCTGCACACCATACACATAATCCGTAAACAAGGTTTCTGAATAATTGGTAAAGCCTTCATGAATCCACATATCGGCCAGGTCTTTACTGGTAATATTATTGGCAAACCATTCGTGTCCGCTTTCGTGAATAATGATAAAATCCCATTTCAACCCCCATCCCGAATTACTCAAATCCCTTCCGAGATATCCATTCATATATTGATTGCCATAGGCAACTGCACTTTGGTGCTCCATACCCAAATGCGGGGCATCTACCAATTTATAGCTGTCTTCATAAAACGGATAAGGCCCCATCCAGTATTCAAACGCATGCATCATGGTTTTGGCCTGCTTAAATTGTTCTTTGGCTTTATCCAGATTATAATCCATCACCCAATAACTCATATCCAGTTTTCCTTTCTCACCCATTACCGTATCCGTAAAGTTTACATACTTACCTATATAGGGTACCAGGTTATAATTGTTGATCGGGTTTTTTACTGCCCATTTCCAGGTAAGGGTTCCGGGACTAAAACTGGTTTTGCTGATGAGTCGGCCATTGGCCACACCTACCAAGGTATCCGGAATGGTCAGCATCATGGTAGCGCCGCTATCCGGTTCATCGCTCTGGTGATCTTTACAAGGGTACCAAACACTGGCACCCAATCCTTGACAGGCAACACTCATCCAAGGTCTTCCTTTTGCATCTTTCTGAAAAATCCAGCCACCATCCCATGGTGCACGCTTGGCTACTTTGGGATTGCCGGCATACCGCAATGCCAGCGTTTGTATACTTCCTTTTTTCAGTGCCAATGGAATATCTATCAAATAGGTATTACCCTCTCTTGTGTAAGTAAGCTTGGTATCGCCCAAATAAGCTTTGTCTAATTCCATCGGCTCCTGCAGGTCAATCTGCATTTTCTTACCGGTGCCCGTTACTTTAAAACGGATATCCACTTTTCCGGTGATGGATTTGGTAGTAAAATCAGGTGTAACCAGAATACTGTAATGCATCACATCCCACCAGGTTCTGTTGGCGTTTAAGCTACCCCTGAGTGTATCTGCATGGGTAAACACTTTTTTGTTTTCGCCCAATTGTGCTTTGGTTACCACTTGAAAAAGGGTACAGAAACAGATTAGTAATTTGAATTTTGCATTCATTGTTTAAAATTATGATATTCGGGCAGCATGGATGTCAAGAATACCTTAAAACACCAACCCTTTGTCAAACATACAGTACCTGTACCGTATTTGCTATTTGTATTGGCAGGTTTTGTTTTCTTTAGCTGTGGTAAAAAGGAAACCTCTGACAAGCAGGTATTTTATTATAACGAAGCTACAGGCACTGCTACCCTGGATCCGGCATTTGCCAAAAACCAATCCATCATGTGGCCGGTGCATCAAATATATAATACGTTGGTTGAGATAGATACTGGACTGAACATTGTTCCTTCTGTTGCCAAAAGTTGGGAAGTAAGTGCAGACCGATTAACCTACACCTTTCATTTGCAACGGGGTATTTATTTTCATGATAATGAAGCATTCCCTAATGGCAAGGGCAGGTTGTTAACGGCGGAGGATGTTGCTTATAGTTTGCAGCGTATTATTGATAAATCAACTGCCAGCAGCGGTGCCTGGATCTTTAATAACCGGATAGATACCAGTAAAGGTTTTGTAGCGTTGAACGATTCTACTTTTCAGTTAACCCTGTTACGGCCATTTCATCCCATCATGGGTATTTTAAGTATGCAGTATTGCAGCATTGTTCCGAAAGAAGTTGTAGATAAATATGGAAAAGATTTTCGCCGGCATCCCTGTGGTACCGGGCCTTTTCAGCTGATCTCCTGGGATGAGGGTGAGGCTATGATCTTTCATAAAAACAAAAACTATTGGGAGAAAGACAGTGCCGGAAACCGCTTGCCTTACCTGGATGCGATTAAAGTGAGTTTTTTTGATAACAAAGCCACGGAGTTTCTGCAGTTTCGGCAGGGTGGGTTAAGTTTCGTAAATGATATTGATGCCTCATTCAAAGATGAACTGCTGACAAAAAAGGGTGAGCTGCGCGATCAATGGGTAGGAAAAATCGTCCTTAATAAACATGCTTACCTCAACACCGAATATTTTGGCATTCTGGTGGATGAAAACAATCCGCTGGTAAAAAATACCGCTACCGGAATCAAAGCTATCCGGCAGGCAATGAACTACGCCATTAACCGCCGGCAATTGATGATGTACATGCGCAACTCCATTGGCATACCTGCTGAAGCGGGTTTTGTGCCCGGTGGTTTGCCTTCCAAAAATGCTGAGTTGGTAAAAGGTTATTATTACGATCCTGCCCGAGCCAAACAACTGTTGAAACAAGCAGGCTACCCCGAGGGTAAGGGCTTACCTTCCATTAAACTATTAACCATTGGCATTTATGCAGATATTGCCAGTTTTGTAGCACGACAATTAGAAGAAGTTGGCATTCCCGTTCAGGTAGAAGTGATACAGAAAAGTTTGTTGCTTGAGCAAACCGCTAAATCGCAGGCATTGTTTTTCAGAGGAAGTTGGATAGCCGATTATCCGGATGCAGAAAATTACATGGCCATGTTTTACAGTAAAAATCCTGCACCACCCAACTATACCCGTTATAAAAACCCGGCTTTTGATATTTTATATGAGAAGGCATTACTAGAGAATAATGATACTACACGCTACCAATTATACAGAGAAATGGATCAGCTGGTCATTAACGATGCACCTGTAATACCTGTATGGTATGATATGGCCATTCACCTGGTGCAACCTAATGTAAAAGGGTTTTATCCGAATGCTTTGAATTTGTTGGAATTGCGGAAAACATATTTTTTAAAGTAAAAAGTCAAAATTCAAAAGTCATAAAATATGACCCTTTGAATTTTGACTCTTTACTTTTGAATTTTTATTTTCTATCCCTTTTTCTTCAGTTTATCCTTAAACACTTTCTCAAATTTTTCCAGTTTAGGGGCAATTACAAAACGGCAATAGCCCTGGTTCTGGTTATCGTTGTAATAATTCTGGTGGTAGTTTTCTGCAGGATAAAAATTCTTGAAAGCTTCAATCGTAGTTACAATCGGTTTATCCCAGGCACCGCTTTTATCGAGTTTGGCTTTATAACTTTCTGCTTTCTGTTTTTGTTCGTCATTGTGGTAATAGATGGCGCTTCGGTATTGCGGCCCTACATCGTTGCCCTGCTGGTTCATGGTAGTAGGGTCGTGGGTTTTCCAGAACACTTCCAGTAACTCATCATAACTTACTTTGGTAGGATCAAATACAATACGCGCCAGTTCTACATGACCTGTATTTTTATCGCATACCTGCTCGTAGGTAGGATTTTCAACAAATCCGCCACCGTAACCACTGATCACTTTATACACGCCCTCAATTCTTTGAAAAAAGCTTCGGTACACCAGAAACAACCTTCGCCAAAAGTGGCGGTATCTGTTTTTACCCCGTTGGGGATGGGTTCATTATTCATAGTCGCTAATTTCTTATCGGTTTTAGGTTGGGCACAGGCGGTAAACGCAGTAACCAGAAGTAATAGGGAAAACCAGGGTTTCATCAGTTTTATTTTTTTAAATGTACGACACATAATTACTAACAGATTGACGGGCCGTTGGTTCAATCCTTACTTTGTTGTTAAAGCATAGCAATCTTTTAACAAGTTTAGAGCTTTTAACCGCTAAGGCGGAAAAACGCGAGGGTACGCGAAGTTCTTAGCGACCCTTCGTGTCCTAGTGCCCTCGCGGTGAAAGAAAAGAAGATCAATCCCACACAAAATGAGGATTTAGCTGTGATACACGCCGCTCCATTACCTTTGCATCACTTAAAAAGAAAGGATCTGTATGCGTTTGTACCCGGAAACTGCCCTCTCGCAACTGGAATTTGATAAGGTAAAAGTATTGTTAAGAGAACATGCCAAAACCGAATATGCCAAACAAAAGGCAGAGCAGCTCCGTATCCATACCCGTAAAGATTATATTGAACTGGAACTGCAGCAAAGCAATGAATTCAAACTGATCTTGCAGCTGGGGCAATATTTTCCAAATGATTTTACGCAGAATATTGGCCGTGACATCAAATTACTTTCCATTCCCGGCGCCTTGTTAACCGGCGAACAATGGATGCCCATTCGCAAACTGGCTGAAAACATCAATTCCATATTCAGGTGGTTTGATACAGAGCGAAGAACCGCATTTCCAGCTTTATCCAAAGTAATTGCCGGAACCTATTATGAGAAAGTAATCATTGAACTCATTGATGAAATTCTGGATGAAAGCGGCAATGTAAAAGACAATGCTTCAGAAGATCTGCAAAAGATCCGCATGAGTTTGTACAAAAAAAGAAATGAGTTGCGCCGTGCATTTGAGAAAGTTATTTCTAAACTGGCCAAAGCCGGGTATAGTGCCGATATTGACGAAAGTTTCAGCAATGGCAGAAGGGTAGTAGCCGTATTTTCAGAACACAAACGCCAGGTAAAAGGAATTCTGCATGGCGAAAGCGACAGCCGCAAAACTGCGTTTATAGAACCTGAAGAAACCATAGACCTTAACAACGCAGTATTTAGTCTGGAAAATGATGAGATCAAAGAAGTACAAAGAATTCTTCGCGAACTCACGGCACGGCTTTCGGTGTATGCACATCTTCTAAAACAATATCTCGACACAACAGGCGAATATGACTTTATCAATGCCAAAGCAAAACTGGCATTGGATATGAACGGGCAATTTCCTTCGTTAACTGATAAGGCGCATATTCATTTGATTGATGCCTATCATCCCTTATTATATCTCTATAACAAAACATCTGGCAAAAAAACCATACCGGTTACCTTAACACTTGATGAGAAAAACCGCATACTCGTGATCAGCGGTCCAAACGCCGGAGGAAAAACGGTTACTATGAAAACAGTTGGACTAAACCAACTAATGCTGCAAAGTGGTCTGCTAGTGCCCGTACACCCTGATTCGCAAATGGGAATTTTTAAACAACTCTTTATTCATATCGGCGATACACAGAATCTTGAGTTTGAGCTGAGTACTTATTCCAGTCATTTGCTGCACATGAAATATTTTATTGAAACAGCCAATGGCAAAACAATGTTTTTTATTGATGAACTCGGTAGTGGCAGTGACCCCAATCTGGGTGGTGCTTTTGCAGAAGTGATTATGGAAGAATTATCGCGCCGTCATTCTTATGGAATTGTTACTACCCATTACCTCAACCTGAAAGTAATGGCCAATCATACCCAGGGCATTTTGAATGGGGCCATGCAGTTTGATGAAGTTCGACTGCTACCTATGTATAAACTCATTGTTGGAAAGCCCGGCAGCTCATACACGTTTGCTATTGCCGAAAGAATTGGTTTACCACAACACCTGATTAACCGTGCAAGAAAACTGGTTGATGAAGATCATTTTAAACTGGATCGTTTACTGAACAGTACCGAACAGGATTTGCAGCAACTGGATGTAGAGAAAAAAGAATTATCACGACTGGTAAGAGAAAATGAGAAACTGAAGAAAGAAATGGAACTGGTGATGGATAAAGAACGCCACCGCCAGCAGGTAGAATTGTTGAAACAGCAAAATAGAATTGCAGAAGAAAGACTGGTGTATTTAAAAGATATGGAGCGAAAGTTAAAACAGATTGTGCTCGACTGGAAGAAATCGGAAAACAAGAGCGATGTGGTGAAGAACCTGCAAAACATGCTCTTTAAAGGCAAGGAAGAAATTGTGGTAAACAAGCTGGCAAAAAAAGTAGATAAAAAATACAAAGAGCTCAATCAGAATATTATAGTAGGCTCTCTGGTAAAACTGAAAAAAAATTACCAGGTAGGCGAAGTGAAAGAAATACGAGGCAAGAGAGCCATTGTACAGGTGGGTGTATTGCCCATGAATGTAGATATAGCGGATTTGATTTCGGTGGAAAAGGTTAAGGAGGAGAAGTGATGAATTCCATGAAGACTTAACAAAGGTTTTCTGGGTTTTCTCCTATTGCAATAATGTTTGCACCGTCTTTGCGAGGAACGAAGCAATCTGTGCTGCGAATTACAGACACTTAGAATGTTGTAACATAGATTGCTTTGCTTCGTTCCTCGCATCCCCTCGCAAGGACGTTCTAGTGCTCACTCAGCAATAAAACTACAACAGCCAACAAAGCAGTATATTCAACACTGCCTTTGTGGAACAGCCATGAAAAAGAAATAAACTACAATAATAATAGCCCTATTTTAACGCATTTAAAACAGCTTCATAGGCTTTCTTTTTACCACCAACCGAATTGTAAATCAGTGGAAAATCTGCACCGCTTTTATATCGCCAGCTTTGGTTATCTAACACACCCCAAATAGTGATACCATATTGCTGTGCCTTGGGCACGATGCGCTTATAAGATGCAACAATATAACCGTACATATCTGCCTGTGTAGTTTCTAATGCATCGCTAAATGATATAGTGGTTGCATTAGTAGTATTAACACCAATATCCAGTTCAGAAATATGCACCAATAACCCAGTGGCTGCCAGTTTTATAAAATGATTATCAATTTGCGTTTTGCTGGTATTAATGCTTACATGCATTTGGGTGCCTATCCCATCTACTTTAGCGCCTTTGCCTCTGATCTCTGCCACATAAGCAATCAACGAATCTAATTTGGCGGTAGAAGATTCTAAGTTATAATCGTTGATAAACAATTTGGCTGTTGGGTCTGCGAGGGCTGCATAGTTGAAAGCCTTTACGCCAAAATCACGACCCAGGTATTCGCTCCACACAAATATATCGTTGGCAGTAGCATTGGCGGTATTGGTATTGTTTCTGATGGCCCCTGCCGGACCATCGGCAAACATTTCATTAATCACATCCCAACCCCTTACTTTCCCTTTATAACGACCTGCTATTTGTTCGATAGTGGTTTTCAATAAGCTATCTACTTTTGCATAATTATTGGCTGTGCCGCCTGAAGTAACCAATTCGTTTACACTTACATCATCAATAAAATACGTGTTGACGTTACGACCTAAATCAAAAACAATACGGGTTTGTGCTTCATTGGCGGTGATAAGCCAGGTTACCTGCTGCCAGCTGGTGCCAATTGTTTGATCTGCCTGATACAAGGGAGTGGGTTGTGTTGAGAGGCGTATAGAACCATTTGCTGTAGCCGCTTTTACCCAATAGCTGATCTGGTATTGCTTACCTACTATTAGTGCAATCGCATCGGTAGCTACTTGCACCCGCCACTGTTCTGTTGGGTATGCGGTAGGGTTCACAACTTTCAAAGACCGTGTACCATTGCGCACTTCGGCAGAACCAGAACCAACGGATAGGGTGGCATTACCCGTTGGGTTACCGCTGTTTAAAACAGTGAAATTGGTAAAGCTGCTGGCATCGCCGTTTTCAAAACCCGGGTTGGGTGCCAAATTGGTAGTACTTGGGCTAGCTGCACTAAGAACACTTCTGTAATAGGCGCCTTGTGATTGTGAGTGCCAGGCTAAAACATGGCCATGAATTTGAAGATTAGCGGCTTGTGCAGCAGCTACCATGGCATCGGCTGTGCTGAAATTATATCCCCCGGAGGCATTCACCAGGGAGCTATTTTTCATTTCATTTTCAAAAGTAATGCCATTGAAATCTCTTTTAATAATATCCCCTGAAAGGCTATTGGTAATAAAAGATCCATTACTGCCAGCCACTGCAATAGGAAATGGAGAAACTGATTTTAAAGGAACGGATTCTACAACGGGCGTTGTTGGTGTAGGTGTTGTTGGTGTTGTTCCACCACCTGTAGTACTGGCACTTTTTTTACAGGAGTATACAAGTACTAATAATAATATACATCCATAAATCTGTCTTTTCATAGGAAACATGAAGTTTGGTAGTCTTTTAACCAAGATATACAAAAATTGTTCTATTAAAATAGTTCAGTGAAGTTAGGTTACAAATAAAAATTGAGTACCTAATCATGTCAGAGTTGTCAGAAAAAAAGAACCCGCCAATTGGGCGGGTCTAGCAGGTAGTTTTGGTAGCGGAGAGTTAGGGATTCGAACCCCAGGACCTGTTACAGTCAACAGTTTTCAAGACTGCCGCAATCGACCACTCTGCCAACTCTCCGGGTGCAAAATAATAGTGTGGCAGCCTATCTACCAAAAAAAGAATGGATTTTACATAAATTAAGTAGGCAGAACAGACTGAAAGGCAATACAGTAAGGCATTCAGCCATTTTAACTACCATTGTATAGTTATGCTACATATTCGTCACTATGGCCAAAGACGGGGGAGGATTGTTGTGTGTGTGAAGGCAGCTGCAAGCTTTTAGCTTTTTTAAAATGCCTCACCCAGGCTGAACATGAGTGTACGATAACCTTTACTGAAAGCGTAGTCAATACCAATATTGGTATTAGAGCCTTTATTAAACTTAATCCGCAAACCCGCGCCGGCTGCTGGATGCCAGGCTTTTAATAAACTTTTCGATCCACTCACCGTATTGATGTTGGCAAACACCACAAAACCAAACAAGCCATTCTGCGTAATATCACGCCGGTATTCAGTTTCGGCATACAAAAGTGTTTTACCTCTGTATCGGTTTTGCTCTATCCCACGTCCAGACCGGTCGTATGGATCGTAACCTATGCTGGGCAGATCGAGATAGGGAACACCATCATCAAAAACCGTCCATAAATAACTCCAGAACGCTAACGTATTTTGTTGCCGCTCATTCGTTGGATTCATAGAAACATATTTTCGCAAATCGATGTACAGAGAATGCCAACTATGGTTACTACCCAATATCGATGGATTGATACGGTAAATAAGATTGGCATAGGCACCTGGTAATGGATTGAGCGAATTGTTTCTGGTATCATACAAGGCATTCAAACTGATGCCTGAAGAAAATGAATTACTACCCGTACCATATTCGTATCCGGTAAATTGTTTAAGGTTCATGGCCGTATCATCTGTTTTGATATTCAAACGATAATCCAGGTGATAGCCTAGGCCTGCAAAAAAATAGGGTTTGATACGCTTGAGCGCATTCTGGTAAAACCGGATATATTTATAATACACCAATAATTTTTCATCATTGGTATGATCAGATCCCAAACCCCAGGTGTATTGAGGGTAATATAAAAAACGGGTGTCGCCCTGTACCGTTAACTTATTATTGGGCAGCCAGATACTGGTTCTTAGTGGTAATCCGAAACGACCATCAAAATTCCAGTAAGGGGCAAAAGTGGCGCTGGACAGGTTGGTTGTTTTACGCGGTCCAAAATACGTACCGGCTGTAGTACTGGTGATGAGTGCATTCCCGTTTCCTCCGGGAACGGTGGTACTAAATGGCAGGAAGGAAAAATATATTTTTTGTTTGCCTTTTGTTTTGATGGTTTGATCACGTATGCGTAACCATTTCTTCACAATATCAATCAGGTCTTTCTGATAGGCGGTGTCTTTAGTAATGTTTTTTTCGGGAATTATGGAGGAAGCATCTTGTGCAGTTGCAACAACAGGTAAACAAAAAATAAGCACCAGTAAATACCTGTACATATACTATAATAAGTTTCTGACAAAGATGAATAGTAAAAGGCAAACGAACTTACATCCTGAACCAAAAGACTTGCATTATTTACATAAATAAGATAAAGACACCGGCTACTCATTGTCATGCTAACGTAAATTTTGCTAGAATCCACTACTGAATGTCAGGCAACTAACATTTGTCATATTTTAAAAATACACCCACTGATACCTTTGTGCGGCATTTAAACATCAGCTATGCATAATGAAATTCTTTCTTTATTACACAAATATGATCAACCCACACCACGGTATACCAGTTATCCAACGGTACCGTATTGGGATTTTGGTACGATAACTACGGATAGCTGGCAACAGTCTGTTGTAAATACGTTTCTGGCAGAAAATGGAGAATTGTGCTTGTATATTCACCTGCCTTTTTGTGAGAACATGTGTACGTTTTGCGCATGTAATAAAAGGATCACCGTTAACCATGCAGTAGAAGATCCGTATATAGCCGCTGTATTAAAAGAGTGGCATATGTACCGTGCATTATTACCCACAACTCCTGTGATCAAAGAAATACACTTGGGTGGTGGAACGCCTACTTTTTTCAGTCCCGAAAATCTGGTAACACTCATCAATGGCATTACCAAAGATGCGATTGTGAATGACAATCATGCATTTAGTGTAGAAGTACATCCCAATTATACCAATGAAGAGCACATTAAGCAACTGGCATCGGTTGGGTTTAACCGCATTAGTTTGGGGGTACAGGATTTTGATCCTACAGTTCAGTTTGTGATTAACCGTAACCAGACCTATGAAAAAACAAAAGAAGTGGTTGACTGGGCAAGGAAATATAAATACACCAGCATTAATATTGATCTGGTTTATGGATTACCACACCAAACCGTGGCCAGTGTAGAGCATACCATTGCATTGATCAAAGGGTTTATGCCGGATAGAATTGCTTTTTATTCTTATGCGCATGTGCCATGGAAAAGTAAAGTGCAGCGAAGGTATACAGAGGCCGATTTACCAGCAGCGAACGAAAAATGGGAAATGTATCAACGCGGGCGTGAGTTACTGGAAGCTGCTGGTTTTGCAAGCATTGGCATGGATCATTTTGCCCTTTCTGATGATGCTTTGTTTACTGCAGCTAAAGCAGGTAACCTGCACCGGAATTTTATGGGCTATACCACCACTAAATCTAAATTGATTATTGGATTGGGTGTTTCCAGTATTAGTGATGCATGGACAGCTTTTGCACAAAATGAAAAAGAAGTGGAGGCGTATGAAGAAAAAATTAGCAGAAATGAATTTCCACTCGTGCATGGTCATTTACTTAATCAGGAAGATCTGGTAATACGCCTAAAGATTTTGCAACTGATGTGCCAAAACGAAACCTTATTAAATAATCCTTTACTTGAACCGGCATTTGTAGAAACTGCATTTTCTAAATTAAATGAATTGGAACAAGATGGGTTGGTGATACTGGATGGAAGAAAAATTTCTGTAACGCCAAAAGGCATGTCATTCATCCGAAACATCAGTGCAGCCATTGATGCACAATTGTGGCGCAAAGAAATAGGTGTACCTACTTTCAGTAAAGCCATTTAACTCTATTTGCAGGTGAGTGAATATTAAATAACGTCTTGTACTATTAGTATACAATAGCACATCTAAATAAATGTAAAACAGAAAAATGGCTAAGAAGACAATCATTCCTCAGATGATGCTTACCATCCAATACCATAATCTTCTCCGTTATTACTGCTGCCACCCCATAAACTTCCATGCTTCCAGTCAAAGTAAATGGCATTAATAGGGCCACTGGTTCTTTCGCCCACTGTAACCTTATAGCCCATTTTGGTTAATTCATTTCGGATCTTTTCGGGGGTAAGACTTGATACGATGATATTTCCCGGTTTGGGTTTACGATCTGAAAGCTTAGTTCCGCCTAAGGATAACCACAATTGATTGGTATTGATATTAGCAGCTTCTGTTGCCTGTTGCACAGTCATATCAAACTCAACCATATTCAAAAAAAACTGCAACAAATTCTGGTCTTGCGTATCGCCACCCTGTACACCAAAACATAAAAAGGGTTGGTTGTTTTTTAGTGCAAGGGTAGGTGTTAAGGTTACCCTTGGGCGCTTACCCGGCTCCACAACATTAAACGGATCTATGGCGGCATCAAGTACAAAGCTTTGCATACGTTGGCTCATACCTATACCGGTACGCCCTGCAATGCAGGCCGGTAACCAGCCACCACTTGGTGTGATCGATATCACCCAGCCCGAAGTATCTGCCGCTTCTACTGATGTAGTGCCTCGTAAAAGCCTGTCGGTATATTGTTCCTCAGCCAAAGCCAATGCAGCACGATCCTCTGTACTGAGCATGGTTTGATCATGTTTCGGAATGGCCGATCCGGAAGCGAAACCAGAATCAGATAACACCGCGTGTTGTTTTAATAAATTCAGATAGGGATTTGTTTTTCCTTCAAAAGGGTAGGGGTCGCCCGGTGCTGCTTTGGCATCATTCCTGTCAAAGCCTATCAGCTTCGCTCGTTCTTTTGCATACGCTTTGCTCAATAAACCTTTCATCGGTTCTTCCGGTGGAAAATAAGGATCGCCATAATAAAAATCACGGTCTGCAAAACTCAGGTTCATGGTTTGATAAATGGTATGCAGGTATTTACTACTATTATACCCCATTGATTTCAGGTCAAAATTCTCCAGTATGTTTAATGATTGCAGCAGCACTGGTCCCTGAGTCCATTGTTGCAATTTGTAAACCTCAATACCTTTGTAATTGGTGTGCAGGGGTTCTTCAAAAACGGGCTTCCATCGGGCAAGGTCTTCTTTGGTAATTAGTCCGCCCTGTTCTTTGCTGCCTCTAACAAATTCATCCGCAATATCTCCTTTATAAAAACGATCAAACGCAGCCATGATAGCTTCTTTGCGGCTCTTACGATTTCTTAATGCCAACTGTTCTGCTTCCACCAGTTTGGTTAGCGTGGCCAGCAGGTCTTTCTGCACAAAAATTTCCCCGGCTTCCGGTGCTTCTCTTTTTTCGCCAGTATGTGTTAGAAATACTTTGGCAGAATAAGGCCATTGTTTCAGCATCTCTTTATTTTTCTCAATGCTATTGGCAGTTTGTGCCTCAATTGGGTAACCTGCTGCCAGTTGCATGGCTGGTAACAATACTTCTTTCAAACTCATGGTACCAAATTCAGAAAGCAGGTAGCAAATTCCGCCAACCGTACCCGGTGTAGTAGCCGCCAATGGGCCATATTCTGGAGGAAAAGAATAGCCTTTACTTTTAAAAAAATCAACAGTAGCACCGGTTGGGGCAACGCCCATGGCATTCAAAGCAATTACTTTTTTTGTTTTGGGATTGTAAATGAGTGCCTGTGTTTCGCCGCCCCAACTTAATACATCCCACATGGTACAGGTAGCGGCAAGCATGGCGCAGGCTGCATCTATGGCATTGCCCCCTTTTTGAAAGATCATCGATCCCGCGGTAGCGGCCAATGGTTTACCTGTAATGGCCATCCAGTTTTTACCATGTAAAGGTGGTTTTTGTGTTGGTTGTGCAAAGGATACTGCATTCAGCAACAACAAGCAAATACCCAGAAATGCAAATCTCATGTTTACTATTTTAATCGGCTAAAAGTGATAAAAACACTAAAATAAAGATAGTATCAAAAAGACAATGCAGAAACAGGGGGAAATAATATATATACCAGGGGTAAATTAAGGCAGCTATGACATCACTTTACGAAGGCCAAATAGTGATTTTACATTTAGGGAATAAGTAGGTGATGCTTTGGGAACAGCCTTTTTATTCGAAGAACTGATCGCAAAAATCGCATTGAGTATTTTGGTTTCTTTCATCCCGCTCTTTTTCATAACAAAGTCATTTTATAACGGTGCAAATATGTGCACTTTATCTGACAAAAAATTACACAATCGATCCCGATCTTTGTACCATTCACACATTTGAAGCGTCCACACAACAAGGCGTGCCGGATGATATAATATTGAGACAGCTCGAAAACCTGTAATCGACATCCATTTATCCTTTCTGTTATTATTCAATACAGATTGGCCTTTACCTTTGCCTAAATCAGTAACCCATTGAAGCATCTCTCGGCCCTCAATAAATATTTCTGGAAATATCGCAAACGTTTTTTCATCGGGATTTTTTTCGTGATGGCTTCTAATTATTTTGCCGTGCTGGCGCCGCAGGTTACTGGTTTTGTGGTAAACCAGGTACAACAACGCTTACCGGGTGCCCGACCTCCTGTTACCCGTCCCATACACGATCAATTGGTGAACTGGTTTATCCATACCATGCAATCGGGCCAGTTTAGTTTTGGGTGGCTGATCGCCATTTGCAGTATTACGATATTAGGACTGGCCATTATACGTGGCATACTCATGTTTTTTATGCGGCAAACCATTATTGTGATGAGCCGGCATATTGAGTTTGACCAGAAGAACGAAATTTTTCAACATTACCAGCAACTGGATACCCATTTTTATAAAACCCATAGCACCGGCGATCTCATGAACCGTATGACGGAAGATGTAAGCCGGGTAAGAATGTATTCCGGGCCGGCTATCATGTACCTGATCAACCTGATTTCGCTCATCGGTTTTTGTGTGGTAAACATGCTAAGAAAAGATGTAAACCTGACCTTATTGGTATTGGCACCATTACCCATTTTGGCCATTACCATTTACCTGGTAAATAGTGTGATCAATAAAAAGAGCGAGAAGATACAGGCGTTATTATCCGACCTCACCACCAATGCACAGGAATCATTTTCAGGAATACGTGTGATCAAATCATTTGTACAGGAGAAAGCCATGTTTGGTTTCTTTCAGAAAAACAGTGAGGAGTATAAAAAAAATGCAGTGGGATTGGCAAAAGTAGAAGCCATTTATTTTCCCAGTATGGCATTGATGATTGGGTTAAGCACACTTTTGACCATTATGGTAGGAGGTATGCAGGCATTGGAAGACAGCAGTAAAGTGGGATTGATTGTAGAGTTTGTAATCTATATCAACATGCTAACGTTTCCTGTAAGTGCCATTGGCTGGACAGCCAGTATGATACAAAGAGCCGCTGCATCGCAAAAAAGATTGAATGAGTTTCTGGATACAAAACCTGTGATAGCCAATGTCGAAACACCTTTGGTAATGCCGGTTTCAGGTGATATTGTGTTTGATCATGTAAATTTTACTTATCCGCATACGGGTATTAAGGCGTTGCAGGATTTTACCCTTCGCATTAAAAAAGGAGATAAAATATTATTACTGGGAAGAACGGGTAGCGGTAAATCAACATTGGCCCAGCTATTGCTTCGCTTTTATGATCCGTATAAGGGTTCGATACAGATAGGCGGAAACGATATCCGGAATATTGATTTGAAAATTCTCCGGGAACAAATCAGTTATGTGCAGCAGGATATATTTCTTTTCAGCGATACAGTAAGTGATAACATTAGTTTTGGATTGGCAACAACGGCCTCACAGGAAACCATAGAGCAGGCCGCCGCATTCTCAAGCGTACACAAAGAAATTACAGGGTTTGGAAATGGGTATGATACCATGATAGGAGAGCGTGGTGTAACCCTAAGTGGCGGACAAAAACAGCGCATCTCCATTGCACGTGCGCTGATTAAAGAACCTGAGATCATTGTATTTGATGATTGCCTGAGTGCGGTAGATGCGAAAACAGAAAATGAGATCATTGGAAACCTCTATCGATACCTGCACGATAAAACTGCCATCATTATTACGCACCGCATTTTTTCATCCTTTCCATTCAATAATATTATTGTACTCGACAATGGGCAACTTGCCGAGCAGGGAACCCACGAAGAACTCATGGCTATCAATGGTTATTACGCAGAATTGTACCGGTTACAGTTAACGGAAGAGATGTCAGAGAAGTCAGAAAGACCGTAAGTCGGAAAGAACCGTAAGATGACTTTATTTCTGACTTTCCGACTTCCGGACTTTCCCGACTTTACCCCTTTCTCCTAAAATTTTGGTAATTATAAAACATCCCTATATTTGTGACACTTAAAAGGATTATAAACCCAAAACTATTCAACTGTGGCGTACGAGAACAACGACAAAAAAATGGAAAGTGTTTACAGCAAACGGATCAGGGCCGGAAAGAGAAGAACCTATTTTTTTGATGTAAGGGCAACCCGCGGCAACGATTATTTCCTCACCATTACCGAAAGCCGCAAGCGTTTTGATGATAATGGGTACGACAGACATAAGATCTTCCTGTACAAAGAAGATTTTAATAAATTTATTAAGGCCTTAGGTGAAGCGATTGATTATGTGAAGACGGACCTGATGCCAGATTTTGATTTCGACGCATTTAACCATGAATACAATGAAGGCGAAGGAGAAGGTGGTGAGGGTTATGTAAAACCCGAAAGAGAAGCCGTTTCTGCAGAAGTGGAAGAAACAGCAGCCCCTTCATTAGCTGAAATAGAAGCATCAGAAAACATCGAAGTAACTATAGCAGCTCCTGTAACCGTTGAAGCTCGCGCCGCCTCCGCTGAAACCAGCGGTGATAACCTGGCTTCTGAAGAAGTTGATAAATGGTAATATGTATAAACTGTTTTATAAAAAGAAAGCCGCTGAATCAGCGGCTTTCTTTTTATAATGTTCTCAGCATCCAGATATCACAACCGTTATGTCCTGAATTACCCATGGGGCCATTCAGGTAAGAGAACCCGAATTTCTCATATACGCTTACCGCTTTTTTTAATTCAGGCATAGTTTCAAGATACACAGACTTGTAGCCAGTTGCCGCTGCTGTTTGTAAACAGTGATCAATCATGCGCCTGCCCAAACCCAAACCTCGCGACGTGGGTGAGAGGTACATTTTTACCAATTCACAGGTATCATCGGGTAAGCCTTCTGTTGGAAAAATTCCTGCGCCACCGAGTAGTATCCCTTCATTTTCTGCAATAAAATAGGCACTATTGGGTGTTGACTGAAACAGCTCATATAAATGATCGGTCGAGTCATCAAAATATACCGTACCAGGCCGGTTGGCACCAAATTCTTCCAGGCTTCGCCGGATGATATTGGCCATGGCTGCATTATCGGTGGGCTGAATAGGACGTATAGTGATGCTGTTCATATTTATGTAACGTCATTTCGAACGCAGTGAACGAAGTGAGAAATCTGCTAATCGATTTGCAGATTCCTTCTCGTACCTCGTCGAAATGACGGGTTAATTTTTAAACGCTTTAAACGCATTGATCAATCCATTAGTAGAAGAATCATGCGAAACTACTGCTGCTGTATCGATCAGTTCAGGCAATATCTGGTTGGCCAGTTGTTTGCCAAGCTCAACACCCCATTGGTCAAAACTGAAAATGTTCCATATAACACCCTGCACAAAGATCTTATGTTCATATAATGCAATCAGGCTGCCTAATGTGTAGGGATTGATCTCTTTTACAAGAATGGAGTTGGTAGGTTTATTTCCTTCAAATATTTTAAACGGGGCCAGTTTTTTAATCTCGTCTTCTTTTTTATCGGCCTTCATCATTTCTACTTTCACACCATTCTCTGATTTGCCATTCATCAATGCTTCGGTTTGTGCAAAAAAGTTTGATAACAGTTTTACATGGTGATCGCCAATGGGATTGTGGCTATTAGCCGGCGCAATAAAATCGCAGGGGATCATACAGGTTCCCTGATGTATTAATTGGTAAAAAGCGTGTTGACCATTGGTACCGGGTTCGCCCCATATTACCGGGCCGGTGGCATAATTAACGGGGTTGCCACTGCGATCGATACTTTTTCCATTACTCTCCATATTACCCTGTTGAAAATACGCGGGAAAGCGATGCATATATTGGTCGTACGGAAGAATGGCCTCACTTTGTGCGCCAAAAAAATTGGTGTACCAGATACCGATCAATGCCATCAATACCGGAACATTCTTATCAAACTTTTCTTTCCTAAAATGTTCATCCACGCTAAAAGCACCTTTTAGCAATGCTTCAAAGTTATTATAGCCAATGGTGAGTGCCACAGATAAACCAATCGCACTCCACAAAGAGTAACGTCCACCAACCCAATCCCAGAATTCAAACATGTTGGCCTTGTCTATGCCAAATGCGGTTACTTCTTTTTCATTGGTACTTAATGCTGCAAAATGTTTGGCAATTAGTTTTTCATCTTTTGCAGATTCCAGAAACCAGGCACGTGCAGTATGTGCATTGGTCATGGTTTCCTGCGTAGTAAAAGTTTTAGAAGCTACCAGAAACAAGGTTTCTTCTGCATTCACTTTTTTCAAGGTTTCGGCAATATGTGTTCCATCAACATTGCTTACAAAAAATGTTTCGACACCTTCTTTCCAATAGGGGCGAAGGGCTTCTGTAACCATATATGGCCCAAGATCACTACCGCCAATACCAATGTTTACGATGTATTTGATTTTTTTACCCGTATAGCCTTTCCATTTTCCGCTGTGTACCTGCTCACAAAAAGCTTTCATCTGATCCTGCACCTTGCGAATGCGGGGCATGATGTCTTTTCCTTCCACCAGAATAGCGGTATCAGAAAAATTGCGTAATGCGGTGTGCAATACTGAACGGTGTTCGGTTTCGTTGATTTTGAGACCGGCAAACATATCGTGAATAGCATCTTTCAATTGACAATCCTCTGCTAATTGCAAAAGCAACTGCAGAGTTTTTTGGTTGATGATATTCTTGGAATAGTCGAAAAGAATCTCTTCCAGACGTATCGAAAATTTTTGAAAACGATCGGTATCGGCAGCAAAAAGGTCGCGCATATGCCTGCGACTCATTTCTTCTTCATGGTGTTTCTTCAATAAAAACCAGGCCTGTGTATTCGTGGGGTTAATTCTGGGTAGCATAGCTGTGCTGATTATCTTTCTGTTCTTTTATAACTTGTTGATGACATCAATGGTTCTGGCTACATCTGCTGGATGGATATCGAGATGAAGTACAATCCGTATTTGTTTGGGAGAAATGGCCATAACGATAATATCCTGCTCTTTCAGTTTGGCAGCCAGTGCGGGGGCACTGTATCGTCCTGTCACTTCAAAAATAATGATATTGGTTTCAACCGGCAATATTTCTCCAACAAAATCTTTACCTACCAATGCCGCAGTGATTTGTTGTGCATGGGCATGATCCTCGGCCAGTCTTGCTACATGGTTTTCCAAAGCATAAATACCCGCTGCAGCCATAAAACCGGCTTGTCGCATACCACCACCAAATAGTTTACGGATTCGACGGGCTTTCTTAACCAGTTCTTTTGTACCAATTAACACACTGCCTACCGGCGTGCCCAAACCTTTGCTTAAACAAATAGAAATAGAATCAAACGCTTCTCCGTATTGTTTACAGGTTTCATTTTTTGCCACAAGGGCATTGAACAAACGGGCACCATCCAGATGTAGCTTTAATTTATTTTGTAAACAAACTTCTTTAATGGCTTGTATATCAGCAAAATGATAACAACTACCTCCACCACGATTGGCTGTGTTTTCTAACGACACAAGGGTGGTTACGGGTTTATGTACATCATCAGGATTGATATTTTCTTTCACTTGATCTGCAGTAATTCTTCCACGATTACCATCCAATAATCGAACCGATGCTCCGGAATTGAAAGCAATACCACCGCCTTCATATTGATAGATATGTGATAATTTCTCACAAATCACTTCATCTCCGGGTTGTGTATGGCATTTGATGGCGATCTGGTTGGTCATGGTGCCGCTGGGACAAAAAATGGCCGCTTCCATACCAAAAAGGGTAGCACTCATCGCTTCTAACTGGTTTATAGACGGGTCTTCGCCGAAAACATCATCGCCAACCGGGGCTTTGAACATGGCGTCTAGCATAGCAGGAGTAGGGCGGGTAACCGTATCCGATCGAAAATCTATCATATTTTGCGAAGATAACTGGAAACCAAAGTTTTCTGTGCTTCTGTACAGCGATAATTTATACAGATTCTTTGCGAGAGGTTGCGTTTTTTTGCCCATTCAGGTAAGTTTTTCCACAAAAGCTGGCATAATTCGATGTTGCAACGTACCTTTGCAGGCTTCTGGACAGACTATTCAAATTTTACGATTTCCTTTACAGCGTTTGTAAAACATTTGGGGTCTTAAAGACGTTTACCATATAAACCCGTTATTATACATGAGGCAGCTCAAGATCGCAACCCAGATTACCAATAGAGATTCACAAGCCGTTGAGAAGTATCTGCAGGAAATTTCGAAGATCCCCATGATCACACCAGAAGAGGAAACCACCCTCGCCCAAAGAATTAAAATGGGCGATCAAAGGGCATTGGATAAACTGGTTCAGGCCAATCTGCGTTTCGTGGTATCTGTGGCAAAGCAATACCAGCACCAGGGTTTATCATTGAGCGATCTGATTAACGAAGGAAACCTCGGTCTGATTAAAGCCGCACAGCGTTTTGATGAAACCAAGGGTTTTAAATTCATTTCATACGCAGTATGGTGGATTCGTCAGTCTATTTTGCAGGCATTGGCCGAACAGGGAAGACTGGTTCGTTTACCACAAAATAAGATCGGTACCTATAATAAAGCCAATAAAGCTTATATGGCTTTTGAACAGGAGCATGAGCGTGAGCCATCAACCGAAGAACTGGCCGAGATCCTTGAAATGAGCGAAACAGAGATCAACAATATCTTCCAGAGCAATACCCGCCATACCTCATTAGATGCTCCGGTACACGAAGCAGAAGATGTTGCCATGGGCGATTTGCTGGAAGGCAGCGATGATACTGATGAAGATGTGATGAAAGATTCACTACGTGAAGAGATCCGCAGGGTGTTGAAATCATTAAGTCCACGTGAAGCTGAGATCGTAAACGCTTATTTTGGATTGGATGGCGAGAACGGTGTAACCATTGAGCAGATTGGAATGAAATACGATCTGACCAAAGAACGTATCCGCCAGATCAAAGAAAGAGCGATTAAGCGTTTACAAAAAGCACGTTACAGTAATGCTTTGAAAGCGTACTTAGGATAAGATGAATACATAAATTATTTGTAGCCTCTCTGTTTATGCAGAGGGGCTTTTTTATGTGTTAACCTTTTTCCTCAAAGTACCCTTACCTCCCCGTCCATATCCCGGCAAAGGAGGGGAAATCATAACAACTTACTTATCACTTACAACTTATTACTTACAACCTAACATAACTTTTAACGCTTTCCGATGTTATAACTACATAATTTTGCATCATGAAAAAATGGGGTTGTATCATATTGGGTTTAGGTGTACTAATGTCTTGCGAAAAAACGCTCGACATTAAACCCGATGTACAAACGCCTAAACTGGTGGTTGAAGCGCAGATTGAAAGCGGACTGCCACCTATTGTGGTGTTATCCAGCTCACTTAATTATTTTTCCACCATTGATTCTGCATCTCTGAATGATTCCTATGTACATGGTGCCAATGTTTCGTTATCAGATGGAACCAAATTGGTTCCTTTGAAAGAATATACAGTGCCTTTACGCGGTGGTTATTTTTTTTATTATTATAGTACTTCACAAACTAGTCCAGCAACATCAATGGTGGGCACTTTAGGTAAAAAGTATGACCTTACAATAGGAGCAGGTGGACAAACCTATACCGCTACAACCAATATCCCACTGCTTACAAAAAAAATCGATTCACTTTGGTGGAAAAAAGCCCCCAACAATCCGGATACGAGCAAAGTGGTACTGATGGCGCGGGTAACCGACCCACCCGGTTATGGGAATTATATCCGTTATTTTACAAAAGTAAATAACAAAGATTTTAATCCCGGTTTGAACAGTGTTTTCGACGACCAGATCATTGATGGAAAAACCTATGATGTTCAGGTTGATCAGGGTGTATTTAGAAATGAAAAAGTGGAATTTGAAGAGTACGGATATTTTAAGAGAGGAGATACGGCCACGGTTAAATTCTGCAATATTGATAAAGCCAGTTATGATTTCTGGAGAACCTGGGAATTTACATACCGGTCAGTTGGAAATCCCTTTTCCACGCCCGGAAAAGTATTGGGTAATATCAGCAATGGTGGCTTAGGCTCATTTTGTGGCTATGCGATACAATACAAAAGTCTGATTATCCCCAAATAAATCTCTATTGTGTAAAATCAAAGATGGATATCTGAAAGGGAATGATATTTTTGTCCGTCTAAATCTTAAAAAAGAAGTATGGCAACTGAGGCTATTGAAAAAGTTCATGTATTAATTATTGGATCCGGACCAGCAGGGTATACCGCTGCTATTTATGCAGCCAGGGCCAATATGAAACCCGTTTTATACCAAGGCATACAACCCGGCGGACAACTAACTATTACAACAGAAGTAGAAAATTATCCCGGCTATCCTGATGGGATACAAGGCCCGGAAATGATGGTGCATTTTGAAAAGCAGGCAGCCCGTATGGGTGCCGATATTCGCTATGGACTGGCTACAAAAGTAGATTTCAGTCAACAACCTTATAAAGTTTGGATTGATGAAGAAAAGCTGATAGAAGCAGATGCGGTGATCATTTCAACAGGCGCTTCGGCTAAATGGCTGGGGATACCAAGTGAAGAAAGATTGAATGGTTTTGGAGTGAGTGCATGCGCTGTTTGTGATGGATTTTTCTTTCGTGGTAAAGAAGTGGCCATTGTTGGGGCAGGGGATACGGCTGCAGAAGAAGCGATGTATCTTTCTAAACTCTGCACCACCGTTCACATGTTCATCCGTAAAGAAAAAATGAGGGCAAGTAAAGTAATGCAGGACAGGGTACTGAACACCCCCAACATTAAAGTATACTGGAACACAGATACCGATGAAATTCTGGGTGAGAAAAAAGTTGAAGCTGTTCGTATTAAAAATAACCAAACGCAACAAACACAGGAAATACCCATCAGCGGATTTTTTGTAGCGATTGGTCACCAACCCAACAGCGATATTTTTAACGGGTTCATCAACATGGATGAGACCGGTTATATTTTAACAGAACCCGGCACCACCAAAACCAATATTGAAGGAGTTTTTGCCTCCGGCGATGTACAGGATAAAAACTACCGCCAGGCCGTAACCGCCGCCGGTAGTGGCTGCATGGCCGCACTGGATGCGGAGAGATACCTGAGTGCCAAAGGGCTTGTTTAACGTTAATTAAAAATTAGTAATTAATAATTAATAGTTTTAAGGCAAGCCCTCACTAAAAAATTAATAATTACTAATTAATAATTACTAATTATTAATTACTCACTATGCTTTCCATCCACCTCCATAACCTCATCATCTTCGCTCATCATGGTATTTATGAGGAGGAGAAAATATTGGGTAATGAATTTGAGTTGAATATTACCATCAAACATGCACCAAGGCAGTTGCCGGTAAAGCATTTATCGGATACAGTGGATTATTCTTTGGTATATGAACTGGTTAAAAGAAGGATGGCCATGGCAACACCTCTTCTGGAAACCGTGGTAACTGAAATAGCTCAACAGATATTGGCTGAATTTTCGCTGGCGGAGGAAGTTTCTATCTCTATCCGAAAAATTTATCCACCCATTTCGCAGATGCAGGGAAGTGTTGGCGTGAGTTTTGTATTAAGCAGACAAGATCAATCAAACTAATATGAAACGGATATTCTTTATTTTATTTTCTTTTTTTTCAATGGCTGCTATTCAGGCGCAGGATATCAATGTGCTATTGAAAGAAGCCGATAATCTTGAGAAACAACAGAAAGAAGCGGAGGCGTTGGAGAAATACAAACAGGTATTATTATTGAATCCTACGCAATTTAAATCGCTGGTAAAATCTGCAGAATTGAATGTATCGCTGGGCAACCGTCAACCCGATAAAAACAACAAACGTTTGTATTACGAAACGGCTTTGTCGTTTGCCAACCGTGCCTTTCAATCAGACAGCTCTCAGGCCGATGCGTCGTATGCTGTAGCTATGGCAGCGGGTAAAATGACGGATGTAGAAACAGAAAATAAAAAAATTGTTGCCTACGTAAAAGATGTAAAGCGCTATGCCGATAGAGCTTTGTTAATCAATCCAAATCATGCCAAAGCCAATTATACTTTAGGCAAATGGCATTATGAAATGGCCAACTTATCAGGCATTAAAAAAGCCGCTGTAAAACTATTTTATGGTGGCTTACCCGAAGGTTCACTGGAAAAAGCCATCCAATACATGGAAAAATGCAAAACACTTGAACCTTATTTTGTAAACAATTATCTTGATCTGGCAAAAGCCTATAAAGACAATCGCCAACCCGCACCTGCCATAGAAATACTAACCAAACTGGTAAAACTACCCACCAGAACCACAGATGATGTAGCTTTAAAAGCAGAAGGTGGCAAACTCCTAGAATCCATGCAATAAAGAATCAATCATGCTGCCCCACCTAACCCATTTTTAATTTTTAATTATTAATTTTTAAATATTTCCCGTGGAACTACAACAACTCTTCGAACAAGCCGCTGCCAACAGTAAAACCCTCAGCGAAAAGCCAGATAACGAAACCTTATTACAACTGTATTCGTTGTATAAACAGGGAACAGAAGGAGATACCACAGAAAGTGGCCCATCCAATCCGTTTGATTTTGTAGCAAAGTTCAAACACGAAGCATGGGCTAAGTTGGCAGGTACTACGAAAGAAAGTGCTATGCAGCAGTATATTGATCTGGTTGGAAAATTGAAAGGGTAAGTTCATCACGCGCTTTTAATTCTAATTTGCAATGCACGGGTGTATGATTATTTTTTCAAAAGATATTTTACGCCAAATCCAATATTACCCAGAGAAAAATTGGAAAGTCCTGTATTGATGGAAAAAGTATTGTTCTTTCCTTCAACTATGGTTGTATTATTAGACAGATAGGAAGTGGTTTTTCCATGACCATATGAAACAGAAAGGAGGTTACTTACATATCCGGTTAACACAAACCGATTGGTTAATTGGTACCAAATTCCCATACCACCCAACAAATTTATACCATAACCTTTCATATGTGTTTTGGTATTGTTTGTTTGATATCTATCAGTGAAGCTATAGTTGATACCACCTGTACCAGAAAAGCTCAGGAACACTTTCTTGGCAAGTGGTTGTAGTTTAGTTAGCTCAATAAAGACACCAAGTACATAATTTTTATTCTCATAAGTAGCTGAAGTATTATTGTAACGAGCATCTGAGTAAGCATACTGAACCCCAAATCCTTTTAATAGCGTTGGAGAGGTGAACCGGGATAAAGAAAGTGAAACTCCACTGTTTATACTTTTTTCAATTGCGCCTGGTGAATTGGTTGCTTCATAATTAGTGTTTGAAAAATGTAACTGGCCGCCAATTACTTTTTGTCCGGTGGTAAACTGTCCGTTTACAAAAAAGGATAAAGTCAAACATAAACAGGTAAGAAGGATGTAGTGATTTTTCATAGACAGATTTTTTGGTTAGACAATTCTTGCTCCAACATTGATGCCAAAAAATCGTTAATATGAATAATTCACGAACGCGATAGTCATTATCAAATCTTTTTATTCTTCCATCTTCCGCTTTTAATGTACCAGAAAGAAGGAACGAGGATGGTTGTCCAGTAAATCCATTCACTGGCCCAGCCCCATACAATGGGAAGGTTTAGTTTTTCAAGAACGATGTATACATAGATGCAGTAAAACGTAATAGCGGCTACTTCTGACATGAGGTTCATTTTTGAGTTGCCGGTTCCGGTTACGGCATTCATCCACACCACAGATATAGACATCAACACCAATGCAGAAGAAACTACCCTGAGAACGGGTATGGCGGCTGCAATAAAATCTTCCCCCTGGCCATAGATCGACAAAAACAAATGCGGAAATATATTCAGCAACACGCATACAAATAAGGCAAACCCCACACTCCATGCCATGATACGATTGATGAGTTGTGGTACTTTATCCTGCAGGTTTTGTCCAATTACATTACTCACCATCGTATTGGCAGTGGCAGCAAAAGCCCAAGTAAAACAGCCAAAGAATCCGAATATGTTTCGCATGGTATTGGAGATGGCGAGATCTCTCTGTCCGTGGTGTTCAATCAAAATATAAAAAAACTCCCAGCTGATAATACTGATTACATGCTGCAAAATCAATGGGTAAGATTGATTTAGTATGAGTTTTACATTGGCTGCATCATAGGCCCAGTTTTTAAACAGGTGTAATTGTTTGGTAATGCCATTCATTCTGATCACAACAAAAATCACTGCCAACCCTGCAAATTCTGATATGATGGATGCATAAGCTGCACCATTAAATCCCATTTGTGGCATGCCGAATTTGCCATAAATCAGGCCGTAATCAAAAAACACATTGGATACGGCTTCTGTGGCAGTACCTATGATCAGGTATTTACTTTGATTGGTTCCTACCAGTAACGCATTGCGCATTTGGTACACATATAAAAAGGGGAGTCCAAGTATTCGGATGTTTAAAAAATCAACACAGATTTTTACACTATCTGCATCATGCAAAGACCAGCCCAACACAGTGGGGGCAATAAACCAGGTAATCGCCATGCCTAGTAAAGCAAATACCAACGCAATGCGCACACCCTGCGAAAATAGGTTGCCAATGGCATCAATGCGGTTTTCGCCGGCACGGCGTGAGATCAATGCCTGCAATCCATTATTCAATCCATGACCTACTACAGCAAAAATTAGGTAGTACACACCTGTGATACCGGCGAGTGCCAATGCTTTTTGTCCCAACCCACCTAAAAAAATATTATTGGTAATAAAATTGATCTGCGGAACAATAATAGCAGCGGTAATAGGAAGGGCGATACCAAGAATATGCCGGTTACTGATGTTTACCTGTAAATTGATTTCGCGTGCCTTTCCCATAATGTGGCGCAAAGCTACTATTTTGCAGTTTTACGGGAGTGCTTTTAGGCCTTCTGCTTTTTTTTCTATCATTGCATTGCAATTACCAGTTATGGCCCTGAAGAATATTGGATATTATAACGAGGCGGCACAGGTCAATCCATCTGATGCCGACAAGCTTTACCTGGAGATTGGCAGAGACGAACTGGCCTGTTTGGTGAAGGGTGGCGTTTCTGCAGAAATAGAAGCGTTTGAACTGTTTCGCTTGCCCCATACTGTTTCGCAATGGGAAGATGTTTTTTCTGAAGTGAAAATCGAATCCACTTTGTTGAACAGGCACTACAAAGAAGTGCATTGTTATTTCAGAACAGAAGAATCGGTGATCATTCCATCTGGCAACTATAGCATCAGTGCCGCAGAAGATTACCTGAACCTGCTATACGGAGAAAGTACCCGTCATGATCACAAGCATGATACACTTGATACTAACCCGGGTATGGTGAATGCGTATCGGATTACAAAAACCTGGAACGATTTAATCGGAAGTCATTTTATACTGTACAAACCACATCATACGTATTCTTCTTTATTAAAAAATATACTCGCCGAAAAAGACCAGGCGGATCATTTTATCAAATTGCAGGTATACCAAAGTCAGCTCATTGTTACTGTATTAAAAAACAGACAGTTGCAGCTGATACAGAGTTATTCGTACACGGTGCCGGAAGATATTTTATATCATCTTATTCATATCGCACAAATAATGGAACTGGATGCGGCCCACTCACATCTTGAGATCAGCGGATTGTTTGAACCGGGTACGGTTTTGCACCAGCAATTGCAACCATTATTTGGACTGATCAGTTTTGATGGTATAGAACCGGATGGCGTGTTTAGCTCTGCAGGAGAATTTCCACTTCACTATTTTACCCCATATTATAAATTGGTTGTATGAGGATCATTTCAGGTAAATGGGGTGGGAGGAGGATCAGTCCGCCAACCAATATGCCCCATACCCGCCCCACAACAGATATTGCCAAAGAAGGACTCTTCAATATCCTCCAGAACCGGATGAATTTTGAAGGAAGTAAAACCCTTGATCTTTTTGGCGGAACCGGTTGTATCAGTTACGAGCTGGGCTCCCGCGGAGCAGTAGATATGACTTTGATAGAGAAAGACAATACCATGCATGCCTTCATCAAAAAAAATATGGACATGCTCGGCGCCGAAAATGTGAAAGTGCTAAAGATGGATGTGTTCTCTTATCTCAACAGTTGCCAGGAAAGTTTTGATTTTATTTTTGCCGGTCCACCGTATGCCTTAGGAAGTATTGATGAATTACCCAAGATCATCGTAACAAAAAAAATGATTAACAAAGGCGGTTTTTTTGTTTTAGAACATACGCCCCGAAACCAATATGAAAAATTTCCGGGCTTTAGTTTTTTAAGAAATTATGGCACTACTTTGTTTTCATTCTTTATTGCTGAGTAGGATGGTTTATTGGTTTACTGGTTTATTGGTAAATTTTATTGTTGATATCCCTCATAACAAACCAATAAACTAATAAACCAATAAACTAATAAACCAATAAACCAAAACCATGCAACCTTTCTTCATTACAGGCATCGGAACCGGCGTAGGTAAAACATTGGTAACCGCCATTGTTGCCGAGGCATTGGGGGCAGATTACTGGAAACCGGTGCAGGCAGGTTGGGAAGATGGAACGGATACACACACCATACAAGATCTGGTAAGTAACCCTGTATGCAAAGTACATCCCGAAGTGTATCGTTTACAAACACCAGCTTCTCCGCATATAGCAGCCCGAATAGATGGGGTTCAGATTGAGTTGAATACCATCAAAGAGGCCATGCAAGAAATAGTTCAAACCATAGGCCCTAAACCTTTACTGATTGAGGGGGCTGGCGGTTTATTGGTACCTTTATCAGCAGATGTTTTGATGGCAGATCTAATCAAAGAACTTAATGCCAAAGTAATGCTCGTTAGCAGAAATTACCTTGGCAGCATCAATCATTCTTTATTAACAGCTGCTTATTGTAAAAGCAATGATATTGAAGTTGCCGGTTGGATTTTTACGGATGATTATATGCAGTATGAAACGGAGATTGTACAATGGTCGGGCTATCCCTCACTGGGATCGGTACCCAAACTATCTATCGTTAACCCATCATCCATACAGCAACAGGCATTGCGGATGCGGGATATGCTGATAGCCAAACTAAACCACTCATGAATAAACAGGCACTGCGGCAATTGTACAAAACCAAAAGAACGGAACTGTCCGACAGAGACCGCCTGCGTTTTGATGACCTGATGCTGATACAGTTTCAGCAGTTGGATTTTTCAGGTGTGCAAACAGTGTTATCGTACTGGCCCATTGCCGGGCAGGCAGAACCCACCACACATATTTTTTCTGCATACCTGCGTCATATGGTTCCGGGACTTGTATTATCGTATCCTGTAACAGAAACGGCTACCGGTATCATGACGGCGCTGGTCATTCATGAGGATACACTATATCATACCAATACATGGGGTATTACAGAACCGAAAGAAGGAATGGTGTTGGATCCACAGGAAATAGACCTTGTACTGGTACCCATGCTGGTTTGTGATCAAAAAGGGTACCGTGTGGGGTATGGAAAGGGCTATTACGACAGGTACCTTGCCAATTGCCGGGAAGATATTGTTAAGATCGGGCTTTCTTACTTTGAACCTATTGATCAAATTACAGACACCGGCCATTTTGATGTACCTTTATCCTATTGTATCACGCCGCAGCATTGTTATGAATTTTAACACGATTTTCCTTAAATCTTTCCGTGTTCTTTTACTGCCTTTTGCACTTATCTATGGATTAATCATTTTTATCCGTAACCGGATGTATGATAAGGGCTATCTCAAATCGGCCGACTTTAATTTTCCGCTCATTTGTGTTGGCAATCTGTCTGTTGGTGGCACAGGTAAATCACCGATGGTAGAATACTTAGTTGCCTTATTAAAACCACATTTTAAACTAGGTACTTTAAGCAGGGGTTATAAAAGAAAAACAAAGGGCTATGCGCTGGCAAATCAATTAACCACAGCGCTGGAAATTGGTGATGAGCCCATGCAAATGCATCTTAAGTTCCCGGATATTGCAGTGGCTTCCTGCGAAGAACGAATTGTAGGCATTCCGCATTTATTGCAAGATGTGCCCGATTTAGAAGCTATTATTCTGGATGATGCATTTCAACACCGAACCATTAAGGCAGGTTTCAATATTTTGCTGACAGAATACAGTAATCTGTACACACACGATTTCTTTTTACCAACCGGTGATTTGCGCGATGAAAAAGCTTCTGCTAAAAGAGCGGATATTATTGTGGTTACAAAATGTCCCTATGATCTTTCGGCAGAAATGAAACAGAAAGTAATCAGGGAATTACATCCTGAAGCCATTCAGAAAATATTTTTCACCACCATTGAATACGGAACACCTTATCATATTTTTAACCACCATGACGAATGGCTGATTACGCCGCGCGACGAAGTATTACTCGTTTGCGGTATTGCCAATCCCAAACCATTGAAAGAATACCTGCATGCCAAAACGCATACCTATTACCAGCAGGATTATTCAGACCACCATATTTTTTCAATCGATGACCTGAATGAGATTAAAACAATATTTGAGAATATTACGGCTAAGGATAAAATGATTCTCACAACGGAAAAAGACGCTGTACGTTTGGTAAAGTTTACCGAAGAACTCGCTTCTTTACCAATGTATGTTTTACCGATAAGACATTATTTTTTATTTGACGAAGGACAACAATTTAATGAGCTGGTAACTGATTTTATTACGAACTTCCAATTCAACCCGGCAACATGAAAACAAAAAAGTCTAAGCAAAAGTCAAAATCAAAGATCACCGCACAACTTACCCTGAAAGGCAAACTGGAAGTTACCCGATCGGGTATGGGATATGTGATTGTTGAAAATGTAGAAGGGGATGTACTTGTTCGTCCCGGTGATTTTACCACGGCCCTTAACGGCGACACAGTTCGCGTAAAAGTGATCAAAGAAAATCTACGCACCGGCAAAAAAGAAGGAAAAGTTACCGAGGTAATTACGCGTAAGCAAACAGAATTTATTGGTCATGTACAACTATCCACCAACTACGCATTTTTTATTCCTGATACCGACAAACCCATGCCGGATCTGTTCATACCCTTAACAGAACTGCATGGTGCCAAAAACAAAGACAGGGTAGTGGCCCGTTTGGTAAAATGGGATAAGGATGATAAGAAACCCGTGGGTACTATCGTAAGCATTATGTTGCCGGAAGATGAGAACGACGCGGCCATGAAAGAATTACTAGCGCAGGCTGGCTTCCCTTTATCCTTTCCGGAAGATGTGATGGAAGAGGCGGAGCGTTTACCCGAAGTATTGGATTCAGAAGAAATTAAAAAAAGAAGGGATTGCCGCGATCTGCTCACGTTCACCATCGATCCGGCTGATGCAAAAGATTTTGATGATGCCATTTCCATTCGTCATCTCAGCAATGGCATGTATGAAATCGGCGTGCATATTGCGGATGTAAGTTATTACGTACATCCCGAAACAGAACTGGATCATGAAGCGTATAAACGTGCTACATCGGTATATCTTCCCGATCGTGTGAACCCGATGTTACCGGAAAAAATTTCGAATGAGCTTTGTTCGCTTCGTCCACATGAAGATAAATTTACGTTCTCTGCCATTTTTCAAATGAATGCGAAAGGAGATATCAAACAATACTGGCTGGGTAAAACCGTAATCCATTCCGATCACCGCTACGCTTACGAAGATGTGCAGGAAATCATTGAAACCAAAAAAGGAAAACACGAAGAAGAAATACTTCTCCTGAATGATATTGCACAGCGTTTGCGCAAAACAAGATTCAGTAAAGGCGCCATTAATTTTTCTTCACAGGAAGTTCGTTTTAAACTGGATGAAAAAGGAAAGCCTATTGGTATTGTTGTAAAAGAAAGCAAAGAATCGCACCAGTTAATCGAAGAGTTTATGTTGCTCGCAAATAGAACAGTGGCAGAGAATGTGGCCAAACTGAAGATCAATAAAAAACCATTGCCTTTTCCATATCGGGTGCACGACAGACCGGATGTAGATAAGCTCACCCCCTTCATGGTATTTGCCAAAAAGCATGGCTATAGTTTTGATACCTCAACACCACAGGCCATAGCACAAAGTTTCAATACCATGCTGGCTGATGCCAAAGGAAAGCCGGAACAACATGTGTTGGAACAACTCGGTATCCGCACCATGGCCAAAGCCATTTATACAACAGAAAATATAGGGCACTACGGATTGGCGTTTGAATTTTATTGTCATTTTACTTCCCCCATCCGCCGTTATCCGGATGTATTGGTACATCGTGTATTGCAATCCATTCTGGAAAACAAACCGATGACGGATAAAAAGATGGAAGAAAAATGCAAACACAGCAGCGAACGTGAAAGAGCCGCCATGGAATGTGAGCGCGCCAGTAATAAATACAAACAGGTAGAATTTTTGAAAGGGCATTTGGGTGAAGTGTTTGAAGGTGTGGTAAGTGGTGTGGCCAGTTTTGGATTCTGGGTAGAAACGGTGGAACACAAATGCGAAGGACTGGTAAGCATTATTGGTTTATCTGACTACGATGATTTCCGCCATGTGGAAGGCGATTACAGTTTGGTAGGAAGAAGAAGCGGCCGCACATTCCGTATGGGCGATAAAGTTTGGATCCGTGTTGTATCCGCCAACTTAGAAAAAAGACAACTTGATTATGAGTGGGTAATGAATGCAGCGGGAGAGGAGGATAAGTCAAAAGGAAAAAGTAAAAAGGCAAAATAAATCATTTGTTATTCTGTGCGTCTGTGGTATTTTAATTTTCACTACAGATACACAGAACCTGAAATTACACAAAGTGTGATTCTTTAAATACGATTCCCATAACAGCTAATTTTTCCAGCACCGGTTCGTAAATAGAGGGCAAAATAGGAATGTGTAATCCGGTTTCTGTAATCTTTCCTTCCAATACCAAAATTGCAGCAATACCTAAAGGCAAACCAACCGTTTTAGCCATCGCAGTCCGCAAATGATCTTCCCCCTTCACAATCAATTCTGTTTTGACTTTTAACTTTTGACTTTTGAGTTCATAAGAAATCTCGTGCAACATCACAATCATATCCTTATCTCCATCTTCCAATATCCATTTACGTTCAAGGATACTTTGTAAAATTACGGCAGAGCAGCAATTGCCTTTGTTGATCAGCGTTTGATCATTCCACCCCAAATAAATAAATTGTTCCTGCTGCAATGCAGACAGCGAATCAAAAGCAATCTTTTTTTCAGCAAACCGATTTCTGATAAAGGCTGCAACAGTTAATTCATCCGTATTCAATACATCTTCTTCGTCCGTTAATCCCAATGCAACAATGGTATACCACCCCTTACAAAAATCAGGATGCCGTAACGTAGTTCTCATAAATGTTTCCGCTTCATCCAGTTCATACGTTGGAATATAACTCAACGAATCCCGGTTAGGATAATAAGCCAATGAACTTAAGCCATCTATCGAAACTTCTCCACAATCCAAAAACAACTGCTCGTACTTATTACTTCTCTCTTCGTACTTCTCTCTAAACACAGCTCCCGCCTTACCCGCCAACACCACATTTCTCGGGTTCCAACTAATTTTGTAATGCCATGGATTGGTATCACTCTCAGGCGCCACCAATCCGCCACAATGGGAGAGGAAGGAATGGATTTTACCGCCTTTGTTTTTGATGGAATGGATCAGTTGCATGGCACTCATATGGTCAATGCCCGGATCAAGCCCCATTTCGCATAAGAACAAAATGTTTTTCTCTTTGATTTTGTCAGATAAGGCCCTGATCTGGTCATCTACATAAGAAGCAGTAAAAAGATGTTTGCCATACCTAACACAATCCAATGCCACCAGGTAATGAAGAGCAGGAGGTAGCAATGAAATCACCGCATCTGCTGTTTGTATCAATACCTGTCTCTCTGTTTCATTTTCAATGGAAATACCTACGGCATTAACCAGTGGATGATTACCCAGTTTGGCCTGCACAGCAGCCAAGTTAATATCCGCAATGGTAACCCGCCATTGTTTTTCAATAGCAATTTGTTGCAGGTAATCCATTAAAACAGTTGCCGATTTTCCGGCACCAAAAAGCAGGATGTGTTTCATGTATTTCAAAGATACAATGCTCAGCCATCCAACCCTCCACGTCATTTCGAATGAAGTGAAACGAAATGAGAAATCTCATCACCGATAAACAGATTTCCATTCTACCCACACGTAATTTCGAACGAAGTGAGAAATATCATCATCGATAAGCAGATTTCTCCCCGCTGAACCGGATTCGAAATGACGGTTTATGACTGTAACTTTTTTCCACACCATCCGTTTCACCCAAAACCACTTTATATGAAACAGCTATTCCTCATCATTAGTTTATGCAGCACTATTGGCCTGATGGCCCAAAAAACAATAAGCGATGCCAATGCAGTAACCCGCAACGCCAAAAATTTTCATGCCATAGATATTTCGGATGGCGTTGATCTATACCTGACTCAGGGAAATGAAGAAGCAGTTGCTGTAAGTGCTACAGAGAACAGTGATCGCGATAAAATACGCACAGAAGTAGTAAACGGTGTTTTAAAAATCTATTACAACCGCGAAGGAGGATGGCGAATGAACTGGGGTAATCGCAAACTGAAAGCCTATGTATCGGTAAAAACCATTGATCAACTGCATGCTTCCGGCGGAGCAGATGTATTTGTAGACGAAGCGCTGAATGTCACAAAGCTGAGTATGCATTTTTCAGGCGGTTCCGATTTCAGGGGTAAACTGGAGGTTAAGACACTCTCCGTTCAGGTAAGTGGCGGCTCGGATGCGTATATATCCGGTACTACAGATGATCTGAAGATTAGTGCCAGTGGTGGCTCAGATATTCATGCTTTTGAACTGAGTGCCAACAACTGCACCATCGAATCCAGCGGTGGAAGTGATGTAAGAATTACGGCTAACAAACAGATCAATGCCAACGCCAGCGGCGGCAGCGATGTGTATTATAAAGGAACCGCCAGTTCCAATACCAACAAAAGCGGCGGCGGATCGATTAAAAAAGTAAGTTAATTATCTCTCGAACCCCAATAACACAAAGGGTTTCCGGCAAAACGGGAACCCTTTTTCGTGAGTGGTAAGTGGTGAATCGTGAGGAAAAAAGCAACCCGTTTTCCTTACGATTCACCACTCACGATTCACGATTCACATCTGTGGATAAAACACAGCAAAAAACACCTGTTTTTAGCCCCTTTTCCCCCTCAAAAAAACTATCTTCGCCATCCTTGAAAACAGGGATGTTTTGCACCCTGTCATTGTACTAAAATTTACGGGAAAAAACACATGGAAGAGAATCTGTTACCGCCTGAAAAAACCAGTGATAACGACCGCATCATTCAGGTAAATATTGAAGAGCAAATGAAAACCGCTTACATCGATTATTCGATGTCGGTAATCGTTGGCCGTGCCTTACCAGATGTCAGGGATGGATTTAAACCCGTTCACCGCCGCGTACTTTACGCAATGAATGAACTGGGTAACAATAGCAACAAACCTTATAAAAAATCGGCCCGTATTGTGGGTGAGGTAATGGGTAAATACCACCCTCACGGCGATGCATCCATTTACGATACACTGGTGCGGATGGCACAGGAATGGACCATGCGTTACAAACTGGTAGATGGACAGGGTAACTTTGGTAACCAGGATGGCGATCCGCCAGCTGCCATGCGTTACACAGAAGCCCGTTTGCAAAAAGTGGCAGAAGCCATGCTGGATGATATTGAAAAAGATACGGTTGACTTCCAGTTAAACTTCGATGATTCTTTGAAAGAACCTTCTGTATTGCCAACGCGTATTCCGCAATTGCTGGTTAACGGTTCTTCAGGTATTGCCGTAGGTATGGCCACCAATATGATGCCCCATAACCTGAGCGAAGTAATTGATGGTTGTGTGGCGTATGTAGAGAACAGAGATATTACTGTAGAAGAACTCATTGAATATGTAAAAGCACCCGATTTTCCAACCGGCGGTATTATTTACGGAATGGAAGGGGTTCGCCAGGGATTGCTAACCGGCCGTGGAAGGGTTGTACTGCGTGGTAAATGTCATGTAGACACCAAAACCAGCGGTCGCGAGCAAATCGTTATCACCGAAACACCTTACCAGGTAAACCGCGATCAGTTAACCGATCGTATTGGTCAGCTGGTAAACGATAAAACCATCGAGGGCATTGCCCACGTAAACAATGAAAGTAATATGCGCGAAGGAACGCGTATTGTACTGGATCTGAAACGCGATGTGGTGGCACAGGTAATCATTAACCAACTCTACAAATTCACCGAACTGCAAACCAGTTACGGTATCAATAATGTGGCCATCAGTAAAGGAAGGCCACGAATTATGAACCTGCGCGACCTGATTTCTGAATTCATTGAATTTAGAATGGAAGTGGTAATCCGCAGAGCAAAATTTGATTTGCGCAAAGCAGAAGAACGCGCACATATACTGGAAGGATACCTGAAAGCACTTGACCATCTGGATGAGGTAATTGCCATTATTCGCGCAAGCCGCACACCGGAGGATGCCAAAGAAAACCTGATCAATAAGAGCAAAGAAGAGATCTGGAGCCTGAATAGAGAACTGTTCTCCGAAATCACCAACGATCTGTACCAACAGGAAAACGGTTTATCTGAAGCACAAGCCAAAGCCATACTGGAACTGCGTTTACAGCGATTAACCGGTATGGAAAGAGACAAAATCGTAGAAGAATTCAATGGCCTCATCAACACCATCAAACACCTGAAAGAATTATTGGCCAGCGAACCCCTTCGTTACGAACTGATTAAAACAGAATTGGCAGAAGTAAAAGAAAAATTCGGTGATAAGCGTAAAACAGAAATTCAATATCTCGCAGATGAAATGCGTATTGAAGACCTGATCGAGGATGAGGATGTGGTGATCACCATTTCGCACCTAGGTTATATCAAACGTACTTCGGCCACAGAATACCGCCAGCAGCGTCGCGGTGGCAGGGGAGCTGTAGGTAGCAAAACACGGGAAGAAGATTTTGTAGAGCACTTATTTGTCGCATCTACCCATGGAACCATGATGTTCTTTACCGAAAAAGGTCGTTGCTTCTGGTTACGTGTCTACGAAATACCCGAAGGCGAAAAACAAAGCAAGGGAAGAGCCATTCAAAACCTGATACAGTTACCCGGGGATGATAAGGTGAAAGCCATTATCGACGTAAAAAAACTGGATGATAAGGAATACGTACAAGAACATTATATTGTACTTTGTACCAAGAAAGGCATCATCAAAAAAACCTCTCTGGAAGATTTCAGTAGGCCACGTGCCAATGGAATCATCGCCATCACCATTAACGAAGGAGATGAATTGTTATCTGCCCGTTTAACGGATGGAAAACAGGAGATCATGATGGCTGTTAAGAGCGGTCGCGCCATCCGTTTCCCCGAAGAAAAAGTAAGGGCCACCGGCAGAGGCGCTATTGGCGTAGCAGGTATTGAGGTAGATGATCAGAAAGATGAAGTGGTGGGTATGATTTGTATTAATAAAGAAGATCCTACCCATACCATATTGGTTGTGAGCGAGAAAGGCTTTGGAAAAAGAACGGTGATTGATGAATATCGCATTACCAACCGCGGTGGTAAAGGTGTTAAAACTATCAACGTAACGGATAAAACCGGAAGTTTGGTAGGCATTTTGTATGTAACGGAGAAGGAAGACCTGATCATTACCTGCAAATCTGGTATTACCATTCGTACGGGCATACAGGATATCAGGGAAGCGGGTCGTGCCACACAGGGTGTAACACTGATCAAACTGGACGAAGGCGATGAAATAGCCGCCATTTCTCAAATTGAGGACCAGGATGAAGAAGTTGTTGCCGCTGTGGATACAGACATAGTAACTGAAACAGAAACACCAGCCACCGATGAAAATACGGAGGCAACAGATACCGAAACACCAAACGATAACAATTAACCATAACTCCCCAACATGAAGAAGCTTTTATTATTTGCCATGTTTGCCGGCACCATGCAATTGTTGCATGCGCAGGACCTGAAAAAAGTGCAGACCACTTATCTGCTGAATAAATATGAAGATGCAAAAACGGAGATCGATAAAGTGATGGCCGATCCCAAACAGAATACCAAAACGGAAGCTTATTATTGGAAAGCCAAAATTTATGCGGGTGTGTATAAAAATGAGGCGCTTCGTGCTAAATTTCCAACGGCTTCAAAAGATGCAGATGAGGCTTTCAAAAAATACATGGCAGCAGATCCTACTTTTGCCATGATCAAAGATAAAGGAGCAGAGGGCTATTTTGATATGTATGCCACTGCATTTACCACCGGCGTAAAATTGTTCAACGATAAAAAATGGGAGGAAGCTACTGGCAATTTTAAAGTAGCCGTAGAATACAGCGATTACATTTTCAAAAACAAATGGAGTAACGCCAATATCCAGTTTGATACCACTTCAATTTTATACCTGGCGTATGCTTACCAGAATTCATCTAAACCTGATGATGCCGCTACTTATTACAACAGATTGGCTGATAATAAAGTAGCTGGGGAAAATTATATTGATATTTATAAATTCCTGGTAAATCATTACACCATTACCAAAAATCAGGCGCAATTTGATAAGTACATAGCTGTTGCAAAAGAGTTATACCCCAAAGGACCATGGGAAGAGTTTGAGATAGATTATATAGATCAGAACTATAACCTTACAGAAAAAACTGCTTTGTATGATAAGGAAGATGCATCAGGCGTTCTCAGTGAAATGAAATACCTGCAGTTTGGAGATGTATTTGTAAACGCCAAGAACAAAGACAAAACTCTGGATAGTGCAGCGCAAATGAAATACACACTGAAAGCTGCAGATGCATTTAAAAAAGCATTTGCCAAAAACACCCAGAATGGTATTGCTTCTTTTAACGTAGGGGTGATCTATTACAATATTTATGGTGATTATGATGATAAATATGCACAGAACATCCGCACCATGCAAAGCATTAATGCTGATAAGCCGGTTGAAAAAGATCCCAAGAAAAAACCCGCTGCCGAAGCTGCATTGAAAGCCAAATTGGAGCCCCTCCGCAAAGCAAACGTTGACCTGGAAAAACCGATGATGGATAATCTGGACGCTTCTCTGGAATGGTTGGAAAAAACATATACTGTTTTGAAAGACAAACCTACCCGTACCAATACAGAAAAAAGTGTATTGAACAAATCAGTTGACTTTCTCGCTAATTTGTATGCGTACAAGCGCGACAGAAGCCGCGGAAAAGACGACAAAGCCTATGACGCTTTTGAAGCCAAATACAAAGTGTTTGACGCGCTTCATGGTAAATTTTAATCGAACATAACGCATAAAAAAAGCTGACTGGAAAATATACAGTCAGCTTTTTTTATGTCTACTATATGCAAAGGCTCTGACACAGTAGAGGTTTTTAACCGCAAAGCCGCTATGGCGCGAGGATTCGCAAGGTTTGTTTAATACTTTGCGAACCCTCGTTTCCTCGCGACTTAGCGGTAAAAATAATCTAATCAAAAATCCGCTCACATATGAATGATATCAAAATAGAAGTAACGATAGAGCCCGGAACCTCAGAAGAACTAATTCAAAAAGGCAACCGGTATGTTAACAGTATTCGTGCGGCTTTGCATCCAATAGCCTTTGAACTCATGCATTCCGGAGCCTATTTAACTCTGAAGCAAAGCAAAAACGGAAGCTTTTCGGTGCAGGCGCATGGTAATAACAAAGAAGTATTGGATAGATTGGAACAACTCATTGCCACAGTACTTCCATCTGCCTAAAACAGGAAAGGGAATGCAGTTTAAACTTGATTATCTTTAAAAAAAATCCAAACGATGAAATATTCAACCATATTTACAACGTTCTGCATCACAGCAATGCTGTCTTGTTCCTCTACAGAAAAAAGTACCCCTACAGATATTAGTACTCCATCAGCTACAGACCCTGCTGTTAAAACAGAAGAATTGTTTAAAGGATATGAAGTAATCTGGGGTATGGATTTTCTGCCTAATGGCGATCTGTTGTTTACTGAGAAAAAAGGAAAACTGCATCGCAGATCGGGCACAGTGATCAAAGAGATCACCGGGCTTCCTGTAATCAATAGCAGTGGGCAGGGTGGCTTACTTGATATACGGGTTTCACCACAATACAATAGCAATGGCTGGATCTTTATTACCTATGCCGGCAACTATACAGGTGGTGGTGCCAGCTGGAACCTGATGCGTTGCAAAATTGTGAATGATCAGCTCACAGAATCAAAAATATTATTGACGTCTAATTCAGCCAATACCATGACGGGCCATTACGGCAGCCGGATTGATTTTGATGAAACAGGCAACCTGTATGTAAGTGTAGGAGAGGGCGGCGCAACTACATACGGTGGTGCCAGTTCTCCTAACCAGAATGCCCAAAATGTAAACAGTACATGGGGTAAAGTACATAGAATTACGCAGGAGGGAAGCATCCCTTCAGGCAATCCGGTATTGCCGGGAAATACAGCACCTACCACCGTTTTTTCATATGGTCACCGCAATCCGCAGGGACTGGTATATAATCCTTTTACAAAAACCATCTGGGAAGCCGAACACGGCCCCAAAGGCGGCGATGAAGTAAACATTATTCAGGCAGGTGCCAATTATGGCTGGCCGTTGGTTTCTTATGGTGTGAATTATGATGGAGTACCCGTAGCTGCGAGTCCTAAAAAAGATGGTATCACCGATCCCATTTACAATTGGGTACCCTCTATTGGTGCCTGTGGTATGGCATTTATTACAGATAGCAAATTCAAAAGCTGGACAGGTAATTTATTGGTAGGAGGTCTTGCCTTACAATACCTTGCCCGCCTCGAAATCAAGGATAACAAAGTAATTAAAGAACACAAAATGCTGGATAAAGTAGGCCGTGTTAGGCATGTACGCCAGGCACCTGATGGCTCTATTTATGTTTCTGTAGAAGGACCGGGAAGAATTATCAGGATTATTCCGGAGTAATTATTTCTGTAATAAATAGCATACGCGGGACTAAAGTCCCCTAAGAAAATCAGAGAGCATTTTAATCCCCGATCTGAAGATCGGGGCAAAGAGTTGAGCATATACTCATTGCCCAGCAATAAAAAACTGGATTACCTTTTTATTGCATTTAGCTTCAGTAATCATTTATTTTGTACATAGCTTTCAATCTGTGATAAAAACAGCGTTGGCATATAACCTCAGGCTTCAGCCTGAGGATGAAAGTAGTCCTTGTCTATACGTTCTGGCACTTTAGTGCCGAGTGGACTGTATCCTTTTAATCCGCATATTCTTTCAATTAGATTACAAAAGTTCGTTGTGTGCCGTTTAACATAAAGATTCGTTATTAGTCGTAGCCTATTTCCTTTTGTTTTCCGTGGTTGGGATTTTAATATGGCAAGGTTTTGTGTGATGAATTAAAATCCCAACCACGGAAAACACGTATTTGGGGAATGGGCGGAGAATAATAACGCAACATTATGTTACTCAGGTAGGTTTTGTGGTTCTGATTTTTTAAATTTTGCGATAGCATAAAAAATAAGAATTGATGGCAAAAAGTATTAAGAAAAAAAAGCGTGGAACGACTGAGGCGGTAGCCGAAGCTAATAATCGCGCTGATTGAAAATAAAAGGCCTCGCATTGCTGCGAGGCTGCTCGTTAAGAATGTTACTTACGGAGTGTCATGAAGATTGCTAATGCTATTAGTAGCACCGCTAGTGCTTCAATTAGCTCGCAAATTCGCTTTATCATGTTTCATATGATTTTAAGCGTGAACAAATTGGGTTCACTTCTGCGCGCCGTCCCTTGGCTAACCCTTGGAGCGTCCTAAAAGTAACAAAAGCCTTTCATTTCTATGATAGGCTTTTTTAATACTCTCTACAATAAAAAATAGAAGCGTGGGCTTTTTTCTTAATACTTTTCGCGGGCTGTTTAACATAATGTTAATTATAGGATAACTATATTAACCGAAAAGCCACAGTTCATTGATAATTAATCAAATAGCTCCTGGAGTTCTAATCTAAAAGAATTCAAATACTTAAAACCAGATCACGGCAATTTTAGAGAAGATTAAGGCAAATGCATAGACGGAACCCAGTAGAAAACAACAAATACCAATACCAGCCATCAACCCGCCAGTAAACTTTTGTTTGTAATTATTGGTAAACAATGAGCTGAATGTAAACCCATGATACGTCATAAAAAAAGTATTGAATATCGTAAGCTTAATACTGAGGCTTACGTTATCCAATACGCCGGATAAACCAATCAGGTGCATCAGCACCAGTATGATATTAATATGTGCAGCCAGATACGTATGCATCAGAAAATGCTCCCAATAATTAAACTGCCTTTTTCTAAACACCAGCCAACTTACGGCAGATACTACCGGAACCAGCACAAAAATGAGCGCACTGGGGTATTGCGAGAACAAGGAAAATGTATTTGCGCCCGTATCAACATGGGCATTTTTGTTCATCAGTTTTAAGAACAGTGAACTGAGCGTTGATAAAATGATCACATAGGCAAAAGGCCTGAAATACGCTACCCTTTTTCCTTGCAAATAGGCCAGCAATGTGGCTCCCGGGCGAACACACAATTCGTAAAAAGTATACGGCAGGCCTTTGTCTACATGAAAAATAGAATGTGGAATATCATGTAAAAAATACGAAGCATCTATCCTTTGAACATGCGATGATTGTCCGCATTGAGGACAAAAATGTCCACTAAAATGGGTGTCACAATTCTTACAGATCAATTGTTCCTGCATGAAATAAATATACTAAAATCTCTATTCTGGGATAGTTAAGTTTGGCTGGTTAATAATGTTTGGTGATATAGTATTATACAAATATTTTTATAGCTAAGATTTGTTATCCAGTTTCCGATATTCGGAAGTAACCCTCCAAAACGTACTGAATGCCCCACAGAAAAATCTGCAACCTACTCGCCTTGCTGCTTTTGGCAAGCTTTGTATCCACCGCTCAAATCCCAACCCCAAAAGAACATTTTGGGTTTAACATTGGCGATAATTACCAACTGGCCACCTACACACAAACCGAGGCCTATGTAAAAAAACTGGCGGCGGCTTCTGACCGTACCAAACTGGTTGACATAGGCAAAACCGAAGAAGGCCGTTCTCAGTTTATGTTGATCATTACATCTGCAGAAAACCAGAAAAACCTGGCAAGATACCAGGATATCTCCCGTAGACTGGCACATGCCGAAGGCTTAACTGATGAGCAAGCCCGCACATTGGCTGCCGAAGGTAAAACCGTGGTGTGGATTGATGGTGGTTTGCATGCTACCGAAACCGTTGGTGCCCATCAACTGATCGAGATCATGTACCAACTTACCAGCCGCAAAGACGCAGAAACCATGCGTATTCTGAATGATGTGATCGTTCTGTGTACCCATGCAAATCCTGATGGACAGGAACTGGTATCTAACTGGTACATGCGCAATCCTTCTCCAGAAAAAAGATCTTTAAATCAATTACCCAGACTGTACGAAAAATATGCGGGCCATGATAACAACCGCGATTTTTTTATGATGAACCTGCGTGAAACACAGAACATCAACAAACAATTATACATTGAATGGTTACCGCAGGTAATGTATAACCACCACCAGGCAGGTCCTCCCGGTTCTGTAGTAGCAGGTGCGCCTTACCGCGATCCATTTAATTATGTATTCGATCCGGTAATTGTAACCAGTCTGGATGCACTCGGTGCGGCCATTAGTAACCGTTTGAATGTAGAAGGCAAACCCGGATATACCGAGCGGTATGGTTCTAATTTTTCTACCTGGTATAATGGTGGATTGAGAACTACAACGTATTTCCATAATATGGTAGGATTGCTTACAGAAATTATCGGAAGCCCTAACCCATCAGAAATTCCATTGGTGCCCAGCAGGCTGATACCCAATGGTGGTACGCCTTTCCCGGTATTGCCGCAGAAATGGTTTTTCAAAAACTCCATCGATTATTCTGTTTCAATGAACTATGCGGTACTGGATTATGCCAGCCGTAACCATGATGGTTTATTGTACAACATGTATAAAATGGGTAAAAATTCAATTGATCGTGGAGATAAAGATTACTGGACATTATCACCAAAACGTATTGCAGAAATCAACGAATTATACCAGGCCGATCAGCAACGTGCCACTGGCCGCACTGCCCCAACTGCCGAAGCTGCTGGCCCGCCCAGAGGCGGCGGTAATGTGCCGATGAAATATTATGATACCGTTTTAAAAAATCCGGCCCTTCGCGATGCAAGAGGATATATTATATCTGCCGATCAACCCGATTTTCCTTCGGCGGTTCGTTTTCTAAATGCATTGATCAAAACAGGTGTATTGGTACACAAAGCTACTGCACCATTTAGTGTTGCGGGTAAGTCCTACCCTGCTGGTTCTTACGTTGTAAAAACCAACCAGGCATTCCGTCCCCATGTACTGGATCTATTTGAACCACAGGATCACCCGAATGATTTTCAGTATCCGGGCGGCCCACCCGTTGCACCGTATGATGCTGCCGGTTGGACATTGGCCTATTCAATGGGTGTAAAATTTGATCGTTTACTGGAAGCATTCGATGGCCCTTTTGAAAGAATACCGTATGGCGAAGTACAAAGTGTTACAACAGCCGTAACAGCTGCAACCGGTGCCGGTTTTGTATTGAGTGCACAAACCAACAATTCATTTGTAGCCGCCAATGATTTATTAAAAGAAGGCGTAGAAGTATTCCGTTTACAGGAAACCTTACCCGAAGGCGGCGTAGGTTCCTTTTACATTCCATCCTCTGCAAAAGCCAAAACACTGGTAGAAAAAACAGCAGGTGAATTGGGATTGAAAGTAAACACGGTTGCTAAAAAACCAATGGCTTCTGCATTGAAAAAAATACAACCCTCACGCATTGCATTGTGGGATACGTATGGTGGTTCTATGCCATCCGGATGGGTTCGTTTTATTATGGAGCAATACCATTTTGCCGTGGATGTGATTTATCCGAAAGACATTGACACAGGTGGTTTACGTGCTAAATACGATGTGATCATATTTGTAGATGGCGCTATTCCCGCAATGGCATCAGCAGGTGCCCCACAGCGTGGTGGCGGCTTTGCAGGTGCGGGTCCGAGACCGGAAGATATTCCTGAAGAATACCGTGGAAGAATCGGTAGAATTACACCTGAAAAATCCATACCACAATTAAAAAAATTCATGGAAGAGGGTGGCAATATTGTTACCATCGGATCCAGTACCAATCTGGCATACCATGTTGGTGTTCCAGTGCGCAATGCACTCGTTGAAAATGTGAATGGACAGGAACAAAGATTGCCCGCAGAAAAATATTATATCCCCGGCAGTATTCTTCGCGTAAGTGTGGATACTACCAACGAAGCTGCACTGGGTATGGGTGCGGAAACAGATGTGTATTTTGATGCAAGTCCTGTTTTCAATATCACTCCGGATGCAGGTTCAAAAGGAACGGTAAAACCAATTGCCTGGTTTGCGAATAAAAAACCATTGCGCAGTGGATGGGCATGGGGACAAGCCTACCTGCAGGATGGCGTAGCTGCATTTGTAGCCAATGTAGGACAGGGCAAATTGTTTGCGTTTGGTCCGGAGATCACCTTCCGTGCACAAACACATGGTACTTTCAAATTTTTATTCAATGAGTTATATACAACCTCTGTAGTAGCTGCCAAATCAAAATAATCATTACAAAAAGGAAAGCGGTTGTATGACCGCTTTCCTTTTTTTCTAAACAAACGTTTATGTTAAAGCCAGTTGATGTAGATACGTATATCGCTGCATTTCCGGAAGAAACACAAGTGTTGTTACAAAGCATGCGCAGCATCATTACCAAAGCTGCACCCAAGGCCGAAGAAATCATCAGTTATGGAATGCCTGCTTACAAACAGGAGAGTGTACTGGTTTATTTTGCAGGATATAAACATCATATCGGCTTCTACCCTACTTCTTCCGGAATCCTGAATTTTACCAAAGAGATTGCTGCGTATAAAAACTCAAAAGGGGCTGTACAATTTCCGCTGGATAAGCCGCTTCCTTCAAAACTCATTACGCAAATTGTGAAATTCAGGGTTGCTGAAACGAAAGAGAAAGCGAAGAATAAAAAGAAAAAATAATAGACACTTTCAGATAATAAAAGAGGCCGGAAAATTCCGGCCTCTTTCGTGTAAACCATTTTATTGAATAAATTTTAATAGAGATAATTCAATGCTGTTTTATCGTTGGCATTGAAAGGACGATTAACGCCGCTGCCAATACAGGCCAGCATAAATGAATTAGGATCAGCCGCAGCTGGTGTACCCGGAATCAGGATAGCCCCAACGGTTGAAGCACCTTCATTAGAAGCAGCACCACCGCAACTATATGCACGGTTCATATAATCTGTATGGCGGAAGCCAATACAATGTCCGAGCTCATGTGCAAAAATGGTAGCTGCATAATTGATAAAAGTAGTAGAAGTACCAGAGCCAATGGCGTTGGTATTTACTTTAATCAGGTTAAAGGGAGCACCGCCCGAAGTAGGAAAACCTGCAGAAGCCAGGTAGCTTCCGCTTGCTCTATCAAACGTAATACTGGCGGTAGAAGAGCTGCTAACACGGGTTAATGTAATTTGTAAATTTTCTGCATTATACCTTCTAACGACTTCGTCAAGAACCGGTCCATAAACAGAGGCACTGATTCTGCTACTTAGTTTTACAGTAATGGTTCTGGGTAAACCGGTTACCAGATTGGTAGTGCGGTACTGTTCGGTTTCGCCAACCCGCAGGAAGGAACCACCTAATGAACGTTTTAAATCGGCGGCAGGTATAAAAATATCTCCTTCAACAATATAACCACCTTCATCGGCAATAATGCCAGTGGTGGTTAGTCCCATGGCTTTGATACTGTTAATCACATCATCTGTAACCGCCAGCGGTTCTTCAGGTGTTACAGCTTTGGTACAGGAAATGGCTACCATCATAATCATGATGGCAGCGATAGTAATGCGCAGGTTTTTTCTCATGTGTTTTGGTTTGGATTTTAAAAATGGTTTACACGGATTATAGATTCATGTGCAGCAGTAAAATAAGAAATTTTACGATAGTTACATAATTCTGAGAAAGTTATAAGGGAAAAAATTAGACAAAACATATACACCTGTGTTTTACCGGGATAGAATGAATACGAGGTGATTTGCTTATATTTATTTACCTGAAATTGTTATGTTTAGAAAGTTCCAATATCTCCTGATCGGTATCGTATTATTTGTGCAACAGCTTTCTGGGCAGGCTATCCATCCTTTATTAACCCCTTTTGTTTTAGAAAACAAGCAGGTTTCTGTTAATTCAATTCAACAAAAAACGGATAGCGTACATAGTATATTTTTTTATGCTGTTCATGGAGAGCTGCCTGCGGGTGCAACCATAGTTCGCAGACTCACCTATGATATTTCCATTATTGGCATTCGTTCAATCAAAGAAAAAGAATCACTCGCAAAAGGGTTGTACTCGCTTATGCCTGTGAATAATTTATGGAAATTATCTCCAGACCTGTTGCAGATTTTCCCAATGTCCACTCTTCCGGTTTCCTGGTTGCTTTCTGTAACTGATGCCGCAGCATTTCAACAAAAATATTCCGGCAATAAAAATGTTTTACTACATCTATCCGATGAGGCAACCGGCACATGGCGGGTTACGGCAACTATTGAATGGATAAAAAACAATCTATTACCCGATCCCAATATTTATTTTATCGCTTTAGCGCGAAAACCTTTTACGGAAAGGGAGTTAACGGGTTTTGATTTGTCTACCAATCGCATCAACACAGCGCATCGGAATTGGCCGTCTATCAATGGGAAGGGACTGACCATTTCGATCAAAGAAAATAAAATGGATACGGCCGATATTGATTTTAAAGGAAGGTACCTCTTCTCTCCTGCTGCCTCTGCCAGTATGCAAACACATGCCACTACCATGGCCACCATTGCTGCAGGGGCGGGTAATACTTATTACACAGGTAAAGGTGTAGCATGGGGAGCCAATATCAGCTCTTCTGATTTTGCCAATTTATTGCCTGATAAAACATCTGATCTGCAACAACTGAATGTTGGCGTACAAAACCACTCGTATGGTGTAGGTATTGAAAATTATTATGGTGCCGATGCGGCCGCGTATGATGCACAATTGACTGCTAATCCAACCCTGATGCATATTTTTTCTGCAGGTAATGCAGGTACACAATCCAGTAACAGCGGAAACTATGCAGGCATTACCGGTTTTGCCAATTTGAGTGGTAGTTTTAAAATGTCTAAGAACAGTATTGCAGTTGGTGCTACTGATTCATTTGGTGTGGTAGCATTACCCAGTTCGCGCGGCCCAGCTTTTGATGGAAGATTGAAACCAGAATTGGTAGCGTTGGGAGAAGATGGTAGTTCCGGTGCTGCTGCCATTGTATCAGGCATTGCGGCATTGGTGCAGGATGCATGGCAACAGAAAAATAATGCCCGCCCTGCTTCCTCTCTTACAAAAGCCATATTACTGAACAGTGCAGAAGATGTAGGTACTGCAGGAATTGATTTTGCCTCCGGCTATGGGTCCGTAAATGCTTATCGCGCAATACAAACCGTACAGGATGAAAAAATATTTCAAGGAACCATTGCTGCATCGCAAATACAAACGCATTCATTCAATATTCCCGTTAATGCACGTAATTTGAAACTAACACTTTGCTGGACAGATCCTGCCGCACAAGCCAATACATTCAAAGCATTGGTGAATGATCTGGATATGGAATTGGTTCATACGGGCAGTACACAAAAATGGTTACCCTGGGTACTCAATAGCAGACCGTTTAAAGACTCCCTTCAATTATTACCCATTCGAAAAAGAGATAGTCTGAATAATACAGAACAAATCAGCATCGATGTTCCGCCAGCAGGCACTTATCAATTAGTGATCAAAGGCACATCCGTAAACGTTGTACCACAAGCCTATTCTATCGCCTGGCAATACGATACACTCGATCATTTTATGTTTACGTATCCGGTGAAAGGAGACAACCTGTTTCCCAAACAAACGCATACCATACGTTGGCAAACAACCTTGCCCGGTACCGGGTTCTTCAGTATCGCATCAATACAGGCAATTGGAAAACGATTACCACCAGCATGGATCTTTCGAAAAATTATATACAGTGGCCGGCACCCGATACCATAGGTGCTATGCAATTTCGCCTCCAGTATGGTGCAAAAGAATCGGCCACAGATACGGTAGCACTATCATCTTCTTTGCTGATCAATACCGGTTTACATTGTATCGATTCATTTTTGGTGTATTGGCAAAAAGCTCCTGTAAATAGTTACCGCATGTACACTTTGGGACAGCAATACCTAACGCCTTTTACAGTAACTGCAGATACTTTGTTACTGCAATCCAAACAAAACAATCCCAATCAATATTTTACGGTTGCCCCCATCCTTCCATTTTCTATAGAGGGGGCACGTTCGTATACTTTCAATTATACACAGCAACAGGTTGACTGTTACATCAGCGGATTCATTGCAGACCCGGTGGGTAGTTCGCAGGCAAGGTTATCGCTACAATTGGGAACACTGTACCGGGTATCTAAAATTGTTTTTGAAAAATTAACGGCCAATGGTTTTATGGCGGTGCAAACCATTTCACCAGTTACTTCAAAACAAAACATCATTACTACAGAGGCCGACAAAGGACTCACCACTTTCCGTGCAAGAATTGAATTGGTAAACGGACAGGTCTACTACACAAACCCGGAACAGGTAATACAATTTGCAGGACAATCCTATTATGTATTCCCCAATCCTGTTAAGCAGGGCGCAGCGCTTCGTTTGCTGGCGGAGGATACAGATGATACCGTATTTATGCTATACGATCTGCAAGGCAGAAATATTGCTTCTTATAAAATCAACGGTTTACTAAACCAGATAACCCTACCCTTATTACAAAAAGGAACCTACTATTATACCATTGTAAAATCTGGTGTTCGCATGGTGAGTCAGCAATTAATCGTGTTGTAGAGTAGCGTAATAGCAAGGAATGCCTTTATCAGTTCGTAAAAATAATCAGTACCTCCTCTGCGAAAACTCCCCTAACTCCCGTTCTCCGCGGTTGAAAACAACTGGCACAATAAGCAAGTATGATACCCAATACATTTCTATAATCATGTAAGAAAAAGCTAAATGCATTTTGTAACTTCACCCTAAAAAATGGCCAGCTACGATAACCTGATAGATGCTTTAAAAGATTTGAAAGCAAAAGGTTTTACAACCGACTTCAATCTTGCTTTTGATTCCCTTCAATGCAGTGCTTCCGGCACTTTATTAAAACCTTCAGATTTTGAAATTCTGGAACACCACCGTTTTGAAGCCAATACAGACCCTGATGACTCAAGTGTATTATATGTGATACATGCCACCAACGGCAATTTGAAAGGGGTCCTCATCAATGCATATGGCGTTTACAGTGATGCTGTTAGCGATGAGATGATACAAAAGTTGAAAGTACACCAGTAATTGGTGGCATTCTTTTATCTTTCCTTTCTGTTTGATTCTTTTTTAAATAAATAGCTATGCTGCACAGAAGACGATTTTTGCAACTGGGTTCATTAGGGCTCTCCAGTTTTTCTTTTGCCGGATTCAGGTCCGCTACCCAGGCAACCCGTAAACCCATTGTGATCTCTACCTGGGATGCAGGCTTGGCTGCCAATGCCGCAGCATGGAAAATATTACGCACAGGTGGCCGTGCACTGGATGCAGTAGAACAGGGTGTAATGGTTACAGAAGCTTCGCAAAATTGTTGTGTGGGTTTGGGTGCCAACCCCGATAGAGACGGTTATGTAACACTCGATTCCTGCATTATGGATGAACATGCCAATTGCGGCAGTGTAGCATTTCTGGAACGTATTAAACACCCGGTATCCGTTGCAAGAAGAGTAATGGAAAAAACACCCCATGTAATGCTGGTCGGAAGCGGTGCACAACAGTTTGCTGTGCAGGAAGGCTTTACACTGGAGCCTCAAAAACTTTCTTCCGATGCGGAAAAAGAATATAAAAAATGGTTACAGAAAAGTGAGTACCAACCTGTGATTAATGTTGAGAATAGTAAAAAACAAACGGCCTATGCACCCGCACGATTGGATAATGGCGATTGGAACCATGATACCATTGGTATGGTAGCCATGGACGCTAACGGCAATCTCAGTGGCACCTGCACTACTAGTGGCATGGGTTTTAAAATGCGCGGTCGTTTGGGCGACTCCCCCATTATTGGTGCTGGATTATTTGTAGATAATGAAATAGGTGCTGCCACTGCAACCGGACAAGGCGAAGATGTTATCCGGATTTGCGGATCGCATCTTGTTGTAGAACTAATGCGACAGGGTTTATCGCCGGAAGCGGCCTGCAAAAAAGCTGTTGAAAGAATCATCAAAATCAAGGGCAGCAAGGCCAGAGACATACAGGTAGGTTTTATCGCCATCAATAAAAAAGGCGAATACGGCGGCTACTGTATTCAGAAAGGTTTCAACTTCGCGGTTTGTTATGCGGATGATAAAAACTTTTTGGTTGACGGAAAATATATCATCTAACGTATTGCCCAATTACAAAATGCAACTAAGTATTGTAAAACCAATTAGATGTTAGTTTGAGAGTTTTCGATAGCGATTTCTAATCAGTTCCTGTGGACGGGCCTCTTTGGGTTCGGTGTCCAGCGAAGCGTAGACAGATCAGGTCATGCGCAGCAGACCTGATCAGAGGCCAAAGCAGCCCGGTAACAGGAACGAGGCCCAGCGGCCGTGAGCGATAGAAAGCTTTGAATGATAGATTGTTTGATTTTCATAAAGTTCTACAGGTAATCATCAAAAAAAAAAGCTAATGTTACTGGAAATATGTGTGTTTAATACCGCTACAGCTGTTGCTGCCGAAAAAGCCGGTGCAGACAGGATAGAACTATGCGAGAATTATGCCAATGGAGGAACTACCCCATCGTATGGTTATTTGAAAACGGTAAGAGAAAAAATCAGCATTCCGGTATTTCCGATGATACGTCCAAGAGGTGGAGATTATTTTCATACGGAAGATGAAATTGCCATCATCCGAAAAGATATTCTTTTATGTAAAGAATTGGGATTTGAAGGGGTGGTATTTGGTTTGCTGAACCAGGATGGAACCATTGATAGTGAAAATACAGCACGCCTAGTAGAAGCCGCATATCCTTTAGAAGTTACGTTTCACCGTGCCTTTGATAGATGTAAAGACCCTTTGGTTGCATTGGAAACCATTATCTCCTGCGGATGCAACCGCATTCTCACCAGCGGTCAGCAACCAAAAGTAACCGAAGGTCTTGCTTTGGTAAAACAACTGGTGGATCAGGCAAATGATCGCATTATTATTATGCCGGGCAGCGGATTAAATAGTGACAATCTTGCTACGGTAATTGCCACAGGAGTTACAGAAGTACATACCTCTGCAAGAATATTAGTTCCTTCCACAACGCAATACCGTAACAAACAAATACCGGAAGATTTTTCTATTGATTTTGTGAATGAGGAAGAGATAAGAAAAATTAAAAATAGTTTTCCTAAATAGACGTCTGCGCATCTGTTTTCTCTGCGAAAACTCCCTGTTCTCTGCTCCTCAGCGGTTAGTGCAAGATATTACCAACAGCAGATCCGAAGATGCATTAGAGGTTTTGCAGAGAAAAAATAATTTGTATTTATTAAGCAAAATAGTTTCGGCATTTCACATAGCTTTTCGTATGAACATTAGAACTGAACTACTTAAAGAACATTCCAAAGCGCAGGCAATAAAAATTGCTACTTATGCCTGCTTATCAAAAAAGAATTTTAGGGAACTGATGTATTGCTTTATGAGTGATGAATACCGTGTAGCACAAAGAGCTGCAATGAGCGTAAACCATGCAGCGCAAATGAAGCCCGCATTCATCACACCCTACATCAAAGAGCTGGTATCGGTTCTAGAAAAGAAAGAAGTTCATATAGCGGTAGTAAGAAATTCATTACGCATACTGGAACAGTTAACCATTCCAGAATTATTTCATGGAGAAGTGATGAATGCCTGTTTTCAATTTATCGAAACACCCGCTACCCCACCCGCCATCAAAGCTTTTTCATTAACTACACTGTACAACCTGTCTGCCATTTACCCAGAAATAAAAGCAGAACTACAACTAATCATTGAAGACAAATGGGATACCGAAACAGCCGCTTTTAAAAGCAGGGGAAGAAAAATAATTGGGAAGCTAAAAGGGGTTAATAGTTAAAAGGGTTAAAAGAGTTAAATAAGTAAAACCCACTTTAACCCTTTTAACCCTTTTAACTTTGTATCCCCTACCCGTTATTTCCAATTACTAATTACTAATTACTAATTATTAATTATTAATTATTAATTACTAATACAGCATCCTCACCTTAATCGTAGCCTTTACTTCCTTTAACAAAGCAACCGCCTGTTTGGAAAGTTTTTTATCTACATCAAGCACCACATAACCAATACTATCATTCGTTTTCAGGTACTGTCCAACAATATTGATATTGTTTTTAGAAAGGGCTGTGTTAATAGCACTCAACACACCGGGCACATTATGGTGAATGTGTAAAATGCGGTGGGCATTTTCTACAGGAGGTAATCCAATGGCAGGTACTGTATGCGATCCATTGGTAATACCTCTTTCGAGGTATTGAAATAATTTGATGCTTACATCTTCTCCAATATTCTGTTGTGCCTCTTCTGTTGAACCGCCAATATGTGGCGTAAGCAATACATTCGGCAATCCCTGTAAAGGCGATTCAAAATGATCTCCGTTTTTTTCCGGCTCCCACGGAAATACGTCAATGGCCGCACCGCTTAGTTGTCCATCTTCTAAAGAACTGGCCAAGGCTTTCAGATCAACCACTTCCCCCCTTGCATAGTTGATAAGGATAGCACCGGGTTTAAATGATTTCAACAATGTTTTATTGATCAGATTTTTGGTTTGGGTTGTTTCCGGCACATGCAATGAAATGATATCTGAAGAAGCTACCAGTTCTTTCAGGTTTCTGGCCGAAGAAGCATTGCCTAGAGGCAATTTGGTTTCTGTATCATAAAACAACACTTTCATTCCTAATCCTTCTGCTAGCACACTTACCTGAGAACCTATATTGCCATAGCCGATAATGCCAAGCGTTTTGCCACGCAACTCATAACTACCCTTGGCTTCTTTCATCCAGATGCCTTTATGCGCGGCTATGTTTTTATCAATGATTCTTCTAATTAAAATTATCGATGCACCGATCACCAGTTCGGCCACACTTCTTGTATTGCTGTACGGTGCATTGAACACCACCACACCCGCCTGGGTAGCCGCTTTCAGGTCTACCTGGTTTACGCCAATACAAAAGCAACCTATCGCCTGTAATTTATTGGCAGCAGCCAATACTTTTGCGGTAATATGTGTTTTGGAACGAATGCCCAGTAAATGAACATCTTTAATTTCTTTAATCAGTTCTTCCTCGCTTAAGGCTCCATTGAGTTTTCTTGCTTTTACATAACCATTCCTGTTAAACTGCTGAACGGCTTTATCACTGATATTTTCCAGAAAAAGGATATTAATCCGGTCTTTTGGATAGCTGGTTGTTTCGGGCTTGCTCATACATGCGAAAATAAATGTTATTTGTTTTACGTTAGTACAGATAGTTTTCCACGTTGGATGCTGCCCCTGCAGCACCGCCTATCTTTGTAGTATTCGCTTAAAACAGTGCCCATGATTCGTTTAAAGTCAATCGCTTTACTTACTTTCCTCATTATAGGTTGTGGTGCCAATCCTTCTACAGATATAAAGGATCCCACCAAAAACAACAAAAAAACCGGTTTCTCAGCAGTATCTGCCAGAGAAAAAGCCTACTATGCCAATGCCATTGCACCTTTGTACCAATCACTTTTGGCCAAGAAAGGTTTTAATGGAGGTATATTATTAGCGAAAAACGGAGAGATTGTTTTTGAAGAATATCGCGGAATGAGCGATTTTAAAACCAAAGAGCCCATTACGGCTACCACGGCTTTTCATATTGCTTCTGTTTCCAAAACCTTAACGTCTGCTGTAATCCTAAAATTGATGGAGCAAGGCAAGCTGGCACTGGATGACAGGATTGAAAAATACATCCCTTCTTTTCCCTATCCAAACATTACCATTAAGAGCCTGTTAAACCACCGCAGCGGACTTCCCAAGTACGATCATTTTATGGATGGTACGCGCACTGAAGCATACAAAGTAAAAAACAAAAAAGGCAAATCAATTACAAGATATCGCACCGTAAGAATTGCGCCTCAGTTTATTGGGTTTGCTTCTAACCGTGATGTGTTGCAATACATGATTGCGAACCGCCCTGCCCCCGAAGCTTCTCCTGACCGCAGGTATAGCTATTGCAACACCAATTATGTTGTGTTGGCATTGATTATTGAGCAAATTACCAACATGCCGTTTCCGGAATACATGGCTAAGAATGTGTTTATTCCGCTGGGTATGACTAATACTTATGTGTTTAGCCAAAGAGATATTCCCAATTATATTCCTTCGTATAATTATAATAATAGCCCTTTTAAATTGCAGAAACTGGATTGCGTGTATGGAGATAAGAATGTGTACAGTACCGTACGCGATTTGCTTCTTTGGGACAAAGCCCTTTACCTCGGTACCTATGTAAGTACCAAAACATTGGAACTGGCCTATCAACCCTACAGCTTTGAAAAAAGAGGCGAAAAAAATTATGGTTTGGGATGGCATTTGTACATCAAACCACCCGATCCAACCATCGTTTACCACAATGGATGGTGGCATGGTAATAATGCCGTGTTCAAAAGATTGGTTGCAGATACCGCAACCGTTATCATCCTTGGTAATAAATTCAACAGCAATATTTGGACAGCAGGCAAGATGAGTTCGGTGTTTACCGGCCATGCAGATACTGCTATGTTGGATGAATAAATACCTGATAATCATAGATTTTATACACAGTCTGACAGAAATGTGACGGAGCGTTAGTATTTTACCCAAATCCACCTATTTTTGCAGACTTTTTAAACCAGTAGATTAATTCGCTTTATGGACAAAATCTTGTTTTACGCCGTTCCGGCGATGGGAGTATTAGGACTCCTGTACACTTTGATCAAGTTTAATTGGGTATCGAAGCAGGATGCGGGCAATGACCGCATGAAGGAGATCAGCACGTATATCGCCGAAGGCGCTATGGCTTTTCTGAAAGCTGAATACAAAATACTGGGCTACTTCGTTGTCATCGTAGCCATCTTGTTGGGTATCATGGGGTATTCTGATAGCCATAGTCACTGGAGCATTGCATTGGCATTTGTATTGGGTGCTTTTTTTAGTGCGCTTGCAGGTTTTATCGGTATGAAAGTAGCTACTAAGGCAAACGTTCGTACAGCACAAGCCGCCAGAACCAGTTTAAGCAAAGCTTTACAGGTTTCATTTACCGGAGGTTCTGTAATGGGCATGGGTGTTGCGGGTTTGGCTGTATTGGGATTAGGTAGTTTATTTATTATTCTTAAAATGATCTTCGCTCCTGAAGCTGCGGTTGACAGTGAGGAAATGAAAAGAGCGATTGAAGTATTAACCGGGTTTTCATTAGGTGCAGAAAGTATTGCGCTGTTTGCCCGTGTGGGTGGCGGTATTTATACCAAAGCAGCTGATGTGGGTGCGGATCTGGTAGGTAAAGTAGAAGCTGGTATTCCTGAAGATGATCCCCGTAACCCGGCTACCATTGCCGATAATGTGGGTGACAATGTAGGTGATGTTGCCGGAATGGGTGCAGATTTATTTGGAAGCTACGTGGCTACTGTACTGGCAACCATGGTATTAGGTAGAGAAGTAACCGGTATTGGCGGTGGCATATTGAATGATGGATATGGTGGCTTATCTCCCATCCTTTTACCAATGTTGATTGCAGCCATGGGTATTATATTCTCTATCATTGGTACCTGGTTTGTAAAAATTTCTGATTCAGCAGGATTAAGCACACAAAAAGTGCAGAATGCATTGAACATGGGTAACTGGGGTTCTATTGTTTTAACGGCAGTAGCTTCTTATTTCCTGGTTAACTGGTTAATGCCGGAACATATGTTATTAAGGGGTTTTGATTTTACCCCGATGAAAATATTTGGTGCCATTATGGTGGGTTTGGCAGTGGGTACCTTAATGAGTATGATCACCGAATACTACACCGCAATGGGTAAACGCCCGGTGATGAGCATCATCCGTCAATCATCTACAGGCCATGCAACCAATATCATTGGTGGTTTGGCAGTAGGTATGGAAAGTACTTTATTGCCCATCCTGGTATTGGCTGCAGGTATTTATGGTTCTTACTACTGCGCTGGTTTATATGGTGTGGCGATTGCCGCAGCTGGTATGATGGCTACTACGGCTATGCAGTTAGCAATCGATGCTTTCGGTCCGATTGCAGATAATGCCGGTGGTATTGCCGAAATGAGTGAGTTACCCAAAGAAGTTCGTGAAAAAACTGATATCCTGGATGCCGTAGGTAATACTACTGCTGCTACCGGTAAAGGTTTTGCCATTGCTTCTGCAGCCCTTACTGCACTGGCTTTATTTGCCGCTTTCGTAGGTATTGCAGGTATTGATGGTATTGATATTTACCATGCCGATGTATTGGCTGGATTGTTTGTAGGTGGTATGATCCCTTATATTTTCTCTTCATTGGCTATTCGTGCTGTTGGACAAGCAGCTATGGCGATGGTAGAAGAAGTTCGCCGTCAGTTCCGTACCATTCCGGGTATTATGGAAGGTACCGGTAAGCCTGAGTATGATAAGTGTGTGGCCATTTCTACAGAAGCTTCTTTGAAAAAAATGATGTTGCCCGGTGCAATTGCCATTTTATCTCCATTGATCATAGGTTTCATTTTCGGACCTGAGGTTCTGGGAGGATTCTTAGCAGGTGCAACCGTTAGTGGTGTGTTGATGGGGATGTTCCAGAACAATGCTGGTGGTGCATGGGATAACGCCAAGAAATCATTCGAGAAAGGTGTTGAAATCAATGGTGAGATTTTCTACAAAAAATCAGAACCACACAAAGCCTCTGTAACAGGTGATACCGTAGGTGATCCTTTTAAAGATACATCAGGACCTTCTATGAATATCCTGATCAAACTGATGTCTATTGTTTCTCTGGTAATAGCCCCAACCCTTGCGCAGATGCACAAAGCAGATGGCAAAGGCAAACAAATGATTGAGCAGAAAATGGAAGTGAGGGTGATGAATACTGATTCTTCAGCTGTAACCATGACAACCGAAGTAAAGGGGGATGACTTTAAAAACCTGATAGATGCCATAAAAAAAGATGGTCTTGATACAGATGGTAATATTTCTATTGAATTGAAAGATGGCAAACTTACTATCAATGGTAAAGAGCAATCTTCAGAAACGTTGAAGAAATATGAAGTATACCTAAACGGACAAAAAAACATCAGTATACAATTGAATACACAAGAGTCAAAGAAATAAAAAGCAGCAAGAAAATAAAAATGGTAAAAATCCCGACCCTAATGGTCGGGATTTTTGTTTCAGAATGTTTGCTCAATCAAATACAGTTGCTATTTTTATTATATGAAAAACAGCTATCTCGTTTTTGTATTGTTCATTTTCATTGCATGTAATAATGATAATCAGACGGATGCAACAGTTTCTGATACCACTGTTGTCGTTTCTACTGATACCATTCCGGAAACCCGAACATCCGTTCAATCAAAAGCCATAGCAACCTATAGTGAACCCATTGCCGACGAACTAAACAACTGGAAATTTGCTGTTTCGCTCTATGAAACCAAAAAGACATTCCAATTCACACTAAGAATACAGTGCAAAGAAGTACGTGTAAGCGATTCGCTTAAAATCCCCAACTTTGGAATAGCACCAACCATAGAAATCCGCAAAGGCAAAGAACCCCTCACTTGCATCATTGGCTTTCTGGATAAAAACAAACAGTTCAAAGAATACAAAAAAGTAAGCTTTGAAAACGAACAACTGCGTGTAAAAACCATACAGAATTATTATGTTGGGGCGTATAGAACCAAAGTGGTCGAACGTCCATAGACCATAGTCCATGGACCATGGTCTATCTTTCCCCATCCTCTCCTTTTTCCGCTTAACAAAATTTTATTTTGAATCATACGAACCGGGTCGTAAATTGCTTACGAATAAAATCGTAGCTATGGCCGCAGCAAAGCATATCAAACCTACCGAGAGTGAACTGGAGATTTTACGGGTATTGTGGGACAAAGGCACAGCCACTGTAAGGGATGTACATGAAATTTTAAGTGAATACAAAGATGCCGGATACACGACTACCCTTAAACTGATGCAGATCATGTTTGAGAAAGGCATTGTGAAGCGTGATGATAGTAGCAAAACGCATATCTACCGTGCCAATATTACCCGGGAAAATACACAGCAACAAATTGTAGGTAAAATGATCAATTCTCTTTTCGGAGGGTCATCAACGCAACTGGTGATGCAGGCATTGGGTAACCATGCCCCTAATAAAGAGGAACTGGAAGAAATTCAAAAATTGTTGGACAACCTGAAAAAACAGTAACGCCATGCAGCACCTGTTCCAATCCAGCTTTTTACAGGCACTGGGCTATGCCATTGCCAACAGCTTATGGCAAACCGCACTGGTATGGTTGATTTATATTAGTGCTTCCCGACTTTTATCAATGAGTGCTGCTTCCAAATACCGTTTGGCTGTTGTCGCACAGGTAACCGGGTTTGTGTGGTTTGTGTTTACTTTTCAATTTTATTACCAGCAATACAATACGGCCTGGCAAAGTACTGCTAGTTTCGAAGTTGTTCCTCAGGTACAGCAGGAAGCAGCAAATAATACAGGCATTTTTTCGCAATTCATTCATTGGATTGCTAATGCTGAATTGCTACTTCCCTACATATCCATGGCGTATTTATTATTGATGATGGTGCTATGTGTACGCTGGATGATGGGCTATCAAAAAACACAATTGATACGCAGCAATGGTTTACAAAAAATGCCCGCAGAGTGGCGGCTGTTTGTAAAAAAGATTGCCTTACAATTAAGTATTAAAAAAGAAGTACGCATTTTTTTATCCAATACCATCACATCTCCCCTAACCATTGGTTTCTGGAAACCTGTGATATTGATTCCGGTAGCCAGTATCAACCATTTGTCTACTGATCAGTTAGAGGCTGTGTTATTGCATGAGCTGGCACATATCAAACGATATGATTATGTGGTGAATATTCTGTTATCTATGGTAGAGATCAGTTTATTTTTTAATCCATTCACACAACTACTCAGCAAAAACATCCACAAAGAAAGAGAGAATAGTTGCGATGATTGGGTATTGCAATTTAAATACGATGCCACTGTGTATGCACAAGCCCTGCTGCGCATAGCTTCATTACAAACCATACCTGTTTTTGCCATGGCGGCCACAGGCAAAAAGAATGAATTGCTGATCAGGGTAAAAAGAATGATCGAACAAAAAGAAAACCGCTTTAGTTACCGAAAGCAGTTACTGGCTTTTCTAATTATGACGGGGATTTTAAGTTCCATTGCCTGGTTAACACCTATGAAGCCGCATACAGCAAATGCACAAACCACAAATGTATCATCTAAACCATCTCTGTTCAAGAAAAAACAAACTGCTACCATCCCAGCAGAACCCATTTTGGTTACGGCAGACAATCCGCTGTTTAACCCTGTATTCTTCTTATCAAAACCTTTGAAAGAAGAAATGCGTAAAAGCATTGCTGCCGCAAAAAAGGAAATTGAGTCGGCGGTTTCTGAAGACGCTGCCGGTGCAACTTATACCGACATGCTATCTTCTTTACAACCCATTGTGAGCAATGCCATGGAAATAGCTTCGCAGGCAAATCTTCCCGAATTACCCGATTTAAACAAAGAGCTGGCTGCTATGGAAATGGCCAAAACAGCCCTGCGTAAAACGGTTGCATCAGCCGATAGCACCATGGCTGGATTTGCATTTAAAAACAAATTCAAAGAAGATATTACTGCAGCCATTAAAAAAATGGATATTGATATGATGAGGGCTAAAAAAGATATAGAACGCTCTCGCAAAGAAATGAAGGTTTATCAACTGGAAAAAGAAAAAGCTAAAAAAGAGCTGGAGCAGGCATTGAATAGTTTGTCTGATTTAAAACAAATGGGATTGGATAAATTGATAATGAACTCACTTCTTATTTCTGAAAAAGCACTGAATGCTGCCTTTGAAACCAAGACCACTGCTATTCAAAAAAAGTTAGAAAGCGATGTACTTCCGATACCTGACGAAAATGAATTACCCCAGAAACAAAAGATGGATGAAGCAGTAGAAATGTTAGAAGAATCATCTGAAGACATTACCTACTTACCTACTTATACACCCCGCTTAATTACGTTTGATGAAAACAAAAGGGTTACCATAGATGCAGTTACACTTATCAAACTCAAAACCCTATTATTAAAACGCTCTCGTGAATTGGGGATTCGTTTTGTTCCGGTTGTGAAAAAAAGTAAAGCAGGGGTTGAGGAAGAAAAAATTGTTATTCAATTTTAGGGTTCTCAAATGCAATTTCACCGCTGAGGCGGAGAGAACAGGGAGTTTTCGCAGAGTAAATAAGAATAGGGAATATTTAATTAAACGATTTTTACTCTGTGCTATTCATTACCATAAATTTCTGGGGCACCAATCTCCATAACGGTTACCCAATAAAAATCCAATCAGTATTTCATGCGTGCCTTTACTTACTGTATTTAATGCAGAGGTTTGCACATCGTATGAATAGCCAATATTAATATTGCGGTTTACATTCAACCCTACCATGGCGGCAAAACCATCCTGGTAACGGTAAGATGCTCCGGCCCATAGCAGATCCTGGTATTGAAATTTACCATTAAAGTCAAAGCCCAATGGTAATGGACTAATGTAACGCAATAACATAGAAGGCAGAAAGCTAACATCATCCGATAACTGCATGCGGTAACCGGCACTCACAAAAATATGTGGCAATAATTTTCCGTTCTGCAAGTACACGGTATTATCAGAAAAAGCAATCTGTTGCGGAATAATTTGCTGCGCAGCAATCCCCAAAAAATAATTGCGCGAATACAACCACACCCCGGCACTGATATCGGGTTTGATTTTATTAATGACTCCACTTCCGGCAACAGCAGGATCTACCGTTGTTGTACCGAAATTAAGCTTACTAGCATCCAAACTCATATTGGTTATACCGAGTGAAACACCCGCAGATAATGTGGTGGTAGGTGAAATGGGTTGGTGATACGCATAGGTACCAAACATCGCAAAGCGATTTAAGGGACCTGTTTTATCATTCAAAATGGTAAAGCCAACACCCTGGTGCGGGTCGGGTGATGTATAATCACGCCAGTACGCTTCTCCTCTTGGATTAGAACCCGATGCACGAAAACTGGTGGCAGATTCAACCTCGTAATCACTTTTCTTCAAGGGACCATGAAACGTAAGATAAGTGGTAACCGGTGCATCCTGTAATCCAACCCATTGCATGCGGTGACTGGCTTTTACATCCCAATAATTTTCAATACCCGCAACCGCAGGATTGATGATATAATTATTCATGATATACTGGGTATAGTATGGGCGTTGCTGTGCACCAATGGACGAACAGATGAAAAGAACAAAGCCAACCATAATCTTTCTTACTCGCATACAACTACTTTATAATCGTTACCGAACCTGTTATGATGGGTCGGTTGTTTTTGGGATTGATTACATAATAATAGGTTCCTACCGGTAAAGGTTTGCTTTTAGTGGTACCATCCCAATCTGTATCATATCCAACAGAATGAAAAACGATCTGCCCATACCGGTTAAACACATCAATTTCTGCACCCGGATAACTTTCCAAATATTTAATCCGCCAGGTATCATTAATGCCATCCCCATTCGGTGAGAATGCATTAGGTACTTCAGGCGAACGCAATACCTGTATAAAGATAGTATCCGAAACCATACAACCTCCCTGACCCGTAAGATTGAGGCGGTACGTAATATCATCTATTGGTGTGCATCTGGGTGTGGCAGCGGTATCACTATTCAGGTACAAAGAAGGAACCCATAGGTATTGCAGATTCTTTCCATGCACAAATTTAGGCTTTATGGTTACCACCCCTCCTTCCAATACTTTTACAACACCACCCATCACCAGTATAGGGTATGGATTTACAATCACCTGTTTTACCATCGTATCACTCACACAACCCTGCCCATTCAAAAAGTAATACTTGATGTTGAATATTCCCGAATCTGAGAATTTTTTAACAGGGTTTTGTAAGGCTGAGCTGTTGCCACCGGCCAAATCCCATACCCATGTTACGGCATTACTGGTGCGGCCGTTGCCCATATCTGTAAATCGGATGGTATCACCAACGCATCCTTCCGCAGCCGAAATGCCAAAATCTGCTTTGGGTTGCGGATAAATAGTTGTTAGCGATTTCGTTAATGAATCAATACATCCATCCTTACTCGTAATTTTCAGTTGTACATTATAAGGTCCCAGTGCAGAATATTTATGCACCGGCTCGGCAAGTGTAGAAGCCGAAGGATCATTTGGATCGTTGAAATTCCATAAATAACTGAACAGGGCTTCAGAACCATCATCAATGGTGGACTGGTTTTTGAATTCTCCTTTTCCATCAGGCAAACAAATACCTGGCAAAGTAAAAGCAGGCTTAGGCAAGGCATTTACTTTGATGGGTTGCAGGTTTACCGTACTCTTACAACCACTATCCGTAAACACCTGTAAACTGATATTGTAATTTTTAGCGGTAGCAAATTTTCTTGTGTATGAGGCAGCCGTGGTTCTGGTTACTGCAGTTGTTCCATCATCATAGTTCCAGATGCGTTGGGTGATATTGCTGAAATTGGCAACCGAACTATCGGTAAAAACAAGATCATTGTTTTGGCAGGATGGTGTGCTAACCGTCCACTTAGCTACTGGCGAAGGCCAAACCGTAATGTTTTTAGTGGCGGAGTCTTTACAGCCTTTGGCAGAAGTAACCATGTATTTAATGGGATAGGTGCCTACACCTGCTGTTTGCGGGGTAAACAATCCGGTAGTACTAACGGCTGTTCCTGTATAAACAAACGTTCCAGGTACCAATGGATCAAAACCGGTTTGGGTAATTTGCCTGGCATTGGCTTCGTTACAAATACCGGGAATGGTTACAAAAGAAACTTTGGGACTGGCATTTACAGAAACCACCTGCGTTACCGATTTACTGCACGATGCAGCATTACCGGAGTAAGCCCGTAGTGTGATAGTATAATTTTTCGCAGCGGGCGATTGAAAATCAGGATAGCGATACGCATATATTTTATCAATACTAGGATTTTCATCCGTTGTTTTTTTGGTAAGGTCATTGGCATCCCAGAAAATTTCGAGGCGTGTAACGTTTCCAAAATCAACAGTGGATTTATTTTTAATCCGAACCGAATCATTACTGCACAAAGCCGTTGGTTGCTGTACTTCAAATAATGGAATGGGGTTGGCACCATTTACGGTAAAGTCTTTTGACAAGGAAGCCACACATCCGTTTGAGGTAACTGTTAACGACACTTTGTAGCTACCCTTATCATTGTATTTAACCAATGGATTCTTAGTGGTTGTTGCACCACCGGCAACGGTAGGTGCAGGTGCAAATGGCGGAGTGGCTGCATTAAAATTCCACAAATACGTGAAGGCAGTTGAGCCATCGGCAATCTTTGTCGTGTCTGTAAATTGCGCACTTGCATCATTCAAACATACTTCGGGTATAATAAAACCGGGCTCAGGCAAAGCGTTCACTTTAAACTGTGGACTAATGCGAAACGTATCACTCTTACAACCGGTAGAAGATTCCACTACCAGCTTTACATCTTTCGGACCAAATGCAGTAAAGCTCGTGGTTTGCGCGGCATTTGTAGTATTGATAACCGAGCCTGCACCATTGTCCAGATCCCATGTCCATTTGGCAATCGTACCCACTTGAATAGTAGAAGCATCAGTAAATGTGATATTGCTATTTACACAGGTAATTGGTGGAGCGGTGAAGGATGCGGTAGGTTTACTAGATAATTTAACTGTTTGTGTAACTTCATTTGATACACAGCCAATATCAGAAACTACTTTTAGTTTGATATCATAACTTCCTGTTCCAGCTGTGCTGTATAGCTTCGGTGTGATATTAGCTGTGGTAACATCCGCTGTTGTTCCATCAGAAAAATTCCATAACCAGCGAACCAACGTACTATTAGCTCCAGAGCTTTGATCAGTGAGTTTTGCAGAATCTGATAGACATCCTGATTGAGCAACAGTGAAATTTGCCACTGGAGGTTCATTTACAATCACCGGAAAAGTATACACCTGATCGGTACTTCCGCAACCATCTGGTGTGGCAGAGGTACTATATAATTTAATGGTATCTCTTAACGCTGACGTATTGCTTCGAGTAAATGTATAGGATGACTTGGTGCTAAAATAATTCAGTGTTTGCCCATTTATCGAGGTGGTACTATCCGGAACTGGATTGCTGGTAGGCCCAACCGTAGCATTAGGAGAAATATTAGGGGCAGCAGAAAAATCCCACTTTATGGTGTTTGGTACAAAACTCAGGGGAACTGAAAACTGAACTGGTGAACCCGCACAGGTAACTGCAGAATCTATTCTACTATAAGCATTCTGGAAAGTAGCAACCGGTGTAAAATCTCGGATATTGGTTCCAGCATTATATCCGTAGCTCTCTGCGGATCCAAACCCATAAGCAATGGCATTAAAACCAGTATCAGAATACACATTATGTGATCCGGAAGAAACCGGAAATGTTGCGTAAGAATAATTAATATCTTGTGGATGAACCGCGAAACTTGCAGCCTTCGAAACACCATCAAGCTTGAAACTGGCTACTCCCCCATTCTTTATAATAACGTTAATATAGCTTTGGATAATTGCATTCTTTGAAGCAGAATACAGTGTAATGTTATTAATGGTTTGTTCCACAGGACTTAAATATATCATCTCTGGATCACCGCCGGGGTTCGTATTGGGGTTTCCTTCCTGTCCTTGTGTAGTGCAATATTGCGCTACTAAAATTGGTTTATCTGCTTCAATCAAGTTAGGTAGAGCAGGATTAGTGCCGGTCGCATTTCCATTTTTAAATTGATAATAAAAATTATTGACTAGCGAAGACATAGGCAATACCACCCCATTTAATTTCACGACTGTTGTTGGATCTGAGACGCATATCCTGTAAAAATTATTTGGCTGAGAACCTGTTGGAACTGTGAGATATTTCTTACCCCATGCAACAAAAGGAAAGGCTTGTGCAAAAATATTATCGGCACTTCCACCCGCATTACCCGCTCCACCAATACTCATTTTACCCGCACCTGAAAAAACAGCAATTTTCTTGCACCCTCCACTACCATTTGTACTGATTGACCTAATTTTTGAACCGGTAAGATCTGTCCCCTGCAAGCCAGTTGTAGTACCCATTACATTATAGATCTGACCTTTATTTAAATTCACCGTTGTGGCTATATTCGGCGTTAAGCCATTCAAATTTGCAGCAGATGGTGTGATTTCCACAGTTGTATTATCTTCTGTTGCAACAACAAAGAAAAAGGAATTAGCAAAAGTGGCATTTGATGACTGTGTATAATTTACAGAGTAATATTCTTTTCCAAGAGTATTCGTAGGAAATAACAAAGAAGCTCCAGAAACACTTGCATTATAAATGTGGGCATACGCTACAATAGGTACATCACTTGTGATATGAATTCCCCTATTGAAAGTTCCAGCAGTGTTAATTCTTGCATCCTGAGTTCCACTTTTAGGTATTACATTAGATGATGTAACCTGATTCGCTAAAACTGTATAATTCTGTAGATAACCTACCCCGGGAATTTCAACTACGACGTTAGCATTTTTGTCAGATGTGAAATACAAAACCATATCCTGCAAGTTCAATTGGGCAGCAGGAACACCCGATCCCATATTTACATGGAATCCATATCCTAGCCAGAAGTCCGTGCCTTTATTAGAAAAGTCCTGCCCTTCTGCAAATACACATCCCATCAGCAACAAAAACGAAAGCAAAAATCGGGTCTTCTTCATTGGGGGTAACATCGGGTTATTTCCTTCGTATCTCGTTGATTAAAACACAAGGTTTAAAATTAAGGCTTCTAACAACAAGACTTGCTTTATAGAGCCATTAAATCGGTAAAATGTTGTCTTTCAGTAGCCTGATCGTTTCCGGCCCGCAATTAAACAGCATATCTAGAATACAAAGGTTCGGAACAAACCCTATCCTGTCTTCAAAAACCTGGGTGTAGGTAAAACCCATCGGATCGGTTGCATACTGTTTGGGAAGGTATTGGTTTCGCTTGTCGATCATTTCGGCAGTATACACTTTCTGGTAGCTATCGGTAAGGCTGATCGTTCCAGAAAACTTCAATACTTTTTTTAACCAGTGAAGAATGGCCAGGTTCTTATCCAGCAAAAAGGTTTCTTTTTTTTCAAGCAGTTGCCAAACCCCATCCCGGTAAAATTCAAAGAAAGGCGACCGGCTGTAACACGACTCAATAGTTCGCAAATGCTGCTTGCACCAATTATCAGCATAGCTAATTTTTACGTCCTTCATCAACACTTTTTGCCCCCTGCCTTTTTCCAGCGGAACCGACAAATGCACCACGCCATTACTACCCGCAACCATACAACGGTTCCGAAAACTCATTTTTTGATAGCTTTCATATTGCTCAATTTTTATATTTGTAAATTGAAACAAAGTATTAATATAATTAAATGTTCCAAAATATTGATTATCAATTACAATAGTGTTCATTTATGTCTAAATATTTATCTAAATAAATACATGTATAAAACAATGCATTCTGTGTATTTTAATTTACTATTTTTATATAGTTATAATATTATAAACTATTGATTAATAGCATTTTAAATTAATTTACAAATACTATTATAATTAGCATATAAAAAATATTTATTTGAGTTCTAAAAACCTAATAAGTTTAGTAACGAATATAAGTTAATTTTGGCTACGATATACCACTTCCCACAAGCCCTTCCTACCCTACTTAGTAATTCAAGTTAAACCGCCTTAGATCGGCTCTAATTCACAAATTGGTCACGGTGGCGATTTAGCTAATTCCTTTGGTTGATAAATTTATTTCATGTGTTGGGTTACCATTTTCAGGGTGCGGTATTAACATTCCGTCCCTTTTCAAAAATCAATAAGACGGTATTTTATGTTTTCAGAATTTAAAAACTTACGGGAAATGATGGCGGCTTATTCTGACGAGGATAAGTGTCGGGCATACATGGAACAGATGCGTTGGGGTGGCAACCCTACCTGTCCGTTTTGTGGGATGCACAACCCCTATAAGTTGAAGGATGGGAAAACATACCGTTGTAAATTATCTACCTGCCGGAAAGACTTTACCGTAACCGTTGGAACTGTTTTTGAAAACTCTAAGGTTAAACTATCGGTTTGGATGGCTGCTATCTATTTGTGTAGTGGACATAAGAAAGGGGTTTCCTCCCACCAGTTAGCCCGTGATTTGGGATTGACACAGAAAACCGCATGGTTTGTAGAACATAGGGTTAGAATACTTATGGGTGATCCTGAACCAGATGTTCCCTTAGATAATGTGGTGGAAATAGATGAAACCTATGTTGGAGGGAAGTGGGATAAAATGAGCCGTAAAAGACGGGCAAAGCACCAAGAGAAAGGAGAAGATAATAAAGTGGCTGTTATGGGTATGCTTGAAAGGGATGGCAAAGCCAAACTAACTGTAATAGGTAGTAACACTTTTAAAGATATGGTTAGGCAGAATGTAGCCCCTTCGGCAGTAGTTATAACAGATGCACACAAAGGCTACATAGGACTGAACGAAGACTTTCAGGCTCACGAATCAGTTAATCATACCCGAATGGAATTTAAACGTGGTATTGCCTACACAAATAGCGTTGAGGGTTTCTTCTCCCATTTCAAACGAACAATTATAGGAACATACCACCAGATAAGCCCAAAACACCTTGAAAAGTATTGTATTGAATCGGCTTATCGTTTTAATACCCGTAAAATCACGGATGCTGCCCGTTTCGTGAACATTATTTCTAACCCGCAGGGCAGACTTAAATACAACGATTTAATTCAAAAAGCTATTAAACATGAAAAATAATTCAGATATTACAACTCCCAAAATGGGGAATAACAACTACTTATTCCTATGGTACTCTAAAACTAATAATATGGCGGCAACAGAATATCCATTTGACCCGAAATTAGAAGAAGAAAAAACAGAAGCAGAAGAAGATGATTATAATGAGAATCCCCCTCCCGACATTGTTGCTTATAATGAACTAAGGTCTTGTTCTGATCTGGTTAGATTAGCACAAGGTCAATTAGACATTGCACCTGATTTTCAAAGAGGTTTTGTTTGGAGTAATTCAGACCAAACACGATTTATAGATTCATTAATAAAAGGGCTTCCAATACCAAGCTTGTGTATTAGTTATGACTATTCATCAAACAAGAGGCAGGTAATTGATGGAAGGCAGCGAATACAAACGATTATAAATTTTCTTACGAAACAAGATTACCAGTTATCTAAACTGGATGATATTGAACCTAAAATATCTGGGCAGTCCGTTTTCGATATTAAAAAATATAACAATATTTTCTTTGAACGGGTTGAAAGTTTGACTATACCAGTAACTGTTATTAGATGTGATTATTCTAAGAAAGAACATATGCAATATTTGTTTAAAATATTTCATCGGCTTAATTCAGGGGGAGTAAAATTGACAAATCAAGAAATCAGAAACTGTATTTATACAGGGGAGTTTAACTCTTATCTTAAACAAACCACCAACTACAAAGACTATATCTCTTTAATGGAAATAGAAGTTGAAAAGGATGGGAAACCAATTTATTATAGATATGCTTTTGAGGAATTAAATCTAAGGTTTTTTGCACTATATGATGGGTTAGACAATTATACTGGGAAATTAACTAAGTTCCTTAATGATTACATGATGGCAAAAAAATCAAAAGAAGATAAAGAAGGTAAAGACGCTATTTTAGAGGAAATACTCGCAAAGGATTTATTGTTTAAGAAAACAATTTCCATGATAAAAGACAATTTACAAACCATACCTGTCCATACCTTAAGTAAGGCTATGATTGAGGCACTTTTTATTGGCGTATGCAGCAACTTGGAGAAGTTAGAAGAATTAGACAAAAAGGTACTAATGCAACATTTAGAAATTAGGTTTGCGGAATTACGAACTGATGAAACAATAAAATTGTCACTACAAGGAGGAATAGCTAAAAAACCTAACGTAGTAAGTAGATTAAATAGAGCGAAAGAAATTTTTGCTGCTTAATAATAATGGTAGACCATACTGAAATAACAACTACCCTGAATAAATTAGACAGCTTGTATAGCAGTACGGCAGATGTTGATTTATTAAAATGGTATTCAAAATTGTCAATGCTTGAATTTTGCGGGTGGATTGAAACTACTATGGATTCAATCGTTTTAAGTTTTGCGGATAGAAAATTGACTGCCCAAGAATATAAAAACCAGTGTACTACTATTTTAAAAAAAACACATGGTTTTTTATATGATGGACATTTTAAAGAACTTTTGTGCAAGATAATAGGGCTTCATAATTTGGAAATAATTGAAACTAATATAGGTAATCCAAATATTGATACTCTAAATAGGGAATTAACCCAATTATGGCAATTAAGAAGTGAACTGGCTCATACATTCACAGATTCAATGAAAGTCTACAAAACCACACCATCTACTGTTTTAAATGGTAATTTGGTTATAATATTGCCTATTCTAAAGATAATACAGAAAGAAATAGATGCTATAGTATAAAATGAAAGCCGAATCAAAAAAAGATAAGAAAGAACAACCTTTAAAGCTAAACATGACTTTTGAAGAAGCTTTGAAGAAAGCTCTTAATACCCCTTTGCCAACTAAGCAACCAAAAAAGTCTTCTAAAAAATAGAAAAGACATATATTTAATTATTAATGTAACAGGTATCTTTAAAACGATACCTGTTTTTTCTTACCTAAACCAAAACTTATGGAAGAATCATTGCATAATGGATATGTAGCACTTGGAGCCAGTATCGTCTGTAATCTAATAGCATCTACCTTATTTATATTCCTACTTCTTAAATTAGGTAGACCAAAATTCTCAATCTCACCGCATATCTGCTCAACTACTAAAGACGGAATCATTAGGTACAATTTTAAAATTGTTAATAATTCTATGCATCATGCATTTGACACGCATATAGAATTACGCTTAATGAAGCCTGTCCTTCATGTAGGGAATCACAGTAATGTTAATGTTGTTAGCTTACCATTCAAAGCTGCCAATATGAAACACATACCTAGATATAGGAAAAAACATGAAAAAAAAGACCCTTTTGCGCTTTACGCAAATTTAATTCATACTGAAGAGGATATTTTAACACTTCTAAGTTCTCCAGATAGCTTTTTAGAGTTAAAAGTGACTGTAAGACATGGGCTTACGGGATTAGCTGACACCTTTGTAGGTACGTTCTCTGAACAAGATTGTATAAAAAATGGCTGCAAATTTGATTTTGGCAAAAAAATAAATGCTATCCCATACAATAAGACGGTATAAATTTGTGTTTTTATAGTCTTGGTAATACCATAATTTTATGTATAATTACATAACAAAACAAATAACTAACCAAAAAAATCAGATATGAAAACCGTAAAAATCATTAAAGACGGCGATGCACAGAACTAAATTGAAATCTATTATAAACACAAAAAGCCCCCACATCGGGGCTTTTTGCTTTGTGGTATCTTCCTACCTATGGTCATACCACACCTACGTCTATTGATAATTACCCATTTATAAAGATTGTGGTAATGTGGTAAGATACTTTTGAAAAAACTTATCGAATAATAAAAAATACAAATAAATCAAAGGATTAATAAATGACATTTTCAGTCATTTTCAACGGTTACCTACGAAATAATTCGCATCGTTATAAATTTTCGTAAATCATTCACATTTCAATAATATATTTTATAACTGACTAATAACGAGTTAATTACTCTTGTGGGAAGATGTATATCGTTACCTTAATTTTAGAAAGCAAATCTTGAAAATCCACCAGTCTCTCCTATTTTGCAGGTAAATACCTCATCTTGAAAATAGTCCTCTTATTTGCCCTTATTTTACTAATTGCCACCTCCTGCCAAAAACCTCAGGGCTTTGATTACCGGGATATTAAGAATGTAAAAATTGAAACTTTGGGATACGACAAAACGGCCCTGGTGATGGACCTGGTTTACTACAACCCAAACGGCTTTGGGGTAGACCTTAAAAAAGTGGATTGTGATGTGTATGTAGACAATAGCTACCTCGGCAAGTTTCAGTTAGATACCCTGATGCACATTCCCCGCAGGGCAGAATTCAATCTTCCCTCCCGCATTTTGGTAGACATGAAAACAGTGCTGAAAAACAGCCTGAACTTACTTTTCAGCCAGGAAGTGCTGATTAACGTAAAAGGAACCACCAGGGTGGGGAAAGCGGGATTTTATACAACTGTGCCGTTTAGTTATGAGGCGAGGCATAAGTTGAGTTTGTTCTAAGCGAGGGATACTTGAATATCGAATATCGAACAAGGAATATCGAATGTTGAAGTATGGAAGAATGAAAGGCATAGCTCAGCTTATTCTGAAAGCCGAAAGAATATCGAATATCGAACAAGGAATATCGAATGTTGAAGTATGAAAGAATGAAAGGCATAGCTCGGCTTATTCTGAAAGCCGAAAGAATATCGAATATCGAACAAGGAATATCGAATGTTGAAGTATGGAAGAATGAAAGGGGATCCATCTTGTCATGAACCGAAATTTCAAATGATTCGTCATTTCGATGAGGAGGAACGACGAAGAGAAAACTTTTTCATGAAACGAGTCATTTGAAAAGATTTCTCCTCATTCTTCCTCGAAATAACGTTGTCATTAGACATTCGAAATACCTTCGACCTTCGACATTCGACATTCCTTGTTCGATATTCGATATTCCTTCCTCTTCTGTTTACCGATATCAATTATACGGCTGTACATGACACGGCTTTCTTGGCTGCGGTCCGCCGCCATCTTCAGCACGTTTACATATAGGGGGTAACAGTTTATAGGCTTCAGGCTCGGCTTTATCGGTATCGGCATCAAAGCCTGCATTATTTAAAGCCGCTTTAATGGCTGAGGCACTGGTACGGTCGGGCAAAAACTGCACTTTGATCTCTCCTTGCAATAAATTGATCTTCCAGGTCATCATACCACTTTCCATAAAGGATTTGTTCTCCAGCACAAGGTACTTATCTAAGCGCTCCTTACATTCCCAACATTTCAGGTTGGCGGATTTAATGGTTACCCATTCCGGTTTGGGCTGTTGGGCCTGTACCGTGATATAAAATGCAATTAAAACACCTGTTAAAGCGAATATTTTTTTCATACGATGATTATTTATGAGTTTAGGTCAAATTCCCTGCCAATTAGCAGGATCATTACGCCATTGCAATAATAATTGTTCTGTTTCTGCACTTACCTGCCCTTTTTCTACCGCCAGACTAATCAGGTTTGCATAATTGGTTAAAGAACGATATGGAACGCCCGCATCGGCAAAAGCCTTATCAGCATGTGCAAACCCATAGGTAAAAATAGATACCATGCCCACCACTTCCACTCCCGCATTACGCAAAACATCCACCACCTGCAAACTACTTTTGCCCGTTGAGATTAGATCCTCTACCACCAATACCCGCTGCCCGGGGGTGTAATATCCTTCTATCTGATTTCCCAGTCCGTGTTCTTTGGGTTTGGGGCGAACATAGATATAAGGCAGTTTTAATTGATCTGCCGCCATAGCACCCCAGGGAATACCGGCCGTAGCCACACCCGCCAATACTTCTGCTGCCGGAAACTGCTCAAATACCACATTACACATCTCACTTTTAATAAAATCACGCACAAAAGGAAAAGACAAAATCCGTCTGTTATCGCAATAGATGGGACTTTTCCAGCCACTGGCCCAGGTAAAGGGTTTATCAGGACTTAATTTTACGGCTGCTACCTGCAGCAATTTCTCAGCAACGGCTTTCTCGTTTGTCATAGAGCGAAAATAAAGCCATTTTAGATTTAGTAATTGGGAAATTGAGAAATTGTATTCACATTTGATACATCATGACGAAAACAAAGATTATTGCAGGAGGAGGATTGGTGTTAAATGAGGCCGGAGAATTATTGATGATCTTCCGTCGAGGTAAATGGGACCTTCCAAAAGGCAAACTGGATGAAGGCGAAACCATTGAGCAATGTGCCGTTCGGGAAGTGGAAGAAGAAACCGGTTTGCGCAATGTAGAAAGAGGCGAATTGATCAGCATTGGTTACCATGAATATTTTGATACCTGGCTGAAGGAAGATGTAATCAAAGAAACCCATTGGTTTGCCATGCGGGTTCGGGACAAACAAACTTTAACCCCGCAAACCGAAGAAGACATTACAGACATCAAGTGGGTTAAAGATGAAGAACTGAAACAGTGTTTGCAGAACAGTTATGACAATGTGGTGGATGTGATCAAAGATGCCGAATTAATATGAATACTTTTATTATCGCCACTGATTACACTGATTAACACTGAAAAAAAATCAGTGCAAATCAGTGCAATCAGTGGCAAAAAAAACACAACCATGAAATACATACTATTATTTACCACCTTACTCCTTTCACAAATAGTTACCTCTGCGCAATCAACCCCAATCTTCAACGGCAAAGACCTCAGCAACTGGACCATCAACGGAACTGAAAAATGGTATGTGGCTGATGGTGAATTGATCTGCGAAAGCGGTCCGGATAAACAATACGGCTATCTCTCCACCAAAAAATCATACAAGAACTTCATTCTCACCTTCGAGTTCAAACAGGAAGCCAATGGCAACAGCGGTGTATTTTTCCGTTCTTCCATTGACGGTGTAAAAATCAGTGGCTGGCAGTGTGAAGTAGCCCCTCCGGGAAGAAATTCCGGTGGCATCTACGAATCATATGGTCGCGGCTGGCTCATAAAACCCAAACCCGAAGATGAACAATGGCTGAAAATGGGCGAATGGAATACCATGAAATTAATGGTGAATGGCGACCAGGTAAAAACCTACCTGAATGGTCACCCCATGATTGAATTAACCGATGAAAAGATTGGGAAAGGCGAAGGCTTTATTGCCCTGCAAATACATGATGGTGGCGGGATTAAGGTGAAGTGGAGGAATTTGATGATAGAAGAATTGAGGTAGTCGATAGTCCATGGACCATGGACTATTGACTATGGTCTTCTCTTCAAAATCGCCACCGTTAACCTGCTCACACAAACCATTTTCTGCTGCTCATCGTGGATCTTGATTTCCCAAACATGCGAGCTGGCGCCAAGGTGAATAGGCGTGGCCCTTCCTGTTACAAAACCATTACGGGCACTGCGAATATGATTGGCATTGATCTCCTGCCCAACACAAATAAACTGCTCGGTATCTATTACCAATGCAGAGCCCACACTACCCAATGTCTCAGCCAGGGTAACCGAAGCACCGCCATGTAACAATCCATAGGGTTGTTTGGTACGATTGTCTACCGGCATGGTAGCTTCTATATAATTTTCGCCTAAAGCAGAAAAACGGATGCCGAGATGATCGCCCATGGTGTCTTTACCCAAATGGGCAAAATCGTTGAGCGTAAGGTCTTTTTTATGCCAGATAATCATGATGAAATTAAGATATGGCCGAACGTAAAGATTGGTTAACTGCTTCCGGTAAAAATGGGGATGCATCACCTCCATTACGGATGATATCCCTTACAATAGTAGAAGCCACTGAAGTATATTTAGGTTCACCAGTTAAAAAGATTGTTTCTATTTGCGGGTCCATCGTTCGGTTGGCATCGGCAATGGTTTTCTCGTATTCAAAATCGCTTACATAGCGTATACCCCGCAGAATAAAATTGGCATTAATGATTTTACAATAGTTTACGGTTAGTCCATCATACACCACACTCTCCACTTTGGGTTCATCTTTATAAATCTCTTTAAACCATTGCATCCGCTGCTCTGCACTGAACATAGGGCTTTTGGAAGAATTGATACCAATACCCACATAAATTTTATCAAATAAAGGAATGGCTCGATTGATAATATCAACATGCCCCAACGTTACAGGATCAAAGGTTCCGGGAAAAGGCAAATTCTTGTTGGCATATAACAATTTTCGGTAGAGCAAAGTACGAAGTTAGAAGTACGAAGTACGAAGTATGTCCAAATAATTTTCTGTTCGTACTTCTAACTTTGCCTTACGCTTCTCTATCCACAAGTAAATACAGCACCGCCATTCTTACGGCAACGCCATTTTCTACCTGATTAAGAATAATGGAATAAGGACCATCCGCTACATCACTATCCAGTTCTACCCCGCGGTTAATAGGTCCGGGGTGCATGATCACAATTTCTTTGCCCAAACTTTCCAGCAAGCGGCGGTTAATGCCATAAGCCAGATTGTATTCGCGTAAAGAAGAGAACAGAGGTTGGTTTTGCCGTTCCAGTTGTATGCGTAGCACATTGGCTACATCGCACCATTGCAGTGCTTTTTTCAGGTTGTATTCTACTTTCACACCTAATGCTTCGCCAATGTATTTGGGTATGAGCGTGGGTGGACCAGCCACCATTACTTCTGCTCCCATTTTCCGCAGCAAATACATATTACTCAATGCCACGCGGCTATGCATAATATCGCCAATAATGGCCACTTTCAATCCTTCCAGTTTACCCAGCTTTTCCTGCATGGAATACGCATCCAGCAATGCTTGCGTAGGGTGTTCGTTAATGCCATCTCCCGCGTTTACTATGGCAGCAGGAATGTGTTTGGCAAGAAAATGCGGCGCACCCGAGGCACTATGTCGCATCACCACCATATCCACTTTCATACTCAGAATATTGTTTACAGTATCCAGTAGTGTTTCGCCTTTGGCGGAAGAAGAACTGCTTGCTGCAAAATTCAATACATCTGCTGATAGTCTGCGTTCTGCCAGTTCAAAAGACATACGCGTTCGGGTAGAATTCTCATAAAAAAGATTCACGATCGTTACATCCCTGAGCGAGGGAACTTTCTTAACCGGCCTTTGTAAAACTTCTTTGAATTGCTGAGCAGTGGAGAGAATTAACTGAATATCTTCCTTGTTGAGATCTTTGATACCAAGAAGATGTTTGGTAGATAGTTTCATTAAAAAACAAAGTTAAAGCAATTCGGGGAAACTGAAAATAAGATTCATTAGTTAACCGCTAAGACGCAATGACACGAGGGAACGCGAAAAAAGCTATTGTAAAACACCTAGCGAACCTTTGCGTCTTAGCGCCTTCGCGGTAAAGAAATAACCACCTTATATCAAAACCACCTCATCAATATCATCATTCTCTTTCCACTTTACTTTTACTTTTTGAGAAATGATGGTATCAATCACTTTCCCTGCATAATCCGGCTGAATAGGCAATTCTCTGCTAAAACGGCGATCAATCAACACACAAAGCGAAACTTTTGCGGGTCGCCCAAAATCAAGCAAAGCATCCAAAGCAGCGCGTATGGTACGCCCGGTGTATAACACATCATCAATCAACACCACATTCTTTTCCGTAATACTAAAAGGAATATCGGTATGATTGGCAATATGCAGACTTTTGCGTACATCATCTCTATAAAAAGTAATATCCAGTTTTCCGTATTGAATCAGTTCCGGCGGCACAATGTTTCTGAGTTCGGCTGCAATCCGGTCACTCAAAAAAACACCACGCGGCTGCAACCCAATGATCACGGTATTAGTGAGGTGCAGGTTGTTTTCCAGGATCTGGTGCGCAAGTCTTTTTACAGTTAATGCCAGTTGTTGCTCGGATAGTATCGTCTTCAAAACCGAATTTTTGATAAAAATAAATGCTTTCTCCCATACCCAACATGAATAATTCAGCGGGTTCTGGTTTAATTTGCCCGCAAATGCTTAGGCTCGGGTCCATATCATTAACACAGTTTCGCAATTATGTGCAACAGCAATTCCTGTTCACAGAAAGAATTGTTGGCATCTGCGGCAGTAATGGCAGCGGAAAAACCAATTTATTGGATGCTGTGTATTACCTGAGTTTTTCCAGAAGTTATTTTTCAAGGCCCGATAGCCAGAACGTACACCATGGTATGGCAGGTATGCGCATAGAAGGCCAATATGATTTGAATGATGAGCCACAACAAATGGTTTGTATACTCAGAGAAAATAACCGGAAAGAACTAATACTGAATGACGAAGCCTACAAAAAATTCTCTGACCATATTGGCAAATTACCCTGTGTAATGATTGCACCCGACGATGTGGTGTTGGTTACCGGTGGCAGTGAAGAAAGAAGAACCTTTCTGGATACCCTGCTGTCGCAGATCAACAAAGAATATTTGTTACGGCTGATTGATTATACCCGTTTGCTACAACAACGAAACAGTTTGCTAAAACAGTCCGCCGAAACCGCAAACATGGATGAAACCCTGTTACAAATACTGGATGACCAGCTTTGCCAAAACGGGAATTACCTGTTTGCACAACGACAAAAATTCCTTAAAACATTTCTTCCTTTAGTGGCATCAATTTATGAACGAATTGCAGGTAAAAACGATGGGGTGTTACTTACTTATGAAAGCCAGCTATCTACAACCGGCTTTGCCGAATTATTAAAAGGGTCAAGGGCAAAAGACCTCGCATTACAAAGAACCACCGCCGGTATTCACCGCGATGATATTGTCTGTTATATGGCAACCGCAGCTTTTAAAACAGAAGCTTCACAAGGACAACGAAAAAGTTTACTCTTTGCCCTGAAGCTTGCAGAATGGCAGGTACTAAAAGAAAACAAGGGCTTCACCCCTATTCTTTTACTGGATGATGTATTTGAAAAACTGGATGAGCAAAGAATGTATCAATTGCTGCACTGGGTTTGTACTGAGGGCGATGGACAGGTGATAATTACAGATACACATACTGAGCGGCTTCGATCCAATTTGAGTGAAATCGATGTTACCTATCAGCTGATAGAATTAATTAATAATTAAAAATTAACAATTAATAATTGATAAGCGAAGGCTATTGGGGTTTTGTTAAAATGCTTGAATTCATTTTTAATTTTTAATTGTTAATTTTTAATTTCTACTTTCACTTCATGTCTGAGTTTCACATAGGAGATGCGATCAAGGGGTTTCTGCACAAGAGCCACCTGAAAAACGGGATTCGTGCAGTGCAGATAGAGGAGATTTGGGAACAACTGATGGGTAAAACCATTGCCAAGTACACCGATAAGATCCAGATCATTAACCAGAAATTATTTATCCATACGGCTGTGGGTCCGTTGAAGAATGAGCTGATGTACCAAAAGCAACAGATCATTGATAGGGTGAATGAAGCATTTGGCGAGAAAGTAATCAGTGAAGTGATTATTCACTAACTTTTTGTTCTATTAATCTAGTTTATTTAAACTGTGCCTTGAATAATGTATTGCACTTTCTTGCGTTCATTGCGGTTCTTGGCGATCCTTGCGATACTTAAATAAGTTAAAGCAGTAACGCAAAGCCCGCAGTGGATGCGCAAGGTTCGCTATGGATGTTGATTTTAATAGTACAACACGTTAAAAAGTATCCGCCAACCTATTGTAAACTCACCCTCGGATCAATCACGCTGTACAATACATCTGCCAAAATATTCACGAGAATAAAAAATAAAGCCGTTACCAGCACGCTTCCCATCACTACCGGAAAATCTAGTTTTTCCAATGCGTCTACCGTTACTTTTCCAATACCCTTCCATCCAAAAATATATTCCACAAAAAAAGCACCGGCCAGCAATTCTGCAAACCATCCCGTAATGGCGGTGATCACTGGATTCAGTGCATTCCGCAAAGCGTGACGAAATACAACCGTTCTCTTACTCAAACCTTTTGCATAAGCAGTACGAATATAATCCTGGTCTAAAACATCCAGCATAGAACTGCGTGTTAGTTGGGTAATGATGGCCAATGGGCGAATGCCTAATGTAATAGCAGGAAGTATTACATTTTTCAACTGCAGTTCTTTTCCGTTAAACGGATCAATGGTAAATAAACTGCCTGTCATATGCAGTCCGGTATAGTTACTAAACACAAACCCAAACAAATAGGCCAACACAATCCCCATAAAAAAAGAAGGTGCCGAAATACCAAGCACACTCGCCAATACAGAGGAGGTATCCATCCAGGTATTTTGCTTTACGGCAGCCAATACTCCTAATAGTGTCCCGATTACGATAGCAATGAACATGGCTACCAAAGCCAGAATTAATGTTCCTGGCAATGCTTCCATCAGTACTTCGCTTACCTGTTTTTTGGTTTGATAAGAACGGCGTAGATACGGAACTTTTATACCGAATTTATTTTCGCCCCCGATAAAAAAACCTTTCAATTGTTTTTTTTCAATTTCTTCTACGGAATGAACAGCTACCGGTGAAACATCGTTCAGGTATAGCACAAACTGTTTCCATGTAGGTTGATCCAGTGCCAGTTCTTTTCTGATATTTTGGATGGTAGTACTATCACCCGCCTGCCCCAATACCAAACGTGCAGGATCGCCAAAACCCTGGAATAAAAAAAATACGGTTACCACTACGCCTACCAGTACCAGCAGACCATACCCTATTTTTTTTGTGAGCACACGAAGCATGGATCAATGATTGATGGGAATACACAAATAAAAAGCTTGCCAGCTGGTTCTATTGCAGCTGCCCCAGCTGTTTCAGTATCGTTTCCTCTTTTGTATAACTGTTTTTTGAGAGTATGCCTGCCCCCTGCATAATAAAATAAGTAGGTGTTACACGTGCCGCTGTTTTTAAAACAGTAGCGTCACACTTTACTATCGTTGCTGTAGGAAATAGGGTTACTGCTTTATCCGCGTCAGCAGTTACCAGCAGTACAGGCAGATTCTTTTTTTGTGCCAATTCCGTTATCCTGGCAAAGCCGGCAGACCAATCATTACTATTGTCCATTTCTCTGGCCATTACCAGTAAGTAGGGTGTGGCGCGCGATAATACGTCATTTGTCGTATCTATACCCGACAATGTTTGCAGGGAGAAATCAAGTATTTTCGCCACCAAGCCATTCCCTTTCTTTACCAGTTTATCTTTTCTGTCCACATATGTATAGGTAGAATCAAAATCAGCAGGAAAATGTGTCTGGTCAAATTCTAATTGCTGGCCATTCTTTTTGTATGTGAATACAATGGAGAAGCTATCAGGTATAGCGCCTTCCGGTGTTTTCATTTGTTCTAATAAATTATTTCCTTGTTTGTAGGGCAAACAATCTACAAAGGGCAAATGCTTCAATACATAAAATTGTCCTGCGGTTGTTGTGCCCGTTACTACCAGTAATAAGAGTATGGCGGTGAATGATGTTAGCGCAGATTTAATTTGTTTGGTAGATACAAACAACACCAATATCAGCAACAATAGAAAAATATCCTTTCCAAATGATTGGGCGGGTGTTAGTGGTAAACAATCGCCAAAACAGCCACAGGTTTTTATTTTACCCGAGAATAAAGCATACCCAGTTAAAAAGGTAAAGAAAATAATCAGTAGTAATAATAACCAGCTGAACAATTTCATCCGCCATCCAATGATGACAGCCACACCGGCTACAATCTCGAACACATTCATGATCATGGCAAATGCCAGCGTATAGTCATTCAGAAAATGCATCCCCCATACTTCAAAAAACTCCTGCATTTTATAGCTCAATCCCAATGGGTCATTGGCTTTTACCAATCCGGAAAAGATGAATAACAGTCCAACGATCCAGCGAATGACTAAGAGAATATTTTTCATGAGGTTAGTGTTTGCCTTCTTCCATTAATACCAATGCAAAAACGGCGTAATTAATAATGTCTACATAGTTAGCATCAATGCCTTCACTGATCAGGGTTTTACCATCATTGGCCAGGATCTGTTTAATGCGCAGCAGCTTCATCAATATCAGGTCGGCAAAACTTTGCTGGCTCATGTCGCGCCAGGCTTCGCCATAATCATGGTTCTTATCCAGCATGGTATTTTTGGCAAACTCAATGTATTGTTGATACAATGCATCCACCTGCTCTACCGGTAATTCTTCTACATGGGGTTTGCCTAGTTTCAGTTGCATCAATCCAATGACACCATAATTCAGAATACCTTTGAATTCAGAAGGGATATCATCGCCTACTTTTTGCGTGTTCAGATCCTGAATGGTTCTGATGCGAAGGGCTTTGATGAAGATCTGGTCTACCACCGAAATGGTACGCAACACCCGCCAGGCAGTTCCGTAGTCTTTTGTTTTTTTGATAAAAATATCGCGGCACTGTTTTACAGCCGCATCGTATTGTGCATTGGTTTGCGTCATTTTAATCTGGAGGCTTTAGTCACTTTGGTAATATCTTTGACGTGAATGCAAGATAATTGAATACAGAGTATGTTCACACTAAATTGTAGCGGAAGATTACTGGAGATCAAAGCGCCCATAGTAATGGGTATTATTAATGCAACACCCGATTCTTTTTATAGCGGCAGTCGCCGCGAGTCGGTAACAGAAGCTTTGCGTACTGCAGAGAAAATGCTACATGAAGGAGCCACCATTTTGGATATTGGCGGACAAAGTACCCGCCCCGGCAGCGATACCTTAACTGAAGAGGAAGAAATACACCGGGTGATGCCGGCCATTGAAGCCATTGTTCATGAATTTCCGGGTTGCTTTCTTTCTATAGATACCTATTATGCAGCAGTAGCTAAAGCAGCCGTAACCAGTGGTGTAAGTATTGTAAACGATATCAGTGGTGGCAGTTTTGATACCGCCATGCTGGATACACTGGCAACTTTGAAAGTACCGTATGTATGTATGCACCTGAAAGGTGGGCCGGATTCGATGCATGGGCAGGCACAGTACAAAGATGTGGTAGCTGAAGTATTAGATTATTTTATAGACAGAATTGAAGTCTGTAAAAAAGCAGGCATCACCGACCTGATCATTGACCCCGGATTTGGTTTTAGTAAAAGTAGCACACAGAATTTTGAGTTGCTGAAAAAACTTGAAGTATTCTCGATCACCGGAAAGCCTTTACTGTTGGGTGTTTCGCGCAAGTCCACCATTTATAAAACACTGGGCATTACACCTGAACAAGCCCTGAACGGAACAACGGTACTGCATACTGCAGGGTTGTTAAAGGGTGCTTCTATTCTAAGGGTGCATGATGTGAAAGAGGCAATCGAAGCCATCAGGCTAACTTCGTTCCTACATTAATTTTTAGTTTTCGGAAAGTTTCGAAACTTTCCAAAAACTAAAAAGGTTCCGCAATTGCGGAACCTTTTTACAATACTATTAAATACGAACTTATTTCTTAGGTGCTGGCTGCGGCATTGGTTGCGGCATTGGCTGTGCAGGTTGAGGAGCCGGTGTGGTTACATCTAAAATATCAACTTCAAAAACCAGGTTAGAGTAAGCTGGAATCAGCGGTGGCTGGCCGTTTTGTCCATATCCCAGCATAGAAGGAATGTAGATTTTACCCTTACCTCCCTTACCAAACAAACGCAAAGCATCTTCCAAACCCGGAATAACGCCCTTGGCACCTATTACTACAGTAAGGGGTTGGTTATTGGGTTTGTTTTTATCCATATTTGAATCAAACTCTTTACCATCGGTAAAAGTTCCTCTGTACATAACAGATACCTGTTTGCCTGAATCTGCTTTCAACTGAGCGTCTCCGGCATTTTGAATTTCAACCAGTACACCAGAGGTGGTGGATTGTGTTTTAATACCTTTCTTGGCAGTGAAGTCCTGCAATTCTTTGATCTCACGCTTTTTTTCATTTTCCTGCTCCATAGCCAGATCCGCCATGGCATCTTCCTGTTTGGCAAAGGTTTTCAAGATTTCTACCCTGCCTTTGATCATATCTCTTGCATGAAAGATATTGTTGTATTCGATCATACCCATTTTTTTCAGGGTATCCACACTCATGGTGAATTCTATTTTATCGCCAACAGCACATTTGGTAATGATTTCAAGGAAACTGTGCTTGTTAGGACGTGAAGTATCAATCACCAGATAAGCTGGTACATGACCGTAAGATGAGGTTAACGTAGAATCTTTTGGTGGAACTTTGTATTCAATATTGAATTTAACAAATTGTCCGTTTTGTAAGGTTTCTTTACTACCACCTTTGATGATCTTATACGAAAGACCAGTTGGGGTTTTCTGGTATTGATTACAGCTTGCAAGCAATACGATCGCTACTAAGAGCGTGGAGATTGTTCTCATCATTTGGTTTTATTGTAGTTGATTTTGATATTCTTTAATGACTTCTTTAAATCTTGTTACATTCTCTTCCAGGCTATCATAACTGCCGCCACCTGCTGCATTCACATGACCGCCACCTGTAAAATGCTTTCTGGCAAATGTATTTACATCAAAAGCTCCTTTACTTCGGAAACTCCATTTTCGCTCTCCTTCCCTGTCAATGACCAAAGCACCGAATTTGATACCCTGAATGGACAATAGATAATTCACCAACCCCTCTGTATCACCTGTTTTAATATTATAGCGCTGCAGATCGGCGCGTGTAATATACATCAAAGCGGTATTGTATTCGTATAGTACCTCCAACCGGTTCACCAAAGCATAGCCAATGAAGCGCAGTCGGTTTTCCAGGTAGTTATCGTAAATATTATCGTGCACTTTGGTATGCCTGAGGCCAAGATCCTTTAAATCGGCTACCATACGGTGAACAGAAGCAGATGTTGCAGGAAAACGGAAAGATCCGGTATCTGTCATCACCCCTGTATACAAACATTCAGCAACAGAAAGATTGAGTTTGTCTTGATGCCCCGAACCCACAATAAAATCATACACCATTTCACAGGTGGAGCTTTTGGCTGTATTGCTAACACCAAACGTAAAAGCATCTTCCTGGGGTTGTTCGTGATGATCGATGAGGATCTTGGTGCATTGAGCTGCCAGCAATGGCTGTTCCATGTGTTTGGTTCGATGCAGCACATTAAAATCAAGGCAAAAGATCATGTGTGCCTGGCTAATCAGCAACAACGACTTTTCTTTCTGCTTCTCAAAATCGATCACCGTATCAATACCCGGCATCCAGTCCAAAAAATCAGCCCAATTAGTGGGAGATATAACGGTGGCTTCATGACCTAATGCAACCAGGAAATGGTATAAACCCAAAGTAGAGCCCATGGCATCACCATCCGGCTTCTGGTGCATAGTGATCACCACTTTGGCGGGTGTGTTGAGTTGAGGGTAAAAAAGGTCGATCGACTGCATATAGTGGCGGCAAAATTGGGGTTTCCCTGCTATTCTATCAAATCAATTTGAAGGCTTTAACAAAAACCGGGTTAAATATTCCCTGAAACCGTTGTCTATTGCTTACTTTTGCCGCCGAAATTTTACAAACTTTATGAGCAACAGAACATTTACCATGATCAAACCGGACGCAACCCAGAAAGGGTATACCGGTGCTATTTTAGACCAGATCATCAAAGCCGGTTTTACCGTAAAAGCGATGAAATGGACGAAATTAACCGAGGAGCAAGCCGGTTTATTTTATGATGTACACCGCGAAAGGCCTTTTTACGGTGAGCTCGTTGAATTCATGAGCAGTGGCACTATTGTAGCCGCTATTCTGGAAAAAGAAAATGCAGTGGCTGATTTCAGAAAACTGATCGGCGCTACCAATCCTGCACAGGCAGAAGAAGGTACCATCCGTAAATTATATGCCGCTTCTGTTGGTGAAAATGCAGTTCATGGAAGTGACAGCGATGAAAATGCAGCTATTGAAGGAGACTTCTTCTTCTCCAAACTGGAAAGGTTCTAACCTGGTTTTATCCAATAAAAAAGCCATCTTTTTAGAAAAGATGGCTTTTTTATTAGTTATTATCTAATAGTTATCTTCTATTGGTTGGGTTAGTGGGTTTATTGTTTGCAGAATCGGCAACAGCGAATCCATGAAATCTTAACTGCTTTGAGAGTCCATCGTTGAAATAAACATCGGCTACTTTATAAAATTCCCCGGTAGCGCCCCCGTTAAAACCGAGGCTGATGATGGTAGATTTACCCGGCAGAATGACATCGTTCGATCGGTATTTGGGTGTAGTACAACCACAGCCCGCCTTAACTTCTTTCAAAACTATCGTGTCTTTTCCAATATTCTTAATGGTAACGGTGTACTCCAATGGCTTGCCGGCAGGGATTTTACCCATGTCGAAATCGGCATTGGTAAAAGATAATAATTGATCAATTTCCTTAACCGGGGCTGCATTTGTTTGCGCCTTTGCAAAAAAGGCAGCCAAACAAAAAACGGAAATGGTGAATAGTTTTTTCATACACGATTTGATTAACAAAGGCTTACAGATGATTTTCAGGTAAAATTAAGGAAGATACTCTCCCGTTTTTGATAATATCTATCAATAAAACACATAATTTTATCAAACCAATCCTAGTAAAACTACCCTACTAACTTAATTTTCTAAATGTAATCTGTATGCTGAGAAGTTTTACTACCCTGATTGTATGTTTCGTTTGCTTTGTAGCTTCTGCACAAACCACCGCCCGTAAAACTTTTGTGATCACTGCTTCCGGTAATTCGCCTTTGGTGTATAACCGTATCAGTGCGATAGACTTAAGTGCCGGAAAATCACTGAATGATCTGTTTGAATCTTCGCAGAAAAAATATGCTATCCGTGATAACGGATATAAATCCTACCAAAAATCAAACGATAGGGAAGAAAGTAGAAATCGCAAAGACGACAACGATGATGCTAAATCGCCCTTAGGTGGAGGTTCTGTAGCCTGCATGGCATATGATGCCAAAAGCAACCGGTTATTTTATGTTCCTCTGCAATTATCAGAACTGCGCTATATGGATCTGAAAGAATCGGAACCATCTTTCACCTGCTTGCAGAACCAATCGCTCAATTTATTGCATAGCAAAGATGATGTAGCCAATCAGATTACCCGTATGTCGATGGGAGCCGATGGTTTTGGCTACGCTTTATCCAATGATGGGGAGCATTTGGTGAAGTTCTCTACCAATGGCACGCCTGTTATTCAGGATCTTGGGGTGTTGATTGATAACCCCAAAAACCAGGTTCTGGTACGTTCCAGCTGTACCTCATGGGGTGGCGATATGGTAGGCGCTGCCGATGGAAGCTTGTACCTGATTACTTTGCATAACCATGTTTTCCGTATTAGTTTGCCCAGCAAAAAATGTGATTATGTAGGAACGATTAAAAATCTTCCGGAAGAGTTTACCTCAAACGGTGCATCCGTAAATGAAAATGGCGAACTGATGATTAGTTGTGGTACATCTTACGGTAAAAAATTCTCTCCCGTTTACAAAGTAAGTTTCCCTTCACTGGAGGCAACAGCGGTTAATACTCAGATCAGTGGATTGGGTAATATTGCGGATATGGCAAGTAGCAACCTCTTGTTTGAGAAAGCATCCAGCGGTAAGAAAGCAACAGAAACCGGGGTAAGCTTTACCCAGACAATAGAAATGGATGATAATAACCTCCCCTCCATCAGTATTTTTCCTAACCCCATTACCCGTGGTAAATTCCAAATCAAAGCAAGTAACCTGAAGGAAAGAGGGGATTATAAAATGATGATTGTAGATGTGGCTGGTAAGCCCATTATGGAAGGCAAGATGAATATCGGAACCAAAACCAGTACCCATTCTTTCAACTTCCCTGCGCAATATGCCAAAGGGGTTTACTTTCTGCAGATAGCAGATGTATATAATCGAACAATGTATTCTCAGCAATTGATTGTTGAATAAAACTTTTTTTTAGCCGCAGATTCGCAGATTAATTATCTGCGAATCTGCGGCTTTCTTTTCCCCACACTTCTTCAAAACAGATTTCAATAAACTGTATGTCCTATTGTGCAGCCATCCATACCATGAGCGGGGATAGAAAAGCCTTGCACCAGGCATACCACGATCACCTGTATGGATTTCCTATTAATGACGATAATGAACTGTTTTGCCGTTTGGTTCTCGAGATTAACCAGGCCGGCTTAAGCTGGGAAACCATTCTGAAAAAAGAAGCGACATTCCGCAAAGCCTATCACAATTTTAATATTAAAAAAGTAGCGGATTATACAGAGAAAGACCGGGAAAGACTACTGGCCGATGCTGGTATTATTCGCAACCGGCTTAAAATTAACGCAGCCATCGAAAATGCAAAAGCCATACTGTTACTGCAAAAAGAGTTTGGCTCCTTTGAAAAATGGCTGGAAACGCAACATCCTAAAACAAAAGAAGAGTGGGTAAAACTTTTTAAAAAGCATTTCCGCTTCACAGGCGGAGAGATTGTAAATGAATTTTTAATGAGTGCGGGCTATCTTCCTGGTGCGCACGTGAGCGATTGCCCGGTATTTAAAAAAGTACAGAAAGCAAAGCCATTTTGGTTAAAAACAATAAAACCTAAATAGCATCGTTTTAATGAAAGCGTGATTCAAGTACTTCCATCAAATTATCAGATCTCCTGCCCACTAACAGGAGATTTTTCGTTTAGAATACGCCTAACGATAATTTGATCTATATTTGATAGTATCATTTGATACTATCATGAAGCCCCCTTACTACATCAGTCCTAAAATTTTGACATTGATTAGTTCCATAGCTGAAAAGCTTGGGGAGATCAATGCAACGAGTTTACAACTTCCGAAAGCGGAATTACGCAAAAACAATCAGATCAAAACAATACAATCCTCATTGGCTATAGAAGGTAATACCTTGAGTATAGAACAGGTGACTGCAATTTTACATAACAAGAAAGTAATAGGCCCTAAAAAAGATATTCTGGAAGTTGAAAATGCGATCAGGGTGTACCAGCAGTTAGAATCATATAAGGCCAATAGTTTGCCTTCTTTTTTAAAAGCACATGACCAATTGTTGAAAGGACTTATCCCTTCTGCGGGGAAAATACGTGGCGGTAATGTTGCCATTGTAAAAGGGGCAAAGATGACACATATGGCTCCCTCTCCGCAAATGGTGAAAGCTTTATTGAATGATCTTTTTACCTACCTGAAAAAAGATCCGGATCCCATGCTAATCAAGAGCTGCGTTTTTCATTACGAGTTAGAATTTATCCATCCTTTTACAGATGGGAATGGCAGAATGGGCAGGTTATGGCAAACAGTATTGTTAAAAGAGCAATATCCGGTATTTGCATTTCTTCCTGTTGAGACCATCATCAAAAAAAGGCAGAAAGAATATTATGCTGCACTATCTGCATCAGACAAAGCCGGCAATTCAACCTTATTCATTGAGTTCATGCTTGGTATTCTGGATGCCTCCCTGGAAGAGTTACTATCCATGCAACATCCGTTGCTTTCCGCTACTGACCGCATCAACCTTTTTTTGCATCAAATAGGTCAACAACCATTTACTCGTAAAGATTATCTGCGCTTTTTTAAAGAAATATCACCCGCTACAGCAAGCAGGGATTTAAGAGACGGTGTTGAGACAGGATTGTTACACAAAAGAGGCGATAAGCGAATGACTGTGTATCAATTTTTTGATCAACAAGCCCTTTCTAAGAAATAAAAGAGCCATTCTGTAACGAATGGCTCTTCACTTGTCGGGACGACAAGATTTGAACTTGCGACCCCACGCCCCCCAGACGTGTGCGCTACCGGGCTGCGCTACGTCCCGAAAATCCGTTTCTCTTTAAATAGTGAAGAGCTTTTCAGAAATCTATCAACTGCTTCTATAAACGGGTTGCAAATATAGGGGCTAAAAGAAAATTTCAGGTTATATTGCATAAAATTTTACCACCGCTACATGAAGATACTCGTAAAGCAGGCGGTTATAGCCGATCCCCACTCCCCTTTCAACGGACAGGTTACTGATATTTTAATTGATGGCGAAAAGATTGTTTCCATTGCACCCACATTGAATGTTTCGGCAGATGAGATTGTAGAAGCAGAAGGACTGATTGTTTCGCCGGGTTGGGTAGATATCTTCTCCCATTTTTGTGATCCCGGATATGAATACAAAGAAACCCTTGAAACCGGTGCCAATGCCGCAGCGGCAGGTGGATTTACAGATGTATTTGTTTTGCCTAATACCAAGCCGGTGATCGATAATAAATCGTTGGTAGAATATATTAGTCGCCAGTCAGGAACAATTGCTGCAGCCATTCATCCACTGGGTGCTATCACCAAAGGCATTGAAGGAAAAGACCTTGCAGAAATGTATGACATGAAGAAAAGTGGGGCTGTTGCTTTTACCGATGGAACCAACCCGGTACAATCGCCCGGACTTTTTTTAAAAGCGCTGCAATATGTGAAAGCATTTGACGGGGTGTTAATACAGATACCGCTTGATAAAAGTATTGGCGCTGGCGGATTGATTAATGAAGGCGTGATTTCTACTCGGCTCGGCTTACCCGGCATTCCCTCGCTTGCAGAAGAAATTATTGTAAAAAGAGATATAGACCTGCTTCGTTATACAGGATCAAAACTGCATATTACCGGGATCTCTACACAAAACAGCCTGGCGTATATGGCTGCTGCTAAAAAAGAAGGTCTGCAAATCACCTGTAGTGTTACACCTTATCATTTATTTTTTTGTGATGAGGATATGCAGACATACGATACCAACCTGAAAGTAAACCCACCCTTAAGAACAAAGGCCGATATGCTTGCTTTGCGTGAAGCAGTATTAAATGGTGTGGTAGATTGTATCGCCTCGCACCATATGCCACAGGATTGGGATAATAAAACCTGCGAGTTTGAATATGCTAAAAATGGTATGACCGGACTGGAAACCAGTTTTGCAGTGGTGAACCATTTATTGCCGGAGTTGGGTATAAACAGGCTGGTACAATTGTTTTCTTTGAACGCGCGTAATATTTTCCATCTTCCGGTTACCAATATCAGCGAGGGTGGTTTTGCCGAACTGAGTTTGTTTACAATGGCGGCAAAAACCTATCTTACCAAATCGAATTTACAAACCAAATCACCCAACACGCCTTTTCTGGACAGGGAACTGAACGGAAAGATTGTTGGAACCATTCACAAAGGGAAACTAACTTTAAACCAAAACTGATTTTATGAAAGTAAACGTAATTAATGAAGGTCTTAAATACGGGAGTATTTGTGGCCTGATTGCAGTATTGCTGATGTATGGCTCATGGGCTGCAGGATTGAACACATTTGTAGCTGTTCAGTTCTATTCCAACTTTATACCTTTTATGATACCCATTATTATCATTGGGGGATTTCAGGTAAGAAAACAAAATGAAGGAATTTTACCCTTTGGTCAGGCACTAAAATTTAGTTTTTTCAGTTATGTAGTGGTTGCAATTATTCTGGCAGTTGCCACATACGTTTTGTATAATTTGATCGATAAAGATCTAACGATGAAATCCTTGCAGGTAGCTCTTGAAAAAACGCGCGCGATGATGGAAAAATTTGGTGCCAGTGAAGAAGATATTGAAAAAGCAATTAAGAAAGCGCAGGAAGATGGTGCCCAGGGAACAGGTATGGGTAAAATATTACTTGGCACGGGTATGTTTTTAATATGGGATTTTTGTAAGAGTCTATTAATCTCGCTCGTGATTAGAAAAGAAGAAAAATTTGCAGAATAATCAGTCTCTATGGATGTATCTATTGTAGTGCCTTTGATTAATGAAGATGAATCATTACCGGAACTGTGTAGCTGGATAGAATCTGTTGTCACACAGCACAAGTTGTCGTATGAGGTGATTCTCGTAGATGATGGCAGTACGGATAATAGCTGGTCATTTATTGAACAGAAAGGAAAAGAAAATCCGAATATCAAAGGCATTAAATTTCAGCGGAATTATGGCAAATCGGCTGCATTGAACGAAGGCTTTAAAGCTGCTCAGGGCGATGTGGTGATTACCATGGATGCAGACATGCAGGATTCTCCCGATGAAATACCGGAACTCCGCAGAATGATTGTAGAAGACGGATTTGATATGGTGAGTGGATGGAAGAAAAAAAGATATGATAATACTTTCACGAAAAATATTCCTTCTAAATTATTTAATGCAACGGCAAGAGCCAGTTCGGGCATTCAGTTGCATGATTTTAACTGTGGTTTAAAATCGTACAAAAGAAAACTGGTAAAAAGTATTGAAGTGTATGGCGAGATGCACCGGTACATTCCTATTCTTGCTAAGTGGAGTGGTTTTAGAAAAATTGGCGAGAAAGTAGTGGAGCACCGACCTCGCAAATATGGTGTAACCAAATTTGGCTGGCAACGTTTTGTAAATGGTTTCCTGGATCTGGCAACCATTATGTTCCTTGGTAAATTTGGTAAGAGACCCATGCAGTTTTTTGGATTACTGGGTACTCTTTTCTTTATGATCGGATTGGGATCAAGTCTATACCTGATCATCGCCAAAATACTAACCGTTGATTTTAGTTTAACCAATCGCCCCAGTTTCTATATCGCATTAACTACTATGATTATTGGCATGCAATTATTCCTCACCGGATTTATTGCAGAACTCATTGCCCGTAATGCTCCGGAAAGGAATAGTTATTTGATTGAAACAACTTCAGGATTATCATAAGTAAAAAGTCAAAAATCAACAGTCAAAAAAAGAATTGTGTTTTGACTTTTGATTTTTGACTTTTGAATTTTCATCTTATGCCCAAAAAAGTAATCATTATCGGTCCCGCCTGGCCTCTCAGAGGGGGATTGGCATCTTTCGATGAACGGTTGGCCAAACAATTTACGAGTGAGGGATACGATACCAGCATCTATACTTTTTCATTACAATATCCTGATTTTCTATTTCCGGGAACCACGCAGTATTCAACAGAGCCAGCTCCTACCGATATTACTATCAAAGCATGTATCAATTCCATTAATCCATTCAATTGGTTGATAGTTGGGAATGAGATCAAAAAACAAAAACCTGATTTGGTAATTGTTCGCTATTGGTTGCCACTGATGGGACCATGCCTGGGTAGTATTTTGCGGATAGTGAAAAGAAATCATGTAACGAAAATTGTATGTATAGCAGATAACGTGATTCCGCATGAACACCGTCCCGGTGACAAGCCTTTTACACAATACTTTGTAAAACCGGTGGATGCGTTTATCACCATGAGTGAAAAAGTGAAGAACGACCTCTTGGCTTTTACCACAAAACCTGCCACGCAGGTAGTGCACCCTTTGTATGATAATTTTGGAGAAGCCGTTACAAAAGAAGAAGCCAGAAAAAAAATATCCTTACCGGTTAATGAAAAAATAATCTTGTTTTTTGGCTTTATCAGAAAATACAAAGGATTGGATCTACTACTGGAGGCCATGAAGGATGTGCGCATACAAGCATCCGGTATTAAATTGCTGGTTGCTGGAGAGTTTTATGAAAAGCGGGAAGAATACGATGCATTGATAGAAACATTGGGCATTCAGAAACAATTGATATTGCGAACAGATTTTATCCCTGATAGTGAAGTACGATACTACCTGAGTGCCGCTGATTTTGTGATACAACCTTATCGTAATGCCACCCAAAGCGGTGTAACGCCACTGGCCTATCATTTTGAAAAACCGATGCTGGTAACCAATGTAGGTGGGTTACCGGATCTGGTGCCAGATAGAAAAGTGGGTATCATAACAGAACCTAATGCGGCTGCAATCGCCGAAGGCATACTTCAGTTATACGAATTAGGAGAAAACTATTTTTTAAAGCATCTTCGCAAAGAGAAGGAAAAATATAATTGGCAAAATTTAACGAATGCCATCCGCTTACTAATAAATTAGGATAATTTTAAATTAAACATATAGTTAATATGAAAAAAAATGTGAGATCAATTATTATAGATTCTATTGAAGTCAAGAACAAGATATTACATAACGATACGTTAGAAGCTACCATAAACACAGTAATAGCAGTTGTAACAAAAGCTTTTCAGGCTGGGAATAAGGTTTTATTCTGCGGAAATGGAGGCAGTGCAGCAGATGCGCAGCACCTGGCAGCGGAATTCTCAGGAAGATTTTATAAAGATAGAAAAGCATTGCCTTCTGAGGCATTGCATTGCAATACTTCGTATCTGACTGCCGTTGCTAATGATTATAGTTACGATGTAATATATTCACGATTGCTAGAGGGTATCGGTCAAGAAGGAGATGTAATCATTGGACTAAGCACTTCTGGAAACTCAAAAAATATAATAAACGCTTTCAATAAAGCAAAAGAAATAGGTATGATTAGCGTTGGCTTAACAGGTGAGTCAGGAGGAAAAATGAAAGAGGTCAGTGATTTTCTAATCAATGTGCCATCCTCTGATACGCCCCGGATACAGGAAAGTCATATTATGATAGGTCACATCATTTGTGAATTTGTTGAGTTAAATATTTTCGGCTAATGCATTCTGTAAAAGAAGCCATCATATTAGCAGGAGGCTTAGGTACTCGTCTGCGAGAAGCGGTTCCAGATCTACCCAAATGTATGGCACCAATAAACGGACGCCCATTTATTTCGTATGTAATTAAATATCTCACCAATCAGAGAATTGAGCGTTTCATTTTTTCGTTAGGATACCGATCTGAAGCCTTTGTAAGTTTTTTATCAACTGAGTTGCCGGCAGGTAATTATGAAATGGTAATAGAAAATGAGCCATTAGGTACAGGTGGGGCTATTCAATTTGCATCAAAAGTGGCACTGACACAAAATCTACTGGTAGTTAATGGCGATAGTATTTTCACAAATAATCTCTCAGAACAAGCCATTTTTCATGAACAAAATAAGGCAGATTGTACCCTTGCTCTAAAGCCCATGGAAAACTTCAGCCGATATGGTGTGGTGGAACTCAATATCGATCAAAGCATTGCCTTGTTTAAAGAAAAACAGTTCTATGAAAAAGGATTGATTAACGGTGGCGTTTACATCATTAATAAAAACCTTTTTACGAAACACAGCTTTCCTGAAAAATTCTCTTTTGAAACTGATTACCTGCAGCAATACCATACCGCAGGTGGTATTTATGGTATTGAACAGGACGGCTATTTTATTGATATCGGAATACCGGAAGATTACCAACGTGCACAAACAGAATTAACGTATTGAACCATGTTAGAGCTTAACAAAATTGACAATAGCTGGACATTATTTTTAGATCGCGATGGCGTGATCAATCATGATAAAGACAACGACTATATCCGCAATTGGGAAGAGTTTCGTTTTTATGATACCACACTAGAAGCGATGGCGATTCTTGCCAAAAAATTTCCACGCATTGTGGTTACTACTAACCAGAAAGGGGTAGGCAAAAGCTGGATGACAGTGGATGATCTTACCCGTATTCATACCAATATGTTGCAGGAAATAGCACAAACGGGTGGAAGAATTGATAAGGTATATTATTGTGCGGATCTTTCGGATGATTCCATCAACCGAAAACCTAATCCCGGTATGGCTTTTCAGGCAAAGGCAGATTTTACTGAGATTGATCTTTCCAAAAGTATTATTGTTGGCAACCGCATCAGCGACATGGGTTTCGGTCGCAATGCCGGTATGCATACCATATTTGTTGCAACCACACATCCTGAAACTCCCTTCCCCGATCCACTGATCGATCTGCGGTTCAACAATCTCCTTGCATTTGCCCAAGCACTGCAGGGCTAATGAAACCTTAAAATTCGGTATCGTGTAGTTTGACAGAATGATTAGGTTGTAAATTGCATCAGAATACTGATCTATGAAGCGTATATCTATGTTTATTTTGGGTGTATCCTTGTTCTTGAACCTTGCGGCTCAAAACAAGGTCTCTGCCAATACACAGCTTCTAACACAGCTGGAACAGAATATGCTGAACTATGCCAATGATATAGTAAATGCAGAAGAAACTGCAGACAGATCCATTGCAGATAGTTTTTTTACACGTGCGCTGGTACAGGCGCTAAAGGTTCCATACTCATTCTCCTACCCTTTTGATTCGTTGAAAACCATTTCGCATTTGTATGCGCCAGATAGCAGTTTCCGGATATTTAGCTGGCAGATCATGAAAGACTTTAGCTACTATCGCCAGAAAGGGGCTATTCAATTTCGCACGAAAGATGGTTCGCTGAAATTGATTCCGCTATACGATAACTCTCCATTTACAGATAATCCTGTTGATTCTGTTAGAACCAACCAGCAATGGATTGGTGCCGTATATTATAACATCATTCAAAAAACGTTCAACAACAAAAATTATTATACCCTAATTGGTTATGATGAGAACGATGCGCGCAGTACCAAAAAATGGATGGAGGTGTTAACTTTTGATGAGCAAAGCCGACCCATTTTCGGAGGCCGTTATTTTAATTATCCAAATGACGATATCAAGCCCCCGCAACCCGCATTTCGTTTTTGTTTGGAATTTAAAAAGGAAGCCAATGCCAAACTGAATTACGATCAGGATCTGGACATGATCACATTTGCCCACTTAACCAGTGAAAACGGTGATCCTTCCAGCAAACATACCTTGGTACCCATGGGCAATTACGAGGGCTTCAAATGGATCAATGGTAAATGGCAACACACGGCTGTTGTTAGAGAGGTAGATCCCCGTTCCAATATAAACCCAGCGCAACCGGGTGCAGAGAAAGGGGGTGATAAATTTCCGGGAGTAAAGAAAGGGAAGGGAGAAAAGTAAAAAGTCAAAATTAAAAAGTCAAAAACGGATGTTGTTCTTTTGACTTTTTAATTTTGACATTTGACTTAATTAGTCCAGCTTCAGCACTGCCAAAAAAGCCTCTTGTGGAATTTCAACATTACCTATCTGGCGCATACGTTTTTTACCCTCTTTTTGTTTTTCAAGCAGTTTACGTTTACGGCTGATGTCACCACCATAACATTTGGCGGTTACATCTTTACGCATGGCGCTGATGTTTTCACGGGCAATTACTTTGGCACCAATGGCTGCCTGTATGGCAATCTGGAATTGTTGTTTGGGCAACAACTCTTTTAATTTTTCACACAATTTTCTTCCAAAATCTTCGGCCCTTCCGCGATGTATTAATGCGCTTAGGGCATCTACTTTTTCGTTGTTCAACAGGATATCCATTTTAACGATATCTGCCTGACGGTAATCAATCGGCGTATAATCGAAAGAGGCATATCCGCGGGTGGAGCTCTTTAATTTATCGTAGAAATCAAATACGATCTCTGTAAGGGGCATTTCAAAAACCAGTTCCACCCTGGTGGGTGTTAAATAACTCTGGTTGATGAGGATCCCACGTTTACCCAAACAAAGCGTCATGATATTACCGATATAATCCGGCTGTGTGATGATCTGTGCTTTGATAAAAGGCTCTTCAATCTTAGCCACTTTCACCGGATCAGGCATTTCGATCGGGTTATTTACATTGATTTTTTCGCCACGGGTAGTATAGGCAATAAAACTTACGTTGGGTACAGTAGTTATCACAGTTTGATTGAACTCGCGTTCCAAACGTTCCTGTATGATCTCCATATGCAGCAAGCCAAGGAATCCGCAACGGAAGCCAAAGCCCAATGCCTGCGAAGTTTCCAGCTCAAAAACCAGTGAGGCATCATTCAACTGCAGCTTACCCATACAATCGCGCAGCACTTCAAAATCGTCTGTGTTTACGGGGAAGATACCAGCAAATACCATCGGTTTTACTTCTTCAAAACCATGTATCATTTCTCCTGGGTTATTTGCCAATGTGATGGTATCTCCTACTTTTACTTCTTTCGCATTTTTAATACCGGTAATAATATATCCAACATCCCCTGCTTTTACTTCTTCTTTAGGGGTCATACTCAACTTAAGCACGCCCACTTCATCTGCAAAATAATCAGCTCCGGAGGCCACAAAACGAATCTTGTCTCCTTTCTTCAGCACCCCGTTCAGAATACGATAGTAAACGATAATTCCACGGAAGCTATTAAACACGCTATCAAATATCAATGCCTGTAGAGGAGCGTCGTAGCTTCCCTGGGGCGCAGGTATCCGTTCAATAATTCCATGCAGAATTTCTTCAATACCAATTCCGGATTTACCACTTGCCAACAGAATATCTTCCTGCTTACACCCAATCAGGTCAATGATCTGATCCGTTACTTCAGGTATCTTGGCACCATCCATATCAATCTTATTGATCACGGGAATGATCTCAAGGTCATTGTCTATGGCTAAATACAGATTACTAATCGTTTGCGCCTGAATTCCTTGCGAAGCATCTACGAGTAGTAATGCACCTTCGCAAGCGGCTAATGCACGGCTTACTTCGTAACTGAAATCCACATGACCGGGAGTATCAATCAAATTCAGAACATACTGCTCCCCTTTATAGGTGTAGTTGATCTGTATGGCATGACTCTTTATGGTAATCCCTTTTTCACGTTCCAGGTCCATATCATCCAGTACCTGATTCATCATATCACGGTCGCCAATGGTCTTGGTGTGCTCCAATAGCCTGTCGGCCAGGGTACTCTTACCATGATCAATATGCGCAATGATGCAAAAATTCCTGATATTCTTCATAAGGCTGCAAAGATAAGTGTGAAGTACGAAGTACGGGGTACGAATTTGAACCTGATTTTCCACCAAACCCGGTTAAAATGATGCTTCTCAGCCCATCGTATGCGCGCTATTGTGAATTTTCAACAAATAAGATTAAAAAAATATTGTCCATTCACGATTCACTATTCACGATTCACCACTCAGAATTCCTCCGTATTTTTAACCATGCTGCTAAAGAACCCCAACCGAAAAGCCCAGGTAAATAACGAAACCGGACTTGGCACCAATACCGCACTTAGTGGCGGTCGATTCTTTAATAAAAACGGGGTGCCCAATATAGATGTTCGCGGACTTCCTTTCTGGAGAAGATTGAATGTTTACCACACATTGCTATCCATGCCCCGCTGGAAGTTTATGCTGTCCATTATTGTTTTTTTTGTGGGGATTAATTTGTTTTTTGCCTCAGTGTACCTGCTCATTGGTATTGAACATTTGGGTGGCATGGTAGCCAGTTCGGATAGTGAAAAATTTGGGGAAGCCTTTTTCTTCAGCGCGCAAACCTTTACCACCGTGGGTTATGGAAGGATCAATCCAATTGGTTTTATGGCCAGTTTAACCGCTTCGCTGGAAGCATTGATTGGGTTGATGAGTTTTGCACTGGTAACGGGATTGCTGTATGGCCGTTTTGCCCGGCCGAGAGCTTATATCCGTTATAGTAAAAATGCCCTCTTTGTTCCTTTCAGAGATGGGGTGGCATTAATGTTTCGCATGGTGCCTTATACTAAAAACTACCTGCTTAACGTGGAGGTAAAAGTAACCTTGGCTTTAAAATTATTGGAAGATGGAAACATGAAGAATAAGTTCTTTAATGTGCCGCTGGATATTGCCAAAGCCACTACCATGACAGCCAACTGGACTTTGGTTCATATGATCAATGAAGACAGTCCGCTCTTTGGCTTTACCAAAAAAGACATTGACGATGCGCAGGCGGAGTTGTTGATTTTTGTGCAGGGTTTTGACGAAAGCTTCTCTAACACAGTGGTATCAAGGGCTTCCTATAATTTTGAAGAATTGGTATATGGTGCCAGGTTTGCACCTATGTTTCATCCGAATGAGGACAATACCACTACCATTCTTAACATTGATAAATTAGATGATTACACCAATGTTCACCTTCCAGGCTATAGCGAATGATAAATACCATTACAGGCAAAGAAATTGAAACGGCCGCTGCTTTACTAAGGATGGATGAAGTTGTAGCCATCCCTACTGAAACCGTATACGGACTTGCAGGCAATGCCCTTCATGAAAGTGCGATAGTAAAAATTTACGAAGCAAAAAAAAGGCCCCGGTTTAATCCGTTGATTACACATGTAGCAGATTTAAAAGCCATAGAGCGTTTTGCCATTCTGGATGACACAAGCATTTTACTGGCTAATGCGTTTATGCCTGGTCCCTTTACCTTACTACTTCCTAAAAAAAATAATATACCAGATATGGTTACGGCAGGCAGTGACAAAGTTGCCATCCGCATTCCGGATCATACAATAACAAGAGAATTGTTGTACCTCCTTGATTTTCCTTTGGCTGCTCCCAGTGCCAATCCCTTTGGATATGTAAGCCCTACAACTGCCAGTCATGTAAAAGAAGGACTAAATGGAATCATTCCCTATATCCTGGATGGAGGTCCTTGCCGCGTTGGGCTGGAATCAACTATAGCCGAAGTAGTTGATGACCGCATCATTTTACACCGAGCCGGTGGTATTACTGCCCAAATGATGGAAAAATTAACAGGAATGCCTGTTCTTTCACGGTTGGCAAGTAATGAACATTCACCTGCCGCACCCGGTCAATTAAAAAGCCATTATGCTACCCACATCCCTTTATACAAAGGAAATGTGGGAGAAAGGATACCCTTATTTGAAGGGAAGCGGATGGCTGTTATCAGTTTTCAACAATCCTATTCATTACCAGAAGGTAGCTATGGGTTTGTGTTGTCTTCCTCTGGGGATTTGGCAGAAGCCGCACGAAAACTATTTGCCACCATGCGAATGTTAGATACTATGGAAATAGACCTGATATTGGCAGAAGACTTCCCTGACACAGGGATAGGCATGGCTATTAATGACCGATTGGAACGGGCGCAGGCAGTGTTTAAATAATTATTTTTTTAAAGCATTGATAATCGCAACAAATTCATCTGCCACCAAGGAAGCTCCGCCAACCAAACCGCCATCTACATCGGTTTGTCCGAAAATATCAACGGCATTAGCAGCTTTTACACTGCCACCATATAAAATAGAAATGTTATCAGCCACTGCAGCACCATATTTACCAGCCAGTTGCGTACGAATAAACGCATGCATTTCCTGCGCCTGGGCACTACTGGCCGTTTTTCCTGTACCAATGGCCCAAATGGGTTCGTAGGCAATGACAACCTGCTGCAACTGTTCGGCTGATAAATGGTATAAAGATTCTTCCAGTTGCTTTGCTACATACTCGTTCTGCGTATTGGCTTCACGAATCTGCAAAGGTTCACCGCAACAAAAAATGGGAGTGATCTTATTCTCCAGACATATATTTACTTTCTCTGCCAGAAATTGATTGCTCTCATTAAAATATTCACGTCGCTCTGAGTGGCCCAATACTACATATTGAATACCGAGTGATTGTAACATTTCAACAGATACTTCGCCGGTGTATGCACCATTTTTTTTACTGTAACAGTTTTGCGCAGCTACAAATACATTGCTTTTACCAGCCAGTTTTTGCTGGGCCATCACGATATATGGAAAAGGAACTGCGAATACTGCTTGTTGGTCTGCCCCCAGTGTATGCGGTGCACTGATAATTGCATCCAATAGTGCTTCGCCCTGTTGCAGGGTTAAATTCATTTTCCAGTTTGCTGCTGCAATTTGCTTTCTCATATTAGTTGATTTCTCTTTTTAAAATAATAATGATGGTTCTTTTGCCACTTGCATTCATATCGGCACTATGCGTAATTGCCTCCCACCCTTCTTTACCGAGTTCAGTTAGTTGCTCAGCAATTCCCTGAAAATTGATACGGATACCCCAAAATCCTGTTGCAGGTATTTCCAGTATTTTGTATTCAAATTGTTTCATCTTATTGATTTTGTTCAAAGATATGCGTCAACACCGATATCTCTTTCTCATCCAATGATTGCCCTTTCATTTTTTTCCAGTTATCAATAGCTGAAAGGGCTTTCCCAAAATCGTATTTCGTACCACTCACACCCCAACTAAAATTGGCAATAATGGTAGGCAATAACCCCGCGCCAAACACATTACAACTCACACCAATCATCGACCCGGTGTTGATGGAAGAGTTGATGGCCACCCGTGAATAATCGCCCATAACAACACCACATTTATTACATACACCAACATATTTTTCTGCACCCATATCCCAGATCTTCACTTCACCAGCTGTATTTTTTACATTGCTGTTCGTGCTGCCTGCACCAAAATTGCACCACTCGCCTACTACCGAATCGCCCAGATAACCATCGTGTGCTTTATTGCTGTATCCCATCAAAACAGTATTTTTTATTTCGCCCCCGCCCATGCAGTAAGGCCCGAGTGTGGTGGCACCATATACCCGGCTGTTTAATTTCAATACCGAGCCTTCTCCTAAAACAAAGGGGCCACGAATAACACTGCCTTCCATGATCTCAGCGTTTTTACCAATGTAAATGGGGCCAGTGGATGCATTGAGTGTACAATATTGCAATTGGGCTCCCTCTTCTATAAAAACATTTTCCGGCTGTTTTACATGTACGGTCGAGGGAATGGGTTGTGATATTCTTCCTTTGGTAGCCAATAAAAAATCAGCCCGGATCTGTGTTTCATTCCACTGCATCAATTGCCAGGGATACTGCAACCGTTTTGCCGAGGCATGATCACGGATATTTTCAAAAAAAGAAAGGGAGTGAGCCGGATCAAATGCAGCAGCTGCGATCTCACTTCTTCCGGCAATTAACCCGGCTTCATCTGCCATACAGCAGCCGGGTTCCAATGTTAAAATACTATCCAGTAAATCTGCATCGACGATTAATGCAGCATCTATCCAGATATGGTCGCCTGCGGGAATGGATTGATATAACCCCTGTAAATACGCTTCTGTACAGACATATACAGACTGCCCAGAAATATGTTCCCATCTCTCCTTCACAGAAAAAATACCAAAACGCAGATTTGCTAAGGCTTTGGTAAGGGTGAAAGGAAATAACCCTCTACGGTTTTGGTTATCAAATAATACGATGGCCATAGGTGCAAGGTAACTGATAATTTAAAAGAGTCCATAGTCCATGGCCGATGGTTAATAGAATCAACGGATACTGCTGATTACTATCGTCCATCGTCTATGGTCCATCAACCAAAAACTTCTTACCTTGAGCTCTCAAAATGCTAAAACATACCGTATGAGTCTTGGATACTTTTCTTACCCCTTACCTGTTAATGAACCCGTTTTAACCTATGCTCCGGGATCACCCGAAAAAGCCGCGCTGAAAAAGACATTGGCTGAATTAAAGAAAAAGGAAATCGACATCCCCATGTACATTGGTGGCAAAGCCATTAAAACAGGAAAAAAAGTAGCTATTCACCCACCACATGAAATTAAACATACACTAGGCTATTTTCATGCCGGTGATGAAAAACACGTAACCCTTGCCATTGACGCAGCATTGAAAGCCAAAGATGCATGGGCTGCTATGAGCTGGGAAAACAGGGCACATATTTTTTTAAAAGCCGCCGATTTGTTGGCTACCAAATATCGTTACCATATCAATGGTACTACAATGCTGGGACAAAGCAAAAATGCTTACCAGGCAGAAATTGACAGTGCCTGCGAGCTAATTGATTTTCTACGTTTCAACGTGCATTTTTTAAGTGAGATCTATAAACAACAACCGCTTTCCTCACCCGGTATGCATAACCGCATGGAATGGCGCCCGCTGGAAGGATTTGTATTAGCCATCACTCCCTTTAACTTTACCGCTATTGGTGGCAACCTGCCTACTTCTGCTGCCATGTGTGGCAATGTGGTGGTTTGGAAACCGGCCAACACACAAGTGTATTCCGCGCAAATGTTTATGCGTATTCTGAAAGAAGCAGGTTTACCCGATGGTGTAATCAATTTGATATATGTTGATGGGCCCACACTTGGTAAAGTATGCTTCTCGCACCGCGAATTTGCCGGTGTTCATTTTACAGGTTCAACCGGAGTGTTCAATAATATGTGGAAAGTGATTGGTGAGAACGTTGCCAAATACCGTTCTTACCCAAGAATTGTGGGCGAAACGGGTGGTAAAGATTTTGTACTGGCACATAAGAGCGCTAATGTAGATGCAGTGGTAACCGCACTGGCCCGAGGTGCTTTTGAATTTCAGGGACAAAAATGTTCCGCAGCTTCCAGAGCCTATATACCAAGCAATATGGCGGAGGAAGTGAAAACCAAATTGGTGGCGGCTATCAAATCCATGAAAATGGGTACGGTAGAAGATTTCAGCAATTTTGTAAATGCAGTCATTGACGATAAATCATTTAGCAGCATTACCAAATACATAGATAACGCCAAAAAAGACAAGAAGGCAACCATACTGGTAGGCGGAAATTACAGTAAGAAAGAAGGTTATTTTATAGAGCCCACTGTAATTGAAGCAAAAGACCCCAAATACGTAACTATGTGTGAGGAAATTTTTGGGCCGGTGTTGACCATACACGTATACAATGCTGATAAATTTGATGAAGTTTTGAAATTGGTAGATACCACTTCTTCCTATGCTTTAACCGGTGCCATTTTAGCCCAGGACAGAGCCGCGGTAGAACTGGCAACGGACAAACTTCGCAATGCAGCAGGTAATTTTTACATCAACGATAAGCCAACCGGCGCCGTAGTAGGCCAGCAGCCATTTGGTGGTGCGAGAGCATCGGGTACCAATGATAAAGCGGGTAGTATGTTGAATTTATACAGATGGTTAAGTGCAAGAACCATTAAAGAAACCTATAATCCGCCGGTGGATTATAAGTATCCATTCTTGCAGGAAGCGTAAGGAATATCGAATATCGAACAAGGAATGTCGAATGTAGAAGTGGGAATTACTTCATCATTCGACATTCTGCATTTTGAAATTGCTTGTTTTGAATGATTATTGTTTCTCACTTAGGGTAGAAGGGATATCTCAAACATTATTATTATCCGACTTAGACAATATAACCATGCAAAAACTTTTCTAAGGTCCAATTCTCTTTTCCTTTTCGTAACAATAAAATCGATCCGCCAACACCAGACATACCCCTAGAATACTGTACCATGATGATACAGTATTTTCCATTTTGAAGAAACAGAGGTGTTGACAGGCTTACCTTACAAAAAAGATCATCAAGCCGTTTTTGAACAATTAAGTCTGAAGAAAAGTAATTGCTCAATAACAAGTTGGTTCGGGGTGCAAAAGAAGCACTAATCTCAATAGACTCTGATAATTTTATCAACCGGGTTATACTATCCTTATTTAGCAGGTAACCTAAGCTGTCTTTATATCGTTCAAAATCACTTTGACTTCCCCATTGCTCTTTAACATATCGAACAAATCCGATGTATTGAAGCCACGGTTCGATTGAATATGTTCTTGACTGAAGAATAGAAGAAGGATTACCTACACCCGAAATATCTTTCGGATGTTTTTTCAGGATAAAACTATCGACAACATAGTTAAGTACTCCTGATAATGAGTCTTTACTTTGTTCCTGTGTGGCACCCGTTTCAAGGCATACTATACTCAAGAGAAAACATAACAGTTTTTTCCATGTTCTCATGACTTACCATCAAAATGGGTAATTACTTCTACATTCGATATTCCGTGTTCGATATTCGATATTCATCATTCCCTCTCTGCCCACGTCTTCTCTCCCTTCTTCATTTTCTCAAGGGTTTCCTGATAGGTTTTTTTGTCGCCTTCGGCAGCTAGTGCAATGGCTTTCTCCTGCCATTCAATGGCTTCTTTGGTTTTACCTAGTTTATGGAGAATATTTGCATACGTATCCATGTACATAGGATTGGCTTTGTCTTTAAAGGAACGTTTACTCCATTCAAGTGCTTCAGCAACACAGGTCATGTCTTTACAGTTGGAGAATACTGTCCACGCATAACTATTCAATTCAGTAGCGTCAGCTTTATCTCCATATTTACTCATGAAAGAAACAATCTCTGTTTGAAAATTAGTCCAGTCACTTTTAGATTGATAATATATCACTTTCGATTTAGCCGTTAACTCTTCTGCATACTTGGGATATTTAGCAGTGAGTTTTTCCTGTAAGGCAATAAAGTCAGGAACGGGTGCCGGCTTCTCTTTGGTTCCTCTTTTTAAAACAACCGGATATACTTCTTCCTGGTTAATGATACTCATGATTTTTTGCTCGGCTTTTCCTTTACCCAATACAGCATTTACTTTATCCGTATTCTCCAACATCAGCGCAAAACCTTTGTCTTTCGACTTACTAGTAAATTTATCAAGGAAGGTTAAATTGTCTTTCGTAAGCAAATCCGTTTGGGTTGCCAGATACTCTGCACTTAATTTTTCAGCATTGGCCATATCATACGCACCTTGAGAAATCATGGCCAGGCTCATGAGAAAAGCAGGATCTTTTTTCCCATTTTCATATTTTCTTAATTGGGTATAATACTGCTTATCTGGATCAAGTGCATCTTTTCCCTTGGCAATAAAAGTTTTCGCATCAGATGACCCTACAGCCCTGTGCACTACATTACCATTGGGATCAAAAAATAAATAGGTAGGATAAGCCCGTATTTGATACTTACGGTTGATCTCTTCCATGTCTTTAAACCAGCTTTTCACTTCCTCATTATCATTCTTCGTGGTATCAAACTGCACTTTTACACTCAGGTATTTATCGTTGAAAAACTGTCCCACCTCACCCAAAGGGAAAATATTTTTTGTCATATAAGTACATGGGCCGCACCAGGTAGTGTAGCAATCCATCACAATGAATTTATTCTCAGCTTTTGCCTTGGCCTGAATCTCTTTCCAGCTAAGTCCATGTTCGAATTTCATACCGTCTGTACCCTGCTCGGTTTGCGCCAATCCAAGAAATGGGATCAGCAATAAAACCATCATTACTTTTTTCATAAAAGTTGTTTTTAGATTAGTAAAATATGAAATGTGATTGAAAAAACCAATTTTGAATGAGAAACGGTATGGGAATATCGAATATCGAACAAGGAATGTCGAATGTAGAACAAGGTAATAACTTCGAAATTCAGCATTCCTTGTTCGATATTCATCATTCCCTCCCTATATTTGCCCCTCAAAATTCAGCTTACGTGGCAACCAAATTCTCTAAAGAAACTTATCTCTATTGGTACGAACTGATGCAGTTAATACGCCAGTTCGAGTTAAAATCCGAGGAAATGTATAAAATGGCTGGAAAAATCCGCGGATTTTTTCACGCCTATATTGGACAGGAAGCGATTGCGGCCGGTTGTATGACCGCTACCAGCCCCAACGACCCCTTTATTACCGCCTACCGTGACCACGGCTTAGGACTTGCCAAAGGCATGAGTGCCAATGAATGCATGGCTGAATTGTATGGTAAAGCCACCGGTTGTTCTAAAGGAAAAGGTGGAAGTATGCACTTTTTTAGTGTGGAGCATAAATTTTTTGGCGGCCATGGCATTGTTGGTGCACAAATTGGTACCGGTGCAGGACTGGCTTTTGCAGAAAAATACAAGGGAACAGAAAATGTGGTGCTTTGTTTTTTTGGAGATGGTGCCGCCCGTCAGGGTATTCTGCATGAGACCTTTAACCTGGCCATGTTGTGGAAACTGCCGGTAATTTTTATTTGCGAGAATAACAATTATGCCATGGGTACTTCTATAGAACGTACCAGTAATGTAGTAGATATATATAAACTGGCCGACGGGTATGATATGCCTGCTGACAAAGTTGATGGCATGATACCGGAAGCCGTTCATGAAAGTGTGGCACGCGCTGTGAAAAGAGCCCGTACCGGAGATGGCCCTACCCTGCTGGAGATGAAAACCTATCGTTACAAAGGTCACTCTATTTCCGATCCGCAGAAATACCGCTCCAAGGAAGAAGTGGATGAGTACAAAGATCAGGATCCTATTAGTAAAGTAAGAACCACTATACTTACTAATAACTTCGCCAGCGAAGCAGATCTGAAAGCAATTGACGATCGCATTAACCTGGTGGTAGAAGAGAGTGTGAAGTTTGCAGAAGAAAGTCCATGGCCCGATGACAGCGAATTGCTGAAAGATGTGTATATGGATGAGAACTATGTATTTGAAGTTGATTAAGACTATAAAATTCCATTAAGAAAAAAACATAAAACAACAGTATGACTGAGAAGCATGAAGAAATGAATGAATCCCTGGCAAGAGTGCAAGGCTTCTGGGAAAAGTTTCAAAAACCGATTTTGATCATTGTAGCAGCACTGGTAATTGTTATTGGTGGCTGGTATGGCTATAATGAATACATCGTTAAACCCAAAGAAGAAAAAGCGGCTGATGTTTTGTTTAAAGCACAGCAATACTTTACCATGGATTCATCCAACTTGGTGTTGAATGGCGATGGACAAAGCAAGGGTGTTTTATTTGTGATCAATAATTATGGTGGAACCAAAGCAGCTAATCTGTGTAAGTATTATGCCGGTGTTAGTTACCTGAAACTGGGTGATTTTAACAATGCGGTAAAATACCTGAAAGATTTTTCGACCGATGCCAAACAAATCCAGTTAATGGCGTACGGCTGTTTGGGTGATGCGTATTCTGAACTGAATAAAAAAGAAGAAGCGGTAAGCAGTTATAAAAAAGCAGCTGCTGCTTTTGAAGAAGATGAAAGCAATTCTGCGGAATACCTATTCCGCGCAGCTTTATTGGAAGAAGCCGGTGGCAAAACCAAAGAGGCGTTGGATCTGTACAAAGAACTGAAAGAAAAATTTCCTAAAACTGAAAAAGGTTTTCAGGCAGACAAATACATATACCGTTTAAGTATTGAAAAGAATTAGCAAAATGTAATCGATGGCCACAAAAGGTAATACATTAGTCAACAAAGGCATCCCTGTTATAAAGGATGCCTTTGTTGTTATTGTTAAAACAGAATGGAATGCGCACATCATTAACAAACTGGAGGCAGGCGTTAAGCGAGTGTTGAAAGCCCATGGTGTAAGCTGCAAAACGTTAACAGTTCCGGGTGCTTTTGAAATTCCTTTTGCGGTAAAAAATCATTATACCTATACGGCTACTTTACCCGATGCGTATATTACATTGGGCACTATTATCCGCGGTGATACACCACATTTTGATTATGTGTGTAAAGCGGTAACAGATGGGGTTTTGCAATTAAACCTTTCATTGGATTCGCCCGTTATATTTGGTGTATTAACTGTAGACAATGAGCAACAGGCTGTTGAACGCATTGGTGGCAAGCATGGTCATAAAGGCGAAGAAGCAGCCATCACAGCCATTAAAATGATTGCTTTAAACAGGAAACTGAAATAAATCTCATCCTCACAGTACTCATTATGAATGTACAATTATTCATACCCTGCTTTGTTGACCAGTTATACCCTACCGTAGGATTTAACATGGTAAAAGTGTTGGAAAAAGCGGGCTGTACAGTATCGTATAATCCATCGCAAACCTGTTGTGGTCAACCTGCTTTTAATGCAGGCTTCTGGGGTGAAGCGAAAGAGGTTTGTTCTAAATTTCTGGCCGATTTTTCAGGCGCAGATTATATTGTTGCACCCAGTGCCAGTTGTGTGGGCTTTGTAAGAAATTACTATAGCAAACTGTTTGAGAATGCCCCTGAATCTGCCCTAGCCAAAAAAACAAGCGAACGCATATTTGAGTTCTCTGAATTTCTGATCCATATTTTGAAAGTAGATGACCTGGGAGCCAGTTTTACGGGCAAAGCCACTTATCACGACAGCTGTGCCGCATTACGAGAATGCAAAATCAAAAACGAGCCACGGCAATTACTCAGCAAAGTAAAAGGACTCGAAATAATAGAAATGAACGATGTAGAAACCTGCTGTGGTTTCGGCGGAACCTTTGCCGTAAAATTTGAACCCATCAGTATAGCTATGGGCGAACAAAAAATAACCCATGCAACTGATACCGGTGCCGAATACATTATTAGTACTGATATGAGTTGCCTGATGCATATTGATGGTTGCGCCAAACACAAAAACAGCGGATTAAAAGTGATGCATCTGGCTGATGTGTTAGCCAGCGGATGGAGTGATTAATTAGTAATTAATAATTAATAATTAATAATTAATAATTGCGTTTATTGGCTAATACAAAGCACTTGTTTCATACTTAACTATTGTTAGAATATCTTTTTATCTAAGTTTTAATTATTAATTTTTAATTACTAATTATTAATTATCATGAATTTCTGGTTGATCAAATCTGAGCCATTCAAATACAGTTGGGAACAATTTGAAAAAGAGGGACAAACATTTTGGGATGGGGTTCGTAATTATGCGGCGAGAAATAATCTTCGCGCTATGAAAAAGGGCGACCTCGCTTTCTGGTACCATAGTAACGAGGGAATGGAAATTGTAGGCATTGCCAAAGTAGTGAAAGAAGCTTACCAGGATCCTACTACAGAAGATCCGGCATGGTTGGTGGTGGATTTTAAGCCGTATAAAAAATTGAAAAAGCCCGTAACGCTCGTTCAAATGAAAGCAGATAAAAGATTAGCCAATATGGATCTGGTAAGATTGGGTCGCTTATCTGTTGGTGCCGTGCGTGAGGAAGAATGGAAGATAGTGATGGAGATGGCAGAAACAAAATAGACTTTGATAGAACGTATGATGGGATTGACTATACTAGTAAAAGCCTTCTGATTGCCCTTGCAACCGAAGGCTTTTACGTTTTCAGATCCTTTAGTTATACCAATTAGACTTTAAAAAACCTTCGCATAATATTATTCTGCTTTGGTAAAGATGTCCGCACCGTCATTGCGAGGAACGTAGCAATCTGTGCTTCGAGTTACAGACAATTCGAATATTGTAACTCAGATTGCTTCGTTCCTCGCAATGACGTTCTGGTGCACGCTTCGTTACAAATAATATCCCCCTGATATTATTTATGACTCTTCCACTTTTAAAATTTAATTGGTAATCCTTCAGATTTGTAATTTTATGTCATGAAGAAAAATAAACTGGTTGTACTAACAGGCGCGGGTATGAGTGCCGAAAGTGGTTTGAGAACCTTTCGTGATAGTGATGGCTTATGGGAAGGATATGATGTTTATGAAGTGGCTTCTCCGCGGGGATGGAAAAAAGACCCGCAACTGGTACTTGATTTTTATAATATGCGCCGGAAAGATGTAGCGACTGCCCAGCCCAATGCGGCGCATATTGGATTGGCTGAATTAGAAAAAGATTTTGAAGTTACCATCATCACCCAAAATATTGATGACCTGCATGAAAGAGCGGGAAGCACAAATGTGTTGCATTTGCATGGAGAGATTTTTAAAATGCGAACATCAACTGCAACAGATCATGACGATGTAAAAATTTATGACATCAGAGGGGATATTACATTAGGGGATATGGCACCTGAAGGCGGTCAGTTGCGACCCCATATCGTCTGGTTTGAAGAACCAGTACCCATGATAGAACTGGCAGCCGATATCACTTCTATGGCGGATATTTTTGTGGTAATTGGAACCTCACTGGCAGTATACCCGGCTGCTGGTTTATTGAATGTGGCAGCAAAGGACATTCCTAAATTCATCATTGACAAACACATTCCACAAACCCGTTCCATTGCCAATCTATCTGCCATTGAAGCACCGGCATCTGTGGGAGTGCAGGTGTTAAAAACTAAGTTGCAGTCCTACCTTTAGAATTTCAGTAACATCCTTTATAGTATTCTTGTGTAAATATCTGTTACATGAGAAAATGGCTACTCATTGTTGGTTTACTGCTGCATCTGGATAGCTTTTCACAATTGAGTGAGGGTTACAAAGAGCTACGCAGTTATGCGCAGCAAAAGCAAATACTACCGGCAGACAGTGCTGCTTTTCTATCTATGTATAATAAGAGTGGGGTGCATTACCTTCTCCCCTTTTACAAAGCCTTTCATCAGGAAAAAAAATTATTGAAACAGGATACGGCCTTGTATTTTCAGGATGTATCCCAAGCACTTTCTTTTCTGGGCGATATGCATAGCATTCAGGAACTGCAAAAAAATCAATATGAAAAATTAACGGATACCACCTTTGCAGAAGTTACCAAATTAGTGGATGCCAGTAAAGAGGCAGTGTATGATGATGCAAATGCTTATATACTAAACAAAGCCAAAAAGAATCGTGTTGTAATGATCAACGAAGCACACGACCAGCCAGCACATCGTGCTTTCACCATTTCCTTACTGGAAGATTTGTATAAAGCAGGCTTTCGATACCTGGCCATGGAAATGCTGCGTAACAATGGCAGTAATGCCATCACAAAAGTTACCGTTGCCGCCGGCCATTATGTATGCGAACCGGTTGCGGGTGAGCTGATCAGAAAAGCATTGGAACTAGGTTACACATTGGTACCTTATGAAGACAATGCACCCGAACATTCCGTTAAACAACGCGAGTATACACAGGCAAAAAACCTGTTTGATTTTCTTACAAAAAAAGATAGTACCGCTAAAATATTAGTGCATGCGGGATATGGGCATATTGAAGAAGGTGCTTCATCAGATGATTTTATTCCGATGGCAGCTTATTTTAAAAATATTTCAGGAATAGATCCACTAACTATCGACCAGACGCATATGACAGAAGGAGGTCTGAACGCATTTGAGTCTTCGGTCTATAACCTATGGACTCGGAAACACCCACTAACCAAACCAGCGGTTATTATACAGGATCAGGTATCCATCGAACTTTCCGGATCTATTATGAATGATATGTATGTAATCCATCCTCCTTTCAAATACAACAATGGCCGACCTTCGTGGATGACGATGAACGGATGGAAAAAAGAAACCTCGTTTGCACCTGCATTCAGAACCGCTTTTCTGGTACAGGCTTATTATGCTGCAGAATACAATACAACAAACCCAAACTTATCAGTACCGGCAGATCAAACCTATATCGTTGCATCCAATGGTTTGTATTATCTGTATTTACAAAAAGGAAAATACAAAGTAGTATTCAGGGATATAGCGTATGAGATATTGGGAACGAAAGAGATTGAGGTACTGTAAATAATTAAACATATAATTGTTGGTCAGCACCCAACAACGAGAAGTCAAACCGTCATTTCGACGAGGAACGAGGAGAAATCTCATCTCGCTTTGCAGATAATTGGATTGATTATTCTAATCTTTGCGTTCTACTAAGGCTTTACGGTACAAATAGGTAAGCAGTATCGCAAAGGGCGCTAGGAAACGCCATGTCCGCTATGGTTATTTTTGAATATCCTTTTTATCCGTTGTCAGATTCCGAATGCAAAGATTGCATCAGTTCATTCTTGCGTTCTTTTAATTCTTCCCGTTTCATTTCGTCTAAGTCAATTACTACACTATCTGCTATATAATCATGTAAGGCTCTTCGCTTTGAATTGAATAACATCGTAATTAATTCAATAATCAACCAACCCAGAGTTAACAATCCAAGAAAATCGTCAACTGATTCTATGATAAGCTTGTTTATAGTAGAGTCTTTATAAAGTAGCCAGCCAAAATATAAAATACCAGTAATATCTACCAATATCCATATTAACTCCCGATAAAAGGCTCTTGTATATCCAATGGTATTTTTTTCATTAAAATCCAATACTTTAATATGCATTAACCATTTGCCAATAGTTTGTCCGTATTTCCCATGACCGACCACTACATAAGTAGTCCAGCAAATTGTATTTACTAATGTCCAGCCAATAAAAATAGTTGGATGATTAGCTTTATCAAATAAATCTCCGATTAGGGATAATGGCACAAAAATCAACCCATCAATTAGGCCTGCTCCAAGGCGCTTCCAAAAAGTATGGTATTTATTTTTCATTGGTATTAAAGTTCTCTTATTTAAAGAAGATATACGCAATACCTATCGCAGCAATTACGCCTAATATATCTGCCAGCATACCTGCCCAGATAGCGTAACGTACTTTTTTAATTCCCACACTACCAAAATACAAAGCGATGATGTAAAAAGTGGTATCGGCACTTCCCTGAAATGTAGAAGCGAGCTGTCCGATAAAACTATCGGCCCCATGCGTTTTAAAAATATCCAGCATCAATCCTCTGGAACCACCACCACTGAAAGGGCGCATGATGGCAACAGGTAAAGCAGGTACAAAATCACTGGTAATACCTACCTGAATAAAGCACCAACTGATGCCGTTAATGATGGCTTCCAATGCACCACTATCACGAAATACGCGGATGGCTACCAGTAAACCTACGAGGTAAGGAATGACCTTGATAATTACATCCCATCCCTGTTTGGCTCCCTCAATGAATGCATCGAACACATTGATTTTTCTTACAAAACCGCCAATGATGAAAGTGCAGATGATAAAAAATAGAATACAGTTACCCAATACATTACTGAAGGTTTCTTTTGTAAGCAATGTAGGTTCAGGAATATTTTTTTGTGAAGGAAGACTGTTAATGAATAAAGCAAATAAACAGATACTGCTGATAATACCCACCAGCCAAAAAATTAATACTTTATCAAAACGCAGGCGCTGGTAAATACCGGTGATCAGGATACTTGCAACGGTAGCGATGGTAGTTGCCAACATCAATGGTACAAACACACTGGTTGCATTGGTACTGCCACCACTTACGCGATAAGCAATAATAGAAAGCGGAATTAAGGTTAAACCACTTGTATGCAATACCAGAAACATGATCTGCGAATTACTCGCGGTTTCTTTTGATGGGTTCAATGTTTGCAGGCTTTCCATGGCTTTTAAACCAAAGGGTGTGGCTGCATTATCCAGTCCGAGCATGTTAGCACTAAAGTTCATTACCATCTGCCCCATGGCAGGATGTTTATCCGGCACTTCGGGAAACAAGCGTTTCATAAAAGGATTTAGCAACCGAGCCAGAAAATTTACGGCGCCGGCTTTCTCTCCAATATTCATCAATCCCATAAAAAAAACCATGGCTCCGGTAAGGGGCAATCCAATATCCATTACAGATGATTTGGATGCGTCAAATATGCCTTCTACCAGTTTCTTGAAGATCTCATAATCGTGAAACACAATGAGCTTCACCAACGCAATGAGTAAACCCACCACAAAGAATACGATCCAAACGTAGTTTAAAGCCATAGTCTGTTTTTAAGGCAGTTAAAATAAACAAATCCCTTGTTTAGCCCAATTCTGATTTGAGTCAGATGAATATTTATTTTTGCCACTGATTCACTGATTAGAATGGATTTTACAAATGAATCTGCGAATCTGTGCTAATAATATCCATTATAGCCCCTTATTTATAGCCATTTACCCCCAAATCCGGCTATATTTGCGGCTCAAATTTTTTGATGAGCAGGGAACGGAACGTACAAGTGAGTGACACAACAGTTGATGCCCAAAGCACCAACTGAATGGCCAATAAATCGTACTTCGTACCTCTAAAATCGTACTTAACATGGCTTTACAAGCAGGCATCGTGGGATTACCGAATGTGGGTAAATCAACTTTATTTAATGCGGTTAGCAATAGTGCCAAAGCACAGGCCAGCAATTACCGTTTCTGTACCATTGAGCCCAATGTGGGCTTGGTGGATGTTCCCGATGCAAGGTTGAACAAACTGGCAGAACTGGTAATACCCGACCGCATTGTACCTACACAGTTGGAGATCGTGGATATTGCCGGTCTGGTGCGTGGTGCGAGTAAAGGTGAAGGATTGGGCAATAAATTTTTGGGAAACATACGCGAAGTAGATGCCATTATTCATGTGATCCGTTGTTTTGAAGATGAGAATGTGCTGCGCGAAGAAGGAGCCATTAACCCCATTAGCGATAAAGAAATTATTGAAACCGAATTACAGCTGAAAGACCTGGATAGTGTAGAAAAGAAATGGCAGAAAGTAGAAAAAATGGCGCGTGTGGGATCTGATACCAAAGCCAAAGCTGAATTTGATATTTTAAACCGTTGCAAGGAACACCTGGAGAAAGGAAAAAACATTCATACACTGGGCCTTGACAAAGAAGAGAAAACCGTAATAGCAGATTTGTTCTTACTTACAGATAAACCTGTTTTGTATGTGGCCAATGTAGATGAAGCCAGTATGCATACCGGTAACAAATTTTCAGAAGCCCTTGCCGCTGCTGCCAAAGCAGAAGGTGCAGAAGTGATTGTTATGTGCAATAATATTGAAGCACAGATTGCGGAAATGGAAGCAGAAGAAGATAAGCAGATGTTCATGGAAGAATACCACATGAAAGAACCTGCACTGAACCGATTGATTACATCCGCCTATCAACTGCTGAACCTGGATACTTATTTTACAGCCGGCGTACAGGAAGTAAGAGCATGGACCATTCACAAAGGCTGGAAAGCACCACAGGCTGCCAGTGTAATACATACTGATTTTGAAAAAGGATTCATCAAAGCAGAAGTAATTGCCTATGATGATTTTGTAAAATACGGAAGCGAAGCCGCCTGCCGCGAGAATGGCCGCCTACGCATTGAAGGAAAAGAATACATAGTACAGGATGGAGATGTGATGCATTTCCGTTTCAACGTTTAACGCCTAACGCAGAACGCTTAACGCTGAAGGCTGAAGGCTTAATGCGTGAGCCGGTTTAAAAAATTGTTGAGCGTTGAGCGTTTTGCGTTGAGCGTTCCGCGTTAAGCGTTAAAATATGATTGCTGCTCTGTCTATATGGGAGAAAGAAACGTATTATGCCCCGCAGGATATACTCATTGCGGGTGCTGGGTTGATGGGCTTATGGACAGCACTTGAATTGAAAAGCAAACATCCCAAACTCCGCATCACGATACTTGAAAAACACACTACCCCACTGGGTGCCTCTACCCGTAATGCAGGGTTTGCCTGTTTTGGAAGTCCTACAGAATTATGGAACGATATTGCTACCCATGGTATTGACAGTATGCTGCGCATAGTTGAGATGCGTTACAGGGGAATTGAAAAAATTAGGGCACATTTTTCTGATGCATCTATTGATTTTGATGCCTGTGGTGGTTATGAATGTATCAACGAAAACTATCCGCATTGGAATGATCTGGATGACAGGATCCATGACTTAAACCAATCATTGAAACAGATCACCGGTAAAGAGCATATTTTCACCAAAGCCACTGAAAAGCTTGCCCCACTTGGCTTACAGGGTTTTGATGCACTATACGAAAATAAAACCGAAGCCGGCCTGCACAGTGGCAAATTGGTTAGGGCACTTACACAAAAAGTAATGGCTGCAGGTGTTACCATTCTATATGGCACAGACATTCATCATTGGCAAAAAGGGAATGATGGTATGGAAATAATTACTAGTGCACAAATTACCATTAAAACAAAAAAACTGATTTTCTGTACCAATGCATTTACCAATACCCTGCTACCCGAAGCAGGCGTTACTCCAGCACGTGGACAAATGATCCTTACCTCTCCTATTCAGGGACTTGCCACAAAGGGAACCTTTCATTATGATGAAGGTTTTTATTACTGGCGTAACCTGAGCAATCGGATATTAATTGGCGGTGCCAGGAACGCGGCTTTTGCCGAAGAAGAAACGCTTGACATGAATGGTTCTGTGAATATTCAACAGGCTTTGGAATCATTTCTGAAACAACATGTACACTCCTCTTATCAGTATACCATCGAACAATCATGGAGTGGTATTATGGCATTTACGGCTGATAAAAAGCCCATGGCAAAGCAGGTAACGGAAAATATTTTTGCAGCCATTGCCTGCAACGGAATGGGTGTTGCTTTAACACCTGTAATTGCAGAAGAAATGGCGGGTTTGGCAGGCGCCGATTTTTAACGAAATTTCTGTAACAACTTATTTACATTTGTTTGAATACGACTTTATGAAAAAAAACATCATAGCCTTGATATTCCTTGGCAGCTTAACTGCCTGTGGCGATAATAATTCCGATGTTACGGCAACTGTATCCGCTAATACCATAAAAGAACCTGCCGTTTTGAATTACACGATTGTGAATGTGTATCCGCATGATTCCACTTCGTATACGGAGGGGTTGGAATGGCATGACAATGTTTTGTATGAGGGCTCAGGCGATACCGAAAAAAAAGGTATCAGTAAACTGGCAAAAGTGGATTTGGTTACAGGTAAAGACATTCAAAAAATACAATTATCCAAAGCATATTTTGGAGAAGGGATTACGGTGCTAAATGGTAAAATCTATCAACTAACTTGGAGGGAAGGAAAATGTTTTGTGTATGACCAGAAAACACTGAAAAAAATAAAAGAGTTTAGTTATTCCGGTGAAGGATGGGGTATGACCAATGATGGTAAACACCTGATTATGGATGATAGTGGTAACAATTTATATTACAGGGATCCGGAAACTTTTGAAGTAGTAAAATCAGTGGGTGTATTTGATAATAATGGTCCGGTTGCCAGTATTAATGAATTGGAATATGTGGATGGATTTATTTATGCCAATGTTTGGTTAACCAATTATATCATTAAAATAGATCCTGCTACCGGATATGTAGTGGGTAAAGCAGATTTCTCTTTTGTACTGGATAAATATGCCCCGGGTGCCATTACGCGCGAATCTCAGGCATCTGATGAAGTATTGAACGGTATTGCTTACGATAGTGCGGGCAAACGTTTTTTCATTACCGGAAAACACTGGCCTAAATTGTTTGAAGTGAAATTTAATTAACCCCATAGCCCGTCATTTCGATCCCGCTTTAGCGGGAGAGAAATCTCATGACAGTAAACACAGCATCCATCTAAGGCAAACTTCTGGTTAATGAGATTGAGATTTCTCGTTCGTTCCTCTCTCGAAATGACGTTTTTTAAAATTCAAATACACAATACACAATACAGCCCGTCATTTCGAACGAAGCTCAGCGGAGTGAGAAATCTCATGACCGAAAACAAAGCATCCATCTCAAGTAAACTTCCGGTTAACGATGTGAGATTTCTCGTTCGTTCCTCTCTCGAAATGACGGTTTATGTCTTTGAGAACACATAAATTACGGAACTACATTTCTTTGTATCGCGTAATGCTTTCAGGTTAGAAAGCAACCCATTCCATATGGCACCAAAAATATTACCGCTGCCATTTCTGTATTGCTCACTTAGCATGGAAACATAAAAGCTATCAAACCACATGGGTTTCATCTCTTCCAAAGAAAACCCTTTGGCATTCCCCAATAGTTCCATACTTTTTGGCGAGAAGTGATATAAATGCCTTGGCACATCGTATGCAGCCCAGTGCGTTTTATACACAGCAGCATCGTAACTGGTATAGTTGGGAACAGCAATGAGTAAACGGCCACCAGGCTTCAACAGGGTATGAAGTTGTGAAAGGTATCCATGTAAATCATGCACATGTTCCAACACATGCCACATGGTGATGGCATCAAACTGTGCGGCTGGTAATGAAAATAATTTTTCGGAAGAATCCAGATCAAGTCCGTATTTATTTTTAGCGTTTTGTCTTGCTGTTTCATCCGGCTCTAATGCCGTTACTTCCCAACCTGCTGTTTGCATGGTATGTGTAAAAGCACCGGTTCCTGCACCCACATCCAACATCTGGCCGGTTTGTTTTCCAGTTACCTGCTGTACCAGTTGCTTTTTCCCCTGCAGGGTATGACTGCGTACCATGTGATATAAGCGATTTACCAAACCCTTTGCTGTATCTGAGTGCGACACATAATCAGCAGACTGGTAATAAGCACCTATGGCTGATACAACAGGAATTTTTTGGGTAAACCTTCCAGTGCAATCATCACAATGCCATATTTCAAACACTTCATTGGAAACGGTATAGTCCTTCGCAGACAAAGCAGCAAATACAGAGGGTGAATGGCAGAAAGGACAATGTGTATAGGTAATCAAATCAGGCATAGCAATAGGCATCTTGCAAAAGATGCAATGATTTTGTTAGATATAATAATAGGCCAGCGCACCCAACCCAAGTATCGCTAAGATAATGGCATAAAACCACCAGAGATCTTTTTGATCGGTTTCTTCGGCCCCTTCCTTCAATCCAATACTTTCTACATATATCGGTGGCATCAGATAAGACAAATCTTTTGCTGCGCTAAAGTGCAGGATATCATCTGCTCCTTTTTCCAACTTCCCTACTCCTGCCAGTTCCACTGCTTTATTTTCTTCCAGCAAATGGCGAAACGAATGGGCATAGGCATGAAATTGTTGTATAGCACTGGTTTCTTCCACGCCTGCTTCTTCTGCCAGAAAATCATAAAATAATTTTTCAGATACCGGAACTGGCTCCTGAGAAAACGCAATGAAGGGCATGGGAGCCGTTAACTGGCCACTAGCAGCATCATAGGTAGCAGGCTGCTGTTTTACCAGAAAACTACCCACCTGCGGAATCGCCAAATGACCATGTAATACCAGAAATTTATAGAGGTGTTGATCCATTAAGGGTTATTTACCTGAACGAATATACAACTCCTCCCAAAACCGTGAAGCCCAATGCGGTATATTGGTTCCACCGCTGGTATTGTGTATTGAGCATATTATTCATTTGCAACCACAAATTCAATCTGGGTATTACGGTAAACTCGGCACCCAGGTTCAGATCGGCCACAGCTTTTGTTTTTTGAGATTGAGACGCTTTATCGAGATAAGGACTGCCATCCCACATAAATACATCTGCTTTCAACTGAAGGTCTTTCAATATTTTCCATTTTACAGAGCCGGTCAATTCCATAGGCAGTAATCCCCATGCTTTTTTGTTAACCGTTAAAGAATTGTATTGCGATAAGGTGGCGCCAGCTGTAATAGACAATTTTTCCTGTTCTGTATAACCCAGTTCACCATGTAAGCGAAAGGCATTCATTTCAGGCTCGTATACTACATTGAATGTTTTACCATCACCTGTGTTATTTAAAAACAAAGCCTGGTTGGTAAACTTCAATAAAGACGCTTTTACCTGGTAGGTAAAATGATCACCGGTGGCACCTTTAATACCGGCATATTGTTCGTTGATCTTTGTATTCAATAAAGCAGTAGGTAACCCTACCCATGGATTAAAACCTGCGAGGGAGCGAAATGTATTTTTTTGAAAATACCCAACCCATCCTGCCTCTAATACCAGGTTCACATCTGCCAGTCTTGCTTCGGCGGTGATATTGGGTAAGGTAGAAAAGGTTTTATTATCCCATGAAGGTTGTATCCCTGCATTGATCTTTACATTCGGTGTTTTGAATTGAATAGACGGATTGATATAATATAAATTATTTTTTAGCACCAATGCATTCGGTAATAACGGAAAGTTTGCTGTTGACATATCTGCTGTTAATCCCAGATCAAACGCATAGATTTTACCGAATGATTTATTGATGGGTGCTTTGATGATAAAACTATTCTCATGTGCTTCATTATTATCAAAGAACCTAGAGGCACTAATCTGTGGATGATAGCTGATACCGAATGAATTGGCCACTTTATTTTGCATCCCTAATTCTATACCAACGGTTGCATAACGCAATAATAACTGGTCTTTGGCGTATGCCAGTGTAGCAGGTTCATACCCATATCGGTATTGTGTGGTACTTTGGTAATAAGGGTGGGTGGTCCATTCCTGATCATTGTTTGTATTCAATATAGATAATACATCTACACCCCATTTAGCAGCCTGCTGCGAAGGAAGTGACCCAGTTGAGGTTAAAAAGTTTCCCCGAATATTGGTGATGGCCTTTTTACCATCTCCAAAAGAAATGGCCGCTTCGCCAAAAAAAGAACTGAAATTACCGGCACCTAGTTTAATGTATTGATGGTTTTCCCAAATGTACCCCGAATCAACGCCCAATGCCAATGGTTTGATGGGAACAGGTTGGTACGAGAAGAACAAATTTTGCGACGGAATGGTATACACCACAGGTATCTTGGAAGAATCAATGACCGGTGTGGCTGCAGTGAAATTTACTTTAGCCGCATTTTTTAAAAACGGTTTGAATGCAGAAGTAATGGTTACCACTTTGGGGTTAGAGGTATCGCCCAAACCGGCTTTGGATATTTGAGAAAATTTATCTGCATCCGTTTTCACAGGCGCTGCTTCTTTATACGCAACCTTTTTTACAGGTTTGGCAACTGCAGTTTTTGCTTTTGCCTTACTTTTCTTCTTTTTGGAAGAGGCTTTTTGTGTAGTTGCTTTCTTACGCCCTTTTTTCTGTGCCTGCACAGAACCTAAGGCAAAGACTGCCAGAACAAGAATGAGTATTGATTTTACTAAGTAATTCATGTATGGTTCTGCTTTACTGTTGTTCAACTTTATTGGTTTTATTTTTCTCTTCCAGTACTTTATCCAGCTTTTGTTGTGCTTCTGTTTTTAAGTCGGCCAGTGTGGTATTCTCCACCACGCTTTTAAAAGTAGCTTCTGCATTAAACAGGTCTTTCTGCTGTACATATACATCGCCCAGCAACAAATAACTTTTGGTTACCCAGTATTCGTAAGAGCCCATTTTTTTGATCACTTCAAAACCTGCTTTTTCTGCATCAGCCAGTTTATTCTGCTGCAGTAAAATTTCTGCAATACGGTATTGCGATTCTGCAGCATACTCAGACTTACCGGCATTGATCACCTGTTTATAGGAAATAATAGCTGCATCCGCTTCATTCTGCAACTGGTGGTTACGGGCTACCACAAAACTGGCCATCATGCGATCATCGGTGGCAATTCCTTTTTCCAGTAACAATTCCTGAGCATTGTCAGCAGCTTCTTTCCATTGCTGTGCTTTAAACTGGCAACGCAATAAACCGCGCATGGCTTCCAGTCGGTTTTCCTGTTGGGTGGAAATATTTTTCAGTTGTGCAAAATATTTACTGGCATTGGGATAGTCTTTCAGATCAAAATAATAAATGCGCGCCGCCTGCAACGTACTTCGCTCTGCGTAAACATTCTGTGATCTGTCGGCCACCACTTTGTAAAAAGGAAGTGCTTCTATATTGGCTTTATTGGCTACCAGCATTTCGGCTAACAAATAATTTGCCTGTAAAGAATATTTCCCTTCCGGAAATTTGGTGAGGTAATTACCAAAACCGGTTTTGGCTCCACCCATATCTTTCGCCTCGTACCGTAACATAGAAGAGCGGAAGGTTAAAGAATCTTCTTCTGTATCGGTAATGGGTTTACCATTTTGCCGCATAAAATCCACAAACTCACCCGGCTTCTGGTTCTCTACAAAAATGTTACGGATGTATTCAATAGCATCGTTGCTTTCCTGCGTATTGGGATGTTTGGTTACCAGTGTTTTAAAATTAGTGAGCGATTCTTCGTTCTTATCAAGGTTAAAATAAGCCACACCCAGTTTCAAATAGGCCTGTGGGGCCATGGCATCTGCCTTACTGTTTGCAATTACTTTTTGCAAGGGTGAAATAGCTGATTGAAAATTTTCATCAGAAAGATAGGTATTGGCAATCTCCATGCTGGCATCTGCCAGTAAAGCGGAAGAAGGGTATTGTTTCTCCATGGATTGTAATAAAACAATCTTCTCCTGGTTTTTATTTAATGCACCTGCAATAATCCCCTTTTGATACAAAGCATAATCTGCAGAAGACAATTGCAATGCCAACGCGGTTTCATACATTTTAAGCGATTGCTTAAAATCTTTGTTCATAAAATAACAATCCGCGGCACGCAGGTATGCATCCTGTTCTATAGCTGTTGAGGTTTGCGCAACCGTTTTAGCGATCAGTTCAAAATTATCTTTGGCCAATGTATAATTCTCATTCTTCAAATAACCATACGCCAGAATATACCTTGCATGATTGGTATTTACTTCTCCATTTGTAATGGGATTCTTCAGATAATTCAAAATATACGCGATGGAAGGATCTGTTTGTCCGTTGCGATAAGCGATTTCTCCTTTCCAGAAATTAGCCAATGGTAATTGCGCGTTGTTATAAGGAACCTGTATGAGTTTGGTGAGCAATGCATCGGCTTTATCCACCTGCTGGTCATTAATAAGTTCAACGGAGGCCCCATACAATAACCGCGGATATAACCTGATGGCATTATCACTCTTTACACCCAAACTTTCATACAATCGCAAAGCTTCTTTATAATTACTGGTATTGGCCAGTGTGTTTACCAGTAACTCTTTGGCTTCGGCTGTATAGCTTGATTTGGGATATGCAGCCGTAAACGACTGAAATGCTTTTAATGCGGGATCCATATACCCCAATTCATAAGAAAGTTTACCATAATTAAATGCGGATACTTCTTTCTGTATGGCATTACTGTTGTTGGCTGCACAAAACTGAAAAGCCGTTCTGGCATTGGCTTTATCACCTGTTTTCAGATAAGCATCTGCCAACAGGTACATACTGTTTTGCGCCAGTGAATCCTGCGCACCACCCAATTGTTTAAAGCCTTCTATAGCAGCAGGTAAGTTATTTGTTTCATAGTAACAGAACGATAATTCATACAGGTCTTCCCTTCTCACTTTATCAGATCCTTTTACATATTTTTCGAGGTAAGGCAATGCCTTCGAAAATTCTTTTTTCTCAAACCATGCATGCCCTACCAGTTGTTTCATCTGCAGATCATAATACAAATTGCCTTTTTGCAGGGCTGCTTCTCCATAACTGAGTGCTTTGTCTCTTTCACCGCTGAAATAATAGATCTCCGCTATATAAAAAGGTATTACAGGCTGGTACTCGGGTAATTTTTCTGCTATCTGAAATGCTTCCAGTGCCTGCGGATAATTTTTTTCGTTGAAAGAGATAAAGCCATAATAATAATTGGCATCAAGGTAATTGGGATCCTTTGGCAATTGGCGAATGGCATTGAACAATGGTTTTGCTTTATCAAATTGCTGCATGGCAAAGAAACCATAGGCCTGGTGAAATTTCATATCCGCAATCTCGCGGTTGCTGAGATTGGCAATACTGGTTTGTGCATAATACTTCTGTGCATTGTTGTAATCCTGTTTGCGGTAATAGTATTCGCCCAGGTGAAAACCCATCATCTGCATACGGGCAGGATTGCTTTCCAGTTCTATAAACGATTCGGCCAGGGGTACTGCAGTTGCATCATTCAATTGCAAACCGCAAATAATATAATAGTACTTGCTTTCGAGTTGTATCAGAGAAGGAACATTACTTTGACCAATGCCGTTGCTATATATTTTTTTAAAAACAGGATAGGCCAGACTAAACTGTTCTTTCTGATACAGTTCTTTCGCATTTTTAAATTCAGCATCCGGATCAAGGTGATACTGCGTAAGCTGTGCATGCAACGGCAATACAGCCATACTTGTGGATACAAGAAGGAATATGTACAGGAATTTCTTCATAGAGCAAGGCTATTTAAATAATGATACTATATGCATTCAGAGCCGTAACGACACCGATGGCATACAATGGGATAACAGGTATTACTACCGGCGATCACTTCTCAATAAAATTTGGCTAAAATCTTTTCAGATGAATATTATGTTACAAAGATTTCAGTTTCTTTCTTAATGAAAAGCAAAATCTTTTTTAAAGGTAGTATTAGGGTATTGTAAGCAAACATCATTCCATCATTTGTGGAAAAACAGATAAGCGGCGTAAGTTTGTCAACAAATCAGGATAACTATGTACGAACACCTCACTACCCTGCGGGTACGATATGCCGAAACAGACCAGATGAATATTGTGTACTACGGTAACTATGCGCAATACTTTGAAGTAGGCCGGGCAGAATGCATTCGTGAACTGGGTTTTACCTATAAAAAAATGGAGGAGATGGGTATCCGCATGCCTGTGGTAGCAATGGAAGCGAGATTTTTACGTCCTGCGCATTACGATGACCTGATCACCATTAAAACCATACTCAAAGAATTACCGGCAAAGCACCAGATCGAGTTCCACCATGAGGTATATAATGAAAGAAAAAAACTACTCACCACAGGGAAAGTAGTTTTATTTTTTATCGACAACCAAACCGGTAAATGGATTGGGTTACCGGATGAGTTCAAAGAAAAATTAACACCCTTTTTCACAGATCAAACCCTGTGATGATCGGCACGCCAATTTTGAATGGCCTGTTTGATCTCTTTAGCGTGTAGCTTTTCTGCAACCGCACGTGCCGCTAATGCCGGCATTTCTGCGTCTGAAGCAAAACGCAAAGCAATTACCTGACCCATCCGTATGCCTTCGGGCAAAGGTTTTCCGGTTATGATAAAATGACGAAAATTTTCCTCAGAACGGATGGCTCTATCCTGCGCCTTTAAAGCAAAGCCACGCATATACCAGAACACAGAAACAAAAATGAGCGATACCAAACAGATTAAAGAGGCAGAATACAGGTTTTCTTTAGCAGAATTTGCGATATTAATGAACGAGCCAATCAACAAAGCCAACATAGCGGTTGATGTAACAAAATGAAACCCGGGCACATAACGGGTATGGTTACTAAAATTTTGTTCTTTCATAGCAGGCAGTTTGTTTTGTGGAAGATAATACATAAAACTGCGCCTTTGCGAGAAAATAGGCACGCAAAGGCGCAGTTAATTATTTTAGTTCGTCTAGTAGCTGGTACATTTTCTTTACCATCTCTCCGGCAGAGCCATCGTAGTTATTTACCATCATGGCTACTGTATAGGTAGTTCCATCTTTTGCCGTATGGTATCCTGCAAAACTTTTGGCGCCGCCTATAGTGCCACTTTTCAGCTTCATCTGGTTAAATACCGGCAATGCATCATGATAGTAAGCGAACCATGGCCGGGTTCTGGCGTATTGCAACACTTTTACCAATGCATCTGCTGTTACACGGTTCTGGGGAGATAAGCCACTACCATCTATAATGTGTAAGGCTGAGGGTTCAATACCCCTCTCCTTCCAGAATTGTTTTACCATTGATACACCTTTATCTGTTGAGCCGAGTCCTGTTTTTTCATACGCTATGGTTTTCAGAAAAGCTTCGCCATACAGGTTGATGCTTTTTTTCATGAACCAGTAGTTGAGACTATCCAGCGTGGGCGACTGAACCGTTCCGATTGGTTGTAGCGGAAGAATATTTTTATCAGTTGAAACCTTCCATTGTTTGGGCAATATTTTTACCGAATCCAGTTTCCTGTTAAGTGTATACAAAAACTGTTGGGCAGGATCGGGTATAGAACCCGATATTATAAATGCATTTTCTGCTACCGGTATGGTACCGCGTACATATCCATGTGTGGCATAAGGTGGCAGATAGATATACGCGTTGTCGCCGGTGCCTTTGGCAGCAGCTGTTAAGCGGCAATGTAACGTAATACCATACAGGTAAGGTTTTGTGGATACAATGGTAACCGTATCGCCCAACTGTTGTCCTGACCTAAGTATCAAATCGTATTGATTTTCGTGCCAGTTCAAAGCAGCAGTGCCGGCTCCATAGTAATTGCCCATATCATCCCAAATCCATCCGCCCGGCAAGGTCTCCTCTTCCCAGTTCCCTGTTAACCCAATCAGGTTTCCTTCTATTTTTTTGATGCCGGCTTTTTGTATCATATCAACCAATGCATCCAATTGCTTTTCTTCTTTGGTTGCATCATACCGCCAGCTACCTAAACTCGGGTCGCCAGTACCGCTTATGTACAAATCTCCTTTCAATACTCCTTTCACAATAGTTCCTGAATAGCCGGCAACCGTTTGATACCGGTAACCAGACCCAAGCATTTCCATTGCAGCAGCACCTGTGATGGTTTTTTGGCAACTCGCTGGTGCTAAACCCGTTTGTGCATTTAGTTCAAATACTTTTTCGCCAGTTGCCGACTTCACAATCTGTAATCCCACAATGCCATGTTTCATTTGTGGATCAGACAAAAATTTCTCAGCCGCCTTCGACAACCTATCTTCCAGTGTTTGTGCAACACCGGGAACCGAATAAACCAATAAACAAATAAACCACCCCGCTGTTTTCATAATTGACCTTTACCTTGCACTAAAATTAAGCGGAAGCAGTCTATGGAAAAAGTTTTTGCCTCAATCATTACCATTGGTGATGAATTACTGATCGGACAGGTGATAGATACCAACAGTGCCTGGATAGCACAGGAACTGAATAAAATGGGCATTCTAATCAAACACCGGGTTGCTGTAGGCGATGTTTGGGATGATATTAAGAAGGCTTTGGATGATGAAAGCCGCGAGGCTTCGCTGATTGTGATTACCGGAGGATTGGGGCCTACCGCTGATGATATTACCAAACCGCTGTTATGCGATTATTTTGGAGGAAAGATGGTTGTTCATGAGCCTACCCTAAAACACATCACCAACATATTTGAGAATGTACTGAAACGCCCTATGATTGAGCGCAATGCCAAACAGGCTGAGGTACCGGATGTATGTACGGTATTGATGAATGAAAGAGGTACCGCACCGGGTATGTTATTTAAGAAAGAAGGAACCGTATTCGTATCGTTACCGGGTGTACCGCATGAGATGAAATGGCTGATGACCAACAAAGTGCTGCCACTGGTTCCGGAATGGTTTCAAACAGGCTTTATTGAGCACAGAACCTTATTAACAGCAGGTGTGGGTGAATCTTTTCTGGCAGATATGATACAGGATATTGAAGAAGCTTTGCCTGCACATATTAAACTGGCCTATTTACCCAATTATGGTATGGTGCGATTACGGTTAACGGCCTTTGGTGCAGATCAATCAATACTTCAACAAGAAATAGACCAGCAGTTTCAGCTTTTTAAAGAAAAAGTACAGGAGTACCTTGTTATTGATGAAGACCTTTCTATGGAACTGGTAGTGGCCCGCATATTGAAAAAGAATGGTAAAACCCTGGCTACCGCTGAGAGTTGCACAGGCGGATATATTGCACACCTGATGACGGCCCATCCTGGTTCTTCTTCCTATTTTACAGGCAGTGTGGTTTGTTATGATAACCGCATTAAACAGGAAATTTTAAACGTACCAGCCGAAACCCTGCAAACCGTTGGAGCAGTTAGTGAAGACACAGTGGTACGCATGGCACGTGCCGTTCAGCAATTAATGAAAACCGATTATGCCATTGCGGTAAGTGGTATTATGGGTCCGGATGGTGCTACAGCAGAAAAGCCCGTTGGTATGGTTTGGGTTGCCATTGCCAACAGAGAAAAGACAATCGCAAAACTGTTCAACTTCCGGTTCGACAGGCGGAGAAACATAGAGCTCACCGCTACCAATGCACTCAACCTTTTACGTATCTTTATAAATGAAAACACCTAACAAGTGTTCGTATTTGAAGGGCAACCGATACATTTGCATTTAAGAAAAGCTGTTAGCATTTAGCTATTGGCTTTTAGTAAATATATAGACTAACGGCTTTCAGCTAGTAGCTAAAAGCTCTCTAAGAACAAAATATGGCAATTGCTGAATTAGTAATGCCCAAACTGGGCGAGAGTATCATGGAGGCCACGATACTAAAATGGCATAAGCAAGTGGGCGATCCTGTAAAACAGGACGAAACGGTATTGGATATCGCAACCGATAAAGTAGATAGTGAAGTGCCCTCTACCTCTGAAGGGGTGATTACCGAAATATTATTCAACATCAATGATGTGGTGCCTATCGGAACAGTGATTGCCCGCATCAATACAGTTACCGCTGCTTCTAATGGAACGGTGGTTGCACCAATTGCTGAAACGGAAACCATTGCGCCAACACCTGTTGTTGAAGAAGTTGTGATTGATGAAGAACCCGTAATACCGGAAGCACAAACACCTACAGAAATTGCAGAAGCTTTTTATGCCACTCCCCAAGTTCCTTACACACCTGAACCGGTTACTGTTGCCGTTGAACTTGCTGATAAACCCATGGCAAATCGTTTCTATTCACCATTGGTATTAAATATTGCTAATAGTGAAGGCGTTCCGTTAAGTGAATTGGAAAGAATACCCGGTTCCGGTAATGAAGGACGGGTTACCAAAAAAGATATTTTACAATACGTTGCTGATAAAAAAGCAGGAACAGTAGCTCCTTTCACGGCTGCACCGGTTATTGAGAAAGCAACAACACAACCTGCTATTGTTACTAGTTTCCCTGCTGATCCAAAAACAACAGGCACGGGCATTATCACCAACAGCTATGCACCCGTTTCTTATTCAGGAAAATCTTCTGATCCTTCAACGATTGTATTATCAGGCATCACAGAGATTGTTGAAATGGACAGGATGCGCAAACTGATTGCCAAACACATGGTAAACAGTGTGCAGACCAGTCCGCACGTTACCAGTTTTGCAGAAGCTGATGTTACCCATATGGTACAATGGCGCCAGAAAGTGAAAGACGAATTTGAAAGACGTGAAGGCACCAAACTCACATTTACACCCATGTTTGTTGAGTGTATTGTGAATGTGATCAAGCGTTTTCCGTTGATCAACTGTTCATTGGATGGAGATAATATTATCATCAAGAAGGACATTAATATTGGTATGGCTACTGCATTGCCTACCGGTAACTTAATTGTACCGGTGATTAAAGGTGCCGATCAGTTGAATATAGTCGGACTAAGTAAATCTGTCAATGGCTTAGCAGATGCAGCCCGCAACAACAAACTAAAACCAGAAGACACACAAGGAGGAACTTTTACATTGACCAATGTAGGTACTTTCGGCAGTTTGATGGGAACACCAATCATTAACCAGCCACAGGTGGCCATCATGGCGGTAGGTGCCATAAAAAAGCGTGCCGTGGTTATTGAATCTCCGGAAGGCGATACCATTGGTGTAAGACACATGATGTATCTTTCTTTAAGCTATGATCATCGTATTGTAGACGGAAGTATTGGTGCAGGATTCTTATCAGAAGTAGCCAAAGAATTTGAAAAATGGGATGTGAACAAACAATGGTTTCATTATCTCTAAAAATATCTTTCACAATCTTACGCAATGCCATCTGTATAAGATGGCATTTTTTTTAGCATGTTACCAATGCAATAGCCAGCCGGCAGTAACCCAACCACCCGTCCAGATGATCGCTGTTAAAAAAACAATACGGCCATACAATACCGGCTCTACTTGAAGTAAACCCGCCACCACAGGAATATAGCTGCGTACAAACGGTGTTAATTTTGCAATGAAAATATGCCGCCCATTTCCCGATGCAATTTTTTGCCGGATAGATGCCATTTTTTTTACAGGCACAGGTAACCAGGCAGGTTTTATTTTGGCCAACCATTCTTTACCATAGTAAAACAGTAAAAATAAAATAGTGGAGCCCAACATATCCGCCAATATCACTAATGCTATTACCAAGGGAAAAGACAGGCCCGCCTGTCTGCTCAAATAACCAAAATAAAATAAAACCAATTCATTCGGAAGTCCCGGCATTCCCAGTTCCTGTAACAGTACAATGGCAAAGATGGCAAAGTAACCATACAGGATAAAATAATTGGTCAAAATAGCTGACATGGTTATTTATTTTGTGGTACTGCCTTATTTAATTTCCCCTCGGCATCAACCGTTTTTCCAGATACTGAAATGGGTGCCGCTACCGAATGACCATCAGCCCTGAATGGCTCGTTCAATAAAACAGAAACTGTTGAAGCGATTTGTTTCTGGTACAACCTTTCTTTATCCTTACGTTCTCCATCCGGTGCAATGCCTGCGCCAATCATTGCCATCCATGTTTCTCCGGAACCTTTTACCCAAAAGCCATGTTGCGTCCATTTATTTCCTTTACTGCCACGACCATGATCTGTTGTGATAATAAACGCTGTGTTGTCTTTATAGAATGGATCTGTTTGCACATAATACCATAGCTCTGCTAACATTTGGTCTACCTGCCTTGCTTTTTGCAGGTATTGATCATATCTGCCCTGATGTGCATATTCATCGGTTTCACCCAAACCAATAAAAACTACTTTAGGATGTTCTTTTTCAATATAATTTTTGGCACTGGCATAGGTAAGCAGGTCATGCCTTGTATTTCCTTTGTGGTGAATACTTTTCTGTACTTCGTTAATCAAAGTGTTCAATGTATCCTCTCCTTCTTCCAGCATTTCATAGCCGCTATTAATGGGTAACCGGCTTCGCTGTTCATTTAAAATAAAAGGCATCACATTCCAAGAGCTGAAAGCCGCTACTTTTCCTGCATAGGTTTTTGTTTCATTCAGGTATTCCAATATGTTGGTATTGCGGTTACGTACAGATAAATTGGGAATGAAACGGGTATCTGCATAGCCGGTAAGTATTTCATTATATCCCGGATAGGAAATTTTATACAGGTTTGCTACATTAACTGCATTGCCATATGCCCGGTTACCAGACAGACTTCCTTTTTCTGCAATCACATTCCAGAAAAAAGGTAACAAACGTTTTCTTCTTTCATTAAGGTCATCACTCCAGAACTGCTGGCGAATAAGTGTAGTATCTTTTACGTAAGTAGTATCTCGTATCAACAATGAATCAGCTCCGTTAAAAACCTCCTGCCAGCGAAATCCGTCTGTTGTAATGATAAAAATATTTCTGGGAGAAGAACCCGTTTGCGCAGAAGCAACCGTAAACAATAAACTAATAAACGCAAGCAAAGTAATTTTCATTCCTAAGGGTTTTACAAAGGAACCAAGCCAATGTATTGACACTATTAACACCCGGTTAAGTAATGGTTACGGAAATATTATCCTATTATGAATTCAGAAGCTGTAAACAATAAGGTAACACCGGGTTGGTTACTTTATAAAAGAATACTACCCATTATGAAACTAAAGTCCCTGCCCAAAGTATCGGTATTGATACCTGCCTATAATGAAGAAAAATATATTTATCAAGCCTTAACGGCCCTGTGCAAACAGAATTATCCAAATTTCGAAATCATTGTAGCGGATAATGCATCGAGCGACAGAACTGCTTTTGTGATTCAACAATTCATAGACCAACATACAATTTCCAACATTAAGATCACCATGGTGTATGAAGGCAAAAAAGGAACCAACCATGCCAGAGAATGTGCACGCAAGAAGGCTACCGGTTCTATTATAGCACAATTAGATGCGGATTGCGTACCTCCAGTCAATTGGTTGCAGAAGGGCGTAGCAGCACTGCATCATACTAATATGCGGGCAGCGGTAACAGGTCCATACGATTATTTTGATGGTGGTATGCAGCTCAGGTATTTTTCACTTTTATCACAAAAAATATTTTATCCGCTGATCAATACTTTAGTACAGTTTTCCGGCAGGGCAGCCATACTGATTGGTGGTAATGCCTTTATTCGCGCCGAAATACTGGAAAGGGCCGGCGGCTATAATACCGAACTAACTTTTTATGGTGACGATGTTGAACTGGGTAAACGACTTGCCGGTTTTGGGTATGTTGCCTTTGTACTGGGACTGGTTCAACAATCTTCTTCGCGCCGTTATCAGGCGAGTGGATTTTGGCAGGTAAATAAAAAATATCAGGATTTTTTCTGGAATATGTTTTGGAAAAGAAATGATTTGTTGACAACCACAGAAAACACACATCCCCGATAGTAGCGTTAACGAACATAAATGAAAATTGCCTTACCGTCTTAGTGACAAAAGTTTCGCCACGAAGACGGTAAGGCAGAAAGAGGCACAAAGAAAAAAACAAAGAGCTAAAAAATTTTAATAGCAAAACCCAATAAAAACTAGTCTTTTTCTGACCTATTCATTTTTAAAAACGCAGCCCGTTTTGGTGCGGGAACAACTGCATCAACACCTCGTACCGCTTTCCAGATAACTTCTGTAAATGCACGATCATTGATCCGGTCTTCTTTAGAAAAATCAAAAGTTTCACTTTTACGCTGCCACTCATTGATCGCAGTATTTTTTTCGTTGATGTCTACCTGCAATGGTTTGACATTGAATACAGTCATATCTGCTTTATCTGTAAAACACCGCCACATGGGTGTTGCCGCTGCATCGTACTGGCTCATAGGGCCAATGCCGAGAATCAATTCAATGGTACGCAACATAGATGATGTTGAATACATGGTATGATCTACAAAATTTCTTTTTACAAATCCTCCTGCCACATATGCCGTACTTCTGTGTGCATCTACATGATCAGGGCCATCCTGTGCATCGTCTTCCAGAATAAATACAGCACTCTCTTTCCAAACAGGACTTTTACTCAGGTGCTCTACAAACATGCCTACTGCCAGATCGTTATCAGCCACATGTGCAAACGGAGTAGGTTTGCCTAATCGCAACCCTTCTGTATGATCGTTGATAATGCGAAGTGTACTTAATCTTGGCAATGCATTAATGGCAAGCATAGAATCAAAATCCCTTTTCCACTGCCCTACCCTTGTGGTATCTCTTACCCGCTCATCCCAACTGGTGTAGTAAGGACAAAAATGATCTTTTAATACGGGAATATTCGGCTTGTAGTCATCTGCAAACTCACCATAAGTTCTGTAACTAATGCCTGCTCTCTGACAATGATCCCATATAAATCCATTCTTATTATTGGCAATGGCTCGGTTTCCTTCAGCATCATAATCACCGCCTCTTCCGCCATAACTAGTTACCCATGTTTTTTCAAGATAATCAGTGGCGTAAGCTCCCATGCTCCAATTATGTCCATCCGCACTTACTTCACCATCCACATAAAAATTATCAAGCAAAACAAACTCTCTTGCCAATGCATGTTGATTAGGAGTTACTTTTTCTCCAAACAAACAAAGACTTTTATCGCCATTGCCTTCGGGCATATCACCCAATACCTGATCATAGGTTCTGTTTTCCTTAATGATGTAGAAAACATATTTAATGGGAGAAGCGGCACCTACTTTTCTTGGAATCGGATTTCCCTCTTCACCGGCAGAAAGGGTTTCTCTTGTTTTGCTATAAGGAGTGTTCTGGTATACCGCCTGGGAATACACACTTAACTGCTTTACTGATGGGGATGGTATAATGCTGAGTGTTCCTTTAAACAATCCGCCAATGTACTGGATCTCTTTCGGCTTGGCAGTGTCTCCTTTCTGAAAGCCCAACTGCACACGTTTGTCAACCGGATTAGGTCCGTAAGGATTGGCCAATGAGGTAAATCCCTTTCCGTTAGTCACATAAATTTTTGAACCAATTGTTTTTACACAGGTGGGATACCAACCAACCGGTATAAATCCTTTGGCTGTGCTAATGGCTTTTTTGCTAACATCAAAAACAGACAGGCAATTATTATCCGCATTTGCGATGTACAATGTTTTTTCATCCGCACTCAATGCAACACCATTTGTGGTTGACCCATTAGGTGCATCGGGATAAAGTGCTGCATTCAATGTTTCGGTAACTTTTCTTTGTTTTACATCAATTACCGAAACGGTATTGTCATTAGCATTAGCAACATAGAGATAACGCCCATTGGCGGTTACACAAATATCATTGGGATTGCTTCCTACCTTGATTTCGGCACGAAGTATATTCTCTGTTGTTCCGTATACCAATACACTTGCACAGCCCCAACAAGAGATATACAATTCTTTTTTATCGGGTGAAAGTTTACAAGTATAGGCTTCACCGGGTAATGCCAGTTCTTTTTTAATTTTTTTTGAGATAAGATCCACTACATACAAACGCTTGTTGTCTTTGGCAACTACATACAAAAGATGTTTTTCATTATCAATGGTAAGTCCTGCAGGAGAAATTTTATTGGGCCATTTAGCACCCAGTAAAATACTATCTGCTAACAGCAATTTTTTATTGCGGATCTCGTATTTCAGAATACGGTTATCATTTCCGCCCGATGCGTAAAGAAATTTTTCATCCGATGTAAATTCCAGCCCTACCCACAATGCGGGGATGTTTATATTATCCAAAATCTTTTCAGTGACCACATCAATCAGCTGCATGGTGTGTGTACTTTGTCCATTATTGGTAACTGCTATTAATTTTTTTGAACGAGAACACAGCGATATTCAAAGGCAAATCGCCCAATGGTAAACTTTTACCTACCGGTGTTAAACTCCATCCGTTGGGAAGACCAATACGTTTGGCTTCCATGGTTGACAATGTTTGTGCAGTTATCGTGATTGTGAAAACCAGTAAACAGGTGAGTAAACAAAGTGCTTTTTTCATAAGGCTAACATTTATACAAAAAATGATGAATCAGGATACTTTATAACCCAGATACAAATTCCTCTGCCAATCCAAAAGAAAGTGTCATACCCGCACCTCCTAATCCGTTTAAAACATACACACCTGAATCGGGATTGAGGATGAGTTCTGTTGCCCCATTTTTCATTTTGGGATAGATTCCGTTCCAGGATTGTACCATTTGCCAATTTTGTGTAATCATAAAACGGCTGAGATACTCAATGATCAGCTGGTTAACACCGGCCCTGTCAAATGGATCAAGTGTATGCCCATATTCATGCGAATCGCCTACCGTTAATTCTCCTTTATCATTTTGGCATACCATTACATGTATCCCCCATTGAAGGTAATCGGCCATTTCGGCTTCGTATCTTTTTTTTAATGCAGGCAAAGATGGGGCAGCGTTAAAACTGTTGTAATGAATTAACGATAGTCCCCCACAAACAGAAGTACCCAAATGCCAATCTGCTTTAGGTGGTATAAAGCGCATCATTTGTAGTTTGCATCTGGTTAGTAAAGTTTCAGAAAAGACCACGGGATACAAGGTTTCAAAATCTGCGCCACTGCATATACAAATCAGATCAGCATGCATTAGTTCCTGACCCATATAAATACGCCCGGGTTCTACTGCATTCACCTGCTTTTGCCAGATAAATTCTACATCTAAGTATTCTTCAAGATAAGAAGGAATAGCGGCGATGGCTTCACGGGGATCAATGATCATTTCTGTACTGCTATACAATCCACCTAAAAGAGATTCGGGATTGATTCCGGAAAATCGTTTTTCTATTTGCTCTTTTGTAAGTAATTGTACCTGCCTGCCATTCTCTGTGAAAGAGGCAGCCATCTCTTGTAATACCTGCCATTCATCTACTTCATTTGCTACATGCAGACTACCACATTCATCGTACCATAAGCCAATGCTATCGGCTATCTCTTTCCAAATATCTTTACTACGCATGGCGCGTTGATATAGTTGTCCATCGGGTTGTCCTACCGGCCACACCATTCCAAAATTTCTGATAGAAGCACCTACCGCTTTGGCAGATCTTTCAATAACGGTTACCTGATACCCTTTTACAGATAGTGCCCTTGCGGTTGCAAGGCCCACAATACCGGCTCCGATAACAATGGCTGACTGACTCATACTATTGGATTAAATAAGCGTAGATATTTTTTATGGAAGTACCCAAGTGCCAGAACGGTAGCCGCAATACCAACAACAGATAACAAAATCACACCGTTACTATAGAGTGTGGTCCACTGGATTTTAGGATTGAAAATTGTTTTGGAAACAATCACGGCAACACTGGCGAGGTACCCAAAAGAATCTGCGAGATACATGAGAAAACCTACATTACCTGTTTGTTTGAATGTAGCAATCAGCCGATCAAATAAAATACAGTTGAATGGAATATAGCCCATATACAAGCCAAGTCCTACCCATGTCATCCACGCAAATGGTGGCAGCAGGTGCATCACAAATAAAAGAGAACTGATACCGGCAATTAAAAACCCGGCTATGATGATCCAATGGGTAACAATAAAAGCGGTATAGTTATTTTTAATCAGCATCATACTACTGATTAACACGAGTACCAGTATGGTAATTGGGATTTCAGTTGCTGTAAATACAGAAGGCTGACCGCCGAATCCAAGCTCATTCCAGATATCAGCCGCAAAATTATCACGGATATCTCTGAACAAGGTGAGAAAAACATAAATGGCAATCAGCAATACCAACCCGATACTGAACTGTTTAAAAAAATATTTTCTTTCCATTCGGTTCATAGGTAACCGTGTGATTTTTGATTCGCTATCTGTTTGGGATGGAGGTGGTATGCGTTCAAGTAAAAAAACAAAGAACAATAATGGCAATAAAAAAACAAGTCCCGTTGCAAACGGAATCCAATGATCTGCAATATGAAAATCAAGCATCAGCCATTTGGCAATTGATTTTACAAATCCGGAAGAAAAAATAAAACTTACTGCCAATGCCGCTCCGATAAAATCGGTTGCCCTTCTGCCTTCCACATAAGAAAAAATCACCCCCCAGATCATACCCAGCGGAAACCCATTTACAAAAAGAAAAACAATATTCCATGGAGCAGGAACCCAGGCAAATAATAAAAGAGATAACCAGGAAATACCTACCAGTATGAGAATAATCTTACCGCGACCTGTATTTTTAAGTTCAGAAATGAACCGGATACCATAAAATTTACTCATCATATACCCCAATACCTGGCTAATCACTAGCGCATCTTTATAATGAATACCGAATACACTATGCTCCTGCTCAAAACTACCCACTGTAAATGGCTTACGAAAAGCATATACCGTAGCATACGTTAAAAATGTAACCAACGCTGCATAGATTGCAACACGTGTTTCATTCTGTGGCCTAGGATCTGCTTTTAAAGTAAATGCCTTCATTTTTTTACTGAATTAATGCAGGCAATTCCTGCAAGGAATCAATAATGGCATCGGGTTGATATATGCTAAGCTGTGAACGGTTATAGGCACCGGTGGTGATAGCCACCACCAATCCACATCCGGCATTCTGGCCCTCTCTGATATCCACTTCTGTATCGCCCACTTTTACAATTCTATCCGCTTCCTTTATGCCCAGTTGCAGCATGATGGATTGAATCATATATGGATGCGGGCGGCCTTCGGGAACTTCATCGCTACAGATGACCATATTAATAAAAGGATTTTTGTTCCATCCCAATCTTTTAAGAATGGCATCCGTAATCACTCTGGTAAAGCCTGTGTTCAAGGCCACTTTAATGCCTTTATCCTGCAACAATTGAAACATTTCTTCTGCAAATGGCAAAGGCTTAAGTTCAGTATCATCGGTATAAAATTTCACCATCTGTTCATTAAAACGATCGTGTATTCTTTCAATCACCTCAGTCTGTACCGACTCACTCATACCCGGTGCATATTGTACCACCATTCTGGCTATGGCTTCTATTTTACGATACCCCATTAATTTATCCACTTCCTCTTCTGCCACTTCTATATTTTCAGTTGCAAGTGCATCTCTGAACGATTGGTTTACATTTCCTTTGTCTGATACAGTAGTTCCTGCAATATCAAACACTACCAAAGCTGTTTTCATAATACTTTTAATTACTGATTGGTTAAATGTTGCTCTATTAATTCCCTGTAATGTTGCAGGGGAGGTAACGGTTTGTTTTCTTCTTTTGCCTTTTCATCCCATTTGCGTAAGCGGATATAGAGATCTGCCAATGGATCGTTTTCAAACGCAGTGGCTTCCTCCTCAGACATAATCCCTCCCTGAAAAACAAGGGTTTCTTTGCTGGCCTGAGATAATTGCTCGTAATAATCCGGATAACGCAAGGTGAGATAGCGTTTGGCAGAAACATGCGAAGCCACCAATTTGGTAATTTTTTCGGAGAATCCTTTTTGTTTGAGATAATCGGCACCCAGTTTTTCATGGTCTGTTACACCGAAGCCATCCATATTTTGTACATCCATAATATGCTCACATAAGTGCCCGATATCATGAAAAAAAGCAGCAAGTATTACTTCAGTATCATAACCTTCCTCTTCTGCCAATTGGGCACACTGGCACATATGTTCTATTTGTGAAACAGGTTCACCAATATAATCTTCGTTGCCAAATTGTGCATAGAGTAATATAATCTCTTCTGCTATTACACTGATCTGATTATCTGTTTGACTCATTTCTAAACTTATATCTTAACAGTAAAAGAGAGCCAGATACTCCGACCCATACCATTAATACCGCTTCCATGTGTTCGGTAATCTGTGTTCTGCAGATTTTGTAAACCTGTTCTAATGGAATAAAATTTACTGGCATATCCACCATAAACATTTACCAAGTTCCATCCGGGTGTGCCACCTACTGGTATTCGGTTATCATCTTTATCTCCTTGTGCCAATCTGTTTTGTGTATTGGCAAATACATCTTCCAACATAAGATACCAACCACGGTGCTGGTACCTGATTTGCATACTACCATTAAATGGCGGAATACGGCGCATGGGTTCATTAGCTGATAAGTTCTGTCCAAATACATGTGCAGCTCCTAAATGAAATACAAAAGCATCGGTTGGTTGATAGGTAAGATCAAACTCTGCGCCTTTTACATACGATTCCTGACTATTCTGTTTGGTATATACATTATACCCATTAACCTGTTGCCCCTGAACCTGCACCCTGGTAATCAGGTTTGATAAATGCATGTAGTACAGAGATGTTGTAATAGCGAGTTGCTTATTTTTAAATCGGTACCCAATTTCTGTATGATAACTTTTTTCAGGGCTAAGATCATACGCAGGTACTTCGTAGCGAAAGTCAACCAAACCCAACGTACCCATATCATCTATGTTAGGCGAACGGTAACCGGTACTAAATGTGGTATACACGCGGGATTGTTGATTCAGTTGAACACCCAATGCCAGGTTGCTCACCAGTGAAGCGGGTTTCAGGTTTACCTTACCCAAACTAGTGGTGGCTTTACTGGTATCTGTTATTTGAATGGACAGTGCATTATACCTTACCCCTGCTTCAATAGTAAATACACCGAGATTAATATGGTGTAATGAGTAAACGGAAAAATTATGATTGGTTGCTCCATCCGGATACAAACCACGTAAGGTTTGTGTATTTGCAGCACCGCCGCTAATAGGTATTTGATATTTTACGCTGTTTACACGGTCATGATAATATTCAATACCGCTATTGCTAAGCCATTGTTTACTCCATACAGAAGCCATGTCAAAAGTTGCCCCAAATGTTTTAACCTTATCCTCTTCTGAAAAACGGTTAGCATTTCCATTTCTGAAATAATTTCTTCTCTCAAAACTTTGCTGCGATGAGAGTACGAAGTTTATGGTTTGTCTCCAGAGCTGTGTTGAGGTATTTTCAAGCTTTAGATACGACATACTCCTTTCCTGCGGTGCAAAATCATAGTAGGCATAATTCTCTAATTTTATCCGGTGATACAAGGGAACCGAACGTTGTTGCACATACTGGTGTGCCATTGAAACCGTGGTTTGTTTACCAAGTCGGAATTTCGCTTTAGCATCAAAAGCCTGCTCTGAATAACCCGAAGGAGATTGACGGCCTGTGGTATCTCCCCCATACAAATCGCCAAATGTTCGGTTGGTATATCCACCTGAGAAAACAAAAGATTCAGACTGGTACGAAATTTCTCCCCGACCGGTATACTCCATGTTTGAAGAAACCGCTTTAACATCTGCCGTTGCATGAAATGATTTTTTTTGAAAACTAAGATCCCTGCTGAAAAGCTGTATCACTCCACCAAGCGCATCGGATCCGTATTGAACGGATCCGCTACCTTTTATCACTTCTATTTTATCAATCGTATATAAGTCAACCGTATTCAGGTATTGATTAGGACCATAACGAAAAGTGGCATTATTAAGCCGGATACCATCCAATAATATCAGTGTCTGGTTACCGGTTAATCCGCGTATAAAAGCAGAACCTCCTCCATGATTTGTCTTTTGAATAAAAACGCCAGTGGTGCCAGACAAAGCCTCAGGTGTAGTACGTGAACCTTTCTGGTGTATATTTTTTGCATCAATGGTACTGTACGAAAAGGGCAACACGTAACCTTTTGTTACTTGTCTGGTAGCTGATACAATTACCGGCTCAAGCATATCTACAGAATCTTTCTTTACCTCCGTAGTTTGCTGACCATAGATTATCGTTGGCACCCAAAAAAATAATAAAAGAATTGTTGTACGCATAGCCGGCTATTATTTAGAATACAAAGTTTTAATGGGCTGTGCCACCGGATGTTCTGCGGTAAACTGAAATCCTAATAGGGCAGCAATGGTAGCAGCCAGTTGTTCCTGAAAAAGTAATCCGGATGTTTTCAACTCACCCAATGCTTTAGTATCTGGTCCGATGGCGGCAATCCAAATCTCACCGGCTTCTGCAATTTTCTGACCATGGTGGCGCCAATCGTCTTTTACTTTATCGCCCCTTCCATGATCGCAGGTAATGAGCAAGGTGGTTTTGTTTTGATATTGTGCATCAGACTGAATGTATGACCATAGATCAGCTATCATTCTATCCTGTGCATAAGCACTTCCCAAATACTGATCATACTGACCATCATGTGCAAAATCATCTGTTTCATCAAATGCGATATACAAAGCCCTTGGTTTATATTCCTTAAGGTATTCCCTTGCTGCAATATACGTAATCACATCAGGTCTTACACCAATTGGCCGGGTGGTTAAATACTGAAGATCATTAATCAATCTTAGTTTTTCTGAAGGAAAACTGATAGAGTCTGTATCTGCATTTACATAAATACCACTTCTCCATTTATTAAGAATAAAAGGGAACACATCCCAGGTAGCAAAAGCGGCTACTTTACCTGTAAACCCTGGTTGTTTGTTGATATACTCAAGCACATTTGTATGCTTGTTTCTGATTTTATCATTTGAATTGACTGCTGTGTCCGGAAAACCTGTAAAAATTTCATTATAACCGGGGTAAGAGAACTTATACTTATTGGCGTTATTTACTTTATTACCAGCATTTCTGTTGCCATACAACTGTCCTTTTTCTTTTATCACCGACCAAAGAAAAGGAAATAGTTTCTTTCTCCTTACATCCAATGTATCATTCCAAAAACGGGTGGAAGTACCACCACTGTCTTTGGTATATTTTTTATTTTTCAGCAGTTGTTCATCCGCACCGCCAAAAACTTCCTGCCAACGCATACCATCCAGTGTAACAATAATGATGTTTTCTGTTTTTTGCTGTGCAACAACTAACTGAGAACCGGATAGCAGTATGCATGCCAGCAATAGTATTTTTTTCATGCCTGTTTTTTATGATTGAAAAATGAAGCGAAGCCTGAAAAGGCTCCGCTTTGATAAAACTGCGACTATACTGCTATGCTTAACCCTATTTTACGATCCATAAATCGGCATTGATATCATCAACTCCGCCGGTAAACTGGCGCTGTAAGGCTTCCTGTAAATTGGATTTATTGGTAGCGATTTCTGAACTAGGGTATAAAAAACGTTTGGCTACACGTTGGCTGTTAGCCGTACCAGCTCCTGTTAAAAAAGTAGGTATCCCTGTTCTTCTCCAGTTATAATAAGCTTCCCAACCACTGTTTTGAAAATAAGCCAGGTATTTCTGTAATAGAATCTGGTTCAAACCAGCGGCTGTATTACCTGCATACTTTACAGTAGTCTGATTATAATAAGCATCTGCATCGTAGTTAATTACATAAGTATTGTAATCATTGAGTGTGCCTCCAGGCTTTTGAAAATACACTGTATTATTACCACCGGTAATTCCATAAAATGAAATAGATGCATTGATGCCTTTACGATACCAGCTTTCTGCATCGCCTGTTGCCCAACCACGGTTAATGGCTTCAGCAATATTGAAACACATTTCAGCATACCCTATCTGAACATTGGGTTCTGCAACATACGTGCTGTAGTAGCGTTTTCTGTTGATAAACGAATATTCTCCATTACCTGCTTTGGTACTCATATCAGCCAGGTCCTCTCCACTGCTGGCGCCTAAAAATGCTGCGAATGAGTTTGGAGCTGCACCAGCAGTTACTCTCTTGGCAGCTGGTTCCGCAGTAACAAATACGCGGGGATCCTGCAAAGCCACCAGATTGTTAAGGTAGGTGGCACTCGTGTTATAACGGGTGGCATCAAAACCAAAATTATCTGGGTTAGTAGGATATTTATTGAAGGTACTGTTGTACACATATTGCAGGTTATCGCCCATACCTGTAAACAATGGGTATTTTACTGCATCCGCCAGCGTAGCTGTAAATTTCTGCTTGATAGCAAGATCCGTATCGCCTTCTTTTTTGCTGAGTGCTACTAATACGCGCAGTTTAAATGCATTCACTGCTTTTTGCCATTTTTTCAAATCATTATTATAATAATAATCACCGGCCAATGTATTGTCGCCTTTCGCAATCAGTTGCGCCATATCAGTATTGGCATCCTCCAACCATTTTAATACCTGTGTAAATATTTCTTTCTGGGTATTGTATTTAGGTGCACCAATGGTTAATCCCTGTATGGCATCATTCATAGGTAAATCACCTACACGCATAGTGAGATCATAGAAGAAAAAAGCACGGAAAAATTTACCTAGTGCAGCATAAGGGTTTTGCGCAGCACTTACTTTTAATGCCTCTCCTTCCATTTTAGTAATGTTCTTCAGCGTATTATATGGACTGAAAGAAACATTGGTCCAGTTATACTCCTGGTTACCATAATAGTTATAATTACAACAGCTAAACTGGTTCCAGCGTTGTGCCAGTGTCCATGCACCTTGTGTAAAATCATTTTCCACACCACCCAGTACCAGCGAAGGCGGCACTGATTCAGGACGGTTGGTATCTATTTTCAGTTCATCAAATTTTTTGGTACAACCGCCAATCAGTATGGCAGTTGTCATCAGCGATCCGATTAATATTTTTTTCATACAAATGATATTTGAGTTGATCAAAAAGTAAAGTTTACATTGAATCCATAACGGCGCGTAGTAGGTGTTTGAAGAGCAGATGAGGATTGTCCACCTGCATACTGATCGATATCTACATCCTTATAACGCTCCCCATCTTTAATAAAGTAAAGCAGGTTACGACCTACCAGAGAAACCGTAGCCGCTTTAAACACACCGCTCTTTCCAAAAATACTTGTTGGGATATTATAGGTGATAACCACTTCGCGCAGTTTCAGGTATGTTTTACTCATCAAGTTACCTTCAGCAGTACCGTTGTAACGGCTGATATAATCCTGCAGGAAAGTAGTGGTGGTATTAGCACCGAATTTTAACTGATCGTAGTTGGTAACGGCACCTGTAACCGGATCATACTTAATGGCAACCCCATTGTTAACCAAAACACCTTCTCCAATGTAAGACTTAACGCCTTTGTAATCCTGGTAACGGGCTAAGCCCATGGCACCTTCAGTTGTTTCTATATGACGACCCCCACGGAAGGTTTGTCTGCGAACATAGTTTTCCATGATACCGCCCACACGTCCATCAAACTGGAAAGAGAATGTAAAACTCTTGTAAGAAAAACGGTTATTCAAACCCCAAACCCAATCAGGATCAGCATATCCTTTAAATTGCGCAACCGGTGCTACAATGGGCCTTCCACCTGCATCATTAATGATTTGTCCATCCGGTGTTCTTACAAACGAGCCAATAAATACGGCATCTAACCTGTCGCCCTTACGATAGAAAGTATTCAAAACATCTACACCCTCTGGTAATTCGGCCAGTGTTCTGCGATAGGTACTCCAGTTCAGCAAAACATCCCATGAAAAATCTTTCTTTTTTATAGCTTGTCCGCTTACTGAAATTTCCAATCCACGTGTTCTGTTTTTTACCGCATTGGTTACGTAAGAGTTATAACCGGTGGTTTGTGAAAGAGGTTTGTTATAAATTTGCGGTCCATCTGTATTTACATAATAAGCAATATCCAATCCAATCCTGTTCTTCAAAAATTTCATATCCAATCCCAACTCAATGGTCGTTCTGCTATCCGGGCTGATGGCAGGATCAATGATGTTGTTTGGATAAGTTGCGTAAGGCTGGTTGTTATAACCCAAAGCCGTACTGTACGGTGTAGCCAATGAATAGGTTGGACCATCATACGAAGAAGTATATTCACTGCCATATCCTATTGGATAGCTGGCATTAGGTGTTGCACCAATGTAGGAAGTAACACTGGAACCGCCACTTTTTACATTGGCATAAGAAGCCCTTGCCTTTAGGAATGAAATGGTTTTAGGAAGTGATACATAATCAGAGATGATGGTATTACCTGATACAGACGGATAGAAATACGATTTATCTAATGTTGATAATTTATCAACCCTTCCGGTTGTATTGATATTGAAATATTTACTCAGTGAGATATCAAATGAGTAATAAGCACTCAATACGCGCATATCACTGGCAAAGTTGTAAGCCTTCACCGGATTACGGCTATTGGCAAAAGAATATACACCGGGTACATTCAAATAATCTGTTGTGATAAAACTGGATTTGTAAGCAAAGTTCCGCACGTTACCTCCCACAAAACCATTCAGGCTGATATCACCAAAACGATTGGTATACTTAGCCATTAACTCTGTGTTGTTTTCAAAAAGATTGCGTTTGTCTTCCCTGTAATCGCCGCGTCCTTCTTCTCTTCCATACGGGTGAGCAGAGAAAGGCATTTTTTCATTCCGCAACACATCATAAGTAGTAACCGCTGTTCTTCCTATCAATTCTGTATGGTTACCTATTTTTTGTGTTAGCGATACGTATCCATATACATCTGTTTTGTAATGACCGCGAAGCCATTCATACGCCATAAAATAAGGATTGTGGTAACGTTGGTACTCGGCATACAAACTTTGCACCCCTTCTTTACCAGGCTGCCAGTAATTACGCATATCATCAATGTTCCAATCTGCTGCACCCCAAATGGTGATATTATAGATCATACTATTCGGTCCATAATTCACATCAGGAAAATTAGGTGTGTATTGACGGTTATAATTTAATTGCGCATCTAGTTTCAGCTTATCAGAAAAACGATATCCTGTATTGATATTGAAATTGGTAATATTCAGTTGTGTATTTGGAACAATACCTTTCTGATATGTGTGAGACATAGAAAAACGTATATCATACTTATCAGTACTGGATGATACGGCAATATTATTTGTGGTCAATAAACCGGTTTGAATATATCTTTTCAGGTTGTCTTTACCACGTGCTGTCCATGGTGTACCTGAACGCACACCTGTAACAGGGTCTACAGGACTATCATACTGAGGAATTAACTGGCCTTCAAATAAAGGTCCCCATACATCATAGTCACCATCATTTAATCCACCACCTTTACCATCAACAAATGCATATCTACCATGATCGCCGGGACCGTACAGATCCTGTGTTTTAGGCAAAGCAATAAAGCCTTTGTCTATCATGGTACTGCTATTGAATTCTATTGAGTAACCACGTTTATCTTTAGATCCTTTTTTGGTAGTGATGATGATGGCACCACGCTGACCGCGATAACCGTAAAGGGCAGAAGCTACCGGCCCTTTTAATACAGTAATGTTTTCAATATCATCCGGAGAAACATTCCATGTATCAGAGTTGATGGGAATACCATCAATAACATATAAATCAATATTAGAACCTCGTAGCAATACCTGCGGGCGGCCTAACATTTCGGGAGAGGCACCTACTGTTAAACCGGCTATCTTTCCCACTAAAGAATTGATAGGATTTGGCTCTCTTGCTTTAATCAGTTCGCTACCCTTAATTTCCTGGGTAGCATAACTAACCAATTTTTTTTCTTTTTTAATTCCCAATGCAGTGATGACTACTTCATCCAATTGCTTCACAGAAGCTTCCAATGACACGGTTACAAATTCTCCGGTTACCGTCAACTCTTTGGTTTGAAAACCTAGAGAACTGATAACCAGTTTACTGTTTCTTTCGGCACTAATGGAAAACTGTCCATTGGCATCAGTACTGGTGTTGCTTTTAGTATTCTTAACTGAGATACTAACCCCTTCTAGTGGCTTATTGGTAAGCTCATCCATCACTCTTCCTTTAACAGAAAGAGATTGAGCGGGTAGCACAATGGAAAAAAATAGCATTGCCGTTAAAGACACTAACCATTTTACATTACGGATTGATTGCAGCTTCATAAACAAGGTTTTGATTGTTTGGTGAAGGCAAAACTATCCGTACAGTGTTAAGACAAAATGTTGTTAATGTTAAGTAAAAGTAAAGTCAGGTTAAACTTTTTGAACGAATACAGGAGTTATATTAACGAATATTAAACTTTTGTAAATAAATTGTTAACGCTTCTGAATTTATATTCCTCTATTTTTAAAGAGATAGATCACTAATAATAAAGCATCTTCTTCACCTGTATTGGTAGGATTGTGTAAATCAGCTGCATCAAAAAAAGAGAATCACCTTCTTCCATATTAAATACTTCTTCTCCAATCTGGTAACTTACTTTTCCTTTCAACAGGTATTTAAATTCAAAGGCGTCTGTGCTTACCATGGGCCTGCTGGCATCTTTGGTTAATCGCAACATAACAAAATCAACATGGTAATCGTGTACAGTTGTTGAAAACAAACGCTGGTAAAAAAAACCACTGGCATTTTCTTTTTCAAAAGCATGGTATTGTTCTTTTTTACGAAAGATAACTTTACTGTCGGGCGTAAGTAAATTAATATCCCGAAAGAAATCATTAAAATCTACATTCAATGAACTGATGAGATGTAATAATACAGGTAAAGATGGAATGGCCCTGCTATTTTCTACCTGGCTCAACATTCCTTTTGACACACCAGCGGCATCGGCAAGTTCCTGAAGTGTAATATTTTTGTCTTTGCGCAGATCACGAAGCCGGTTACTGATCTGGATAATGATGTCTTCCTTCATTCTTACAGCTTTGTTGTAATTTATACTTCCCCTGTCAAATCCATTTGATTTTTTTTAGTTACGCTCCTTTGGGGCAATAGTTTTTCACATATTGTTAGTAAACAATTGATGGAAAAAAGGTGTCTATAAAGTAAATTCAGATAACCAAACAGATCGGTATGAAAACCTTATCACAGACATGGTTTGCAGATGGGTATATTGATTTTGAATTGAAAAAATACACCCTGCTGGCTTATTTACAGGAGATCAGTAAACAGTTTTGCGAAAACAAATTGTACCCGCAATTTGCAGACCTCATTTTCCATTACAATAACCTCATCGCTTTTAAAGAGAATAAAAAATACCTGCAAGAGCAGTTTCCCAAAAAACTAACGGGTGTTCAAATAGAAAAATTACAGTTGTTGTATGAGTCATTGGTAGAAGATGATGAATTGATGAAGGAGTTGGAAGACATCATCAACTTTGCTTCCGCTACCATGAAGCGAACCATTACCAGTGGAACAGAGATCTATGAATTTATAGAACAGAAATTAAATATTGAACCAGTAGGCATTGTTCCATTAGATCACAACGAAGGCTATTTTATGCTGTGCGAAGGCGCCTGTAAAAATACATGGGTATACCAATACCGCTTAAGCATTTTTGAAAAACATGATGAAAAATACCGGAGTATTAAAACAGAATTTGTAGATGTATGGCAAAGAAATTTTGTAAACTCTTACCAGAACATCAAAGCCGAACTCATTAAAAACCGTTCAGACTTCCCCAACCCCGCTGTGTATGCAGTAGAAACAGATCTTAGTTTACCTATGGAAGAAACTTTATTGCCGATTGCAAAGAGGAGCCTCGTAAGATATATATCGACGATTAATTAGTAATTAGTAATTAGTAATTAGTAATTACTAATTAACAATTAATAATTATTCCATCATCCGTCATTTCGAACAAAGCGAAGCGGAGTGAGAAATCTTTTCATCGATCAGCAGATTTCTCAGTCGTTCCTCCTTCGAAATGACGTGGTGGAATAAAAAGAATCAAATCTTCCGTCATTTCGAACGAAGCACAGCGTAGTGAGAAATCTTTTCTCCAATCAGCAGATTTCTCAGTCGTTCCTCCTTCGAAAGGACGTGATGGAATTAGTAATTACTAATTATTAACTACTAATTACTAATTGCTTCTTTCTCCAACATCAAATACGCCTTAATAAATCCATCCAACTCTCCATCCATCACCGGCCCTACATTACCGACCTCAAAATCGGTGCGGTGGTCTTTAATCATTTTATAGGGATGAAACACATAACTGCGTATCTGGCTTCCCCACTCTATTTTCTTTTTATTAGCATTGTTGGCATTTAATACTTCCTGCTTTTTCCGCATTTCCTCTTCGTACAAACGGCTCTTCAACATTTTCATGGCTAACTCACGGTTTTCTCCTTGTGTACGTGCCTGCTGGCATTCTACAATAAAGCCACTGGGTATGTGTTTTAAACGAACGGCTGTTTCTACTTTGTTTACGTTTTGTCCGCCACTACCACCACTTCTATAAAAAGCCCATTCAAGGTCAGCGGGATTTACATTGATCTCAATGGTATCATCAATCAACGGATATACATACACCGATGCAAAGGAAGTATGCCTTCTAGCATTACTATCAAATGGTGAAATACGAACCAAGCGGTGTACCCCACTTTCTGCTTTTAAAAATCCATACGCAAAATCACCATCAAATTGTATCGTTGCACTTTTTATTCCTGCACCATCACCTTCCTGGTAATCTATCTCAGTTACTTTCCATCCCTGCTTATCACCATACATGCGGTACATACGCAATAACATCTCGGCCCAGTCCTGGCTCTCTGTACCACCGGCTCCTGGATTGATCTGTAATACGGCCGGTAATTCGTCTTCCGGTTTGTTAAGGGTGCTTTTAAATTCAGCCTCTTCTATCTGTTGTAAAGCGGTATCATAAGCAGCTTTTACTTCTTCTTCAGAAATATCCCCTGCTTTCCAGAAATCAAACAGCACGGCAAAATCTTCCACAGCGGTATCCAGCTGCTTGTATAATTTCAACCAGTACTCATTTACCTTAATTTCTTTCATGATGGCCGTGGCGCGGATATTATCATCCCAAAAACCCGGCGATAGCGAGAGTTGTCTGTCTGTTTCTACTTTATATGTGCGGTTCTCAACGTCAAAGAAACCTCCTCAGGACAACAGTACGGTCCCTTAAAACTTTTAATTGCTCTTGTGTCATGGTGTAAAGGTAGGGGAAAAAAGCTGCGAGCTATGAGCCGCGAGCTGCGAGCCGTAAAAGAAAGCGCATAACTCGGGGCTCATGACTCACAGCTAAAAAAAACTACAAACCTCATAAGCCGGATTCTGTTTCTAAACTATCATTTATCTGGCCGCGTCATTACTGACGAGATCTTGCTGCCTACCCTGGATCCCTCCCGCTGAAAGCAGGATCGGGCGAGCCGCCCTCGAAGAATCCTATACGTGGCATTACAGCACCCAAGGTTTACCCGTGTTCCGCATTACTACGGAAGACCGTGAGCTTTTACCTCACATTTTCACCTTTTCTCCCAGTTACCCGGAAGTAGTTATTTTCTGTGGCACTTTCTCTTTCCCGCCTTGCAGCGGGAAGCCGGCGCTTAACCGGTGGGTTGCTCTGCGCTGTCCGGACTTTCCTTCACGCTGAAAGCGTGACGATAGCTCGGGTTTGTAGCAAGTGTAAAGATACATACCTGCATGAATGCATTTCAATAAAATTGTTATTGGAAATGTTTCTGAGAAACTTACAATGATTCGTTTAACATAGGAATAGATAATAGCAGAGGTTCAAATATCTATTCAATATTGAACCCTGTTTAGTTTGTTATAATTGATTCTGCAGTATTTAAATACGGGGTTTTTCCCATTGCCTGACCAAAAATAGCTTACTATTTTACTCCCGATAAAGTAACACATGTGATTCAACACACCCCAAAAAAAAACTTATGGAAACCAAACAGCCTACACCAATCAAAGCAGACCTCTTTCGGTTTATCACCCTCAGAACACCCCAACTCATTAGTGAATCAAGAAAAAAACTAAGGTTCATTACACACCCAAACCCATTAAAAAGTTTTTTCCTAAATGGCCTAGATGAAAATAATCTTGACCAATCACGTGCTACCATGAGAACCCTTGCGGGCTCTTTTAAGCCGGTTGTACTGAAACTTCAGGAACTAAAAGACAGTTATCCATCGCTATATACTTTCTCGGCTTGGTTAATCAAAAACAGGAACACACTTACCGATACTGAGGTCAAGGTGATGATTGCAGATGTGCCCCTTTTAGAGGGAGGTGAACTATATACAATTTGGGATAATCTTTTGTATCAAACCCTAAAAAGAAATAACCCTACCGTTCGTCAGGGTTGTATTCAGCTGTTAATTGCCCATCATTTTTTAACCACTGTTACTACTTCGGATTATACATCACTTGCGGCCGTTTTGGTACAAACACCTAAATATCCATCACCTCCGGCTATTGCTGATCAAATCAATCTGCTATTACAGTTACTGGCAAAAGCCAGGGTAATGATCCCAAAAGCATTCACCGTTAACAAACAAAGTACAAATGAAGATAGCTTACCCAATACAAAAGTTAGTTCAGGCCAAAGAGAACTTAACAATTCACACCTTAAAATGAAATATGCCTATAATATTGAAGGCTATCAAAAAATAAAATCGGAAATACGCACAGGCATGGGTTTGGCAGGACCTGGCAGTAAAGACCTTTCGATATTAATGGATAAGAAGTCAAGCATTTCTCAAACACTATCCAAAGAAACCTTAAACTATCTTAAAAAAAATTCAGTAAAAAGCATGTCGCTTTCGATGGCAGAAACTGTGTTGAATGAAAAAATAAAAGAAGCTACCAGAAAATCATCCCGTATCCTAAGCCGAAAGTCAGTTAACAAATACAAAAAAGGGAATAAAAAATCCACAAAAACTGAGCCTTACAGCTTTGCAGTATCAATAGACAAACTAAATCATCAACATGAGATCCTTATGACAATGGATGTGGGCTATGCTGGCGCCTACATTACATCATCAGATTATGAAATAATATTCGAAGGTAGCAGTGCGATTAAAAGTAATACAGTTACAGAAGTTGCTTCCGACAATAAAAAATTATTGATGTTGCATTTATTACCTGATCAGGATATAGAGTTGGCAAATGAAACCCTGTTTCAACTAAAAGGTTCTTATACTTTAAGCAATGGGATAAATGTAGCATTTGATACAAAAGGTTCACTTAACTCACCTGTAACAAGTGGAACCGGCAAAATACAAACCAGTTCTTCATTTGGCCCTTCTCCCTCTCCCTCGGCAGGTATGTTATATGGCGTAAATCGTTTGGGCATCGGTGTATACCGAAAAGTGGAACAGGAAGTTTGCTGCTATGTACCGGGCGAAGTATCGCGGATAGAAAATATTATGGCACGTGAATACAAAGAACGGCATACACGTAGTTTGATTAGTACTGAAACAACTGAAGAAGATACAACCGAAATTGAAGTAGAAGCCCAAAACGACACGGTGTCCACCAACAGAAATGAATTACAATCAGAAATTTCAAATGAACTCACGAAAGACACTTCAATAGGTGTTGGTGCATCTCTGGGTGTTTCAGGAAGTTATGCAGGGGTAACAGTTTCAGCCGATGGTAGTTTTGATTTTGCCTCTTCCAGCTCTTCTACATCATCTGATTCAGAAGCTGCCACCTATGCACAGGAAGTTACCAATAATGCACTGGAAAGGGTATTACAGAAAACCACCCAAAAAAGAACCAGTAAAATGCTGGAAGAGTATGAAGAAAATAACCGTCATGGTTACGATAACCGCGAAGGCACGGAACATGTTACAGGAGTGTATCGATGGATTGATATTATTTACACCAACCGTTTGATCAACTACGGTAAACGATTGATGATCGAATTTCTGATACCTGAACCCGCCCGTTTTTACAGAGAAGCATTGAAGAAAAAAGCCGAAGCCGCAACTGGTACCGGATCTGACAATGAAATGGAAGCCCCCATTCACCCTTCAGAATATGGGATTAATGCTGCCACCGATATTACGGAAGACAATTATCTGGAGTTGGGCAGGGCTTATGATATCACACTTGATGAACCAATCACTCCTGTTGAAGAAACCATAACCGAATCATTTGTACCAAAAGATGATCCCAATGGCGATGCAGATCCGAATGCAAAAGAAAATAGTTACAGTTTTAGTTTGAACTTTTATGCATCAGGACAAGACCTGAGTATGTATTCTGCATACGAGGCAACTGCCAGCTATAGTTTTGATTACCATTTGGGAGATGGAACTTTTGGCTATGAAATGGGAACCTATTTTAAATTAAAAGTGTATGAAGATTCCGTTTCATACGATAAAGATACCCTGAATACATCAGACAGTAACGATGAAGTCGGCAGTAACACAAAAACAGGAACTAAAATAATTTCACTTCCCAATCTTAAAACAGAAATACCTGTTTCAGTTCAGATTAAAAATGTGTATGATTTTACCATCAACTTGTCGGTAAAACTCATTCTTGATCCGGAAGAAATTACGAATTGGCAAAATACGGCTTATGATAAAATCATGCAGGCTTACGAAAGTGAAGTGGCCAGCTATGAAGCCGAAATAGCAGCACTGGAAGATGAAGCAGCCGCAGCAGAAGAAGAACAAGCAGAAAATACGGGTTCGGATTTTAACAGGACTGTTGAACAAAGAGAAATACAAAGGATTGCCATTGAAATGCTGACCAAACCTTTTGGCATACCACAAGGAAGGGATTTTTATGAGTATGGCGCCTGCGATATTCCTCAGGTAAAGCAAACCCGATTGTGGGAAACCTATTCCTCACATGTGAAATTTTTTGAACAGGCGTTTGACTGGAGTTTAATGGCTTATCTGTTTTACCCCTATTACTGGGCTAGCAAGTGTAGTTGGGTAGATTTAATGCAAACTACCAATGCCGACGATCCAATCTTTGAAGCTTTTTTACAGAGCGGAATGGCAAGGGTTGTTATCCCAGTAAGAAAAGGATTTGAGGAAGCTGTAGATTATTACATGGAAACAGGAGACATCTGGAACGGAGGTGGTTTAGTAATTGATGCTGATGACGACCTATATGTTTCTATAGATGAGGAATTGATGGATATAGAAGGTTTTGTAGACAAAGAATGGAAAACAAGGGTGCCGACTACACTCACTATTATTCAGGGAAACTCAGTTTATCTGGAAGATGAAGGACTACCCTGTTGCCATAAAGTAGAAGAAGGTGATGTTGATACACTTTTGCGGGGTTCCGATACCATTCTTGGTGATATACTCACTGACGACACAACGATAGACGACACCACAGTGGTAACTCCATAACCCTTTTTTGAAAAACTAAATTTTGTGTGTATGATAGGTAACCCAAGCTATCCGGCATTTCCCTCACAGAACTTTTTCTCTTCGGAAATGGATCTTTATAGAACCACGAGTCCTTTCACGGAAAGTCCATTTAAAATGTGTATGGCCGATACGGAAGATGCCTTTTTTTCTAGCGCACATACCAGGCAATCCGGAGGTACAAAAATTGTAGCAGAAAATAATGTTTCTCCCTCTCTGGTACAGGAAATGATCGCATTTTTAGATAAAAACGGAAACGGCATCAGAGAAGTAGATGAAAATATTCTATTCACCTACATAGTTACCATTGTTGTATCAAAAGATAGCTCATATTTAAAAGCAGCATTTGATAAAACCATTCCTAAGCATGATGAGGTATGCATATTTCTTGAAGACAACAGTACGGATTTTTTCAGTTCGCGAACAACCTACATTTTAATTGGAAGCGATTTTCAATCCGAATTACGTAAACAACAGATTGGAAGTATTGAACAAAAGTTTTCAGAAAAATACCAGGTGTATTTTTCTGAAAATGGAAACAGTTATCCCTTGGATTATACCGGGGACGAAATGCAGGAACTAATTACCACAGGAAAATTACAAACGGTTTCTTCTAAATTATTATTTGGTCTGCTCTTAGTAGGCAATATACAGGCCATTGTTATGGCACCTGTTTATACCGCACTAGGTAGTGTTATTCTGGCTGGAACAAAAGCAATTAGAGATGTCATAAAGTTTAAAGAACAACACTGGGATCCTGAAGCCAGGATAAAAGATGAAGCCACGGGTGAAGAAAAAGTGAATTCAGATTTTCAACCCATACTTTTCCCATTTAGTACTAAAGAAATTGAGCGGCTTGGCGAAATGGGTAGTGATGCAATTGAGAAAGTAACCCGGCGCATAAAAGCACAATTAAAAAAGGAAAAAGAAAAATTAGATACACAGCTCCAACAACTAGGTGAACTTGGTGCGTTTCAATATGCAGGTGCTGAACAAATCGTATCCTTTCTGAAAAAATGTGCTGCAGTAAGCAGTCAATTACAGGATAAACTCCTGGGTATATGCGAAGAGATAATACCGATTTTTGCTTCGCTTGGGATACGATGGATTTATATTGTGAATGCCTATTTCTGTGGCTTGTGGAACTCATTACTGGAAGCCATTCTGGGTATGGTTGATCTGGTAGGTTATTTATTTTCAGCACTTGGTGCAGCAGGCGAAGCCATAGGTGAAGCCAAAACTTTAATACCCGCTGCCCTCGAAATGATAGACGAAACCATACAAAAAATGTCAACCATCAATTTCTCCGAAATTTTCTCAGCGGCATTAACGGAAATAGTAAGCCAGCTCTCAAAAATTGATCTTAGTGCTTGGGTTTCATCTGTTTCACTTGAAAAAGTAGCCTATTTTATCGGCGGCCTTACCGGCTTCGCGGTTGAAATACTCGTGGGCATTTTCTGGTCGGGTGGATTAGATGGTGTTCGTGCTGCAGTAACCAAACTTGGTAGAATTGGTGAGGGTTTTATTGATTTTATCGTAGCCATAGTACAAAAAGCAGCTGGAGCATCCGCCGGACTCTCGATGGTCGGTCTGATAAAAATTGGGCAGCTAATTATGGAAGCATTACAAAAAGGTGCAGATGCCGTAGTAGCATTTATACGATACGTATTCGATGCACTTAAAAGAGGATTTAGAACCATTGAGCAAATGATCTCCGAAATCAAACAAATCTTCAAATTCACTGATGCAGACGATCAACTGATCAAAGACCTTGGTCTTACATTTACCAGCCTTACACAAGATACCTGTACTCTTTGCAAAATATAAATTCATATGTGTCTGAAATTTCTTGATTTTATTGATGAAGTAAAAGTAGTCACATACAGAGAGCTTAGAATTTACAGAAAAGCCAATGTAGACGGCTACGAAGTATTAAAAAGAATAAAAGATACTGGGGGGCTGGATGCATTTACAAAATATGCTGATGAGTTCATACTTCATATGGACGAAGAGATTGTGGAATTTATGAAAGCGTTTGACTATGGATTAAGCTTTTATATGAAAAAATCCAATGGAGATTTACTTGACCCCGCTGGTAACATTATTTTTCGTGGGAATAAATATGATATGAAATTGTACCTCCAAACAAGAATGCTGGAAGCAACAGAATTTTGGGACGATAAATTGGCTCAATTCTGGGATGAGATAAGTCAATCCCAAACATTTGATGAAACCAAATCAGTGCTGAATGAAATGGGGTTTACTATTAAAGCAAGCGACACAGGCTTTGGCCCCGATTTCAGATTAACGCCTGAATACCTCTTTAAAAAAAATGGTGTTACCTATGGCGATATAAAAATTGTAATGACAGGCAGTAGAAAACTGGATTACGAATTGGCATTTAAAAATGCCGGCCTTTCCCCGTCTGATATAACTTCAGGCTCGTATACCTGGCACCATTTGGATGATTTTAATCCTGAAACCGGTGAGTGTACCATGCAATTGGTACAAACAGTTATTCACTCACAGGTAGAACATGCTGGGGGCGTTTCTATGTGGAAGATATTCTATTCCTTTTCCGATTACGCTGACTAAAAGCTTCCTTATTATTATAACAACGGTACATATAAAGTAAAGAAACATGAGAACTTGTTTATAACTTATATTGAAGAGGCATGATGATACTAATTCATTATTAACTTTATCCGGTTGTAATAGTACTAAATTGCATGTATTAAGGGGATGTATTCAAATTTGAGGGATAATAAAGAATACGCATCTTTTTTTCATTTGCCACACATATTTGTCGACTATTTTAGAACAAATTATCTGTAATACTTTAAAACAATTAGGATGTATCAGCGCGATTAACAGAATTTTTTTATGAACTATCACCAACAAACTTTACAGGAATTACAGGAATGGCAAAAAGCCATGCTAAAAAAAACAACTTTTTTTGGGCGACTATCCAAAAGAATGCAAAATAAAATCAACACCTACATACCCGAAAAAGTACACGAGGCGATAACGGTTACTATTAAACAAATGATACGTGGTGTATTGTTTGGTGCCGGCTTCACTACCTCTCTGCCACCTGAATATCGTTCCTTTGAAGTAAAGGAGGCCATTATAAAAGAAAGAATTGCTTTTTACAAAAAAACAGCATCGCTGGAAGGTGGTATTACCGGCGCGGGTGGCATATTGCTGGGATTGGCAGATTTTCCTTTGTTGATAGGAATCAAACTAAAACTGTTGTATGATATTGCTGCCTTATATGGATTTGATATAAAAGACTACAGAGAAAGATTATATATACTCCATATTTTTCAATTGGCTTTTTCCAGTCAGGAACAGCGTAGGATCGTATACCTGCGTATGGTTGATTGGGATACAAAAGTACACTTGCTTCCGGAAGACATTAATGCATTTGATTGGCGCACATTTCAGCAAGAGTATCGTGATTATATAGATCTGGCAAAGCTGGTACAATTGATTCCCATAATTGGTGCTCCCGTAGGAGCGGTTGTCAATTATCGTTTGCTCGAGAAACTCGGCATGACAGCGATGAATGCTTACCGGATGCGAACAGAACAACAACGCGCACTAACAAAGGCTGATTAAAAACTTTCTTCATTTCGCTCACAAATTTTTCTCTGCGAAAACTCCCTGAACTCCGCGTCTCTGCGGTGAAGAAAATCTATTCACCGCAGCGCCGCAGAGAGCGCAGAGATTTCGCTGAGGGAGAACGATAGTATTAGCTTAATCCCTCTTCAGACAATTCCATGACAGTATCGTAATTCTTTTCCCGATTGCGTAAGATGGTTTTCCGTTTGCGTAAATGAATTCTTTTCTTGAGCCGTTGCTTTGCACTCAGAAAATAATTTCATGATCATAAAACCAAAACATACTGTGCGCTACTTACTTAGTTTTTTATGGATACTCATTACACTGAACGCAACTTCTCAAACCGGAACCATTAAAGGAAAAATAAATACTACCGATGGCAAACCTGCAGCAGATGTTTCTATCAGCATTAAGGAAAATGGTAGAAATGTGATTGCAGGCCCTGATGGATCTTTTATCATTCGAAATGTAAAACCCGGCAGCTATTCACTTCATGTATCTCATACCGGATTGGTATCCATTACCCGCGAAGTATTGATACAAGCTGATCAGGTAATTGAATTAAAGTTATCCTTACAAGAAACGGCAAGACAACTGGACGAAGTGATTGTACAATCACGCAGAACAGCCAATGACAAAGCAGTTACCATTGGAAAAGCACCCATCCACTCCATGGACCTGCCACAGGCGGTTGCAGTAGTGAACCAGGCCACCTTAGATAACCAGCAGGTACAGCGACTGAGTGATGTGATGAAAAATGTAAATGGTATTTATCTTTCTTCTACACGCGGATCTACACAAGAAAATTTTTCTGCACGTGGCTATTCACTTAGTTCCAATAATCTTTTTAAAGATGGAGTGCGCATTAACGCAGGTGCTATGCCCGAAACAAGTTCATTGGAAAGAGTGGAGATTCTGAAAGGCAGTGGTGCCGTATTATTTGGCAATGTTGCACCGGGAGGAATTGTGAACATGGTAACCAAACAACCCAAATTTACAGCTGGTGGCGAGATCGCTTTACGCGCAGGTAGTTTTGGATTGGTGAAACCTATGTTTGATGTATACGGTCCGCTAACAAAAAAGATCGCATTCCGTATCAATGGTAACTATGAAAAAGCAAACAGCTACCGCGATGTGGTACATTCTGAAAGATATTATGTAAACCCATCTTTGTTATTTCTGCTTGGCAAAAAAACATCGGTATTGATTCAGGGCGATTACCTCCAACATGAGTTCACACCCGATTTCGGTATTGGCTCTATCAACAATACCAGCATTCCCAATGTGGCGAGATCCGCTTTTTTCGGTACACCCTGGCAATACGCCAAAACAAATCAATCCGGTGCTACTGCCACACTCAAACATGCACTCAACAATAACTGGCACATCAATGCCTCAGTTTCTTACCAATACTATCAGCGTGATTATTATTCCACAGAACGCATACAGGCCCTGGCCAATGGTGATTGGTACCGACCACTGAACAGGGTTAAAAATGCCGAGAATTATTATACCTCACAGGTTAACCTTTCCGGCAAATTCAAAATAGGAAAAACAGAACACAACTTTTTATCCGGAATGGATGCTGATCAATATGATACCAAAGCGTATGCATACAACCAGCCAACCGTATACGACACCATCAATATTCTGAACCCGCAAAAATTTACGGCAAGAACAGATATACCCGTAGCAAAAGAGATCCGGTTGGTTACTACCCCTACCCTTCGTTTTGGTGCTTACTTGCAGGATCTGATTACCGTTAGTTCGCAAATAAAAATATTGGTAGGCCTGCGTTGGTCAATTCAGGAAGCGAAAGCAGCTGCTACAAAAGATTTACTTACCTATGCCACCACCATGGGGACTATAAAAACAGACAAAGCCTTTTCACCCCGTGCAGGTATTGTGTACCAGCCTTCTAAAAATACCAGCCTCTTTGCTTCGTATGCTAATTCATTTTCTGTGAATAGCGGAACGGATGTATTTGGCAATGCATTGGCACCCTCTATTATTGATCAGTATGAAATTGGTAGTAAGAACAAACTGTTTTCCGGTATGCTGATGGCAAATATTACGCTCTATAAAATCATCAATAACAATTTGGCACAAACGTCATTGTTTGCAGCAGATGGCGTTACACCAAACAGCAATATCGCGTTGAAAACATTAACCGGACAAACCACCAGTGATGGTTTGGAAATTGATCTGAGCAGCCACCCAATAGCAGGATTAGACATTAACATGGGTTACAGTTACAACTATATCCGCTACACCAAAACACCTGATGTAAAAGGTAATTTTATAGAAGGAGAACGTTTACAAAACTCAGTAGGTAGCACAGCTAATGGTAGTATTTTTTATAGTTACAATGGATGGAAATTTGGGACGACTGTTTTTTACACCGGACCAAGAACAGCAGGGTTTAACAACACCAAAGGACAAACCCAAAACTATAACCGCCAGTTTACGGTAAGTGATTTTACAACTATTGATATGAGTGCAGGATACAGCTGGCGTAAACTAAGTGTACTGGCCAAAATATCCAACCTCACCAATACCTTGAATTACTATACACATGAAAACTATAGTATCAACCCCATTCCGCCAATGCAGTTGGTGGGAACGATTACGTATCGGTTATAAGGGTTAGAATATGAAAAAAGGATAGAATGTACAAAGTGATGTGGTAGTAGAAATAATGCCACATCACTTCTCTGTATAAATAACTGCTATAATTCTGCGTAATGTTTTATCATCAATAGAGTCAAATTCTGCTTTATCATACATCGTAAGAAGATAAACTTCTTTTTGTGGCGTAACGATATACGTGATCACACGAGCACCGCCGCTTTTACCTTTTCCCTTACTTTTAACGGAAATTCGAATTTTATACGTGTCATTACCTAATGCAGTTCCTTGTGTCGGTTCAATAGATAAGGATGCTGCTAATTCAGATAATTCGTCTTTTAGAGAGGGATATTTTTTGATTAACCGTTTGGCTTCCTTCTTGAACTTGTCAACCGGTATAACTTTATAATTCATTTAGAAAATCAGTTAAAGTCTGTTTTTTTATCTTTGATTTTCTCAATGTCTCAACCTGCTTAAAAGCAAGTTTCAGGTCAGATTTGAGGTTCAGTGCTTGTTCTGATTTTCTGATACGCAAGAGAATTTTCTCCCATTCGCTAACTGGCATTTGAACGGCTTGGGGTTTGCCATTGATATCACTTACATATTGCAATGCTATTTTCATGATTTAAATTTAGTGATTTTTAAGAAAAGTTGGCTTTTTGAGACTTACGGGTAGTGTATCAGATTAAATAAATTTAGCATTCTGTAGCCGCAGATTCGCAGATTTTAGCTAATAATCTGCGAATCTGCGGCTAAAATTCCTCACACCTTCTCATAATTTTTTACTTCTTCGAAGATTCTCCCTGGAGGGGGCTCTTCGTTTAGTATTACAAATAAACATTGATGGGCCGATTTTGTAGCCCAACATTTGCAAAACCCATGTTAACAACTGTACGTCAAGTTACTCAATAAAGAAACTATCGAAACCTTGCTTAAATCTGTCAGCATCTTTTCCAAGCATACGTTGATATGTTGTTACGGCATTTTTATCTGTGAAAATTACCTGGTCCTTTTTTCCCTTACGAATTGTAAACGCCATAACTTCTTGTTGTACTCCCCAAACATCAATTCCCCAGGGCATTAGTTTCTTCAAGTAGATCCAACTTTTGGGTGCAGTTGATCGGCTTAAAACCGTATCTGGATCAACACGGCAAGTTCTACAATCTCTAAAATAAAAGACTACCGAATCGTTTTGTTTGCGAAATACTCCTTCGCCTACCAATATTAGTCCTGTTGAGTGACCTTGATATCTAAAGCTACTATCATTCCGAAAATGAAATACATCCTTAGATCCAACTCCACTTTCTCTTTTAACAATTGCATAATAGCCTTCCAATTCTTGTGCAGAAGATCGTATTCCAAGAAACAAAAATATGGTAATTAGTATTTTCACTTTTGTATGACTGTTAAAAGGCTGGGCTAGCTGCAGGGCTGGAATAGTTGCTGTGTCCACCCGGCAACTGAAGCCGATTGAAAAACTGATGATGAAGTTAACAACTAAAAGCCAAATAGAATTCGGTCAAGCCCGATATTAGCTGATAGTAGTACAACTGCCGATTATTATTCCGCCAGCCTTGCGGCAAACCTGATGTTGTATGCAGCTAAGAAATTTTGCTTCGCATTGCTGCTTGCAAGATGTTGAAAAAAAATTCAATTTCCTGAAGAGCTTTTAAAGTAAATTCCTTAGAAAACCGCATTGCTATTTTGTCGAAGTCTATTATAGCAATTAGTAAACCTTTATTTCGTTTGGCTAAATCAACAGCAACTTTTTCGAAGCTAATCCGTCACCATGCACAAAAATATTTCGTAGTTTATTGTAGTCTGTCAATTTTGCCCAAGAATTATCTGAAAACGGCTCAAGAATATTGCAAACTTTCTTTAAATAAACGGAAGCTCTAAAAATCCCATTGCCAGAAATGTCGGATAATGATAGTTTATAGTTTTCAGTCTGTTGAAGATTTTTGCAAACTTGGTCTAATGATGATTCTAGTAGAAAATAACTGTGAAGAAACGTTGTCCGCCAAAGAATGTCCGGAAAAATACTTCCAAACTGTACTTCTGGGTGAAACCTGGGATTTAAATTCTCGGAATTGTCAGAAAGGGGCTTAGCGATTTTTAAATTCTCTGATAAAAAGTTGTCAGTAGAGTTTATAAAGTCTTCGATATCTTTTAGCTGTTCATAAACACCATGAGCAAAGAAGAAGTGATAAGTGTATTGTTTTAAATGTTCTTTGTCTAACTCTTCATCCATAAAAGTTGTTATTGAGTTGCCTACAACGGCCAGGGCTTTGCAAAGGTTTGGAATTTATATTCTGTCGTTCGCTTGGCCACTATAGAATCGATTAGCAGAAGCCAAATTACTAAAGCTGAGTCAGAATTCCTACAGCCGATGGGCGATATTCGTCAGCCCAACTTTTGCAAAGCCAATGTTAGTGGCAGCCCGTGTTAATATTTCGGTTGCCAGCTTTCGTCAAACTTTTTTGCTTGGAAACCGATGTTTCCAAAATCATAAGTAACAGTATTGCCATCATGGTCATTGCTTGAAAAGTTGTCAACTATTAAGCAAAAAGAAATAATTAAACTCACATTACAATCTTTGTCTGCAACTATTTTATAATTATCACCAGCAAACCACGTTACTGCTTTTTTGTCCCACCAAGCAACTTGCTTGTCATTTTTGTAGATGGAATATTTTCTTCCACGATGTCCATAAATATCGTAAGTGTCAACACCACATTGACATTGATAATATAATTTCCAATATGATTTTGTTCTGAATTCTAAAACATTGTTGTCCCAGCGCGTTATGTCATACTTTGCCTTAAACCAAGAAAGCCTTTTGTTAATCGTCATTCTTGCTCTGCCACCAAAGTTATTTTCAAAAAGATTTATTTCAGGTAATAGTTGAAGAAGGGCTCTTGTCGCACTATGTGTTTGTTGTCCGTCAGTGAAGATTTGATATTTGTCGCCAATTGAAATTTTCTTTTGATTGATATCTATTTCCATTATAAGGTCTTTAGGGTTGCCACTAACACTTAAATATACACAATCCCTAATCACAATAATTGCGTACAGTCACCCAAAATAGTTGGCTTAACGCAATAAAAAGATAAATTATTGAAAATCAAAGCATCACTTACTTGTTCTCTTGCGAACCTTGCGCTCCCTGCGTATTTTGCGATATGGCTGTTATACCAATTAGGCTTTAAAAAAACCTTCGTGTGATTTTCCGCTTTGGTAAAGATGCCCGCATCGTCATTGCGAGGAATGAAGCAATCTGTGTTACAACATTCGAGGTATCTGTAATTCGAAGTACAGATTGCTTCGTGCCTCGCAATGACGTTCCCCACTTCGCTATAAATAATATCACTTTGATTTTTATAACTCGCACACTTTGCGATATGGCTTTTACTCTTTTGTATCGCAAAGAACGCGAGGGTGCGCAATGACCGCAAACGAATCGTTAGGAATGTTACATTACTGGCAGGAAGGAATTTATTATCAACTTAATACTTAAAGAAAATTTCAGTAGCCCCATATCCAAAGCGAGGGTCGTATTGGTTGATGAAGTTTTTTACTTCGCGTTTGGTTTTCAGGATATCGTGTACTTCATCGCGCAGCTTTCCTTCGCCTACACCGTGTATCACAATTAAAGAAGGTTGGCGGTGGGCAATGGCCAGATCGTACCATTTTTCAAATTCACTTAGTTGGGTAGCGAGTATTTCCAGGTTACTCAACTGCTCCCAATGATGCGATAGTTTTTCTATATGCAAATCCACCACCGAGCGGGCAGGATCCAGGTGTTGGCGGCCTTTTGAGGCATCGTATATTTTATATCCTTTTGCCGCCAATGAACCCAGTTCAAAATAAGGCTCATCCGATTTTACAGGATACTCCGTAAACAATTGGTAAGAAAGTGTGGGCTCATTGTTTTCTTTCATCTGTTCTATCTTCTGAAACACCTGCCTGGGTTTTAATTTCAGCGAGGCTTCAAAATGAGTGGCTTTCTTTTTATCAGGAACGGCTAAAGAAAAATCAAACGAAAAAGACGGACTATCATTTACTTTCTCAAAAGGAATATCGTGGATATAAAAATCATGAAAAGGCGCTACTTCATTCACCAGTTCAAAATCGGTTTGTCCCAGAAACTGTTGTGTGTATACAAACTTATAAGCTGCTGCTGTTTTATTCACCAGGTGAATCTTTAACAGGTCAACCACTTCGTCATTAAAATCGTCCAGTGAAAATTTGGGGATAAAAGAAAGCCAAACCCCATCTGCTACCTTGATTTCGTTAGGGCGCGGTTTTTCTTTGGGCAGCTGGTCTACATAAGTTTTAGGCGCTACTTTCTTTTCCGGAAAAAGTTTCTTCTCTGTAAACCGCCTGAAATACGGAAAATCAATCTGGTCCATATACGCCGGAAACTTTACCCCGCGTACCTCTATCATCACCATCTGATCGCTCATGATCTCTACCACCCTGCCCTCTTCGTTGCTCAGCAACACAATAATTTCATCACCTACCTCGTATTTCATGGGGCGAAATTACAAAGAAGAAGGGAAAAGGGAATATCGAATATCGAACAAGGAATGTCGAATTTCGAACGGAGAAGAATATACACTCAGTATTAGATGAATAGCCTCGATACAATCATTTTAACCGCAAAGACGCGAGGGCGTAATGGTACGCGAGGAGAGGCTTTCGGTAATTTACTTAGCGAATCTTCGTGCCCTTGCGCCCTAGCGGTTATTTTACCTTCCTTCGACATTCGACATTCCTTGTTCATCATTCGATATTCATGCCGCGAGCTTGCTCCGCTTTCTACCGTACAGAAAATAAATCACCAGCCCCAATCCCATCCATACAAAGAACCAGAGCCAGCTAACGGCGGGGATTTCGATCATGAGGTATAGGCAACTGAGGGCACCAATAACCGGGATGACGGAATAACTGCCGATAAAACTTTTTATAGCGGTACCAATAGCGATCAACATAAATACGATGAATAATATTTCCTGGTAACCTTCAGAACCAAGATTAGAGAAGGCATCAACAATGCGGTTGCGGAATAAAAAAGTAACCAATGCCACAATCAGCGGGATGGCATATTTACCATTGATGTATGGCAACTGAAATGCATTGCCACCTTTTGTTCGGGCTATTTTGGGTAGTACCAATACACCAAAGCAAACCAGTACAAAAGCAAATAAAGTACCGATGCTGGTTAAGTCTGTCATGGTACTGCTTGATACAAACATAGCAGGTATACCCACCATAAAACCGGTTACAATGGTAGCAAATGAAGGCGTTTGAAATTTGGGATGCACTTTTGAAAAACGTTTGGGTAATAAGCCATCACGGCTCATACTCATCCAGATCCTGGGCTGTCCTAATTGAAACACAAGCAATACACTGGTAGTTGCCACCACAGCACTTACCGAAATGAGGTAGCCAATTTTATTCAGGTTCAGTTTTTCAAAAACATAAGCCAATGGATCATCTACTTTTAATTCGCTGTAATGAACCATGCCGGTTAATACAAGTGCAATTAAAATATACAACACTGTACAAATCAATAAAGAATAGATCATACCCCTTGGTAAATCACGTTGTGGATTTTTACATTCTTCTGCAGTGGTAGAAATCGCATCAAACCCAATATAGGCGTAGAATACAGCCGACACACCAGCCAACACCCCACCAAAACCATTGGGCAGAAACGGATCCCAGTTGGTAGTATCTACATAAAAAAATCCGATAACGATCACGAAAATGATCACGCAGATTTTAAAGATCACCATGAGATTCGTACTCTTCTTACTCTCTTTAATACCGATATATGCCAGAATGGTAATCAGGAATACAATGATGAGGGCAGGCAGGTTCAGTATCATTTTCCAGCCGGCAATGACAGGTGCATTCATAATAGCATCGTAACCTCTTCGAGCATTCTTGCTGATGGTTTCCAGGGTTTGTCCGCTGGCCAATCCTTTTACCGCTTCTTCATAACCTACCTGTGCATTGGTGGCATTGGTAGCCAGCCATCCCGGCAAACCAATATGAAATCCTTCCAATAAATTATTAAAATAACCGCTCCAGCTAATGGCCACTACAATATTACCAATGGCGTATTCCAGTATCAACGCCCATCCAATAATCCAGGCAACCAATTCTCCAAAAGAAACATAAGCATAGGTGTACGCACTACCGGCAATGGGTACGCGACTGGCAAACTCTGCATAACACAAGGCACTGAACCCACAAGTAATGGCCGTAATAATAAACAGAAACACAATACCCGGCCCGCCATTAAAAGCCGCCGTACCAATGGTAGAAAAAATGCCCGCTCCAATTACGGCGGCAATACCCATAAAGGTAAGATCCCTTACCCCCAGCACTTTTCGCAGGCTTCCCCCACCATGACCATCACTTACACCTGCTGCAGCATCCGCCACAATTTTATCAATCGATTTTTTTCTGAATAGTGAATCAGACATGGGGTTGGGTTTGTGGTTAAATGGTTAAAGGAGTTAAATTAGTTAAAAGTTAGTAGTTAAAAGTGAATAGTTATTCCCCCACTATTAACTACTAACTACTAACTACTAACTGCCTCAATGCTCTCTCTGTATTAAAAAATCAGCCAGTTCTTCCAAAGGTTTTTTTCTTATCGACATAACAGCCGTATCATCTAGGTGTTTGAGGGCGGTTTGCAGGTATTTTTCTTTCAGTTCACGGGCCCATGCATCTACCTGGCAATCTTTGAAAATGGATAATACCTGTTGTACTTTATCCGTTGGATTTTGTTGCATCAATTGCAGCAAAGTATTTTTTTGTTCGGGGTTGGCTACTTCGAGTGCGTGTAATAACAAAAATGTTTTTTTATTCTGGCGGATATCGCCACCGACTTCTTTCCCAAATTTTTCGGGATCGCCAAATGCATCCAGATAATCATCCTGAATTTGAAAAGCGATGCCGAGGTTTTTTCCAAACTCATAGATGTGGCGGCAATTACCCTCACTGGCACCACCGAGTATGGCACCCATTTCTAAACTGGCCGCGAGCAGTACCGAGGTTTTCAGGCTGATCATATGAATGTATGCTTGCAGAGATACGTCGGATTTTTTTTCAAAATCTATATCCAGTTGTTGCCCTTCGCATACTTCCCGTGCGGTTTTGTTGAACAGCGAAAGAATGCGCGACAAATATTGACTGCTGATAAGATTAAGATATTCATACGAACGAATCATCATCACATCGCCCGTAAGCAACGCGGTATTGGGGCCATATTTCATGTGCACGGTTTCCATGCCCCTGCGCAAAGGGGCTTCATCCATAATATCATCATGAATCAATGTAAAATTGTGGAATAATTCAATGGCAGTGGCCACATGGTAGGTATCGGTGCTGATGGGTGCAAACAATTCATTGCCCATTAAACACATAACCGGGCGAATGCGTTTACCGCCCCATGATAAAAAATAATCTCCGGGTTCATATAAACTTGCCGGTGTTTGAGGAAAATGTGTAACGGCAAAACGTTCACCAAAATCTGCTACCAGTTCTTTAAATGTATGCATGCTACAAACCTAATTATAAAAGCAAAAGCATCCGCAAACTAACCTTAACTATTCTTTGAACCGGCATTTAGAAAGTTTGGCACGATTTTGCATTAAAAGAGAAAAACATCTCTTATGAAAAGATTATTGATCGCAACCATGGTATTATTTACTGTTGCCAATGTGCAGGCACAACAAAACATGGGCTCCAGTTACAAAACCGCTTTAGGGGTAAAAGTGTATCCCGGCGCTATTACAGTTAAGCATTTTATCGGCAAAGACGCTGTTGAAGGTCTTGGCTATATTTCGTCTGATGGCTTCCGCCTTACCGGTTTATATGAAATTCACAACGACATTTCTGGTGTGGATGGATTGAAATGGTATGTAGGTGGTGGCGAACACCTGGGTGTTTGGAGTGAGAATTGGAAAAACAGGTATCCAACACGCGAAGGCGGTTTGGCCATTGGTGTAGATGGTGTATTGGGCCTTGATTACAAGATTAAAGGCGCGCCGTTAAACATTAGCTTCGACTGGCAGCCATCGTTCAACATCATCGGCTACAATTATTTTGAAGGTGGCTGGGGTGGATTGGCAGTGAGATACACCTTTTAGAATATCGAATGTCGAACAAGGAATGTCGAATGATGAATGTGTTTCGACTGTTACAAAATGAACGTCATTTCGACAAGGAGGAACGACGAGGAGAAACCTTTTCATATTATCTCTAATCATGAAAAGATTTCTCCTCATTCTTCGTCGAAATGACGTTTTTTTTCTCTACGCCTTAAACAGGCTATCTACAAACTCATGTTTGTCAAAAATGATCAGATCATCGATCTTCTCTCCTACGCCAATGTATTTTACGGGTATTTTAAATTGATTGGCAATGGCCAGTACCACGCCGCCTTTTGCTGTACCATCTAATTTGGTGATGGATATGGCAGATACATCGGTGGTGGCTGTAAACTGTTTGGCTTGTTCCAATGCGTTTTGTCCGGTAGAACCATCAAGCACCAACATTACCTCATGTGGGGCACCCGGAATAATTTTCTGAATAGCGCGTTTAATCTTGCCTAATTCGTCCATTAGGTGGGCTTTGTTATGTAGTCGACCTGCGGTATCAATAATGGCTACATCTGCCTGTTTAGCCACAGCACTGGCAATGGTATCGTAGGCAACGGCACTGGGGTCTGAGCCCATGGCTTGTTTTACAATAGGCACGCCCACTCTTTCGCTCCAGATAGTTAATTGATCAACCGCTGCGGCGCGAAATGTATCTGCAGCGCCGAGAATTACATTCTTTCCTGCTTTTTTATAATTGTGTGCCAGTTTACCGATGGTTGTGGTTTTACCAACGCCATTCACACCCACTACCAATATCACATAAGGTTTTTTCCCTTCGGGGATGCCGAAATTTTTGTACGATTCTTCGGCCGCATCCACCAGCATGGCTTCAATTTCTTCTTTCAGGATGCGGTTCAGTTCGTCGGTGTTTACATACTTATCCTGCTTAACTCTTTTCTCTATCTGCTCTATGATCTTAACGGTTGTTTCAATACCCACATCTGCCCCAACCAATGCTTCTTCCAGGTTGTCCAACACTTCTTCATCCACTGTGCTTTTACCGGCAATGGCTTTGGTGATCTTGGCAAAAAATCCTTCCTTGGTTTTTTGTAAACCCTGGTCCAGGCTATCTTTTTCCTGCTTACCGAATAATTTTCCGAGAAAACTCATTATTTGAATTTGAAAATTTGTGAATTTGAAAATTTGAAAATGAAAGATTTCACTGGTAGCAATGAGTGACAAATAAATTGTCAATCATTTTCAAATTACCATATTTTCAAATTTTCAAATTGTTCTTCCTAAATACAAAAAGCCTTCCGCAAAAAGGGAAAGCTTTTTAATATCGTATACGATGAACCAATTATTTCTCTGACAAGAAATCTTTGATCTTATCCTTGTGCACAATCGCTTCTTTGAAGGTGTATGCACCGGATTTAGGGCTGCGAACAGCCTTGATCACTTTTGTCCAGTTTTTTGCTTCTGCTGCTGCTTTCTGGTCTTTGGTCTTGATCGCGGTTTTAGCTGCTTTTGCCATGATTATTTAATTTCTTTATGAACAGTTACTTTTTTCAGAATCGGGTTGTACTTTTTTAACTCCACACGCTCAGGTGTGTTTTTCTTGTTTTTGGTAGTGATGTAACGGCTTGTACCGGGCTGACCTGTGGTCTTATGCTCTGTACATTCCAAAATCACCTGCACCCTGTTACCTTTCCTTGCCATTGTATTGCGTTGTTTGCTTAATGAATCAATTAGATTTTAACGCCTTCTGCTCTCATACCTTTGATTACAGATGCCAATCCGTTTTTGTTAATGGTTCTTAATGCATCAGTAGATACTTTGATGGAAACCCAACGGTCTTCCTCAGCAAAAAAGAAACGCTTCTTTTGTAAATTAGGTAAGAAACGACGTTTGGTTTTAATGTTCGAGTGAGAAACACTGTTACCAACGATAGGCTTTTTACCTGTAACCTGACATACTCTTGCCATGACTATGAATTTTTCTTCCGATTTTTTTCGGGAGGCAAAGGTAGGGAAATGCGTCAAAATACCAATAGGAAAAATGGTTTTTTTGAATATTTTCTTCACAGAACTGTAAAAAACAGGCTTTGTAAATCCCAATATCAGAGGTTATCCACATTTAGAAGGGCAAAAAAAGCCATTTTTCCATCAGGCAAGCAAGCACTCCTTTAAACCAGTCATGGGTAAAACATCACTCACAAGAGAAAAAACAATTATCTTACTTTTTAGCCAAAATTAACACTCATGATGAGAAAAATGATGCATACGCTTGTATGTGTATTCTTTATTACAGCCATTTCCTTAGGACAGGCCGCTTATTTTTATCCCGAAGCCTCCGGCGCCATGAACCCTTCCATTCCCACACCTGAACAGTTTTTAGGGTATCCAGTGGGCTCACAACATACCCGGCATGATAAGATTGTAGAATACATTAAAGAGCTGAGCAAGATATCCAAACGAGTTAGTTTTCAAATCATCGGGGAAACTTATGAGCAAAGAGATCAGGTGATTGCCATTTTTACATCAGCCAATAACCATTCGCGATTGGAAGAGATCCGTAAAGCACAATTGGCCGGGCAACTCACCGGCAATACCACCAATATTCCCCTGGTCATTCATGCAGCTTATAATGTACATGGCAATGAGCCTTCCAGCAGTGAAGCGGCTTTGTTAACTGCCTATTATTTAACCGCCAGTGAGAGTGAAGAAACCAAAAAATGGCTGGACGGGATGGTTATTTTGATGGACCCCAATATTAACCCTGATGGCCGCGACAGGCATACAGAATGGGTGAATGGGCATAAGGGAGAGCCCCCGGTGGCCGATCCTGCAGACCGTGAACACAACGAGATTTGGCCCGGGGGCAGGTTTAACCATTATTGGTTTGACCTGAACCGCGATTGGTTTCTGGGTACTTTTCCTGAATCGAGAAACCGGATCCGGTTTTTTCATCAATGGCGCCCCTATGTACAAACCGACCATCATGAACAGGGAACAAATGCCACACACTATTTCGATCCGGGCAAATACAGCAGTAATAACCCTGTTGTTCCGGATTATTTATACAATACCATCTACCCAAAATATGCTGAATACTTTGCCGATGCCATGAATAAAATAGGCTCTATGTATTTTACCAAAGAGGCTTACGATAAATTATACCCCGGATATGGCAGCAGTTATATCAATTTTTATGGAGGTGCCGGGTTTCTTTTTGAGCAGTCAAGCAGCCGTGGTCATGTACAGGAAACAAGTACCATTCCCCTCAGTTTTGCCTTTACCATCCGCAATCATTTTACCATGTCGCTGGCTACCATCCGCGGATCGCTGGCAGAAAAAGCCTCTTTATTGAAAATGAGGGCTGAGTTTTATAAAGCGGCCGCTGACCAGGCAAAGAAAAGCCCCATCAAAGCGTATTTGTTTGGAGATTCTAAAGATGAAACACGAACCCGTGCTTTTGTAAATATGTTACTGATGCATGAAATTGAAGTATATGAAAACGATCAGTCAACACAAGCTGATGGAAAAAAATTTGATGCAGGCAAAACGTATATCGTACCCATTGAGCAGCCCAATTACATCATGATCAAAACGGTTTTTGAGAAAGCCATTCCGTATACTGATAGTATTTTTTATGATGCCTCTACCTGGAGTTTGATTCATGCATATGGCTTACCGTATGCAGAAATGAAAACACAAATAGCCAAAGGCAAGCGCATACTTACAATGGCTGAAAGAAATATACCTGCGATACAAAAAAGTAATTATGCTTACCTGTTTGAGCTCACCGATTATAATGCACATAAAGCCATGTATGCATTACAAAAAGGCGGTGCCATTATACAAACCGCTTTAAAACCCTACACCATTTCAGTAGAGGGCAAACCAAAAAGTTTTGGGTATGGAAGTATCTCTATTCCTGTACAAAGACAAACCATTTCAGCAGACTCTTTGTATCAATTGGTAAGCACCGTAAGTAAGTCATCTGCTGTTTCCATCTATCCTGTATCTACCTCTTACAGTTCAGAAGGGATTGACCTGGGAAGTGGCCGGATACAAACCGTTGTACCGGTAAAAGCCGCTATGCTGATAGGTACCGGCGTAGCAGCAGCTGAAGCTGGAGAAGTGTGGCATTTATTGGATGAACGTTTACAGATGCCCATCACCAAAATTGATGTATTGACATTGGGCAGAACCAAACTTGACAGGTACAATACCCTGATCATGGTATCCGGCAACTATTCATTAATAGATAAAAATACCAGTGACCGAATAAAAGCATGGGTGCAGAATGGTGGCACATTAATTACCATCAAATCCGGAACGGAATGGGCTATCCGGCAAGGCATGAGCAAAGAAAAATTGATTCCGGTAACCGACAGTGTAAAAACTGGTATCATACCAAGACTGAACTACGATATGGCTAGCGACAATGAAGGGGCCAAAAGTTTGGGTGGCTCTATCTTTACCGTTGATCTGGATACTACCCACCCGATAGGTTTTGGTTATAGCAATAGAAAAATATCCGTTTACAGAAATGCACAAACGTATCTGGCACCTAGCACTAACCCATACAGTACTGTTGCGCAATACACGGATAGTCCATTGATAGGTGGATACCTGCACCCGCTATCAGCCAAAAAAGTAAAAAACTCTGCCGCCATTATCGTGGCACAGGAAGGAGAAGGAAGGGTAATTATGTTTGCGGATAACCCCAATTTCAGAGGCGCCTGGTATGGCACCAACAAACTATTTTTAAATGCTTTGTTCTTTGGAAGTATGACCAATGTTCCGAGAGTGAATTAAAAAAGGAAAGCCGCTTCGTATTGTAGCGGCTTTCCTTTTTTTAAATTATATCAATTGCATTTTAGCCACTTTGGGATCCACATGCACCGTATCATGCTCAAAATCTAATTTGATGCGCCATTTCTGCATGGTAGCCGCTCCGAGAATGGCTTCTTCGCTCAATCCGGGAACTACGAGAAATTCATCGCTTAATAGCACGTCTTCAATATAAAAATCCAACGCTATTCTCTCTTTAATAATAATAAAATGATCTGCACTAGCTGTTGCAATTCTCCTTTCCCTGCCAATACCTGCAGGAATGCCCAACTCATGCAAAAAATCCGGATGTATACAGGACAAGTTAGCCCCACTATCAAAAAGTGTATATAACCGCTTTTCCCCTTTGGAGCCTACATACAACAAAGGCAGTTTTATTACAGACATGAGACTAATTTGATCTCAATTTACAACACAAAAGCCAGTGATACACTGGCTTGCGGCAAATACGGGTAGAAAATACTTGTTGTGAGTGGTTAATAGTGAGCTGGGAGAGTTCGAATTAGAAATTTTTAATTATTAATTGCTAATTTTTAATTACTTATACATCTCCTCCCTCAATTCCTTCACCCTGCTATCTTCCATATATTCATCAAAGGTCATTAACCGGTCAATAATTCCTTTGGGTGTGATCTCAATAATACGGTTGGCTACGGTTTGCATAAACGTATGGTCATGCGAAGTGATCAACACCACACCCGGGAAGGTCTGACAGCCTTCATTGAAGCTCTGGATACTTTCCAGATCAAGGTGATTGGTAGGCTGATCCAGGATAACGAGGTTGGGGTTTTGCAGCATCATACGGCTTACCATGCAACGCACTTTTTCTCCTCCGCTCAATACATTGGTTTTCTTCTGAATATCATCACCACTGAACAACATCTTACCTAAAAATCCACGGATAAAGGGTTCATCTGCATCAGTTACATGCGCCGGAACATATTGGCGCAGCCAATCCATTAGTGTTAATCCTTCAGTAAAAAATTCCTGGTTTTCCTGCGGCAGATAGGCTTTGGTTATGGTAGTTCCCCATTCAAATTTTCCCGTATCGGGCTGCATTTTTTCATTGATGATCTCAAAGAAATTGGTAACTGCCAATGGATCACGGCTGAGAAAGGCAATCTTCTCTCCTTTATTAATGCTGAAATTTACTTTATCAAACAGTTTCCTTCCATTTACACTTTTACTAAGGTTCTCTACATTCAGAATCTGGTTACCTACTTCGCGTAGCGGCTGAAAAATGATACCGGGATATTTACGGTTAGAAGGTTCGATTTCTTCAATGGTTAATTTCTCCAACGCTTTTTTACGGGATGTAGCCTGCTTACTTTTAGAGGCATTGGCAGAGAAACGGGCAATGAAATCCAGAAGGTCCTTCCGCTTGTCTTCGTTTTTCTTGTTTTTATCATTGATCTGGCGGGCAATCAATTGAGAAGATTCGTACCAGAATGTATAGTTACCGGTAAAAGTTTTAATCTTGGAACGATCCACATCCGCCACATGCGTACAAATGGTATCCAGAAAGTGACGATCGTGACTCACCACCAATACAATATTCTCATAATCTGCTAAAAAATTTTCCAGCCAGCCAATGGTTTCGATATCCAGACCATTGGTAGGCTCATCCAATAAGAGAATATCCGGATTGCCAAACAGCGCCTGTGCCAATAATACCCTCACTTTAAATGTGCTGGGAATATTCTTCATCAAAACCTGGTGCATTTCTTCTTTTACACCCAAACTGCTTAACAGGCTACCGGCATTGCTTTCGGCTTCATAACCACCCATTTCACCAAATTCTCCCTCTAGTTCTCCTGCCCGCATACCATCTTCCTCGGTAAAATCGGCCTTAGCATAAATGGCATCGCGCTCGTGCATTACATCCCATAAGCGTTTGTGGCCCATGAGAACGGTATTTAATACGGTACACTCGTCAAATTCAAACTGGTTTTGTTTCAGCACGGCCATACGTTCGCCGGGCGATATTTCTACCGTTCCTTTATTAGGCTCAATCTCTCCACTCAGGATTTTGAGGAAAGTAGATTTACCGGCACCATTGGCACCAATTACCCCATAACAATTACCCTTAATGAAGTTGATATTTACCTCATCAAACAATACCCTTTTGCCATAGGCGAGGGTTACATTTCTTGCACTGATCATGTTTGCTTGCTCTGTTTTCGGCGGCAAAAGTAAGACTTAGCAGCGGATTTTTGGGGATGATATTTAGGTTACCAAAGGTTAAGAATGACCCATATCCACGCAAAAAATCAATAAGTTTAGGACATAATTCATTAAAAATGTCCGAAAAAAATAGTTCCGCCAACTCCAGAAGGTCGTTTATCAGAAACATCAGTTTTGCCACTGCGTTTCTGGCAACCGGAAAATTCAGTTCTCTTTCTGCAGAAGAAGTGTATGCTTTACAGAAAAAAGTAACGCTTCGTTTTGCTGTTGCCTCTGATGCGCATTACGGACAACCCAAAACAGAATTTGATGCGCTGATTGAAAAAGTAACGGAGCAAATCAATCTCTTTCACCAAAACAATCCACTTGATTTTTGTGTGCTCAACGGAGACCTTATCCATAATGAAAAACCTTTACTGCCATTGGTAAAAAAGCAAATTGAAAAACTTACCATGCCCTGGTATGTTACCCGCGGCAACCACGATATGGTAACCGAAGAAGAGTGGACAAATGTTTTTGGAACACCCCTCAATCATGATGTGGTTATCAAAAAACAGGCAATACTTTTAGGCGATACTTCTAATGAAAAAGGAACCTACTTAGCACCCGATCTGGTATGGCTGAAAACAAAACTGGAAGAACACAAAAAACGAAAACATGTTTTTCTTTTCCTCCATATTCCACAAGCCAAATGGACGGCCAATGGAATTGATACACCTGCTTTTTTTGAACTCATCAAAAACTATCCCAACCTCAAAGCCGTTTTTCATGGCCATGAACACGACCAGGATGGTGTAAAAATGAATAACAACCTCCCCTTCTTCTTCGACGCACACATTGGTGGCAATTGGGGAACGGCTTACAAAGGTTTTAGAGTAGTAGAATTAATGGATAATGGCACGATGGTTACATATATGATGAATCCGGTGGAGAAACTAAATGAGATGAGCTATTGAGTCGTCAATGGTCAATGGTCAATGGTCAATGGTCAATGGTCAATGGTCAATGGTCAATGGTCAATGGTCAATGGTCAATGGTCAATGGTCAATGGTCAATGGTCAATGGTCAATGGTCAATAATAAAAAACGACAACAGCTATCAATTATTAATTGTTAATTGTTAATTATTAATTATTAATTACCCACTACCATTCTGCTCTCGCACTCGGCCCCACTTCCAGTGAGCTAAATTCTTTTGCCATGTATTTATAATGTGCAGTAATGGCAATCATCGCGGCATTGTCTGTGCAATATTCAAATTTGGGAATGAAGGTTTTCCAGCCATGCTTCTTACCCATTTCCTGTAAGTTGTTGCGAAGGCCACTATTGGCACTTACGCCGCCGGCGATGCATATATTATTTACGCCTGTTTGCTGTACTGCTTTCTTTACTTTTTTTAAGAGAATGTTGATGATGGTATATTGAATGGAGGCGCAGAGATCGACAAGGTTGGCTTCGATAAAACCGGGTTCTTGTTTTTGTAAAAAATATAAGACCGATGTCTTTAATCCGCTGAAAGAGAAATTTAACTCCGGTATTTGCGGTTCTGCAAATTTGAATTTTAATGGGTCGCCTTCTTTGGCATATTTATCAATTAAAGGTCCGCCGGGATAAGGCAAACCCAGCAGTTTGGCACTTTTATCAAATGCTTCGCCGGCCGCATCATCAATGGTTTCTCCGATCACTTCCAATTCCAATGGGGATTTTGCAAGGACAATCTGTGTATGTCCGCCACTGACCGTTAAACATAAAAAAGGAAAATCAGGTATCTCTTCCGCAATTAAATTAGCCAAAACATGCGCCTGCATATGGTGTACAGCAATCAATGGTTTGTTTAAAGAAAGAGCCAATGATTTAGCAAACTGTGTTCCTACCAATAAACTCCCGATCAGGCCGGGTGCCTGTGTAAAAGCAATGGCATCTATATTTTCCAGTGAACAGTTGGCAGTTGCCAGTGCGGCATTTACCACAGGCACTATGTTCTGCATATGGGCACGACTGGCCAGTTCCGGTACCACACCTCCATATTGCTCGTGCACGGTTTGATTGGCAATAAAATTGGACAAAATCTTTCCATCCACACAAACAGAAGCGGAGGTTTCATCGCAGGAAGATTCTATGGCTAAGATGGTTGGCAATTGGTTTATTGGTTTATTGGTTTATTGGTTTATTGGTTTATTGGTTTATTGGTTTATTGGTTTATTGGTTTATTGGTTTATTGGTTTATTGGTTTATTGGTTTATTGTATTTCGGTAAACCGAAATACAATGCGGGGCTAAAATAAGGCAGCTTACCAATAAACTAATAAACCAATAAACTAAAAACTATTTAGTTCTAATGGCCACTACCGGATCCATTTTAGCTGCAATGGATGCGGGGATGATGCCGGAGATAATACCCAGGATAATACAGATGCTTAATGCGAGTATGATAATATTAGGCGCTATGAATATTGGGAAAGGCAGCACAGTACTTAGTACCAATGAAAGCAGCCATACAAGCCCCAGCCCTACCAATCCGCCGATGATGCACAAGAATGCACTTTCGATCAGGAACTCTGTAAGGATTGTTCTTCGTTTGGCACCCAACGCTTTTTTTAATCCAATCTGGCTGGTTCTTTCTCTCACGGTTACAAACATAATATTGGCTACACCAAATGCACCCACAATCAAACTCAATCCCGCAATAGCCCAGCCACCGGCACTTACCTGGCCAAAAAAGCCTTTTACCTGCTCACTAAACATGGCCACATCATTACAGGAAAAATCATCTTCATCAGTTGGGCTTAACCTTCTGATTTGACGCATGATGCCTGTTAACTCATCCTGCAAGGCTTTAGAAGCAATGTTTGGCTTTCCCTGCACCATCACAAAGGGACTATTGTTATCCGGGTTGTAAACACCTGCAAAATATCGGTATGGAACAATCAAGCTCTGGTCGTAATCAAACCCCCCTACAAAACTCTGCCCCTGTTTCTTAATCACTCCCACCACTATCACCCTGCGCCCATTATAGGATACTTCTTTACCAACTGCTTTTTGCGCATTACCAAACAATTCATCCGCCACTTTATTCCCAATAATACCGGTGGTGGTTCCGCGGGTAAATTCTGATTCGTTTAAATACCGGCCATTCTCAATTTCAATGGTTTGAATAATATTGAACTCCTCGGATACTCCATACATGTTAATATTACTCAATATATTATCCTTGTAGCTCAGGTTTACATTCGTTGAAACAAACATTGCCGCATTAGCAGCCAGCTGGCTTTTCGCTTTGATAAATTTCATTTCATCAATGCGCATCGGCGGACGTTTCATGTATTTCCACCATGGGTAATCATTACCACCGCCATAGTTCCATTTATCTACATAAATGGTATTGTTACCAAACGATTTGATATCGTCCTGAACCTTACGCTCCAGACTATCAACCGTTGCCAATACGCCTATGATACAAAAGATACCGATGGTGATACCAAATAAGGAAAGAAAGGTGCGCAGCTTATTCACCCTTAATTCCTGCAATGCCATGCGGAAACTATTCCATAAGATGCTTAATAACTTTAACATGTATCAAATGTAAGTGAGGTTTCTCTTTGAAGAAAGTATTTTTATGTGAGCGGTGTTGGGCGATTGGTTCATAGTTCATGGACCATAGTTAAACAGCTAAAAACACTTAAAACCGCTTAAACCCAATACCAGTCAACATCTGCTTTAAATAACATCCCCCATGAACTAGGAACCTTGAACCCTGCACACTGAACCATGAACGAAAAAAGTTGTTATTACTCAACGCTTAGCATCGTTTACTGTGCTATTTTTGCAGCGAATTACAAACCTAAACTTGCAATATGACCTGGAAACAAGTCTTCACTTCGTCCGTAGGAAAGAAACTGATTATGGGATTTACCGGTATTTTCCTCATTCTTTTCCTGATTATTCACGTAGGGCTCAACGCCTGTATCTGGGCCGGAGACGGTGGTGAAATGTTTACCAAAGGTGCTCACTTTATGGGATCCAACTGGGTTCCGCGCCTTCTTGAAATAGGTCTTTTTGCGGGCCTGCTGTTACACATTATCCAGGGCCTGGTACTAACCGCATCTAACCGTAGCAAAAGATCCGTTGGTTATGCGGTTACCTATGGCAACGAAGGAAGCAAATGGTATAGCAGAAGCATGGGCTTGCTGGGAACACTGATTTTGTTATTCCTGATTCTACACATGTATCATTTCTGGTTACCCAACCGCGCTAACCAGGGTTTTTTACTGGGCGAAGAAATTAACCTCTACGAAAAAATGAAATTAGAATTTAGTGTTCTTTGGGTAGTGATTGTATATGTATTGGGCTGTCTTTCTTTAGGCTACCATCTGGCCCACGGTTTTCAGAGTGCTTTCAGAACAATTGGTGTTAGTAACAAGCGATACAATGCCATGTTAACCAATATGGGGTTGGCTTTCTCAATTATTATTTCACTGGCTTTTGCTATGATGCCGGTGAGTTTTTATATGGGTTGGGTGAATTAGGGTGAGACGTGAATCGTGAGGCGTGAGTAGTGACTGGGATAAACTTCATTTCGACGAAGGAGAAATCTCATTCTAGTGTAGTAGATTTCTCCTTCGTCGAAATGACGACTGACGAGAAAAGAACCGAACGTACAAGTGAGTGACACAACGAAGTCGAGCAAAGCAATACAGTTGACAAACAAAAAACAAACTTCAAACTGCAGCATATGTTAGATGCAAAAATTCCTGCCGGGCCTTTAGATGATAAATGGGTGGATTATAAAGGGCATTGTAAACTGGTGAACCCGGCCAACAAACGTAAACTGGAAGTAATTGTGGTAGGTACCGGTTTGGCGGGTGCTTCTGCGGCTGCCTCTTTGGGTGAGTTGGGATATAAAGTAAAAGCATTCTGCTTTCAGGATTCTCCACGCCGTGCCCACTCTATTGCAGCTCAGGGTGGTATTAATGCAGCCAAGAATTATCAGAATGATGGCGACAGTGTGTTCCGTTTGTTTTACGATACCATTAAAGGTGGTGACTACCGCGCCCGCGAAGCCAATGTGCATCGTTTGGCAGAAGTGAGTACGAATATTATTGACCAGTGTGTGGCACAGGGTGTTCCCTTTGCACGTGAATATGGTGGCTTACTGAGTAACCGCTCTTTTGGGGGTACACAGGTACAAAGAACTTTTTATGCTGCCGGACAAACCGGTCAGCAATTATTAATAGGCGCCTACCAGGCACTGGAAAGGCAAGTGGCGTTGGGTAATGTGAAAATGTATAGTCGCCACGAAATGCTTGAGATCGTTAAAATCGATGGCAAGGCCCGCGGCATTATTGCCCGCGACCTGGTAAAAGGAAAACTGGAAAGACATTTTGGTCATGCAGTATTATTATGCAGTGGTGGTTATGGTAACGTTTTCTATCTATCCACCAATGCCATGGGTAGCAATGTAACTGCAGCCTGGAAAGCACATAGGCAGGGAGCCACATTTGCCAACCCTTGTTTTACCCAAATTCACCCAACCTGTATTCCGGTAAGTGGCGATCACCAGTCTAAACTGACCCTGATGTCTGAATCCCTCCGTAACGATGGACGCATCTGGGTTCCGAAAGCAAAAGGTGATAACAGAAAAGCGAGTGAGATTCCTGAAGAAGAAAGAGATTATTATTTAGAGAGAAGATACCCTGCTTTTGGTAATCTGGTACCACGCGATGTGGCCTCACGCGCTGCCAAAGAAAGATGTGATGAAGGCTATGGCGTAGGAACCAGCAAACAGGCTGTTTACCTCGATTTTGCCGCAGCCATTATCCGCTATGGAAAAATTGAAGCGGGCAAACAGGGCAATGACAATATTTCGGAGGAAGCCATTATTGCCTTAGGTAAAGATGTGGTAAAAGAAAAATATGGTAACCTGTTTGATATGTATGCTAAGATCACAGGCGAAAATCCATACGAGGTACCGATGCGCATTTACCCGGCAGTACACTATACCATGGGCGGTTTATGGGTAGATTATGAATTACAGACTAATGTTCCCGGATTATATGCATTAGGAGAAGCCAATTTTAGCGATCACGGTGCCAACCGATTAGGTGCATCTGCATTAATGCAAGGATTGGCCGATGGCTATTTTGTAATTCCTTACACATTGGGCAATAGCCTGGCCGATGAGATCTATGCCAAAGCAATTGAAACCACGCACCCCGCTTTTGAAGAAGCAGAGCAGGCCGTTGCCAACCGTATCAATCATTTAATGAGTATTCAGGGCAAGCAAAGTGTGGAAAGTTTTCATAAGCGTTTGGGTAAAATCATCTGGGATAAATGTGGTATGGCACGTAATGAGCAGGGATTGAAACAGGCCATTGCAGAAGTGCAGGCACTGAAAAAAGAATTCTGGAGCGATGTTAGAATACCGGGCAAGATTGAAGAAATGAACCCTGAATTAGACAAAGCCAACCGCGTGGCCGATTTTATTGAACTGGGTGAACTGATGTGTGTAGATGCCCTGAACAGAAATGAAAGTTGCGGCGGACACTTCCGTGAAGAGTACCAAACACCGGATGGAGAAGCACTGCGTGATGATGAAAATTACATGTACGTTGCCGCCTGGGAATATGCGGGTGACAGTAAATGGAATTTACACAAAGAGCCATTGAATTATGAGGTGATTAAACCAACGCAGCGGAATTATAAGTAGTAGTAACAGGTATTAACCGCAGTTAATTTGATCCCGCAGGTGCGGGAGAAAGTGTGCTAATTTGAAAATTAAATTAGTGTACAAATTCAAATTATGCGGAATGATAGAAAGAATGTGATCGTTGAAAAATCAGTTGAATTTTCTTTGGCGATCATACGATTTACACAAGTTCTTGAACAGGATAAAAAATTTGTTATTGCAAAACAGCTTTTACGTTCCGGAACCTCAATAGGTGCAAACATATTTGAGGCCCAGAACGCGGAAAGCAAGGCAGACTTCATTCACAAGATGAAAATCGCCGCCAAAGAAGCCAGTGAAACGCTTTATTGGTTGATTTTATGTGAACGAAGTGAAACCTACCCATTTGATCGGTCACTACCGTATAATCTCGCAGAGATTATACGAATATTGTCCAGAATCATTGCTACAGCAAAAGGGTGAATTACTTTTCAATTTCAAATTTTCAAATTTTCAAATTTTCAAATTTCGATATGGAACACTACAACATGAATCTTAACCTGAAAGTCTGGAGACAAGCCAATACCAAAAGCAAAGGTGCTTTCAAACTGTACCGGGTAGAGAACATTTCTTCGGAAATGAGTTTTCTGGAAATGTTTGATGTACTGAATGAGCAACTGATCCGTGATGGAGAAGATCCGATCACTTTCGATCATGATTGCCGCGAAGGTATATGTGGCTCCTGCTCCATGTACATCAACGGAAAACCCCATGGTCCATGGCAGGCGAATACAACTTGTCAGTTGCACATGCGCGCTTTTCAGGATGGAGATACTATTGTGGTGGAGCCATGGAGAGCAGATGCCTTTCCAGTTATTAAAGATTTGATGGTAGATCGTTCTGCATTCGACAGAATTATTCAGGCTGGTGGTTACATCAGTGTTAATACAGGTAATGCCGTAGATGGTAATGCACTACCCATCCCGAAAGACAATGCCGATGCCGCTTTTGCAGCAGCGATGTGTATTGGTTGCGGTGCGTGTGTGGCGGCTTGTAAAAACAGCAGTGCCATGTTGTTCCTGAGTGCCAAAGTTTCTCACCTGGCTTTATTACCACAAGGAGATCCCGAACGTAAAAGCCGAGTGATAAATATGGTAGCACAAATGGACAAAGAAGGATTTGGTGCCTGCACCAATACCGGCGCCTGCGAAGCCACCTGCCCCAAAGAAATTTCCATCACCAATATTGCCCGATTAAATGGCGAATATTTAGGTGCCAGTTTAACTGCTCAATAATTTTTCAAGGCATCGCCAGGAAAATTCTGGATCACATATTGAAACGACCACTTCGAATTGAAGTGGTCGTTTTGTTTAAGAGGGATTACCTTAGTGAATGGTCTATGGTCTATGGCCTATGGCCTATGGTCAATGGTCAATGGTCAATGGTCAATGGTCAATGGTCAATGGTCAATGGTCAATAATAGAACTTGAATGACCAATTATTAATTTCTAATTTTTAATTTTTAATTAAAATGTCCTACGTCATTCCCCCACACACCCGCATTGGTCATGTGCATTTGAAAGTTGCTGATCTTGATAGAGCATTGGGTTTTTATCAGGGGTTGTTGGGATTTGAACTAATGCAGCGATATGGTACCCAGGCTGCTTTTATTTCGGCGGGTGGATACCACCATCATATTGGATTGAATACATGGTACAGCAAAGGTGCTGAACCTGCACCGGTACACGCACCGGGATTGTTTCATACTGCTATCCTCTACCCTACACGTAAAGATCTGGCTGCTATTTTACAAAGATTGATGGAGGCAAAATATCCTTTAACCGGTGCCTCAGATCATGGTGTGTCGGAGGCTTTGTACCTGGATGATCCGGATGGAAATGGCGTGGAATTGTATTGGGACAAACCCAAAGAGCAATGGCCATTAGATGCAAACGGTAATTTACAAATGGTAACCGAGCATCTGGATTTACAGGAGTTGTTGAACACGCTCAAATAAACCTCTGCGGTTAACTCTGCTCCTCCTGTTCTCTGCGGTTGGCTACTCTTCCAACCGCAGAGAACAGGAGAACAGGGAGATATCGCAGAGGTATAAATTGAATTAAACAACAGTAGACGTTGGGGCAGCTTTTCTTTTCAGGATCAATGAACTGATCAATGCCACAATCAAACCAACAGGTAGTATTTCAAGGTAAGTGAAGAGTACTACAAACACTGGATTTTTATACAGCTCTTTCATCTTCAACATTTCATCCGTTTTTGCGGTGATCTCCGCCGCCGTTACACCACTTGTTTTTAACTTATCAATCATATTGGCTGAGTATTTATCCATAAAATCGGGCATAAAACAATAATAATTGATCAGCCAGGAAACCACGTAAAAAGTAGAGGCAATCAACGTAATAAACAAACCGATTTTAAATGCTTTGCCGAAAGTAATCACACCCAAATTGTGTTTATCGCGGAACGATTTGATGCCGACAAAAATCATCGAGAAAGAAATGATCATGGCCGTGTAGCCATACACCATCCCATCTTCATAATTGCCCGTACTGCAGTAACGGGAGGTAGAATAAGCCATCATGGCGGATACAATCAATCCGGCAATGGTGCCATAAACAAGTACAAGCTTTTTCATTTGCGTATATTTTGGTTAGATGAATGAGCGGTAAAAATCAACTATGCTTTGCTTATTAGCCTCATACTTTTGGGTGATTTTTTCTGAAACCCTTTCCTTTCATACAAAAGGATGAGTGTTTAGGGTATTAATCCCAACCTTTTTGCCTTTTCAACAGCCTGTGTCCTGCGTTGAACATCCATTTTTTCAAAAATTTTTGCAGAATGTGTTTTAATGGTATTCAGCGATACAAATAATCGTTCCCCAATTTCCTGATTGCTCAGCCCTTCTGCCATCAGTTGCAACACTTCCAGTTCGCGTTTGCTCATACCGATTGCGGCCAGTTCTTTTTCATTTAATATAAAAACGGCATTGGGTTCGTTGTAAAGAATTTTTTCTACCACCACTGTTTCTACTTTTGGCTTGGTTAGTTTTCCGGCAAGCCAAATGCCGAGTAACGTAAACATAATCGCCACTGCCCCAACATATATTTCAAATGCATGGTCGAAAATTACAAATCGCAATTCGAGCCAGTTAAGCAAAAACAACAACCCACCCATAAGCAGGCCATAAAAAAGATTCGTTTTATTTTTAGCGATAAATTGATTGCCCATCCTGAGTTATTCGTATTTGATTTAAAGATACCTATTACCGGTAAATGGTGCAACATGCGTAATTTTAAGTTTGTGACACAAATTCAATGTATTCATTTCGGATTTTTTTTCGCCGCAAAGGCGCAATGACGCAAGGGTTCGCGAAGTAATAGATAGAAAAATCCTCGCGCCTCTTTGCGTCATAGCGCCTTTGCGGTTAAGTCAACCAATTCTCATTACCCCTATGTTTAATACTTATTTTCAGTTTAAACAATTCATCATTCATCAGGATAAGTCCGCTATGAAAGTGTGCACCGATGCCTGTTTGTTCGGGGCGTGGATTTCAACACGTAGCAAGCAATGGGCAGTAAGCAGTGTGTTGGATATTGGAACCGGCACCGGCCTGCTAAGTCTGATGCTGGCACAAAGTTCAAAAGCAAAAATTGATGCCATAGAACTGGATGAAGCAGCCGCCCAACAGGCTGCAGATAATTTTGAAGCTTCTACATGGCATGAACGGTTACAGGTAATTACTGCCGATGCCAGAACCGTACACCTTGGTAAACAGTACGATCTCATTATTTCTAACCCACCATTTTTTGAAAATGATTTGAAAAGTGGTAATGCGCAAAGAAATATGGCATTGCATAGTGATTCACTTTCTTTTGAAGAATTATTGGATTCAATTTATAAACATCTTTCTCCAGAAGGAAAATTTGCCGTGCTGCTTCCGTATCACCGGAGAAATGAATTTGTTGCTTTGGCATTGAATCATCATTTTTTTCTGGAGGAAGCAATTTCCGTTCAGCAAACAACCCGGCATTCGTTTTTCCGTTCGATGCTTTTATTTGGGAGAGAAAAAATTGTGGCTTTGGATTCAGTAATCGTAATTCGTGATGAGGATGTGTATACACCTGCTTTCTGTGAGTTGCTGAAAGATTTTTATTTGAAGTTGTAGGTTGCCACTGATTTCACTGATTAACACTGGAAAAAAATCAGTGCCAATCAGTGAAATCAGTGGCAAAAAAATTATTCCTGCTCCGCATAATCCGCCAAATACTCAAATGCCTCCGTCAATTTACCTCCTTTCAAAATAGTAGCCCGCTCCACAACATCACTCCCCCCTTTTCTGATATCATCCAATACATACTTAATCAACTGCTCCCCAAAATAGCGACTGGCATCGCGGGGTAACTCGTTGGGCAGGTTGCCAACAGCCATCACATCCACACTACCCGAAACATAGGGAGCGGTTTTTAATCCGCTCATTTTATCCACGCCATATACCGGCGCATCAATGGTTGCATCGCCCAGGTTACAGGGAATGCTTCCATTGGTATCATCTGTAATATCTGCTATGGTTTGTATCCTGAAATCGGGCTCTTGCATAGTCTGCATAGTAAACAACCGGGGAATATTTTGCTCCCAGTAAATACCATTCATCACAATATCTGTTTGTGCACAGTATTCTTCAAACAGGCATCGGTATTGATCTGCATGCGCATGAAAATCATCTCTGTGATAATTACCTTTTTCTTTGTGTCTGTACAAATGGCTGCCTTTCAAATGTACATATACCGGATATGCAAATTCCCTTCGCAAATACTCATCGGGTTCCACTTCCTGCACATCCATCAGGTTCATGATCTCTAATATACCATGTGCCACACGACCGCTACCCGTTACGGCAATTTTTACGTTGGGTAATTTTAATCCAAAATACGTGTGTATGAGCTCACGGTAATCTTTTACTTCGGCTACCCTTCCTAAATGATAAGTACCCGTACGATTGCCATAGGCCATCATACCGTTGTGCGCCCCTACAATACCTGCAAAAAAGCCAAAGCCAATAATACGCTGGCCGTCTTCATGCTCCAGACATTCATAATCTATCAATGTGATGTCTTTTGCAACCATCGCCTGCATCAAAGCCCGATTGGCGGGTTGCTTTTTCTTGGTGTGTGAAAAAAAGAGATAGGTTTTATTCGCCAATAGCTGGCTCACGGGCACTTCTTTAATGCCAATTAACAAATTACATGCAGAAAGGTCTTCCACCACTTCCACCCCCGCCTGCCGGTATTCCTCATCGGTAAAACAGCGATGGGGCGAGGTTTGCACCAGTATTCGAACATCGGCAAAATGCTTCACCAGCCATTTACACTGAGCCGGTATCAATGCCACCCGGTTATCCGCCGGAACTTTTCCCTCTCTAATAAGGCCTATGACGAGCATTGCGTTAGTTTTGTGCAAATTAAGCTATTAGCCGTTAGCCATTAGCTGCAGGCATTGATGCCGGTTCAGTCATCAATAGAATAGCTTTACAAAAATATTGCAACATTCATGCTAACGGCTAAAAGCTAGTAGCTAAAAGCTTTTTCAATGAATTATTTCCAACTATACTCCCTTCCCTTCTCTCTCCAACCAGACATAGCTTTGGTGAAAGCAAAATTTTATGAACTCAGCCGCCAGTACCATCCCGATTTTCATGGGCAGGCTTCGGAAGAAGAAAAGGCGGAGATATTAGACAAAGCCTCACAGGTAAATATGGCATATAAAATATTTACCCACCCGGATGAAACATTGAAATACGTTTTACAACTGAAAGGATTGCTGGAAGAAGAGGAAAAATATCAGTTGAGTCCCGATTTTCTGATGGAAATGCTCGACCTGAATGAGCAGGCCATGGATGTATCGGAACAGTCGGATATAGACAGGCTAACCGAAACCATTCACCAAACCCAACAAGAGATCTATGAACCTGTGGCAAAGATTGTGGCAAATTATCAGGAAGGTATTACTACCGAAGAAGAATTGTTGCAAGTAAAAGAGTACTATTACCGGAAAAAATATTTAGATCGGATTTTAGCGGGATTTAAATAGTTAGGAAGTCGGAAGTCGGATAGTCCGGAAGTCCGAAAGAAGGAATAAGCATTTCTCCTCACTGCAGGTCTTGCCGACTTACGGACTATCCGACTTCCCGACTTCCCGACTTCTCAACAAACCAAATATTTGGTTGATTTAAACCGATACACTAATATTGCAACCCGATAGGTAATTAATAATTAGCAATTAAAAATTAATAATTACCCTTGACATCCAATTACTAATTACTAATTATTAATTACTAATTAGAAAAGCCCAGATGGCGGAATTGGTAGACGCGCTAGACTCAAAATCTGGTTATCGCAAGGTAGTGCAGGTTCGATTCCTGTTCTGGGCACAAAAGCCAAATGTTGGCAACTGTGAAGCCGCTTAAACGTTGAGTTTAGGCGGTTTTTGTTTTAAAGAGGTGTCAAAAAAAAGTGTCAAATTTCAATTAAGTAACCTTACGTAAATTACTCTTTAGATTACTAATTCTATCTATGCAAAGAATGAAATTTTAGTATTCTCATCATGCGTAGTGATATATAAAATTATTTAGCAATTCTAACCGCGAAGTCTCCGCCGCGGCGGAAGACATTTGCGGAGAACGCTCGATTTTTTTGGGATTTATGTGATTGTGGCTTGGACACCCGAGAGAATGAAAAAAATTGAATTAATTGCTAATCTGTGTATTGGCATTTAATTTAATCGTTCATTGATTTCGTTAATGCTTATTCGAAGTCAGGCTTGGGTTTTCATTTCAGTAAGTAAGGCATATCCGAGGCATGCAAATGAAATACCCATCGGAACTGCTACAAAGCGTTGGATATGATGTGGCAATAATGCTGCAGTTGGTGTTACAAGAGCAGTCACTGAAAGAAGCATTGCTGGCCAGCGTGGCAAAATGTTGGCGCGAAAAGTAGCCATGCCAAAGAGAATACCTCCCACCAAATAACAAATGCCTAAAAAAATATATACAGAGCTGATTGCTCCTATGTTCATACTTCCCGGATGGCCATTTCCTAAACCAAGCGCACTAATCACAAAATCAGGTGACACGTCTGCTAGTGGTGGAAGTATCAGTAGTTCTGCGAAAACAAAACCTGATTGCAATGCCCATGAAATACTCAAGAGGATTGCTCCCATCAATCCAACCCAACCAATCTTATGCGCCTGCCTGATATAAAAGCCTGCAATGCTGATAAGGAAAAAGAAGGTCATTAATAACTTCAGAGACATAATGACCATCCATTTACCTGTTGTTACTGATGCTAGAATATCTGGCGGATGAATGGGTTGAATACCAGCGAAAATTACGCCTGCAATAATAGCTGAAAATCCTGCGAAACGGAAAAGATAGGTGCTTGTGATAGTTAAAGTGCGCATGATTGATTAATTAATGTTTTTTTGCAAGTAGGTTTTTTTTCCAAGGACGTGAATAGTGAATGCTTACAATAAAGCTGCGGGTAAATGCTTCTTGTCCGTAAGAAACATTGGTCAGTCCATAATTATACCGTAAATCTATTGCCACCCTTCTTTGTTTGAAAGGGAATTGATACCCACCACCAGCCTGGATTCCCGCTTCCCAACGCTTAAAGCCTCCGGATGTATTATTAAAAGCGATATCCTTGGATGAATTGTCAACCTTATTGGTTCCAGCCAGGTTGTAGGCGATAGAAGGTCCAGCATTAAGATAAATAGGGCCGTAATGAAATCGGGCAAGAATGGGTAATTCAAGGCTGTATAAATGCGTTGTCGTTTCTTTAGAATTCAATGGATTGTTCTCTTTTAATTTTCCACCCTTTGACATGAAATATAATTCAGGAACAATAGAAAAGTAATTGGTTATACCAGCCTGGAAAGTAGCACCAACTTGAACACCAAGGACTGATTTTTTAAACTCCTTTAATGAACTGTTTGCTTTGCCATAATTAAAATTGGCACCAACAAGATTTAAGACTGGATCAAGGTAAGTTGTTTGACCAAAACCTGATGCACTTACAAGTAGCAAGGCAATTAAAATGGTGATGTGAGATTTTTTTTTCATAATACTTTTGTTTAAGTTTTTATTGATTAATTAACTTGAACAAAAGTATCAACGTAGGAAGAGGGCTACAATTGGGATATGCAAAATCAGGGTAACTGTCTACAACATGCCCTTATTGATCTGCAAGACATCTCAGGCTAAAGGCTTATTATTGATGTGCTGATAGAACCCTTCTTTATAGGTATCTGAAACAGGAATCATTTCTTGTCCTATCTTAATTCTGCTACGCTCAATCGACTCGATTTTGTTCAATGATACCATATAAGATTTATGCACCCTACAGACAAGGTTTGATGGGATTAGTTTTTCAATTTCACTGAAACTCTGTAGTGTCATGATCTTTTTATGTAACGTATGAATCTTCAAATAATCACGCATCCCTTCTATGTAGAGGATATCATCGATCATAATCTTTTCCAATCGATTTTCTGTTTTGACAAAAATGAATTCAGGTGATACTTGATCTTTACTTCGAAGGGCTAAATTATCCTGTGCTTTATTGACCGCCTGCAAAAATCGGTTAAAAGTGAAAGGTTTTAGGAGATAGTCCGTGATTGAAAGTTCGTAACCCTTCATTGCGTATTCCTGATAAGCTGTTGTAATAATTACCTGACTTGTAATCTTTGAACTTTCAAGTAATTCAATACCAGACAACTCATCCATGTTGATGTCTAGAAGCAATATATCTACATTGTTGTTATTGAGATATGCAAGACCAGCAAGTGCATTATCGAAAGTAGCAGTCAGATTAAGAAACGGCACTTTGCCAACAAAGCTTTTTGTTTTGCCGAGAGCCAATGGTTCGTCTTCAATGATAATACAGGAATATTTATTCATAGGGAATGGTTAGATCAATACAATAACGTTCATTTGACTTGGTAACTTCGAGTTTTTGTTTTCCTTTATAAATAAGATCTAACCTCTTTTCAATTAAGTCATTCCCTAAACCACCATAATCTCCTGTGAGCACTATTTTCTGATCAAATTTGTTTTCGCAAACTAATTGAACAGTTTCACTCATGATATGTAAACTTATCGTAATAGCGTTCTCCAGTTTCTTGTTATTGGCGTGCTTAAATGCATTTTCTATAAAGGGAATGAATACCATAGGTGCAATACTTTTGGCTCCAACAATCCCCGTTACAGAAAAAAGTACATAGTTTTCGTTAGCTGTTCTGATCTTTTGTAAGGAGATATACTTTTCAATGTACTCAATTTCCCTTGCCAATAGTATTTTGTCGGTCTTTGTTTCATACAAAATAAACCGCATGATATCAGAGAGTTTGTTCAAGTATTCGGATGCTACCACCGAATCGTTTAAAATCAAGGCATCGATATTATTGATTGTATTAAAAAGTAAGTGTGGATCAAGCTGCGACTTGATCAGTGCCATTTCGATTTGGTGATTTTTTTCTACAAAACTTTCTTTTAACCTGATCTCATTTACCCAGGTAACAAAGCCCTTGATAATGAGTGCAACAATACCTGAAATTGATCCAATGATAGTCATCGCACCTATTACGATTAGTGCTGTTGACCTTCCTTTCTCTCCTCCTTTATCCATGTCATTCATATTGCCTGTTTCGATATAGAATCGAAGCATGATATAACTAAAAATCGCTGCTCCTATGGCAATGCCAAACCCAATTAAGATAGAGAGCACATATTTCTTTTGCTGCAGGTATCTAGGGAACAAAAGAAAATAATTCAAAAAATAGGAAATTACGGAAGGAATAAAAGCAAAGAAAAAAAGGCTTTTTAACGCGTTGATGATCCTTGGAACCTGGCTAACAGTATGGCTGCTGCTGCGGTAATACACGGAAAGCATAATGAATATCAATATGAAGTAGCAGAACCAGAAACCAACGTGTAATAAGATTACAAAAGACTTTTTCATGAGAGGTAAAAAGTATTACAAGTAAAAGTCTTTAACAAGCTGGGCTATTCAGGCATTAATATGCAAAACCCGGATTAATGTCTTCCAAATGGGAATAATCGGCCTGAATGTATGGCTAAAAGCTTACTATTTTATTATTTTTCCCCTTTTTTTGGTGTATACCCTCAATTCTTTGGGTATCAGAGTCGTTTGTTATACAATTAATTAATTAAGGCGTTCAGTTTTGTTCTTGTTTCAGCAATTTCCTCGATAGCCAATGCTTTTTTAAATCGTTCAATAGCATTTTTCTTATCACCTATTGCTAGGTAATAGTCTCCGTATGAATCCTGTAGATTGGCATTTTTAGGATAATTCAGCACATTTAATGCAAACAATTGCCCGGCAAGTTCAAAGTGATTTAAGTTTAAGGAACGGTAACCTAAGCTGTTAACAAGTGAAGCATCCGGAAGCACCACGTAGCCCAGTTGCCTGGAAACATAAAGGAAGTGTTCAGTAATTACTGATGCTAACTTAGGGTTTGTTGTTTGGTGATCCGCATATATCGGAAATGCATAGTAGTCAAATATAAAACGAAGGGCATTGTATGCAGAAATAAATGAAACTGTACCATGTGTTTCGTTTTCGTAATAATCGTATCTAAACCTTAATTTATTTTCTGGATGTTGTTTAATGTAATGGATCAAATCTAAATTATAACGAATCAGTTCAGTATTCCCCGAAGTATCCATCTGTACAGCCATGGTATCCACTCCCTTTTCCATACGGTTAGCCATGGTCATGAATAAAGTTCTATTTTCATACTTACTTGTATCTAGCACCAGTCTACTTTCCTTTAGTATCTTCTGGTCATCCCACCAAAGCGACGCGTCAATAGAAATGTAAGCGTTAAATAAGTTCGGTTGGTGGACCAAGGTATTTATTACCATTAATCCGCCGAGGGAGTGGCCCATCAATAATTTATAGGTTGAAGCAGGGTAATTTGCCACTATATAGGGCATTAATTCTTTTGAAATAAATGAAATGAAATTTTCACCACCTCCGGAGTTTTTTATGCCGTCTGCACCAGCAATTACAGGGGTTGGAGTAAGATCGCGGCCCCTGTTTGTATTTGGTATACCAACTACAATCATTGGTGGGCAAGAACCCGTATTCACCAAACGTTCAACTATTGCTGCAACTGAACGGAAGATATTTTCGCCATCTAATACATACAGCACCGGGAATGTTTCGGTTGTCGTAGTCCTGTTTTTCTTACCTGCATAAGGTGTATAGATCATTAAAGGGCGTTGCTCCTTCAGTATTGTTGATTCAACGCTGTCAGCAAAGCCCAAAGTAAAATTGGTCTTCGTTTGCGCCGTTGCACCTAAACTGGAAAAGACAAATAGGATTCTAAAGACTATGTATTTCATAATGCGAATGACTACTTTTCTGTCCATTTTTAATAAACTGGTATGCAAAAGGCCGATAAATGTCTGCAAAATGAGCGCTAAAATGCTTCAAGTATCATTTTCTTACTTACTGTTATTCCAGCGGTTGCTTAAATTCCTATCGCATTTGCAACAGTAGGCGTACTGGCAACATTGTCACCTCATGCGTAAAACTCTTTAACAATTGTGTTCGTTTGCCTTTCTTCGCATGTCTCCATAGAGGAAATTACGGTTAGTAGCACACAATTACATCGATATCATAAGTCTTATTCATCTTACAGATGAAGTTAAGTCAATGTCCTGTAATTCCCTATAAGTGATAGCCGGGTATGCTCCCTGCAATCCAGTTTAATGGTATTTCGCTGAACTGTGTGCATAATCTTCTTTTATTGAGATTTGTTCATAATAGAAGATCAGGTATTCGCATCATGAGTCGTGATATATAAAACTATTTAGCAATTCTAACCGCAAAGTCTTCGCAGCGGCGGAAGACATTCGTGGAGAACTCTCTATTTTTTTGGGATTTATGTGAGTGAGGCTTGGACACCTTGCGAAGAATGAAATGGCTTGAGAATACTTTGAGGCGAATAAAGAGAGTACCGCTTTTACTTATAAGCCATCCTTCAAAAAATAAAAACAGATGAACTACGAATAAACAATCCGTAATTCATCTGTTCGACATTCAACTGTTCGATATTTTTCTTCTTACTTAATCATCGCAAAAAAACGGTTCTTAAATGTGGTAAACTCTTCTTCCAGTAAACCAATTCCTTTTTCCTGGGTGGCGGATAAGGGTTCGATGGAAGTGGCTACTGCAACATATAAGTCACTCACTTTTCTTCTGTATTTAAACTCATCAAAGAAAATAGATTTACGGTTTAGTTCCAGTATCTCGTGTTTGAATGCATCCAGTTCTTTTAGTTTAGCTTGTTTTGTTGCATCGGCTGTTGCTGTTTTTGTTATTGTAGCAATGGTACTATTCAGGGTATCAACCAATACCGCAAGGCGCTCTTGTAATGCATGTAAGCGCATTCCTTGTTTGTACAGTAACTCAAGCGATGGTGTGGTTAATCCCTTAGCCGGATTGGCTTCAATGGTAATGAATTGTTCGTAAGATTTACCATTGGCTTTTACCACTATCTTATATTTTCCTGCAGGTACTTTCGGACTTACTATGGAAGAAAACAAAACAGTTGACTGTGCAATAAAACCACCTTGTGCCACTTTTGGCGGGTTGATGTTTAAGGGCCAGTATACTTTATTCAGCCCCTTTACGCCTGTGCCATTAAAATCTTTTATTTTTTTATTGGCGGCATCGTATACCTCTATTTTCACACTCTCATTACTGCGCTCTTTTAAATAATAAAAGATGGTAGGCGCCACAACTTTGTTCTCTCCTACCCAACCCGTTAAATTAGAAGGGGGCTGGGGGTACTGCGGTGCGTAGTCATACTTAAAATTCTGTATAGGGAATAGGATGGCTTCTTTATTAATATCCGTCTTTACCAATTCGCGCAATGGCTGCAGGTTATCAATAATGTAAATGCCTCTTCCATGAGATGCGATAACAAGGTCATTGGTTTGCGGTTGAATTTTAATATCCCTCACCAAATTATACCATGGCATATTTTGGTATTTACTGCGCATCCAGTTTGCACCTCCATCCAATGAAAAGAATAAACCCATTTCTGTTCCGAGAAATAATAATTTCTCATTCACCAGATCTTCCCTAATCACATGCGCAAAACCGGTAAATTCCGGAGAAGAGAATTTTGTCCAGGTATTGCCCCCATCATAACTAACCACCACATAGGTATTGTTATCGCCATACATGTGGTTGTCTAAGGTTACATACATTCTTTTCTGATCGAGAGAAGAAATTTCGATACTGCTGATCCAGCTATTTTCAGGTACGCCTGTTTTCCAGATGCCCCCCGCTTTGTTCTGCCAGGATTTTCCACCATCAGTGGTTAGCTGCAGGTTGCCATCATCGGTTCCTACCCAAATTCTGTTTTCATTTTTTGGATCTTGTGTTACTGTAAAAATGGTACAGTGATTTTCGGCACTGGTGTTATCGCCGGTAATACCGCCGCTGTTCTCAGCTTGCTGTTGTTTGGCTTTATTATTACTGGTAAGATCTGGTGAAATTCTTTCCCAGTTTCTACCATCATCATTTGAACGGAATAAATATTGTGATGCAGTATATAAATTATACAAAGGTTTTCCTGCGGCTGATTTTTTCACAGATGTTCCGGTAACAATCGGTGTATTCCAATTCCAGCGATGATCATCATCACCCGCTAATTTTTTAGGTTTGATGCCGTATGATAACCCTGTTGCAATATCAACCCTTGTAATTTCTCCACCCTGCGATTCGGAGAAAACAATTTTAGGGTTCAGTAAACTTGTCTGCACCCAAAAGCCATCACCACCACCAATGGTTCTCCAATCTACAGAAGTAACACCACCCGGAGATGAATTGGGAGCCATCCATGAATTGTTATCCTGCAATCCGCCATACACATTATAGGGTGTTTGGTTATCGGTGCTAACATGGTAGAATTGCCCTACGGGAAGATTATTTAAATACTGCCAGGTAGTTCCTTTATTCATACTAACATATACGCCACCATCGGTACCAAGAAACAACATGTCTGTATTGCTTGGGTTTACCCACAATGCGTGATGGTCTGCGTGAGGTGCTACACCTCCAATAATATTTTCACTCCATGAATAGCCGCCATCTGCTGAGGAAGCAAATGAGTAAGCCGGACGATACACTCTTTTCGGATCTTTCGGATCGTACACCAAAGTGCTGAAGTAAAAAGGTCGCGCCGTAATATTTTCCGTAGAGGATAATTTTTTCCATGTTTCGCCTTCGTCTTCAGAAATGTATAAGCCGGGTGTTTTTGCTTCTACAATCGCCAATACTTCTGTAGGTTTTGAAGGATTGATGGTAATCACAATTCTACCCAGATCACCTTCGGGTAATCCTTTGGTAATTTTATTCCATGTTTTACCACCATCAGTTGTTTTAAACAATGCACTGCCCGTGCCTCCGGAACTGAATGCAAAAGGCTTTCTTCTGAACTGCCAGAAAGAAGCAAACAGGGTTCCTGTTTTGGTGGGGTGCATGGCAATATCTGCGCAACCGGTTTCATCGTTTACAAATAATATTTTGTTCCATGTTTTTCCCGCATCGGAAGATTTGTATAAGCCCCTATGAGCAGAAGATTTCCATAATGGACCGGGGGCGGATACGTACACTGTTTTTTTATCAGCAGGATCAACCAGGATCTTACTGATTCTCTCGGTGCTGTCTAAACCAATTTTTTGCCAGTTGTTTCCGCCATCGGTTGATTTATACATTCCATCGCCAATTGAAACTGAATTGCGCATATTGCTTTCACCTGTTCCTGCGTAAACAACACGTGCATTACCCGGCTCGATGGCTAGTGCGCCAATGGATTGGCAATATTTATCAAACAAAGGCGTGAAAGATTGTCCTCCATTCTGGCTTTTCCAAATTCCGCCGCCAGCGGTTCCAACATACAGATTTACCTGACCATCTGTAATGATACCTTCAATAGAAGTAATTCTTCCGCTCATGGTTGATGGCCCTAACGCACGGGCACCCATCACCTGAAAATAAGAAGAGTTTAATGTGGTTTGTGCATGCGCGCTAAAAACAATCGCGAGCAAGCAAGCCGTTAGTTTGATTTTACTGAACATAAGGTTTGATTTATAAAAAAACAGGCCGCATTCTTCTGCACCATTGGGTACTACAGAAATGCAGCCTGCTTATAATAGTTGTATATAAAAATTAGTTGGCTTTAAAAATAGCCTCATCTATCGGAGCATTTACAGTTACTTTTTTGGTAACCATCATCATCATACCCGAATCTTGTTTGAATGCCATTTTAATACCGTAATCTGTTGTCTGGTAATCCAGGTATTTTACAGAAGATTTCACTTCTTGTCCCTGCTGTTTTACCATAGATTCTACTTTATATACCAAGTTGGTTTTGGTATCAAAGAAATAGGTTTTCTCGTTATTGTTTTTTGAAGTGAGTTTGATTTTGAAATATTCATTTCCATCTTCTTCATCTTTTCCTAAAAACTCAACGGTTGAACCTTTTGCCTTATAATCAATAAACGCATCCTGCAGGTCAAGATCATCTACTTTGGTTTTTAATTCATCAGCACTAATAGGATCAAGTGAAGCTTTGCCGGCCAATGGATTTTGCATCCATCCTTTTTCAGGAGTAACAATATCAATGATCTTATTTCCTTGAAATTCAGCATCTACACGCAAGCCTTTCATCTGAACACCCTGCATGGTATACGGGATGGTGATTCCCTGCACTTCTATCTGTCCTTCTACTTTGAGGGACTGCACTTTTGTCCATTTATCGGCACCGCCAATAGCCGTAATGTATTTGGCAATGATCTCGTCGGCCGTTTGGGCTTTTACAGATGCAAAAGCTGTTACAATAACAGCAAACGATAAAAAAATCTTTTTCATAATGAAGTGTTTATTAGGTTTTGTATGATAATTAGTAGGTATCCGGTGCAATATATTACAGGGGATTGATTTTAATTTTAAAAAATAGTCCGTTTAGGGGTTAATTTTTCTAACAACTGTCCATTAATAATATAAAAGAATAATCCCCCGAAGGGATCTTCTAGCCTTAGACCTTGTTTTACATGATTACTTAAACAATACAAACAAAAGTTTCTTACAAATAGTTCTATTGCCCTGAGAAAAGTTAGCATTTGCCATGCTGGTACTTAGATGCTACCGCTGGCCCCATCAGTTGTAATAGATTGTGAAACAATCACTTGGAGGAAATATTTTTATAAACACAGAAGTGAATCATAAAAGAAAAGCAAATGGAAGGCCTTTTTCTTGTTCAAGCCAACACAGTTAATTGAGAGAGCAGTCCCGAATACACGGGCTTTACTTTTAATAAGAAATGATACCCTCAGATGAAAGATGATATATTTATGACTAAATAACTCGTTATATTTATAAACCAGATCACTAAATAATCCGGACACCCCAAAAAAATATTTTTTATGAAACACTCCTATTTTACAAAAGCAGCATTTCTTTTTATCTGCACGCTTATGGGGTTCAACACAGTAACAGCACAAGAAAAAGAAAGTGTTGCAGCACCAAAACCAGCAAACAGACATTATATTTTTACACCTATATCCTACTCCTCTGCTTCGTCTGGATCGCGCCAGCTGGCACCGGCAGATTATATTGTTGAAATCATGAACGATAGCATAAATGTATTTCTGCCTTATTATGGTGCATCTTTTACTCCGCAAATCAACCAGACAGATGGAGGAACCAGATTTACTTCCAAAAAATTTGAGTACACATTTACTGAAAAAAAGAAAGGTCAATGTGAGATCTCAATCAAACCCAAAGATGCCAGTGGTGTTCAGCAATTGTTTCTGCGCGTATTTTCAGATGGTATTGCTATGCTGCAGCTAACGAGTACCAACCGTGAGCCCACATCATTCAATGGATATTTTCAGGTTAAGTAAGTACCCTTCGGTATTGCATTCGTCAACATAATCTATAGAATTCAAAAATCCCTCCAATTGGAGGGATTTTTTTGTGCAGCTCTCACAATGGATATTGGATTCTAAACACTCTTCAATAAAATAGCATGGTGGTAATATTATTCTCAAAAGCTATTTGAGTTAATTATTTTTTAGTTCACATCATATTTTTTCTCTGCGAAAACTCACTGTTCTCTGCGGCTCTGCGGTTAGTTTAGTTTTGACTATTACATAGCTACAAAGTTTTCAGTGTATTCGAAGACAAACAAAAAATTGAATTAATTAACTCAAACCAAATCTTAGTTTCCTTTGAAAATCACAAAATTTAACACAACACTTTCAGACAGATTACCGCCACTATAATTATAGAGTGTTATGGTAAAAGATCCGTCTACCACTTCACCTACCTGTACCTGGTAACGTCCGAGGGTAGCACCAGATGAGATAACAACAAACGGGACATCGCCTGCTTTTACAACTGAATTATTTACATCAAATGAAACCGATGAACCAGAATTTAACCTGGCATTATCCATGGTGATCTGGCCAGAATATGTATTAATGGTAACCGATCTGGATTTATTAGTGGTTTGCGTTACCGAAGAACCGTTGGTAGTATAGCCAATCCCTTTAGAACTCGATGCAGCTGAGGCATTCAATCCTTCTGTGGCAGTAATCAAACCACTAATTGTTACATCTCCTGATACGGTAAGATTAGATAAAGAACCTAATGTAGTAATATTAGGTTGAAGAGAGGTAACCAGTGTTCCACTAATATTCCCTGTAACGGTTAGGTTGGATAAGTTACCTAAAGAAGTAAGGGAAGATGCCGTTATATTAGAAGCAAGAATTGAACCCGTTAACGAAGTGCCCGCAGGTGTGGCAGAAGCTATTGCCGATCTAACAAATGCAGTAGTGGCTATCTGCGTGGTATTGGTTCCTGCAGCCGCTGTTGGTGCCAATGGTGTGCCTGTTAATACCGGAGAGCTTAGTGGAGCTTTTACACTTAACATAGCCGCCGTATCTGATATTTTTAATCGGTTAGTAAGCATAGAAGCGGTGTCTGAATACTTAACAGATTGGCCAGATTTTGCATAACCGCTCAACATCGTTATTGTATCGGATATTTTTAATCGGTTTGATAGCATTGTGGCAGTGTCTGAATACCTAACTGATTGACCAGATTTTGCATAACCGCTTAGCATGGTTGTCGTATCAGAGATCTTTAATCTACGAACAAGCATAGTGGCGGTGTCTGATATTTTTAATCGATTTGATAACATAGAAGCGGTATCGGAATACCTAACAGATTGACCAGATTTTGCATAACCGCTTAGCATGGTTGTCGTATCAGAAATCTTTACTCTACGGACAAGCATAGTGGCGGTATCAGATATTTTTAATCGATTTGATAGCATAGAAGCGGTATCGGAATACCTAACTGATTGCCCAGATTTTGCATAACCACTCAACATCGTTGTTGTATCAGTTATCTTCAATCGATTTGATAACATCGAAGATGTATCTGAGTACTTAACTGATTGGCCGGATTTTGCATAACCACTTAGCATCGTTGTTGTATCTGTAATTTTTAAGCGATTTGATAACATCAAAGAAGTATCAGCATACTTAACAGTCTGACCGGATTTAGCATAACCGCTCAGCATCGTTGTTGTATCAGTAATCCTCAAACGATTCGATAACATAGAGGCAGTATCCGAATACTTGACTGATTGACCAGTTTTGGAATAGCCACTCAACATTGTAGCAGTATCTGAATACCTAACAGACTGACCCGACTTTGCATAGCCGTTCAACATCGTTGTTGTATCAGTTATCTTCAATCGATTTGATAACATCGAAGCTGTATCTGAGTACTTAACTGATTGACCAGATTTTGCATAGCCGCTCAACATTGCTGTTGTATCAGTAATCTTTAATCGATTTGATAACATAGAGGCAGTATCCGAATACTTAACAGATTGACCAGATTTTGAATAACCAATCAACATCGTTGTTGTATCCGTAATCTTTAATCGATTCGATAACATTGATGAGGTATCAGCATATTTAACTGATTGACCAGATTTTGAATAACCGCTCAACATAGTTGTTGTATCTGTAATCCTCAAACGATTCGATAACATAGAGGCAGTATCCGAATACTTGACTGATTGACCAGTTTTGGAATAACCACTCAACATCGTTGTTGTATCCGTAATCTTTAAGCGATTCGATAACATTGTGGCAGTATCTGAATACTTAACAGACTGACCAGATTTTGCATAGCCGCTCAACATTGTTGTGGTATCAGTGATCTTTAATCGATTTGATAACATTGTGGCAGTGTCTGAATATTTCACAGATTGACCAGATTTTGAATAACCACTCAACATAGTTGTTGTATCTGTAATCCTTAAACGATTCGATAACATAGAGGCAGTATCCGAATACTTGACTGACTGACCAGTTTTGGAATAACCACTCAACATCGTTGTTGTATCCGTAATCTTTAAGCGATTCGATAGCATCGAAGCAGTATCGGAATACTGTACTGATTGTCCAGTCTTAGCAAAACCACTCAACATCAAAGTAGTATCTGAATATTTTACAGATTGACCGGTTTTTGCATAGCCACTCAACATCGTTGTTGTATCTGTAATCTTCAAACGATTCGATAACATTGTGGCAGTATCTGAATACCTAACTGATTGACCAGATTTTGCATAGCCGCTCAACATTGTTGTTGTATCAGTAATCTTTAATCGATTCGATAGCATCGAAGTAGTATCTGAATATTTTACTGATTGACCAGATTTTGCATAGCCACTCAACATCAAAGTAGTATCCGCATATTGTACTGATTGACCAGTTTTGGAATAGCCACTCAACATCGTTGTGGTATCTGTAATCTTCAATCGATTCAATAACATAGAAGTAGTATCTGAATATTTTACAGATTGACCAGATTTTGCATAGCCACTCAACATCGTTGTGGTATCTGTAATCTTTAACCGATTTGATAACATTGAAGCTGTGTCTGAATATTGTACTGAATGTCCAGTCTTTGAATAGCCACTCAACATAGTTGTAGTATCTGTGATCTTCAATCGGTTCGATAGCATCGAAGCGGTATCGGAATACTGTACTGATTGTCCAGTCTTAGCAAAACCACTCAACATCAAAGTAGTATCTGAATATTTTACAGATTGACCAGATTTTGCATAGCCGCTCAACATGATTGTCGTATCCGTAATCTTCAATCGATTTGATAGCATCGAAGCTGTATCGGAATACTGTACTGATTGTCCAGTCTTAGCAAAACCACTCAACATCAAAGTAGTGTCTGAATATTGTACTGATTGACCAGTTTTGGAATAACCACTCAACATGGTTGTGGTATCAGTAATTTTCAAACGATTCGATAACATAGAGGCAGTATCCGAATACTTGACTGACTGACCAGATTTTGCATAACCACCTAACATCGTTGTCGTATCTGTAATCTTCAATCGATTCGATAACATCGAAGCAGTATCTAAATATTGTACTGATTGTCCAGTCTTAGCAAAACCACTCAACATCAAAGTAGTATCTGAATATTTTACTGATTGACCAGATTTTGTATAGCCGCTCAACATGGTTGTTGTATCTGTAATCTTTAAGCGATTCGATAACATCAAAGAAGTATCAGCATACTTAACTGATTGTCCAGATTTTGCATACCCATTCAACATTGTCGTTGTATCAGTAATTTTTAAACGATTCGATAACATCGAAGATGTATCTGAATATTGAACAGATTGACCAGATTTGGAATAGCCACTCAACATCGTTGTTGTATCTGTAATCCTCAAACGATTCGATAACATTGTGGCAGTATCTGAGTACCTAACTGATTGACCAGATTTTGCATAACCGCTCAACATTGTTGTTGTATCCGTAATCTTTAAGCGATTCGATAACATGGAAGCTGTATCTGAATATTGTACTGATTGTCCAGTCTTAGCAAAACCACTCAACATCAAAGTAGTATCTGAATACTTTACTGATTGTCCAGATTTGGCATAACCACCCAACATCGTTGTTGTATCTGTAATCTTTAAGCGATTCGATAACATGGAAGCTGTATCGGAATACTGTACTGACTGTCCAGTCTTAGCAAAACCACTCAACATCGTTGTTGTATCCGTAATCTTCAAGCGATTCGATAACATGGAAGCTGTATCTGCATATTTTACTGATTGTCCAGTCTTAGCAAAACCACTCAACATCAAAGTAGTATCTGAATACTTTACTGATTGACCAGATTTTGCATAGCCACTCAACATCGTTGTTGTATCAGTAATCTTTAACCGATTTGATAACATTGATGAAGTATCGGAATACTGTACGGATTGTCCAGTCTTAGCAAAACCACTCAACATCAAAGTAGTATCTGAATATTTTACAGATTGACCAGATTTTGCATAGCCGCTCAACATTGTTGTTGTATCAGTAATCTTTAATCGATTCGATAGCATCGAAGTAGTATCTGAATATTTTACTGATTGACCAGATTTTGCATAGCCACTCAACATCGTTGTTGTATCTGTAATCCTCAAACGATTCGACAACATAGAGGCAGTATCCGAATACTTGACTGACTGACCAGATTTTGCATAACCACCTAACATCGTTGTCGTATCTGTAATCTTCAATCGATTCGATAACATCGAAGCAGTATCTAAATATTGTACTGATTGACCAGTTTTGGAATAACCACTCAACATGGTTGTGGTATCAGTAATTTTCAAACGATTTGATAACAGGGAAGCAGTATCTGAATATTGCACTGATTGTCCAGTCTTAGCAAAACCACTCAACATCAAAGTAGTATCAGCATACTTTACTGATTGACCAGATTTTGCATAGCCACTCAACATCGTTGTGGTATCTGTAATCTTTAACCGATTTGATAGCATCGAAGCGGTATCGGAATACTGTACTGATTGTCCAGTCTTAGCAAAACCACTCAACATCAAAGTAGTATCTGAATATTTTACAGATTGACCAGATTTTGCATAGCCGCTCAACATGATTGTCGTATCCGTAATCTTCAATCGATTTGATAGCATCGAAGCTGTATCGGAATACTGTACTGATTGTCCAGTCTTAGCAAAACCACTCAACATCAAAGTAGTGTCTGAATATTGTACTGATTGACCAGTTTTGGAATAACCACTCAACATGGTTGTGGTATCAGTAATTTTCAAACGATTCGATAACATAGAGGCAGTATCCGAATACTTGACTGACTGACCAGATTTTGCATAGCCACCTAACATCGTTGTCGTATCTGTAATCTTCAATCGATTCGATAACATCGAAGCAGTATCTAAATATTGTACTGATTGTCCAGTCTTAGCAAAACCACTCAACATCAAAGTAGTATCTGAATATTTTACAGATTGACCGGTTTTTGCATAGCCACTGAACATGGTTGTTGTATCGGTAATCTTCAATCGATTTGATAACATCGAAGAAGTATCTGAATACCGAACAGACTGGCCAGATTTTGCATAACCATTCAACATCAAAGTAGTATCCGCATATTGTACTGATTGACCAGTTTTGGAATAGCCACTCAACATCGTTGTTGTATCTGTAATCTTTAAGCGATTCGATAGCATCGAAGTAGTATCTGAATATTTTACTGATTGACCAGATTTTGCATAACCACTCAACATGGTTGTTGTATCAGTAATCTTTAATCGATTCGATAACATTGATGAAGTATCAGCATACTTAACTGATTGACCGGTTTTTGCATAGCCACTCAACATCGTTGTTGTATCTGTAATCTTTAACCGATTCGATAACATTGATGAAGTATCGGAATAATGTACGGATTGTCCAGTCTTAGCAAAACCACTCAACATCAAAGTAGTATCTGAATACTTTACTGATTGTCTAGATTTTGCATAACCACCCAACATCGTTGTTGTATCTGTAATCTTTAACCGATTCGATAACATGGATGAAGTATCGGAATACTGTACGGATTGTCCAGTCTTAGCAAAACCACTCAACATCAAAGTAGTATCTGAATACTTTACTGATTGACCAGATTTTGCATAGCCGCTCAACATCGTTGTTGTATCAGTAATCTTTAACCGATTTGATAACATTGATGAAGTATCGGAATAATGTACGGATTGTCCAGTCTTAGCAAAACCACTTAACATCAAAGTAGTATCTGAATACTTTACTGATTGTCCAGATTTTGCATAACCGCTCAACATCGTTGTTGTATCGGTAATCTTAAACCGATTCGATAGCATCGAAGCGGTATCGGAATACTGTACTGATTGTCCAGTCTTAGCAAAACCACTCAACATCAAAGTAGTATCTGAATATTTTACAGATTGACCAGATTTTGCATAGCCGCTCAACATGGTTGTTGTATCTGTAATCTTTAAGCGATTCGATAACATCAAAGAAGTATCAGCATACTTAACTGATTGACCAGATTTTGCATACCCATTCAACATTGTCGTTGTATCAGTAATTTTTAAACGATTCGATAACATCGAAGATGTATCTGAATATTGAACAGATTGACCAGATTTTGCATAGCCACTCAACATCGTTGTTGTATCTGTAATCTTCAATCGATTCGATAACATCAATGAAGTATCAGCATACTTTACTGACTGACCAGATTTTGCATAGCCCAATAACATGGAAGAAGTATCTCTGTATTGAACAGACTGTCCCTTTTTTGAATAACCACTCAATAAAAAACTAGTATCCGCATATTTTACGGATTGTCCATTACGTGCATAGCCACTTAAAAGACTAGACGTATCAGATATTTTTAATCTGTTTACCAATAAACCTGATGTATCCGATGCATTTAGTTTTGCGCCAATTTTATTGTTTAGTAAAACGGTATCAATAAATGGCATCCAGGTTCCATTATCACTGAGATAGCGCCCCTTTACACTGCCCGGTGCGGGTACCAAACCATTGATAACAGATGAAAATACCAGATTCTTATTATTAGCATAAGGCCTCAACATAGCAGCAGTATCTGCTATATTCAATTTCTTATCCATACCCTCTACTTTTGAAGCAAATAAAGCATACGGAACAGACCAGAAAGGAGAAGTACCCAAATCAACATAATTCTGTGAAGGAATAAATCCAATAGCGGCAGAAGCCGGTGCCACAGCGGCTTTCACGTTAAAATAGTATGGGCCGGCAGACCAATCAATATCAGCAATATTTGCCGCACCCGAAGCTCGGGTTCCCTGTCCAACAACAATTGTTACCAATCCCTGTTCCGATGCCGTTACCTGAAAAGTTTCACTATACACCACTGTGCCATTGGGTGTTTTTTGGATAATAGCATCCTGAATATATACTGTTCGTAGAGAACCGGAATTTCCTTTCGCATCAGTAATAGATGCCTGAAATAAAATACCTTTCGGTGTTTGAATGATTTGACCAAAAGCATTCGTTCCGGCAATTAGTAAAACAAATAAAAGTAAGGTAACACAGCGTAAATTTTTACTCATCTTAGGAAGCTTTTAAAATCTTGAATGACTGGATCTTTTCCATATCTGCAAACAGGGTTACAATAAAATACCCCATAGGAAGATCATGAACCGGTATCGTAAATCCTTCGTTGATGTTTACCAGGTTTAATTTAATTTCTCTAATAGGAGTGCCAGTAATATCTGTTAGAATTAAACGATACCTTACCTGACCTCTTTCAGGATAACTGACCAACGATCGGATAGTAAGTTGATTAATGGCAGGATTGGGATATGCATGTACCTGCAAATCAATTTTCGGTGCAGCTTCAAAACATGAAATACCAAATACACCTGATTTAGGCGTTCTGAACTTAGGTACCCCGTTTGTGATTTCGTAGCATTTACTATATTGAATGATTACAGGCTCTCCGATTCTGACAGACGTATCCCCTGTCGATCCGATAATGCCAAAATGATAGCTGGCTTTTATCTGAGCAACAATTGGTGAATGCAACATCAAAATCAAACAGGAAGTAATCAATGCATGTAATGCATGTTTACCTGTTTGATTCATAATTTAGTCGGATTGTTTTATCGCCATCCATATAGGTCAGTTGTAACCTGCCTCTTTCCAAATGGTCAATATGAAAACGATTGGTGAAATAGGGCGCATCAGGATTAACACCAGAGCGGGTACTCTCTATCAGAGAATCTCTTGATTGTAAGGTCCAGTAGCCGGTATACCCAAGCTTATCGGTAAACGTACCATCGGCACGATATACTTTCACTGTACCTCTCGCAGAAGTATCTATCGCATTGTTTACACGGATAGTGCTGAGAGACCAGTTAACAGATTCAGGTTTACCAGTTAACAGAGAAGCTTTTTCATCCAATAAATTACCAGGATCATAGCCTTTGGTACAGCTACTGTAGAGGGTAAGGGCGATGAGCAGGGTCAAGACGGCCTTACAAAAACTTGGGGGGTAGTTTTTTAGCATAATTTTTAGGATATGTTTGTAAATACGGACTTAATATCTACAAACTGTCCGCATACTAATAACTACGGTTCGTTTGTGATATTGGATTTTATGATACAAGTATACCACGGATTTTTATATAAAAAAGTAGCCGCATCCAGCTTAATTATTATTTAATATTAAATGGATAACACTACACACTCACTACAAAATATTCTCGCACTTACCCTTGTAGGTTTATTACAGCAATGTTTTGAAAATGCACTACCTGCACAAATTACCAGACCAAAAAATAATTGTTGAATCCACAAGCAAATGCAGTGAGGCATGGCTTACACGTAAGAATAAAACAACCAAAAAATTTGTTACCACATTAGCAATACTAACAATGATTAGTCATAATTCTTTATAAGAAAATCCTTTAATCCGGATAGCTTAATTGAAAAAAAAGACTACCCAACGCTACAAAAAGACCAAGTAAGGAACTACAGGTTTTTCGTTTTTTTCACGCGATAAAAACCGTGAAAAAAACATAAAAAATATTTTTTTTCAAATAATAAATATTACAAAAAAGAGTTCTGCTGGTATTATTTTTAACCCGGGAATGCAATAAAAATAAAAATTTTTACATCAATTCATTCCTGTTTCTGGTCAATTTATTAGTTAGCATACGCATTTGTGTTGATCAAATTTGTAAAGAAGAGAACTTATCGTAAAACACCTATGCCATTTCATAAGTGTTGTCAGCCTTTTATGGGTATTTTATACAATTAGACTTTCAAAGTAAGTGAGCTATAAAATATCAGGGTGATATTGTTTATAGCAAAGTGCGCATTAGAACGTCTTTAACAAAGCTGAAAATCACAAGAAGGTATTTTTAAAGCATAATTGGTATTATAAAGTCTATTCGTCAACAAAAAGAAAACGCCTCTGAAAAGAGGCGTTGCAGTGAAAGAATATAAAATACGCTTGGTTTATAAATGAGGACTGCTAAATCCTAATTTTTGTAACCCTGTTTTGATCTCGGGGCAGCTCATGAATAATTTCCAAAGCAATCCAGTGCGATAATTTTCCATCATTACTACAATCGGTCCCTGGTCTATTGCAAGGTATCTGGGTAAATACCAGTTATCAGTTTCACTAAATGCATCATAAAATCCATAGGTGCCCCATAATTTATCTTTTTTATTTGTGTACCAATACTTCATCGCGTTCATAGATTCACGAGGTGTATAAGGAAATGAAGACAATGCAGCGGTAGGCGATATCACACCCAGATCATTTTTTGCCGAAGGTGCATGACCTGCGTAGCCTTTTACAGAATAACTGGCCGTTAACCCCCAATTTTTTGCACTATAGCCTTTAAACCCATTAGGGTTGCTCACACACCATTGGTAGTTACGTATTGCCTGGTTGGTATTTTCTTTTCCGTAATCTGCGTACTGATCTTTCAGACCGCGGGGATCAAGACCCAAATAAGAATAATGTGCCCAGAAAAGAGGACCCCCATTTTCACCACTACCTTGGTGGCGCAACTGCAATGCATTTGGTTTGTCATTTGTATTCTCTTTTTTTATCTTACCCATTTCAGCCCATCCTTCATGGTATACTTTTGCATCCACACCGTAGGTAGGAGATGAAGCAGCAAGTACATACATGATCAAACATTCATTGTATCCCCTTACAGCAAAATTCATTTCCCAATTGTATTCAGGGCTCCAGTGCCAGTACAATACATTTTTGTTGTTGGTGTACCAACTGAACTCTACCTGCTTCCAGAGTGTGTTAATTCTTGCTGCCAAGGCTTTCTCTTGTTGGTTGCCTGATTGCAAGTATTGTCTTGCACAAAGTAGTCCCTGAATCATGTAAGAAGTTTCTACCAGATCTCCCCCATTGTCTTTTTTACTAAAGGGTTTTACTTTCCCGGTTTCACCATTCCACCAATGTGGCCAGGCCCCGTGAAACCGATCAGCTGTTTCCAGAAAATGAACTATTTTTTCCAGACGTTGAATTCCTTCCTTACGTGTTATGAATTTTCTTTCCATTCCAACCAGCAATGCCATAACACCAAAACCACCACCACCACTGGTGATAATATTTTTATCATTCTGCGGGTATACATTATCCGCATGAAAACGCTCTCTTGCCAAACCACTTACCGGTTCAGCCCCTTCCCAGAAATATTGAAAAGTAGCTTTCTGCACAGTGGTAAATAATGTTTGTTCTTCTTTAGAAAAAGAAACCTGTGCCTGTATCATTGGTAACGCATTTACCAATAATAGGAAAGTGAAAAGAATACGACGCTTTGTTTGCATATCCGTTTTTTAATGTAGAAGAGCGTGAGTTCAGAAAAAGTAAAAGGGATAACTGCTTCTACAGTTATCCCTTAGGTTATTTTATTTTCCGGCTTTGCCGAGGTTGAATAATGCTTTAATGTAAGCATCCGGCAAAGCTCTGTTGTAGATGCGGATCTCATCGACCTGTCCCGTCATGGGCACAAAATTTACATCTGTGTTTACTGATTTACCGGGAATACCGTTATAGTTAGATCCAATAATGATCTCACTGGGCTCCCATGATTTGAAGAGGTTATTTCCAACACCTCTATTAGGAAATCCGCCCACTTTTATAGCGTCTGCCCAAATATTAAATACACCGCTGCTACCATCGTAAGTAATTAATACATGTGTCCACCTGTCAGAACCACTTACAGGATACAATGAATTGTTCAGGTTATCCTGCGTGCCACCACCCACAGTAGTAAAGGTTGGTTGTATCTGAAGGTTGGTGTTGGTTGCCGGAAATGCATTGGTGTTCAGAATAAAATTAATATTACCTGTAAACATTCCCGGGCGTGCCAGTTGAAACAACATGGTTCTTTTAGAACCGTTGTTCTGAATTTTTACCCATGCACTAATGGTGAAACTTTTCAACGAATCTGTTTTGAAACGCTGAAACTGTGCAGGATAATATAGGTAACCAGCTGTAAGGCTTAACGCTTTTCCTCTAACACCGCCAGTTACAAATGCATCATTCGCAGAAGTGGTGGGTGCAGTGCCGCTTACCAATTCACTTTTAGTATCATCAAAACTCCAATAGGCAATCTGGTTTTCAGGAAACACTTCATTAGAACTGGCATAGCCATCTATCTTGCCATCATATGCAGCTGTGCTTACTGAGGGCAGGTTATTGGGATTACCGTTTTTGGTGCAGGATGATGCAGCCAGTACAACCAGGAACAGCATACAAAGGATGCTTTTCCGGTATGGTATATTTGAATTAAAAATTGTCATCGTAATAAGATTAATGGTAAAAAATTAATACCCCGGATTTTGTTTCAGTACGCCCGCACTTAAATCAATCTGTGGTTGCGGTATCGGTAATAATACATCCCGGGTATTGATAAAATTGGTTTTACCTGCCGCATTCAATACCGTTTGTGCAATGCCCCATCGAACAATATCAAAAAACCGTTCGTGTTCCATAGCAAGTTCTACACGGCGCTCCTGGCGGATAGCCGTGCGAAGCGCGGCCTGATCTGTAGTGGTTACATCAGGTAAAATACCCGTAGCACCCGCTCTTGCACGAAACCGTATACTATTTAATGCTACTCTTGCTGCAGTTATATTATCTACTCCCCCTATCTCGTTAGCAGCTTCTGCATACATCAATACCACATCTGCATAACGTATGGCACGGATATTCATCCAGTAACCAAAACGGTTACCAATAGAAGCACGTACAGATGGGTTGGTGTATACTTTATTGTTGTACCGTGGATTGGGTAATCCCACAGGCAGTATTTCGCTGTAAAGAGATTGATAGGTAGTGGTTGATGTACTGGTATATAGGATGGTTCGATTCTTACGTGGATCATTTGCTTCGAAAGCAGCTTCCAGTTGTGTGCTTGGCGAATTCCATCCCCAGCCCATATCAAAAACACCAGCGCCCCGAACACCCTGTATCTGCGCATACTGTACCCCGTTACTGGTAGGGAAAGATGCGTTAGCAGTAGCCTGAACTTCAAACACAGATTCTCTGCTGTTCTCACCTTCTTCCCTGAATATTCTATCAAATGGAGTAGAGAGATCATACTGCCCGGATTTCATAACGGTATTGGCAGTATTCATGGCCAGTGCCCATTTTTGTTGGTACAAATACACTTTTGCTAACAAGGCATTTGCAGAACCACTGGTTACCCTTCCTACAAATTTGCTATCCCATGATAACGGTAATGTTGCAGCAGCCGCGGTAAGATCTTTCTCAATAAAACTGTACACCACTGCTGCCGTACTTTGCGCTACATTATTCTGTGCAGCCGGATTTTCAAATACGGTATCAATAATGGGCACGCTTCCGAATAAACGCACCATCATAAAGTAAGCATAGCCCCTTAGAAATTTAGCCTCCCCAATCGTTTGTGCTTTGATGGCATCCGTTGCAGTAATGTTGGCATTGGTATTTACTTCTTTAATGGTGACATTACATTTATTGATCAGGCTGAAATATCCTAACCAAAGTGCATTGCTAAAACCATTACTGGGTGTTACTGGAAAATTGTCCATATCAATGGCAGCAGCTCCACCATCTGCAGGTGTACTTCCTTTATCAGCATCATCGCTACGGATACTGGTGGCGGTGATGAAGGCCTGACTGTGTACATTAAAACTTCTCAGTTCATTGTACGCACCAAAAATAAACTGGTCGTAAGGACCCGATCCGCCGGGATAAGGATAGTTATCAGCATCATATGCGCCCTGACGATCCGTGTCGAGAAAATTCTTTTTACATCCTGTGAGTGTAAACAGCATCGCAACTATAGCGAGCAGCAGGATGGAAGATATAGATAGTTGTGTCTTTTTCATATTGTGTGATTTTGACAGGCTTAAAAAGTTAAGTTCAAACCAAATGAATACACGGCGGGTACAGGATAAGAACCATTGTCGGCACCACCACCCAGAATAGAACCAATAATGGGTTCAGGTGAGTAACCGGTAACCTTACTCCATGTTTTTATATTCTGGCCGTTGATGAATACCCTTGCTTTTTTAATACCTGCTTTTGTTAAGAAGCCTTGATTAAAAGTGTACCCTACCTGAAAATTACGGATGCGGAAATAATCGCCCGGCTCCAGGTAATAAGTACTCATTAAAAAGTTATTACCTCTTGTATTATCCAGAATGGGTTCCACATTGGAAGTACCCGGAGTGGTATAGGCATTCAAACGGTTTACTTCGTAATTCAGCACGGCAAATGTAGAGGTGCGGCGTTGTGCATAGATCTTATGACCTGCCATTCCCTGTACATCCAGTTCCACATCAAATCCTTTATAACCCAGTGTAAAGTTTCCACCAAAACTATAGGGAGGAAATGGAGAGCCAATGTATCCGCGATCCGCCGCAGAAATAATACCATCTCCGTTTTTATCTGCATAAGCAATATCACCGGGTAATGAATTGGTGAAAGCAGGTTGCTTTGCCATATCAGCAGACGATTGGTAAATACCGGTTTGTGTGTAACCGTAAAAATAACCGATAGATTCACCCGTGGTTGTTAAGTTGGCACCGCCGTTACCCACAATGGAAAAATTGAAATTATTACCAATGGAATTCACCACATTTCTATTGTAACTGAAATTCAAACCAACACCATAGGTAAGATCCCTTCCAAGCCTGTCGTTCCAGCCCATGGATACTTCAATTCCTTTATTGGTAATTTGTCCAAGGTTGGTAAAATAACTTCTGCTATCGTTAGGTAAAGCCACTGCGGTAAGTATATCAGAAGTGGTTCTGTTATACCAGGTAAACTCAAGGTTCATTCTGTTATTGAATGTGCGCAGATCAAATCCAAGATCAATTCCTTTAACGGTTTCCCAATGCAGGTTAGGATCGGGAATGTAAGATGCCTGTATGGAGCTGTAAATATTATCTCCAAAAATTGCTGTAGATGCGTTGGATACACCGGGCTTGTACAGGTTATCTGCAAAGCCATTGGCATTACCAGTTAAACCCCATGCCCCACGTATTTTCAGGTAATCAATTCCTTTAATATTACTGAAGAATTTTTCTTCAGTCGCTATCCAACCAACACCCACACTTCCAAATGTACCCCAGCGATTTTTTGGTGCAAATTTGGAACTACCATCTCTTCTGATAGTAGCATTCAACAAATATTTTCCGAGATAGGAATAACTAACCCTTCCAAAATAACCTTGTATGGCACTCTCACCGCCACCACCATCATAGTTACCGGGGTTATTGGCATTGGCTACACCAATGTACCAGAAATCCGGATTGTCGTTGATGTTTACAGAAGTATCTCTTCTGTTGGCATTTAGATAAGAACTATAACTATAGATTGACGTAAAGCCGGCCAATGCGGAAACCGAATGTTTGCCACTAAAGTTTCTGGTAAAGTTGAGTGTATGATCCTGTTGGTAACGTTTAGATTCGCTTTGGTTTTGTGATACGGATGTTCTTACAGAATTATCAAACGTTGTAGTGGTAGGTGTGGCACCTTCTCCGAGGTTTACAAAACTATAAGGCAGTCTGCTGAAGCCTCTGCCGCTGTTAAAAGCAAGATCCGTATAAAAAACAGAACGCCAGGTAAAGTACTGGGCAAATTTAACTTCGGCAAAAATATTACCGATAACACGGTAACCTTTATCTATGTTGGTTCCATCACCTCTGTTCAGCGCTGCAATGGGGTTGCCCACCTGTGCACGTTGAAAAGAAGGCATACTGTAATAGGTACTGCTATTCAGTTGTATGGGCACAATAGGAGCCGCCCATAATGCATTGGAGATAGAAGCAGATGGCGGATTGCTAATCCAATGATAGCCACTAACCTCTGCACCTATTTTAATTTTATCATTGAAGCGGATCTCTTCATTAATACGACCGATGTAGCGTTTGTAGTTATCATTTCGTAATACCCCATCCTGGTTCGTGTAACCGATGTTGGCATAGGTAGTACTTTTTTCACCGCTATTAGAGATACTCAGGTTATTGGTATTCAGAAAAGCATCGCGCAATATCAGGTCCTGCCAATTGGTATTGGCCGTATAATTACTATAATCAAAGGGAGCAGCACCCAGATTCGCCAATTGTGCATTGTATAATTTCTTGAATCCATCTGCATCGGCTACTTTAATTTTATCGTTTACTTTCTGAACACCTACTGTTGATTGCAGGTTGATCCTTGTTTCGCCCCTACTGGCTCTTTTGGAGGTAATGGCAATTACACCATTTGCACCACGCAAACCATAAATAGCAATAGAAGAAGGATCGCGCAAAACATCAATAGTTTCAATGTCGGCCGGATTCAAAAAGTCAATATTATCATGCAGAATACCATCTACCACATACACAGGGTTGGCACTATTGGTACTGTTAACACCGCGGATACGAACCACGGGGCTTGCCCCTGCCCTTCCTGTATTAGAAACCGTTAAGCCTGCAACTTTACCTTGCAGTGAAGACACCGGATTGGTTCCGGGTTGCTTGGCTACAGACTCTCCTTTGATGGTGGTTATCGAACCGGTTAAATCTTTTTTTCGTTGGGTACCATATCCAATTACTACGGTTTGTTCCAGAGTAACTACTGCTTGCTTCATCACAACGGTGAGCATGGTCTGGCTGCCTACTTTTATCTCTCTTGTTTCATAGCCAATGTAAGAAATTACCAGTGTGGCATCAACATTTGCATCCAGTGAGAAATTTCCTTCTGCATCTGCCTTAACACCTATAGTAGTTCCACGCACCAGAATACTGGCACCGGCAAGTGCCTGGCCATTTTCATCGGTTACTTTTCCTTTCACAATATTGGCAGGTGCCACTATCTCAACCGGTTTTTCAATAGCAAGCGGTTGTATGGGTTTTGGACTTATGGTGATGGTTTTATTCACGATGGTCCATGTCATCGGTTGCTCATTAAAAACTTCCTGAAGCACATTGGTAAGAGGTTGGTTCTTTACTTTAAGGTTTACCTTTTTTCCTTGCTGCAAGAGCACGGCATCGTAAAAGAAAACAAACCCAGTCTGTGCCTTAATGGTTTCAAATACTTTTACAAGCGACATTTCCTTACCGGAAATGGTTACCGTTTGTGCTACCGTTTTGGCTGAAACCTGAAGCAGTGCCGCCAATAGAAAAATGCAGGTTAATTTCATGACCAGTAGAATTTTTGGTTGTTTTCTGATCGGGAAGTCAGGAATTTCTTGCCGGCCCAAGACAGAAAGTGTTTCCGCCCGCTGAACCGGTTGCCTGAACCGGTTGTTTACATTAATTTTCATACATTAGCAATGTTTGGATTATTGAAAAATTTACCTCAACAGTGATTGATCGATTGTCCGGATTTTGCCGTTCCGATTGCAGTCGGAGCGGTTTTTTATTTTTGTTTATCCCATAGTTATTTTTTTAATTTTTATGGACGCACGATCAACTGATCGTTTTCAATGGTGAAATGAATATTATTCTTTTCAAGTACTTTCAATACTTCTGACAAATTCAAATCCCGCTGCATTTCTCCTCCAAAGGTTCTATCGCGTATTTTACCTTCATACTTCAGTTTCATATTATACCACCTGGCCAACTGGCGCATAACCATATACAGATCTGCATTATCAAAATTGAAGTAGCCATTCTTCCATGCCATCACAGCATTCACATCAACTTGTTTTTTTACTGAGATAATGGTTGGAGCAGCCATACCATTAGTATACAATGCCTGCTGACCGGGCTGTATCACCACCGTATTGCCTTTTGGGTTTGTGTTTAGAGAAGAAAGCAGTACACGCACACTTCCTTCGAGTAGCGTAATGCTGGTATTGCTTTCATCACCATAACTATTAATGTTGAAATGGGTCCCCAGCACTTCTACCGTACCTTTTCCCGCAACAGATACACGGAAAGGCATGGATGCATTTTTTTGTACTTCAAAATAGGCTTCTCCAGTAACTTCTACCTCCCTATCCTTGCCTTTTGTAAATGCGGCAGGATAACGAAGTGAACTTTCGCTGTTTAACCACACTTTGCTGCCATCACTTAAGGTTAGCGATACCGGCTTACTACCTCGGGGATTAAACAACGTATTAAAAATGGCCTGTGAAGCAGTACCACTATATGAAATAGAACCGTTTGCTGTTTTTTCGATATTTACTTCCCCTTGTCTGGCAAGCATTCCATTGTTATTACTGTCTAATAAAATCTGTTCTCCATTACCCAAAATAATGGTTGCCCTACTGGTAATGGGCGCTGCAACATCTGTGCGGATAACTTTTGCAACAGCAACGGGTAGCTGGGGTGATTTTTCAAGGAAGCGAACAAAAAAAGTAGCGGAAAGCAAGACGAATACCACAGAAGCCGCCACCATGATTTTCTTGCGGGTAAATCTTTTAACGGGAGTAATTGACATTGCTGTTTGCCAAGTAATTTCTCTGAGCATTTTTTCCGAAACTGCCGAAGGCAAAACCAGTTCTTTTTTTCCCGACAAATCATCCGCAAATTTTTCGAGAAGTATGCTTCGTAATTCTGGGGAATCGGATTGGCAGAGATATTGATATAACAAATCAATTTCTTCTTCGGAGAGCGAAGATTTATTAATTAACTCATCAAGTTGTAACCGGGTTTGATCCACTTTGGCAAGCGTTAGGTACTATTAATACAATCAGCTTAAACAAACGGGGGGGATTGAAGGAAAATATTTTAGAAGAATAATCCTATAAGCAATGGAATTATTGCTTTATACTCAGGATGCGACACCGTGTATTCCCGAACCGCCTTCATGGCACCGGAGAGATATTCTTTCACCGTATGGCTAGAGATATTCATTTCCCTGGCGGCCTCCTTGTACGATTTACCGCGTAGTTTGCACAACTCCAGCGCGCGCCTTTTTTGATGGGGAAGTTGCTGAATGGCTTTTTCCAGCAATTCCATTTGCTGGTCATACACATCTTCCCTCTCCAATTCCTCAGAGGCAAATGCGAACCATTGTTTTGCTTTTGATTCGAGTAATTTTCTCTTAAGCGAGTTGGCAGATTGGTTATAACTGATTACAAACAACCAGCCAGCCAATGATTTGCCTATTTTGAGTTCGGTTCTTTTCTGCCAAAGCCTGATAAATGTTTCCTGAACAAGGTCTTCTGTAACAACTGCATCTTTCGTAAGCCTGTATACATTCCGGTAAATAGCTATATGGTAGCGGTGGTAGATCTCTTCAAACGCATCCTTATTACCCTCGGCTAAAAGGGGAACCAGGCAATCGTCGTTTAAAGTATTCAATTGGCTCATAAAAAGTATAGCCTGCTTTATGTTGAATAAAAGTAAGTATTTCAATACAATACACAAAAATGGAGTATGCTAATTTTTGTGTATTACATTGTAAAAAAATAGGCTTACATATGTTACTGATAATACGGTATTACAAGCCAAATTACCTAATAATTCAGGTTTACAGAATGAAAATCCACCATACATTTCTGGACAAGTGAAGGCACAATTACCGTTTTTACTTACTATTCATTTCCATTATGTTTAAGTACATTTATTCATTAAACAACTATTAAATAATATGCTGTTTCATTATTTATCTAAAAGATATTGTCTTTTATGTGCACTCTGTTTTTTGTTTATTGCTGGCCATGCGCAATTACCGGTGTCCACACCTTCGGCAGATAAAGAATTTCGTGCCGCATGGATTGCCACTGTTGCCAACATTAACTGGCCCAGTAAACCGGGCTTACCCGTTGAAGAACAAAAAAGAGAGGCGATTGTGCTGTTGGATTTTTTGAAAGATCACCATTTCAATGCAGCCATCTTTCAGGTGAGGCCTATGGCAGATGCCTTGTACGATAGCAAACTGGAACCCTGGTCATATTACCTTACCGGAGAGCAGGGTAAGGCTCCCACACCTTTTTACGATCCCCTACAGTTTTGGGTAGAAGCCGCTCATGACCGTGGCATTGAGCTACATGTATGGCTAAATCCTTATCGGGCCTACCACCCTACCAGTAAAAATATCAGCGATTTATCTATTGTAAAAACCAATCCTGAACTGGTTTTGAAATTAAAACAGAATTATTACTGGATGGATCCGGCCAAAAAAGAAACACAGGATAAAACAGCAGCCGTTGTTAAAGACATTGTAAAACGATATGATATTGATGGAGTTCACCTAGACGATTATTTTTATCCTTACCCGGAATACAATGGTGGTGATGATTTTCCGGATGATGCAAGTTGGGCGGCTTACCAGCAAAAAGGGGGCAGTTTATCACGTGGCGACTGGCGGCGTGCTGCAGTAAATACCTTGATTGAACGATTGTACAAAGAAATTAAAAAAGAAAAAAAACATGTGAAGTTTGGTATCAGTCCATTCGGCATCTGGCGCCCGGGTTACCCTGCTTCTATAGAGGGTTTTGATCAGTACGATAAATTGTATGCCGATGCCAAGCTATGGCTGAACAAGGGCTGGCTGGATTATTTTACCCCACAATTGTATTGGACGATAAACCGGTTAACGCTCAGCTTTCCTGTATTACTGGGCTGGTGGCAACAGGAGAACACAAAGCAACGCCATCTATGGCCGGGCATGAGTGTAGGAGATACCAGTTTAAAAGGCAGTAATGAAACGCTGAGTCAAATTATGATTACCCGCGGCATGCTGCCACAAAGTGTGGGAGCAGTTCATTGGAGTATATCATCTGTAACCCGCAGTGCCAATTTATCGAAAGCGCTGCTGGAGGGGCCATACAAAAAAGAAGCCCTTGTACCCGCCAGTCCATGGCTAGGAAAAAAAATACCTGCTCCCCCAACGGTTGCAACCAGCAAAAGCAATATCGATATCTGGACTATCAGTTGGACGCACCCTGATGCGACTGCTATATTCAGATGGGTGGTATATACACAATATGGCACTGCATGGAGTTACCAGATTGTAAATAGAAATGAGCGTTCCATACTGTTACCACAATCTAAAAAAGACAAAGCCGGCAACTTAGTTCCTTTATTAAAAATTGCGGTTTCTGCGGTTGATCGGCTGGGTAATGAGAGTAGCATGGCAGAAGGGCCACTCATGCTTTACTAGTGAATGTTGTAATAAATTGTTTTTAGGATGTAAGCGAATTCATTTTATTAAAAGGTAGCTTTCATTATAAAAAACTAATTATGAATCGGAATAATACAGGCATCCTTTACTTTTTATTAGGAATTTATACACTGATGATTAGCTGGCATTACAATCATTCTATTATTTTATTGATTATTCATTATCTGTTCTGGCCGGTATACCTTATTTATGAATTATTAGTAGGCAATCTGTCTAATGATCTATGGAGAACCATTCCGGAGTCTTATTTTAAATAAAAATTTTAGGGTACGCTGATACTTGCCTTTACTTATTCATGAGTTCTAAGAAATTAGAGGATTTAGATTTATATAATCTTCACGTTACAACTTTATCAACCCAATTATAAAAAGGGAACGCCTCATAGAATGAGACGTTCCCTTTTTATAGCATAAAATAAAAACCATCCTAGCACTTTAGATGGATTAGGCCTGTGCATTGATTCATTGCAATAAATATATTATATTCATATCTCATAAAAGGTATGGGCGCATGCAAACCAATACTACCCTGCAATCATATTTCTGGTCGGGTTGTTCCAATAAACTACTTGCCTATTGCTTCATTAAACAACCTCTCAACCAGCAACATGAAAAAGACTAACATCATCTACTGGATCAGTACTTCACTTATTTTTTTATTTGAAGGTGTCATGCCCGCGTTAACATCGAACACACAATTAGCCATTGATGGTATCCGGCATTTGGGCTATCCTGATTATTTCAGGGTAATGCTAACTGTATTTAAAGTAACGGGAGCGTTGGTATTAATCCTTCCTTTCTTCAAAGGGCGTTATAAGGAATGGGCGTATGCCGGGTTTGGCATCAACTTTATATCAGCTACCGTATCACATTGTGTGGTGGATGGCATAAATGGTCAGAGTTTCTTTCCACTGATTGTATTGGCCATACTTATTGTGTCGTATCTCAGCTACCAAAAGAGAACAGCTATCAGTTGATTTTTTAATACTTTACCAGAAAAGGTTTCACTCTTTTATACCAGATAGCATATCCTTCGGGCTTCATGTGTAATAAATCTTCCTTGAATAATTCAGGACGCATATTACTTTTTTTATCCAGCATGGATGAAAAAATATCTATGTATCCTGCCTTGAACTGATTGAGCAAATATTCTTTGATAAGTGCATTGGCTCTAATGGCTATGGGTAAAAATTTTTCGCGTGATGGACTGGGCTTTATGGAAATATAGGCAATCGGCACTTCTGGAAGTAATGTGCGGATATGCAAAAACAATCGTTGAAAACCAGCAAACACACTATCACCATTGGGCGCGGCTATGATATCATTCTCCCCTATATACAAAACAATTTGTTTGGGTTTGTAAGGCACAATAATATCTTCTACATAACGGTCAATATCCTTGTTTACAGCCCCGCCTATCCCGCGGTTTAATACGGTGTATCCTTTAAACTGTTCAGATAAATTATTCCATAAACGGATGGAAGAACTGCCTGTAAAAAGAATCGGATCTTTTGGAGGTGCATATATTTTATCATAGCGTTTAATGGCCTGCACATCTTCCCAGAAAGCGGGTTGTGTTTGGGCAAGTGAGGAGATACTAGTAAATAAAAGAATCGCAAAAGAAAATACTAAACGCATAGCATGATTTTTAAGAACAATGAAAGTACTGGTTTTTTTAACGGGAAAGGTTTCTGTATGTTTAGTCATTTAACCGCGAAGGCGCCAGGGCGCAAGGTTACTCTTAAAAATAACCTCGCGTTTCTTTGCGCCATAGCGCCCTTGCGGTAAAAAAAGAAAAGTGAGCCTAACAAATAATACTCAATATGAGCCTACGATTACATTCCTAATTGAACCAATGCATCAATCGTAATATCATACAGTTGTCTATTATCCGCTTCTATTTTTAACCTGCCTTCGGGGCCATTGTCACCATGTACAAAATACTTACGCATCGAAAGCACTTTACCTGAATACATTCTGGTTCCTTCCAGAGTTTCATAGCTGCGTAAGAGGATGGGAAGAAAAGTAGGATTAACAAGGTCTTTAAATATATGCAGTGAACGCTGGATGCCGCCCCGCATTTGAATCACTTCATGGTAATGATGCCTGCATTCAAGCTCATGATGTAATCGATGATTTAATTTCTCTATATATACGGAACCAGAATCTACAACAACGATCAGTATTTCTCCCATTTCTTCTTGAATTGATGTTACAATAATAACCAATGTGAGTAAATGGGCAAAGAAATCAAATACCGAAGTAGATTTTTTCACGCAAAGGCGCGAAGGCGCAGTTTAATTGGTAAATTCATATTCTAATCCTTTCCGGCAATGCCAAAGAAAATAAATACAGCGTACTTGATCCTCTTGCTGTTTTCCTGTGCAGGAATCCAACACTTGAATTCAGGTACATGGATTGCGTTATTCGATGGGAAATCGCTTACTGACTGGCGTGTAGGCAATAATGCATCGACCTTTTCTGTGGATAGCGGGATGATCATTGTTCATGGAAAAACAGCACATCTGTTTTATGATGGACCGGTGTTAAACCATGATTTTACCAATTTTGAATTCAAGGCCGATGTGATGACCTATCCCGGAGCCAATTCAGGAATTTATTTTCACACCCTTTACCAGGAAAGAGGCTGGCCGGCAAAAGGGTATGAAGTACAGGTAAACAATTCGCATACCGATTGGCGAAGAACCGGCAGCTTGTATGGAATTAGTGATATAAGAGAAGTATATGTAAAAGATTATGAATGGTACACGGAGTATATCAAAGTAGAAGGCAAACACATCACCATTAAGATCAATGATAAGACCGTGGTAGATTATACAGAACCAGATGATATCAACCGAAACGGACGTAAATCGGAACGAATCATTTCAAAAGGAACTTTTGCCTTACAAGGGCATGACCCAAACAGTATTGTACATTATAAAAACATCATGGTAAAACCATTGGATTAAGTCTATTTCTCTGCGAATCCTCTAGTATCTCAGCGTCTCTGCGGTGAATAAAAAATTTGCATACCTCAAAGTAATTATGGAAATGAAATCATCGCTTTAATCACCTGAGTTTCCGGCAATAACCAATTCGGAAATTCTTTTTTTACTTCATCAAACCCTATCCGATGGGTAATGTAATTCAGCGGCTGTATCCATCCCTTCTTCATTGCATCAAGCACTTGTTCAAAATCATTTCTGGTTGCATTCCGGCTACTTAGTAAACTGGCTTCGCGTTTGTGAAATTCGGGATGAGAAAAACTGATCTCCTTATTCTGTAAGCCCACCAATACATACCTGCCACCATGTGCCAAATACTGAAATCCATTGTTGATTGCATTCAGGTTCCCTGTGGCATCAACTACTACCGTTGGCATATCGCCATGGGTAATGGCTTTTAGTTTTTCAATTACCTCTTCTGTTTGTGCATTGATGGTAAATGCAACTTGTAATTTTTCTTTGCAGAATGTTAACCGATTATCCTGCACATCCATGGCAATTACATGGGCACCTGCTATGCGGGCAAATTCAATGAGTCCTAATCCGATAGGGCCAGCGCCAATTACCAGCACATATTCCCCTTGCATTATACCGGCTCTTTTTACACCATGTGCCCCTATGGCCAATGGCTCTAACAGTGCAAGCTCCTCATACCCCAATCCATGACCATGCACCAGCGAATAAGAGGGAACTGAAATATATTCTGCCATAGCACCATCCACATGCACGCCACATACCTGTATCTGAATGCAGCAATTGGGTTTGCCTGCGCGGCATGCAATACAATCACCACAAGTAAAGTAAGGAATGATGGTAACCTGATCGCCGTTTGCAAAACCCGGCTCATCGGTTTGAACAATTTCTGCTGCCAGTTCATGACCCAATATGCGCGGGTATTGAAAAAAAGGTTGTGTGCCTTCAAATGCATGCAGGTCTGTTCCACAAATTCCAACACGATGCATGCGTAAGATGGTTTTGCCTTTGCTTGTGGCAGGCATCGTTGTTTCTATATAATCAAACGCGCCGGGTTGAGTGCAGATCAGTGTTTTCATGGAATTTTATTTTTTCACTGCAGAGTCACAGAGAGCAGAGAGTTAACGCAGAGGGTTTAGGCATTGGCAAGGGCGCGATCAAGGTGTACATACCCTCCATCTACATGAATCAATTGCCCCGTAGTATGGCTCGATCGTTCTGATAACAGAAACACCACCATATTGGCAATTTCTTCTGCTGTTGTCATTCTGTTTCCTAATGGAATTTTTGCGTTGATCTCAGCCAGTTTTTTCTCCGGATCGGCCATTGTTTTTATCCAGGTTTCGTATAAGGGAGTATAACATTCCGCTACTACTACGGCATTTACACGGATACCATACTTCAATAATTCTACTGCCCATTCTCTGGTTAATGCGTTTCGTCCACCATTGGCCGCAGCATAAGCTGAGGTATTGCCTTGTCCTGTTTCTGCTGTTTTTGAAGTAATATTTACTATTGCGCCTTTTGATTTAATGAGTTCGGGCAATGCTTCGTGCGCCATTAAATAATAATGCACCACATTGCGGTGAAGGCTTTCCATAAATTTTTCATAACTACCCGTAGACAATCCTACCCCATCATTCACACCTGCATTATTTACAAGGCCTTCTATCCTGCCAAATTTTTGTATCACGGCTTTCACAGCTATTGCCGCTGATGCAGGTTCTGTTAATTCAGCCACAACCTGCCAGGCATTACCTCCGGCTGATGTAATTAAATCCACCAACTGGTTATTGTCTGTTTCATTTCTTCCGATAATAACTGGTATGGCCCCTTCCTTTGCCAATACACGCACAATCCCTTCGCCAATACCACGCGCACCACCGGTTACGAGTATCACTTTATTTTGTAATTGAAGATCCATGAATAAGATTATAAATGATAAAATTCAATGGCATTTTTTGCGAATACCCGTTCCTGTTCTGCTATAGTAAAACGGCTATAATATGCTTTAACAGGTGCCATCATATTAGCATAAGATGCAGCTACTAAACATACTGGCCAGTCGGAACCATATAACAAACGGTTAATGCCAAATGCCTCCGTTACAACATCAAGGTACGGAAACAGGTCTTGCTTTTGCCAGGTATTCCAATCAGCTTCTGTTACCATACCACTGATTTTACAATATACATTCGGATACCGGGCCATTGCCTGCATACCTGTTTTCCATTCTTCCAATAATCCGTTCTTAATATCCGGCTTTGCTATATGATCTATCACAAAAGCCTGTTTAGGAAATTGCTGCACCAATTGCAATGTGGCCGGTAAATGTTTAGGATAAATCAATATATCATAGGTAAACCCAAACGACTGCAACAGAGAAATGCCCCGCAAAAAATCCGGATGCAGCATAAACCCAGGATCCTCGCCCTGTAAAATATGCCGGAACCCTTTGATGATTTTTTGTGATTGATACTGAGCTAGTTTTTCTGCAATATCGTTTGCGCGCAGATCAACCCAGCCTACTACGCCTTTGATAAAATCATGCTGCTGAGCCAATGTTACCAAAAAATCAGTTTCTGCATTTGTTTGATCTGCCTGCACTGCCACACAACCGCTGATCTGGTGTTGTGTAAGTAGCGGTTCCAAATCAGCCGGCAAAAAATCTTTTCTGATCACTGCCATATCCTCATTGATCCAGCTATGTTTATCCGGATGGTATTGCCAAAAATGTTGGTGTGCATCAATGCCCTGCATAGGCAATCACGTGTTGTTGGGAAGTTCCTAATCCATCAATTCCTAAACTAACTATATCACCCGGTTGTAAATACACGGGCGGATTGAAACCCAAACCTACCCCTGCCGGTGTTCCTGTTGAAACAATATCTCCGGGTAATAAAGTCATGAACTGACTTATATAAGAAACCAGTTGAGGAATATTGAAAACAAGATCATCCGTATTACCATCCTGCATTAGCTGATCATTCACCTGTAACCATAAACGAAGCTTGTGCGGATCGGGTATTTCCTCTTTAGTAACCAGCCAGGGGCCTAATGGCGCAAAGGTATCGCAGCCTTTTCCTTTATCCCATGTTCCGCCTCGCTCCAGTTGAAACTCACGTTCGCTTACATCATTATGCAAACAATACCCGGCCACATAATCCATAGCGGCTTCTTCAGAAACATAACTGGCTTTTTTACCTATCACAAAAGCCAGTTCTACTTCCCAATCTGTTTTTACAGAATTTTTAGGGATGATGATCGGATCGTTCGGGCCAGTAATAGCCGTAGTTGATTTTAGAAACAGAATCGGCTCTTTCGGAATGGGTGCATTGGTTTCTTTGGCATGCTTGGCATAGTTCAATCCAATACAAAGAATTTTGGAAGGCTGTGCAACAGGACAACCTAATCTCACACCTTCTTTAACTAGAGGGAGCATATTTTCATGCTGTGCCAGCATCCATGCCAAATGAGGGATTCCTCCATTGGTAAAAAATGCTTCATCATAGTCTTTGATAAACCCTGACACATCATAATTTTTTCCATCAATGTGTACACCTGGTTTTTCTTTTCCTGCGTCACCAAATCTGATCAGTTTCATATGTTATTACTGTTATGATAGGTTTAATTGAATAATGGTATCGATACTATCCATACTCATGCCATCCAGGTATACAAACACACCTTCGGGTTGCTGCTTAAACCGAAGTGATGCTTTACCATTGAAAGCTATCGCTGAAACAATGGTTGCCTTAACACCCGGAATAAATACATACTTGCCATTCAGTTTATCGGCACGTAAAATATGTACAAAATAATTTTTTGTGTTGGCAGTAACTACACCCCATTCCTGCTCAGGAACGATATTGCCCCTGGTACCATACAGCGTGGCTCCATTGGTTTTCATCCAGCGGCCCATGGCAGCCAGGGTATCGGTAAATTCTTTTTGTATTTGTCCATTAGGCTTAGGCCCCACATTCAATAAAAAATTGGCATTCCTTCCTGCTGCGTTAACCATATAATGTATCAGGGCAGGCACGGATTTAAATTTCCGATCCGTCATATTATAGCCCCAAGCATCGTTCATGGTTTCGCAGGTTTCCAATGGTAGTTGTGATACACTGGCTCCGCCAAACCCTGTGGTATTGTTTCCGGGAAGGTCTTTTTCAAATGCCTGAAAATCTTCTCCGGGTATTGGGGTCAGGTGATGGTTATTGCTAATTAAACATTTTGGCTGCAGTTTATGAATCAAGGTATAGATCTCATCATACTGCCAGTTTACTTTTGATTGGAGTGATTTATCATGATCATTATCCAGCTGGTCCCAATGACCATCAAACCAAATACCTGCAATGTCTCCATAATTGGTTAGTAGTTCTGTTAATTGTGCTTTCATAAAGCTGATATAGCTGTTCCAGTTACTTTTTTGTTTACGGCCGGTACCTTTTCCGGTCTTCCCTGTTTCATACTGATAATCGGTACGGTACCAATCAAGCAGTGAATAATAACAAAATAATTTTATGCCCTGCGCACGGCATTCCTCTGCCAGTTGTTTCAATGCATCTTTTGCATAGGGGGTATTGGTAATTTTCCAGTCAGATTGTTTGGTATCCCAATTACTAAATCCATCGTGGTGGCGTGTGATGAATGTGATGTATTGCATGCCTGCATTTTTTGCAGTAGCCACCCACTCCTTGGCATTAAAATCTATGGGATTAAATACACGAATCAGGTTGGCATACTCTTCAACGCGAATGTTGCGGTTGTTCATTACCCACTCCCCACTACCCAATACACTCGAAGCACCCCAATGGATGAACATACCAAATTTCATATCCTGAAACTGTTGCCTGGCAAGCAGATTTTCCTGAGTAGGGGTATACGTTTGGGCAGACAATAATCTAACCAAACAAATCAATACAAAACTGATCGATGCTTTTTTCATATGGAATGAATTAATTGTTGAGTTTCACAAATCCACCATCAATCGGATAATCATTACCGGTAATAAAACCCGCTTCATCGCTGCAGAGATACAAGGCCAGTGCTGCCACTTCTTCTACAGTTCCCATTCTGCCAATAGGTTGTGTACGTGATAATTTTTCAAACATTTCTTTTTCTCTGCCTGGATAATTCTTTGCAATGAACCCATCTACAAAAGGCGTGTGCACCCTTGCCGGTGAGATGGAATTACAACGGATATTTTCTTTGAGGTAATCTTTGGCAACACTTAAAGTCATGGCATGCACAGCTCCTTTACTCATGCTGTAAGCAAACCGATCATCAATACCAACCAGTGCCGCAATAGACGCCACATTAACAATAACCCCACCCCCATTTTTTTGCAGCAAGGGTATGGCTTCGTGCAAGCAGTTATACGTTCCTTTTACGTTTACATTATACACCCTATCAAAATCTTCTTCAGATGTGGTATCAGCTTTACCTACATGGGCAATACCTGCGCAGTTAACTAGTATATCAAACACACCAATGGTTGTAAAAATAGTACTTACCTCCTGCTGGTTACTGATATTACAGGTGTGTAAAAAAGCCGTTCCTCCATTTTCAGCAATCAGCGAAACGGTTTCTTCAGCGGCAGCAGCATTGAGTTCTACAATGTGTATTGAAGCACCTTGTTGGGCAAAAAGAACAGCAACGGCCTTCCCTATACCACTTCCACCACCGGTGATGACTGCTGTTTTGTGATGTAAGTCAAACATAGTATCTATTTATTTCTAAAAAATTCTTCGTGCTCCTTCGTGCCTTTGTGTTTTAGTGGCTATTCTTTGCCACAAAGACGCTAAGGCACGAAGAAGCACAAAGCAATTATATAATTACATAATCAATTTACTTCAACGAAAATATTTTATCCATCAACACCCATTTTTCACCAGGCTTAGCAAAAGGCAATGCCTGTTGAAATTGCCACATCAGAGTTTCCCATTCCTGTACTTTTTCATTAGCAACATCAGCGGTAGCCTTTGCTTCAAAACTAAACGCTTCATTCGCATCCATGATCATAAACAACCGGTTATTCACCCGGTAAATCTCCATCTGCACAATGCCTGAAGAACGAATACTATCCAGTATCTCAGGCCATATATTCCGGTGCCATTCTTCATACACAGCAATTAATGCATTGTCATCAATCAGATCAAGTGCCAGGCAATATCTTTTTGTCATTGCATTCATTTTTAAGTCTTCCGTCAGAGCGAAAAATTCAAAATACCTGTTGCTTCGTTATCTTAATTCACCGCAGAGCCGCAGAGTACAGATAGTTATCGCAGAGGTCCGCACAAATTATACTTCACCCAAATTATTAATTACTAATTTTTAATTTTTAATTAATCACTCTGTGTCCTTTCATTCCAAACCAAAATACAAACACAAAACATACTAAGGGAACTATATACCCAATTTGAATACTACCGGAAACATCACTGATATAACCCAATACCGGCGGCAATAAAGCACCCCCTACGATTGACATAATAATTAAGCTGCTTCCCATTGCTGTATCGGCTCCCAGGTTTTTGATACCTAAGGAGAAAATAGTGGGAAACATGATCGACATAAAAAAAGCAATACCGATAACTGCATATACGGGTACCATACCTTGTGCACTGATGGCAACAATACAGAGAATGATACAGGCTAAGGCATAATAAGCCAGCAATTTGTGTGGCGCCACATAACGCATGATAAAGGTGCCTGCAAAACGGCCTACCATAAATGCCATTCCACAACCCCATCCAAGGTAATCGGCTGCCTTTACTTTATCAATACCCGCGGCTTTAACGGCGAACAGAATAAAAAAACTAAACACACAAACCTGTGCGCCTACATAAAAAAACTGCGCTACTACGGCCCATAACAAATGCTTATGACGTAGCGTATGCAAAATACTTTTACCGGGGTTGGTCTCCCCTTCTTCTTTAATTTTTGGCAATTTGATACAGGCAAAAATGACTGCAATCAATACAATAATACAGCCCAAAATAAAATAAGGGGCCTTAACCGTAGCAGCTTCTGAAGCAAGGGCCAGTTGTTTGGCACCGGCATCCATGGCATTGAGCGCTTCATCGCTATAGCCTTCTGCTAATATCATTCTGGCTCCTATAATGGGAGCGAGTGTGGCAGCGAGACCATTGAACGACTGCGCAAAGTTTAATCGCTGTGTGGCCGTAGCAGGATCGCCGAGTAAAGATGCGTAGGGATTGGCCGCAGTTTCTAATATGGTTAACCCACAGGCAATGATGAACAATGCCATCAGAAAGAATCTATACTGTTGTGTATTGGCAGCGGGTATGAATAAGAAGGAGCCAATAGCAAATAAAGTAAGTCCGGTAATGATGCCTGCTTTATAACCATATTTCTTCATGATGAACCCGGCAGGTAATGCCATAACGAAATAGGCAATGAATACAGCGGAATCGACAAGCGAAGATTGTAAGGTGGAAAAACTAAACGATTTTTTAAGATGCGGGATCAATATCGGATCCAGGTTATGGACAAAGCCCCACATGAAAAAAAGCGAGGTAATCATCACAAATGCGAAACGGGTAGAACGGCTGGATGGCTGCATCGTATAGCGGGTTAACGTAATGGCCCTTGAAAATAATGCAATTCAGTTATCCAATAAATGATGTGCTGGTTTATTTTATCCCGAATGGGGATTTACCCGAAAGAATTTACGAAAACGATTGAGTGCCCGTCATTCAAATAAACACTCGCTTATTGCTCTGTATTGGAGGGTGCATTGATTTTATCTTCCCTTTTTGTACCTGCATACAATTCATATTCCAGTAGCCGGCAATCGATGGTGGCATTAAAGAATTCAATCCTGCGGCTGGGCTTTAACCGTATTTTTTTTGCGAGATCCAGGTTGCCGGTAAATACATAACCGGTATATCCCCTGCATTGTGTTTTCAAAAAATCACCCATGCGTGCGTACGTGGCATTCAATTCTATTTCATCGCCCAAGCGTTCGCCATATTCAGGGTTGAACATGATAACGCCATTGGCTTCCTGCGGGACATTCGTTTTTTCAAAATCACAAACTGAAAATGTGATCAGTTGCTCCACTCCTGCAGCCGCAGCATTGGTTTTGGCAATGCTGATGGCCAGTTCACTTCTATCCGAAGCAATTATGGGCAGATCTTTTACTTCGCGGACCTGTTCCTGTAATTGTTGTTTTTCTTTTTCATATACGACAGCATCATACCCTACAATATGCATGAAAGCGTAATGCGTGCGCAATAGTCCGGGCCTTCGGTTGGTGGCGATCAATGCCGCTTCAATGGCCAATGTTCCCGAGCCACACATGGGATTGATGAAGGGTGTTTGCCTGTTCCATTTGGTAGATAAAATTGTGGCAGCCGCCAATGCTTCCAGCATGGGTGCTTTACCGGGTAATTTGCGATAACCATGCTTGGCCAGTGTTTCGCCGGAGGTATCTAAAAATATTTCCGCTTCTTCGTGTTTCCAGAACAGGTATACCACCGCACCGGATAGTTCTGACCCTGTAGAGGGCCGCTTACCTGTTTGGTTCCGCATTCTATCAACCACCGCATCTTTTACCCGAAGGTTAGCAAATAAGTTGGTTTGAATGGTAGGATGAAACACATTACTGGTAACCGAAAAATAGCCATCAGGTTTGATAAAAGATTCCCATGGCAGGGTAACCAGGTTATTGTACAATTCGTCGGGATCGTTGCAGGTAAAGGCTTTCAGCGAGTACATAACCTGACTGGCGCAGCGCAGGTTCAGATTCAGGCGAATGCAATCGGCCACGGTTCCTTCCAGCTCCACACCGGTTTGAAAAGAACGCACAAGGTTAAAACCCAGTTCTGCCACTTCTTTCTGTAAAGCGGGCGATAACCATTTGTGGCAGGTAATGATGATTCGGCTGGAGGTGTTAAACGCTTGCATGGCTGCAAATTAAGGCAATATTTGGGGTGTTGCGTGGCTGACTTTAAGTACAGGATTTTTGTCGGTTATTATTGATTCAATTACTATCAGGAGGCTATTTGATCAGTTACACATTTCTACAACAAAAGAATTTATAAATTTAATAGAGCAAATCAATCCTATACAGTATGAAATTAAAATCTACCTCCCTCATATTAATGATTTGTTTTGTGATTAACTATTCGCTAGCCAAACCATTCAATGTAGAAACATTCAGTTACCGTACATGGATTTTGAAGAATGATAGTGTTACCTATACCTCTTTACTTGCATGGGTATCCACAAAATTTCATGAGACCAACCGGTACGAATACTTTGATGCACTCTGCCTGGAAGATTGTATTTCGTTTACATTCCATATAAATAATTCGGGAGAACTCACTATTAAAGATTTTTCCAAATTCATCCCACAAAAAGTAAAACTATTCCTTGAAAAAAGTATTGTAGACCTTAATGGAAAAACGCTTTCCCAAAAACCATTTGTACAGGAATGGCTGAAAAATAAATATGCAAACAAACTAATCATGCAGCCAATACTTATTGCATTTTTTACAAACAAATGCAAACCTAACAATGTATCAAGCAGAGGTTTCTTAAGCTTACTGACCAATGAATCAGATAGTGGTGCATCTGGCAATGATCAAGGGATGATGTCGATTATGGGAGACTTTAATGTAAAACCATTTGAGGGTATTTTGCTTACTCCTTTTATGCTCAAAAGCCCTATGCGTTAAATGTCAAATCTTTATTTATAGATTAGCGTAAACTATGAAACTGGCTATATTAAAAATATTATCTGCCTTCTCCGCATTACTGGTGTTTTTTTCCAACGCGATCCGGAGTATTGATACCGTTTGGACTAATGCTTGGCGGCTATGAAAATTACACTGGCTGGGACGGTATTTGGATCCCTACCCTGGTTTGGGCAAGCCTGGTGTATTGTATTTACTCAGCCGCAAAAGAACTGAAAAGCAAAACGGATAGTGTGATAACCTTAATTCCATTAGTAGCTTTTGGGATCTTTTTGGCTACCCATGCGATAAATTTTATCAACTATGCAAACTGGCTTTCTTTAACAACAGGAATACTATCGGCCATTATTATTTCAATAACCATTTTGAAACTGATTAAACGGCTAACCCTGACTCCGAGAAATGTTAGTGCTTGAATATATCAAACACCTCTGCGCAAACGCTCCGTTCTCCCGGTCTCTGCGGTTGGAAGAGTCTCGCATAAATGATGCATGTTCATAGTTAGAAAGCTTTCAACCGCAGAGAACAGGAGTGATATGAGTTTGCGCAGAGGATTACGAATAATTACATAGTTGAGCACAACACGTCAGTACCAATTAACATCAAACACAAGCATCGCTTCCATACATCCCACAAAAAAGGAAACCCCTGTAAAAACAGGGGTTGACCAAAACTAACTGCTATATGAAAAAACTACTAAAAGATGCTGTAGAAAGCAATCCGGATCAATTGAAACGTCTTTGCTTTTAGAGCCTTTTTGTGTACTGTAAAATTGCATTAGAATGGTTTCATTTGTATTACACAAATCCTGAGATATGTTTAATAAATCACAGATTTTACGTGAAAAGCCACGACAACATAGAATTGTCCACCATGTATTATTTTGTATTTTCGGTTATTAACTAAGCAATGGTACAATCACTACTCAACCCGGATCAGTGGATTAATCTTTACGCAGATGCACTGTACAGCTATACTTTACCACGCGTTTCTGATGCTGCCCTGGCAGAAGACCTTGTTCAGGAAACTTTTTTAAGTGCCTGGAAAGCACGCGATAGTTTTAAAGGAGAAGCTTCTGAAAAAAGCTGGTTATTCACCATTTGTAAGAACAAGATCATTGACCATTACCGCAAAAAGGCAAGGGATATAGTTCAACCTATGTCTGAAAAAGCCGGTACAGATGGCTTATTTGACGAGGCAGAACACTGGACCAATGAAGACAAACCACTGGATTGGGGTATTGATTACCAGCAAACCATTGACAATAAAGAGTTTTACAAAATTTTAGAAGGCTGTAAGAAAAAATTACAGCAGGTGCAACAGGCCGTATTTTCCATGAAATACATGGAAGATCTGGATGCTGCAGAAATTTGTAAGGCTTTGGGTATAACCGCGTCTAACTACTGGGTATTGATACACCGCGCCAAATTGCAGTTACGTACCTGTCTGGAAAAAAATTGGATAAACAGTAATTAACCTTGATGAACTTCTTGAATATCAGTTGTAAAAAAGCCACTTACCTTGTCTCTAAAAAAGAGGAGAACCGCCTCTCGTGGCTGGAGAAATGGCAATTACGTGGCCACTTCACTATTTGCAGTCTTTGCCGCAAGTTTGAACAGCAAACGGGCTTTATAGGCCGAATGGTAAAAGATACCCATGTTCATATACAGGCTACCCTTCCCGAAGCATCTAAGCAGAAAATGAAAGAGTCTTTACTGAACGAACCTTCGTAATCACCCTTTTTGATAAAAGAATGGCATAAAGTAAAAGGTCTGCTGCAAGTAGAATAGTTCGCTTATTCTATTTCTTATTCTCATGCATTTTTACCATTGATGGGTGGACACATCAATGGCTGATCTAAACATTAATGGCCTGTTATTATTTTTCCAGCAACCCGTCTGTTTTCCATTGTACAAAAGCCTGAATGGTACTGTCGGACAATTTTGGTTTTCTATCAGGCATAGCTCCGCGGGTACCAGAGGGCAACTGAATTCTTCTCATTACCTCATCTAACTGCGCCACTACTGAATTATAACTATCCAATGGTTTCTTTCTCCCTCCTTTTTCAGGAAAATGACAAGGAGCACAATTGGCCTGTACCAACTGCATAATATTGGCCTGGTAGGTTACTTTGGCTACAGTAACAGCGGTTTTTTTGGAAGAGCTGCAATAAGAAAATACCAATACAGCAGCTACAACAAAAAGGGTAACAGAGATTTTACGCATACAATTGTTTAATGAATGAAACGGCTATTTCAAATATATTTAAACAGATAAGTCAAATACATTTTCGGCATGCAAAAGAGGTAAAGAGGAGAATCAAATCGGTCAATGGCTTATCTAACCATTAAAATTGCAGGGTAAATACAGATCCTTTGGCTTCGAGTGATTGAACGGTGATGTTTCCTTTGTGCAGCATCATGATCTGCTTACACAAACTGAGACCGATACCACTTCCATTTTTTTTGGTACTAAAAAAAGGAATAAAAATATTATTCATTACTTCTTCGCTCATGCCATAACCATTATCGGTTACTTTAACGGCCAGCTTATTATTGGAAGCACTCAATGCGGATAATACAATGCGAGGCTGTTCAACATCTTTTACTGCTTCAATAGCATTTACAATCAGGTTGATCAATACCTGTTCGATGAGGTTGGCATCTACCTCCATTGCCAGTTCGGGATCTTTTAGAATAATCTCCATATCAATTCCTTTCTGCTGCAAAGTGGGTTGCATCAGGTTATGCATATTCTCAAACAGATCCCGTACAAAAACATGTTTGAGATTGGGCGTGGTAATTTTATTGAGGTTTCTATATACTTCTGCAAATTTGAGAAGCCCCTCACTCCTTCTTTTGATGGTATTAATGCCTACTTCCAAATCTTCCACTACCCCATTGCTATTATCCAGGTATTGAACAGATTGCTGAAGTCGGTTTTTTAAAGTATCTGCCAGTGATGAAATAGGCGCTACCGAATTCATGATTTCATGTGTCATCACACTTAACAATTTCTGCCAGGCTTTCGATTCGGTTTCATCCAACGCCTCATTGATATTCTGAAAAGCCACCAATTGAAACTTCTTTCCTTCCGTTTGAAATGCGGTGGCAGAAAGCAAAATTTTGAAGGAATTCTTTTCAAGGTGAACAGTGGCTATATGGTTGTTACCGGGTTTTAATGCAATCACTGCTTCATACAAACCCTCATCTCTTTTCTGCAGCGAGTGTATGGTTTTCAAATATGGAACCAATAACATTCTCTTTAGCGATTCATTCATCCACACTACTTCACCGGTTTCGGTTTCATACGATAATATACCCGTATCCACCAGTTCAAGTATTTTTTGTAAGTATTGGTATTGGGTTTCTTTTTCTTTTGAAATGACTTTAAAGGCAGAATTGATCTCATTAAATCCTTTACGCAAAGGCTTCAGATCTTCTGGCGCCTGAGAAACATTAAAATTGCGAGAAAAATCGCGATAATGAATAGATTCTACAAACTGCTCCACTTCATACTGTGCCTGTTTGTGAAACCGGTAAAAATCCCATACCTGGTAAAAAATTACCGGCACCACAATGATCTCATACACATACCACTGTTTTACCAATATAAAAGCAGCTGCGGTGAGTGTTATGAATAATAACAGCACACGGGTGATAATATCCCACTGTAGTTTTTTAAATGTCATACTTGCTAAGTCTTCTGTATAGAGCAGTTCTTGTTAAGCCTAGTTCCTTTGCGGCCTTACTGATGTTTCCATTATGTTTATCAATCACTTTCATGATCGTATTCTTTTCCATTGTACTCAACTTCAATACTTCATCCTCATCGGGCTCTGCCATAGATGATTCTATAGGAGAAAACAATAGATCTGAACCCTGAATGGTTTCTGAATCTGCCATTATAATGGCCCGTTCAATGGTGTATTGCAGCTCGCGCACATTGCCCGGAAATGGATACTGCTGTAATTTTTCCAATGCACTGGCTTGAAACTGTATATTGGGTTTTAAATATTTATTGGCATACACTTTGGCAAAATGTTTGGCCAGCAACAGTATATCTTCTTTTCTTTTTCTCAATGGCGGAACTGTGATCTCTACGGTATTAATGCGATAGATCAGATCCTTTCGAAAACGGTTTTCATTCGCCAATTCACTTAATGGAATATTGGTGGCACAGATCAGGCGAATATCAATGGCTACTGGTTGGTTGGTACCCAACCTGGTTACCTGCCTGTTTTGTAACACCGTTAGTAGTTTTGCCTGTTGCTGCAGCGATATATTACCTATCTCATCCAGAAACAACGTGCCGCCATGTGCAGATTCAAAGCGTCCTACCCTGTCTTCCCTTGCATCGGTAAACGCTCCTTTTTTATGACCAAACAATTCACTTTCAAACAAACTTTCGGTAAGTGCACCCACATCTACTTTTACCAATGACTGATTGGCGCGTAATGATTGCTGATGTATAGCGTTAGCAATCAGGTCTTTCCCTGTTCCGTTTTCACCAAGAATCAGGATATTGGCATCAGTTGGCGCAATTTTTTCAATTTTATGAAAGATATCCTGCATCACTTCACTCTCACCAATCATAGAATGACTAACGGAAACGGACTGAGATTTTATTCCTCCACTACTTGCTTTACCAATCCCTTTACTGCGCAGCACATTCTCAAGAGTTGTCAACAGTTTTTCATTATGCCAGGGCTTTACGACAAAATCGGCAGCCCCTTCTTTCAGTGATCTTACAGCCAGATCAATATCGCCATAAGCAGTAACCATAATTACCGCAACATCTGGTTTCAACTGCTTGATACGCTGCAACCAGAAAATACCTTCATTTCCTGTATTAATAGAAGCATTGAAATTCATATCCAGCAATACCAGATCGTATGAATCCTTGCTCAACAAAAAAGGAATCTGTTCGGGATTTTTTTCGGTTACCACTTCTTTTACCTCTGTTCTTACTAATAACCTCACAGCCGTTAATACATCTGTATCATCATCAATAACTAATATGCTGGCTTTCTTTAAACTCATTGGGTTGGTTTGGTTGATTAGTTTATTGGTTCATTAGTTTATTGGTAAGGAATAAGTACGAATAAACCAGTAAACCAATAAACCTTTTCACTTCCTAACATTTACACCATAAATATACCAGTAAGATAATAATTTGAAACATAAGCATTTAGCAAAAACCAAGTTAGGGGGAGTGTATCAAAAGCGGACAGTTTCTGTACCAAATGCGGACAGTTATTTTGCCATAATAAAAGAAATCAATTGATAATCAATATAGTTAGGTTTTGGCACAATCGTTTCATAGGTATATTCGAAAATGTACGGCATGAAAACAATAACCCATCAACAATCCCGCTTGGTAGGACTCCTGCTGGTAGCAGTTACCATTGGTTTGTTGCTGCTGATGCACGTAACCTCCGAACCGCATCAAAGTTCAGCAGGAGGTACATTGGAAATAGGCTTACGAAAACTGATATAGTTCAACCAAAAAAAAACAGTTGTGGATAGAGTTATTCAAAAAAAGAAATGGAGTACCAAACGGATCGCCACCATCGCAGGTGTGGTATTGATTCTGGCATTGATTGGAGGAAGTATTTATTTTACTTCCGGAAAATCTAAACTGAATGTGGATACAGAAAGGATTACCATTAGTGAAGTAAAAAAAGGCATTTACAAAGATGCTATTCCGGTAAATGGTATTGTACTACCGGTTACCTCTATTTATCTTGATGCAACGGAAGGTGGACGCGTAGAAGAAAAATATGTAGAAGATGGTGCCGTCATGAAAAAAGGGCAACCGATTCTGAAACTCTCCAACACCAATCTGCAGTTAAACCTCGTAAACCAGGAAACATCCGTTTATAACCTGTTAACCCAAATGCAGATCTCACGCAATGCGGCACAGCAAAACACGGTAAATAAACTGAACCAGTTGACCGATGTGGAAAGTCAGTTAACAGAAGCGGATAGACTGTATAAGCTCAACAAACACCTGTACGAACAAAAAGCCATCGGACTCCAGGAATTTAAAACATCAGAGAACAATTACAATTACCTGAAGCAGAAAAAACAACTTTCCAACCAGATACTGCAACAGGATTCCATTTCCAATATGCAGCAATTAGATCAGGCTAAACAATCCTATGCGGGTTCGCAAAATGCGCTCGCAGTCATGCGTAAAAAAGTAGGCGACCTGATTGTAAGAGCCCCAATTGATGGTCAACTTACCTCACTTGATGCAGAAATAGGTCAAAGCAAAAGAGAGGGAGAAAGGTTGGGACAAATAGATGTATTGAGTGGATTTAAAGTTCGGGTTGATGTGGATGAACATTATATCTCACGAATTTTTATAGGACTCACCGGCGATTATACCTTCTCTAACAAAACCTATAAACTCAGAATTACCAAGGTATTTACACAGGTAACTAATGGCCGTTTTCAAGTAGATATGCAATTTGTAGGTGATGTGCCACAAGGAATACGTCGTGGACAAACCTTACAGATATTACTTGCTTTGAGTGATGAGTCTACTGCCTTACTCGTACCCAAGGGTGGATTTTACCAGCAAACCGGAGGTAACTGGATTTTTAAAGTAGCGGAGAACGGAACCAAAGCGTATAGAATTGAGATACAACTTGGCCGACAAAATACAGAATACTATGAAGTGTTACAGGGCTTAAACCCCGGAGATAAAGTAGTTACCTCCAGCTATGAAAATTATGGCAATATGCAGGAACTGGTGTTGAAAAAACAGTAGTGGGCTGTGTGTTTATTCGTTTATTGGTTTATTAGTTTACCGGTAAAGAATAAACCATAAAAAGTCTAATAAACCAATAAACAAGTAAACGAATAAACCAATAAAATCATGATAAACATCACCAATCTTGAAAAGATTTATAGAACAGATGAAGTAGAAACCATTGCACTCAATAGATTGTCGATGGAAATAAAAACCGGAGAATTTGTGGCAGTAATGGGGCCTTCCGGTTGCGGCAAATCTACCCTGCTGAACATTCTAGGTCTGTTAGATGATCCGGATGCAGGAAGTTTTATTTTCAATGGTACCGAGATCGCTAAATTCAATGAGCGGCAGCGGGCCGATCTTCGTAAGCACAATATTGGTTTTGTATTCCAGAGTTTTAACCTGATTGATGAACTCACTGTTTTTGAAAACGTAGAACTGCCATTGATTTATACAGGAGTAAAAGCGGCAGATCGTAAAAAGAAAGTAGATGAGGTATTAGAGAAAGTACAGATCATGCACCGCCGTAACCATTACCCGCAACAATTATCCGGAGGTCAGCAGCAGCGTGTAGCGGTTGCCCGTGCAGTGGTAAATAACCCCAAACTGATTTTAGCAGATGAACCTACCGGTAACCTCGATTCATCCAATGGTAATGAAGTAATGGAATTACTCACTAACCTGAACGAACAGGGCACAACCATTATCATGGTAACTCACTCTGAGCATGATGCACGGTACAGCCACCGCATTATACGAATGCTGGATGGTCAAACTGTAACAGAGAATATTCTTGTTTGAACTAAAACAAATCTGCTTCAGCTCAACAAATAAAAGAAACCCACGATCAACCAACATTCGCTTTACAATGATTAATAGTTTATCTCAAAAAAGCCATCAGAAATCTTTTGAAAAACAAAGGGTTTTCTTTTATCAATATTCATCGGTCTTTCGATGAGTTTGGCCATGGCGATCCAGTGTATTCTCATCGCTATGATTTTGGCAGTATTCATCCTGGTAGGACTGGGTATGTTACTGATAGCGCTTGTCACCGTAAGTATGAACGCTACCAAAGCAGCGCTCACCAATCTTGTAAAAACCCTAAGAAGCGAATAAGTAAGAAAGAAAAAATAGAAACATGATACGAAACTACCTGAAGATCGGATGGCGGAACTTGACAAAGAACAGATCCTATGCCTTTATCAATATTTTCGGGCTATCACTTGGAATAGCCTGCAGTATTGTAATATTCACCATTGTAAAGTATCATCTAGGATTTGATAATTTTCACGAGAATAAAGACCGCATCTACCGGATTGTAACCGAATGGCACGATGAAGAAACCGGTTATTCAGAAGCAGTACCCAGTCCGGTAGGCCGTGCTTTCCGTTCCGAATTTACTTTTGCCGAGAAAACCGCGCGGGTGATCTCTTATAATGATGCACTGGTGGCCATGAATGCCGGCAACGACCGAAAAAAATTCAAAGAAGAATCCGGTATCGCCTATGCGGAGCCGGAATTCTTCAACATCATGCATTTCCCATTGGTGAAAGGTAACCAGGAGAATTTCCTCTCCACACCCAACTCGGCCGCCATTACTGAGAAACTGGCAAAGAAATATTTCGGCACGGAAGATCCCATGGGGAAAACGATACGGATCAATAACAAAACCGATTTCATTGTAAAAGGAATCCTGAAAGATCTCCCAAATAATACTGATCACAGGGAAGAGATTTATTTATCTTATCACAACCTGAAAGATCAAAGCAGTTGGCTGGCAGCAGACAGTAACTGGGGTGGCGTGTACAGTGGCAGTCATTGTTTTATTCTTTTAAAACAAAACGCAACCCCGAAACAAGCCAACCAGGCATTGGCGCAGCTGGTAAAAAAGAATTATACCGGCAGGGATGCAAGTATTTGGCATTTCCGTTTACAGGAGTTAGCTGATATTCACTTTAACCCAGATTTTAACGGTTCTGCTAATAAAAAATATTTATGGGCTTTTACATTGATTGGACTATTTCTCATCATTACCGCCTGTGTCAATTTTATTAACCTGGCCACGGCACAGGCCTTGAACCGGTCAAAGGAAGTGGGTATCCGCAAAGTATTGGGCAGTTTGCCGGCTCAGTTGTTCTGGCAGTTTATTACAGAAACGGCACTGATCACTTTTTTTGCTTTATTGCTGGCTATTGGTATTGCCTATGTTGCCCTGCCATTCGTAAATAAGCTCTTTACATCAAATATGAGCCTGCAGTTGATAAATAACCCTGCCTTATGGATTTTTCTGTTTGCTACAGGCATAGTAGTAACTTTCTTTTCCGGTTCTTACCCCGGATTGGTGTTGGCACGGTTTCAGCCTGTGTTGGCCTTGAAAAGCAAACTCTCTCAAAAACATATCGGCGGATTTTCTTTGCGGCGTGTACTGGTTGTAATGCAATTTGCCATTTCACAATTGCTCATCATCGGTACTATTGTAATTGCCAGTCAGATGTATTATTCCAAGAATACAGACATGGGTTTTACCAAAGACGCGATTATCAGCCTGCCTATACCTGTTACAGACAAAGTAAAGATGAACACACTTCGTACCCGGTTAACTGGTGTGGCAGGAGTAGAAAAAATTTCACTCTGTTTTCAACCACCCGCTTCCGGCTCCAACAACAGTACTGGCATCCGTTACGATAACCGGGCTGAAGATGAACACTGGAGCATCAATGTAAAAAATGCAGATGCAGAATACCTGGGCACTTTTGGTTTGAAACTGGTGGCCGGCAGAAATTTTTTCCCATCCGATAGTACGCGGGAAATATTGGTTAATGAAACATTTGTAAAAAAACTGAACGTAAAATCTCCTCAAGAAGTCATCGGCAAAAGGATATCCATCAATGGTGGCAGTACAGTAGCCCCTATTGCCGGTGTGGTAAAAGATTTCTATAACTATTCTTTCCACAACGAAATATCGGCTCTTTGTATTTTGCCGGATAACAATAATTACCGCACATGTGCCATAAAAGTGAACACGAAAAATCTGCAGCCTACAATGGCTGCCATGGAAAAGATCTGGAACGAAACCTATCCCGATTATCTCTACGATTATGAATTCCTGGATGAAAGAATTGCACGGTTTTATGAAGGTGATACAATGACCTTGAAACTGATTGAAGCGTTTGCCATCATCGCCATCATTATTGGCTCGCTGGGTTTATACGGGCTGGTTTCTTTTATGGCCGTAAGAAAAACCAAAGAGATCGGTGTAAGAAAAGTATTGGGAGCCAACCTGAAAGATATTCTGTGGTTATTCGGTAAAGAATTCACCCGCTTGTTATTGATTGCCTTTGTAATTGCCGCTCCTGTGGGATGGTGGGCAATGACGCAGTACCTGCAGGATTACAAAAATAGGATAAGTATGCATCCGGGAATATTTCTGTTGGCAATAACCACTACGTTTTTGATTGCAGCTTTCACAGTAGGCTATCGTTCAGTAAAAGCGGCAGCAGCAAATCCTGTAACCAGCTTACGATCAGAATAAACAGACTAAAAACCAATCATACTGCCATGCTAACCAACTATTTTAAAACCGCAATCAGGAATCTGAGACATAACAAGGCCTTTTCCTTTATCAATGTATTAGGACTGTCTATTGGTATCAGTGCGGCACTTGTGATATTCCTGATTGTACAGTATGATTTTAGTTTTGAAAAGTTTCTTCCCAAACGGGATCGCATCTACCGGGTTACTTCTCTCTTCACTTTTTCAGGCGAAACCTATAAAAATCCGGGCGTAGCTTTCCCGCTGGGTAATACTATCGGAAAAGAAGTGACCGGACTCGAAATCGTTGCACCCATTAAAACATGGAACGAAAATCAGAAAATTACCATCCCCTCCCAGAATGGCAGTTCCGAAATCAATCTTAAAAAACAACCTGTTCCTGTTTTTGCAGATGAAAATTATTTTAAACTGGTTCCTTATGTATGGGTAGCAGGAACAGCTGCTGTTTCTCTCCAGGAACCCTATCAGGTGGTCATCACAGAAAAAAATGCTGAACGGTATTTTCCTAAACTGACAGTAAGTGAAATTCTAGGAAAAGAAATTGTATTCGATGATACTGTAAGAACTACCGTAACAGGCATTGTTAAAGACCTGGCAGAAAATACTGACCTGGGGTACACCACTTTTGTTTCGAGGGTCACACTTGAAAAAACAAGTTTACGACCCAGAGACTGGAACGCATGGGGCAATACAACAGATGCTTCTCAATTGTTGGTGCAGTTATTGCCGGGCACCAGTCCAGAAAGAGTAGAAAAAATGGCCAATACCTTATTAGCCAAATACAATAAAAAAGAAAAAAACGACGCCAGTACCCAAGCTTTTATATTACAGCCGCTGGCTGATCTTCATTTTAATGCAGACCTTGGAAACTATAGTAACCGAACCGCTCATAAGCCTACCTTATATGGATTACTGGCTGTTGCTGGATTTTTAATGGTACTGGGTTGTATTAATTTTATCAACTTAACCACAGCGCAAGCTTCACAACGAGCAAAAGAAATCGGCATCCGTAAAACCATGGGCGGTTCAAGAAAACAATTAGTGCTGCAGTTTATGAGCGAGACCTTTGTGATCACTATACTTGCCACTGTTTTATCAATTATATTCACCCCTTTTTTATTAAAGATCTTTCATGATTTTATCCCTTCCCAGCTTCATTTTAATTTGTTAGGCCAACCCGTGATGATGGTTTTTCTGCTGGCACTCGTAATCAGTGTCACATTTTTATCCGGCTTCTACCCTGCCATGGTACTGTCTTCTTTCAAACCAGTGAATGTATTGAAGAATCAGCATGTATTTAACACCGGTAAAAGCCGTAAAAACTGGATCAGAAAAAGTCTTACCATTTCACAATTCACCATTGCCCAGTTTTTTATTCTGGCTACACTCGTGGTAAGCAGTCAGATCCACTACACACTGAATAAGGATCTCGGATTTAACAAAAATGCCCTTATTTTCTTTCAGGTAAACTATCGCGACACTTCTCATGCAAAAAAACAGATCCTAGCAAAACAACTCCAATCAATACCTGAAGTGTCGGCAGTAGGTCTTTCTACCGGTACCCCCGCTTCTCCAAATGCCTGGAGCAGTACCATCGCTTACCACAACGGCAAAAAAGAAATCACTTCTGATGTGGAAATGAAATTCGGAGACACCGGTTACCTGAACCAGTTTGGCATGAAACTGTTGGCCGGAAAAAATTATTCATCCTCTGACACGGCACGTGAGTTCCTCATTAACCATACCTATGCAAAAGCACTGGGATTTAACCGACCTGCAGATGCGGTGGGGACCTACCTCACCTGGGACAATAAAAAAATGGCGGTTACCGGTGTACTGGCCGACTTTCACCAGAAATCACTTCACCAGAAAATAAAACCACTGGTATTAGGCAGTTGGAATCAGATCAACAATGTATTTACCGTAACCCTGCCACCTAAAAACGCAGATGGCAGTAACTGGAAAACAGCGATTGCCAAAATAGAAAAAAGCTGGAAACAGATGTACCCCGAAGAAGATTTTGACTACCATTTTCTGGATGAATCTATTGCACAGAGCTACCTTGCAGAACAACATATTGCCAGTTTACTGAAATGGGCAACGGGTCTGGCGGTACTCATTAGTTGTCTGGGATTACTGGGACTGGTAATTTTCACCACCAACCAGCGAACCAAAGAAATTGGCGTAAGAAAAGTATTAGGTGCCACAGTAACGCAGATTGTTAGCATTCTCAGTAAAGATTTTTTATGGCTCGTAATAGTAGCATTTGTCATTGCAACACCCGTTGCCTGGTATGCATTACACCAATGGCTGCAAAACTTTGCCTATCGGACCTCTATTCATCTTTGGACATTTCTGCTGGCGGGTATAGTGATGTTTGTGGTGGCCTTAGTAACGATCAGTTTACAAACCATTAAAGCAGCATCTGCAAATCCTGCAGTCAGTTTACGTACAGAATAAAACAACACACAAGAAAAAGCTTATGATACAGAATTATTTTAAAATGGCCTGGCGGAATATGATGAAACATCCTTTCATCTCTTTCATCAATCTGTTTGGCCTTACCATGGGTCTTGCCTGTTGTCTTTTGATCACTGCATACATACTGCATGAAACCAGTTACGATAGGTACCATAGTAAAGCCAACCGTATTTATCGGGTAACCCGAAGCTTTAACAATCCGGATGGTAATGTAACATTAAAGCTAGGTACGGTTGCCCCTCCCTTTGGTCCATTGTTGCAAAATGATTTTCCTGATATACAGAAAGTAACCCGGTTATTACCGAGCGGAAGAACACCTGTAAAATATGAAGACAAATTATTCAGTGAGACACAGTTATTTTTTGCAGATGAAAATCTGTTTGATGTATTTGATGTACCTGTTGTAAAAGGGAACCCCAAAAAATCTCTCAACGATCCATTTACTGTTATGCTATCTGAAAAGATGGCACAGAAATATTTTGGAAAGGAAGAGCCAATGAATAAAATGATCAGGATCAACAACCAGTTCAACCTGAAAGTTACCGGCATTTACGAATCCTTTCCATCAAATTCCCATGTGCATCCAGAGATCATGGTATCTTTTAATACATTGAAGGATTCGGCAGTGTATGGAGAAAGAAATCTTCAGACCAATTATGGGAACAACTCATTTTTTACCTATTTATTGGTACCTGAAAACTATCCGGTAGAAAAAATAGAAGCACAATTTCCCGCATTCATTGATAAACATGTATTCTTTCCGGGTGCTCCTCCACAAGTGACACCATTTTCAAAATTAACCAAACTGGAATTACAAAAGTTAACAGACATCCATCTTCGTTCTCATACTGATTACGAAGCGGAAGAGAACGGTGATATCAATCGGGTATATATATTTTCCATTATTGCATTGATCATATTATTGATTGCCTGTATTAACTATATGAATCTTTCTACTGCCAGGTCAGCATTGAGAGCCAAAGAAATCGGCATACGTAAAGTGTCAGGAGCCGGTAAAGGAGAACTGGTGGCGCAGTTTCTGAGCGAATCTGTTTTAATCTCTTTTGTTGCCATGGCTTTCGCTGTACTGGCTGCCTGGATAGTGTTACCTTTTTTAAATAAAGTATCCGGACTTTCTTTATCGGCCAACCTGTTATTGCAATGGAAATTTCTGTTACCCATACTACTTGTTCCTTTTGTGGTTGGTGTTACGTCAGGTATATATCCTGCGTTGTTTTTGTCATCTTTTCAGCCGGTGCAAACATTGAAAGGTCTATTCAGAGTGGGTGGAAATAGTATTTCTTTCCGCAAAGTACTGGTAGTAACCCAATTTAGCATTTCCATTGTACTCATCATTACCACTGCTATTGTATTTCAACAACTCAGGTATATGCAAAGTGCCAAACTGGGTTATAATAAAGAGCAGGTAGCGGTTCTACCCTATTACTTTACCAGCAGCAGTCAATACGATGCCTTCCGGAATGCATTGTTACTGCAAGCCGGAATTAGCAACATCGGTCGATCATCTCGAGTTCCAACCGGCCGGTTACTGGATTCACAAAATGCTTCTGCAGAATCAGGCGACTCATTACAATCTGTAAATGCAGAACTGAAATACCTTGCCATTGATCATGATTTCATTCCATCCTATGCGATAGAAATGGCAGCAGGCAGAAATTTTTCCCGTGCATTTACAACCGATACCGCTAATTTTTTATTAAACGAAGCTACCGTACAGGTGCTTGGCTGGAAAACACCTGAGAAAGCTTTGGGTCGTAATTTTTCTTATGGAAATATAAAAGGCAAAGTAATTGGTGTAGTAAAGAATTTCCACTTTGAATCGCTGCACCAGCGTATTGCACCTATGGTAATGTCGTTACCTACTCCTGAACAGGCAAATTTCTTTAACCAGTTAACGGTTAAAATAGGAACTAAAGATGTTCAGGCCTCAGTATCGCTTCTTGAAAAAACCTGGAAAGCATATTTACCGGAGATTCCGTTTGAATATAATTTTCTGGACGACAATTATAACAAACTCTATCAGTCTGAACAGCGGCAGGGAAGCCTCTTCACCATTTTCGCAGGGATAGCCATTCTTATTGCCTGCCTCGGATTGTTGGGATTGTCGTCGTTTGCTATCACACAAAGAATCAAAGAGATCGGAATCCGCAAAGTACTCGGGGCAAGTGCAGGAACGATAGTAGTATTACTGTCTAAAGATTTTTTAAAACTGGTATTCGTGGCAGCCATTATTGCATTTCCCATTGCCTGGTACATGATGCATCAATGGCTGGCAGATTTTGCTTACCGGGTCCCCATCAGCTCGTGGATCTTTGTAATAGCGGGTTTAATAGCTGCCTGCATAGCTTTGATAACCGTAAGCGCTATGGCCATTAAAGCCGCCATTTCTAACCCGGTAAAAAGTTTACGAACAGAATAAACTTACGAAAGGTGTACACTGTTCGATTTCGTACAACATGTGTACGTTACCGAACAACTGCATTTTCAATATATTTGAAAACCCTTGCCAGTAAAGGGTTTGAGAAGATGGCACAGGGTTTGACAATAGCTTATCAACACATAATAAATTACCCAATGATACAATTGGAGAAAATCTATAAATGGCATAATACCGGTAATAACCGGGCATTTATCCTGAAAGACATTAACCTTACCATTGAGAAAGGTGATTTCATTTCCATTATGGGCCCTTCCGGCTCGGGTAAATCAACATTACTCAATATCATTGGCATGTTGGATGAAGCATCTGAGGGCAGCTATCGTTTTATGGATCAGGATGTGTTTAACATTAAAGAAAAGCAAAGAGCTGAATTGTACAAGCAAAATATCGGTTTTGTATTTCAGGCCTATCACCTGATTGATGAACTTACTGTTTATGAAAATATAGAAACGCCGTTGCTCTATCAGAATATAAAAACAGCCGAGAGACAATCGATGGTAGCAGATATGCTTGACAGATTTAATATTGTTGGTAAAAAAGATCTGTTCCCTGTTCAGCTATCAGGGGGGCAACAACAGTTGGTGGGTATTGCAAGGGCATTGATAGCCAAACCCACCTTATTACTGGCCGATGAACCTACCGGCAATTTGAATTCAAAGCAGGGAGAAGAGATTATGGAACTGTTTAAAAAAATAAACGAAGAAGAGGGTGTTACCATTGTACAGGTAACACATTCAGAAAAAAATGCCGCTTATGGCAAAAAAATTATCAACCTGCTGGATGGCAGAATTGAATTGTAAATAAACTTGCTACAAACAAACTATATGACTAAGGGTACACTGATCGGGATGGTAACCGCCATTTTCATTTCATTGGGAATCATAGCGCATGCGCAGGACAATACACAGTTTACTTTGAAACAATGTGTAGACATGGCTATTCAAAATAACTTACAGGTTCGTCAGGCAGAATACCTTGCCCAAAATGATAAAGTTACTTACCAACAGGCAAAGGGAAATCAATTGCCCTTTATATCAGGCATTGTAAACCACGGTATAAACCAGGGCAGAAGCATTGATCCATTTACCAATAGCTATGCCAATCAGCAAATCAATTTTGCTAACTATAGTATCAATACAAGTATCACCATTTGGAACGGAATGTCTATTCAAAACAATATCAAACAAAACGAGCTTAATTACAAAGCCAGTGAAATGGATTGGCAGCAGGCTAAAGACAATATCACCATCAATATCATTCTCGCTTATCTGCAGGTACTCAGTAACCAGGAGCAATTAACCATTGCCCGAAACCAGGTGGCCGTTACCAAAAATCAGGTAGCCCGGTTGGAGATCCTTAATGCCAACGGCGCCATTTCGCCATCTGTTTTATATGATCTTAAAGGACAATTATCGAGTGATGAATTAAGCGTAATCACTGTTAAGAATAATCTGGAGACAGCCAAAATCAGCCTGTCACAATTAATGAATACCCCTTACCAGGCAGCTATGCAATTGGAAAGCATCAGTGATCAGATAAGTCCAATATTGTATGAGGGCAATGCAGAATTGATTTACCAAACGGCAGAACAACAACTGGCTTTTATCAAAGCAGCTGAACTAAGAAAACAAAGTGCTAATAAAAGATTATTGGCTGCCAAAGCGCAATTATTACCCATATTAAGTTTTAATGGTGGTTTTGGAACCAACTATTCCAGTGTAGCTAGCACACAGGAATTATTGAATACAGCTGATGTGGCTACCAATAGTTATGTAAATGTAAGTGGTAGCAAACTTTCCGTATTTGCACCGCAGAGTAATTACAGAAGCCAGAAAATATCTTATGGTGATCAGTGGACAAATAATTTCAACTCTTCTTTGAGTATTGGATTACAGATACCGATCTTGAATGGATTACGTGCCAAAAGCAATGTGAATCAGGCAAAGATTACAGAAAAAAGAACCAGTTTTGAGGCACAAACGGTAAAAATACAGTTGCGCCAGGCAGTGGATCAGGCTTATATTAATATGAACACGGCACTGGAACGTTACCAGACTTTATCGCGCCAACTGAACGATTTTACGCTATCCTTCAAAGCAGCTGAGGTACGATTTAATGCGGGAGTAAATACCTCAGTAGAATATACCATTGCCAAAAATAATGTAGATCGTTCCAATGCCAACTATGTTGCAGCTAAATATGATTATCTACTTCGTATAAAAGTACTCGACTTTTACCAGGGCAAGCCTTTGTGGTAATAGGTTTTTTCTATTGAACCTACCGAAACGAATGTGGTAAGTGTTTACATATTTGTAAGCCCTTTTTTTATGAAAACCATCTGTCCCATATGGTAACTGTCATGTTGCAAACAACCCATTAGCAGATCATGATAGGTTTGCTCATTTCGGGGTGAAGGGATATGTAATCTGTTTTCTTCAAATGAAAGAATAGCGTTTCGTAGAGAGCCGTAAACTTCATCAAATTCCGAAAGGGTGATTTTCCAGGATGCCTCACTGAGGTCTTCGGGTAGAAACATGTCTTGAATGGGAGGAAAAGCATCCTCGCCCTGTAAACGGATAATAACGGTTTTGCGCCAAAAGATAATATGATTAACCAACTGCCAGATAGTATTACCATTGTGCTGACGTGTTGTTTTTGCTACCTCTGCAGAAACATTGTCAATCACCTGTTGCATATTTTGCCCTATCCAACACTGTCCTTTCTGCAAGGCATCAAATAATTGAATGATTTTTTGTATTTCGGTCATACTTTTACATTGTATCGTAAAAGTAAATTTTCTTCAGAACCATTCAATCGATATGCGTACACTTTTTATTACATTATTTACCTTTTGCTGTGTTAGTTCAGTCAAAAGTCAGGTGTACGACAGTGTAGAATTTAAAAAGATAAGTATCAATGGTATTGTTCTCGGTAGCACAAAAACTGCACTGGTAAAGAAGTTAGGTAAAGCCATTAAGGTCGTTACTACTGAAGATGCAAAGGGAATGGATAGTTATTCAGATTATCACTATGGCAAATCATCTGTACGCATATCGCCCGCAGGTATTGTAAATGGATTTAAAATAACGGATGATTATTTTTCGATTCAGATCAACAGGATAAAAATAAAAGTAGGTGACCCGCTACAATTAATAGCCGGCAAATACCCAAACTCAACAAATGCACATGTAAAAGATACCAGCGGAAAATTCAAGCTCAGGATCAAAGCCAGTAACTCGTATGTTGTGTGCCGGGTGATGAATGGATTGATTAAAGAAATGGAAATCCGAGAAGAACAACCGTAACCATACTTTCATAACTTTTTTCTGTTGTAACATGAACCCATTCAGTAAAAAAATAGAGATCCGGTGGAGTGATATTGATCCCAATTTTCATTTACGCCATTCTGTGTATTACGACTTTGGTGCTTTTGTAAGAATCGCTTTTATGACTGAAAACGGACTCACGCCTTTTGTTATGCAACAGGAACAAATTGGCCCGATTTTATTTCGCGAAGAATGCGTGTTCAAACGTGAAATTCATTTTAATGATTCGATAGAAGTGAATGTGCAATTGGTAAAAAGCACACACGATATGAGCCGCTGGACCATGGTTCATGAAATATATAAAAACGGGACCACCCTTAGTGCTATCATTACCATAGATGGTGCATGGATCAATACCAACCTCCGCAAACTGGCCATACCACCAGAATCATTCCGTGTGGTTTTTGAAAACTTACCAAGGGCTGCTCATTTTGAATGGATCGAAAAATAAATACATTGACCATACTTCATATTGGTGCTGCTGACGCAGCTGCTTTATCCGAACTGGCAAAAGCCATTTATGTTGAATACTATTTACATCTCTGGCATCCCGGTGGAGCGGATTGGTATATGAACGAATATGCCTATCCCATAGAAAAATTGAGAATAGAATTGGAAGACAGTAATAACCGGCACTACATGGTATTTGATGAGGAAAAGAATCCCGCGGGTTACCTGAAACTCAGATTGCATGCTGAATTACCCGGTTTTGAAAACAGTAATAGTTTAGAAGTGGAAAGAATTTATTTACATCGCTCTATTGCAGGAAAAGGCATTGGTAAACAATTGATGTTATTGAGCGAGGTTATTGCAAGAGAACACAACAAAGACCTGATTTTTTTAAAAGCCATGGATACGAGTGAAGAAGCTATTCTTTTTTACCAGCATATGGGATACCGGATTTGCGGAACCCTTCAACTACCCTTTCCATTGTTGAAAGATGCTTACCGGGGAATGGTGATACTTAGTAAGAGCCTTGTAAAAATGTAAGGTTTGATTTATTATTTTTTTACCGCTAAGTCGCGAGGGCGCAAGGGTTCGCTAAGCAATTTTATACATCCTAGCGTATCATTGCGCCTTTGCGACTTAGCGGTATAGCTTTCATCAATAGGTAATCGTAATTCCCGCCCCCAACCCCATATCACTATCAAAGTGTGAAGAAAGATTGATGTATTTTGAAACAATGTACCGGAAGCCTGTCATGTATTCTTTGTCTGTATTGACCATGATACTAAACCGCAGACGTTTTGAAATGGGTACATCTTCCCTACCCAATTGAAAACGGAACTTTCCATCACCATCCACCCTTGCATCAGCTGTAAACAACATCGGTAAGGTGTAAGCAACACCTGCTACAACTGTGCTTCTATTTTCTTTGTTACTGGTTTGTCCGAACATATTGGTTTCATCACTCCCGAAAATATTTTTCTCCATCGGGTTAAATGCCTTGTAATGATAATCAAACCCAACATAGGGAAACCACCATTGCATTCTGCCAATAAATCGACCGATCATCGTTTCACTTTCATATCCGTGCATATCATGATACCCCAAATGCCAGAGTGATGTAGCTCTCCAGCGAGTATTCATAAGCATTACTTCTCCATCACTGCCATTACTTTCAATACCCACCCTGCCCATCAGGTGAAATTCCCTGTCATCGGCAAACAATTTTCTTTGTGCCAGTTTTGGATTAGGGATCTCTGGATTGGCTGCCTGGTTTTCATAGGTAAATACCCTGCCCATGCCGCTCATCATATGATATAATATATGGCAATGAAAAAACCAGTCGCCTTCCACATTCGCATTAAACTCCAGGGTATCTCTTTCCATGGGCATTATGTCAATGATATTCTTCATAGGCGCATACTCACCCTGACCATTCAACAACCTGAAATCATGCCCATGCAAGTGCATCGGGTGTCGCATCATGGAATTGTTATACAGTATGATGCGAATGTTTTCACCTTTTTTGATTAAGATCTTATCGCTTTCAGAAACCACCTTATTATCTAAACTCCATACATAACGGTTCATATTACCGGTAAGGTCAAATTTCAATTCCTTGAGAGGGCCTTCGGGTAAAGTTGTTTTTTCAGGTGAACGCAACATGTTGTAGTTAAGCGTTACGATATCCAGATTTTCAGGAGCCATATTCATGCCCTGCAAACTATTGTTGTTGGGCATTTGCATGGTTTGAGCAGGTTTCTTTTTTGCCTTAACGGGTTCTTCGCCTGTGATTTCAGGGTACATAACCGTATTCATATCCATAATCTGGTTCTGCATCAGCATGCCTTCCATTTCTATCATATTGCCCTTCATGTCCATCATATCGTTCATCATCTTCATTCCGGCAAAATACTTGGGACGTTTCATTTTTCTGGCCGCAACTTTTTCGCCGCTACCCAACCACAAAGAAGCATACTTGGTTCTGTCTTCCGGTGTAACCAAAAATTCATAACTTTTATTATCCGGAATAGTAACCACCACATCATAGGTTTCTGAAACTGCAATGATCAACCTGTCTACTTCTACCGGTTCCACATCATTTCCATCGGTAGCTACTACGGTAATTTTACCACCGGCATACGACAACCAAAAATAATCAGATGCACCACCATTGGCAATGCGTAACCTTACTTTATCACCTGCTTTGAATTGTGGTTGTTCATTCTGATTTTTTCCATTGATTAAAAACTGATCATAATATACATCCGTTAAATCCATGGCATTCATCCGCTTCCACTCGTTGCCCAGTTTGGTTTTAAACCAACCCTGCCTGATGGCTTCTGCATAGCTTTGTGTACTGCCTTTTTGTACGGCAAACCAATCTGTGGCAGCATGAAGACTCCGGTGTACTTCTTTGGGATTCATATCTATCCATTCACTCAACACCAATGGTATGGTGGGTATATCCCATTCCTTTCTTTTATGCATGATGAACATACCATACATCCCAATCTGTTCCTGTAATTCTGTATGGCTATGATACCAATGCGTGCCATTTTGAATTATTGGAAACCTATACAAATGTGTTGTATGGGCTTTAATGGGCATTTGTGTAAGATTGGGTACCCCATCGTATTGATTGGGCAAAAACAAGCCATGCCAATGCAGGGAAGTTTCTTCATCCAGTTCGTTGTGTACATATATTTCTGCGGTATCGCCTTCGGTAAACGTTAAGGTGGGCATCGGTATTTGCCCGTTTACGGCAATTGCTCTCTTGGTTTTTCCAGTAAAATTTATCATCGTATCCCTCACATACAAATCGTAGCGTATGGTTTTGGGTGGTGCTGTATTTGTTATGGTACGTTTAGTTGTTTCTTTTGCTTTTGATACAGGCATTTGCTCCATATTGTGCTGGTGCTGCGCAAATGACATCATGTTCAGGAAAGCAAGAAACAAAGTACCTGTTACCTGTTTCATTCTTTACATTTTATGGCTGTACACTGCATACGCTATCACAAATACCCATGAGAGAGTACCTGTCATCAATGAGCAGTGACAGTCAATCATAATAATTGTCTGATACTAAAAAACAAATAGCACTGACTCTTTAAAGCCAATGCTGTTTGCAGGATTTTATTATTACAAAGTAACTTTTACAGAGCCACAAGTAAGCATGGCACTACCGTAATAAGGATTTTTAATAGCAGTTTCGCTACTTAACCAGGAAGCTTTTTTCATTGGGCAATACTGCTGGTACACAGGTTGTGCAGAGAGCTTAACTGATTTTGCCAAGGTGAAAAAATTATCTGAGAAGGTTTTAAAATGATCTCTCTGGTGTGTGAGGTCTTTGCTTTCAGCAATATGTTCTGCATCAAACGCCAGTTTTTCGTTCACTGCCATAAATGCTTTGTGGTCTGCTTCAGACATAGCTTTCATATCAATACCGTTAATGGCTTTTACAAATTCGCCCGCTTTTGCAGAAGCGATATCCGCCTTACCGGTTACCAAAGCATCTTTAATATTGTAATAAATGGTTAACAGATCTGTAAGTGAAGCAACTGTATTAGTTGTAGCGATGGTATTGTACTTGTTATGATGATCCGTTGCAGTAACAGTTGTACTTACAGTAAGGATGGCTATTGAAAGGATGAATAACTTTTTCATGGTATATAATTGATTATTTGATAAAATGATGATGAGTGAATAAATAATAGATTAACCGTGAATGGTTGACAGAAACAGAAGCGCAATCAAATGCGAAACACACGGTTGAGGAGGTACAATTTTTGACTTTGTATATCCGGAGGGGATGTATCTATAGAAGTATTGGCTGTAAATAATGAAACTGCCGCTTGATGATAGGTAACTACAGCAGTTACTATAACTGGAGTACTTAAAAAAGAAAGCGTTTCAGCAGATTGTGTCTGTTGATGCTCCCTTTCCAGTTTAATGAATTTATGCTCATCCTTGCAACAACCTTTGGTAGCGGATTTATGCATCCCACAATTTTCGCAGGTATTCTTTTTACTGTGGTAAAAGCTGGTGCCTATTAATTTATTCATGCAATAATGCATGTGCACAGTAGCCCCAACAGTTGTAAAACTGTAAATGGTTAGAAAGAAGATGGCTACTACTTTTTTCATCATTCAAATTTAGGCAAAATCCAGTATATGTGTTTGTTAATGCCAGGGTTCGCATAATGGCTGATAGTGATACTTTTTTAACCGCGAAGGCGGGAAGGCGCGAGGAAACGCAAAGGGCAATCATTCTATATAGCGGAAGCCCCTAGAAAGGGGCTTCCGGTTAATACGTTGGTAGAATTGCTATGCCACCGAGTATATTTTACTTTAACAATGTGAAATTAAATACCCGTAATTGATTGCCTTTGTATTATCGGGCTGTAACATCTATTTATCGGTGAAATTGTCGGGGCTCTGTTTTCTACATAAAAAAATCCTCTGTAGAACAGAGGATTTGAACAATTGGTTTTCAAGGATCAATTATATAGACCAGCGGCGTGCCAAACGGGCCACTTTCGCGCCACGGCGGATATTCCACAGATCAACTATGCCGAAACTGGTGGTATTTGTTTTTACGCGGTTAACCTGAATTAAACCGGTTGCTACCGTTTCTCTTACTTCAGTTACCAATTGCTTTAGTTCATTTGCTTCTATTTGTACAATAGAGGGCATTACATTACTCTTCATAATATTTCTAATTTTTAATATTAATGTTTTACTGAGCGGAAACAGGGAGAAAAAACCAATTCAATCGTTAGAAATTACTTCAAGATTACATCACCCATGAGACTGTTTATATTATCGTCGCTCAGTTTCAGGGTGCAAATGTACGGCGATGCAGTTTAACAGACAAATTAAACTGCAAATACTATGTTAATGTATGTAAATTAAACTACTATTTAGTAGCTGTAAGATCAATATCCGGCCTTGATTCATCTGCCAGCAAAACCTTACCCCTATTGGTTCTTACGATACGGGAGAAGAGAGAAATTTCTTTATCAAATAAAAACCGAAAAAAAAGTTTTGTCCATGAAGTATGGTACGATAATGTATTATAAAACGCCGGTGCATTCTTACGAATCTGTGGTAATTTATTCCATGGCACAGAAGGAAAGTCGTGATGCTCGTTATGAAACCCAACATTAAACGCCACTTTATTCAATACACCATAATAGCTATATGTTTCCTGCTCGCCTTTGGTAAGATAATGTTCCTGTATCCATCTCGCTCCCAAAGGATGTAATCCTACAGAAAAGAAAAAACTAAGAATCAAAAATGCCATTCCCTTGGTACCAAACAGCAAAGAGATCAATACAATGAAAGCAATCTGCACCAACCAGTTCAACGCAACCCATTTATTAAACGGCTGAATCTCTTTCATTCTTGAAATACGAAACAGTTGAAAAAATGGATAGAATAATAACCAGATCACTTTGCCAATAAAATAATTGTTGATGAGTTTGGCTTCCCAGTAATTGGGCAGATCACCATCCAGTTCATGCACACCCTGGAAAGAATGGTGCTTAATATGGTAGGTTTCAAAAGAAACAGAACTTGGAAAGATCAATGGAATATTGGCAAAAATGCCCGCCAGTCTATTGGCAATCGGATTTTTAAAAATTAACCGGTGCGCACATTCGTGGATCATTACAAACAAAGCATGGTCTGCAAAAGCACCTAACAGATAGGCAGCCCCTACCACTATCCACCACGACTGATCCGCCACCAACCAACTGAATACCAGTTGAAAAGCCACCAATCCAATAATGGCCAGAAACGTGTAAGGATTTTTTCCAATCAGTTTCCGCATATCGGGTACCTGCTTCAATATCTCTTTAGTTCGAATTCTGTGTGGCTCGCAATAGGCCACCTTTACAAAGTCATTTTTCTCTTGCATACATTTACAAGGTAAGATTTTAAGCCAATACAGGCTGAAAAAAAACACATAAATCCTTGTTGTTCAGGCTAATATTCAAAGTTAGCCTACATCTTTCCACACCAGTTACTATCAAAATGAATGAATTTGATATATTTAAGTATAAACACTGCTTATGATTACGGATAGTTCCTCTATAAGAGCCTGGCCTTTGTGGCAAAAGATCCTTTTCCGTTTCTGTTGTATTTATTTTCTGCTAAATATTGCCCCATGGTCTTGGGTTGGCGGTGATATTCCGGGAGTAGCCTATCTGATAGACCTATACGATAAAAGTATTCAGTGGATCGTAGAATGGTGCAATACCCTTTGGTTTCATTTTAAAAAAACAAACATTGTAAACAATGGCAGCGGCGATACCTCTGCCGCATGGAAAGAAATGTATACCTATTTGTGTATGGCTTTGGCAGGCACATTGATCTGGAGTATACTGGATAGAAAGAGGCCTTCGTATACTGCAGCCAATTACTGGTTACAAACCTTTCTCCGTTATTTTCTGATCATCAATTGTTTTGCATACGGGTTTATTAAACTGTATCCCGTGCAAATGACTTTCCCCAGTCAAAGTGCCTTAGCCACACCATTGGGTGATTTTTTACCGATGCGATTTTCGTGGATGTTCATTGGCTATTCAGCACCCTATGAAATGTTTTCAGGTGCCATGGAAACGGTAGCAGGTATTTTACTGCTGAATAGAAAAACCATCACGCTTGGTGTATTGATGGCTGTAGCAGTATTTACGAATGTAATGGCTTTAAACCTGTCGTACGATATACCGGTAAAACTATTTTCCATTCACCTGACATTGTATAGTATCTATCTTTTGTTGAATGACAGTAAAAGATTACTACGCCTATTTATACTGAACAAACCAGTAGCAGCCGCAACGCAATACCAGTTATTCCTACCCAAAAAATGGATGCGCATCAGCAGGGTTGTTTTGAAACTGGTTTTTATTGGATTTTTTGTGGTGATGTCATTCATCAATGCCAGGTCGCGCTATATGAATCTGCATAATAGCGTTGACAATTCGCCTATCAAAGCAGGCATTTACGATGTGATAACCTATGCGGTAAACAAAGACACGATTCCATCACTTGTAACGGATACCACCCGTTGGCGCGATGTGATTTTTGAGAAGGGAGACTGGGGAAGCGTGGCAACCACCGATACACTTTTCAGGCAGCGATATCGAAGAGGCTATTTTAATACCAGCTATGACACACTTAAGAAAACCATTGATTTCAAAAAAACGGCCAATGCCCAAAATGCCATCTTCAAATTCCGTTACCAGTTGTTGGGTGATACCGTGATTGTATTATCGGGCAGCAGAAACAAAGACTCGTTGTATGTAGTGCTTAAAAAGAGTAAGCGGCATTTTCAACTCGCAGAAAAACAGTTCCACTGGATAAGCGAAGCCAACCGGTAAAGTCATCATCTGTGAATCATACAAATATTTTTGGCACTTATGTAAGCACCAATTTCCAATACGCCCGTAACTATGCAAAAGGATATACAATACAGTGTATCCTCAAATGGTTACTATGGAAAAAAGAATACTGGGAATCATTCTCTCGATATTGGGTATCATAGGTCTGATTTATGCCGGCATCAGTTTTATGGAAGGAAATGCCGGAACCCGGAACATTAAAACCATTATCATTTATGGAATTTTAGGCGCTATATTTTTTATAGCCGGAATTGGATTGATTAAAAGCACCAAAGACAAAGAAACCTAGATCAAAAATAGTTTATCATTCTGAGGGGATTGATACAACCAACAAAGTGCAGCCATAGGGCTGCACTTTTCTTTTGCAGCATACGTTATGCATATAACCGTGCCCTTGTGCCTTGGTGTGAAAAATAATTGCACACCAAGGTACAAAGGCACGGTTTACAATGAACTTTTTTGGTAGCACATCAAGTTGCGTACTAAAAAACTATTACGCTGCTTTCTTACCCACCCCATTCATAAAACCCACTGCAGCCCCGGTGATGGCGCCCATTACACCACCACAAACAATATCTACAAGGGTGGCATTCAGATTAGAAATGTTGGAATTGCCATACATCAAGAAATCAAACCCGGCAGTCATTAACAAACCTACGACAAAACCCGCGGATGCGCCGGCACCCAATGAATTGATATTGGCCCACTTGTTAAAAATATAAGACAGCAGCAAACCCATACAAACCGATCCGGCTATCATGGCCCACCAGACCATTTCTGCCGGCAGTCGCATAACATTGGTTGCCGTGCCCGTATTCTTTGAAAAAAAATCCATCAGCAGTAACCCATAAACAAGGTATCCTGCAAAAAAAGAAACAATACCTCCGATAATACCGGAGATCAAAAATTTTGAAATGTTCATAGCAATCGTTTTTTTGAGGGTGAAAGATGAAACAAAATAGAGACTTGCTTTGAGGTATGCAATAGGGAATATTGAATGTGAACAAGTTTACGATTGATCTAATTGAATAATTATCAGTCTATAAAAAACGGATTGACGACCAATATTCAAAATCAAAGCTTTTTCAATACCTTGTTTCAAACTAATTGTTATGATATTGAAATTCCGCTATCTGCTGGTGGCTTTTGTATTATGTGCTGGAAGTCTGACTGCCCAGCAAAAGAAAAATCTCACCACTGATGACTATGGTAAATGGCAAAGCATTGGCAGTAATGATCTTTCTCCGAATGGAGAATGGGTTGCTTACCAGGTAACTGTGCAGGAAGACAATGATACCATGTACGTAATGAACCGGAATACCGGCAAACTGTACAAACTGGAATTTTCTACAGCACCTGAATTTTCTAAAGACAATAAATGGATCGCATACCGTATTGGCCTGCCTTTTAAGGAAGCCGAAAAACTGCGCGACCAAAGTAAACCCATCGAATACAAAATGGGATTGCTGAATTTGGAAACCGGTAAAAAACAAGTAGTGCAGAATATTGCACGGTTTGGTTTTTCCAGAAATGGAAAATTTTTAGCTGCTTATCTTACCCCACCCAAAGAAAATAAAGACAAGGGCAGTGTGCTATTGCTGAAAAACCTAACTGATAATACCACACGTACTATTGGAAATGTAACCGAGTATGCCTTTAATAAAAAGAGTGATTTCATTGCCTATATAGTAGAATCGGCCAATGTTGCGGGCAATTCAGTAGAATTGTTCAATGTAAATAATTACACAATTAGCGTAATAGCCAGTGATACTTTAAAATTTTCTAAACTTAACTGGCAGAAAGAAGGTGATGGTTTAAGTTTTTTCAAAACCTTTAAAAAGGAAGGATATGAAGAAGACAATGCAGTGGTATATAGCTACACGGATCTTTACAAAACTGCTTCTTTGAAAATATTGGATCCAACAGAAATGGCTTCTTTTCCGAAAAATATGCGCATCCATAACGCATCTAACCTGCGTTTGAGTGATGATATGAGTGCCGTTTTCTTTGGCATAAAAACATGGACACTGAAACCCAAAAAAGACGATAAAAAAACGGTTGATTCCAGTAAAGCCAAAACAGATAGCAGCAAAACCATAGCTATTAAAAAGCCCGCTGCTGATGATAAATTACCGGCAGTAGATATCTGGCATTGGAAGGATCCAGAAATTCAACCGCGTCAGAAACTTACATTCGGACAAGATAAAGATGCCAGTTTTTTATCTGTATGGAATACCAGCAGCAACCAGTTTTTTCAACTGGCGAAAGAGAATACACCGGATGCGCTTTTAACAGGCGATCAGAAATTTGCCGTTACCTCTACCAATAAAAAATACAAACCCGCTTTTAAAGAAGACTATGCAGATTTTTATCTGTTAAATACACAAAGTGGCGAAGAGAAATTATTATATGAAAGATCATTAGCAGGTTTCAATACCGGCCCTCGTACATCGCCTGATGGAAAATTTCTGTATTACTTTAAAGACAAACATTGGTGGACCTATGAGATTACTTCCGGAAAAAACACCAATATCACACAAAACATCAAAGCAGATTTTCAGGATGTAAGAGATGATCATCCTGCAACTAGGCCTCCCGTTGGTGCCGGCGGATGGACCAAAGGAGATAAAGAGATTTTATTGTACGATGAATACAATGTGTGGGCTGTAAAACCCGATGGCAGTGGCGGCCGAAAACTAACCGATGGTGAGAAAGAAGAAACGATGTTCCGTGTATTCAGGGTAGATTTTGAAGAGATGTATCTCGACGACAGCAAACCCATTTACTTTAGTGCCTATGGCGATAAGAATAAAAAAACGGGCTATTATAAAATGGAAAATGGAAAAACAGAGAAATTGATTTTCGAAGATCTTTCTGTTAGCCGTTTGGTAAAAGCCAAAGATGCCAATGCCTTTATGTATGTAAAACAGGATTACCATCTCTCTCCTGAATTATATGCAGGCGACAATTTTACCAATGATAAAAAAATCACAGGTACCAACCCCCAACAGCAAAACTATTATTGGGGTAAAAGTCAGTTGATCAGTTTTACCAATACCAAGGGCAAGAAAATGCAGGGTGCCCTCTTCTACCCTGCCAATTACGAACCGGGTAAACAATACCCGATGATCGTTTATATTTATGAAATACTATCCAATACGGTTCATGGATATACTACACCCTCTGCCAGAAATGCGTACAACACCACCAATTTTACCACCAACGGTTATTTTGTATTCAGGCCCGATATCGTATATGAAACCAATGATCCGGGTATGAGTGCGGTTAACTGTGTGGTACCTGCCGTAAAAGAAGTATTGAAAACGGGCATGATAGATAAAGAGAAAGTTGGCATTATGGGGCATAGCTGGGGTGCTTATCAAACAGCTTTTCTGGTAACACAAACAGATGTGTTTAAAGCAGCCTGTGCGGGTGCACCATTAACGGATTTAATCAGTATGTCGTTGTCTATTTACTGGAATAGCGGAACACCCGATCAAAAAATATTTGAAACCAGTCAGGGCCGTTTTGATGGTCCATGGTATGAGAGAACCGATGCACATATACGCAACTCTCCTATGTTCAATGCCTCAAAAATAAAAGCGCCACTATTGGTTGCCTTTGGCGATAAAGATGGTGCGGTAGACTGGCACCAGGGTATTGAAATGTATGGCACCATGCGCCGTATGGAGAAGCCCCATGTAATGTTAGTATATGCAGATGAGAACCATGGATTGGCCAAAAAAGAAAACCAGATTGATTACCAGAAAAGACAAAGAGAATGGTTTGATCATTATCTGTTAGGCAAGCCTGCAGATAAATGGATCACAGATGGGGTTTCTTATCTGGATAAAATGAAAGAACGAGAAAAAACAGCACCGGCAGCCAACTAAATCGTTGTCGTAATCAACTAAGAAAACCTGCTTCAGTATGGAGCAGGTTTTTTAATTTTAGTGAATACCATTTTAGGGATTTTTTTTCACCGCGGAGGCGCAAAGATGCAGAGGGTTCGCGGACAGATGATTTCAAACAAAACAAATCTTGTTATATGTCTTCTATTAAAACAGCGATCCTTTCTTTTGGCATGTCGGGCAAAGTATTTCATGCTCCTTTTATTCACCTGCACCAGGGTTTTGAACTCGTAGGTATCTGGGAAAGAACCAAGTCGGAATCGCTGGCTGTATATCCCGGTATTAAAATATATCGCTCACTGGAAGAAATATTGGCCGATGATAGCATTGAACTGGTTGTAGTGAACACACCCACTGCAACGCATTATGAATTCACTAAAAAAGTATTGGAAGCAGGAAAGCATGCGGTTGTAGAAAAAGCTTTTACTACCACGGTAGATGAAGCCATGGAATTAAAAGCATTGGCCGAACAAAAAAAATTAAAACTATCCGTTTTTCAAAACAGGCGTTGGGACAGTGATTTTAAAACCGTTCAAAAAATAATACAGGAAGACTGGCTGGGTGAGATCATGGAAGTTGAAATTCATTTCGACAGATTTAAAGATGAGCTTAGTCCGAAAGCACACAAAGAAACGCCCCTTCCCGGTTCTGGTATATTGAATGATTTGAGTCCGCACCTCATCGATCAATCACTTCATTTATTTGGAATGCCACAAGCGGTTTTTGCCGACCTGCGCATAACCCGCCCCGGCTCGAAGGTGGATGATTACTTTGAAATTTTATTATACTACCCCATGCTGCGTGTACGATTGAAAGCGGGCTATCAGGTTCGTGAACCGTTCGCCTCCTATGTGGTGCATGGAAGAAAAGGTTCATTTCTCAAAAGCCGCGGCGATGTGCAGGAAGCTTTATTGCTAAAGGATGCAAAGCCCAACCTGACCGATTGGGGAACAGAACCGGAAACGGAACAGGGTTTATTGCATACAGAAAAAGATGGCAAACTAATTCGTGAACGAATCCCCACTTTGCAGGGAAATTATTATGATTATTATGATGGCATCTATCAATCTATCCGTAATGATCAGCCGATACAGGTTACTGCACAGGATGGCATTCATGTTATGAAAATCATTGAAGCCTGTTTTCTAAGTAGTAAAGAACGTAGCGCAATCAATGTATAAGTATGCATCCTTACCTGCTGCCGATAGATAAAACGTTCAAAGCAAAAGCTGATCCTGTTAAAGCAGCAGGGATGAAGGCTTATATGTTAAACCAGTTTGCTTTTTTTGGCATCCCAACGCCTGAGCGAAGAAAATTAAGTAAGGCTCATTACAAAGGATACCCAATCAGCGATCTGAAAGAATTGGAAATTATTGTAAAAGAATGTTTCCTTTTGCCAGAGAGAGAATACCAGTATTTTGGGGTAGAGCTATTTGCATTCCATCAAAAATTATGGAAATCTTCTTCTATAAAACTAATCAGTTATTGCCTTATACATAAAAGTTGGTGGGATAGTGTGGATCATATAGCCAGTGAATGGCTGGGAGACTATTTCAAACAATACCCGGAACAGATCATTCCTGTTACCGGTAAATGGAATGTTTCTGATAATATATGGTTACAGAGAAGTAGTATTATGTTTCAGAAAGCATATAAAAAAGAAACAGATACACGGCTTTTATCAAAATATATATTGCATTGTGCCGGTTCAAAAGAATTCTTCATACAAAAAGCAATCGGTTGGGCTTTGAGGGAATATTCAAAAACAAATGCTGCCTGGGTATCCGCTTTTGTAAAGCAACATGCACTTCCTTCTTTAAGTGTGCGAGAAGCGTTAAAAAGAATCTCATAACCAAGGAATTATTTCAGTGAATGAATTCCAATGGCTTATATCTCTGTGAAATCGTTGCGTGTGCTTCGGTTTTCGTTGAAATATTTTTTTCACCGCAGAGTCGCAGAGATCAGGGAGTTGGCGCAGAGAAAAAACAATGTAGTCAACTACAAATATTTAGCTCAACAAGCTTTAATCTTATCAAGTAACCTGAGAAGAAAATTATTAAAAATGCCCCGCAAACTGCGAGGCATTTTATCAATCCTATTCAAATCCGCGTAATCCGCGATTACATTTTCTTAGCATCTTCTAAAAACTGCGCCAACCCTATATCTGTCAAAGGATGCTTTAACAAACCTAAGATTGAGCTTAACGGGCAAGTACACACATCAGCACCCAGTTCAGCCGCTTTGATAATATGCAATGCATTGCGGATAGAAGCCGCTAATATTTCTGTTTTGTAATTCTGTATATCAAAAATATGGCGGATCTGACCAATCAGTTCCATACCATCCCAACCACTATCGTCGATGCGACCAATAAAAGGCGATACATAACTGGCACCTGCTTTTGCAGCAAGGATAGCCTGACCGGCAGAAAAAATAAGGGTACAGTTGGTACGAATACCATTATCTGTAAACCATTTAATGGCTTTTACACCATCTTTAATCATCGGCACTTTCACCACAATATTCGGGTGAATGGCTGCCAGTTTTTTACCTTCTTCTACCATCGTGGCAAAATCGGTAGACAATACTTCGGCACTAATATCACCATCTACCAATTCACAGATGGCTTTGTAGTGCTGGGCAATGGCTTCTTCCCCTTTAATGCCTTCTTTGGCCATTAAACTAGGATTGGTAGTAACACCATCCAAAATGCCTAAATCGTTTCCTTCTTTAATTTGGGCGAGATTGCCCGTGTCGATAAAAAACTTCATACTTTTTTGAATTAGCTGATGGCAGATTTAAGGATACCTGATTCGCAAATCCGTAAATCCGAAATTCGCGAACGAAGAAAAAAAAATGGCAGGCTACTCACATCGCACCGCTACAACCGCCTATCCTTGCTGTATTCCTACCCTGGGGAGTTTCAGCAGGAGCTGGTCGTGTAAGACCTGCCGGCGCAAAAGTAAGGGTTGAACCGTTATTTTCCTGATTTTTTTGGTTGTTTATCATTTTTGGAGAAGGGATGGATAATATAGGATCATTGATTTCAATCACGTCATTTCGATTCCGCTAAGGTGGGAGAGAAATCTTACGCACTTCTATTGATAATATGTTACATAGACTAAATATCCGGAACTCGTTATGAGATTTCTCCCCGGCTTAAGCCGGGTTCGAAATGACGGGGCACATTAAAACCCTGCCCGGCCCGTTCTGGAATTAATGGTAGCAATACCCAACAACTCATCGTGCCTGCTGCTGAAAGAACGGTAATAAAATAGTACCATATACTCGTTTTCAGTTTCCCAGTAATTGCCTTCTGTTACAGCAGGATCTGATTTGGCAAATTTGTCTTTATTATCTCGGGTTACATAGGTATAACTATAATAACCCTGCTTTAGTAAAAGGGTTTTGGTATATAATCCGCGTGCGGCATCGTATTGCATGCGTGAGGTATCTCCCACCTGGTTGCCCGTCATCTCTCCTATCAGGTATACGGATTTACCCGCAAAAGGCTGGTTATTGGTTGGTGCAAAGGTAAAATGCACATTGGCATAATCTGTTTGCCACCATGGGTTCACAGATTCTGTAGTACTGATCTCATCCCAGCCATTTCTATCGCGAAAAAAAAGATAGCGAAGGTTGTTTCTTTCCACATCAGCTTTGATATACACATCAACCGGTTCTGTTGTTTTATCTACGCGTTCCACACGATCGCTTTGAAATCGAAAACTCTGCAAATCGGCCCACCGGTATTCTTTTCCTGCGGGAAAAATACAATCCTGCTCTGCATTATACTCCATGGAATTGTTTCGGATGAACGTTGGTTGAATGTATTTGATCGCATCATCCCAACGATTGTTTTGCAGTATTACCAGTTTGGTTTGCTGCGGACTTAACACGTTCAACTGTTGTGTATTTACTGCCACCTGTATTTTCTGGTGTGTACGCAGAATTTCATTATCATAAGGTTGTTGCACCTGTGCACCCACACCTACTTTGGTATCTACTACCAGCATTCGTTTGGTAAAAGCCAGTTTGGATGTATCTGAGTCCAGAAAAACTTTGAGTAAATAATTACCGCTTTTCAGTGGCACACAGTTTCGTTCTGGTAATACCGCCTGGTAGTGTACATATTTTGTAGCCGCAATGGTAGACACACGGTATTGGCTAAGGCGGTTTTGTGTAAAACCTTTGATGTAGTCAAACACATTCACATCAGCCGGCGTCCAATCTGCATTGCACAAAACAAATGTATAAAAGTAATTACGGGGAAACCCTGCCATATCATCAAAATGCAATTCCAGCTCTTCTCCAGAACCCAATTTCATTACCGGGGAGCTTTGCTGGTTATTGCGTTGAAAAAGTTTGGCAGTTTTAATACCACTCATATATACATGATCCGGCAAACGCTGGGCTGTAACAAACAGGCAACTTAACAAAACGGTTAACAAACAAAAGGTCTTACACATACACAGAAGCTATTTGAGTTAATTACACCTAGTTCTCTACTATATTTTTCTCTGCGAAAACTCCCTGTTCTCTGCGGCTCTGCGGTTAGATGGAGCTGCACCAACCGCAGAGCCGCAGAGAGCGCAGCGTTTTCGGAAAGAGACAAGCTATTTGAGTTCATTAACACAAACAGCTACTAAAATCCCGGTTAAACTTACAACATTCTCTATAACAGGAAATGCTTTTGCTGCATTGGCAGCAGCAATGTAGTTTTGATTGAACCAAAATCGTGCCGACTGAATCTCGCCTTCCATATTGCCAAACGAATTGCCTTTAACCGGCAAAAATCTTTTTCCCGGTTTATCATCCGCTTGTCGGTGGCAGCCACGGCATTGAGTGTGATGGCCATGATTATTACATTGGCATTTGTGAATGGTTTTCAACAAACCGTTTCAGAAAAGGTATTTAGTTTCTGGGGGCATGTGCGGGTACAAAAATATGAGCCAAATAAATCGTTGGTAGCTGAAGAAACGGCCATTGAAAAAAACGATAGTATTGAAAACCTGATTCGTAAAGAGCCGGGGGTTAAACAGGTTCAATCATTTGCTACCAAATCGGCTGTACTCGAAAAGAACAAAGAGATAGAAGGTGTTTTATTAAAAGGCATTGAAAAAGAGTACGACAGCAGCAGGCTCTCACAATATGTGCAGCAAGGCCGATGGCTTCGTTTTGATGATTCCTCTTACAACAAAGAGATCATGGTTTCATCGCAAATGGCTGCTCAATTGCGCATTCAACTAAATGATACCATTGTTGTGTATTTTATTTCAGCCATTGATGGCAGTAAAACCTACCGCAAACTACAAGTTGTGGGGCTGTATAAAACAGGCATAGAAGAATATGATAAACTATTTGTGCTGGGTGATCTACGTTTGCTGCAAAGGGTAAACGACTGGGCACCGAACCAGACAGGTGGTTATGAAATTTTTCTGAACGATTACAAAAATATCGACAGTGTTACACTCCGGTTGTCCGATGCCTTACCTGCCGAATGGATGAGCAGAAGTATACGCGAAGTATATCCTAATATTTTTGACTGGCTTAACATACAAGACGTAAACCGCAATGTGATCTTTATTGTGATGGCTGTAGTGGCCATTATTAACCTGGTTACCTGCTTATTGATTTTGATACTCGAAAGAACACGTATGGTAGGCATTTTAAAAGCACTGGGGGCTGAGGATGGTTTGATTCAACAGATTTTTCTTTACCACGCATCAGTGATTACGGTTGCGGGAATAGGTATTGGCTTTGTATTGGGTATTGGTCTTTGTCTCTTGCAACAATACACCGGTTTTATTAAGCTGGATGAATCCTCCTATTATGTATCAACAGCCCCTGTACTAATCATCTGGTGGCAGGTATTGGCGGTATGTGTAATAACGGCATTGGTTTGCTATCTCTCCTTAATTATTCCTACCTGGCTGGTGAAAAAAATAAAACCAGTAAAGGCGATACAGTTTAGGTAATTGCCATAAAATGGATGGTTTGAATACTATGATTTTGTGAGGTGGGATACAATAATGCCCGTTGCTACTGCTGCATTTAAGGACTCCGCACCGCCCAATCTTGGGATTTTGATCGGATGTGTGATATATGTAAGTATTTTTTTACTGATGCCTTTTGACTCATTGCCAATCACCAGAATCCCTTCTTTGGCAGGCTGTTCTTCAAACATATTCTCTCCATCCAGCAACGCACCATATACGGGTACTTTAGCCGAAGCAAGCACATCTGCTAATGGCTGATACCAAACCTGCACACGCAAAAATCCACCCATGGTACTTTGGATTACTTTGGGGTTGTACAATTCAACCGAATCCTCACTGGCTATGATCTGTTTAATACCAAACCAGTCGGCAATACGAATGATAGTACCCATATTGCCCGGATCCTGAATGCCATCCAGCATCAGCGTTAATTGCTTTTTAAACACCGGTTGCTCTCCCATTTGCTCCTGTTCTACAACTGCCAAAACCTGGTTGGGTGTTTGCAAACTGCTTATGCGTTGGAGCTCTATTTCAGAAACGGTAACTACATCGGTAATGCCGCTATGCTGTTCAATCCAATCCGGCAAAGCGTATATCTTCCGAATTCGGAAATGGCTCTGCAATAGCTCGTCTACCAGCTTGGTTCCTTCTGCCAGGAACAATCGTTCTTCCTGCCTTTGTTTTTTCTGGCATAAAGATTGAATATATTTGATCTCATTCTTGTTTAACATACTGTATGCGATTCACCGTTTTTAAGGCAAATCAGGTTTCATGTCTATTTTTATCTCTATTACTGGTGATGATGAGTTCCTGTTCACTATTGCAACAGACCACCGTTCGTAACCATCCCATTGGTAAACCTTTTGTTTTTGCAAATAAAGTTAACCTGAAAGGGAATATCTCCAAAGATGAGAAAATTCGTTTAACTACCGAACTGGATAAATACTGGGATGATAGTTTACAAGTGAATAAGCTACAGCAAATTTTCATCTTTAATAAAATCAAAAATCCACCCGTATTTGATTCCATCAATATAGGAAGATCCGTGATACTGATGAATGCTTACCTGAATTCGCAGGGATATTATTATGCGAACTTTAAAGATTCTGTTAGAATTGATAGTGTAAAAGACCAGATCCGCACCACGGTTGCTATGGATATTGAAGTAGGAAAAAATATCACGATCGATTCGGTTTCATTTGAACTTGGCGACTCTACCCTGCAAAAATTAACCAATGAGGCCGCATCCGGCACTTTACTGAAAAAAGGAACGCCTTATACGGTAGGCATTATTGGTGCAGAATTAACAGGCTGGTAGGCATTTACAGACAGAACGGATACTATAAATTCACCAGAGAAGATATTATGGTGCAGGCCGATACTACCGATATCCGCTTGCTGCAGTTAACACTCGATCCTTTTAAACAGGCACAGATTATTGCCGATGCAGCCCGTATCAGAAAAGAGAATCCTACATGGGATATTATGGTTTTTAAAAGACCTACTATTGATTCCACGCGATTAACGCAATACCATATTGGGAAAATGTATTATTATCCTGAAACAAAAATTTCTGATTTACCCGATACACTGATTAGCCGGAAAGATTTTTTAGAGGAGAACCGGAGAGGAATAACAATGCGCTATAAAAAAGGGCTGTTCAATTCCCGGCCTTTACGTGAACATACGTATATGCGCAGGGGAAGTTTATACAATGAAACGGATTATTATAAATCGATCAACACACTCGGTAAACTGGGTGCATGGCAACAAGTTGATGCGAAACCGGTGATACGTGGGAAAGATAGTCTGGACATGTATTTTTTTCTGGTACCTGCCATTAAACAAAGTCTAACATTTAACCAGGAAGGTAGTTTGAACACATCCGATATCGGACAAGCCAACCTATTGGGATTATCTACGAGTATTGTTTACAATAACAAGAATGTTTGGAAAAGTGCCATACAATCTATTGCCACTATCCGTACCGGTGTGGAACTGAATGTGCTTACCAATAACGATGCCGGTTTACTACAAACCTTTCTGGTAAACCTTGGGCATACCTACTCATTCCCCAGGCTGATTGTGCCATTTAAAAACTGGCGTGCGTTAAACAGGTTGGATAACAAACGAACACTGTTTACCGTAAACGGTTCTTATGTAGACAGAAGAGATTATTATCAATTACGCAGCCTGGTAACCAGTTGGGGCTACGAATGGAAAAAAGGAAATAATGTATGGCTATACAAACCACTAAGTGTAGAACTGTATGCAATTGATACCTTAGATGGGTTACGCAAATTGTTTGATAACAATCCTTTTTTAAGATCCTCATTTAATTCAGGTAAAGTAATCAGCCAGAGTTTAACGCTTACCAGAAACATCATCAGCCAGCGAAACCCCAATAGAAGCAGTTACCTGAAAGTAGGTTTGGAAGAAGCCGGTGGTTTGTTTGGATTGATTCCGGGATTGAAAAATGATATTTACCGTTACATAAAACTAGAAGCAGAATACCATCAATCCATCAAGCTTGGAAAAAAAGAATTGGCATATAGAGGTTATGCAGGTATGGGATACAATTACGGAACCGACCCGCTACGTGATAAAACACTTCCTTTCTTCAAACAGTTTTATGCAGGAGGACCCTATAGTATGCGGGCCTGGGGATTGCGGCAATTAGGATTGGGAAGTTCTTTATTGAGTGATAGCAGTACGGCCTTAAACACCTATCGAGATCGTTTTGGTGATATGCAGCTGGAAGCCAATATTGAATATCGTTTCCCATTAACCACAGTAGCCGGTGTAAAAATCAGCAGCGCTTTTTTTGCGGATATGGGTAATGTGTGGAATGTAAAAGCCAATAGTGCAGATCCCAGTGCGCAGTTCTCTTTTAGCAATCTTTTGAAAGACGTAGCCATTGGTGTGGGAACAGGTGTTAGAATTGATTTTTCTTATTTTCTGATCCGGGTAGATATGGGGTATAAACTAAAAGATCCCGCACGTCAATACAATAATGGTTGGGCCAATTCTTTTCAATGGTTTGAGAACAGACCCAACGGATTGAAAATTAATAACTACGGGTTACAGTTGGGTATTGGCCTCCCCTTCTGATGAAGCCAATTGTTTGATGGCTTCTTCAAATGCATCCATAGATAGTGCATCTTCCACCCGAAAATTACCAATGCGTGTTCTGCGTAAACTGCTCATATATCCACCCACACCCAATGCTGCACCAAAATCGTTGGCCAGACTTCTGATGTAGGTTCCTGTAGAACATACCACTTTAAAATGAACTACCGGTAAAGCGATCTTTTCAATTTCAAAAGAATAAATGGTAACGGGCCTTGGTTCGAGTTTTACATCCATCCCTTTTCGCGCGGCGAGATAAACAGGTTTACCATCCTGCTTAATGGCAGAATGAATGGGCGGTATTTGCAGTATGGCACCGGTAAAAGTATGGGTGGCAGCATGAATCATTTCATCAGTGAGGTGAGAATATTCCTGGTGATTTTGCGGCTCGCTTTCCAGATCGTAAGTGGGCGTAACAGACCCCAGTGTAAACGTGCCGGTATACTCTTTCTCCATACCCATGTATTCGTTGATCTTTTTGGTAAACTTACCGGTGCATACAATTAATAAACCGGTAGCCAGTGGATCAAGTGTACCTGCATGGCCCACTTTCATTACGCGGGTAATGTTTCTGATTTTTCGCACCATATCAAATGAGGTGCATCGCAACGGCTTATCAAACAGTAATACCTTTCCTTCGAGGTAAGGTTGCATATAATCAGGAAGGGGCTTTTGTTTCATTTTGTATCTTTCAACGCCTCCCATATTGTTTGCAGGGAAGTATTGACCCCAAAGTTCGTTGATTTATGTTGCAGAATAAATGCATTGGCATTATTTATTCTTTCCTCTGAAAGCGGATGGCTGCTGATAAAAGAAAAAGAAGATGGTAAGCCTTTATCCGAGTCTTGCAATTGCTGCATCAATAATTTCATACCAACAGGATTGACCTTATTTTGTAACATCAATTCCATTCCTTCCTTATCCGCCTCACGCTCTAGTTTTCTCGAATAACTCAATTGCTGCAAGGAACTGGCATTGCGAAGCACCATGTCGCCCACACTTCCAAAACCGCTCAATACAATAGATTGCATAATAGCTAAACTCAATCCGGATAACATTCCTTTCAGACTATGTCGATGATTGATATGTGTGGCTTCATGTCCTAATAAGGCTACCAAGGCTTCCGGTTGTTCAATTACATTGAGGATACCAGTGTATACCACAATATGACCGCCCGGTAACGCAAATGCATTCACTTCTTCGTTATCAACAACGGTAACTTGTATGGGATAACTGCTACTTAACTGTAACTCATTGGCAAATTTTTGCAATTGATCCGTGGCTCCCGCATCCACCTTACTGGTTGACAGAATGGTCCGGTAAATTTTTTCACCTAGTACCACTTCTTGTTTGGTTGAAATTAATTTCAGCCCCGCAAAGGGTATGAATTGCACCATCAGTAAGTACAGCAATACCAACAACCCAACCAATAATAATAACAGCAGTTGCCATTTTTGTTTCAACAATTTTTGAAACCAGCCTCGCGATGATTGTTTGAGCAGTGTTGTTAACTCCGCATACTGCGGATGAGTAGCGTTTATTTCAATGCAGGGACCGCCACCTCCATATAAATACACCAATAGTTTATCCTCAAAATAAGATACGCTACATTTTGAAAGTAGGAATACAAGTGCATTATCCGTATGGCTCTCCAGTGCAAACAAATACATGGCATGATGCTGCAATTCCATCCTCACTTCGCTGGGTGAAGAACGGTTGCCATCATAAAATAATACAGGTATATGGTTATTCATAAAATAAATCCAAAGTCAAAAATATTCGCCATATCTGTTGCACATACTTTTATTGAAATATGGTTGAATGAAGATAAAATAATCGGGTACAATGTATGCCAAAAAAAGAAGTCCCTTTTAGATGAATAAAGGAGTTTTTCTTCTACGAAGGGGTTCTCGAAGAGGAACCTTCGGCCTAAGGAGCACGCCAGAAAACGTCATTGCGAAGAATGAAGCAATCTGTATTACAACATTCGAAGTATCTGTAATTAGAAGCACGGATTGCTTCGTTCCTCGCAATGACGTCTCCATGCCTTGCAATTGACGATGCGGAAAATTCCTTGTTCTCCAGTGTAATACTATTTTTCTTAAATTTATAATAACCAAAAAATAAGAAAATGAAATACCTGTTAACGATTGCATTTGTTTTTGCATGTATAACCAGCTTTGGTCAACAATCCATCGATGGCAACTGGAAGGGTACCAGAGAAACGCCTAATGGCACTTTTGAAGTGAACTACACTTTTAAAGTAGAAGGAAAAGTACTTACCGGTATTTGGAAAACCCAGTTCGGTGAATCTAAACTCGAGGAAGGAAAGATTGACGGTTCAAAACTTTCTTTCAGCATTTCTTTCAACGATATGAAACTCAGTTATACCGGTGATGTAACGAATGAAAACGAAATAGTATTAAAAAGCGAAAGAGGCGAAATGAAACTGGCAAGGGTTAAATCCTAAGGTTTCTTCTCCAAAGCACGTCAGGAAACGTCATTGCGAGGAACGAAGCAATCTGTGTTACAACATTCGAAGTGCCTGTAATTCTAAGCACAGATTGCTTCGTTCCTCGCAATGACGATGCGGACTGAAGAGCATGAAAAAAAGAAGCTCCTTTACATCAATAAAGGAGCTTCTTTTTTAAAAAGGTTTGTTCGATGATTAATAGGCTCTTGCAAACAATACTCTTTGCGTAGATGGATTACCTGTAAGAATACATTTACCGGGTTCCTGCGGATTATCCAGCGGTATGCAACGGATGGTGGCTTTGCTCATTTCTTTAATCTTATCTTCTGTTTCAGCGGTTCCATCCCAATGCGCAGAAATGAATCCGCCCTTGGTATCCAGCAATTGTACAAACTCATCCCAACTATCGGTTTGGGTAATGCGTTCTTCGCGGAACTTCAAAGCTTTGTTGTACATATTACTTTGTATATCCAACAACAGATCTTTGATATAATTTTCAACCCCATCAATGCTTACACTTGCTTTCGCCGTTTCTCTCGGCATATCCCTTCGGGTAATCTCTACCACATTATTCTCAAGATCCCTTGCACCGATGGCCATTCTAACGGGCACGCCTTTCAATTCATACTCAGCAAATTTCCAACCCGGTCTTGCATTATCAGAATCATCATACTTTACGGATATACCTAATGCTTTCAGGTTAGCAATTATGGTTTTTACTTTTGCATCCAATTGTGCTTTCTGTTCATCGCCTTTATAAATGGGAACGATTACCACTTGTATGGGTGCAATGCGCGGAGGTAATACCAATCCTTCATCATCGCTATGTGCCATTACCAAAGCGCCAATTAAACGCGTACTTACGCCCCAGCTCGTGGCCCATACATAATCCAGTTTATTTTCTTTATCCGTGAATTTTACATCAAAGGCTTTGGCGAAATTTTGTCCCAGAAAATGCGATGTGCCTGCTTGTAAGGCTTTTCCATCCTGCATCAATGCTTCTATACAATAGGTATCTTCTGCTCCTGCAAAACGTTCATTAGGGCTCTTCACTCCTTTAATTACGGGTAATGCCATCCAGTTCTCTACAAAATCAGCATACACTTCCAGCATTTGTTTGGTTTCTGCTATGGCTTCTGCTGCTGTGGCGTGTGCGGTATGTCCTTCCTGCCATAAGAATTCTGCAGTACGGAGAAACAATCTGGTACGCATTTCCCATCTTACCACATTCGCCCACTGGTTTACCAGAATGGGTAAATCGCGGTAAGATTGAATCCATCCTTTATAGGTATTCCAGATAATGGCTTCACTAGTTGGACGAACCACCAGTTCTTCCTCCAGTTTCGCTTCCGGATCTACCATTAATTTTCCTTTGTTATTCGGATCGGCTTTTAAGCGATAATGGGTAACCACCGCACATTCCTTGGCAAAACCTTCCGCATTCTTTTCTTCTGCCTCAAACAAACTCTTGGGTACAAATAAGGGGAAGTAGGCGTTCTGGTGACCCGTATCCTTAAACATCTTATCCAGTACATCACGCATATTCTCCCAAAGAGCAAAGCCATAGGGCTTGATGACCATACAACCTCTCACAGCACTATAATCTGCCAGGTTTCCTTTGATCACCAGATCATTATACCATTGTGAATAATCCTGCGCTCTCGATGTGATTTCTTTACCCATTTTTTATTGTGATTTCTTTAACATATTAAAATCCTTACAATTGTTAGTTGGCTAAGGATTTGTTGCATAATAGTAAGTTGCCTTACCAGCAGCGCAAATGTATGTAACTTCATCTTATCTAATCTTTCAATCCTGCGTTATGAAACAAGCATTACTTCTATTCGTACTGGGAATTGGTCTTTTAAGCAGTTGTGCTACTGCTTTTAAAAATGGCCAAACTCCCGATGATGTCTATTTTTCTCCCGCCAGAGAAATAACAGCTGTGGAGGAAGAAGTGATACCTGAGCGTGAGAAGCAGCAATACCAGGAATACATCAGCAGTATGGATGACCGTTACCTTCGTATGAAAGTAGCCAACCGCAACCGCTGGGGTAGCTTGGATAATTTTGATTATTGGAACGATAGCCGCTACGATTTCAACAATTATTATAACGGTTCATACTATAACAACCTCAACCCCTATGCATGGAATCCGGGCTGGAATTATGGTATTGGGTATGGTTACCGTTCTATTTACTCCGGTTATGGTTGGAACAGTCCTGTGTATACCTTAATACATTATACAAACCCAACACTCCCTTCCAAGGGATATACCACCGGAAGCGGCATTACGGCTTATCGTAATAAAATATACAACAATAGCAATTACGGTTTTAAAGATCCTAAAACGGGCAGCTTTATTCCGGCCAGTAATAACAGCAGTTTTGGAAGTTTGGTGAGAAGAATTTTCTCAGGATCATCCGCTACCAATCCCAATGCTTCCAGCTATGACAGACCGGCAAGAACCTTTCAGCCGAGTCAGCCTAATACCAATACCCAGCCCGCTACCAGCAGCAGTGCAGGTGGTAGCAGCGGTGGTTTTCAAAGTACTGGAACCAGTACCTCAACCGGACGTGGAGGCAAGGGCTAATCAAAGAACATAAACTATACATGCAAGCTGGCATCTGCCAACTTATAGGCTACACCTATACCCAAAATAACCTGTATGAAAAAAGTATTCATTGCTATATTTTCTCTCACTACTTTATATGCAACCGCACAAAACCCCGACGATGCTTTGCGAACTGCCTGGTTTACCCATAATGGAACCGCCCGTTTTTTAGCAACCGGTGGTGTAATGGGTTCATTGGGGGGTGATATTACCGCCAACCACATTAACCCTGCCGGTATTGGTTTATTTAAAACCAATGAATTTGTGTTGTCGCCTGGTTTTGCGTTGAACAAAAACAAATTCAATTATCGCGGAACTGATACGGCAGGAAATAAAAATAATTTCAATTACGGTACATCCGGCATTATTCTCAGTTCATCCGGTAATCGTAAAAAAAATAACTGGACCAGTAGTGCTCTGGCATTATCGGTAAACCAGATTGCCAATTATAACAACCGCATACAATTCAAGGGATTCAATAACATGAGTTCTTTTACAGAACAATACCTGGAAGAATTAACTAGAGACCGTGCGGATACCAATGCGGCATTGAGTAATTATATTTTTGGATCTACACTTGCGTTCCGAACTTTTCTGGTGGATACCATCAGCGGGCCGGGTGGCAGTGTAACGGGTTACCAAAGTCTGGTTCCCATTTCAACAGGTGTAAACCAATTGTACGATGCGGCCACCCGTGGCGGATACCATGAAATTGCGTTGGGCCTTGCAGGCAATATGGAAGATAAAATGTATGTGGGTGGAAGTGTTACCATACCCATCATCAGCTACCAGCGTGATTTAATTTATAGTGAAACTGATGCTACCAGTAATGTCAATAATCAGTTCAAATCATTTGAATACAAAGAAACTTTTACCTCCAACGGAATTGGTATCGGTGCTAAACTGGGTGTTATTTACAAACCACAGGATTATTGGCGTGTAGGATTTGCTTTTCATACACCACAGTTAATGGGCTATACCGACAGGATCAGTTCTTCCCTAACCGCCAATACCGAAAGTTATGCAGGCACAAGAACCGTAACTAGCAAAGAGTTAAATAGTGGCAATGTAGGGCAGCGCAAATATGATATGATTACCCCATGGAGGGCCATAGTGAGCGCCAGTTATGTGTTTAGAGAGATTAGTGATACCAGAAGACAAAGAGCTTTCATCAGTGCCGATCTGGAATATGTGAATTACCGAGGGGCTCGTTTTTCTGCAACAGATAAAGAAAACCAAAACCTGACTGAATACTATCGTTTGGTGAATGATGTGATTAAAGAAACGTATAAAGGCAATATTAACTTCAGGGTGGGTGGCGAATTAAAATTACACACGATCATGTTTCGTCTGGGCGGTGCGTATTATGGAAGTCCGTATGCAGATGATGCTATTAAAGCCAATCGTGTACTGGCTACCGGCGGAATCGGTTATCGTGATCATGGTATGTTTATTGATCTTACCTATGCACATACATTTACCAAAGATGCGCAGTTTGCCTATCGTCTGAACGATAAGCCCAATACATTTGCAGAACAAACAGGAAGCAGGGGAAATATTGCCCTTACATTAGGTTTCAAATTCTGATAACAACATTGTTCCAAAAACAACCCTATCAAATAAAAAATCCCGGCTACTTAAAAGCAGCCGGGATTTTTATTTTACATATTCAATTATTTTTCGAAACGACTCACTCACGATTCACCACTCTCGATTCATGTTACTTGGCTAATTTCGATTTCAGATTTTGATCCAGTGCATCCAAAAACTCTTCTGTATAGAGATAATGTTCTCCATGGTTTACTTTGTTGCCATGAATACATACGGCTAAGTCTTTAGTCATCTTTCCGCTTTCAACTGTTTCAACACAAACAGCTTCCAGTGCATGACAGAAATCAACCAGTTCCTGGTTATTATCTAATTTACCACGAAACTCTAAACCTCTTGTCCACGCAAAAATAGACGCGATTGGATTGGTAGAAGTTGGTTTTCCTTTCTGGTGTTCACGGTAATGGCGCGTTACGGTTCCGTGTGCCGCTTCTGCTTCCATTACTTTACCATCGGGTGTAATTAAAGTAGAGGTCATCAATCCCAAAGAACCAAAGCCTTGTGCCACAGTATCACTTTGTACATCACCATCATAATTCTTACAAGCCCATACAAAATTTCCGTTCCACTTTAATGCGCTGGCCACCATATCATCAATCAGGCGATGCTCATACGTAATACCTGCTGCAGTGTATGCGGCTTTGAATTCATTCTGATAGATCTCTTCAAAAATATCTTTGAAACGACCATCGTATTTTTTCAGGATGGTATTTTTGGTTGAGAGATACAAAGGCCATTTTTTAGCCAGTGCCGTATTAAAACAGCTTCTTGCAAAACCTTTGATACTTTCATCGGTATTGTACATAGCCAATGCAACGCCATCGCCTTTAAAATTGAATACTTCAAACTCCTGCACAGTTCCATCTTCACCTTCAAACTTTACGGTTAATTTACCTTTGCCCTTGGTTACAAAATCGGTGGCACGGTACTGATCGCCAAATGCATGACGGCCGATACAAATAGGCGCAGTCCAGTTAGGAACCAGTCTGGGTACATTAGAACAAACAATAGGCTCTCGAAATACGGTTCCATCCAAAATATTACGAATGGTTCCATTAGGGCTCTTCCACATTTGCTTCAGGCTGAATTCTTTTACACGCTCTTCATCCGGTGTAATGGTAGCGCATTTAATACCTACCCCATATTGTTTGATGGCATTGGCCGCATCAATGGTAACTTGGTCGTTGGTTTCATCACGGTATTCCATACCAAGATCGTAATATTTAATATCCACTTCTATATAAGGAAGGATCAGTTTGTCTTTGATGAATTTCCAAATGATACGGGTCATTTCATCGCCATCCAGTTCTACCACCGGATTGGCTACCTTAATTTTTTGTGCCATAGTAGGTTGCTTTTGGTTAATTTAAAACGAGGACAAATGTAGCACTTTATCGGTTTTTATTCCCTATCAAACATTTACCCCTGTTTTTACGTAGATAAAGCATGAAATCAGTCTTACTCATATCCCTTACTCTATTGATTCAATTGGCAACCATTGCAGGTTGTACCAAGGAGCAAACTTTAGGTAACAACCAACTCGATTCCCTTGGCAAATCTTTCCTAGCACTTGGGGATTCATATACGATTGGAGAATCCGTTTCATCCGCAGAACGTTTTCCGGCCCGGACCATTTCTTTGTTGAATGATATTGGGCTATACTATACTGCACCACAGTACATCGCCCAAACAGGTTGGACAAGCTTTGATCTTCAACAAGCCATGCTTGATACTGTACTGAAAAAGAAGTATGACCTGGTAACACTTTTGATAGGTGTGAACGATCAGTTTCAGGGATTGGATACTTCAGGATACAGAAAACGGTTTACCCAATTATTAGAGAAAGCCTTACAGTTAACCGGCAATGAGGTATCCCATGTTTTTGTATTGTCTATTCCCGATTATGGTGTAACACCCTATGGTAGCGGATCTGCAATCATCACTAAAGAAATCAATCAATTCAACGCCATCAATAAAGAGATTGCATTAGCATATCAGGTTACTTATATAAACATCACACCCATCAGCAGAGTTGCTGCAACAGACCAAACATTAACGGCCAATGATGGTTTGCATCCTTCCGGAAAACAATACAAACTTTGGGCTGAACAACTGGCAGCAGCCATTAAAAAATAAATTAGTAGGAATCAATGGTTAATCATTAAGAAATATAACCGTGCCTTTGTGCCTTAGTGTGCAATTTTTTTCACACCAAGGCACAAAGGCACGGTTAGAGAAAACTTAATAAAAAGTTTAGACCATTACTAAATTTATGAAAATGATCACTTACACATTTACAATCAATACCGGTATCGGTAACTTGTGCCGCACATCTTCAATCGTTTCTCCAAAAATATAATCTTTAAATCCTGAATGGCCGTGCGCTCCCATTACCAGCATATCTGCGCCGGATTCTTTTACCATACGTACAATTTCATTTACCCGGTTTCGATAGCCGATAAAGGCCTCTACCTGGTATCCTTTCTCCTGCAATTGCAAAGCATAGTTCTGCAATCGTTCTCTGTCTTTACGGGTTTCATCATCATCGCTCGCTTCACCTAGATAGCGTGCCGATACACTTTCTACCACATGCAACAACACATACGATACTGTGGTATGCCCCTGTGCCAATGCATAAGCAATTAGTTTTTCATCAGACGCTGAAAAATCCAGTGCTACGGCAATCCGGTTGGTTTGTTTAATATCCAGGTTATTAAGTACCACCGTTTCTCCGTGCAGGGTGGCTCTTTGTTTTTGTCTTCTTTTTTGAATGAGCGGTAAAAAAGTCATGGTTAAAAACAACCAGATAAAAGCAATGATAGCCAATACCAGTAAGGCTTTCCAATACCACATGGTGCCAGATTCAAACACTTTAATCGTCTCATCTCCCACTAATTTTACATTTAGCGAAACCAGTATGATAGCTACCAGCCATGCAGCTACTTTCACATACGACTTGATCACAAAATCGCCCATCGTTTTTTTATCACTCACAAAATGAATCAGCGGTATTACAGCAAAACCCAATTGTAAACTCAGTATTACCTGACTAAACACCAGCAGGTCATCAACTTTTTCTTCTCCATATAAAAGGATCACTACAACAGCTGGTACAATCGCTATCAACCTCGTCAGCAACCTCCGCAACCATGGATTGATGCGCAACTGCAGGTAACCTTCCATTACAATTTGTCCGGCTAATGTTCCTGTTAAGGTGGAGCTTTGTCCTGCTGCAATCAAGGCAACTGCAAAAAGAATTGGAGCCAGTTTACTTCCTAACAAAGGCTCCAGTAATTTATGTGCATCCTGTATCTGTGCTACATCCGTATTACCCGTACTAAAGAAAACACTTGCTGCCAAAATTAAAATAGCCGCATTTACAAAGAATGCAGCATTCAATGCAATGGTGCTATCAATCAGATTGTATTTAATCGCTTTTCGTATCCCAGCCGAATCATTACTGATCTTGCGCGTTTGCACCAATGCGGAATGCAGGTATAAATTATGCGGCATAACAGTAGCGCCTATAATACCTACGGCAATGTATAAAGCTTCGTGGTTTAATGCAGTGGGTACAAATCCTTTTACTACTTGGCTCATATCGGGTTGCGCCAATAATATCTCTACCAGAAAAGAACAACCAATAATAAGCACCAAACAAATAATAAAGGCTTCCATTTTTCGGATGCCATATCGTTGCAGTATCAAAAACAAAAAAGTATCGAGTACTGTAATCACCGTACCCCATATCAATGGCAATCCGGTTAACAGGTAAATACCAATGGCCATCCCCAGTACTTCTGCCAGATCACATGCAGCAATCGCCAGTTCAGCCAGAATATATAAACAAAAATTCACCAACGGTGGATAGGTTTCGCGGTTGGCTTGTGCCAGGTCTCTTCTTCGTACAATACCCAGGCGGGCACTCAGGCTTTGTAACAGCAATGCCATCAGGTTGCTCATCAGTAATACCCAAATCAACTGATAACCAAACTTAGCCCCACCCTGCAGATCAGTGGCCCAGTTACCGGGATCCATATAGCCCACGCTTACCAGGTAAGCCGGACCGATATAGGCCAATATCCTTCTCCATCCCTTTCGCGGAGCGGTGGTATCTACTGTTTCGTGTACTTCGCTTAAAGACTGGTCGCTGTGAACCCGGTTCATCATGTTAGATAAGTTTTACAAACAATGCCTGCGCCAATTGCTGGCTGATGGTAAAAGCATTCTGGTTTTTTATTTTGATCTCGATAGAATTATCGAAACTGAATTTTCGTTTGATCTCGAGCTTGGTACCGATGCCAATGCTTTTGTGTTTGAGTAGTTCCAGTAGTTCTGTTGACTGGCTTCCAACCCCACTTACTTCAGCCATTTTATTTATAGGTAGATCAATCAGGTTGATGTGTTGCTGTATAGCCATTTTACCATGACTATCGGGAATAGGATCTCCATGCGGATCAAACTTGGGAAATCCGAGAAAAGCATCCAGTTTTTCTACTAGTTTTTTGCTGCTGATGTGTTCCAGTTCTTCAGCCACTTCATGCACTTCATCCCAGCCGAACTGAAGCGTATTTACCAGAAAAAATTCCCATAACCTGTGTTTTCTAACAATACCCAATGCCAGTTTCTTACCCTCGGCACTCAAACGAACTCCTTTGTACTTCTCGTAACTCAGGAGTTTTTTGGCTTTGAGTTTCTTCAGCATATCCGTAACCGAAGCTGCTTTGGTGTGTAATTCGGCGGCCAGTTCATTGGTAGATACGGTTCCTTCGCCTTGCTGCAGGTGAAAAATAGCTTTGATATAATTTTCTTCGGTTATTGAGAAACTCATATTCTCTAAAATTATTTTTAGACAAACCTAAAAATATTTTTTCATTAAAAAAAACGCTATTTCAATCACTTGGCCCGAAACACTTATTTTTATGCAAATAATCGGTTATGAAGAACTGCCTGCCATTACTACTGTTACTATTGGTATTCGGCTGTAAGGAAAAGAAAATTGACCTTTCCGGCGAGGTTCCTTTGAAAATCGGGGATTTTATTTCCGTATTCCCAAAAATTAATCCGCCGTTTGCGGTATCTGATACCAATATTGCCAAAGTGGGCGATACCACTACGATTGGATACAAAGCATTCATTCAGTTTTTTCCAGATAGTTCGGTTACCCCTATTACAGGTACCAATAAAAAACTGGTAATCCGCCCAATTGGATTGATTGAAAAAGAAAACGAAAATTACCTGCTGGTAAAATTCATCACAAAAAATAAGACCATACATATTGCCGTATTTGTAACAGATAAGAAAAATAAATACCTCGCTTCTAAAGAATTACTGAACAACAGTAATAAAGATGAATACCTGCATGCCGTTTCTATTAACAGAGAGCCTACGTTTTTACTTGGCCAGGAAAAACAGGCAAAGACAATAATCTGTTATATACAAAAACAGGATGGGTATACAACAGCGCAGGCATTTTTATGATCGTGATCAACGACTCGAATGAAGATCCCAAAAAAACAGCGGTGATCAATCCAATAGATACCCTTCCCAAAAAGAATAAACTCAGCGGAGATTATGTGCGTGATAAGAAGAATTACATCTCTTTGCGCGATACCAAAAAACCAAACGTATACCAGTTCTTTATTCATTTCGAAAAAAATGAAGGCAGTTGTACCGGCGAACTGAAAGGTGAATTAAAAATGAAAGATGCCACTACTGCAGAGTTCCGTGAAAACGGAGACCCCTGTGTCATTGATTTTACATTTTCCGGAAACCAGGTAAGTTTGAAAGAACAAGGCAGCTGCGGCAATCACAGAGGTATTAAATGTTACTTCAACGATACTTTTATCAAAAAGAAAGAGCCACGCAATAAAAAGAAATAGTGCTGCTTCAGAAAGTTATCACCGCAATCGTTTGTTATTATTAGACAGTGAACAGATTTCCCACATCGCATTGTGTATCAAATACATTTCGTACAAATACCCCTATATTGCAACGCGAATTGTTAACCAAATAAGTCTATCAATGAATTTTCGTAAATACGAAGTGCCGTATCAGATCAATGAAGAATATGCTGCAAAAGCTGCTTACTTTTCCATGGAATTTGCCATTCACCAACCGCTCAAAATATACAGTGGCGGTTTGGGTTTTTTAGCCGGATCGCATTTACGCAGTGCGTTTGAATTACGCCAGAACATGATTGGTATTGGCATACTCTGGAAATATGGATACTATGATCAAACCCGTAACCAGGATCAGACCCTGCAGACTACTTTCATGGAAAAGCAGTATAGTTTTCTGGAAGATACCGGCATCAAGTTTCAGATCTTAATTCACGAACATCCGGTTTGGGTGAAAGTATGGTACCTGAACCCGGATACTTTTTGCAGTGCCCCATTATTTTTATTGAGTACAGATTTGCCTGAGAACGATTATGTTTCTCAAACCATTACCCACCGTTTGTATGATGCCAATGTTGCTACCAAGGTGGCGCAGTTTATATTATTAGGTGTTGGTGGTGCCAAACTGGTAGATGAACTCGGTTTTAAACCAGATGTATATCACCTGAATGAAGCACATGGTATTTCTGCAGCTTTTTATTTGCTGAACAAATACAAGAGTATTGATAAAGTAAAAGAGAAATTAGTTTTCACTACCCATACACCCGAAGAAGCCGGTAATGAAAAACACGACATGTATCTCTGTCATAAAATGAGTTATTTCTGCGGACTAAGTATTGATGAGGTACGCAAGCTAACAGGTATTAAAGATGATCAATTTAACCATTCACTTGCTGCACTTCGTTTTGCCAGAAAAGCCAATGGTGTTTCTGCATTGCATGGCGTGGTAAGCAGGGAAATGTGGTCGCACTACGAAGGCATCTGCCCTATTGCTTCCATTACCAATGCGCAGAACTGGCGTTACTGGGCCGATAAACAGATCTATCGTTTTATGGAAGAAGGCAATGACCTTGGATTTGATGATAGAAAAATTTTCCTGAAGAAAAGGGCTTTTGAAATTGTTGCCGATCAAACCGGAAAAATATTCGATCCCAATGTGCTTACCATTGTTTGGGCACGACGTTTTGCCGGATACAAACGTGCCGATATGCTTACCTATGATATGGCCCGTTTTGAAAAATTATTAAGCAGCACCCAATATCCCGTTCAGATCATCTGGGCTGGAAAGCCTTACCCGCAAGACTTCCCGGCCATCTCTCAATTTAATAACCTGGTTCATCTGAGTAAGAAATACAAAAACGTAGCTGTATTAATTGGTTACGAACTTGGATTGAGCAAACGTTTGAAACAGGCATCGGATGTATGGCTTAATAATCCGCGTGTGCCGCGTGAGGCCTCCGGAACTAGTGGTATGACTGCTGCTATGAATGGAGCCGTTAACTTTTCTACGGATGATGGATGGATACCTGAATTCATTAACCATGGCAACAATGGTTTCGTAGTACCCAAGGCAGATTACCATAACATGACGGTGCATGAGCAGGATGAATATGATCTGAACAAAGCCTATGAAATTCTGGAACAACAGATCCTTCCTTTGTACTACGATAATTTTGAAACCTGGAGACAGATCCAGAAAAATGGCATGCGCGATGTTCGCTTCCAGTTCGACAGTAACCGGATGGCGCATGAGTATTATGAGATCATGTATAAGCACTGATTGCACGGATTTTTATACGATTGATATGAGAAAGCTCCTGCGATGCAGGAGCTTTCTTTTTAAGCCCCCGATTAACCCAATATATCCTCTAAATCATACTAAAATCTGTGTAATCCGAGATTATAATCCGCGCAATCCGTGATTCTTAGTGAACACCCCCTTCTTTTTTATGTTATATCTTTATTCACCAAGGAATTCTACATAAATCATATTAAAATCCGCTAAATCAGTGATCAAGATAGCAGTAGCCATTACAGGTGCCAGTGGTTCCATTTATGCCAAAGTAATGTTGGATAAACTGGTATTACTGAAAGACCAATACGAGGAAGTGAGCATCGTAATGAGTAAGAATGCCCGTGAGATCTGGCAATCAGAATTGGGTAATGAAGGGTATAACAACTATCCCTTCCGCTATTTTGATAAGTACGATTTTAATGCACCCTTCGCGTCAGGTTCTGCCAAATACAATGTGTTATTGGTTGTTCCCTGTAGTATGGGCACCCTCGGTAGAATTGCGCATGGGGTAAGTGATGACTTGGTAACACGCGCAGCAGATGTGATTTTAAAAGAAAGAAGAAAATTGATTCTGATGGTAAGAGATACGCCATATAGTCTCATCCACATTAAAAATATGGAACTGGTTACGCTTGCAGGTGGCATCATCTGCCCGGCTACCCCCTCCTTTTACAGCTTACCTAAAACGCTGGAAGAAGTGGCTGCTACGGTTGTAGACAGAGCATTAGACCTTGCAGGATTGGACATTAGCAGTTTTCGTTGGGGAAACCCTTGAATATCGAATAATGAATAAAGAATTTCGAATGTTGAAGTAATCTTTTCCGTCATTTCGACGAGGAACGAGGAGAAATCTCATCCAGATTTGTAATGATTTTGTTTCGGGCAATTAATTTTGTTTCACCAGTGTCTTATCAGTTTTACTTCATCAAAAAATATTCCATCATGTCAAAAGCAAATTCAGTGATAGCTGCTATTAACTCGCTGATTATTTGTACGGTATTAAGTGCCTGTCTTTTTTATCTGGTAACAAAAGGGATCATCTTACATATTGATTCTCTGACTCCTTTGCAGAAATCAGGATATGATAATTCATTTGTTTCACTATTGGGCGTTTCATTTTTTTTTATTTCTATTATTTACATTGTATATTTTTTAATGATCTTCTTAGGTACAAGGTGGTTCACAACCACTAATTCCAAAAGTATAGGTGGCCTAATTTCTGCATTACTAACTATTTATCTATTGAATGCATTCACTTTTGGTGTTCGTTTTTCAAATCCGGTAACTATTATGGAGTTTGTAATCATAGGAATTGCAGGAGCTACGATCCCTTTTCTTCATAGGGAATTGAGAAAACTACTTGAGAAGTGACAATTGGGCTATGATACTGACAGGTAAAGATGTCTTTATCGTCATTGCGAGGAACGAAGCAATCTGTGCTTAGAATTACATACACTTCGAATGTTGTAACTCAGATTACTTCGTTCATCGTAATGACGTTTACTCACTTTTAAAGTCTAATTGGTATTACAAAACGTCATTTCGATCAAAGCGAAGCGAAGGGAGAAATCTGCAAATCGATTAGCAGATTTCTCCTCGTTCCTCGTCGAAATGACGGAAACATATCATATTCAAAAGCCCCGCAAATGCAGGGCTTTTTATTGTACTATACTTACCTTTTACTTTTCTGCCTCGGCACTGGCACCTTCTTCTACTTTCTTTTGAAAACGAAAGATGATTTTTCCTGATTCTTTGTCAAGATCAGCGATCAGCAGATCACCATCTTTTACATTGAAATTCAGAATTTCTTCTGCCAAAGGATCTTCGAGGTATTTCTGGATAGCCCTGTGAAGTGGACGTGCACCAAATTGCGCATCGTATCCTTTATCAGCAATAAACTCCTTCGCTTCCGCCGTGAGTTCCATAGAGAAGCCAAGGTTTTGCAGCCTTTTAGAAACACCTTTCATCAATATATCAATGATGTTGAAGATATTATCTCTGCTAAGCGGATTAAACACCACCACATCATCAATACGATTCAAAAATTCAGGAGAGAACGTGCGCTTCAATGCTTTTTCTATTACTGCTTTGCTGTTCTCATCTGCGTTCTGTACACGTGTTGCGGTAGCAAAACCAACGCCATCCCCAAACTCTTTTAACTGGCGTACACCAATATTAGAGGTCATGATGATCATGGTGTTTTTAAAATCTACTTTTCTACCCAATCCATCGGTTAACTGTCCATCATCTAATACCTGCAACAGAATATTGTAAATATCCGGGTGTGCTTTTTCAATTTCATCCAGCAGTATTACACAATAAGGTTTGCGGCGTACTTTTTCTGTTAGCTGCCCGCCTTCTTCATAACCCACATAGCCGGGAGGTGCACCAATCAAACGGCTCACGGTAAATTTCTCCATGTATTCACTCATATCAATTCTAATCAGAGAATCTTCTGAGTCGAACATATACCTCGCCAATGCACGGGCCAATTCTGTTTTACCAACACCTGTCGGACCTAAGAAAATAAACGTACCAATGGGCTTCTTAGGATCTTTTAATCCAACACGGTTACGTTGTATAGCTTTCACCACTTTTTGAATGGCTTCATCCTGTCCAACCACCATGTCTTTCATATCATCTCCCATTCTGCGCAGCTTCTCTGTTTCGGCCTGTACCATGCGCTTCACAGGTATACCCGTCATCATGCTCACGACTTCCGCAATGTTCTCTTCGGTAATGGGGTAACGTTTGTGTTTACTTTCTTCTTCCCACTGGTTCTTGGCTTTCTCCAATTCTTCGCCCAAACGTTTTTCCGTATCACGCAATGAAGCAGCTTCTTCAAAACGCTGGCTCTTCACCACTTTATTTTTTTCGTTCTTTACGTCTTCTATTTTCTTCTCCAGTTCTACAATGTCCTGCGGTACATTAATATTTTTCAAGTGAACGCGCGCACCCACTTCATCCAATACATCAATGGCTTTATCTGGCAATAGCCTGTCGGTCATGTAACGATCACTCAATTTTACACAGGCATCAATGGCATCATCACCATAGGTAACGTTGTGAAAATCTTCGTATTTGGATTTGATATTGTTGAGGATCAAAATAGTTTCTTCCACACTTGGTGGTTCGATCAATACTTTTTGGAAACGACGATCCAATGCACCGTCTTTCTCAATGTACATACGATACTCATCTAATGTTGAAGCACCAATACATTGCAGTTCTCCCCTGGCCAAAGCCGGTTTAAATATATTCGATGCATCCAGCGAACCACTGGCACCACCAGCACCCACAATGGTATGTATTTCATCGATAAACAAGATCACATCACGGTTCTTTTCTAGTTCGTTCATGATGGCTTTCATCCTTTCTTCAAACTGTCCGCGGTATTTGGTACCGGCAACCAAGGCTGCCAGATCAAGAGAGATCACACGTTTATCAAACAATACACGGCTTACTTTTCTTTGTACAATACGTAGCGCAAGACCCTCTACAATAGCGGTTTTACCCACACCAGGCTCTCCAATTAAAATGGGGTTATTCTTTTTACGGCGACTAAGGATCTGGCTTACCCTTTCAATTTCTGCTTCACGTCCTACAATCGGATCCAGCGTTCCTGACTCAGCGAGTTTGGTAATGTCGCGACCGAAATTATCGAGCACCGGTGTTTTGCTTTTAGCAGCACCTGCTTGTTTGCCGGCACGTTGTTGCTGGTAGCCGGCTCCACGTTTTTCTTCATCAAACTCATCATTCTCATCATCAGAAAATTCGCTGCGCGGAGGTGGTGGGTTGGTGGTGCCTACCATACCCAGTTCGTTGCGGAACAGGTCGTAGTCAACATCAAACTGATTCAATATCTGCGTAGCAATATTTTCCTTGTTCTTTAAAATACTCAACATCAAATGCTCTGTTTCTACTAAGGGGCTCTTAAGTGCTTTCGCTTCCAGAACGGTTACGCGAATTACTTTTTCTGCCTGCTTAGTCAACGGTAAGCTGTTGATATTGGCAATATTTTTTCCTGTTTTGTCTTTAACGGCAAGCTCTACTTCTTTGCGTAATTCGTATAGGTCTACATTGAGTTGCTTCAATACCTTAATGGCCGTATTATCCCCATCGCGGATCAAACCCAACAACAAATGTTCTGTCCCTATAAAATCGTTACCCAACCGGAGCGCCTCTTCCCTGCTGAAGGAAATGATCTCTTTTACTTGTGCTGAAAAATTATTATCCATGGCCTAATTTGGATTTATACAATTATAACGAATATTTTTGAGTGAAGTTGTGTTGCAGTTATGCACACATTGTTAATCATTATGAAACAGCTGCTAGCTGTAAGCTTTAAGCAACAAGCAAAGGAAATTACTTTTTCCGCTTGCAGCTAACAGCTTGTAGCTAATAGCTAAACTCAGATATATGGAAGTCAAAATTGATACCAAGGAGAAATTTACTGTTGTAACGCCGATTTTACCCGTGCTCTCTGCCAATATAGCAGCAAACCTGGCCGAAACCTGCACTGGGCAACTGCAAAAAGAGGTAAAAAATGTGGTCCTGCATATGGCTAACGTAACTACTGTGGATAAAGACGCCGCAGTAACGCTTTACAATCTTCAACAAAAGTTTTATGAATCCAATGCCTCTTTTGTGATCTGTTGTTTGCAGCCGGGAGTAGAAGCATCATTCGATAAACTGGAATTGTTAGAGCTCCTTAACATTACACCTACAGAAAGTGAGGCTTGGGATATTGTTCAGATGGAAGAAATTGAAAGAGAATTACTCGATGGAATGGATATGGAATTTGGCACGAACGCATAGTTATGATGAATCCTTCCAAAGACTATTACCATATATTAGGCATTACGCGTTCTGCTACACCGAAGGATATTAGAAAAGCATTTCGTAAGCTGGCGATGCAATACCACCCGGATAAACTGGAGGCTCTTTCGGCAACTGTTTCCAAAGATACCTTTCTGGAAATACAGGAAGCTTATCAGGTTTTGATAGACCCAAAAAATAAAGCTGCCTATGACTACGCTAGGTATCTACAGAATCCTATGCGCAAGCAGGAACCGCAGATACATTCCATCGAAGATATTGTAGCACTTAGTAAAAAAATACGCGTATCCGTTACCAATAGTGATCCTTTCAGAACAGACAGGGATATTCTTTTTTTTGAAATCTCTTCTTTTCTATCAGACCGAAACATAGCGACCCTTCAAACAGAGTCGAACGAATCTGTCAATTATTCTATCGTACAAAATATCCTCAGTGCTGCCGAACTGCTTCCCCTATTCATGGCAGAACAAATTATAACCCGACTGGAAGTTTTTTCCGGCCATCAGCCCGAAATACAAAAAGCTATTCGCATTTTCCACACAGAAAGCAAACAGCGGTATTATTGGAACCGATATAAAGTAGTGATTGCGGCTGCTGTGGCACTTTTATTCTGTTTCTCCCTATATCTTTCTGGAAGGCAATAAAAAAGCCGTCAAAGGTGTTTGACGGCTTTTTTATGATCAATTAATCAGGTAAGTATTATTGATGAAGATACGGTACCAGTGCTCTGACCTTTGTACCGGAAGTTAAATCTGCATTCCCTCTGTAAATAAAGGTATAGGCACGTTGGTTTCCAAAAAAACCCACTGATGACGTTGTAATGGCCAGATTTTGTAAAGTTCCTGCTCTGCGAACATAAAATGTATCCGCTACCTGTGAATTGTAAGGGAAAGAAGAAAAATTTACGATCTGTCCGGGAGCAATGTTGTTGTATATATTGGCGTTTCTTCTTGCAGAGAAAATATCAATATTTTTTCCAACCGTATCATTCAAAACTGCATGAATAAAACGAATGCTGTAATTACCATTACTTGGTTTGTTGTACACATCCGGTATGAATATTTTAGCAGAATCATTAGCAGATTTAATATTATCCGTCAGGATGATAGAATAGTACTGCCCTTTTTGAATCACTTTCGAAAAAGTAGTCAAGGCAATAGAATCAGGGTTAACCACACCCGCAACAGATAACCTTACATTCACCAATCCTGGCTGTACTGCAAAGTATCCGAAGTTACTACCTGATGCAGGGAAAACACCCGCATAAGTAATCATTCCACTGTTTACTTTTGCATTATTTACAAACAAATTAATGGAGTCAGGTGCATTAAACACCGTTCTGAAAAAAGGTGATGCATGAATCACCCTTACAAAAGCACTCTCTTCTGCACTGGTATATTCCGCTTTGATATTGCTTTCTTTTTTACAGGCGCTAAATACCAGCATTCCGCCTGTAAGTAGTATTATATAAGATAGAATCTTTTTCATCTTTTCGTTTTTTAGTGTGATTACTTAGAAGAGAACCAACCTTCTTTGGTGTGATAATCTATTTTATCTGCACCAATACGGATCAGCTCATTCAAATTCCAAACATACTCAGAATTCAATCTTGGTCTTACTCTGTAAACAGGACGTCCGCCATTGTTTACATACAGGTTAATACCGGTAGGAATCGCAAAATCAGCATATACCTGTTTGGTGGTAACCGGATCAAGATCTGTGTAATGGAATCTTCTCATATCCACCCATGTTTCAAGAATACCATGCCCCCAGAGAGAAATGTATTTCTGCATCATAATATTGGTTAAACTGATGGTAGCAGGCACAACTACAGGATTAGCCAGGTAAGCATCTTTTCTGGCAGGAGTAATCTGATTGGCAGTAGCAATACCTGTATTGTATAAGCTTGTAAGCATATCAAAATTAAGACTGATACCCTGAATATATGCTGCTTTTGCGGTTGCCTGATCACCTTTACGAAGTGCTGCTTCTGCTTTGATGAATTGCATTTCGCTGGCCGTCATAATGGGCGATTCAGCATAGTTTTTGAAAATGTATGTACAAAGATTATCGTCCGGTGTAGTTCCGGTTGTAGCACTGGTACCATAAAAACTATTGGGCCTGTCACCTACATTCGCAATAGCGGTAACACCCCTGTTTGGCTGCACACCCAGAAAATTTCCGTTGGGATTGGTTTTCAGAAAATACCATCTTCTAGGATCCAATACAGAAGGCAATGCTGAATTTTCTCCTGTTAACAATTTAACAGAATATTCTGCCTGACGGAAAGCAGCAATACCATTGTTACTGAATGGACCATTGTAATTGGCACTACGGTTGTTTCCAGTGTTTACATATTTTAAACTGGCATTATCCGCATTGGTCGTCATAGCAAGATTAGCATAGTAAATAGCAGAATCCGCTTTATACGTGCTCTTATTGCTTAAGTGATTATGCCATCTGGCTAATACACCGTACACAAATTTTTTCCATTTTGTTACATCGCCATTGTATAAGTAAGCATCACCCAATGCAAGATTGGCCTTACTAACCCCATCGCCTGTTTTATTTAGATTTTCCAATGCTGTAAAACAAAGTGATCGGGTGTATTCGTATACTTCCGGTTCTGTATCGTATTTGAAAGTAAGCTGACTGGTATTGAAAGCTTCTTTTAGAATGATTTCTCCATAATAATCGCTCATGGTTAACCAGCTCCAGGCAAAAATGGCCTGACCCACCCCTACATAATCCCATTTCTTTTCTTCGGCTGCCCATTTGATCATATTGTTCAGGTTCTGACCAAAATCGTAATAGTGCACACGCCACATTGAGGTAGCATTATCGGTTTGTACGCCACCCATCTGATCGTAGATATCACCAGAACTGGCACTGGCCCAGTTCTGTACATAGCGGCCTATGAATCGCATGTCATTAGCGGTACCATGGTATGCTGTATTGCCTACCATACTGGCAACAATACCAGGAAGCAGTTGCTCAACCGGAACCTTAACATCGGCATTAGGGTTAGCATAAGCTTCATCGATTTTTTTACTGCAGGATGCAAATATTGCGATCGCAGTAAAAAGCATCGTTATTTTTAAGAATGTATGTTTCATGTTTTGTACTTTAAAAGTTAGCAACTTGATGAGGTGGATAGGTTTAGAAATTAGCACGCAATCCAACGTTTACACTAATTGGTGTTGCGATGTTTCCATAATCAAATCCAAATCCACCCACACCTCTTGTTCCGGATGTATTTCCGCTAACAGCCGGATCAGCACCAAAGTAATTGGTGAATAAAATCAAATCGTTTCCTGTAGCAAAGAAACCCAGTGATTTCAGGAAGCTGTATTTTTTAATCATTCTCGCAGGTAACGTATAGTTGATGGTCAGATCGCGTAAGCGCATCCAGTTTACATTTTTCTGAATAAATTCTTCTTCCGGCATCCTTGATTGGTAATACGCCTGGTTATCGTAAGGAACCACCACAATTGTATTTTTGGTTGGGGTAGCACTGTTCTGTAATCCATCATTTAATACACCGGCAACTACACGTGGTGTTTTTCTATCGTCGGTAAGTGTACTCTTACCTCTTAATGTCAGAAACATATTGGTTCCGTTAAACACATCGCCACCCACTTTCAAATCCCAAAGCATACTTAGAGTCCAGTTTTTGTAACGGAAATTATTGTTGATACCTAATGTGTAATTAGGATTTCTATCTCCACGAACTTTAAAGGTTCCATCAACCAATGGCAAACCATTGGCCGGATCGATCAGGATATCACCATTGTTGTTACGCTGGTATCCAAAAGCCGTGATACTGGTACTTGGTCCACCTCTTACCAATCCACCTCGGGCATTACCATATAACCAGGTATCAGAGATATAAAACTCCGGTACATTATCCGGAAGTGTTAATACCTCATTTCTCATTCTGTTGAAATTCAGTCTTACATTCAGGAGAAATCTTTGGTTTGTATTGGTGTTCCATCCAAACTGATCTCAATACCTGTATTACGGGTTGAGCCTACATTCAAGGTATTCAACACATAACCTGTAGCATAACTGGCACGGAAGTTTTCTGCAATTTGTTTTTCATTGAGAGTATTGTAATAAGTGAAATCAAGATTGATCTTACCATTAAAAAACTTCATCTCTGCACCCAGTTCATAGGTTTTCTGACGCTCTGGTTCTAGGAAGTAATTGTTGTTGTTGAATGCATAAGAAAAACCACCACCAGCAGACTGTACAAAATTAAACACAGACTGGTTGGCATAAGGTGAGCTTGACCTTGCGGTTTGTGCCAGTGAACCTCTGAATTTTACATAGCTTACCACATTTCCTTTTTTAATGAAAGGAAAGATATCAGACATGATCAAACTCATGCTTCCAGCAGGATAGTTATAATTTCGATAATCCTTAGGGAAGATGGAAGAGTTTTCAAACCTGTGTGAGTAAGAAATAAAAGCAAGATTTTTATAGTTCACAGATACTTCACCAAAATAAGCGGCTTGTCTGCTCAAACTATAATTATATGCCCCAGTACGTTGTGCATTACTTAAACGGGTTCTGCCTGCAAAAGCCGTATTGTTACTGTCGCGGCCAAAAGCATACCCTCCTTTCAGGAAGGTTCCAGAAACAGCGTATTGTTCTGTTTTATAATCCTGCCACATATTACCAACCAATACCCTTCCTGAAAATTTACCAATGGTTTTTTTAGCGGTAGCTGTAATGGTATGATTATAACCATAATAATTACGGTAATAATTATCCTGAGAACCCTTTGTTGATAGTACCAATGAAGAAGCAGTATCCAGCAAAGAAAAACCTGTTGAACGGTACGTATCATAACCAAACCTGCCGGCTATCGATAACCAGGGTGTTGGGTTAATATTGATTCCCATGGTAGCGATTACCCGGTCAGTTGCATCGCTGCTTCTGTTGTACACCGAATTGAAAACGGGATTATCAAATTCATTATTACCAAACTTGATTTTCTGTGCATTTTCATCAACATAATTTCGAACATCATTATCAATAGGCCACAACATCAGGTTCAGCATATAAGAACCTGCACCACGCAAAGGTTTGTCGTTGGTGCTTCTGATATAAGAAAGTGAGGGAGAGACATCTACATACTTACCAATTTTAGTAGTATTGGCTAAGCGGAAATTGTATTTGGTAAAATTGTTATTGGGTACCACACCTTTTTGATCAAAGGCAGAACCCGATAAACGCCAGCTAACATTTTTCTTTCCATACTCCATACTGATATTGTGCGTTTGCGCAAATCCTGTTTGGAAAAAGTTTTGAACGTTATCATACGCTCTTACATCACTTCCGTAAGCCGGACCGAAATAAGTAAACAGGGAATTATCAGCAACCGTATTATTACCCTGACTATATTTAGTAGAATAACTTGGGAAACGATTTAATACCTGCCAACGAAAACTATTATCATAGGCTACTGAAACCTTACCATCCGATTTTGATTTCTTTGAAGTAATCACAATCGCACCTGAACTAGCCTGGCTACCGTAGAGGGCAGTTGCTTCCGGTCCTTTCAGCACGGTAACAGATTCAATATCGTTAGGGTTGATATCTGCAATACGGTTGGTATAGTCATTGGTTCTGTTAGGTTTATCAGAAGCCAAACCCAATTGAGAACCACCATTACTGGTTTCGTTCACGGTTTGGTTATCTACGATGATACCATCAATTACAAACAATGGCTGGTTGCTCAATGCCATAGAGTTGAAACCGCGGAGTACAATGGTAGAAGAGGCACCTGCCTGACCACCAGTTGGTGTGATAGATACACCGGCTACACGACCCTGTAAACTGTTGACAAAGTTCTCTCGCTGACTTTCGGCAATTTCTTTACCGGTAACCTTCTGAACAGAATACCCCAATTCGCGGGGCTTTCTTTTAATGTCCATGGCAACCACTACTTCTTCCAATTCAGAAACTTCGGACTTAAGCGAAACATCTACTCTTGCTCCGGTAACGGAAACTCTTTTGTTTTCAAAACCAACAGAGCTGATCAACAGCGTTTGGCCATTATTGGCTTTGATGGTAAAAACACCTCTGTCGTTAGTTTGCGCTACAGTAGAAGTACCTACTACGCGGATGGTAACACCAGATAACGGTATTTTTTTATCGGCATCCAGAATAGTTCCGGTTACCGTTTGCGCTTGCCCGAAAGCAGGCAGGGAGAAAATGAAAAGCAGTATACCTACCACTTTCATCATAGATGCGATTTTTCTCATAACGAGTTTTTTGGTTTCTTTTATCATTAAGTATCGTTCAGAAGATGACCATTGCTGGTATTATTTCTGAATGACAGTACAACCCTGCAAAACATTGCACCATTTAACATTTTTTTTTACGCAAAAAGCTGCAAAGGGAAGGTGTTTATCAGGGGATACGGTAAGACAATGTTAAAAATTACCGATGACAATACCCAATATATTTAATAACATTTTGGAATAACCTGGATAGCAGGCAGAAATTACCGTTAAAACCTGCATAAAGCTGCATATAATTCTTCTGAAAAAGCATTAGAGGACCGTAATCCCTTTTTCACGGTAAGCTTCCAGTATGGGGTTGTCCGGTTCAAGTTCTGTTATCAGCATATCAATTTCTTCGGGTGGACATACCTGTAAACGCTGTATGGTATTGAGTTTTTCAGAAATGGCGAGCGAAATGGTTCTGTTGGCACATTTGATCATGGCTTTTTTTACTTCAATGATCTCCCACTCCAAATCCGTAATACCAAAATTGGCATCGATACTATTGGTTCCCAGAAAACAGAGATCAGCTTTAATTTGACTCAGTCGCTGAATAACCTCCGCACCTACCGACATTTGCGCATTTTTGAGCAGTTTATTTCCAATGAAAATTACTTCACTGGTAGGATGTTCGAGCAATTCCAGTGCTATAGGCACACTAACTGTGATAAAAGTGGCATTCAGATCGCGTGGTAATGATTTCACTAACTCGCGGATGGTGGTACCACCGGAAAGTAAGACCATCATACCATCCTGTATCAGTTGAATGGCTTTATAGGCAATGCTTTTCTTTTCGGGTAAGGAGTAAATAGTAGGACTCTCCAAAGTAAAATGGAAAGATTTTGACAATGCACCGCCATGTACTTTAATCAGTTTATCCTCTTCCGCCAGCTCCTGCAGATCGCGGCGCACGGTATCTTCTGATACATCTAACTGAGCACTCAAATCAGAAGACAATACCTTATTATGTACATTGATCTGCTGAATGATATATGCCTGGCGTTCTTTTTTAAGCATAGATAAAAATAAGGCAAATGACTCAATTATGTATTTTTGTAAATAGACCATGGTCCATGGACCATGGTCTATTTACTTTACAACTAACATGATCTCTCCCAACACCATACAACAAATCACCAGCCGTATCGACATCATTGATGTAGTGGGCGAATTTGTGAAACTGAAAAAACGGGGTACCAATTACCTGGGGGTTTGTCCTTTTCATAATGAGAAGAGCCCTTCGTTTACCGTTTCTCCTGCCAAAGAAATTTATAAGTGTTTTGGTTGTGGCAAAAGTGGCAATACCATCACGTTTTTGATGGAGCATGAGAAGTACAATTATGTAGAGGCATTGCGCTGGCTGGCTGCGAGATATAATATTGAGGTTGAGGAAACCGAAACCAGTCCCGAACAAAAGCAACTGGTACAAACCGCGGATAGTTTATACATCATCAATAATTTTGCAAAGCAGTTTTTTACCAATAGTTTATTAAATACAGATGATGGAAAAGCTATTGCCCTCTCCTATTTGCAGGAACGAGGCTTTCGTAAGGAGATCATCGAAAAATTTCAGATCGGTTATAACCCTGATGCGCGGGATGGTTTAACCAAAGCTTTACTGGGCAATCAATTCAACAAAGAATTACTTCCCAAAACCGGATTGGTTTCTTTACGCAATGGTGAGGAACTGGTAGATAACTACCGTGGCCGCATCATCTTCCCTATTCATAACAACACGGGCAAAGTGATTGGTTTTGGAGCCAGGGTGATTGGCAAAAGTGATCGCGGACCCAAATACATTAATACTCCTGAAAACGAAATATACAGCAAGAGTAAAGTATTATACGGCTCTTATTTTGCAAGAACCGCGATTGATAAAGCGGATGAATGTTTATTGGTTGAAGGATATACCGATGTAGTAAGTCTGCACCAGGCAGGTATTGAAAATGTGGTGGCCAGCGGCGGAACTTCGCTAACGGTTGACCAGTTACGGATCATAAAAAAATACACCAATAACCTCACCATTATTTATGATGGCGATAGTGCGGGTGTAAAAGCGGCTTTGCGCGGTCTGGATATGGCATTGGAAGAAAGCCTGAATGTTCGGCTGGTATTGATACCGGATAATGAAGACCCTGATAGTTATGTAAACAAGGTAGGTACCAAAGCCTTTAATGAATTTGTAGCGGCTTCAAAAAAAGACTTCATCATTTTTCAGCTGGAAGTGATGTTGCAGGAAGCCGGCGCAGATGTAAACAGAAAAAGTACGGTAGTAAACCAGATTGCTGAAACCTTAAGCAAAATTAATAAGGCAGAAGATTTTACCAAGCAACAGGATTATATACGCCAATGCGCGCACCTGTTACGGATTGATGAAATGGGCTTAACCAACCTGGTAAATAAATACAAGCGGGATAAGATTTCGAAGGATGAGAAAAAGATGTCGGTTGAGGAAGCCACCTTTTTACAGGAGCAGGCGGCGCAACAACCGGAGGATGTATTGGATAATGCACAGTTTCTGTTTAACCAGGATGAAGCGCATGAAAGAAATATCCTTCGGGTATTATTGGAATATGGATTGAAAACATGGGATGACAACCGTAGCATGGCCGATTATATTTTTGAGGAACTGGAACAGTTTCATTTTGATAATCCGGAACTGGAGAAACTCTTTGATGAATATAAAAACTGGTATGCCAAAGGATTGGAGCCCACTACTAAAACCCTATTATATCACGAAAACGAAGCACTCAGAAATCTTGTGGTTAGCATTAGTGTAAACCCGTTTGAACTTAGTCAGAAATGGGACGAGGTAATGGAAACCATGAACATTGTAAACCGCGATACCAGCCAGCAGGATGTTCAGATGAGTGTTAACTATTACAAGTTGCGCAAGGTTAAAAAAATGATTGAAGAAAATCAGCGCGATATTGAGAAAGCTACTTACGAAGATTTTAAACTACTGCACGAAGTACACAAACACCTGAAAGAAGTAGAGAAAGATTTGACCAAACAATTGGGAACGGTGATTATTAAATAATTATTTTGTGAATCGCAAATTTTTATTGACCATTGACCATTGACCATTGACCATCTCACAACGCCAGTATCATATCACTATAACTATGATGAATCAGATCTGATTCGGCTACTTCAAATGCTTTCATGTAAAAATCGCATTGTTCTTTAAGGTCTTCAATGGTTTTAGAGGCATCAGCTAAATTACCTGCTTCAATTTCTACAAAAGAGCCAAGGCCGGGCACATTATCCAAATGAAATTTTACATTGTTGATGTAAAATATTTTCCGGTACTTGTCAACCACCACTTTAACACCCAATGCTTTTTCCAGCACCGCTTCTGTGGCAGCACCATCACTGATTCTACTTAGGGAAAAATCGGATTGTTTGGGACCTTCCTGGTCGGGTCGGTTATAGAAAATCAAACTATTTTCAATATTCCCCTGCCTAAGTTTTAATCGTCCTGCCGGCACATTAAAATAAGTATCTTTCTGGTGATCCAGCCCAACAAAACGGGCACCATTTGAAAGCAAAAATGCTTCCACTTTTTCGGGGTGAAAGCATTTTGCTTTGATCTCAATATTGATAAACGCCATTCGTAAAATTTAGACAAAACTAAGCGCTTATGGCTAATAGCTAAAAGCTTATTTCTCTGATGGGTTCTTTTTACCTGCGAGTAATTTTTCCAGTGCAGTTTCTAATCTTCGTTTACGGGTTTCTTCTTTTTTAGCCCCTTCAATCCAACTAACATATTCTTTCTGGTTGGTAAAGGAAAGTGAGCTAAAAAATTCTTGTGCCTCTTTGTGTTTGGTAAATAATTTACCCAATTCTACTGGAGGAACTACCAGTCTTTTTTCAAAATCCACCCCATTCTGCTCACTGCTTTTCATTTCAGAAAAAGCACGGGTGCGGTTAGGTATTTTATCCAGTTGTTTAAACCGCATAGCACTCCACACATGATCCAAAGCTACCTGACGAACCGATTCATACCCATTTTTGGTTAAATACTCCCAACTGCAATCACGGTTCAAATCACTAACGATTTTACTGGCGGTTTTAGGGTAAGCTACCCAAAGCTTGGTATCCTCATGCAATGCCGGAAATACTTCTTTTAGTACATTGTTCAACTGGTGCTGACTAAGGGCAAAAACAAGGGCAAAATCCACTTTTTTGCTTTTTAACAGCGGCGTTACGTTTTTGGCGTAGGTAAGTTTGGCAAACTGTTTTTCAATGCCGGATGGCAATCCCTGAATTAACAGGTTTTTTTCATCCTTTAACTGTAACTTTTCAAGTATTGTCGGGTTTGACATGCCTAAAAGAGGATTTAGGTGGAGAAATAAAGTGGGCAAAGTTAAAAAAATGTTACCAGAATCGGTAATGAAAACGGGCCTATTTTGCGTTTACGCCGTTAAAATACCCTAAAAACAGGGCTTTTAGTAGCCTTTATATCAATTTTTATTAATAGGAGTGTAATAATCCTTTGCAATTCCGTCTGTAATTTCTTTAAGGTGGGTTAACCTTTTTTCCTCAACGGGATGGGTACTCAGTAATTCAGGTTGCCTCCCGGTTCCTCGCAGTTTTTCCATCCGTTGCCAGAAAACAATAGCATCTGCTGGATGATAGCCTGCCATAGCGCAAAAAATACCACCCAATGCATCTGCTTCCATCTCATCTGCAAGGGAAAACCCGCGTATTACCCCAAAATAGTCTCCGTTGCCATAAGCCATCCGGTAAAAATCTTTGGTTTCTTTTGGGTTGGCGGCCAAAGCTGTTTTGAGATCTTTGATCTGAAGAAACTCTTTCAGGTATTGTTTCATTCTGGCATCTCCATGTTGTAAAAGCACATGCGCTATCTCGTGCGATATCACTACTGCCAGCGATGCGTCGCTCTGTGTAACAGGCAGTAAGGCTGAATACACCGCAATTTTACCTCCAGGCAAACACCAGGCATCTACTTTATTATTTTCAAAAAAATGAATTTCCCATGCAAAGCCTGCTAATTGCTTAGTAGCTTTTTGACTGGCGTAATGGCGGGAAACTGCGGCTATTACCCGGTTACTGATGCGTTTGACTGCTTCTGCATCAGGATGATCCGCTTGTGTTACTAGTGTATTTTCAGCAACAAATTGCCGGTAAATATCTGCTGCCAGGGTAATGACCAAACCATTTTTATCAGTCTGTATGGAGGCTGTGGGGCGTTTAGTAAAAGAAATGCTTATCCCAATAGATATCGGAATAAGCAACGCATACAAAAAGAGGTTTTTCTTCGGCATTACATCCGAATTTACCAATTTTCATAAAAGCGGTTATAAAAAATTATTGCGGGCGATAATATTGAAGTGCTTCGGGAAGTACTTCTTTAATTTTCTGAATACGCTGCTCATCACTTGGGTGGCTACTCATAAATACAGGTGTTTGCTGTCCATTTCCCTGCGCTGCCATTCTTGTCCAGAAATCAACAGCTACATTGGGATTATATCCTGCGGCTGCAGCAAAAATTAACCCAAACCGATCGGCTTCCAACTCCTGTTTACGTGAATTGGGAAGTAAAGCACCATATTCTGCGCCCAAACCATAGGCCTGATTAAAAATATTCACAGCATTGGTGTTAGACCCGAGTGCAGCACCGCCTAAAGCACCCAATCCCTGCGCCGCCATTTGTTGGCTCATTCTTTCTTTACCATGCCCTAACACCGCGTGCGCAATTTCATGCCCCATTACAACAGCCAAGGCTGCTTCTGTTTGGGTAACAGCCAGCAAGCCTGAATAACAAACAACCTTACCACCCGGCATACACCATGCGTTGACCTCTTTATTGGTAACAAGGTTAAACTCCCAGGCATAACCATCCAAAGCATTGGCCAATCCTTTTTGGGTATAATAATTTTTTATGGCAGCGGCAACCCGGTTACCTACTCTTTTTACCATATCGGCATCTCTGTTTCCTGCAGGTACAACGTTATTTGATTTAAGAAAGGTCTGGTACTGGGTAAGCGCCATGGTTTGAAGGTCTGCTTCTGAAACCAGACTCAATTGGCTTCTACCGGAAATGGAATTGGTAACACAGGAAGTGTAAAGCAAACAGGTGGCTGCTAGTATAAAAACGATTTTTTTCATGATAGTGTTTTAGGCTGATAAGATAGCAAATGTAATACCAGATCTGCTTGAGATACTTACAGGGAAACGGTAAGTAGTTACATTATTCCATGAAAAATGGGACTGGCTAAATGAGAATAGCAAAGAATGAGAAATAAATCAACCTCGAGTGGTTAATTTTGGCGGCGTTGCTTACGCTTATCCCTGTGTTTCAGAATAGGGATCTTGCTTTCATTCCCTTTCAGGATACGACCAATGTTTTTCTGGTGGGTTAGTACCACCATCAAAGCCACCATCACTGCAAAAATGCGATACAGAGGCTCTTTTTCATTGAAAATAAACAAAATAAATACCATAAAAGCAACACCTGCAAGAATAGAACTTAACGATACAAAGCGGGTAAGATAAAGGACTAAAAGGAACACTCCAATGCAACAAACAGCAACCAAAGGCTGAATAGCAACAGCCATACCCAACAAAGTAGCAACTCCTTTTCCACCTTTAAAACTGGCCCAGATGGGAAAAATGTGACCTACCACTGCAGCCAGTCCTAAACCTATCATCAGGTTGGTGCGGTGTAATTCATTACTTAAATAATCAGGAAGGAGGATGTATAATGAGGTTGCGATAACACCTTTTAAAATATCGGCCAACATAACAATGGTACCCCATTTAGAGCCTAATACCCGAAAAGTATTGGTGGCACCGGCATTACCACTACCGTAATCACGTATATCAATTCCAAATTGTGACTTGCTTATCCAAACGGCTGTGGGTACAGATCCGATACAATAAGCGAGAGCAATGAGCAATAATTCGTTCATTGGGGTTGGTTGAAGTTTGGGGGTACAAAGATAACAAAAATGAAGATAATGATTATTTAACTATCAAATTTCATCTGTTTTGCTAAAAAACCATAAAGCTATCCAGCCATTTCGTTGCAGGGTTTTATGGTATTGAAGTCCTAAATCGGTACAAACAGATTTAATATCAGCTTCATCTTCCTTCAAAAGACCACTAAGCAGTAACTGACCGCCGGAAACCAACCCTTTAGCAATTTCTTTAATATTGTCAAGGATAATATTCCGATTGATATTGGCAAGGATAATATCATATTGTTTATCAGAAATAAATGATTCAACTTTTTGTATATCAATATGTTTACACTGATTAATTGATATATTTTCTGAAGCATTTTCAATACACCAGTCATCATTATCCACTGCCAAAAGGCTTGTTGCACCCAGTTTCTCTGCCAGAATAGCCAGGATTCCAGTACCGGTACCAAAGTCAAACACCGACTTATCTTTAAAATCCAGTTCCTGCATCAGCTTCATTACCATATAGGTGGTGGCATGGTGCCCTGTTCCAAAGCTCATCTTGGGCGTAATCACTATTTCATGCAATACATTGGTAAAAGATGGATGGAAAGAAGCACGGATACCTACAAAATCATCTACCAGCACGGGTTCAAAATTAGCTTCCCATACTTTATTCCAATTTTCTTTTTTAATAATTGATTTTGAGTATATTAAGCTATACTTATTAAATATAAAATCTAATTCAATTACGTTACATTTCTCTTCGTCTATAAAAGCTTTCAGTTCCCCGGCAGATTCTTCGAAACCCTCATACCCTATTTCTGATAGTTCGGCAATCAATACTTCCTGTATCGCTTCGGGTGCTGGTATTGTTATCTCGCAGTAATTATTTGTTTGCATAAGAGTAGTGGGTTAAATGAAGAATGGCCCGTTTTCACGAGCCATTCAGTTGTTATTTTATGCATTGTCTGCACCTTCTTCCCTTGGCTTGGCCTCGGGTTTCGGCATCAATGCCTTACGGCTTAATTTAAATTTTCCGGTTTTGGGATCCAATCCTACCAGCTTCACTTTCACCATATCGCCTTCTTTAAACAGGCCATCCATGGTCTCGAGTCGCTTCCAGCTAATTTCGCTGATGTGCAGTAACCCTTGTTTGCCAGGCATGAATTCAACAAATGCGCCGAATTCTTTAATACCTTTTACAGGTCCTTCATACACATCGCCTACTTCTGGTGTGGCGGTAATGCCCTTGATCCAGGTTACGGCCTTATCCAGGCTTTCTTTAGAAGCCGAGAAGATGCTTACTTCACCGGTATTGCCTACTTCCTCAATATTAACGGTAGCGCCCGTTTCGCGCTGTATTTCCTGTATTACTTTACCACCCGGTCCGATTACGGCGCCGATGAATTCTTTGTCGATGATCAACTTGATCATACGTGGTGCATGTGGCTTCACTTCAGGGCGTGGGGCTGGCATACATTCGTACATCGCATCCAGTATGTGTAAACGACCTGCTCTTGCCTGTTCCAATGCTTCCATCATTACTTCCATGCTCAGACCATCTACTTTGATGTCCATCTGCACGCCACAAATACCATCACGGGTACCGGTAACTTTAAAGTCCATATCTCCCAAATGATCTTCATCACCCAGAATATCGGTAAGGATTGCATATTTGCCATCTGCTCTGGTGATCAATCCCATTGCTACACCACTTACGTGTTTAGGAAAAGGTACACCTGCATCCATTAAAGCCAATGAACCGGCACAAACAGTAGCCATAGAAGACGAACCATTACTCTCCAGAATATCACTTACAATACGAACCGTGTAAGCATAGGTACTGGTATCGGGCATCATTTGCTTTAAGCTACGCATGGCCAGGTTACCGTGACCCACTTCTCTACGACCCACACCACGCATCATTTTCACTTCGCCGGTAGAGAATGGAGGGAAATTATAGTGTAATAAGAATTTGGTGTATTCTGATTTTGCAGCAGATTCAACCAGCAATTCATCTAATTTAGTTCCGAAAGTAACCGTTGTAAGTGATTGAGTTTCACCTCTTGTAAACAATGCAGAACCGTGTGGTGTTGGAAGAGGTTCTACTTCCATGGCAAGTGGGCGAACCTGATCCAGCTGACGTCCGTCGAGACGAATCCTGTCATCAATCATCATATTTCTAACCACTTCCCATTTCAGGTCTTCGTAGTATTTTTTAGCTAATTTCTTTTCCAGATCGGTAGCTTCTTCACCCAACATGGCAATCACTTCTTCTTTCAAAGCAGTATATGCTTCGGAACGTTCGTTCTTGGAAGATCCTTTTCTGGATATTTCGTAAACCCTGTCTTTGGCAAAAGCATTCACTTTTTCCATTACAGCTTCATCTGAAGCAGGTTTTTTGTAATCTCTTTTGGTAGTAACTCCTTTCTTGGCTCTCAGATCGGCCTGGGCTTTGATCTGAACACGAATAGCATCGTGTGCCAGTTGTAAGGCTTTTACCAGATCAGCTTCGGCGCATTCTTTAGCTTCCCCTTCTACCATCATCAGGTTCTTTTCTGTAGCGGCGATCAGGAATTCCAGATCAGAGGCTTTCAGTTCAGAACGGGTTGGGTTTACTATGAATTTTCCATCAACACGGGCAATTCTAACTTCACTGATAATTTCTTTAATAGGAATATCCGAAACGGCTAATGCGGCAGATGCTGCCAGGCAGGCTAATGAATCGGGTAACACTTCTGTATCGCTGGAAACAAGACTGATCAATACCTGTACATCGCACAAATAATCTTCAGGGAATAAAGGGCGCAGCGCGCGGTCTATCAAACGGCTGGTTAAAATCTCATAATCGTTCAAACGGGCTTCTCTTTTGAAGAAAGAACCGGGTATACGACCTGCAGAAGCAAATTTTTCCTGTAATCCACACTTAAAGGGAAAAAATCTTGTCCATCTCTGGGCTCTTTATTAGCTACAACAGTAGCAAGAATAACACAGTTGCCCTGGCGAACCGTAACGGCACCATCGGCCTGACGTGCCAGTTTTCCGGTTTCGATGAATACCTCACGGCCTCCACCCAAATCGAAACTAACACTGATTGGTTGTGATAACATAATCTGATTTTGTAATTCGGGGCAATTTAAACAACGGCACACACCGTTGAATCAGCATCCCTGGTAAGGAAATAGCGAAGCAAAAACAGGTATGAATAGAAATGACTATTCCCAACCGCTTACAAAAGACCAGTTGGGAATAGCATTTGTCATACCCGACAATTATTTTCTCAAGCCTAATTTCTCGATCAAAGCACGGTAACCCTGGAGGTTATGCTTTTGCATGTAGGCCAATAAACGCTTACGTTTACCAACCATCATCATCAAACCACGCTGCGTGGAATGATCGTGTTTGTTAGCTTGTAAATGACTGGAAATGTGCGAAATACGTTCGGTCAACATGGCCACCTGGCCCTCAATTGAACCTGTGTTAGTGGCGCTGCCACCAAATTGAGCAAAAATGCTTGCTTTCTTCTCTGTTGTTAAATAAGGCATCTCAAAATGTTTAAAAAAGACTCCGGAATGGTTTTCTTCTATTTTTTATCGGGTGCAAAAGTAAGACAAATAATGGTAAATCGAGAATTTTATGGAGAGTTTTTAGGTTAGCAAATACAATTTCATTGCGAGATTTTGCAATTGGGAAATTTGGAAATATGCATACAAATCCAAAATCTCCCAATTCTCCAATTCCAAAATTTTCTTAACAGCCTATTTTGCTTAATGTTGTATCCAATCCTTTTAGCATGTTTGGTGTTACCATTTTAGGCAATAATTCTGCGATCCCGGCTTATGACAGGCACCCTACTTCACAGGTGGTGACACTGAACGACCAGTTATTTCTGATAGATTGTGGCGAAGGTACCCAAATGCAGATTGCCCGTTACCGCATAAGGCGAAGTAAGATTCACCATATTTTTATCTCGCACCTGCATGGCGACCATTATTTTGGGTTGATTGGATTAATTACCAGTATGGGATTATTGGGGCGTGAGCAGGAATTACATCTCTATGCACCGGCAGCTTTGCAGGATATCATAACGCTACAGTTGCATGTGGCGGTAACTACACTTCCATTTCCCTTGATTTTTCACCCATTGGAACAAGAAGGTACTTTGGTAGATACCCCTAAATTCAAGGTGGCGTGTTTTAGTACACAACACCGGATACCCTGTTGGGGATTTATTATTTATGAAAAAAGGAAACCCCGCAAGATCAGCAAAGAGAACGTTTTGAAATACGATATACCATCCTCCTACTATGAAAAACTAAAGGATGGGATGGATTATGAGAATAAAATGGGCGAGGTAATAAAAAACGAATGGGTAACCATACCCAATAAACCCGCCCGCAGCTATGCATTTTGTGCCGATACCAAATTCGATGAAAGCCTTTGCGAAAAAACGAAGGAAGTAACGGTGCTATACCACGAAGCTACCTATCTAAAAGACCTTACCGAAAGAGCGGAAGCACGCTTTCATTCTACTGCAGAACAGGCTGCTATGATTGCATTAAAAGCTGGCGTAAAAAGGTTATTGATCGGCCATTTTAGCAGTAAATATGATAGTCTTGATGGTTTTTTAGAAGAAGCACAAGCCGTTTTCCCGTCTACAGAGTTGGCGATTGAAGGGGTTACTTATAAGATGTAGTTAGTAGTTAGTAGTTAGTAGTTGTAAACTGATGGCAGCCTTACTAAAGTGTGTTTTGCCACTCTATTTAAAAAATCAGTAGTTCATTAACCAAACGTAAAATGAGGCGAACTCTTGTCGCCAGGTTTTTTCGTTGTGTTTGCCTAGTGGATCGGTAATTTTTCGGATACTGTATCGTTGTTTTTTCTCAAGCAATGCGGCCATTTTTTCATTATTGGGTACCATATTGGCCGACTCCATTTTGCCGGCATACATATAAAATCTCGGCATCTGCGTGGTAGTAAAATTTTCCGCCTCGGTGAATATCTGCGGATCAATCCAGAATGAAGGGGAGAATACACCTGCTGCACCAAATACATTTGGATACGCAAGGATGGCGTAAAAACTAATCAACCCTCCCATACTGCTTCCCGCGATGAAAGTATTTTCCACTCCTTTCTTGGTTCTATATTTTGCATCTATCGCCGGCTTCAGTGTTTTCACAATAAAATCGAGGTATTCTTTTCCCTCTCCCTTGCCTTCACGGGGATTATCGTAAGGATTGTACTCTGTCATCCGTTGCTTACTATTATCAATCCCTACTACAATACATTCCTTTCCGGTTTTCTGCTGAAGTGTATCTAAACATTCATCCACCCCCCATTCACCATAAGGAGCTGTTTGTTCATTGAAAAGATTCTGTCCATCATGCATGTATAATACCGGATATATTTTTCCGGAGGTGGCATAGCCCTTGGGCAGATAAATCCATATCCGCCGTTTGCGGTTCAGCTGTGGCATAGAAAAAGCTGTATCCATGATACGAACCTGTGGACTGGCCGTATATTTTTTAGGCACTTCTGGATAATCATCTTTCCAACCAGCAATGGTATACTCCTGCGATAGGTCTGCATTTACTTCCAATACACGATCATTGATATCTCTTCCATCGGCGGTGGTTTCCATTTTATCTGCAGCACCACGGGTAAATTTGAATGCATACGTGCCGGCAGCAATGTCTTTGATCACAATACTTTTGCGCGAGCCACCAAATGGCTTAAGCTTATAGTTCTCATCCTTAGGATTCCAGTTGTTGAAATTGCCTGAGAGATAAATATCATCATTTTTACGGGTGGCCACATCGGTCACTATAAGGCGAACAGAATATTGTGCAGTGGCTGCAATGGAAATGAAAATAGAAATGAAAAAGATTAGTTTCTTCATAGTATGAATGTACGGTGTTTCTGTTTTAGTTGATTGTATGGCCGGTGATTGTGGGGACATAATCACTGGCATCACAATCACCAACATTACAGACACAAAAAAGCCGGTCAATGTGCTTAACCGGCCTGTTACATTTACGTTAAGGAAACTAATCCAGTATTTCTACATCCTTTGGATATTTGGCTTTGTTGAATACAAAAATAGCATCTGCCACAGAAGCATTCAGGTTGAGCTTCGATATTTTTACTTCGGTAATATTATTACTCTTATCAAGGATTTTTGCACTCGCAAAAGTGCTTTTTGCTTTATCTATGAAAAGGGTCACTTTCTGAAAATTCTTACGGTTATCCAATGGTTTCATTTCGATCTCATAAAAAGAACCTTTAGCGGAAATGAGTTTGTAAGAAAAATCTTTATCGTAGGCTCCTGATAATAATTTCTGCGGACTCAAGGTCTGGCTACCTTCTGCCACCGATGTTTTGGTAATGGTTTTTTCGCCATCGAATTGAAAAACACTGGTACCATCACAGGTAATTTCCGTTTTTCCCTGTTTGATGAAATATTTCTCCCCTTTCATAGTCAATGAAATGGATTTACTGCCATTGGATTTGCCTTTGCTATTGAGGGAACCTAACATACAGATGGCGGATATACCTTTTGATGCTTTCACTTTGGCACCTACTGCATCCAATACTTTTTTTGCAGCAGGATCATTCTGTGCCGTGGTTATTCCTGAAAAAATCAATAGTGAAAACAAGCAAGCGTATAATTTCTTCATCAGTATCTTATTATGTAGGGCGCAAATATAAGTCTTCGCCTTTTGTATGACTGCTACCGGACCATTAAGTTTAAAATTATCGGTTTTCAGTGGTTTTCAATCGGTTAAATCATCGAATCCAGGAATTCCTGTAGTTCCATATCAGTTTTAAAAAGTACTTCCCGGGCTTTACTACCCTGGTTGGGGCCTACAATTCCTGCGGCTTCCAGTTGATCCATCAATCTGCCGGCACGGTTATACCCCAGCTTCATTCTTCGTTGTATAAGGGAGGTAGATCCCATCTGGCTTTGCACAATCAGTTTAGCGGCATCTTCAAATAAGGGGTCGCGATCACTGGCATCAAAATCCTTTCCTTCCATGTCTTTTTCATCCACATATTCCGGCAACAGAAATGCCTGCGGATAGCCGCGCTGGTCGCCAATAAATTCACAAACACTCTCTACTTCTGGTGTATCAACAAAAGCACATTGTAAACGGGTAATTTCTCCATTATAACTAACCAGCATATCCCCTTTACCAATCAATTGCTCTGCACCACCTGCATCCAGAATGGTACGGCTATCAATTTTACTGGATACCTTAAATGCAATACGCGCGGGGAAGTTGGCTTTGATGGTACCAGTGATAATATTAACCGATGGACGTTGTGTGGCAATGATCAGGTGAATACCAATGGCACGTGCTAGCTGCGCCAAACGGGCTATCGGCATTTCCACTTCTTTACCGGCCGTCATGATCAAATCTGCAAACTCATCTACAACCAATACAATGAATGGCAGGTACTGATGTCCTTTTTCGGGATTGAGTTTACGCGCAGTAAATTTTTCATTGTATTCGCGAATGTTGCGGCAGCCGGCTTCTTTCAGAAGGTCGTAACGGTTATCCATTTCAATACAAAGTGCATTCAATGTATGCACCACTTTCTTGGTATCAGTAATGATGGATTCTTCTTCTCCGGGTAACTTGGCGAGAAAATGTTTTTCAATTACACGGTATAAACTCAACTCCACTTTCTTGGGATCTACCAATACAAATTTGAGTTGTGAGGGATGTTTTTTATACAAAAGCGAAACCAGGATGGCATTCAATCCTACTGATTTACCCTGACCCGTAGCACCTGCCATTAACAAGTGGGGCATATTTGCCAGATCTACAATAAAGTTTTCGTTATCGATTTTTTTACCAATGGCAATAGGTAATGAGAAAGCATTGTTCTGAAATTTTTCAGAAGCCAGCAGCGTGCGCATACTTACCACTGATTTACGAACATTGGGTACTTCAATACCAATGGTTCCTTTACCGGGGATGGGTGCAATGATACGGATACCCAATGCAGCAAGGCTTAATGCTATATCATCTTCTAGATTTTTAATACGGCTGATACGAACGCCGGGGGCGGGAACAATTTCGTATAGCGTAACGGTTGGACCAACCGTAGCTGCAATTCGTTGTATAGCAATATCGTAATTCTTAAGCGTTGCGATGATCTGGTTTTTATTCAATTCCAGTTCTTGCGGATCGTGTACGATTTTTTCACTGCCATGTGTTTCCAACAGATCAAGTGATGGATACTTATAATCTTTTAGATCAAGGGTTACATCATACTTGGTGGTAAGTTTACCTATAGCCGCAGCCACTGGAACCTCTTCTTCTATCTCGGGTATCTCTTTTATTTCCAGTTCGAGATTGGTTACTGGTTTTTTGGGTACCACTTGTTCCGTTGCCAAAGCATGCACAATGGGTTGTTCAGCTTCTTCTATTTCAGCCAGTTCTGTCTCACCTTCTTTTTCCACCATATCAAAATCATGCATCGGATTAGCAGCGGCTTCCTGGTGTGGCATAATGACCACTACACCTTTGCCTTCGTTCTTCATTTTATTCTGACTGAGAGGCTCTTCGGGTTCTTCTTCGGTTTCTTGAAGGGATATAGCCTCTTCACCCTCATTCCATTCCTGAAAAACAGGTTGTTCATCATCTTCTGTTAAAGGCATCTGTTCATTAGTCGCCACTTTAGGTGCAGCAAACTTCCATTCGGGTATTTTAAATACGGGATTGAAGCGCCAGATAACATAACTGAACATAGCCAGCAATAAAACAGCCCCGGTGCCTACATTACCAATCCATTTTATCGACCAAGCGTTAAGTAACTCACCAACGGCCCCACCCCATGAAAAATCAGTGCCTCTTGCTGCAAAAGAAAACGTCATGCTCATTACTACCAGTCCAACCAGTACATATTTCAAATTGCGCAGCAGACTAAATAATTTTCTACCGAATAAGAGGTTTACACCCAACACAAAAAATGTGGTGCAAAAAAGATAAGAAGCCATTCCAAACCCTTTGTAAATAAGGGTATGCGCCACATAAGCACCCAATACACCCAGCAGGTTGGTTACTTTTACATCATCGGTTGCAAATATTTTAATGCCAAACTGGTGAACTTTGTCCTGTCTTCCTGCCAGGTAAATAAATAGGAAGTAAAAGAAACAAAAAGAAAAATAGTGATCAACAAACATACGGCACCGGCAATCTTAGAGGTGCGCTCGTCTTTCACCACTTCCGTTACCGTTACCTCCGCTTCTTTATCGGCGGTGAGCTTTTCGGGATCGGGCGGGGGTGGCGTTTTCTTTTTAAGACTGTTGGCCATAGAAACAAATATAAGCTAAGCCACAGAGCGGAAGCCGTAACCATAGGGGTATGTGCAAAACTGGTAACTGCAACAACAGTTTTCCACTTATTGGGTACCACGGTGAAGAATGGCGCGAATCAGGTTGGCCCAGCCCAGCAAAAAACAAAGGCCGCCAATGGGGGTAATGGCACCGATCCATTGATACTGATCGCTGTTAAGCAGCGCTAAAATATACAAGGACCCACTAAAAATACAGATGCCGATAATAAAGAGATTTCCAGCCCAGCTCATTTTTGAATTGGGGTAAGATGCATACAATATGGCAGTAAGTGCCAACGCAAACACATGATAAAACTGATATCGAACACCAGTTTCGAAGGTGTTTAAGGATGTTTGACTCAGATACTCCTTTAATGTATGTGCACCAAATGCACCAAGGGCTACAGATAAAAAACCAAAGCACGCGGCTATAATCAGAAATTTTTTATGCATGCTGTTTAATGATTTTGGCAAAGCCCGCATCGCTGATGGCATCGCCCTGTAAGTGATAAGTAGCCATACAATAGAACGGCATACGCTCTACCAATTTATTTGTTAAGAAGGCAGTTAGCTGATCATCGCTAAGATCTTTGATTAATGGACGATGTGCCTTTTCCGGTTGCAGCCTTTCAACCAAAACCTCCACCGGTTCATCAATCCAGATAGTGATGCCCTGACTGTTCATCCAATCCATATTTTTTTCAAAGCAGGGTGTTCCGCCACCGGTGGCTAACACAAATGCTGTTTTCTCTCCAAACCAACGCAATATTTTTGCCTCTGATCTTCTGAAATAAAGTTCACCTTCTTCTGCAAACAGCTCAGCAATCGTTTTCTCTTCATGCGATTCAATCAAAAAATCTAGATCATACCCTCCCACTTTCAGCTTTTTGGAAAGCTTCCTGCCCCAGTAAGTTTTACCGGTTCCCATCATGCCAATCAGGAAGATCTTCATTGTGCAGACATTCTTAATTAAATAATTAAGAATTAACAATTAAAAATTAAAAATTAAAACTGGTTAATACCCCATTTTTAATTTTTAATTTTTAATTTTTAATTCATTTAAACGCATTAAGTCCCGTAACATCCATCCCGGTTATCAGTAAATGCACATCATGTGTGCCTTCATAAGTAATCACACTCTCCAGGTTCATCATGTGGCGCATGATGCTGAACTCGCCGGTGATGCCCATACCACCCAGCATTTGCCTTGCATCGCGTGTAATATTCGTTGCTATTTCACAGCTGTTTCTTTTGGCCATACTGATTTGTTGTGGCGTGGCTTTTCCTTCATTCATCAATACCCCCAAACGCCAAACCATGAGTTGTGCCTTGGTGATTTCGGTAATCATTTCTGCCAGCTTTTTTTGCTGCAACTGAAAACCGCCAATAGGCCTGTCGAACTGAATACGCTCTTTGCTATAACGCAAAGCCGTATCATAACAATCCATCGCAGCTCCCAATGCGCCCCATGCTATGCCATAACGGGCTTTGGATAAACAACCCAGCGGGCCTTTTAATCCTTTTACATTGGGTAAAATATTTTCTTTGGGAACTTTTACATTATCAAATACCAACTCACCTGTAGCACTGGCACGCAGACTCCATTTACCATGCGTAGTAGGTGTTGAAAAACCTTCCATTCCTCTCTCAACGATAATACCCTGTATTTCATCCTGATCGTTTTTAGCCCATACCACCGCTACCTGCGCATAAGGGGCATTGCTGATCCACATTTTTGCTCCATTCAATATCACATGATCTCCTGCATCTGTAAAACGGGTTAGCATACCTGCGGGGTTGCTTCCATGATCGGGCTCTGTTAACCCAAAACAACCCAGCCATTCGCCGCTGGCTAGTTTGGGCAGGTATTTATTGCGTTGCGCTTCATTGCCATAGGCATAAATGGGATGCATTACCAAACTACCCTGCACACTGGCTGTACTGCGTACCCCACTGTCCCCACGCTCCAGTTCCTGCATCATCAATCCATAACTGATATAGTCTAAACCACCACCACCATACTGTTCCGGAACCGTAGGACCAAAACAACCCAGATCCCCCATTTGCTGCACAATCTGTACCGGAAATTCTGCTCGTTGTGCATAATCTTCAATTATGGGCGAGATTTCTTTCTTTACATAATTGCGAACCGATTCTCGGATCAGTTTGTGTTCTTCTGTTAAAAGATCGTCTAACTGGTAATAGTCGGGCGATTGAAATACATCTGTTCTGGCAGCCATACAAAGGATTTATCGTTGTGCAAAATTAAAGATACATTTTGAGTACGCAGGAATTACGGCTTGTTTATTTAAATGATAGAAAACCTATGGCATTTTCCAACCTTTTCATCATGGAACGCTCTTTTAAAGGAATACTCACCTTTAAACCAATTGTATGCTACCCTTACTACGCAACCAATACCGGCTGATCGTTTTACTTTCCCTTATGTGTTTGGGATTATCAGCCCATGCACAGGAAAAAGAGAAATATGTATGGGCCGTTAAGCTGGAGAAAAAATATAACAAATCTTTTCCCGTTACCAACGAAACCATTGCCTTGCTAAACCGCTATGGGCAACTGACTATAGATACCTGGGATAAAAATGAAGTACAGGTTGACGCTCAAATTTCCGTAGGGGCACAAAACAATGAATATGCCAATAAACTGCTCGAGAAAATCACTATCCTGGATGAAAAAACAAGCGGCAAAATTGAATTCAAAACACAATTAGAGAACTGGAATGATAACAGCAATAATGGTGGGCACGAAATGCGGATTGACATAACCGTTCATGTACCGGCTACTGCAAAATTGTATGCAGAAAACAATTTCGGCCCTTTAACCATTGGCGATTATAAGGCAGAGGTTGAACTGATTTGCAAGTATGGCAACCTAACCGCAGGTAAACTCAGTAATCCAACATCTGTTACAGTTGAATTTGGTTCTGCTAAAGTAGAAAGCGTAAGCAATAGTAAACTTTTGTTCAAATATTCAAAAGTAGATATTGCAAAATTATCGGGCAATATAGAAGCCGAGTTTCAGTTTTGTAATAGCATTGATTTACCAGTAGATAACACTTTACAAGAATTGGTTTTGAAAAATAATTATACCAGTCTCTATATACTGGCCGCAAAAGATTTTTCAGCGGAATATGATATTACAACAAACAATGCAAGGGCAAGTGGTAAAAATGAATGGGCAATCAAAGAAGAAAAAACAGATAATAAAACCTTTCAAACAAATCATAGGTACACAGGTAGTTTAGGAAAAGGAGGCAATACTAAAATTAGCATCAAAAGTAATTTTGGTAATGTTCGTGTGATACCGGAATAGTTAACCCAGTATTAATAGTGATGCCCTTCAAATAAGGTCCACACATTATCCTACATGAAAAAGACACCTTTATCAGGTGTCTTTTTCATTATATACTTTATTATTACTCTCTACTAGTCTTCTTCCTCCGGCCCGCCTCTTCTTCCACCAGCGGCTCCGGCTTTTACTCCGCTTTGTTCTACCTCTTTATTGATCTCTTCTATATCAACACTACGTTGTGTAGTATCTCCCATTAAGTATTGCGTAAAATAATCTGCCATACGCCAGAAAAAATATTCTACCATATCGCCATAACCATGGCGCTGTCCGGGTAAGATCAACAGATCAAAACGCTTGTTGGCTTTAATCAATGCATTGGCTACACGTGTGGTTCCTGCAGGGTGTACATTGTTATCAATATCACCGGTAGACAACATCAAATGACCTTTCAGGTTCTTTGCCAGATCCTGGTTCTTTTCAATATTGTATACAAAACTGGTATCGCCTTTATCACCAATCACTTCTTTTACACCATGGTGCTGCTCGCTCCACCAACGGTTGTACACTGCATTATCATGGTTGCCTGAGGAAGACACAGCTACCTTAAAGAAATCTGGATATACCAGCATAGCTGCTGTACTCATAAAGCCACCACCTGAGTGACCATGAATACCCACACGATTTACATCTATATAAGGATAACGATCGGCTAATTGCTCAGCACAGGCTTTTTTGTCGGCCAAACCATAATCACGCAGGTTACCATAGCCAAAGTTATGGTACCATTTGCTGCGCGATGGATGTCCGCCACGGTTACCCATCGTGATCACCACAAAACCCAACTGCGATAAACGCTCGGTACGATCCATACCGCGGCTGAACGCTTTGTTAACCGCTTCTGTTTGCGGGCCTGGATATACGTATTCAATTACAGGGTATTTTTTAGTGGAGTCAAAATCAAACGGTTTATACATCACGCCATAGATATCGGTAATGCCATCATCTGCCTTCACTTTAAATACCTGTGGAAATTTATAGCCTGCAGCAAACAGAGAACTCAGATCAGCTGTTTCTAAATCCAATACTTTTCTACCATCCGCCGCATATAAAGTAGATTTAGGAACACTGTTCACGCGCGAGTAGTTATCAACAAAGAACGACTTACCATCATTCATACTCATGGAATGTTCGAACTCGCCGGGGTTCAACAGTTTTAACCCGCTGCCATCAAAATTTACTTTGTACGCATGTAGGTAATAGGGATCTTCTCCTGCTTCTTTGCCATTGGCAGAGAAATAAACAATGCGCTTAGTATCATCAATGCCTAAAATATTTTCAACGTGGTAAGTACCGGATGTGATCTGGTTTTTCAATTTACCATTCTCATCATAGAGGTACAGATGTGCATATCCATCACGCTCGCTCCATTGTATCAATTCCTTGCCTTCATTTACCAATCCCAGTCTTCTGGTTTCTATATAAGTATTAAACCGCTCTTCTATCAATGGCTTAATAGTACCTGATGCCACATCAGCAATACAAACATCTACTTTTTTCAGATCGCGGCTGGTACGGGTAAAATAGAATTTATCATTGGTGCCAAGCCATTTGGTTGAACGAAAATCATCATCACGTGTATTGATTTTTCCCGGATCGGCCCAGATAGAAATATTCTGGTCTTTAAAAAGAGATACGTTCATTTCCTTACCGGCCAGTGCGGTCATATCAAATAGATAGATATGATCTATCGGCGATTCTTTTTCACCGGGCATCATATATTTATACGTTTCCAGTGTTGGGCGGGGATCGCTGAGGCTATTGATTACCCAGAGGTTTTTTACTTTTCTGCTATCGGTTCTGGAAGAAACAAAATGCTTTGAATCGGGCGACCAATAGGCAAATGCTGATTTGCGCTTGTTCTTATTCTTTTCTTTATCTAAATTGTTCTCGCCATTACCATCCGAACAATAGCTGTAAAATTCAACACCGTCTTTTGTTAACGAATGTTCTACTATGGAAGAATCATCTTCGTTCTTCAAAGCTTTCTCATAATTGGCTTTATCCATCCAGAAGAGATTATAATTTCTTCCAAAAAGAATAAAATTACCATCGGGAGAAATAGAGGCCCAGTTGGGTTTGCGTTTAGGCTTTTTAAAATCGCTCAGTTCAATGAGTTCACCTGTGATCAGGTTGTATTCAAAATAAAAAGTCTTCTTCTCTTTTACAGGAGGGGTTCCTTTTTTGGCAGTTGAATCTTTCTTTTCAATTTCCTGCGTACTTTTTACTTCAAATTGAATCCAGTTTTCATCTTTAATAAAACGCATACTATCTAAACCAAGATGCTGCGCTTCAAAAGGATCTTTTACAATGCGGGTAATTTTGGCAGCGAGATCAGCATTATCGAACAATACTTTCTTCTCTCCTTTCACAGGATCTACGATATACCATTTTTTACCTTCCGATGTTTCATACATATACCAGAAACGCTCAGTTTTCTTCAACCAGTGAGGATCTACATTGGTACTGAAGACCATCTTATCTAATTTCCGGGGACCATAACGGGCGGCCTGTTGGTAGTTGGCCTTGGTAACAGGTGTATTCTGTGCATTGCCTATGATACAGGCAGCTGAAAATAGCACCATCAGTAAAAAGCTTCTCATAGCAGTTAGTTTTACGTTTTGGAGGCTATGAAAGTAAGGCAAAGCGGTTGAAAATAAGAACCGTTAGAAAAAAACTCGGCGAAATGCGCCTCTTCACCCTTTTGTATGGTCGGCTCTTCAATAAAAGTAATATGCCTCCTCGTGAACTTTTTCCAACCGCAGAGAACGGGAGGTGCAGAGTTAGGCGCAGAGAATTAATTTGATAATTCCTGCTTACTTTGCAACAAACGAATTGTATGTTGCTCCCCTTCAATACCAGTAAAGCCTTTGCGCTGCAGACCGATGCAGCAGATGAACTGGCCGGTTTTAAAAAAGAATTTCATTTCCCTGTTAAAAATGGAGCGGATGTTATTTATTTCTGTGGTAATTCACTCGGACTTCAACCCAAAAACGTTGAACAGGCCATTCAAACAGAATTAAAAAGCTGGCGCGAAGAAGCAGTGGGTGGTTATTTTGGCGGTAAAAATCCATGGCTATATTACGAGCAATATGTGAAAGCTTCACTGGCTACTATTGTAGGATGTAAAGAAAATGAAGTAACGGTGATGAACACCTTAACGGTGAACCTGCATTTACTAATGCTGAGTTTTTACCGGCCCACCCTGGATCGATATAAAATTATCATGGAAGCCGGAGCATTCCCTTCCGATCAATATGCTGTGGAAACATTGGTGAAACATGTTGGATTAGATCCTGCTACTACCATTGTTGAACTATCTCCAAAAGAAGGAGAAAAGATTTTACATACCGAAGATATTATTGCAGCCATTCAATTACATGGCAGCAGCCTTGCCATGGTTATGCTGGGTGGTATGAATTATTATACCGGGCAATTGTTTGATATGCAAAAGATCACCGAAGCAGCACACGCGGTTAAGGCTATTGCTGGTTTTGATCTGGCACATGTAGTGGGTAATGTACCACTACACCTGCACGATTGGCATGTTGATTTTGCGGTATGGTGTAGTTATAAATATTTGAATGGAGGTCCGGGTGCAGTAGGTGGTGTATATGTGCACGAATACTTTGCCAATGATGTACGCACACCCCGGCTGGGTGGTTGGTGGGGCAATGATGAAAAGACAAGGTTTAAAATGGAGAAAGGCTTTATACCCAAAAGCAATGCAGGCGGGTGGAATATCAGCACCGCACAGGTATTTAACACGGTTTCATTAAAAGCATCCTTGGAATTATTTGACCGGGCGGGTATCGAAAAACTTAGGGCAAAAAGCATTCAGTTAACTTCTTATCTCGAATATTTGTTACATCAATTACCTAATCTCAAATTTGAAATCATTACACCGGTTGATGTTACTAGTAGAGGAGCACAACTCTCATTATACTTTACAGAAAGAGGAAAAGAAATTCATGATAAAATGATTGAAAGCGGCATTATTGTGGATTATCGTGAACCGGGGGTGATTAGAGTAGCGCCGGCACCAATGTATTGCAGTTTTGTGGATGTGTATCGATTTTATGAGATATTGAGAGATCATTTTTAATTTTTTTCTTTACCGCAAAGTCGCGAGGGCACAAGGTTTCGCAAAGTCTTGGCGTACCTTTGCTCCCTCGCGACTTCGCGGTAAAACCTACCAGATGAGCAAACACCACCATACCTACTTAGCACTCGGCGATTCGTATACCATTGGAGAATCCGTTCCTTTACATGAAAGCTTTCCCTATCAAACCATTCAATTACTACGCAAAGCCGGATTGGCTTTTCATGCACCGGAAATAGTAGCCAAAACAGGCTGGACAAGTTTTGAATTGGCAAAACACATACTGCACACAAGTTTACAGGAAACATATGATTTTGTAACCTTACTGGTTGGCGTGAATAATCAATACAGAGGATTAGCGATAGAAGAATTTACAACTGATTTTGAATTCCTCTTACACAAAGCCATTCATTTGAGTGGCAATAAACCTGCGCATGTTATGGTACTTTCTATACCCGACTGGGGAATAACACCCTTCGCTAAGGGGAGGGAAACAGAAAAAATAAGTGCAGAGATTAACACCTTCAACCAAATCTGCGAATCTGCGGCAAAAAATAACAAAACCTATTTCATCAACATCACCGAAGAAACACGCAAAGCCAAAAACGATTTAACACTTTTAGCAACAGACCAATTACATTATTCAGGAAAAGCCCATACAGTTTGGGCGCAGAAGGTAGCGGCTATCATTACATCGGTTTTGTAAATTACTTTAAGTACACAGCCATCTCTTTCTGGTATTCAGCAGCAGCAACAGCGGCCTTCTCTGCGAATTCTTCTCCGCCACCTGCAAAAATTACTGCCCTGCTAGCATTTACCAATAAGCCGGCATCTGCATTTAATCCATAATTAGATACTTCTTCTAGGCTCCCCCCTGTGCACCAACACCGGGCACGAGTAAAAAATGATCCGGTATAATTGAACGGATATGTGCAAGATCAGCCGCACGTGTGGCACCTACTACAAACATCAGGTTGGATGGTGTTCCCCATCCAGCTACTTTGCTTAACACTGTTTCATACAAACGTTTTTCTGTTGCATCACCACTCAATGTTAACTGCTGAAAATCGTTGCTACCGGTATTAGAAGTGAGGCCCAACACAATGGTCCATTTATCGGTGTATTCAAGAAAAGGTCGTACACTGTCTTCCCCCATATACGGAGCAACCGTTACAGCATCGAATGGAAATATTTCAAAAAAGGTTTTCGCATACTGCGAAGAAGTGTTGCCAATATCTCCTCTTTTGGCATCCGCAATCGTAAAATGTGTTTTGGGAATATAGTGAACCGTTTTCTCCATGGCCTCCCACCCTTTCAATCCCTGCGATTCATAGAAAGCAGTATTGATCTTATAACTTACACAATGGTCTTTGGTTGCATCAATGATGGCTTTGTTAAATTCAAATACTGCATCGGGATGCGATTGGAGATGTTTCGGTAGTTTGGTAATATCCGTATCCAGCCCAACGCAGAGATAAGATTGCTTGTTCATGATTTGAGTAACGAGTTCAGAACGATTCATGGAGCGAAGATAAGAAAGTCCGAAAGTCGGTTAGTCCGGAAGTCGGAAAGAATTTATTTTATGTCAAATATGATTTGGATTTTGCCTCCATCAATCCTTGCGTATCCATTGTGTCCTTGCGGCTTTGCGGTAAAATTAACCGCTAAGCCGCAAGGGCACGAAGAAACGCGATGAGTTAATGATAGATCCTCAATAACTATAAACAGCATAGCCCCAGGCTGACAGATTGAAACTTTTACCGGGTTCCATTTTTTCTTTTTTACCTGTGAACAACTCAGTGGCTTCTCCTGAGAGCAAGCCGTCTTTCACAGAAAAGGTTTGTGGGGCATTGGTAAAATTTAGCAATACCACCACTTTCGTATTGTCTGACTGGCGTGCAAAAGCATAAATTTTATCTTCCATACCAGTGGTTAATTTGGCAAAAGAAGCGTTGGCACTCAAGGCAGAATTGTTTTTGCGAAGGGTTAATAATTTTTGATACATGTTTGCCCTTTCCAGTTTTACAAAGCTCATGGTATCTTTATCAAAGAATTTAATAGCGCGTAAAACGGGTTCTTCCTGTCCGCTGTATACCAATGGTACACTGCGTTTCATCGTTTGGGTTAATACCGCAAAAGGGGCATGAGAGGCCCCGGGCATGGTTTCAAAATCGGCTTTGTTCCAACTGTTTTCATCGTGGTTACTGGTAAAGAAAAGTCTTATCCCATTTTTTGCCAATGTTGTATCAGTATGGTTAAGTATACTATCCATTGCGGCCGCATTTCGGTTGCCTGCAGCAATTCGTTTCATCATATTAAACTCCGGCCATGAATAAGTTGCATCGAAACCTACATCATATAACCAGGCACTATCTGCTTCAGCAAGCATGAATACATTTTTGGTAGCTTTCATTTCTTTAATACAGTCTATCCAGAATGCACGTGAAGGCCCCACTGCATAATCGCAACGCAAGCCATCTATACCGGTTTCTGTAATCCAGAATTTCATTTGCTGAATCATGGTATCGCGTAGTTCTGCATTGGCAAAATTGAGTTTTCGTGTGTCCGTCCAGTCAAACTGCGATACGGGTTTACCTGTGCTATCCTTCACATAAAAATCAGGATGTTTTTGCAACCAGTAATGATCAGCCCCCGTGTGATTCGGCACCCAGTCAATCAAAATTTTAAATCCTTTTTCGTGTGCCTGTTTTACCAGTGCTTTCCAATCGTCCATTGTGCCAAATTCCGGGTTAATAGCGGTGTAATCTGATATGGCATAATAACTACCCAATGAACCTTTGCGATCTGTTTTACTGATGGGATTGATGGGCATGAACCATAAAGTTTGCACACCCATTTCTTTTAAACGATCCAGGTGTTTGGCAAACGCAGCAAACGTGCCTTCAGGCGTATACTGCCGAACATTCACTTCATAAATATTACCCTGCATAATCCATGCGGGGTGACCATCGATATGCCCGGTATCAGCTGCAATAGAAGAATCTGCTCCATTTTTACAGGAAATAATCGTGGATAATAGTATCAGGCAAAACAGGTAAGAGATTCGCATGGCAAACGGTTTAGGAGTTGAAATTATTGAAAAGGGGGGTGTAAAACAAGACGGTTTGTATTTGCGTAACAAAGCTTTTCTTTGCAACACAACGAAGCCCTATGGAAAAGAATGCCCTGTATTATGGCGGTTATCTGCAGCTGGATAAAGTACTGGATGCACAATACCCGGTAAGCTTTGAACAAGGCAATGAACCGGCCCATGATGAAATGCTATTCATTGTTATTCACCAGGCCTATGAACTATGGTTCAAACAAATTCTGTTTGAACTGGATTATGGGATGAAAGTTTTTTCACAAAAAAAAATTAACGACAATTCGGAAGACCTGAACCTGGTTAGACACCGACTGCACCGGGTAATTGATATCATGCAATTGCTGAACCAGCAGGTTCATATACTAGATTCGATGACGCCATTGGACTTTCTGGAATTCAGAAACCTGTTAACCCCTTCCTCCGGTTTTCAAAGCAAACAATTTAGATTGATTGAAGCACGATTGGGATTGCAGATAGACAAGCGTCACCACAAAGAATATTATAAAAGAACCAATGAAGGTGGCTTTACCAAAGAAGACTTTGAAAATATTACAGCTACCGAAGAGCAACCCTCCTTATTACAACTTGTAAACAAGTGGCTGGAGCGGATGCCTTTTTTTACAGAGGCTTACTGGAAAGAATATGCAACAAACAGTGCTGATACCGTTGGCCACCATCCTTTCTGGAACGATTACCGTACGATTTATCAAACTGGATTAACAGAGAGAGAACAAAATAAAATCCACGATTTTGATTATGTATTCTTTGAAAAAAATACAGCGGCTTACACAACGGAACAACTGGAAGGATTACGAAGCAATTTTTCTCCGGCAGCTTTGCGTGCTGCACTCTTCATCATGTTGTATCGTGATTTTCCAATGTTTCAAACCTCTTACCAGATTCTGGATTCTTTGATAGAAATTGATCACTTGATGAGTAACTGGCGACACAAACACCTGATCATGGTTCGCCGTATGATAGGCATGCGTGTGGGAACGGGCAATACTTCCGGAGCAGGTTACCTGGAAGGGGCACTCAGCAAACATTATGTGTACCGCGACCTCTCCGGCTTATCTACCTATTTGATTGAAAGGAAAAAACTTCCTAAACTTCCGGCGGAGTTAATCCGGAATCTTGGTTTCGTAAGTTGATTTCCTTTCTCTGCAAACATTCCTGAAAATGCTGTATGCCAATCCTGATTGCGGTAATTATTATGCTTTTCTTTATACCTTCCCTGCAACACAAATCATAGATTCGTACTTTAATTGTATACCATGAACAGAATGAAAATCATTCTTGCCGGATTACTGTTGATCAGTCTGCAAATTAGTGCACAAAAAGCTGACAAGACCCTCCCCATTGATGCTTCGGTTAAGATTGGAAAACTGAGTAATGGACTCACCTATTATATCCGCAAAAATCAGGAACCCAAAAACAGGGCAGAGCTACGTTTGGTGGTGAATACAGGATCCATTCTTGAAACAGATAAACAGGTTGGCCTGGCTCACTTTGTAGAACATATGTGTTTTAATGGCACACAGCATTTCAAGAAAAATGAACTCGTGAATTTTCTGGAAAAGAGCGGGGTTAATTTTGGCGCCGACCTCAATGCCTCTACTTCTTTTGACGAAACCATTTATGAATTGCAGGTACCAACGGATAGTCCGATGGTGTATAAACAAGCCATGCAGATATTGGAAGACTGGGCACATGCCGTAAGTTTTGAACCGGAAGAAATTGATAAAGAAAGAGGTGTTATTATAGAAGAATGGCGCTTAGGCCGCGGGGCTGATGCGAGACTGCGTGATAAATATTTTCCCATTTTACTTAAGGGCTCTCAATATGCCAAACGCTTGCCCATTGGCACCAAAGCCAATCTGGACACAGTGCATTATAACCAGTTAACCTCTTTTTACAAAGACTGGTACCGCCCCGATCTGCAGGCAGTAATTGTAGTGGGTGATGTAGATATTGTCGAAACGGAAAAGATGATCAAAGAACATTTTGGTACTATACCCGCGGCAGTAAATCCTAAAAAAAGAATTCAATTCAAGATCCCCTCTCATACCGAAACCAGAACAGCTATATTAACTGATGCAGAACAGCCGTATAATGTAATACAGATCTATTATACACAACCCAAAGCACCTGTTATAAAGACAGAAAATGAATATCGCGCAGACATTGTTCGGGAACTTTTTAACCAGATGATGAGCAGTCGCTTTGATGAGATTGCCCAAAAACCCGAATCGCCTTTTCTGTTTGGCAATAGCAGCTATGGCAGTTTTATTGGTGATAAAGATGCATTTACTTTATTAGCTGTTGCGAAAACAGGCAAAGACATCAACGCATCCATACAAACACTGCTTACCGAAAATGAAAGGGTGAAGCAATATGGTTTTGTACAAACTGAATTAGAAAGGGCCATTAAAAATATTCTTGCGCGAATGGAGAACGCTTTTAATGAACGGGATAAAACAAAATCAGCAGAGTTAATTCCGGAACTGATGGAACATTACCTGAAGGGAGAAGCCATCCCTGGTATTGCTTATGAGTTTGCTTTGCACCAAAAATTTCTTCCTACCATAACCATTACTGAAGTAAACAGCCTGATTGCGAAATGGATTAAACCTACCGACCGATCCGTAGTAATTACCGCACCGGAAACAGAAAAAAAGAACCTGCCTTCCGTATCAATGGTTACAGCACAGTTAAACAAACCATTAGGGAAACTGAAAAAATATGTTGACAATGTTTCTTCTGAACCGCTGCTCGAAACAGAACCTGTTGCGGGCAAGGTAGTGAGTGAAAAAAAATACGAGCGCATCGGCACTACTGAATGGACATTGTCTAATGGCGCCCGTGTGGTATTGAAGCCAACAAATTTTAAAAATGATGAAATAGAATTTTCTTGCATCAGTTGGGGCGGTACTTCTTTGTATAGCGATAGTGATTATCTCAATGCCTCCAATGCAGCATCTGTTGTTTCTGTTGGTGGCATGGGCAAACTGGATGTTCAACAACTGCAAAAATTACTGAGTGGTAAAAACTGTTCTGTATCTGCCAGTATGAATGCTACGATGCAGGGCATGAACGGGTTTAGCTCGGTGAAGGATCTGGAAACCGCTTTTCAATTATTATATGGGAAATTCATGGCCCCACGAAAAGATCCGGAAATGTTTAATGTGATGATGCAGCAATTCAAAGCCAGTCTGGATAACAAAGACAAAGATCCCGGCTCTGTATTTACAGATTCAGTTGGGTATATCATGAGCAATTACCATCCGCGTAGAAAACCGTATTCGGTAAATGATCTCAAACAGATAAATCTGGATCGTGCCATGGCCATCTACAAAGAACGTTTTGCCAATGCCGGACAATTCCTATTCACTTTTGTAGGAAACTTTACCACAGACAGTATCAAACCTCTGATTGAAAAATATGTAGCCTCATTACCTGGTACAACTGCAAAAGAAACCTGGAAAGATGTGGGTATCCGCTACCCTACCGGACAAATAAATAAAATCATCCGAAAGGGTAAAGAAAACAAAGCCAGTGTGCGATTATTCTTTACGGGTAATACCACCTTCAGTGAAACAGACGACCAGCAATTGGGGCAGTTGTGCAAAGCCCTTGCCATAAAGCTACGCGAAGTATTGCGTGAAGATGCAGGTGGTGTGTATGGTGTGGGGGTGAGTGGTGGCATTAACCGGGAGCCTACAAACAACTATAGCATTGGTATACAATTTGGCTGTGCTCCCGAAAATGTCGATAAACTGGTAGCATTGGTATTGGAAGAAATCAAAAATACCAAGAGCAATGGTATCGCCCAAACCAATGTAGATAAAATCATAGCCGAACAAACCCGTTCTTTAGCTACGATATAAACAGTTTCTGGCGATATCGTTTAGAGCAGCAATTCTTTAGAAACGCAGATCCATTAAAAATTCTGGAAGCTCCGCAACGGGTAAAACAGTTTACTGCAGAACGTTCTAAAATATTAGCTAACCAATATTTTAATGAAGCAAATTATGTAAAATTGGTTTTGTTACCGGAGGGGAAATAGTGACTAATATTTCTTTCTTTTTGATTACTTAATAAGTCAATTGATTAGATATTACCTATTTAATTAATTGACTTATTCTTTGACGATCCATTGATGAAGGCCTTTCAATGGCTCCGGGTTTACCATCTTTATCAATTAAAGCATATCCAGGATATCCACTAAATGAAAACAAGTTTCTTATTTCAGTATCCAACAACTCGTCAATAAAAAAGTGAATACCCGGCTGTTGCAACTCTGTTACTTTTGTTTTCCATTTTTCTAGATCTGAGCCACTGGTAGTGCAGAGATAAATAAACTCAATGGGTAAATCTTTTGTTGATTGCTGTAGATTTTTACTATAGGGCATCTCAGCAATACAAGGTGAACACCAAGTTGCCCATAAATCCAGCAGTATGGCTTTTCCAGAAAATGCAAGCCGAATTTCTCTCAAAAAATCTACTACTTTCATATTTTTTACTTGATACAATTTTGCACCAAAGGAAGTTTGCAATATGGGTTTGCCGAAGCGAATAATTGAATCATTTATTTTTGTTGACTTTAGCAGTGCATACTCAACTTCTTTTAAGCGATTTGCAATTTTCACGTACTCTTCATGTGCCACCTTTTTACTCCATCCGGTGTGCATACTTTTAGAGGTGTATTCTACACAGTATTTCAATTCTTTAAGATCTTTCTTGTCATATAATTGAATTTTAAGAAAATCAGCTTTGGCAGAAACAAATAAACTGTCAAATCGGTGAATAGTTCGTGAAAGCATTTTTTTATTTAGAACATCGCGGATACGTGGCAAAAGTGAATTATTCCATTTCAAATTATTTTCATCTATGAATGGAAACTTTCTTTCTTCGGGATTCAACTTAGAGTATGTTTTGATTGAATCCAATACTAATTTCTCATAAATTTCAAGATCTATTTGTCCGTCTAAATCTTTCCAACTAGCATCTACTCTTCCTGCTGGTATATATTGAATATAAATACTCAGATTTTTGTAAAAACCAGCACCGCTGTTAGATACTAAATAACTCTTGTGTTCTTTTATTTTACTCCATAACGAATCACTAATGGCTTTATTCCAGTACATAGGCAATATATCACTATAATATTCTGACAGTAACTCATTCTCCAACAACCAACTATGGGGTGATGGATTTTGGGCTATATAATCTTTACTTATCTGCCAGATATTTTCGTACACTTTGTGATATTCAGCTAGTGGAATATTTGTACTTCTTACTTTGGGATATAGGATTTCTGAAATCTGTTTACTGAGTTCTAATTGTTGCGAACGTTTAAAAAGAACATAATTGTTAAAATAAGTTGTTAATGAACCATCACTACCCGCATAACGAACACCCGCGCCATTAAAATTAACTTCTTTCTGAGCCAGTATTTTTTTCATATCCAGTTCAATATGCAGACCCTTATGTATAATAAGTTCTGCATAAAAAATCTCTCCTATACTGAACCAGATTTGCTGATAAGGAAAGGGGTACTCTATGTCAAGAGTAAAACTCCCATCATTTTTTACTAATGCTATTTTTTCAACTTGTTTAGATGCAAAGGGAGTTACGAGAGAGTAAATAATTTTGTATTTATTAAGCTCATTGGCAGATACGTTAAGTAACTTCCCGGTTATCTTAGGCAAAAGTTGCCTTTTATATAATAGGTCAAATTGCGCATCCTCAAGAGATACCGGGATCCTCGATGTTTGAGCCTGTGCGCCAATAAATAAACACAGTAAGATTGAAAATAGGTACCTATATTTCATAAGCATCATTTTACTCAAATTAGCAAATATGTATATATTTCAGAGTTATTTATTTGTTCAGCCATAAGTTTTAACACAACCAATACTCAAAAGCTGTAACTCATGTAACCCTTATTGCTTTCTATGTAACACATCATTGAAACATCCCGCTCATTTTTGTTTGGTGAAAATTCCTTCACAATAAACAGGCAAACCATGTCTACCGAACCCAACCCCAACCCACTGGAAAATGCACCTAAAACGCATGATCAGCCGGCAGTAAAAACAAATCAGGATTTCAACAATAAACCACCACTTCCAACGGACCCTGAACTTACCCAAACGCTTCCAGAAAAAGATATTCCAGTGATTAAAGGAGATGAAGAAGAAAAAAAAGAAGATAACACAGGTGTAGATACGGAAAAATTTTCCAGTATGGAAGGAAGTATGTATCTGGATATAATTGATGAATAAATAGTTGCTTGTTTATTCACCTTATCCCAATCTTAATATGTGAAGTTGAAGAAGCTATCCAATTACGGAACCTGAGATAGTAGCTTAGTGCAATTATTTTCTAAACCCTCTTGGTAAGCAATACCGGGCGAAGAAAATGATTGAACCATACTGCCAGATGTTTCAATCAGCTAATTTCTTATCTTACCATTACTTAAACTAGTAATGGATGAAACCCATCATGCGTAACTATGCTGCATTGGCTGGCCTGCTGGGCTGGTTTGCAGTAATGGCTCAATTTTACCTCATCATTGTAAACCGCACCGAGTCTGTTACTGAAACGGTTTTTCGTTTTTTTAGTTTTTTTACTATTCTCTCCAATATTGCCGTATCCCTTTGCTTCACAGGATTTTTCATGAAGGGTAAATGGAAAATGTTTTTTACCAGTGCAACAACACATACAGCTGTTACAGTATATATCCTCGTAGTAGGTATCGTTTATAATCTTGTATTACGATCTATCTGGCACCCCGTTGGCTTTCAAAAATGGATTGATGAACTGCTGCATTCAGTTATACCCCTTGTCATGTTACTTTTCTGGTTAGTATATGTAAACAAGTCGTCCCTACAATGGAAAGGTGCTTTTTCATGGATGCTGTTCCCTTTTGTCTATATTGGCTTCATAGGATTGCGTGGTGCCGTATCCGGTTTTTATCCTTATCCTTTTGTGAATGTGCACGAACTTGGATATCCTAAAGTTTTGCTGAATGGCAGTATCCTCTTACTGGTTTTTATGTCACTATCCTTAGTTTTAATTGGCATTGCAAAATGGATGACACCTAATAAACCTTTGACGAATTGATCCCTCTCACTCAAAACTTTCCTTGTGCAAAATATTGAGATCCTGCAAACAGACATTCTTTCCAGCAACTGGCATACACTTAAAAAAATAACTTACCGCTTTACAGAGAAAGATGGTAGTGAAAAAATACATAGTCGTGAAGCATACGACCGCGGCAATGGAGCTACCATTCTTCTTTTTAATAAAGAACAACAGACGGTTATTCTTACACAACAGTTCAGGCTGGTTACGTATATCAATGGCAACCCGGATGGCATGCTCATTGAAGCCTGTGCGGGATTACTGGATACAGACAATGCCGAAGACTGCATTAAACGCGAAACGGAAGAAGAAACAGGGTATCAGGTAAAAGAGGTACGGAAAATAATGGAAGCGTATATGTCGCCCGGCTCTGTAACCGAGATACTGTATTTTTTTGTGGCCGAATACAGTAAAGCCATGAAAATAACTGATGGTGGAGGAATAGAAGCGGAACAGGAAAATATAGAAGTATTAGAAATCCCATTTAAACAGGCATTAGAAATGATGGCTACCGGAGAGATCAAAGACGGTAAAACCATTATGTTATTACAATATGCACAATTGCAACAATTGTTAGTCTAATTCTTTATCTGTTAATAACTATTTCGTATTCAAACAACATTTATAAAAGCCTTTATGAATGGATATACTTACAACAATTACAAAAGGGTTGCTCCCTAGCAGAGCTTGCTTTTTCTTAAAGCTGATGAAAGAATAATAAAGTCTGTTATTGAAATTAATCAGTCAATTTTTTCAATAAAAATTAGTTTTTCACATCAAACACAAGTGTTTGAGATCCTGCTAGACCACTTGCTGTAATTCCCTGAACTACAACAGCATATTTTCCGCTCACATCGCCGGTATAAAAGGAAATATTTTGCTTCCCATCGGTACCTGTTTGTAGTTGCGGTGACCAATACAGCAGGCTTCTAAAATCCGGTATCCGAAGATTAACTGTTTCGGAATTGCCATACTGGGAGTAGAACTCTCTTTCTAATTGCAATCCTTCATATTCAATAATCAACGCATTAATATCTAAGGTATAGCCAGCCAGATCACCCTGATAGGTGCTAAAATTGATAATCCCTTCATGAAGTTGTCCGTTCTGATAAAATTGATTAGCGACCACCTCAATTTTTTTTATTTTCAAAGGATCGAATCCGATGATTTTATCCGCATCAAAAATAGGAACACCATCAATCAGTACCAGTGGATCCAAAGAAAAATACTTTTTATAAGGTTCATTCCATGCTCGCAAGATAAAATGATTGCGTATCTTACTAACCTCTACTTCAGCAACATATTCCCTCATCACTTCTTCCATAGTAATAAAACGGGTGTACTCATCCAGGTAATATCGTTTATAAGGCTCCCCGTAAAAAGAAGTTGTATCTATATTTTTAGGATAGAGAAAACGTTGCTGTTTATCTGCATAATAGGCATTCACTGCTTGAGAACGAATACTGTGAGACAATAAAACAGATGATAGGCCTTCATCTAACGTAAATAAAGGTAATTGCCTGTCAGTATTTTTTTCAGAAAAAGGATTGTTAATATCAATACGGTAATTTGTATGCGAAGTACTATTGGTTTGTACAATAATCTCATTCCCTCCATAAAAATTCATCATATTAAACCTTATAGTTCCATTTTTTGAACTCGTCGTACTAGTGAACAATGATTTTTCTGCTGGTACCCAAAGGTAGCCAGTAATATTTTCAGCTGGCTGCCCACTACTTTTATCAATAATTTTTCCGGTGATAATGTGGCCTTCTATTTCAGGAAGGTATTCAGGCTCTTGTGTAATTCCTTTCAGAATCGTATCCCAGCTAAACCTGCGCCAACCTTGGGTAAGCATTAGATTATCTGCTGCTTCTGCCGACTGCGTATTGGCAGAAAAATAAAAACCGGGGCGTTCTATTTTCCCTCTAAGTTCAGAAGCTAACCATAAATAACTTTGTATGTCAGAAGATTCCGTTGTTTGTAATGAATCAAGAAGGTAAACAGACATAGAGAGGTTTCCAGCTACTGGGCTTTCTGAAGCTTTACTTGTGGCAATGTTGATGGTTACTTTTTTTCTTTCCCCATATTGTTTGGCATCAGATTGAATTGCTATAAATAAACTCTGAGGCTTCTTAAAAAACAGTCTTTCGCATACTGGCTGATTAGCCTTATTAAATACTGTGAAATGAGATATCCCATCCTCTAATGCTTTTTTGTCAATTTCTATTTCAGTTTTGCCATTAAACAACTCTCTTGAAAGAGCATAGCTAACCGCATTTCTCGTATGTACCAGAAGAGAAACCACAGATCCGGCATTTTTACTTTGTATACGCAGAAGTAGTTTATCCTTATCCGAATCAACCAATCTCATTACCATTCCATTAGGAGATACTGCAGGAAATGAATTTGAAACGACAAGTCCCGTACCGGTTCTTATCACAGCGTGGTATTTTTCGCCAATATCCGGGATAAAATCAAAATTTCCCATACCGAAGTACTGGGTCGAAAAAACAGCTACCGTATCGTTACGTTGATTTAATAAAACACCATCACATGCCAAGCCATTGCCACTGGCATCGGTAATTTTAAAAGCCACTTTGCTTTGCATCCTGTTTACAAGGTTTCCTCCTTCAGGGAAAAATTGTATATCATATGCCTTATTCTCAACAGTTTTCCATTCAGGTTTTTTTAAACTGTTAACAATTACAATGTCTTTCTCAAAAAAGTATTCAGGAGAACCATTTTTCATCCAACTGGTGTATGCTCTGAAAATATATACCCCAGAATGCAAAGAATAGGGTAATTGAAAAGATCCACTCCCGTTGCCTTCCTCATTAATAAATATCTTTGCCTGCAATACTGGTTTACGGTCTTTATCAAGTAATTCTACATAACTGATTTTACTAAACAGCAGTGGTTGATTTTTATGCGCATCTACTGAATATAGTTTAAACCACATGATTTCACCTGCCAAATAAAACTCTTTATCGGTGTGTACAAATATTTTTTCCTGTAAAGTATTGCTGCTATATTTTTTGAAAGGTTGCACAATCGAATCTGCTAATGATTGTGCTTTTGCAGCATATGTGTTCCCTAACATCAAAAAAATGTACAGGTAATATGTAATCTTTGTAGTTGTCAATTGCTATAAAAAATTTATCTCCAAAAAACAGGTTTACGGTCAGTACCACCCCTTCTGCGACAATCAAGACAGTCTTTTTTCGCTATTACCACAACCGGGGTAGAATAATAATAAGGTCCATAAGTAGTATCAGCATATGTAAACAATGAAAAGTTACTGTTTGCCGGGGTGCTACTGATATTACAATCATTGCCCGGAACGGTATACACCCAATCAACCAGTTCTCTCCTGTCAATAAATATTCGTTTTTCAGTAACCCATGACGCACTTACAAACCCAATTACCGGCTCATCAGGATTGCTGACACAGCGAATATTGCCAAGTATTTGTGAAGGTTGTGGATCGAAAATGGTTCCCGTTTGCTGTGTACTTTTTTTCAAAATATCCCAATATTGGTAAGCTTCTTTGGTTAACCCATACTGTTTTACATTTGCAGAATAACGAACGCCGATTTGTTCAGAATTCTTTCCTATTTGCACTACCGGGGCATAACTGATGACATCTTTACTCAATGCTTCAGAACTGGCAATGGCGATATTTGAGGAATTGATTGTTGTCCAGCAGTTGTATTGTTGTGTTGAGGAATCAACTATGTAATAAATCAGTCCATCTTTTAGCCCTAATCCCGATTCCAATTGCGAACGGTATTGATAGGTTTCAATATAATCCCACCTATAATACCTGGTAGCATTCCGGGGATCCTGTGTGTGCGCAAAAACGGTCACATTTTTATTCAACGAATCCTGGCTCCAACTCAGGCTGTCGATTGCTGGTGTTTGTTTTACTGGCACATAATCCGATTGATAAATTGCCCCATCGGAAGTACTAATCCGCAGCCTGTATCTTCCAGATAAAGCGAGATTTAAAGGTGCACTGTTATACACCCCATTTCCTTGCGCTCCAAGAAAATAAGATCCACCATTTTCACCTTCAATAAATACCTGAGCACCATTTTCAGGTTTGGCAGATTGGCTATCGGAAAGATTTTTTGTACGGCTAAGCGTTATTACACTTACACCATTCACATTGGCATTAATTATACCATCAACTACCAAATAATTATAGTCTGCTTTAATTTCCGCTGGCTCGAAGGGTTTTTTACAGGCCGCACTGATAACTATGTAGAATAATCCGTAGAATAATGCATTTTTCTTCATTACCTAAAATTTAAAATTATAAGTAATGAAAGGGATGGCTGTTCCGAAAATAGATAATTGATATCCCTTAATTACACTATTCTCCTGAATAAAATAAACTGAGTAGGGATTTTGACGTGCCAGCAAATTATACACACCCAGTGACCACGAATTGTGGGCAAGCTGTTTAACTCTATGATTTCCTTCAAAGTTCAAAGAAATATCTGCCCGTATGTAATCGGGTATCCTGTATTGGTTTCTTTCTGAATAGTATACACGTTGTGAACCTGCCTGGTTAAACAATGCAATTGGCAGTGTAATTGGGCGTCCTGTACTATACACTGCATTCAATGAAAGGCTGAAACGGTGTGAAAATTTATAATTACCAATCAAATTTATATTGTGGGGTTTATCAAAATTAGCCGGATAGTAATTGCCCTTGTTAATGATTTCGCCCGCAATAGGATCATTTATGCGAAGACGTGTTTTTGAAAAAGTGTAGCTCAGCCAACCATTGAGCTTGGTTAATGTTTTTTTGATCAGAAATTCAATTCCGTATGCATTTCCTTTTGTATTAATGACCTCAGTTTCTATATGCTTGTTCATTACAAGCGATGCACCGCTTTTGTAATCGAGGTAATGGTTCATCTGTTTGTAATATACTTCTACTGATGCCTCTAAATTTTCAGAGAAATTCTTATACCATCCCAAAGATGTCTGGTAACCTTGTTGAGGAGGAATATTCGGATCGCTTAGCTTCCAAATATCGGTAGGAGAAATAGCAGTAGTATTTGAGAGTGTATGAATATACTGTCGTAAAGTATTAAAACTCAATTTAACGGATGCATTTTTAGCAATACTGTACCGCATGGCCACTCTGATTTCAGGGGCAGCATAGGTTTTAATAAGCTTGCCGGATGTATATCTTGTAGTATCTGTTATGCTTCCTGTGTTTCTGGGAGATCCTTCAACATATTGATACACTTCTTGTGGACCAAGATAATTGAATAAAGAAAACCTAATACCGGCATTAATTGAAAAATCAGGTGTCACATTATATCTGTCTCCCAGATAAAAAGCCGTTTCCAATGCCTGTTCTGAAGGTACTTTATCAGCTAAAACCAGCGATTGATTTGAAACAGGATCAACCGAGCCGGGATGAATTTTATAATAGATAGCATGCAACCCGAAATTAATTGCGTGTTTATTGTTGGGATTATAATTGAAATCGCTTCGGAAATGGGTTTGATTGATATGATAAGATAATTGATAGGCATTTACCGGAATGAACTCGCTTTTGATAGCATACTGATACGCATCTGCACCCGCTGATACAACACTAAACAACCGACTATTGAATAAGTGCTTCCATTTAACAATGACATTACGGTTGCCATAACTGTACAAAGTGTCACTATTTAATCTAAACTTATCCCGGCTAAGATAACCGGTTACATAAAAAGTATTGCCAGCATTCACTTTATGTGTAATATTCAGATTTAGGTCATAAAACGATGCACTGCTGTTCGTAAAAGCGGAATTTGGGATTTGTCGTAAAATCCAGTCGGAATAAGTAGTTCGCCCACCAAAAATAAATGTGGTTTTTTCTTTATTTACAGGGCCTTCCAAAGTTAGCCTGCTGGTTAGTAATCCGATACCACCAGTAGCTTCCATTTTTTTACTGTTACCATCACGTGTCGAAACATCAAGAATGGAAGATAAACGTCCCCCATATTTTTCAGGTATAGCAGATTTATATAGTTCAACTCCTTTTACCACATCTGCATTAAATGCAGAAAAGAACCCAAATAAATGAGATGGATTATAAATTGTGGCATCATTCAGCAGGATCAGGTTTTGATCTGCTGCTCCGCCTCGTACATTAAAACCTGTGCTTGCTTCACCCACTGATGTTACTCCAGGCAGGGTTAACACTACCCGCAAAATATCTGACTCTCCTAAAACAGAAGGTACCTGTTTGATAGTTCGAATATTAATCTTATCAACTCCCATTTGGGTACTGCGGATATTTGATCTGCTATTTGTAGTAACAGTAACGGCTTTTAAACTTGCTATATAATCTTCCAGTTCAATTGTGAGCTTACCATCCGAGTAAACCGCCAATTGTCGCACAGACTCTTTCATTCCAACACTATTGATTCGGAGGGTATGCCTGCCTCTGGGTAAAGCAATGGAATAGTATCCAAATTGGTCTGCTATCGTTTTTATAGAGGGACTGTCTACATAAACCATCGCACCGCTGATGGTTTCCCCATTTTTAATATCTCTTATATACCCCGAAACAATCCCATATCCCTTACCTGAACTGTTGCTTTTAGTACCTATTTCAAACAATTTTTTTTCAATGGAATTTTTTAATTTTTCCTTTTCGCTATTCCTGGTGTTGAAAGAAAAAGCAGGTATCAGGGCCTGGGTTTGCAGATTCTGTGTGCTAACCCTGTCAAAAAATCCTTCCGGTAATTGTGCCTGTATTTGGAGGGATAGAGTGATATAGACTCTGTTGGGTTTGTCTAAAGTAAACTGAAAGCCGGTTCCCCTAAAAACTTTTTCCAATAGCGACGGAAGTGTTACTTCGGATACCTTTATGGTAATGCGCAAGCTGTCTGTTTCTGCAGAGTTAAAATAAAAGCGATAGTTACCCACCTTTTCTAATTCAGAAACAAACGCTTCAAATGTTACATCCGATACATCTATCGTAATGCGTTTTTCATCCTGACAAAATGCCTGCTTGTTCCCGAATTGGAAACACAAAAATAAAATCCATATGCACCAGAAATTGCTTTGCATGTCTATTTTTTAAACTGTTCATAGTATTGTATAGTTTGAACAATTGCTGCGGCGGCATCTTTTTTAAAAGTTTCCCTTTGCTTGCTTAAAAATTTTCGAATTTCAGATTTATCTGTAGCAAAAAAAGCAAGTAGTTTTCCTTGTGTATTTACAGGATAATAGTTCCCGTCTTTAAAAATATAATAATCATCGTATTCTAAAAACCGATCCGTTTTCTCATCGGCTTTAAACGATCGAACAATCCTTAGATCTCTTTTCACAAGAATGGTATGTTGCATGGATTCGTATAGTCTTTCATAAAATCCTGTTCGTACAGCTGCAGGTTTAGTGCTATCGGCGACAATTCGGACAAACTGGTGTGAACCGATGGTGAAAGACTGAATTTTTTCACTCACTAATTGAAGATTAACATCATTTGTGTAAGTTCTGGCAATCAATTTATCCAAATGCATGTCGTATTGTAGTAAAATATTTTCATACTGACCATTCTCATATTGCAAACTACCCTTTAGAAACTGATCGCTCATGAAAAAAGGATGTCCCCCAACTGTATTCCAGTAACGTTCAAAAACAACTCCGTTATAGATACTCGAATTGGCACCTATTGATTTCATATAGCTTGCTTTGGCGGAAGAAATAGCCTGTTTATAAAAAGGGGTATCGCCCATTTGCCGGGCAGTAACCTGATGCACATAAAAAATAGTACACAAGCTGATAATGAGTAAAAAAGGGGATTTTTTCATTCTATAGCTTGTAGATGTGATCATGTATATAAGTAGTAATTTAGGTTAATTGCAAATAAAAAAACAACCGCTTATATAATTCCCAAAAACCAATCTTTCGAATTAACCAACCCAATCCGTAACTTTAACCTAAGTTATTATTATGAAACCACTGATTTGCTTAACACTGATTTGTTTGTTTGCCTGTAATACCAAAGAACAATCATACCTGCCTGCAGAAGATGCTTTAGATGCAGGTCGCGAATTCATACAGTCTTGCCTGGAAGGCGATTTTTCTAAAGCGGCCTTTTACACAGTAGCAGATGAGGAGAATACAAAAATCCTTACCCAGTTGGAAAAATCGTATCGGGAAAAAGACAAAGAAGGAAGGCAGCAATTCAGAACCGCTTCCATTAATATCAGTGAAGTGAAAGAACTTACTGATAGCACTACCCTGATACAATATAGTAACTCATTTGATAAAGAAACACATAGTCTCCAGGTAGTTAAACGAAATAACACCTGGCTGGTAAATACGGTTATCAAAGAATAAATAAGGCATATGCTGCTGAAAAATATACTACTGGTAGGAATTGGGGGTATGATTGGATCAGTACTCCGTTACCTGGCTACACATTTTATCAGGCATGACAGTTTTCCTTATGCTACCTTTATCATAAATGTGGTTGGTTCACTAATCATTGGATTGGTAATGGGGGTTGCAGCACGTCAGGAAGGTTTTGCCAATTGGCGCCTTTTTCTGACAACCGGTATTTGTGGTGGGTTCACAACTTTTTCTGCTTTTGCCTGGGAAAATATGCAGTTGCTGAATCAGGAAAGATATGGCAGCTTTGTATTGTATACGGGGGGAACCTTGGTATTTGGACTAGCAGCTGTAACAGTTGGCTATTGGATAACGAAATAAAAAAATATATGCTTCAGCAAACAGTTTTACACCCTTGGCACGGCGTTCCGTATGGCGATCATGCACCACGTGTTGTAAATGCAGTGATAGAGATTCCGCAAGGATCCCGCTGTAAATATGAGATTGATAAACCGAGTGGATTATTGCGGCTGGACAGAGTTATTTTCTCCTCTTTCCACTATCCAATAAATTATGGTTTTATACCACAAACCTATGGTGGCGATAAAGACCCGCTGGATATTTTGGTGATTACTTCTCTACCGGTTCAGCCCCTAACGCTCATGGAAGCCAAAGTAGTGGGTGTGATGCAAATGATAGATGGCGGTGAATCGGATGACAAAATTATTGCTGTTGCTGCCACCGACCCCGGTGTAAATCATTATAACAACATTGAGGAGTTGCCCAAACATTTCTTTGATGAACTGAGGCATTTCTTTGAAGAATACAAAAAACTGGAAAACAAAACCGTACTGGTAGAAGATTTTGGCGATAAAGCCAAAGCCCTTTCCATTATTGAAGAAGCCATCCGGTTTTATAAAGAAACTTTTATAAAATAGTTTTTTGTGCACCCTACAAATAAAAAAATGGCCATAACCACATTACTACTCCTTTTATTGATTGGATTAGCCGCTGGTTTTTTAAGCGGTTTAGTAGGCATTGGCGGAGGGGTACTGATTGTGCCGGCCCTCGTAATTTTTCTGGGGTTCTCTCAAAAATTGGCGCAGGGCACTTCGTTGGGTATCCTGTTGTTACCCGTGGGTATTTTTGCTGTAATGCAATACTATAAGCAAGGTTATTTAAATATACAGTATGTGGCTATTATGGCGGTGGCTTTTGTGTTGGGCGGATTTCTGGGAAGCAAGCTGGCACTGTCATTGAGCGATGAAAAAATGAAAAAGATCTTCGCAATTATTATGATGCTCATTGCGATCAAAATGCTTTTTTTTGATAAAGCCAGCCCCAAGCCAGTAAAAGAAGCCATACATTCTGCTACAAAAATCTAATAATCTGTGTTTGAAAGGAGAAAAAATCATTTCTCCCCCCTATCTTTGCCAAAATTAAGACCATGGAAGCACAACAATCAAAAGGAAAATATTGGGCACTTTGTTTTTTTTGGCTGGCCATTATGGTTACCCTACTAGTGGTATACCGCGAATTTTTTTGGCTCGCATTACCAGGTACGGTTACCTATTTTGCAAAAGCAATGGACCTGATTTAAGATCATTTACATATTCGAATAGAAAAAGCAACCTAACCGGGTTGCTTTTTTATTGTTATCTCTTTTTCTCCTTTGCTCTTACTCTCTTATTGAAACAAAAAGTCATGATAGCGGAGGCGTTATTTTAATAAGAGAAATCCAGAGAGAAAGAGGTGAAGAGGAATACGGCACTTATTTGTAACGCTTGATAATTCGAAGCTGATGGGTTCTCTCACCACTATCGGAATTAATAATACCCATCGTATCTATTTTATCAATCCTCACTTTTCCGGAAGCGTGAATAATGGTATCTGATGAAAATAATAAACCTACATGTGTGATCTTTCCTTCTTCATTGTCAAAAAAAGCTAGGTCGCCACATTGCACTTCCTGTAAAAAACCAACTACCTCACCTTCCGCAGCCTGTTGGTAAGCATCTCTTGGAAGTTTTTTATTGAAGAAGCGGAATACCTGCTGTACAAAACCACTGCAATCAATCCCAAAAACCGACCTGCCCCCCCAGAGATAAGGTGTGTTCATATATTGAATAGCCACCTGACGAATAGTATCTTCAGCAAAAATGGCTTCTCCCGCATCCCAAACTTTACCCACATAGGCAATGCTGAAGTTATTTATCTGAGCTATATTATTCTTAAACAAACCCAAAGCGGTTCCCATGGAAAGATGCATGCGTTGCCCGTTAATTACCGCTAGGTTATTCCATTCCGGACATATCTTGGTACTGTTGTTATCTGTTATAGAAGCATCCACTTTGGCTAACTGACTTGTCTGGCACCACCCTTCATAGCCATCGTATATACAACGTATGCGGGTAAAATTCTTTTTCTCCTCCAGTACTTCTGCCAACTCTCCAAAAAGCAATTGACTTACCATTTCTGACCTGTGTGCTTCCTCTTTACGCAACGGAGCTACCGGTACCATACAAATCACAAAAACCATAACATGAATTTGTCGTTAAGGTATGGAATTTTATCAGTCACGCATCTTACTAAAAATGCTTTATTTTCAAGCTGTGAGTTTAGACAGGCATCACGATATCAGCGACCAGGAACTGTTGGAGAAATTCTACAGTGATCACGATAACCAGTGGTTGGGAATTGTACTGCAAAGGTATACCATGCTGTTGCTGGGGGTTTGTATGAAATATCTCAAAAATGAAGAGGAAGCGAAAGATGCCGTTCAGCAGATTTTTCTAAAAGCCATAACAGAACTCGCAAAATACAAAGTAGTGTATCTCAAAAGCTGGTTATATATGGTAGCCAGAAACCACTGCCTCATGAAACTGCGTGATAAAAATATTTTTATACCGGTAGAAGATAAAACGGCGCTGACCGCAGTTGAAACGGATAAAAAAGAACTAGCCGATAAAGAACTAACCTTAACCCTGCTCGAAACTTCGCTGGAGGAATTGAACAGTGAGCAAAAAACCTGCGTAACTTTATTCTATATGCAGAAAAAAAGTTATCAGGAAATTGTTGATACCACCGGTTACAGCCTCTTGCAGGTAAAAAGTTATATACAGAACGGTAAACGTAATTTAAAAATGCTGGTAGAAAAGAAAATGAAAAGTACGGAATGACAGAATTGAAAGACATATTACATCAAGATGATGAACTGGACAGCGAAGAACTGTTGCGCTACCTGCAGGGTCATGCTACAGAAGAGGAAAAAATGGCCATTGAAAAACAAATGGCTGATTCTTCTTTTGTGAATGAAGCTATTGAAGGATTACAACACTTTCAGGATGCAGCGATGGTAAAAGAATATGTTGATCAGTTGAATAAACAATTACAAAAGCAAACTGCAAAAAAAATAGTTCGTAAAAACAAACGTAAACTCAAAGACCAGAACTGGCTGATCGTAGCCATTCTTTCCATATTACTTCTTTGTGTGGTGGGGTATTTATTAATTCATTTCTATAGCAAGCACTCCTGATTCTCAACAGAATCTAATTATCCCAGGTAACTGCTTTGTAATTCCTATCCATCGACTTACTCATAATACAAAAAGGCCTGCCATATAATAGGCAGGCCTGAGGAGTATTACAGTGATGTTTGCTTTCGGACAAAATCCCCCGACATTATCCATTTGCTTTATCAGCTATATTACTTTTATTTAGATATTTTTTAATTGCAATCGCTTACTTGCCTGATATTTATTTTCAATACAAAGACCAGTTTCACACCCAATCACATAAGCAATTTTCTTTATTCAAGTTAGTCGGGTTATAATAAGCATTACCTGTTTAGCCATGAAATTAGACCCGAAACGTAGTATGCAAAAAGAAAATTGACCAAATTCAATTTTTAGTAGATAAGCTGGCATTTTAAGTAGATAAAAAAAAACAGGATGAACTTTAACTTTTCTTACTTTTAGATGTTTATAATGTCCTATATACCAAACGTTTACAATATCCTAGTTGATGAGCTATAAATGCATTGTTGTTGAAGACAATATCCTCGAGCGCGATGCGCTGGCGATGAAATTGAAAAAAATCGATACCCTTTCTCTGAAAGCTGCTCTGTCTAACGGTATGGAAGCAGTAAATTTCCTGAAAAATGAATTGGTTGATATTGTTTTTTCAGATATCGATATGCCAGACCTTTCGGGCATCGAGCTATTAAAAAGTCTTAAAAATCCACCCGTTTTTATCTTTATCTCTTCACATGCAGAACATGCAGCAGAAAGTTTTGACCTGGATGTAATTGATTACATCGTAAAGCCTGTTAAAATAGAGCGCTTGATCAAAGCGGTAGATAAAGCCATAGAATACATTGACGCTAAAGTAAAAGTGCAGACAGAAATACCTTTCAAATCGATTGAAGGGCAGACTTCTTCTGTAAATCATCTAATCAGAACCATTGATGCACAAGAATATTTTTTTATAAAAGAAAAGAATTCGCATATCAAATTACACATGGGCGACATACTTTATATAGAAAGTATGGGCGATTTTTCCAAGATCATTACGATACACCAAAAAACACATTTTGTACTGATCAGTTTAAAAAATATTGAGAAGCAGCTACCTTCAACACTGTTTATGCGGGTACATAAACAATACATGATCAATCTGCTGCATATTCTTAATATCAATCATGCAGATATTATACTTTCAGATAAAACCATCATTCCTATCAGTAGTGCATACAAGCAAATACTTCAGGATAACCTGATCACTAAAAAAACATTGACCCGTTTTCTGGAGGAATAGCCAAACACTTTCTGTAATCAGCCTACAGGTAATAATAAACGAAATTCACTGCCAGCACCTTGTTTACTGCTAACAGATATGCGTCCATTCATCAGTGTAGCAAAATGTTTACATAGTAATAGGCCAAGGCCGGTTCCTTTTTCTTTTTGTGTACCCGCAGTACTTTCTAATGTAACAGATGATGGCGCATTGATCTTATTTACCTTGGCTTCACTTAACCCTACCCCATTATCTTTTACACAGATGGCAAGCCTGCCATCTGGTTGCAGGGTATGGTATAATTCAATCTGACCTTTATTGGCTGTAAATTTAACCGCATTACTAATCAGGTTTCTCACTATCAGTTCAATCATATTTTTATCTCCGTTTACAAACAGATTCTTTTCAAGTTGGTTGTTGATGTATATGTTCTTTTTTTGTAACGCATCTGTAAAACCTGAGAGAACATCATAGGTAACATCGGATATATCAACAGTTTCCTGTAATGGTGTAAAACCCTGCATTTGGCTGGCAGCCCACTTAAGCAGGTTCTCCATCATAGAAGAAGTGTGATCAAGTGTTCCCTTAACCTGTTCTATATATAAGGCAAGTCTTTCCTGCTCAATTTCTCCATCTTCCAATAAAGCACCAAAGGCAATGAGGTTATTTACGGGTGCCCGCATATCATGGCTAACAATACTGAATATTTTGTCTTTTACTTTACTCATTTCCTCCAGTTCTTCCTTCTGTGCAGAAACCAGTGTATTCAATCGTGCAGTTCTTTGTTTAGCTCTATATACAAAAAATCCCGCTCCTGTAAGCAATACAAGCATCAAGCCCATAAAGAGCGAAAGGTTTCGGTTGAATTTTATTTGTAATTGCTGTTCGCTTATTTTTTCATCGCGTATACTGGTCTCCAGTTTCTTTTCAAGATCTTTTTGGCTCAACAATGAATTTTTTAGTTTCTGTTCCGCTTCCAGCTCAGACTGCTTTCTGAGATAGTTCAATTTCTGGATTTCTTTTTCGCGGTTGGTTAACTCCAGTTCTTTATTTCGAATGCTCAATTGCTGTTTTTGCTGAATAGCAAAAGCTTCTTGTTGTTTTATTCTGTTATCGGCTATTTGCTGATTAAGCTGATACTCTCTTTCCTTCTGGTTAAATTCAAATTGAAATTGCTTACGGGTAATATCTTTTTGTTTTTCATTATTAAAAATGCTGTCACGCATAACAATAAAATCCCTGTAATAGGTATAGGCACTATCAAAATGTCCCTGCTTCTCATGTATATTACTGATAGCTTGTAAAGCATCTTTTTGCAGATCCAATACCTTAAACTGCCTTCCACCTGCAAGGGCCATTTGCAAATAGGGCATCCCTTTTGTTAACTCATTTTGTCTCAGATAGGCTCGCCCGATATTCAACATAGCGGTAGCAGCATAACTCTTGTTATCATTTTTTTGATATACAGATAGTGCAAATTGATACTCTTGAATAGCAGTTGCATGATTATCGAGTCTTTCATTGAGTTTGCCTAAATTGGTTCTCACTTCTGCCTCCAGAACTTTATCATCTGTTTGCTTCGATATCTGTAATGCTTTGTCCAGGTAGTCGCGACCAATTGTATACTTGCTGGCAGGATTAACCTTTAACTGTAACAATTCTGCGTCTAATGCAGTAGTATACGCAGACGATATTGACTGGTAGCATTCCGCAATGCCTCTTTTGTCATCCGCTTTCTGAAAAATCTTAAGTGCTTTCTCTAAAAACTCAATAGCCTTACCATTTTGATTAGAGAATTCAATATAAATATTCCCCATATTTACATAACTAAGGGATGCATCTTCTTCGTTCCCTATACTGATATAATAATTAGCCGCTTTTTGATACAAAGCAAGTGCCCGCGGATAATCTGCAAGCGTATGATACACAGTTCCGTAATTGAGTGAATAATCAGCTGCACTTTGTTTATCACCTGCCAATTCAGCTAACTCAATAGCACGTGTATAATTGGCAATGGATCTTTCAAAATCTGAAAGACCTTCGTAATAAAGTCCCTTAGTATTGTATATAGGAGGTAATAGCCTGGTAAATTTAATTTTTTCACCCAACTCAGTAGCCGCATTTGCATACACAAAACGCTGTGTTGTAAGTTTTAGTTTACGGCATTCTTTGATCAGTTCAATTAATAATAAAACTTTGGTGCTGTCTTCCTTTACATAATTGTTATTGGCAACAATAAGACTATCCAATCTTTGTTGCTGTGCAGTAGCAGTAAATGTGATGATAAGTAAACAAATCATCCAGACAAAGCCTGATCTTTTCATAAAGCTATTCCTCGGCGTACGATCTTTTGTTTTGGGTATCTTATATTACAACAAATTTCCATCCTTTGGAAATACCACAACTGGCTCCCAGCTCTTTGCATCAGCCATTGCTACCAGCCCATAAGAAATAATAATCACCACGTCTCCAACAGCACCTTTGCGTGCAGCTGGACCATTTAAACAACAAACACCCGAACCCCGTTCACCCCTGATCAGGTAGGTTTCAATACGCTCTCCGTTGTTAACGTTCACCACCTGTATTTTTTCATACTCCACCATCTGTGCCGCATCCATTAAATTTTCATCGAGTGTTAAACTACCCACATAATTAAGATTGGCTTCTGTAATGGTAGCTCTGTGTACTTTTGATTTAAGAATCTGTATTTGCATATCTGATTATTAGTTGTGAGTTGTGAGAAATAGAACTTCAAAAACCAATTATTAATTATTAATTACTAACTATTAATTACTCTCCCTGCAGAGCCTACCAATCAACACCGCAAAGTTAGGAAATGCAGCTGTCAATTCTTCTGCCTTGGCCAGTTCAAAATCTGCAAAATCGAAACCTGGTGCAACTGTGCATCCTACAAAAGAAAAATCACTACCGGGTGCTGTTTCAGAGGCAAACCAACTACCGGCAGGTACCATTGCCTGAAAAGTTTCTCCCTGATTAATATTATTTCCCAAAGCAATTTTTTCATATTCTCCATTGAGATGAATCACATGCACATGCAAAGTTTGACCCGCATAAAAATGCCAGCATTCATCACTTTGTATCCGATGAAATGCCGAGAAATTATTTTTCTCCAATAAAAAATAAATAGCGGTGGCAAAGTGTCTGTCGCCCAAAAAACGATCCGGTAAAGAAGCTTTGTCAATGACCTCTTGTGAGCGATACATCTCTTTGTAAAACCCTCCCTCCGGGTGTGGGACTAACTGAAATTTTTCTACCAGTTCCCTTACAGTATGTTGCATATCATTACCCAATTATTCAATCTTACAATATGTATTTGTGTATTATTGTTTAGGTTTCCGCTTAATGGGCTTACCATATTTTTTCTTCATCTGGTCTTTACGGCTAACCTTGGCATTTACCTTTAACTTCTTATCTGACTTTTTATGAAAATCTTTTTCATTGTATACTTTCTTAGGAAGTTTTACACGGTCGGTCTTCATGAATATTTTCGGCTTCTCGTCCTCCGTAAGCACATCCGAAATTTGTAATCCGTCCGGTAACGGCAACATAGGTATAGCAAACTGCATCAAGGTTTCTATTGCCTGTTGCTGACCTTGTTCCCGTGGTGTAATAAAAGTGATAGAGATTCCCTTCCTGTCTGCCCTACCCGTTCTTCCTATCCTATGTATATACGTTTCAGGTATCGCCGGTGTATCAAAATTAATCACATGCGATACTTCTGCCACATCAATACCCCTCGCCACAATATCTGTTGCTATCAGAAAACGATACACCCCTTCTTTAAACTGGTTCACTGCATTAAAGCGATAGTTCTGTGCTTTGTTAGAATGTATCACACCTACCAAACCCGGGAAAGCAGGTTCCAGTTGATCAAATAATTGATCAGCCAGTTGTTTAGTGCCCGCAAAAATCAGTACTTTATTCATAGCCGCATCCATATTCAACAGCCATTCCAACAGATTTACTTTTGTATAAAAATTGGGTACAGCGTAAGCTGACTGTTCTATATTCTCCAGTGGCGTTCCGGTAGGTGCTGCTTCAATTTTTACCGGGTCTGTAAAATACAACTGCATCAGTTTTTCAACTTCCTCTGTAATAGTAGCAGAGAACAAAAGGTTTTGTCTTTTTTCTGGAAGCAGATCCAATATGTTTTTAATCTGTGTTCTGAAACCCAGGTTCAACATTTCATCCATCTCATCAATCACCAGTTTCTTTATGCCCTTGGTATCCAAAGATCCATGCAAAGCAAGATCCATCAAACGCCCCGGTGTTGCCACCAGAATATCACAACCTTTTTCTACCCTTTCTTTTTGTGGATTGATATTAGTACCTCCGTAAACACCATCTACCTCCAGTGTCATGTACTTGGTTAACTTTTTCACTGTTTCCATTACCTGTATCACCAGCTCACGTGTGGGCACCAGGATGAGCATTTGCACTTCTCTTTTTTTAGAAAACTTCATCATACGCAATGAAGGCAACAGATAAGCAATGGTTTTACCGGTTCCTGTTTGTGCAATACCACATACATCCCTGCCCGACATAATCACAGAAAATGCTTTACCCTGAATGGGTGTTGCGTTTTTAAAACCAATATCCTCTAATGCATTCAGTAAAGGTGTATTCAGGTTCAGATCGGTAAAATTCAACATAGTAAAAAAGGATGTATAAGCTGCAAAGGTAATGCCTGCCGCTCATGGTTCATGATATATATGGGTCTGAGGGTGATATACAACTATAGGTAATCAATTACATTTTCTACCATAACAGTACCCATACATTAACCGCGAAGAAACGAGGGCACGAAGCTGCGCGAGGAAAACTGATGAAAAATCCCCTCGCGCTTCTTTGCTTCTTAGCGGCCTTGCGGTTAAAAGCTTCGAAATGAGCTACCACGAAATCCCCGACAGAATCCTATATTTATTGCCGTAAACCACTTTCCAATGAAAATTTTTCTCCGGTTGTTCACGTATACCTTGCTCAGTGTTGTTTCTGTACAGTGTCAATCTCAAAAAATACAACAAACAAATAAGACCAAATCTATTATTACTGGTGCAGATCAAACCAGTAAATACCTGCCATTATTGAAAGGAAAGCGGGTAGCCATTCTGGCCAACCCCACCACGATTATTGGGAAAGTACATCTGGTAGATAGTCTACAAAAACTAGGAATCAATATTGTAAAAGTATTTGGTCCCGAACATGGTTTCCGTGGCAATGCCAGTGCAGGTGATAAAGTGGCTGACGAAGTAGACAAGCAAACAGGTATTCCCATTATTTCTCTATATGGAGGGAAAAATAAGCCCAGTAAAGCAGACCTTGCCGATGTAGACATTATGGTATATGACTTGCAAGATGTAGGTTGCCGATTTTACACCAATATCAATGCATTGGCGCGGTTAATGGATGCTTGTTATGAGAATAATAAAGAACTGCTGATACTCGACAGGCCTAATCCCAATGGTTATTTTGTGGATGGGCCCATACTGGATATGAAATACAAATCTGGTATTGGCATGTTTCCCATTCCTATTTCACATGGACTTACTATTGGCGAATTTGCACAGATGGTAAATGGGGAAGGATGGCTGACCAATGGAGTAAAATGTAAGATCACCATTATTCCGGTGGCTAATTATGCACATGACATGCCGTATACTTTACCTGTAAAACCATCACCCAATCTGAATACGCAACAATCTATTCTGTTATACCCATCATTGTGTTTATTTGAGGGAACCATTTTTAGTCAGGGACGTGGTACTTATTTTCCATTTTCCATTTTAGGTAATCCGGATATGAAAGACAAGTACACATTCTCCTTCACACCAACAAGTATCAAAGGCATGGCAGAAACACCCTTGCATATGGATAAAGTTTGTTACGGATTAGACCTTAGAAACTACGATACAGAAATACTCCGCAAAAACAAGCAAGTAAATATTGCATGGATGATTGAGCTATACAATGCTTATCCCTATAAAGAAAAATTCTTTGATTCAAAACAGAGTAAAGAAATGGGTAGTATTGACAAGCTGGCTGGTGTAGCTACTTTTAAAGAGCAGATCATAGCTGGTGTGTCTGAATCAGCTATTCGCAAAAGTTGGGAACCGGGATTGAATGCGTATAAGGAAATGAGGAAGAAATACTTGATTTATCCGTAAAAGTTCATCTTACCTTTTGCATTTTTTTGCCACGAGGACGCAAAGGCACGAAGGAGCACGAAGGGAATTGCTAAAAAATCAAAAATATTTTTTTTGAGATTTTGCTTGTGGTTTGGCGATTTTATCAGGGTCAGGTACTTTATTAGATACATCGCGCAGCAGGTAAAAAATAGATTGATAATTCTTTTTAGTGGCTTCACTCAAAGCCATCTCACAGGTTTTTCCGGAAGAATAATAGCCACTGCTACTACCCCCCTGCACATTAAGTTCTGCAACATTTGTTGCTTCTGCTTTGGTGGCACTGGCGGTTAGTTGCGGATAATAAAAACCTCTGTCGCCTGCCATTCCACAACATCCACTGAGAAAAGGAATTTCTGGATCCAGTGCACAGGCATTACCAATAGCCTGTAATTTGGGCAGCAGGTTCATTTTGTTTACACTGCATACCGGATGAAAAATGATCTTATTTTTTTTATCGATGCCGGGTAACTTCGGTAAAATATAATCTGCAGCAAAATCAATACTGTCAATAATCCTGAGTTGTTGAAAGCGTTCCTTGTTTTCATCCGTTAAATAAGGAAATGCACCTTGCAGCGATTGGGTACAGGAAGTTACATCCATCACAACCGGAGCCTTTCCTCCATCTGTCCATTCCCATAATGTATTGATGGTTTTGTTAACTGTGTATTGGTACGCACTGCTAAATCCTTTGGATGAAAACAATTGTCCGCAACAAACACCAGTTGTATGATCTGCAATGGCAAGTTTCAAGTTAGCCCTTCTGCAAACAAGCGAAATCACTTCATGGATAGGCATAATATCTTCCTTGTCATCACCCATCATTCTGGTAATACAGGAAGGAAAGTAAACTGCATCTGGTTTCTCATACTGCCTTCCTTTTATGGACAATGGTTGTGTTAATGCATTCGTCCACAAAGGAAATCCGGGAATTATTTTTTTAATGGATTGGGTTATCCATTGCATAGTTCCTTTTCCAGTAGCCCAATTGGTAAAATTACCCAGGTGCAAGGCCACTTTTACAAATCGCTCCACTGTTCCAAAGTATTTTGCCACACCAGTTGCCATCTTATTGGCTAATAAAGAATGATTTTCCCTACGCAATCGTTTAATCAATTCACCTGTATTAATAGATACCGGACAATCTGTGGCACACATACCATCCACAGCGCAGGTATCCATTCCGGCAAACTGAAATTCTTTTACCAGTTGTTTGTAGTCCTTAGTATTGCCTTCAGTTTTTAATCTTTGCAACGATCGGCGGATTTGTATTCTTTGTCGCGGTGTTAATGTATAATCACGGCTCGGGCAACGATTTTCGCAATAGCCACATTCCACACATTTATCAACCTCCTCTTCAACTACCGGCATGGTCTTCATATTTTTCAAATGGCATTTTTCATCTTTATTGATGATTACACCGGGATTGAGAATATGATTTGGATCAAGTAAATCTTTCAGCTCTTCCATAATGCGATACGCATCCGCTCCCCATTCTTCTTTCACATAGGGTGCAATTTGCCGCCCGGTTCCATGCTCTGCTTTTAAAGAACCTTTGTATTTGTGAATGATGAGTGCTGCCAGTTCATCATTAAAGGCTTCGAATACAGCAATCTCTTCTTGTTGATTAACCGGTTGGGTAACCAGAAAATGAAGGTTGCCTTCTTTCGCATGCCCAAAAATAATGGCATTTGTATACCCGTATTTAGCAAACAAACTATGCAGATCTGTTACCGCTTTACCCAGACTCTCTAAGGGAACGGCCACATCTTCCAGCATTGCAGTAGTACCGCTTGCACGAACGGCTGCTACAGATGGATACATGCCTTTTCGTAATTTCCACCACTTGGCTTGTTGGTTGGGTTCATCCGTAAAATTCAATTTATCCAGTAATGGCAAAGCATTGATCACAGGTGCAGACTCTCTCAAAAATTTTTTTAATTCTTCCGGATGCGATGCCTGATATTCACAAAGTATGGCAGTGGCCTCATTGGGTAAATCTCTAACCATTGCTGGACAGTACGCCATGTTTTCTACGGAGCGTAAGGCAGGTCTGTCCATCAGTTCCAGGGCTTCTGCACCGGTAGCTTTTAAAGCAGGAATGGATTCTGCAGCAACCACTGGGTTTTCAAAAAATAACAACCCCGTAGACTTGTACATTTTATCCGGAATGGTATTCAACACTGCTTCTGCAATAAAAGCCAGTGTGCCTTCAGCACCAATAAGCAAATGTGCCAACACATCTAATGGATGTTTGTAATCAATAAAAGCATTAATGCTATAGCCAACCGTATTTTTAATTTTGTATTTGTCTCGAATACTGTTTACCAGTGTTTCATTAGCCAGTATCTCATTTTGTAATGCAATAATTTTATCAGCAATTACGGCATCGGCTGCCTGAAACCGAAAATAGTCTTCTCTAACCGATGTATCATATTCGTTCCCATTGGGCAACACAAAGCGGATAGATTGTAATGTATGATAAGCGTTATGTACTACCCCACAACACATTCCACTACTGTTGTTAGATAAAATACCACCCATCATAGCAGCACTGATGGATGCAGGATCGGGACCTATCTTGGTAGCATGAGGCATCAGTGCATGATTAACATGTGCGCCAATTACACCCGGTTGTACCCGCACTTGCGAGCCATCTTCGAGAGGTTGTATTTTTTTCCAATGTTTACTTAAGTCTACCAGAATGCCATCTGTAATAGACTGTCCGCTTAAACTGGTGCCGGCTGTTCTGAAAGTAAGTGGAATATGGTGCTGGTTGGCAAATACAAAAAGTTGTTTGATATCATCTACCGAATCAGGTTGCACAATAGCTTGTGGAAGCAGGTAATAAAAACCGGCATCACCTGCAAATGCATAACGGTCTGTAAGCGAAAGCCGTAGTTTGTGCTCACTGAAATGTTTCCTTAGTTGCTCAGCAATATCATGCATGATTCCGTTGTTATGATGCTTACAAATTTAACTGAAAACAACAAGCAATACTATGAGTTTATAATAAATGCGGATAATACGCGGGTGTCAGTATTTTAGCGGTAGTAAAAGTACGGAGAGGGAGGATTGAATATTGAATATCGAATGCTGAATATCGAACGCCGAAGTAAATCATATGAATATTTCGATATTCGACATTCAGCATTCGACATTCGATATTACAAAATCGCCTGATACAATACCTCAACACTATGCAACGCTTTCCTCCCCGTTCCATCATGAATCTGATGGCGGCAACTGGTGCCCGGCGCAGCTATGCATGTATCTTCTGAAGAATTGCGAACAGTTGGCAATAATACCAGCTCTCCTATCTGCATAGACAAATCGTAATGTTCTTTTTCAAAACCAAAAGAACCCGCCATACCACAACAACCCGAAGGGATGGTTTCTACGGTATAATTTACCGGAAGCGAGAGCATTTTTACAGAGTGGGCTACAGAAGAAATGGCTTTCTGCTGACAATGCCCATGCAGTTTTATCAACTTTTTTTCGGTAGTGAATTGATCTGCGTGAATATTCCCTTTGCTGATCTCTGCAGCGATAAACTCATCAATGAGAAAAACATGCTTGGCCATTTCCTGAGCCGCAACCAGGTTTTCATCTGATGCTAAATCAGGATATTCATCACGAAACGTAAGAATGGCAGAAGGTTCAATACCAATCAGTGGCGTTTCTGCAGTTATTAAAGGAGACAGCTCTTTGATATTCCGGTTAATGATTTTTTGTGCGTCCCGAATCAATCCTTTGGATAACCAGGTCCGGCCACTCTCTTGGTGTTGTGGTATCTCTACTTCATAACCTAATTTTTCCAGTAAACGAATTGCGGCAATACCAATATGCGCATCATTATAATTGGTAAACTCATCGCAAAAGAGGTATACTTTTCTGCTTCCCTTTGTATTGATAGTTGATTGATGTTGCCGATACCATTTCTGCAAAGTGATTTTTGATAAAGCAGGCATCGATCTTTTTACCGCGAACCCTGAAATCATTTTGATCAGATTTCCGGTAATGGGGTTGGATACAAAAAAATTATACACAGATGGCATTAAAGAGCCCAGCCTGGCCGATGCGGTAAAATTGGCAATCAATTTTGAGCGGAAAGGAACCCCATTAGCATCGTAGTATTGTTGTAAAAATTCAGCTTTCAGTTTTGCCATATCTACATTAGACGGACATTCTGATTTACAAGCTTTACAACTTAAACAAAGATCCATTACTTCATAAATCTCTTTGTGATCAAAGCGATTCAGTTTATTGGAATGTGTTAAAAATTCGCGCAGAATATTGGCCCTTGCACGGGTGGTATCTTTCTCATTTCTGGATGCCATAAAAGAAGGACACATGGTACCGCCAGACAAATGTGTTTTGCGGCAATCACCTGAACCATTGCATTGTTCTGCATGTTGCAAAATATCCTGCTGATGAAAACGGAATATCGTTTTAAATTCAGGTGTGAATTGATCTGGCTCATACCGCAGCATGGTATTCATAGGCGGCGTATCCACAATTTTATTGGGATTGAAAATATTTTCAGGATCCCAAACTCTTTTAATTTGCTGTAACAAATGATAATTCTTCTCTCCTACCATCTGCCTGATAAACTCTCCACGCAAACGGCCATCACCATGTTCTCCACTTAATGAGCCCTGATATTTTTTAACCAGTGTAGCTACTTCTTCGGCAATAGTTCTGAATAAACGGTTGCCTTCTTTTGTTTTTAAATTGATGATGGGTCGTAAATGCAATTCACCAGAACCAGCGTGCGCATAATGAACTGAATGCAAACCGTGCTTTGTCAGTATCTCGTTAAACTCACGGATGTAGGCAGGTAAATCATGTACATCTACTGCGGTATCCTCAATTACCGGAACCGCTTTTTCATCTCCGGGTAAATTACCCAGTAACCCAAGACCTGCTTTTCTGAGTGTCCATATTTTTTTGGTATCCTCACCAAACAAAACCGGGAAATGATACCCGAGTCCTGCAGCACGCATATCTGTTTCTACCTGTTGGGTAAGTGCGAGAATTTCTTCACGTGTTGGTCTGGAAAATTCTATCACCAAAATCGCACCCGGATCTCCCTGCACAAAAAAACGATTTTTACTTTGTTCAATATTTCCTTTGGTACATTCTAAAATATAATGATCAATAAGTTCACTGGCACTAGGGCGATATTGTAAGCCAATCAGGTTTGCACGTAACGATTCGTCTATAGTATGAAAGTGTACACATAACAATCCCGTTTCTTTTGGTGGAAGTGGTACTACATTCAGTTTTATCTCTGTTAAAAATGCCAGCGTTCCTTCCGATCCTGCAATGAGTGAACAAAAATTAAAGGTATCGCCACCCGCTGTAAACGGTTCCGTTTCTACCAACAGGTCTATGGCATATCCTGTATTTCTTCTCTCAACCGTTTTCTTAGGAAATTCTTTTCGGATCTCTACCTGGTTATCATAATTACTTAACAGTGTTCTGGTTTGTTGATAGATCTTTCCTTCCAGATTCTGCTGTTCGCATTTGGTATGAAAGGCATCAGTACTCAATTCATGAAACACTACTTCAGAACCATCACTTAAAAACGCTTTTGCTTCCAGTAAATGCTCACGTGTACTTCTGTAAACAACAGAGTTGGATCCACAGGAATTGTTTCCTACCATACCGCCAATCATTGCCCGATTGGCAGTAGAGGTTTCTGGGCCAAAAAATAAACCGTGTGGTTTTAAAAACATATTCAATTCATCCCTGATTACACCAGGTTGCACCCGAACCCATTTCTCTTCAGTATTTAATTCAAGTATCTGTGTAAAGTGCTTAGATACATCTACAATAATTCCTTTACCCACTACCTGTCCGGCCAATGAAGTACCGGCAGTTCTGGGTATCACAGCGGTTTGGTGTTTTCTGGCAAATGAAATCAGTTGCAGAATATCGTCTTTTGTTTTTGGAATGGCAACGGCCAAGGGCATTTCGCGGTAAGCAGAGGCATCAGTGGCATAGAGCGTTCGCATGGTGGTATCAAAAAATAAATCTCCTTCCAGTTGTTCAGCCAGCTGCTTCAAATGCTCCTTCATTGCTTGATGTTAGTGTGAATTACAAAAATATCGATTTCTGTGTAAACGCATTGCGCCTTTGCAGCTTTGCGAGAAATATTCACGCGAAGGCGCAAAGGCGCAATAAAAGATGATCAAAACTATGGATCAGGTAATCAGAATCAGTTTTTGTGGCAGGGAGAAATACTCTGCTTTGATCTTCTCCAAGGTTTCTTTTTTGTTGAAGAGTTCGTAATATTCATCTACATCAATATTCATGTTCTCTTTATTCACATACACCGGACCGGTTACGGAACTACCCTCTCCATTTTCAAATTTAGCGGTGCGAACGATGCCATTAACAATGGCTTCTTCATTAAGGGAGCATTTGTTCTTGCAGATCACATTTCCTTCAATCATTCCACCAATCACAATATCATGACAGAGAATATCTCCATTTACAGACGCTTTCTTATCAATGATCACCTTATTGGTACAAAAGATAATACCCTTGAAATCGCCTTCAATACGAATTGGAGAAGTTGTTTTGATAATGCCGAAATAAACACCACCAGAAACTACCTGCACAGCCGGTAACATTTCGGTAGGTGCTTCTGCTTTTTTAAATAACATAAGAGAATTGGGTTTTCAGGAGATTGAATATACCCAATATCGAACGTTTTTCATAAAAACAAGCCTTAGTTTACTGATTTAGCCGAAAAATAATGATTTGATTATTTTATCTTGCTAATAATTATTAACTTTTCGGCCAACTTAAACCAGTTACGATGAATAAGTTCAGGGAACAATTACTTCATGACCCCAATTCCAGTTTTTCGAGCCAGAGTGTGCAGGATGAGAAACAACTTTTTATCACCAGTTCAACCAATATTTCGGGTGTGCTGGATTCTGAGAATGATATCATTTTAGATGGAAATTTTAATGGCGTTCTGTACAGTAAGAAAACCATTCATATCACTCCAACTGGCGTTATCCGCGGAGTGATTATCTGTAATGATATCAAAGTAGAGGGCGAGTTTGAAGGATCGGTGTATAGCCTGCGTGTGAATCTCTGTAAAGATTCTATCGTGAAAGGCAATATACATTGTACCATCATCAACACAGAAATGAACCAGTTTGTAGAAGCCAATATCAAATTGTTGAGTCTTGAAACTTCTGTTTTTGAAGCCAGCTCTTCTGATTTGTTTGCACAACTGAAAGATATTTTCGGTAAGAACAATAAGGATAACAATTATCTCGCCGTATTCCAGGAAAAACTGAATGAGGTAAAACCATCCACTAAATTCTACCACCAGACCATTTATGTTTCTCCTTCCAATGACACTTCTTCCAGAACAGAAGATATTTCGCCGGAAGAAGGGAATTAATATCTGTTTACATCATCACACAAAAAGGGGCAATAGTAATATTGCCCCTTTTTTATTTGATTAAGGTACCAAGTTTCCTATTCGTATAAAAGAAATAGCGGCACTCACCCCAGCAGGTATTGGAATATTTATGGAAGAAGTATCTCCGTTACTTGTTATTTTTTTTCCCGCCTTACCATTCACTTTTATTTCATAGCTTCCTTTCAGTCCCTTCACCAATACAGGTAAGGAATGGGCATCAGCAGTACGATTCTCAATAGTGAACTGGACGCTTTTTCCTGTTGGGTCTACCATTACTACTTGGTTCCATTTGAACCCGTCGCGTATCAGTTCAAGATCTATTTTTTGATCTCCGTTGCGGTAGTATATTTTTTTACGCAGTCCATCTTTCGGTATTACATACAACAGGTTATTCTTTTCCCTTAACTCACCACCATACGCCACCATTCCAAAAACAGGATCGTTGGTTATTACCGTTGCCGCGGCCCTCGTTGCCCCACCAAAACCAAGATCAATTTCACCATCGTAAAACCACGGACCGCGGCCCTGTGGTTTCTGTATCCATGAGTTGGCAAATTTCTGCGGCTCAAATGCCCAGCCGGAAGCACCATCATTTTCTTTACCCGGGTACCAATACCCATAATTGGTTTCTGGTGTGCCTGAGTTAATGAGAGCAAAGGAACTTAAATAAGATTGATACCCCAGCCGAATATATTCTGCTGGATCTTTGCTGAAGTTCAATCCATAATCAAGAATAGACCATCCCCCCATTTGCGACATATAGCTTAATGTATATCCATCGCTTCTCCCTCTGAAATCGCTGCCCAGATAATAATAAGCAGGCTCAATAGCACCTCGTAAAGCTATGTTGGCCTGTGTTTGCCTATCCATGAAAGTAACGGCATCTTCTTTTTTTACAGAGGGATGTGAATACCATTTGTTTAGGTTTTTATCGAACCAAAGATTCTCATCCGGTTTTAATTCATGCAGCATTCCGTACTTCGCCAAGGCATGGCTCGATTCAAAGGCAGTTGCATCAATCGCATATTCCGATCGAAAGGGATATTTATCATCGTACAAAAAATATTTTACTTTCTTTTCCCATTCACTGGTAAGATAAGCGGCATCATTGGCAAAGCCTTCCTTTTTCAGGTCTTCAATTAAATCCGGAATCAATAGTTCGTTATAGCAACCCCATTTATACGTTTCATACCAGGGCAATATTTCGTAAGGGTATTTGAAATATGCAATAGCCGTTTGTTTGGCCCTTTCCAGATAGCCTGCTTTATCCAGGTAATGCGTCATATCAGGATACATCCTGGCAATCTGGTACATGTGATAATACATCATCATGATATGCGGATAATCGTAAGAGCGCCATACATGCATTTTATTGCGGTTGGTATCTCTGGTATTTGCCTGCCTTGTTGCATTGTCGCGATTTACTTTCCAGTTTGGTGTGCCATACACACCGTAAGCATAAGGAGTTTCCGTATCAGTTCTCTGTAATCCTCCCCATACAAAATTTTTTATGTAATACTCAACCGCATCAATCTCTTTTTGATTAGGATACGCCACATTTTTAGCAGCCACAAAAGGTGCTTTACACAATCCGGGATCATCGCAGGTTAATACATAGCTCAGTCGACTGGTATCAAAAAAATCTGGGTTATCCGGTCCGCGTAGCTGTGCATTTTTCATATCGTATTCACCAAACAAGCCATTGTACCATGTAGCCGTATCGGTATGTTGCTGGCTGTTTACAATAAATGCAGCACGCTTTTTATAAAGCGTTTCCAATGGTTCGGTAACAAAGAACTCAAGGTAGGTTCTATACTTATTACCATAGGTAACGGTGATTTTATTTTCTCCCAGGCGCAAAAATTTGATCTTATACAAGTGTGTTCCTTTGTTCTTTTCCCCCAAATCTGTTATAATCGTTGAGGGGCCAAATTCTGCTGATACGGCGGTAATTTTTTGATGGGTACGCAACGCAATGGTAGCATCCAGATCAGAAGGAACCGTCATACCGGGCATGATCTGTACATCTATCAAACCTTCCTCCACAAGTATGTTACGAATGCCCGCATAATCGTTTGCCCAACGAAATTTGAACCCATAGGTTTTACTACTATAGGATGCAATAACAGCAGAAGTATGTGGCTGGCGCCAGGTACCACGGATTTCTTTGTTGGCAGTAAGGTTAGCATGTATATAAGCCATGAACGTGCCCCGTTCAGATGGCAGTGTTGAATTAGTTGAAAAATATTCCAGCGAAGTACCCGGCAATGGTACCATTACAAGGTAAGGCCCTAAACCTGTTGGACGCTGCCAAAAAAGAAATGAATTGTTACCTGATATAAAATGATGCTTCACCACTCGTTGTTCAAATATTTCTATTGGATTCTCTCCACCACCATTGTTATACAATAACGGAATAGCAAGGTCTTCTATACGAATGGCATCCTTCCCTGTATTATTTAGCATGATTTGCCAAGTAAGTACATCCTTCTCTAAAGAAAACGTTTGTGTCAATTGCAAAGCATCGTTGCGTTTTGTTTCAGGCGACCATGTACTTACTGTACTGCCGTTTTGCGAAACCGTAGTAATACTGCTGGTAGCAGCACGCAGAGAATCCAGTTTCCGGCGTTGTGTGTAACGAATGGTAACATCACCAAATACACGGCCCTTTCTGATATAACTGGTGGTATGCACATCATTGGTTCTGGTAAGTTCTGTAATGCCGTGGCGGTCTGCCTTAAAAGTAAATGCAGCATTCGAAAGTATTTTCTGATCAGTTGTTTGTGCTGTGATGGCAGGAGAAAACCCATTACACAAAACAAAAAACGAACAGATCCATTGTATTTTTTTCATGTATCATATTTAAGTGTCAAACTGACACTAAATATAATACATACTATTTACTATAACAAATCATTTCAACAGGTTATGCATTGTAAATAGAAAACAAAAAAGCCTTACAGTGATTAAACACTGTAAGGCTTTTTGTATGTTAAAAACTAACTATTTAAGTTGGTTCTATTAAGGCTTTCTCAATACTAATGTAAAAGTACCGAAAGATCCCTGATCAACCGTATACGCAATAGCCATGGTAATTGTTTTACTACATGGCGCTACAAAACTGGCAGCTCCAGCAGAAACAGCCATGTTGGGATTGGTATAGGTAAGGTTCCATACAAATGCATTGCCTACTTTTTGTTTTGCAATAGTAACCTGGTTGTTAAGTGGGTTAATGGTCACAATAACAGGTACCGGGTTTGTTACGTATGGATTGATGAAGGAGAAACTGGTATTACTAATCTTAGTAAAAGTAACCACTTCACCAGGAGTGAAATCACCGAAACCATCTGACACTACCACGAAATTTCCCTCGTAAATAGAAGGATCGTATGCACAAATGGCTGCATAGCGGGCAAATTCAGAGTTCAGTGGCATAGCGATCACACCAGCACCGGAACCATTTCCTGAAGCAGGAAATGCTTCATACTTTTTAGTACCCACATACAAATCAGGTGCAAAATCATAGGTATCTCCTAACACAATAGGCGTACCAAATAAAGTAGCAATTTCTGCTGCAGTAACGGTAAAGGCAGCCGGTAAAGAGGTTACATCGGCCTTAAAAGTTTTTACATTTGCTGCAGAGCCATTTTTTCTAACAACGATATCAACCTTAGTGGGAGGTGTTGCACCTGCAAAATAAAGGTCCACCTTAAACTTACCCGAAAAAGAAGCTAAGTTTAACAGGTTAATGGATTGTGAGCCGGTTACATCCAAAACGGTTGAAACGGTCGGAACGGCATCTACAGTAACTCTTGATGGGATAGGCCCATCGTCTTTTTTACAGCCTACCATCGAAAGCATAGCTCCGAAGGTAAGGGCTAATAGTATGTTGATTTTTCTGATTTTCATAATCTCTTAATTTTATTAGTAATATATCAATCAAGTAGCTATCAAGGCTGCCAAAATACTTTAAAAGATTCTGGTACTTTTTGTGGTGGCGCACTTGAGTTTAACGCGATTTCATCAAGACTAAAAGGTAAAGACCATGGATACTTTCTGTCGTTAGATACCGGTGTTACTTTTCCATCAGGACCAGTTACACTGGTAACAGTTCCTTCAGGTGCAGGAGCAAACAGAACAGGGTATTTAGTTCTCCTGTAATCCGTGTAACTATCTACAGGATTCTCGATACGATTAATCCATTTTTCGGTCATGATATATTCTAATTTCTTAGCAGCATTTCCTGCATCATAAGCAGCCAGAACAACTGTTTTATAAGCAGCTGTTGCAGGAAGCGTTGCGATAGCTGGAACTGTTTGAGGCGAACCTGCAGATCCTGGCTTAATAAAGTTAGTGATGATATAGTCCATCTGTAAGAACGACTCATCTAATGCTTTAACGAACACGGCTCTTTCCGTTCCTGTAACCACACCTGCATTAATCAGTTCTGCTTCCAGATACAGACGGTCTGCATAAGTGATAAATTGGTGAGGTAAAGCACCTGTTCCTGCATTGGCTGGTCCGATTGTATTAACCGTAATACCCGCACCTACATCATAACGACCACCTGCAGGATACAGACCAAGCAGAGAGTAGGTTTGACTGTTAGAACCATCGCGGCAAGGGCCATTAGAACCAAACAAGATGGTAATAAATCCACCATCGCGGTATTCGGTACAGTTTTCAGGCGCGCCAGTTGCTGTTTTTTGGTTATAGATATAATAAGGAATTCTTGGATCAACCGCATTGAATAAAATGTTGTTATTCCTTCCTTTCATGATCTCATATAACCATGGGCTGAAAAGCTGACCACCACGCTGTGTAGCATTATAATCGCCATAAGCAGGGTGTCTGTCATCGGTAGCACCATTTGGTCCGTAAGGCATCATAAAACTTTCTGCCTGTGAATTGATCAGGGTATTGGGTGATGCCAGCAAAGCAGTTACCTGCGCCTTCACATCCTGCACCAATCTGATCTGGGTGTACATTTTTAACTTAATGGTGTTGGCAGCTTTGATCCAGTTAGTAACATTTCCTTTGTAGATATAATCATCGGAAGCTGGTTTAGAAGGCTGGGGTGCAGTGTTATTCAAATCAACAACACCTTCATCAATCAATTTGAAAAGCTGCGGATAGATATCAGCACCTTTATCAAACTTAGGTTGCTTGATACCATCTTCAAATTTATTAAACTCAGAAAAGGGAACGTCTCCATAAACATCTACCAAAATACTAAAAGCATAGGCTTTTAAAATTTTAGCGATACCTACGTAAACGAAACGGCCTTCTCCACCACCCTGCTTAATGATGACATCAAGATTGGAGATGGCACTGTAGAGACCATTCCACCCGGCTGCGCCTGCGCCATATCTGTCGGCACCAACACGGCCTGTGGTTTGGTGAGTGTATACTGACATTGTACTGCCTAACCCCGACCCAAGGGCCATGTTTCCGGCGATAGAACGTTCTGCATTACTTAACAGCAAGGATACCGGTACTGCGGTAGGGCTGTTTAAATTCTTATTTACATCGAGGAATTTTTTGCAGCCAACTGCAGCTACAAGCATCAACATCGCTGTAAATGAGTATATGATATGTGTTTTCCGTCTCATAGTTAAAAATTTACGTGTGATGATTTAGAAAGTTACGTTTAAGTTAATACCGTATCTTCTTGTACTTGGTGCTGCACCTGTTTCAACACCCTGAGCACCAGCAGATGCTACCTGATTCACATCTGGATCGAATCTTGTGTATTTAGGCACATTAGGTGCCAGGTACCACAGATTACGGCCACTCAATGAAAGTGTTACAGCAGACAATTTGAGTTTGCTTACAATTCTTGCAGGCAAAGTGTATCCCAAAACAATTTCTCTCAATCTGTATACGGTACCATCAAATACTGCATATTCAAATGCACCATTGGTTGCAAAGCTGGCACCGGTTCCGTTTGTAAAGAAAAGGTCATTGGTAGTAACCCTTGTTTGGTTAGGTACGGTTTTACCACCTACAAGGATTGGTGTGTAACGGTTTTTACCATCAGCACCGGTTACAGGTGTTGCGTTTCCGTAAACACCCTGAATCACACGGCTTTTTTCTCTGTCTTCAGTATCTTTTGTAACACCTCTACCCAACATACTGTTAATGGTTTCAGAGTAGAAATCACCACCTTTGGTCATATCCCAAAGAACACTCAATTGAAGTCCTTTGTAAGAAAGCGTGTTGGTAATACCCAATTTGTAATCGGCATTCGGATCACCTACGATATCATCATTAGGATCAACAAAAGGCATACCTGAAATAGGATTGATCAGTAACTCTCCATCCGCGGTGCGGGCTGATTTGCTTCCTCTTAAATATCCATATGGATATCCAGGCTCGATATAGTTAAATCCACCAATAATGTCTCTGGTAAGACCCGTTACCAATTTCTCTACTGTATTTCTGTTTTTGGTAAAGATGGCTCTAATATCCCACTGGAAGTTTTTACTGATCACTGGTTTTAAATCCAATGCAGCTTCCCATCCTGTGTTGCGGATTTCTCCGAGGTTCGTAAAGAAAGAACTATAACCAGTAGTCTGAGGTAAACCAATAGCATAAATCAGATCAGTAGATCTTTTATCGTACCAGGTAAGTTCAAGACCAATTCTTTGTTTTAAGAAACGCATTTCTGTACCCAACTCTAACTCTGTAGTAAACTCAGGAGTCAGGTTTGGATCGAAGTTTGAACCACCTCTGGAGGCTAATGACTGACCAAGGAAGCCAGCAGAATTCAAACCAAAGATGGCTTCACCGTTATGTGGACCGGCATCATTACCCACGCGGGCATAACCGGCACGGAATTTACCATAATCTAACCAATCAGACTTCAGCTTAAAGGCATCTGTCCAAACCACTGATCCGGAAATACCGGGATAGAAGTAAGTGGCATTCTTATAAGGAAGTGTAGAAGTAAGATCCGTTCTACCTGTTAAGTTAAGGAATGCAAAATTCTTATAACCGACAGAGGCATCAGCGAAGAAACCAACCAGTCTTCTGGAAGTTCTGCTGTCAGAGTTAAAACGCTGAACCGCTGTATTGGTTAAAGTAAATAAACCGGGAATAACGAAGTTAACACCCTGAACCTGCTGGAAACGCGAAGTTCTCTGGTTGATATCATTCCCTAATTTAAAATCAAGCGTCCAGTTATCGAAAAACTTAGGCGTGTAAATTGCTACTAAGGTAGACTGAAGCTCTTGTGTTCTGCTAATCACTTCTGTCATGTTACCCACTAAATTGTCGGCACCACCTAAAGAAGATTTATCAATGATCTGGTCTCTGAACAATGCATAACTGTTTACACCAGCAGTATAGTTAATCTGAAATGTTTTGTTGAATTTGTAAGAAGCCCTTACAGAAGCAACCAAACGATCATCAACCGAAGTAACTACGTTATGTTGAGCGCCCCAAACAGGGTTTGTGTACTGACCATCGTTAAATCCAATTTGCTGACCAGCTCTGTTTTCGGTTGGCCAACCGGTAATATCCCAGTTTCTGGCCATGGTAAAGGTACGACCCCACTGTGACAGGAAGCCTTGTGCCTGACCAGAGAAACCTCCTACCTGCTTTGTTCTGGCATAGCTGATATTTGCACCAATGGTTAACTTGCCAATAGCTGTTTGACCACCAACGGCGATGTTATTTTTATTATAGCTTGAATTGGTGATGTATCCTTTTTGATCAACACGTGAAAGGGTTACACTGAAAAGTGAATTTCCTTCACCACCGCTTAAACCGATTGAGTTTTCAAACAGGTTACCGGTATTGAATAAAGAAGATACGTTGTTTGGATTTGCTTTGTATGCCAAACGTCCGTTAGGGAACAGTTCAGGATAAGACGCAAACATAGTTGCCCATGTAGTGGCAGGAATAGAATCAATACCAGATGCAGAAGTTCCGATTACATTTCCGGTTGCATCGTAATTAACACCTCTTCCAAATTTACCACCCCAAGAACCGTTAGAGGCCTGAACTCTCCAGTTAGCACCAGCACCGTAGAGATTTTGAAACTCAGGTATACCTGAAATATTCTCTAAGCTATACCCTGCTTTATAAGTAACGTTTAATGATTTGGCGCCTTTCTTTGGGTTACCTGATTTGGTAGTAATTAATAATACCCCGTTGGCTGCTCTTGAACCGTACAAAGATGCAGCGGCAGCACCTTTTAAGATATTGATTGATTCAACATCATTAGGATCCAGGTTGTTTAAACCAGAACCTGAAGTTCCACCACCACCAAAAGGATTACTGGTAACATAGTTGTTACTATAAGGAATACCATCCACAACAATCAAAGGCTCACCACCATTAAAGGAAGAAACCCCTCTGATCTGAATTCGGGTGGCTGCACCCGGTGCACCCTGACTAGACCTGATATCAACACCAGGTACTTTACCGGCTAGTCCTTTCAGAACATCCGGCTCAGATTTTTGTAACAAGGTAGTGGGATCAACTTTTGATACGGCATAACCTAATGCTTTCTCAGAACGTTTGATACCCATGGCTGTTACCACCACTTCTGATAAAGAAGCATCAGAACTTACCAATGAAACATTCACCGTTGAACTAGTTCCTACGGTTACTTCTTTGGTAAGGAAATTTAAACTGGAAATAACCAGAACATCACCCTTTGAGGCGCTGATCTTAAAGGTACCTTGCGCATCAGCCGCAGCACCCGTCGAAGTTTTCCCTTTAATTACAACAGACGCCGAAGGAATGGGTGCTCCTTTGCCGTCTGTTATCCTGCCGGATACGGTCAGGACCTGTGCCTTACCTGCAATAGCAAAACATACCATTGCTAGCAGGAAGCTAGACAAGATTTTTCTCATGTTCTTTTAGTTTTGGGTAGTTAGAATAAACAATATTCAATCTCAATATAAAACGATTTGTTAAAACAAACTAATTTATCCTTTTTTTCAACCATTCATCCGATCAATTAACCGGTTACACATATTTAATAATTAAGATACAATTATTAAATTATACGACTTACCGGGGTAAGATTTTGTAAAGAAAAGCACCAAACCGGGGCATTTTAGATCAGATTAATGGCTAAAATAACCAGTCATGGTTTCTAATTACCCCTTACCACTATTAACATACTTTTATGATGACAGAACATAAAAAGAAATCGCTGCATGGAAATGGATAAGTACCGGTAAAGATGTTAAAATGACTGGAATGAAGGCTTTTCCAGAGGCATCAAAGCGAAAGAACCAGTATCCGTATATCAATTGTTGAGTGGGTGTGGGTAACGGTTTGCAAAACAGACTGTTTGATAAAGGGTTGTAACACCTCTGCAAAAGGTGTAACCGTAATTCGCTGTGGAGTAGTTAATATGATGGTAGTACCCTGTTCTAAAAAATTGCGCATCAATACAAGTAGCGCATTAAACTGCGCTGGGGCATAATTGATATCACTTAACAAGAGGGTTTCGGCTGTAATGCTATCCGGAAAATGATTCCAGTCAAGACGGATTGCTTTTACATTTTGCAAGCCCAGGTGTTGAATATTTTTTTCGATCAACAGTACCGCTTCTTCTGCATAATCACTAATCATCATTTCAGCCGCATGGTGTGCCACTGCAAAAGATGGCAAGCCGATACCTGCACCAATTTCTAATACCCGTTTTCCTTTTACGTATTGCTGTTCTTCTTTTAGAAATGAAGAAAGGGCTAAAGCAGCCGGCCAGATTTTTGCCCAGAAAGGAAAAGACGTTGCAGCATCTGCAGCCAATAAATTTTCATAGGTAGATTTCACCAGTTCCGGATCTGGAACATAGAGCGATAATCCATTCTCTATTTCAATTAATGTATCCTGATAAAGCATGTGCTGCTTTTTTATGTGCAAGGTATTCTTTATGTTGATGTGAAGTGGAGGAGTATGATTTTATTAATGATGATATTGGTTTTTAGAAAGATAGAAAGATGATACATGTTGCGCAATGATATATTGTTGGATTGTGTGTTGTGTAATTAAAATCAATCGCAAAAGAATAGACATAAAAAAATCATTTTAACTCATAAAAAATACAACCGTGCCCATGTGTATTTGTGTGCATTTTTTTCACACGAAGGCACAAAGGCACGGTTTACAATGTATTGGTTTAATCGTATTTGCGTAAGGCTAAGAAAATAAAATCTCTCAACGCTTTTCTTTATCCTTTGGATACCGTTGCAGCATGCCTTCCTCTTTCATCAGTGCTTCTATATCGGCAATTTCCATAGGGACAAATGAGGTAATAATGTCTGCACCTGTAGCGGTGATCACAATCATATCCTCCAGTCTGATATAAATTTTTTCTTCCGGCACTCGTAATGCCGGCTCAATAGTAAATACCATACCGGCAACCAGTGGACCACCATCATTTCCTCCCACATCATGCGTAGCCATACCGACCCAATGCCCCAATGAAGCTTTTGCATTTTTGGAAGACCGTCGATAGTTTTCTACAAATGCATTTGCCGCATTCTGATAAATCGGTTTAGAGAAACGGGTGCTCTGAAGTATCTGTTCCATTTCAGCAACTGCTTTTACAATAATTGCCTGCGCAGTTAAACCGGGTTGAATATTTTTTAATACCGCTTTATAACAGCCAATGTAAAAACCATACAATTCTTTTTGCCAGTTGTTGAATGTACCATTTACAGGCATCATGCGTGTAACATCGCTCATGTAATATCCATAGTCGGGCGCATAATCCATTAACAGTAACTCCCCATCGTTCATGGTTCGTTTTCCTTCGTGGTAATGTGGATAAATGGCATTCTCTGCGCTGGCAATCAGAGAATAATAGGCATCACCCTGTGCACCATTTCGGTGATAGATGTACTTAGCCATTCCTTCCAGTTCATATTCTTTAATGCCTGGTGTTGTTGAGCGCATGGCTTCCATTAATGCAAGACTGGATAAGCGGGTAGCTTTTTTGATCAACACTATTTCAGCGTCACTTTTAATCAGTCGATGTTTATCCAATACCGGGGTCAGGTTTTTAATATTGAAACGCGGGAACCTGGTGGTAACGAGTTGCATAAAACGGCTTTCTCTTGTGATAGCCATATCCCATGGATCGGCCATTGCATCTGCCGGAACACGAATACCCAAATCGCGGCTAACCGCCAACCCTTCGGCAGGTGCGAATGGTGTATACACATTCTCCATTGCACCGGAAGATAAGCGGCCCATATGTTCTGCCAGCAGGTCAATCCCATATACATTATCAATACCGCTGAGTTGTTTCACCAAATCCGCATCTTCTGCCGATAACATTTTTCCTTCGCTTCTTTCTCTCGCTTCATTGCGATGAGGTAAATACAGCGATGCTGTTTTTGTTGCACCATTCAATAACAAATAAGCATGCGGTACCTCTATCCCACATACATAATAGAATTCATTTGATTGCCTGAATTTTACATACCCTACAGCACTGGGTGCGCCTTGCATTAATGCTACTGCATTAGCGCCGATTGCATCATATATTTTTGAACGGCGTGCTGCAAATTCTTTGGTTGTAAAATCTGAGGTGAACAATGGCACATCCTGTGCAAACAGATTAGCACTTAAGAGCAATACAGCCAGTAGCAAGCAAATAGTACGGGGATTCATATGGGTTAGTTTAGGTTGTGGTTTGGTCGATGGAAGTTAGGGATTATTTTAAGAAAGGTAGTGGCACTAAAACCGTTGTATTATTCTTAATAATCGAAATAAATTGCCAGTTTACTTATTTTTCTGCACTTTTATGTAACCGATTGCATAAATCAAAAATACCAAATGAAAAGCACAACCCTTTTTTTTGCGTCATTGTTGTTGTCAGCTGCATTCCATGTCGCTTCTGCACAAGAGTTGAAACTCAACGCACTTGAGTATTTTGAAAAACAGGGTGTTAATGTACTCGTGTACAGCAACCTTTTTACAGGGGGATTTAACGATGAAAAAAATGCAGGTATCGAATTGATCCATCATGGTGTGAGAACATCGCAGGGCGGCGCTATCCGGCTTTCCAGCACACCAGAGCAGTGGGATCTTGTTCCCATGATATCCAACCGGAAAGTGGATCGCGCATCAAAAACCATTGAAGCTACCCTTCGGTATGCGGAATACAATTTTGATTCAAGAGTGGTTGTCACCGCCACGGATAAGGGTGTTGAAATATCCGTTTATCTTGACAAACCCGTACCCAAAGCGCTTGAAGGTAGCGCCGGATTTAACTTAGAATTACTGCCTTCGCAATATTGGGGAAAGACTTACCTGGTGGATGGACGATACAACCGCTTTCCACGCTATGCTGTGAGCAATACCGTTACAAAACCCAACAGTGAAAAACCAAAACAGTTTAAAGGATATAATACTTCCGACGACAGGGGCACCGGAAAATTTATTGATCCGCTGCCACTAGAAACAGGACATACTTTTTTGCTGGCACCCGATGATCCCTCAAGATTAATTAAGATCGTTTCATCAGATGCAGACCTGATGCTTTTTGACGGCCGTATGCTCGCCCAAAACGGCTGGTTTGTGGTTCGCAGTTTACTTCCCGCAGGAAAAACAGGCAAGGTGTTGAGCTGGACAATTGAACCCAACGCAATCAATGGCTGGGTAAGAGAACCGAATATCGGCTTCTCGCAGGTAGGCTATCTCCCATCCCAACCTAAAGTTTCTGTAATAGAACTCGACAAGAAAGACAAACCCCTCGCCAGCGCATCATTGTATAAAATTGGTGCTGATGGCAATGCCTCAAAAGTATTCAGCGGCGACATCAAACCCTGGGGCGATTATTACAAGTATCACTATGTAAAGTTTGATTTTTCAGCGGTTACAACACCTGGCATTTATTATATCCAGTATGGAGACTTTAAAACAAATAATTTTTTAATTGAAAACAATGTTTACGATAAGATCACTGATGCCACCAGCGATGTATGGATCCCCATCCATATGAATCACATGTTTGTAAACGATGCTTACCGGGTGTGGCATGGCGAGCCATTTAAGGAAGGTTACCGGCAGGCTCCGCCAAACACCGATCACTTCGACATCCATAGCCAGGGGCCAACAACAGACACGAAGTATAAAGCGGGGGAACTGATCCCGGGGTTAAATACCGGTGGTTTTTTTGATGCCGGGGATTTTGATATTGAAACAGGAGCGAACATTGGTGTAGTGCAGAACTTAGTACAGATATGGGAATCGTTTAAACCCTTACGCGACGAGACATTTGTAGATGAGAAACAGCGTTATGTTGATCTTCATCGCCCGGATGGAATACCGGATCTGCTCCAGTTTATCGAACATGGAACTTTGAACCTGTTAGCACAGGCAGAGATCATTGGTCATATGGCACAAACACTTTCCAACTCGGTGCTGGATAATTACCATCATCTTGGCGACGCGGGCTCTATAACAGACGGGCTTCCCTATAATCCAAACCTGGGTCGTTTTGAAGTAGCGGCTGATGGCCGCTCGAGTGGTGTTAAGGATGATATGTGGGCGTTTACCAGTCGCAATCCACGCCTCGATCTCAGGGCGGCTACTATGTTTGCCGCAGTAAGCCGCGCATTGAAAGGATACAACGATGACCTTTCGGCAAGGGCACTGACACAGTCAAAAAGATTGTTGAAAGAAGCCACAGAATTACTGGCCAAACAAACACAGAACAACGCAGGCCCGGGTGGTGGACCAGGAAATATGGCAACCAATCTTCAGCTATTTGTTGCAACTGGTGAGCAGCAATATGCCGAAAAGTTCCAGGAACTTTTGTGGCCCGCTATTGATCGTAATGTTAGTATGAACATTTCAACAGCACTGGATGCGATTCCGCACATGAATGCCTCTTTCAAAGAAAAACTTCGTCCGCATGTAGTAAAGTACAAAGCATACATAGACAGCCTTGAAAAAGACAATCCTTACGGTGTGCCTATTGCGCTTGGCAACTGGGCAGGCAGCGGTAACATCGTTAGCTTTGGTACCACTATTAGTTTTGCCAATACATATTTCCCTGATATTATCGCTGCCAGTCAGGTTTTCAAAACTACTAATTGGTTATTTGGCTGCCACCCCTATCATAACTATTCGTTGGTGGCCGCAGTAGGTGCAGCTCGTCCCAAAGCCGTTTTTTATGGCAATAACCGGGCTGATTTCTCAGCTATACCGGGCAATGTTGCACCGGGTATATTATTCAGAAAACCTGACCACTTTGAAAACTACGACGACTGGCCATTTTTGTGGGGACAGAACGAGGGTACGATTGGCGGGAATACGGGGTATTTGATTTTTGGATCGGCTTTTAAGAATATTGTGAAATAAAAATCGCCGATGTTGGCCGCCTTACCAACATCATTTGAATGAAACAAAAATGCCGGTCAGGTGACCGGCATTGGGAAATTTGTGAAGATGAGGATGCAGGAATTGAACCCCTTATTCCTTTTTTAATGTTTATTAATGAACATATTATATAGGGGAAGTATTACTTGATACAGTATAAGGTCTATACCTTTTGTTTACTTAATTCAAGTTGAATCTTTTGAATTTCTGCATTTAATTTTTCGGATTTAAACACCATATCTAAATTCTGATCTATAACAACTCGTACGACCTCCGTTACAAAATACCATGCCTTATTTTCATTTAGGTGTTCAGTCACCGGCGTTGCCATATAGGGTAGGCAATAAAATTTTGACAGATCGTAGTGCCCCTCGCGTCTCCAACGAACAGGCACTAAAATAATAGGAACAATTATTACTGATTCACCTTTATCAAACCTATCAATTGTTGATTTGATTTCATATTCTTTAATATAATTATTGGCCATCGAATTCTCACTTACTAGAAAAAAAATCACATCAGCTTGTTCAAATTTCGTTTTTATCTCCTCATCCCAAACCGTACCAACTTTTAATTCGGAACAATACCAAGGTTCTTCGATCAAACCATCATCTACTAATCCTGATAAATGTTTGATTAGCTTAAAGACAAAGGCAAGATCATTCTTTGAATATGAGATTACTACTTTTTTGGGGTGCCTTAGCTTTCTTTGTATAAAAGACTGAAATTGAAATAACGGAAGAACTGCATCTGTGTCGGTAAATTCAGACTGGTCATTAACAATTTTCGCACGTAAATATAATTCAGAGGTCTCTCTACAGAGATCGACGTATTTAATATACTTTTTTTCATCCAAAGAAATATACATGTCGATGGGTCTACATTCGGGTTTAGTGAATAAATTTTCTGCGTTTTCAAATTGTTCAAACAAAGGGTGACCTAGTGGCAAGTTGTCTCTGAAAGTTCCTTTTCTAAATTCTAGGTATTCTGCATACTTTAATAATTCAAAATCCCAGTACATACAAAGCAACCCATAAAAAATATAGCTGACAATATTTACTTTTTCTATCGAAGAAACAGGTGTATTATAAACAATATGTGATTTGATTAACAATTTATCAAAATCTATCTGGATCAAAATTTTAGCTTTCTGATCTAAATCAAAAAGTATCTGATCACGCCAAAAAATATTGTCTGAATAATTGCCAAAAGAACAAATGATTTGATTAATGATTCCAAATGGCAAGAAACACTCAAACTTTAGAGTAAAAGCGGGTTTGCCAATGCCAAATCTAAGTAACCCAACGCCCGACTTCCAATCCGTAGATAATGGAAGAAAGTTAGGGATAATATATTCTTCATCAGGCTTATACCAAAAAATCACTTTTTGATTAGCAAGTAATCTATATATTTTTCGATTGGATTTATCTATACTATTATTAAGGAGTCTACCAGTATTGTCAATATCTTTTAAGAGAATTTGATCATGAACATAGGTGACCAAGGCCTCAGGATTTAGCCAAACATCATCTGCCATAGAATCTTTATAATACAATATCAGTCCTTGTTTATGTAATTGATCTAAATCATCTTCCAAAAACTTCAGCTTATCTGGATGATTACGACGATAGTTTGGCAGAATTTCTTTTTTTACGCTTTTGGGCAAGTGATTGCTTCTAGTCGATTCGTCCAAAATAAACATAATGAAATTATAATACCAGTCAGGTTGATTCTGCCTTATAACTTGATTCTCAGATATTAGGTACAAAAGATTTTTCTTGAGATATTCTAATCCTGATTTGAATATTTGTTGACGTGCATCACCCGGAGAGGGTTCCAGTAAATTAATATAAAACTCGTTATTAACTTTAACAGCGATATTTTTAGTATTAAAAGATACTCTATCATCTTTATCCGCACGGGTTTGAATCAACAATAGTGGATCTATTTTACCGCCATTCTTTTCTTTTTCAAGAAAACTTTTTTGGCACAGCCAGTACTCTATGGAATAATCTTGGGTTTGGACTCCAGATGAATCTTTTCTTTTATTATTAAAATTTGTGTCCTCGTTCCATAAAATAAGATAAATAGAACCCGAGCTTAAAAATGCTCTATAAATTCCATGATAGTAATCCTGCCCACCAAAATCAAAGAAAACAGCTTCAGGCATTCCTTTAGTAAGTCGAGGATATTTCTCTATTTTAATAATATGTGTGCTTGTTGATGCCGCCTTAGGTTGATCGGTTTGAATATATTCGAGTAAAGAAGATTTTCCACTTTGATGATTACCCAGTAGCAGAACCTTTGCAGGTAATATAATTTCCTTGTCGCCACCTTCATCTGCTCTAAGAATGGCATTATTTATAGTATTCCAATGATTTGTGTTTTCTTCAAGAATAATCCCATTTATTTTCAAAAAAGGATTTCCATAAACTTGCAAATGCTTAAGATCTCTAAGTTTAAAAAAATCATCGATTTCTTCTATACGATTATTTGTCAACGAAAGCCGACGCAACTTTGGCAAGTTCGTAATTTCCCTAATACTATTTATTTGATTATTATTAAGATACAAAGACTCTAGAAGATGCAAACTTTCTAGTGTTGTAACATTATTAATAAAATTACCAGACAAATTTAGAGATGTCAAATTGTCGAGGTTTCTAATAACTGATATGTCAATAATTTTATTATTTCGAAGATTTAAAGACCGCAGATTCTTTAGCCCGTATAAAAAATCAATATTATTTATATAATTGTCAGTGAGTTTCAATGTCCTTAGAGACTTAAGATTTGATACAAAATCATAATCTGCAAGATCTGTCGTGCTCATATCAAGCTTTTCTAGTTGCTCCATTCTTCCAATTGTGTGATAAAGAGAAATCGCACTTCCAGCAAGTCTGAGATTTTTAACTCGTGGGAAAACTCTTTGAATATCATAGTCACCAACTAGCATCCCTGATAAATTAAGCATCGTGACGTAGTTATTAGCATCAACGTTATATCGCGAATGATGTAGGGTAGAATACATTTCCTCCTCAAAAATCATTATCTCTTTAGGTTTGGGAAATTCAAACCATTGTTTCACCAAAGACATGCGTCCAGTAAAATGTTCGAATATTTCTTGAAAATGTGCTTCATTTAAAATACTCACCACAATATGTGCAGTCACATCAAGTCGATTGATTATTTCATCAAATACCCTTATGACCCTATGAAAATCAACTCCGCCAGTTCCTGAACCTAAAACTGGCAAATTGATATATATTTTACCTCCTTCATTTTCTGCAGTTAATTGTTTATCAAAAGTTTCTTTAAGTAGTGCTAAACAAATATTTTGAATTACTTGTATTGAAGATTCTCCGTCCATAACGGAAAATGCATAACCTATGAATTTGTGTGGTTGATTAGTTATAGCAAATAATCTAACTTGTCCTAGTTTTCCTTCTTCTGGTCCGGGGATCTTAAGTTGATATACGAACTCTACAAATTCTGGCCGCATTGAACCATTTGTTGCAACTGGTAGAATCGTAATGTCGCAATTTTGTAAGAGAGGAGTGTCTAGTATGCTACCTAATCTAACCGTTAGATTTTTAGCAGTAAATGATTTGCTTTCTTGAATTTGCCGTTTTTCTGTTCCTGAAGGTGTTTTTGGTAGAATATTAAGCATACAATCCAACCTGAAATCTGAGCCATCTGCCCAAGCAGCTACTTTAAAATACTTAAACCCTGAGGGAATTTGTATGATACCTGAATATGTTTCTTGTTTTTCACCAATTCGGCACGTATACTTAATTATGCCTTTTTCTGATTGAAATTCAAAAGTCCAATCAAACTCGTCCATAGGGCTATAATTATCATTTCGAAATAATACTCTAGAACTACTCGAAAGATTGTACTCCACAAGTTGAAATCGATTGGGAAGAAATGGTACTTTATTATTCCATTCTCCTGCGGCCAAATGTATATCAATATAATTTTCTTCAAATTCAGGTGATTTATATCTGCTTTCAGGGTGAAAATATCTAACATCATTGCTCTTTGAAAGTCTAATACCGAACCGCCAAAACTCGACACCAGGCCTTATTCGGAAATTAAAAATATTATTTTTCAAAACAAATGGTGCTCCATGTTCAAATAGCACAACATCGTTATTTACAGACTTTCCATTGTTACTAAATTCATGAAAGTATTTCCATGACTCATTTTGAATAAAATCCATGCTAATTATTCCTTTTTAAAATATTATTATCGGCCTACCATTTGTGCGGCTGTTTCAATCCATAAGCCGATACTCAGGCGACCATTATTATTAATCCAATCATATACTGCAACAGTATTTGATAATGGTTTCCCATTTTTGTCTTTTACGTTCATAAAGGGGTTCATGCCAGGGTAATCAATCCCTTTCAAGGGATCATTTACATTGTGTATTTTAATTCCTAACAATCCTTTACCTGCATTATAACTTTGTTGAATTTCGTACATCACCCATGGCCGGGTATGTGTTTCTTTCCCAATCAAAACAATCGTAACGCTGGCACCATAAAGATTATCATCAATCCATTTTTTAATAGCCGTATCACCTTTCCTTTTGATTGTCTCCCAATCTGCGGCATCCAAAAAAGGTGGCTTGTCGTAAAAACCAATAGCATGTGCATTTCTTACCTGTGCAACACGCCTTGAGTCACGGCCAAAATCAAAACTGAAAAATACTTTCCTTGCCATCGTTTATTGATTTAGATAAGAAGCCGCCCAAATGGATGCTACAATGATCAATGGATAAAACAGTAAAAGTGTAATAGATAAAAGGCAAAGGAGAAAAGTTCCTTTGCCACTTTCGTAAGGCCGAGTATCCATTGAAAAATCAATTTGATGCTCATCTAATGTTCTTATATGGTCATATAAGTCTCTAAAATTTCGTTCAGTACTCACAAAAAAAGTATCTAGGGCCCAAAATAATACGGCAATAAATGGAGCTATCCAAAGAAAAAGTTTGTTGGTATCTTTTTGTGCTAAAACAAAAACTGCTGCAACAAGAGTAACAAGCCAACCTTTAACTAAAAAAGAATTGACATTCATTCTTGTTATAGTTAGTTGGATGAACTCAAGATGTTTTATTTTCTTTTCATTGGTCATAAAAGACAATTAGCGGATTAACAATTAGGTCAAAAATGGAATGGAAAATTCGGATTTGATAAATGAGGGGGAATCCAAAATACTACCCTAAATTGATTAATACAAGCAATGGCATAAAAAAAATGCCGTTTTAGTTCACACAAATCCATCTGTTATTCATTTCTTTAGATCGATTTAGTTACTATTTGTAACCTTTCTCAGTTATTCGTACATAGACTAAACCCGAGCTACGAAAAAGAAAACATCAACAATCCCCCAAAAACCCTCAACCCGTTTATCCCCAGGAGGAGGCGCCACAGCAAATCGACAAGCAAAAAGAAAAAAAAATTATGGCGTTGATTGCAAAGATTATTGTTGATATAGCCTATCAAAGAGTAGAGGAAAAGCGAAATCTAGAAAGCCCTAGTCAGAAATAGCTTAGGGGTTCGACTCCCACAAGGTCGCAAAAGATTTCACTACAAATTCACCTCATATACCTTTATAATACACTGATTTACAGTGCCTAAAAATAAAAAAGAGGAAACGCTTTTAACGTTTCCTCAAGTGGAGTCGAGGGGAACCCAATCGAACCCCTTATTCCCCTATTACATTTTTTGATACAAGTAAATATTGCATAAGCTTGTTTCAGTCCATAAACTAAAGCAGGTCAAGCAATATATCGCGTATCCTGTTACGCATGTTAAAGATTTTGACATCTTCATGATTACAGAGCAAAACGATGCCTAATTGTTTATTAGGTATAAGCGTCAGCATGGTACGATATCCGGTATCGCTGCCCCCGTGTTCAATATTCGTCGAGCCACGATAAGGATAGGAAAACCAGCTGAGCCCAACGGATACATTGCTCTCTTTATTGGTAAGAAATGTGGGTGACATCATCTGTTGGTGAGTCTCAGGTCTTAGAATCTGTCTTCCATGATAACTGCCATTGTGCAGGTTCATAATAGTCCAGTGAGCCAGTTCTTCAACGTTAGTATTCATTGTTGAACTGGGTGCGTGCATACGGTTATAGGGATAGATTGCACTAACTTCCGCGGGCTTGTTGATATGCGGACTGGTGCGTCTTGAAGGCTCAATCTCTGCATAAATAAAACTACTGTTATTCATATCCAAAGGCAGCAGGATATACTTTTTAACATACGATTCGAATGTTTGTCCCGACACTTTCGCAACAAGGTCTGCCATTATATCGAAAGCAATATTACTGTAATGGAATTCGCGTCCGGGTTCGCTTATTAAAATTGAATCCTTCAAGGTTCGTGTATACCGTTCTGCGGCTTCTTCATCACTGACTGCTTTCTCCCACTCGTAATCATCTACATCCGGCATACCGAGGTATGGTTCAGCAACTGTTTGATTGTAACCTGTGCGTAACGTGGATCCTTCATCCGGAAATAAGGTAGATACTTCGTCAGAGGCTGATTAATGTCAATTTGTTCCCGTTCTGCAAGATGCATTACAGCAGTAGCTGTGAAAGTTTTGGAAATGGATGCGATATGGAAATTATGAAAGGTTTCAAGTTGTTTTCCTGTGGCCTTGTTTGATACTCCAAATGCAACAAAACATGAACTGGTTTAGCTCGGTCAGAATATAGTCGACTATTGCAGGCAGTGACTCAGCTGCGGACCAGCTCTTACTCTACATTCTTTGATTTCCTTAACTTTGCCTGAATGAGCAATGCAGACCCACTCCCGTCGAACATCAATAGCGAACTAAAACTGAAGGGGTTTAAGGTCTATGAGACATCCAGCAACGGTGATGGGCATACGTACAGCCGGAAAGACTTCTACAAAATCAATATTACCACCGGCAAATTTTTCTTTCATTACCCGGACAGAAGCTTTGAAACAGACGATTCGTTCCTGTTCTTTGGAAATCCACGGGTACCCTATTCATGCGAGCCCCTTTCACCAACCCATCATGGATTCACATGCGTATTTACAGAAGAATTTTTAAAAGCAAGCGAACGTTCCGAAAGCCTGCAGCACTCACCCCTGTTTAAACTCGGCGGTACGCCGATTCTGAAACTGAATGACGAACAGAAAGATTTTGTAACCATGCTCTTTCGCAAGATGCTTGCTGAACAGGAGACCGACTATGCTTTCAAAGATGAAGCGATACGTAATTACATCAACCTTATCATTCACGAAGCTGTAAGAATGCAGCCCTCTGAAACCTTTTCCAAACCGCTCAATGCAGCTGAAAGGATTACGGCAGTATTTCTTGAACTACTCGAGCGCCAGTTCCCGGTAGATAACAAAGCCCGTCCCCTCGAACTACGGACGGCACAGGAATATGCCAGGAGTTTATCCATACATGTTAACCATCTAAACAGCTCGGTTAAAGAAGTCACAGGTAAACCGACTACGGTGCATATTGCAGACAGGATTATTTCAGAAGCAAAAGCGCTCCTGTTGCATACCGACTGGACGGTTGCAGAGATCGCATATGCGCTGGGTTTCGAATACCCTACCTACTTCAACAATTTCTTCAAAAAGAAAACCGGAACTGTTCCAAAATCACTTCGCACCGCTCTTTGATTTTTATACTTATTCCTTTGTTTTTTGTTATTTCCTGTGCGTTGTCCCATCGACCTTTGTGTCATGAAACAAAATAATGATATCAGCCGGCGAGGATTTATTACCAGAACTGCCCTCGCCGGGGCGGGTTTGGCAATAGGGAATCTTTCGTGGGCCAATTCAGATAAGGATGAATCCAGGAATATGAAAACAAGAAAACTAGGATCATTAGAAGTGTCGGCCATAGGTGCAGGATGTATGAGTATAAGCGCCAATTATGGACCTCCTGCAGACAGGACGCAGGGAATAAAAACCATCCGATCAGCCTACGAAAAAGGAATTACCTTTTTTGATACAGCCGAAGTGTACGGCCCCTTCACAAATGAAGACCTTGTTGGTGAAGCCCTGCAGCCATTCCGTAATAAAATTGCAATCGCTACCAAATTTGGTTTTGATCTAACGGCCGGAGGTCTAAACAGCCGTCCTGAGCACATCAAAAATGTAATTAACGAATCACTCAAACGTTTGAGGACCGATCATATCGATCTGTACTACCAGCATCGCGTAGATCCGAAAGTCCCGATCGAAGAAGTTGCAGGTACCATGAAACAGTTGGTCGCCGAAGGAAAGATCCTACACTATGGCTTGTCGGAAGCAGGTGTAAAAACAATCCGTCGCGCACATGCAGTGCACCCGGTTGCTGCGACACAAAGTGAATATTCATTTATGGAAAGAAGCCCTGAACACAATGGCGTTTTGGCTCTATGTGAAGAATTGGGGATCGGCTTTGTTCCCTGGGGATCGGTAGGTATGGGTTATCTGACTGGTAAAATAAATCCAGATACAATTCTCGATGCAAAAACCGATCTGCGAGCGGGATTCGACCGGTTCTCTCCGGAAAATCTTAAAGCAAACCAACCTGTGATCGGGATATTGAAAAATTTCGCGCAGAAGAAAAACACAACACCATCACAGGTCGCGCTCGCATGGCTCATGCACCGCAAACCATTTATTGTTTGCATTCCCGGCACACGAAATGCAGAACACCTCACTGAAAATTTTGGCGCGGTTAGTATTAAACTCGACCCATCGGAAATCAGTTACCTGGATGCAGAATTTACAAAAATCAAAATCTACGGCGGGCGCATGAATCAGATGCAGATGCAGGTTGTAGAACAATAAAATAAACAGATACTTGAAGCAACTATATATGAAAAAAATATTACTGATCGACACTCATTTAACGTATCCCAACTGGACAGAAGGCAAATTAAATTCATCATTCTATAAAGTTGCTAAAGAGTTTTTCTTGTCTAAATCTTTTGAGATTCTGGAAACAAAAGTAGAAGCGGGTTATGATGTACGCGAAGAAGAAAAGAAACACCTGGAAGCCGACATTGTGATTTTACAGACACCTGTAAACTGGTTTGGTGCGCCATGGATCTATAAAAAGTATGTTGATGAAGTCTTCAATAGCGGGCTCTCCAATAAGACATTTTTAACAGGTGATGGCAGGACACGAGAGAATCCGTTAAAGCAATATGGAACCGGTGGTCTGATGCAGGGTAAAAAGTTTATGATCTGTGCCACATGGAATGCACCTGCTGAAGCATTTTCTAATCCAGAACATTTATTATTTGAAGGAAATGGGTTGACAGATATTTTTCTGCCTATCACCAGTAATTACCGCTTTTGCGGTTATGATATCATTAATAGTTATAATTGCTTCGACATTTACAAAAGCAACGACATAGAAAAGGCTTTGGAAAATTATCCGGCGTATTTAGCGAAAGTTTTCAGCTTGTAAAGTTTCACCAAAACGTTAGGTTCGTAATTTCATAGATACAATTATTTTTACCTCCTACCAGAAAGAGACATCGAACACGAAAAGCATTGATTTTATAGATTTTAAACAGACTGTGTTGGCAGATAGCACTATTAAGTAAAATTCTCGAACCGCTTTCGCCCCTTTAAATCACCAACCCCACTAACTCAGTTTAAACGAATTATTCATAATAAAAAAGGAGACAACCAAAACTGGTCGTCTCCTCAAGTGGAGTTGACGGTGCAGGAATTGAACCCCTTCTAACTATTTTACTCTTTCTAAATAAAATAACATCACTCGAAATATAATTTCTCATTGCACATCGACCAAGTTTTAGAAGGTAAAAATAGATCACAGTAAAAAATAAAAATTGATCTTAATCATTAAAGCTAAATAATTTGTTGACCCAAATCAATATTTGATTATGTCATTGAAAGAACTGGCATAATGAATTTAACACCCCGCAAATTATCTAAAGTTTTCCGCTTGCAAGTTGTATCAATACTCTCAACATCCGTATACTATTCCGTTTAATATCTTTGCAAGATGCCGGATATCCGAATTGACTCAGCTTCACTACTTATAAAAGCTATCGGCCCATACCCTGATCCCTTTCCGGAATACGGCTTTGTCAGTTTTTTCGGTTTTGTGTACCTGACAATGCGCTTGCCTGGCGGCTTTGGCTATTAGAGCATTTGCCTATAATTTCAATCTGCTTTAATAATATAAAAAAAATTGAGATTTTTCTTAACTTTAAAATGTAAATCATAAGTATCAACTTCAAGCTGCAATTCAAGTATATGTTGGATGTACTGATCAAAAAAATAAAATCAGTTGATAATTTCTCTGATAATGAGATCGGGTTTTTTGTCAGTAGCCTGGATGAGATCGTTGTTACCAAAGGGGAACATTTCTTACAGGAAGGGCAAATATGCCGACATCTTGGCTACATAGAATCTGGCCTGGTAATGTACTACCGGTTATATGAAGGAATTGAAATACCAACTGATTTTGCGGTAGAAAATGAATGGGCGAGCCACCTTAACAGTTTTACAAATAAAACAGCTTCTGATATCGGTATAAAAGCTTTGGAAGATACCAGGCTTTTAAGATTGTCTGCCGAGAATTTTGAGAAAGTGTACCAATTTCAACCCAGGTTTATAAAACTGAAAGATCATTTTACAGAACTTTCTTTTATCGCTCATACCCGCCACACAGCCGACCTCGCCATGCTGAACGCAAAGCAGCGTTATTACAAATTTATGAAGCAAAGGGCCGATCTGGTGAACCGTGTTCCTCAATACTATATTGCTGCTTACCTCGGTATCAAACCGCAATCATTAAGCCGGATAAGAAAATAAAGGCAACTTTTCTTTCTTAACAAATGTGAATGAATTTGTTTTTTGGAGCGGCCATTTTTGTGTCGTAATTAAAAACAAAAATTATGACACAGTTAAAAAAGCATTTATTGTATGCAGCCATCCTGGTTGCATTATTTACTACAGGTTTAACTACATATGCACAGGATTGGAAACACGAAAAAAAGATTAATATTCTTTTTGGTTTGGCCCAACCGGTATTGGCTTCAGGATTTAATATTGAAGGCAATTATATCCACAACCGGTTCATCTTTGATTACTCACATGGTGCATCGCTGGATTTTAGCGATAACATTGTAACAAATGATTTAAAAAAACAAGGCCTTGCAGTTCATGAACCGTCGACTACTGGTTTTGGCGTTGGCTACAGGTTAAAAGAATGGATAAATGTACGAGTGGAACCTAAATGGCACCAGTTTGAATTTTACTACGCAGGTGAAGCACAAAACAATAATACTCAAATTACTTCTTATAACACGTTCAGCCTTGGACTCGGAGTATATGGCTCTTACCAGCCATTTAAAAAGAAAAATAACTTTCTGCATGGTTTTCTCATTGCACCAAGTATAAGGTTCTGGCCAACGGTAAGTTCCAGCTTACAAGATGATAAGTTTACTTATTTAAACAAAAAAACAAATGCGTTCGAGGAGATCAAAACGCTTGATCCCGGAACTGGCTTCACGCCGTTTGTGTTCAATATAAGTGTTGGATATTCTTTTCAATTAAAAAAGAAAGGATAATGCCGTCATCCATCCAAGCCATTGTTTTCAAAACAACACAACTTAAGGCGACTAAGGATTTTTTTGAAAACACCCTTAAACTTCAGATAAAAGAAAGTTCAGCCCGGCATTTTGTTCTTTACTCGAAAACCATAAGGTTGGTTTTTGTTGAATCGCCAAATGATTTTGAAGTGGAGATGTATTTAAATGATAAATCAATTCAATTCGCTAACGAGATGCCATCGGGAATTGCCGTTGCTGATTTTAAAAGTTATAAAGATCCCAATGGCATTCGCCTTATCATCGCCGATAAAAATTTGCTTATCAACAAATAAATTGTCATGAAAAAAATTATCACCTCAATTGTTTTGTTCCTGGCAATATGTGCAAATGCTCAACCCAGGTTAGTGCCTGGAAACAATGCAGTGGAAATGAATTGGATCAAAAATACAAGTTATCAAATGGCCTTGTATGCAATGAAAGACACGGTTAAAATTGACATAGGTAAAACCAGGACCAGTATCAATATACGCAATAATAAAATAATAGTTGTAACAGATATAAGCATGAAACAGGTTCAGTCGTTCTGGATTGATTCTACCATTGCCGATGCAAAAGATGTAAGCCCGGTATATCATTCCTCTCACAATGCACAAAGAGATATGGTATTAAGCTTTGGGCGAATTGTAAAAGGATTTTATAACGACAAAATCAAACATAGCAACACCATCATCAATAATACAACAAACCAGGGTTATTTTGATAGTAACCTGTATCCTGTACTTATTACCTGGCTTCCGCTGCAGGAAGGTTATACAAAGGATATATCAATTTATGATTACAAACCCGGCAGCAATTCAGGCGTAATAAAAGCGACCATTTATAATGTGACGAAGGAAACTTATTCAACTAAGAAATCAGGCCTTCGTGATGTCTGGATTGTAAAAGTATCTGACGAAATCGGTCCGGCGAATGCGTACTGCATTTATTATATAGATGTGGCAGACAGGAGATTGTGGAAACAACAAATTGAAGCAGGCGGCAGAATAATGCAAATGGAATTAATAGAAGAGTAATAAAAACAATTTTCGAAAAAAATAATTAAAAACTAAGGCATGAAAAATATTTTATTGAGCTTGGCAATGCTTGCCATGCTTACGAGCTGTAAAAAAAATGAAACAAATATTCCGTTAATACCTGGTTGCCATGTGCCACAAGGCAGTAATTACAGCAAAAAAGATACGCTGGACAAGTTAGCAAAAGCATATGCTGAAAGGGGTATACCGGGATTAACGGTAGCGGTATATAGTCCTGAAGGTTATTGGGGCACTGCTGCCGGCTTTTCTGAAACAGAAACGCAAACGCCTATGCAGCTTTGTAATTTGCAGTACCTGCAAAGCATCACCAAAACATATCTGGCTGCAGCCATTTTAAAATTACATGAAGAAGAAAAAATAAATCTTGATGCAGCTATTACAACGTACCTGCCGCAGCAATACTGGCAATATATAGATAAGGCTTCAACCATGACGGTGAGAAATTTACTGAACCATACATCAGGCATGCCCGATTATCTGGAAAACCCTTCCTATATATCTTATGCGCTTTCGAACCCCGATCATATTTTTACCAGTGATGAGTTTTTAAGTTATATCAAAGGAACAAACCAACAGTTTACCCCGGGCAGCAGGTTTGAATATTCCAATACCAACTATCATGTGCTGGCGTTGATTGCTGATGCTGTATCAGGCACTCATGATGAATTGATCAGGCAAAAAGTATTGGCACCATTAGGGCTTACCCATACTTTTTATCGTAACATTTCCGGCAGGACTGACCTGGTAAAAAATTATATCGACTTGTCAGGAACAGGCGCTCTTCAAAACGTAACGCAATTACAGCAATCCAGTATTGCAAGTGCAAAGGGGGATGATGGAATGGTAGCTACGCCCTTTGATGCAATCAATTTTTTACGCGGATTAGTAGAAGGCAGGCTTTTATCTACAGCTTCTTTAAACGAAATGATTAGATGGATAAATGATGGTGCTGGTAATCCCGTTTATGGTATGGGCTTATACCACGTGAAATACAGCAGTGAAACAGGCTTTGGCCACGGAGGCGCAGGAGCGGGTGCAGGTTGCGGTTTATATTACTTTCCTTCTAAAAAAGTATACGTTTTTTTGGGCACCAATATCGGCACTTTGATTGACGGTACGATAGTACAAAAAGTAGCCGAACTAAAACTCAAAATAATGGACATCGTTTTGAAATAACGAATTTAGTCAGCGTCAGCAGAAAACAATCCTCACTTGAAAAAAATTGGTATGAATACAAAATTAAAAATACTACACATTTTTCTCTGCTTTTTACCATGGCTGCCGGCTTCTGTTGCAACAGCGCAACAGATTGGGCCAATTGGGCAGACATCACATTTTATTTTTTACAGCCATCCCCGTTTAAACGAACATCTTTTTTTGTATGGGCAGGCAGTAAAATTGAAAGCAGCCAAAACAGCAGATGACTCCTTGTTGAATCTAATAGAGGGATCGGTTTCTTCAAGGCTGACTTTACCGGAGAAACAATTATTATCAGGTACGTTCAGGTATTATCTCGATAGTGTGATTGGAAAAGACCTCTTATTCGATAACGACATGAGGGCACTTAGCGATCGTATTATTTCAGACAGTGGCATGAACGTTGCCAGTGCAGGCGTTCAACAGTCAACTTTAATGCATTTAGATGAACTGGATCCTCTTTTTAAAAAATATTTCTGGCAAAAACAGGATAGCTTGAACCGGCAATGGCTCAGTGTGGTAAATACAAATGTGGCAGCTATGGAAAGCAATATCCTTCAGGATTTGCAACATGCTTTCCATGATAGCCTCCCGGCTAAAAAAATCAGGGTAGATATAAGCACCTATGCTACCTGGGCAGGCGCCTATACATACAATGAATATTTTCCACATATCATTATTTCTTCAACGGATAAATTCAACCAGCAATATCTTGGTACAGAAGTTGTATTTCATGAGGCTTCCCATTTGCTCATTGATAAACTTAACAAAGCAATTATGAAAGCCGCTGCAGGTAAAACCGTGAAGCGCAATATCAATCTATGGCACAACCTCATCTTTTACACGACAGGCTATTTGCTGAAACAGGCATACCAGGCAAGAGGTATAGCGTATGTTGCTTTTTACAAAGAGCTAAATTTTGAAGCCAGGATCCCTGGTTTTAAACTAACTGTTGATGCATTTGATAGTTTTTGGATACCCCACCTGAAAGGTAAGGTGGACCTGGACACGGCAATAAGCAATATTGTAACTTACGTTATTGAGAATGATAAATAATGCAGTTGCATACATTGAACCAGCCATTAAACGCAATTAATAAATGGTAAAGATCAATTAAAAAAAATAGTCCCATGAACAGAAGAAGATTTTTAGCTATTACCGGGGCTTCTATTGTTATTGCCGGAAGCGGGGCGTATCTGCCAAGCGATAAAAATAATTTTGTAAGGAGCGATATAAAGGAAGATGGTAAAAATAAATTTTCCTTTATGAAGGATGAAAAAGAAATTCTTTACCTGGCTTCCTTAGCGCCAAGTGGACATAATACCCAGCCATGGACTGTAAAATATATCGGGCCATATCATTGGATAATAGGTAATGATAAAACTAAATGGCTTCCCGGTGTTGATCCCACTCAACGTGAAACGATATTATCAATAGGAGCTTTTCTGCAAAACCTGGAATACGCAGCAAGCAACCTTGGTTATAACTGCCGGTTTACTGTTTTGGCAACTGCCAACCAGGATGAAAATATTATGGATGTTAAACTGATTAAATCTTCGGACATTATTGAGTTTAATGTTGAACAAATAAAACTGCGCAGAACTGTAAGGTCAAATTATTTAAGTGAGATGTTAACCGCAAATGATCTTGCATATTTAACCGGTGATAATGTTGATTTTTTCCACTTTATTCCCAATGCTGCAAAAGAATATAACTGGCTGAATGAACAAACTATTGAAGCAAACAGGATACAGGCTTATCGTGATGCCGCACAGGAGGAATTAGCCAATTGGATCAGGTTCTCCAGCAATAACGCAGAAAAAAACTGCGACGGGCTTACAACAGCAAGCATGGAAATAGAAGGAATAACCGGATGGTATTTGAGAAACTTTTATGGAAAATCAGATGTAATGAAAAAGAGTTTTCGGGAGCAAAGTATTGATAAAGTGAAAGAGCAGGTGAGTAGTTCTGCAGGATGGCTGCTGATTACAAGTAAAGATAATTCGGTAGTATCATTGCTGGAGACCGGCAAAAGACTACAACGGCTATTGTTGAAAATCAGGAAGAAAAATATAGCTATTCATCCCATGACACAGGTATTGGAAGAAGCCTCCATAGCAAACACAGTAAGCCAATCAACCGGCATAAGCGACACAATTCAATTTGTATTAAGAACCGGGTATTTAAAAAATTATCCGCAACCGGTTTCACTCAGGCGGCCCGTTGACTGGTTTGTTCAGTCATAAATATAAAAATATAGCTACTCAAAAAAATGCAGGATACTTATTCTGCATTTTTAATTTTTACACCCTATTAGTAAAAAGTATTCAACTCTTGCTTTCTTAACAAATGTGCATGAAATTATTTTTTTTTTGACCATTTTTGTGAAATAATTAAAAACAGTCAAAAAAAATAAACATGAAAGCGAACATTATTATTCCTACCGTCATTGCCTTAGTGATGATCAGCATTTTTACTTACCTGTCTTCCGGACTTTCCCTGATTGTAACTTTTGTTCCTGGCGTTGTGCTGGCGTATATTTTTTATTTTCTTTTTTGCTACAGAAAAAACCCCGACCCAGTAAAGATATTACCCATATATTTTTTAGGTATAGGATTTCAACTGCTGCATTTTGCAGAAGAACATGCCACCCATTTCGACACCGTATTTGCAGAACTTTTTAATGGCAAGCCTTACGATCACAATTTCTTTACAACCTTTAACATGATCTCTTATTTCATGTTTTTATTAGGTGGGTATGCCATTTACAAAGGCATCAAACCTTTAATGATCATTGCCATGTTCTTTGTTGCGTATGGTATGTTTGGCAACTGTGTTGGACACATAGGATATTCTCTTGCAGTAAAAGGATATTTTTCCGGGTTTTATACCAGCTTCTTAAATTTCATTTTAAGTTTTGTATTGATTCGAAAATTATGGAAACTAAGAAAGGCTTAGTTGGCAAATTAATTGATTTACAAAGCAATATGTGTTGCAAAAAAAACATAGCAATGAACTTTTTTTTCAGAAGTAGAAAACCGACAGGCTACATTTTTGACTATTTGACTGATATGCAGAAATTTGTTGCCGTACATCCTGTAATTACTAAAATCGATAAAAACAGTGATGACAGTTATTTAGTTTATGAAACTTTAAAAATTGGATTTATTCCATTTTCATTTACGTACCCAGTTACTATTGCCTCTTATCCGCTCGAAAGGATCGTGATAATGCGTGCGACAGTTATGAAGTCAACCAAAATTGAAATGTTATTTACATTAACGAGTTCTGGAGACTATACGATTGTGAAAGAAAATATATTTTTCAAATCACCATTACCAGTTAAATCAATTATGAAAAATATTTTCAAAAAGCAACACCAACAACTATTCAAAAATATTGAAAACATAGTATTTTCGAATACTTAAAAGTTATTCAGCAATGAATGTATACTTGATAGGGGGCTGGGATGTTGAGTAAATATATGTTACTAAAGTGTCAAACAAATGATGAAAGATATTCGTTAACCAGGGTTGGTGAATCCGAAGTGGATGGTGAATGCAATGGGATTTTGCATGACAGGAGATTTCTGATTGTTGTGCAAGTATCCTGTCCCTTCAACGACAATCCCTAGAGTGATATTTTCAATTCTCTTTCGGGTATCATCGGTGAAATTTTGCTGTGAAATTAATAAAAAATAGGAGCCTTGGTCCTACCTAACATTTGGTCATAAGATGGACATAAAAAAAGAAAACGTATATCCGTTTCCTTTAATCTGTGGAGGTAGCGGTGCAGGAATTGAACCCCTGATACCCTTTTTGACGTTTTTAGACAGGCTAAAATTCGGGTAAACCCTCATGCCGACCACTTTATTTTTTATAAATCCTATTGCTCTTTTTCATATTCCGCCAAATGCAAAACTATGCCTTACCTAAGAAAGAAAAGTTGATCTTAACCAATTTTTTAAAGAAAAAAATCTCTTTGTAATGATTTTTACGGACTTACTCGGTCAATGCGTCATGAGCCAGCACAATCGAATGCAATCATAAATAAGGAGAACTGTAAAGCTATAGCCGTATAAAACCATTTAACAATAGACCGTGGCCCCGGCCAGGCTGCTAACCAGGGTTCACTATCTTTAACAGACATCAACTGTAAACTTTTAAAAGTTCCCTGTTGAAACAGAGAGCTTGTGATTTTGTCTTAACTAAAAAAAACAATACACATGAGAAAATTTCATTTATAGTAAATTCTCCTCCGCCACTACCATTCCATCATCTCGTAACAAAACCTGCCACGCTTCCTCAACCTGTCCGAGTGTCAGCATTTTAGCGGCGATTCTATGTAATTCGATTGTCCGCTTTTCGCTTTTTGGTTGTGCCAACAGTTGCCGCATTTCGATATGACCGAAATTCTCATCAATTACAGGCAAATAGCTCACCATAGCAAGCTTGCCTAAGTCATTCCGGGTAAGTATCCGACTGCTGGAAATTTCAACCGGCAACCCCTCAAAACCAATCCCTAAATTTCTGTTGGGCTTTGGCATTGTAAAGATATTCGATTTGTTTACACTAGAATAATGATCACCGCCCAACCTTGCAACTGGCTGCAGTTTACACGGATCTATGCGTTGATGTTCATTCAATATGATCGCATCAATGTGCAGGTAGATAACTTCTGCAAATACAATATTGCCGGCACCACCTTTGTTTCCAAATGGAATAACTTCGTTGATCCTGCATTCAAACTTCACTGGGCATTCTTTGATAAGCCAAGGCTTGATGCCTGTTGCATTTTCCTTGGTAAATCCGGCCTTGATAAACTCATCAACTGTTCCCGGGTATTCACATGCGGTTAGGTTCATTTGATGCAACATAGACTGATTGACGATATGGATCGCAGCTTCCCGCACTTCCTGAATATTTTCTATGGTGTGTTTATGAGTGCCATTCCGCACACGGCGCAGTGGAGAAAAGATGAGGATGGAAGGGTCGATACTCACGATATTGAAAAAACTAAAGGGTGCCAAATTTGGCACACCATTGCGGTCAATAGTGCTTACCAAGCCAATTGGGCGCGGTACGACAGCATCATGTAGCCAGTTTTGTTTTTGCGAAATATCGGCTTCAGAAAAATTAATTAGCATAGATTAGGCTTCTTTTTTTCGTAATCTTCAACCTGTCAAAACTTATTGCTTGCTTATAACTACACAGTTTTCTTCTGGTGATCCACAAATACCCGGATCGGTTCGTAGGTGATAATCACAACTTTATCACCTTTCATACCAATCCGCGAGGCCTTTGATCAGATAGGTCTCCAGCCTAGTCCCGTTATTTTCATTAACCACATGCACTTTTTGTTGCACAAACATGCCTGCTTTTCCCATCAAGTCTTCATCCAGGGTCAAACTTCCCCTGTAGTGAAGATCGGCTTCCGTAATAATGGCCCGGTTTATCTTGCTTTAAGTACAGGGATCTGCATTGCGAACATATATTTTAAAATAGCCGGGTAACTGGAAAGAAACCCGGGATGCACATTTTTCCAAAACTTCATGCGCATGAGAAAATTATATTTGTATATACCACTATCCTGTGCAGCCTATTCGGTATGATGTTCCATTTCATTTCTAGCTAACTCCGTGAATCGAAAAGTTAGTGGTATGCTTCTTCCTTTATATTCGTAAATACTACCGGTTACCCAACCCGCTATTTCGGTTGGCAGGACGAGCGTGTCAGAAACTCTGATGAACCTAGTCGCAGGCAATTTCGCCAGCCATCCTGGAAGTGAGCCAGGAATAAATGATGCGCCATAACGGAGGCAGAAACGGCAGTAATTTTTCTCAAGCCGCTCGATCATTTCAATATCACTGAACATAGTCTTATGGTATCTGCCATCGTAACGCAAAAAAAGATATTCGGGAGGTTCACGAAACATGTCTGCAACTATATTGACCATCAAACTGGACATTACAGCTGGGTGATATGGCTCCCGTAATAAATAAGGCACACACGTTAGGGCATTGTGGGTCAACTTAGTTTTCCCGCCACTTAGGAAAACAATTACGGGCATTTGCCTTAGTCCCTCAAACTGTCTGAAACTCCACAAACGCACCCTAATAAAAACTATATCAATTTGTGCTGTGCACATTAATGATCGCACCAGATAGGGATGCACTGCATGATGCACTTTTTCAAACGCTGCCATCGGCTCCAACAAACGGATAAGCCTCACACAAGTTTTTGGGTTGTCATCTATTATAAGACATTGCATCGGTAATATAAACAGGAAGTGAATAATGAATGAATTGTCCAGGCGAGAAATATCTCAATAGTCAATTGCTGTCAGCACGAACAACATTAGGTTGTAACGTTGGCGCTGGTCGGGAAAAATCTTATGGGTATAGTCAGGACGCAACAATAGTTGTTTTGTTTTTTTAATGAAAATACAGAACTGATAAGAAACCATAAAGTCTTATCTTTTGCCAAAGTCCCATCTATTTCTGATAAAGTACCTTAAACAGCAATACACCCTACACTAAACCACAAATAATAATGTAATAAATACGGTTATTGCATAACTACTTTAATAAAAAGGCTTTGGGCTGCTGATAGCTCTATCTCAATTTTTCGTATTAATATGAATTTGTGCCAGCCACTGCCTACTTTATCTAACATCCTGCAGCATTAACCATATTTTAAAAAATTTAGTTGCCCATAGAAGCGGGAAGCTAAAATTCGCACCTGCCAAATAAAACGAATCCAAGAAAATGATGTAATACTTATTTGATTTAGCTTCCGCACTCAATAAACTAAATTTATTTTTTATATTTTCCGGTAGCAAATAACACTGATCAATTTATCCACGCTCAGATAGTATCGACACGGCCAACTACACATATCAACCGTTTCATTTGATTTAATAACTCATTTATATTGAAACACACTTTTGCTAACACAATTGTTTTACAAAATGCTTTAATTTAAAGAAAACAGAGGTGGTCTTACGTAGACCTGTTTGACATCTTTTATTGATTTTATAATACGGCTGTCTAGTTTGTCTGATGGAACATCGATTTCCAGATGGCTTTTATTTAACCTTAGAAAAGATTTTAGTTTATCGTCATCCTCGTTCAACGCTGAATTATCTTCGCTACTCATAGGTTTAGGTTTTGTTTTACGTATAAAAATTTTAAAAAGAAGATCGTTGCGATCTTCCGCATTAGCCTTATATATATTAACAACTGATTGCCAAAACCATGGGCAGGAGAACCTCTTTAATTCTTTTCTATACTTTTTATTTTATTTTCCTCCTTGATAAAAACCCGTAAAGGCTTATGGTTTTGTGCGAGGTAAGCATCCATGTATCCGAATACCATCAGAATCAGCACATCGCCCTCTTTCCCTTTGTGTGCGGCGGCACCATTCAGGCAACAAACGCCGCTGCCCTTCGCACCTTTGATCAGATAAGTCTCCAAACGTTCACCATTCTGATTATTCACAACCAATACTTTTTGATATTCGAGCACACCTGCCGCTTTCATAATACCTTCATCGAGTGTGAGGCTTCCGTTGTATGCAAGATTGGCTTCTGTTACCCGGATTCCATGAACTTTTCCAAGCAATATATTTATAACGTGATTACTCATATTTGTTTCTACGTTTTTAAATCGAACAGGAAAATTTTTTAGTTTGTTAATTTTTGAATTTTCAAAGAGGAGGTCTGTCGGATAATCCTGACCCCTGTTTACATTTTTTCTTTTCCGTCAACAACTTTTATTTACAAAACGCAGTTTTAGCTTTTTCAAGATGGTCAATGAATTTTGCAATATTCGGGTCGTACCCATACCCATCACTTATAAGCTTTCGTTCCTCTCCATCAAGAAAAAAATAATAAGGCTGAGTATTAGCACCAAATTTCTTTACCTGTATATCCGCATTCTTATCTCCCAGCGTTTCGATTTGTTTATTCAGTTCTTTTGAAAAATATTGTTCGTTTTCACTCAGGTCTATGTTTCGTGCATCTACATATAATGAAACAATAACAAAATCTTCCTTAAGCCTTTTCATTACTTCAGCATCACTCCAAACCTGCCCTTCCATTTTCCTGCAGTTAACACAATTGATACCGGTGAAGTCAAGCATTAATGGTTTATGTAAGGTGCGTGCTGCTGTAAGTGCTTCTTGATAATCAAAATAAGTAACCAGGCCATACTTTGTTACAACTTCTGGCTCATATATCTTCATCTCGTTCGCATATTTTATAGGGCGTGCATCTTTAGATAATACTTCCGTACTCTTTTGGGACCGGTCTCCAATCTCGCTGAACGATGCATTGAAATCCTGTGTGCCCATCGGTGGAACAAATGCACTTATCCCTTTTAGGGGTGCACCAAATAATCCGGGCAACATATACAAGGCAAAAGCAAAAGAAATTATTACCAATGCGATTCTGGTTACTGAAACATAGGGTAGCCCGAAGTCATTTTTTGGCAATTCATCATCGTGATGAAATCGGATCTTCCCTAAAAGATACAGCCCCAACAATACAAATATGACTATCCATAAAGCAATAAATACTTCCCTGTCTAACAGTCGCCATCCTTTAACGAGATCGGCATTCGATAAAAATTTCAGTGCGAGTGCAAGCTCTAGAAAACCTAAGGTTACTTTAATCAAATTAAGCCATCCACCGGCCTTGCCCATCACATTTATTTTACCGGGGAAAAACGCAAATAATGCAAAGGGGAGTGACAGTGCAAGAGAAAAGCCGAACATTCCGATCAACGGCCCCAGGTAGTTTCCTTTCGCTGCAAGCACCAGAAGGTTCCCGATAATCGGCCCAGTGCAAGAAAAAGATACCAGGACAAGTGTCAGCGCCATAAAAAATATTCCTATGAATCCTCCAGTTCCGGCTTTGGTATCTGCTCTATTCGACCACTTGTTAGGTAATGAAATTTCAAAAGCACCCAGGAAAGAAAAACCAAACAATAAGAAAAGCGAAAAGAAAATAAGATTGGCGATCCAATTTGTAGCGAGGTTATTCAATGCTGCCGGGCCAAAGATAAGTGTAACAAGAAATCCTAATAAGGTAAATATTATGATGATGGATAACGAATAATATACTGCATTCCGTATACCTTCTTTTTTTGTTTTGCTTCTTTTAGTAAAGAAACTAACGGTTACCGGAATCATTGAATAAACACAGGGTGTAAGCAAAGCAAGAAAGCCACCGGCGAATGCAGCAAAAAAGATCCACCAAAGTGATCTGTTTTCAATCTTGCTTTTGTCAATAGCCAGTCCGGGTTTTATAAAAAATTTAAAACCTTGGTCATTGGAGAGATACTCGTCATTTTTCTGATAAGCATAATTAATAATTCCCTTCAGCACAAAACTATCTGTTATTTGCGCTTTAACCTGTTGCCGCCATTCAATGCTATCTTTAATAAATTGGACCTTGGTGTTAATAGTTGTGTCATTTTGCATTATTACATTACCCCTCTCAATAATATTACCTTTCAGTTTTCCGGCTTTTGAAACATCAAACTGAATACCTGAAAAAAAATATCACTAACGTTCTTTTGTATCGCAAATAATTTAATTCCAGGCCTGACCCTTGCAGTTATCACTATGGTTACAGTACTATCATTTACCCTTTGCTGAGAATAACTAAATGTAACAGGCAGGCTGTCCTGGGCCGAAAGAGCTATTGAAAACACGAGGGCTGTTATGCAAAGCAGAAGGCGATTATACATTGTAATAGGTAATCGGTTTTCAAATCATCCGCTATTGGATAGCGATTGAAAATTTGTTAGTTGTTGGTGGCAAGCATTCCTGATCGTTACAAACCATGAACTCAATTGTTCCGGTAACATTTGTGTTTACTGATTTTTTCAATTTCACTTTTTGAACAAAATCTACCTGGTTACTAAACTGCTTTACATCAACACCGAATAATTTTTCATGATGTTGCTCTAGTTTACCCACTTCTTTTGGGTGTCCCACAAGTAGAATCAAAGGATTTTTACCAAAAACGATAGTTGTTGCCACAGGACCACCTGCAGGCGTAGTCTGAGAATAAGTATGCCAACCAGCTTCAATAGTTGCGGATATATGCAATTCGTACGTTTTGGCATCTATTTTTTTAGCGGTATAGATAAAAGATACCGGATTTTTTAACTGTGCAATACTTACAGTGTTTACCAACAAGGACAGAGCGAAAATGATATTTTTTTTCATGTCTTTTTTTTGATCTTTTATTTCTTATACTTCTCTGGCATTAAAATAAACCGGATCAAATTATCGCCGCTTAAATATTTATTAGCCGCATCTTTAATACTTTCTTTTGTTATCATTTTAATTATATTCTCATAATCTGACCCATCACTTATCTCTTCATTACTCAAAACGGCTTCCTGAATTTGCGTTACCCAATAAAAGTTATCCTTTATTCGTAATTGTCGCCTGCTGCGGTCTTCCGCTTTAAACTTATCTATATTAACAATTGATGGCCCTTCGGTTTTTATTTTGTTTACTTCGTCCAGTGCTGAGGCGATCAGTTTGTCGACCTTTTCCGGATCACAGCTAAAGCCGATGGCCAGTTGATATCGGGCAGAAGGAATCTTCTCTACAGACACCCCAGCGGATGGAGAATATACGCCGCTCTCTTCTTCCCGCAGCCGTTCTACAAGGCGTATCTGCAATATTTCCCTTACAGCATCAAGCATTTTATTATCAGCTTCAGAAGCCCCATAGCGGCCGCTGAATAACAGTTGCACCGTGCTCTTTTGCTCTTTGCCTTTGTAGACCATTTTTGTAAACGCACCTTCCGGTGGATGTATCTGCAGGTTTTTTGCTGCAATTTTTTTACCTGTCGGCGGCAGCGAGGCAATGTATTTTTCAACAAGTGTTTTTAACACAACCGTATCTATATCGCCAACGAAGGTGAAAGTAAAATTCAGTGTATTACCAAAAGCCTGATCATACAATTGACCGGTTCTTTCGAGGTCTATCGATTGGTAGAACGATGAATCTTCACGCTTTCCCCTGATATTACCGTTGTTCCTCACTTCGTTCACCACCCTAATGAATTCAGCTTCCGGAGTTTGTCCGCTACCAGGCAATCCAGCGAGCAAGCTGGAAATTTTTCCATCGAAAGTCGGGCGGTCCAGCCGCTGTTTGCCCATACGCAAATTGATAAACTGCAAACAGGTTTCAAGCTCCCTCACTGATGTGCGCCCGTTAAGGTCGCTCATGTACTTGCGAATATTGCCTGAAACAACCACTTCCTTGTTGGTAAAATATTTTCTTGCGTCACTTACAGTCAGGTCTCCGATACCTGATGCAGAAGCAAATAATACTGCATATACAGCAGAGGGATAATCTTTGTCATCAAAAACGGAATTACCCCCGGGTGCAAACGCAGCGAAGGAAACATAACCTTTTGAAAAGTCAGTAGGCTTTACTATAACTTTTACCCCGTTGCTCAATGTCCATTCCTTCGCATTAATCTTATCTAAAGGACGGCTGCTCAGAATTTTTCCGGGAGTTACCTTTTTATTGAAGAGCGGTTTTTCCTGGTAAGTGTCCTTATAAGCGACAATACTTTCCTGTTCCGTTTCGCTTATCCATTTTTGAACCGTGTTTTCTGTTGGCAATGATTGGCGATCTTTTTCGGGAGCTGTGATCATTATATCCCTGTCAATATTTTGCGTATATGTTTCTATGAGGCGTTGCATATCTGCAAGCGTTATGCCGGGAGCATACACCGTGGCAAGTTCCAGTTCTTTTTTAATTCCCGGTTGTATTGTGCCATTAAGAAAATTTTGCAAATATTCATTAACAAAATCTAGCGAAGACGCGGAAGGCAAAGCGCCCAATTTGTTGTTTAACCCGCCCAAAAATTTCTCCTTAGCCCTGTCAAGTTCTGTTTGGCTAAAACCAAAACGTTTTATTCTTTCGTTCTCCCTCCACATGGTTTTAAAGCCCGCTTCAATCTGCCCCGGCTTGGGTACGAAATTAATATTGTAACGGTAAAGCCCACCTGTAAAGGCCCCTATTGTTGCAACGCCATCGATAAAAGGAGGATTACTTTGGTTGGTTGACAGCTCATTGATCCGATCAGTTAGCATGAAGTTAAAAAAATACCGTATCATATAATCCCTATAATCGCTGCTGGTTAAAAGTTTGTTGGATTTACGTTTGAACCCGATTTGAATTACGGTTGAGGGCTGCTCAATATCTGTTGCTACAATAAATTGATTTTTGCCTGTCAAAGGGATATTGAATTCGGGCCTCGCCTTTTCATTTACCGGGTTTTTGAGGTCGGCAAATTTTTCGCGCACCATTTTTTCCATTTGATCCACATCAATGTCACCCACTACAATCAGTGCTTGCAGATCGGGCCGATACCAATCGTGGTAAAATGAACGAAGAGTTGCCGGACTAAAATTCCTGATCACTTCTTCGGTGCCTATCGCCATACGATCAGCGTAGAGTGAATGGTTAAATATTAACGGAAGGTACTGGTTGCGCATTCTTTCTCCGGCTCCCTTGCCCAGTCTTCTTTCTTCGAGTATTACACCTCGTTCCTTTTCAATTTCTGAACTATCGAGAGTGGCGCCATGTGCCCAATCTCTCATGATGACAAGGCCATTGTTTATAACATCAGGTTTATCACTGGGCAGAGGCAATTGATAAACGGTTTCATTGTAATTGGTATATGCATTGATGTCTGCGCCAAAACGTACGCCCGCTTTCTGCAGGTAATTCACCAGTTCATTTTTGGGAAAGTGATCCGTGCCGTTAAAATTCATGTGCTCCAGGAAATGCGCGAGGCCACGCTGGTCATCCTTTTCTAAAATTGAACCCACTTTATTAGCGAGATAAAAAAAGCACCTGTTTTTTGGCGTTGTATTTCTTCTTATATAATAGGTAAACCCGTTGGACAGTTTACCATAACGTACCGAGCTGTCAAGTATAACATCATTCACCGGCAACGGGGAAACAGTTGCCGAACCATTTTTCGGCTGCGATGGGCTGACAGTTGTGGCTTTTCCTGAAAAAATTTCCTTCAGCTTATTGGCCAACTCTTCACCACGCAATCCCTTTGCGATCACTATACCATCAGGACTTATCAGGAAATTATCAGGAATACCCTGCACCGCATAGGCCAGTCTCGCTTCGTTATCTTCCACTTCTCCCACTAATTGGGGCCAGGTGAGACCATCTTTGCGAATCGCCTCCTTCCAGGCCGGCCATTTCTCCTTTGTGTCTAATGATACGCTTACAATGGTAAAGTTTTTATCCTTGTATAAACTATATTGCTTAATCAGGTTCGGATTTTCAGCACGACAGGGGCCGCACCAGCTTGCCCAAAAATCGAGCAGGATATATTTTCCTTTATACTGCGAAAAATTAACTTTCTGCGCCCGTTGATCAAAGAGTGTAAAATCTTTCATCGTTGTGCCAACTCCTACCGCTTTCCAGTCTTCCAAAATGGCTTTGTAAAGCCGCCCCTTCACTGAATTTCTTACAGACGCCGACAGGTTATTGAATAAGGGTTCTATCTCGCTCAATCCTCTTTTCTTACTGTATTTCATGTGGCCGTAATCTTCCAATGCAAAAACACTTGCCAGCGATTGCGGATGTGATTCAATAAAACGCCTGTAAATAGGAAGCAGTTCCGTCTTCAGTGTCTCCCTTTTTTCTCTAAGCGCAACCAGCTCCGGGGAGTTTGGGTCTGCAAGTGAGGCCCTGCCAATTGAATTGGTCGTATTTTTTATCTGATCAACAATAGGTTGCAATTGGCTGCGGAATTCATTTTCATCATCGTTTAATTTAGAACCGGTAATGGTGGTTGCAATTCCTAATGAATCGGTACCCGTAATAGTGGTTGTACCGGGCTCCAGCCATATAAAGATGGAATTATTTTGATCCTTCGCGTAGCGACGCAGGTGCAACATAGCCCCCCGTACAGGGCTTTCTAATTTTCCTTTGAACTCAAAGTTTCCATCCTTCATTTCGCAGGAGTCTTTAAAACCAATTCCTTCGGTACTGCGAAAGTTTAAAAAAATTTTGGCGGGGGCATTGAGGTCTCCCAGTTTTCCTTTCAAAATAAACTCACCGCTTTGCGCAAATAAATGCACGGGAGAAGTGCATAAAAGAAATATCAGAAATTTTTTTATGCCAATGTCAGCTTTCATATCCGTTATCATTTTAAAAGTTCGTTTAATTTTATATTTACATCCTCACCACACTGGACCGTAGAGGTGATTTTACCCTATTGATCTATGATGTAGTCTTCATGAATAGATCATATGCCGTAAGCTCGCGTCACTGCATTCTTCGGCGATGTTCCATTCGCCATCACCATAACTTATGGCTGCCGGGCCGTTCTCGATAAGGATGGGTTGGTAGTCATGGCTTGTCCTGAAAAAACTTCCTTTAGCTTGTTGGACAACTCTTCACCACGTAATCCCTTTGCGATCACTATTCCATCAGGATTGATTAGGAAATTATCAGGAATACTCTGCACTGCATACATTAACCTCGCTTCATTATCTTCCACTTCTCCCACCAGTTGGGGCCAGGTAAGACCGTCCTTCCGGATTGCCTCCTTCCAAGCCTGCCATTTTTCCCTTGTATCCAATGATACGCTTACGATGGTAAAGTTTTTATCCCTGTATAGATTATATTGCTTTACCAGGTTCGGATGTTCAACGCGACAGGGACCGCACCAGCTTGCCCAAAAATCGAGCAGGATGTATTTTCCTTTGAATTGCGAAAAATTAACTTTCTGTACCTGTTGATCGAAGAGTGTGAAATCCTTCATCGTTGTGCCTACTCCTACAGCCTTCCAGTTTTCTATATTCGTTTTGTATAGGCGGCCCTTGACAGAATTCCTAACAGACGCCGACAGGTTATTAAATAAAGGTTCTACCTCATCTAACCCTCTTTTGTTACTGTATTTTAGTGAACCATATTCCTCCAGTGCAAAAACACTTGCCAACGATTCTGGATGTGATTGAATAAAATGGCTATAAACGGGATACTGTTCTGTCTTCAGGACCTCCCGTTTTTCCCTAAGCGCCATCATCTCCGGAGAATTGGGGTCTGCAAACGCGCTCCTGTTAATTGAAATGGCCGCTTTGTTTATCTTGTCATAGATAGGTTTTAACTGGCTGCGCAATTCATTTTCATCTCTATTTAATTTAGAACCGGTGATTGTGGCAAGTCCTAAGGAATCTGCACCAGTAATGATGGTTGTACCAGGTTCAAGCCAGAGAAAGATGGAATTATTAGGATCTTTCGCATAGCGCCGTAGGTACAACATCGCCCCCCTTACCGGGCTTTCCAGCTTACCTTTGAGTTCAAATGTTCCGTTCTTCATTTCACACGAATCTTTACAAACAACTCCCTCTGTTGTACGGTAGCTTAAAAATATTTTGGCAGGGGCGTTAAGATCTCCCAGTTTTCCTTTCAAAGTAAACTCACCACTTTGCGCAAATACGCACAGGGGAGAACTGCATAAAAAAATTATCAATCTTTTTATGCTATAGTTAGCTTTCATGCCCTTTGTCATTTCAAAAGTTCGCTTAATTTTTTTGTCAGGTCATCCCCACGAAGGTTTTTCGCGATGATTTTACCCGTTGGGTCGATGATATAACTTTCAGGAATTGATTGGATGCCGTAAAGTGCGGCCACCGAATTTTCTTGTGGGCCTTTCAATTCGGATAGTTGCAAATAGGGGATTTTATCTTGCGCAACAGCATCCAGCCAGGCCTGTCGTTTGGTATCAAGCGATACACTCACGACAGTGAAATTCTTGTCTTTGTATTTCTCGTAGGCTCTAATCAGATTAGGATTTTCCTTGCGGCATGGGCCGCACCATGATGCCCAGAATTCAAGCATTACATATTTACCCCTGAAATCAGACAGCCTGAAAATTTTACCATCGGCGTCGGGCTGGGAAAAATCGCGGGCCATTGAACCAACCATACCACTTGCGCCTGTGCTTATAAGCAGCGCGGCCTGAGAAGCTATGTAAGTATTCTTGTAACGAACGGAAAGTGATTGGTAAAGTGTGTCGAGCCTGCGATAGTCATTGGCGCGACCGCGTGCCAACTCAAATACAAGGTTAAGGCTGATATAAGAATCAGGGTTATCTTTTACAAACTGTAGCTTGGAATCGTTGATTTCTTTCAGGACCCGGATCATTTTTTCATTCACCTTGTTTTGATAATCTTTACCCTTTTTCAACTCATCCGGTGCCCCTTTATATTCGGCCTGCAGCGATGCAAATAGCAACTCGAGTGGCATGACAACCTGCTTAAGTTTTTTATGGTCATCGTTCACCGCAGAATTTGTAATAACCATACTTTTGACAGAATCGATACCATTTGCCTTTATCAGGCCTGCTTCTAAATAAAAATCACTAAAATCCCTTGACTGTACCGGTCCTTTTTTTCTTCACCTACGTGTGGAAGATATAAATGCGCTAAAACAGGTGAAGGTATACTACCCGTAAATTTAAATGTGCCGTTCTGTATTATTGCCGAGTCTTTCTTAAAATCCGGATTTTGATAAGTCAGGTATACGATCGAACCCGATCTGACGTTAGATAAATTTCCTATCAATGTAAAATTATTTTTCTGAGCCCACATAGTGAAAGACAGCAGCAAAAAAGCTACTGTCAACACTGTTCTATTACTATTCATAATTTTATTTCCTTTTTTATTTTGTAATTAATGGTTAACAGGCATTAATAGCTGCCATCCAGTTTACGCATCAGTACCCCGGATTTTGAGTAAGACCCGCAATTGTCACTTGCCCCAGAGGTATAGGGTATAATGCGGCTTCAGGTTTCCAGCCGCTTTTTACAGCGCTCAGTACAGTACCCGCCGTTCCGGTTCTTTTCAGGTCAAACCATCGGTTACCCCATTCGGTAAATAACTCAGTTTGCCGCTCTTTCATCACAGCATTCAACACCGCGGACTGTGAAGTGGAACTGGCTGTACTGCCAGGTAAACCCGCCCTTGTGCGAAGCAGGTTCACATCTGCAAGGGCTTCTGTGAGTTTGTTGAGTTGTGCCGCGGCCTCTGCACGAATCAGGTAAACTTCTCCCAAACGAAACATCATGTAATCTTCTACCGGCGTTGCGGTAACCAGCCTGTTTTTATATTTGAAAGGATAATAATATGTTTGCGGAACACCAGCTACGGTAACTACCTGTTTTGCTGTCCATTTGGTTAAACGCTGGTCCGCGGGTGTTACAGGCGGCGCGGGTGAAGACGGCACACCTAAAGCAGTTAGTAAAAATGGCGTCAAAATAAAATTCGGAACGACAGTGGTAAGGGTAGGTACAAACCTCAGGGCCTCGTTCACTGTGCCGCTAGCAGGATTGGCAGGGCTAAGCGCCGGTATTTGCCAGATGGCTTCATTGCTTCCATCCACAAATACCCTGTTAAGGTCCGACTCCAGGCCGTAAATACCTGATTTTATGACAAGGTTAGCCTCATCATAAGCGCTCTGCCAATCCTGCCTGTACAAGTGAACTTTTGAAAGCAGCGCCAATGCTGTGTACAGATTGGGGCGCAGTCTTCCGGCGGAAGGATAAGTGGGCTTCAGGTTATCGCGTGCTTCCGTAAGATCTTTCAGAATTTGAGCATATACCTCATCCACTGAAGCTCTTTGCAGCAAACCTGTTTTTTCATAGTCCGTACTAAGTACCAGTGGTACGCCACCAAACTGGTTCACCATATCGAAATAATAGAAGGCACGCATCAGCTTCATTTCTGAAGTGATTTGTTTGATGAAACTCTGCGACATTGTTGTGCTCGACGGAATAGTATTGATGATAGTATTAATAGGGAAAAGGCATTTATAGATGCTTTGCCATACACTTGTTACCGTGGCGTTACTCGTTGTTACGCCGAAACTGTAAAACTCCTGATTTATGGGATTAGCAATGCCGGGAGAGAGTTCATCGGCTGAATGGCTGTAGGCAATAACGCCCTGACAATTACCGTATGCAATACCCACTCCTGAACCGGAATTGTAACTATATACACCGGCTACTGCATTCATAACATTTGAACTGTCAGAAAGCTGCAGTACTTCTGTAATTTTATCGACTGGCGCAGGGGGTATTTCAATTAATTTATTACAAGAGGCTGATAAGGCAAAAACTGCCAATAAAACTGCAATATTTCTTTTATTCCGCAAAAGTATATTTTTCATAATACGATGTTTAAAAAGTGAAGTTTGCGCCAATGGCTATGATACGTTGTAAAGGAATACTGGTGTAATTGCCTGCACTTTCCGGATCGCCCAATTCAACATTGGTAATCGTGAATAAATTCTGCGCATTCATATAAAAATTGCCGGCTTTCATACCTATTTTTTTAATCCACGATTCAGGCAGGTTATAAGAAACCGATAGTGTTTTTAAGCGTACATACTTCGCTTTTTCATAGGCAGCATCTGAGCTTGACATAAATGTAAACGCTTGTCCCTGCGGGCTGGAACTAAGTGTAGTTAACCTCTGGAACCTGGCCATATCGCCTGCCTTTTTCCAATAATTGCCCATTACTGCTGCTGGCACGTTATAAGGTTGTAAACCAATACGATTTGTCTGGTACAATGTTCTGATCCAATTGGGAGATGTCTGACTGGAAAACTGCAACATGAAATCAAAACGGAATCGTTTATAGGTAAGTGAATTATTCAATCCCCCACTATAATCTACATCCCTGTTTACGTTGGTTATCCAATCGCCACCACCTGCGGGATAGCCGTTGGCTGGCGTTTTGGTTATTGCGCCGTTTCTATCATATATCTGCGCCACGCCAGTTGCCGGATCGATACCAGCATATCTATAAATATTTGGTACCATGGATATTGGCGCGCCAATTACATAAGAGTTTCGGTATGACACTGAAGAAGCTAAATTTGCAAATGAGAGTAATATGTTACGGTTGAAGGATATATTGAAATTGCTTTCCCAGGTAAAAAATCGTGACTGAATATTTTTTGTAACCAATCCAAATTCCCAACCGGTATTTTGAACAGTCGCGTCTACGTTTTCAACCACACTGGTAAAACCTGTCTGGTTAGGAAGAGGGCTGCTTGCCAATTGATTGCCCGTTCTGTTCCTGTAATAAGTTGCGTTGAGCAAAATCCTGTCTTTGAAAAAACCCAGGTCTAATGCCAAGTTCAATGATTTTTTCAGTGCCCAACTATAATTGGGGTTATATAAATTTCCTGGATAGGTTGGCAATGACCCCTGGAAAGTAGGCGACGACGCGAGCCCAACACCCCAAAATGTCTGGTACAGATAGGGGGCTACGCCATCAGAACCGGTAGTTCCGTAGCTTGCAGATAGTTTACCAAAGCTCATAAAAGTTACCAGGCTTTTAACCGGTTTCTCTTCAGAGAAGATCCACGCACCACCTACAGAACCAAAATTCCCATACTGATGGCCAGGCCCGAAGTTGCTGGATCCATCTCTTCTGCCAGTGAGTGATACAATATATCTTTCAGCATAGTTATAGTTAATGCGGCCAAAAACGGCGGCATATCTCCTGATACTGTTCGCATCATTAACAGCCTTTGTGGTTGCGCCATTGATAGAACCCAGTAAATTATCATTTGAATATCCAGATCCGGTAATGAATGCCGAATAGCCTTTGTTCTTTCTATAGGTACCACCCACCAGTACGGTGAGCGTACCTTTCCCGATGGTATTGGTATACGTAAGCTGGGGCTCTATGTTTATGGATTCGGCAAGGCTATTGGCAAAGGTAGCAGTTGAAGTAGGCGCCGTATTTGGATTCCTGGATGAAATGGGCACTGCAGAATTTTCAATGGTGGTATTCCTGTTATAACCAAGGGCAGTTTTAAAAGTCAATCCTTTTACTAATTTATAGCTGAGTTGCATTGAGCTCATAAAATCGTGGTTCTGGAAAGTTGCATACGTTTCAAGGTAACTGTAGAAATTGGTTAGTGTTATACCTTGGTAAACCCAGTTCAGACTGCCATCGGCATTGATCAGATCAGGTGAGTTGGGTGGTAATAGAACCTGGATTGGGTTAATAGCTCCGTTTGGAGCGTTATTTGTTGTATAACCATAACGGGTTTTTAAATCAAAGTCAAAACGCTTATCGTTTGAAGTATTGTGAAACGCAGTATTTATTGTAAAACGTTGATTTGAATAATCGCCTGCAAAATTTACATTGGACTTGTTATATCCTGCGGAGACAAGAAAAGTATTGCTCCCGCTTCCTCCTTGAAGAGTACTATTGACGGTGGTATTGGTAGTAGTTTTTCCGAAAATAATATCCTGCCAGTTCGTATACTTAGTTTGGTCAAAGACTGTTAACTCCGGTGAGGTAATTGTAGTGGGAGTCAATCCATCGGCAGCAAATGCATCTTTCCTAAACTGTATATATTGCTGCGTATTCAACAGTTTTACCGGCCGGGTACTTGAACTAGACTGCGTATTTACGGATGTGCTAAATGTTGTTTTTCCTGCTCGTCCTTTTTTTGTGGTGATTAGTATCACCCCGTTTGAACCCTCTGATCCGTAAATGGATGTTGCTTCCGCATCTTTGAGAACACTGATACTTTCAATATCATCGGGATTGATACTGTTAAAAGGGCTTATTCCTCCACCTTGATCAAGTCCTCCACCCGCTGTTCCTGTGCTTGCAAGGTTTGCTAACTGGTTGAGATTATTGTTCTGCCTGGCAAACGGAACTCCATCAATTATAAACAAAGGCTGATCATAAGGCTTTGAACCAGTTGCTGTATTGGCGAACGAATTCTGTCCGCGTATCTGAACATAAACCTTTGCGCCCGGCGCGCCGCTAAAAGAATTAATGATGAGCCCCGGGGCCTGCCCTTGTAATGCCAATAGAGGATTTGTAACAGGTTGCCTGCTGATCGTTTCAGCAGATACCGTAGAAACGGCGCCAACACTAAACCTTTTGGATTGGGTGCCGTAAGCAATAACCTGTATTTCATTTAAGGGGCTATTGTTTAATTTAAGCTTAATTACCCCTACACTTGGGGCAGCTTTTATTATAGAATTGACATACCCTACAAATGAAATAACAAGGCTTGCGTTGGCATCTGAAACAGTAAATTTAAAAAAACCGTCTTTGTTGGTAGTGGTAACAGCCGTACCGTCCTTTTCTTTAACCGTTGCTCCCTCAAGAGGTGTCCTGTTCTCATCGTCGATAACCAGACCTGTAATCGTGAAAGTGTCTTTTGCAAGAAGTTCTGGCGATTCCGGGAGAAAACCAGTACTGCCACTTGCCTGAAGCGGTTGAGGTTTAGCTGGTTTTGGAGAAATCATGATAAACTTGTCATTGACTTTATAGGTCAGAGGCTGACCTTTGAAAATTTCCGACAAAGCACTCTCCAGTGGAGCATTTGTCAAACTGATATTGACATTGGTTGCTTTAAGCATCTCACCTTTGGTGTAAACCAGGTAAAAGCCGGACTGTTTTTTAACCTCGTTTAGTACTTTGATCAGTGGTGCATTCTTCATGTTTAGTGTCAAACTTTGAGAGTAAGTGTTTGCACTAACATGAAAGGTGAACACAAGGAGCAAAAAAGCGGTTAATCTCATTATCAACCAGGTTTTTGGATGAAGGCCTGCCGAGCTGATTACACGACTGAACAGGCTTTTGCAATAAGCAGTAGAATGCATAGCTTTGTTTTGTTTGGGTTTAACAATGATCGACTCTGACTAAAGTTTTGGTTTTTGGGATACCTGGACAATGTGCCGTTCCGATCGTAACTCGGGACGGTTTTGTTTTCAGGTAACCTGCCTGGATATTGAGATTTTTTATACTATTTTGAAACGGTGATCTTTTTCCCTTCTATCTTGAAATGAACTTTTCCTGTTCCTTCCAACGCGTTAAGTAGCTTAGAAATAGGTACATCTCTTGGAAGGTCTGCCACAAACTCATCTTCTATTTTATCTTCATAAGCCACTTCCACACCATACCACCTTGATACCTGCCGCATGATGGTTTCCATATCTGCACCATTATAAGTAAACAAACCGTTTTTCCATGCCAGCGTTTGATCCATATCGAAATTTAGAACAGTGGAAAATTTCCCGTTTTGTGTGGCTGCCTGATCGCCCGGTTTAAGAGTGATAGTGGCACCATTATTACTGATATTGACTGCCCCTTCGACGAGCGTTGTTTTTATGGCGCCCTCATTACCGTACGCATTGATGTTAAAAGAGGTACCAAGATCTTCCACCACGGAACCGTCCGGCAATTTCACTCTGAATGGCATGGCTGCGTTATGCTTTACCTCGAAATAGGCTTCACCAGTGATCTCAACAATTCGCGGAGAACCCTTGGTGAACACAGTTGGGAACCTTATTGAACTTGAAGCATTCAGGTACACAGTTGTACCGTCCCCCAATTGCAGTTTCTCAGTCCTTGCTTCAGGTGTTGACAACGTTGCATATTGTGCTATTGTCGTTTGCACCGACAGCACGGAATCTCCCTTGGAAAAATGGCCGAGAATATTGCCATTTTTGGCCGTATCAAGTAAAATGGATTGTCCGTTAGCAAGTGTTAGGATGGCACCTGTTCGGCCCGGGGCAATGTCGTTCTTAAAACGTTCAGCCTGGCTTAAAGCAGGTGTTGGTGTCTTGTTATTTAATAACAGGTAAGTGGTAGCAATGGCAAACAAAACGACCGCTGCGGCTGCATAACGTACCCATACATTTCTATGCATCGGCACCGATTGTTTAGTAGTCTGCCTTAGAATCTTATCCAGTACCACGGTTCGCAACCTCACCATTTCCTCCGGCTCCAGTTCCGTCCTGCCTTGTGTAAGCTGGTGGTAATAACTTTCAAGCAATACCTGTTCTTCAGGTGTTGCTGTGCCCGCCAGGGTGCGGTCTATTAACTGGTTAAATTTCTCTTTTTCCATATTATATTAATGTTAAGTACCCAGAAAAAGGGTTAACCCTACAGTAGATTGCATTTTTTTCTTTTAGGTTAGGTAGTAAAGCGTTTGGTTGGCTTGCAAACAGTTAAAGCAGTTGTCCAGAATACTGAAAATATTTGTTTTCGAGTAAGGAATACGTAGACAATTGTTAGGTATCGAGGTGCTTTAGTACTAAAAACAAAGGATTACCCGTAGGTGAACTGAAAATAATACATAAAAGTTTATTTCCCGGCTTTCCTGGTTGATTTACCGCTGCAGCGAAAGCAGACTTAATGGTAAAGTTTCCTTATACTAACAGTTTCCCGGTAACTAATATTATTCGCCGTCGTAAAGGGTTTCAGGCTATCGAATACATTATTATTAGTATGGTAATAGCCTGATCGAGCCCAAGCCGGAGATGCCGCAAAGCGAGGGACATTTTCTTCTCAACGGTTTTTATTGAAATACCCAATTTTTCTGCAATCTCTTTGTAGGTCAGTTGCTCTTCCCGGTGCAAACGGAATATTTCCTGCTGATCGCTGGGTAAGGAAGCAAACACCGCCGGGATCAGCTCCTGCAACTCTTTAAAGGCAACAGGATCATTCACAAAGATTACTTGGGAAGCCTTGGTAAGCCTTTCCAAAAAAACCGCGTCGGCTTTTTCTTTCCTAAAGGCCTTAAGAACCTGAAACCGGGTTGCCTGCAAAAGCCACCCCTTCAACATATTGATTTCTACTTGTGCCCTGCGATGCCAGAGGGACACAAAGACCTCCTGAACGATATCTTCCGCTTTATCCCTGTCGCGGATAGCGTTCCATGCGATGAGGTAAAGATCCTTAGAATAGCGGTGGTAAATCTCGGTATAGGCATGGGTATCACTTTGACTGGTAAAGTGAAATAATTGTTCATCAGTATAATTGGAATACTCCCGCATTATATGTCCCGGCTTTATAAATGAGCGTTTAAAGATAAGACAATACGAACCTTTGGATTGCTGCTGAAAACCGGGATTTGCATATTAAGGCTTAAAAAACGCTAAAAGTGAAGGAATTATGTTAGTCAATCACACATCCACAAAACCAGACAAAATTGCTGTTGCAAAAATCACCCAGTCTTTTCTTTCAGGCTTTGTTCTGGGTAGTCTAGTTTACAAACACCCAAATAGTATTCAACTAAGTTCATAAAACAGATATGCTTAAATCGGAATCCATTGATCAGAGCGATCGGATTTTGCAAGTTGAAGAAAACACAATTTGATTTTGCACGCAAATAACATTTTGTTATTATCACCATTTTTTATATTCTTTTTTTTTAAGCACATAGCGGAAATTAGTCGGCTAAAAAATTACAAACTATGGAATCCGCCTACATTTACGTCCGCGTAAGCACCGACGAACAAAAAAGAAAAGGTTACTCTCTCATTGAACAAGAACAACGTCTTTTAAATCACTGCGAAATCAATCATATCAAAGTCAAAGGAATATTTCGTGAAGATTATTCCGCGAAGGACTTTAACCGGCCTGAATGGAAAAAGTTGATTACGGTGATCACTAAGAATAGACAAAGACCTCCAGAAAATATATTATTCCTCAAATGGGATCGTTTTAGCCGCAATATTGCATTTGCATATCAGATGATTGACATCCTGAAAAAGCTTAACGTGCAAGCAATGGCTATTGATCAACCAGTAGACTTTGAAATCCCCGAAAGCATTGTAATGCTTGCTGTCTATTTATCCATCCCTGAGGCTGAAAATACTAGGCGAGGACGAAATACTTCAGATGGAATGCGGAGGGCAAGAAAATTGGGACGATGGCCTGGTAGACCACCTGTAGGATATATTAATCAAACTGCTCCGGATGGGAAAAGATATACTATTCCCAAGCAGCCGGAATCAGATCACATAAAATGGTCATTCCAGCAATACGCAAAAGGCATTTATTCTGTTAGCCAAGTTAGACGAATGGCTTCCGTCAATGGATTTCAATGCAGCAAAAACAACTTCTGGAAACTTTTACGTAATCCATTTTATTGCGGCGTTATTACAGTGCCTCAAACAAAAACAGAAGAAATGCAGTTAGTTGAAGCTGCGCATGTACCTATCATACCTAAGTACTTATTCGATAATGTACAACAGCTGATAAAAAGCAGGCGAAAACAAACAAGCATACGAGACAGTCTAAAACATTTGTTCCCACTACGCGGCTTTTTAAAATGCCCTTTGTGTACTCGTACTCTTTCAGGAAGTTACTCAACAGGTAGAAAAAAGAAATATAGATATTATCATTGCAAAGGAATCAGATGCAAGGGCAGATTCCAAGCCGATATTGTAGATGCAGCTTATGAAGAAAAACTATCCAAGATATATCTCTTACATGAAGTATATCAGCTTTTCGAGGCTGTGCTACAAGATGAAAATGTTCTTTCAGCCCAATGCGAACACGAAGATGAACGAAAAGTTATACTTGCTGCCATTGATAATCATCAGTATTTATTGTCCAAAGCAAGGAAGCTACTATTAACAGAAAAGATAGATTACGATGACTTTATTGAGTTAAAGAATGAAAATAAGGATGCATTAGTTTCACTGAATAATCGGCTAAGCGATATTAACGAACGCCTGGCTTATATGGCCTGCGGTACTAACATCCAAATACTTGCTTCAAACTTCAATCTTCTTCAATGTTATCGAGGTAGTGATTTTGCTGGTAAACGGCACATAATAAATTTATTTACACCTATATTAATTAATCAACCTGATAAATTGATCGGTCCATTAGAGTTGAACGATGCCATCGCTAAAATTGTTCAAGCATCGGAATAGATTCTATTTATCCTCCTTTCCTATTTTCTCTCACATAAAATCCAAACAGAAATGCAGCTTATTTCAAATAGGGCGAAAGCTTTTTCCTCCAGAAAGGTTTCTCTTAACCAAGCTACCATGGTTCTAAGCCACCACGGTATTTACACAGATGAGGAGCAAGTAAAAACAATCTTAGATTTTCTCTACTTAATCGCGAAAACGACTGGTAAATCAGAAATGCAGGTTAAAGCACCGCTACCGGAAGGGGATATCGAACACGAAAAGAGTTGATTTTATAGACTTTCAACGGGTTGTTTTGGCAAATAGCGCAATTAATTAAAAATGTCGAACCGCTTTTCACTCTTGAAATCACCTACTCAACTAATTCATTTTAAACGAATTATCGCCAATAAAAAAGGAGACAACCAAAACTGGTCGTCTCCTCAAGTGGGATAAGAGGAGTACAATCGAACCCCTGCTAGTTTTACTCACATTTATTGAATCAATCAATATTTAAATCCTTTCACGATCTCTTGTCCTTAAGAATGTTTAAGCAACTATGTATCGGAAAGAGTCAGTTAGTAACTATTTCCAAAACGCCTATTACCCCAGGTACGTCTAATCTTTCTTCGCCGTTCCGTTAAATAAAATACAAGTAAATGCCATTAAAATTCACTTAATTTGAATCATAGATAACTGGGAACCCGCATTGGCAACTAGGAAACTTTGATTTACAAAAAAAGTGCAGTATATTGTTCAAGAGCACAACCCCCTTTGCTCACCAATTGCTTGGATAGAACAGAACAAGCCATGCGGTCAGGCTTAAACGTGCAACTGGATTATCAATTCAAAAAAAATCATGGAAAAAATCTCTACCAATGGCATGAGCCTTGTATTCGGCTATCTGTTTCTGGGCTTGCTGATAGGCTACATTACAGGTCTTACCTCAGCAGAAGTAACACAGATCATACTGACGGCATTCTTGGCACTGCTGGGCGGAAAGATTATGCACGATATTTCCAGTGCAGAGCCTCCGCATCTCAAACTGATCGGACGACTACTACTGGCTTTTTCGATTGCATTTTTGGTAGGTCTGAACGTTGGTATTTATATCAAAGTAAACAATGTGTTCACCAGAAAACAGCAACTGGCAGCAGGAACGAACCCAGATATCAAACCGGAAACCATCTTGCGCAATGACCAGACGATGATGGATCTGCAGTCCAAATACGAACGTGGTGAGATCAGCAAGGATTCCATTGTTATACTATTTTTTCAGCGTAAATGATGGGTCATGAAATACATACTATGGATTGTCTCACTGTTGTCGACTTCATACCTATCTGCACAACACGGGTTATCCGCCTCCACCGTGAGAGTATATGGTGTAACACAAAACAATAAAGCAAAAGGTGGAACCGGCTTTGCAGTGAGTATAAGGGGCCGCAAATACATTGCCACCTGCTATCATGTGATCAATGGCACTTCAAAAGTTGAAGTGTATTCTATCGCTCTGAAAAAAATTATCAACTGCAAAATTGTAGCCTACGATGATATTAAGGACCTAGCGTTGCTATCAGCATCGGAAGTCAGCGGCATACCCGCCATTGAATTATCGGATCTTCCTTCTGGGTTAGTAAACTTAAAAGGAATTGCCATCGGGAACCCAGATAACAACAATGAATTCCAGTTGGATGTAAAATTCACTTCAGAAAGCGGAATAATACCGTCAAGAAATTTCAGGGATAATAATGGTCAATCCGTTTTCAGCAACAGTGATCCACTTTCCTTCTCCCTTATTCCAATTAATTCAACGATTTATGGCGGTATGAGCGGTGCACCTATCATCGTTAATGGCAGTGCGATCGGTGTTATATCCGGTTCCATCAACACGGGTGGGAGTATCGGCTGGGGTATTCCTATCGGGTACCTTGTTGACATGTCTATTAACAATAACGGATATCAGGGCTTGTCGCTGGGGTCCTTGCGGAGCCTTAGCCCCAGTAACAGAAACCTCTCACGCGCACTACTTCATGACGAAGATGCAGGTGATGATTTTGAACCACTGGCTGATGAGATCACCATTATCAACAACACCTATGAAGAAATGCTGCCTAATATCGAAGTAGCTACAGATGTTGTTGTATATGGCTTAAAATTGCTGAACAAGATGGCAGCGTCAACCAACTTACAGACTATTAATACACTCGCCTCACAATTTAATGCCAACGTTGATTCTGTCGATTTTTTTAAAAATCATGTGATGACACTGCTGTCTAAATTCAATACTTCCAGGAGTACGTTCACCGAAGTATTTGCCAAGATAAAGGAAATTTACAATGCGGATGAAGATGCCATCGTTGACGAGCAAATGGAAGCCGCACTCCAGAAAGATTTAAAACCGCTTGATACAAGGGAAGAATTGTATCGGATCAAGTTTATTAATAAATCTACTGAATTTACTACAGCCTATATGGCTATAAATATTTATACAATTGATCAGAACGAAAAGATCTATAAGAATTTATCTGCATGGAAAGCCTATATCGAAACTGTCCGTGAGTACCTCAAAACCATTCAGGATTATTATGGTGTATTGCACAAACAATTAAACCTTTATAAGATCTACACAGATCTGATTTATGAATCACTGGCCTATAAAAAAGATTCGTAACAGATCAATCCTTAAGCTCTTGACAAGAACAAGCTTACCACTTCGACCTCATAAGATTTTCAGAAATTTCATTACATTTTAGCTATTGGATTCTTATATATTTATTACAATACATAAAAACAAAAAAGAGGAAACGCTTTTCGCATTTCCTCTTGTGGATGTGACTGTACAGGAATTGAACACTTCGTACCCTTTCTATTGCTCCTAAACTGGATAAAAATTGTGTAGAAGAGGCACTAAGTAATTTTAGTTACTTCGTTTACCCCTTAACTATTTCGATCTCGTATCGCCAGGTATGCTTGGTAATTCTCCGACGACTTCAACATATAACTCCGATCTTCAATAACAAAGCCATCCAGCTGGTGCTGTACGGCATATTTTGAAAGATCAGCAATGTTGTTTATAAACCCCCTCCCATTAAAATTCAGAGAGGTATTGCACAAGACACCGTATCCTGTGCGTTCCCTGAATGCAACAAGCAATTTGTACAAATTTCCATTACTCGCAGATGACACCGTCTGAATGCGGGCAGTCTCATTCACGTGGGTAATAGCCGCAAGTGCATTAGTTTTTACACGATGCGTAAAAAGCATAAACGGACTTGCCTGATCACAGCCAAACCATTTTGCGGCTTCTTCTTCCAAACAAACAGGTGCAATCGGACGAAATTGTTCGCGCTGCTTAATTTCATTTAGCCGCACCCGCGTGCTTTCCTGGAATGGCGCTGCCAGGATCGATCGGTTACCGAGTGCACGGGGGCCGATTTCATATTTGCCATTCACCCATCCTAAAACAAGATCGTTGGCTAACATGTCGGCGATCATTGTATAATTTGGCTCGTATAAATCATAAAGATCCAATTCGAAAGAACCAGTTGCAATAAATGCGAGGCCTGAATAAACATCCCAATCGATTTTCGGATTCCCGCTAAAATGGAACTGGGCATCGATAGCTGTTCCGATGGCTGAGCCGGTGTCGTTTGCAACAGGCGGCACGAAGATTTCTGAAAAAAGACCACTCCCCTTCCACTTAGTATTCCAATCACAATTCAGGCCACATCCACCAGCAATAAGTAGTGGCATTTTTTTCTTCATGTTCGCTTTTGCGAATTGATAAAAGACGTCAAATATTTTATCGCTAAAAATTCCTGCAAAATTGCGAAACTCAGGATCATCTAATCCTACATTATGATACGGCACCTGGGAAATATCCGCATGTGAACTCAATTCAAAGTTCGCACGGTCTTCCAATAAAAACTTCATCAATGCTATCTCCTCGTTCGAAGGAATACTGCGCACTGAAAACGAGGCCAAAGCCATAAGCTTACCCGCATCCGAGTTCCGGGAAAAACTCCAGTTTTTAGGAAATGTCGGATCGGCCAATGCATAAAGCAATCCATAACGATTCCCTGGCTGATTCATAACATCAGCCATTAGAGTGATGTTTAGCTCAGCATCGACCTCATAGAAAGCACCGATTGCACCTTCCCATACCAACGCATAACATGGGGTCCCTTTCGGTAGACCTGACATTCCGAAAGCGCAAAGTATATGTGATCGTTCGTGGGAAGAAGAGAAATATTGGACAGGCTTTCCTATTATTCGTCGTTGGTTAACTATAAAGTCATTCTTTGACAAGCCTCTGTATCCTGCAATCGCGCGCCCACAGATGACATTATCTTCAGAAGTATACCAGCCGCCTGTACACAAAACATCTGGGATCTCATCGAGTTCACTAAGAACATCAAACACATCGTGACTGCAAATCGGAGAATATCGGTAGTTCGAATTTTTCTCTGACTCAATTGAAAATGACAAACGACCATTTTTTAAATAGGCAATTGCTCCGTCATGGCTAGGGTTATAAGAAAGTATATTCATACCGATGTTGATTTTTTTGGCTGACCAGATTCTAATACAATTGATTTTATAAAAGTGGTTGCCGCAAGTCGGTGGTGAGTTAAACGCCCGGCGAGTTCCCTGGAGCGGCACGGCCAAAGATTCACGTGGAGCGACATAGGAAGATGAGGAATCGGCGTTGGATCCCACTCAAAACGCCTGTGCACTAAAAGATTGTCAACAAACCAACGAATCTCACACGGCCCCCATTCAATTGCATACAGATGAAAAGTTTCTGATGCATCAAAACCAAGATCAATATAACTCGCTGCACCTCGATAACCATAGTCAAATTTTGCTCCCTCGCCGCCAGGATTATAAAAAACATTGACTAACAAACGATCTGTTCGGTTCCCGGCAATTTCAATATCAATTTCCTGCCGTGGTGAATCGCGATGAAGAAAAAAACCTGTAACCACACCTGGCACGTTCGACACTTTTAATATTGCTTCAAATCTTCCATACATGAATTTTTCGCGGCTGGTTAACGATGCTGCACTGTATTCCCGGACACCAAGAGATTCTCTTTTGACATTTAGCGCAGCGCCATGCCCGGAAATTAATTCTATGTTTGATGGACGAAATAATGCAAGGTTATCTGTGAAAGTATCGTTTCGCAGCAGCCAATTTTCCTGGTCAATAAACTCAAAACAATCATTGATTTTAATAGACGTTGCAGTAATTGTCGCACTCAATTCCTTCACGACGCATTGAATTCCCTTCCATGGATGCTGCAGTTCAACAACCCAAGGCGAATCATCTCTTTTAGAAACCTCACTATCTAATTCTGTCTCAGAATTATTTTTTTGTCCAATAATCGACCTCTGCCCGCGGTCGGTTAACTCAGGGAAAGAACAACCAGGCGGCGCACATCTTAGGTGCTCGCAAACGAGCTGCCATTTATTAGATGCCTCTGCATGAATAACAGTAATATCCGCTGTATTGAGATTTTCAATAATTTTTAAATCATTGTTACCAGTGAGAATGAACTTAGCTTGAGGATATCGTTCTTTAAGCATCTGTGCTTCCAACGCCAAAGACCCGATGTTCACATACGCATCAAAAACACGATTAGTTTTTCCTGCGAATAACATCTCAAGTTCCGCGTCTGGAAGCGTCTCAATGTCACTGCAACATCGGTAACCAAGCATTGACAGCGCCATAGCAATTGAAGTAAGACCAGAATCATTTGGTCCGAATACAAAAACGGGCCGCTCAGTTGGACGTACCTGAAATAACGCGGCACCTTCACTGGTGATTGCCCCAATTTTCGTGAGCGAAGGAAGTATCGAATAGGAATTAGTGGTGCCAAAATCCGGTCGCTGACTAATGACAGATCGTTTTATCGCACGCACATCTAAAAATCTGAACTGATGATTTATCCATAGGTCTATTGGCCCTCTACAAGGAAGAAGTTGAAGAAGTTTTTGAGCACCCTTTCGTGAAACAACATAACCGGAAAGATGCCACAGCCCACGCAAAGGCCGGAATATGTTGCCAGACAAAAAACTCTTCGGCGCTCCATGCTTTACCTCTTGATAGGATAAATACAAAATGTCAAAACTCTCTGTCGTGTTGGTTTCGTTCATGATTTCTGCCCATGCCAGATCAAGTTCTTTCGCAAACCCGGATCTAAACCAAACATCATCCTCAAGAACGAGCGCATACTCATGACAACCCTTTAACACCTGGCGCCAAACTTCAATATGTGAGCGTGCAACCGCGATCTCGGGTCGGCTCATTTGAATTGTAGAATCGAGATCCATCTTCGTAGGTAGCGCTAACGGTTGTGGCTCGACAAAGAGCTGGTCGCCAAGCGTATAATTTGGATCGACATCAGTATCTCTAGCTGGATTCTGTAAAAAGTCAGCAGCGTCGATGGCACTAAATCGCTCAGTACGATTCCAGAGTTCAACACCAGACATATCAAGCAACCGGCTTAACTCGCGTTTTATCTCTACGAAACGATCCGGCTGTCGTTTTAGATTAATTACATAAATATGCTCTATCGCAAGCCGGTCACCAAATGCATGACATTTAATTTTAGGCAGCAATCGACGGCACTTCAACGCCATGCCAAACAGGAACTTTGAAGGTAGGGACCAGGGAGAGCTTAGTTTCATAAATCAACCGCGGTTAGTTTTTTGTTCGATGATTCTTAATAAGCTTGAGAGTTCGAAAGCCTCCAGTTCCTTGCATCGTTCCTGTAACTGAGGTCCCATTTACTTGTTGCAATATTTTCCCAATCACGTAGTACAAGCAGAGACTGTTCGATTTCACTGTTTTCAACAGCTAAATCAAATATTGACTTGGTAAGATTACCTGGGCCAGTTGTCGATTGAATTTCTGGCAGACAGTTAGTTAAGTCTTTCTCGAGTAGGAGCGTGGCTTGCTCAAGAGCCCGTACAATAACCGGATGACCGCTCCCTGCAATTAATGGATTGTTATTGAAGTAGAATATCCAGCCCGCACTGCCTGCGCCTGGCTCAGTAAATATTCGCGGTGCCACCATCGCGTTTTCGCCAATACCATAACAAAGCGGCTGAATTTTTAAACGACTGTCGTCAAAGAGATGGTCAATTTGAGAACCACTGTAAACATCATCTGCATCAATATAACATCCTCCCTCAATAGAAATATAGCAGAGGCGGAAGTAGTCTGATAACATTGCCGGGTGATAGCAATTGTCATAGGCTCGTGTATATCTCGAACCCAGCTTTTGAAGAATAAAATCCCTTGCCTGCAGTTTATCAAAAAGCAACCGTTGAATACCTTGACTCTCTGCCTTGCTCCATGATTTCATGCATTCTTTCACATCGAAAGGCAGCCGATCCGGATTATCCCAAAACTGTACAATGTTCTTTCGTATTTTTTTCGCAAACAACGAAGTGGCAACAACATCTTGGTTCAAACGCTGAACAATTCCTCGCATAAAGTTGGAACGCGCTTGATGATCTTCTTCAACCTTGGCTCCTGTATTCATGAAATATTCTTAATGATTATAGCCATTCAAACTCACCGTAATGCCTTATAATTTAAATATTACTTCTAATTTAATTCAGACTGACGGACAATCACTACCATATCATCGAATCCGTCGCGAAGCAGGAACTGTTTAATAGTGCCAATAAATCTTACGAGCTCTCTTTCTACGATCAGGTCATAATCAGCACTCAGCTGGTTAAAATCATTGGGTAAAAGATTATGAATTGAAAAATTGATTCCCGAAATAATAGTAGGGAAATCCACAAAAACCAATGTATTGTCTACTACACTGGTATCAAGTGTGACAGATCGGGGCCTGCCGTCATAGTTAAAACTTACAGGCGTTGTGGCAAATTTTGATTTGATCTTTTCGAATGATAGATTAAGATCCGAACTGATTCTGTCAGGAATAATTATTTTCAATTTTACCTTATAATAATGTGTACCATCATGCGAAAAGCCCTTGTTCTGAATAAGATATTTGCAGGTTGGAACAATCAGGTTTTCAAAATAGACTGCAGCAAGAGTTGCAGATGGAAAAAAATTTATCTCTGTATCCGGTGCTTTTAAAAAAAGTTCTTTGATTTGGTTGACCGCTGTTGTAAAACTCGTAGGGTCTGCTTTATCAAATCTCGCCAGTGATATCCCTTGTAAGTCAGTTAAAACCTTTAATCCATTTTCAATGATAAAAGCGCATTTAGAAGTTCCCAATCGGCCCGTAAAAAGCCCGAGTTCAAAGAGCACATTGTCTCTCGGTTGCAAAGCCTCGGCCCCGCGGTAAATAACTTTATCATCGTTCGTACCAAGTAATATGCCGAAATCAAATTTTAGAGACGCCTTTAACAAGTCAGCAAGAAAATTCTGGTTGACACGAAAAACAGCTGAATCCCAAACGCTGTCGTTCCAGATTGTGACATCGAATTGATCTTCCAGAACAGCCTTCGCGTTTTCTGCAAGCGCAAGTTCCTCAGACGAGGAGCCGATAAATATTCTTTTTTTTATCATCTGCCCTACATAATTTTTAGATAGTCCACATAGATACTTTGCACTTCGTACAATAACTTTCTCAGGTTTTCAATTTTCGCAGTCTTGCCTCTAAAAATATATTCCCTGCCGTCGACTGAAACAATCCTCTCAGCATGCTCGGTATTTTCAACAATGCTTTTCAACTGCAGGTATAGAAGGGGGACCAGTTCTAGAAAAGTTGCAGCGTTGTACCTGCTTACATCAATATCATAACAAACCGCGTTTATGTCAAAGCTGCTTAGCAAAATCTCATGATCAGTGTATTTCTTAATATTTTTGAGAAAGCGGATCATTTTACGTAACCGGCTGTTGGTTTCATTTCCTCGTGTATTGATCTTTTGAATGCTCAAAAATGGATAGTCAGCCGTTTCGCGATAACCAGATTTATTATATACTTGAATACCTCTGTACATTCCTTTGTCATTGATTATAGAGGTCACATCATCATACCAGCTTGCGATCACCACGTCCACTTCTCGATTTAGATTTTGGTTTTTAATCTTTATGGATTTGGGCTTTGTCATATCACAGATCACATACTGCGCCGCCAGGATTTTTTCACTTCCCATTCGTAGGTCCATTAAGTCTTGCAGCGCGTCACCGGCATAATTTGTCCTTTCCTTTTCTGACTGTAATTTATTAATGGACGATTGATAAAATCGCGCGAGTCTGTCAGGTGAATCGAGCACATTTGAAATACCTACAGAATCGAATGAGTAAAACTTTTCTGAAATCACGAGCAGGTCAATATCACTTAGCCCCTTAATATGCGTGTTCGTCATAACTGATCCCTGATATTCGAACGACTTACTGGGAAGCACGTTCAAATGAGTTTTCACATTCTCCCCCGCATCTTTACTTTTTTGGGTATACGCAGGCTCTACTCCTTTCATAGCCGTTCTAATAAAAACGAGAACATCGCTATACGAAACCGTCGCAAGATCAGATGAAAATTTACTGCTGAATGCCAATCGCTCAGGATTAAGATCTGCCCGGATATTTTCAGTCAGCTGTTTATAGTTTAGACTCATAAGGTTATCTTTTTTTTTTGAAATTTCCGCTACAACCCCAATGCCCCACTCTTAATCTCTGTAATCATATAATCTACACTTGTCCCACGATCACTGTCCGGCGCACGCAGTTCCATAACTTTATGCGGTCCTACCAATACAAAATCCAGTGGTTCTTCCTTCCAGGTCTCTCCGCTCGCTTTAATGTATCGAACGACTACACGCACGTTTTCCAGTACATAATCCGTGTTATTTGCAACCGAAATACTCAAGCCATTAATCCCGCCGAGTCCGCTTATATGATAGGCATTGTTACTGGTAGTGACAAATGTGTGGATATTCTCACGGACATAGCTCTTCTTTTGTTCGATCTTCACAAGACGATCATCAGCCTTCTTACTTTGATAAATATTGTAGCCACCATAGCCGAGTACCACGAGAATCGCTAGTACCCCTACCGCGCGCAGTGTACCGGAACTGGCGACAGTTTTGCCCACCGCTTCGCCCGCCTTACTTGAACTGGATGATTTATGAAATGGAGGAGGAATCACCGCGAACAAAGATTTCAATTCATCAATCTCGCCGGCTGCACTCCAATCACTGGCACCTTCAAACCAAACCAGCGTTTCTTTTTTCAGGTTTTGATTGCCTAATTCTTCAAGTGTGAAAGGGCCATTTTGGGCATTACCATTATGGACGTAGTAACTACGCATTGTGGATTAGTTTTGGTTATCAGTACAATATGGAAAATATAAACGGCATAAAAAAGAGGGAAAACCCCCTATTTTACCAACACCCTTATTTTGGCAACAAACAGGCAGATGCTGGCATTGATAACCATCAGTATTTATTGTCCAAACCTAGGAAGCTACTATTAACGGAAAAGATAGATTATGATGACCTTATTGAATTAGCAACTAAAAATAAGGAAGCAATGCTTTCACTGAATAAACGTCTATGCGTTATCAACGAACGCCTAGCTTAGTTGGCCTGCGGTACTAATTGCCAAATACTTGCTTCAAACTTCAATATTTTTCAATGTTATCGAGGCAGTAATTTTGCTGTCAAACGGCAGATAATAAGTTTATTAACCCCCGTTTTAATTAATTAATCTGATAAATTGATCGGTCCATTAGAGATGAACGGTGTAATAGGTAGGATTGTTAATTTAGCGGAATAGATTCTACGTACCCTTTTTCTCCAATTAAAACTCAGACAGAACATGCAATTTATTTAAAACACATCGAAAACTTTTTCAACCGGAAAAGTTTCTCCTGATAAGACGACCAGACTTCTCATTTGCAAGTGTATTTACTGGCGGGGTGAAGGCATTTCAATCGAACTCAGATACCTATATTATAATTTTAAACCAAGTCAAAAGTGCAGAATCAGGTAAAAATTTTATATATAATTAAATAAAAAGTTTCTTATTTCGCACTCATTTACTACTTTACAATACCCCTAGCTTAACAACATTCCTTACCAAATCATTGCTTATGGCAGCCAAAAAACAAACTTTGGAAGACGGCGTAATTGTATTGCCGATTAAACAACTCATAGCATACGCCATGTTTCTGATCACCGCTGGCGCTTCCATTTATACATTTTTTAAAGCCATTCCAAAGATTGACAAACTAGACGAAAGTGTTACCGATTTAAAGTTGAGTAATACGCGGGTTGAAGAAAGAGTAGCCAATTTAAAGGAATTAATAGCTGCTAAAAGCAAGGACAATTCAAAGCCCTCACAGTAAAGTTAAGTGCCATCAAATTTACCTGGATTTATAAGACCATTTTATTTACGCAAATTGTGATTTGCGTAGGTTTCCTGTACATGCACTATAAGTTGCAGATTTCAATGTTGCATGCTGAAACCGAATTACAAAAGGAAAATATTCGATCAGGTGCTTTGCACAAGCAGCTTGACAGTATCGAACAAATTTTTGGAGTTAAAGTATTACCCCCCGAAACTATTATATCAAAGCCAACCGCAAAACCACCTGCAACAACCATAAAACCTACCCCAAAAAATGCTATTATTGAACAGATTGATAAAAGGCAACCTATAAGTGAGCCGCCGGTCGTGACACCACCGAAAATTGAAAAATCAATTTGTAGATATGAATTCAATGGATCTATGCAGCTGGAAAAGGGAAGTATTATTGATCAGGTGAAATTTACACTTCAGTCTTTGAGCTCCGACATGGTTCCAAAAGTAGTTGAGGCATCAATCAATATGTCGGAATACACGGAAGGTAAGATTCAAAAAATCAATTTTACACTTGTCGAATCTAAAATTAACTCTATAGGTGATTTTCAATTTTTGTATAGGGAAATCCCCTCTGCAGATCTGAATGAATTTGAGAAAATGAATCCAAGATTATTATCGATAATAATTACAGGTGCACTTTACTCGAAAAAACTGGAAGCTCTTATTACGTGGAATCAAGTCTCAAGCAGATCAATGACCTCAAAAATCATTCTTTCTCTTCGCGAATGTGAATAATCAATTTCTTTATAATTCAGCACTCACCTCCCATTTGATCACCTTGAAATATTCTCTATTGAGTTTTATGTATCGGTGCATAAGTTAATGGTGCAGTCCATATTGGGTTAGAAGCAGGCATCAAGGCGTCCCGTTTTCATTGTAGATCCGCAATACTTTTCCAATCTCGGGCATTTAACGAACCCTTGCCATGATCTATCTACTTCACATGAAGCATCGAAAATGAATAAAGAACATATTTTAATTTACTTACAAAAAGGGAGAATTTTTCCATACTATCATTAAGTGATCCAAAGGGAGCCCAATCGAACCATTGATCCCTATCTCTTAATGAATAGAGTCAATCTGAAACTTGAATATTCTATTGTGCATGACAATTACTGCCTGCATCATGCCAGTTCTGAGGATTTTTTTCAATTTCTGGAACTATTTTTATTTTTCAGATGCATACCCCTACCCCAACCTCCTAAACCCCACTTCCGCCTTCACATACTCATTCTCTGCAGGAATATATTGTATGTACCCAAATGCCGCCAAATCGCGAACACGCATCAGATAAGTATCCCGCTTCCTGAGTTTTGCATAACGCATGACTTCATAAGTAGCCACCTCCATGATCGCAGGACATCCTTTCATCTGCCAGGCATGAACCAGTGCGAGATACACAACAATATGACTCGTACCGATCCGGGGATCATCTGCTATGGTATCAAAAAAATCATCCAGCATTAGATAGCAGATTTATTAGGACCTTGTCGAGTAATGCGGCGTGGATTTTTCCCAAGCAGTTTACCACCAGATACGGCGCTGGAGGAACGCGGACTAACTGTTTTTTTCACCAATAGTTTCCTGCGTGCCACCACCTGCTTTTCCATCCACCGGCTGCTGAGGAAACGAACCGCGTCGTCAAAAGTGATGACCGCGGTCTCATCAAAAAAATAAAACCGCTCTGATATCTCCCACTCATTTTTTAAGACCGGCAATTGTTGGATCAAAGGTTCCAAAGGAGTATCCACCCAGTATTTATATTTCAGGATATCTGCTGCAGTGCCTGCTTCCTGCAATTTTCCCAATACGTCAAATGCAGTTTGAATAGTGGATGTATCAATCTTACCTGGCACCTGTTTCCCACCCACGAGTGCATGCCAATCGACGAGCTGCATAGCACGACTGACAATTTCCAATTCAGTAGGTACCACCACCTCCTTTCGCAAAGTGGCCTGATAATACCGCAATGCGTACAAATCCTTTTCATCTCTTTCTATATGCACGCCGAATAAAAAATGATCATTCAAAACTTGCTTAGAAATCAACAAGTCAAACGCTGCAGGAAGAAAACAGATATGACAGCGAAGCATGGTTTCCACCGATGGCTCAAAACCCAACTGTACGAGTCGGGTTTTGAGCGATAGTATATTTTTCTCGTTCATAAAATTCAAGAGATCTTTTTTGACCTCGTTTTAGCCTTCGCATTTTTCTTCGGGATCAATCCATTGGAAGGCCGGTTCTTTGTAAGCAAATCCTTTTTTTCGTATTTGCCACCTGACTCGTTGACAAGTGCCGCAGCTTCTTTTTTAGTAGCGTCCGCGGGTGCCTGCCCGTATTTCTGTTCCACCTTCTGCATCGGATAAAATAGTTTCTCACCATTTTTATCATACATGTTTAAGGTCCTGAGTTGCGGGTTGGCTTCAATACTCACCGGCACCTCCTTTCCTTCTTTAAGTAACATCACGCTCGCGGCATTTCCCTTCTCCAGAGATTTTAATAAGCTCTTTAACTGGTCATCATATTTCAACCCCTTAAAATCCATCCTTCCCACTGCTTCTCTCAAATCGAAACCATAATTGGTGGTGAACTGCCGCAGTTTGGGATAGCCCGTTTTCTGATCCATATTGTCATGGTCAATTTTCAACCATGCTTTGTAAGGCAGCCCCTCCTTGGGTGTTACCTCTTTAAAAACAGAGCGACTGTTCAGCAGGTTACAGGCTTCTTTGAACGTAACGCTTTGCCCTTTGTTGTTCACATAGACGAACTGCGAACGGTTCTGGTCTTCACGCAACAGCGTCGCGATATAATGGTTGCAGAAATAAGCTTCCTTACCATCTTTTTCCGAGTGACGGAAATGAATGACTGCCTGCATCTTGTCTTTGCCAAATTCTGTGCTGGCATCCAAACTGAATTCCGGCTTCCCTTCTTTCATGTTCTTTTCCAGCTGGCCGTAAAGCCCTTCGCCAAACCCTAGAAACTTCAATTGGTTCTTCAGGTACTCCAGGTTTTCTGTGTTCATAATGATTGATTTATTTTTTAATAATAATTCCTTTGGAAAAAAGAATGGTACTGCTTCCTGCACGACCGAAACTTCCGCAGCAGGTTTGTAGACAAGCCCGGGCATACTGCTTTCTACCTTTGTTTTGAAATCCTCCAGAGACTCGATGCGTTCAACATGATAATGATCAAATTCACTAATGGCCATATCAGCATATTCCGCAGCATCTTCGGGGTTTGTGAAGAATTGAATATCATCCGGGTGAATAAATAAAAGGGTATTATTATACGCCACCCAGTTTTCATGATGCTCAAAAGCCTTTCGCGCTTTCTCCCAAACATCGACTGAGATTAAATCAGGAACTTCCATACTCAAAATTCTTTAGCAAGCATGAGTTGCCGGTTAACCACTTTCAGATATAGGTGTCGTCCCCCATTTTTTTCCAGCATTTCCACTTCGAAATATTTTTCATCAGGGATCGTGAATTTATCCAGCGCGATGACCCATACCCGTGCAGACCTTCCCTTAATGGTCGTCGTATCACCGCTGACCAGAAGTGGTTGCTGAATAATTTCCTGTGATGCGGTTCTACGCAGAGATGGGTTGTCCCGCAAATAAAAACGAAGTTGTTCTACGTCATAACCGATAGGAGAACGGTTCTCTATTTTCAATTTACAAAACAGCGTGGGGCCTTGAACATACCAACCCAGCAGTTGCAGCGAAACCTTGCCGGAGGAATACGTCAAGCTTAAGGAGCGAGCTTTCATCTTGCGAACCTGCAAACAAATCGGCTCGAGCAAATGCAGGGTCTTCGCAGTGGAATCCCTTCCAAAATATAAGGTGAGGTGTGCAGGATGTTCCGCATAACGGACAATAAAAGAATAAACCTTTTGATCAGCTGTTACCACAGTCAGGTTGGTTTCACGGCAACTGTCAGTGGTAGATTTTACTTGTAAAATATTATCTGCCGCCTTCTGTGCAATGATCTGTTCGCTGCCCCGGTCGGTCGAAACAATATTCGAAGGGAATACAGGCTGACGGTTTTATTATAACAAACTTCAATCGCCATTGATGGCGAAAAAACCTGTGCAAATGAAACATGACACACCAGAAAAAAAAGAAATAAAAATAACAGGGTCCTCATAGGTTAGATTTTTCATTGTCATCTTTTAGCAGGATTCGGTAACCCGCTTTCACAGTTACACGCACCTGCTTTACCTGTTTACTGAATAAACTTTTTGCCATATGGATACCGGTAGCGGCTGCCTGTGCTTTTAGGGAAGGATCGAAGGATAATCCGCCAATAGATTGCAATCCCTGTTCCGTTGACTGCTTGACAACATCCCTACTTCCTGAACCGGGAATGTATATCCCATTCAATCCATCCATATCATAGACAGTAAGTGCCACCGGATATAATCGGTTTTGAAACTGTATGGAAGAAACCGATACTTGTAATCGTTCCTTCTCTATGGAAGCATGCCCAAAAACGAAACTGCCATTGGGGATTTTTTCTCCATTGACAAAAACATCCTGTAACAATCGAAGTTTTACCACAGAACCAGTCTGTAAGGTTTGCTGACTATGCACCACCGCGATGATCACACCGTTTGTAAGCGAATCTTTTCCAGCCCCTTCCGTTGAAAAAAAGGAATTTCCTGGATCGGAAGAAGCCTGTCCAAAATAATTGCCTGCATGATTGGATCTTTGCACTGTCACACCAAATACCTTTCGTTGGCTAACGGGAGAAATCTCGGATGAAGTTTGCGCCGGGTGTTGTATAGCGAGTAGTTTATCCAAGGTTCGATTCAATGCCTCCATCTCTGGATCTGGCCTTCGTTGGTTTATAGTTTGCATCAGCTCCTCTAATTTTTCTACTTCACCATCAGGATCGACTGCTGCCTTTTTAAGGCGCGGCGCGGGCTCATAAGGTTCGTTGATCACTTGCTCTAACCTCGCGATCTTTCTGTTCAGTAATTCATCAGAAGGAGTAACCGCATCTACATGGTCAGGTGTCTTATGCTGAAAGTTCGGATCCATACTAACCTGCTCCTTACGTTTCACAGAATCACGATCCGCCATCGCATAAAAACTCATTTTATCCAGTGCAGATGGCTGCTTCAGGTTGGCATCCGGCAATTGGGTGTTAAGCCCACTGATTGCTGTAACAACCTTGGCTGAACCAGACCCTCCGCCTAATAACCAAAAGAGTAATGTCAAAAATGGCACAACAATGAGTGGCAAGACCATCAAAAATTTCCGTCGTTTCAAATATTGTTGTGAATAGGTAATCATCTTGTTTCTGTTTGTAAGTCCCTGTTCTCAAGTGTTTCCCATTTCTCGATCAAAAAACCATGGGCGTTATTATCACTCCGCGATACATTGCGCAAGAACCCTTGTGTGATCAAATTCCGAGTTACAATACTGGTTGGGCGCGTGATCTTGATAATAGCATAACATCGAAAAGCATAGGGTTCTGATTGCGTATCAACTAGTACACTGTCTACCGAAATCTCTTGAGAAATATTTCCGGAAATCACACCGGCATAGTACCCCGTTTCCTGTAAATCGTCATACTGCTTTTTGGCAGAAGCATCGGCGAGGTATAAGGCTTTGGAAAGATTCGACGCAATATTTTTTTCATCCGGGCCAAGCGTAAAGAAATAGGTATGAAACATACGCACATGATCGCGGGCCTCCACAGCAAGATTGTCCTTGCGCGAGGATGCATATGCCTCCAAAGCTTTATCCCCAGCGAGCACATAGATCTTATTGTCCATTTTCGCCGATAATGCATAACTCTGAAATAAAACAAATCCACAAAGTCCGAAGCAGGCGATCAATAAGATAAAAGCAAACGAACGCACAAACCGGAAAGCCGTATCGATATTTTTAAGTTGCTGAAAACTCATTTGGAACTGACTTTGTCTTTGAAATAATCATTACTGACGCCATTTCTGCTTGTGTTTCCCGCCATGCGCGAAGCACCATTTCCAAATTGATCCGCGTCCATCCCGGATAAAGCGCCTGCTGCCGACCTTGTTGCAGAAGAACTTAAAGCACTGATCTTATGCACCAGCACATGACCACCACCCGCATTGACAATATAATTGGCAACAGAAGGAACACAGACATACCCAACAATGGCTATCAGCAAAAAAATACAGTAAGCCATATCACTCATCGTAACCGAGGGCACACCGGGTAATGCAACAGTAGACACACTCGCTCTGAGCATATTCTCCTGAATCTTGGCGATGATGGCACCAAAAATATTGGCCACAGGTAACCACAAATACACATTGATATACCGCGCCAGCCAGACGGTTACTGTATGCTGAAACCCATCATAAATCGATAACCCGAATACAATCGGGCCAATGATGGCCAGCACGATTAAGTGAAACGTCCGCAGTGTATTGATGCAAAGTGCCGCTGCCTGAAAGATCAGCTCTAAGAATTGACGGATCAATTCACGGATCCAGTTCGCCGGATTCAAAGCACCCATGCCCATCACACTGTCGTCCTTTAATTGCAGAAATTTCCGCATCGCTTCATTAGAGCCCTTCACCATCGCTTCAGTACCGATCACAGTTGGCTGTAGAATGCCATTGATCAGCGCGATCATGGAAGGAAAAATAAGAATGCAAAAACCGAGTACAAAAGGTCGCAGGAGTCCATACACATCCACTGGTTCCGCGTTAGCAATATGTTTCCATATCCTCGCTCCGATATACCATAGTGCACCAAAACCGCCGATCAATCTTCCTACCCCGATAAGCTGGCTGCATATTGGCATCATATCCACATACAACTGATCGAGCACCATTTGCAAACCATTCATAGTTATTGTTTGAATCCATACCAGGCCCGCATGGCCGCATTATCTTTTTTTTGTTGACCACGTGCCGCCATAACCGCAGCTTGTTCCTTGACCAGTGTCCGTAGGGAACCCAACACCTCCCCCACGTCTTTATCTATTCGGTCAATCGCACCCATCCGCTCCTGATCGCTCATCCGAAGGCTTCCGGGTGTAAGAACCAATTCCAGTTGTGCTAGCTTTTTACCCATGCGTAATTTGAAATCAGCAAACTGGTTTTTCGTATCCAATAATTCGTTGGCTGAAAACAATGCTGACTTCAGATAGATCGCATAAGCTGTTGCAGATTCAGTTACAACAGCAGACTGTTTTCCAAGAATAGTTTGAACCGCAGGATACTGCCTAACCTGCGGGGCAACTTGTAACAATTGGTCCAGGTAGTTTTTATGCAAGTCAAAATTACCCTTGGCCAAACCAGTCAATTGCTGGTATCCATTGGAAACCGTTGCATAGCCATTTTGCATGTGTTGCAGCATGGCCCGCATCTGCGCCAGTTTCTCCAGATTCACTTTCAATTGCTCCAGTTCCTGTTGCTGACTGAAAGCTGCTATATAAAAACAGTTTAGGCATACCCAAAAAAGTATCTGCTGCATACACTTCATTTTAATTGTTTGATAGCCGCTTTTATCTGAGTGAATTCTTCAAAATATTGCCGGTACAATTCTTTTTGTTTTTGTGTCCATCCGGAGAGTTCCGCCAGTTTCAACGCGAGTAATTTATTTTCCACCAGCTTCTGCGCATTCTGCAACAGCAGGATTTCATTTTGTAGCCGCTGCACTTTCAGGTCCAGGACTTTGATCACTTTACTGATCACGGTTCCCACAACCGGTACCTGCGCAGGAAGGGGAACAGCGAACAACAACCAACACGCAAACACGATAGATTGAATTCCCTTTTCCATACTGCCATATTGTTTAGTTGCTTGTTCAACTTTGATCTTTTCCTTCTCCTCTGTCGTATAAGCCAGGTATTCTTCTCTTGATACTTCCACCCGGTATACTTTAGAGGCGATCCCTCCTAGAGAAATAAACACTTCTTTATAGCTGCACGTGGGATCATTCGCCTTATTAAGGGAGAGTACCATGGCTTTTTCTTTATCGCTTAAGCCTAGTAGATTTTGCAAATCCTCAAAGCGGTTCTGGTATTTGGACTGGTCCAGCAGAATTTTACAATCCGCATTATTCACAATGGATTGCTTCACGATCTGCGAAGAAAGGATGTCTTCAATTTCTTGGGTAACCACAATGGCTTCGCCATAATATTTACGAACTGTTTTAAACAGGTACTTGATATAGTCTGCCATGCCTGCTTTGGCAATTGCCTTCCACGCCTCCTCGATCAGTATGATCTTCCGTACCCCTTTGAGTTTTCGCATTTTGGAAATAAAAACTTCCATGATGATGATGGTAACGACTGGAAACAGGATGGGATGATCTTTTATAGTATCGATCTCAAAAACAACAAATGGCTGTTCCAGCATGTCCAGATTTTCCGTTGCGTTCAGTAAATAATCAAACTCTCCTCCTTTGTAATACGGACGAAGCACATAAAGGAAATTAGACACATCAAAGTCTTTGTCTTTCACATGTTGATCCAGCAATACTTTTACATACACCGTTTGCAGGAACTCGTAGAAAGTATCAAAGCAACGAAACCTCGTTTCCGTTTCATAGTACAATTGAAGGGCATTCGACAAAGCCACATACTCTGAGCGAAAAAAAGATTCATCAGCTTTTTTCCAGAGAGCGAGCAACAAAGTCTTGATACTTTCCTTTTTCTCTGTATCCAGCACGGCTCCTTCTTCCAGATAAAAGGGATTAAACCGTATGGGCTCTTTTTCCGAATAGGTAAAATAATAACCCTTCATCAGCGTGCACAAACCTTTGTAAGAATTCCCCATGTCCACCACGACAATATGAGAGCCCGTTTCCAGGTACGAACGCGAAGTATGATTGGTTAAAAAAGATTTACCACTACCCGATGGCCCGATGATGATTTTATTACGGTTCGTAATGATCCCTCTCTCCATGGGTTCATCAGAAATATCAACATGCAATGGCCTTCCGGAAATGCGATCCCCCAAACGGATCCCAATGGGACTGATGGAAGAACGATACTGCGTCTCGAGATTCAGGAAACAACAGGCCTGATTAGAAAAAGTGTCAAAGGTTTCATTCACAGGCAGGTCCGCCGCGTTGCCGGGTATACCCGCCCAGAAGATCTGTGGGGCACCCACGGTTTCTATTTTGGGTGTGGCGTCCATTTTAGTTAAAGCAGCAGCACACTGGTTCCGGATCTCTCTTACTTCATTCGGATCATCTGTCCATGCGAGGATATTGAAATGCGCTTTCACAGGTGCACTTCCTGAACCAACGGCTTCATTCAAAAATTCGTTTGTCCAACTAAGGGCCATGTCATTACTTCTCGAATAAGCAGCTAAACTCTGCAACCGCAGTTTCCGTGATTCCATTTTTTTTAGCGTCATAGCCGCGTCTTCAATAAAAATGTACTGGCTATAGATATGGTTGCAGGATAAGAGTTGACCCATAGGGGCAGCAAATCCAACACTGAATTTTGTATGGTCAGTTGAATAAGCATCATAAGTCATCCTTGCACCACAAACAGCAGGCACGTGGGCGGGATCAGCCAGGGTAAATAGTTCGCAGTGTTTTTCTCCAACACAAATTCCATCCGAAAAATGTATGTCACGAACTACCATATCTTTTCCAAGCCGCAGATACTGGTCAATGCTCTCTGATAGTGCTGCATCTGGTAACCGAACCATTTTTACAAACCCACTATCGGAAAGTATTTTTGCAAACTGTCCGGCAGCTTGCGTTAGGTCAATCAGAAACCGTTGATCCAGTGCTTCTACGGGAACGATATGCTTGCGAAGTAGTGTAGAAAACAGGGAATTGGGTTGCACCCTGCCCTTAGGCATTTTGGTCAGGAATACAAAACAACGATGATCCAGGTAAGGGCGATCATGAAAGAATCGTTCACTACTGCTACCTAAAAAACTTGTATCAGTAGAGAAGTCTCCCCGATACTTTTCTTGTGTAAACCAATCCTGTTTATACAATACCACACCCGCTGGCAAGACCCTGATCGCTTTTACCCATGACTGATGAAAGGCTTCCAGCTCTTCTGCGCTTAAGCAAAAGATCTCAGGTAATTCTAAAGAATACCCAATGGTAACATCCCCCATCTTTGACCAGATGGCATCTTGGTCAACAGCATAAATAGGTAATATGTCAATTAGGTTTTTCATTAGGAAAATGGCATGACTTTACTTGATAGGCATAAGTCTGTTGCCCACTTTTAGTGGTAAAAAAATTAGTACAATGATGGATGTTGTTTACTTTTTCAGTCTGGGCTTTTTGCTTCTTTTTTCTCAAGTAATTTTGTCGCAGTTTGCTTGAGCGGTTTTGATTGCTGCAGATGTGCTGTCACTGCTTCTTTCAAAATGGGTATTTGGTGTTTGACAATATCAAAAATTATTTCGGAATCAAGCTTTTCATAGTGATGCGAAATGATATCCCTGAATCTTATGATCTTATCGACATCAATAGATAGCTGATGATCAACGAAGCCTGGCTGGTAGGATTCAATTTTTTTGATGTTCTCTCCTAAAGCCTGCAACCTGATGAGAATGGCATCAAACAAAACTGAACCTTGAGGTGAAGTAAAATCCTTTGCCCTTTTAATTCCGGCCATTCGTAACTCTATCGTTTCGATATGATCAAGGATAGCGTTCAGTCGCTCAACTATAATTTTTTCAGGCATAAATAATTTCTTTCCGGATATCATTCAGAAAGGGCTTTCCAAGATGGGGGCCTACCCTAACCAAATCTATTTTAATTTTCAACTCCGTTTCCAGTATTTTCCAAATGGTGCAGAGGTTGTCAAAATTGGGTGGCATTTCAATGAGCACATCCACATCGCTACCTACTTTTTGATTACCCCTTGCATAACTTCCGAAAAGGCCAATGCGCGTAACTCCAAGCTCATTTTCGAAATAAGGCTTTTGCGCTTGAAGGGTTTTAAGTATGGTTTCTTTGGTTAACATGCATCATAAAATTAAACAAATTTGTGCATGCCAGTCCTTAGGAACCACTTTTTATCCTTCCCCTCTTTTTCACAAGCTTTCCCTGAATTTAACACTCGAATACCCCTTCAATTCATTTGGCACGTATTTTCTGGCCACTTTCTTCATCATTCCATATTCACCATACTGTTTACTCATCCGATAAACAAAAGAAAACAACCCTGCTCCCAAACCAAAAATCAGTAGCACGCAAACAAAGAGGCTTACCCCCACGATATACAAAAAAGCAAACAACAAAACCAAAAGCGCCAAACCACCGCCCAGCCACCAGATATACTGCGCCTTCAAACCCCGGAATTCAATCGGCTGGTTGATCCCTTTATGGATATGGTAGAAACAACTCATTCGTGAGCACCTTGGAGGTAATCACTAATAATCCCGGCCACCGCGTGATCTAGATGCGGGTTTTCCATTTCCTCAATCAATGGCATATCCTCAAAAACGGTATGACAGGCACTAACCATATTTACCAGTTCATACGTAAGTGTTCCAGCTTTCATCATCCGGTCATAATCATCACTGAACTCTGCTTCAAACAAGTTGCGCAGGTACCTGAATTTCGAAGGTTTCAGATCCGCTGTCATCATTTCCAGATAGTTTGTTTCAGACATCGGTGATGGCTTCGATTGATTCAGCACCAGTTCCACTTCCCGTATTTTTTCCAGTACCCATGCATGCAATGCATCGTCCTCTTCCAGCTGCCATAACAGCTCTGGATTGTTCTCTTTTATATAGCCCAATAGGAGGCCTTGTAATTTGTCGATCATAATTTTTTTCCGTTTGATTTTGACGAACGTGATTTCTTTTCAAGCAAAGGAGGATGCTGTTTACTTTTGTACAACAAGCCTGCTTTATCCAATACGGTTTCAAGTTGTTGGCTTTCCTTTTCGTGATAAGCCTTATTAAAATGTGCTGGCGCTATGATGGGCGAACCCTCTCTGATCTCATCCATCAGCCACCCAAATCCCAGTGGATCCATTTCCTGAAGCGAGGGAAGCTTGACCCATTGCAGGTCAACATCTTTGCGCTGATCGAATTCATCCTTACTTCCCACAAAAGAATTCTTGCTATTGAGATCAAAACAGACCAGATAACCTCCTTCGATTTCAACGAGGTCATCAAGGTTCAATCGGTTCATGAAATTGGCACACTCACGGAATTCGTTTAATCGCAGATCGAGGTAGAATAGCGTTCCGCCAATGTCAATCTTGGGTAATTCCCTCGCCTGCCTATTGCTCATAAACTGTCCCAATTGTAAAATCTCGCCAATAGAAAAAATATCATTCAACCTTTCTGCCGCTATCATATCCCAAAGAATGCCCTGATAACAGTCACTACCACCACCAAAAAAACACAGCTCCCAAACCACGCAGCCGCTACCTTACCGGTATCATGATCACCGGCATTCCATTTCTGGTAAACTTTTACGGCGCCGATCAGTCCAATAATAGCACCCACCGCATACATCAATTGCGTTCCGGAAGTGAAATAACTGCGTACCTTATGGTTCGCATCTTGTATACCGGCATTACCATCCTGGCCAAATACAATGCTGACACACAATACCAAAAAAAACAACCATCCTATTTTTTTCATGGTAACTTATTTTACTTTTTCAATCGTTCCATAATGCAGCATACTGTTCAATACTGAATGCTTCCAACCCACGTATCGTCAACTCGTCCTTGATGTATTGATTGATTCTTCCCTGAAATACAGTAGATCGCAGGATCAAATAATTTTTGATCACCAGCTGCATAGCAAATAGCAATTCTGCCGGCAAGGTTTTGTCTTCCGCAGCGCGGCGGATCTGTTGACTCAGTTCGCTGACCAGTTCATGCACTAGGGCCAGAGGATCTCCATGCGCGGCCACGGGCTTGTCAATCATCTGCATCATGGCCTCTCTTTTGGAAAAGAACAATTGGTTTATTTCTTTTCTATAATACAAGAAGCCAATGATTAAAACATAGATCACAAGCAAAATACCAATTAATAAAAAATAATTAGTCCAGGTAAACGAAGAGAACATTTGCTTTGCTTTTGTTACACAAAGCTAATTTGAGTGAGAAGGGTGATTGATCCAAATTCGATAACGAAAGGAAAATAAAACTTACTAAAATGCGATACAATAAACGATTTTATTATAAAATCACGCTTACGGTATCTATGAATTCATTCCCTTTAAGCCGAAATTCAAAAAACGAGAGAAAAATTTCAGTATCGCTATGAAGCGCTAATTATAATATGTTTGTGTTCGCTTAATATTTTTAAAAATTAAATACGAGAGAGTGATTGTAAATGTTGCGCTAGTTGATGATCATGCGATTACGCGGAAAGGGATAAGATCAATCATCGAATTATATCCGTTGATAAAGGTCACGATAGAAGCCTCAAACGGGGATGAATTTTTAAAGGCCCTTTCAAGTCAATCAATAATACCGGATATAGTGCTGCTCGATATTTCCATGCCCAAACTCAATGGAATGGATACAATAAAACAGCTTCGTAAAAAATATCCTTCCATCCTTATTCTGGTTTTTTCCTTGATCAATGAAGAAGATGCTATAATAAATATGATATCGAACGGCGCCTGTGGTTTTATACATAAAAGTGACGATCCCGCCATTCTTGGTAAAGCAATTGAATCAGCCTATAATTCTGGGTTTTACATCAGTAAATCGGTTAAGAAAGAATACTTCAAAATGGGTATAGCCAAGAAATTTAAGGATGGCTTTCACGGGAAACACCATCTCACTGAAAAAGAACTTGAATTTATAAGACTCTCTGCTAATAATCTGAACTATAAGGAAATAGCGGAAATGATGAAAGTCAAACCAAAAACGTTGGAAAATTACAGGGATAGTCTTTTCCAGAAACTGGACATTAATAACCGTGCTGCGCTCACCCTATATGGAATTAAAAACGGTATAGTTTCCCTATAAATACCCATTTTCAATCTATTTTAACCCTAGAATCCAAAGATTCTAACTCTCCCTTTTACGAGTCTTTAGACAAATCAATTGTTGGCAAAAAAGTTTTTTTTAAAAACGACCGTATTTTACTGATAAAATAGTACCGTTTTTATCATGATCATATATGTCCAAAAACACGGTTAATTTTATCCATTATTACGGTATTTTTATAAATTATACTCTATTAAATATTGATTATTATAATATTATATATTTGCTATATATATTATTAAATGTTTTACATATACTTAAGACGTCTTAGTGGTCTTGTTAGATGATAGTTTGGGGTAATTAATCACCAAAACTAATCACTAATGGAAAGCACATTAAGTATGCTGTCAACCCAGACAAAACTGGGAAAAAGGGTTGATACGGCGCATGTTGACAAACTGATCGGCAATTACAAAAAACATCGTTGGGTAAACAACACGTTGAATCTGGGTCGGCCGGATTCTTTGAGTGTTTGGTATGGCCTGGAAGAATTGCAGTCATTTCTTGATTTAGCAAAAGCGCACGATGCAGATGGAATCAAAATGTTTTTTGGAGTGTATCCGCAAGATTATTCACTTCAGCCGGAATTAAGTGGCCTTCAAACGGTTGTTCTGGTGGCCACACGTCAATCTAAATCTGGTACTGGAGTTGTAAACAAATCCATTTACACAAATAATGGGGGAAACATGGAAATCCTGGCTTTCAATTTCGGTGGTATCTGTCCGCCCTTTTGTCTTCCCTACCAACAGCCAAATGATGCCAGTTTTCCAGGTGGAATTGAAATGGACAAACTTGGTCTGTCTATTATTGAGACAAGTGATGGAATCACTATTATCTAAGGTCTTCATGAAATTGTTATAATTTCCTCCCGGCAATTAAGTTTGCCGGGATTTATTATGACTGCGATAAGAATAGACCTGATCTTCCTCTTCCTAACCGTATTAACCGGGTTCTATACATTCCGTTTTGCTGCAAATGGCTATCAAAGATTATTACCATTCTTTCTTCTAATTACACTAATAGTGGAAACCGCTGGTGAATTCATTAAATCAAGTGGCAAGCCAAACGTTTGGATTTATAATCTTTTCTCAGTTGTTGAGTTTCTTTTTTTTACTACTTATTTTAAGAGTGTCCTTCGTGGTAAGGTAATAAAAATGATGACCTATTCTTTGCAGATTATTCTCCCAGTCACATGCTTGATTAATATATTGCTGGTTCAGGGAATAGGCAGGTTTCATACGTTTACCTATGCTGCAGGTTGTATTGTGATGGTAATCCTAAGCATCGTCCATCTTTCACAAATTTATAGAAATTCAGAAATTAAAAATCCGATTTACTTAGTCTCATTCTGGGTTACCTGTGCTATTCTTTTTTTCTTTACCACTTCTGTCACTATCATTGGTGTATTTAACTATTTGGCAGTCCTATCAAACCAACTGATTCAATTGTATAAAACTGTTTTGTTGACAATCAATTGCATATTTTATTCGTTGTTTATTATTGCCTTCTTATGTCAGAAAAATTCCCTGAAGTCTACATACAATTCCTAACCAATATAATTTTGGCTGGAGGATTGGTCTTAGCAATGATCCTACTTATTCTTTTTTTTAAAAAAAGAAAGAATAAGCAAATCAGGGAAATGGAGAAAATGAAAATTCTATTTGAAAAAGAACTCGTTCAAACACAGCTTGAGATCCAGGAAGAAATATTAAAAAACATTTCGATGGAAATTCACGATAATATCGGCCAGATAATGCTACTGACACGCATCAATATTTCAATTTTACAAACAATGGAGTTCCCTCCAGAAGGAATCGTACTAATTGATGAAACCAAGCAATTAATGACAAAAGCAATTGAGGACGTAACCGAACTATCCAGAAGTATTCATTCAGATAGAATAGTAGAAATGGGAATTATCAATGCAATAACGGAACAACTGGAATCACTCTCTCGAAAAGGACTGTTTAAATGCAGCTTTGAAATCCAACCCACCGATTCAAAAATATTATTGGGCAAAGGAAGCCAACTAGTAATATTCCGTATGTTTCAGGAAATAAGTAAAAATATTATTAAACATTCCGAAGCAACAGAAGTGATCTTTAAAGTGATAGAAAAAGATAACGGCTATGAACTAATTTTTACCGATAATGGTAGAGGATTTCAGATGGACACCTCCGCTGCATTTTTAAAATCTAATGACGGCATCGGTATGAGAAGCCTCCAAACGAGGGCAGCATTGATTGGGGCGCAGATTTTGGTTAACAGTGCCTTGCAAAAAGGTACAAGTATCAGTATCTTCATACCAGCAGAAATTATGTGATCAAATGAATAACCTCAAAAAAATTCAAATTGGAATGGCAGATGATCATGCTATGCTTAGGAAGGGTTTAATTAAATATCTACAGACCTTTTCTAATTATGATATATTATTTGATGTCAATAGCGGAAATGAAGTTATAGATGAACTGAAAAAACACAAAATTCCGGATATTCTGATTCTAGACATTCACATGCCTGGCAAGGATGGTCCTCAAACTGCGCAATGGGTAAGTCTACATTATCCTCAGGTAAAAATTTTGGCACTTTCCATGTTTAGTGATGAAAACAACATCATGAAAATGATTCAATCTGGTGCCAAAGGATATATTACCAAGAATGCAGACCCGGAGAAACTTAAGGAAGCAATAGACGCGATTTATGAAAAGGGGGCTTATCTTCCGGAACATCTATCCTTAAAGTTGATGAGCGGAATTCGTAATAATGTAATTGGCGAGCGAACAGAACAACCTAGTTTGAATGAAAAGGAAATTCTGTTTTTAACCCTACTATGCAAAGAAATGAACTATGGAGAGATTGCTACTAAAATGTATTTAAGCCCAAGAACCATTGATGATTACCGAAAAAGACTTACCCGTAAGCTAAATGTAAAAGGCAAATCTGGACTCATAGTATATGCCATGAATAATGGCCTTAATAAGACATAGAATTTCATCGGATCACTTAAAACAAACATCCAAATATCTTACCATTTACATTGAAGCAGTATTTACCTCTCTAGTAGTATGTCTACTAAAAGCATGTAACCTAGTTGGCTTACTTCAATCATCCGAATAAACTGGTGATAAACTTCCGCTAGTAAATAAAGATAGTACCAAGGATATTCCGATAGTAACTTGATGTTATAGTTATCTCAAAAGCACAAAGGTGAAGACTATTTGTACCTGAAAACCACTGTATTACGAATTCCATTCCAATAATTAACACGTTGAAAGGTTTTCAATTTTTCAAATCTAATATCTTTTTCAAGAGATTCAAGTGCAACATGGCCTTCAACTACGGAAAACCAATCATCCCATATAACGAAATCCCCAGCCTTAAATTTATCTTCTTGAAAAGCACCCAATAAGCGACGTCTTTTTTGTCCATCAAACCAATCTATTTTTAAAATTTCTGATAGGTATACTGCTTCATAATAAAAGGTATGTTGGTGATAATCAGGAAAGCTTTGCTGTAGCCATACGGCTAAATCCTTTTGGGCATACTGGTCTGCCTTAGGAACAAAATCCCTATTCCATCTATAGGCAAATAACTCACCACTAAAAGGATAGATAAAGAGTAATATACTTATTATCACAACCATTCTTTTTCGAATAACTATATTGTCAAGAAATGAAAATAAATATTCAAGACCTCTATAACTAATCAGAGCCATTAAAGGCATTATAGTAATCATAACTCGCAAAATACCTCCACTATTAAAAATTCCTAAAGCCCAGAAAACAGTGTGTGCCAAAAAATAAATGACCATAGATCCATAAATCAGGAATAATTCTGGAACTTCTACAATTTCTGTCTGTTTTCGCAGAAAGCGAATAAGAAGAACAAATCCATACAGCAACCCAATAGTCAACATAACTGTTAAGGCAGAACCTGTTATTTCTGGGAGTTTACTAACAAAATGCAACCAATCGCCACTACCGTATGCACTTGACAAAGTAGCGTAAGTCATTCTATTAAAAATCCAAAAAAAGTCATTATAAAAATAATATCCAGCAAATCCATAAAATATATGACCTGTAAAAAGTAATGGTAAATAACGATACTTAGAAAGTAGTATCAAGTACACAAATACAGTTCCCAACATCAAAAGGCCTTCAGAACGAACAAAAGGGAGAAAAGAAAGAAGTATAATAGACAGTACCCATTTTTTACTAATCATAAGATAAATTCCAGCCATCAGCAAACAAGCACTCATGGGCTCTGTGAGGCCGCTAAGACTTAAGTGATTAAACATAGGTGTACTAACTAAAATTACTGGAGGCACCCATGCATATGTATATCGTAATTTCTTTGCAATCTGAAAAGTAAACCAAATACTTCCGCAATTCAGTAGGACATTCATCACTTTTACCCCTACCAGACCAAACTGAGCAAAAGGAAAAGCAATGAGAACATAAACTGGCTTAGCCCAATGATCGAAGAAATGGATTTTATATTGCCAGGCAGATTTCGCATATAAATAATGGAGTATACTGTCACCTTCATCGCCGGTTCCATTTCCTATAAATGCAATCAAAATCATGGTAAATGCATAACCTCCAATTCCCATCAGTACATACTTTTCAAGTCGATTCATTGTTAAATAGCAATACATAATGTAGGAATTTCATACTATCTGTACAATAAAGTTATAATATTTACAAGCAAATTTTGCATCCTTGAATTTCAACTATTTTGTAGAAGTTAAAATTCAAAATTCTCCATACACAAGAAGGTATTGAAAATCACCCGTACACTTTCAAAATACTTTTTTCATTTTCACTTTAGAGGGTTTTACCCCTATATTTTGTAAAACAACATTCATAAATTGCGATTTCCCTATCCTATTGCCTTAGCTGGCATTCTAACGTACTTATTTAGCTAAAGTGTTATATTTCTTTCATTCAAAACACCGAATGAAAGAATCTGATAATGCCTTCTTTATCCATTTAAACTCAAATAAACACATCACAGAAAATAATGAATCCAAAAACGTCAAAGAATCCAACAACAATAACTTATTGGCTGATAATTATCGACAAGTAAGGCCAATAATCAATATATTTTCAAAAACCGAAATCATATTGATTCAAAATAACATACCCAAATAGATTTATTAAAAACTATCACAAAATGACCCCAGCAAACCTTTTAATCGAAGCGATTAAAAAAGAAATACCACTACTAAAGGAAGATAAAATCCCAGCAGGATTTATTGGCACAATTAATATGATGTTTTCAGATGGAACCCTAAAGCTAGATAGAGAACGATTTAATATCCTAACAAGCTATTGGCAACTCCCTCCAGTAAACAAAGAGTTTTTTGATCGGTTTTTTCCAGAAGTCATTTCCTCTGTACAACAGTTTCGAGATGGACTTGACAAATTCATTATCGAGGCCCTTTGGCATTTTGGAGACTTAGAAAGAGCCTATATTTCATTATGTGAAATGGATGGGATTGAAGAATATTTTAATGAGCACAGCTTCCATGTAGAAGAACTAAAAGAAAGATTACCCTGGACCTTAATCGAACACATTAATCCAACAGACAGAGGCTTCCTTGGCTACGTTTCAGGGCAAAGACCTAAACAGCAGCAAGATTTACTTGGTTTTGCCGAACTCGTTGTTGAAGAACTTGACGATAATAAAAAAACATATGAAAATCTGAGTAGTCAGACAATTTCAGATAAGATTCTGGAGAAGCTATCTAAAGTGAAACCAGAAATTAAAGATAAAATAGAAGAATTCAATAAATTAAGTGAACTAAAAAATCTAGATCTCTTTTCTGCAAAAGAACTTGAAAATACAAAATCTGCATTGGCTAATTTTAAGGATCAGATATCGCAAACAATTGAAAAAGTTGAGCAGTTAAAGCAAATCGGAAAAAGAAACCAAGAGCATTATTTGAGAAATATTGAGAGTATTGATGTATATGTAGCAACATCAATGAGAAATGACATTGAATATCTTGACATGTATAATTTTGTAAATGAAACATTTAGTAACGCTAAAGTCGAATCATTAAATCTAAGATACTTTGACCCTACCTTATGTTATTGCGATAGCAGAATTGACAAGGGCGTAATCGAATGTCTATTAGTTAGAAGTTCCAAAGTAACTGTTTACTGCGCACAAGAAGGTGATACGTTCGGTAAAGACAGTGAACTTGCAGCAACGATGGCGCAGGGCAAACCTGTTATTGTTTATGTGCCAATTCCTAAGTTGACCGACCCCGATATAATTGAGATTCCGGACGAAGAAGCGCGTAGAAGAAAACTGACGAAGAAAACAGAAGAACTTGAGAAAAGAGCAAAAACTTTTAAAGATTTTCATCCGCTAGGGTTGCAGGTAGGATTATATGATGGTGTAGCCAGGGGAGTCATAGTTGTTCGTACTCCTGCAGAGTGCTCAGATATTCTATTCAAAATTCTTACCAATTCTCTAGATGTAATAATTAGCTATGAACATCATGGGCTAGTTTTAAGAGAAAAAGAAACGAATAGTGTAGTTCGAGTGATGACAGGATGGGGAGTATTAGCACATTGTTTTTGGAATCAATTCAACAAAACGCAAAATCCAAAAGCGGGGTTACCAAGATAGAACTGTATCAAAAATATTTTTTTGTGTATTGGCTAAAACTGCACTAAAGTAAAGTATACTTCAAAAATAATTCTATCGGATAAGTATTAAACTTTGCAAAATACTATCATGTATAAACTACTTTCTTTTCAAGAGGCTTTAGTCATAAGTGCTACTTTGACAAAAAGGCACCTATTAACTGGGAATGGTTTTAGCATCGCTTGCAGAAAAAATATTTTTAGATATGATTCACTATTTGAAAAGGCAGATTTTAAAAATTTGAACTCAAATGTTAAAAAATTATTTGAAATACTTGATACCAAGGACTTTGAGATAGTAATGAAATACTTAAATTATGCCAGTCATGTAATTAAGGTGTATGATCCAAAAAATAGTAAACTTATTAAAGCTCTCGAAGAAGATGCAGAGGAACTTAAAAGTGTGCTCGTAAATGCCATTGCAAGTAGCCACCCAGAAAATCCTTCTGAAATCTTAGACGAAGAGTATGAAAAATGTAAACAATTTTTAACTCATTTTAATCATTACTATACTTTAAATTATGATCTTTTAATGTATTGGACTTTCATGAAATATCAAAATGGAGACCAATTAAACTCAGACGACGGTTTTAGAACACCTGATTATGGGACAGCAGAATATGTCTCTTGGGAAATAGAAAAAACGGATGGACAAAACTTATTCTATTTACATGGAGCGTTACATATTTTCGATGCCAAAAGTGAACTTCAAAAATATACATGGGTTAATACAGGAATTAGACTAATTGAACAAATTCAAAATGCGCTGAATAACAATAAATTCCCCTTGTTTGTTTCTGAAGGGTCTAGCATTGAGAAGGTTGAAAGAATAATGCACAGCAACTATTTATCTCGTGGATTAAGAAGTTTTAGTCACATCGGCGGAAGCCTATTTATTTATGGCCACTCACTAGCCACCAATGATAGTCATATCCTAAATCTTATCCCGAAAAGTAAGATTCAGAAACTTTTTATAAGCTTGTTTGGAGAAATAGATTCAATCAGTAATAAGGAAATTATAAAAAAAGCTGAATCCATTATAGCAAAAAAGAAAGGTAACAAAACGATTGAATTATATTTTTATGATGCCGAATCTGCACATATTTGGAGATAGGATGTATAAATTTATATAGGGACATATCTAACCATAGAAATTTGTAATATAGTCCTGTAATTAGGCCAATTTCTTTATCCCACAAAACGAATTGGGCGTCATACCCAAATAAGCAGAAAGCAATTTGTCAGAAATTCTCCCACTGGAAACCACCCACGATTTATCAAGCAGGAATCTTTCATAACGCTCCCGCAAGGAAAGCATTAACAAGTTGCTGTGTGCCTCATACTCACTGGCCTGCTTTTCAGCAATACACCGGAATAGAATATTCATCTCTAAGTAACGACCAAGTAAATCATCAAGATCTGATTTTTGAAGATAGATGATGATGGAAGGTTCTACGGAACGAATAGAATACTTACTGGGTAATTTTCCAAAATAGCTATGGGCAGATAGGATGCAATCCCCTTCTTTCGCAAACTGCAAAACCACTTCCTTACTACCCGATTCGCAATAAAGTTTCATGAGCCCTTTGACCACAAAGCTCATTTTATCGCACACTGCTCCCTCCTGCAACCATACCTGTCCCCTGCGCAGTTCCTTGGTGCGAATGACTTTTAACAAAGCTGCCGTAGCTTCTGCGCTTAAGGGATACAGACTATTGAGGTATTGAAAAAAAGCGGTCATATCTTATTGAAAATTTCCCATACTGATTCCTAATGAGATTCCATAGGCATGCTGGAAAGCAGAAACGCCACCACTCGCGCCGAACGGTAATAAATAATGAATATCAACTTCCCATCGCTGGTCATTGACGTAACCCTTGTATCCGGCACCAAGCGAAAAGAATTTGCGATTTCCCTTTTCCCTGTTTTCCAGACTAAATCCTCCGCGCAGAAAAAAACTCCCGGAAATTCCATACTCTCCTCCTGCTGTTACCCGAATACTTTTCCAATCTTCCCGGACTAAGCGGCTTGCATCAATTCCGAAACTGAATACGTCTCCGGATTCACTGGCCGTACTGAAACCGAAACCAATTCCCGCAGTAGTCGGCAAATAATTCCTTGTTCCCAAATTCGACACGACTGCACCAAAGGAGAGTTTTTGATTAGCCGGCCCTAACTTGATAAAACCATAATAACCAACATCACCACAAAAACTGTATAGGTTGGTAGCATTCATACCCAACTGGTTCTGACCCAAAAACTTCATCGATACGGAAAGACTATGTTGCTCAGCAAATAGTAATGCATAGGACACACCAAGATGATAATCCTTTGCGCGAAAACTGGCCAGCGTAGCGCCATTATCGTCACGCAAATCGATTTGTCCTAAATCCAGGTAACTAAGATTCAGGCCCATGGCAGAAGTCTCTGAGAGTGAATGCACATAACCTGAGCGCATCATGCGTACATCGTTACTGACACCGGAAAGCCAGGGCATATAACTGAAAGAAAGCTGGTCTTGGTAATGGGTGAATGCGGCGATCGCTGGATTATACAGGAGTGATTCCGTTCCCTCCGACAAACTGATTCCATGATCTCCCATACCCATGGCCCTGCTACCCGCTCGAACTGACAGACTGGGAAAACGGCTGATGGTTGGAAAGACAGTTTGACCAGCTACGCTTACAACCAGAACCCAACCCAACAAAACGAATAGCACTCTCATTGGATCGTAATTTTTTGATACACAGTCGCTGACTTCAGTCCCAAATCATCTGTTACTGCCAATCCCACAACATGCTCACCCTTGGCATGAAAGACCCAGCGAATCACAGGATCACGCGAATCGATAGCTTGTCCGTTGATGAAATAATGATATTGCGTAATGACACCATCGGGTTTCGAAGAAAGGGAGGCATCAAACAGAAAGGGCCAGCTCTGTAATTGTGTTTGCTCCTCCTTTCGATAAAAAAAGAGGCAGTAGCGGGCGCATTCTTTAGCACGTTGACGACAACAGGTTTCAGTACTGCCCTACCCAGTCTGTCCGATAAATAGAAACCGAGCCGGTATGATCCGGGTTGATCAGCCATAACATATACCAACACACTATCTGCCACAGGTAGCGATTTACCTGGGGCGATATAATCGCCACGATACATGATATGAACCACACGATTGGTATCATCACGCACGAGGTTTAGTTGGTGGGCCACGTCCCTGCAGTAAAGGGTCAGCATGCCATGCCGCGTGTTCCGAATATTGGTGTAATCTTTTTCCCGGATAACGATTGTGTCTTTGTTAAAGGATAGTTCCAAAGAGGGGGCCGATGCCACAACAGACTCATATTTATTTGAACAGGCCGCTGCAAGAAAAATAGCGAGCACCACCATCACCAAACAGATCCGATTTTTCATGGTATTAATTTTTAAATACTTTATCAAAATGTTTTTCATTGTTATACACCGCCGTGATTAAATACACCACGCCACTGGGTAAAGATGCCAGGCCCTCCAGCCGGAAAAGGTTTTCGCCCTCCACGCCCGTCTTGATCCAACTCATCACGCGTCTGCCATCGCTTGAGAATAAATCCAATCGTACCGCTTGTTTTCTTTTCAGTACCACAGAAACTTTTAAGTGATCCTGAAATGGAATGGGGAACACATTCCAGTCCTTGAGGTTTCCCCGCACAAATGCCTCTCTTTGTGGTGGAGTAGGTTCTGGCAACACCCGCAGCCATCCTGAAAAATGCGTGATACAGTTACGCTGACTGATCGCATCTACTTGCACAAGCAGCGAATCTGCTGCTTTGTAATAGTGTTGTTGTACCACACTATCCTTTGTGATGGCTTTTGTACCATCGCCAAAATCCCAGTGAAAAGAATCGGCATGATTGACAGTAGCGCGAAGTGTTACCGTACTGCCATAGGCTACGGAACTTGCACTCATGATTAATTCGCCAGCCGGGTACTCAGTATCATCTGCTGTGACAGTTACAAGCGAACTATCATAGCATCCTTCCCGCATAACCCATAACTGATACTGCCCGGCTTCGGCGAAAAAATGGCTGTCCCAACTTTTCAGTTGACGCCCCCCGCCGGCGTCAGGCGGATCGGTCCACCGCCAGATGGCATAAGGTTGGTCAGGGCTATTGACCACCAATTCCGTCTTACCTCCTTCACAAACTTTTCTCGATCCAAGAATGACAGGCGTAGGTACTGTGCCAATAGTGATCTTTACTTCATTAGAAATCGAAGCTGCCTTGCATCCCTGCGCACTGATGGTTCGCACCGTAAAGGTTCCTGCTCGATTATTGACGATCGTATCCGTGGAGGAAGTCTTTAACAGTGAGCCGTTATAATGCCATTGGTAACTATTCCCACTGGTATAATTAAGTATACTTATCACGCCACTCGAACCATTACAGAGATGGGTTTCACTCGCAGTAATAATTGCCGCGTTCGGTTGCGGATACACGGTGATGGTGACAGCGCCTGCCGCGGCATTGACACACGTGGTGGTACTACCGTCCTGTATACTGATCAGGCTATAAGTAAAGCTTCCGGAAACGGCAGTAGGTGCAGCAAGGGTAACACTGGTTCCCACCGTAGTAGTAATGGTTTGATTGGCTCCCCCATTGATCCGGTAAGTAAACGTATAAGGTGCACTGCCACCTGATCCGGTAAAACTGATAAAAGGTGCACTGGTATTTTGACAAACAGTGGTTTCGCCGCTGATAGATGCAGAGGGAATTGCATTCACCACAACCGTAGCAGAACCAATGGCCGCATTGGAACAACTGGTAGCACTCGCATCAGTGACACTAACCAGTGAATAAGTATAACTTCCGGGTGTAGCGGTAGACACAGCCACATTTACTGAGCTACCCGAAGTCGTGCTAACAGACTGATTCGCTCCGCCATTGATACGATAGACAAATGTATACGGAGCTGTACCGCCGCTAGCAGTAAATCCTATGAAAGGAGAACTCGTGTGTTGACAGACACTGGTCGATCCACTAATGGATGCAGTAGGCAAAGCATTAACGGTGATGGTCACTGATCCATTTACCATATTACTGCAGGTAGTGCCGCTCGCATCCCGAACACCCAACAATTGGTAATTGAAATTTCCGGAAACACCGGTTGGTGCGGCAAGGGTAACACTATTGCCACTTGTCGTATTAATGACTTGATTACTGCCTCCATTGATGGAATAAGTAAATGTATAAGGGACGGTACCATTACTACCGCTAAAAACAATAACCGGTGCCGTCCCATACTGACAAACAATCGCGTTACCTGAAATACTAGCGCCCGGCAAAGGATTAACGGTGATAGTTGCAGAACCACTTGCCGTATTGGAACACGAAACACTACTTGCTTCACTTACGCTGACAAGCGAATAGGTATAGGTTCCGGCAGTTCCGGTCGGTACAGAAATGTTCACACTATTTCCTCCAGCGCTTGCAATGGTTTGCACCACACCCCCATTGATCCGGTAACCAAATGTATAAGGAGCAGTGCCATTGCTACCTGTAAAACTGATTTGTGGCGTTGCCGCATTTTGACAAACAGATGTGCTTCCGCTGATAGAGGCCACCGGCAATGGATTAACCACCACCGTAGCCGTTCCGCTGGCAGGCCCAATACACGCTGTGGAACTGGATTCCTGCACGCTAACCAGCGAATAGGTATAATTGCCCGGAGCACTCGTAGGCACAGCTACTGAAACACTATTACCACTGGTAGTACTGATGCTTTGAACCGCTCCCCCATTGAAGCGATACGTAAAGGTATAGGGCGTGCTTCCACCACTACCGCTAATCGTGATCGAGGGAGATGAACCATTCTGGCAAACAGTCGTACTTCCTGAAATAGACGCACCCGGTAATGGATTCACGATGGTAGTAATTGTGTTGGAACTTGCCTGGCATCCATTATTATCGGTAACCGTCACGTTGAAATTTCCAGCAGTCGTGACATTAATTGACGAACCCGTAGCACCTGTGTTCCAGAGGTAAGCGGCTCCCGCAGAGGAAGAAAGTGTTACGCTACCGCCAACACAAAACGTGGTGGAACCAGCAGCAGTAATTGTCGGATTCGTTACCGTAAAATAATTCACCATCACACCGGAGGAACTGGCAAAACAACCATTCTTCATCACCGTAACGGAATAGGTTCCGGGCCCGACACTAATGGTTTGGGTAGTAGCACCCGTACTCCATAAATAGGATTCAAACCCGGCACCTGCATCGAGCGTTTTAAAAGTTCCGGGACAGATCGTATAAGAAGTTCCCGGTGCAGGTGTTGGGCAATTACCGGTGGCAATCACCACCTGGTTGGATAAAGAAGAATTACCACAAGCATTTCTATCATACGCATAATACGTTCCCGCACTGGATACTGTCAGGCTATTACCCGTAATGCCTGTTGACCACATAATATTGGAGCCAGTTGCGACAAGTGTGGCAGAAGCGCCGTTACAAAGCAGTTGATTGAACCCTGGACTAACGGAAGGTGCCGCTGGAACATTACCGGTTGTTATAGTAATCGTATTACTGTTAGAAGAATTGCCGCAACCATTCTGTTCCCATGCATAATAAGATCCACCTGCACTTACGGTGATGGTATTACCACTCTGACCGGTACTCCAGCGGATGATCCCTCCTGCAGATGGCGAACAGCTCAAAACAGTGGACGCACCATTGCACAAAAAATTGCCATTACTACTGGAAACAATCGGTGCTGGTGGAGTTAGATTCGTACTGATGGAAATCGTATTGCTGTTACCGCTGGTTCCGCAACTATTGGATTGATTTGCATAATAGGTTCCTGCACTACTAACCACAATGGAACTTCCTGACTGACCATTGCTCCAGCTCACCGTTCCATCAATACCTGATGCAGTAAGAGTGGTAGAAGCACCATTACATAATAATGTACCATTGCTGCTTGCAATCAATGGTGCGGCAGGGGTACTACCAGTGCTGATGGTGATGGTATTACTGTTACCACTCGTACCACAACTATTGGACTGATACGCATAATACGCACCAGCATTGCTAACCGAAATCGCATTCCCAGTTTGTCCGGTACTCCATGTCACCGCTCCTTGAATACCAGAAGCAGTCAATACGGTCGAAGTACCATTGCATAACAGAGTTCCATTGCTACTGGAAATAACCGGCGCAGCAGGTGTACCCCCTGTGGTGATGATGATAGAATTACTGTTACCACTGGTGCCGCAACTATTGGACTGATATGCATAATACGTCCCACCACTACTAACCGTGATCGAACTCCCTGTCTGACCTGTGCTCCAACTAACCGTTCCATCAATGCCTGTTGCCGTCAAAACAGTAGATGCGCCACTGCACAGCAAATTGCCACCACTACTCGAAATACTTGGCGCAGCAGGCGCACCACCGGTGCTGATAACAACAATATCACTGTTTGGCCCCTGCCCGCAACCATTGATTTCCCAGCAATAATAATCACCCGGCGCACTAACGGAGATACTATTTCCTGTCGCACCATTGTTCCAGTAAATCGTTCCACCGGAGGAGGGTGAAGTGGATAAAGTAGCAGAAGCACCATTGCATAACAGGGTTCCATTATCAGAATTGATGACCGGTTTACTGGGTAAAATACCCGCACTAATCACAACCGTATTAGAAGTAGCACTTTGACAAGCATCACGTACTACCGCGAAATAACTACCCGGGGTGGAAGTAGAGAACTGACCTGTTGCATCAGATACACTGATAGCAGTACCATCCTTATACCAGTCATAACTAAAACCAAAAGCCGCCATATTAGGAGCACCACTAAGTATTGCCGAAGCACCACCACATAAAATAGTGGCATCGGCACTGATGGTGGTAGAGGAAAGCGCTACTGGATTAGTATATAAAAGGGGGACTTGAAAATTCAACTTGGAAGAACGCATTGTGGTAGAACCATACTGATCAATACCCTCAATATCGACGACTAGTTGTTGACCCGTATTATTATTTGGAAAGGCACTATAAGGAACATCAATATTGATCCAGAAAGTATTGCCGCCCCCAGGAACCAATTGAGGATTTGCGATTTGACCACCCTCAAAATAGACAGGTTGAATATTCCCATAGGAACTAAATAGCGAGCCTCCGGAAGAGCTAACGGTATAGTAACCAATCTCTTGGTAAAACCCGGAGGAGAAATAATAAAAATGGTACTTGATTCCGGTAAAGACGGTGGAATTGAAAGAGCGCACCTGTCCACTTATTCTGGCAACTTGGGCCGGGCTGCAATAAAAGGACCGGTCAGAACTGACGCTCAGCGAATAGCTTCCTTGTGCGGCCAGCCATTGATAAATTCCCATCAAACACAAAATCAGTAGCAGCTTTTTCATAAGTAACTTTTAAGGTTTTATATCTTTTTCAAATCAATTAGTAGCATTCAATTCATAGATCAGTCCAATCCCAAAAACAAGCTGGCGATTACCCAACGCTTGTTTCAGGAACCATCTTTGTTTGACAAATAGGGATAAACGAAAAGCAGAGGATAGCATCCATTCCCCGGCCGCCTCACCTGTAAAACCAATCGCTGTTTTTTGCTGTCCGCTTAATACCCAGGGCTCCTTTTCAAATTGTAGCGTGGTGCCCAATCCGAGTCGGTAACGCAGATCAGATATTTCATAAGAATCGTAGGCAGAAGAATAGTTGAGTGAGATCGTTGATCCAAAGGATCTGTAGTGCAGGCTATGGTGTTTGGAGGCTTCCGTATACACTTCTCCTGACAGATAAAGAGGATAATTAGAGGGATGAAAATATTGAATGCCGATAAAGTCTGAAGGGAACAGACTTCTTCCCGCAACAACACCCAATGCCTGTCCGTTAGCAGTAAAAGTTAGCGTTAATAAAAAACAGAAAATTGATTTCATACCACAAATGTGGAATGATCAGAAGACCGCATTTCGTAGTCGGGTTCGTAGTCCGTGAAAATATTTTCTAAAATAATTTGTACCCCCTATTTATTCAGTTTGCTTTCATCTATTCGGGTAATATAGACATCCAGAGATTCCCGGATCTGATCTAGAAAAGCATGTGATTCTTTTCTCCGCAAAATCTCCTGGAATCGAAGCGAAGTGTTGCCAAGTTTCATACCGAGGGCAGATTCAAAAAAATGGGTGATAGCTTTGATCGTAATTTTTCCATGATTGAAAGTCTTACTAGAATACAAGCCGTAAATAAGTTCAATGAGATCTGTTTTACTTGCTGTCCAATATAGGTCGGGTAATTTTTTTCCCGCCCTGAGTTCGGTATTGGAAGTTGCATTTGGGTGCAGATGAGCCTCTATTGCACTAATCTTGGATAGAATTTCCTCAAGGATCACTAATGGAATACCGCAATCCTTCATGGGTTGATTTTCTTTCATAGGTGCAGTTATGAGGAAATCTCATTTCCTGGTTATTCTTAAAATTGCCATCATTTCTATTACTCATAAACGAATCGACATGTAAACGGGAATCATATTTGGATTTTGTTATCCATTCTGTATAATTAATTATCCGTTTGGAAATTTTTAAATTATAGGGCAAGTGTTCGTCAATATATCTTATAAAAAGGCATTAAAATCCTCTAAAATTGAATGATTTTGAAGTAAGGATTTGGAATCATAGATATTGCAGGAGCTGCGCCCCCTTGTATTATTCGAGAATTAAGAAAATAGTTTGGAGGTGCAATACAGTTTATGGTGGCTGGACGGGAATTTTGTAAAACAATTATAATACTCACAACCGCAAATACTAGGTAGTAAAGCAAAAGCCACTTATATTAAGCGGCTTTCTTTTATTATACAATTCGAACTACTTAACTCTTTTAAGGATATCTCTATACTCGACTAAATGACATTAGGAGATAGAGAATCCTTAAAGTGAAAAGCACATTTTAAAATCTGTTCAATCAATGCTATTTTCTAACATATTGCACTCCATTATTTCTTTTGAAACAAGTTGGTTTTAAATCCAAATTGAAATTGAGAAAAGTTATATTTTCCCTCATTGATCTCCGCATAATTGGCATATCTGACATAAATCTTGCTTCCTATATTTCCAAAAGGGTAATAATAGACGGTAACCTGAGGGTTAAAAATCCAAATTCCAGCTTTATTTACGAAAGGTGAATTTTTGGAGACATTTTGAAACAGCCATTTCATAGAAGTCTCAATTCCGAAATTTTCTAATCGATTAACACGATATTCGATTTCAGGATAGTAGTTGACAGTTGTGATATCTCTCTTAAATAAACTATCCGCACTGGTTAGACTGACATCGGTTCCCAGGTTCATTCTGAGCTGCTGGTTAGGTCCAAGGCCTGTACTGAAAAGATTTATCTTTAGTCCAGCTTGGAGGTAGGCAATTTGGTTTAAATGAAGACGGTTTATCAAAGAGTCATTTTTCAAAAAAGTTGGATCAACTTGAGCAAACCGACTATCAAATTTTGTAAGTCTGAAATATGGCCGTATGAAATTAAAAGCGATAATGTCTTGATTTTTAAAATTCCTGGTATTAGTGATAAAATCACCAGAAATCTGCGTTTGCAGGAGACCATTCGGCGTTCTTCCTACTAATCCCAACAAATCTGTATAGATGCTTACTTCAATGAGGTCATTAATTGTTAGGAAATTAAAAATACTGTCCGTCATTTTAACTGGGCTTAGTGAAGCCGATGTCTCATCAGGATAATGGAATTTTCCAGAATAATTATAGGATAATAAATCCCCTAATGAAATGTATGTCCTTTCCCTGTTATCCTGAAGCTCCAGGATGTCGGTGGTTCTGCGATTCAGTTGGTAAACGCTGATTGGAGCACGATTGTTTCTAAATATCCGTCCGTCGAAAAGTTCTACCATAATACCCTTTTTAGCGATACAGCCGTCGGCTAATACAATTTCCACTCGTTTAATCTCAATCATCTTATCAAAATGCTTTGAAGTATCTGAAATATCTTTTGTGGATACTTTTACTAGCTTACTTTTTAGAGAAAAATACCCGATAGCTTTCTTTTCACTCTTTTGATTGAATAAATCTTCAACCCTACCACTAATAGTTTCTATAGTCTTTTCTAATTCTGTCTTTGTCTTTCCTACCCTGAAGAATGTTACGGCTATTTGTCTTTCATCTTGGTAAGCACTATCCATAAGTTTCTTCACAATACTAGTATCGTGTTGTTCTGAAATCAAATACGTCTTACTTAAAGAACTAATTACATCCAGCTGCGACTTTTTATCAATCAAACTGTCTTTTACTTCCTTATCAGATGGAGATTTATACCTAATCTTCACCATTGTAAAAGTGGAATCCCTTTTAAGAGATACTTGTTTGGCCAATGTAAATGTGAATGTGTAAGAACTATCATTTCCCAAAGAATACGATTGTAATTCCAGATTAACGCTTGCGTCTTGTCGAACACCAGCCTGAAGCAAACTTATAGACCGCACCACTACCGACGGATCTGATCCATGCTTATCGAAAACAATATTGAATGGAGTATTGTCGCCTACATGTACTGAATCAATAAGATCCGGTGCTCTTTCCACCATATCTTTAAGCTTAATAGTATATATCTTTTTAGATACCGCTAGGCTTTGACTATTTCCAGAAATGCATATTAACCAAATAGCTAGAAACAGAAATACAAATTTTGACATAAAGCTAGTTTTTAGGGTTATCTCCTTTATACGGGAAAGGAATAAGATTTGGATAGATCAATAGCATACCAATACTGGTAATGATTGCGTTTATTTCTAGAAAGTCTGAAAATACAACGAAGGAAAATTAGAAACTAAGGGGAAAACCCTCTATTATGGGAAGGGAAATAACCCGCCAGCAGAATAAATTGGAAACCCTTAAATTGATTGATTGAAAGCAACAAATAATCCAAGATAATGTATCAATGAGGCTCGTTCCCTGTTTTCAAAAATAATTTCAATAAAACTGAATTTCGATTTTAATAATATCAGGAATGTGGCTATAAAACTTTTAGGAAGAAAATGGATCGGCGAGCCCATTTTGGATGGCATAAAGAGTAAGTCCATTTCTATTACTTACACCTAACTTCACAAATATTCGATCGCGGTAATTCTCAACCGTCTTTACAGAAAGCCCCATCTTTTTTGCAATTTCTGTATATGAAATATCCTTGGAGGATAGATTGATAAATTCAATTTCTCGTATAGTAAGATGCTCTAGGCCATTAAAACCGGGATGGATTTTTTGTTTACTTTTTAAGGCTGAAATAATCTTAGCAGACAGGTTTTGGGTATACACACCTTTATAGTAAACAGCTACTATTATTTTTACCAACTCCTCCGGTTCGGCTGATTTATTGACAAAAGCACATACCCCTCCATTGAGCATATGAATAATAGAATCTTCACCCTCTAACATAGAATAGACAATTGGCCTCGTTTGTGGACAGCGCTGCTTCAATTGTCGAAGAGTTTCCATGCCGTTCATGACTGGCATGTTCAAATCAAGGACAACAATATCTGGTGTCATGGTCAATGGTAATTTACCAAAAAAATCAGCTCCATTGGAAGCTTCCAGACAGACGGTGCATTCCCCATGTAACTCAACCATCTTTTTAATTCCCGCACGGACCATACTATGATCATCTATTATAGCTATATTAATCATGAAGCGCTTTTCTGTATCTCGTTTAAAATGGACAATTTATGGATCAAATAGTTAAATAATTCTTAATGAAATGATACCCCCAATTGCAAAAATCCCATATTATAATAATCACAAAACCACCGGCTTTTCGAATAGACTATGAACCTCTTTACTTCCACAGAATAGAGGCAAATCCCTCAATTGACTTTTAAATGTACATCCTAATTTCATATCGAATGAAGTAATTGATTTACCGACTAGTATTTACCTAATAGCAGTTTTCTAAAATCAACTATTTTGAACTAACGTGCTCGGGGGGAGCACGTTAGTTAATCTGAATCTGTAATACTCGGTTGAATCATAAAGTAAACTTTTAAAGGATTAATTAGATAGCTCCGTCAAATATAATAGGTGCTAAAAATCAAGTATTAATATCCAGTTTACACTTAATCAACTCTCGAATCCATTTTGTGCCAATTCAAAAACAAGTCTAGACTAAATTGAGTGTTTTACCTCATTTTTGAGTGAAACATCCCCCTTAGATTCGCTATTATTCACTTAAACAAATCATGATGGTAAAAGCCTAGAAAGATGCTGTTGCAGCTTTGTGTATTACTTTATAGTAAATTGAGAAAACAGTTTACGAAGTGACAGATAGGTTAGAGTACCAGAAGAGGCGGTTAAAAAACTTGCAAAATAAATACAACCTACTTCAACGTGCAATAATTCAAAAGCCACTTACATTAAGTGGCCCAAATCCACTGCTGCTGCCAACCAGTTTAAATTGTTTATCTAATAAGAGCCAGTTCAGATAGGCTTTGGGACGCGTGGTGTTGGCGTAAGCATCCGTTTGCTGGGCCAGCAAATTATCGATCCCCGGTTGTTGTAAAAATTCCGATAATAGGAATTTATATTGATGGCGGGTCCTATGCTGATAAACCAGCTAATCTAAAATTTGTAGCTAGTTACGAATGGATATATGATATTGTCAAAAGATTTATTGAGTCATTATAGAATAAATAAAAGAAGACTAAGAAGCATATTTACACCTATTCTAACTAATCACCAATCCATCTCTTTCTTAAGATTTACAAGATAAAATAATTTGGAAAATTTAGGCTCAAAGTATTGAGTGCAGGAATTGCATTTTTAAAAGAATTCAAATTAAATAAAACCAAAAATGAAAGAACTAAATCTGCAGGTAATCTATGAACGCTTTGGTACACCATATGACAATCTAAAAGGTGAAACACAAATAGACGGACAGTTAAATATCAGTTCATTATAGGAATTATGCAAAGATTATATAGTAATGAAACCTTAACGTTTTTGTAGCCTTCAGTGTTTTTTAAACAAAGGCTTATTGTTATACAATAAACAAAATTGGGTAGCACGAATCAGCATTAAAATTGAAATTTTATAGTGGCCAATACCTGAAATGGCCTAAGGGGAAAATTAACCTGTTGTGAATTATTGCCCCCAATGGTTAAAAATGTGTAATCATTTTTACCTGTAATATTTGTGGCATCAAGCGAGAGTTCTGTTTTGGATTTGCCAAGCCCTAACACAATATGCGCATCAGCAAAAAAAACATTAGCAAATGGTGACTCATTTCTTGTTGAATAATAATTCTCCCCAGTCAGTCTAATTGACAACCTACTTAAAGGGAACACATTAATTTCAAATTGTTGTACAACATGAGAAGTTTTTTGTACAGGTATACTATCATATGTGCGATTCTTGCTTTTACTGCTCGTAAATGCAATCGTATAGAATCCTGTCATCCAAGATGTCATTTTAGTTTGAATCCTTGCAGAAAGCGTTTGACGGAAATCTGAAAACCGGGATAGCCGGTTTTGTTGAATTTGTTCATAGTCGGTTTTCTGCAAGATAACACGACTAGAAATTGTAGAATGAGTTGAAAATAAATATTTTGATATACCTGCATTCAATAGACTAGTATTATTTTTTACAGTACCCTGAAAATATTGCCTGACCTGGAGTATATTAGAATAATAATAACTAGGGAGATATCCGTTTTCCCCTGTTTTGAAAGTAAGTGACACATTACCCGTTAGTAACTTGCCTGCTTTTGTTCCACTCCAACCAATGTTTACAGTATGTCTACTATTCGTCACTATAGGTAAATCCCATTTTTGAAGTAACATATAATTAGAGAGAATATAGTTTGGGTAGTTCTCTTGGATACCAGAGGGTAATGAATTGTATTGGTAATTTGCTGAAATATTATTTTCACCATTCAGGTTGTACCTACAGTTTACGGAAGGAGAAAATATTATCCTTGTAAATTTTTCAGTGAAATCAGATACTGTATTTGTTTTTTGAATAGAGTGTAGGTTAAGCGGCAAGGAAACGGAAAGCCGAGTACTGCCATATATCATATCGTAGTCAGATTTTATATAAACCTTACTCTGTCTCCAGGTTAAATTATTTAGAAAGGAGTCTGACAATTGCTTAACACTACCCGAATTATTTTCAGTAGACAAATTAGAACCGAGAAGCTGAGATTGTAGTAGAACACCCACTTTATAATTTTGAACCATATAATTAGTTACAACCCTATATGAAAAACTCTCTTGAGTAAAAAATGAACGCAGCTTTACTCGTTGAGTCAATTTATAGTATGGAACACTACTATTAAATATGGAATCATGTAAGCCAGGAACAATATTAAGATTCTCAGGGGAATTTTGATATTGTATGAATGAGTTAAATTCTGTAATATTTCGACCACTCTTTCTTGAAATAACATTTAGTTCATTAGAAATATCCCAGGTGTTATTGTCGTGATACTGCAAAAACATTGACCCATTCTGCTGAAGGCTCGCATTTTCAATTGGCATCACAGAATTAACTGCAAATACATTATTCAGATATTTTTTTTTTGGTTTAGTGTGACTGCAAATTGAGCATTAAGTTTCTTAAGTGAATTTTGCTGCTCTTTCTGTTCATTATAGACAAAATTATTAGTCGGCAATATGAACACGGAATACAAGTTAGAAGTAAGCTTTTTTTCATCTTCAAAATACTGAACATTCAGTTTAATTTGGGTCTCGGGCTTGACCATAAAACTATTGTTCGTAGTAAGCATTCCTGTTCTATTAAAAAGATACCTTTGTTGTGCAATGTCAGGGCTGCTAACGGCTCCCATACTTAAGTATGGTTTTGTTGAACCTTGTTCCAGTTTTTTCACCAATTCATCTAAGTTTTGAGGCAATATATCCGTTGTTATATCTATGCCGGCATTATTAAGTTTTATCTGATTAATAAACTTGAACTGTTTTTTAAAGCTAAAAAGATCTACATCCATTTTGTATGTTTCATGGTCCCCTCCCCCAGCACCTACATTACCCATTACAGCCAACCGAGCTTCTTCTCTCAGCCTCAGGTTTACAGCTGTGTTATTACTAAGAATGGCCGATTCTAGAGCTCGAATAGGATTATGATTTTCGATTAACTGAATTTTTTCGACCATATCTGGTCTAATAGATTTAGTAGCTATCGAATAACGATCACTAACAATATCATCGCCATCAATATAAAAGTTGGAAATAGCTCTGCCATTATAAGAAATACGTCCAGATTCAGAAATTTCAATTCCTGGTATTTTTTTTAAAACATCTTCAATGGTTCGGTCCTGTTTCTGAGTAAAGGCTTCCGTTGCATAAGAACTTGTGTCGGGTTTTATCGAAAGGAAAGATGTCCGGTTCTTGACGGTTACTGGGGGTAATGGCTTGGAATAAGGAATAAGGCGAAACAATAATCCCTCAAACTGGTTTTTAACCAGAGCCGAATCCATGTGAAAGCCTATGGCAGTGACAAATAACCACACCTGACTATTAGGCCTATTTTTAAAATCAAGTTTGAATTCGCCATTTTTATCTGAGATATCGTATGCAAGGACCAGGTCTGAACTTTTATACTTCATAGTCACAGTAGCAGAAGAAATCGGCTTATTTGTAATATTCTCAATTAGTTTTCCACTTATCCGAAATTGAGCTTCACAAATATTTGCATAACATAAGCAAATCAAACAAATCAAAATAGAGTAAAAAAATCTAAATGATAAGTTAAACTTTGTTCTCCTCACTAAATTGATATTGCTAAAATAAAGCCTCACAAACATTTGGTTTTTGTAGCTATTTCTGTGTAAGTTCCAAAGGATTATTAATTAATGGTTTTGTCGATTTTGCTCTTGGCTTACCATTATAAAGGCTTTCCAAGCTTTTTCCATCAACAGTAACAGTTAAGCCCAGCTGAGCATTCATGCTAGTAACAAAGGCTATCGGATCTTCCTTTGATAATGTTTTTAATTTCTCAAACTGTGCCTCATTTGTTTTAAAATATTTTTTAGGCAATGCTATCAAAATTTGATTTTCATTTTTTAAGCGTTCGAAGCTTGTAAAATAAAAACCGACTTGTTTTTTTTCGTCCGAAACTTCAAGTATAATACCTGGCAATCCACTTAATTTCCAAGGACCAGCCCTAAACGGAAACTGGGGGGCAAACCATGCAGTATATATGCGCCCACCAAAAGATCCTTCAGCCTTTTGTCCCTTAACTTCTCCGAACAATTTTGTTTCAGAAGTAATCTTCCATTGTATTTTAGGGATATCATCTTCTACAACATAATCCTTAAAAAGTAATGATTCCTTTTTATATGAAGTATTGTCATCCAGCTTTTTGAAAATTTCTATAGTAGGCACTTGGTGTCTATTATCATATCCCGATTTCATAGGCTTTGACATATCTGATGTCTTTATCCAATCCGAAACCTGGTCTTGAAGTTTCATTAATTCTTTTTGATACAATTCGTAACCCACATACCTATATAAACTATAGGATTGTCCAACGTATAAATTCATATTTGCTACCTGCTTCTTTTCAAGATCTAATGTATCATATGCATGAATAAATTTATAGGTTACTTGATATATGGCAGTTTCAGAAAAATCGGATTGCGCCAGTAGAGGTTTATTGAAGAAGAAGATAACTTCAGCGATTATTAAATATTTTATCAGTTTCATGATTACAATTTAAATAAATATCAGAATTAATTGTATTTCCAGCAATTAATCCTGATATGGATAATAAATAAAACAATCTCTATGGTTCAGAGCAAAGTATTGCGGTTACTTCTATTATCATGATCATAGCCAAAGCCATTTTAGTATAGTCGTCTAATATACCCTCCCCACATATGGATGATGTCATTGGGGAGCTTAGGCAAATAGGTGTCCAGGCAAAAGACCAACATTGATAATCAAACTTTTTTTTCTCAAGTTTTTCTTGCTGATTTTTTTTAAGGTCAGAAACAATTGGGCTGGTTAGTCCCGCAGATGCATTTAGGCCAATTAGAAGGCACAACATCAAACCAAAAATAGTTTTTTTCATTTTTTTTTGATTTTTAAGGTTAGAGAACATTCTATTTTAAGGGTGGAAATACTAGTGAAGGAATGAAGCACAATTGGAATTTGAAAGACCTTATTACTGTTATCAATTTTATAACAAGATCATTCACGTAATTCAGAACACTATTTTTAGAACCAACTATATTTGTTTCAGTTTTTTCAGTACGTCTTAAACACACTATATTTTTATATTTAATTCTTACAATAATTATTGAAATAGGCAAGAATCATTTCTCAAAGACACCGACTTCAGTAAATACAGATAGAAAAAACATGAATAGCAAACGGATTTGCTTTGTTTATAAAAAAAATTCCTAAATAAAAATCTGTTGGCCTCAATTCAAAAGAGAAACTGGGGGCAACTATATGGGCATTGCATAGCAACTTGCAGTATTTCACCTCCATCGTAAACTTTTTTTGGAAATCATCTCTAAACTCTAAGCTGAAACTGGCTGAAGACAACAGATCATTTACATTCGTATTTGATACAACTAATACAGCATAATCAGTCATATCGGGCTTCATTCCATATTATATTTCCTAAAGTATACGCAGGCGTAGTAATTAAAGACTGCATTGTTTCTCCATCCAAAGTTTCACAAATAGGAACCTCTTCCGGCCTGTTTGCGAAATAAAGAGTTGTCATGTCATTTGCTTCCTGGAGGTTAATTCGACGGTTCTTTCCTTGCATCCTGATATGTATTGGTAATGTAATAAGTTCTTTAATACTTTTATTTTTATCTGCTAAATTGAATTCCACTGAATAATTGAAACCCAAGACAAAATCTCTACTGTCATTTAAATACAGAACAGTACCTTACATTCTGTTCAGATTAAGCAAAAAGTCTATTTAGAATATTTGTCTTGTAGAATTTAGATTACATAAATCTAATTGTTCTATACAAATAAAAACAGGGGTTTTTACCCCTAATGGAAAAGCAGTTTAGTGTTTACCCTACTAAATGAATCAATTATTTAAACGAGGCTCGTCACTTGCAAAAAAATAATTCATCGTTTATTTTAATAATATTCTTGGGGAAGTAAAAGGCAAAATACGCTCGCGGTCAATTAAGATAAATTTTTCTTTAAAATTTACTGTATTGCAAAATCCGAATGCATTGACAAGTTGATTCCGGAATTGATTGTTGTAGAATCTGAATATTATTACTCAGCGTCTCCTTTTAAAGTCAGGCTTACATATTCATCGATTAGTTCTCCATTGGATTATAGTCATCCTCTTCTTTACTTAAAATCGTGTACTTTTTTTGTAAGTACCCCTTATTTCAGACAGTCACTTTTAGAGTTTAATTATTTTCAATAAGGTTTGTTTTCCTTTCAACGGGTTTCATATTTCCCAATGATTCATTGGGACTTTTGTTGTTGTATTCTTTCATCCATTCATCAGTTAATATTCTTACGTCACTCAGATCAAAGAACAAGTAAGCATCCAGAACAGCTTCCCGATAAAGCCTGTTAAATCGTTCAATGTATCCGTTCTGTTTTGGTTTACCTGGTTGTATAAACTTGATACCGATTCCTTTTTCCAAACTCCATAGTTCAAGATCTTTCGAGGTAATATCTGGGCCATTATCGGTTCGGATCGTTGTAGGCATACCTCAATGTTCAATAATTCTTTCAAGCGTTCTAATTGCGCTTTTGGCTGATATAGAAGTATTTATTTCAATACCAAGAACTACTCTGAAACAATAATCCATTATATTTAAGGTTCTGAATTTTCTATTACCTACCATACTATCACTCATAAAATCCTTGCTCCAGCTTTTATTAATCAGTCTTTGTTGTGTCAAAGCTTGTTTTACCCTGGCAGGATGTTTGCGCTTCCCTCTACTCTTCCTGTTCAGTTTTAATAGCTTGTACACTCTGTAAACTCGTTTGTGATTCCACACCTCACCGTATCTTCTTAAAAAGCATTGTCACGATGATAGCAGTCTTCTGAAATGAACCATTTTTAAATAAGCACTACCGCGTCCAGGTATTATCAATGGATTTTTTTCTTTCTGCGAAAGGACAACTGTTTCATTTTCTGGTATAATATTAAGCACTGCAATAAACATTTCAATTTTTGAGATTTGGTTAAAAGCCAATTGAATGATCGGAGCGAATTGAATGTTCATTGAAAAGCTTCACCATTTTTCGGACATTCCCCGTAATTTTAACCCAATGAAAACCTCCATCAACCACCTTCCCGAAAGCAAACGAAACCAGATCCTGGAAATCGTGGATATTATTAAGGAGGTAGTCTCACCGGAAAAGATCATATTATTTGGCAGCTATGCAAAGGGTAAATATGTGGAGCACCGGTATACGGGAAAGGACGGTATTTTTTATGAGTACGTCAGTGATTACAACTTCCTGGTGGTGACACAACACAACACCGTTAAAGAGTACGAACTGGAAGATATAGTCAACAGCAGGCCCCAGCATTTTTAGCAGCCTATCAATTTACAGTGTCACGAAATTGATTATAACATTAAAATTCAAAAGTGTTACAACATCCTTTGCGCATAAAATTTAAATATCTTTTATTTACAAATAAAAGATATTTTTTTTAGTCTGTGTCTAAGGATTCCAGCGTAATTCATGGCCACATTCAAAAATCAGGACAGAAAGAAACATGATTAATAACACATATCAATAATGATTTTATAGAGGCCTGTAAACATAATGCGAGGAAGCCGAATAGGTAGGACTAATACCAGTGATTACAATTTCAATATCGTCTGCAATAGTAACCCCTGTGATGTCAAATGTAGCGCTTTCATCGCTAGATGCAGCAATTGTAGCAGTTTGATTTTCCACCCAGTTTCCTCCAGTAATACTGTATTTATAAGTCAAGGTAACAGTTTCAGCCACTGCAATACTGGCAATAAATTTTGCAGTTGCGGTATGAAAGTTTATGAGATAGGTACTACTAATCGTTACAAATATTAAGGTATAATCATAACCAATTATGAATGAGAAGGCATTAATTTCAAAATTTGTTGAACCGACTACCCCCTGCCACATGGCAGTATCTCCGCAAGTCCGCGATATAATCGCTTCCGAACTCGGATCTCCATTATTGGCATGCACCAACAAACCGCAATTCGGAGCTGGCCAGGCATAGGATGGTGTATTAAAAGAAATTGCATATGCTTTAAGCCAATGCCCTGTATCAACAGCAAAGCTACCAGATCCGCCTGAAGATTCATCAACTCTAGTAGCTACAAAAACATGACTTGAATTATATTCATCAATACGAAGGTTACAATCAACAAATACGCCACATGGGTGCTCATCAAGATTCCAATTAACTGTAATACTCATTATTCTTTATTTAAGGTTTATATAATGAAAAGGCTGAAATGTAAAGTGTATTAGTTGGTACACCTAGCAGAGCTTGTCTGGAATCAGAGTAATGATAAGAAACAAGCCCCCAGTAATAGCTAAGATCGTCGGTAAATTGACAAACCAATTTACAATTCGATGTTGGCCATGATGAAGTAGCATATGTCGTAACTCTTATAGAAATCACACCTGACCCAACAGTAAATGAACCATTACTATTACTTGGTGGATTTACTTCCGTCGTGAAATTAATACCATCCGTAGATGTTTCAATAAGTAAGTTTGCATCAACATATTGATCGCAAGGACTTTCGTTTAGACTCCAAACAACAGATGCCATAGTTTATAACATTTATTTTAGTGAAATAAAAATATTTAGTTTCAATAGCTGCATGAAATAAATTTATTAGTTGTTGATGATTTATCAATCATCTATTCCAAATGCATAGTATAGAATGAATTGATCGTAATGTGCTAATAGAATTTACTAAAACAAAAGTCTTATTTATCTTCATCGATTAATGTCAAAGTCAATACAAGGATTTAAACATCGACAAACCACATCCATTTACTACTATTAGGGGGAATAATAGTAAATTAATCTTGCTTAAGAAAAAATTTCCAATGGGGGGGAGTATGTATTACAGGTCGCTTTAACTATCTGCAATAAAGATAGTGGAAATAAAATATATAAATAGCTGTATCTACTCTTTTTTTTAAGGATGTGTTAATTTTCAAATGACAAAGTGGGGAATCTAATTTTCTAGAGATCATAGAAAAAGGATTGTTAGAATTGCAAGTATCTGAAAATGAGTAAACTATTAATATTAGCCTGATTTTCGACCAACAATTACTTGTTAATAAATAATTCCTTACAACCCTTTGCAATAAAAAGATTTTTCAAAGTTCTAGTAACAAAACTCATTTAGAACCACAACGGCTAACCGATTTACCCAATATAAAATGATTATTTTCTGAATTCGGAAATCACTAATCACCTTATATTAAGTTTCAATTTGCTAATGATTTATATAAATAAAGCTTAACTTTTCATAAAATTTTATCATGAAACTCTTCATAATTAGTATTGTTTTGCTCGCAGTTTTTGCAGGTTGTGAGAAAAAAACAATCGGGTATGGAAAGCCTACTGTTAGAATCCGATTTAAAAACGAAATTCCTGGTTATATTACTGATTGTAAAGTTAGACTTATACGAGACAGGGATTCCGTTCTTTTAGGGCCATTAGCACAAGGAGAATCTTCAAAATATATAGACGGTACTGATTTTGATAAGCAAGGTGTCGATGCGACACCTGCAGAAATCGATATGCATTATCGTTTAAGCAGTAATAATATTGAAATGAGCTTTTATTCCGGACGGCAAACCCCATTTCCACCTGGGACCGCACATAAGTTGGAACCTGGTGACTATACCATCATAATTAAGCGTATTGAATGGCAGCCGAATAGGTTTACTTTTTCATTTACACTTCCTTAATCAAGCAAATAAACATCTGTCCGATATTCGGTTTTATTTAAGCTCTTTTTTCAGATTTTCTCTTATTGCATTAGAGCTTGAAATTATTCTAGTAACCAGTTATACTGACCTATATTTTATGCATTTCACTTTACTAGTGAAATATGTAAAATGTTTTACCTTACACAAAACATTTCTATGCTGCGTTATCTAATGGCCTTTGCACTACTCGCAGTTATTTCAGGTTGTCTGACAAAAACAATCGGTTTTGAAAAGCCTACTGTCAGAATCAGATTCAAAAATGAAATTCCTGGTGATATTCTTTATTCCAAAGTTAAACTCTTCCGAGAAAAAGATTCGGTTCTTTTGGGGCCATTAGCTCAAGGAGAGTTTTCAAATTATATAAACGGAAATGACTTTTACAAGCAAGGTACCGATGCATCACCTGCGGAATTTTTTATGAATTACCGTTTAAGCAATAATAATATTGAGAGTAGCTATTCCTTCGGAATGCTAACACGGGGTGCTTCACCAACAACACAAAAACTTGAACCGGGTGATTATACAATTATACTTAAGTATGTTGAATACCAGCCGAATAGGTTTGGCTTTACATTTACACTCCCTTAATAATGCCGGCGCCCATCTGGGAAAACTTCGATTACATTGTACTACCTAATTCCGCCTTTAATGTTACAGGCCTTAAAAGTTTAAGTTGGCCCTTCAATATTGATTATTGATACTTCGGTGCTTTCTGCTTCACTGTAAATCTAGTAAATCAAACTTATTTATCCAGACCAGTTTAATGGGTTATGTATTTATGATTTTCTTTTGTTTGTATATAGCACTGAATTCAACTATCTCTTTATGCGCCTTTCCCCGTAAATTTGTTTTGAAATGAAAACCTCCCTCAACCATCTCCCTTTAAGCAAACGAAACCAGATCCTGGATATCGTTGATATTATCAGGGAGGTTGTCTCACCGGAAAAGATCATTTTATTTGGTAGCTACGCGAAGGGTAAATATGTGGAGCACCGGTATACAGGCAAGGACGGTATTTTTTATGAGTACGTAAGTGATTACGACTTCCTGGTGGTGACGCAACATAACACGATTAAAGAGTACGAACTGGAAGATATTGTCAACAGCAGGACCCAGCATTTCAAGCAGCCAATCAATTTACAGATTCATGAAATTGACTACATCAATGAAGGTTTGGAATTTGGTCAGTACTTTTTTACGGATATTATCACCGACGGTGTGCTTCTGTATGACACCGACCTCGTTGAGTTTGCCGAGCCAAGGGAGTTGACACCAGCGGAGGAGAAAGAAATTGCCCAGAGGTATTTTGATATATGGTTTCCTGGAGCGACCGCATTTTTAAAAGGAGTTGAATTTTTTCTTTCTGAGGAAGAGTATAAAATAGGAGTGTTCAACTTACATCAAGCAACTGAGAGTTTTTACTATGCCACATTACTTGTATTCACTGGCTATAAACCGAAAACACATAATCTATACAAATTAAGAAAACAGGCAAAACACATTTCAGAGGAATTATTCTTACTATTTCCAATTGAAACAAACAGAGAAGAAAAAAATCTTTTTGATTTATTAAAAAGAGGTTACATCGACGCTCGTTACAAATCTGACTATCTAATTACTAAAGTTGAGCTATCAATGCTTATAGATCGAATCAAAGAAATGAGAGTTCTTGTCGAAAGAATCTGCAAAGAAAAAATATCTAGCCTTAATTTAAAGAATTAGCCATTAAAAAAAGGGCCTTTTGTTGATTAGAAGTTATCTATATTCTTAGACATCTTAAATCCAATTTTCAAATGAATTCAAATAATCAATAAATCGGCTCATTGTATACCATTGCTCCCAAATGATTTATGTCTTTAGCGGGAAATTCAATATTATTTTCAAAAAAATCACGTACCCAGTCAGCTATCTCGGATGCAAGAACAGCTTCTGTTATCCTAACCCTTGTTTCAAAATTTGAGGAGAATCCACTATCAGTAAAATTCATGGATCCTAAGTAGACATCTTTTCTGTCGATGACATAGATTTTTGAATGAATAAAAACAAAGTTATCACCATTCCCGTCAATATACTTAAATCTAATACCCTTTTCGGTATATGTATAACTATTAACTGGTGTATTTTCTATTCTCTTTTTTAGCTTTCTAATATAAAAAGCAATACACAATATAAAGATTGTACTGGCAAGATAAAGTGCATTGAATTGTTTTTCTCCGTTTAATTGGAATAAATTAAGGGATATAAATAGAAACATTAGAATGACTAAAATTCCAAGTAGTCCATTATAAATGTTTTTTCTTTTTATAATAGATGATTTCCTTTCACTGTCAACAAATTTATTCTGCTGTATCAGTTTTCGTAAGATACTTGATCGTTCAATATCATATTTTGGTAATGAAGAAAATGAAAGATAAACATCGACACCTCGTTCTCTTAATTTAATGAGGGTATCAATTTTATTCTCACTTATATAGGGGGAAATGATTAACACTTCAGACTTAGCATGTTCCAGTTGTTCTTTAATTTGTTTCCCAGCCCCCTTTCCAAAATAAAGTGAAACAAAATTCTCTGACGATAAATTTATTCTATGCACAAAACTGTTACTCACACTCTAAATAGTTTAAATCAATAAATTATTGATAGTCCTTTCTTTTTAAAAAATAAGGTCGAATATTGTTTAACGAATGATCAATAAAAGAAAAAATATTTAGCTACAAAGCTGCGTCGGGCCAAAAATCTTTTGGAGAACATTTAAACAACTTTGCTAAGTCATTTAAATGCTTACAATTATAACACTCAGATCTAATTGGATTCATACTTTCTATAGCACCAATGTAAGCCTTTGATTCAAAACCCAATTCAAAAGCCAGAGTTTCCTGAGAAATCTTAAGCCTTTTCCTTATCTCCCTTACTCTATCAATAATATGTTGGTCAATCTCCGAGCGCATGCTTGCCTATTGGTAAGTATAAAGTTCACTAGGTTGAGAAAAAATTACAATCACCTATAGGTGAGTAATTGAATTTTATGTATTTTAGATTTTGAAAAGCGAATTAGCGAATAGCGTATCAGATTGGTTTTTTGGGCAAGAAGTCCTGCGGGCTACATTTTAAAATTTTTGCAAGATCATTTAAATGTTTCACGTTATAATGAGAGGAGTACTTACGACTTTCAACTTTCCCAATAAATCCAACAGACATACCTAATTCAAAAGCTAAATCAGCTTGAGACAAGTCATTCTCAAGCCGTTTTTCCTTTACTTTTTCAATTACGTAGTTGTCAATTTTAGTTTTCACTGCTTACCTATAAGTGATTGTAAAACTGGCGAATATGAACACCACTGACAATCACCTATAGGGAAGTATATTGTAATGAATAGCATGTATGATTTACATAACAATTTGATTAAGAACTATTTATATACGAAACATCCTATGCACTATCAAATGTTTAATAAGGAAAAAAAGCGCAGTCAGATGAAATTCAAAATATGAAACAAGGATTCTTTAATAGAAACAGATGCAATGTTTGGAGCTCATTTTGTTATCGGGACATTTTCTCAGGTCTCAGTAATGGAAAAATGGGCCCCGTTCCTTGTATTCCTCCCCTATCAGGATACTGTTGTAGTCTGACTGTCCAATCTGTTTCTTCAACTGTACTATTAGCTCACTGCTTTCTCGTTCAGTTCTCTTTTGTTCCATCTCCCCGCTGGGTGCGGCCTTCGTTAAGGAAAGCATATCGATTGCTGCCGCAAAGTATCTGCTTATTAAAGGGCGCAAGTCTCGCGTTACTTAAAACCAATTTTGCCAAGAAACCCAAGAACCCGGTATAGGCTGGAAAGCTTTTATTTTCTAAAAGTCTTTTTACACCTAAACCACAACTGCAAAATGAAATACATGCTATGCATACTGGCACTTTTATGTCAGGTAGAACTTTTATGCCAGTCTATCAAGCCCTTAACGGTAGGTGATGCTTTTGCTGACCGCAATTTGCGACCAGTACTCAATGCTCCTTATACGTCTATCAGACTAAATGCACTCTCTGGCAAATTGTGTATTCTGGATTTCTTTGATACAAGATGCGGTGCTTGTATTTCGTCACTGCCCCGCTTGGATTCTCTGCAAAACCAGTTCCGCGATTCACTATCCATACTGGTGGTCTGTGCGGAGTCTTCCGCGGCCATCAACCGGTTTTTAAAAACGAATCCCATTGTTAAGGATAAGGGCATCAGGTTGCCGTTTTTGACGGGCGATACCCTGCTTCACCAAACCTTCCCGCACTACCTGATCCCACATGAGGTCTGGATCAACAAAGGAAAAGTAGTAGCCATTACAGAAGCAGAGTACATTACAACTGCTAACCTGCGATTGGCGCTTTCTGCTACATCTTCGCCCTTTCAACTACCAGTAAAAAAAGACTTGCTGGATTTTAATCCGTTACTTCCTTTACGCAACCAGATTGCAGGAATCGATTCAAGCCTTTTTCTGCGCCAGAACCTACTGACCCGCCAGATAGATGGACTTGGCACAAGACGGGGCACCCAGCTATTACCTTCTTCCAAAAGAGTTTATTTTATTAACTGGGGATTGCTAAGTCTTTTCCAAAATGCCTGGAAATTTAAGGCCAATCGTTTGGTGCTCGATGTACCTGATCCGGCACAGTATACAGATAAAACCGCAAGACCGGAAGAATGGAAAAAAAACAATCTCTTCTGTTACGAAGGAATATTTCCGCCGGGCAGTTCTGATTCATTAATTATTGCCGACCTGAAGACTTCTTTACAATTTTCTTCCCCATTGCAGGGTTCCTGGCAAATTCGCGAAATGCCCTGTTTTGTTCTTTCTGCCGAGGGCCAGGGGCCGGAACATTCCGGATTCCAGAAACAGACATTTACAAAAAATAGTAAAACCGACAGTCTCTACCTGCAAGGACACAGTTTGGCAGCGTTTACAGAGATCTGTAATGATGCAGGACAGCCAAGTCCTGGTAAAGCCATTATTCTAAATGAGACAGGAATTGGGTATCCTATTGACCTGGTACTTCCGGCTAAGGCATTGTTGGATCCTGAATTACTTCGGCAGTCCTTGATCCCATATCATTTGAAGCTAGTGCCAGCCATAAGACAGCTTTCTGTTTTTGTGCTGACAGAAAACCCATTATATCAAGTAACCACCAAAAAAAACTGACATGAAAAAATACGTATTCTTACACATTCTCTGCATCTTCTGTGCTGTAAGCATCTTGCAGGCACAAACCGAATTTCGGGTGAAAGGAACACTGATCGGTTCAGACAGCCTGCCACTGGCGGGTGCAAAGCTCACCCTCAAACAATCTAAATCCCAAACCCTATCTGGGGCAGATGGATCTTTTTTGTTAACGAGTCGCTTAGGCGTCGATACCATAAGTATCGAATACATCGGGTATCCAAAAATGACCCTTGTAGTAAGTGCCACGCAAACAGCACCGCTAATGATTCGTATGACCGGAAACGGGCAAACGCTGCAGGAAGTAACGGTGCAAACAGGCTATCAAACCATCTCCAAAGAAAGATCCACTGGCTCCTTCACAGTAGTTAGTAACAAACTATTTAATGAACAGGTAGGAACCTCTGTACTGGCAAGACTGGATGGAATCGCCAATGGTTTAACCATTGATAAAAAGAGGTCTAATAATTTTTCTACAGGCATCATGATCCGTGGTCTTAGCACAATCGGTGGCCCAAAAGACCCACTGATCGTATTAGACAATTTTCCCTACGATGGAGACTTGAATAATATTAATCCCAACGATGTGGAATCTATCACCCTACTGAAAGATGCAGCTGCCGCCGCCATCTGGGGAACACGTGCAGGTAATGGCGTAATTGTGATTACTACCAAAAAGGGGCATTTCAACCAACCCACTTCAATCGAATTTTCGTCTAACCTTTCTATGATTGCCAAACCGGACATTTGGTACACCAAACCCATCCGATCAACAGACTATATCGATGTAGAGCAGTTTCTATATGGCAGAGGTTTTTACAACAGCAGTATTAATTCCACGTCCAGACCTGCTTTATCTCCGGTAGTAGAGCTACTGATTAAAAAAGCAAATGGACAGTTGTCCGCCATAGATGCTGATTCACGAATCAATGCTTTACGCGGAGTGGATGTTAGAAATGATTTTCAGCAATACATCTACAAACCCGCAGTGCAACAACAGTACGCGCTTTCCCTTCGTGGTGGCAACCAGAGCAACGCCTGGATAGTTTCCGGTGGCTATGATCGTAACATCTCTGATTTATCTGCTTCCTTGCAACGCATCAGCCTAAGAGCTGAAAACACCGTCCGTCTGACTTCGCGTTTACAACTCTCAACCGGACTTTCCTATATTCAAAATAACACCGTTAGTGGCCAAAGCGGTTATGGTGCCATTTCATCCGGCAACAGTGGTTCCTTGTATCCCTATGCTATGCTGGCTGATCAAAACGGTAATGCCCTTGCCGTAAATAAATCCTACCGGCAATCTTATCTAGACACGGCTGGCCAGGGAAAGATACTGGACTGGAAATACTACCCATTAGAAGATTACAAGCATACACGAACCAGTAGTGACCGTTATGATCTCATGGCCTTTGCCAACCTTACCTACAGAATTTCCAGTGACTGGACTACGGAATTACAATACCGTTATGAAAACCAGCGCACAAATAACCAGACCCTGTATGATGTAGAAAGTTTTTTTGCGAGAAATACCATCAACAATTTCACACAGATCAATTACGCAACAGGCCAGAAAACCAACCGGGTGCCTGTTGGGGGTATCTATGATCAATCTAATATCCTGCTGGAGGCCCAAAACTATCGAGCGCAGCTTCAGTACAACCGTAGCTGGAAAAATCACCGCCTGAGTGGACTGGCCGGTGCTGAGATCCGCGAGGTCAATACCAATACCAATACGTACCGCACCTATGGTTTTAACCCGGATAATTTAACCAACGCCAATGTAGATTACACCGCAACCTATCCGCAATTCGTAACCGGATTTTCCTCTTTTATTCCCAATAATAATTTTATATCCAGACTATCCAATCGCTATGTATCCACTTATGCCAACCTTGCCTGGACTTATCTGGATCGGTATACTTTTTCTGCTAGCGGAAGAAGAGACGCTTCCAATATTTTTGGTGTGAATACAAATCAAAAATGGACTCCGCTCTGGTCAGCCGGTCTTTCCTGGCAGCTGTCAAAAGAAAAATTTTATTCGCTTACATGGTTGCCATATTTGAGAATGAACATGAGTTATGGTTATAGCGGCAATATCAATCCCACCCAATCTGCCTTAACAACCATTGCTGCTCAGGCAGCCTCGCCCTACACGCTTACGCCGATAACGACCATCAGCCAGTATGGTAACCCGGATCTTCGATGGGAAAGATCGGGTCAGTTTAATATTCGGCTGGAATTCAAAACGCCACGAAACAGAATTTCAGGAAGCATTGAATATTTTGTAAAAAATGGAAGAGATCTCTATGGACTCGTACCCATTGATTATACGGGTGCCGGCACAAGAACACTGGTAAAAAATAGTGCTTCGATGGAGGGGCGGGGATGGGATATAGAAATCAACAGCCTGAATATTGATCAGAAATTCAAATGGCAGACTACGCTCATGTGGAACGTAGCAAAAGATAAGGTAACAGAATATTATACCAATTCTGCCCGAGCCTCAAGTTATATATTAGATGCAGGTACGTATTCCCTATCGCCATTGCAGGGCTATCCAGTTTATTCCATATTCTCTTATCCCTTTAAGGGTTTAGATCCGCTAACAGGCAACCCTCTCGGAATCTTCAATAAGCAACCAAGTACAGATTATACGGCCTTGGTAGGAGATTCTTTACAAAATGCCGTGTACAATGGTTCAGCAGTGCCGCTCTCGCAGATCGCATTAAGAAATACAATTTCCTACAAAGGTTTCTCACTGTCCGTAAATATCATTGGAAAAACAGGTTATTATTTTCGTCGAAGTACCATTGACTATACAGGACTATTCAACAATGGAAACGGCCACTCAGATTTTGCAAGAAGATGGCAAAATCCAGGCGATGAAAAAACGACCACTATTCCCTCAATGACCTATCCATTGGTAACAAACAGGGATGTTTTTTACAAGGGTTCTGAACCCTTGGTGGAAAAAGGCGATCATGTGCGACTGCAATATATCACCCTGAGTTATGAATATGCACCAGGTATTAGAACAGACGCTCCATTTAAGCGTATCAGGCTATTTGTCAATGCCAGCAACCTGGGAATAATTTGGAGAGCCAATGCAGCAAAATTAGATCCCGATTATCTTGATACAACCATCCCTCCTTCAGCCTCCTTCTCTATGGGATGTAACCTTAGTTTTTAATACCAAAAATAATTAACCATGAAACCACGCTATAGATTCACAATAAGTTTATTGCTGACAGCATCCCTGCTATTAAGCGCCTGCACAAAATACCTTGATACCAAACCAAACCAAGCACTTTCGGTTCCTAACTCTTTGAGTGATCTGCAAGCTATGCTTGATGCCTATTACAGACTCAACACCATCGACGCGGGTTCTTCGGAAACCAGTGCAGATAATTATTACTTGAACGATGCAGATTGGAATTCACTTGCAGAGCCGGAAAGAAGACTCCATACCTGGCAACAAGACCGCGTCTTTCCTAATTACCAGAACGATTGGTCAAATATCTATAGTATGGTATTTATAAGCAATGTTGTGCTGGATAATATGAATTCCATCGAACGAACTGCCGCCAATCAAACAGAATGGGATAATGTAGTGGGATCAGCTTTGGTTTTTCGGGCAAGGTCCTTTCTCCAGGCAGCTATCATCTGGACCCCACCTTATGACCCTGCAAAAGCAGAAACAGCAATGGGTATTCCATTACGCATGTCCCAGGATTTTAACGAAAAATCTACCAGAAGCACATTGAAGCAAACCTATGACCAGATTTTGCGGGATTTGAAAGAAGCCGCCAATCGCTTGACTCCTAGCCCGCTGCATGTAATGCGTCCTTCCAGAGCTGCCGCCTACGGCCTTCTCGCAAGAACCTATCTATCTATGGGAAACTATGACAGTTGCCTGCTGTATGCTGACAAGTCTTTACAAATCAAAAGCACGCTGCTCAACTATAATACTTTGAACACGAACAATGCCTTTCCCTTACCGCAACTCAACACAGAAGTTATCATGGAAAACCTGATTCCTGTCCCGCAAGCCATTTCCATTAACCGCGCGAAGATTGATCTGGATTTGTACAACAGCTATCATCCAAACGATCTACGAAAAACCCTGTTTTTCAGAAGCAATGGAAATGGAACTTTCGGTTTTAGGGGAAGCTATGAAGGAGGTGGAAATTTATTTAGTGGTATCGCAACCGATGAAGTGTACCTGATGCGCGCGGAAGCAAATGCAAAATTGGGTAACCTTTCCCCGGCCATGGCAGACCTGAATGTCTTGCTGCAAAACCGTTGGCGCACGGGCACTTACATTCCGGTTGCAAACCTGTCAGCACCAGCCTTATTGCAATTAATACGCACAGAAAGAAGAAAGGAATTACTGATGCGCGGTCTCAGATGGATGGACTTAAAAAGACTGAATCTGGAGGGAGCAAATATCACCCTTTCAAGAATTTTGAGTGGTCAGACCTATACGTTACCACCAAATGATCCGAGGTATGCAATCGCCATACCGGAAGAAATCATACAACTATCCGGGATTGCACAGAACCCTAGATAAAATGAAAAGACACCAATGAAAAATGCTCATTGGTGTCTTTTTTAAAGGCACCCTAATCCCTTTCTGTAATCACCACCCCTTCAAACAGCTCTTGTTTATTGGGCTGTTCATTGAGCCAGTTCATGTAGTCTTCAATGCTGGAATAACCGTTGGGTACTTGGATCTCACAGGCCAGCGTGCTGCCGGAACATCCTCCGCCTGGAGCTGAGGTGGAATACTTGGTGGGATCAAACTCCTCACCGGAGATGCCTGTAAAATAATACGTCAGCACCAGGTTATTTTTGGGTGCTGGTTTCATGGCAACTGCACCGGAAACAGCCAGGAACAGTGCGAGGATCGGAAGGATGGATAATACTTTTTTCATGATAAAATGTTTTAATGATAAATAAATAATTGGACGAAAAAGCTTGTTGCCCATCAGGCAACGTTGGTGAAAAAATAGTGCCTACTCTTTTATACAGGTTTTCGGCTTACTCCCTTGGATGCATCCATTTTTATTGCAGTGATGGCCATCACTATCAAAACGATATTAAACAGTACATGTGTCCGCCAACTTAAGTACCGAAGTACGCCACCACAGGAACAGGGTAGCTCTGGCGAATACATCAGCATATAGATCAGGTAACCGGTAAATACGATCATTAGGATCAGGGATGCATACAACCCCACCAGCCTGGTCAATCGAAACAAAAGCAAACCAGCAACCCATAGTTCCAAGAGCGGCAATAGCCAGGCGATGATCGTAGGAATAGATCCTATTAGAGGGGATTGCGCGATGACCGCTTTGAAGTTTTCAAAATCAAACCATTTACTCAAGGCTGTGTACACAAAGAGTAACACAAACAGGGAAGCAATGATCTCTACGATCAGTGATTTGGATTTCATAGGTTGGATTTGTCCTGCACAAATGTTGGCAAGGATCAAGAAACCTTTTCGCTCAAACGGCAACCCTTATGGCTCGGTCGGAAATGTTTTTAAATAAATGACGGAGTAATTCGATCCATTCCTTTGAAAGCACGGGTAAATAGGACTACCAAGAATGGCAGAATGATGCACCTGTAAGACACTAAATAGATGGGGCTTTTTTGTATCGGGGCTATCCTAGGTTTGGTAACTAAAAAGCAATTCTTTTTTATTCAAAACATCCTATTGAACTCACTTGGTGTATGAGTAGCTGTCGTGAGACCTATGTTTTTGAAAATCCTCCACGTTAGAACAATTTATTTGCTCCATTACCTGTTGCAACTGAGTCTTTAAAAGACCAACAGTTTGAAGTCCGCCCCTTTTACCTAAAGCAGCTACACCATACATAAAAGTTCTACCTATAAATGTGAAGTCTGCACCACAGGCAAGACCCCTTGCTACGTCGACACCGGAACGAATACCACTATCTAACATAATGACTAACTTTCCTTTGTAAGCTTTAACAATAGGATCTAGAGATTTAATGGATGACTCACCTGCATCCAGCTGGCGGCCACCGTGATTTGATACAATAATTCCATCCAACCCTAAGCGATAAGCAGCTTCCGCATCTTCTTTAGTGGCTACTCCTTTAAGCACCAATTTTCCTTTCCACCGCTCTCTTATGCGGGCAATTTTCTCTTCATTTAGCCTTCCCGAAAAGGTACTGTTCATATATAAACCAAGTTGCTTCATGTTCAATCCCTTCGGCATATAAGGTTTCATGGTGGCAAATTCTGGAGCACCATGTAAAAGTGTATGTATAGCCCAATTGGGGCGCGAGAAAATTTGCATAATGTTAGCTAATGTCATTTTCGGTGGCATAGCCAACCCATTCTTAATATCACGTGGCCGAAAACCGAAAGTTGGTACATCGCATAGTAACACCAAAACATTAACCCCTACTGCTTCTAATCTACTAAGTATACTTTCTGTTATAGCTGCATCAGTGGGATGATAGAGCTGGTACCAGCATTTACCATTGGTTATCGAAGCAATAGTTTCAATAGAAGCTGTTGTAACAGTACTTAAAATGAATGGGACGTTTGTTTCCATGGCTGCCTTCGCTAAGATCTGCGGCGCTTTTGGCCAAATCAGCCCCTGCAGACCAATTGGTGAAATTCCAAAAGGCGCACTATAGGTATGACCAAAAAGCTGAGTCTCAAGACTCACCCCATTGAATTCGCGCAGGTAATAGGGTTTGAGTTCTATTTCACGAATTTCGCGGGTATTCTTTTCCAAGTTTACGTCCTCATTGCATCCTCCATCAAGGTATTCAAATGCAAATCGGGGAATTCGTAACATTGCCTTTTTTCGCAAGCTATCTATCGAAGGATAATCGGTATTATAAGATGTTGTTTTCATTTAAATTTAGCGTTAATAGCATTCTTCATCCCTGAATGCTGCCAATTATATTCAGCTCACCATTTTTTTGCGCAGCTAATTTATAGATTTCCGCCAAATTTAAATTATACACTTAAAACTACTTCCCTATACTGTTTTCTAAGATGACTTTGAAAAATAGTATCCTGACAATATAGAGCAACTGCAAATCAATCCAATCCACCTAAAAGAGAAATCCATTGATACTTCCCTTATTAATCATAATGGCTCGTGAGGAAATGTTTTTTTGATTTGACCAGGTGTAACCCCAAACCTTCTTTTAAAAGCTTTAATAAAACTGCCAAAACTTTTATAGCCCGATGCATCTGCAACTCGCTGAATAGACAGATCTCTTTTCTGCAGCAGGCTAACTGCATGTTGCATCCGGGTTTCTACAAGAAATTCAAAAGGACCCATCCCAAATGCTGTCTTGAAAGCTGCTTTAAAACTGGTGGTATTCATACCTGCCTTCTTCGCCAATTGGCGGATGGTAAAATGATGGACAAAATCTTGTTCAATATTTTTTTTAATCTCTAATAACCTATCCCTGATCTCCGGCTTAATAGGATCAACCGGCAAGGAAGCACCAAAAAGATAAAAGAGAAATTCATGGATCTTGATCTTTAAAAAAAGATCTTGCTGATCAATTGCAGAGCTGAAGGTCAGTATTTCTTGAATGACTCCCTTTAAAGAAAAATTCATGGGTAAGGGTTCCCCATGCAAAACGACCGGCTCTTTTTGAAAGAGTTTTTCTGTCAATCGCTTCCCGGTATCGAAGTGAGCGAGATACGGTTTTACCTGTGCGGCCCTTAGACACATATTCAGGCTCTGGTACTGTTTTCTTTTAGTAAGTTGCACGGTGCCATCCAGCAGAGGAAGGAAATAAAAATTACAATGCTGCTCCCTGAAAAAAACCGATTCAAAATCAGGAACCTCGTAATATGAGTCACCTTCCAAAACGGCATGTACACCCAAAAATGCTTTTTTATGATGAAAGCGGATACTACAATCCTGCGCCGCTTCGTAAACACTATGCCAGATCTCAAATGGCCCTGACACTAGTCGCTGGCAGGTCACCCGCCCAAAATTCCCTTTGACAAAAAAGATGGTGCTAGTGCGTATCACAGGACCAGGATACCCCTCTGGCAAAGCAGGTATTTGCCGAAAGGGTTTGAATTGTCCATCGATAAAGATGCCTTTCATATAATGTCGAAGTGTAACAATCTAGTTTTGATTAATTAGCATTGTACAGGAAGTGCAGGAACAATTCACTTTAACATCACCTTCATTACTGATTGTTGTCACTACCTTACAATTACAGTTTGCTCCTTCACACGTAGTGGCAGTTGAAGAAACACGGATACCTTTCTCATATTTCTGTTCCAGCAATAGATTACCGCTTTTTCTGTTCGATCTATAAAATACAAGCGCATAACTTTTATCTTTTGAATCGATATAGGATATGCTGTTGATCTCTAGGAGTTGGTCGTCAGGATGTTGTCCCCTGATAGCAGCCTGGATAGTTTGAAACATTTCCGTCTGGTTCTTAAAAAAAACGTGTGAGGCTGAAGAAGGTATGGAAGGACTCTCTCCTTTTCTACAGGATAAAAACAAGATAGAAAAGCTAATAAAATAGAGAAATAATTTCATGGTAAATAGTTTTGTAAGCCAAAACTGCCCTTACCAAAAAAGTAAATTTTACCACAATGTGAATGTGTTGTGATTCATTGTGTAAGTGTCAAGATTGATCGGTTATTGGTATTATTCAAATTGGAAAATCTGTATATTCAGCTACCAATATTTCAATTGAAACATAAAATTGTTCATATCAGCATCCTGCTTTCCCTTCCATGGTGCACAAAGGGACAGACCACTTCACGCTCTATCATAACTTATATATCTAAAGTTCCTATTGTAGTTGAAACGGGTATTTATGAGACCAGATTGTATAATAATCGGAGCTTCATTTCCCTGACTGGAAATATTAGAATTGCCCTTGCACCGAGAAAAATAGCTGTTACCAGTGATCAATACTTTAATCTGGAAAAACCACTCTCCATACAAGAGTATAGTTCCATTGAGTATAATTACACCAACATAAAATTCAGAAACAAGCATTGGTTTCCCTTGACTATTAAAGAGAAAGAAAAAGAAATATTTCCATATAATGGGTTATTGGCAGATCTACAACTTCAACATGCAGATTCAGTAATTCTATCCTTCAGGAAAATCAGTTCGCACAAACCTATTCAGCAGTTTGTATTTACTCGGCCTGAAATTTTTCCGGTTATAGAAGGTGTACGTCAAAAGAACGACTATGATTCAGTAGACAGCAAGCTAAAGGCGCTGACTGCGAATGATCCTAAAAAAATATGGGCGGGTTTTGATACTGTGAAAACAACAAAGCTCACCGTTTCTCCTGGTAAAAAACTGGAACTCTTGATCAGAAGAGGAGGACTAAATAGCGACTCCTGCATTATGTATCGAATTTATCAGAATCCTGTTGTTACCAATCCAAACTGGCAGGTAACAGGACATTTATTATCGCTCAATTCGCTAGAGGCTAACAGTAAATATATCTTGGAAATTCGCTATCAAGATATGTCAGTTTCGAATACATATGCTATCGAGACCAAACCATACTGGTACCAATCTAAAATTGGGAAATATACATTACTAATCTTGGCCATGGTCATATTTACTAGCGGGCCATACAGTATCTATCGTTACCGACTAAGGAAGGAAACTCGAAAAAGAAAACGACTAGAGGAACAACTCACCACGGTGCAAACACAACTCAATCCGCATTTTGTATTTAATGCCTTAAGCTCCATCGAGGGATTGGTAACGAACAACGAAAATGTTCGCGCCAATGAGTACTTAACATCCTTCTCCGATATCATGCGAGATACCTTAAGAAATAGTCGCGAGCACATGATCCCACTTTCACATGACCTTGATACGCTGGAAAAATATTTACGTGTAGAACAACTTCGTTTTGAATTCAAATGGCGCATGGAGATCGATCCTGAATTGGATCTGGATCAAATTGAATTTCCTCCCATGCTCCTGCAACCCGTAGTTGAAAATGCAATAAAACATGGGATTGCAGGACAAGGTAAAGATGGAGAGATGATCATTTCTTTTACCAAAAGAGATAATCATCTCCTGATAACCGTAACCGATAATGGCGGTTTGCAAAAAAAAGTTGATAAGAAAGGAAATGGCTACGGTTTACAATTGACCCATGATAGGATTGAACGTCTGCGTGAATTATACAAAACAGAAAACATTCACTTTAAACTGACCCATTTTTCTGAAAGCAGTGTCGCAACTTACTATTTTGAAAACTGGATACATGCCTATGAAAACGATTATCATTGAAGACGAAAAGAAGAATACTTTACACCTGCAAGGTTTGTTGAAGAACCTGCCTCAAGTGGAGTTGGTAGGCGAAGCCACTAACGCAGCAGAAGCAATCCGCATGATTGCAGCCACCAGTCCCGATTTGCTTTTGCTGGATATTCAACTACCGGAGACAGATGGATTCGAGTTACTGGCTTCTCTTGGAGACTACCAGTTTGATGTCATATTTATCACTGCCTATGATCATTATGGGATTCAGGCGGTGAAATGTTCAGCATTGGATTACCTGTTAAAGCCGGTCAAACTCTCTGACCTTAGCCTTGCCATTCAAAAGGCCATCAAAAGAAAAGAAACAAAACAGACAAACCTGCAGATTAAGAACCTTCTCACAATCATCAACCTGCCACCAAAGGAACACCGTATCGCCATCCAGCTAATGAAAGAGATCCGGTTCGTTGATCCCGTCACGATCATACGGTGTGAAGCAGCCAATAACTATACGCATATTTACCTCACTACCGGCGAAAAGCTGATCGCTTCAAAAGGTATATTCCTATATGATGAGATGCTCCAAGTGTATCACTTCATCCGTTGCCATCAATCACATCTGGTCAACCGAAAATTCATCAAAAGCTTAACAGTGAGTGATACAGTTACCGAACTATTGTTAACTGAAAAAGGACTACGAATTCCAGTTTCAAGGTTAAAAAAAGAATTGGTCAAAGCAGAGTTAATGACTTGAAATTATTTGAATGAAAGCTAAAAGCGATTGATTTTGTTAATACTATCAATCGTTATTGAATTTCTTCGAAACAGTATTAAAAACCAAATAAGATAACTTCTTTACCCGACTCAGTCGCTGTGACGTCATGCCATTCATGAAGCAAATGCAGTATTCGTATTCATTCACCTAATACAGTACAGTACAGATATATCTCCACTTAAATTTCAGCAACTTTTACAATCACAATTTTATTGCTTACCCATAATTATACTCTCATGGCTGATAATGTATTTGATGCAATTGTAATCGGTTCCGGAATCTCAGGTGGATGGGCTGCAAAAGAGCTAACAGAGCGAGGTTTAAAAGTAATCATGCTTGAAAGGGGCAGAAACATTGAACACATCAAAGATTATGTGACAGCTACCCTTAATCCCTGGGATTCCAAATTTCGTGGTCGCAGACCGAGGCAATCTGTTGCGGAGGAAGCGGATGTTAAAGAGGCATTGGCGCGTGAGACCAAACTTTTTAGTGTTTCTACAAGAATGGCCGATAGCCCGTATACCCAAGTGAAAAATTTTTTATGGAGCAGATCATACAATGTTGGAGGAAAGTCTCTTTCCTGGGGAAGACAGAGTTACCGATTTAGTGATTTTGATTTTGAGGCCAACGCCAAAGATGGCTGGTCAATCGATTGGCCCATTCGGTATAAGGACATAGCTCCCTGGTACGATCATGTTGAAAGATTCGCAGGCATTAGTGGTAATAAAGATGGATTGGCACAATTACCTGATGGGCAGTTTATGCCACCTATGGAAATGAATTGCGTGGAAAAAGACATGTCATCTAAAATCAAAAAACATTATAAAGGTCAGCGCTCAATGATCATTGGTCGCACAGCAAATATTACAAAACCCATTCAAGGAAGAACTGATTGTCAATATAGAAATAAATGTTCTGCAGGCTGCCCGTTTGGAAGCTACTTCAGCACCCAGTCCTCTACCCTTCCTGCCGCAATGAAAACAGGACGACTAACCTTACGACCATTTTCTATTGTTACCAAAATTCTATACGACAAAGACAAAAAGAAAGCGACTGGTGTTGAAATTGTTGATGCAGAATCAAATAAGACATATGTATTCAAATCCAAAATTGTTTTTGTTTGTGCCTCAACTTTGAATTCATCCTGGGTCTTGATGAATTCAGCTACCGATATATGGCCGGAAGGCTTAGGCAGCAGCAGTGGCGAATTGGGACACAACCTGATGGACCATCATTTAGGAATTGGCGTAGGTGGCACCGCTGAAGGATTTGATGATAAATACTTCTACGGACGAAGGGCGAACGGAATATACATTCCCCGTTACAGAAATATACTAGGTGACAAAAGAGATTATCTCCGTGGCTATGGATTTCAGGGAAATGGAACACGTGAAGGAAGTTGGAGCCGAAATATTGCAGAATATAGTATTGGTGAAAATTTGATGGAAGTCCTGACTGAACCCGGACGTTGGAGCTTTGGAATGGGTGGATTTGGTGAAATGCTTCCCTACCATGAAAACAGGGCTTACCTGGATAAAAATGTAAAGGATAAATGGGGGCTTCCTGTATTGGCTATTGATTGCGAGTTGAAGGAAAATGAGAAAAAAATGCGCAAAGACATGCTGGCTGATTCTATAGAATTTTTGGAAATCTGTGGATTAAAAAAAGTTGGTGGAAGCGACTCCGGCTTTACTCCCGGTAATGCCATCCATGAGACCGGTACCGCAAGAATGGGCCGCGATCCAAAAACATCTGTTCTCAATGGTCATAATCAGGTCTGGGATGCAAAAAATGTTTTCGTGACTGATGGTGCTTGTTTCCCCTCTTCCCCTTGTCAAAATCCTTCTCTCACATTCATGGCTTTAACGGCTCGCGCAGCAGCTTATGCTGTAAGTGAGCTTAAGAAACAAAATCTTTAATTGAATAATAAACCCATCTATAATAATGGAAAGAAGAGAAGCCATCGCAAAAGTTGCTTTATTGTTAGGGGGCAGCATCATTGGAGCTGATGCCTTTTGTAGAGAAACGGGAAAAATAACTAATCAAAATACTGTCCTGTTTACAAAAGAGGATGAAAGACTTCTTGATGAAATAGGAGGAACAATTTTACCGCCAATTCCGGGAAGTCCGGGGGCAAAATCCGCAGCGATCGGAGCCTTTATGGTCATGATGGTAACCAATTGTTATGAAGATAACCAGCAGAAAATATTTATAGACGGCCTTAACAAAATAAGGGACAACTTTATATCTATTACTGGAAGATCATTCATTGAATCAGATCATCCAACAAGATTAAACTTTCTCCAAAAAATTGATGAGGAACAAAAAAAGCAAAATCCGGGAGGAGGAAATAATCGTCGTGGTGGCGGCACACAAACAGAAGCCGGTTCACAAATTCACTATTTTTCACTCATGAAACAATTAACACTGCTGGGCTTTTTCACTTCTGAGGTTGGAGTAACAAAAGCACTCAGGTATGTAGAAACGCCAGGTGCCTATCGAGGATGTATCCCCTACAAAAAAGGAGATAAGGCCTGGGCAACATCCTAACAATTATTTGAATTACAAATTTATTATCCCGCTAAACAAATGAAAAGAAGGCAGTTCTTACAATCAACGGCACTCACTGGCTTGGCAGCCGCAGCCCTTCCAGCTTTTGTAAAAGCTGACGCTTCTCAAAATCCGGCTTTGCCAGAAGAAAAGAGGTTTCAGAGCGGTCAAAGCCCTTGGCCCGTGTCGCTGGATACTGCAACAATCAGGCCCGCTACATTGGTCGAAAAAATCCAAATCGCAGCTAAGGCAGGCTATGATGCTATCGAGCCTTGGGACAATGAACTGGAAAAATTCGAGGCAGAGGGAGGAAACCTAAAAGACCTCGGCAAACAAATTAAGGATCTTGGATTAATTGTACCAAGCGTGATCGGATTGTGGAATGCATTGCCGCCAACAAAAGAGGAATGGGAGAAATCATTACCGGCTACAAGAAACAGGATGAGAATGGGGGCTGCAATCGGTTCTCAGCATATTCAAACTATTCCAAATACAGTAGGAAACAATTATTCTCAAAAATGGGTTGCTGATCGATACAAAGACATTATCAATATTGGCATCAATGATTACAATATTTTACCTGCGATTGTATTCGTAAAATATTTTCCGGTCAAATCAATGGGTCAGGCTATGGCAATTGCGATGGATGCCAATCATCCCAAAGCAGCTATTATCCCGGACGTTTACCATATGTATATTTGTGAAGGCGGGTTTGAAGGATTAAAATTATTAAATGGAGATAGCATTGCTATTTTTCAATTTAATGACGCGCCCGCCTCTCCCGCTTTTGCACAATTGAACGATGAGCACAGGGTTCACCCCGGAGATGGGATCCTACCCTTACCTGAAATATTTAAAACACTTAAGTCAATTGGATACAAAGGTTGTATTTCCCTCGAAATGTACAACCCCAATTATTGGAAACAGAACTTATTAGAAGTCGCAAAAACTGGATTAACAAAAACACTGGAAACTCTTCGGAAAGCTAAAGTCTGAAACATTTAATGCTGGCTTTGAAAATATTTTCCTTACTACGCAAATGAGTTTGGTATTGTTATTAATAAGCCAATTTCTATCGCTATACTTTTCTTAGGTCTAAGGCAAAACTATTCGCTTTCAAAAAAGACTGAGTGACCTTAACTAATGAAGGCAGAAACTATTCAAACTGAAAAAATGAGAATAAAGAAAATTAAAGTCCTAAAATCATTATTATTCGCAGTACTGCTTTCATTAACACTTGGTTATTCAAAATTTGCCATAGTCAATCATTCTGACATTCCTTTTTATGGCCATTTTAAAGAAATTCCTGCTACGGCTATTACACCAAAAGGTTGGTTAAGAAAATACCTTATCAATCAAAAAGAGGGATTAACCGGCCATCTTGAAAATGCTGGCTATCCCTTCAATACAGTTGGATGGGCAGCGGATAGCATTCCCAGAAACAGAAGTGTAGAAAAATGGTGGCCTTATGAGCAAACTGCATATTGGATTGATGGTATGCTGAGGTGTGGTCTGTTATTAAATGATACTACCCTTATGAATAAAGCCAGAAAAAGCATTTATTATGTTTTGAACCATCCGGATGGAACCGGTTTTCTGGGTCCCCGGTTTATGAAGCCCAATTATGAGAGAGACAGATGGGCTTATGTAATTTTTTTCAGGGCATGGATGGAAGAATATGCTGCAACAAAAAATCCAAAATTGCTCGAGGCTATTAAAAATCACTATTTGGGCGATCGCTTTCCACATACAGGTAATCGTGAATCTGTAAATGATGAAATCATTCTTTGGGCATATGCCAAATCAGGCGATACAGCTCTTCTGCATTTTGCACAGGAGATCTATAAAAACTCGAATGAATTGAATAAAAAAACAGCAGTATCCGATGTGAGTTTTTTAAAAGATAGTGCTGCTGCAGGAGAACATGGGGTGACCTTTCTTGAAAAATCAAAATTAGGCGCTATCCTTTATATGAATACCGGAAACAGCGCTTATTTAGAACCAAGTATTGCTGCTTATAAAAAGTTAGACAAATACCATATGCTGATTGATGGAGTGAACGTTTCGTCGGAACATCTTGAAAAAGTTACCTCACAGGAATCAGCGGAGATTTGCGATATTTCTGATTACACCTGGAATATCGGATATTTATTAATGGCTACAGGTAATGCGGCTTATGCTGATAAAATAGAAAGGGCTGCTTTTAATGCAGCTCCCGCATCAGTAACCAAAGATTTTAAAGCCCTGCAATATTTTTCGGCACCCAATCAGGTAATAGCGGCAAAAGGAAGTTTCATTCGCGGCGGCGGTGATCAGATGCGTTATGCCCCAAACCCGGGAACTGAATGTTGCCCCGGAAACGTAAATCGTATGATGCCTAACTATGCAATTCATTCCTGGATGACCGATGGTAAAACCGGTATTGTTGCCAGTACCTACGCACCTTCTTCAGTAACTTACCCCGTTGGAAAAAATCAGGTGCCGGTTACTATTGATGAAGAAACGCAATACCCCTTTTCAGATAATATTAATTTTTCAATACATCTCAAAGAAAGAACAGAATTCACTTTCTATGTCCGGATTCCGGAATGGTGCAGTCATCCAAAAATTCTTATCAACGGGCAAGATGTAAAACTTAGTTTAAAACCAGGAACTTATGTCCCGTTACATAAGGTGTTTAAAAATGGCGATCAGGTAAAAGTTATACTTCCATCAGAATTTAAATTAACAAAGGGTACTGAAAATGGCATTTCTGTGGAGCGGGGGCCGCTACTCTACGCGTTAAAAATTAAAGAGGATTGGAAAATAGATACTAAGGATAGAAGATCAACCAAAGATTTTCCGGCATATGAACTTTTTGCAAATAGCCCATGGAATTATGCTTTGAGTCTGAATGCTGCTAATTTAAAAAAACAAATCACTGTTATTGAGCACCCTTATTCCGATGATCCATGGAGTATAGAGAATGCACCCATAGAATTAAAAGTGCCGGCGAGGAAGGTAAATGGATGGGGCTTACTTCATAAAACTGAAATGGTTTTTGAGAATTGGGTAGTAGAGCGTGACGAAAAAGGAAAAGTAAAAAAATGGGTAAATACTGGTCAAACAAAACAGAAAGGTAACTGGACCTTTACTCCTGCTTTACCTGATCCAGATCTTCTCAAAAATGGACTCGACAAAAAAGAAGAGATCATATCGCTGGTCCCCTATGGATGTACAAAACTTAGGATAACTATTTTTCCAAAAGCAGGTAAATAATTTTCCAAATATAAAATCAACGTAATTACCTAAAATACGAATAAGATATTATTGAAGAATATGGAAATGAAAAACCACAATTGAAATCTATGTGTTCGTAGACTGATAACTCATTAAGAATCTAAACAAATAATCCTTTTGTACTTAAGAAAATTTATTTAAGTTCTGTTTTAACCAGCAAAATATAGGCAGCCATTTTTTTAGCATCATCTAAAGTTATTGTCAAATGTGGTACCATAGGGACAGGTCCCCAATTATCTTTTCCCCCCTTCATGATTTTGTTTGCCAGAGTATTTACCGATGAAGATGTATGAGGATACTTTGATGATATATCGAAATACGAAGGGCCTATCGCCTTTTCTTCCGCTTTATGGCAGGTAGCACAATCAGATTTGCTGATCAACAACATACCTTTTTGTACACTCAGTTTATCAGTTAGGATTGTATTTTTATTTGGCTGTGCAGTCTTTACCTGGGAGAAAGATTGGGTCAATCCAAAATTCAGTAGCAGCAAAATCAAAGGAAAACTAGGTTTTATCATCGTTTATTATTAATAATGAAAATAGGTGGTTTAATGATCAGTCATTTCAAATTCAAGCACTCCTCCCTTTATAATATCTGATTGTTTTATAAAAGGTCTTATCAGCACTTTGCCATTTAATTTCACTGATTTGACATAAATGTTTTTTTCTGAAGATGTAGGTGAAAGAATGGTAAATGTTTTCCCATTTTCCATTTTTATCACTGATTTTGTATGCAAGGGGCTGCCCAAAGCGTACTCGTTACTAGTTGGCGTTACAGGATAAAATCCCATAGTACTAAAAACATACCACGCCGACATTTGCCCGCAATCATCATTACCGCAAAGACCATTAGGTTGGTCTGTATAAAGGGTTTTCATGATCTGCCTTACCCTCTCCTGTGTTTTCTTTTGCGCGCCGGCATAGCAATATAAATAAGCAGTAGCATGGCTCGGTTCGTTTCCGTGTACGTATTGACCGATAAATCCGCTCATATCACTTACACGGAACCGTCTGTCGATAAAGGAACTGGTAGAGAAAAGTGAATCCAGTTTATCGATAAATTTTTGTTGCCCGCCCATCATCTCCATCATTCCCGCAGGATCGTGGTGAGCGGCAAAGGAGTATTGCCAGGAATTACCTTCAGTAAAAAAACGATTTTGTTTCGGGTCGAAATTTGGCGACCAGGTACCGTCGGCTGCTTTTGCATGCAAGAAGCCGCCGGACGCGCTATCATAAAGGTTCCGGTAATTTTTGGAACGGTTCAGGAAAAAAAGATGATCTTCTTTTTTTCCAAGTTTTTTTGCCAGTTCTGCCAGACAACCATCAGCATATGAATATTCAACTGTCCTTGAAATTTGTTGGTCCTTTCCTTTATCAAAAGGGATATAGCCATACTTATTGTAATAGCCCAGGTCAAAATACTCATCGCTTAACGCATGCGCCTTCATTATTGCATATGCTTTCTCTATATCGAAGCCATGTATCCCTTTTAGATACGCCTCAGCAATAATAGAAATGGCCGGAATACCAATCATGGTACTGGTTTCAGATTCCACCAAGGGCCACAATGGCAACCATTTATTTTTTCCCTGTTCTGACATCACAAGCAGTGACTTGATCATGTCAGTAACTCTTTTAGTTTCTATAAGGTTAAACAACGGATGTGTTGCCCGGTATGTATCCCACAAGGAAAATGTGCTGTAATAATTAAATGTTGAATCCTTGTGCACCGCACCATCAAGTCCTCTGTATGAGCCATCCTTATCCTGAAAAAGTGTTGGCGCAAGCATGGTATGATAAAGAGCTGTATAGAAGATTTTCCTTTTTGTTTCATCAGTAACAGTAACATCGATTTTAGATAGTTCCTTATTCCATAAATCACGGGCTTTTGAACGGACCTTATCAAAATCCCATCCTGAAATATCAGTATCGAGATTCAACAACGCCCCCTTCTCGCTTACTGACGATACCGACGTCTTAACCATGATCTGGTCCCTTTCCTTGGTATCAAAATGCAGGATCAGCCTGGTAGCCTGCCCGCGCAGAAAACCGCGCCTGGTAATTTTCCCTGTTACCGATGTTTGCCCGGGAAGTATTTTACCATCAAGGACTGCATCAACTGATTTAAAAGCTTTGGAAAATCGAATGGCGAAGAAAACTTTCTGGTTAGTGGCCCATCCATCTGAAAATCGATAACCGGTGAGTAAAGTATCATTGATGGAGGTGATCATTGTCTCTGTAGGCCTGTCCTGATTTATGCGGTGGGCTAAATCAATTACGATTGCCGATTGATTTGAAGAAGGGAATGTATATCGTTGCAATCCTGTCCGGGCTGACGCAGTAAGTTCTACAAAAATCCCATTATCCTTTAACTTAACTGAATAGTAACCGGGACTGGCTACTTCATCATTGTGAGAATATTTTGATAAATGAGGTCGAATGAACTGCTTATACCCTAAACCGGATGTGTCATCCCTGAATGGCTTGTTGGTTGGTAGTAAAGCAACATCAGTCAGGTCGCCAATCCCGGTGCCACTTAAATGGGTATGGGAAAATCCTGTAGCTACACTATCATTATATGAATAACCACTACAATATTCCCAACCTTCTTTTAAATCTCCATTATCCGGACTTACTTGTACCATTCCAAACGGCACGGTAGCGCCTGGGTAAGTATGTCCTGATCCTCCTGTGCCGATAAAAGGATCAACATATCGGGTGTAATCTGCGGGCTGCTTTTCTGCATAGGAAAATAAAATAAACACTGTAATAAATAGCACAAACCAAGAAATTTTCATAAGTGAAATTTTATTAATTCCTATTAATGTGTTTTAAAAAATAGTTCGCATGAAATCATAGCTCCTTTGCATAAAATCCAGTGGTTCTGGAATGTTAGGTTCATTTTCAAGAATAAATTCTTTAAATCCCGCTTTGTTAGAATGACTCAAAATTCTTTTATAATCAAGATTTTGTACGGAAGCGTCCTTACTTAGTATTTCCTTTGTTTTGATATGACAAAGTTCAAACCGGCCAGGGTACTTTTCTATAAACCTGACAGAATCCTGTCCCCCTGTATAAATCCACCAGATGTCCATTTGAAAAGTAAAAGAATCCGGATCGCCATACTCTAAAAGAATATCATAAGGTATTTGTCCTTCAACGACGGCAAACTCTATATCATGGTTGTGGTATCCTAATCGCAATCCTTCTTTTTTAAATCGGTTTCCCAATTGATTAAATACTGCGGCATTTTCTTTCCAGTTATCAGCAGTTTTATTTTTTCCATTATCTAACCATGGCCAATAACACAAAACATATTTCTTTCCCATCTGATGATACTCATTTACAATAGCGTCAAAATTCTTGGTGAGAGTTGCCATTGTATTTCCTCCACCCATAGAATAAAGCTTGTTAGCAGCGATCATTTTTTTAAGTGCTGCTGCAGGTAATCCAAATGTATCTGGATACTCCAAACCTTTAAATCCTATTTTGGCTATTTTCTGTAAAGTCCATTCTGCATCTGAATGCATTAAACGGTTTACAGTTCCAAGCAGGACTGAGAAGGATGGTATTTTAAGAGGCTCAGTTGCAAAAGAACTAACTGACTGTGAAACCGCAAGAGCGGTGCCGGCGACACCAATAGATTGTATAAATTTTCTTCTTTTCATATGGATAAGCGTAACAAAGTAATTCCAGAATCTCTTCAGCTCAATACATATGCTCTAACTGAATTAATATCTAAACTACTGCTAACTGATATAGAAACCGGTATACACTGTGCTAAATCAAAAATGTCGAACAGCATAGACCAGCATAGAAAAAGGAATACATTATTCTAAATTATACCTGTTATTACCAGGTGTATCTTAACCTAAATGGTTCCAATAGAACTCGCAAAAAAATGACAAGTTGAAATAGATAACTGCTTCAGCCACGAGATGATAAATAAAAATAAAAGAATGAAAAACAACCAAAATTCAAGAAGGAAATTTATTAAAAATCTGTCTCTCTCCACAGCTGGTTTCTACATTGTGCCACGAAATGTTCTTGGCAGAGGATTCATTGCACCAAGTGATAAACTAAATGTAGCTGGGATAGGCGTAGGTGGACAAGGAGGAGGCGATGTGAACGGGGTTGCCCGAAGTCCCAACGTAAACATTACTTGTCTCTGCGATGTAGATGACCGACGAGCTGCTGCTTCTGTAAAGCGCTTTCCCGGAGCAAAATATTATCGGGACTTTCGGGAAATGTTAGAAAAGGATCACAAAAATATTGATGCAGTGATTGTATCTACACCCGATAATACGCATGCTGTTGCTGCAATTGCAGCCATGCAACGCGGCAAACATGTCTATGTTCAAAAACCGATGGCCCATGATATTTACGAAGCGAGAATGATGACTGAAGCAGCTCGAAAGTACAAAGTTGTCACACAAATGGGTAACCAGGGCGGTTCAGGAGATGGCGTTAGAACAATGAAAGAAATATATGATGCCGGTTTGATTGGTGATGTCACAAGAATCAAAGCGTGGACAAACCGGCCTATCTGGCCACAAGGTCTTGCAACTCCATCTGGCAAATTCGAAGTTCCCAAAGAGGTTGATTGGGATCTCTGGCTTGGGCCAGCGGCGTCGATAGATTATCATCCTGATTATCTTCCTTTTAACTGGCGCGGATTTACCGCCTTCGGGACTGGAGCACTGGGTGATATGGCCTGCCACGTTTGGGATCCGGCTTTCAGAATTTTACCGATTGATTACCCAACCGAGGTAGAATGTAGCATGAATGGTAAATGGTCTACCACTTCCAAAGAAATCTTTACACCGGAGAGTTTCCCTGGATCTTCTATCCTCCATTTCAAATTCCCTGGAAAGAAAGGCAAACCCGATATAAAGCTTACTTGGATGGATGGCGGATTACTTCCTGAAAGACCCGACGAACTATCCCCAAATGAAGCTATGGGTGACTGGAATGGTGGAATCATCTTTGAAGGAACCAAAGGAAAGCTCATGGCAGATTGTTATGGTGCTAACCCAAGGCTGCTGCCCCTTTCAAAAATGAAAGACTTACAGCTACAAAAAACTTTAGCGCGTGTTCCTGAAGGCCACTATGTTCAATGGGTGAACGGATGTCTGGCAGGATATGGAAAGAAAGAACTCAGTTGTCCATTTGACTACGCAGGGCCATTTACAGAATCTGTATTATTGGGTGCATTGGCGATACGAACCTATCAGCTAAAAACCGCAGAAGGAAAAGTTCCTGGAAGAAAGAAATTACTGTGGGATGCGATAAACATGAAAATCACCAATCTGGATGAAGCCAATCAATTTGTAAAAAGGGAATATAGAAAAGGATGGGAGGTAACCAATTGGTAATGTTTCTGTTTTCATTTTCAAACAAGACAAAAAACGGTTGTATAACATTTGCTGTATCAGCTTCCTTTGTATTGTTGCTGGCATACCAAACCTCATCTTGTCATTCCCCTGCAAATGATCGCAAACCGGATTATAGCCGGGATACTTCTGTAATAATAGGTAAAGGATTGGCAAATCAATACTGCCAATCCTGTCACCTGTTGCCAGATCCATCCTTGCTGGATAAAAAGAGTTGGTTAAAAAATGTATTACCGGGAATGGCACCAAGATTAGGTATTTATGAATTTAGAGGTGATTATTACAAATCTTCCCGTTACGAAAAAAACATTCCTGAAAATTATTACCCTGACAGTCCTCTCCTAACCAGTTTACAGTGGCAGCACATCATGGAATATTATGGTGCAATGTCCCCGGATAGTCTTCCCAGAGGAGAGCGTAAAGAAAAAATGATCAGCGGCATCCCCTTTTTTCATGTCAAATTTCCGCTCCCCAAATATGGTATTCCTTCCACCTGCTATGCTGGTATCGATACTGGCACCAATGGAAAAAGAATCTTTATTGCAGATGCATCCTCGAAAAACGTATTTATTTATGATGCAAACCTCATCCTGACAGATTCAATCAATGTATCGGGACCTGTAGTTGATATTGTAATTGAAAAAAAAGGGCTGATTACCTGCAATATGGGTAACATGAATCCAAATAATTCCAAACAAGGTTTCCTGCAGTATTTTGGCACACCAGACAAAAAATACCAACCCTATCTGAAAGGCAAAAAAATTCTCACTCAACTTGCAAGACCTGTTCAGGCGACATTAATTGACTTGAACCAAGACAACAAAAAAGACTTTTTGCTGTGCGAATTTGGCAATCTTGCGGGAGCTCTTGTTTGGATGGAACAGAAACCCGGTAAAAAATATATCCGTCATCTGTTACGAGATGCCCCGGGTCCGATCAAAACATTGGTTTGCGACTTTAACAACGATGGCCTACCAGACATCGCAGCACTGTTCACACAGGCAAATGAAGGCATCTACTTATTTACAAATAAAGGCAATGGCCATTTTGAAGAAAAGCTATTGTTGCGCTTCCCAGCCGTGTTTGGTTCAACCTCTTTTGAATTACATGATTTCAACAAAGATGGTTATCCTGACATTGTTTATACCTGTGGTGACAATGCTGACTATTCTCCGGTGTTAAAACCATACCATGGTGTCTATATTTATTTAAATGATGGGAAATTCAATTTTACCCAAAAATTCTTTTTCCCGGTAAATGGATGCTTTAAGGCTATGGCTAGGGATTTTGACTGCGACGGAGATTTGGATATTGCCAGTATCTCATTTTTTACGGATCCTGCTAAAGAAGAGGAAGGTTTCATCTATTTGGAAAATAAAGGAAACTATACATTTCAACCCTATTCATTACCTGAATCCAAAAAAGGGCATTGGCTAACAATGGACGTTAATGATGCTGACGGAGATGGAAAAGCAGATATCCTACTTGGTAATTTTAACTTTGGATCAGACCATGATAAAACCGGCCCACTTTTCAAACGCCAAACTCCTTTTCTTCTATTAAAGAATATCACTTCAAAGTAATCTGGGCACCCAAAAACAATAATTTCTGCCCTTAAAATTCTAAGGAAACAATAACCTACGGTCATTTAAAATGGGATATTGTTTTGTGAGATTGGAGAAACAAAAGGAATTAACCAAATGAATAATAGTCCAAATTGCAAACAATTGTTTCGTACACTTGGATTTTAATATACATATTTTGACATTCGCAATAAAATACACAGACTCAATCTCCGAATACTATTCGAGAAAAAAATGTTTGATACAAATAGGTATCAAAAAAAAATCAAAGCAATCAGCTCCTACTATTTAAGGATAATGTTTTTCGTATTTTCCAGATAGAACTTTGCATCTGCTATTTTAGTTATTTTCCTGCCATGAACTTTTAAATTCTCTATGACTACATTTTCAACTAGGTGTTTGCTATCTGACCCATAAAACACCGAAAATGGGAAGATTCCATCTACAACATTCACGTTTTTCAGCGTTACATTCCTGATATATCCGCGATACTTCATCCTGCTTTCCTTATCCGACTCGGGAACTGCCAATACATTATCCCATACCCCATGAACATACAGCCTGTCTACCTCCGCCTTTTCTCTAACACCATCTTCAGAATAAATGGATCTGAAAATTGCTAGATCAAATAATTTCTGATCTGTCCCTTCAACCCGCAAATCATCAACCAGAATATCACTTACAACACCTCTGCGGGCATTATGTATACTAAACGCAGCTCCTCCTTCCACATGAATAATATCATTATCAATAAAGCTCACATTGGTTACATCCCCGGATAATTCAAAACCAATTTCCAGAGCATTACCCCAAAGAGCATTCCAGAAAACACAATTTTTCACCAATACACTATCAACACTATAGAATGGACCCTGACTGAGCTGACCCGGAGTTGGTTGTGTTGGACGGGGCTGCCCTGGTGCTGGCTGGGTAATAGATGTCTGACCGGCAGCTGGCTGGGGTCTTGCCTGACTCTTGATGGCAATACAATCATCCTTTGTATGTACAAAACTATTACTGATAACAACATTTTTCGAACTAACAATATCGATTCCATCATCCCCACCGTGATCACTGACGATTTTAATATTATTGATCAGGACATGATTGCATAAGGTGGGAACTACTTCCCAGGTTTGGCTGTTAAAAATGGTTATCCCATCTATGGTAACATCGTTACACTCATTTAAAGCAAATAATACATTTCCACCGCCACGCCTTCCGGGTTCAATGGGCGTATCATTTGTTTTATTAACAATAGATACCGAATCCATAAATTGTCTGCTATAAGACCCGTCTATAATTCCACGTCCACTGATTTTGATATGTTTTGCATTTCGTGCCCTGATGTTACCAACAACAATGGCACCTGCTTCAACATAGACTTGTTCGTTATCCCTTAAAATGATGGAGCCTGGATAATGGATTTTGCCGGATTCATAATACCTTACATTTTTGTCAGTTTTGCTAGGTTTATCTAATTCCGGAGGATTGGCAAAAAGGTACAAGGGTATTTTAATGCTTCCATTCAATTCAACACTATATTGACCAGGTTTGGTAATCCTGAATGTAATGGAACTATCACTATTCTTAAAAACAGGTTTAATACCTGATGAAAGAGGCCTTACATCAACCCATTTGATATCTCGCAATAATGATTTGATTCTAATTTCAATTGGCTTATTGATATCAAAGCTGCAAAAAGCTGCTGGTATATGTGAGGAATACACCAGAACATTTTTACCATCAACCGAAACACTAAATTCCTGAGAAGGAGAAAGGCTGGCATTCTGTGCTGGAACTGGACGCGCACTTTGCGCAATGATCGGTTGCACTCCATGTAAATAAACAAAAGAAAATAGTAAATAGGGCTTTAAAAAAAGATGCTGAATTTTCATATGGCAATTTAATTGAAGGAATGACTAATCACTCTGGTGATGTAATCCCAATAGCGATACTGCAATCGAGTTAAATAAATGTATTATTACCTTACGATACAAGTATTCTATACTACACTATACTGATTACTTTTTCTGTCAGAATACAAGTCTCATAAACATTCCTGAGCAGCAGATTTTCAGTGTAATTGGCAGGCTATTATTATTTAATGAAAACAGATTGGCTAGTGTAAATACCTAATGCAGACAAATTGAAAGTTCCTTTTGATTCATTTATCAAAGCCACTCTATTTCATTTTGCAGCAATTTAAACCCGCACAATGGAATTAAAGTCAACTTAGCCTCTCTATCACGACATACGGTGTTATAGGTAAGTACGAGTAAAAAAATAAATCGTCGAATGACCAAAAAAGTAGGCAGCATTTTCTGGATGGCTATTTGTTTTTCCAATTAGAACTTTATTCCTACTAACCGATTCGAAAAATAAACTATCCGAAAGCAATTAAATGCGTAAACAATTTCCAAATTAAAGTAAGAACGATAATTGTTAAATAGACTACAAAGTATACCAAATCAGGTTTTCCTTAAAACACAAAGAGCCACTGGTAAAAAGTGGCCCTTTGGCTGAATTTGCTATTCCGTCCTTGCCTTACGAAAGATAGCCCTTGACTTGATTGCTTAACAATACAAGATTACCTGATTATTAAAAACCAACTATACTAAACTGATCTATACTATTCCTATCAATGAATCAATTGTAGCTATCAACAACCAAATCTGCCGGTTCCCAAACTTATGGACACGCAATAGTACAGCACAGTTAGCTATAGCTGGTAATATAGATAGATTTAGAAATCATTCATTTACAAATCTTGAATTATCCTTATTATATGTCAGATGCGGAACATAACATAAAACAAATCTATCAAGCAGCTGTTAATTCAATTAATCCTGAAAAAATATTATCAGATTCGCTCTCATTAATATCGGGAGATTTGATTGTCGCTAATAAGAAATACCATCTTGAAAAGTACGAAAACATATATGTTGTCGGAGCCGGCAAATCAGCAGAATCTATGGCCTTGTCGCTTGAGAAAATTCTTAGGCACCATATAAAAATTGGTGTTGTAGCGGTAAATAAAAAGACAGGATTACCTCTTAGTAAAATTCTGGTAATGGAAGCGGGTCATCCAACACCTAATGAAAATAGCCTTAAAGCTACCAAAACCATTATGAACCTGCTATCCAAATTGACAAGAAATGACCTTGTCATATTTCTGTTTAGCGGGGGAGCACAAACAATACTTTTCGATTGTCCCGATAATATCAGCCTTCAGGACGTGATTGAAACAAACCATATACTATTTCATTGCGGTGCAACACCTGGAGAAATAAATTGCATAAGGAACCATCTATCAGAAATTAAAGGAGGCAGGATTGTAAAAAAAACCGGGGGTGCTGAAGTAATCTCGTTCATCATAAATGATTCTTTGGAAAACAACGACATATTTATTGGCTCTTCCCCGACTGTTGCGGATGACTCAACATTTGCAGATGCCCAATCCATCATCTCTAAATACAAAATTGAAAAAGCATTACCAACTTCTGTCATTAACTATTTAGCCGAGGGAGCCAATGGCAAAATTTCCGAGTCACTTAAACAAACAGATAAAATATATGGTAAAGTATCCAATTATATTTTGAGTGAAAACAGAACAGCCCTTGATGCCGCAGAGCAAAAAGCAGCAGAAATGGGCTACGAAACAATCATAGTTACCCGCAAACTTACCGGAGAAACAAAACTTGCAGCAAAAAAATGGATCTCAGAAATGGTTATGCCCTTTAAGGGAATGGGCAGATTTTGTCTCTTGGCTGGAGGCAATACTTCTGTTACACTATTAGGTGGAGGTACTGGTGGAAGAAATCAGGAATTCGCCATGGCATGTGCAATGGAACTTAGCCGATGTCCTCACATCACTGTACTGGCGGCCCGAACCGATGGTTCAGATGGTCCTACCAATATGGCTGGAGCTATTGTTAGCTCAACCACAATTTCGAGGGCTAGAAAAATGAAATTAGACCCCGATGTTTATCTGCAGAATAATGACTCCTTTAAATTTTTTAAAAAAGTGGGAGGTCATGTAAACACAGGACACACGCATACAAATTCTATGGACCTAATCCTGACTTTAGTAAACTAATAAGAATACTGGCAAACCGCATTTCAAATTGACAGCAATATCCAGAAAAATGCTACTTGAGATTTAGCAATCCTATTTGTAAAACCCCTTTGAAACAAAATCCAGAACTTCGCTAAATATCTCCCTCCAATAGGTCCAGTTGTGTTGCCCGTCAAGAACTCTGAACTCATGAGGAATATTCTTCTTCCGCATGGCAATATGGACCAGATGATTCCCTTCATATAGAAAATCGTCATCTCCTACATTCATATACCACCTGATTGATTTTTTCAAAGTGTCAGGCATACTATTCATTATGGGTAAGACTCCCTGTCTGTTAAAATAGGTATTGATATCAGTATCTGTGGCATTGGGGTTATTTCTTCTAAGACGGTTAGCCGCATCTTCTAAGGACAATGGACCAGTGCCGGCACTTAACGGACAGGCTGAACCAAATAATTCTGGATGATGTAATGCATATATAAAAGTTCCTTCGCCTCCCATGGACTGCCCCGTTATGGCCCTATGGCTTTTATCGTTAGCAATTCGATAAGTTTTTTCAATAAAAGGTAGAAACTCCTGAAAGAAAAAATCCTCATACTTCCATTGCCCGTTTATATCATTAAAATAACCCCGTTTCCCTGTATTTGCATCCGGCATTACAATGATCATAGGCGTTGCCTTCCCTTCTCGAATAGCTTTATCAGCAATAAAATTGACCTGGCCATTTTGAATCCATGCAGTCTGATCATCTCCTCCCCCATGTAATAGGTATAATACCGGATAATTCCGCTTTGATAGATCATAATCAGGTGGAAGATAAATCGCATATTTTCTTTCGCTACCCAAAATTTTACTTGTCATGGTAAGTTGATCAAATACCTTTCCGCTTTGGGCTGCAATTCTTTGAATTGTTGCAGAAAAACAAAAAAACAGAAGAAAAAGAATGTATTTTTTCATGTTCAACATATTTATTGTGTTAATGAATTTCCATACCCAACAAGCACAACGGACAAAATGATAATGCATATCCCTGTAAAAATGGTTTTATAGGTAATTTTTGAAACCCCTTTCCATTCTCTGAAAATAAAGCCCCACATCCCCGAAACCAGAATAATAAAAGCCATATGCAAAATCCAGGAACTTGCTCCATTACCAAGTTTGCTTTCTCCCATCCCATAAAAAAAGAATTGAAGAAACCAGATTGTCCCGGCCAAGGCGGAAAATAAATAATTATAAAATAACGGTGTTTGTTTACTTGTGTAATCTGTAAAACTCCTGTTCCGGTAATTCAATATCATGCACCATATAAGATTAGTGGTTAGTCCACCCCAGAGTAATACAACAAAAATGACGTTGTTTTGGAACAGCGGATTCGCTCCTCTTATGACTGCTTCAGCGGCCATTGGTTTGCCTGCTTCGATTCCAAAATTAAAGCAGGCACTTAGGATCCCGGAGAAGGTAGCTACGATGAGCCCTCTTTTCAAATTAAACTCCTTAATACTTTCTTTTTTCTGTGCATCAGACAATTCAAGCTCTTTGCGCATTCCGGCCTTCCCACAAATATAGATCCCGATCAAACAGACGGCTACGCCGCAAAGCACTATTTGTCCTCCAGCCGTTTTCAACATTTCTGAAAAGGTATATGAATCCGATTCAGTAAAAAGGTCTCTGTACAAAGGTGGCATCAGGGCGCCAAATGCTGAAGTAAAACCCAATGCTACTGACATGCCTAAAGACATTCCAAGATAGCGCATGGCAAGGCCAAAAGTCAAACCTCCAATTCCCCACAAAACTCCCATAAAAAATGTCCAAAACAGTGTCATTAAATCTGTAGCGAAAATGATTCCTAAAAAATCAGGCACTGTAATCCAGGCAGCAAGAAATGGCATAATTAACCAGGAACATACACCACCAATAATCCAGTAGCTCTCCCAGCTCCACTTTTTTACTTTGGAATAAAAAAGATAAAAACTACCAGAAGCAAAGCCCCCAATAAAATGTAGCAAAACTCCAAGAAGAATCATATTCATACTTATTTGTTATTTACCTTTTACATAAATGACTCTTTTGACACCAATTGAATTCTCAATTTCAATTTTTGTTATTGATGTATCTATGGAAATTGAATTGACAGATTGTGACAAAAAGGAACTTCCATGATAAATTTCTTCACGTCTTATTTTACCATCAGACAAAGTTTTAAAAATAACCTTGTCATTCGGGTTAACTGCAATTTGTCTGCCCAATGAATTCATTTTAAATAATTTCAACGGTCCTCTGTTTTGTGAAGCTGCAAGTAACAATTCGCCTTCCTTTCCCCTTAATTTTGTCAGAGCCTTTCCGTCCCCCGGAATATAAAAGCCCGTTTGAAGCAATGAACCTGCTTTAAAATGTCCCATGCCATCGCCAAATAGCAGTAAGCCATTAAGGGCATCATACCTTCCATTGGTAACCTCTGTCCCAAAATCATTTCCTGATATTGCCACATCAAGATTGCCGTCATTATTAAAATCTTCAGTTACCATTCCATACAAAGGTGCCAACTGGGCTTCATCAGGCAGAGCTGTCAAAATAAACTTCCCACCTCCCTTATTCTCCAGATAGGAACTTTTAAACGTATTGGCTGTAAGGTGCAATGCCCCCTTTAATTGCTCATCAGAAAAGAGCTGGTGAATATCAGCCTCAGCAAAAGCTTTATAGGTAAGAAACTTTTTCTTTAAATAAGGTAACTGATCTACAACATCATCTCGGTTTTGAGCTGTAAACTCCCGTGCTTTTCCATCAGATCCTTTTAGGAAAAGTGTGGTTATAGCGTCAAGTTGATCATTGTTATCGAAATCTTTTGCATAAATATTCGCTGGGTATTTTTCTGATGCCTTGTAAAAGGAATTAGTCCCAAGGTTTCCAATTACATAATCTATATCACCATCATTGTCAAAATCACCTGGTGAAATACTATTCCACCAGCCTTGGTTACTAGCAATACCGGATTTATCAGAAACATTCTCCAATCTACCTTGCTTATTTTTAAAAAAAGTTATCGGCATCCATTCCCCCGCGATAATAAGATCTTCCCACCCATCATTGTCAAAGTCTGACCATATTGCGTCACAAATCAGCCCAATCTTATTGAGCTGAGGTGCAACCTGAAAAGTGACATCTGTAAACTTAACATGCCCCTTCTTGGAATCATTTCTGTAGATAAAGCTATTTACAGGTTGAGGATACTTTCCAGGGGAAACCCGTCCACCAATAAACAAATCGAGATCTCCGTCATGGTCGAAATCCACCGCCTTGATACCACTTTTACTGGACAGGTTGAAAGGAAGTGCCAGTGTATCCAAAAGAAAATTCCCTTTCCCATCGTTTACATAAAAATTATCCTGATAGAATTTTGTACCATGGTAAAATTCATTACTTCCATTGGCACAATACAGATCAAGATCGCGATCTCCATCAGCATCAAATAAAAGCAGTCCCATATTTTCTGGTAAAAGAACATTACGCCCAACAATCGAAGGCAATCTCTTTGAAAGAAATTTTGAATTGGCCTGTTGCAGAAAAAATACAGCTCCATACTCACGTGTTCCCCCAATCAAAATATCATCAAGTCCATTGCCATCAATATCACCAGCCGCAAGTCCCGGACCATATTGAGATAATTTATGAGGCAGCAATCTCTCCTGATCAAAATCGATAAAATCATCTTCCTGATGTATATATGTTATCCCTCTTGAAAAAGTAATATCACTAAAAATAGCATCCTGCAAACCATTGATATTGGGTTTCAATATTAAGGAGGAACCTGCATTTTTTTCATCAACGTGAAGAACCTGATTGGCTTTAACCTCATATATTTTCTCCCAGTTTGCTCCATCAGGCCACTTGATAATGATTGAATCAATTTGGCTGGTATTACCCAATCCAAAATGAACCACAGCTGCTACGCAGGAAAGATATCCTCTGCAAGGTGCGTTTTCAGCAACTTGCCTTTTACCGTTATCATAATAAATTTCAACCCATGTCCCCAGTCCATTTTTGTTTTTTCCGGAACCTTTAAAAACAAGGTCAATATAATTAGCTCCAATGGAATGATTTGCATTTTGAGTATTGTTATAAAGGAAAGCCTTGTCATTGATATTGTTTACTACATAGTCGAGATCTCCGTCATTATCCAGGTCAACATAGGCCGCTCCAGCAGAGTAGGAAAGTTTATCGAGACCCCATACTTCTGATACATTGGTAAAATTCAAGCCTGTTCTGTTTTTGAAAGCATAGTTCGCAATTTTGATCTCCGGAATCTCAGCAATAATTTTTTTCTTCGGTGTTGAGGGGACGACCCGGTTCTGAAAGCAGCAAAATCCTTATCCGTAATATCTTTCGGATATCCATTTGTTATAATTAAATCCCTTAACCCATCGTTATCAAAATCAGCAAGGGATGGATTCCAGCTCCAGTCAGTCTCAGCCACTCCCGCCAGAAACCCAATATCACTAAATACCGGTCCGACGATGGAATCATGATTTTTAAAAATGGGGCCACTATTGATCTGTAGTGTGTTTCTGACATACTGAAGCATATACCCGTTGTAAATCATATTCTGGTGTACGGCATAATTATTACCCGTCATATTTTTCTTTTTGCGGTAATTATCCTCAGGATTCATATCAACCGTTACTACATCCTGATAACCATCATTATTGATATCAGCAATATCATTTCCCATAGAGTTTTGGGAAGTATGTCTGAAATATTCCCTTACTTTATTCGTAAAGGTTCCATTCCCATTATTTATATACAGGACGTCACTTCCAATAAAGTCATTAGAGATATAGATATCTTTCCATCCGTCATTATTAATATCTGCAATACCTAAACCCAATCCATATCCAGGCAACATGACACCTGCTTCCTTGGAAACATTTGTAAATACCGGATGCCCTAATTTTTCATTCCAGTCGTTTCTATACAGCTTATCAAAATCGGTTCTAGTGGTATCAATATTATTATTATTGAATAAGAAAATATTTCTGCTGGTAAGCTTCGTATTAAGTAAATACATGTCCAAATCACCATCATTATCGTAATCAAAAAAAGCAGACTGCACCGCATAGCTGGTATCAGCTAAGCCATACTCAGCTGCTTTCTCTTCAAAAAAAGGAACACCATCTTTACTGATTCCCTTATTTACATACAGCAAGCTGGTCCTCTCAATTGGATTTTTCTTTATAGAGGCACAAACAAAAATATCAAGTAATCCATCATTATTAATATCGACAACAGAGGCACCATTTGACCATCTATTTTCTCCAGTCACTCTAGCCTGATCCGTCACATCCTGAAAATGGAAATCTCCCTTATTGAGGTACAATTTGTTGGAAACCATATTACCAGTAAAATATAGATCCTGAAATCCATCATTATTGAAATCTCCAACTGCGACTCCTCCACCATTATATAAAAATTCAAGGTCCAGTGAATTAACAGAATCATTTTCTATGATTCGATTATTAAAATCGACCCCTGTATAAGAGGCAGGCATCTGTTTAAACAAGGTTGGGTGATCGGAATTACATCCAAGGAATGCAGAAATAAAAAGTGATAAAAAGATACCTAGAAATGTGTTAATGAATTTCGTGTTCATATAGCTTGCAATTGATGACAAAATACAAAATATGGAAGGTGAAAAATGCATTTTCACACAATATGAAATAATTTTTACAGCCCACAGTACAGCATAGTTCTTCTAAAGAACTTCGTAGTTTAACAACCAGACAACATCAAATATTAATTCATGTAATTTTTGCCACCCTTATGAAAAAAATCTATTTCTTAATTTGCATTTCTTTATATTTTTCATTGAATATAAATGCACAATTTGTTATCCCCTTATACAAAGACAGTATCCCTAACAGTAAACCAAGTACAGATACGGAGAGAAGAGATTCTGGCAGAAGCGGAACGATCACTATAAGAAATATTTCAAGACCCACACTCACCGTTTTTTTACCACCGAAAGAAAAAGCGACAGGGGCAGCCGTAATCATATGCCCTGGCGGCGGCTATTGGGTAGAAGCCGTAAATATTGAGGGAACTGATATTGCAAAAAAGTTTTTAGATATCGGTGTTGCAGCCTTTGTTTTGAAATATAGAATTCCCAGCGATGAAACCATGGTTAACAGAGAAATCGGCGCGCTGCAGGATGGTCAACAATCAGTAAAAGTAGTTAGAGAAAGAAGTAAAGAATGGAATATCGCACCTGATCGAATTGGTATGATGGGATTTTCATCTGGAGGACATCTTGCGTCTACTGTTGGAACACATTTTAATCGCATGCTCATTCCCAATACTGAAAATACCAGTGTAAGACCAGATTTTCTCATGCTAATTTATCCTGTTATCAGTTTGCAGGATAGCATCGGACATATTGGGTCCAGAGATCAGCTATTGGGTAAAAAACCGAGTCAGGAAAAAACAAATGAGTACTCAAATGAATTACAGGTAACAAAGGAAACCCCGCCCACATTCCTCGTTCATGCCAGTGATGATTATGGTGTTAAACCCCAGAATAGTATAGCCTTTTATCAAGCATTATGGCGCAACAGAGTCCCCGCGGAACTGCATCTTTATCAAAAGAGTGGTCATGGGTTTGGACTTTACTTGAAAAAAACAAATGAACTGTGGATGGATCGTGCGAAAAATTGGATGGATTTGAACGGCTGGTTAACAATGCCAGTCAAATAGTTTAGCTATGTCAAAATTATCAGGAAAAAAAGTATTCATAACCGGAACCTCCCAAGGAATAGGTGCGTCTATTGCCAAAGCGTTGATTCTGGAAGGCTGTCATATTGCAATGCACTATTTTCATTCAAGCGAAATACCATCTGGATTAAGAGCATTGGCACAAAGTAAAAATCAAAAAGCTATTTGCCTGAAAGCAGATTTTACCAAAGAACAGGAAGTTGTTTTTTGTATTAGAGAGGCTACGCAATTTCTTGGATCAATTGATATTTTGATTAATAACTCAGGAAGTATTGTAAAGCGAAATTTTCTTCGAGACATCGATAATGATTTTTGGCAATTGGTAATTGATCTAAATCTTACGACCATGATGCTTGTTACCAGAGAAGCATTGCCCTTCATGAACACTTCTGAAGGATCAAGTATAATCAATATGGCCTCATTGGCAGGAAGAAAAGGTGGTCATGCAGGATCGCTTGCTTATTCCGCAGCAAAGGGAGCGGTACTATCCTGGACTCGTGCACTGTCGGCGGAACTTGGGCCTAAAAACATTCGGGTAAATGCAGTTGCTCCCGGATTTATTGAAGGAACCAGTTTCCATGAATTACACACCTCTAGAGAATCAGCACAAAAGACAATTGCAGAAATTCCAATTGGTCGATCAGGTTGTCCTGAAGATGTCGCGCGGGCAGTTATCTTTCTTGCATCAGAATACGATGGATTTATCACTGGGGCTACTCTTGACATAAACGGAGGTATTTATTGCACATGAAAACGCAATCGCCAGACCAAACAAAGTTACTTAGAATGCGATGGGTAATGATTTCATTCGCTTTTCTTGCTACGGCATTGAATTATATCCATAGATTATCTTTCAACTATCTGGCAGCCGGAGGGTATTTAAGAAAACTAATTCCTGATGATACTTTTGGTTATATCGCAACGGCTTTTTTTATTGGATACATGTTATCCAATGGTATATCCGGATTTGTTATAGACAAGCTCGGTACCAGACTTGGTTACGCTCTTTGTATGGCTTTCTGGACCACAGCAGGTATTTTACACGCATTCGCTATGGCTCCTTTCCATTTTGGAATTTTCAGATTCTTATTGGGCATTGGCGAAGCTGGGAATTGGCCTGCAGCACTTAAACTTACTGGTGAGTGGTTTACACCAGAAGAACGTTCTACTGCTGCCGGCATATTCAACAGTGGTGCTGCAGCAGGAGCCATCATAGCACCGCCACTTATAGCGGTCTTAGGAGCTAGCTTTGGTTGGCAGGCAACTTTTATTGTCATTGGAATAGCAGGATATATTTGGCTTGCTGCTTTTTGGTTTATCTATTATACTCCGGAACAGGCAAAAAAAGAAGCAGGATCTATAATAATTCCAGCCAAAAAACTACTTAAATCCCGGTTTGTCGTTTCGTTTACAATTGCAAAATTTTTTATTGATCCGGTATGGTATTTTATCACATTCTGGATTGGAAGATTTTTGGCTGATGTATACCACTGGGATTTAGCGAAAATTGGCTGGTTTGCCATGCTTCCATTTATCATTGCCGATCTGGGAAACATAATTGGGGGATATTTTACCCAGTTCATCATAAAAAAAGGTGTCCCAATCCCCAAAGCAAGAAAGATGGCTATTTGTCTTTTTGGTTCTCTGATCGCTGCCTCACTGATAATCGGTCCTTTCTTAATTGTAGGTTACAAATCAGCATTGGCAGTTTTAGCCGTAGCAGGATTTGGATACGCGGCATTTTCAGCAAACGCAATTGCATTAACCCCGGATGTGATTCCAAAAAATGCAACTGCTTCTGTGTATGGTATTGCAAGTATTGGCGCAGGCTTAGGTGGTGCATTGTTCCAATCTTTATCGGGCTTTTCGATTAAAAAGTTATCGCTTGCATATGATTATTCAACAGCATACCATTGGGTATTTATTGGTTATGGGATAATGTCCCTTATTGGATTATACATAATCTTATTTCGAATGGGTCCACTGCTTCCGGATAAAAACCTATTTGACTATGTAGCAGAGAAAAAGAAACCGTTAGAGATATAATAACTTTTCTAGTCAGAAATCCCCTTAACAACAACCCAGGATCCTTTGATCATTTCAAAATAAATCCAAAATAATTCAAACACAATTGAAAGCATAAAAAGCTACTCTCTATACAAATTCCGAGCGATAACATCTTGTTTTCAAAAAATAGATTGTTTGAAATATCGGCTGCCTGGAAAATCGATTCATCCGATTCTATCCAACTACCTTAAAACAGGCTGATTAGCATAAAACGAAAATACAGATCGAATGCCTATGCGTTATATAAAAGAAGGCTACCTTAAAGCTTCTCATTATCTATCGAAAAAGCAAAAAGCCCTAACGGGCTTTTTGCAACAAACTAAACTAACTGTGATTCTGAGAAACCTCCTTATATGGGTAAATTTAATAACCTGGGTTTTGAGTAACGTTGGGGTTCTTACTGGTTTCATCAGCAGGAATCGGGAAGAACAAGAAATGTTCAGCAAAACCCATTAGTGTCGGTGCTGTAGAACTGAAATAAGCGTTATTTAAGGTAATGGTTTTTGCTAGTGCCCACCGACGAAGGTCAAACCAACGTTCACCTTCAGCGCCTAATTCACGCAGTCTCTCATCCATGATCCACTGCATAATAATGGCTTTATCAGTCTGCGTATTATTAAAGTTTGCTGGTATGGTTCCACCAGTAACCATATTCCTTGCCCTGGTTCTAACCTGATTGATTAAATCAATTGCTGCAGATGTGCTGCCTCCTGATTGAAGAACCGCCTCTGCCTGAAGTAACAATACATCAGCATAACGGAAAATACGCCAGTTATTCAGAGAATTTACGCCTCCATCAATCTGGTTGGTACCAGGCAGAACATACTTGGTAATATAAAATCCACCACTATTACTTGCATAGGTAAAAGGCACACGGGGATCACCTGCATCAAAAGCTGCTCTCAGTTTATCAGTAGGCCTGAATAGTTGATTACCAACAAATCCGGTAGCCGTAGGATTGGTAGGATCAAACATGCCTAAAAAGCTTCCTGAGGCTCCCAAATTACCGAAATCATTTGCTAACCAAGCATTCTGGCTTACGGGTGCAATCCCTGCTTGAAATTCAAATAACGATTCAGCATTGTTTTCTGTTCGCATATCAAAATTATCACCAAACTTGGGAACAAGCGAAACACCTGACATGCTATTAAAAGCCGTAATGGCAGCAGTGTAATCAGCATTCGATTTAGTTACCGTAGCACGGAATACCAGACACTTCCCTAACATACCTTTTGCGGCATTCGAATTAACCCTCCCTTGATTCGCTGCATTCCACGAAGCGGGAAGAAAAGTTGCCGCCTTTTGCAGATCTAAGATCGCTTGGTCGAGTAATTCCGTTCCTTTGCTGCTTTTGGCATATAATTGAGAATTGGAAGTTACCCGAACCGTGTCAATGGGTGCAGTACCAAACATATTCCAAAGCATATAGTGCGCCCAGGCTCTTAAAAAAGAGCTTCCCCGATATACACATTTTTCGAACTGGTCGTAAACAAATTATCTGGAGCAACTGCAAGTTTTTGCAATAAAGTATTGGCCCTGCCGCACATGATATAAGCACTGGCATAGTTAGGAGCAATTCTATTACTGGAGGGGGTCAACCCGACAAAGGTTTCGACAGCCCTTCCGTCTCCGACGGTGAGATCATCTCCCGGAAGTAATCTGGCTTCACCAAGAAAGTTATTACCACCACCCGTTGTACCAATCGAAGAGTAGAAATCAGTAGTGATGGCATAAGTACCAATCACTGCCGATCTGAAATCCGCTTCGATTTTAAAGGAACTTTCTTCACTGGGTAATGAATATGGAATATCAAGTATTTTCTTATCGCAAGCAACATACAATATTGAAATTGCGAAAAGTGGTACTGCTAATTTTATGACTATTTTTTTCATTTCGTTTTTTATTTTGATTATCAGAATGATGCTTTGAAACCAAACTGTAATTGTCTTGTAGGTCCTGAATTATCGTTTTCAGGATCAAGCCCCGGATATTTTGAGATGACAAACAAATTAATTCCGCTAACAAAAACACGCAGGCTTTGGATAGCTTTAGTGTACCCTAATATTTTCTTAGGAACATTATATCCAATTTGTAGATTCTGGAAGCGAAGAAACGCTCCGTTTACCAACCAACGGTCTGAACCACGGTTATTGCTGTTAGGATCTCCCCTTACAGCCCTTGGCAAACTGGTTTGGGTATTTGTAGGAGTCCAGGCATTTAAAACAATTACCGACTGGTTATTTTGTCCACCATTGTCCGACATAGTTGCAAAACCCCTTAACCCACTCTGGATTAAACAGTTTCCACCCTGACCAAAAAATAAAGCGGATATATCAAAATCCTGATAGCTTGCACCCAATGTAAATCCGTAAGTATAATCAGGTCGGCTCTTTCCAAGGTATTCCTGATCCTGATCATTTATTACGCCATCCTTAACAGGATTTTTTACATTCGATCCAGGTATGGCTGCTCCAAACATATCAAGAAAGTACAAATCACCCGGTTTTTGTGCATTGGTACCAATTCGGTCAATATTACCAGTCTTCCATTTGTCGATTTCTGCCTGGTTCTGGAATATACCACCTAATTTATATCCATAAATAAAGCCCAGCGGGCGTCCTACTTCAATACCCTGTCCGCGATCCGGAACATTATTAAAGACACTCAAGACTTCATTATGTAAGGTTGAGAAATTTCCCTGGAATGTGAGGTTTACTTTACCAACTGTTCTATTGTAACCCATAGTAAATTCAACCCCCGTATTCAACACACTGGCTACATTTATATTGGTACTTGATTGATAACCGGCTGATGGTGGCAACGCAACACTTTGAATGATACCTTCAGTTACATCTCTGAACCAGTCAACCCGTAAAGTCAGCGCATTTTTAAATAAAGTTGCATCCAGTCCTATGTTAATTGACTTTTTCTTTTCCCATGATAAATCAAAATTGGGATAGCTTGTATAGGCAACACCTGATTGTATAGGTCCATACCCCCTTGGGTCATTACCTAAAGAATAGTGAGGATTGGGATTGGGGTTTGATAAATAATCCCAACCACCTGTAGTTTGCTCATTACCCCTGGTACCAGCACCACCGGAAAGTTTCAAATCATTAATAAAAGTCAGGCTGCGCATAAACTTTTCCTGACTTATACGCCAGCCAACAGCCCAGGCTGGAAATGTTCCCCATTGATTACCTGGAGCAAATCTGGAAGATGCATTTCTGTTTACAGTACCCTCAACATAATAACGGCTGTTAAAATTGTAGCTTAATCGGCCTATATAAGATATCAAAGCATAATTACCAACGGTATTATAGTTTACGCCACGTTGCTGGGTACCATCGGTAAACCGAAGAGAAGGATCAGGATTGTTCACGGTATAACCAATAAGGTTTGTTAACCCGCTATACTCTGTTTGTTCCGCGATAAAAGTGGCTGAAATACTGTGACCACTAAAATTATGCGCATAATCAGTAGATAACCTTTTTATCACATTATTGGTAGAGGTGGTCGAAATCTGGTAATACGAAGGCTTAGTTCCTGGAACTGGTGTACCAGTTACCTGTGAAAAAGGATTGGGTGGCGTAGGACTGAACTGCCATGCATCAAATCCATTCCAAAAATACTCTGTAACTGCATAACGCTGTGCATTATAGGACCCCTTAATTTTCAAACCGGGAATTGGCTCAAACTGAACATAAGCATCTCCAATGAGGCCTTCATTCTTCCTGACAGTTTCATTCGCCGCTGCATTACCCAAAGGATTCCCTTTTGTATTCGGACCATACAAATCTGCAGCAAAAGAACTGGTTGGCAAAAGTTCCCCGCCGCCAATAATACGCGCAGAAGGAGCAAAACCACCAAAACCATTACCATAAATAGGCTGCCATGGTCTCATATTGGCAACACCTAGACTTGATGAATTATTTCGGATACGCAATTGAGAACCACGCAAATTCAAACCTACTTCAAGGTACTTATTGACCTTACTGGTAATATTGGAAGCAATGGTATATCGCTCTGTTGTATTAGCAATAAATGGCCCATCATTAGCAGCATAACCACCGGAGACACTATAATTAGTGGTTTCATTAGCACCGCTAATGCGTAGATTGTATTGATTGTTTCTGGGATTTTTATTCATAACAGCATCCTGCCAATTATAGGTCGGACTGTTACCTAAATAAGTAGCACTTGATGGATCCCAGATTGGTCCCCATGCAGTATTGTTGGTAGCACCGATTGCCAGTGGTACACCACCAGAAATTACCGGGTTGGCATTATAAGCGTCGGTATAAAACTTTACAAATTGCTGCGTATTTAATACATCCCAGGTCTTAACAATTTTCGATGAAACAAAATTTGCATCAAAATCAATTCTTGCGCGACCTCTCTTTCCTTTTTTCGTAGTGATCAAAACAACACCATTGGCCGCACGAACTCCATAAATTGCAGAAGCACTTGCATCCTTCAGAACGGAAATGGTCTCAATATCATCAGGGTTAATAATGGTGTAGATATTTACCGGTGTTCGGAAAGTTCCATTATTACCTGGATCACTACTACCTTTCCAGTTACCGGCTGCTGCTTCCACGATGGGGGTACCATCTATTACATACAATGGATCGGCTACACCGTTACCGCCTGGTAAAGCACTTGTTCCACGTATCCTAACGGTTACCCTTGCTGCTGGATCACTGCTATTGGAGGAAACAACAACGCCGGCCAACTGCCCCTTCATTGCCATTTCTGGGGTTAGTGCAGTTGTTTTTTCAATATCCCTGGCACCAACTGTTGAAATAGCGCCAGCAACATCTTTTTTCTTACGTTCCCCGTACCCAATAACAACGACATTATTTAATTCGTTAGAAAAAGGGGCCAGTTGAACGGCTAAGATTTTTGCGGCACTAACAGAAACGGACTGGGATTGATAGCCAATTAAGCTAAAGACTAAGACATCACCAGATGTCGCCTTAATTTTAAATGCGCCGGAGGCGTCTGAAATAGCACCTACCTTTTTGCCTTTAACAGAAATCGAAACGTTCGAAATTGATTCGGACGTCGCGCTATCCATCACTCTACCAGTGACCACATCACCGGACTGAGCATTGGTTGTTGACGCAATAAATAATGATGAGAAAAAGGAAAAGCAGAAGCTTTAGTGATCGATACATAGCAATCGGTTTTGGTTAATGTATGATTAAATTAATGGCAAATACTTAACGGCATATTAAGTATGACGGAATGAATGTAAAAACCAAAATATACTTCTGTATTCTGTACTGTGCTGGAATAATGACTTTTTTTAAATTAAAAGCAGCATACCTGATTCAAAATGACAAATTCATATTGTAAACCTGCAGTCAACACATATAAGTAGCGTATTTTCTCAAAAAATAGGGTACATAAAAAAAAATAGGATCAATGGGGCAATTAAAACTGATTAACAGGCGAATACCTCCCATACAGTGAAGTCATTCGCTTACCGGATTCAATTTATAGAAAGATCACTTTACACGAGGTACCTGAGAAGTTAGCAGTGATAAATCCATTTACAGTATAGGGATTGCAAAAATAATTGGTATCAATATAAAATAGGAAGTACTCAAAAAAAAAATATTTTCTACAACAACTATTTCATGAGAGCTGGAAAAATCTTAGTAAAGGTGAAACGAGGTTAATATCATTCCTCCATTTTAACGAATCACTTTGTGACTAATTACAAAATACATTGAAGCCCGTTGACAACCTCACTGTACTTAGCTGGTCTGTGCTGCTTTGTTGAAAACTTATAGATACCTGTTGAAATATGTAATAATTTACGCGCTCTACTAAAATATATTTTTCATTATGCTAAATGAAAATTCTCTTGTGAAAAATAAAACCTGACTCACAATTTCTACGCAATAATCGATCTATTGAGAACTTATTTTAAACCAATCCAATGGCAACAACTACAGTCAATTTCAAGCATGTTAGTTATTTATGGAATAATAAAGAAGCAGAGGCACTCGGTGACGACCAGGTCGGTCTGCTTATCTATCGATCCAATCTCCTTGGGGCAGATTTACGATTGACAAATTATGGCGGAGGCAATACATCGTGCAAAGTAGTCGATAAAGACCCCTTAACAGAAGAATTAACGGAAGTCATGTGGGTAAAAGGATCTGGCGGAGACTTAGGTACATTGAAAAAAAGTGGTCTTGCAGCTTTGTATGTCGAAAGGCTTGAAAATCTAAAAAAAGTATACAAAGGAATCAACCACGAAGATGAAATGGTGGACCTTTTTAATCACTGCATTTTTGACCTAAATTCTAAGGCACCATCCATTGACACACCATTACATGCTTTCCTTCCTTTCAAACATATTGATCACTTGCACCCCGATGCAGCAATTGCAATCGCAGCAGCAAAAGATGGAAAAAGAATTACGGAACAACTATTCAATGGAAAAATTGGATGGGTTGATTGGCAGCGTCCTGGCTTTGACCTGGGCTTGAAACTCCATCAATGTCTTATTGAAAATCCCGGAATAACAGGCATCATGCTAGGCTCTCATGGGTTGTTTACATGGGGTGAAACAGCTTTTGATTGTTACATCAACACGCTGGAGACAGTTGAAATCTGCGCAGACTTTATTGAAAAAAGTGTAGCAATCAAAGGTTTCGATTTTGGAGGACAAAAAATAAAATCACTGAACAAAAAAGATCGTTGGTCGAAAGCAGCAGAACTAGCACCAGTCTTAAGAGGCTATTGTTCTACTAACCATCCAATGGTAGGTCATTTTACAGATGATGAAAGGGTGCTGCAATACATAAATTCAAATCAGGTGCAACAATTGGCTCCTATGGGAACCAGCTGCCCGGACCATTTTCTAAGAACTAAAATCAGTCCATTACTACTTGACCTATTGCCTGAGGAAAATATAGAAGATACAGATTTGATTCGATCTAAACTTGATCCGCAATTTCAGAAGTACAGAGAAATGTACACCGACTATTACAACAGTTGCAAGCATTCGAATAGTCCTGCAATTCGGGACACAAACCCTGTTGTGATTTTATATCCCGGAATTGGTATGTTTACATTTGCAAAAGATAAACAAACAGCCCGGGTTGCTTCAGAATTCTACATTAATGCAATCAACGTTATGCGTGGAGCAGAAGCCATATCAACCTATACTTCGCTGCCAAGACAGGAAGCCTTCGATATCGAATACTGGTTACTGGAAGAAGCCAAACTTCAACGAATGCCCAAACCAAAATCACTTTCAGGTAAAATTGCTTTGATAACAGGTAGTGCAGGAGGTATAGGCAAAGCAATCGCCAGACTGTTTATTACAGAAGGTGCTGTAATCATCCTCAACGACAACGATCCGGAGAGATTGGAAAAGACCAGACAAGAATTTGAAAATATGTATGGCAAAGATGCATTCGTTGCATCCTATCTCGATGTAACAGATGCCAGTACAATTAAGCAAACTTACCAAATAGGAAACCTGGCATTTGGAGGGGTTGACATCATAGTAAACTGTGCAGGGCTTTCCATATCCAAACCTCTGGAGGACCATACTGAAAAGGACTGGGATCTATTGTATGATGTACTGGTTAAAGGGCAGTTTCTTGTGACGCAATCAGGAGTATTTACAATGCGTAAGCAAAAATTAGGTGGCGATATTTTAAACATCGTAAGTAAGAATGCGCTTGTGTCAGGTCCAAATAATGCCGGCTACGGATCCGCAAAAGCAGCACAACTACATTTAAGTCGACTTAATGCTGCAGAATTGGGGAAAGATGAAATTCGGGTAAATGTAATTAATCCGGACGCTGTAATTGCTGATAGTAAAATATGGGCTGGGGAATGGGCTGAGGGCAGAGCAAAAGCGTATGGGATTACTGTAGCCGAACTACCGGGGTATTATGCTAAAAGAACTTTATTAAATCAGATTATTTTACCGGAAGACATCGCCAAAGCTTGCTTTGCATTCATTGGAGGACTTCTGGGTAAAAGCACAGGAAATGTTCTAAATGTAGATGGCGGCCTTGCTTTGGCTTTTACTCGATAAAATACGTAACAAGTTTATTAACCTCTGAATTCGATTGCATGCTCATCAAAAATTCCGACTGCCATTCATACAATGAATCTCGACTATTAATACACAATCAAAAATTGCAGTTTACCAAAGAATGTCTTTCACGCAAAGGAATTAATTCAGATCAAATCATCGACGCGCTAAAAGTATTTCAGATAGCTATCCCATCATGGGCATTGGGAACGGGCGGAACCCGATTTGGAAGATTCCCTTCTGGTGGAGAGCCACGCAATCTAGAAGAAAAGATGAATGATGTAGCTATATTGAATTCACTTAACAAAGCTTGTGGTTCCATTTCCTTACACATACCCTGGGATATTCCTACAGATGCAAAACATGTCAAAGAATTGGCAACAAATCTGAACCTGAAATTCGATGCGGTAAATTCAAATACATTTCAAGATCAAATAAATCAAGAGTATTCATACAAATACGGATCCTTATCACACACTTCTCCAGATACTCGAAATCAGGCTATTGAACATAATTTGGAAGTAATACAATACGGAGTAGACCTTGGTGCAGATACTTTATCCATTTGGCTTAGTGATGGAAGTAATTTTCCTGACAAACAAACATGGCCAAAGCATTAAATAACACAAAAGAATCATTAAGTGTCATCTACGGGAAAATGCCGGATTTCTTCAAACTACTTTTAGAGTATAAACCATTTGAACCTGCCTTCTATTCAACAGTAATCCCTGATTGGGGGACTTCCTTTCTTTTAGTCAACCATCTCGGCGAACGAGCAAAAACTTTGGTTGACCTGGGTCATCACCTGCCCAATACAAATATTGAACAGATAGTAGGTACACTACTGGCAGAACAAAAACTGGGAGGCTTTCATTTTAATGATTCAAAGTTTTCGGACGATGATTTGACCACGGGCAGTATCAAACCTTACCAATTATTTTTAATATTTCATGAAATGGTTCAGGGTTGCAAGTCTCAAAATAAATCCATGCAGGAAATTGGGTGGATGATCGATGCTAGCCACAACACAAAAGATCCCCTTGAGGACCTTTTTCAATCAGTTGAAGCCATTTTGATAGCCTATGCCCAAGCTCTGATCATCGAAGAAAATGAATTGATTGATGCACAACAAAATAATGATCCGGTAAAAGCGCAGGAAGTCCTACAGGACGCTTTCAGAACAGACGTTAGGCCACTGATTGCAGAAGCAAGAATCCAAAAAGGTGGCGTCCTGTCCCCTATTGATTTCTTTAGAGAAAAAAATATAAGATCCGCATTAATTAAAGAAAGAGGCAGAACTTCTATTGCTACTGGCTTATAAGGTAACACATAATAACATCAACAAATATTCTCCACCACATATTGAGTATGCAAAAAAAAGTCGTCTTGATTTTTGACATCGGAAAGACAAATAAGAAATACATAATCTTCGACAGTTCCTATGAAATAATTGAAGAATATAAAATTCTCATACCGGAAATAACAGATGAGGATAACATGCCATGCGATGACCTCAATGCCATTACTGAGTGGATGATGAGTGTTCTTCAGAAAATAATGAGAAAATACAAATATTCATTAATGGCCATTAATTTCAGCTCATACGGTGCTACCATGGTGCATCTTGATGAAAATAATAAGCCGGTTACCCCGCTATACAATTATCTTAAATCGCCAGACAATAAAACCAAAGTAGATTTTTTTAAAAAATTTGGTGGAAGCCCTTTATTTTCAAAACAAACCGGTTCCCCGGCATTTGGTATGCTAAACAGTGGATTTCAGCTTTTTTGGTTAAAAGAATGCAAACCCAAGAAATTTAAATTGATCAAAAAAAGTCTACACTTTCCACAATATCTAAATTTCATTTTTAGTGGTGTATTTCATACAGATATGACAAGTGTAGGTTGCCATACAGGATTGTGGAATATTACTGAAAAAAAATATCATTCTTGGCTAAAAGAAGAAGATATACTAAAACTGTTACAAAAAGTTGAGGCGACCAATCATACTGACACTATTCACATTGGTGAAAAAAAAATAAAAATCGGAATTGGAATTCATGATAGCTCTGCAGCACTTTTGCCATACAAAGAAAGTTTGAAAGATCCCTTTATACTTTTATCTACTGGAACCTGGAACATCTCATTAAACATATTTGGCGACCGGCTTTTGACATGGCAGGATTATTGCATGGATTGTCTGTATTATTTTCTGTCAAAGGATCAGCCTGTAATTGCTTCCAGAATTTTTCTGGGATATGAAAATGAATACCAGTGTAATCAAATTGAAAAATTCTTTAAGAAAAGAAAAGGATATTGTTCAACCATTCTTTTCGATCAAAACCTGTTTAGGATGGTTTTGAAGAATAATTCTCAACAAACAACCTATATTCCTGAAAAAATGAAAGGTACCGGACCTTTCCCAGGTTTAGAAGGAAAAGAAATTGACTTAAGTAATTTTAATTCGATAGAAGAAGCTTACCATAAGCTCATGTTAGACCACTCCTTCATGCAGGTATGTTCAATAAAATTATCTAGCAGAAAAACAAAAATTAAGAACCTAATTATTGAAGGAGGATTTGCACGCAATACGCTATTCACTCAGATGCTTCGCTACTTTCTACCCGACTGGAAAATCTATATAAGCGAAAAAAGAAATGGTGCAGCACTGGGTGCTGCATTAGCCATTCACGAAAGTTGGAATAATGATCCAATACCGGAAAATTGTGCAGGTCTTTTTGAGCTTACCAACGAGCTAACCATTGATTGCAACATCCGATATACACCTTATTTTTAAGGGTCCGGTTATAATGACTTTCTTAAAATTACTTGAAACGGATTTTTGATCTTTTCTCTTCGGTTTTCCAATATAAGTTTAGCAGCGGTCTCTCCCATTTTAGCATGATCAGTAGAAATTACAGTAATCCCATCCAGCAGAATTTCTTTTAAAGGAGTCTCATTGTAAGAGATAATTCCTATGTCTTTTCCGATTTTCAAATTACTATTACGACAGTTTTTAATCAGATTAACTAAGTCCAATTCTTCAATAACTATATAAACTTCCTTTTTTCTAAGCTTTCGGCTAACTTCTACTTCACTGATAACTTCATATTCAATCTCTTGTTGTCTGCAAAAATTGGTAAAGCCGGTTGTTAGCTCAGGTGGATATGGAATCATCTTAGGCTGAACCAGGATTAGTTTATTATATTTTTTTAAATGGTCGAGACATTCTTCTAATGCCTGCATGATATCATTTCGGAAATCCTGATAGGCTGCTGAATATTTTGTAAATCGATATGGTATATCCTTATCTAGAATGACCAGTTTTGTATCAGGTATCTTTTGAATAATTTTTTGGGCTTCCTCCGGATTGTCATAAAAGTGAGGCATGATAACAAAGTAATCATAGTTCAACAAATTATCCATGATCAGTGCTTCAAATATCTTGGTATTAAAATGATGCACTTTGAGATCTACAATGGCTTTATCGCCTAGTGTCTGCACAAATGCATTATATACCTGCTTTTTGTAATTACTGATTTTATTAAAAATGAGAAGAATCTTAAATGGTATAATTAAGTCTGTCCGATTAATGTAAAACCCTTTCCCTTTTACAGAAACGACCACCCCTTTTGTTCGAAGGATATCGTAAGCCCTTCGAACAGTCTCTCTTGCCAAAAGGAATTCATCGCTAATTTCATTTATCGACGAAACCTGATCACCTTTCTTCAATTTACCCAGACAAATCGCTTGCATGATGGAATCAACAATCTGCTGATACTTTGGGGTTCTGTTGTCATCGTTGAGCGCAATTTGAGCTTTCATAAATTAAATTGGCGTTTATACACTTGAGATTATAGCAACCAGTTGGGTTAATTCTTTTTCTTTCTAAATACTTTTTAAAACCTGCCTTGTTTCTTCTAGAGTAATGCTAATATCCTCTTCCGTATGGGCATAGCTAATTGAGCTTTGTTTACATGCCACAGGGAAATGGTAAATACCTCTTGCCACCATTGCCCGCCTGTATTTTATATCCATCTCAAAATCTACATTTTCAAGAATATCGTGAAGATCAGTTGGCGTAACTGAAGAAAAATAAACACAGAAAGCAGAAGCATTATTTGAGAGGGAAACCCCTATTCCTCTCTCATCAAACAATTTTTGTAACCCTTTATACAAAGTGGATGATAGTTTATCTATGTAGGAATAAACAGATGTATTTTTCAACTCTTCCAGAGTTGCAATGGCGGCAGCCGTATTTACCGGATGTGCATTATAAGTCCCTGCAATCAACACCCTTTTTTTAGGGTCAGCAATTTCAAAAAGTTCCATAATTTCCCTTTTCCCGCCAACAACGCCCAGTGGGTAGCCGTTTGCCACGGCCTTGCCAAATACGGATAAATGAGGATTGACACCGGCAATGCTCTGGTATCCCCCAAGTGCTGTCCTGAATCCGGTTTTCACCTCATCAAAAACGCATACAGAACCATATTTTTCGCAAAGCTCAAATACTCCTTTTAAATATCCTGGTTTAGGTAAAACAACGCCAACGTTTTGTAGCACAGGTTCAGTGAGAACGCATGCGATCGGATAGCGTTTCATGATATGCTCTATAGAATCCAAATCGTTGAAATTAACAATGTGCACTCGTCTTTTCGTTGCTTCAGGAATGCCTGCGGACAAAGGAACAAAGCGATACTCGCCAGGAGATACTCTTCTACCAATTTGGTCAAGAGTAGGCATGACAGCCCTTGATACTTCATTATGCCATCCATTGTATCCACCTAGAGTCAATATGATATCTTCGCGGCCCGTAAATGCCCTGCTCAGCCGGATGGCATGTGCAGTAGCTTCACTACCGGTATTAGTAATTTGCACCTTATCTAAAGATGGTATGGATTCGCAAAGAAGCTTTGCGAGTTTGACCTCCAACTGGTTGGTACCACTTCCTATTAAAGAGCTCTCTGCTTTTATAATATCAAATACCGCCTGGTTCACAATATCATTGTTATGACCAAGCAAATAAGGGGCAAATCCTGCATGATAATCTATGTAGCTCTTTCCATTAATATCAAAAATCCGACTCCCTTTGCCACCCTTAAAAATAATATTGGGCTCTACCTTCCTATTTAAAGAAACGACACCCCCAGCTATATACTTGTTAGCTTCCTTATCCAGCTTTTCAAATGAAAGGTTGCTTTCTTTGCTTATCATTGTATTTGCGTTAATTTTATTACTAACAAATATATGTTTACATTTTTGATAATTTTTTGTTTACAAATAATTTTATGAAAACGGAATCATTGGCCTATAAAGCTTATTCGGAAATAAGAAAAAAAATCTTAATAAATCATTTGTCGCCCAATACCCGCCTAAAAGAGGATATATGGGCAAAAAAACTAGATGTAAGCCGAATGGCGATTAGGGAAGCTTTAACCCGATTGCTTGGTGAAGATTTGGTTATCTTAGGCGCTAAAGGGGGCTATTTTGTAAAACCATTAGTCCAATTGGATGTCAGGGAAATAAGGGAACTGCGAGAAATTCTTGAAATTGGAGCTTTACGTTTGGCCTTTAAAAAAATGACTCCTGAAAAAATTGAAAAACTGGAAAAAATCTGCGACGACTTTACAACAATGGTCGCCCAGGGATACTTTACAGGGGTATGCGAAGTTGACCTGAAATTCCATGTAACTATTATCGAATCCGCAGAAAATGGGAAGCTGCTTAAAGCTTACCAAACCAGCCATATTCCGTTGTTTCACCAAAAACTGGGAAAAGCAACAACCCAGTTCAATGATTATGAATTAACCGATAGCGAACATCGGCAGATTCTAAAAGCCATCAAGGAGAAAAAGCTACCAGCGGCTGAGAAATTGCTGATTAACCATTTTTTAAGAGGCGAAGCTACCGTTTTGGATATTGAATAGCGCCAATTAAGGCTTTTGTCCAGCTAACTGACCGCCATCTACTATGATGACCTGACCTGTCATAAAACTACTTTCATCTCCGGCCAGAAACAAAAAAACAGGGGCAATTTCCTCAACTTTACCCGGCCGGTTTATCGGTATGTACCTATCGACAAAATTCTCGGTGAAAGCCACAGAATCTATCTCAAGACTCATAGGTGTCTGAATATATCCAGGACAGACGGCATTTACCCTGATGCCTGAAGAAGCCAGTTCAAGAGCCATCGTTTTAGTTAGCATGATCACTCCACCTTTAGATGCATTATAATGTGCATACCCTGCCTCGCCATCAAGTCCGTTCTTACTGGACATATTCACAACAACCCCCTTTTTCCGAATAGCCATATACCGGCAAACAATCTGTGAAACGTAAAACATGCCGGTAAGATTCACATCAATTATGCGCTTCCATTCCTGCTCTTGTATATATAAAAAGGGGGTCTCCTGGCTATTCCGGCATTATTAATTAAGATATCAATAGGCTGTTTTTTTTCAGCGATCCCCACAATTTGTTCAATTTCTGATCGATTTGTAATATCAACAGCGTAAGGAAAAATGCTGTTATTGCTTTCCGCTAATTGCTTAGCCGCAATGGATAAACCCTCTGAATTGGAATCAAGAAGGGACAATACAGCACCCTCTGCAGAAAACTGTTTGGCAATCTCCAATCCAATACCTCTGGCAGATCCCGTAATCATAACATGTTTATTAAAAAATCTTTTGCCCGAATTCATGGTATACCCTGTTTATGCGATTTAATTCACGAGGAATAAAAATACATTTTTGTTTACTATTTTTTCATATTATTGTTTACATTTTGAACCTGTTTCTGTACCAGTTAAAAAAACAAATCAGCCTTAAAAATATGAACGGCTTGGTTTTTTATTTTCTTGACCAACTTGCCAAACAAGAAACTAATCAGTAAATCTCACTCCAAATGAATAAAACGTTACAATCCTGGGTGCCCTTTTCGCCTGCAACTTAATGTGGGCTTTGCAATTTACCTGCATTAAACTCACGCAGGATCAAATTGGCTCTTTCAACACTGTGTTTCTGCCTATGTTACTGGCGACACTTTTTATGATCCCATTTGTGTATAAAGATGTAAAAAATAACAAGAGAAGAAAGTTAGGTGATTTGAAAATCTTTGCGATGTTAGCATTGATAGGACAATTTCCGGCGCAGGTATTAATGACTATCGGCACCCAAAAATCAACTGCTTCTAATGGAGCCATCATTAGTCTGAGCCTTCCGATTATTTCTGCGGTACTTGCAGTGATACTTTTAAACGAAAAAATGAATGCCCGAAGATGGGTATGCTTTTTCATTGCTATTGCTGGAGTTATTTTATGCTCGTTGAAAGATATTCTTGACACCAATTTCAGTTTCCAATATATGATTGGGAACCTCCTTATTTTGGCAGGAATAATAGGAAGTGGATTTTATAACACAATCTGTAAAAAAATTGCCAATGATTACACTGAAATGGAAATGCTTTTCTATACATATCTATTTATGATTGTGCTGCTTTTCCCCTTTGTCTGGCATTTTGAAGGAAATGTACTTAAGAATATTTCTTCGTTTACTTCTTCCACATGGATCGGCCTGATGCTTCTTACCGTGTTTCATAACTTTTTGTCTATGATTCTTTTTTTTAAAGCCTTAAAAAATCTGGAAGCCATACAGGTTGCCTTGTCTAATTTCCTCATAACTTTTTTTGGTCTGCCAATTGCAGTGATCTGGTTGGGCGAAAAATTAGGTTTGCTGTCAATATTAGGTGGGCTGCTAGTACTGACAAGTACCATCTATATAACAGTATGGGAATACAGGAACGCTTCTGCCAATAGGCTTAAAAATAGTAGTGCTAATTAAAATTAGATCATGACATCAGCATTAAGAAGCCATAAGTGGTTCTGGGGTACTAATGAAACGGGCCTGCTTCACAAAGGTGCTTTACGAGCATCAGGTTTTAATATGGATAACTATAGCGGCCAGCCAGTTATTGGGATTGCAAATACCTGGAGTGAACTGAACAATTGCAATATGAGCCTTAGGCTCATTGCAGAGGAAGTGAAAAAGGGAATTCATGAATCCGGAGGAATACCCTTGGAATTTCCTGTTATAACATTGGGAGAAGAGCTTATGAAGCCCAGTGCGATGCTATATAGAAACCTTCTTTCTATGGACGTGGAAGAAAATCTTCGCTCCTATCCACTTGATGGGGTAGTCCTTCTGGGTAATTGTGACAAGACAGTTCCAGGTTTGCTGATGGGTGCAATTAGTGCGGATTTACCGACGATTCAGCTAAATGCAGGACCAAAAAAAGTTGGAATTTATAAAGAACAAAGACTGGGCAGTGGAACAGATCTTTGGAAATATTGGGATGAGTTAAGGAAGGGAAACATTGACGAGGAAGAATGGGAAATGATTGGCAAAGCATTGAGTTGCGGCTTTGGCTCTTGCAACACTATGGGAACTGCCTCTACTATGAATGGCATCTTGGAAGCACTCGGCATTATGCCGCTAGGTCTGAGTACATTGCCTGTTGATAACGAATTTCGGAACACACTCTCCAGAAATGCAGGAATACGCATAGTGGAAATGGTAAAGGAAGATCTGAAACCATCCGCTATTCTAACAAGGGCTGCATTTAAGAATGCAGCTGTTTTATGTATGGCTCTTGGCGGTTCCACCAATGCAATCATCCATCTGACAGCTCTTGCGGGAAGGCTAAATATTTCAATTTTTCCGGAATTATTCAATGAAGTTGGGGCCTTAGTCCCTTGTTTAGCTGATGTCCAGCCAGCGGGAAAAAAATTAATTGATGAATTTGACACGGCTGGTGGCATGCCATCTATGCTGTATCAACTAATAAAATTACTTGATGCCTCTGCTATTACCTATACTGGAAAACCATTGGTTTCATTAATCGCTGATTCAAAACCAACAAATGAAGACCTTATCAGACCATTGATCAAGCCAGTTACCGCGGCTCCAACCCTTGCAATCCTAACAGGAAATCTTGCCCCAAATGGAGCACTGATTAAGGTAGCATCCGCCTCACCCCAACTGATGATACATTCTGGGAAAGCAGTCGTTTTTGACAACTATGAAACTATGCTCACAGAAATTGATAGTGAAACGCTTGAAATCGAGCCGTCAAGTATTTTGGTACTCAGAAATGCTGGACCCAAAGGAGTACCAGGTATGCCTGAATGGGGCATGATTCCAATTCCCAAAAAATTACAACTTCAGGGCATAACCGACATGGTTCGAATTAGTGATGCCCGTATGAGCGGAACAAGTTTCGGAACAGTCATTTTGCATATTTCCCCCGAAGCTGCAATAGGTGGCCCTATTGCCATGATTAAAACCGGAGATACTATCAATGTAAATATTCCAGGTCGAACCATCGATTTGATCATTAGTGAAGACGAATTAAACTTGAGAAGATTACAATGGAAACCTCCTGTCAGTTTGCACAAAAGAGGGTATCCGAAATTATACATAGACCATGTATTGCAAGCAGATCAAGGTTGTGACTTTACTTTTTTAAAACCTGAAAATAACGAAGAAACCAAATTCATTGAACCAATAGTAGGAAGATCCTGAAAACCTTATTTGTAAATCATTATGACAGTCTCTCTATTCAAAAAAGCAAACTGCCTATTAGGTGAAAGTCCAATTTGGCATAGTACCAGAGATAGCCTTATTTGGGTTGATATTGAGAAAAACTGTATTATCGAATTTAACCAACTTAAAAATCTGACTGCTTGTTTTTATTTGCCGCATAAAATTAGCATGATAGCTGAAGAAAAGGGCAATCAACTTATCCTCGGAATGAAAGGTGGTTTGGCTTTATTTGATTTAAGTAAAAAAGACCTGAATTGGGTAGCCGATATAGAAAAGGAAATACCTGATAATCGAACCAATGACGGCAAATGTGACGCCACTGGCAGGCTATGGCTGGGAACCATGCATATAGACGGTAAAGAAAAAAAAGGATCCTTATATTCTTTTGATCACATAAACGGACTTCAGAAAAAGATTCCAAATCTGACTATTTCAAATGGTATCACATGGGCACTTGATAATAAAACACTTTACCATATTGATAGTATTGAAAATGCTGTAAATGCGTATTCATTTAATGTAAAAACTGGAGAGATCGCATTTCAAAAAAAAGTATTGACATTCCAGTCTCCCTAGGTTTACCAGATGGTATGACCATAGATGAAAACGGCATGCTGTGGATTGCGCAATGGGATGGATTTTGCGTTTGTTGCTGGAATCCTATAACGGGCAAAATGATTCATAAAATTGAAGTGCCGGTTCCAAAAATAACATCTTGCATTTTTGGAGGACCAAACCTTGACAAATTATTTATTACAACAGCAAGTATTGGTTTAAGTAATGAGGATTTAAAAAAATACCCAGATAGTGGAAGTGTTTTTGTGGCCAGCCCTGGCATAAAAGGAATTCCACCCAATCGTTTTGTCCATGACATATCGGATCATGATCATTTATGAATTAAATAAAATGGCATAGATCATAGATTATAAATTATTCTGACGAAAGTATCCGTTACATAGTAAAAGAATTAGGTAATAACCTAATTCTTTTTTTTAGTGCCGATTCATTTTTCAAAAGCGATAAGTCTTAAAATGAATAAGTGTTTCAATTACGGAACTACAAATAAAGTCGAATGCGAGTTTTAATATTTGAGAGAAAATTCCTTTTCCAGAAGATCATCCGAATTCCCCCCGGTCATAACCTTGAATTTCCCAGGCTCGGCCCTGTAGACCATATCTTTATCCCAGATCTTCAGATCGGCTAAAGTGAGTACGAACCTAACCTTTACAGTCTCTCCCGATTTTATTTTTACTTTTTGAAATCCTTTTAATGATTTCATTGGTTGAGAAGAACTAGCAACCAAATCCCTGATATATAGTTGGACTACTTCTTCTCCATCATACTTCCCTGTATTGGTCACACTTACCTGCACTGTGAGTTTATCTGACATTCCGATACTCTCGCTTCTTAAAACGGGCGCCTCGTATTGAAAAGTTGTGTAACTCAAGCCATAGCCAAATGCATATAACGGACTGTTAACGACATCCCGATATAGCGTACCGTCATATCTTCCCCTTGCAGTTAAGTGATAAGGGGCACCGGTGCTTTTTTGGGCATAATACACTGGAATTTGACCGATGGTTCGGGGAAACGACATAGGAAGTTTTCCAGAAGGATTATAATCTCCGAAAAGTACATCAGCAATAGCATTTCCCGCCTGACTTCCAAGCCACCATGTTTCCAGAATAGCCGATGCCTTATCCGCAATCTCAGTTAAAATAATAGGGCGGCCATTTGTGACCAGCACCACTATGGGCTTTCCGGTTTTTAATAAAGCATCAAACAGGGCAAGTTCATTTTTATGCAGATTAATATTTGCATAACTGTTGTTCTCTCCCACAAACCAGGAACGCTCTCCCATTGTCATGATAATTACGTCAGCTTTTTCAGCTAACACCACTGTGGTATCTATTTTTAGGATTTTATCATCCTTGGGGTCGGCTCCCATGCTATACATAATATTTACATTGTTTCCTACCTTATTTTTGATTCCGTCTAATATCGAAACGTTATCTTTTGTATTTACAAAACCAGACCAGGTGCTGGACATATCACCTTTATTATTGGCCACCTCCCCAACGATTAGAATGGATTTAGTGTCTTTACGCAGCGGCAGCGTATTATTTTGGTTTCTCAATAACACCATTGACTTTCGGGCAACGTCTCGTGACGCATCCAGATGCGATTGCTGGTAAAGTGTTTCTTTTTCTTTTTTGGGATCGGTATTTCGGTAGGGATTATCGAAAAGACCAAGAGTAAATTTCATTCTCAGCACAACCCTGACAGCATGGTCAATTTGCTTTATGGAAATCTTTTTATCTTGTAGTAATTTTTTCAATTCGTTTACATACGCAAATGCACACATATCCATGTCAGTGCCTGCGTTGATTGCCTGCTCTGCAGCATTTGCGAGATTATCTGCAGTTCCCCACTGAATCATTTCTCCAACTGAATTCCAGTCAGATACAACAAGACCTCTAAATGCCCATTCCTTTTTAAGAATATCTGTTACTAAAGATTTATTACCGGTAGCCGGTAAGCCTTCAACATCATTAAAAGATGTCATTACAGTTGCGACACCTGCCTCCACAGCCGCTAGGAATGGTGGTAAATATATTTCTCGGAGTATTCTTTTGGAAATAGTAGTTGTATTATAATCTCGTCCTGCTTCCGCAGCACTATAACCAGCGAAATGTTTAGCAGTTGCCAAAACGGTGTTACTTGCCGAAAGATCATTACCCTGAAAACCCTTAACCCTTGCTATTGCAATTTGAGAACCCAAATAAGGATCTTCACCTGCCCCTTCCATCACACGTCCCCACCTAGGATCTCGGGCCACATCGACCATTGGAGCAAAGGTCCAATGTAAACCCATTGCTGCTGCTTCAGTAGCAGCAATTCTAGCTGATTTCTCGATTGCCTCGATGTCCCATGATGCAGCCTCTCCAAGAGGTATTGGAAATATTGTTTTAGCCCCATGAATCACATCATAACCAAAAAGAAGCGGGATTTTCAGACGAGTGTTTTCTACAGCGATACGCTGATACTTTAAAATGCTATCTGCCCCAAAAAGATTGACGGTTGCACCGATATTTCCTTTTTTAATCTCCTCAACAAAATTAATCCTACCACCTGTCGGAAGGGTTAAATGCATTTTAGAAACTTGATTCAGCTGTCCTATTTTTTCATCTAAGGTCATTAGCTTCATTAACGAATCAACTCTAAAATCAATATTCCGCACCGAAGTTCTCTGGGCAAAAGAGGTAGCTATTATTCCTGTGCAAAGCAGAAATAATAATAATATTTTTTCAATGTTAACAAACTTCATAAATTTCATTTTCAATGTTATTTCCTAAAAAAAATCAGAACTAATAATGACCCAGTTTCAACTTTGGTCTAAATATTCTGCTTTAAATTCTTCGCTGTGATAATTGCAAACTACCCATCAGTACCCCAATCACCAATCATAAACTACTTCAAAATCACTCCTTTATTGTTTTCGAGACGCAGCCCTTTCTTGGTTACAGCGTCTGCCTTTATATCAGCTAGCGGATTATTTAGAAAGGCATTTCCATGCATATCAACCTCGGAGCAATTTGTTAGTTCAACACTGGATCGTGTTGCCATATAAAAAGGAGTAAAAGTGTTAGTGAGTGTTATCTTATTATCAGCAAAAACAAGACCTTTTACTGATCTGGCAGAAAGTATCTTTTTATCAAAATGTTGTATATCATTACGAATGATCCGGATATTGCTATGGTAAAAAGCGGTGTCTACCAATTTTCTGATTGATGGGGCTATCTGAATAACAGATTGGTTTGATTCGCTAGTACAACAATCTTTGAATAAATTTTCTTCTATCAGTAAATCATTAACAGGTCCTGATTCAGCCCAGGAGTTTGCCTCACCCCCGATGGCAATACAAGCCATTTCAGAAGAAAGGGTATTGTTTCGGATGACTATTTTTCCGGGAACTGAAATAAGTAAACTTCTTGCCCTATTGTTTCTGACAGTGCAGCCTTCTATCAATACGGAATCGGTTCGCCAGCTGATGTTTTCAAGAGCCGTTCTTTCTTTGAATACTTTACTGATATCTTCCGAAAAAGTCAATTCTGAGTATTCCTCGTTTATAATTCTGACATTTTTTACTTTTAACTTCTTGTAAGGAAGTAGTGTCTCACGGTCAACAAGGCGTATACTATCTCCAGCCGCTGCAAAAGAAAAACCAAATTGTTGAAAATGCTTTAATCGAATGCCTACTGTATGTTGATCAATGATGTTTTCAAAAATAGAGTATACACCCTGCACATTTACCGCATCATCATGCATATTCTCAAACAATGAATTCCGGATAGAAATATATCCTTTACAATTGACGAAATGGGTTGCGTCGGAACCCAGTGATAAATATCTGCCAGATTCAGGCGTTGTAGTAACCCTGATTTTATTAAGGCTTATATTTCCGCTTTTTTCAGCTATAAATCCCATTGATCCCACATGATAAATATTGATATCAGAGAAACTAATGTCAAAACTTTGTTGAATGGCAAAGCCTGGGATTGTGCGGTTTGGCTCCTTGTAACCTTTTGTGACAAATACCCAACCAACCTTAGGAAGTAATTTTGCGATAGTATCGACAATCCGAACTATCCCCTTACTAATCTCCTTTGCACTATAGCGGTAATCCAACTTTTTAGTCCATGGATCCAATACATATTTTGTATCATCATAGGCAACAGCCCTAGTAGCTGGATCAAAAAAAATATTTTCTTGCAATCCCTGCTCCCAACCCTCTCCTTTATAAATGAGTTCCCTACCCTGTATCTCATATGGAAACTGAGAACTCATTTTAAGATCAAATGTTTTGTTTTGAACATCAACCGCAACAACCTCTCCCTCACTGTGAAAAGGTCTTACCCAATCTATGCTCAATCTCTTTACTGAAATATTCGATGAGTTATATATTATAAATGGAACAATCTTACCATGAAAGATAAAAATGGCATCATGCCCGTCTATCTCAAAATTTCGCATACCCTCAATAAAGAATGCGATCCGTTTAAGTCCATTGTCATTGTTACATATAGCAAAATACTTTTCAACTGCCTTTGAAGGATAAAAATGATACACTCCCTTTGGGATAACTAACCTGGTCGCCTTTTTAATTTTGCAAGCTTCCAATGCTTTACGAATCGGACCAGTTGCATCGCCTGTATCTAATCCAAATTCCAAGGCATTAATAACCACTGGATTGATCTTAATATTTTGTCGTGATTTCTGACCAATTACAACCGTTAGGCTAAAGGTTACTATCACCAATACATTGATAATTCTTTTCATAGCGCTTAAAAAATCTTTTTTGTGTATTCAAACTTTTATTAAGATGAAATCCTGAAAAAATAACATACCGCTACAATCCAATTATTGGAAGTGAAACTTATCAATCCTGTAAATATCTTCACCCGATCCTGAAAATCTTAACCACAATGAATGAACTCCTTTTGGTTTTCTGATCTTTGTTGTAAGCTGTGTATATGTTTTTAAATCCCCATTACCCGGAACATCAAGTCTGCCAATTGAGGGTCCCCAGAAGTTATCCAAGGCAATATCAATCCTCCCGGGCTTAGATCCGGGTGCTATAGTAGCTATAAAAGTATTAAGAGAGTCTGCGTTATCAAATGAAATATATTTATAAGCGGCAGCATCACCATTTTTGATTCCACCTAATTCTTCATTATCTGCTGTAAAAGCTTGAATCCTTACGTTACCATATAACAAACAGGCCCTTTCCGCATCCATATTCGCAGCTGCTTGTAAAGGTCCACTCGCACCTTGGGTTGTCATTTCAACCTCATTAATGCTTCCATCAGAATTAAACTCAATGGGTTCTAAACAAGTTTTTCGCATCGTTTCACTTCCGTGCGTTGGCCTATGATAAAATACAAACCATTTTTTATTGAATTCAACAATAGATCCATGGTTGTTCCACGCTGCTGGATCGCTTTGATTATTATCTATGATCACACCCCCGTATTTATAAGGTCCCATAGGCGATGTACTGGTTGCATAACCCAAACAGGTAGGCCTTCCTGCCCGACCCATATGCGCATATACTAGATAATAAATTCCTTTACGCTTTACCATATAGCTGCCTTCGTGAAAAAAATGCTCTTTTTCAGTAACGATATTCTCTCTAATACTCGCCGAATCAATTTCCTTCATATTCGGTTTCATCTTCGCCATTTTTGCATTGAATTGTCCCCATACATAATATGCTTGTCCATCATCATCTATAAAGGTTGCCGGATCAATCTGGTTCCTTCCATAAACCTTTATATCAGTTCCATTTACAAAAGGACCAGTAGGAGAATTACTGGTCGCTACTCCTTCGGTATTGCGCCCACTGGCAAGGCAGTAGTATAAATAATATGTCCCGTCCCTATACTGGCAATCGGGGGCATACAAAAAATTATCTGCATAAGACACCTGGTCATTCGGCCCTTTACTGGCAAAACTATTCTCGTGAATGGTCCATGACTTTAGATCCGCTGATGATAACACATCGTACCTCCACGAACAATAGTATTTCGCACTTTCATCCCTTGATCCGTATACGTACATTTTACCATCTTTCCATTGATGAGCGGAAGGATCCGCAATGTAGATGCCTGGTGGAACAATGGGATTTTGTCCCGTTGCTATATGCCAGAAAAACAAACCGACCAAAACCATTATTCTCTTCATATCTGTATTTTATAAGTAATTGAATGCTATTTCGATCTCTTTAAAATATAAGTGGAAAACGCTTAGTTAAATATTCTTACATGATTCCCATCACGCCTATTGACTGTCAATACCCCTCCTTTCCCCAACCCCAATGGCTTCCAGCTAAATCCACTCTTATCCCCATTTTTTAGTTCGGGAATTACAATATTATTGAGCAGTATCCGCTTTGGCTTTTGTGTTAATCGTAAAATCTCTTCACCCTTTGTATCAAAAGATTTATACTCGACAATCATTGTATTGTTCCTTGTGATTTCTTTCTTTTCTGCGTAACTTACTTTCTGCAAAACTGAAGTGGTATTGAGGATATGATTTTCAGCAGAAGGCGCCAATTCAGGAAGCGCATACATGGATCGCAGAAAATGTCTGATAAAATCTCCATATCCATCAGTCCACCAAATTTCATAAGTATTAAAATTCATCCATCGGCATTTTCCATCGTAATCGACTGCATATGTACTAAAATTCAACTGCCGTATCCCCTCCTGTAGTTTTGAAGTATCTCCAGTTAGCACACTATACAATAATTCAATAGATGCATGCCTTGATGTATGACTTTGTCCCTGCATTTTATATACTGACTGTTCGCCCATTACAGTAAGTCCATATTGCTTCCAATGGCTAAGCCCAAGCTTAGTTATTGCCCAATCCTGCATATTCCTTACATCCGATTTCCAATTTGGATATTGGTCCTTATGCGTTAACATGTACCAGGCAAAAGTTCCTTCTGTGATTTCTGTATCGCTCCATGCATTGATATCCTCAAAAAAAGGTCCCCATCGATTGTTCTTGACAGGAAACTGTAACATCCACTCGTTGATAATTGTGTACGCTTTTTGATATTGCTGAACATTTCCCTGTTGCAGATCTATCAAATCTGTGAACAATTGCATAGTTCCAACCCAGTTTGTACAATAGGAAGTTTTTATTTCCCCTGTAATGGCATGTACTTTAAAAGGAAGTGGAGAATGATCATAATCACCTTCTTTAGTATGTTTTGATAAGGTATTTGCGATCTTGACAGCAGCATCAAGGTATTTTCGATTACTCGTTTTTTTGTACAACATAACCAGCTCTGATCCGAAACTTCCCGCTTTATCAGGTTGCATAAAACCCTTGCCCAAAAGCAAATCACCATCATATACCGGAGCTTCAGTTGTGTTACACGGATAGGGAAGGTCCGGCCAGACATCAGAAGGTGCTGACAACCCAAACTTGATATACCAATCGGCCTGAAATAACATATTTTTCATAACTTCTTCATTCCCTGTAAAATCATAATACAGATTAAAGGATGATAACATCATGGCAAACTGATCACCACCAACGCCAAGATCATCGAGTGTCCTGTACATTAAATATTTTGGAGGAAACAGCATTTCAGCTCGCCAATTGGGTCCGGTTGCATTCCTCGGTGCACGTCTCACCCAGTGTCCAGGAATATTTTTCCAATAGGTCCAGACTGCTTCTAAAATGGCATGATAAGAATCACTAGGCTTGTCTGCATTCCATGGAATCAAATTCCCATTTCTATCGGTACGGATATCATGAAAGATGAGACGCTTCTCCTTCCCTACGGAAGCAGACTGACCAAAAAGAGGTAAGCTTTCAAAAGAAATGGTACTAAACATGAAAACCGAGTATAGGATTCTGGCATAGTATCTTGAAGATTTAATCATCATACAGTGTTAGTTTAACGCTCGAAAATTGATTTGTGCTATTATCGTTTGTTTGCATTTATGATAAATTTCGGTCGCTTAGATGTATTGCGAATACTATTGGCGTCTGTAATCGCAACCTCTAGTCCCCAATCAAAAAGTGTGTCAAATGAATCTGTATGGGTCATATCCATAGCAGGACAATCACTATTTCCTGCGCCCCAAGACCAGGAAAGCCATCCAATATTTTGTTGTTGACTATAAGCCATGATGTATTTGTACGGTATACAACATTTACATTTTACCTCCATAGGTGCAAATTCTCCAATCACCAGAGGTATATCCAATTCTATAGACTTATCAATAGTGCTTTTGATTCGTCTCTCAGGAATATTTGAATCCCAAATATGCCAGGAAAAAAGTAGATTATGATCTGGGTCATCATCCATTAACATCTTTCCGTTGGTTAAAAGGTATCGTTCATTTCTACCCCAATTGGCTGCATCAATCATCAAAGGAACGTGTATCCCCGCTTTACGCATCCGCCTTACAATTGATTGGTAAGTCGATGCAAAATTTGACTGCGATACCGTGTCGGTTCCAGCTTCATTGGCAATATTCAGAAGTAAATATTTTTGATACTTTTTTATGACAGCAACTACATCGTCCCGTACCCAGAAATTAACACATCTGTCCAATCTATCCCATCTTCCCGTTGCATCATGTAATTCAATTAAGGGAATCAGGTTGTTCTTGATACAATTACCAATGAGCGTGTCAAGCTTTCCACCATATCCTCCTCTTTCCATCCACATCATTCTGACAATATTTGCACCGGTTTTGGCGATCTCCGGTAATGATTTTGTTCCATCAGGATCTGTCACAACATTCATCTTATTAACTCCACGTAAAACGACGCGCTCACCGTCTGGTGTATACAAAAATCTTCCTAACACATACATATTATCACGCTTATTTCGAGATACTTTACTAGTGGGGATGCAGGCTTGATAAACACCAAGGGTAAGAAATAGAAGAATGCCAATAGCTGGCAACAGTTTAAGCAATCGTCGATTTAAAAACATTAGTGAATCGTTATGTAGATACCAATTTAGGGCATACCAACATCACAACTGTTACAAACAATGCTATATCAATATAATTGGGTGCGTTGGTTTTACTCAAGCTATAAATGTTTGACAATTGAAGAGTCAGCAGTAGGGATATATTTTTAAAATAGACCTTCCGTCCCTAACCGAAAAAGTAATCGCTCTGGTTCATTTGGGCTGAGCAAAATTGATTTGTACACGCTTACCTTTAAATCGAGTGATAACCAAAACTCCACCCGTTTCCAATGGGCTCCATGTATAATATCCTATATCACTCTTTGTTTCAGTAGATATACTTTTCCCTTCTATAGAAATGGTTACCGGCGTATTCTGCAGCCGAAGTTTTTCCCTGCCAGAAAGATCATATGTCCTATAGTTGATTCCCCTTCTTCCAGAAGATCCAGTTCTCATTTCAGAAGTATTTTGTCTTTGAGATGTGTCAGGATAACTAATTTGTTTAATAACCGATGTAGTGGACAATAAATGATTGCCGGATGATGGTGCCAAATCGGGCATTGCACCCATAGCACGCAGATAATGACGAATATAATCTCCATATCCATCCGTTAGCCAAATATCATCTTGGGGATAGCGGTTTTTTCCATCAACATCAACCATATAGGTCGCCCAGTTCAATTGGCGTATCGCATTTTCAGAATAAGAAGTATCTCCTGTTAAGGAAGCATATTCCAACTCTGCTGACGCCTCACGTGCAGTATGGCTATTACCCGGAACTTTGTAAGCGGTTTGTTCATTTACCACTGTTACGCCAAATTTACTCCATCTGGCATTTCCAAGACGTTCATACACCCATCTAAAAATTCCCTTCACTTCGCTCTTCCATTCCGGAAAATATTCCGGGTACTTCATCATAAATTGTGCACAAGTAATGGCATTGATCTGTGAATCACTCCAGCCAGGTATGTCTTCAAAAAAAGGGCCCCATTTATTTTTTCTAATGGCAAACTGTTTCATCCATTCCAGAATAGTATTAATTGATTTCGTGTATTTTTCAGCATTCAAGGGATCCAATTTCTTCAATTCCAGGAAGAGTTCCATAGTCGGACACCAGTTTGATGTATAGTCTGCAGATAAGTTATTATTATTCACGTCCTTTTCCGTTCTGTTGATAGTTGGATCAGATTCCCCTGTTAGTGCATTTATTTTAAATGGCAATGGTGAATGGACAGAGTCGCCCTTCTTTATATGCTTAATCAGTGTATTGGCAATCTGAATGGCTGATTCCAGATATCTTTTGTCCGATGGGTGATTTGGAAATCGTTCATTCTCGACAACTTTATATAGGTGAATAAGCTCTAATCCAAAGGATCCGGCTTTATCCGGTTGGGTATAGTCTTTGCCTAGAATCATATCTCCATCATAATATCCGGAGTATACCAATGTGTTATAAGGAAATGGAACATAAGGCCACTTAGCTGAAGAAGGAGAAAAACCATGAGTAATATAGTAATCTGCAATGAAACGCATATGCTCCTTTACTTTATCATTTCCTGTATAAGCATATAACAATTGAAAAGAAGATAAAGCCATAGCTAATTGATCCCCTCCAATACCTCTTTCATCATTTTTATCAGAAGCCCAAACCTGGTGACTCATATAATAAGGAATCCCATTTAAGTCTTTTCGCATGCTATCCCAGAACTGCCAAACTTTATTCAATACGTAATCGTACGAATCACCCCTGTTGTCGCTATACCAAGGTTTAATTTTGCCCAAATTGTCGGTTCTTATCGGATGGTACATCAAGACTTCGGGCTTTTGAGCTATCGCGCCATATGTAAACAGGAACAATGAGGTGGTAATAGAAAAAAAAGCCCTTTTCATACATGGTAAATTGTTCATACTTAAAAATTATGAAATGAATAGTATATGTAGAGAGGAATCAAATAAGCAGTAATACAATCAATACAAATTGCAATTTCTAGAACCTAAGATTATGTAAATACTGGTAACTGTCGGTAATACATTGTATGGGATTTTCCGCACGATCAATTTCAACGATAAAATGCTTTACGCCTGCTTTTTTTGCATTAGAAAATATGTGAGCAAAATCTATTACACCATACCCGGGGCAGGTAAGCCCTTTTTTGGGAGTGTTATCCATGTCTTTTACATGTAGCAGTTCGAAACGTTTGGGAAATTTTTTAAACAACTTTACAGGATCACCTCCTGCCATTGTTACCCAATAAAGATCCATTAAAGCACACACCAGTTTTGGATCTGTATTTTTTAATAATACCTCATATCCCCATTCATAGCCTTCTACTGGAACAAATTCCTTATCATGGTTATGATAAGCAAATTTTATTCCTCCTTTCTTGCACTGTTCACCAGCCCAGTTAAGATCTTCACTTGTTTTCTTAAAATCATCCAGTTTTTTATTCAACCCACCATCGCGCCAGGGCCAGTAGCACACGATGTATTCTTTTCCCATAAAAAGGGCGTCGTCAATAGTCTTTTTGAATTGCTCCTCTTTGAGCATTTGTGCCATAACCGTACCCGCCGCCAATGGCCGCAGACCGATCTCCTTTAAATAGGATTTCACTTCAGCGGGTTCAACACCCCTGATACTATCAAATTCAATATTGCTATAGCCGATGTCAGCAACTTTTTTTAAAGTCCCTTTCCAGTCTGTCCGCATTTCTCTTTGAAGCACATTTATTATTAAGGATATCTCCTTAATGTTTTCGCTTGCCCTCAAAGTTTCCATTGGCCATTTGCGCAGCAGCAAGGCAGCTGCGCCAAAGGATGATTGCTTGATAAAATCTTTTCTTGAAGTAGTCATAAATGGTGTGCTATTTAAGATGACAGTTTATCGAAATTGGTATTGTACAGCTTCGTGTTATACTTTTCGTTTTATTGAACATTACTTGACATAATACTATTGACTTTTTTTATGTAAACGTAAGACGATCACATCGTGCTTAGGTATAGTCGCCTTAAAGACCTGCCCAGTATTGCCGACTTCTTTATGCGCCCACAAATCGCGGATACTAAAACTGTCCCCTATCTTGTATTTGGCCCATTGTATTTCAATATCTTTTGAAACATCCCCCCTATTAAATAAACAGATTGCGGTATCTCCTTTAGACAAAGGCTTTAAATAAATTTCAAAATTTTCTTCATCTACGATTTTGCGACCCTGTTTACCTGCCTCATCCTGATCCAGATCAATCACCTCTTTATTCATCAATATCTCCTTAACCTGGTCCGACATTCGGCTGAGATCATTTCCCGCAATTAATGGCGCAGCCAGCATACACCATAAACTGAAATGCGCTCTTTCTTCGGCGGTTGTTAAAGCTCCGTTTCCAACCTCGAGCATATCTGGGTCGTTCCAATGTCCGGGGCCCGCATATTTTTCCAACCCTTTCTGCATATCTAGATTTGCCAGCACACTACCACCCCAGATCTTTCCATCCCGGGCATACCCCTTTGACCACACATTTTCTATGTCGCCCGTGGTTCGCCATAAATGTGTAATGTCACTTGCCCACTCCCAAGGCTTACTAAGACCCCATTCGCTCATACTGAATACCATTGGTCTTTTAGCTTTATATAAAGCGTCCCGCATTAACTTAAATGACTCTTTGGCATTTTGTCCATCCGCATTACACCAATCATATTTCAGATAGTCAACGCCCCAGGCTGCATACTGCCTGGCATCTTGGAATTCATATCCATGGCTACCAGGTCGTCGTCCGCATGTGAGCGTTCCGCCGCATGAATAAATTCCAAACTTTAAACCTTTGTTATGTACATAGTCAACCAACGCTTTTATTCCGGATGGAAATTTTGCTGGATCCGCCAGAATATTACCTGCACTATCTCGGCTGATCTGCCAGCAGTCATCAACAATGACATACTCATATCCAACTTTTTTCATACCAGAACTTGCCATAATATCTGCAACATCTCTAATGACTTTTTCATTAAGGTCAGCGCACGCAAATTTATTCCAGCTATTCCAGCCCATCGGTGGCGTAAGAGCCAATGAAGTGAATTTTTGTCCAAAAGCATTAATAGAGAGAAAACCGATCCATAAAAAAAATAACTTGCGCATGGCATCAATAATTAAATAAAACAATCGTTTGACAGTTAATGATAATCATATAACTAATCACAAATGATACATACAGGCATTTATAAAACCTTCGTTACCATAAGTTGCTGAGTCTTTAAAGTTATACTAAGGCAACTTTTTGCCGTTCTATACTATGCTAATTAAATTCAAACAAACCCATAGACTCGACCGGTTAGAAGACAAATTCATGATCTTCTGGTCACACGGAATAATCGATCTTTTTTCTTGGGTTCGCTCACGTGAATCATGGCTGTACATAAGCAGTTAGTTTTCGCATTTTTCAATAAAACCGGATAATGCTTACAGGTTGAACAGCTTTGCCAAAAAGACTCCGCCATAGTGATGTTATTATAGGGCACTTCATGGTAATTCAATTGTTTGTTTATTCGGATCACTGTTTCACTCGTTGTCAAGCCAAATAAAATCGCATTCGGATATTTTTTCTTTGCTAAAAAACCGATCTCCCTTTTTAATCTGTGGGCTATGCCGCATCTTCTGAAAGATGGAGAGATAATTAATGCACAGCTTGAAACATATTTATTGTCTTCATGTGATTCAAGGCTACAAAATCCCACCCAATCACCTGTGTTACTGACTGCAATCACGGCGTTACCTTCATTAATTTTTTGGGAAACAAATTCAGGACTTCTCTTGCATATACCAGCTTCCGTGTTGAGCGAAGTAGACTCTATCTCTTTAACTATCTGATCGATAAAACAGAAATCCGACACGATGGCTAGTCGTATAATAATGGTTTGAACTGACATAAAATGTGTTTGTAGTATAATGGGTAAAAACGCAAATGCTTTTACTGATAGGTGGCCAATACAGTTTATTAGCGCCTACCAGTTTCTGGGAGCCGGGCAAATAACGGGAGATAGGGAAACATTACGGAAGTTTGCTGTCCGCAAATAATGATAGATCATAAAAAGGCCTAAGAATATCTTCATTGATGGTCAGAAATAAATATGTAAAATAAAAGGGCCTGAGGTAGATACCCCTACCCGTAAACTATACATGAAGAAATGTAACAGGTTACTTAATAATTAAACTAAACATTTTACAAATTGCAAAAAACAGGTATAGAAATACCCGTTAAAGTGAAAAATATCACTTGCCATGTGAAAAACGAAAAGTGTATAAAATTGTAATTGATTTAATTCGCTAATAGAATGTCCTAGTGCATCAATCATTATTACATAAACTAACCTCTCTTCACTAAAAAATCAAAATTTCCAGAGCCGACCTCATAAACAAAATACCCAGATTCATATCTTAAGAGTCTAAGCTGTGAAGCGTTCCCTTTTACCGGCTTGCCCGATTCTAAAACAGTATCTTTCTCACTGGCGGGTAACCAAATCTCAGCACTTGTATTTGGTGGAACAGTTACACGAAACTTGAATATGTTATCTTTCATTTCCCAATTTGAACGTATGGTACCATACATCGATTCGTAAGTGCCGTTTGCCCAAGTAATCTCTGTCAACTGTGGCTTGAACTGTATTTTTTTATAAGCAGGTGCGAGAGCATTAATTCCCAATAAGGACCTATAGAACCACTCATCAATGGAACCAAACATAGGATGATTCATTGAACTAGAGGTAGGCTTACTCCATGACTCCCATAAGGTTGTTGCATCATTTGCCAACATATAGCCCCAGCCAGGAAAATCTTTTTGATTGGCAATTTTGTATGCGATATCACTTTTATCTCTTTCTCTAAATACATCAAACATCATCATGGTACTAAAGATTCCCGTCGTCAAATGCCAATTCTTACCTTCGAATGCTTTGAGTAACAATTCAAAAGCCTTTTGCTTATCCGGGGCAATATTATACCATAAAGAAAATATTTGTACTGCCTGTATTGATTGGTCAATTTTTCCACTAACTGGAGACAAATACTTTTTCACAATACTGTCCTTAATGGATTTAGCGAGATTTGCATACCCAATGGAATCTTCTCTTTTCCGGAGGATCCCTGCAAACTCTGTCGCTAATAATGCATGATGATAATAAAAACAGGAAGCAACAAATGCCTCCGCTCTTGGGCCAATAGCTTCATGGTCTCCAATATCTCTAGTGTATAATCCATTTACGGCTTTAGCTTGAAGGAAAATCATTTGCTTTTGTAATGTCGGATACTGCTGCTCGATAATTCTCTTGTCACCATAATTATCAAATAACTTTTTTTGCAGAAAAGAAAATGCCAATTGCCACCCCAGTGGTCCTGAATCTCCGCCATATCCTCTGTCTGCTATACCAGTATAGGGCGATATTTCCGTTAGTCCACCGTCAGGTTGCTGATCATTTGCAAAATCCTGAATGGTTTTCTTGTAAAAATTAGCCATATTGTAATTGAAAATATAGGCGCCGGCCGTAGCCACTATATCCGCACCATAGCCCATCTTTTCCCTCGCAGGGCAATCCGATTGAACGCTGAAAATATTGCTCAAAAAAGTCCACTGGATTTTATCATGCAATGTGTTAAACATCTCATTTGAGCAGGAAAAACTTCCCTGCAATTCCACATCTGAATTCATTCGCAGACCATCAATATCATCAAGTGTAGGCTTACCGGGCCATCCCGTAATTTCCACATACCTGAAACCATGAAAAGTAAATCGTGGATTCCATTGTTCCAAACCTATTCCTTTCAATGTATAGTCATCTTTCTGCCATGCGGTTTTAGGTGCTCCCGGACCACCACTCATTTTCCACATCTCTTTGATATGGCCAGCAGTTGTTGTAATCCAATTTAATGAACCTGATGGATGAACCAGTTCACCATAACGCAATGAAACGGATCGTCCAGCCGGCCCTTTCACTCGTATCCTTGCCACTCCCGCAAAATTCTGCCCCATGTCCACTACGAATGTATCCTTACCTGCTTCTCGTATGGCAATAGGTTTTACAATTTTCGTGACCCTTATTGGAGGTTGTAACTGCGCAGTTAAAATTCCATCAGGGCCTGAGGTAACCGTAGCATTTCTCCAGCCATCATTGGAATCGAAACTTTTTTCAAAGCGAGCATCATATTCTTCTCCTAAATAAACATTATTCTTGACCACAGGACCAGATGACACCTGCCAAAATTCATTTGTACTTATTGTTTCACTGGTTCCGTCAGCATACTTAATCAGTACTTGCGCCTTTACACAAGGACGTCCTGTTTGCTGAACGTTTCTAATATTAAACCTGCCAAACAAACGCAAGGGTAAAGGATTATACCAGCCATTACCTAACATAATGCCAATGGTACTCGACGGTCTGGAAGAAAGGTTTCGGGTAATATCGTAGGTAACATATAATGCTTGCTTTTTATAGGAAGTAAATCCAGGATCTAGTAGGCTATTCCCAACCTTCTCATTATTGATATAGATCTCAGAATACCCAAGTCCGGAAATATATATTCTGGCGGATACAATTTTCTTACGTATGTCTATTTTTTTTCTAAATAAAGGCATTGGATCTTTTTGGTAAAAATCCTCATCCTTTTCAAACTGTTTACTGCCATCATTGATCCATCTTGCCTGCCAGTCACTAGCTTGTAAAGCAGCTGTTTCAAAAGTAGCTGTAGGGCTCCATGATGAGGCAATTCCTTTTCTGTCAAAAATCTTTACACGCCAATAATACTTCGTAAATGGTTTTAGATTTTTGCCTCCATATTCAATATGGATATTCTGTTCGGAAATTATTTTTCCGGTACTCCAAATATTTCCTCTTAACTGCTTATTATCGTTCTCATTATCAGTAACAATAATTTCATAGGCCCCCTGAAATGAATTTCTTGCACTTGAAGAAATTTTCCAGCTTAATCTAGGTTTAGCGATATCAATACCCAAAGGGTTTTCAAGATATTCACAGGTTAGATTCTTTGCTTGAATATAATCCGCCGCTGTCAGACACGGAGACAGTAAAATAACAGACAAAAATAGAAAAATTGATTTCCGTAGCATATGGCAATGAAGTGTTTTATATTTCTGAATTGCAAAGGAACAAATCCTTTTTCTGTTGCAAATTGTTAGGATGAAGATACCCCAATCAAAAAAAAAACAATGCTGCGCTGTACTATTCAATATTAATAATTGATACAATCTTTTTCAAATCAGCATTTTTAATGGCATTTATTTAACCGTAGAAAGCTTCCTTCCATTGTTAACGCATTACAGCAAACAGTACATCACAGTAAGCGTACTGCAATCCACTATTTTCCTGTATTGAAAGTCTACTGTTCAATTTCACTAGCAAAATGAAAAAAATCACTTTTCTATTTTTCCTATTGACCGGTATTATCCATGTAGCTCGTTCGCAAATCGTAATTCCTCTATACAAAGACAATATCCCAAATAGCATCCAGTCTCCGAATAGAGAAAGTGTTGTAGTGCGTGATAATAATGAGATCATTAGCAAAATATCCATACCGACCCTAACTGCTTATTTGCCTCCAAAGGAAAAAGCAAATGGCACTGCTGTGATTATTTGTCCAGGTGGCGGATACTGGGTATTGGTAAATAAAACAGAAGGCACTGATATCGCAAAAAAGCTAAATGAATTAGGGATTACAGCATTTGTGCTCAAATACAGAATACCAGATCCGCTCACAATGGACAGTACCCAAATAGGTCCTCTTCAGGATGCGCAACAAGCCATGAAAATTGTTCGGATGCACGCTGATGAATGGCTAATTAATCCTAACAGAATTGGTATACTGGGATTCTCCGCTGGAGGACATTTAGCAGCTTTAACCGGTACCCAATTTCATAAAACCATTATTCCAAATCCAGAAAGGACTAGCGTAAGACCTGATTTTATGATCCTAATCTATTCTGTCATAAGCCTAATGGAGGGCATAGGTGATATTGGAATGCGAAACCAACTTTTGGGTAAGCAAGCTTCTTTAAGTCTGATAAAAGAATATTCTTGTGAATGGCAAGTAAGTAATCAAACACCCCCCACTTTTATTGTCTGTGCAAGTGATGATAAATTGATTGTGCCTCAGAATCTGGAATTTTATCATGCTCTATTAAAGCATAAAGTTCCAACAGAACTGCATATATATCAGGAAGGAGGACATGGATTTGGCCTTCACTTGAAAAAGTCGAAAGACGAATGGTACGAAAGATGTCAGAACTGGCTCAGCAGTAATGGATGGCTATAAAATAACAATGGGAAGTAGTCACAAATTGAGTGTGAGCAAAACGCAGGTACTTTTCAGATTAATGGTATGCATGTAAGAGATACACTGGGCGTAACGCCTTCCGTTATTCGTGGAGATAGTACCACCCAATGATGTCCGGCGATACGACGCACTGTATGTTGAGTGGAAGGCACTACTTGATCATAAAATAAAGCAAGCATAATTGTACTATTAAAACGCAATCAAATGAAAGTTGTAACAGGCGACAAAGAATTTTTCCAGGGAATTAGCCAGATATCCTTTGAAGGAACAGAAACGGATAACCCTTTGGCTTTCCGATGGTATGACGAAAACAAAATTGTAGCGGGCAGACCTATGAAAGAGTGGTTGCGTTTTGCCTGTGCTTACTGGCATTCTTTCGTGGGTAATGGCGGTGATCCTTTTGGAGAACCTACGCATCATCACCCATGGAATGAAAAACCAGATGCAGTGGAAAGGGCAAAAGATAAAATGGATGCTGCGTTTGAATTCATCACCAAAATGAATATACCTTATTACTGTTTTCACGATGTGGATGTGGTGGATTATACCGATGATATTGCAGAGAATGAAAGAAGACTGCAGGCATTAGTAGCGTATGCCAAACAAAAACAGGATGATAGTGGTGTAAAATTATTATGGGGTACCGCCAATCTTTTTAGTAACCGCCGTTATATGAATGGTGCCGCAACCAATCCTGATTTTCATGTGCTGGCACATGGTGGTGCGCAGGTAAAAGCAGCACTGGATGCCACCATAGCATTAGGAGGTGAAAATTATGTATTCTGGGGTGGCCGGGAAGGCTATATGAGTTTGTTGAACACCAATATGCAGCGCGAGAAAGAACACCTTGCCCGTTTTCTACATACAGCAAAAGATTATGCAAGAAGAAACGGATTCAAAGGAACTTTCTTCATTGAACCCAAACCTTGTGAGCCCACTAAACACCAGTATGATTATGATAGTGAAACAGTGATTGGGTTTCTTCGCCAGTATGATCTGCTGAATGATTTCAAATTAAACATTGAAGTAAACCACGCAACCCTTGCCGGTCATACTTTTCAACATGAGTTACAGGTGGCTGCCGATGCAGGCGCACTCGGTAGCATGGATGCCAACCGCGGCGATTACCAGAATGGATGGGATACAGACCAATTTCCTAACAACATTAATGAACTGGCAGAAACCATGCTGGTAGTATTGGAAGCCGGTGGCTTTGCAGGAGGTGGTATTAATTTTGATGCAAAGATCAGAAGAAACTCAACCGATCCTGCTGATCTGTTTCATGCGCATATTGGTGGCATGGATATTTTTGCAAGAGCTTTGATAGTGGCAGATAAAATATTGCATCAATCAGATTATACAAAAATCCGCACAGAACGTTATGCCTCATTCAACAGCGGTGCAGGAAAAGATTTTGAAGAAGGAAAACTAACCCTGGAGCAATTGCGCGAGTATGCTATTACCAATGGAGAGCCGGCTGTACTAAGTGGCAAACAAGAATACCTTGAGAATTTGATCAACAGATTTATTTAAGACATTGTTAGATGGAAAGAGTGCTACTCACCTACAATAACTCTGCTACTAAGAGATATTTACTATCTTACAAATCATGTTTGATTTATTTGAATTACCGATCGAATTTGACGGCAAGAAAATGCTTTTTCCAGCTGAATTAATGGCCATGGGATTTACCCATAAAATCAAGGTCAACATTGATGGAGTGGAAGTATTTTTCGAGCCAGATGAAGAAAGTAACTACCGGGCCCTCATTACAGAATTGGAAGTAGAGAAACTCGGAAAACATTTCCGACCACTATTAGAAAATATTTGTAAGACTCTGGATCAGTTATTTGGAAATGGCGGCCAGCCATCCAATACACTGAGCTAACTTCTTAAACATAAATATTTCAACCACAAATAAGGTACTTACCCCCCCCCCGACACTGCAAAAAAATTCCCCAATTACTTTGGGGAATTTTCATTGACAGCCTTTAAGAAAATATGTGTTAATAATAGCAACTAGGCTGACGGACTTTTATCCTTCATCATCGTCCCACCCTTCACCAACCAGGAAAATCCGAAAGCTTCTACAGCCAGTACTTCCATCCAGAAAGTCATTTGATGGCTATCATAGTAGTCTGCAGGTATGAGGTTCCACCCCACCCCTCTTAAAAGAATGATGATCAGTCCGATGGTCATAGCACCTGCACACATACGGTAAATCCGGTTACGCCATTTTTTTCTTGCGCCCCTTGTGGCAACTGACTTATCTGAAAGGGTAAACAGAAAAAACGACATCGCGGCCAAAGATCCTAAGAAAATGGCTGCAGATATGTAATGAAAAACGACTCGTGTATTGCTCGCAGACAGGCTGGTCACCGCATAGGGAAAATAAGGATCGCCGGCCTGGTTAGCGAGGTTATCCGTTGGAAACAACAACACGCAAAGTGCAAATATCCCGGCAAGCGAAGACAAAATAAAGTCGATAGCATCCTCTCCCTTATATACTAATAAGAAAATGGCCATCAGGCTGACCACAATAATAAATATGCTGCTCGCCCTGGTATAGAAATAATGACTGATTGAGGGAAGCACTCCGGTAAAATGGGACGCAACTTCCAGCCATATCCATAGGAGCACTGGCAACAGCATCCCCAGGATGCCCACCAGTTTACGCAAACTGTCCTGCTTCTGTAACCAGATGGTATGATCCTCTTTCTCGTAAGAAAGGTTCATCAATTTTGTAAAGCCCGTTGGTTTTGATTGGGTAGACATAAAATGACTTTTGGGAATACAATATAATACACGGATCTAGATTAAAATAGGGGGTTTTCCCCTGTAGGATTTACCAAATCATTCCCTATTTTACTCGAAATTTTAATCCATGAAATTACACGTCAATCTCCTCGCCTCACTACTTCTTATCGTTCTGTTTGCCATCAGTCAACCCTCTATTACCCTTAGAAAGTCCTTTGTTGACAGTTTAAAAAACAGGGTCACCATTGATGCATCCTTCAATGTATGGTACAGTCATAAAAAAGCCAATAGTGCGGTGAAAGATGGGGATATACACTGCTCCGGATATGATAACAAAATTGGTTTGCCCATTGTAGCCGAGATCATGAATGCAAAGGACCACCGCGATGCGATTGACTTGCTGGTCGCCAACGAGGGCAAAGGTGATGCGGCTAACACTAAACTAAAGATGACCGGCGTTTGGCGTCTCTGGCCGGAGCACATGGGTCACGATAATTTTGTACAAGGCATGAAACTTTCCAAGGCTGAGATCGAAAAGAAAACCACCAATCCAGATCACGTATTTGAGATCCACCCGGTGACAAAATTGGAGGACATGGATTTTACAGAATCGCTGTACAATATTGATGGCTATACGCCCAAGGATATCTGGTCGGTATTTGGCCAGATTCGCAACAAACAATTCACGATCTCTTCTACCAAGAAGACCATTTCTTTCAGCACCAAACAGATTGGAAATAATTATATTGATTTGTGGGCAAGAGTCGACCAGTTCTGGAAAGTCGAGGACGGCGCCATGGCTTTTTGCACCATCCTTGATTCCGACTTCGATCCCGCAGCCGATAAAGTATCAGAAAAATTGGTCGCCAAAAAAGTGCGTGTAGTCTTCGTCACTGGCTCCGAACCATACAAACAGGCAGCGAAGAAGACAGGTAAACATTTTGTCCACCTACTCGCTGTCCCCCGCATCAACCTCGCCCTCATCGACTGGCGCGTCCGCAATGCAAAAACCAACCCCGCTGTCCTGGGGCATGCCCGTTGAATTCATAGCCGTGGGTATTATTGAGAATGAGGAAGTAGATTGAGAGGCGGTTTGTAACCGCTCGACCTTAATCCCCTCTCTATTGTTTGCAACGCCATTAAAATTCTTTCTAGCTAAAATCAGATTAGCAAAATATTTAACATATTTAAACTATAATTTTAGTTATTAAAGGTTTTTTTTATGGATTTTAGTGGTTACTGCATCTGTTACAACAAGCAACCAACATGAAAAAACTAACTACCTGCTTTCTACTCACGACAGTATTGGCATTTACCCATTTGCAGGCGCAACAGTCCTCAATTAAGGGCTCAGTAATTGATACCACGAGTAAGCTAATACTTACCAATGCGGTGATTACCTTACTAAGCGCGGCAGATACCAGTTTGGTAAAATTTACCCGGGCTGCTGCAGACGGCTCATTCAATATCAAAAATTTGACAGCGGGTAAATATGTCATCATGGTGTCCTATCCTGGGTATGTTGAGATGATTGATACCATTCGACTGTCCGAAAATTCACCTTACGATCTTCAAAAAGTAATACTGAATACTAAAGCAAATCTATTGCAGGAAGTCATCGTTCGACAGACCATCGCTCCCATTCGGTTTAAGGGGGATACCATGGTGTATATGGCAGATAGTTTCAAAGTAAAAGCGGGAGCCACCGTAGAAGATCTCTTGAAAATTTTACCCGGCATCTCAGTTAACAGCAAAGGAGAGATCACTACCCAAGGGCAACAGGTAAGGAAAGTATATGTTGATGGGGACGAATTCTTTGGTGATGATCCTACCATGGCCACCAAGAACCTGAATTCAAAAGACGTGGCACAGGTGCAGGTGTTCGATAAAAAAACAGATCAGGCAACCTTAACGGGTATTGACGATGGCGAAAAAGAAAAAGCGATCAACCTCGTATTAAAAGAAGATGCGAAGAAAGGGTATTTCGGAAGAGTGGAAGGCGGATCTGACCTGAATAAATATTACCAGGGAAAAGTCACGGCGAACCGGTTTACAAGCACCTTAAAGGCAGGAGGATATATCGGCGTCGACCGAACGGGCAATAACAACATGACCTGGGAAGACATGGAAAATTTTGGTGGCTTTACACCCGTGGAGCAAAATGGTGAAACGTATTTTACCATGGAGAGCGATGGGTTCGGTTCCTATAACCAGCAAGGAATCCCTGAGACCATTCAATCTGCTTTTATGTTGAATAAAAAATTTGGCAAGCTAAAAAGCAATACGGCAACAAACTATGGCTTTAACAGACAGTTTCTGGCGGGCGAAAACAACACCAACTCACAATATATTCTTCCTGACTCGGTCTATTATTTTAATGAGTACAGCCAAAATAAAAGTACGCGGGCTAAACATAGCATCAGCACAAAAAATGAATTCAACCTCGATTCATTGACCACGGTAACCATCAATGCAAAAGGAAGTTGGATGAAAAGTAGCAGTGCTTCTTTTGGTGGCAGTGAATACCTGAACGAAGACAAACTTCGCGTCAATAATAGCGAAAGGAGTAATAGCGCTAATGGCACGACCAATTTGAAAATGGGTGACATCTTCCTTAAAAGAAAACTAAATAAGTCAGGCACCAAATCTTTTACACTCAGCACAGGTATAAACCTGAATGATAACGAGAATACCGGATTCTTACTGAACAATATCAACTATTACAATAATGGTGTATTGGATTCTACCCAAAATATTAATCAGCTAAAGACGAATACGAACAGTACAACCACTACGAAAGCTTTGGCTGGATATACACAACCGCTTGGTAAAAAAGCTTCTTTGGGCCTTAACTATACTTTCAATTCCTCATCCAGTGAACAGAACATTCGGACCTTTGAAAAGATGATCAGCGGAAAGTATGATTCACTGAACTTACGATTCAGTAATCATTTCCAGTTTGTAAGCACTTCGCATAGAGCAGGTGCTGTATTTACCTATAATGGGAAAAAAATATACTTCAGAGCAGGATTGGCCATACAGGATCTCGCTTTGAAACAAACCAACCTGATCAAAGATTCTGCTTATGCAAGAAACTTCACGAACCTATTCCCCAGCTCAAACTTTAGGTGGAAATTCTCTCAATCGGGAAGTCTGAATCTAAGTTATTCTGGAAGTACCCAGCAGCCGCAGCTAGGACAGCTTCAGCCCATCTTAAATAATGCAGACCCTTTGAACCTTACCATCGGAAACCAGGCCTTACAACCAGCTTTTAACCATTCTTTTTCCATAAGCATGAGTGATTTCAAAGTATTGTCTGGCGTGAGTAAATCTATATATGGTTCTTTTAACTTTACTGAAAACGCCTTTAGTTCAAGATCAGTGGTAGACAACAGGGGGCAACGAACGACACAAACCGTCAATGTGAATGGCAACTATAACTATTATTTTAGCTCGAGTTATGGAGGAAAGATAAAATTCATGGATTTGAGTCTTCGGTTTAGCCCAAGATTTAGCGGCAGTCGATACATGAGTTTTGTGAACGGGCTTGAGAATACAACCCATTCATTTTCAATTACACCAAATGTCAGTATAAGTAAAAGCATAGAGAAGAAATTACAACTGTATATTTCCTACAGCCCTACTTTTACCCGTTCCACTTCATCGATCAACAGAGGCATGACTACTAAATACTGGACGCAAAGTATTTCCACTGAATTGTCGTATACCATCGCACCAGGCTTTAATTTGAATAATTCCATCGAAGCCAATTATCGTCAAAAGCTATCGCCAACCGATAGAAGTACCAATGCTTTTATCTGGAACCTGAATGTTGAAAAGAATATCTCAAAGAAAAAAGATATAGTTGCTATACTCTCCATTAACGATCTCTTGAATCAGCGTATCGGATTTAACAGAAATGTCAATAGTAATTTTATATCAGAGAGTACCTACACGATGGTGCAACGATATACGATGATCGGATTCCGCTGGAAATTCAATAAGAATAAAAAAGTGAATACTTATGATTAAGCGAATGAAAATAATATTACTGATGTCAATTTGCCTTTGCCGTTTCAGTGCGTATGCGCAGGTTCCATTTCCTACCCAGGGCAAGATCGAGTTTGAAAAGAAACTCAATATCCATAAAGAGATTGAGGGAGACGCATTTTATGATAATTTCAAGGATAAGATCTCCAAATTCCAAACCACTTATTTCAATCTGTATTTTAAAGATGGAAAAACACTCTATGAGAAAGGAAGAGACAATGATGAGAAGGTGATGTTTTGGGGTGATGATAATACCACCGATGATATTATCTATACAGATGTTATTAATAATCGATTTGAAAAAAAGCAAAAAGTATTCGAAGAAACTTTTTTAATAAGTGACGCTATTCGACCGGTAAAGTGGCGAATTATCAATGAAACCAGAGATATCGCTGGATTTGAATGCAGGAAGGCGGTAGGAGTCATAATGGATTCTGTATATGTAGTCGCCTTTTATACTGATCAGATACCGGTAAGTGGCGGTCCACTTTCTTATGCGAATCTCCCCGGCATGATCTTAGGGATCGCTATCCCGCGATTGAATATTACCATCATGGCAACCAAGTTGGAAATGATAGAGCCCAAGCCTGAAAAAATGGTACCGCCAAGTTCTACCCGCTGGAAAAAAGCAAACTATGCAGGGCTATTGGAAACACTTAGAAAATCCAATCTATCTAACTGGGGTAGTTATGGGAGAAAATATGTGATCGGGTCACTATTGTAATTACCCTAATGGCAAATCCGATAACAAATGCTAACCAAGAAAAGAAAGAGTCCTTTCCCCGGACGCATCCCGTTTTTAGGCAGCTGTGTTCGTGACATATCCTTTTTGTATTGCTTAATTTCTGAAGTGAGAAATTGTTGATACTGGCCAACTATGAAATCCTCGAACATGCCGGTAGCTTCTTTTTTCCTCGAAGCGACCAATGCAAAATCAAATAATTCGGAAAATAAATAAAATTAAATATGCAGACTAAATCGATTGACATTCCGATATTGACCGGGTCGTATTTTGACTTGACAAAATTTGACTTTTCTTTCAAAGATCTGTACATTCTGGACCTTGAGTCCGATGAATTCAAAGAATATCTTGACTCTCTAACCGCTCCAGATAATGATGGGTATAATTATGAAATGGTTCAGAGTATTTTAAAAGAGAAAACCGAAGTAAATGACAAATTCTATGTAATCATAAAAAGGGACGTGACAAAAAATTACTCACGGGCTGATATTTATAGAGTATGGACTTTGTTATTGATCATACATCCAAGCGACCTTCAAATTCAGCATGAGCTACATTTTCATATTGATGGCGATTTCATAGATTCCTCAGGATACTCATCGGAACCAAAACGTTATACTGGTAAGTATCCAGGCGAACCCCTCTATAATAATGATAAATATGTTGGAGAAATAAATGAATTCCTACAATTAGTATTTGATCGGGTCCAGACCAATGCCTATATCGACTTATCGATTTATCATTACATGACGAGCTACAATGCTTTATACTATCATTATCAATTCATGTCTTTGTTTACAGCATTAGATTGTATTGTAGAGAATAGTACAGAGTTACAATACAGATTGAAAAGATCTGTTGCTATTTTGTGTGGAGACAGAGAGCATACCTGTCAGATTATTTATAAAAAAGTTGACATACTAAGCAAACTTCGTAACAACATTGTGCACGGCAATAAGTTCGATGCAAATGAGGTGTGTGAAAAATTGCCCAAACTCAGGGCGCTTGTTTCAAGAGTAATAATAGAATTACTTGTTCATAATCTTGGCCAAAAAGAGTTAGGCGATGCTATTACAAGAATTGGCTTCGGAGATCGTTCTAAAATTTCTAAGGATTGGAAGGAGTTCGAATTAAACATACTCGTGAACATGGATGCCAAGTGGCTAAAATTTAAAGATTCTTCACCAAAGACGAGAAAGACGGCAAAGAATTAAGAAGAAATTCTATTGATTTAAGTTATGACCGAATTCTTGCTTGCATTGACGCTTTGAAGCGATCATACATTACCTCCAAAGTTGGCGATGGTATCGAATCTAAAGTTGCCGCAAATCCGTTGTAAAGTTTTCCAAATTTCACTTTATCTCGGCGAAAATCCCAACGCCACCTTATAGCGTAGATATTTTTATTGTCAACAGTTCTTTCAAGGATTAATTTGAACAGGTAGTTATTAACTGCTTTGATAAACGACATAAGCCAGGACGCAATATCCGCCAAGGAACTTTTATCAAGTTTCAATGGCTTTTCAAGAACCTCACTGTGTTCATTCAACCCCAAAGCAATTCCATTATATGTCCCCAACTTACCAAACCTGTGCACACAACAATGACGGATTTGACAGATTTTTTCATACTCAGTTAACAGCTCGAGAATACTTTTGTCAACATTTCCCATTTCAAGAAAATTGTTAAACGCTTTCTTAACATCCTTTTCCCCTGAAAAACTATATCCTTCCAGTAACGCTTCTGCAAGCATCTTTTTATCATGGAATAGTGCGGCACCAAAGGTCACCTGGTAGCTATGCGCATAGACTTTAGCTTTTTCATCAATGTTAATAATAAGACGAAATACCGACCTAAAATAACTTTCTACTGCGGAAACGTACCCTAACAGCAATATTCTTCCCAGTTCAGCAGAGATCGAACTATGACTTACCCATAGCAAATTTAATTGATTGCAATTTTGAATATACGCATCGATTGGTGAATGCCCACTTTCTACATAGTGTACATCGAAAAATGCGACAGTGTTCGTGCACGGATTGACTAAGCTACCAATACTTGACATTGCGGAGTAGTCGTGTGAAAAGCTAGTGTGTGCCATAATTTTAAGATAAAAAATCGTCCACGTAACTTTGTAATAAGTCGGCAATTTTAGCGCTCCTTCGAGTACCAAATCTATAGACCGTTAGTAATTCAGCCATCGGATCCTGCATTGCGAGATAATCACGGATGAGTCGCAATTGCGGCAGTTCCGAAGCGATTTTCTCCTTTTGCCATAGTGTTAAACCGGGTACGTCATTTACCTCCATAGACAAACATGTCTCGAAAGTGGAAACCGCCACAAGCTGACTGCCGCAGTTCATGCAAAATTTTTGATCTTCAGCTTTCCGAGCCTCTCCGCATTTAGGACACGGAGGCATCGAAAAATCTAATTCAGCCAATATTGAAGGATCGTCAAAATACCGTTCAAGTTTTCGACGTATGGGATGCTTTGCCCTTTTTCTTACTAATGCAAGAGCGAGACTTTTAAGACTACCCCCGGCATCTCCGGCCGTCAAAGCCCTATTTTGAATCAACATTGCAGTATGCGGGATAAATCTTTGATAAATACGTTCTGGTGTCCCGTGCTTTACTTCCTTAGCATCGAAGAGCAGTCCTGCTTCAATCAACAATTGGAACATTCGCCGGACAATTACCGATATTTCATCCTTACCAACTCCAATGGTAAGCTGTAGTAATTCGGTTTCGCTGTTTGCTGCCTTAATCGCCCTTACCATCTCATTCAGCACATTTTCTCCAGCTTCTATGATTTTGGCGAATTTTGGAACTTTAGTCGCAAGTGTACGATACTCGGCGAGACGTGCTCCAATATGGGATTCAACTACATTATTAAAGGTCTGCTGGACTGTGTGTTTTGGATTTTCTGAAAACTCCTGCAACATTGTTAAATATGCACGTGGAATACCAAACGCCGCAAACCGTATTAAGCTTTTTATGTCAGGTGGAATAGTTGAAAAATTAGCAATCCTGATCTGAGCAATGTTGTCCATATCCGTTGCATAGCCGTCATCATCAACTGAGATCCAGACAAAAACAGGCTTGCTATCCTGGCCGGTATGGAACTTTGGACTATACTCTGTTGTTCCAGGATAAACCGAAGCTTTGGGTGCAATGGTAGCGGATTTCAATGCACGAACAATATCCAATAACTCTAGTAAATACGGAGGTGTTAAAGTCAAAGCAGCATCGTCAAGCAACAGAACAGACCTTGTCCGACCTTCTATCATAGCAGCCCGATCAATCAAATCTTGAACTTTCGGTATAGAAATATGTTTACAGAGTATGCGCTCTTCCTCTGTTAGAGGCTGATTACGCTCAAGGTGAGCAACCAGGCTTTCCATTGCGAGTTTCGGCAGCTCAAATTCATCTTCTAATGTTTGAATAGAACTATCCGTTTTCAAGCTATGATATGTTCCTAAGGTAATGAGTGCGAGTGTCCAGGCATGAAACTCATCGGGCGGAGAAGTACGAGCTACTAGTAATGGCTCAAGCCGGTAATACTTATTAAAGGAAACGTAAACAGCAAATGGCTGATATTGAGCTTCCCTGCACGATAACCATGCGTGACGCATCATGTGAGTTTTACCACAACCTCTTGGTCCGACTATCGTATTGAGTGCTTTCCCTAACAGCGCTCTTTGAACTGTTTTGAACAGGTTGCTTTCAGTCGCTGTCTCTTCAAACAAACGCTCAACAGGAATATAATCTGCCCGTTGTTCTAAAGAGTTTTCAATTTCTTGGTGCATAGTATAGTAATTTCCTGATAGACTAAAAATATCCGGCAGGAATTGACAAATCGAATACATCGTCCTTACTCAAATAATTTGCTCCAACTCCGTGCGCAGTGCTTTGCAGACAGATATTTCCTTCTTTGCTTTTAAGAAAATTATAAACAGCTGTTTGATATTCAGGTTCAACCCGAATTCGGAATACGCAGTCGCTTATAATACATTGTCCAGTTTTAATCAAACAAATTTTTTCATGCAAGTTGCGACCCACTCTGCCTAAAAGTATGTCACCCGGTCTTGCGATACAAGCCTTTCCAACTGCATCTAGTTCTTTTTTAAGAATGCGCATTGACCGCGGAAGAATCATTCCATCAGAGTCTTTAGCCATAGGAAAATCGGGCAGATGAAAAATTGGCCACGGCGACTCTGATATTTCATTTGAACTAATTACTCCTCGACTTAAGTCATCACAAAAGTCTCTAAGTTTAACTGAATTGTTTTTCTTCATTTTAACACATGGGACACTGGAGCGAATGAAGTGAAATTTATAGTCGAGTCTTTGATAGCCCGATTCGATAGGTATGAATAAATCCAATTCATTAAATGCGTTATTCTGAAAAGACCTTAATCTTATTTCTTTGGTTGGCCCAGATTCTTTTGCAAGGATTATCAGATATGTCTGTGCCTCAGTTTTTAGAAACGCGTTTCTTGGTAATTGAATAACTTGTTCTACTAAGTGTTCATTCAATAACACCCGACGAACTCCACGAAAGCGTTCGCCTGTTATCAGCCCATCAGGCAATACTAATCCAAGCTTCCCACTTTTTTTTAAAAGGCGTAGATTTTGAGCCAGAAATAACAAATCAGCGCCTGCATCATAAACTGATATCAGTGACTTTTGCAAACCTGCTTCCGAAAGAATCGAATTGAAGCCATCCCTCCATCTGGGTCTTATATAAGGAGGGTTGCAAAGTGCGATGTCCGTACTTCCAAACTTCACGCCGATAGATTTGTCCAATGTATGGTCAAGTACATCGTGTTGATGGTGTACATGATTTTTTATTCCTTTAAGAAGTTTTCCGTTCCCAATAGATTTATCAATATCGACCGTAATTAGCTGGGAACGGTCCCATTTTTTCATGGCCACATTCGATAAACTACCCTCGCCTACCCCTAACTCCATAATCAATCCGGGACGTTTATAATCTATTGCATTGATCAACGTCTCGCTGACCCAATTGGCCGTATAATAGCGCCCTAAGCTATCTGAAGTAACGCTTTGATTTCGAAGTTGACCTGACATATTCTGTATTATAACGAATTTCCTAGCAAAGTAAAGATGAAAGATTAAATTAAATATATCGTTTTATTTAATCAGCGAAATTTGATTATGTTGAATTATAAAGATAATTAATTGACAATCAGACTACAACGGACTTAGCATACTTTCTTTTGAATACACCTTTAATATATAAAAGTTTCATTATATCTTTCGGATTCATCTAAACAATAGGAATTTTATGGCCACTGATTTAAAATGGAAGGACAGGCTTTTATCGTCAAGTATTCCGCTTGAGTATGAAATTGCAAAGATTCTTACGCAGAACAAGTTTTCTGTATCCTTTGACTATGCTTATCAACGCCTGGATGGACAGTTGGAGAAGGAGTTTTCAGTTGACATAAAGGCGGATGCTTTCTGGCCATTCAATGAGAACGCCGCTGTAAAGGCAAATATCGATTTGCTCATTGAATGCAAATATCGAAACCCTAACGTTTCCTGGTTGTTTATACCCGAACTGATAGAAGAAGAATATTCCAAGTTTTCATCAAAGGGTGTTATCAAACTAATTGATGAATTTTCACAGGCCGCTAATCGTGACAGTGCCTTCGGGCTTCCCGTTTGCGAAACCTGCCTAAAAGGAGTAGAAGTCAATACTCAAAATGGCGAGGTACACGATTCAGGAATCACTCACGGCATCAGTCAATTGGTATATTCGCTGCCGTTACTGGTTAAAGAACACATTTATAGATGCCTATCAGGTTCAATCGATGAAGCCTATCCATACATCCTATGCCCAATTCTTGTCACGACTGCAGAATTAAGATTATTAAAAGGCGAATTTTCTATAGAGAGTCTGAGAGCAGCCGAGTCCATTGACGACATTTCCGTTTCAGTTCCTTTTGTAAGAATGTATTCTGAAGTTTACCCATCCTTTGACGAGCATTGTCGAAATATTTATAAAGACTTCCTTCAACAATATCACCTAAGCAACTATAATTTTCTTAAAGAGTTAAGGAAAGTTGATATAGGGGGCATTATGAGCGGTAAAATAAAGACTAGTAATATGCATTCACAGCCGGAGACATTACTTACTTCGCTACAGCATGGAATTGGCAACGACCTCTTTAGGGAAACGCTGGTTTGTAACTTCAGTCATTTTCCCGCTTTAATTAAAGAAATTAAACAAGCAATTTCTATTATCGGCAAGAACTTAAAAACAATCAAAAAACAAATTTAGAAATTTGCGCAAGAAAAATTATTATAAAACTCCCAGACGAATTTGATAAAAAACTGATTGATCATCTCATAAATTGGTGGTTGAAGCCGAGTAAGTAAGCGGGGGGGGACGTAAGGTATGTTGCAGCCCATGCAGAATTCATTGCGATGATAATCAACAATGAAATTCTTATTACTGCCGCGACGTTGAAGAATCCACACGACACTTACCGGAACTCAGTTTTTGAGTCCGCTGCCATAGTAGACCAAAAAATAAATTTGCTAAATAGTTGGGATACAAAATTACTTATCCTTCTTTCGACGGAAAAAAATCCTTCCAATAAATTTACTTTAGATATCAAAATATTTTCCTGCACAAAAACAAATAAGAAGTTCGTTCAAGTTAGATTAAGAAAATTACAGAATGATACTCTTCTTAGGATGAGTGATCGTTGCTATTAGTATACATCACTTATTCTTTTGCTTGCCTTTAGAACTACCAAAAAAACCACCGGGAAATAAGAGAACATGTTATGATGCCTTGCTTAGCTTTACCATCAAATACCATTGCCATGAAAAAGACATTCCTGATAATAGTTGCTTTTACAGCCACCTTTGCAGCGGGCTATGATTTCAAATCCATGAACACCCCATAACAGCCGCTGGGTAGAGTGACCGGTATCGGCGGTATATTTTTCAAATGCAAAGACCCCAAAACACTCCGGCAATGGTATAAAGATCACTTAGGGTTTGAAATGAATAATTATGGATCGGTATTCGAATGTAGACAAGGGGTGGATAGTTCACAAAAGGGATTTACCCAGTGGAGCCCGTTTAATGAAAAAACAAAATATTTCTTACCGTCGGTCAAGGAGTTTATGATCAACTACCGCGTTTCAAACCTTGAAGTCTTGGTGGATCAACTCAAAAACGAAGGGGTGACCATTACAGAAACCATCGAATCCATTGAGTACGGAAAATTCGTTCACATCATGGATCTGGAAGGAAATAAAATCGAGCTATGGGAGCCGAATGATATTGAGTACGACAAAATGGGTGTAACGATGGGGAGCAAAACGATCAAATAAGTTCCCACTATTACCATCAATAATATCATCGCTATACCCACGGATAGAAATACAAGAAATGATGTAAAAGTATACCATCGTTTAAACACGGTAAATAAAAGCGTACAAATACGGGATTGATAAATAGCTGTACTCTGCTATTTTTAATCCATGAATCGGCGAAATCAAATATTGAAAGAACTGCATGAAATACTGCATCGCTACGGGCAAATGAAAAAACTAATTCAATCACGTGGACACCTGATGCCCAAAAGCCTTATTGACCGGGTAGATCAGGGTTATGAACAAGCAGCGGCGCTATTGGAAAAAGAAGGCAGCGCCATTGAAACGGTCAACTCACGCTGCGAGAACGGCTGATGAAAATGATGTTAAGATGTTTAACCGTTGCTTGCGTTAGATGATGTTTCAACCCGCACTATACACGTTTGCTCCCTTCGGTTTTACACCTGAGGAACTCGCCTTGTTTGAAAGCAAGCTATCACTCCTCATCTTACCCGCAAGCGACTATTTGTTTCGTACCGGGGAGACCAGCCGTGCGGCCTATTTCTTACTGGAATGAAAGTGTATCTATGCCATTGAGTCAACTGATGAATGAAGAAATAACTTACGTCAAAGATTGCGGCGTAATCAAAGACAGGTCGATCCCCATATCTGAAAAGCCCTTTTTTCCTTTGGCTGTTACACTGTATAATCGTTCATTACCTTCTACAGGCTCAATCCATTGCTTGCTGATAAAGTGTTCGGATAACAAACTGCCGAGCTGCCCGCCAATATGAGAGTAACAAAGCCTTACGGGAATAAATGATTTTGAAGGTGCTTTTTTCATGAGATAAAGGTGGTGAAAATATAAAAGAAGTACAAGCATTTGCCTATCCAGAAACAAAAATTGGCCAGTAAGACTTAATTTGCTAGACTACTACAGCCCAGCTTGAAATTCTTGGATTAACGTAATCCGTCTTTATCGAATTAATCTGAAAAAGCGTAAATAAGTAGGCCGGCAAAAAATGCACCTGCTAATATATTTTGATTATTCTGTTGGTCTTGCCGCCGTTTTAAATCATTAAGTCGATCACGGCGCGCATCCATTACGGCTTGTTTTTTTACAAAAGAAAGCGACGCTATGCCGAACGGTACCGATAGTTCGCCTAATGAGTAAGTAATTTCAGGGATTTGCTCTTCCCCTGCTTCTTTCAATTTTAAAACGGTTCTGTCCAGGATCTTTTCAACCGTCATTGGATGGTAGCCGCTTACGAAAGGTTTGAATGAGTATAAAGAATCCAGCAGCGCCAATGTAAACTCGCCTCCGTGTCCGTCAAGGTTATCGATTGCATACTGGTCTGTTGAAGTGGAATGGATAATTATACGGCCCGGTTTTGAATTAATGATATAACTATTGAATACTGCTCGCGCTTCTGAATAACCGGTTGCATATTGATACTGTTCCAATTCTTCTGGGAAACCACTGATGGTATGATAAAATTTTCTGCAGGAATCACAGGTAATCAATTGTCGTGGGCTGACAATATTGAATAATTCATGATCTTCCAGGTAACCATCTTTAACGCAAAGAAAATTTTGTGCATTACCGGACATAAATCCATGACCGGAAAAGTAAACAAATACATAATCTGCAATTGCTGCCTGGACTGCTTTCAATACCTCATAGCAGGATGGATCATACATCAATTGAATTTCCGACTGGTTCCATGCACCGCCTCGTGGAGACAACAGGTACTGCTCCAAGTTAACCATATCCTGCGGAACACCGGGCAAGCGATCTTTTCCGGAACCCGGTGCGCCCACCAGAATGGCGATGCGGGAAGGTTCAATATGTATATTACTGTACATAGTGTTAAATTACTACATTAACCCGAACATTGAATTGACAATTTGTTAGTAGTCTGTAGTTACTTTTTCTCAATTAACTTTTATTTCATCTCTTTCCTTTTTGAACTGGCTTAAGATAAATTCATTGACCTTTTTAAATTTTTCCAGCTCGGCTATCCTTTTATTAAGTGTTCTTAACCTGCTTTTCCTATCTTTTTTTTCATGATCAATGGTCAGATCATTATCCAGCTCATCTACTTCTTCTGCAATGACAATCTGAATTATATGGGCATCCATGCTTTCGGGAAGTTTAACAGCTTGTTCTACTATTTTTTCTATCCGCTCATTTTTTGTTTTGGCAGCTGCATCACGTAAAACAAAATCGATCCAGATTCTCGCCACCTTATCGATCTGGAGTGCAAGAGGCGTTAAGTTGTTGAGTTCTGCAGGATTAAAGGAATCATCAGCTATTTCTTTTTCTTCCCGGTTATTGAACCGGTAATAATAAGGCTGTTCGCTATCGGGATCCAATTTTTCAAGCACAGTAAACAGGTGCTGAAAATGTTTGAGTGGTTGCTTGTCCGGCTTAAAGCTCCAGCGCGTTTTCCATAGCTCAAGTATCAGGGAATAACATTCCTTTTCAGCGGCGTTCTTTTTTGCCCCATCTGGCAAGCCTTCTGCAACGGTTATTTTTTCTGCCAGGTAATGAGCCATCCAGCGCGAGAGCGTATCCACGCTTGTCTCGATTCCAAGTTCTTTTACAAGCAACTTACCTAACACTAAAATTGCCTTCTGTTGTTCTGACTGTGCCATCGGCTGAAACAATTAATATTTTTATAAATGGTTTTCCATAACTGTTCGATCCACCCATTTTGCTGACAATGATATCTCTGTCAATTACCATTTCGATGATCAAATCGCTTTTATAAATTCGGCATGCCTCTTTTAGAAAACCTAGTTTGGCTCTCATGCGCATGCCACCCTGATCGGTATACTCATCACGATCGCCCGGATCCGTACTCCAGTTCTCTGCGCGCATGACAACTTTTTTATTATTAGTTTTTGTCCATACTCCGAATGATTGATCCAGTTTCAGGTCCTTTAAAATGCTATCACCTAAAGTATATAATGGGTAGCTTATGTCGGCAGCTAGCGAATCAAACTGATCCAGGCCTTTGGAAACTGAACGTTCTTCGATCCAACCTTTTAAACGAAATTTTCCTGTGTCTACTTCCATGTCGTCTTCTTGGTAATTAGGGATTTTATAATCATGGTGATCCTTGCAGGACTGGAGGGCCCTGCTTAGCGCATCTGCCGTTTCAGTGCAAACAAATGCGGAAGTAATAAACACGTCTTCTTTACGCTCACTTATTTTTTCGTGCCAGCCACCACGTACAGTTATCCAAACTTCATCATCAGCAATATCTATTAACCGTTTCCTGAAATCACTTTCACCGATATCGGTTTGCCAAGTATCTGTTTTCTCTTTTGTTATCCATTCCGGGCGTACCATTGGTAACGGATCTCTTACATCACTTAACCATTCCCCGCTTTCAATAGTAAGCAGGTGGCGCGATAGCCATTCATTCCAGACATCTTCTGACCATTCACTAGTTTTTACAAGTGGCATCATTTTAAATAGTCTGCCTGCTACTACGAGCATTGCATGATAAGACAAATAAAAATCCAGCCGGTCTGCTCTCGGATAGCTACCGTGATCATGCCATGTTTCCCGATCTCTGGAGGACCTGTTCCATTGACCTACCCTTGGATCCTGGTTGTAGCCATTTCTGCTTCCCATTCCCCATTCCTTGACAACAACTTCAGCAGCCAGTTCCTCAACCTGCTTGCCGGATATTCCGAATAGATCTCCCAATGGTTCAAACCAGTACTTGTCGAAGTCGTACCCGAAATGAAAGTCAAGAGTTGTATCAACTTCGCTTCTTTGGTGCTTGGGACTGTCCGTTCGATAATTGTAAGCCACCTGCTGAACAGCATAGGGAGATTTTCCTATTTTATTTAATTGAGCAAGTGTTGCTTTTTTGTAGGTGCCGGGGATTGCCGCTTCAAGATTGAGAGCGATGTCTTTTGCAAATTTCTGCATCAGAACATGGTCCCCGGTTAAGGCAATTTCACTAAAATGCTGACTGTATTTGTTAAGAATTTTTGGATGACTTAACGACACCCTTGCGAGTGCAATTAGAAAATACTGCTTTGCATGCATGGTGTAAAATTCAAACTCTGCACTTCCGTAAGCTCCCGCATCTTTAGCGTTCATCCATATAAAAAGCTCATCTATTATTTCGATACAGTTGAGTTCAGCCAGCGATCGGACCGCATGTGCCGCCTTCCATCTTTCCCATGACCAGGGCGAGCCTAATGCAGACCAGATAAACCCGGCAACGCTTTTAGGAATATTCCCGTCAACACTGAGTGCATTACTGTATGGGCCGTCACCGAGTTTTTCCTCCATATGCAACTCAAAGCGTCCCACTGAATAGTCAGTCAGAGAAAATGCATCTTCCGGCGAAAGGAAAGAAACCGCATGACTGCTGAATCCAAAAAACACTTCTTCACTATTGAGTGCATTTTCATTATGCAATCCTTCATAAATTCCATTGTTTAATTCCTGGAAGAGATCAGGACTTAGCTTCATGTCTTCCACGCAGTGATCAAAAATATATTTGCTCGCTAGCTCATGTGAAAATTGTTTTCCAAATTTTTTCAAAAGAGCTGGCCACTTTGCTTTATAGGCAAGCTTATTTTTCCAGCTGTCGGGAATGGCGAACAAAACGGCTTTTACATCATAAATTTCTACATTATCCAGGACAAATAAAGCATCCAGGAAATTCAGTGCCTCGTTTTGTTTGAGTCTTGCAACTGCATCCAGCAATACTTCACGGAAACTGTGGTAATTCTTTCTATCCTTTGGAAGCACTTTATACCTGTCCCATAGCTTGGTTAATCCTTCGAGTGTATCAATTGTAATCCCATCGAAAATCGAATCCCATATTTTATCGGGCACATCACTTCGTTTCTTAAAATAGGTATTCTCTTCTGAATATCGCTTTGCAGTTTCTTCCTTACCATGAAATTTTTCAATTTTGGTAAGGCCTTGGTTAGAAAGCTTGAACTTTTGGGCAACCTTGCTAAGATCATCAGCATATTTCCGGCTCACGCCTTCAATCTGTAAAGTGCGCACGGCATCATCCAGTATGGCCTGTTTACCCGCTGTTGTTTTATCCTGTTCGATACACAAGATGGCTAGATCGCCATATAGCCGCTCACCAAAAAGATGACTTAACGACCAGCCAGTGCCTGCAGAAATCTGTTCTCTTTCTAAAAGCTGCTTGACAACCGCCAGTAGTTGATACTGGTATCTGCCGACAATCCTGTCACGCCATCTGCTCACACCGGCTATCGCGGTAGCAGGTGACATTTTCGCGCCTATGCGGGCTGCATTACTTCTGTCCCAATGTTTTTCCTGCATGTATAGCCCGATTAATTCAGCGCAACGCATAAACCGGTAGGCAAACTCATCATTGACGGAGGAATGTCGACTGGCTTTTTCAGCAAGCCCTTCCAGTGCTTCCCACCGCCTCATTAACTCATCTCCAAACTTGGAAACAATTTCAATCGCCTTGTTAAAATAAACGCAGCTGTCAGGAACAGAATGAACCACAACTGCACGCGAGAGTGAAATATACCTTGCTGCTATTTCTTCCGGACCTTCTTCTGTAAATGATTCAATCAGCTCATAAGTAGTTTGTTCAAGATCGTCGCGGATGCTTTCCAGGTTTTCCGATCTGTAGGCTGCTCTTAAAAGTGCCAATCTTGTCTCCGAATTAAAGTCGGCACCTCCTGATGAAAGATGCAGGTAACATTCTCCAACATTATGCTCTTCACCCAGAATTAGGATGGACGATAATAGGCCGGTTATCTCCTTTGGAAATGGATCGAAATTATTATACCGGTTTTTCCTGGCCGCGTGCGAACTGGTTGCAGTGGATAGAAACTCATTTTTAAATGCATCTAGCGTACCGCGCAAAACGTTAGCCCGCAATACGAACCAGGGTAACATACCATCTACATACTCTTTAAATTCTTTTATATCTTCTGCTGTGTCATGACCCTTCTTTTCAACTTGAAATTCACTCGGCAAAATTAGATCTGTTTCAATTTCTGTCACACCGCTAAGGATCATGCGCATAGCGAGCGTTTTGGAAAAAATGAATCGGTCTTTTCCACCATGCTTGGATCCAACCATCCTGTTAGCGCGTTCAGGAACATAGTATGCCAGGACAGCGTTTATTTTTTTGGGATCCAGGTGATAGTGAAAACAGGCTTCAATAAAACTGATCACTGAACTTATCAGGTGATCATCAAAAAAATATTCTTTTGGCTTAGGTATCCTGGTTTTGGCGTCACAAAGTTTATCCAGGCATTTTTTTGCAACGGAAATACTTACGAATTTTCCAACGTACAGTAATTCATGGGAAATCGCAACCGCATAATAGGGTTCGTTTTTCCAATGCTCGGCAAACTCTTGTAATTCTTCGAACCGTCCTGTGTCGATCAACCGTTCGGCTAGCATGATCACCACCCGGAACACAAATTCCTTTGGCTTGAGTTTATTCAGAAACGTCACAGCAGCTGCTACACCATGTACATTTAAGTGCGCATACATGTACTCTAATATGTCATGATTATTTACCTTATGCTTATCATCATACGGATCATCATCATTGTCTTCTTTCTTTTTATTTTTAAAATAAATCGATAACCAGTTGTCTGCAGCACGTAAGTATCCCCTTGCCTCTCCCTTGTATTCTGCAATACCGGAAAGCAGGCTCGCAGTATAAATATTTTCCGAACCATCCCAGCCACTGCGGAGTTTGCTTTTAAATGCGATTTCCTGCACCTTTTCTTTTCCCTGCAAAAGGGCAAGCAGATCAAGGTTATTTTTAAAAAGATGAAACTGCCGGTTATTACCTGCGACTTCTTCTCCTGCACGCATGGCAACCTGCACAGCATCTTTGGTTTGACTTGATTTGAGTGCCGCAATAAATGCGAAACGCAGTCTGAAAACCCTTACATTTCTTGCATCAATCGGGTTATCAATTGGCAATAATTCATCAGATAAAGCAATGCGGATTAGTTTGTCATACTCTCCTGTCTGTAGATATAATTGAGGCAGCACTTCTGCCACATAGGTTGATCTGGCAGCGAGTGGTTCCAGCCGTTCGATATAGGTTATGTAGTTTTCGTTTTTGGCAAGAAAGGTTTTACGAAACCAGGTTTCTGTCGGCTCATCGCGGAACTGTACCGAACTGTCATTGATCCATAGCGGCCTTCCCATATCCGCAACAAAACTTTTGATTGCCTCATCTGCCACACCAGCTGCTTTTGCCAGTATCTCAATGGGTATGTGTGGCGGCAAGCTGGAAAGGCCGACACAGATCGCATGAATGGCGTTCTGGTGCGTGGGTGTCTGGTAATCTTTGATTTTTGAAACTGCGGCACTCAGTTGTTTTTCGATCTGCATCTCTACAGTCATCGGGTTGGGACCAAACGATGATAACAATTCAATCACCGTTGAATAGGATGTTGAAAGCGCATTCGCCTGCACCCGCGGGTTACCGCCTGTCAAGCGATGAAATTCTTTACCATCGTTTTGCACTGCAGATGGAAAGTAACCTTGTAAATTATATAGTGATTCCTGTTCAGAAAATGGTTTTAACTCAAGCTGTAAAACGGATTCTACTGGATTCAAAAGTTCTATGCGTTCTGTTCTGCAAAGCATAACGAGCTGACAATCCTTTGGCATCTTTTCGCGCAAAAGTTCATGAGCAAAACAATTGTCCTTGAATTCCTCCGCTGCCATTTCTGCATTGTCCGCAGCATCGATCACGATAAACAATTGAGCCTTTCTATTTCTTTTTCTCAAAGCATCAGCAGTGGATTCGATTCTTTGTAAAAAACCTCTTAGAATATTGTCATCCTGCGTGTTTTCATAAACAATATAAGGTTGACATAATCCCAGTGTTGCCAGTTCGTTGCTGATCTGCACAAGTGCATCCCGGTATCTGTGTCTGAAGGAACTCCTGTTTCGGTAACTGCCTGCACCGAAACAATCATAAGCGATGGTCAGCGAATAATCAGGGATCGAAGAAATCAACTGCCTGCTAAAAACCGTTTTCCCAACGCCGCCCGCTGCGTGAACAATTACCGGGCTTCCTGATTCCGTAATGGCACGAATTAATTCTACGTGCTGCTTCCGCCCAATTATTTTATCCATCTTCTCCCACAATGGTGGAGCAGGAAAGAGATCGCGTTCGTTGGTAACGCCAAACCGCTTTAATACTTCTTCCCGGTTAACACTATGATCACTGCCAGGAAGCACTTTACTGCTTACCATGTCAATGAGATTCACTACCTGCATATTTGCTACTGTTCCCGCAACAAGCTGAGAAAGTTCAGTTTTGAGTTCTGCATTTTGAACATTGTAATCACCTTCGCTGTCCTGGATATCAATTAATGCACAAAACTCAACGAGTGCTTTACCTTTCAGTTTGGTATTTTTTTCCAATGTGCTGCGAAATCTTGCATCGACCGACTCCCCCATCGCAAGAAAGATCAATTGATCCTTTATGTCCCCGCTTACTTTCCTGTTTGTAACAACGCTGAAAGATATTCCTACCGAATCCCTGTCTTTCGTTCTGGCGTGTTGACGAAACCTATCTGCAAATCCTTCAAGTGTTTTTTTTAAATCGCTCAACGTCATTGCTTTTCCACCACGAACTGTTGTATGCTTTAGTTGGTAGTATTCTATAGATCTGTCACCTTCCAGATTCTTTGAATACTCAGAAACATCAATTACATACTCGCCTGCTTTTCCCGTTTCGTTTGATCCTTCAATAACGATATTAACAAGAATCGTGTTCGGGTCAATTAAACGAAGACAACGCCTCGCTGCCCACCTGTAATGAAATGCGTCACCTGCGCGGGAATAACCCACTAAATCGTTTGATAAATTTATTTTCTTCATTTTAGTCACAATAAGCAATGTAATGGCTGTAATGTGCGGTATCAAAAAAATACTTCGCACACATGTTAATATAAATATCTAATCACTTGATATAAAGCTAGTTATTGAAAAGTTTTATTTTTTGCTAAATTATTTAGTATTTCTGCATTGAAGAAAGGTTTATAATCAATGTATTTGGACGGGAAGACATATTTTTCATTTTGTTACGGCACTTACTCGACAGCGGGGCTGGTGGGAGCTGCAGGGGAGCATGGAATTAGTACGTTGGCGCTGTGCAATATCAACTGTACCTATGACCATTGGGAGTTCGTGAAGTTATGCCGCGAAGCGGGGATTAAGCCGGTACTGGGTGTGGATGTACGCAATGGTGATTTGCATTGTTACCTGCTTCTGGCAAAGAATAATGAAGGGTTGTATTGGATCAATACTTATTTATCAGAGCATTTAATTGCAAAAACAGATTTTCCTTTGGATCCGCTTGCGCCTCTTGATGTTTTTGTGATCTACCCTTTGAATGGGAAGGAGCCTTTCGCGCTTCGTCCAAATGAGCGCATCGGGATCAAGCCTTACAAAGTCGCTTCGCTTTTGAAATTTGATCCGGCCGATCATTACGTCATCCACCAGCCCATCGTAGTGCAGGATAAAAATTATTACTACCTGCATTGCTTACTTCGCTCGATCGACAACAATCTTTTGTTATCTGCATTAAAACCCGAACAATGTTGTCACCGCGAAGATCTTTTCGCAAGTCCCGCTAAATTATTAAGCGCCTTCAAACATTATCCCGCACTCGTCACCAATACGTACAAACTGCTTGATGCGTGTTCGATCGAAATGGATTTTACTACTGATAAAAACCTGACGGTGTACGGTGGCTCAAAGCAGGATGATTTTGTTTTGCTTGAAAAATTGGCACGTGCGGGTCTTTATCGTCGCTATGGACGCAAGAATAAAATTGCTTCTGACCGTTTGGAAAAAGAACTTAAAGTGATTTTCGATTTGGGGTTCACCGCCTACTTTTTGATCAACCACGATTTCGTCCGCTTCGCAAACGAGCAGGGATATTACCACGTTGGCCGGGGCAGTGGTGCAAACTCGATTGTAGCATTCTGCTTAGGAATAACGGACGTTGATCCTATCGAATTGAATTTATATTTTGAACGTTTCTTAAATTCAGAGCGAACCTCACCGCCCGATTTCGACATTGACTTTTCCTGGACCGACCGCGATGAAGTAATGGAATATATTTTCACTCGCTATGGTAAGCAGTATGTTGCTATGCTTGGTTCCTGCCCCACCTTCAAACATGATTCTATTATTCGCCAGTTAGGGAAAGTGTATGGACTGCCTGATGATGAGATCAAGGCATTTCAACGCGACGGTAAACTTGAGTGTGATAAAACACGCAAAATTGCAAAGTTTGGTGGAATGATGAAAGGCTTTCCTTCCACACCCTCAATACACCCATGCGGTATCTTGATTTCAGAAAAACCTATTCAGAATTATGGCACGTTGTTTCATACACCGAAAAGTGAACGCACAGGTATGGCTGCAATTTATATGGACATGTTCACCGCCGAAGACATTGGCCTTAATAAATTCGATGTGCTATCCCAGCGTGGCCTCGGTCACATCAAAGATTCTTTGCAGTTGATCTATGAAAACCACGGCAAACAGATCGATATCCATAACACCAAAGCCTTCTTCTCTGATCCCGCGATCAGAACGCAGATTCGTGAAGCAAATACCATCGGTTGCTTTTACATTGAATCACCGGCGATGCGTGGCCTGTTAAAAAAACTGAAATGTGATGACTACTTAACCTTGGTTGCAGCTTCTTCCATTATCCGTCCCGGTGTTGCACAGTCAGGTATGATGCGCACATACATTGAGCGTTTTCATAATCCTTCTACTGTTGAATACATACATCCTCTTTTTAAAGAACATCTCTCTGAAACCTTTGGTGTGATGGTGTTCCAGGAAGATGTGATCAAAATCGCGCATTACTATGGTGGGTTGTCTTTAGGCAAGGCAGATATTTTACGCAGGGCGATGAGTGGGAAGTATCGTTCTTCCAATCGCTTCAATATGATAAAAGATGAATTCTTTACTTCAGCGATCGCATTAGGTAGGGAGCCTAAAGAAGTGAGCGAAGTATGGCGGCAAATGGAATCTTTTGCAGGGTATAGTTTTAATAAGGCGCACTCTGCATCCTTTGCAGTGGAAAGCTATATGAGTCTTTATCTAAAAACCTATTACCCACAGGAATTTATGGTTGCTGTGATCAACAATTTCGGCGGCTTTTATTCGCGCGAATTGTATTTCCTGGAACTGCTCAAATGTGGTGGCCGCATCAACGCGCCTTGCGTCAACGGAAGCGATGAGTACACAAACATAAAAGGGAGCCAGGTGTATATTGGTTTTATCCATATCAAGAGCCTGCAGAATAAATTAGTTGAAAAAATACTCGAGGAAAGAAAAGCAAACGGTGATTATACCGGGTTAACCGATTTTATCGAACGCACGGCAGTTGGTTTGGAACAATTAAATATCCTGATCCGTATTGGTGCTTTTCGTTTCACAGGCAAATCAAAAAAGACATTACTCTGGGAAGCGAATTTCTTGCAGAAGAAAGCAACTATTGACGCACCCGAAGTTCAGTCAATGTTTAATGAACCACTTGCATTTGGTTTTGAGTTACCGAAACTTGATGATCATCCCATTGATGATCTCTATGATCAAATGGAGATAATGAATTTCACTATCACCAATCCATTTGCGCTGGTTGATGACGATCCGGCCAAATATGTCCCGTCAAAGGACATGCACAAATATTCCGGTAAAACCATTTCCATGCTCGCTTATTTCATCGCACGCAAACACGTAACAACAAAGAACGATGACCAGATGTTCTTCGGCACATTCGTTGATTCCAATCTTGACTGGATCGATACGGTACACTTTCCTGATGCAGCAAAAAGGCATCCATTGCATAGCAGCGGTTTTTATAAAGTGAAAGGAAAAGTGGCTGAAAACTTTGGGGTGTACAGTTTGGAAGTGTCATGGATGGAAAAAGTTGGTTATAAAAACAGGTCTTATGTATCGTGATCCAAATCGTCATATTACGCATCTTGATCTGGACACGTTTTTTGTGTCGGTTGAACGCTTGCAGAATCCCAAGTTGATCGGCAAGCCTGTCATTGTTGGTGGTGATGGTGGCCGCGGTGTTGTCGCATCCTGTAGCTACGAAGCAAGAAAATTCGGGATCCATTCAGCCATGCCAATGTACCAAGCTAAGCGATTATGTTCACACGCCGTCATTGTGCGTGGTGATTATGAAGCATACAGCAAATATTCTCAACTCGTAACAGATGTAATCCGTGATACCGTTCCGATGTTTGAAAAATCTTCAATCGATGAATTTTATATTGACATGACCGGCATGGATAAATTCTTCGGCTGCAGCTTGTTTTCATCCGAACTGAAAAAAAAGATTTTAAAGGAATCGGGCCTACCCATCTCCTATGCACTTGCCAGCAACAAACTACTTTCAAAGGTCGGAACCAATGAAGTCAAACCCAACGGCCAGTTGGAAATTCCATTCGGTAGTGAAAGATCCTACCTCGCTCCATTGAAGATCGACCGCCTTCCCGATGTAGGCGATAAAACTAAGCTTCTACTGATTAATATGGGCGTACACAAAATAGAAACCCTCGCCAATATTCCTGTTGAATTAATGATCAACCTACTCGGCAAACCCGGCGCATACTTACACCGTTCAGCTAATGGTATTGATGAATCTCCCGTCGTTCCCTTCCACGAACAAAAAAGCATCAGCACTGAAAACACTTTCCAGGCAGACACGACCAACCTAAACTTCCTTCGTAGTGAACTTGTACGCATGACTGAAAAAATTGCTTTCCAGCTACGCAGCGATAACCGCCTCACCGGTTGCGTTTCAGTTAAGATCCGTTACACCGATTTTGAAACCCACAGCATTCAGAAATCAATTAATCCTTCTAACCAGGACCATACCCTGCTCAAAACAGTGATAGAACTGTTCACCAAACTTTACACCCGTCGCGTCCTTATCCGCCTGATCGGTATCCGCTTCACCAACCTCCTGCCGGGCAACCACCAGATCAATCTTTTCCAGGATACGCAAGAAAAAATCAATCTTTATCGACAGATAGACTCAATCAAACACCAGTTTGGTGAAAAATTCGTACAGAAAGCAGCGGGTTTTCAACAGAAATAGTTATTTTAACGCTCCCCCTGTTCACGCAGCTTTATCAGCATAAGCAAATTCTTAAAAGAAATAGAAATACAAATGTCCAGTCATATCCTATTAGCCACAAACCAAAAGCTTAAGTAACAATCCAAACATTTACTTTGATGCAGGAGAATTGGGACAAAATTAAAACTCACATAAACAAAGAAACCAAAAAAGCAATAGCTGGCAGGTTTAACAATGATGAGCTGGGTCTAATAGACGTTTTTCGAAAAATTCTGATATTCCCCATCGGCAATCCAGCAATCAGACTAAATGGACTTGAAACCCGAGTAGTGCATGCACTTGACAAGGTGTTTAACAATGGACAAACAAAGGCGGACAACCATTCATTTTTTTTGGAGATAGCCAAGGTTGAGCCATTTCTCCGTAAAATTTTGCACTTGATTAATCCGGTAAAATATCAACAGATCGCAGCCACAAGATCAGGATTAAATTCATTTGTAAAAGAATTGGGACTTAACCCAGGCAATATCAAACTCTCAACGGCAAGTGCATCAAATTATCCGAACGATCCGCAGCTTCTCGACAAGATCATCGAAGTCTATCATCTTAGGAATATCGAAAGCCATGAATGCGATGAATGGACAAGCGCCGAACTACATTCTCATATTCAGAATGCTTTGATCGTTTGCCTATTCACTATTGACAAGCACCTCCAACAAATCTCATTTGCAATTGATCCATACTTTGCTAATCAAGGAAAAGATTTTACAGATTATTTAAACACAGTGATTAATGCATTTGAAGAAAAAATGAACCGGTTTATACACATTAGAGGTAAGGAAGATTTCAAGCTGTCATCGTCAATTGCTGTCGAATTATCTTCAGCAGAGAAAGACCAAGAAAGAGCTGAAAGAAAGGGAAATATACTAGACCTTAGAAATAATGAAATACCAGAGAAACGAATGGCCATATGGGCTGATGCCGGCATGGGCAAAACAACGACTTTAGAATACCTCGCCTATTTAGACTCCAAAACTAAATTAGCAAATGATCTAAATCCACTTCCAGTTTATCTTGCGTTAGGACTTCTCACAGACAAAAATGTAACAATTAAGCAAAGCATCTTTATAAAGGTAGCAATTGATGCTGAGTATGGAGAACGACTTCTTTCAGAAGGAAAAGTCCATCTTTTTTTAGACGGGTTAAATGAAATTCCAAAAGATGATAATTTTTCGCTTCGTACTATCCGACACCGAGAAATTCAAAATCTACTCACACAGTACCAGGAAACATTCATTATATTATCGAACCGACCACAGGATATAAATGATTTCAGAAATATTCCTGTATTCATGCTTCAGAAAATGGACCGGGATCAGGTAAAAGATTTTGTTACAAAAAATACTGTAGACAATCCAAATATCTCAGTTCAGATTCTAACTGCTATCGATGAGGATGAGCGGCTTTTCCGAATCATTAAGACACCGCTGATGCTTTCCCGATTAATTGAAATTTCAAGGGTAATGGGTGAGATTCCGAAAAGCGAAGGAGAGATCATCAAATCATTTATTAATTCACTTTATCGACGGGAAAGGGAAGAAAAGAAAGATGCAAATTTCGATGTAAAAAAAATAGACCGGCTTCTGCGCTATCTAGGCCATATAACTTTGGAAAAATATGGAACAAATTCCGGGATTTCAGAAGATGAAGTGTTAAACCACTTCGTAAAATGCAAGACCAATTACGGATTTGAAATTGACACCATATATGTGCTTGACACCGTTACACAATTAAATATTCTTGAAAAAAATGGTTCGCAATACACATTTGCTCACCAAGCATACCAAGATTATTTTCATTCACAAGAAGAAAAAGCCATTGCAAACTTATGATGGTTGATCTCCATATTAAAGCTCGACAGGAAAAATATTATAATAGTATTAAATATTTTTATCACACTCTACCGTCGGATAAAAAAACAGAATTTATTCAAATCATTGCTGAACAAAATATCTTCCTCGCTTCTCAATGCGCATTAACTGGGCAAGAGGACATAGCTTTGGAACTCCGTTTAAAAAACATTGCTCTGGAGAAAGCTAAGCAATTCTCAAATGCCGATCAGTCCGCCCATGGGTTTTTAGCATTAGCAGAGTTCGATTGTTTTGAAGACATCCTCACACTATTATCACAAGTAACTGCCGCAAAAAGAATTTATAGCCAAGTATTTCATCAGATTCTTGCGAACGCAGATCAAATTGTTTTTTTTAAGTTTCTTGAAATTTGTGACAAATTAAAACTTCCACATTTAATCCAATATGCTATTTCATCCTATAATGGTAATATTAGAGTTGATTCAATAAATAGACAAATTCTTAAAAATATTTTTAACGATTTCTTAGCCAACACGCACTACGGAACTTTGCGAGTAATGCTTGAAAAATTCTCCATAGCAGATGACTATTTGTATATAATGCAATCAGACATTCAAACGGAAGTCAATAGAATACTCAATGCAAAGAAATATACTGCAATTAATTTAGCCTACTCAATTGTGACGGCCTATAATGCCTATGATTTGTTTCCAAAAAGTTTTTTTATACGGAAATTTACGGGTGCACCAGGCATAAAGGGCATTTTAACGGCTATTCGCATGGTTGATGAAAAAGATGTAAACGACATACAGAGGATTAATAAAAAACTTGCAGATCTTTTATCGAACGGTGATGAAATTAGCAATATAAAAGTAACCCTGAAGTCAATAAAATTAATTAAACTCTTTTTTAAAAAAGGAGGTTCAGAATATTTAGAGGATCATGACTATGAGTTATACTTGAAATTCCAGAATGTTATCAGAATAAATCAGCCTAATATAAAAGAGTTACTAGGGAAACGTGAGCGTTTTACTTTTTTAGGAACAGAGGTGGCAGAATCGGATAACATAGAATTTCAAAAAATTGTTGCCGATTGCGACATAACTATTTTAAATTCAGAACTATCGCAGCCACACGATATCCTTTCAACGATATTCTTGCAATATTTTAAGTCCAAAAATTCTCTATCATTAGAACTTTTAATTAGCCTGCTTTTAAGCTCCTTTAACATCAGTTTCCAGGATATAAACAAAGCAATGCGTCGATTTGCCTTTATGGGAGGAGTTCTTGAAATTCGAAAATACGGAGTTTACATTCATTGCGATACATTTCTAACTACACATCCTCTTTTTGTACCGAAAAATCTATTTGCCAGAAAAGATGCGCCTAACCTCAGTGAATTAAAATTCGCTCACGATTTAAAGTTTCGTATTATGAGTATAGATTTTAGAAAATTATCTATTCAAATTGCCCCTATATCAAGGCTTTCTTCAAACATGGTAATGGTATAGTCTTATAGTTATTATTTATTTTGACCTCCAATTAAAGAACTGATTCAATCATCGGTAGATCCTCATACACAAACGGCTTCGCCGGCTCCAGTTGCTCCTTAAAATCTTTTGCAATCGTGCATGCCTGCATTTGATCAGAAGGGAATTGAGTAAAAGCAATTTCTTTTATTCGCTGTTCACTCAAAGGGTCAAACAACCACTCCCATGCAAGGTTTTCATTCAGGATACAAGGCATCCTCATTTTACTATTATGCACTTTTGCCATCAAATGGCCTTGAGGTGCTGCCGTTGTAATGATGGAAACAGTATTAATAGTTTCACCTGTTTCTTTATCTGTCCAGGGCTTGTAAATACCTGCCATAAAAAAATAAGGTTTGTCTTTCAGGGTGATATAATGGGGAATCTTTATTGCTGTCTTTGTCGGTTCTCCTGTTCGCTTGTTCGCCGGAAAATGATGTCGCCACTCAAAAAATCCTGATGAAAGAACCAAGCATCTTCTGTTAAGTGCCGAATCGCGATAGATCTTGTTGGGTAACAACATCTCTTCACCGATAGCATTTAGTGTCGTAATGCCCGGATTAAATTTTCCTTTCGCATCCTTGTACCCTCTGCGCCATTGATCAACTTTCAACCGGTTGTCAAGCGGTTTGCCGAACCATGTATCTGGTACAAAGCCCCACTCCATCTGCACAATATCAAAATCCAGTTTTCCTTCGAAAGATTTCAATACGGCGATGTTCCCATACACGAACCCGTCGTGCAGGTCAGTATTCAGGAAGCCATAAGAAGCCACCAGCTTCTCTAACCCTTTTAAGCGGATGAATTCCGCTTGGGTAACTTTTTGACCATTGTAATAGCACATTGTCTTCCATTTAGTCTATCTAAATTACTGATTTTAATGGTGAATAAAAAAGCACTGGAAAATTGGCTGATATACTTACTTTAGTTCTCCCCAGCGCCAAAATTTAGTCCTTATGAGTCAAAAGAAATCAGGTTCCTATAATTGGGCACCGATCATCATTGTATTGATATTGGTTATAGCAATATTTGCTTTCATTATCATACCGGCATGGAAGAAGTATAACATATCCGAAGAACTTGAAAGCTACGATACACTAGCAGAACGCCAGGCAAAGATCAATGCTGAAAATGCCGGGCTCAAAGCAAAGGTTTCTGAATTGGGGATAACACAAATTAAAAAGTCCCGCAGGTTTATCTGGGTCTATTCCAGTTTCGTATTCGGCTTTGTATTGACAATGGCTGCTGTACAAATTGGTCTTTACTTCCTTTTGAAATATTTTAATCTTGGGCCATTGGCATTTTGGGATGGCGGAATAGCAGGCGCTTTTTTTATTCTCTACACATTAATTACCCGCAAGGAATTCTCATTCCACCAACTCATAAATTACTTTGCATCAAAAATAAAAAACAGGGTGTATGGTGATTTGATAAACATAGAGGAAGACATCAAAATACTGGAAGGCAAAATTGAGCAGAACAACCTGGAACTGGAAGCCATTACTGTTCCAGTAGTGACCACCATTATCTTACCAGAAAAGCAACCTGATTTCAATAAGCATACCCAAGAATAGCTAAGGACTTAATATAGCTGAACAATAATTCTTTTGGCCAATGAATACTTCAACAATCTAAACGATCATCGTTGCCTCAGGCGGTTGGGTAGTCGCATTGACCCAATTGTTACTTGCTCATTTGGAAAAGAAAAAAGAACAGAATACAAACATCCTATTTAAGACAGTAGATTATGTTACCGGTGATGGGCAAAAAAGAAGTGTAGGTATTGCCCTGGTAGAAGGCCTGGTAAAAAAGCAGAAGAAGTTTCATGATATTCTTTTGCCACTTTTAATTCAACAATTTATTTAACTTCTCTTGTCACTTGAATCTCCTTCAACGCTTGAAGAGCGTAATGTTATCCGAATACTCAATTTAATGGAGGAAATCTACAATTCAGATAAAGCCAAATATCAATTCTCCATGATAAAAGCAGTGGATGCTATGCTGCGAAAGAAGGGCAATGACAAAAAATTAGGCGTGTCCATTGGATCTGGTACTTTACGGATTTGGACAGCTAATTTTGGAGGAAGTGTTGAACAATTTGATATGGCATGATTAATTAGTAACAGCGTTTTTGTAATGTTCTGCGATCATTGGCCCGATCATTTCAGCTTCTTTCTGCCGTCCTTCCGGAATTGAAGTCCAGAAAACAAGATTCTTTTCACCATTAGCACGCGTAACGACCAAAGGTGTAGTCGCATCCTGAAACTTTACAATGAATACAGTAGCTCCATCCGCTTTGTGCGGTTGAATGTTAAATTGCTGCTCTTTATAGTTTACCGTGAAAGCCAAAGTCAGGTCAATCATGATTTAAAGGTAAACATTTAGATTAAAATACTAAAATATTTAGCTAAAATATTGACTTACAACGCATAACAGTGCGATGTTATCCACCTATGTGGACTATCTCTCATACATCTACGCCTTGAGTTGAGTAAATTTGTACATGAGCGAGAAGTTACTCGATATGACAGCAGGGGATTTACTACACGCGTTCGGTACCGGTGGCCACAAGCCAGGTTCCGGGAGCGCTGCTGCACACATGGGTTGTCTTGCCGCTCAGCTCACTTGTAACGTGATCGACCTGACGGAACTGTACAAAAAAAGAAGCGTCACCTATCAGGCCCATTTGGGACAATTCCGCTCACATTTATCAATCCTGCGCGGTAAGATCATACCAGCATTGGATTATTATACAGAAGAAGATTCCGCACAATTCGATAAAGTGATCAAGGCGCGTACTTCACGCAACGAAGAGAAAGACCCCAAACTCAAAGCGATCAAAAGCGGCATTGCCGATGGTGAGCTACGCATCGCGACAGAAATGCCTTTAGAGATTGCTCGTTATTCTTACAATGTGGGCCGAATGGCAGTTGATGTTTTTGATTATGGATATACGGCCGCAAGGGGAGAATCTGCGGAGGGAATCATATTTGCAGCTGCATCAATGCTCAGTTGCCTTTCCATTATAGAGCTTAATCTCCAGAAAATACCGGTTGGTGCGTGGACTTATAAGATAAGGAAACAAAAAGAGAAACTTTACCTGCAACAGGAAGAACTCGAAAAAATGAGCAAGGAGCGCCATCACATCCTCAAACAGGAAGCTGATGAACACTATGAATATGAACGGATGGTTATACGATTCCGCACCGGTAATCTTGAAAACACGATTAAATCTGACGACGAACTGGAAAGCATGGTTGCAGAGCTGCAGAACTTCCTATGGCTAAAAAAGGACAAAATCTTCAAAAAGAATGCGGTTGATCTCAATCACCCTATCCATGTTTTGAAGCCGGAAGAGGTACTCACAAAATTAATGGGATATACTTATGCGAAACGTGAATCGCTCGGTCGCCATTATGAAGGGACTGACGCTTTTGAAGTGGCAGGTCTGATAGACAAGCGCAATAAAACCGTTGAAGTATCCAAACAGTTTTCCCCTGAAACCATGCGATTCACGCTGGCTCACGAGTTGGCACATGCCCTTTTGCACCATGGAACTATTTTACACCGCGATCGGGGTATCGATGGCTCGCATATCAACCGCAACCCCACAGAACGCCAGGCAGATAAATTTGCGGCGCTATTCCTCATGCCTGCAAAGTTGGTTCATAGTGCATTCACAGAAATCTTTGGTGTACCGGTATTCACAATAGATCAAAAGAATGTGTTTCATTTAGGTGCTTCAAGTATGGAAGGATTACGCAGAAAATGTGTTGATCTTCGAGGATTATCCAAAGAGCTCGTGACGGTAAAAGTGTATGCCGGTAAAAGAGTCACTCCTCTTAATGTAATTTTCGGTGTGTCTGAAACAACCATGGCGATCAGGCTCGAAGAACTTGGCCTAGTAAAGTTCTAAAAGTCTTCATAGCTCCTTTTTATCCCGAACTAAATCTCTTAAATCATTTAAGCAACCAATACCCAACCACAATTCCGCTAGCCATAGCTAGGAGAATGAGCAGGGTAATCAACGCCCAATTCGTTCCTTTCACTGCTGGGTGCGCCTCTTGCGCCATCCTCAATCTCTCCTCGAGTAATTTCCGCTCATTCGATAACTTTTGTTCCTTATTTGCAAACTGGTTCGTCAAATTCTCAATCTGCTTCTCATACAATGGCTTCACCTGTTTCATCGCAGCTTCTACCATTCCGGCTTTTGATTGGCTTCGTTCCTGGATGGTGTTATTGTATAGATCAACAAGATATTGGCCAAATGCAGTAGGCGTTGTAAACGCTTTATCTGCTACCTTCTGCAACAAAGGAACATCCTGTGCATGCCCGAGTGCCGTAACAAAATAAGCACTGAGGTCAATGGCAGCTTCTGCGATATCGGGTTGATCAAAGATCTCCATCCGGTCGCCTCCTCCCCTTGCAATGGCGATCACATCAGCGTCTGTGTTTTGCAGCGCTTCGATAATTTCATTCGCATTTGACAGATTGATCCCGATAAATTCTATATCGTAAAAACCGATGGCATCCTTCAATTGTTCCTTGATATCTGAATGAATAATGCCGGTTTTACCAACCAGGATTTTGATGCTGACTCTCTGATCGTTCAGTATCTGTTTCTTGATAAACCCGTCCACATCCAGGTAACCTGAATCACGTTTCTTTTGTAGGACTTCAAAGGCTTTAAGTTCAACCTCGTTAAAACTTGGCTTCGCTTGTCCCACGATTTCGGTGATCTCCAATTGCAGATCAATCCTTGCGCCCTTCGCCTGCACACGCCGCTGCAAAAAACCGATCAGTTCAATGACCTCGCCGTTCTGTAATTGTTCTCTTAACAACGCCGGTACCAATAAAGTGATACTCGCTTCACCTGCTTCATCGCGTAACACATCATAATATTTTCCTGCATACACCACATCCTTGCCCGCCATATAAATGCCTTTGACACGCTTTAGCTCCTTCCCGATATCCATTGGCACGGAATTGGCAAATAAATGGACTAGTGATGTAGGTGTCAGTAAATAATTCTCTTCGAAATTCATAAAGCAAAGATGATTCAAAAAGCGGTGTAATAAACCGCCTCTAATAACGACTAATACCAAAATACGATTATGAAATACTTAGCAACATTGTTACTGATCGCTGCACTCAGCTCCTGCGGACCCAATTCTTCACCGGAAAAGCGCATGTCAACAAAAATTGATTCCCTGCAAAAACAGGTTGATGGCCTGTCTGCACAGCAGAATGAACTCAGGGATAGCATTGTATCATTAAGCCGTGATCTGAGAAACCGTTGATTCAACGCAGATTTGAACCCATCCGGTCTTGCGCCCCGAAATTGGAATGCTTGCTTAAAGCGTCCAATAACTTGTCTATTTCAACAGAAAACGCTTCCAGTCCTGCTAATCGAAACGAAGAATCTTTGATTAATTTTTTTGTATAGTTGACAAAAATATTCTCAGACAAATCCAGCATTGAAACAAGAATAGCTACAAATTCTTTCAAAGCGGTAAATGCTTTCTCTTCATCAAACATGCTGATTCGATTAAAAAAACCAGTGGGATCTCTATCGATGTGCCCAATTGTATAATTCCTGATTTCTGATATGCTTTTGTCGTAGTCGAAATCCTTTTTGAATCTTTTTATTCTTAGGGTTAACTCGACAAACATTGCTTGCGTCGCATGTTCCTTACCACATAAATGCTTCAATGATTTGCTATGGACCCCATACGTTTTTATCGCTTCGTAAATCAATAGATATCCTTGCCGGAGTGCAAACACATCCTCCCATAAATGAATAGCGGATAATGCCTGCTTGTAGATCACGATAAAGTCAAGGAAACAAAGATTTAAGTAAGCATTAAACGTACCCTGCGCCTCAATATCAGAAATCGGCTCTAAAATATCACTACCCGCCTTGGCTGCAATTTCTTTGAGTTGACGGATCAAACTTAGGCTACTGTTTAATGTGTTCAGGTGATCAGTGCATACTGGTAAGAGGCGCTCCAATGATTTTAACTCAACATTATCTCCTCTCGGAAAAGCCTTGATATAATGTTGGTCGTTCATGCTAGTTTTAAATCTAAACTTAACAATAAACATCTCAGTTTTTAGTTTGTCAAATAATTTTTTTTGACAAACTAATATTTTTAGTATTTTAGTGCTACAAATTATAGCAGATGGATCAGAACAAACCTTTGGAAGCTGTAAACCAACAATTCCTCTTTATCATGGGGGTTGTGTGCTCAGATGACATATTCGAGTGCCGGGTTTTTTCGGCAATGCTTGCCGATGGAACACGTTTCACTCGGGTAATGTATAACGATGGGGCAGACAAAAGGATCATTGATGTGGATCGCTGGGAGGAAGTAGGCTGGATCGACATGTGGTACGGCGAGCCCTCACCCTGGTCGGCGCTGGTGGGGCCATCCCTTGATTACCACTTTGCCCAAAACAAAAATGCCCAAAAAGACTAACCCATGAACGCACTTAATTACATGCTCGAACAATACGAAACACTAAAAACGCTTTCTTTAATAGCCGAAGAATCGCATAAGCCTACACTTTACCAGTGTACACCCCGCGAACTCATCCTCCGCTCAAAAGCGGATTGGGAAAAAATTGACCGTCACCTCAAAACCCTGGAATCAGAAGCATTGGTACAAATTTCCAAAGCCGGCACTCCCCTTTTTTCCATAACTTCAAAAGGCATTGAAAAAATGCTTTCCCTCGAAGGCAAATCAAATAAATGGAACAGATAATAACAACGGAAATCTCTCTCAAATTTAACAGTATAAAATACTGCGGTAAAGTCACCACTATTGAAAAACACAACGAGTTCCAGTATTTATTGAACCTTCAGGGCATGCAGTCATTCACGATCCATCTGTCCGATGATGGCTATTGGGAAAGTGATAACCTTACCATTGATCCATTGCTGATTATGCATGCAGGTGAAGCGATAGAAAACATGGAAGACTTTACTGATGTATTAATGGAATTAGATTCTATTCGCTTTCCGGATATTTATCCTCAATAGTTCCCAGCCTGTATTCTAATATTTGTTCGCTCTTCAATAGGATGTGATTAATATGTCCCTCCCATAATTTCCTGCAACATGCAATTAGTGGGGGGAGAAATTCAAAAAGCGCCAAAGGCGCTTCCACCAAATTAATACTTATTCCCGTTCCGGTCAAGCGTATAAATACCCCGTGTTTTCACTCTTTTTTCTTGACTAGCCTTTCTCTACCTTCCCCATATGAAAATCGCTAAATTGCCACTCATGAACCAGCTGATGACCATAGCGCTACGCACCAACACCGATCATCTCTTAAAAGTTTTATCGCGCTTCGACTATCCCTCCTTTAATCAAAAACCGGCAAATGGTGGTTGGTCTGCAGGAGAGATTTCGGAACACCTCCTCCTGTTCGACATCCGCATAAATACAGTCCTTTCCGGCAACTCCGTCCCCACCCCCGAGACCCACAGGAAAAAATCAACGCCTTCCAGGAACGCCTCGCCGACCGTGAAAATAAAATCGATGCCCCCCCCTTCCTGGTACCATCCGAAGTAGCCAAAGACCCCACAGCGTTGACCGAAAAAATCATCGCCGAACGCCGTAAACTTGACCAACTAATTACCGACACCGATCTCTCCCTCGAATATCCGGATACACCTCACCGCCTCTTTGGAATACTCACCGGTATTGAATGGGTTCAACTCCTGATCCACCATTGCAACCGCCATCTTATTCAACTCAAGGCATTGCAGTAAGCCCAAATAATTTTTAATTTTAAGCCTACAACACAATCCGTATGTTTCTTATTGGAATAGAACATCCTGACAAACCTGGACTTCTGTTTGATCCTGTAGAATGCAAAGACGTTCAGGCAATTTATGACTACATAGATAGGTTTATGAATCATTTCGAACTCACTATTCCGGAAAGCTCTCACAACATTACGTACCTGGCTTCCGCTCTCTAATTATACAATACCGTTCACTTAGGCATGCAAGAAGAACCAATTGGATTATTGTTCGGCCCCATAGAAATCATGAAAGAAGGTCGTGAGTTTGTTTATTCAGGGCAAGGGGTAAAGTAATTCATTCAAACTGCTGCTCCAGCACATGATCCGGTGCAAGCCCAATCAAAATAGTCTTTGCATCTTTCTCCCGAAACGATAAAGTATAACAATACTTATAACTCGTTCCTCTTATCTGTGTAAAGAAATCAAATTTAAACCCCTTCTTCTCCAACTGAGCTTTCGATACTTCAATAGACTTTTGATCCTTTAAAAACTTCTGCAAGATTTCAAAATTCTTATGAAGGATCTTATCTACCCTCGTCACTTCCGGGACAAGCCCGTAACGCTTTAAATTATTGAACTCAGTTTTGCACCATTCGTTACAATACTTCGCATCCTTGCGCATCTCCTTTGGCAGGGGCTTATTGCAGTTCATACATTGCTTGGCTTCGAGCAGCATACAATCAGTTTGTCACTAAGGTAGTAAAAATATTATCCGTGTGATCCGTTTCTTAAACGAAACGGATACGCTTCGCACTTCTCCCTGTTGCTACCCCATCGCAGCTTTGCATGCTAACCAAACAAAACACCTCATGAAAACACAAAACAAAGTGCAACTCATCGGCTATCTAGGCCAAGACCCCTTAATCTCCGTTGCAAAAAACGGCAGCAAAAGAGCCTACTTACGTATGGCTACCGACTGGTTCCGCAAAGACAACAACGGTAACATACACAAAAAAACCACCTGGCACGAAATCGTCGCCTGGGATAAAAAAGCAGAAAATATCGAAACTGATTTTATCTCCGGAAGCCATGTTCTGGTTGAAGGCGAAATCGACTACCGCAAGTATTACAAAGGAACCGAAAAGCGATACATCACCCGGATTCTCGCCACCAAGATCATGAATCTCGATCGCTAACCTTAACCCTCCTCTTTATGCCATCCAAAAGAAACGCTTTCCCCTACCGTCAGTCTCGAAAAGTTCAAAGCTGGGGTTGCCAGTTCGATTCCTTGACCGAACTCAAATACGTAATCTCGATCATGGATAACTATCATTTCCTGCGTTCCCCTGTTGCCATCTATTACCATCCGGTAACAAAAATTACGCTCGACAATATCCGCCGATGCCATCTTCGCTACACGCCTGATTTCCTGATCCGTCACAAAGAAACTTTTCAGAGCCTTCTCGTGGAGATTAAACCGCGCGCTTTCGAAAATCACCTCCAGCTAGACTTACGAAAAGCAGTCGCGGAAAATTACATCTCCCGCAAAAATCTCGACTGGAGGTTTACAATTGTCTACGACGATCAGATCGTTCTATCAAAGGAGCAGCTTTGCCATTTTCAAATGGCTTCCTCAATGACTTCTGCAAAAGAACTGGCAAACTGGTTTATTGAGTATTGCAAATCTCGCGGATATAGTTTTCCTGCCAACATGATGATAGAGCGGATCATGAATGGCACTGCTCAAAAGACTTCTATCTGGAAACAACAACGTTTATTATAAACCAAGCCAATGATTAACAATACCTATTCGATCAATAGCAAACCGGTTTTTTACAAGGGTCATCATTTCGATTCGCAGCTCGAATTGCAATATGTTCTTACTATCGAAAACTCCCATGCCTGGTTGCGAGACAACCTCGAAATCTACTACGGCCTACATTCCGTTTCCGCAGGCATCAAAGCAAACTTGCATTGCTACCGTCCTGATCTATTAATTCGCGATTGGATCACTGGCGAAGCGACACTCGTTGAAATCAAACCCGTTGGCTTTACACCAAATGCCATGAGCCGGCGAGCAAAAATTGCCAACCGCCACATGAAACGTTTCAACTACGACTGGCAATTCAAAACCATCAGCCAATCCGAAATAATCTTGACGCAAGAGCAATGGCAAAAGTTCCAAACCATCCTGTCTGAGCAAACCGGTTGGAAACACAAACCCTGCCAACACCTCCCCCAAAACAACTCGCGTTTCTCCGATCAGGAGTATGACCAATTCGTACGAACTGGTTTGTTGCCGGCTTTCTTCCCCTGATGTTTCTTATGTTGCGACGCTCCTTTCAAATTTCTGTTCAATGTTGTTCAATTGACAACAGCATATCCTGCCCCCAATGATCGAGCTTTTCTTTTCAACCTCCTCCATTGGAATTGAGAGGAGTTGAAAAGAAAAAAATCTCTCACCATTTTTTTAAAATTTAAAAATTAATGTATGGAAATCACAGGAAGAATCGTCAGCGATGCCAAAACCAATTTTGTAAAAGGTGACAAAGAGGTCGTCAACTTTACCGTTGTTGTAAACGACCGCTACCGACCCAAGGGCGCAACCGAAACAAAGGAATTAACGACCTACTACAACATCGCGTGGTGGCGAGGAACAGGTATTGCCAAGCTACTGACCAAAGGGTCTATTGTAACGGTATCTGGCCGACTTTTTACCAACGCATACCTCGATTTGCAAGGTAACCCCAAAGCAAGCATTAACTGTAACGCCAGCGAAATTAAACTGCTGCATAGTAAAAAAGCAGAACTGCCTAAAGAGCCGGAGCCCCATGAACTATCCGAACCAATAGCAGACCTGCCATTTTAAATCAATCAAAAACCAATATATGGGACGTTACATGACAGTTGTTTTAAAAGAGGAATACAAAACAGATTCCTTTATCAAAAATCTAAATGAAGAATTGCTTCAAAACTTCGGCTCCAATAATTCCATAAAATTTAATCCATGGTTTTACTTGCAGGAAGAAGCTGACTATATCAACCAGACAGAAGAAGGTAAAAAGCAATTGCCGGGCTGGGATAGACCGATAACAAAAGAAACCCTGCATTATAACTTTTTCTGGTTCAGACATGGGGTATTCACTTGCAAACTTTCTGCAGCATGCGCTGACGAAGCACGCGATGCCATCGCTATTTGTAAATGGTTGATCAAAACCAGATATACCTACATAGATAAATCGCAATCGGATAATTATTCCAGCGCCATTGTCCGTGAATACACCAACTACCTCTTTCAGGAAGATGGCTATGATCTAGCTGAGCTCTGGAAAATCCCACAGTAATCATCACAAATTTTTGTATAACTAAACCGCAGCCATACCGCCTGCGGGATATAAACATGCAGGTAACCAAAGATGGCACACAAAATCAATTTCAATGAAGCGACACAGCTACACAGCTTTTTTTCAGTAAAGGAAAAAGCCTGGCATGGATTAGGAAAAATCGTAGACCAGTATCCAACCAGCAAAGAAGCACTGGAATTTGCAGGCTTGAATTATACAGTCACAAAAGAAGACCTGTATACAACAAGCTATAACCATAACGGAGAGTTAATGGATTACACTAGTAAAGTCAACACACATTTTGCAACCATACGCAGAGATACCGGCGCTATTTTAGGCATAGTAGGCAAAGACTACGAAATCGTGCAAAACCAGGACGCCTTTGTTTTCTTCGACGCTATTGTAGGCGGAGATGGCATTCAGTATGAAACTGCTGGTGCACTGGGTAATGGCGAGAAAGTATTTATTACTGCGAAGCTTCCTGGCTATATCCGGGTCGGTGATGATGACCTCACAGAAAAATACCTCTTCCTCACCACATCCCACGATGGATTCGGAAGCATTACAGCAGCTTTCACCCCGATACGAATTGTCTGCAACAACACGCTGAATGCGGCCCTTAAAAACCACTCGAATTGTATCAAAATTCGGCATACGGCTAATGCAAAAGAGAGACTAGAACAGGCACATAGACTGATGGGCATCAGCAACAATATGGCCTTACAGATGGAAGCCATTTTCAATCGCTGGACCAAAGTAAAGATCACCGATAGGGAAGTTCGCCAATTGATACAAAAGGCAATGATTCCTAATAAAGAGATTTTACAAAGACTGGAAGCGGGCAACGAAGACCAGGTATCAACTTACTATAAGAATATGTGCGATTACGCCTACAGCTATGCAATGGAAGATGAGACCCAACAGTTTGAAACGACCAAAGGCACACTGTTCGGAGCGTACAATGCTATTACCGGCTATTACCAAAACGTCCGCAAGTACAAAGACGATACAGCCAAATTAAAATCCCTGCTCTTTAACGGCACCGGCCAACAACGCGGGCAAGCTGCATTCGATCTCTGCCAGGCTTTTACAACAGACAGTTCTTTTCTAAATAATTAAATCACGAAGAGGGGATCCCTGATCCCCTCTTCAAAATCATTTATTGGTAAACGGAAAAACAGAGTTATGCAAACACCACTAAACCAGAAGGGCCGATGGCACAAATCATTGCCTTTATCAAATCCAAAACAGCTATTCATGTCCCAGCCAATTATTCAAAACGAGTGTAAAAATTGTCAACATCCTTTGACAGGTAGAACTGACAAACAGTTTTGTAATGACTACTGTCGAAACAATTATCACAATGCTCGCAATCAGCAGGACAACAATTTGACCAGAAATATCACTGCTGTCATCAGGCGAAACAGGAGTAAGCTAAAAGGTTTGGTGAATAAGCAAATCACCACATTGAACAAAGCCGATCTGGATATAGCAGATTTCAATTGGAACTACCACACACATTGCCAGACAAATTCTAAAGGCTTAGTAACCACCTACTGCTTTGACTTCGGGTTTCAGATCCTGCCCAATAACAAAATAAAAATCATTCATCACACAAAACAATAAGACCATGCAAACAAATTTCTTTCAGCAAATAGCCACACTTGCTACATCGGGAAAACTACTACTCACTATTCAACCCCTTGCCGATAAAACCCTGGTTGTTTCTGTATTGCTAACCAATAAAGAATTGTCAGACCTGGTAGTTAATACAATTCCGCCATTGATTCTTAAGGGCTCCCCGGCAGAAATTGATGAAGGGTTCTTTCATTCCATTACAACACCAGTCAAACGAACATCAGAATTACTGACCAATCTGTTGGAATACCAACAATCCTTGGAAAAAGCAAAAAATGAAAGTCGTGTTCAAAAGGATAAAGAGGACATCGACAAAAAAGATCGCGATGGCAGGAAGAAGAGATACGACGAACAAATGAAAAAAGTAACTGAGTTGGAAGGCCAGAAAAAATTCGGACAGGCAATTGCCCAGTTACCCGATCCTTCCCTTTATCCTGAGTATGCGGAAGACATCAGAAAAAAGTCAGCTGCACTAAAAGCAAACCACGGTTCCCTTTCTCTTTTTGGTGAAGAACCCGAAGCAATCCCATCACAGTCATCTGAACTTTCAGAAGCAGAACAGCAAGGCGATTCAAATCCGTTCCATGCGGATGATCCTGAAGAAGTAGACAATGATTCCGAACCTGAGCTGGACGAAAACGAATAAAACAGCACAACACTTTTAAAAATCTAAAAGCAAAATTATGTTAGTCACCAACGAACTACCCAGGGTATTCCTGTTCAATAATGAAGGCTCCGAACTTGAATTACCGGACCCGCAGGAATCCATGTCACCTGAAAATGTTTTGAATTTCTACGCAGGTACCTACCCCATCCTTACGACTGCTAAATGGGAAGGACCGGAAATCACCAATGACAGAATTGAATATCGCTTCACCAGCACCATTGGAACAAAAGGATAACCTCATGAAAAAATTTGCAAAAGCAAGAAATATTTCAATTCCAAAAAACACTGACCTATGGCACACCTACAACAAAATCGGCGCGTTCGCCAGCAGCCTGAACCGACAACCAGACGCAGGAGAAATCAAAAAGAAAAAAAACAAAAGTCTGCCACCAGTTCATTTGCCAATGATTATCTAAAGCAGTCCTTCTTACCAGTAACACACCACAAAAACTTTACTGCCCAAAATTCGCCCCGCATAAACGCCGACTTTTTGAAATCCCTGAAAAACATATCTAATCTATACGGCATAACACTTCAGCTTTTCGAGGAGGCCATTTTCCCCTTGAATATAAAGCTCGCGTTCATGAATATCAAAAGCGAACTTGAGAAAAAACAGGCAGATCTCGGAGTAGCCATTTTTGAGACAAGTCATTCAACTGCCACCCTGGCTACCTATAAAGAATTGTCAGTAGGATTAAGACTGTATTATGTGCCCCTAGAACCATTGCTAAAGCTTCATATGGAGAAGAAAAAATCTGCAGTCAACTTAGTACTATCCGTTTATTCCTACCTATACCTCATTGTCTTTATGCCCTTATGCAATCACAACGATTATCTGTCATCCTGTTATGAGATGATTGGGAATTGGCTGGAAAACGAAGAGGATGAATGGGGAGTAGAGGAACACCTCTCGCTTACAGTGGAACTTAATGCCATGCGCCGCTCCTTGAAGGTTATCGAAAAAGCCATTCAAAACCAAGTCAACTTAGATGAATTTGAAAACAGACTTATCAGTTTCTCTCCGGTAAATCATCGTGAAGGGGAATTACTCAATTCCGCCAATCGCTTATTTGAAATATACCAGCAATATCCGAAGGCAAGTTTTTACGAAAACTTTCATCCTGACCTATATACGGACGAAGTAGATGAAACCATTTATCCGGAACAGTACTTCTCATTCTGCTGGAACAACGAAGGATGGATCAACGACCACCTGATGGAGATTGTCAACAGTGACCTGCAGGAAAAAAGCAGGGCAGCAGTTCCCAGCTCCTTCCAGTATTTCCAATGTCCTCAGCCAATAGACAATCACCCAGGATCTCTGGATTTTGAAACTAAATTACTTGACGCTATCTGTGTGTTCGCAGAAGCATTAAATAACCTATGACCATGACCAATATTACAGACCTTTTCAATAAAGTATTTCTCCCGGTAAAGGGGCTCCTAGTATTCAGTTCAGCAGGAAATGATCACCAGTATTTTATTGAAGCCTATGACATAAACGAAAAAGGAAAAATGATCAATGCACATCCGCTCTCGGCTGATGAAACCCAGACCCTTGCAAACTGCCTATCCGCTTCTTTACAAAATGAGCATGCATTCCTTCAGTCACTGGGCTTAATACCGGCAAGCCTGCTGTATATAAGAAGTGGCAAAGATGGATTCGCAATTTGGCAAAGCAAGCCTCAATATCGCAACCTGTTTTTCCATAATGATCTTGGTATACCTGATGGTAAATTTGCCATTCCATCCCTTGTTTGGAAGGCAGACAAACAACATCTTTCGGTCTTTGCCATAAAAGATACCAACAGGCCTTCAATCAATACCCGTCTTTATCACGCACCCTGGTTTAATATCTATGAATCTGGCAGTGTGTGTATGGGAAATGTAGACATCTCTATTGGGGATAATTGCGCGCTGGAAGATTTCATTACTCAATGGGAACACTATTTTTTCGAAAGCAAATTTTCCCATGTCATCGGAACACGCAGCCCCGTATCTGGCAACCTGATCCAGTTATGGAATGGTTTGCATAATACATCCGAAAAATTCCCATCGGACCAGTTATGTAAAACCAATCTGACAATCAAATCATTAATCGCATGAAAACAGCACTTCCCTTTGTTCATTTCGTTGATAATTACCTTGTTTCGCCCACCAACCCTGTGACAGTAAACCTCATTGGAGCAGGCGGTACGGGAAGCCAGGTTCTAACCGCTCTCGCCCGCATCAGCTATTCCTTGGTTTCCCTCGGTCATCCCGGCCTTAGTATCCGGCTATTTGATGATGACCTGATCACAAAAGCCAATATCGGTAGACAACTGTTTGCAGAGAGCGAAATCGGACTTCCAAAATCGGTTGCACTTATCAACCGCATTAACCGCTTTTTTGGAACAAACTGGAAAGCAGAATATGCCAGGTTCGATCGACAATTTCTACAAAAAGACAAGCTGCATAGTAACCTGATCATTTCCTGTGTCGATACGGCAAAAGGTAGGTTTGAGATTGCCAAAATACTCGAAGGGTTGGATGCCAATACGAGGAGTAATAACCGCCCTATGTACTGGATAGATTTTGGTAATAACCGGTATACAGGTCAGGTTATTCTGGCTACCATTGCAAAGATCAAACAACCAGTGTCAAAAAAATTCCAAACAGTCGACAACCTACCCCGTATCACAACTGAATTTAAACACTTGTTACAAATAGTGAATGAAAATGATTTGCCAAGTTGCTCATTGGCGGAAGCTTTGACCAAACAGGATTTGTTTATCAACACAAGTTTGTCAGCTCTCGGCGCATCACTTTTATGGTCAATGTTCCGGGAAGGTATGATCAGATACAGGGGCTTTTTCCTCAACCTGAAAGACTACCGTTCCTTACCTATTCCCATAACAAAATGATCTAAACAAACTAATATGACTATTCAATTATTATCACCCATTCCTGAAAGCAGCAAGCTGCTCACAAAAACTGATTACTATGTAATCGAGAACTTCCCATTTCCATGCTTCATACATGATGAAAACGGTATTCCGATATCTTTTCCAAACTTCTCTGAAGCAGCTGAAGAAGCCACACAGTGCCATAATGGTTTTGTGATAACATTCAACGCTACAAAATAATACCATGTCAAGGCAAATAACCTCTTCCGACTTATCTACAACTGTAACAGAAGTTACCCTGATTTATCGAACCAAAATTAAACCTTCCCAACGGCCGGTTGTGAAGAGTTCAAATGACGCATTTCAAATTCTAATGAATAACTGGGACAAGGATACAATCGACTTTGTGGAGCAGTTCAAAGTACTCTATTTGAATCGGGGAAATGGCGTCCTTGCCATTTATGAATTATCAAGAGGTGGATTGACAGCAACAGTAGCTGATCACAGACTGATTTTTGCAGCAGCCCTAAAATTAAATGCAACTGCCATCATCTTATGTCACAACCATCCAAGTGGGAACCTAACACCCAGTAGCGCCGACAAAATGATTACGACAAAAATCAAAAATGCAGGTATACTTTTGGACATACTGGTATCGGATCATATCATACTCACTTCAGAAAGCTATTTCTCCTTCGCAGACGAGGGCTTGCTTTAGACTAAGGGCGCTCCTGCCTTCATACTGCCTTCTCGAAATTCGGGTTGGCTCCCTTCCCTATTTTTTCTATCCATAATTTTACATCGTAAACAAATTACCAAAAGTATTGGTCAACGCATCAGCGGCTTTTTCTGCTCGCGGCAAGATGTACAAACGTTTTACGTTTGGGCATCTTGCCCATGCTCGGAACTCGCCTGGGTGAAAGAATACATGTCGGAATGAAAAAAAAGGAGGTGGATGTAAGACGCAAAATGGTCGTTGTTCGGATGAATAAAAAAGAGTTCGGTCAACTTGAAAAATTTGTAGGTAGTTCTACTGAAAAAACAGTCAGCAATTACTTAAGGAAGGTAGCACTTCAACAGCCTGTCACGATCAGATATCGCAATGAAACCGCAGATGATTTTTTAAAGGAAATGATCCTGTTGAAAAAGGAACTGAACGCAATCGGTAACAACTTCAATCAGGCAGTACACAAGCTGCACATGCTAGACAGGATTCCTGAGTTCAGGGACTGGATCCAGAAATATGAAACTGTCCACCACCAGTTTCTTGCAAAAACAGACCAGATCATTACGCGAGGCAACCAGATTTACCAACTATGGTTGCACGAATAACGACACCTGCCTCTTTACACAAAGCGTTGAATTATAATGAACAAAAAGTTCTCAAAGGAACTGCCGTTTGCATCGGGGAAAAAGGCTTTTTATTAACTTTAGATCAAATGAACTTTTATGATAAAAAACAATTGTTCGAAAACAGAAACAAGCTAAACGAAAGAGCAACAACAAAGACTTTGCATGTGTCACTTAATTTCAGCAGCTCAGAAAATTATAATGCCAATTTCATGATGAGCATTGCAGAAGATTATATGTCACGCATTGGATTCGCAGAGCAGCCCTATTTGGTTTACCAGCATTATGATGCAGGTCACCCCCATATTCACATTCTTTCGACGACCATCCGCGAAGATGGCACTAGGATTAACACCCATAATATGGGACGTAACCAGTCCGAACTTGCTCGTAAAGTATTGGAAGAAAAATATGGCTTAGTGATTGCTGGAAACCAGTCTTATTCAACGTCTAAAAAAATTCCCCCTTTTAACATAAACAACGTTGAATACGGACGCACGGAAACCAAGCGTGGAATTGCCAATGTTCTTCACGCAGTTTTGGGTACATATAATTATACCTCTATTCCGGAATTGAACGCCATTTTAAAACAGTTCAATGTTGTTGCGGATCGAGGTAATGAGGACAGCTTTACCTTTTCTAAGAAAGGACTTTATTATAAAGTTTTGGATGCCAATGGAAACAAGATAGGAGTACCTATTAAGGCTAGCAGTATAGGAGGAAAACCTACACTGTCAAATCTTGAAAAAAGGTTTGAAAAAAATAGACTCAACCGAGAACCCGTTCGAGAAAAATTAAAGGGCAAAATCGATTTTGTCCTTTCTCAGAAGCCCGATACAATTAGTGAACTAACGGCATCACTTCTCAGACAACAGGTAATGGTTGTAACAAGGCAAAATTCAGAGGGTAAAATGTACGGGATAACCTTTGTTGATAATGAAAACAGGTCGGTATTCAACGGATCAGACATCGGTCGCCAATATAGTGTGGCAGGATTGCTAAATCAAATGTATGCTACTCACCCAACTCTTTCGAAAATGAAACATGAATCCGGGACTGGGTTGATAGAATTTAATGGGTTGTCGGTGGTATCAGAATTATTGAATCCGGAAACGGAATATAACCCAACCCCATTGCAATTAAAGAAGCGAAAAAAGAAACGAAAAATATAGAGTCCCATGTCATCAACTGGTGAGAATGATGCTGATTTGAGAAAGATGCTTGACCTGACAAGATTTGCAAGTATTGGGGTATTGCTTTTGCATATCTATTATACTTGCTATGCGGCATTCAAATCTTGGGAATTGACATGGCCGTTTGTAGATAAATTACTCTCTAATATTGCTGAGACTGGACTATTTCGTCAATTTACGACAGCCAAACTATTTTGCCTGCTACTTTTAACAACTGGCTTACTCGGTGTTCAGGGTAAAAAAGACGTTTCCCAAAACTGGAGATCCATTTTAATTTATTTAGCCCTTGGCACATCGTTATTTTTTGGCAGTATCATTACCTTCTCAGTTTGTTCCGGCATTAGAAGCACTGCCATTTGTTATATGGTATTACTTGGCACTGGCTACCTATGTCTCCTTAAATCTGGCACTCTTCTTTCCCGGATGATTCGGCAGGAATTATCGGCCGACATTTTCAATGAAGAGAATGAAACCTTTCCACAGGAAGAGCGACTCATACAAAACGAATACTCCATAAATTTTCGTGCACAATACCTCTTAAAAGGAAAGACAAAAAATAGCTGGATAAATGTTCCCAATCCTTTTCGTGGATTCATAGTCAGTGGCAGTCCTGGTGCAGGTAAATCTTGGTTTGTGATTCTGCCTCTTATGAAGCAACTCATTGAAAAAGGATACGGGATGTTTGTCTACGATTTTAAGTACGATGATCTTTCCAAATCCGCTTACAATTGGCTCCTGACCAATCGCCATAAATTCCAAAATCCTCCATCGTTTTACGCCATTAATTTTGACAACTTATCCTGTTCAAACAGATGTAACCCGCTTGATCCGATGGCGATGCACGATATCACCGATGCGACTGAATCGGCACGTACTATTTTGTTAGGGCTAAACCGTGAATGGATCAAAAAGCAAGGAGATTTTTTTGTAGAGTCTCCTATCAATTTCGTGACTGCTATTATTTGGTTTTTGCGCAGTTATGAAAATGGCAAGTATTGCACGTTACCCCACGCCATCGAACTCATGCAGGCAGATTATGATGATCTGCTTCCCGTTCTCAACACAGTACCGGAAATTGAGGTACTGGTCAATCCATTTATTACCGCCTACCAGAATGATGCTATGGAACAATTGGAGGGTCAGGTTGCCAGTGCCAAGATTGGAATGGCCCGACTGGCTTCTCCACAGTTGTATTGGGTGCTGTCGGGCAACGACTTTACGCTCGATATCAATAACCCCGAAAATCCTAAAATTGTCTGTGTCGGAAACAATCCTGAGAAGCAGGGAATTTACGGTGCGGTTATTTCTTTGTATGTGTCGCGTTTGGTCAAACTGGTAAATAAGAAAGGTAGACAAAAATGCGCACTTGTTTTCGACGAATTCCCCACCCTGTTTTTTAATAATATGGATTCATTGATTGCTACCGCCAGAAGTAATAAAGTAGCTACGATTCTAGGCATGCAGGACTTTAGCCAGCTTCGTAAGGATTATGGCAAAGAGCAGGCTGACGTAATCGTTAATATTTGTGGCAACATCATTAGTGGCCAGGTTATGGGAGAAACAGCAAGACTTTTGTCCGACCGCTTTGGAAAAATCATGCAGGACCGGCAAAGTTTTTCTGATAACAATACTGGTACTTCCATCAGCCGTTCGAAGCAGCTAGAAACGGCTATACCAGCCAGTAAGATTTCCTCTCTTTCCTCCGGAGAATTTGTCGGCATGGTAGCAGACGATCCGAGCGAAAAGATCAAACTGAAGATGTTTCATTCATCTATCATTAATGATCCAATCAAACTCAATTCGGAATTAAAAACCTTTTCTCCAATTCCAAAGGTTAAAGAAATCAACCACCAGGAAGTAATGGATAATTATTTTCAAGTAAAGTTCGATATAAAAAAATTGATCGCCAATGAAGTCAGAAGACTCATTGCAGAAAAAAAGGATAAGATGAAAATGAAAATATGTGTGTATGGAAGAAAATCTAAACAACTACAAAGAATGCACAAATAATGAGGAAAAGATTGCTAAAAATATCACGAGCTATGAATTAGAAAAAGAAAAAGAATTTGTAAATTTAATAGCTGAAATGATTGTTGACATAGCATTCAAAAACGTTTATGAAAAAGGCAATTAGGTACTTAAGATTTAGTCATGATGGACAAAGTCATAGCTCCATTGAAAAGCAGGAATTGTATACCACACAATGGCTTGACAGAAATAATGTACAGTTAGTTGATACCTTCATCGATGCAGGGCATAGTGCAAAAACGTTTGATCGTCCAGATTTTAAAAAGCTACAATCATTCATAGCAAAGTATCACAACTCAGTTGATTACCTCGTAGTTGATGAAATGGATCGTTTTAGTCGAGACGCCGGAGAGGCAATTACTTTGACTAAACAATTTCAATTAAAATATAATATCCAAATAGTAAGTGCTTCAGAGAACCTAACATTCGACTACCACACTTCAGGCAGTTTTTTCAGAACAGGGCTCTCTCTGCTTTTAGCAGAAGAAAATAACATTAATCGTATGAACAAGATTAATGGAGGTATCTATACGGCGAAGGCAAGAGAAGGGCGATATATTCATAATAAGGCACCATTTGGTTATTTTAAGGAAGGGATTGGTAAAGACCGCCATCTCACCATTGACGAACCACAAGCACTGGTTGTCAAATTTATTTTTGAATCATTTTTGCGCAATAAGCCGGTATACCTAATCTACAAAGAGGCTTGCGAAATGGGACTAACTGCTAAAGGCAACAGTGTTATAGTGAATATCCTACAAAACCCGATATACATCGGCAAGCAAAAGGTTAAACCATTTAAGGAATTGCCCGGGGGACTGTTTAAAGCACGCCATGAGGCCATTATTGATCCCATTACTTGGGATAGGACCCAAATGAAGCTTGTGCGGCCTAAACAGGCTAAAATGATTGTTTCTGAGCATTTGCCACTTCGAGGTGTACTTAAGTGCCATTGCGGCCAGTTACTTACCGGAGCGCCTTCCAGGGGCCGGCATGGTGGATTGTTTTATTATTACAAGTGTAAACATTCAAAACACAATAACATAAGTGCCAGGAAAGCGAAACAACAGCTTGACAGAATGTTAGAGCTTATGAGTCTTCCAAAACATTTGGTGACCGATATTAAGGAGGCTACTGACAAACAGTTCAACGATCGATGCCGTGACAATAAAGTAATTATTGCGCAAAAAAAGATTGATCTAGAGCAGGAAAATGCCAAGCTAATGTCCATTGAAGAAAAATGGATACTCAATCAAATTAACCATGATACTTATCAACGATGGGTTACTGAAATTACAAGGAACCGTATCTACCTGAACTCGCAAATTGAGCGTTTGAGCCAAGATCAAACAAAACTCTATAAGGAGTTATATAAAACACTTGATCGATTAACAGACCTAAAATATCTATTCAACAACAGCAATATTACTGATCAACATGAATTCCTCAGAAAGGGGTTCGACAGCAATTTGTACTATTCAGAGGGTATTTATCGAACCCCAACTATGATACCGACATTTGCTCATAACGCCTTGAAAATGAGAGAAGAAGGGGTACTTATTTTTGAAAATAAAAGGGAGAATCTTTCGATTCTCCCTTCAGGTGGAGCCGAGGGGAGTCGAACCCCTGTCCAAACATCGCTACCATTGACTTTCTACATGCTTATTTCATGATTCATTGTAGGCATTACGCAGGACATGAACATACCAACGAAACACTTAGCTGGATGGTCTTAAGCAACAGTCACAGCCTTCTGTTACAGCATCCTCTTTTGATTTGAGTCGGCGGTGGCACCTGGAAAGAAGCGAACCTGTGCGACGGCCCAAATGGTTACTTAATCACTGATTAAGCAGCCATGGCATACTGAGTATTGCCATTTGAAGTTTGGGTATTCAGATTTAAGTGCTAATTACACAACGCACTGCATGCTTACACCAACCGCAACCTATGCTGTCAAAACCAATACGGCCCCAGCAGTAGTAATTAACAATTAATAATTAGTAATTAATAATTGGAAAGGCTTTTGATGCAGTACTCAACACTCATTGCCAACCCCATTAATAATTATTAATTATTAATTATTTAAATAGTCTCCAAAAATCAAGCCCCAACGCATACGCCATCAATCCTAACAACAACACCATTCCTACCATCTGTGCGTATTCCATGAATTTATCGCCGGGCTTGCGGCCGGTGATCATTTCGAACAGGGTGAATAGCGCGTGGCCACCATCGAGTGCGGGAATGGGTAATATATTCATGAAAGCAAGTATGATCGAGAAGATGCCGGTTAAGGTCCAGAATTTTTCCCAATCCCATTCGCCCGGGAATGTGTTACCAATGCTGATTACACTTCCCAATGAATCACTGGCGGCTACTTTGCCTGTGAACAATTGTTTTAATCCGGTTATGTACCGGTTCAAGGTTTCCCAGCATCGGTTAAACCCGATGGGTACAGATTCGAGTAATGTATATTCTTTTACTACTGTGCCCAATAATTCTCCGGGTAACTTAAACGAAAAACTTACGGCTTTGCTATTGATCAACATGCCAACTTGTATGGTATCCGCTCCTCTGATCGCTGTTAATTGAACGGTGGAATCCATATAGGATTTTTTCAGTTTGGCAAACTCATTGTAATATTCAAATGGCTGGTTATTGATTGCAATCAGCCTGTCCCCTTTTTGTAATCTGCCATTGGTAAATCTGGCTGCTTTGGTAACAGAATCTACTACTGCAGGACAACGAGGAAAAACCAATCCGCCGAATTTTTTGTTGCGAATAATTTTCTGAATAAATCCTTCCGGCACCGGCACATCTATGGTTTGCCCTTCGCGCACTACCTGTAATTGTTTGGCTTCATTTAATACGATTTCAGATTCAAGAGTGCCGAAATTTTCAATCGGTCTTCCATCTATCGCTACAATATTATCACCATCTTTAATACCCATACTTTTCGCAAGCGAATCTGCATACACACCATATTTCAGATTTTTTACCGGCAAATTTTCTTCGCCCCAAACCCAGGTAATTCCTATAAAAATTATAATGGCGAGAATGATATTCACCACTACACCACCAATCATAATGATGAGTCTCTGCCAAGCGGGTTTTGCACGGAACTCGTAAGGTTGTGGCGGCAGTTTCATCTGCTCTTTGTCCATACTCTCATCAATCATGCCTGAGATCTTTACAAAGCCACCAAAGGGTACCCATCCAATACCATATTCTGTATCACCTATTTTCTTCTTCCACAAACTGAACCATGGATTGAAGAAGAGATAAAATTTTTCTACACGGCATTTGAACAAACGGGCAGGGATAAAATGGCCCAGTTCGTGCAGTACTACCAATATGGAAAACGACAAAATAAATTGCCCGGTTTTAACACCTACACTAACCCAGTCGATTGCTAATAAACTCATACGATCACACCCAGCGGGGATTTATTGTTTTCTGTGATAAATTAAATTACATGTGAATCAGCGAAGCCGCGAAGTTACGTGCCTCACCATCGGTTTCAAAATACTCTTCCAGCGTGGGATTTTGAATAAAGGAGATCTTGGCCATACTTTGCTCCACCACTTCTGTCATATCCAGAAAACCAATACGGTTTCTGAGAAAGGCATATACGGCTATTTCGTTAGCAGCATTTAAGATACAAGGCATATTACCACCCTGTTTCATGGCTTCCATGGCCAGTGCCAGATTACGGAAGGTCTTTATATCCGGTTCTTCAAAAGTTAAAGTACCTGGTTTCTTAAAATCATACCTAGGAAAATCATTTGCAATACGGGTTGGAAAAGCCATGGCATATTGTATCGGCAGTTTCATATCGGGCAATCCCATTTGTGCTTTAATACTGCCATCTTCAAACTGCACCATACTATGTATGATACTTTGCGGATGTACCACTACCTGTACCTGATCATACGATAAATTGAACAGCCATTTTGCCTCAATCATCTCAAGACCTTTATTCATTAAGGTTGCTGAATCAATAGTGATCTTGGCACCCATACTCCAGTTGGGATGTTGCAGGGCATGATCCTTTTTTACGTTGACCAGAAAGTTGGGTTTCTTTCCAAGGAAAGGTCCACCACTGGCAGTTAAAATAATTTTTTCAATCTTATTTCTTCCCTCCCCTACCAAACATTGAAAAATAGCAGAATGCTCACTATCCACCGGAATAATGGGTATGCGTTTTTCGGCTGATGTGCGCATGATAATATCACCTGCCACCACCAATGTTTCTTTATTGGCTAACGCAATGGGTTTGCCAATTTCAATGGCGCGCATGGTGGGTTTTAACCCTGCATAGCCTACAATGGCAGCCAGCATCATATCATAACAATCCAATGCAGCTACTTCTTCGAGTGCTTTTTCACCTGCAAATACTTTGGTATCGGTATGCGCCAAAGCTTCTTTTACAACAGGGTATTTTTTTTCATCGCCTATTACCACCATGTTCGGACTAAACTCAAGTGCCTGCTTTATCAGCAAGGCATCATTGGTTTGTGCAGTAAGTATTTCTGCGGTAAATAGATCCGGATTGGCCCCAATTACGTCCAAGGCCTGTGTGCCAATGGAACCGGTTGATCCAAATATCGCTATGCGTTTCTGACTCATTGAGTGGTTTTAAAATGCTTTCTGCTGAATTTACAAATTACGTTATTCTATTGTAGAAACTTGATTGAGCACCATTTCGATTCCGCTTTAGCGGGAGAGAAATCTGTTAATCGATTGGCAGATTTCTCCTCGTTCCTCGTCGAAATGACGGTTTATAATACAAACTCCATCAACCCATCTGCTATCACCCTGTCGTTACTTAAACGGGGCACTTTATTTTGTCCGCCGAGCTTACCGATGGATTTCATATAATCGATAAAACCGTTCTTTCGTATTCTTCTTACTTGCAACGACATGAGAATATTACCGCTGATCAAGTCATCATAATATACATTTTTCTCCCGCAGGTTATGATCCAGTTTTTGAATGAACTGCTGCCAGTTATCCGGCTCACGTTCAAATTCAATAAACCATTCGTGGTAACTTTTCCCTTGATCCTGCTGTATAAATGGCGCTACGGTAAACTCGGTAATTTTCACCTGCTCTTCTAGAGCTACTTTTAATAAAGCCTGCTCCACTTCTTCTCCAATCACATGCTCGCCAAAGGCGGAAATAAAATGTTTGATACGGCCACTTACGATCAGGCGATAAGGTTCGGTACTCACAAATTTTACAGTATCCCCTAAGTTATAGCCCCATAAACCTGCATTACTATTAATAAGCATGGCGTAGTTTTCGCCAATTTTTACATCTTTCAAACTTAACCGGGTTGGGTTTTCCTGAAAAATCTCTCCAGCAGGAACAAATTCGTAATAGATGCCACTATTTGTGTTTAATAACAACCCTTCTGCATCCTGCGAATCCTGAAAAGCAAAGAATCCCTCGCTTGCCGGAAAAAGCTCTATCGAATCTATTTTTTTACCAATACTCTCCAACATCCTTGCCTTATAAGGCTCAAAATTTACCCCACCCTGCACCATCACACTGAAATTAGGGAAGAGGTCAGCAATTTTTTTACCACTTTTTTCTGTCAGCCGATCAAAATACATCTGCATCCACGGTGGTATGCCGCTGATCAGGGTCATGTCTTTATTGATGGTTTCTGCTACAATCTTATCCAGTTTGGTTTCCCAGTCCTCAATACAGTTGGTTTCATACTTAGGCAACTGGTTGGCCCGCAGATAACTGGGAATATGGTGGTTTACAATTCCACTTAGCCTTCCCGTAGGAATATCACCCACCCTTTCCAGTTCGGGCGATCCGCTTAAAAAGATCATTTTCCCACTGGCAAAAGCACTATTACCGGTTTCCGACATATAACAGAGCAGGGCATTCCGGGCTGTATTAATATGGTTATCAATAGAATCTTTGGTGATGGGGATGTATTTTACCCCACTGGTGGTACCGCTGGTTTTGGCAAAATAGATGGGCCTTCCTTTCCAGAGTACATTTTGCTTCCCTTCTTTGATCTGTTGGATATAGGGTTTATACTGCTCATAATCCCTGATAGGTACCGCCTGGGCAAAAGAAGAATGATCCGTAACCGCCTCCAGCCGGTGATCTTTTCCAAAAACTGTTGATTTTCCGTTCTTTAGGAGATTTTTGAGGATGGCATCCTGATCGCTCAGAGCAGTCATCATCCCTTTACGGGTCTTATTATATATATAGTTGGCAAAGGGCCGGGCCAACAGGGATTTTAGATTCATAATGATCAAGATCAGTAAAGCTGGACAAAAATAGAGAGAAGTTCGGGCTTTGAATACGGTACTTTGTTGTTTTCCTCACAATTTTGTCCCTTGTTCATGGCTAATGGTATACGAACATTGCACAAATTGCTGTTTTCCACGGGTGGGGACAAGATTTATTTCAAAAATGTTTGCATATTTTCAGTATGAAACCTTACCTTTGCCGTCCTAATTTTGGTAGCTATGTTAGCAGTTGTAAAAATCGCAGGTCAGCAGTTTAAAGTACAGGAAGGTCAAAGCCTGTATGTTCCTCACCTGTCAGGTAAAACCGGAGACAAAGTTGAATTCAGTGATGTGCTGTTTACAGACATTAGTGGAAGCATTTCTGCAGGCAGTGCTGTTAAGGCAATTGTGAAAGCAGAAATCATCAGCGACTTAGTGCAAGGAGACAAAGTGATTGCCTTTAAAATGAAAAGGAGAAAAGGCTTCCGCAAGAAGCATGGTCACAGAACTCACTACACAAGAATTAAAATTGAAAGTATCGCTTAGTAAGCGCTAATGACTGAAACGTTATTTAGAAAGATTTGTCTTTCAAATTTCTGTTTCGGTTTTTAAAACAAAAAACTATGGCACACAAAAAAGGTGAAGGATCCGTAAAGAACGGTCGTGATTCACAAAGCAAACGTTTAGGTGTAAAGATATATGGTGGTCAACCGGCAATGTCTGGTAATATCATTGTTCGTCAAAGAGGAACTGTATACCATCCCGGAAAAAATGTTGGTGTTGGAACTGACTTTACTTTGTTCGCTTTAACCGATGGTTTAGTAGAATTTAAGAAAGGAAGAAACGACAAAACAACCATCTCCGTTAATCCGGTAGAAGTAACCGCATAAAAGTTTTTTTTTGTAGTTCCAAATAAGTTTTTACTTTTAATGTATTAACTAACCATTAAATCTAAAAAAACATGGCAACTGCAAAGAAAGCCGCAAAGAAAGCCGCTCCTAAAAAAGCCGCTAAAAAAGCTGCTCCTAAAAAAGCTGCAAAGAAAGCCGCTCCTAAAAAAGCTGCAAAGAAAGCTGCTCCTAAAAAAGCCGCTAAAAAAGCTGCTCCTAAAAAAGCCGCTAAAAAAGCTGCTCCTAAAAAGAAGTAGTCTTCTAATTTCTCAAGCAGAAATAGATTTAAGGTCCCGGAATTTTCCGGGACTTTTTTATTGAGTACCTTCAAACCCAATACCAGTAAGGATATGGACAACTATGTGATTGCTGAGAACTTCTCTCTTTTGGCCAAGCTGATGGACATACATGGCGACAATTCTTTCAAAGCCAAATCGTATTCTTCTGCTGCTTTTACCATTGATAAACTACCCACTCCATTGGCTGATTTACCGGCAGAAAAAATCTTTGTTATCAGAGGAATTGGTGATACAATTGGTAAGAAAGTAGTGGAACAAATTGAGACAGGTCAACTCAGTTTATTGAATGAATATTTAGCAAAAACACCGCCCGGAATTATTGAAATGTTGGGGATCAAAGGAATTGGCCCGAAGAAGATTTCTACCATTTGGAAGGAGTTGGAGATCGAATCGCTCGGAGAATTACTGTATGCCTGTAATGAAAATCGCCTCACTTTGTACAAAGGTTTTGGCGAAAAAACGCAGAAAAATATTAAGGAAGCGATTGAGTTTTATTTTGGAACACTAGGCAGTTATTTATACCAGCAAATGGAAAGTTATGCTGTAGTGGCAGATACCAAACTGAAAGAAAAATTTCCCGAAGGCGCATTTATTTTTACGGGAGAATATAGAAGACAACTCGAAATTATCAATACACTCGAATGGATAACAACACAATCGATAGGCGAATTAAAAGACTTTTTCATCACAAATGAATTTACCATCGTAACAGAAACGGCTGACTATATTTCGGTGAAGGGAAAAGAAAATGTAACGATGGGATTTTATTGTATCACCTCCTCCCATCTCTTCTCTACAATATTCCAAACCTCATGCAGTGAAGAATTTTTGCAATCATGGAATGCAGAAACCGGATGGGATACAGAGGCTAACTATGCATCGGAAGAAGCTATTTTCGAATCTGTAAACCTTCCTTTTATCCCTGCTTTTCAGAGAGAACAACCCTTGGTAATAACACAAGCTAAAACAGGTGGGTTGACAAAAACAATTGAGCCAACAGATATTAAGGGCATTATTCATAGCCATAGCAACTGGAGCGATGGTGTGCATACCCTGGAACAAATGGCCACGGCAGCCAAAGAACGTGGGTTGCAATACCTGGTGATCAGCGATCACTCCAAAACCGCTTTTTATGCCAATGGCTTGCAGGAAGACAGAATACGTGCGCAACATCTACAGATAGATGAACTGAATGCGAAGCTGGCTCCCTTCAAAATATTCAAAAGCATCGAAAGCGATATCCTAAACGACGGCAGCCTCGATTACAGCAATGAAGTGCTGGCCAGTTTTGACATAGTGATCGCCTCCGTTCACTCTAACCTTAAAATGACGGAGGAGAAAGCCATGATGCGCTTACTGAAAGCCATTGAGAACCCTTTTACCTCTATTCTTGGGCACATGACAGGCAGATTGCTGCTAAACCGCAATGGTTATCCTGTGGATCACAAGCGTGTTATAGAAGCCTGTGCAGCCAATGATGTGGTGATTGAATTGAATGCACACCCCAGAAGACTGGATATTGACTGGCGCTGGATTGAATATGCACTGGAAAAAAATGTACTGATCTCAATCGATCCCGATGCGCATTCGATTGATGGCTATGATGATTGCCGGTACGGTGTACTCGTTGCTCAAAAAGCCGGTTTAACAAAAGAGCAGAACCTTAGCAGCTTTAGCTTAGTGGAATTTGAAAAATTTATTGATAAGCAAAAAAGCAAAAGACCCTAGGAATAATGAATATCGAACAAGGAATATCGAATGTCGAAGTATTTTTTCACTTCGACATTCGATATTCCTTGTTCATTATTCGACATTCTTCTTCGCTTCCGCCATCGGCAACTTAATATAAAACGTGCTTCCCACGCCTTCTTCTGATTCGAACCAGATTTGTCCATTGGCTTTTTCTACAATGCCTTTGCAAATGGCAAGTCCCAATCCGGTGCCGGATGATTTGGTAGTGAAATTAGGTGTGAAAATATTTTCTTTCATACCATCGGGTATTCCTCCGGAATAGTCTTGAACAGAAATAAGCACTTCTTTATCTTCTGCCCGCTGCCTAATAATCACGTTAACCATATTGCTGTCTCCACTATTTGCTTCAATGGCATTTTGTAAAAGATTGGTGAACAAACGGCTCATCTGTACACGATCCGAATAAATAGAATAGCTTCCCTCCTCTTTATACCATTCCAAATGAATACCGGGATTGGCACTGTATAACCGTACCAATGAAGAAAGCACTTCTGTAATATCAAAAGTTTCTAAATGGGCATTACCAATATTAGCAAACTGCGAAAAATCGCCGGCAATTTTAGATAGTTGATCAATTTGCTCAATCAGTGTAACCGCCATACTCTCAGACAACTCCTTTACATTGGGTGCTCCTTTTTGAATAGCATTCTGCAAATATTGAATGCTGAGTTTCATCGGTGTTAACGGGTTTTTGATCTCATGCGCCACCTGTCTGGCCATCTCGCGCCATGCACCTTCTCTTTCGCTTTGCGCAAGCGCCTGTGCGCTGATCTCTAATTTGGTAACCATTTTATTGTATTCATCTACCAGCATCCCAATTTCATCGTTCCGGTTCCAGATAATGGCTTCATTGATCTTACCCAGGTTCATCTCCTGCATTTTTTTTCCAATCAAACTAAAAGAGGCTGTGATGCGGCTGGTTAAGAAAAAAGCAATGGCACCTGCAATTAAAAAGATAAACGCATTTAGATTAATTAATGTGGCCAGAAACCCTGATATCTCCTGGTTCAACTCATTTTGCGAATTGAGGTAAGGTATATTGAGATAAGCATAGTTATTACCCGCATCATCCGTAAGCGGCACATAAATACTCAGGTACTCGAAGGAACCGATTTTTTCTGACTGCAGAAACCGAATGCTGTGGCCATTCTGCAATTCACGAAAAGCACGGGGCTCCATTTTGGAACTGAGCAGGTGTTTGTTATAAATATAAGGTTGGGTTGAAATGACCAGACTTCCTTTCAGGTTATAATAATTGATATCCACATTGTGCAGGTCAGAAATTTCAGCAATGGTTTTTTCCAATCCCAAACGGATGCCGATGTTATCCGGCACATCATCAAATGCCTGTAAAGAATTCATTTGCGAATTCACTTCATTGGCCATTACCTGAATAGATTTGGAAAGCCGCTCTTCATTATTACGGTTAAAGCGAAGAATAAAGAACGAGATGGTAGCGATACCAATCACGATAAAAGAAAATACACTCAGAAAAATAATGGTAGCCTGTATCTGCGAACGGATATTTAGCCGCATCATCTGTTTCAGGGCCGACCATTTAAAGCGGGCCAGTATCAGGTAACTGCCAAAATGAAACAGCAATATGATCAACAAAAAAACAGAACAGGTAGGCAAAAAGGGTAACCGCTTCCATCACCCAGGTGTCGCGTTTTACCACCAGCACCTGTTTATCATTGGTACTATTGTACCAAAGCTCATTAAAATCAGCTTTCTTTTTATAGGTAAACTCAAAACCGGAAAATTGTTTTTTATCCAATACAGAGGGAAAACTATAGGTGTTGAAATGATTGATCATGCGGCCCCGTGAATACACGGCGTAAGCGTAATTGGTGTTTAAGTCAGAAGCCACATCCTGCACCTGGTTAAACAGTTCGGGATACAAAGCTTCACTTTTATATCGTTTGGATTTGATGATCACAAACAGATAGCCCAGCACGGTTTCTTTTTCACGAATGATCTTTTGGTACATATAACTGAACCCATCTACAGAATTTTCATAGCTATACACATCTGGGATGAGGGTGGGCTTGGCACGGTTGGTAAGGATGGTTTTGATGGCTGCATACTTCAGCGAATCTTCGTTGTACAGTGGGTGAAACAAACTGTCGAATGTATATATCCTGGTATCGTATTTATTAAGGTAACCTGAGAAATTCTGGTTGACCAGACTGTCTTTAATAAATTTATTGGAATACTCACTTTCTGAAATACGGTGAAAATTGGAAGCGAGAAAATGATCATCAAAATTTGTGGCAGCAATATTTAACAGGTTTTCTCCCGAGGGATCTGTTTGCAGTGCCAGTTTTTCTGCAATTCTTTTGCGTTGTTCAAATTCTACTGCGCCATTCTGGTAAATAACCATAGAGGCGATAGACATGGTAAAGATCATCACCCAGAAAATAAAGAAACTGGATTTGAGTAAGGGAATGTCCAGGTCTTTTACACGCTTATTCAATAAAAACAGATAGCCCAGCAGCCAAACCAATACCCATAAATACACACGTGTATCGGCTGTTGAAGCAAACAACAATACCAAGGCAAAACCGAATAAGGAAACCGCGAGGCATTGCATATATACCGGTAATGCATGCCGCACAATTGGCCGGAGCAGGATCTGTGAGAAATGAAAAAAAGAAAGCACCAGAAAACAGAGTATCACAAAACTGACCACACTATAAACGGTAAGTCCGAAAAAATTGGTTACATCAAACGGTATTTTAGAATCTTTTACCAGACTGATAATAACACCTGCCAATACAAAACAGATTACAGATAACATCAACAGGTTGAGGTATTGATACACGATTGCCGGTATCCGTAAGCGAAACCAGGGACGTTTATCGTTATGTGTTTTGTAAAAACTAACCAGCCAGAACAACAGGATAGCATTTACAAGCAAATCGCCCAGCGAGGGGTGCAGAAAATTAGAAGCGTAAACAGAAGGATCAAACAAAGGCAGTTTACTGAAATCAAAGGGAAAAGAAAACCAATAAGAGATCAGCCTGATGAATACAACCGATGCCAATAAAAACAGGTACCCTGTTTTGAATCGAAATCTGTTCACCATCTCAAGTGCCAATGAATGCAAAAAGATCAGCAGGAAAATGATAGCCAGTATCCGTAAAAAAATAGTAACCCCATCATAAGCGATAAAAGATTTACCGGGTTTTAATTTCATCCGGAACAATTCTTTTCCATCTGCATTATTAATGGGAATGGCATCACCCTCAATGCTGAGTTCATACTGGTTATTGATACCTTTGTATCCGGCAAACTCTGTATGCAGGTATTTGTTCTGCATAAAATACGACCAACGAATGGGAATCATTCCAAATACCTGATACGTTTGGCCTCTCATTACCAATAAGCGGCTGATCATTTCAAACTGGCCGTTTTGGTTATCAACAAAATAGCTTCCGCTCTTCAGCAACAGATCATCGTTGTTTAAGTACATCTGGTTGGTGTTCCAATACACCAAGCCAGGCGAAACACCCATATCTGTTTGCTGATAAAGAAACAACCCGATATCGCCCTGCAAAGGATCCTTGGCCGCCGGATTTTGTTGTATGAGCGTTTGCAAAAGGGAGGTATCGGCCATTACCTTATCAAACTTTTGCTCCTGCTCTCTGAGCCTTTGCTCAATTTTACTTTTAACTTTTTGCGGAGAAGAATAATAACTCCAGTAGTTGATGAATATAAATGAGATAGTATACAGCCAGGCGGCGGTGATGATCAGGTAACCATGTTTATATGCGGCCTTCCGTAATGTATGGATCAAGTAGATAAGGTTTGCTTTTTCACTTCGTTCCAGATGGCATCCATTTCAGTAAGGGTAAGGTCCTGCAGTTTTTTACCCTGTGCAATAGCAATGGTTTCCATCTGTTGAAATCGATAGATGAATTTTTTATTCGTTTTTTCCAATACGCCTTCGGCATCTACCTGCAAAAACCGTGCATAATTTACCAGGCTGAACAATACATCGCCAAATTCTTCCTCCACATGTGTCTGGTCTGCTTCTTTAATGGCTTCCTGCAACTCAGCCATTTCTTCTTCTACCTTCTTCCATACATCTTCCTTATTGTCCCATTCAAAGCCTACCTGTTTGGCCTTTTCCTGAATTCGGGTAGCTTTTACCATGGCGGGTAAGGAAGGAGGAACGCCGCTTAGTACCGATGTTTTGCCTTCTTTCATCTTCAGCTTTTCCCAGTTTCTTTTTACATCCTCCTCATCGGTAACTTTTACATCACCGTAAATATGCGGGTGGCGGAAAATAAGTTTCTCACAAATACCATTGATCACTTCATCCAGCGAAAATTTATTTTCTTCTTTACCAATACGCGCGTAGAAGAGAATGTGCAGCAGCATATCTCCCAATTCCTCTTTAATGCCTTTCCAGTCATTATCTGTGATGGCATCTGCCAATTCATACGTTTCTTCAATGGTAAGTGGTCGCAGGGTTTGAATGGTTTGCTTTTTATCCCATGGGCATTGCTCACGTAACTCATCCATAATGGTAACCAACCGTAAAAAACTATCCGCCGTACTTTGCATATTTGATGTTTAAATGGACATAGCCGAAAAAATAAAGAATAAACTGAAAATAAATGCCATAATGAATAATGAAAGAAAGAATACAAGCATATATTTTAAAACGGTTTTGGCCCTTCGCTGTTCATAAAAATTACGCATGGCTTTATACCAGTAAAAAAAGCTGCCAATGTAAAAATGCCCCCTACCAAATCATCCTCCCCTGCGCCCAGCATGGTAAAAATGCTGTCTGCTAAAATGCCAAGAAGGATAATGATAAATGTGGCACAATACAAGTGAATGGTATACACTACATGATTTACATAAAAGAAATTTCTTCTTCGTGCATACAACAATTGTAACATTAACGCAAATAATGGAAGGGATACAAATAACATTTGAGGGAATAAGTGTTTTGCTTTATCTGCAATTGCTCCCCAAATTGCCTTCGAATTGCCTTTGTATTTTTCCTTTAAATGAATGGTCTGTTTGGCTAATTTCCGTTCAATAAAATTGTCCCTTTTAGCCGGGGGTAATTGTTTTTGAACAGAGTCATAGGTTGCCTGATTTTTATAAGCAACATTATTTGAAGAGATCGAAAATATGTTAAAGCCGCCCCCCTCTGTTTTGAGTTTGTTCTTAGTGGTCGTATCCTTTCGCACCATGGCAATATCACTATCCATCATCTGAATGGATTTCAATATGGGCTTACGTATCATATCCGACATACTATCATTCAGCTCTTTCTGCAGCTTCCCCTTTCTCCTTTCCAGACTTTTAATTACAGAGGCTGCACTGGTTTCCGTTTCATTCATTTTCACTACATCCTCATCCTTATTCATACTAAAAAAAATAAGAAAAAAGAAAGCCGAAGTAAACACATACATCCGTATCGGATGCAGATAAGAAGCCCTTCTGCCACGCAGGTATTCTTGCGATAAAAAACCCGGCTTAAACAACAGGTATTTTAGTGTACTGAAGAATTTCCCGTCGAAATGGGTAATATCATACATAAAATGAGTTACCAGATGCCAGAAACTCTCTTTCGGTTCAATATTTTCCTGTCCGCAAACCTGACAGAACCTGCCATGCACGGCTGCACCACAATTTAAACAGGACTTTTCTTTTCTTTCGGGTAGATGAGACACTTGTTAACGTTTGACTAAAAATACAGAACTCTGCGATTGTGGCAAGTACTAAAACCCCGATGTTTTTGGATTGTTGAAAACTGTATCGGTACCTTTACCGCTAAATATCCTTTTTACATGAGATCATGTCTCACCATCATCTGTTTTTTGTTTGCCACTGTTGGTTTTAGCCAGTATTATTTTAATGATATTGTTTCCACCCAATTCAGTAATGATCAATACAAATTATTACGCGCCAATAAAGTAAAAAAAATCAAGGCCACCAGTTATGAAGCAGACAATTCGGTTACCGAAGGTTTCGCGCTGGAGGAAGAGATTAGTCTGGATGGAAAACGCATCATACTCAGCACCGCCATTTCGGCCGGAAAATCATCTGTAACCAACCGGTTTTATGAATTGAGCAAATTAAAAAAAACACAATCATCGAATACCAATATCGATACCAAAACGGAGTATACGTATAACGAAAAGGGATGGGTACAAAAGATTCTTTTTACCACTACCGATACCGCCATGAAAAGTACGCTGACTGAATTGCATGAATGGACGTACAATGAGGCCGGCCAGCCCGTAGCGATGTTAAAAATCAAGAACAAAACAGATACCACGCAGATAGAACTGATTAAAGATGAACAGGGATTGATTGCAGAAGAGCGTTGGAAAAAGAAAAACCGGTTACAGGAAACCTATTACTATTATTACGATGCCAACAAGCAACTCACCGATATTGTACGGTACAACAGTAAACTAAAAAAACTGCTGCCGGATTTTCAATATGAGTATGATAGCAATGGCCGCATTAGCCAGATGATACAATTGTCGTTCAACACTTCCAGCTATATTATCTGGAAATATACTTACACAGAAAAGGGATTAAAACAAAAAGAAGTGGGGTTTGATAAAGAAAGAAAACTAATTGGCAGGATTGAATATGTGTATGAATAAATAACTGGTTGTAAAGTTTTTTAGTGTAGATACCAATCCCATTGCAAAATACACATGCTCCTTCTTCTTTCTTTGTGAACCTTTCTGCCTTCGTGTCTTCGTGGCTATATTTTAAAATTAGAGAGAATGCTTCTTTTAAGAACCCCGCTGGTTGGGAATAGTAAGCGTAAAAGCCGTTCCTTTTCCATACGCAGATTTTACAAAGATCTCCCCTCCAATTCTCGTAAGCGCTTCTTTTACAATGTAGAGACCAATACCCAATCCATTTTTAAAATCGGTACTGCGAAAAAAGATCTGGAATATTTTATTCAGGTGCTCTTCAATAATACCCACCCCATTGTCTTCAATGTGTATGGTGGCCAATGTATCGGTGACCGTAGCCGTTAATACCACTTTAGGATGCGGCTCGTCCTTACGCTGGTATTTAACCGCATTAGAGATCAGGTTATTCAGAATCAGTGATAAACGGAATGCATCGCATACAAATATAGACGGCTGCTCTACCCTAACATCAAATTCAATCAACGGGTTTTGCATATGGCACATTTCTATGCTGTCTTTAAACATCAACGCAAAATCTACTTCTTCATTAATTTCATCCAAGCGTATCCCCTTGTAATATTCAATGGTTTTATGAATAAAGCCATCCATCTTATTTACACAACCTTCAATCATTTCAAAATAACTATTTGGATCGCCACCGGGCTGCTGCAGTTTGGCAACATTTAATATACCCAGAATATTGGCCAAAGGCGAGCGCAGATCGTGAGAGGTGCTATATACAAAGCGGTTCAACTCATCATTGGCTTTTTCCAGCTCCTCTACTTTTGATTTTAATTGTTTTTTGGTTTGGTATAATTCAAACGCATTGTGTATGGCCGTTGTGATTTCATTATTATCCCATGGCTTACGGATATATCGGAAAATTTCCCCTTTATTGATGGCATCGATCACCGAATCCAAATCGGTATAACCGGTCAATAAAATACGTACCGGATTGGGATAGGCTTTGCGAATGATGTGAAAAAATTCCACGCCCGTGGTCTTGGGCATACGCTGGTCGGCAATAATCACGTGTATGTCTTTTTCATTCAGGATATTCATCCCGTCTGATACATTATCTGCCGTATATATTTCGTATAATCTTCTGAAGCCCGCCTGAAAGGCAAGCAGGTTATTGACTTCATCATCAATGTACAATACCCGTATTTTTACATCGGGAGTATTCATGTGATATTGGATTAAGAAAGTGCCGTTTCGGGAAGCGCTTTGTATAAAGATAGGATAAATTCTGCACCGTTTCCGGGGCTGGACACCACTTCTATCTTCCCTTCATGTTTCTGGATAATCTTGTATACAATGGATAACCCCAAACCAGTTCCCTCGCCCACATCTTTTGTGGTAAAGAAGGGATCGAATATTTTTTGTTTCACTTCTTCTGTCATACCAATACCAGAGTCTTTGATACTGATTTCGATATGATCATTTTTATCGCGCGTAGTAATGGTAATGCATTCTTCTTCTGATTGCTGCTCTTTCATTTTTATGGCCTGTATGCCGTTGCCGATAATGTTCATAAACACCTGATTCAGCTTTCCCGGAAAACATTCTATCTCGCCATTAGCGCAAAAGTCTTTATTGATTTTGATGTTTGCAGGAAGATTGTTTTTTAATAACAATAAAGTGGATTCGAGCCCTTCATGAATATCAACTCTTTTCACTTCACTTTCATCCAACCTGCTAAAGTTGCGCAAGCCCAATACAATTTCTGCTGTTCGCTCTGCACCTTCCTGTATTCCTTTTACCAAATTGTCAATTTCATTTTTTACAAACCCCAGATCTATTTGCTTTTTCAGTTTTTCTATTTGTGCCAGTTTACCCGGAATTTCAGCATCAGCAGCAGTATGCAGTGTATCATAAGCATCTATGATCTCAACCAGATCGTTGATATCAAGTTGCAGGGGTTTGATGTTAGATTTTACAAAATTGATGGGGTTATTGATCTCATGGGCAATACCTGCGGTGAGCTGTCCGAGTGACGCCATTTTCTCTGCTTCTACCAATTGTATCTGTGTATCTTTCAAATCCTGTAAAGCTGTGCTCAGGTTATCATTGGTGGTTTGCAATTCTTCTGTTCTTTCTGTTACTTTTTTCTCAAGCATCGTGTTCTGATCCAATACCAATTTCTCTTTTTCCTGAGAGGCACGTAAGGCTTGTGCCTGTGAAATCTCTTTTTCTTTTCGCAAAATATTGATCTTATCTGCAAGGGCTATGGAAAGTAAGATGCCCTCGATAGCAGAACCTACATACAAAACGTACGTAGTAAAATTGTTATAGGGAAGTATATCCAGGTTTCGTAACACGAAAATTACCATCCCTCCCAAAAAAGCTACCCATGCAAAAAAGTAAAAATACCCCGGCTTGTATTTTTTCCTCCTGGCAATATATCCCGATGCAGCAAGTAATACGATACCCCCAATTAAACTAATTACATTGATGATATTGTAACTCATTTCATTCTGATCCAGTACACACAATGCTATAGATACAACATACAAGAAAATCAGCAGCAATAACCAGGGAGTGAGTTTAGGTGTATAAAAACGCGTGCGTAAAAAATAGATAGCAAAAGTAATACCCGTAATACCCGCCAATGCCGATGTGATAGGCAACGCATAATCATTAATCAGCGGATGCTGGGGCCAGAAATATTTAAAGGCAAAACCAGCCAGCGTAGTTTGGGCAATACCCAGAAAAAAAGATAGAGTACATATACCAGGTAACTTCTGTCGCGTGTTGAAAAATACAGAAAGAAATTATACAGAAAAATCGCCAGTATAATCCCCATATAAATACCCGTTACCAACTCCTGAAAACCCATGGAAGTATCCAGCGATACCCGGTTCTCTACAAACAGTGGCAGCAATACCTGGTGTTTGCTGTTGATGCGCATTACATAGGTTCCGGTATCACCCTTTTGTAAGGGAATCTGACAAACATAATAAGGATTTACCTGGTAATTTTTATCAAACGGAATGCCATTACCGGTTCTTTGCAATACTACCAGACCGCTATCTGTTTGATGATAAAAATCGAGATGAGAAATATTAGGGTATTGCAGATCAAGGTACAAGGCATCATCATTCGTTTGGTTGATGATAGTGAACTTTGCCCAGATGGTTCCTTTTACCACAGGAAAAATAGGAATCAACGATTTTGAACTTTCAAACCCCTTTGCCGTAAGAATATTTTTTTCTGTATAGGTTGAACTACTATCTGTAAATAAAGAAAGATGTCTTCCTACCAACACCGGTTTATCTGCTTTGCTTACCACCAGCGGTTCCTGTGCTATGGATGAAATAGAAATAATACAAAGTAAAAAGAAGGTTACACAAACCCGTGTTAGCCTGTATGCAGATAAACGATAAGTAGAAATTGACAGGAACATCATTGAAGTGCCGGTTTACCAGATGAAGGGAATGATCCGCTTGGTATTTTGCTGGTATTCCCCGTATTGCTCACCAAAGTAAGCAGAAAGCATCTTTTCTTCAACTCCAATACGTAAATAATAGGCAATGGTCATGGCCATAAAAGCAATTAACACGGCCCAATATGCATTTAGAAATACCGGGCACCCCAGAATAGCCATAAAAGCACCCAAATAACTGGGATGCCGCACCCATTGATATGGACCCGAACGAACCAGCCGGTGATCATCGTTCAGCATAACCGTTGCCGTAAAATGTTTACCCAAAGTTTGTATAGCCCATACACGAATGCTAATGCCGGTTATCAATAACAAAGCACCAAACAAAGTGATGATCAAAGAATTTTCTACTGCGTTATTAGCATACGCCCATTCTACTACTGACGCCACCACACTAAGTGAAGACATCAGTAAAATGACAATGATAGAAGAGCGATCGCTCTGCTGGTCTCTTTTAGCCTCCATGGTACTGAAAGCGGGTTGGCTTAACCATAAACAGGCCGCAGCAATAGCCAGCAGGATAGACTTATAATGAAATATCAATTCAGGCTTTGCGGCCAGGGGTGCAAAATTGAGTAAGAGTATGGCCGTTATGGTGAAAATGAGTTTGTTCATTTTATCCGGACACTTTTTCCTTCAGAGGAATTTTAAACTCCGTGGGGTCCGCACTTGCAATTTGCAGATCATAATGCACTTTTACAGAAATATTTTTGAATGGAGAGCGCTCCATGGATTCAGAGCGAAGGTTCCTTCTTAACAGTAACATTTTTTCACGCTCACGTGGATGCGCATGCGATAAACTATCTGCATCCGGTAAAAAAACCGCAGTTGCCAACAGATCAAGTTTTGGATAATAAAAGGTACCATCATTGCCCACTTTTTTCAGTACACTGCTTCCGATCCACTGGTTAAACCGAACCGTGGCTGGGGAACAAAGCGAAAACATAGTAGATAACCCGATCTGTTCGGCAATCACTACCGCCGCAATAGATGGGAACAGACTACCCACACCCAATCCGGCTACTTCCTTTGAATTCCATAACCCGCATAATTCACCGGTACCATCTTGTGCGCAATCAGCAACAATATCATAAATCCTTCCATCCATGTAACCGGTAGCCTCCTCAATAGGTAAAGGGGTAATGCCATCGGCAGCATGCACACGGGCACCGCCATACAATTTGCTGCCATCCATATTTTCAACCACAATCACAAACACAGCAGGGTTTCTGGACCACTCATCATTCGAAGAAGTTACTTTAATAATGCCATGGTGCTCCAACACAGTTCGGTGTCCATCAATAAATTTTCGACAGGTAACAGGGTCATCCACGGCCCTAAAGGCACGGATCTTTATTTCGGTATCAAGGTGTATCACTTCATTCATGCCTATCTGTACAATTGGGGGAATGTAAAAAAATAACAAATTTCCGTTCTTTTTGTCACATTTATTTCATTAAATGCGGTTTTACGCTATTTTTAACGCATCAATCATGATTTTAACCCCCGACTAATCCATGGAAGACGCTAATATCAATGTTTTATACATTGATGATGAATCTAATAACGTTATCTCTTTTAAAGCAGCTTTTAGAAGAGTATTCACTGTATTTACTGCCGAATCTGCAGAAGAAGGCAGAAAAATATTAGAACAGGAAAAGATACATGTGATCCTCAGCGACCAGCGGATGCCCAAGGAAACGGGTATTGAATTCTTTCAATCTATTCTGGAAACACATCCGGAGCCCATGCGAATTTTGATTACGGGCTATACGGATATCAATGCGGTTATTGATGCAATCAATGTTGGACAGGTTTATAAATACCTAACCAAACCATGGATTGAGCAGGAAATCAAAACGTCTATACTCAACTCCTATGAAGTATATGACCTTCGTCAAAAAAACAAAGAACTCACACAAAAATTACTCGAAGCAAATGAAAAGCTTGAGTTTTTAGCGAGACAGAATTTGTTATCGTAGCCGGAATAAATAGTTATCAGTATGCGTTTTCCATTCACACGCTAACGTATGCGTTGTGCGAATAAAATAGCATTAGGCGCCTGCGATTGGGGCGAGGATGACATTATTTTGAATGACTACTTGTTTAAAAAAATACTCCTACATACCCATACACATGAAGAAAATTAATCGCCTACTGATCGCAGTCATTACCTCGGTGGTGTTATTAACCGCTTTCACTACAAAAAAAATAACGTATCCCGCTACAACCCTTACTGGGGCATGGGGTTATGGACCGCCAGAAAACAGAACAGTAATGATCTGCACCGGAAATATTTTTGCAGTAGCCAATTATGATCTGGTGGGTAAGAAATTGCTACATTCCTTTGGAGGCACTTTTCAGATAGAAGGTAATACGTTCATCCAAAAAACAGAATGGAATTCCAAAGATTCTGCAAAAGTTGGTACTTCCACTAGCCTTGAAATAACAAGCTCCAATAATACCCTTAGCATTAAACAAACCAATGAAAAATGGGAGCGACTGGATGATGGCACACCCGGTGCACTGGCAGGTACCTGGATCATTACGGGTAATTATGTAAACGATAAAGCATCCAAACGAGCCAACCCGTTTTATCCACGCAGAACCATGAAGGTATTATCAGGAAAATATTTTCACTGGATTGCTTACAATGTAGTTACCAAACAATTCCTTAATGCAGGTGGTGGCAGTTATACAACCGTAAATGGTAAATACACTGAGAAGATTGATTTCTTTACCAAAACTGCCGAGAGCGTTGGCAAGAGCTTATCGTTTGATTATTCATTTGTAGATGGCGATTGGCGGCACAAAGGAGAAAAATCAACCGGTGGTGCTTTGGATGAGTGCTGGACAAAGCGTGAGACTTTTGAAAAATAAATAACGATTCATTCCCTAAGCTTATTTACAATACGAACTATTGTAGAATACATAATCTCGCAAAGGCGCTAAGGCGCAGTTTTGACTAGGTTTATTTATTTGTTTGATGGACTAATTATTTTTAGATTGAGTTCTTACAATTGCTTGCTATGAAAATTACAGCTGCACTTATTTGCATAATCCTTTTATTACAGGGCCATACGCCGCCAAAAGAAAAAAAAATATCCGGGTGGATTCAACTGTTTAATGGTAAGGATCTTAAAGATTGGTCGCCCAAAATAACCGGTTATGCATTGAACGAAAATTTTGGAAATACTTTTTATGTAGAGAACGGGGTTATGAAAGTGAAGTATGATAAGTATGATTCTTTTAATGAAAGATTCGGGCATATTTTTTACAAGAAGAAATTCTCTTATTACCTCATCGCCGTTGAATATCGCTTTACCGGCGAGCAGGCTAAAAATGGTCCGGGCTGGGCTACGCGCAATAGTGGGGTAATGATTCATTGTCAGGACCCAAAGACCATGCTCAAAAACCAGGACTTCCCTATCTCCATTGAAGTACAGTTGCTAGGAGGCAACGGTAAAGATCCGCGCACTACACTTAACCTTTGTACACCCGGCACCAATGTGGTGATGGATGGAAAACTTTTGACCAATCATTGTATTAACTCACGCTCACAAACCCATCATGGAGATGAGTGGGTGCGTGCCGAAGTACTGGTATTGGGCGATTCATTGGTGCAGCATATAGTAGACAACCAAATCGTATTACAATACCATCAACCCCAGATGGGCAATGGCAATGTTTCTAATTATGATTCGTCTGTAAAGAAAGATGGCATGTTGTTGAAGGGCGGTTATATCTCGCTGCAAAGCGAAAGCCATCCGGTTGAATTCAGAAAAGTGGAGTTGTTTGATCTGGAAAAATATGCGAAGGATTCGAAAAAGCTATCGGCAGTATTGAAACAATTGCAGACGCCTTCTGTTGAAAAATAAAATATCAAGTAATTAAAAAGTCCCAGCGAACATTGCGCCTCCTTGCGCACTTTGCGTTATCGCTTTACATTTTTAGTATCGCAAAGAACGCGAGGAAACGTAAGGATCGCTAAGCAGTATGTGGTTTTATCTTACAAGGTGTTCAGCAAAATAAGCATCCAGGTTACCCATCGCCATGGTAAATCCTTCCTTAAATCCTAAAGTAATAATTTGTTCCAGATGCGCCAGCTGTTCGTATTGGATCACAATGTTTACCAAAGTTGTATTGCCTGTTTCTGTGAATGTATTATTCCATAATGATCTTGGAAAATCGGTTGTGATAACACCTTCTTCATCACAAAATGCATCGAGGCCGGAAAAACTTTCCATCATTTCAATCGATTGATAATCGGCCCTGCACCAATGTGCTATATTTTCCGGACTAACCATACAATATAACCAGGAACCGCCTACGCTAAAATCCATAGACTTAGTTTTGGTCTGGTAAGGTTTGGGTGCCCACCATTGGTCAAGTATTTCAGGGGTGGTCCATGCGGCCCATACCATTTTTTTATCGGCAGCAAATTCTCTTTGCACCATGATCTGATTTTTTTCTTTGTCTACAGTAAAGTCGAATAGCAGGTGGTGGTTCATGATTTTTTATTTTTCAGGTTAAGCAATACGTTGTCCAATTGACTGAAACGATTTTCCCAAATGCGGCGGAATTGTTCCAACCATTTATCGATCTCTTTCATTTTTTTGGCATTGAGCTGGTAGTAAATTTCCCTGCCGGAGGGTTCCTGTTTTATCAACTGGCATTCCGTTAATATCCGCAGGTGTTTGGAAACTGCCTGGCGTGTTGTATCAAAATGTTCAGCAATGGCGTTGGGTGTCATGGCATGTGCAGCAATCAAAACAATAATGGCCCTTCGGGTAGGATCTGCAATGGCCTGAAATACATCTCTACGCATGTAATACCGGGTTATAGGTGAGAACAACAATACCACAATCAAATGATTGCGCTTTCACCAGTTTGTAGGATTGCTTACCTGTTGTTTGATGAAAAATAGGTAACCCCTTTCCTATCGCTGTTGGATTAATAAAGAGATGTAACTCATCAATCAAATTCTCTTTAATGAGTGAAGAAACAAATTGACTTCCTCCATATGCAATGAGATCGCCACCCGTTTGATTTTTTAATTGTTGCACTTCATCTGCCAAATTACCACTGGCAATAGTGGTTCTTTCCCATGGCGAACTGGTTAGCGTGGTTGAGAAAACAACCTTGGGTGTTTCAACGAACTTGATGGCGGCTTCATCTTTTGTATCAGGGTTATTGTAAGCATTCGTCCAGTGAGGAATAAAACCCTGCGCGAGGTTCTTGCCCAGCAAAACGGTATCAACTGGTTCAGTGAGTGAACGAACAAACGCGATCAGATCGTCAGACCAGTTCATCAACACCCAATCCATTTCTCCGTTAATCCCTCCCATAAACCCATCGATGGAGGTTTGTACCTGTAATTTTAATTTTCTCATTTGGAAGTATTTAAAATAGGAAACTATTCGGTTGCAAATATATGCGCAACTAATCGGTTTCGCAAAATATTTTTTGATTTACGATCAAGTTACTTGCCTTATGTGACAATCTACTCTCCTCTCCGCGAAAACTCCTCGTCCCCTGCGGCTCTGCGGTTGGCCTCTATTTTCGAACAAAAGAAAACATCATCACTAATTTATTCCTGACCATTCCATCTTTTTATTACATTTATGCAACCGATTGCAAAGAATGAAACCTAAAGCCATGAAAACTATACTAGCTGCTATTTTACTACTGTTAGTTTCCTCATCTGCCATTGCCCAAATAAAACTACCACGCTTAATACGTGATAGCATGATTTTACAACGCGATGTACCCGTAAACATCTGGGGCTGGGCTGCTGCTGGTGAAAAGATCAGCGTAAGCTTCAACAGCAAAACCTATCGCACCAATACAGATGCTACAGGAAAATGGCAATTGCAGTTGCCTGCTACCAAAGCCGGTGGACCTTATACGATGGATATTGTTGGCAGCAATACCATTCGTTTGAAAGAAATACTTTTTGGCGATGTTTGGTTTTGTAGCGGCCAGAGCAATATGGTTCACCAACTGAATATTCATGATGTTACATATGCCAAAGAAATAGCAGCAGCCAATTACCCACAGATACGCCAGTTCTGGATTCCTACACTAACCAGTTTACAGGGTGGTCAGCAAGACCTGCCAACAGGTTTCTGGAAAGCAGCCGTTGGTGAAGAGGTGCGTCCTTTTTCTGCAATCGCTTATTTCTTCGCCAAACAACTGCATGAGAAATATCGCATTCCCATTGGCATCATCAATGCAAGTGTAGGCGGAACGCCCATTGAGGCATGGATTAGTGAAGAGGGATTTACTAATTTTTCTTCTTTACAAACTATTATCAACAGGAATAAAGACACCGCATACCTGAATAGTCTTAACCGACGGCCTGCTTCAGGAGGCAACACACGTGTGGCTCCACCATCAGATGCGGGTTTAACAGGCAGCTTGAAATGGTACGATAACCAATACGTTCCCAAAGGATGGCGCAACATAAACCTGCCGGGTTATTGGGAAGATCAGGGCGTAAAAGACCTGAATGGTGTGGTATGGTATCGAAAAGAAATTGACATCCCTGCTGCCATGACTGGTAAAGTTGCCAAAGTTTTTCTGGGAAGAATTGTGGATGCAGATGAACTGTATATTAATGGCAAACAGGTGGGCAACACTACCTATCAATATCCGCAACGCCGATACACTGTTCCGGCCAATATATTAAAAGCCGGGAAAAATATTTTTGTGATTCGGGTTACCAATAGCAGTGGCAAAGGAGGTTTTGTAACAGATAAACCCTACTGCATTTTTTCGGGCAATGATACTATCGACCTGAAGGGATATTGGCAGTACAAAGTAGGTACTATTTACCGACCAATGTCAGGAGGTGGATTTGGCGGCGGCATTAACGCACAAAACCAACCAGCCGCTTTGTACAATGCGATGGTGGCACCTGAGATTCGCTATAGCATCAAAGGTTTTTGCTGGTACCAGGGAGAATCCAATGCTGGTCAACCCAAACCATACGCAGAATTTATGCCTGCATTGATCAACGATTGGCGTACCAAATGGAACCAGGGCTCGCTACCTTTTTTGTATGTGCAGTTGCCGGGCTTTATGGACTATACTTATCTACCCTCTGAAAGTAACTGGGCCATGCTGCGCGAATCGCAATTGAAATCTTTATCAGTACCTAATACAGCCATGGCGGTTGCCATAGATTTGGGCGAATGGAATGATATTCATCCGGATAATAAAAAAGATGTCGGTGATCGCCTGGCATTGGCCGCGATGAAATTAGCGTACCAGGAAAACAATGTGTATTCAGGTCCGCAATATGAATCATTTGCTATTGAAGGAAATAAAATTCGGATCAGTTTTAAACATACCGGCAGTGGATTAACAACGGCTGATGGTGAGGCCCCTGCAGAATTTGCCATTGCAGGAGCAGATAAAAAATTTGTTTGGGCCAATGCAAGAATAGAAGGAAATCAACTGATTATTTGGAGTGATGAAATAGTTGAACCCAAATTTATACGGTACGCATGGGCCGACAATCCGGTTAATCCAAATCTGATTAACAAAGAAGGGTTACCAGCCTCTCCATTCAGAACGGATCAATAATTATTGTTGATAAACATATTTATTTAAAACTTTTTCATACCACATTAGTCTACACATGAAAGCGATCCTAACTCTTTTTGCGTCTTGTTTATTCATGCAATATGTGTTTGCACAATCTACTATAGACAGCAGTAAATATCCGCGCTTAAGCAATTTTACCACACAGCAGGATCATGCACAGATGATGCAGCAATTGGGTATCAAAAAATTAAGACCCGGCCCCAGTGGTAATCAATCGGCTCCTAACCGCGCCAATGATGACGAGGCATTGGCCAATCCATGTCCGCTATTACCTGAAATACTCAGTTTGCAAAATGGCAACAAAGTAACCACGCCTGAACAATGGTGGAAAGAAAGACGACCAGAGATTGTAGAAGGGTTTGAAAAAGAAGTGTATGGTCGTATTCCCGCCAATACACCCAAGGTAACCTGGACTACCAAAATTCTGGATTATGAAATGGTGGGAAGAACACCCGTAGTTGCGAGACAATTGGTGGGTCGGGTAGATAACAGTGCATATCCATTAATTAATGTAAACATCAATATGGTACTGGTACTTCCTACCAATGTAAAAGGCCCCGTTCCAGTGTTGATGATGTTTGGGTTTCCTTCATTACCTGCACCGGCACAGCCCAATCCCGCAGACCTTGAAAAGATCAATACCGCTTTCAAAGAAATGATGGTAAAGAACAATCCGGATATGAAAGCCATGTTTGAAAAGTACCCGGCGTACTCTCCCATCACCAGACTGGCCGGTCCCGGTTTTTTTGCACCGCCTACTACCAAAGATTCTCCCCCAACGGAACAATTGCTGGCGGCAGGATGGGGATACTGTACCATTGACCCCGGTAGCATACAAGCCGATAATGGTGCGGGTTTAACACGTGGCATTATTGGCTTAGTAAACAAAGGGCAACCGCGCAAACCTGATGATTGGGGTGCATTACGTGCATGGGGTTGGGGTGCCTCGCGTGCACTGGATTACCTGGAAACAGATACGCTGGTAGATGCGCGTAAAGTAGGGATTGAAGGTGTATCCCGTTACGGAAAAGCGGCATTAGTAACCATGGCTTTTGACCAGCGCTTTGCAACCGTACTCATTGGTTCATCCGGTAAGGGCGGAGCCACTCTTCACCGTCGTGTGTTTGGAGAAGCAGTAGAAAGTTTAGCCGGCAGTGGAGAATATCATTGGATGGCAGGAAATTATTTACAATATGCTGCAGCAGAATCAGCAGCTGGCAGTAAAACCGGTTGCGATTTACCTGTTGATTCACATGAGCTGCTTGCCTTGTGTGCTCCGAGAGCGAGTTTTGTAAGTTATGGTGTACCGGAAAAAGGAGATGCCAAATGGCTTGACCAGATGGGCAGTTATAAAGCTACCATTGCAGCTGGCACAGTATACAAATTACTGGGCGTAAAAGATCTGGGTGTGAGCAATGATTACCAAACTGAAAAAATGCCACCTGTGTTAAGTGGTTTACTCAATGGCAAACTTGCCTGGAGGCAACATGATGGCGGACATACCGATGCTCCTAATTTCGAATTTTTTATTCCCTGGGCCAACCGGGAACTGACTTACCAGCGGGTGGCGAAATAAGATAGCAAGAAAACGTTTTCCGAAACTGAAAGGACTGTTGTAATCTTATTTTTATCCAACAAAAAACTGCGCCTTTGCGTCTTTGCGAGAAATATTGCACGCCAAGGCGCAAAGGCGCGGTTATTTTCTATGTATGGTCTTTGTCTTATACTTATACTTACAAAGCAGACAGTTTAAAAGTAAAGTTTACAACTTCAATAAATCTGTTGACGTTTCATAACAGGCACACTACTTATCTCGATAAGCACTTGTAAAGCTCAACTCTTATAGCTAACAGCTTACAAGGAAATCTTTCATTTTTAAACAAGCTCATAAAGGCAGTCCTTTATTTTTTGAATGAGTGCCATATTATAAAAGTAATAGGTAAATTTAGACTTATACTTAGTTTAGTAAAATGGAAATGAATAGAATACAACTTGCAGAAGATTTTCAGTCAACAACAGCAGCATTGCTTGCGCTGATTGCAAAATTTTCAACAGAAACATTTAATCGTAAGCCGGCAGATGGTGGTTGGTCGGCGAGTCAGGTAGCTGAACATATTTTTTTGTTTGATAGCAGGCTGAACCAAATCCTTCCTACTGCCACTGAAAAAACGGACAGAGATCCTACAGAAAAAATAGCAGCATTTACGGCAAGGGTTAGCGACAGAACCAACCGGATTGAAGCACCTGCTTTTTTGATTCCTTCAGATGAACCTGGCACAACAGTTGCGATCACTGAAAAAATAATTGCAGAACGTAATCAAATAGCAAGTATCATCAACCATGCCGATCTATCACTTGTGAGCTCCGCATTCCCGCACCGTTTTTTTGGAGATATGAGTGCCTGGGAATGGATCACCTTTATCAGCATACATACCCGAAGACATTTTCCGCAATTGCAGGGGTTGTTATAGTATCATTTTAATACAACAGAAAAAACTGCGCCTTTGCGTCTTTGCGTGCAAAATTTCTCGCAAAGACGCAAAGGCACAGTTTTTTCTATGTATGGTCTTCGTCTAATTAGTATTCCTAAGAAGCAGACAGTTTACAACAAGAGCCTAAAGTCTGTCCCTTTTCTTTTTACATTTTCAAAATTTTCCCCTTACTGTTACCCACTAAAAACAAAAACCCTTGAAAGCTAATGCTATCAAGGGTTTTAAGATTTTCGATGTGCCCCAGGCGGGAATTGAACCCGCACGACCGTTGCTGATCACAGGATTTTAAGCCAAATATTAAACTTAACTCCGTTTAATTCAGCTAAACATATCTTAACTAACTTATTGATTTTCATTTATTTATAACATTTTTGCTTACCTGGATAAATATCCTTTTGCGATCTTTAACCAGCGTTTGTAGGCAAATCTGTAGGCAAATTTTGTGGAGATGATTTCGTGAAAATGAAAATTATTTAGTTATGTCAGCATCAATTATTGTCATTCTCGACAAGAGGAGAATGAAGAAGAAAACAGGCAAGTATCCTGTAAAACTTCAAGTTACTCACCAACGTATTCAACAGCGTTACCAGACGATACTGGAAATATCGGATGAAGATTATAAGAAGATATACTCCTCAAACATCGGCGCAAATCTGAAAAAAATTAGACAGCAACTGGAGGTAGTTCAACGCAATGCAGAAAATTTCATATGCGAAATGAACAACTTCAGCTTTTATGTTTTTGAAAGAGATTTCATAAACCGCGACAAGTTTTATAAGCCAAAAAAGCTAATTACACCCGAAGCCGAAATGCCCTTACCGGATGCATTTGACTATGGGCCGTATTTAAAAAGATTTACTGTCCTTTCAGAGGATCATTCCAGACATGGCTGCATTTCTTTTGTATTTGCAAATTATATAAAGGTTTTATTACAGGAAGGAAGGATCGGTACTGCCATATATTATAAGGACTCATACAATTCTTTTAAGAAATTCATGGGCAATGTACTTTTCTCCGATATTACACAAAGCTGGCTAAACCAGTATGAACAATGGATGAAAAAACGCGGACGAACCCGCACTACCACTGGTATTAAACTAAGGGCACTCCGAACGATGTTCAATGAGGCCATTGAAATGAATATTATCAAAAGAGAGAACTGCTATCCATTCGGCAGGCGAAAATACCAAATACCCACTGGCCGTAACATCAAGAAAGCGCTTCCTCAAAAGGCAATCAGTGATATCTATTATGCAGAAACCACCTGCGACCAGGAGCAAAAGGCAAGAGACTTTTGGTTGTTTTGCTATTTTGGTAATGGCATGAACCCAAAGGACCTGTTATACCTTAAATACAAAAATATCGAAGATGAATTCATCGTTTTTGTCCGCGCCAAAACCGAAAGGACTACACGAAATGACCCCAAGCCTATTTCTGCCTATATTACTGATGACATGAAAGAAATTATGAATAAATGGGGCAACCCGGACAAAAGGCCGGATAGTTATATTTTTCCGATCATGGACGAAAATCTCAACCCACTCGATCAATACAAAGTTGTCACGAGTTTCACCCGCCTGATCAATGACTGGATGGAAAAAATCGGCGAAAGATTAGGTCTGGACAAAAAAGTTACCACCATCGTTTCTAGGCATAGTTTCAGCACACACATGAAACAGGGAGGGGCCAGTACAGAATTCATACAGGAAGCACTCGGACATACGGACAAAAAAACGACAGAAAATTATCTTGACAGCTTTACAAACGACGTGAAAAAAGAATATGCAGCGGTTTTGACGGCATTTAAAAAGGAAGTAGCACTGTCATAAAAAAGCCCTGAGTTTCCTGACTTTTATCATCCTACTTCATCAGGTATTCCTTCGTAATGAGGACGTGGAATGACGAGATTTATTGTAAGAGCATTCAAATCTCCTGCAACATCGGCAGCACTGGGCGGGCAAACTCCCTGCCTTTACAACCGGACCCCCATATAGAGATGATTATTGGGATCATCCTTTGAATACAGGTTCGTGGTTTTTACGATCTGAAGGACATCATGTTCCGCCGCTGGTAATGCGCCCCGGCCTAACATTCTGTGTTTGAATGAGTCGGTTAACATGGTTAGATAGAGCGAGTAACCATAATGTTCTGCTGTTAAAAAAATGAGCCATAGCATCCGCATGCCTAGACCCAGGCCCCTCATTTCATGAGGAAGCAACATATTGGGAATATAGATTGATCGGTTAGTTTCACGAACCTCTGCTTTAATCATACAGGTTCTCTCGCCGGTAACACTTATAGCTGTCGCTTCAATCAGGTCTTTTTTATCGACTTCAAACTGTAAGTCATCAATTTGTACGAAACTGAAAAGTTCAGTTAAACGGTCAATGATACGGCACTCAATTTCATTCATATCAGTTAGCATATTTGGTTTCAGATTAGGTTCTTGTCAGCCGAATCATCCATTTTGCCAATCTCTTCCATCATCTTTTCATAAAGTCTTCGGAAAATCAGATAGTTGATCGGTGATTCTTCTTCGGAAGAATACTCTTCAAGGAAAACAATGTTGACTTCATCTAGGATTCCAATGGTGAATTGCAGCGGGTCTATCAGCGAAGAAAAAGCAAACCCTTGGGACGCGATACGGCTGATGTATAGTGCATTGTTTTCGATAAAATGATCAATGGACGTGTAAGTCGGATGCGCATATTCAGCGGTCCAGATATAAAATGGCCGGAAGCGGTTCAGGCCCACATGTTCTTCCAGTTCACGCAGGGTGACCTTCTTTTTATCAGGAAGCAGCGCATGCGCCCAGCCATATTCGCTGTCCAGGAATTTCTTACCGTACCGGTCATTGATCTCTTTGATCTTTGCATCCAGGTCGTCAAGAATGTTTTCGTCCAGGGGCTTCCATTTCAGTGCCTCGTAATTCTGCCCGAAGCTCTTTGTTCTTTTATTCCGGCCGCGATACCGGTGATCTGAAAACCGGTCGAAAAGTTCTTTATTATCGTGGTATTTGAGAAAAACAAGCAGTATCATCGCGTGTTCATATAGCGACCTCCACAGTCTGAGGGCGGCATCCATATGCCCATGTTGCAGCATAGTACCGATCTGGTCGGCCATCCTGAATACAATACCATAAAACGGAATAATAACCTTGTCCGTGTGTTCTATCTTTTTGTCGATGGTGAACTTTCTTATGCTCTCATAGACCGTAAATCCGCGGCTGAGATAGCCGAAATAGCCAATAAAAATATCTTTATACTTATCGGAAATGGTATTGGCGTTCTTTGCACTCACATCTGTGTTTTTTTGATACGCTGCTTCATCACCTTCCATTGCAGTCTTCACAAAGAACTCATTGTAATCCTCGATGGCCTTGCTGGTGTAATCATCATTCATTGCTTTTCTGATATCTTCATCCGATATGCCTTCTTTCTGGAACTTTTCAACCGTTTCGGCCATCATGTCGTCGAAGTCTTTAGCAACATCCCTAAAAAGTAAAGATGGGATTTTCATGGTAAAAAATTATTACTGATCTTAACTTAAGATTTCCGCAAAGCCTGAATAGCCTGCATGGCACCCTTGAATGCAAACTTTTCTTCGTTGATTACTTTGATAACATAGGATAACAATGCATCGATATGCCTGGCTTTATCTGCGCATTGTTCCTCAGTAAGTCCGTGAATCCCTTCTGACAATTGCTGGTGCAATAATTTAATTGGGTTATCTCCCAGCCGGGTCAGACTGCCCGGCAGATGCTTATTCAGAGTGTCAATCATCGGTGACATCTGGTGATCGGTCTCATATTTCAGGAAAGCCTGCTTTATCATATCAACCCCGTCAAATTCAAGTTCGCTTATACTTTTGATCAATCTCTGAATTTCGTTCTCAATAATCCTTCGGAAATATGCAAAAGCACCGATCCCATAGTTTTGGGAAAGACTTATCATAGCCTTCTTATAAAATGACAGATCATCTTCCGTAAGGTATTTTGAGACCTCTGTCTGCACCTCGATGGAATAAGCAGGATACTGGCCGATCTTTTGCATATACAGGCTTGCACCGGCAGTTGTAGGGGTCCATTCCATATCGGTAAATGCGTTTATTATGATATCAATCCTGTGGCCGCAGGACTGGCATTCTCCTGTCAATGAAAATGTTTTAGCAAACAACTTCGTCTTCCCATCAAAGCCATCAGGCAGACTATGGTCTTGCACTGAGCGATACATCAGGCTTCCATCATAATAACCATCAAAAGGCATCGTCCTGAAGGTCTGAACAGATTTTTCATCCGGACACTTAAAAACAAACTTTTTATCACAGTAATCAGCAATCTCACACCAAGCTGGCTGCCGCATGTCGATATTCTCCACTGCCCTGACCCTATAATACAACGGACTTTCAATAATAAACTTTGCGAAATCCTCGTTAGACATTGAATTGGTTCCAGATATTGTAGTCGTCCTTTTCATGTAAAAATTTTTTACTAACCCGAAGGTAAAATTCTTTATTATTTTTCTTAATCAGGTTTCTTTCTCTTATTTCTTTTCCTGCGTTATTATTTTTCTTACTTCCTCAGTTAGCCTGTCGTTAATTGGTTTAATCATTGTCAGCTCTATTGTTCCAGGCTGTTGAAAACGAACACTCAGCTCACTGCCTATGTTGAAACTGGCAGGTATGTAATAATAGCCCTCAGTTTCAAGAACATAACTCATTACATTAACATGACTGTCGAATGAATAGTCTTCCCCAAGACTGTCGAAATCTTCATTTCCCTTATAATTGAAAGGCGCAACTATAAATTTCCGGCGGTGTACTTTGTCACTTCTGATAATATAACTGGTGTCAGCTACCTCTGTTGTTCCAGATAACGGCTTGAGAACAGTAATCAACAGTAATTCTCCATAATATTTGTAATTCATGATGATAGATGGCACCGGCACGTCCGGAATACCACCTGCTGAATTATATCGTCCCCAATTTATCACGTAAGTTATCTCATCAACCTTACGAAATCGGCTACCATCGTAATAGATCATTTCAAAACCGGCGCCCCAGTGATGCTTCACCGTATTGAGCGTTTTGCGCTCATTGGCCAATAGCCTGCCTATCGTGATAAGATTTGCCTGGATGGTAAACTCAGCGTCATTCATCGAAAAAGTGCTGAACAGCTTTGCATTTTCCTTGGCTTCTTTCAAAAAGTCTGTTGCTCCTGATCCTGTCGCCCAAGCTTCGCCGAACAGTTCTGTTTCGGTATGAATCCACTGACCGTGGACGAATTTACAAAGTGATATTTCATTTACCTCTCTTTCAGTAACCAGAATAACGAAAGAAGTTTCTTGCCAGGATTCATCCGCGATATGTTGTTGCAGAAACCATTGCATATCTAAAGCTGAAACCTGATCCTTGGCTTTACAATAAATGGTTATATCCTCCAGAAAGCTTTTAATTCCGGCAACACCCCCTGCAAAACCGATGCATACATTCTCTTTGAGTATATAAATTTTCTGGTCCAAACGGAGCGGGTGAAGAGACGCGTCTGCTGAAAGGTATTGAGTGACATCTTCTGATAACACAGGCAGTTCAATACCTGTCACCTTGATATCCGTTGATATCAGCAGATCACCGATAAGTACCGGTGTTGCCTTGTTCAGCGTACAGGCGATCATTGTCATTGCCGAGAGTTTGATACAAGTTACTAAACCTTGAAAAGGGTGGGCAACTTAATATTAGATCCGGTTATTCATTTCGGCTTCTTTCTTACCGGCGGAAACTTAAGTATGTTCCAGCGCCCAGAATGCCAGACGCAGAAATCCTGTTCCGGGTGTCCCCAAGCAAAAAGACCAGGGGAAAAGCCGCTATAGCCAGCAAATAAGTCAATAAATACATATTCGCACTGCGTCATTAAAGTTTATAGCCTTTGGGGGGCACATAATTATACGGTGATTGCGAAGAGTAATGAAGAGGCACCATAAAGGAGTATTATTGAAAAACACTTAAATTCTGATATTATCGGTTTACATAGTAAATCATATACAATGAGAAGGAATTTCAAGAAAAATAACTACCGAGAAAAACCAGGTAGCACTGCCCGGCAGAATTACGACCGACGAAACCAAAGCATAGATATGCACTGACTCGATGATTGTTTCAACGTCATGCCCCAATTGCACAAAACCTCTTGTTACCTACAGGCTTATTTTGGGGACGGGATACCTAATTTGTCAAACAATACTCTGTTTCTTCGCTTGGCAGTATCATATAGTTTATTAAATGATATAATTTCAATGTATGCTTTGTAGCTTTTGTGGTAATGGAAATAGCCAGCAGCATCAGGAGAAAGAAGCATGTCATAATTAGTTGCGTATTGTCTAATTTTCTGTGTCAAGTCACAAATGATGTAAATATAAAAAGGCGTGTTATCTGTCACCTCTATTGGTCTTCCATTATGGTCAATTGCTTTATTTGCCCTTAGCTTTTCAATGTATTTAAAAATTTGAATAAAAGGATTTTCTTCTTCATCATATGCATTTCGCATTGGTCTTTTAAACTCTACCAAAACAATTTGATTTTGTGATAAATCTCCCTCAATAAAAACGCATGGGTTGTCATAAATTAAAATATCAGGCCTGTCTTCCGCATCTTCTTTTCGCAAAGAATTTAGCGGTTTATCAGAAGCAAGGTATTGATGAAAAGAGAGTTTCTCATCTATTATCCAAAGATTTTGTTTTTCATAATCAACATCATCCGATGTAGTTTTTAGAGGAAAAATAATGTCGTGAATGCTATCCTCTAAACTATATTTTCCGTTCGCTTTTTTATTAAGTGTTTTTCCAAATAAGTCAAGAATTAGATTTCTATGTATGATATATTGAGCTAATTTGGATTTGCCCAATTCATTAGTTTCTTCAATAGCTTTTTGCATTTCCTCTTTTCTGACTGTAAACTCGCTTTCATTGCTATCTAATTCGTTTTTTAATGAAAGCATTTGGACTTTGTTTGCATATTCAATATGTTGATATGCCTTATATAGTTTAATGTCCAGGTCTTGTTCGTTTACTTGCAAAGGATTTAAACCAATTTCGGCAATTAGTTCTTGATGTTTTAATAATGGTCTATATTGAGGAGATTTTTGTGCAATAAATTCATTAATGTAAGAAACCTTTTCTTGCCTTGATTTGTCGATTTCTACCGAAAAATGCTTTCTAATTACTTTTTGCAATTCATTATGCAAATCTGTTTCCTTAATTAAATCAAATTTCAAATTTCCTTTGGCAAATGCAATTTCAGTTCGTTCGTCATTTAAATGATTGTCAAAGTATTTGCTTTCCAAATATGCTACAATCAGATAATTCTTTTGTGCTTCGTTATCAAATACTTTGTTTCTTAATTCGGGTTCAATTTCCTTGAGATTTATTGTATCTACTTCTCTTAGGTGAGCACAATAATGTAATTCGTTTGATGTGATTTCATCATTCTCATAAACTCGCAAAATAGTTAAGTTGAACTTATAATTGTCAACTTTAAAGTTGTCCTGAATTTTATACTCTGCAAAATTCTTCTTGAAATAGTCATTAAGAATTATTTCCTCTTTATTGTCATTTATTAATTTTATTAAAGGGCAATTTTTATTTAGAAAATAAATTAAGCAATGTTCGATTATTTTATTTGCAATCGTTGATGGCTTTTTAGGGCAAAACTGTCCATATTCATCTTTAAAATTTTGAAGTTTAACCGTAGTTAAATTTTTTGTCTTGGTCGAGCCATTCAATTTGTGTTTGTTTATACCACTTTCTTGTATCGAGAAGTCAAATCTCCTATTGTGAAGAGTTTTGTTTTCAAGAAAGTCACTTTCTATCGAAACTTTATTAAAAGCTTTAAGCCATAAAAATCTTCCTATTCCTTTAGAACCTCTGTCTTCTTTATGTGTAGTGTGAGCTCTTTTAAACGATGTAAAATTCACTTCATTAAAACCTATTCCGTTATCTGTAATTGAAAAGGATTGGACTGGCGGAAAATATGGATCATTGTCAAAATCCAATTCATTTTTTCTTTCTAAAGAAATAGTTATCTCACCATTCTTTACTTTCGCATCTTCAATTGCGTGAATTGAATTAATTATGGCTTCGTAAACTGGCAGTAAGCATCTTGTCTGTGCAAGTTTGGTGCTTTTAACCCGTCCTTTTAAATCTATTTCAATAATTTCTGACATGGTACTTTATTAAGGAGTTGCGTTTTAATCTTACAGCTAACGTTTTTCAGCTTTGTGAAGTGACGGAAATCGAAGCACAAAACTTCAATTTTGCACCAAAGTTCAATTGAAAAACCGAACCTGAATTTAGCACTAAACCCGCCATTTTGGCAAACTGATGTTAGCGGTTGTTTTTTTATATGGTTTGTATTGCCATTTGATCTATAAATTTCTCAAAGCATTTTAATGCATATTGCTCACCAGGTTTGTTCAATTCTTCAATTAAGTTACTCCAACCTTTTTTCAAACTTGTCTTTTTGTAGAAATCTACTATTTTCTTACTTGCCGCATATTTCCATTCAGTTGTGCTATTTACAATCATTTCTATAATCGTCATCCACAAAAGCCAATATTGGTCAGCCCTAAACTCTCTAATTATTCTGTTTAACACAGGGTCATTTTCTTGGCCTAAATACTTTGAATAAGATAAAAGCCCAATTCTCAAAGTCCATATATGTTGTAAAAGCACTTTTTCGTTTCGAGAGTTGTCTTTGACTAATTTTATTGCTATGTCAATTAGTTTTATGAGGTTGTCCTGTTGATTATTTCCATCGTCAAATGATGAAAACCAAAGAACATCCTTGTATTTATAGTTTTCAAGAAAAGTAAAAGCATCATCTTGGTACAAGTCATACCTTATGTTTCTATTCCAATCAAGTTGCATTTTCTGTTGTTGGTCGTTTTTAACAGCAACGAGCAAACGACTACCCTTAATTTGCGATTCCAATTTAGCCGAATGAACTAACGCTTGACTGACAATAAAATCTTTGGTAAGGTTAGGTGCTGTTTGTCTATCTTCAACATTTACAATTCCAACACTCATTGCTCCACGTGGTAAAAGAAAGAACTTCGACAATTCGTTGTAAGAGTCATTTTTTAACAGGCATTTTTGATATATGGCGGCAAGACAATTTATCAAATCTTCCCTTGAGTTAGAATATACTAATAGAGAATCAGAAAACAAATGCCCATTTACACTTGTTCTACTTTTGATTTCGTTAAAGGCTATATTGTAAAAATCATTTAATATAACTCTGGCTTTATCTTCGTCAGTATTTACCATTTGGCTAAAGCCAAGTAAGTCAACAAATGCAAGTATTTTCTCCATAATTTACTGTCAGTATCGATGTGTCCTAAAATAAACGCTAACTTAGTTATATGCGCTATAAACATGGGCCGATCCCGCCTATTTGGAGGGATTGGCGCATAAAAGTTGCGCTTATTGATTTTGAAGATTTCTCTTTATTCTTCAAGATTCTAAATAAATGTTAGGTATAAGGGGGGATAGCGTCGGAAACCAAATCAACTAAAAATGCCTATGCAACTATTTAATTTTATCTAGTATTCTTTGCATCAATTCCATCTTTTCTTTTTCGCTTTTCACCAATGCTTCATAGAGTTCAACTATCTTATCAATAGGATTGAAAGTTGGGTAATAGCTGAATAATGAATTTCCCGATGCATTGTCGTGATTATTAACAGTATTGGATACAATATTTATCGCAGCTTCCTCATCAAAATTCTTAATAGCCTCAACAGGCACTTTCAACACCTTAGCTACCTGCTCCAACAATTCCTGTTCAACCAATTCCTTTTGTTCCAACAGCGATATTTTACGCTGGTTCCAGTCTTCACCCAACTCCAAAGCCAGACCTTCCTGTTTGATTCCAAGCATTTCCCTGAAACGCTTAATATTCCTGCCCTGGTGAATGGTCTTTTCCATATTCGTTCGGTTATCGATTACACAAATATACTAAAAGTAAGATAGGTAAAATACCGGGTAAATGCCCCTATTTCCGGTAAAATACCGGCTTAGCGGATAGGATAGTCAACCGGAGTCAGGGAACTTGGATTGACTAAAATCAATCTATATGAAAGAGAATCTAAGGCAAAAACTTCTAACAGAATATCCTGAATGGCACGATAACCCATTGAAACTGAGTATTGCAGAAATTGAAGACCCTTATCCTGTTCTGGATCATTTTTTTCAGTGCTATACCCTTCCTCAAATAAGGGCTTGTTTACAGGAACTGGTTTATGATTCGCTCCGCGCTGAAGATACGGATGCCCCCAGTCATGTAACTACCCATGAGGATATTGAAAAACTGGTCGAAGCGGCCTGGGTCATTTTCAAACAAAATGGTAACGGTACTGATCAGAAAAAACAAGATTTAGAACTTGATCAAAATAGACGGAGGGTAGAGGAAATGAGAAATGGGGAATTGGTTGAATGTAATAGGGCTATCAATGATTTCTTTGAATCCTTTACACTTCCGTTTGCCAGAGATTATATATTGTCAGCCCTTAAAGCTGCGGAAAGCAAGCGAATCTGGAATAAGGCAGCTCCAACCGATCTTCTTTATTTTTTTGAAAGTATGGAGGTTTTGCTACCAGCGGTATATAGTATAGTAAAGGAAGGTGATGAAACAAAGAAGGTAATTCTCCCTAAGTCGCCCAATACTTGTGATCTCACCCAATACCATTTATACTGCGGCAGCTATGACCAGCTTAAACCCTGGGATTATTTTCCACGTAGCCTTAGTGCAAAAGAATACCAGAATCCTTATAAAGCGTTACAAAAGTTTACATCCGGGGCATCTAAAAAGGAGTGGAAAGAAACTTTGAACTACCTGTTAAGTTATGCGCTTGGGGCCAACAGTCTCGCTGAATTAAGTGTCAACTTGGAACTGGTCAGCGTATCAGAACACTTGCAAAAAATGCTGGAGGCCTGCCATTTAATTTATGTAAGAACTGCAGCCCCAACCAAAAAATCATGAAACCATTCACCATATATCATTCAATAACGGAGTCTTTTCCGGGCCAGCATGAAAAGCTGGTGTCCCTTATTCAGGAAGTAGTTCAGCCCGACATAATCTATTTACTTGGGGCATCTTTATACAGGCGGCGTAGCGAGAGTATTTTCTGCCAAACTGCACCCAGTTCGCAACATGCAGCGGATTATTTCTTCCTGGTATTGATTAATAATACCAATAACAGAACCTTACCACAATTGCAGGATCAAATAGAGCAGCATTGCAGTCCTGTAATGCCAGTTACCGCTATTTTATTGGAAACATCGACCTTTAATGGCTGGCTTGCCACTGGCCATCTATTTGCCCGGACGGTTTGCCGATCTGCAATTCCTTTTTTTGAAGCTGATAATCTATCGCTTTATCTGGTTGGCCATTATGATGCAGAAGCCGAACTAAACACTCTCAAAAAATTATTTCGGGATGGCTTAAATAAGTCTCAGGAATTTCTGGCCGGAGCAGATCTGTTCCGCATAAGAAAACAATTCAGGCTGGCAGCTTTTATGTTGCATCAGGCAGCTGAACAGGCATTAAGTACACTGTTAAAAATCGGAACGGGGTATCACTGTTGTACCCACAATATTGAAAGGTTGCTGCGATACGCAGGCATGGTATCTTACAGGATTCAGGATATCTTTCCAAGGCAAACAGACTACGAGAAAAGACTGTTTAACTTTTTACAGAAAGCCTATATAGATAGCCGCTACCGGGAAGACTATAGTATTGGGATTACAGACTTACTAGAACTCACGGAAAGAGTGCGGATCATTCAGGATATTCTTGCAGAATCCGGTAAAACAATTATTCAGAGAAAAGATGGTTACTAAACCAACTAATCCGAGATCCCGCTCAATTCTCATTGAATACTTTTTGCATCATTTTTTGATTTGCCTTTGTCTGGTGTTTATATAGGGTTTCCCAAGCCTTCTGATACTTCTGATTTTCATATTCCGCTGTGAGCCATTTGTCCCCCAGCAGGTAGGCATATTTTGCGACACAAAGCATTACCAGCCAGAAAAAAATACGACCGAATACTATCTTATAATAATTGGTTGTTCCATGTTCAGGAAACAACAAAATCCTGAATTCGCGTTTAACGGGTCTGCCCTGGCTGGCAACACGGGTAGCCACTTCTTCCATTTTGGATAATAAGCATGCCTTTAGTTCTTCATTCTGTCGAGATGATTTTTCTTCTCTTTGTTTCAAAATCAAACCCTGTTCTTCTAACACCTGACCATTCTTTTGGGCCAATTGATTACTTTTTTTTGTTCTTCCAGAACCTCAGTTAACACGGTTTCTATTATGTCGTTTTCCATAGGACTGATTTATAAATGGCGGGATTTCTTCTTTCTTTTCTTATTCAACAATTGGTGTGGCGTATAATCAAAATCATGCTCTGGTCTAAGTAATATTTCAAGGGCTTTAGGCAAAGTGAGATGGTTATCCTGTACCATACTTTTTGGCATGCCAGGACGGATGAGTTTTGGATTTTGGGTAAGTCTTTTTTCTTTTTGCAAATCTTGCTGGATCTGCAATTGCTTTTGGGTAAGTGTCTGCACTAATATTTTATCAATCTTTGCAAGCGAATATCCAAGTTCACTACCCTTGGCATACATCTTTTTTTCGTCCCTAAAAGCAATACCCCTACCCTTGATTACTTCATAGCCTTTTTGTTTCATCTGGTGTTCAAATTCAGCATAGTTCCTGCTCTGTATCAAGGTCAGCCGGATGTCGTTTTTCATGGCTTCTTTTCTTTTGTCCATGCGCGGGATATTCCGCATTTCTTTTGACAGAAATTGCCGGGGGCTTAACACATGTTTTAGTTCAAATTTCAGCTCCATTTTCCGGCAATACCCAGCTATCTTTTTATAGTTATTGCTATCGCTTAAAGTCTTGCCGTCCAGCCCTACTCGGTTGACCACAATATGCAGGTGTTGGTGGCCGGTATCTTTGTGCGTTACAGCGATGTATTGGTTCTTTTCAAATCCCAATTCTTTTGCGCAGTCCTCTACCATTTTGTGTAAAGTGGGTTTATCCAGTAATTCTCCTGGTGATAAACTAAGGGTGATATGCATAACCGGTTTAGACAGTTTGGGGTTCAGATAACGAACTTCATTAAACTGTTGTATTAATTCCTTTTTATTACCAAAACAAAGGTTAAAGCTGAGTAATTCTGCACGGTCTTTTACGATGGCTTGTTTAGCCAAATCCAGCTTGTCTTCAAAGGCGTAGTTAATGCAGCCACGAAAGGATTTTCCAATTGATATTTTTCCGATCATTTGAGGCGGTTTTTTATGTCCAGAACAAGCTGCTTAACCATCATGGAAACTTGGTTTAAATTGGCTCTTTCCAGTGCATTTAATTCTTCATTATAGTTTCTTTTTTTAGCCGCCTGGTTCATGTTTGCCGCCAGGTGATTGAGTGTTGAGGTGAATTGCAAAATCTCTTTTGGAAACACTATTTTCTGCATGTCAATTTTACCGTTCATACCCAGCTCCCGCAAATATTCTGAAACCGTCAGTCCACTATATTTTGCTTTGGCTTTAATCGTTATCTTCTCAAGCGATGTACATTTCACACCCAATAATTTATTGCGCTTGATCTCCTTACATGGGCGTCCACCCTTGTTTCTTTTCCCATTCTTTATTTCTGCTCCCATTATCATAACTCACTTTTCTTTGTCTTCAAAAATCTCTTTATGAATGCGCAGCATGAATAAAGCCAGCCAGTTTCGGTATAACCGAAACATAGCTGGCTCCTAAAAATTCAAAGCCTCCTTCCTCTTCTTTGTGATTGCCTTTGTTCGGTACCTTGGTTCATCAGAAATTCATTTAGATCCTTGTGATTTTTATAAGTCAGACTTTCATCGTGATATTTTCTGCTTAGAGCCATTGCTTCTTTTGTAACCTCCAACCCCTTGCTATCCCTATCAAGGAATAGGCGAATCGACGTATATTGTTCAAGCCTCAGTTTCATCTTTTCGAAAAATCCAATTGAGTTCAGGATCAAAAAATTGGGCTGCTTTTTTGGCAGCATGATAAACTTACGCTGGTGAATTGCCTGGTAGGAAAGGAAGTCCATAAAGCCTTCAAAAACCGCAATTTCCTTAGAGATATATTTGCCAATTAATGTCACTTCTTTTGGGCTGCTGCTACCTTTAAAATTTGCACTTCGTAATTCATAACCACCGGCACTGTTTTGGAAGCCGATTACGGTATATTTCCGATCGTACAAACTAAAGTCGATTTCCTTGCAAAACCGGTTGGCGATTTCCAAAGGGATTTTACGGACTTGCAGATAGTCTTGCAAAGACAGCAACTTGATTGGGCGGCGTGCATCCGTAACGATAATTTTTTCTTTTTCACCCGCCCTGGAAAAAGAGGAGGCTTGATCATGAGGCTTTTGCTGGTGAAAAGAAAAAGTGTTTTCATGTCCCGACCTTTGCAATAATTCATTTACAGTGCAGTTATAAAACAGAACACCAAAATCAACCAGCTTTCCTCCTTTCTGCAACCCGTGATCATACCATACATTAAATTTCCTGTTGACTTTAAAAGACGGGGTCTGTTCATTCCTGAACGGCGAAAAATACCAATGATCATTGCCATTGATTTTGGCTGGTTTGTGACCCAACGATAAAAGATAGTCCACGATGTCCAGTTGGTTAAATTCTTTGCAGTTCATGGCACAGAATTAAAGGTTGGAGATTTTGTTGCCTTGCCGGATAATCGCTTCAATATCCTGCCGGGAAAAATAGCGGCGGGACTGGATCTTGAAACTGGCAATCTTGTTTTGTTTTAGCCACTCGTAAAGTGTGGGCTTGGATATCTGGAAAATGGTGCAGACTTCTGAGGCTTTTAGAAGTGCCTTTTCCGGTATCAGGGTGGAGTTTGAAGAAGTTACAGTAGAGAGTTTGGCTTCCACTACTTTTTCCACTACGCTTTGCATTTTGTCCCAGAACTCAGTTTGAGTCATGGGAACCATCATTGGAAACTCTGTCATAATAAATGTTTCCAACAGAGTAGCAATTCAGGTGACAGGATGCATTTATGTATACATCATCTTACCTGTTTTATATTCATTAACACTATTCCGCAATTCTGGCATTAAATGGCAGGCGGTTTCTTTGATACAAGCAGATCGGTCTGAATGTCACTTAACAAAGTGACAGCTTTCATATTGCCGGTGGCAGAAAAATATTGACCAGCCTTTTTAAAAGCATCAGCCATTTCGGTATCCATACGTTTGCTCGGTTTCCAGTCAGCATTAAGTACACTATTCAAAGCATCATGGAAACTCCGTTCTGAAATACCATAAAGCTTTGCCATTTCATCTTTGGAAATCTTACCGACTCCCTGGACCGGGAATCCGGCCAATTTATTAGTTACAACATGAATTAACACAATTGTAATGGCACTATACTGAGCCTTTTTTACGTTATCAAGTTCCTCTAAATAAGCCCCGCTTACAACTTCAATTGCATTGTTTAAAAGCGGCACAAATTCATCCATATAAATTGGATTGTAAACCCAAAGCCGTAAGCTGAAATAAACGATAACTGCTGCTATGGAAATAACGGCCAATAATTCGGTTAAATTCTGCTTCTGGAATAAAAAGAAAAAACCAGCAGTTAAGACTATACAAAAAATCGTAAAAAGGTGTAACGGTACGACTCGGGTCCAGTATGCAGAAAGAAGTTTTTGTTTAGTTGATTCATAGCTCCATTTGGCGCACCGGCTGGCCCATTTTTCATGGTGGCGCAAAACCATTGCTTCAATGTAGTCTGCATCCGAATATCCTGATAGGGTAATAAATCGAATCAACTCTCTAAAGTTCTTCATAGACAGGCCAAGTTAATCGGATCAAAAATAATCAAAACCAGCAAATAGGGCAATATGCTCTTCTTTGCAAAATTGGGTTTTGTGTGTCTGCTTTGTGTGCCTTCCAAATGTGCCTGACTTGGTGCGTGGGTTAATGATTTAATCTGTTGCCAAAAGTTTGTTTAAGGTCATTAATTACCAAATGAAATTTACCGTCAAACTTTTTGTTTATGTCGTCATACGAACCGATAAGCCTTTCGTAAATGGGGTTTCCGAATATCTCTTTCTCGTCAATGCTACGTTTAGAAGCAAGATTGGAAGCAAACACATCTTTTATTTTTTTCAATACAATGATTTGTTCGTCTGTAAAGTCGTATGTGTGTATATAAGAAAGATAGTTTTTCTCAATGCGTTCTTTTGGAGTCGGTATTTTCTTTTTACCTAAGGCATGAAGTAAAAAATCCCAAGCCGAACCTTCGGGGAAGTCATACATTTTTTGCAAATGCCCTTCGTCTAAGAAAGTGTTTGGTTTGCTTAACCAATCAAGAAGTTTTGCCATTTCCTCGTCTGTTGGCTGATAGTCGTCCAGTTCGGCTTTTGTTTTCAAGTCAGCCATTACAGGCTCTTGAGTTTTCTTTAATTCCTCTTCAAAAATTCGCTTGGCTTCTTCAATGGGAATGTTATCTTTTACAATAATTGAATCTCCGTGAATTTCAACGCGTTGAATTAAATGTGCCGGATCTGGGTTGTCAATTAAAAAGTATTCGCCTTTGGGTTGCGGTGTTCCTGGCACTTTTGGTTTTTGGTCACCGGGTTTTACAACTTTCTTATTTTCTTTCAGCGTTCCCTTTCCATTATCCTCCATTCGTTTGCACAAACCAACAAAGTCCAAAACAGTAAAACTAAACTTGCCTGTTTTCGGGTCAAGTCGTGTGCCACGCCCAACCATTTGGATGTATTTGCCTACTGATTTTGTAAGCCCTGCAAAAGCGATGTAACGAACACAAGGAATGTCGACCCCTGTACTTAATATGTCCACCGATGTAACAACATACGGTTTTTGATATGGTTTTTTAAACCAAGCTTTCAGTGTTTCATTTAGTTCGTTGTTTTCTGAAATTACCGCTTCTGCGTAATATGGCTTTTCTGAAAGGTCCTTTTCAAAAACTGTATTTACTGCTTTTGCTAACTCTATGCAATGAGCCTGACTTACGCCAAACAGAATTACTTTTTCTCCGTATTGTGTATTTTTTTTTAGTTCCTCGGCAATGCGTAAACAATTCTCTTCCGAAATGAATTTGCGGTTAAGTTGCTCTAATTTCAATTTTTTTTCTGTTCCTAAAGGAATTTGATATTTTTCCTGTGGGTCTAGCACATAGCTAAAATCAATGCCTTGTTCTTCTGCTTCTGTAATTAGAGAGGATTTTAATTCAACTGGTTTGTACGGAGCAAGGAAACCTTCACTAATTCCTTTGTCCATGTCAAATTGAAAATCAGGTTCACCCGTTTCGCAACCAAATAATTTGTAAGTGTCAATAATAGCTAAATCTTCTTCGTCTACTGCTGTTGCATCTTTTGGTACAGCTATTCTAGGTGTTGCTGTTAACCCAACTCGGGGGCAAAGAAAATGGTCGAATATTAATTTCCTGTTTACGTTAATACTTCTATGGCACTCGTCCACAATAATTAAATCGTAAAAGTTGGAAGGCAAATCACTGTGAATTAATTCTAAGGTATCAATAACCACAACGTGAATGCTTGCATGTTTCCTTGCCCTAAAATTTGAAGTAGTTATCCAACTGCTTGTATGTTCTCTGCTGATTAAAGCAAAGCCGTCATCAACTGATTGTTTGGCTAACATTCTTCTATCTACTACAAACAAAATACGCTTGGCTAAACTGCTTCCTAATAATGCTTTTACCAAGGCTACGGCTGTTCTTGTTTTACCAAGGCCAGTTGCCATATGTATCAACATTTTTTGTTTACCAGATTTGTAGTTCTCAATTATCGTACTAATACATTCAAGCTGGTAATATCTTTCTTTACCAATGCTTGGGTCAAAACCACCTGCAATGGTTGTGTCGATTATAATTTCTTTGTGGGAGGAAATTTTTTTCTGTTGCTCAACTTTGAGTTTCATTTCTTCCAAACTCATGAAGGAAGTTACCTGCTTAAATTCTCCTGCATCTAATCCTTTCCAGGCATTATCGTAAAACAAAATGCGTTCAGTGCTGCAAGCGTAAAGAAAACGGGGTTTGAGTAAATGCGTAACTACGGTACGCAATTTTAAAAGGTCTTTATTTTCTTTGTCGAGATTGTTTTCTATTACGGCTAATACTTCACCGTTTAAATCTTGCAATACAATATCAGGTCGTATATTTTTTAAATTAGCATAGTCTTGCTTTAAGTTTTCTGAAATATCATAAACCTGCTGGTACAATAAAGTATCGCCAACTTTCCAGCCGTAGTCATTTACTAATCTTTGTATGATTGGCAAATCAGTAGAAGTAGCTTCATTAATTTTCTTGCTCATCTTCCACTTCGATTTTTATTGGTTCTGTAAATTCAATACCCCAAACATCTGCTAATAGTAGATTGATTTTCATTTGAGCCTCAAATTTCATTCTGCGTAAACCTTCTAAAACATGTATTTGAAAATTGATGGTTTCTACTATTGTTAGCTGTTGCTCCTTATCGGGTAATGATATATTGATAGTTGCCAATTGGTCACGGTTGACTTTTGGCATTCCTGCTCTATCCTGAAAGACTTGTGTTTTATTTGCAAAATATTTTGATTGTAATACCCTTGCAAAATATTCAGGAATAACGTTCAGATTAAAGACTGTTAACGGATAAATATCGGAACTGCAAATACCTTCAAAATCTGCAAAGAAGCACTTTTGAAGATTAGGACGAACCTTGCTATAAATAATTTGATTTGGTTTAAAAATGTATGAAGGGCCAACAATTCCCGCTTCTTCAACTGTTTTTAAATTTAATAGACGGCCAGTGCCGCTTTCAATATTTTCTCCGCCAACATAAGTCTCAGCAAATTTGGCTTTTAATTTATCGTCTTTAATAATCTGACCATCAACCTTTGCAATATTACCTACAGCTTCTTCATTACTTGATAAATTGAGATAATCATCGACAGTCCAGTTTTTCAAAACTAAATCAGCACCCTCAATAATCGCTTTTTGTTTTTCAATTTGAGTTACAATGAAGACCTGTTCATCAATGGTAGGCAAAGGAATTTCCCAAGCCTCCATATCTTCAAACTTAAAGTTCATTCTCACTCCGCCATTGGCCTTGTCGTTTACATAATTCAAAAAGCCTTTGCTCTTAAAAAGTGAATCTAAGTATTTGGGGTTTAGTTCATCTTCTTTGCAAGCAAACACAATATATGCACCACTTATAATTTGGTTGTCAAAATCGTTGGTGTTTAAGCCAATGCTTCCAACATTTATTCTGTAAGGGTTGTAGCAAAATTCATTTTTAGCTACTATAAAATAGCTTTGGTTGGTTTCTTCGGCTTGTAATTTTTCGTTTAAGAATATGCCAACTTCATTGCTTACGCCAAGTACTTTGTAATTAACATCAGGGTTTTTGTTTGGCTTAATTTTGTTCTCATTCGATATCAAATAGTCTTTCAATTTAACCATAGGATATTTTGCGCCACTTTTTAAAATCTCCTTAATCACATTCAATTCCTTATGTTTTAAAATAAGGTGGTTGTCTAAATTGCTTACATACTCTCGGGCAATGTCTGCTTCCAGTGAATTGATGGGATTTAATTTCAACAGATAAGGTAAAATACTTTCAGGTTTGCTATTCTTCAGTTTTTTATAAACGTCTTCTAATGTAGTGGCTCCATTCGGTTGAATGTGTTTGAGTGCTTCTGTCCATTCTACAATTTGGCTTTCGCTGATGCTGCTTTTATAATTGGCTAAGTTGAAAGAATAATTGTGAGCTTTGTCAATGCGTTTGGCAATTTCATTTTGTATTCGGTTTTCTAACATTTGGTCAAAGGTTTTTAACTCCATTGACTTGTCGGCTTCTGTTGTTTTTTTTGCCAATATTTTTTTATCAAGGTCTGCTTCTTTTTTTTCTCGTTCAACTATGCCTTTGGGTTCCATATCAGCACGGGTTTCTATACGGATTTTTTCTTTTACCCTTGGGTCAAGTGTTTTAATCCATTCAGCAGGAATACAAAATTGATTTTTTGTTTCAGGTGGTTGCTTGCCGTGTTTTACATATTCGTGATAAAGCGTTAAACATTCAATCAATTGATTTCCTTTTTGCTCTTTTCTGTTGGTTCCCATTGTGTAACCATCATTGGTTATTTTGTAAAACCAAGTCCAGTCGGTTTTTCCACCTTTTACAAAAATGAGAATGGAAGTTTTCGGGCCTTGTCCGCTTTTGCTCACAAACAAACCTTGTGGCAAAGAAATAACGGCTTTCAGTTGTGCTTCGTCCAAGAGCATTTTACGCAAAGCCTTTGCACTAAACTGGTCCCATGTATGGAAGCCTTCCGAAACCACAACGGCACACCTGCCGTTTTGTTTGAGTTGCTCAAACATTAGTTTCACAAATAAAATAGTTGTTTCCGATTCTTTGGAATATTCACTCCACACATCAGGATAGCTTTCTTGGTCTCTTTGTGCACCAAAGGGTGGATTAGCCAAAATAACCGATTTGCTTTCATGGTCTGTTACCGGTCTGTATTTCGCTAACGAATCACCTTGCTCAATATTGGCAGGGTTCAAGCCACGAACATAAAAGTTGATAGCCGCCATTTTGCGAATCATTCCCAAATATTCAATGCCTGTAACTCCACTTCGGTAAAATTGTGTTGTTTGCTCAATGCTTGGGAAGTCCAATTGATTGAACTTAAAATATTCATCAAACCAAGTAGATAATTCTGTATTGGCTTTTTCACCCGGCCATTCACGGCTTGGGTCAACTCTACGCATTACAAATTCAAAAGCATCAAAGAGAAAACCACCAGTACCACAAGCAGGGTCAAAAATTATATCATCAAAATTCGGCTCAATTAAAGCCGTCATAAATTGTCGGATGTGGTCAGGTGTACGGAATAGTCCAACATCTTTTGTTCCCCCAGTTTCACTCAAAGCAGATTCAATAGCATCTCCCAATAAATCTGTTTTTAATAGCCTTGCTTCTTCAATGTCATTCGCAACAATGCTTATTACTTCGCCAAGGTTTCCACTATTTACGTTGTTTGTGAAATTTGAGTTACTGAAAACTTCTTCAATCAACACCAGTTGGTCTTGAACTTTTTGTGGAAGGTTTCCTTCAAACACTTGTCTTGCACTGTGTAAAATGCTGGAATAAAAAGGAAAGAAGTTGTCGTTGAGTTCTGATAAAATTTGCTCGTTTGAAACCGTCGGTAAATAGGAGAACAAACGATTTTCGTTTGTTTCTTCTATTCCTGTCTTTGGATTTTTCCAAACATAGTCAGCCGAAAAGAGTTTGCGTAAAGGCTTAAATTCTTCGTCTTGTTTTATTTTGGTTTCAAATATTCTTAATAAAAGCAATTCAATGATATACTCAACTCGTTGAACAGGCGTACCAGCAGGTCGCAACTTGTTATGTAGCTTTTTTAAAGCATTGTTTGTTTTATTGTCTGCGTAATGAACTGTCGAACGTCCCATAATTGCTTTAAAGTGTTGAAGATAATATTTATATGCTGGTTTGGGTCTTAAACAGTTACACATTTATCAAGTTTCCTCCAAGAGGTGGTAGGTGGGCTTGAGTGATGAGTAAAGATATATTGCTGAAATGTCGAACTAATGTTGATATATATTCGTCTACCTTGGTGGTCGTCATCACTAATCTCTAATCCGGTGTTAGCGGATGCATTATGCCGAAACGTTTACTTCTTCTTATAATGTTTATCAAACTCTTTAAATATTTCTGAGCTATACCAATCTTTTTTTATGCTCTTAGTATTTGTCGGGTCAAGCAACCTTGTCTTACAATATTTTTTATTTTTCATTAATGGTTTCCTTAAATTATGATAGGATTGATTTTCTACGAAATCGGAGTATCGTTTTCGTAAAGCGGTTGTAAGTTTACCGTAATCAAATGGATAGTTTTTTAAAACATCTTCTTCCTGTACATTAATTTTAATTGCATCTGGGTCTGTTGAATAATTCATAAGTAAACTGTCTGTGGAAGTAGACTTTACAAATTTCGTTTCTAATTTTAGAGAAATATTAAAGTCTTTATTTTCATCTGACGGTGCTTGTTTTTCCTTTTCTGAAATATACTTTAAAAGATTTTCTATTTGCTCTTTACTGCTATTAATCGAGAAACTTTTTATTGCTTCAAATTCATGAAAAAAGGTCATTGGCATAAGGAAGAAGTTATAAATCGAAAGGTCATATTTGAACCAACTTGTTATAAGTGTCAAGTAATTTTTTAATGAAGCAGTTCCAATTTCAAATACCTTTTTACTCAAATAGAGGTCTGCGTGTTGAAAGTGTATTGCAGTATCACGGATTTCCATTAAAAGAAAGACATTTTCTTTTACTACGCTGTTTAAAAGAATTGGCTCCTGTTCGCAAATATGTAAGCATTTCGGAAGTCCAATTGTTTTAGGGTTATTACTCCTATTCAGGTCAGGAGTAAGTGTATTCAATTTGTTCCCATTCTTGCCAACTTTATTAACTAACACATAAATAGATTTTAAGTCTCCTTTACTTTCCTTGATGATTTTTGCCTTTAGTAACAACTCCAGGAATTTATCATTAAAATGGCAAAAGTCTCTTCTCGATATTTGAAATCTGGTTTATTATAAACTTCAATAGCTGATAAAGCAGCACCGATCGATTTGTCAACAAAAGGTTTATGTCTCGGATGCTTCATCGTATATGTCAAAAGTTAAGGTGTTATGTAAGATTTCCGCTAACGTTCGAGGCTTTGTGCAGTTGAGGGTATTGACCAACTGGCGGCCCCGAAATGATACTAAATTTATAACTAAAAGCCGAAGTTTAGAACTACTGCCTGGCAGAATTCCATCCACCAAATATGAAGCTTGGATCATCAAACAATCTGCGTGTATTGTATATGAGAAATAAACTTTTGGAAATATAATTAATGCAGAGAGGATCAGGATTGAATAGTAGAAAACATTTGATGGGATAATGATGAACAGACCGCCACTGAAAAATAGATGCTTACCGGAATTAACCAGTTCTTACTTGCGGATTAAAAATTTTATAAAAAACCAATCTCAGGTTAACCTATTTTCTATTGCCCTTACCATTTTAGATTTGGTTTTACCCAGATTTTACCTTTAATAAAAAAGACCTACATTTTATATGTAAGTCTTTGATTATCAAGTGGATAGTATCGGGGTCGAACCGACGACCTCTTGCATGCCATTTTATTGACAACTACATAAATTCAAGAGGTAAAAGATAGGCATATGAATTTTCCCAATCTATACTAGAAAAATTAAAGGCAAAAGTCTGAATCCGAGAGTAATTCGTACTTTAGAAGTATAAAGTTCTTTCACATCTCCGCTTTCTTTGCAATAAAGAAAGTCAATTAGTAAAGTCAAATTTGTTGTAGGCAAATTGTAGGCAAATTTTCAAAAAAACAAAAAGAGACCGCAGATTGCGATCTCTCTAAGTGATTGTAAATCAAGTGCCCCAGGCGGGAATTGAACCCGCACTCGCGTTGCGGCGAACAGGATTTTAAGTCCTGCGTGTCTACCAATTCCACCACCAGGGCATTGTCCCATTTGAGACAAGTTTTTGTCCCAAAAAAAAGCCCGTCACGCCACCGGCGGACGGGAACTTTCTGAGCGAAAGACCGGGCTCGAACCGGCCACCCCGACCTTGGCAAGGTCGTGCTCTACCAAATGAGCTACTTTCGCGTTGTATTTGTAAGAACTATTTTGGGAGTGCAAAAATAACCAACCAAAGTTCCTGACAAAATTTTTTATTTAGTTTTTTACTTGTAGTCAGGTTTGTACTCAGAACTTTTCTGTACTTCTACTTCGGGTTTACCGGTGTATCGCTGGTTATACAGACGGTAACAGCCGCCCAATACAAATGCCAGAATACAGAATACCTGCAGATAAAACAGGAACCTTGATGAATTTACCCAGTTTTTGGTAAAATCTTTCTCTTGTGTATCGTTGATCTCTTGTGACATAGTGGTTAGTTACTTTGCAAAAATAAGGTACCGCCGCAAATTTAGGAAACCTTCTTTTGAATTATTTCCCTGAAATGGGTATGCTTTTTTATAAAGTATTGCCATACTACTGAGCCATTGTACACGCCACTCAATGTGTGCATGGGTTTGCGGCTAAGACCATGTGGTTTGTTCCTCACAAATAATCGTAATAAAACAGCCATATGTGCCCGCATAATGGCTGTAAAAAAGTACCAATCACCGCTAAACAGCCCTTTCCAGGCCGAAATGGCATCCAATGCAAACCGTAAAGGCAGCTTCCATACCTTCTCGCGCAGGGGCAGGTTTTTACATAACATGATCAGGTTATTGCGGAAATTAAGGAACACTTTTCGTCCACCCCTTGGCAAAGTACCCGCCCCCACATGGTATACTACCGATTGCGGGCAGGCCATAATGCGGTATCCGGCCAGTTGCATGCGCCAGCAAAGGTCTATCTCTTCCTGGTGTGCAAAAAAAGAGGCATCCAATCCGCCCAGCTCATGGTATACGTTTGCCCTTACAAACATCGCTGCACCCGATGCCCAAAATATGTGGGCTACTTCATCATATTGATGTGATTCCTGCTCACATACATCAAAGATCCTTCCGCGTGAGAAAGGGTAGCCCAATGCATCTATCCATCCGCCAGCAGCACCGGCATATTCAAACCAGGCAGGTTGGTGATAGGACAATAACTTGGGCTGACATGCCGCAATGCCCTTATCTTCTTCCATTAAGGCAATGATGGGCTCAATCCAGCCGGGCGTAACAGATACATCAGAATTCAATAACACGTAATAATCGGATTGTACACGCTTCAGAGCCCAGTTATAGCCGCCGGCAAAGCCTTCGTTGGTAATATGGGTTTCCAGTGTAATGGAAGGAAAGGATTGTTTCAGAAAATCTACTGAATCATCTGTAGAGCCATTGTCTGCCACTACCACTTCTAAATTGGGATAGGAAGAAGCAATGACCGAAGGCAGAAAGTTTTCCAAATGCTTTCGCCCATTATAATTTAAAATAACAACTGCAACTGAGGGTTGAGACAATGGAGTGATTTTGTGCGAAAATAAGGGTTATTGGGCAGTAGGGGGTTGCGGATGATGGGTAATGGATTATAGATCATGGTTCATTGGTTATAGTTCATGGAAAGAAGCTTCTGCTATCATCAAAAGATTTCTCTCCCGCTGAAGCGGATTCGAAATGACGCCTCCCATTTTTAATTTTTAATTACTAATTTTTAATTACTAATTAGTAATTACTACCCCTTCCCCCAATTAATCAAATACCGCACTTCCTTCGGTACGGTGTTAACGCGTATAGGAGAAGTTGTTTTTCCGAGGCGAACGATGATGATTTTTTGAGATGGGATGACGATGATGTACTGGCCTAAAATACCGCGCGCATAAAATATTTCGGGGTTTTCAGGATCGATCCACCATTGATAGCCGTAATAATCGCAGGGCTTGCCTTTTTCTGTTGTGATGCCACAAGGTTTAATGGAATTCACATAATAACTACTATCAATAATTGGCGTCCCATTCCATTTACCGCTATCCAGCATTAGTTTGCCAATGCGTGCAAAATCGCGGGTGTTAGAATTGAAACAGCAATAGGCTTTTTCGTTTCCACCTTCTGCATCGGTACTCCATAAAGCCGGATGCTCGGCCCCAATAGGCTGCCATAATTTTTCTGATGCATAGGCACTGAGTGTTTCACCCGTAGCTTTTTGCAGAATTAATCCGAGCAATTGTGTATCGCCGCTTTTGTATTTATGCAAGGACCCTGGAGCCACCACTGATTTTACACCCGTAGCTGTTTTGTATACATCCGAGCCATAGTAGGCTTCAGATGTTACAGAGAAAAGATTCATGTACGATTCGTTCCAATCACTGCCACTACTCATGGTTAACAGATCTACAATTTTAATTTTCGCCTTCTCGCCTTCTGCAAATTCAGGAAGGTATTTACTAACCGGGTCTTGTAAAGAACCAATCTTTCCTTCTTTTAATGCTACCCCTATTAATAAACTGGTAATGCTTTTAGCCATAGAAAAAGAACCGGATTTTGATGTATCACTATACCCATCCCAATATTTTTCAAAAACCACCGAATCATTTTTGATCATCAATACGCCTACGGTACCTAAACTCTCTAATAAGCCGGAAACACTATCCGGAAAAGGTATTTTGTTATAATCAAGGCTGTTTGTCCAGGGTTGCGGCTTACCAATGGTTACGGTATTATTGGAGAACTTTTCATAATCATCAATATTGGCAAAATTATACAGCACTGCTTTGAACAGATAGGTTTTACCACTTACAAACGCATATAACGCAAATACCAATAATAGTACCAGCACCATCTGACCCAATCGTTTCAGGATTTTCATATAGCCTTCGTTTTAGATACCTTAAAATAAAGATTTTATTTTCAAAATGCCAGCCAGTATCTTGCATATGAAATATACGCCATGCGCTTTCTTCGTCTTAATCTTGATTTTCTCGACCACCCTTGTCCCCTGTCGGGGAATTAGAAATTAATAATTAGTAATTAATAATTTTTTTGGGCTCCCTGCGGGAGTTGATTCCCTTTTGCTTTGCTTATCATTATTAATTTTTAATTATTAATTGTTAATTACCATGAATAGTTCATTGACTGCAAAAACAGCAGCCTATCTCGCATTAGAAGAAAAACACGGTGCGCATAATTATCATCCGCTTCCGGTAGTATTGGAAAAAGGGGAAGGTGTGTTTTTATGGGATGTGGATGGTAAGAGATATTATGATTTTTTGAGCGGTTATTCGGCCGTTAATCAGGGGCATTGCCATCCAAGAATTATTGCTGCATTGGTAAAGCAGGCATCTACCCTAACACTAACCTCTCGTGCTTTTCACAACAACCTACTTGGCGAATATGAAAGATTTATAACAGCCTATTTTGGTTACGATAAAGTGTTGCCTATGAACACAGGCGTAGAAGGTGGTGAAACCGCCATTAAACTCGCACGCCGTTGGGCCTATACACAAAAAGGGGTTGCAGAGAATAAGGCAAAGATCATTTTTGCAGAAGGTAATTTCTGGGGAAGAACATTGGCTGCCATCTCTTCTTCTACCGATCCCAGCAGTTATAAAGGGTTTGGCCCTTTTATGCCAGGTTTTGAACTGGTACCTTACAACGACCTGGTTAGTTTAGAAAAAGCGTTTCAGGATAGCAATGTAGCCGCATTCATGGTAGAGCCTATACAGGGTGAAGCCGGTGTAGTGATACCCGATGAAGGATATCTGAAAGGCGTGCGTGATTTATGTACCCAATACAATGTTTTGTTTATTGCTGATGAGATACAAACCGGACTGGCAAGAACGGGTAAAATGCTGGCTTGTGATCATGAAAATGTACGACCGGATATTTTGATATTGGGCAAAGCTTTAAGTGGTGGTGTGCTACCTGTTTCTGCAGTATTAGCAGATAATGTGGTGATGATGAATATCAAGCCCGGCGAACATGGATCTACCTATGGAGGCAACCCATTAGCCTGCGCAGTAGCCATGGAAGCACTTACTGTATTGAAAGAAGAAAATATGGCAGCTAATGCTGAATTGATGGGACAATTATTGCGTACAGCATTGGCTAAACTGCAATCACCTTTTATCACCACCATTCGTGGCAAAGGTTTGCTGAATGCCATTGTAATCAAACATCATAATCCCGATGCATCGTGGGAGCTTTGCATGGCTTTGAAAGAAAATGGTTTACTGGCCAAGCCCACGCATGGAGATAAAATACGGTTTGCTCCGCCCCTTCTAATTAATAAAGAGCAGATACTGGAATGTGTGGAAATGATTGGAGCTGCTTTACAAACACTTGCCTGATGAAAGGTTAAGTTTTTTTCACCGCAGAGAACGAGAGAGCAGTAAGTTTTCGCAGAGAGATTATAGAACCTGTTTAAAATTAAAGTTTTCAACTACCATAGGATTATTAAAATTTTATAGTAGGCGCACTACTTATTTCGATAAGCACCTGTCAAGCTCGCGGCTCACAGCTAATAGCTAGAAGCTAACAACGAAAATCTTGCATTTTTTAAACAGGTTCTTATATTATTTTTTTACTTCTAATTTGGGTAATAGCGTCATTGCCTGTAAAACAAAAGCCAGTAGCAGTAGTAAATACAGTGCTGGTTTTTTTTGTGGGCACTCTCCCATCATGCAGGAGGATAGCAATAGATAATTTCGGAATGACCATGCCAGGTTCAATGCGGCGATTAATACATTAGTTCGCTTAGACCACACCGCAGGTACCGCAAACAACACCATCATTACAACACATAAAGCAAGATTAAACAGGCCGGGTTTACCAAAATTGGTTCCTTCGGCATGAAAACCTGAAACAGTAATGTTTTGGCTTACAATAAAACTCCAGGGTAAAAAGCAAATGCCTATAATAGCTAATGCTGAAATAAAACCGATTGTTTGAGAATGTTTCATGTGTGAATGGCTTGGTTGCAAACCTATAACAAAATCCATAAAACAAAGTTTCCCGTTAACATCCGGTTTTTGAACCAACGTTAACAGGAAACAAGGGATATGCAAATTTTAAAAAGAGAACTAAACTTTACATCAACTACTATTTATTTTTCCAGCTTGGGGCATAGTGCTGAGGTACCTTTACCACAGTGCATGCATAATTTCCGGCTAACTTCAGATCTAATTTCAATTCATATACACCCGCATGCTCAATGGTAAACGCCTCCCCATTGGCTTTAGGCACTTTGTAACCATCATTAATGGCGTAACCCATGCTTACACCTTCTTTGTTATTAGCCCTGAAACGAAAGCTTCCTTTTTGAAGATTGAGTACTATGGCATACACTTTATTTACATCGTCAAAACTCATTACCGGATCAACATTGCCATTAGCAGGTACAGCAGTGCCATGTATACCCCAAGAATTAATTTTTACACAGTTCCATTTATTGGTATTGGTATTGGATTTTACCAAATAGGTTCCTGCACCTTCTGTTACACCCAAAATATCGCCACCAAAACCAAATTTTCCATCTCCAATATTGGTATAGGTATTGGCAGGGCTCCACTGTGTACCTCGGACAAATAAAAACTGGCTAAAGGGTGTAGTGAAATTGATGAAGCCTTCATATTCGCCATCTGCTGTAGCAACGATTTGCGGTGCGGTAGTGAGGTTCCAGTTTTGATAGTTACCCGGAACTCTTATGAATTTAGGATAGCTATATTCAATATAAGCAAGGTAGGTCGTAACCTGAAGTGCTACACTTTCAGTATATACAGGCTCCATAATGCTGTTAGCTACTTCAGCCCTTACCCGAAGATTGATAAGGGCAGTTGTACCAGGTAGTACCAAATCGCTAATCATTGGATTCAGTTCCTTTACCGTAAACTGAATGCTTGCAGCATTGGTAGTACCGAGATCAATTTTTTCTTCAAAACCAATTCCATCAATGGCGGCCTCTACAGTGTACTGTACACGGTTAGCCGCTACAGGCGCGTTGGTTACCCAGTTCATAGTAATTGCCTGGCAAGCAGCATTACCCTGCAAAAGAGTAAGTTTAGATTCACTCATCTTAAAACCGGTAACCGTAATTTTCTCAACAGGAGCAGCATTTCTTTCAGCTACTTCTTTTTGACAGGCCAGAAAAAAAATAGGTACCAAACCCGCCAGAATCATTTTTTCCAGGATATTGGTTAGCGTTTTCATCATCGTCAGTTTTAGGTGGTTTCGAATACTTTATTATCACAAATTGACGAAGAAGCGGCTCCATAAAAAATAGATGGTATTGTGAATATTAAGTAGATATACTTTTAAAAAAAAGTAACAGGAAGTAAATCAAAATGGTAGCTGAACAGCACTGAAAAAGGTAAACAGAACAAAAGCTACCTAGTAGCAATAATTAAACAATTTGTAGTGATAAGTCTATGTTGAAGGAACCAATCATCTATACAACCTCTCTGAAAAAAATAAACCGTATTGCAAATCAATACGGTTTATGAAAAAGTGTTGCATGCTATTATTTAACGCATAAGTTTATTGTGGCAGTATAATCGTAAAAATAGTGCCCTTGCCCGGCTCAGAAGTGATGTTCATGGTACCCTTCATGCCCTCCACAAGATGGCGCACAAGTGGTAAGCCAAAACCATACCCCTTCTCACCACTTGTTCCCGTAGTAGATTCCGTTTGGCTATTCAATATAATATCGATGTCTTCCTTACTAAGTCCCACCCCGGAATCGCTCACTGTAATGGTCAATTTTTTTGCACCGGTTGCCATAGTCAGTTCCAATATTACTGTTACATATCCATCGTTTGGTGTGAATTTGATGGCATTGGATATCAGGTTACCCGCTATCTGTAATAATTTATTCTTCGAAAGGGATGCCGACTCATTACCACCTTGTAAGTCTACAGAAAATTGAATATTTTTTGGGATGGCTTGTGGTGTATATAAATGAACCAATTTATTGCGCAATGCCAACAAATTAAACTGGTGGGCATTGCTTTCTGCCACCGGCTCTTTTTTCATTTCTACCTTCTTTTCATTTGTCAGAATCTCATTTGCCAGATCCAACAGAGAGGTACCGCTTTTTTGTATCAATCCTATAAACTCCAATACCTGATCCATTTTATTACTGTCGCCCTGTGAACTAATGATCTCTGCAAGACTAACAATACCGCCCAATGGACCGCGGATATCATGCGCCACTTTACGTTGTGATTCTTTTGCTTCTTTTACACGGTGTTTTAATTGCTCAATTAAATGGTATGCAGTTAACCTGCTTACAATTTCATCGGCTATGATTTTGAGTAATTCAATTTTTTCGGGGCTGATCTCTTTTCCTATCTGGTCCAGCACGCATAATGCTCCAATATTATGACCATCAGTGGTTTGCAAGGGTACACCAAAATAATAGGTAACAGAAGGCGACCCTGTCACGTAAAACTTATCACTAAACCGCTCATCAGCCGTAAGGTCTTTTACTTCAAAACTATCCTGTTTAACAATGGTGTATTGACAAACGGATTGGTCTCTATCCATTTGCTCCAGATCCAATCCATAATTGGATACTGTCCATTGAGTTAATGAATCAATCAGATTTATCAAGGATATAGAAGTACCTGCTACTTTGGCTGCCAGTTTAGTAAGGTCTTTTAAAGTTTCCTGTAGCTCTGTGTAATCAATATCGAGTTGGGTAAGGGCAAGCACTCTTTCCATTTCATTGGAAGGGATCGGGGGATTGGATTGCATTGGATTAACTTATACGTTCGGCTCAAAAATAGCCAAAAAAGAAATATGCCTGCTATTGTGGTGCAGATTGGCAGTGAGAATTTTAACGCATTTTACCGAGAGGACACTAAGGCGCAAAGAAAACGCAAGGGTATTTCCTACATACTTACCTAGCGAACCTTCGAGCCCTCGCGACTTTGCGGTGAATATTGAATTGGCAAAGAGGTTACTACACAAGGTTATTATTCAAGGCATACCGGATCAGTTCAAGATTATTTTGAAAACCCATTTTATCGAAGATTCTTGCCCGGAAAGTACTCACTGTATTGGTGCTCAGCACAAGCTGTTTGGCAATTTCTGAAATTGATTTACCGGATGCAATCAGCTTAAACACTTCAAACTCTCTGTCGGATAGGCTTTCGATAGATTGCGTATTATTCAGGTGTTCAAAAGCATCGGCTAATACATCGGCCACATCGGCACTCAAATATTTTTTTCCGGATAGTACCTGGTTAACGGCTTTTACCAATTCCAATGTAGCTACTCCTTTGGTTAAATAACCCATAGCTCCGGCTTTGATAGCCCTCACTACATATTGGTCGGGAGCATGCATACTTAGTATGATCACAGGTGTTTTGGGAGAATGTTCTTTAATCTGTTTAACCGCTTCCAATCCAGAGTCGCCTGGAGGCATGGAGATATCACAAATGATTACGTCCCATTTTTCTTTGTATACCAGTTTCATCAGATCTACAGCATCTGATACATCAATGACTTCTGCAAAAGGGAACGCTTCGGCAAGCAACAGTTTAACACCTTCTCTTACGATGGTGTGGTCGTCGGCTATTAGAATTCGCATAAGTTAGTTTATCTAGGTATGAGAGCTAATACAGGAGTTCCTTTACCCGGCTCACTGTTTATTTGTAATTCTCCACTTATCGAAATGGCTCGTTCACGTAACCTAACAACCCCGGTGTTTGGCGTTTTTGGGAGGTATCAAACCCTTTACATTATCTATCACTGACAAATAAATATTGTCATGATCTTCTGTAACTTTTTTATTTCTACCCTAATTAGTACCGGCATGGCGCATAACATTCGCTAGCGCCTACTGCATCATTCGAAATAATTCAGTTTGTACCTCTTTAAACAAATCCGTATCCTGATGTCCGTTTATAAAGATACATTGTATGCCATTTAGATTCTGAAACTCTTTGCATTGCCATTCAATCGCTTCATTCAACCCAAAACAATCTAAAATACTGTGTCTCAGTTACGAAGCAATTTTACGGATACTGGTAATCAATATTTCAATGGTTCTATTCGCATCGTCAATTCTTTTTTGAGCAGAAAGTTCATTCTTATCCAAATGTACCCCAAACCAGTCAACCTCAATTTTGAGGGCCGAGGTCAATTGCCCCGGTTCATCATGTACTTCTCTTGCAATGTATTTTTATTCGTTTTCACGGACGTTCTCCAGATAGGCCGATAACGCTTTAAACGCCAGCTTTTTTTCTATAATTCCGTTTGCAGTGCTTTTGGTGGGTTATAGCGCGCTCTTTCGAAATCAAGTGTGTGAACCGGACCTTTTCAACTGCGTTAGGGACAGCCGTAAAGTTGATCCAGAATTCTTCACTGGATTTTTTATAATTGATCAACTCTACTTCGCACGATTCAATATCTGAATGAATTAACTGGCAAAGACTGTACAACATGAAAATGACTATTGAACCATTTCTGAAATAGCATCCGCCTCTTTACAAAGCCCTTAAAACAAAGAAGGGGCATCTTTTCAAATACCCCTTCTTTATAAAGTTTATAATGTGTACGTTGTTTGGTTATCCTCGCACTTTTATCAATTGTATTACTTTACGTGTACTACCTTGTGTCATTTCTGCATAGTAAGTACCGCTGCTATAGTTGGCTCCTATCTGTATGGTACTGTTAGAGCCAATTTTTGATTTGGCATCCACTACCCTGCCGCTTGCATCCATCACACGCATATTCACAGGTGTCTCATATTTGCTTTCAAATTTGAGTGTGAAGATTGTTGTACTTGGATTTGGCATAACAGTTATTTTCAGCTCTTCTTCAGTTGTTGAAGTGGTTGCTTTGTCTTCACTGGTTAAGGTTTGTGAAATAACAGCAGTTTTGTTATTCGAAACAATTGGTAATGGATTTGAGCCACATGCAAAGCTGCTCCAGATAACGGTATTGCCTTTGCTTTCTACTTCTTCTGCAATGAATAAACCGGTCATGAATACATCATCGTTACAATCAGAAGAATTGTGGCCTCTGTGATCACAACTTTTGTGGTTGTGTTTGTTATGCTTACAATCCCTTGAGTTATGCGCTCTGTGATCACAGCTACTATTATTGCTACTATTGCTATTATTGTAATAACCATAACCATGATCATCATCATCGTCGTCATGATCATTATCTGATGATGTTACTTTCAACTTACCGTTTGGCATAAAGATGTTAGCAATTACTTTGGTATCGGCACCTTTAACGCTAAACTTCTCATCATCACATCTTTGATCTCCCATGTAGAAAGTAACGTTATGGTAATCAGGATTAACGATAACCTGACTTCCAATGCTCACTTTAGTGCTAACCCGAACACTGGTTCCTGATGCAAAACGAACATAACTGTAGTAACCATCTTTAGCACCGTCATCAACCAACAGGTTCTCAATATTAAGTACCGCGCTGTTGAATTTAACATTGGCACCTTGTTCCAGTTTAATGGTTCCGAAAGTATTGCCATTCAATGTAACGGAAGCTCCTTTGCGAATAGTCAAATAACGGTAGTTACTGCTAAGTGTTACATTGGCATTCGAAGAAACTGTGTAGCTGGATAAGTAATAAGTACTGGCTGTGTTATACTGCATGGCTGGTAAGCTAACAGTGGCAACACCATACACCTTATTAGGAACGTTAATACCATACCCTTTTAGGTCAATTCTAGGCGCCTTAACAAAAGAGCCAGCACCGGTTACAGAGCTATAGCTTTCAAATTCGGCCTCACCCCATGATGACATAACACCTACACTTCCGGAAATTACTTTGTTGTATTTTCCTATTTCTACTTCTTTGTAAGCAAGTATGGTATAGCTGCTGGAAAGATTCTGCTTGCTGTAAGTATACGTTGCGGTACTGGTACAACCACCTGCTGTAATAGTTAACAGGTAACTGCCATCGGCACTAGTTTGATCTAATGTAAGCATAGACGAGTTAGAAACGGTAGTTGAACCCAATGTCCATTTGTAAGTAGCATTACTAACTGCATTTCCGGTTAAGATAAGTTGATTACAGAAAGCGTTTGCATTTGAAGCTGTAATCGCAGCTACTGGTCCACCACCAACGGTTACTGTAGCTGAACTTGTTTTGTTATTACCACTGGCATCAGTAGCAGTCCAGGTAATAGTTGAAGTTCCTGTATTAAATGAACCACTTGCATTAACACCCGATCCGCTTCTGCTAGTTGCGCCGCTTACCTGGTAGGTAATAGAAGCAACACCACAATTATCTGATGCTGAAACAACGGGAATGGTGTAAGAAGAAGCTATGTTACAGAATGACTGGTTAGCGATTCCGGTAATAACTGGTGCTGTATTGTCCTGAACAGTTACAATAGCTGTTTGGTTACTTACATTACCATTGGCGTCTGTTACTTGTAAAGTGACGTTATTCGTACCTGTTTTTGCACATCCGAATGTTATGGATGAAGCCGTACCTGAGTTGCTGGTAACATTCAATTGGTAAGTAGCCTGAACGTATAAGCGTTTTACGGTACCATAACAAGGGTCAGTGAATACACTGTTATTAGCAGGAATGGTAAAGCTGTTACGGCCCAATGCATACCCTTCAACAATTGATTTGCTGTTAGTGGCATTGCAAGATCCCAGTGTAAAGCTGCCACAGGTTCCGTTAGGTGTTCCGTAGCTGGCAAAGTTTATGGCAGTAATAATGGCTCCTGCTGGTGCGGTCAGTTCAAGTATTCCATTCTCATTAGCCGTGGCACAAATGGTTCCGGTAGTAGCAGAAGTGCTGGTAGTGGCAAATGCAAGTGTTATTGCTCCACAATTGTCATTTGAACCATTATCAACCTGAGCAGGTGTAACTGTAACCGAACCATTGGCATCCAATGAAACAGTAATGTTTCTGGTGATAGCATTTGGCGGTGTTACATCTTTTACAGTAACAGAGAAAGAATTGCTGGCAACTGATCCACAACTATTGGTAGCTCTTATAACAACGTTTGTGGTACCTAAGGCAAAAGTAGATCCTGTGCCGGTTCCGTTACCAGTAGCATTGGTAGCACCGCTGAAAGTATATGTATAAGTTGGGGTTGGTGTACCTGAAGCAGTTGCGGTATAGGTTACAACCGCAGTACACTGACCTACAGGTGCATTCACGGTAGTATTAGAAGGTGTGGTAGTGAATACAGGTGGTACACAGTTTGGCTGAACAGTAACCACATAAGTTGCTGTTGCAGAACAATTGCTGCCCGTAGTAACGGTATAGCTGATGGTAGCAGATCCTATTGCGATGCCAGATACCAAACCTGATGCACTAACAGTAGCATTGCTGCTGTTACTTGCCCATACTCCACCATTTGTTGTATTAGTCAATTGTATAGAAGAACCTTGAGCAACCGTTGAAGGGCCAGCGATATTTGCCACAACAGCCTGAGGAATAACAGTAACAGGTGTTACGGCAGAAGTTGCAGAACATCCGGCGATGGTTGCGGTAACGGTATAGTTACCTGATACAGAAACAGTAGTAGATGCTGTAGTTGCGCCGTTACTCCATAATAAAGTACCGGTTGCAGTAGTGCTAAGTGTGCTGGAACCACATACATTGGTAACCACCACTAATGGTGCTGCCGGTATGGCTTTTGGTGCAGCGGTAACAGTAGCTACGCCACTTACACAACCATCTACGGTTTGTGTAGCCGTATAAGTACCTGCAGAAACCGTAATAGATGTTGTAGTAGCACCAGTACTCCAAAGAATATTGCCTGTAATATTAGAAGCGGTTAAAGTAGTTGACCCACAATTGTTACTTACCGTAATGGCCGGTGTAGAAGGAATGGCTTTTGGTGCTGCAGTTGCAGTGGCAATACCACTTACACAACCATCTACGGTTTGTGTAGCCGTATAAGTACCAGCAGGAACCGTAATAGATGCAGTAGTAGCACCTGTGCTCCAAAGTATGCTGCCTGTAATATTAGTAGCGGTTAATATAGTTGACCCACAATTGTTACTTACCGTAATGGCCGGTGTAGCAGGAATGGCTTTTGGTGCTGCAGTTGCAGTAGCAATACCACTTACACAACCATCTACGGTTTGTGTAGCTGTATAAGTACCTGCAGGAACCGTGATAGATGCAGTAGTAGCACCTGTGCTCCAAAGTATGCTGCCTGTAATATTAGTGGCTGTTAATATAGTTGATCCACAATTGTTACTTACTGTAATTGCTGGTGTAGCTGGAATTACTTTCGGTGCTGCAGTTGCAGTAGCTATACCACTTACACAACCATCTGCAGTTTGTGTAGCTGTATAAGTACCTGCAGAAACAGTAATAGATGCAGTAGTAGCACCTGTGCTCCAAAGTATGCTGCCTGTAATATTAGTAGCGGTTAATATAGTTGACCCACAATTGTTACTTACCGTAATTGCTGGTGTAGCTGGAATTGCTTTTGGTGCTGCAGTTGCAGTAGCAATACCACTTACACAACCATCTACGGTTTGTGTAGCTGTATAAGTACCTGCAGGAACCGTGATAGATGCAGTAGTAGCACCTGTATTCCATACCAGATTACCAGTAATACCAGAGGCAGTAAGTACAGAGCTTCCACAATTGTCTGTTACAGTTATGCCTGGTGCATTCGGTGAAGCTTTTACTGTTATGGTTGCAGAGGCAAATACACCACATGCATTTGTGTATAAGATCGTTGCAGTTCCGCCAGCAATACCTGTAACAACGCCTGAAGCATTAACAGTAGCTACAGAAGTATTATCACTGCTCCAAACCCCATTGGCAGTAGCTGATGATAAAGTAGTAGTTGCTCCGGCACAAATTGTAGTGTTACCATTAATGGCTGACACTTCTGTAGGCAATACGGTTACTGTAAAGCTTGAAGTGGTAGTATTCTCAGCACCATCAACAGCGGTTACGGTTACAATTGTTATACCAACCGGGAATACGGTGCCAGGATTTTGGCTATAAGAAATAAGCACTGGCTCATCAAAATCATCTGTTGCAGTAGCGGTAAAGTTTACAATAGCTCCACAGTTGGTGGTAATTAAAGCGTTCGTTGTAATTGAAGCAGGAACAGTGAGTACAGGAGGAGTTACATCTTCTCCTAACTCAATAATTACCTGCTGATCCTGGTATACCACCTGACCATTCTGGTCATTGTATGCCCATGTAATTGTATAGGTTCCCGGTGTATTGTATACAAGAGGACTATTGGTAGTTCCCTGAATAACTCCCTTACAATTATCAGTAGCAGTAGGAATAGTAGTTACGGTAGCTAAAGGTGTTCTAAGGGTTAATGTTGGCAATACAGGCTGATCAGGCTCTGGTGCCAGATTATCTACAACCAGCAAATTGATAGGTGAGGATACGGTTATATCACCAAAGCTATTGGTTACACTTACCGTATAAGAACCGGTTTGAGATGCTGTATATGTATTGTTGGTAGCACCCTGTATTAATACATCATTTCTGTACCACTGGTAAGTACCCGGATTGCTAATAGAAAGATCAACAGAGCTGGAAGGACAGAAAGTAGTTGGACCACTTGCTACAACAGCATCCAGTGGAGATACGACTAAACGGGTGCTGGCTGTTACCACACAATTTACAAACGGAGCAGTAACCGTGTAGGTTCCGCTGGCTGATTCCTGTGCATTTGGAATTGTTGGTCGGGCACCTGTAGAAACAAACCCATTAGGTCCATCCCATGTATAGCTGGTACCGCCATTGGCAAATAACTGAATTGTACTTCCCACACCAAATATTGCTGCATTGGCTACAGCAGTAACAGGAGGTAATGAGAATAAGGCACAAGTTCCGGATACTTTGAAGGTAGACCAGTTAGAGGCTGCTCCATTTAATGCAAAACTGTTTAATGTTCCATTGTTGGCATTATCACTTGCATCAGTTAATATGTTTTCTGCAGAATTGTTTGCTCCTACAAAACCCTGGTTATACTTGTAATAAGCAACCAGCGCATTTTTTTGTGCAGGATCCAGCTCACAATTCATATTATTAATAATCTCACACTGGTTAAGTGCCCTGCTCCAGATACGTGATTCATCAACCTCACCAGCAAAAAATTCACCGTAACCAGGCTGTGACCCCAATATCAGGTCATTATTATTAGAAGTGATATCTCCACTCATTTCTCTCGATCCTACCAATAAACCATCAAGGTATATTCGCATGTAATATCCATCATAAGTAGCAGCTACATGGTGCCACTGGTTGATACCAGGATAGGCAGCACTTAATTTCTGATACTCTCCGTTAATATGCAGATAGAACACAAACCTGTTCCAGCCATCATCCGTTCTTGGGAAGATGTAACCATTATTATTGTCCTGAGTTGATTTGCCCATTACATCCTGTACCTGCGTAGTATTATTCGTTGGATAAATCCATGATTCCAGGGTAATGGTTTTGGTAATGTTCAAAGAAGGACTATTGGGTACTACTATGTTGTCATTAATCCCATCAAAATTCAATGTACCCGCTTTAAAAGCAACCGTTACATTGGTACTGGCAGTGCTGGTACAACCATTACCGGTAATGGTTACTGTATAAGTACCAGTTCGGTTAATGCCTGCATTTGATATAGATGGATTTTGTAAGGTAGATGTAAAGCTATTGGGGCCTGTCCATGACCAACTGGTTCCGGCACTTGCTGTCAGATTAAGTGTTGACCCAACTTCAATATTCGGTCCATTGCTTCCTGCAGAAGCCTGTGTTCCTACAAAAGGTGAACAGGTTGCAATTACATGCCCTTCTATCCAGTTAGAACTGGTTCCTGTTAAAGCAAATCCCTGCAAAGTTCCGTTATTGCCATTTCCGCTGGAATCGGCAAGCGTTGTATAAGCAGCATTGTTTACATTAACCAGACCCTGGTTGTATCTGTAATAAGCTATTAGTGAACTTTGAGAAGCGAGTCCGTTATTGTCGCCATTCAATGCACAGTTTCTATTATTCTGAATTTCGCATTGTGTCAGCGGACGACCCCAAATTCTGGTTTCGTCTACACTTCCTTTATAAAATTCAGGAGCACCATCCTGCTGACCAATAGTTAGGTCATTATTACTGAATATAACGTTCCCGGATACAACCTGTGTTCCAACCAGGTTACCGTTAAGGTATATTTTCATGAAGAAGCCATCATAAGTAGCAGCAACATGATTCCATTCATTTAAGTTAGGGAATTGGGCAGACAAAACTTTCCAATCTCCATTCACATCAAGCCAGAAAGAGAAAGATCTCCATCCATCATCCGTTCTAGGGAAAATGTATCCGGTACTGGATGTTCTGGTAGATTTGGAAATAACATTCTGTACGGTTGGATTGGCACTTGTAGGCTTAATCCATGTTTCAATGGTAAATCCGTTAACCGGATTCAGACTGGCCCTGTTAGGCACCACAACAACGTTGGATTGTCCGTCGAAGTTTAATCCACCTCCTAATAAGGCTACCGTAATATTTACACTTGCTGTAGCACTACATCCATTTTTAGTAACGGTAACGGTGTATGTACCGGAAGCATTTAAACCAACGCCGGTACGAATAGGGTTTTGTAAAGTGGAAGTGTAACCGTTAGGACCGCTCCATGAATAAGTATCTCCGCCTGTTGCAAAAAGTTCAATATTAGATCCAATAGGAATAATGGTTTGTGTAGCAGTAGCGGTTGCCGTAACAGGTGCAAATACAGCACAAGTTCCAGAAATACCGCCTCCGGTAGCCCAGTTAGATAACAAACCAGTAAGCAGGAAACCATTTAAAGTTCCTGTATTATTATTACCACTCTCATCAGTAACGGTATTTACCAGTGGATTGGGAAGATTTACCAAACCTTGGTTTAATTTATAGTAAGCAGCCAATCCATTCTGACCTGTTGGCAATTCACAACTAATGTTATTATTGATCTCACAACCAGCCAAAGCCCTGTTCCAAAGACGAACCTCATCTACTTTACCGGTAAAAAATTCTGAGAAACCGGGATGACCACCAATAGTGAGAGGGTTATTGTTAACAGTAAAAGTTCCGGCGAAGTCTTTTGTACCTGCCAGAACACCATCAATATAAATTTTCATGTAATAACCATCATAGGTAGCTGACAGGTGATGCCATTGGTTTAATTTGGCTAACCCATAAGGCACTTCAAGCGTTTGCCAGCCATACCCATTGATATTTAACAGAAACTGAAGATTTCTCCATCCATTGGTTGTACGTGGAAAAATGTAGCCATTATTTACAGTACTGGAAGATTTACACAGTACATCTTGTACACCACTTGATTTGGTTGGAAAAATCCATGCCTCAATAGTAATAGCAGAACTCACATTGATGGAAGGACTTGCAGGAATTGAAACAGATGCACCTGTTAAACCAGTCAGGTCTAAAGGGCTTGCACCACTAAAAGCCAGTGCAGTTGCCGGACCCTGGCTTTTAGCATACCCTAAACTCAGGATAAGGACCAGCGTAATTGCAAAAAATTTCTTCAAAGAAGAAAGTACCAGTTTCGTTTTTGGGTAGAAGTTTGGCTTCATATATCTTATCAAAATGAGGGATCAATTTTTTTTGATTGATCTCCAATGATCATTAATGTTCTACAGGATATGGATAGTAAAAACCTTGAAACTCAATCTGGACAAGGGCCAGAGGCTAATCAGGATATTTGGAACGAAGTGGATTTTGTGGCGTAGAACTTACAGAATCTGCGCTTTCTGTGGCAACCTTCAGTTGAAAACAACGTACAACTGTAGATATTACACTACAAATGTAATTATTTTTACTATAGTACAATGAAAAGTGAAAAAAAACTTAAAAAAGATTTCCACATTGTGTTTATCAGCTGTTTACTACTAAAAAAATGGAATATCTGAGCTACATACGTAAAGAGATGTTGATTGGTTTTATATTTACTTACATTGTTGATTATCAAACACTTTAAACAAAAATAGCCCACCAAAAGGTGGGCTATTTTTGTTTTGAGAGGAGGTCCCGAGCGGATTCGAACCGCTGTGGAAGCTTTTGCAGAGCTCTGCCTAGCCACTCGGCCACAGGACCATTTTGCGCTGTAGTGATTTGTAGTATAAAAACTACGCGTCTGTAAAACTGAGCCTCAGAACTACATCTGAACAGCGAAAATAAAGCAATCAAAGGAAATTTAAAATTCTAAATCTGAAAAGCCGAAATTTGGCAACTAATCGAAAATCATCATGAACAGGATTGCCGAAAGTGAATTGATCATCAATAGCCGGGGGGCTGTTTACCACCTGAACCTCAGGCCGGAAGAACTGGCTCAGACCATTATTACTGTTGGCGACCCCGATCGGGTTGGTGAAGTAAGCAAGCACTTCGACAGTATTGAAACAAGGAGTAACCACAGGGAATTTGTAACCCATACCGGCAGGATCGGTAAAAAAAGACTTTCCGTTGTTTCAACGGGTATTGGTCCGGATAATATTGACATTGTTTTCAACGAACTAGATGCGCTTGCCAATATCAACTTCGAAAGCAGAACCATAAACCCTGCCCTGAGTCCATTAACCATTGTAAGGGTTGGCACTTCCGGATCTTTGCAGGCCGGTATTGCAGTAGACAGTTTTGTAGCAAGTACGCATGCCATAGGTATAGACAACCTGTTGAATTTTTACCGCCAGGAAAATAATGAGGAGGAATTACAGATACTTAGTGCATTTGGCACCCACACACAAATGGACAAAGCCTCTCCCTACATTGCATCAGCCGGGCCATCCATTAAAAAACATTTTGTAGATGGATTTCATCATGGTATTACCGTTACCTGCCCGGGCTTTTACGGCCCTCAGGGCAGGGTGTTACGATTAGGTCTTACCAATCCAAATCTTATAGACCAATTAACCGAATTTCGTTTTGGTAACCATCGCATCACTAATTTTGAAATGGAAACCAGTGCCATCTATGGTTTGGGAAAACTACTCGGACACCAATGCCTTAGCTTAAGTGCCATTGTAGCCAACCGGGTAGAAAAAACATTTAGTAAAGATGGTGCTGCTGCGGTAGAAAGTTTAATAGTGAAAACCTTGGGTATTCTTGCTGCATTGTAGGGAGTTTGTTTATTAGTTTATTTGTTTACTGGTTTATTGGTAAACGCCAAATCATTAAAATGTCCGACTAAACAAATAAACCAAAAACTAATAAACCAAAAACCAATAAACCAATAAACCTTGACACTCAATTTCTACAAATACCAGGGCACCGGAAATGACTTTGTTATTTTTGATAACAGGGATGGAAATATTGTATTTACAACAGAACAAATAAATAAAATCTGCGACAGGCGTTTTGGTATTGGAGCAGATGGCTTAATGATGCTTGGCAGTTTAGAGGGGTATGATTTCAACATGATTTATTATAACGCAGATGGCCGCGAAAGTAGTATGTGTGGCAATGGTGGAAGATGCCTCACAAGGTTTGCGTATGACAGAGGCATTCATAAAAACAGCTTTCGCTTTATGGCAGTAGATGGTGAACATGAAGCTACACTTAGTGACAATGGATGGATCCATCTTAAGATGAAAGATGTTAATGCTATTAGCGATTATCATGGAGATGCGGTACTTGATACCGGCTCTCCACACTATGTGAAAGCTGTGAATGACATTAAAGCACTGGATGTTTTCAAAGAAGGAAAAGAAATTCGTTACAGTAAAGATTTTTCAGAAAAAGGCATCAACGTAAATTTTGTTGAGAACAGTGAAAAGCAGATCATCGTGAGAACTTACGAGCGGGGCGTAGAAGACGAAACGTTTAGTTGCGGCACAGGTGTTACTGCTGCTGCCCTGGTTTTTGCACATAATGAAAATGGATTTAACCGGATGGAAGTGCAAACCAAAGGCGGACATTTAGCAGTAGAATTTGATAAAACAGGCAACCACACTTTCAACAACATATGGCTTTGTGGACCTGCTACTTTTGTTTTCAAAGGGGAAATTAAGTTATAAGTATTAGGTAGTAAGAGTTAAGTATTTATTTACTAGTGGCTGTACAATTACATAGTACCTTTGGAACCTGAAAGTGAATTCAAAATTCAAAATTCAAAATTCAAAATTCAAAATTCAAAATTCAAAATTCAAAATTACTTTTTACTTACAACTTAGAACTTACTACTTACTACTCACTCCCCCTCTCCCATGATACAGTATTTTAAAAATATAAACGGTCACACACTGGAGATAGATAAGCCTGATATGGGTGTTTGGGTAAACCTGGTGCCCCCGTTTAAAGAAGAAGAATTTATAGAATTAAGTGAAGACCTTGAAATACCCATTGAATTTCTGCGCGACTCGCTGGATATTGATGAGCGGCCACGCTATGAAATGGAAGACAATGTAAAATTTGTTGTTATCAAGACACCAACAGAGAATAATTCTTTTAACGATAGTGATGCATTTTATATCACCATTCCTATCTGCATCATTTTAACACATACACAAATTGTAACCGTAAATTCTTTTGATAACGGTGCCATTAAAAAATTTCTGAACTCTTTTCAGAAAAGGCATCCTGATAAAAAGAATATGATGATCCTGAAAGTATTTGAGAAAGTGGTACAGAACTATATGGAGTTTCTGAAAGAGATCAACCATCGCCGCAATCAATACGAAACCAGTTTATACAGCAGCAATAGCAACGAAGATCTGCTAAACCTGATGCGTATACAGAAAAGCCTGGTGTATTTTGTAACCGCATTGCGCAGTAACGAAATGCTGATGATGAAATTGGAGCGCACTAATTTTCTCGGACTCAATGAAGAAGAGAGAGAATTTTTACAGGATCTGATCGTAGATACCAGCCAGGCATTGGAGATGGCGAATATCTACACCAATATCCTAAGTAGTACCATGGATGCCTTTGCCAGTATCATCAGCAATAACCTGAATAGTGTGATGAAACGGTTAACTTCTATCACCATTATTTTATCGTTACCCATCCTGGTAACCAGTATTTATGGTATGAATGTGCAGCATATCCCTTATGTAAATTCTCCTTATTCCTTTTATATCCCTATCGCTCTTTCGGTTGGTTTATCACTAATCATCAGTTGGTATTTCATGAAGAAAAAATGGTTTTAATATGGCATTGTTCAACGTAAGGGTGTATGGATTATTATTTGATGAGCAGAAACGTTTATTGGTAAGTGATGAATTTATCCGTGGAAACTATTATACCAAATTACCCGGCGGCGGTTTAGAAATTGGAGAAGGTACCCGCGATTGCCTGAAAAGAGAATTCATGGAAGAAACAGGCTTAACCATTGAAGTTGGTGAACATATTTACACCACCGATTTTTTTCAAATATCTGCCTTCAACAATAAAGACCAAATCATTTCTATCTATTATGAAGTAAAAGCAGCAATGCCGATATTAATCGATACCAAAATAAAGTCATTTGATTTTTCACCAGAACAAATCTCAAACCCAAATGGTGAAAGCGAAGTATTCAGATGGATCAACTGGAATGAGCTTACAGAAAAAGATATGTCGCTACCCATCGACAAAGCAGTCATCAACCTCCTAAAAGAAAAAGAACACTTATCCCACGGAAACAAATTCTGCTCACTGTGATATTTAAAAATTAGCAATTAACAATTCTAAATTATTAATTATTAATTAACATCACCCTGCTGCCGGAATATTCGTAAATAGCTCCTCCTCTCTTCCCATGGCGGCTAATTTCATTTTGCGAACGGTATCCTTTCCAAGGTATCTTTCAATTTGCTTTTCTATCAGGTAAATTAATGGTGTTAATACAATAGCCATGGTAAACTTGTAGGCATAATTTACGAGACAGATAGCCAACACCAATTGCCAGCTCCAGCCATTACCAATTTTAAATGCTATAAAGAGTACCACAAAACTATCTACCAATTGAGATACCAATGTTGAACCGGTAGCACGTAACCAGATCCATTTTTCGCCGGTTGCTTTTTTGATTTTGTGAAACACCGTTACATCTACAATCTGGCTCACTAAAAATGCAGTAAGACTTCCCAAAATAATCCACATGCCCTGACCGAATATGCCACCAAAAGCATCCTGCATGTTCGGGATCCCTTTAGCCTGGTTGGAACTAATCCAAAAATCAGCCGGCGGGATTTTCATCGCTGCGTAAAACATCACAAATGCGTAAGTGATCAATATCACTGCCGTGTAACTGATCCTGCGAACTGCTTTAGGACCATAATATTCATTTACAATATCCGTAATGATGAATTCCAGGGGCCATAACAACACACCACAGGTAAGGTTAAACGATAAACCTGACTGCCCAAAAATGGTAAAATTCGAAGGGGATATTCCCAGAAATTTTTCTAGTGAAAAGATCTTACCTCCAATACATTCTGCAATCAGTGCATTGGCTACAAAAAAAGCCATGATTCCAAGAAATAATTTGGTGGGTTTATCTTTCAGAATGTTATGTATCATGAGGGAAGTATGAAATGAACAAAAATTTGCAATAACAGAATTAACAAGTTGGTAACAGCCAGCCATACCGGAATGTTCGAAGCCCGCTTCCGCATTTTGCGTATCAGGTAACCAATGTTGGCTGCCAGATTAATAAACGGAGCCAGTATCCAACCCAACGTAATAATCATTCCATTTACCGCCTGCATACCAATAAAATCGTGTGTTCTTTGCATCAGTAGACAAACCAAAAAGAGTACATTGCAGATAAGCGCCAGTCTGGCTAAAAATAAAAGCCCCTTCATAAAAAATTTCGTTCAAAATACCATTAATTTGCTGCAATTAAGCCGGAAACAATGAAAAAAATTCAATGGAAAAATATACTACCACATGCGATTGCCGTAGTGGTGTTTTTAGTAGTGGCATTGGTGTATTGCAAACCCACGCTGGAAGGAAAGGTATTACAACAATCAGATGTAACCCTTTGGAAAAGCATGGCCCAAAATTCTTTTGATTACCAGAACAAACACGGTCAATTTCCACTCTGGTCAAATGGTGTGTTCAGTGGTATGCCGGCGTTTCAGATTACCAGTGTAGGTAGTAATCCGGTGTCTATTGTGTATGCGGGTAATGTGCTATCCCTTAACCTTCCCAAACCGGTCAGCTTCTTTTTTCTGGCTTGTATTTGTTTTTATTTCTTAAGTCAGGTATTACGTATAAATCCTTATATCGGTTTGTTTGGTGCGCTTTCTTATGCTTACGCAACCTATAACCCAATTATTATAGCGGCCGGTCACGATACCAAAATGCAGGCAATTGCTTACTTACCTGCGTTTATTGCTTCCCTCCTGTTATTATATAACAAACGCTATTTATGGGGCACAGCTTTAACAGCTCTGTTCACCGGACTACTCATTTCTGCCAACCACTTACAGATTACGTATTATGCCATTCTCATTGCCATTATCATGAGCGTTGGTATGGCTATTACCTGGATCAAAGAAAAAAATTACAAACACCTCATCACCGCCGGAAGCCTGGCTATTGGTGCGGCCTTATTGGGCATACTGGTGAATGCAGTTACACTTTTCAGTACCTACGATTATTCAAAACGCACCATTCGTGGAGGAAGCCAACTGGGCGATGAAAAAGGAAACATTACCAAAACCGGACTCAGCAAGGACTATGCAATGAGTTATAGTATTTATAAAACGGAACCTTTGGTAATGATGTTTCCGCGCGCTTACGGCGGAAGCAGCCATCAGCTCGAAATAGCAGAAGATAAATCCAAAGCCATTGAAGCCTTACAGCAAATGCCACAGCAACTGGGTCAGAATATTCAGGGTGCACTTCAGTTTTATTGGGGAGGTATTGACGGCGTTGGCACCTCTGGGCCTCCCTATGTTGGTGCGATTGTATGCTTTTTTGCCTTATTGGGTTTTGTAATACTCGATGGAAAACACAAATGGTGGATACTAACTGCCTGCATCTTAACCTTATTAATGAGCTGGGGTAAATATTTTGAAGGATTTAATAAAGCACTGCTCGATCTTTTGCCCATGTACAATAAATTCAGGGCTCCCAGTATGATATTGGTTGTGCCTACTTTATTATTGAGCATGATGTCTGTTATGACACTCGACCTGATTCTGAAATATGAAAACAAAGAACTGTTGTTTCAGAAATACAAAAAAGGATTACTGGTGGTGGGTGGAATGTTTGTAGTGGCATTACTTGTTTACTTCAGTTCTGATTTTTCAGGCGGTGCAGATAAAATGCTTTTACAAAACATCGACAGTATTCCTGATGCACAGCAAAAAGCAGCAGTAGAACCTCCTATCAGGGCTTTTCTGAATGGATTAAAAGAAGACAGGAAAAGTCTTTTTATGGGCGATATACTTCGTACTTTCCTCTTCATTGCTGTGGCAGCGGGGGTGGTATTCTTCTCTATCAAAAAGAAAGTATCGGCACTGGTAGCCATTGTAATCATCGGACTGTTTTCTTTTATTGATGTGATTACCATCGACACCAAATACCTGAATGCCGACAATTACCAGGACAATACAGATTACGAGAATGTATTCAAACCATCAGCTGTAGATCAACAGATCTTAAATGATACGGGATATTATCGTGTACTGGATGTGTCGCAGGGAATTGGCAATGCATTTAATGGTGGTCCATTAACTTCCTATTTTCATAAAAATATTGGTGGCTATCATCCTGCTAAACTCAGTATTTATCAAGATCTGATTGAAAAACAGTTGTATAATTTCCCAAATTGTTTGCCAGTAGTTGATATGTTGAATGCCAAATACATCATCACATCGCAACAGCAGAATGGCCAGCAGTTAATGGCACAACAGAACCCCGAAGCATTGGGCGCTTGCTGGTTTGCAAAAGCCATTGATTACAAGAAAACACCGGCAGAAGTAATGACGGCACTTACCAATTTCAATCCAAAAGATACAGCGATTATTGAAGAATCTCTCAAGGCAAATCTTGCTGCAAGTGCCAGTAAAGACAGTGCTGCATTTATCAAATTGAAGTATAATGACAATGATATCATTGCCTACGAATCTTCCTCTAAAAATGCGGAGTTTGCCGTGTTCAGCGAGATCTATTATGATGCAGGTTGGATAGCCACCATTGATGGAAAAGAAAGTCCCATCATCCGTACCAATTATGTTTTGCGCGGATTACAAATACCGGCGGGTAACCACCAGATTGTATTTGAATTTAAACCTGCCTCTTTTTACAACAGTAATAAAGCAGCTATCGGTGCCTCTGCATTGATCTGGTTATTACTAATCGGCGCTGCTGTAAGTAGCTTCCGCAAAAACAAAGAAACCACCGCCTGATGATGAGGCAACCATCTGTACTGGGTATCATCTCGTATAAAGTGTTCCCTGCACAGATGGGTGGACAGAAATGTGTGGTTGATTTTTATACGCATCTTGCTGCTGTTACGCCTGTAACATTGGCCATAGCTAAAGAGAATGGTGAGGTACCGGTAGACCAAATGGAAGTACTCCCCTTTCTTTACCACCATAAATGGGGCTTTGCCAATCTGCGGTATGTATTCCGCCTGCGCAAACTCATCAAACAAAAACAAATTGATGTAGTTGTTATCGAACATTCCTATTTGGGATGGATGGGCATCCTTTTAAAATGGTTAACCAAAAAACCTTTCATTATCCGCTCGCACAATATCGAAGCTCACCGTTTTCGGGATATGCGAAAATCTTTATGGTGGTTGTACCTGTTATATGAAAAATGGGTTCACCAAAAAGCTGACCATAGTTTTTTCATCACAGCAGAAGACCGGGACTGGGCTGTCGAAAACTGGCAATTGAATACAAACAAATGCACCATTATCAGCTACGGTACTGCACAAACACAAGCGCCCACAGATACAGAAAGAATACAATGCCGTAATCGTTTGCTAACAGAGAATCGTTTGGAACCAGATACCAGACTATTTTTATTTAATGGCACACTGGATTACCTGCCCAATACAGATGCTTTGCGCATTATCATCAGTGAATTACTTCCCTTATTGCAGGCTATGCCCTTTCCTTTTCGCATATTTATCTGCGGCAACCGCATCAGCGATCAATGGAAAAAAGTATTGCGTGCACAACCTTCTCTTATTTACAAAGGCTTTGTTGCAGATATCAGCTTATACAACAAAGGCACAGATTGTTTTATCAATCCAATTACACTGGGAACTGGTATCAAAGTAAAACTGGTGGATGCACTTTCTTATAATCAATCCTGCATCTCAACTCGTAGCGGTGCCAAGGGTATAACGGAAGATTTGGGTGGTAAAAAATTACAGATAGTTGATGATTACGACTGGAATGCATTTGTAAAAGCAATGATTTCGACTGATGCATTTGCCAAAGAGTCTGTGCCTCCGGCTTTTTATCAATTCTTTCATTGGGATACCATCGTACAGAAAGCCCTGTTATCTTTGCAAACTGTATGAGTACTACTTTGCAAATATCAGTGGTGATCTGTACCTATAACCGTTCGGCTTATATACAGGAAGCTATGGAAAGTTTGTATCACCAAACCCTTTCCAAAGAGGCATATGAAGTAATTGTAGTTAACAACAATTCCACTGATAATACAGCTGCACTGTGCCAGACTTTTATCGAATCGCATCCCAATAGTCATTTTTATTATTACAATGAACCCCGGCAGGGCGCTTCTTTTGCCAGAAATACCGGAGCTGCCTATGCACACTCACCCTTACTTTGTTTTATGGATGATGATGCGGTTGCCGACCATGACTACCTGGAACGAATCGTCAATTTTTTTGCCCAACATCCCGATGCAGGCGGTTTAGGCGGGCGCATCATTCCCCGCTACATTCCTTCAGAACCGGTATGGATGAGCCATTTTGTTTCCTCGCTGGTAGGCCATTTTCACTACAGTGAAACCGTCAGTGTTTTTGCTCCCAATAAATATCCCCTTGAATCCAACATGATCATCCGCAAAGCAGATTTTGATGCGATCAAAGGTTTTAATACAGCCCTTCCCGGCGTAATGGGCACTTTACGCATTGGTGGTGAGGGTAAAGATTTTTTTCTTCGCCTGAAAGCACTGGGCCGTACCATTTATTATGACCCCGCTATTCGTGTGCAGCATGTGGTAGAAACCGCCAAGCTTACCCGCGAATACATGTATCGCGTTGCCAGTGGTATTGGCCGTGGCGAAAGGGTGCGAACCACGCAGCAAAAAAGCAGCTGGGCTTTTTATAAAAAAATCATTGAATACATTTTTAAACTGGGTGCTTCGTTTATACTTGGAATAAAATATACATTGCAGGGCCAACCGGCCAAAGCCATGCCGGTAATCCGCTTTAGAATTGATGCGTTAAAAGGATTGTTGAATCATTGATAATAGATATTGTATGGGTTTACAACTTACATTGGAAAGAAAAATCAAAGGCACATTGGGCCGCTGGTTTGGTATTAAATTCAAAGGACCATCCGAAACTTCCAAAGTGCGCCACTGGGTACTACCCTATTGCACCGGCAAAGGTTGCGATGTAGGTTTTGGCGGCGATAAAATATTGAAAGTGGATTGCGATGGCATAGACTTTGAACAACCGTATACGTATACCGGTAAAGACAAAGTAGACATTGCCTGCGATGTGATTAACAACGAAATACCTGTTCCCGATAACACTTATGATTATGTGTATACCAGTCATCTGATTGAAGACTTTGCAGATACAAAAGATGCACTTCGAAAATTTATCCGGATCCTGAAAAATGGTGGCAACCTTGTGTTGGTATTTCCTGATCAGCCAAAATATGAAGTGTATTGTAAAGAGATGGGTGTTCCAATGAACCCTTATCATGTACATGCAGACATGGGATATGATTATATGCTGGCAAGAATGAATGAATTACCCGGTATCAGCTATGAAACCCTCTACAGTAATAATTGTGAGATTGACTATAATGTAGTAATGGTGTTGAAAGTAACCAAACACGGATAAATGAGCCCGTTGAAAAAAATATTCAATGCGTGGAAAACTGAGTTTAACGTAAAACAAAAAGAAACCCAGTTCATCAACGGCCTGCAACAGGTACCGGATCTATTGTCGAACCCGCCCGTAATTACAGGTGATGAAATTAATTTTTCACATAGCGGTCATGCCGGAGATATTATCTATTCCATTCCAACCATGCTGGAACTGGCTCAGGGTAAAAAAATCAATCTCTACTTAACCCTCAACCAACCCAACCGTGATTTTACCAAGCAAATGCGCCACCCGAATGGCAACGTAATGCTTACGCAAAAAAGTGTAGACTTATTTGCGCCATTGTTATTGGCACAGCCTGGTTTTGCCAAATGTGAAGCACATAAAGAACAACCCATTCATTACGATCTTACCGCTTTCCGCTCCTTCCCCTTTGATTATCGGATGGGTAGTATTGCCCGTTGGTATTTTCTTACCTACGGCATCAGCCGCGATCTGGGTAAACACTGGCTACAGGTAACACCCAATACATCTTTTCATGATGCAATTTTACTGGCTCGTAGCAGCCGTTACCGCACACCACATATTACCTATACATTTCTGAAAAAATATCCACGTATTGTATTTGTAGGTATGCCGGATGAATTTGCAGAAATGCAACAACAGATTCCGCAACTCATTTATCAACCGGTAACTAATTTTTATGAACTGGCAGCCGTAATAGCAGGAAGTGCATTGTTTATTGGTAACCAATCTTTCCCATTTTCATTGGCAGAAGCCTTAAAAGTAAAAAGGGTATTGGAAGTATTTCCGCAATGCCCCAATGTGGTGGTAGAAGGTGAATACGCATATGATTTTTGCTACCAGCCACAATTTGAAAAAATAGTAAAAGACCTGATGGGTCATTAAAAAATTATTATGAGAACAATCATCCGGAAATTACTCAATACTGTTGGATACGATATTGTAAAAGTGAATGTGCATAGTGCCAGCAAAGCTAAAATTGTGAAGCAGGTAAAAGTGGGGAAGTTTTATATAGATATGCCCGGCAACAATCCACAAATCAGCAATTACAAATACGAACCTGCTGTGAATTCACAGCTGGCAAGGCTTTCGGTGTGTATTGCCACAAAATATCCATCTTTATCAGTGCTTGATATTGGTGCCAATGTGGGCGATACCATTGCAGTGATCAAGTCGGCTATTGATCTTCCGGTGATTGGTGTGGAGGGAGATGATATCTCTTATAGTTTCCTCGAAAAAAATGTCAGACAGTTTCAACACATCACCATCATCAAAGAATTTTTGGGTGAAAAAAGACAAACACTACAGGTGGCATTGGAAAAAGGTGGTTGGAATACTACATTGGTTCCATCCGAAACCAGTGGTCAGGAATTAACCCTAAAAACTTTGGATGAAGTACTGGAGGAACACCAGTTAACCAACCGAACATTAAAATTATTAAAAGTAGACTGCGAAGGTTTTGATACCATCATTATCCGCGGTGCCACTGAACTGATTCAGCAACAAAAACCAGTGATCTATTTCGAGTACAATAAAACCAATATGGATGCTATTAAAGAAGATGGCCTGAGCACATTATTATCATTAGAAAATTATGGCTATCATTCCATCATTTTATTTGATAACAAAGGAAGGTATCTCCTCACCCTTCCGGTAAGCCAGAAAGCACTACTTACAGAACTGCACCATTATGCAGATGAAACCAATAGCGAAATCGCGTATTATGATGTGTGCTTATTTCATGATGGCGATCAGGACATTGCCAACGCATTTATTTCAGGAGAGATAGCCAACCGTTAAAACAAGTCGTATACATTTACAATGTTATACCAAAGTAAGTACGATAGCATCTAACCATTAAAAATATCAATATGCTCGGGATACTTGTTCAACTTATCATTTCCTGGTTCATTGTCTGGTTATTTGACAAGAAAAATTTATCTGTTTTAGGATTTCTCCCAACCAAACAACGTACAGCCGATTTTTTTCTGTTTTTTGTTATCACGTCTATTTTTTGCTCTCTTGGTTTTGTATTGAAAATGTATTTTGGAAAGCAGCAATGGCATGTAAATCCTGAGCTCTCCATCAATCTTGTGATTTCAGGAATTTGGTGGAACATCAAATCCGTTTTATTTGAAGAATTGATTTTCCGCGGCGTACTTCTTTATATCCTCCTTAATAAATTAGGAATGATCAAAGCCATTTTCATTTCTGCTGCTGCTTTTGGCATTTACCATTGGTTTTCATTTGGTATTATTGGAAATCCTGTGCAAATGATTGTTGTTTTTTTTATTACAGGTGTTATGGGGCTATTATTAGCTTATGGCTATGCAAAAACCTTCTCTCTCTACATACCAATCGGAATTCATTTTGGCTGGAACTTTACCCAAATATTTATTTTTTCAGGCGGACCTATCGGGAAAGGTATATTGGTACCAGACAACGATATCCCATTTACAACAAACTCCTACCTCATCTTTATTATCGTCACATTCTTACCAATGCTTCTGGCCCTGTCCATAAATTTTCTCATCCTAAAAAAGCGCAAGCCTATCAACTATAGTCCCGCTTCAGTATAAATCAGTACCCCTCAGTGGCAAAAAAAAGTTACAACTCCACCCTCCTCGGATGCCCCGGCGTATGATACAGAAAATACTTCGGCGATTCAAAATGATTCTCTGCCGTAAATGGCCCGGTAAATGCATCCCCAATCAAATCTTCTCTCACAAAAAAAGCATTCACGCCCGAAAAAGAACTGGCCACCAATTTGTATCCTTTCTTCAATCCCAATTGATACAAAGCCTCCAAACTGGCACTGGTATTACTCGTTCCATCCCACATGGCATTGGGATCGTAGTCTACCACAAAATGACAATCGGGCCGGTAAATAGAATTGTATTCAATGATCACTACACGTGGACGATAGGTTGTAATTGCATCCCACACATAATAATCGTTACGGTCAATATCAATGGATAATAAATCGAATTCTTTGGGCACATTCCCTTTTTGAAATAGTTCTTCAATATTTTCTGCTGTAATAAAACTTTGCATTGCCGTTAGATGTCCCTTCGCAATGGTCTTTGGAAAATGTTGTTGAATCGTACGGATATTATCTTCACTCCCATCAATCCACAACCCTTTCCAATCCTGGTAAAGCAAGTAAGTGGTATTGGTTTCCACACCCGTTTCAACACCAAACTCAACAAAATATCGGTTGGTAGTACCAATGCGTTTAAATATTTCTTTGATGATGCCATCTTCTCCAAACTGAGAAAAAGCCTGAAACTCGTAGCGGTTTAATTTATCCGCCGTCTGGTAACGTGGGTTTTGAAAAAGGTGACGCTGGATATAATCATCCACCTGCAAATCATTGCTCCTGGCCAGTTTCAGGTCAATATTCTCCAGAAACAAGGTTCGTCTGAGTTTTACGTAGAGTCTTTCTTTCAGCTTTCCAAATGAGCCCATCAGAATGATTTATTTGAAACCTAAAAGTAAACTAAAAAAGCAAAGTTCATCGTATTGCCTCACCCTTTACATTTGTAAGTATGAACCGGTTGAAAGGGATTATCTATACCATCATTGGCTGGCTGGCTTGCCTTGGTTGGCGCAGATCAGCAGCTATCAAAAGAGTACTCATCGTAAGAATTGATGAGATTGGTGATTATATGCTCTGGCGACCTTTTCTTCATGAAATCATCACTGCAGAACAATACCGGGGTTATGAATTTCATTTCTGCGGCAACAAAAGCTGGAAATCCCTTTTTGATACGTTTGATGCAGAAGCAATAACCCACAGCTTTTGGATAGATAAGATCCGTTTTAAAAAAGAAATGGGCTACCGCTACCGATTTCTCCGCAATGTTTATCAACAAAATTATGCCGCTGTCATCAACCCTACTTTTTCCAGGGATAAACGTTACGACGACAGTATTGTGAAGGCAACAAGCGCAGTTGAGAAAATAGGAATGAAGGCCAATACAGAAAGTATTCAACCCTACGAATTGGGCTATGATGCGCATTTGTATACTCGCTTATTTGATCATCCTGAAAAACCGGTTTTCGAATTTATACGCAACAGAAGCTTTACTGAATTTGTAACAGGCCAACCATCCAGGATCACTGATACAAAAGTTAACACCAACTGCTTACCCTTACTATCAGTGCAAGTTCCCGAAAAATATTTTGTGGTATTCCCAGGCTCAAGAAGTGCCGCACGCATTTGGCCTGCCGAAAATTTTGCAAGGGTATCACAATATCTTTTCGAACAATATGGCTGGACGGCCATTGTAGCCGGAACCAAAACAGATGCCCCTTATATTGAGGCTTTTTGTAAGCAATATCACAACCCTGTTAGTAACCTGGCGGGAAAAACTTCTTTACCGGAAATGTTGTCTTTATTAAAAAATGCACAATGCCTTTTATCGGTTGATACAGGCTCTGTACACCTTGCTGCCGCAGTGGGCTGTACTGTGTTCGGTATTTTCAATGGCTCACAATACAAACGGTTTGCACCCTACCCCAGAGAAATAGCCAACAATATTTACCCGATATATCCGGACGATGTAGCTGCAGAATTACAAGACGACACGCTGGTAAAACAGAAATATGAATTCGTAGTTCGCGTTCCATACGCTTCTGTAAAGGCGGAGAAAGTTATCCTCGCTATCTATCAGCACTTCACGCAGTAGACCATAGACCATGGACCATGGTCTATGGTCTATATAGCTAACTGATAACTCGTACTTCGCCCTCCAGCTTTACTTGCAGGAGTAAATGCGCCTATTTCCAACAGCTGCTGCATATCCCTTGTAGCGGTTGCTTTAGAAGTTTTGGTAATGCCTATGTATTTTCTTGCATTCATACCACTTTCAAAGCCCTTTGTGCCTTCTTCGAGCATTCGTTTAATGACCGTCAACTGGCGATCAGTAAGTTGATCTTTGAAACGGTCAAAGAATTTCGTTTTCCTGAGTGTGAATTCGATCTGTTTTTCTGATTCCTTTTGCGCGTCCAGTAATGTTTGAACGAAATACACTATCCAGTGAGTGATTTCATTGGATCGCTGTGCTTTTTCAAGCGACTTGTAATACAAATTTTTCTTCGCCTCGATAGTCTTGGATAAACTCAATAACACAGGGCGACCTATGGTTTGCGACAATGCTTTCTCTGCAATAGCCCGGCCTATTCTTCCGTTTCCGTCTTCGAAAGGATGGATACTTTCAAAATACAAATGAGCGATGGCTGCGCGAATGGGTGCTTTTTTTATTTCCTTCTTTCCACCTGGGCCTGTTTCATTAAACCAGCTGATAAACCTTTTCATTTCTTTGGAAACCCTGGCCGATGGCGGGGCTTCATAATGTATTTTCTCTTTGCCACTCGCTCCGGAAATAACCTGCATAGGCTCTGTATGTGTGCGCCATTGACCCACTTGCAATCGCTTATTTTCACCAAGCAACATCTTATGCCAGGCAAAAAGTTTTTTTTCAGTCAGAAGTTCTTTATGTGTTTTGCGAACATCAATCAGTAATTCACCCAAACCTTCCGCAGATTTGTCTTTAGTATTTCTTGTTATATAATCCAGCCCCAGGTTTTTCCGGATGGAGGAAAGTACATCTCTACGGTTGGGATACTCGCCTTCAATTTCCGAGGTCTTGATAGCTTCTGCGAGCAGCATGTCAACAATCACATCCTGTCTGGTATCATCTGGTAACCCCTCTAAAATACCCGATACCCTGCCTGCCTTTTCTGAAAAAGCAAACAATGCATCCTCCACCCTTTCAGGAGCAAATGTAAAATGAGGCCAGTCTTTCTGCTGCCAGTTATATGGTATCATGAGCCGAATAATTTCGCTATTCGGCTCAAATATAAAGAATATATGAGCCGAATAAGCGATTTATTCGGCTCATATACAATAAGACAAGAATAAATATTCTTAACTTTTAATATATTTACGCAAGGGCTGCAGAGCACACGCAAGATTTCATTGATTCAACCTAAATCATATTTATGAACCCTAATAAGAAATTTCCACTACCTGGTTTTTTAATAATACTACTGGTGGCATTCTGTTCCTGTGAAAAAAACGATTTAGCTCCCGAAACACAAATAAAAGTACCCTCCAAAATGGATCTACTAACCATACATGTTTTCATCTATGATAGTGTTATTACGAACTGGGGATTACCAAATCAAACGATCTCATATGCAAGAACGGGTTCAAATAATCCATCCAACTGGTCTAATGAGCGATTGAAATTTTACAGAGATGGCACATTTGATGAGATTCTGACAACTGGTACTTGGCGTCAGGGTAGTTGGTCTATGAACACAGATTCCACCACCTTATTCACCACGGGTGCCGGGTATTCTAATAACGTAACCATTGCAACCCTCACTTCCACAAAACTGGTATGGCTGGATAATGCAAATAAAGTAAGAGGTGTGCAGATACCTAAATTGTAGTTAGTCTGTGTGCTTTTTTGCTTCGAAGGATATACTGTAATATTTTAGAATGATAAGCTATTTGAATAGCAGACCATAGACCATAGACCATAGTCCATGGTCGGTCACACACCTATAATCATATTCGAACGCATGTTTTCATAAACAGTAATATAGAAACTATGATGAACATAATTTCAGGCATAATAGAAATAAGAAAGTCATACCTGCCAATAGAGAAGGGTTCAATACAATGGTAAGAAATCAGAGGTATATAATAACATAAAAGGAGCAATCTGATAAAGCTACTATCATTCCCAGTCCGTGGTGTCTTAGAGAATAATTTCCAAACTGTCAGAATAATGCTCAAATACCCAAATGGGAAATAAATGATATCCGGGAAATTAGGCAGACCTAATGGACTTAATAGAATTACTATTCCTAGAAATATATTCCACTTTTCAAGTGGCAATACAATGAATACATATGAAACCAAAACTGCAATAAGCAGTATTTTATTTGTACGGTTTGTATGTGTGCTTTTTCTATTTAGGCTTATCATTAAATTGTAATTAATAGAAGTTGATTGCTAGACAATTCAGATGTGCGTTAATGGCAGCTAACTTATTATATTAATTAGGTATATCTACTCGTAAAATACCAGAATGCTCCATGGACCATCGACTATGGACCATGGTCCCTTCACTCCCTTAAAAATTCTCCAACCCCATTTTTTGCTTCAAGGCAAATAACCATTTTCCAAAAGAAGTTTGCAATAAATAATGCAATACCCGCAAACGAAATTGCCAGAGCATCATGAGGAAAGAAAATCCGAAATGTGATGTATAGACTATGCGCGATTCATCCAGTGAGCGGATATAATTTTGAGAACTGATTCCGGTATCGTCAAATACAGCAATGGGTTTATCGAGATAAGCGTAAGGCTCATCAGTCAAACGGCACATCATGTCATAGTCCATGGCAATCTTGTACTCGCTGCTGTACAACCCTACCCTGCTGTACACATGCTTTTTTACAAACCAGGTAGGATGAGATACGCTGCGCATACCGCGATATAATTTCGCCTTTTCAAACGCCTTTCCTACTACCACAACTTTCCCTCCACGCATCAGTTGTATGTTTCCGCTGATCCATTGCAGGTTGGTATTTCTTTCAAATAGTATTTCAACTGCTGCCAGTACGTCTTCGGCAGCATAGGTATCGCCTGAATTCAGTAAGTGAGTAATTTCTCCAAATGCTTTACCGATTCCTTTATTGAATGCATCAGAAATACCTTTATCGCGCTCATTCACCCATTTTCTGTAAGCAGGCTGTGGCGTTTGCAATAACCATGTCTCTATCTCCGGGGTAGTAGAGCCATTGATGATCAAATGTTCATCGGGCAAACGGGTTTGTCCATCCACCGACTGGCAGGTACGCTGTAAATCAGCGAGGTTATTGAAACAGATGGTGATGATGGAGAAGGTTGCCATGAGGAAGTAAAAATATTGAATAATGAATATCGAACAAGGAATTTTGAAGTGGTGCAGAAGGTTACAGCCTTCTAAGAAAGATGAGTTTCAAAAAAATAACAAGTTAACATGCACTGATTCGATATCTGTTATTCTGATAATTCACTAAGCTTTTGCAGAAAAACAGCCAGCCCATTTCTTTTTGCCTCGTCCAAATGATAACTGATGTTTTCGGTGTAATATTTGGTCAGATCATACCCGGGATAAGGATTTTCTGCAACCACTTCTGCTATATGCGATACGCCATAGCCATTGGCCCGGTTAAAAGCATCTTCAAAATCTTCATCGAGTGGCTTGTTGGATACCCATGCCGCAAATACAAATGGCAATCCGGTATGGGCTTTCCATGCTGTGCCTAAATCATAGGTATACTTTGAAATTTTTCTTTGCTCCAGGGCTCTGTCGCCAATCACAATACCGGCTGTAGTTCCCTTAATAGCAGAACGAAAATCTTCTTTGGCAGCTTCCAATACAGGGCTTACCTGCCAGTACTCTTGCAATAAAATTTTTGCCAGATTTACAGAGGTACGGCTTTGGTAATCCAGTAAAACGGTGGTTACTTTTTCCATCGGCACTTCGCTGAAAAGTGCTACAGAAGCTACTTCTCCTTCTGTACCTATGCAATAGTCTGTAATGATATGGGCTTCTGCCAATTTGGGAATGATGGCTACCGGAACCAACCCCACATCAATCTCATCATTCAACAGCATGGCAGCTATTTTAGCAGGATATTCTTCTGTTAATACAATCTTCTCCATCAACCCCGAACGCTTCAATCCGAACAATAATGGCCTTGTATTTAAATAACTTACCGCCCCAATCCGTATTCTCTTGTCCAATTCAATTAAATTTGCTGCAAAGAAACTCAATTCATCTCTAATAATATCCAAAACAATCCCAAATAATCAGTAACCCCAATTACTAATTATTCATTACTAATTATTAATTATCCCAAATGGAGCTTTCCCCACTAACCGCAGTTTCCCCTATTGATGGCCGTTACCGTAAACAAGTGCAGCATCTGGACGAATTTTTCTCTGAATATGCATTGATCAAATACCGGGTGCTGGTAGAAGTGGAATATTTTTTCTTTCTGGCTGATCAGAAGTTTTTTAAACTATCTCCCAAAGCCAGACTCGCATTAAAAAAGGTGCTGGATGAATTCAGTGTGGAGAATGCGCAACAGATTAAACAGATTGAAAGTGTAACTAACCACGATGTGAAAGCCGTGGAATATTTTTTGAAAGAACAACTGGATAAAGCCGCCATACCGCAACTAAAAGAGTGGATTCATTTTGGGCTTACATCGCAAGACATCAACAACACGGCCATTCCACTTAGTTGGAAACATTGTATGGAGCATGAGTATTTACCGGCCGTGATCAATTTGCAAAATCACTTATACCAACTGGCGGCGCAATGGAAAAATATTCCGTTGCTGGCGCGTACACACGGACAACCGGCTTCTCCTACCCGTTTGGGTAAAGAGATCATGGTATTTGTGGAACGTTTGAATAACCAGATCGAATTATTTTCCAGTATACCTTATGCAGCTAAGTTTGGGGGTGCTACCGGTAACTTTAATGCACACCATGTAGCATACCCTAAAAAGAAATGGGTGGATTTGGGCAATGCTTTTGTAGAAGATGTTCTGGGCCTGCAACGCATGCAGTTTACAACGCAGATAGAACATTATGATAGTCTTGCCGCGCATTTTGATGCCATCAAACGAATCAACAATATTCTGATTGATCTGTGTCGCGATATCTGGACCTATATCAGTGTGGATTATTTTAAACAGAAAACCAAAAAGGGTGAAGTTGGTTCTTCGGCCATGCCGCATAAAGTTAACCCGATTGATTTTGAAAATGCAGAAGGCAATCTCGGTATGGCCAATGCATTGCTGGAACATTTGTCTGCCAAACTCCCACTAAGCCGCCTGCAGCGAGATTTAACAGATTCAACCGTATTGCGCAATATCGGTGTACCTGTGGCGCATATCGCCATTGCATTGAAATCATTGGAGAAGGGATTGGACAAACTGGTGTTGAACGAAGCCAAATTAAAGGAAGACCTGGAAAACAATTGGGCCGTAGTGGCCGAAGCCATACAAACCATTTTACGCAGAGAAAATTATCCCAATCCATACGAGGCATTAAAAGACCTTACCCGCGGCAATCATAAGATTGATAAAAAAGCCATTCATGATTTTATTGGCAAGTTAAAAGTAAGTGCCGCCATTAAAAAAGAACTCAAAGCCATTACGCCGCATAATTATGTAGGCGTAAACCCGGCGTATTAGTTAACTTTTGGAAAGTTATAAACTTTCCAAAAGTTAGTTACAAAGCTTTTGTAATTTGAAGTGATTTCAGTCACCTTCAACTTGCTTGTATGCCAAACAACCACTCCCGCCGCTCGTTTCTGCAAACCTTAGGTTTGGGAATCGGCTCAACCCTTGTTGCTTCTTCCCTACCTGCCCATGCAAGATCATGGCCGCAAAAAAATCAGAAAAAATTAGGCATTGCACTGGTAGGCTTGGGTAGTTATGCTAAAAACCAACTGGCTGTTGCTCTGGAAAAAACAGATAATTGTTACCTCGCAGGCATTGTAACCGGTACGCCTTCCAAAGCGGCAGAATGGAAAAATAAATACGCTATTCCTGAAAAAAATATTTACAACTACCAAACCTTCGACCAGATAGCTACTAACAAAGACATTGATATTGTTTATATCGTGTTACCCAACTCCATGCACCATGAGTTTGTGTTGCGCGCTGCGAAAGCGGGTAAGCATGTTATGTGCGAGAAGCCTATGTCTGTTTCCGTAAAAGAAGCAGAAGAAATGGTGGCTGCCTGTAAAAAAGCCAATGTACAATTGGGCATCGGCTATCGTTTACACTTTGAGCCTTTTACACAGGAAATCATGCGCATAGGTCAGCAGAAAGTATTTGGCGATGTCCGTTTTGTACAAACCAATTTTGGTTTCAGCATTGGCGACCCAACGCAATGGCGCTTGAAAAAAGAATTAGCCGGCGGCGGCCCTTTAATGGATGTGGGTATTTATTGTGTTCAGGCATCGCGCTATGCAACGGGGGAAGAACCACTTTGGGTAACAGCACAGTTTGGACCCATTACAGATAAACAAAGATTTACCACTGTAGAAGAATCGGTATCCTGGCAAATGCAAATGCCCGGTGGTGCGATGGTCAATGGATTTACTTCGTATAAATCCAATATTGAACAACTGTATGTATCTGCTAACAATGGTTGGGCACAATTGGGACCTGCCTATGGATATGGCCCCTTGAAAGGCCGTACCAGTCAGGGAGAATTAAATCTTCCTATTGTGCACCATCAAACGGTTATGCTGCAGGGAATTTGCAAAGAAATGATTGAACACAATAAATTCCCTGCTCATACGTCTGGTGAAGAAGGACTTCGTGATATGCGAATTCTGATGGGCATTTATGAGGCTGCCAAAACAGGGAAGAAAATCCCTCTCACCTAAAAAAACTGCGTCTTTGCGCCTTTGCGTGAAATTTTTTCTCGCAAAGACGCAAAGACGCAAAAAGGGTTTATGAAAAATATTATCATTACTGGTACCAATGGCATGATGGGCAAACTGATACTTACCAGTTGCCTGGAAAGAAACGATGTTGCCATGATCACTTCCATTACCAGGAAGCCTACTGGCATTTCGCATCCCAAACTGAAAGAAGTATTACATGATGATTTCATGGACTACCGTTCCATACAGGAGGTAGTTACTAACCAGGATATTTGTTTTTTCTGCATCGGTGTATATACCGGTGCCGTACCAAGGGAGGAATTCAGAAAAATCACCATTGACTATACCAAAGCATTTGCAGAAGTATTGAAAGAGAAAAGTCCCGATGCAGCTTTTTGTTTCCTTAGCGGGCAAGGTGCGGATAGTTCAGAAAAAAGCAAGATCATGTTTGCTTTGGATAAAGGGATTGCAGAAAATATATTGATCAAACTAAATTTTAAGCAGCTGGCTATTTTCAGGCCGGGCTATATTTTTCCGGTTACACCGAGAGCAGAACCAAATACCCTGTATCGTGTGATGCGGGTATTGTACAAGCCTATTATTAGTAAAATTTATCCGAATGGTGGACTCACCTCTTTAGAATTAGCTAATGCCATGATTCATGTGGGCTTTCATGGAGGAGATCAGATGATTTATGAAAATAGAGAAATCAAAGACCTGAATAACTAATCTATTCTCTGCGATATATCTCCCTAACTCTTGTTCTCTGCGGTTGGAAGAACTACCAACCACAGAGAACAAGAGGTTCTGCGATTTTCGCAGAGATCAATATTTCAAAAACGAATACCCCTTCAGTTGGTAAGTAGTTAAGGTTGTAATAGCAGAAAGTGCCGGTTTCACATCAGTTGCAACAGCTTCTTTGGCGATATTTCTTTTGTTGAGTGATTGTCCACACACAAATATTTTTACACCAGCATCGGTTAACTCTTTGAATAAAGGGATATTGGGATTATCTGTGTTGAATTTCTTTTTGTATTCTTCATTGTTCAAGATATACTGAGCAGCAGGACCATGTATCACCATTACCACATGTAATTTATTGGCAGGCACCCCACCCAGTGCATGCAGGTTTACCACAGCACCCACTTTTTCAAAAAATTCGTGAACAGATTCTGGTTTTGGATTATCAGAACTTACTTCTACCACAATCTTATAATCCAGCTTGGTATCCGGGTTTTCTACAGAGAAGGGCACTTCGGTAACTGTGGCGAATTTTTTAATCACCGGGTTAACCTTGGCCTGTGCATTTGCGCCAATGGTAAGAACTGAAAAAAGAATGACAGTCAGAAAATGTTTCATATGATTTTAGATTGGAAGACAAGTTAAGGATTTTGGGATGGATAGAAAGTGTGTAGCCGCAGATTCGCAGATTATTTGTTGCATCCCAGTTGTTGGTCGGCGACCAACAACAACAGTAAGATTACATGTTACTACAATAATCTTCGAATCTGCGGCTCCCCCTCACCTTCTCCGTTGTTGGTTTCTCTGTTGTTGGTCCCTGACCAACAACAACAGTTACGCAGAGTATTTTCAATGACGTAAGACGTTATCCGTATTATTTTGCAAATTTTTTCTTCAACAAACTCAATGCATCTTCCACACTTACTTCTGCTGTAGGCTTCTTATTCTCAGTAAAAAACTTCGTACCTCGTACTTCAGACCTCGTACTTTTCGCAGGTGCTTCTTCGGTTTGTTTGATGGATAAAGCGATCCGCTTTCTTGCCATATCCACTTCCAGTACTTTAACGCTTACTTTTTGTCCGAGTTGCAAAGCTTCCGAAGGATCGGTGATGTATTTATGGGCAATCTCGCTCACATGCACCAAGCCATCCTGTTTTACACCAATATCTATAAAAGCACCAAAACGGGTGAGATTGGTTACTGATCCCGGTAAGATCATCCCTACCTGTACTTCTTCTATTTTATAAATATTGGCAAACTCAAACTGTTCCAGTTCACTGCGTGGATCCAGTCCTGGTTTCTTCAGTTCATTTAGAATATCCTTAATGGTTAACTCTCCGAACTGTTCTGATACATATTTTTTGGCTTCGATTTTTTTCAGTACTTCTTCATTACCAATAATGGCCTTTACTTCCACCCCGGCATCTGCCGCTATTTTTTGCACCAATGGATACGCTTCAGGATGCACTGCACTAGCATCGAGGGAATTTTCACTTTCTTGTATTCTTAAAAAACCGGCACACTGCTCATAGGCTTTTCCTCCTAAACGGGGCACATTCAACAACTGTTCTCTATTCGTAAATTTTCCTATTTCACTTCTATATTTTACAATATTATCTGCCAATGTACCCCCAATACCACTTACATAACTCAACAAGTGTTTACTGGCCGTATTCAGGTTCACACCTACTGTATTTACACAACTCACAACCGTTTGATCCAGTTTTTCTTTTAAGCGAAACTGGTTTACATCATGCTGGTATTGGCCAACACCAATACTTTTCGGGTCAATCTTTACAAGCTCCGCCAATGGATCCATCAATCTTCTGCCAATACTTACGGAACCTCTTACTGTAACATCTTCATTTGGAAATTCTTCACGTGCCGTTTCGGAGGCAGAATATACAGAAGCCCCATCTTCATTTACCAGAAACACCGGTAACCCAAGATTCATCTTTTTAATAAACTGTTCCGTCTCTCTGCCGGCTGTTCCATCGCCAATGGCAAATACTTCAATAGCATATTTAGCTACCAGTTCTTTGATCTTGTATTCACTATCGTAGATGCGGTTGGCTTCATGTACATAAATCAAGTCTGTTTTTTGTAATTCCCCTTTTTCATCCAGACAAACTACTTTACAACCACTTCTGTAACCTGGATCAATGGCCAATATACGTTTACTGCCCAGCGGAGAACTTAGCAATAACTGTCTCAGATTTTCTGCAAAAACAGCAATGGCTTCTTCATCTGCTTTTTGTTTGAGAGCGGTTCTGAATTCTGTTTCCAGACTAGGTTGCAATAATCTTCGATACGCATCCCGAATAGCTTTTTTTACCTGTTCGGTAGAAGGCGTTAAGGCTTTTACATAATCTTTCTCTATAATCTCCAATGCATCTTCTTCCAGAGGTAAAATACTCATTCGTAAAAACCCTTCCAGAAATCCACGCAACACAGCCAGTATCCGGTGAGAAGGGATTTTATATATGGGTTCTGAAAAATCAAAGTAGTCTTTGTATTTAATCCCTTCTGTTTCTTTATCAGTTAATACTTTACTGTATAACAAGGCTTTGTCTTCAAATAATTTTCGCAGTTTGGCTCGAAGCTTTACTTCTTCATTTACAGTCTCAGCAATAATATCCCGGGCACCTTGTAATGCTTCATCCGTTGTTTTTATCTTTTCGTTGAGGTATTTCTCCGCTTCTACTGTAATATCTGTTGCGGTTTGTTCCAGCATCAATAAGGCCAAGGGCTCGAGTCCATTTTCACGGGCTGTTTGTGCTTTTGTTTTTCGTTTGGATTTATAAGGCAAATAAATATCTTCCAGTTCCACCATGGTAGTAGCCGCATTGATTTTTCCCTGAAGGTAATCCGTCATCTTACCCTGCTCTGTGATAGATTTTTCAATAAAGGCTTTGCGTTCTGTAAACTCTTTCAAAAATCGGGCTTCGTCCTGTATCTGTACTATCTGTACCTCATCCAACCCACCCGTCATATCTTTTCTGTAACGCGCAATAAAAGGAACCGTTGCAGCTTCGGCAAACAATTGTAATACGGATTCAACCTGTTTTTTACTGATATTAATCTTAGCGGCAATCAATGAAGAAACTTCCTGCATAATAAGTTAAGTGTTTTTTAAGGCTTGATAAAGACGCTAATTGCTTTTTTTTCGTTTAACCTTCATCAAAGCCTTCATTTTTATTGTATGTCCAAAATCACCATCACCCTTTTTTTTTGTTTTCTGTTTTTTTTCTCCTCAGCTCAGCAATTTTCCGGGGTGTGGAATGGGGTGGGCGAATATATGCCAGGACAGCCAATGACCACACTAATTAAAAAAAAGAACGCCGAAAAAAAAATAGTTTTTGTAGTTAGTCCAAAAGGAAAAGTTTCCGGGAATTTAATCGTAACCTATACCAACCCACCTGCAGTTCTAACAGATCAAAAACAAACTCAGTTTTTTACAGTATCTGGAAACTATGATTCAGTAAAACAGAACTTATTATTAATTCTCACGCATCTCAAAACAGGAAATGTTACATCAGAATCTTACCTGACTTTTAAAAAACCAGATAGTGTGTACTATCGTTTTTCTTTCTCAAGGGAACAGGATAAAAAAATCATCACCTGCACGCCTGATATTACCCTAATGAACTATACCCAGGAATCTTTGGTAGAAAGTTCCCCGTCAGGAGGATTGAATACGTATATGTCGGATAAAAACACTTTGCATTTACTACCAATGAGAATTCGGTTTGAGGAAGATGCTAATTTGGTTTCAGTCCCTTCCATGTTCAATGGTGCTGCATCACTGGTAATGACAGATAAACAGAAAGAAGCCTTTCATGAACCAGGCCAAAAAAGTAAACCATCCAAAAACTCCTCACCCCAAATACCGATAACTGCAAAAAAAACCAGGCCGGTGTATACTGCTCTAACGAATAACGCAGATGCATTAGTTAACGATACATCAACCTATATACGATCTGAAAAATTGTTTGTTCGCAAAACCAGGGTCAAGCGAACGATTACGCTGGATACCTGCTGTTTTAAAATTGAACTATACGATAATGGTGAAATTGATGGAGATATTGCAACCCTGATGTTGGATGGAAAAGTTATTCTGAATAAGCAAACCCTTTCTGCTAAGTCAGCTTCTATTACCATTAATTTGGGAAACAAACCCGGAGATCATGTGCTGGAACTTTTTGCGAATAATATGGGAATGATACCACCTAATACCGCATTAGTAGTACTAACCTGCAACAAAAAAAGGTATGAAATCACGCTTTCATCTACAGAAGATCTTAATGAAGCCGTGGTTTTAAAGATTATGCCCTGATCATATTTTACGCAATCTTCACCACCTTTGCCGGGTATCTCTCGGCATAACTTCGAATCATGGATCGGATCACTTCATTCTCGGGGTAGGCCGTAAGTTGCGCTTTTATTTTTTCAAGCTCAGTAAGATCTGCATTTTTTTCTATCTGGCCCATTCCATAAAACTTACCTCCTTCTACCAATACACAACCTTCTTTATCGCGAATCAGGAATGTTTCTTTTTGTGCATGCATCCATTGCAGTGCATTTTGAACCGACTGATTGTATACTTCAAGTTCGGGTAATTCATCAACCCCGGTATTATCCAGAAAACAAAGCACCGGATGCAGTTCAAATTCTTTGATCAACTTCCATAAAGTTCTGTGCGCATCTACTAATAAAGCAAAACTAGCTACCGGTGCTGTATGTTTTTGCTTCTTATCAATTGCCAGTCTTCTGTATCCTTTACTGTCTTCAAAATGATAAATACCCCATAGCTGTTCATACCGTTTCTGGCTTTTATTATAAATGGGCCAGAGACGTTTGATTTCTACGCTTTCGAACAGTGATGCAATAAATTCGGTTGGGCAAACCGTATGTGATATAGAATAAATGCTACGTAAAAAATCCTGTCGCTTTTTGGAAATATCAAGTCCCGTAAAATGGCTGATCACCCGTTTGCGGATATTCTTGGCCTTACCTACATAGATCACTTTCCCTTTTACATCCTTAAAATAATACACACCGGGATCATCGGGAAGATCTTTTACATACACTTCCGGCAAATTGGGAGGTAATAACTGCCCCTTGCTTTCTTTTTTCAACATTTCCCTAATTACCATGCCGCCATTATTCTGTATCACCAGATCCAGTACCTGGGAAGTAGCCAATGCATCTCCACCTGCGCGGTGGCGGTTAGAAATGGTAATACCCAGTTCACGGCACAAATGACCCAATCCATATTTTCTGAATCCGGGAAATACTTTGCGGCTAAGCCGAATGGTGCAAAGCTTAGGTGTTTGCAGGTAAAAACCCGATTGCTGCAAATGGTGTTTTACAAAAGAGAAATCGAAGTTTACATTATGGGCAACAAATACTCTGTCTTTCAGCAGGTTATAAATATAAGGGGCCACTTCACTAAAATCCGGTGCCGCAGCCGCCATGGCATCCGTAATGCCGGTCATATTGGCTATAAATGGCGGGATGGGTTGGTGCGGATTTACCAGGGTTTCGTATTTACCTTCTACCTGGGTGCCATTATGCAAAACAATAGCTATCTCGGTAATTCCATGCTGTTCCGGAAAGCCGCCTGTGGTTTCAATATCTACGATAGCAAATTGCATGTGCACAAATTAGCCTTGCAAATTCGGTTTTTGTGTTCTATTTTACCATTATTATTTTTATGCGATATATCCGGTATCCCCTATCAGGAAATATTCCCATCGCCCGGCTTTAACCCTAAACTGGCTTTTTTACATTTGTCTTTGATTGTTTTACCCGTAAAACGGACTGCCATGGAACATTCGAACCATCATGAGGAAGTAGCTGAAAAAAAGATCCTCACTGCCGCCGGTATTGTAATTGTATTGATTGTGGTGCTGATCAGTTATTTTGAGTGGAGAGGAAGGAGAGGTTAGTTTTCTCACCCTCACCCTTTACCCCTGTTGCCTGCCTTTTTGAGAGGGTGTGAATGTTTTGTCTCTATTCGTAGAAAAAAGCTGCCCAAACTGTAATAAAAATATCCGGGTTGCGACAAATTATTAAAATCATTCCCAACAACTGTAACCTTTTATTTAATGATACGTTAGCCTTAATTAACAATCATTAACCTGTTTTCAGTAACTGGCTAATTAATTTTGACCCTGTATTCAACTGTTATGAGATACGTATATTCTTTACTGCTTATCCTGATTTTGTTTAGCTGCAGCAGCCCCGTAGGGCACGCGGTAAAAGATTTGGGTAAAAGCGTACAAAAATGCTGTACTTCCCTTTCATTAAAGAAACCCAATACCCTTATTAAAGCATCCGTAGCTGCCGCTACAGAAGAACTACAGCCCATTCCTGTATCCTTTCTGGAAGCAGGTAGCCATATGCTAACCTGGTAATGGCCTTTTCAGTACCGCCTACGCCCCTTTTCCTTACTTTTGCAAACATTATTTAAACGCTTTCAACGCTAAACGCTGAACGCTTAACGCGAAACGCTTACTGTATAATGCTATTGGTAGCTGTTATACTTCATAATCCGTTTCGCGTTAAGCGTTAGGCATTAAGCGTTAAGCGTTAAGCGTTAAGCGTACATAAAATGGAACTAAGTAAGAATTATATTCCCAATGAAGTAGAGAGCAGGTGGTACGAACATTGGCTCGATAAAGGTTATTTCAGCAGTAAGCCCGATGAACGGGAAGCCTATACCGTTGTAATTCCCCCGCCTAATGTTACCGGTGTATTACACATGGGGCACTGCCTTAATAATACCATTCAGGATATCCTGATTCGGAGGGCACGTATGCATGGCAAAAATGCCTGCTGGGTTCCCGGAACCGATCATGCTTCAATTGCTACCGAAGCAAAAGTTGTTGGAATGCTACGCGAAAAAGGCATTACCAAATCATCGCTCAGCCGCGATGAATTTCTGATGTATGCCTGGGAATGGAAAGAAAAATACGGTGGCATTATTTTACAGCAATTGAAAAAACTGGGATGCAGCCTGGACTGGGACAGAACCTCATTTACCATGGACAGCGATTATTATAAAGCTGTTATTGACATCTTCATCAAACTGCATAGAGAGGGCATTATTTACCGTGGCTTAAGAATGGTAAACTGGGATCCTGTAAGCAAAACCGCATTGAGTGATGAGGAAGTTATCTTCAAAGACATAGACTCGAAACTATATTTTGTCAGCTATCCATTAACTGATGGCAGCGGCAGCATTACAGTTGCAACCACAAGACCTGAAACCATTTTAGGTGATGTGGCTATTTGTGTAAACCCAACCGATACACGTTATACCAGTTTGGTTGGTAAAGAAGTAATTGTACCTATCATCAATAGAAAAATACCTGTGATCGCTGATGAATATGTTGATGCAGCATTTGGTACAGGAGCTTTAAAAATTACACCAGCACATGATAAGAACGATAATGAACTTGGTAAAAAATATAATCTTAAAGCACTAAACACATTAGATGCCGAAGGAAAATTCACTGCTGAAGAATTGGGTGATGACAACCCATCTGAACAAGTGTTATTGTATAATGGTATTGATCGTTTTATTTTAAGAAAAAAAATTGTTGAAGATATTGCTGCCTTAGACAAAATTCAAAAAATTGAAGACTACAAAGGACAGGTGGGAACAAGCGAAAGAACAGGTGCTATCATAGAAAGCCGTTTATCATTGCAATGGTTTATGAACATGAAGAAATTCATTGGCCAGCACCCTGCCATTGTAAGCTCTGTAGCTACCGATAAAATCAAGTTCCATCCTTCTAAACTGAAAAATACCTACAGCTATTGGATGGATAATATCAAAGACTGGTGCATTAGTCGCCAACTTTGGTGGGGGCAACAAATTCCGGCATGGTATGATGGGGAAGGAAATTATGTTGTTGCCGCAACCAGGGAAGAAGCTTTTGAGCAATTCAAAAGTCAAAATGAAAATATCAAAATAGACGAGATTTTTCAGGATGAAGATTGCTTAGACACCTGGTTCTCTTCATGGCTTTGGCCGATGGAAGTTTTTAAAGGAGTAAGTAACCCCGGCAATCCGGAATTTAATTATTACTATCCAACCACAACGCTGGTTACAGGTCAGGATATTATTTTTTTCTGGGTAGCTCGTATGATTATGGCGGGTTATGCCTTTAAAGATAAGCAGCCATTTGCCGATGTTTATTTTACCGGAATGGTAAGAGATAAGCAGGGTAGAAAAATGAGCAAACAGTTAGGCAATAGTCCGGATCTGTTGGGATTGATTGATCAATACGGTGCTGATGCAACACGTTTCGGAATCCTGATCGCATCTCCTGCGGGCAATGATATTTTGTTTGATGAATCTGCACTGGAACAGGGACGTAATTTTAATAACAAACTCTGGAATGCGCTGAAGTTGATTAAAATGTGGGAAGGGCGTCAATCCGCAGTTGGTAGTGGGCAGTCGGCAGAAACACCCGCAAACTTTGCAGTTGAGTGGTTTGAAAATCGTCTTAAACAAGTAAAAATTGAAGTAGATGAAATGATGATTCAGTTCCGTTTAAGCGAAGCTTTAAAAACCATCTATTCACTTATCTGGGATGATTTCTGTAGCTGGTATTTGGAATGGATCAAACCCGGTTTTGAACAGCCGATTGATAAAGCCGTGTATGAAAAAACACTTGTTTATTTTGAAGAACTAATGCAATTACTGCATCCTTTCATGCCTTTTATTACAGAAGAAATTTATCATTTATTACAGGAGAATACAGATGATCTTTGTGTAAAACAGGTGCAGGTAATACCAACATCAGATAAATCGATTCTGGATGATGGAGAATTGTTGAAAAAAGTGATCTCTGCTTTGCGTGATGCAAGAAACAAAAACCAGATTAAACCAAAGGATCCGATCAAACTGCATATACAAGCCGAGGCTATTCCCGGTTATCAATCTATCGAAAATATATTGATGAAGCAGGTAAACGCAGAATCGATTACATACACAAAAGGAAGTGTTCCTAATACCATTGTTGTTGCTGTAGAAAAAGACAAATTTTTTATCGAAAGCGAAAAACAATTGGATAGCACTACTTTGAAAGCAGAACTGCTAAAAGACCTTGAACACCAGCAAAAATTCCTGGAAAGCGTACTCAAAAAACTAAGCAATGAACGTTTTGTACAAAATGCAAAACCAGAAGTGATTGCGCTTGAGCAAAAGAAACAAGCCGATGCTGAAGCAAGGATCAAAACCATCGAGGAAAGTTTGAAGAATTTATAGACTATGGACTATCGACCATGGACCATGGACCATGGTCGATAGTCCATAGTTCCTGCACAACTAGAGCCCACCATGAAAAAAACAGTCTTACTCATTTTCCTTCTCTGTTTCGTACTAAACGGTTTTTCGCAGGCAAACTGGGAAGTTAATTTTGTAAGAAATGCAAACCCACAAAATCCGAACAGCGCGTTATTCAAAGGTTTATCTTCCACGGCCAAGCCATTGGCAGTAGCACTGCCAGTAGGAATGTGGGCGGTTGCTATGTTGCAAAAAAATAAAAAGGGGCAATACGATGCATATGAAACTGCGGCTTCCATTGCTATCTCTGCCATTGCATCACAAACTTTAAAAGCTATTGTGCAACGCCCCCGTCCCTATCAAACCTATCCTGATATTTATCCCAACGAAATAGATAACAGCTATTCATTTCCATCCGGGCATGCATCTGTTGCATTTGCAGCAGCTACTTCGGTAAGTCTTATTTATAAAAAATGGTACATAACCGTACCCGCCTTTGCATGGGCAACTGCAGTTGGGTATTCACGCATCTATCTTGGCCAGCACTATCCTTCTGATGTTTTGGCTGCAGGTATTACCGGTGCCGCCAGCGCCTATGCCAGCCATTGGTTACATAAGAAACTATTTAAAGAGAAGAAAAAGGCTGTTTCACCTAAGTTGTAGTAATCAATCATACTTATTACTCACGTCAGAAGATTTCTCTCCCGCCGAGGCGGGATCGAAATGACGGACACAATATAACACCACGACATTTCGAAGGAGGAACGACTGAGAAATCTCACCCTTCTACTCACAACTCACCATTCACCATTCACTAATGCACCAGCACATGCGTCTGCTTAATCACCCCCATCACAAACACGCTCTGCACATGCCCCAGGTTCTCTGCCTGACTTAATTTGTTTACGTGAAAATCGTAGTAGTCGTCCATATTTTCTGCTACCACTTTCAGCATAAAATCAAACTCGCCTGAAATATTATAACATTCAATTACTTCATTCATTTCTTGGATGTCTTTAATGAACTTACTCCCCGCATTACGGTTATGCTGTTTCAATGAAACATAGCAGATCACCATCAACCCCTTCTTTACTTTAGAATGATCTACCAGCGTTGCATACTGCCTGATCACTCCACTTTCTTCCATCCGCTTAATACGTTCATGAACGGGTGTTGTACTCAGGTGAACTTTATCAGCAATTTCCTTCACGGTGGCCCGCGCATGTTGTTGTAATTCACGCAGTATGGCCATATCTTTTTGATCCAGGCTAATATTGGCATTAGTGGATTCTTCTTTTTTAGGTGCTTTTGCCATAGTAAAAATGTATTTTATTCTTTATAAAGCTATTAAAATGCCATGTTTATCCCAAATAAAATAATAATTATAGTATTTTATTCTATAAAACTACATTTGTGCAACAAAAAAAACTAATCATGTCTACATTAACAAAAACCATCGATTTCAGTCTGCCTTATAAAGTAGCTGATATGAGCCTCGCCGATTGGGGCCGCAAAGAGATCCGTTTAGCTGAAGCTGAAATGCCGGGTCTGATGTCTATCCGTGCCGAATACGGTCCAAGCCAGCCTTTAAAAGGTGCGCGTGTTGCAGGTTGTTTACATATGACCATCCAAACTGCCGTGTTGATTGAAACACTGGTTGCTTTAGGTGCTGAAGTTAAATGGAGTTCTTGCAATATCTTCTCTACACAAGATCAGGCCGCTGCTGCTATTGCTGCTGCCGGTATTGGTGTTTTTGCCTGGAAAGGACAAACACAGGAAGAAGCAGATTGGTGTATTGAGCAGACTTTGTTCTTTGGTGGTGCTGACCGTCCGTTAAACATGATCCTGGATGATGGTGGAGATTTGACCAATATGGTTTTTGATACTTACCCTGAGCTGATTTCACATATCAAAGGTTTATCAGAAGAAACCACTACCGGTGTACACCGTTTGTATGAGCGTATGGCAAAAGGTACTTTACCTATTCCTGCAATCAACGTAAACGATTCTGTTACCAAATCTAAATTCGATAACAAATACGGTTGTCAGGAATCATTGGTAGATGCTATCCGCAGAGCTACTGATGTAATGATGGCTGGTAAGATTGCTGTTGTAGGTGGTTATGGTGATGTGGGTAAAGGTTCTGCCCTTTCTCTGAAAGGTGCCGGTTGCCGCGTTATCGTTACCGAGATCGATCCTATCTGTGCTTTACAGGCAGCTATGGAAGGTTTTGAAGTTAAACCAATGATTGAAGCAGTAAAAGAAGCTGATATTATTGTTACTGCTTCTGGTTGTCGCGACCTGATCACTGAAAAACATTTTCGTTTAATGAAAGACAAAGCGATCGTTTGTAATATCGGTCACTTTGATATTGAAATTGATATGGCCTGGTTGAATAAAACTTACGGCAATACAAAAGATACCATTAAACCACAGGTTGATCTGTACAATATCGATGGTAAAGATGTGATTGTATTGGCAGAAGGCCGCTTGGTTAACTTAGGTTGTGCTACCGGTCACCCTAGCTTTGTAATGAGTAACTCTTTCTCTAACCAGACTTTGGCCCAGATTGAATTGTGGACCAATTTCAAAAACTACGAGAACAAAGTATACGTGTTACCTAAGCACCTGGATGAAAAAGTAGCCCGTTTACACCTTGCCAAAGTAGGTGCTGTATTGGATGAACTGACCGATGCACAGGCTGAATACCTGGGTATTTCTAAAGTAGGTCCTTTCAAGGCTGATTTGTATCGTTATTAGTAGTTTGTCAATAGTCCATAGACCATTGACGATAGACCATAGTAAGGGCCCGCTTCTTTTGAAGCGGGTCTTTTTTTGGGGGATGCTTATTTAGCTATTTTGTGTAATTCAATATCTCACCATTTCAATATGGAAAAAGGCTCTGGAATATGCAAACATGCTTTTCTGGTAACATTCATTTCTATTTCTTTACTTTCACTTATATCGATAACCGCCCATTGCTTTGATGAGATTGAAAAAAATTAGGGTACATCTTTTTCATGCAGCTATCATTTCTTTATTGATGCTAGGGCTCAGCCATGAAGTAGCTGCAGCAGAAAAAAGAAATGCCGATACCACTCCTCTTTCTACCCAAACACAAGCTTTGCAGTTTCTTGAAAAACAAACCAGTCTGAAAGCAAGCAATTTCTGGCCCAATGTAAACCCGGTATTGTTTCTGCAAAACCTGAAAGAAAATGTAGAAAATCCTTTAAGCATGCACGAAGGGCGAAGCACAAATTTTTGTGCCTATGCCGCCTTCTCCTACCTTCCTTTGCATGATGACCCTTTGGGCTATGTTACGTTTATGGTGAAATTGTACAAAGAAGCCAAGGCCATGTATGGTAAGGAATATTTTGAACCCAGTAAAGCTGTAAAACTTGCCGCGGGCACCTTAACATTTAAAGGAGAACTGGATGTGCGACCCGCAGACCAGTTATGGTTTTTAGCGCTCGCCGATCATTTTAAGGGGTATCTAAATTTTTTTGACAAACATTATAATACCGGAGATGAGAATACATTTTGGGCAGCGGTAAATTTTGCAAAATATAACCGTATGGTGCGTAACCTTTTTAATTACAAGGTAACGGCAGTAGGTGCCGACCTGATACGGCCCGGCATTGGGGATATGTTTACTTATCTTTCGGAGGGGTTGAAAAAGGGTACTGTGGCTTTGTATCTGAGTAATCCGCAATTGTATAAAAAGAACCATAGTGGATTAAAGTTGGGCATACCTACCCATTTTATCATACTCACGGATATAGAAGAAGCCGATGATACCATCGCAATCACTTATTGGGATTATGGAGGAAGAACAAGGCAACTGTTCTCAGAAGCATTTCTTAAAAAGATCATCTTTGGCATTTCCATTGCCAGTAAAAAAACAACTGATGAGAAATAAGACGATACCCATATACTGCTTTTTGGTGATGCTGGTAATGCTGTCGTCCTGTGCCACGAAGAAAATGTTTTCTTCAAAATATTATTATGAGAATGAGAAAGCGTTAACAGATATTGAGCAATCGTATAAAAAACTCTACGATCAAAAATCTTTTTCAGTTGGGTTTACAGATAAATCATTTAAATATATTTCATTAGAGATCATTACTGACTCTATTAAATACGTGTACGAATTTGAAGTAACAGAACCGCGCTTTCAGGATACCCTGCGCAAATACCGGTTACCCATACAGGGTATTATTGAGCTGGTGGCAAAGATGCAGTTGATACATTGTATCTGGATCAACAAACTGGATTACTACAACAATAACCAGAAACGTTCCCTCATATTCATGTCTATACGCAAGGCGGTATTTCAGTTACCCTTTACCACAGAAAAATATTATATCCTTACTTTTTATCCGCAACCCCAGTATTACGATAGTGATGGAAACCTGTTGAGTAACCGGCGCCTACGAAAAATAAGAAAGATTGATGGGGATACCTTTCGGAGAATTAATGATAAAGTGGCGTATACGGTGTCGGATAAGTTTAGGTAATTATTAATTAGCAATTAAAAATTAATAATGTTGAGGAAGGTGAGCATAAAAAGGAGTTACTGAATATTGGTTTTCCTAATAGCCGGCTTCGGTTTTATATAATTATATACTGTACGCTCTCGTATTTTACTCCGCGAAAACTCTGTTTTCTCTGCGGCTCTGCGGTTGGTTTTACTTTTAAGCGGCCCGGAAACCGAAGTTCACCGATTATGGGTGGGTATTTAAAATCTACGAAAACCGTTCGTCACTAAGCGGATATTGATTGCCTGTCGCTCATCCTACACAAAAGGTCTTTAAGAAATCATTAAGAAATCGGCTGAAACCCTTTATAGTATTGAGTTATATGGGTTTTCAAATTTCCTTTAACATTTACGTTAACACCATTCATAATAACGTTCATCAAAGGGATGTAACTAATCACAATGTGCTTCGTCTATCTACCATACGTTTCTACTTTTGATCTATCAAACTGAAACAAAAAAATAAAAACACATTCATAATAACATTAACAACAAACAAAATGAAAAAGTTACTCATCCCCGTTTTAGCAGCCATTACCATCGCAACCAGTTCTTTTGCAAGCATCGCTTCAGAAAATTCAGGCGTAAATGAACATTTTACTACCTCATTCAGTAAAGCAAAAAATGTGAGCTGGAAATCAACAGAAAGTTATGATAAAGCCAGTTTTCAATTAGGTAATGAAAATGTAGATGCTTTTTATAATGCAGACGGAAGCCTGATTGGCACCAGCAAAACCATGGCATTTGATAAACTGCCTAAAGCAGCCCTGGAAACCATTACTACTAAATACACGTTTCCTGAATTTCAGTTAACAGATTGTATTGAGTTTGTAAATGCAGACAACGAGAAAAATTATTATGTTTCTTTCGACAGAAAAAATGATGCTATGGTTTTGGAAATCAGCAAATCAGGATCGGTACGTATTTTTTCTAAGACCAGAAAATAGTCCCTCTCTATATACCAAGTAAAGTCCGGCGTTCTTGCGCAGGACTTTTTCTTTTATAGTAACCCCTGTTAAGAAGGTAAACTGATCTTACCCATGGTAACAGAAGGAATATCACTGGAACCATTTCCGATGGGTGTATTACCACCGGCAACACATTCGTTGGCAAGAATGGCAAACAGCAATGCTTCTTTGGCATCGGGATTAATCTGCAATGCATCGGTAGTATGAAAAGTGCAGCCGGGTATCATTTCGCGAATATGTTGCATTAACAATGGATTATGCATACCTCCTCCACTGGTATAGATGGTATACTGTTGGTCAGGGGAAAGTGTTCTATGCAAAGCATTGGCAATGGTTACCGCACTAAAGCGGTTTAGGGTAGCCATTACATCGTGTTGTGAAATTGAATGAAGACCTGCGGAAGCTATGGCCGCTTCTATGTAGGATAGATTAAATAATTCCGGACCTGTTGTTTTTGGAAATCCTTTATCGAAAAAAGGATGTTTCAAAAGTTCTTTCAATAAAGTCTCATTGACTTCCCCCTGCAAAGCAACAGCAGCATCTTTATCATATGATATACCAAAATGTTGTTGCACATAAGCGTCCATCAAAGTGTTACCCGGGCCGGTATCGGTGCTAAAAATTGCCGAAGCATCAAGGTCTCCGGGCAAGTAGGTAAAATTAGCAATGCCACCTATGTTTAGCATGATGCGGTTCTCACCCAGTTTACTGAAAATAAAATAATCACCATATACAGCCAGTGGGGCACCTTCGCCACCAGCGGCAATATGTTTCTGTCTAAAATCACTAATGGTAATAATACCCGTGGCTACTGAGAGATGATCACCATCGCCAATTTGTAATGTGCCGTTTCCAAAAGCATCATTTGGGTGAAGCAGTTTAGGCGCATGGTAAATGGTTTGTCCATGGCTGGCGATGAGATCTACTTCTTCTGGTGAGACATTCCACTTGGCAAGGCATTGTAAAATCATATCTGCATGTTGCAATGCCACCCAGCCATTGAGCAAACAAACTTTCTCCAGATCAACCGAACGTTTGGAAAAAACAGACCGTATCTCCTCTTTAAAATGATTGTCGTAATCAATGGTGGTAAACGCCAGTATCTCTATCTGTGTTCCCGGACCACTTCCGGTAAACTTGCATAAAACCACATCCAGACCATCCAGCGAGGTGCCGCTCATTAAACCGATGATCAAACGCGATGATTTAGCAGAAATACCGCATAATCTGTTTAAGTTTTGGTTCATTTTTGCAGGTTTTTGATGATTTAAGGTATTTTAAATGCGACAATTTGCAGCTTTTTATTTGTTTTATAAAAAAATTTGATGAATTTGTAGCAGCAATTCGCTCCACTCATGTTAAAAAAAGAACGTCAGGCATATATTTTACACCAGGTAAGTCTGCATAATAGTGTTCTTTCCGCAGATTTAAGTCACTCTATCAATGTATCGGAGGATACCATTCGCCGCGACCTGAATGAACTGGCAGATCATGGTAAAGTTATCAAAGTGCATGGTGGTGCTTTATCAAAATCTTTCAACAGTTTTTATCTCCGTTCCGATGTATATAATGCAGACAGTAAAAAAGTAATTGCCCAAAAAGCCGTTACGTTAATCAAAGATGGCATGTTTATTCTTTCGGGTGGTGGTACTACGATTATTGAGATGGCCCGTTTACTTCCTGAAAATTTGAAAGCTACTTTTTTTACGGGCAGTATTCCTGCTGCGTATGAATATGCACAGCACCCTAACATAGATGTGATTTTTATCGGGGATAAAATCGCCAAAAAATCGCAGATCGCCGTGGGTGGTGAAGCCATTACCAAGATTAAACACATAAAAGCGGACCTCTGTTTTTTGGGAGCCAATGCCATTGATTGCGAACATGGCATTACCGATAACGACTGGGATGTGGCCCAAGTAAAAAATGCGATGATTGAAGCCGCATCACAAACAGTTGTGATGTCTATTTCAGAGAAACTGAATTCACATCAACGAATCCGCGTATGCGGGGTTGATAATATAGATATATTAATTACTGAACTGGATCCTTGCAACGCATTACTGGATCCATTCAGGCAAACGAGCTTAACCATTCTTTAGATTTATCACCAATAAAAACTGCGCTATGAACACAAGTTTGATGAAGGGCACAGGTAAATGGAAAAAACTCTGTTTACTGATGGCCATAACCCTGCTAACCGCCTACACCTATGGGCAGGTTCGCGTTTCAGGAAAAGTATCCAGTAATTCGGGTGCTTCTGTAGAGTCTGTTGCAGTAACCGTTAAAGGCACCAAATTTGGCGGCCTTGCAGATAATGCCGGCACCTACAGTTTTACGGCACCACTTACTGCCGGGAAATATACATTGGTATTTGCCGGTGTAGGTTTTCAGCAACAAGAATTACCCCTTACCGTGGGAGCTGATAAAAGTTATACGGTTGATGTACAACTTACAGAAAGGATTTCAAAACTGGATGAAGTGGTGGTAACCGGTACCTCACAGGGTACTACCCGCAGACAATTGGGAAGTTATGTTAGTTCTGTACAGGCCGATGATTTAAACAAAGGTGCTACTGGAAATATACTTGCCGCTTTACAGGGCAAAACTGCCGGTGCTCAGATCACACAGAACTCCGGTGATCCTGCGGGAGGTATTTCTGTAAGGTTGCGTGGTATCAGTTCTATTTCTTCTTCTTCAGAACCACTGTATATCATTGATGGTGTTATTGTAAACAATGGTACCAATCGTGTTACCAATACATCAGGCAACTATGATGGGGGCAACTTTGTGGGTAGTGTTGGTCAGAGCCGTTTGGTAGATATTAATCCGAACGATATTGAAAGAGTGGAGGTTTTGAACGGTGCCGCAGCTGCTGCTATTTATGGTAGCCGCGCCAATGCAGGTGTGGTTCAGATCTTTACCAAGAAAGGGAAAAGCGGCGCACCCAGCATCAGCTTTTCAACCAGCTATATGGCCAGCAGCCTTCGCAAAAAATTGGATGTGAACAGAGCCGCTACAAAATTTGGCGGACCAACAGATGGTCCCGGTGCTCAAACACAGGATATTCTTACACCTGCGTTAACCACAACCACACCGGTAACCCGTTATGATTACCAGGATTATATTTTCCGCAATGCCAATGGCATTGATAATAATATCTCTGTCAGTGGCGGAACCGATAAAACCAAGTATTATTTATCCGGTTCTTATTTTTATAACCAGGGTATTATTCCGAACACAGATTTTCAGCGTTTTAGTTTCCGCAGTAATATAGATCAGGTGTTGAATAAATGGGCCAGCTTTAATCTGGGACTGAACTATATCAACAGCAGTGCCAATGAAAAACCAGATGGCAATTCATTCTTCTCTCCTATGAACTCTGTAACCATAATTGGTAACTTTCATAATATCTGGCAGAGAGATGCATTGGGCAATATACTGGCAGTGGGTGAAAGAGGCCGAGCCAACCCGGTTTCTGTGATAGAAGATATCAAACAAAAACAAACCACCAACCGTGTGATCGCAAATATGGGATTGAAATTAAAACCCATTAAACACCTGACTGTTGATTATACGATGGGTATTGACAACTACACACAAAACGGTACCACCTATATACCACCCTTTGCATACAATGTAAGTACAGCGTTCTTTGGTGGCGGTGCAGGTTTAGACCCAACCCAAAACGGTTATTCAAGTACTGCAAACAATAGTTTCTTTGCCATCAACCATGATATCAATGCTACGTACAATATTGATATCACCAGTAAGATCAGTTCTGTAACACAGGTTGGTTTTTCACAGCAATATGAAAAAAACAATTATGCTTTACTACAAGGCCGCGGTTTAGCTCCATTTGTACAAACCGTAAATGGTGCCAGTACCATTTTACCAGGTGTGGATGACAGAAGTGAGATCTCTGTATCAGGTACATTTTTACAACAGAATTTTAAGTATCGCAACCAGTTCTTCTTAACAGGTGCTGTTCGTGTAGATGGCTCATCAGTATTTGGTAAAGATCAGCGCAACCAAACCTATTACAAAGCCAGTGGTAGCTATGTAATTTCAGGAACTGATTTCTGGAGTAAAATGGGCGTATCCAAATGGTGGGATTTGTTGAAACTGCGTATTGCCTATGGTGAAAGCGGTAACCTGACAGGTATTGGAGCTTATTCAAGATTTAATACATACAGTTCTTCTTCTTATATCGGCAGAACTTCGTTGAACTCCAGCGGAACATTGGCCAATGAGAATGTGAAACCTGAAAGACAACAGGAATTGGAATTTGGTGCAGACCTTTCTTTCCTGAACAATCGTTTGGGACTGACTGTGAATGTGTACAATAAAAAAGTAAAAGATCTATTGATCAATCGCTTTATTGCACCAACATCCGGCTTCTCAAGTTTGCTGGATAATTTTGGTTCATTGGAGAACAAAGGATATGAGATTGTATTAACCGGAACAGCTGTTTCTAAAAAAGATTTTAAATGGGACATCACCGGTATTTACAACCATAACCGTAACAAAGCCGTAAGCATTGGCCAGGCATTAACCCTGTTAAGTACCAATGCAGGTGCACCGGTATCCATTATTGAAGGGCAACCCATTGGTGTATTTTACGGAACCTTTTTTGCAACAGATGCATCGGGTAATATGCTAAAAAATGGAGCAGGCATTCCACAACAGGAAGCAGGTGTACAGAACAGTGCTTTGGTATTTACACCGGGTAGAAATACCACCACGGGTTTACCAACCGGAAGTACTTTACGCCGTATTATTGGTAACCCCAATCCGGATTATACTGCCAGTTTAGTGAATGAGATCACCTATAAAAAATTAAGTCTGCGTATACAAATTGATGCAGTAAGAGGTGGCAATGTATTCAACGCTGATTTCCGTACACGTCAGGGTGTAGGTAATGGTAAAGTAGCTGAGCAGGAACATCTTGGACAAATTCCACGCGGTTATATTGCCGGTATTTATGCCATTGAGCAGTGGAGAGTAGATGATGGGTCTTATACCAAGCTGCGTGAATTATCATTAACCTATAATTTCGGAAAGATCAAAGGCTTTAGTGATCTGAGTGTTAGTTTCAGTGGTCGCAATTTGATTAGCTGGGATAACTACAAAGGATATGATCCTGAAGTAAATTCCGGCGGACAAAGCACCATACTCCGTGGAATAGACTTTGGCTCCACTCCGATTCCAAAAACATTCAGTTTAGGAATTCAGGCTAAATTTTAATTCAACCACAAAACAGATTTTATGAAAAAAATATTTCAAACAATAGTATATACAGGTGTTGCAGCAGTAATGCTTACGGCAACAGGCTGTAAAAAAGATTTTGCCAATCCTACCGCTGCAACTTCTGCACAGGTATTGGCGGCAGCTAAAGGGCTTGCTGGTGTAGCTGTTGGGTTACAACGAACCTATGCTGCTAACGTAGCGTATGGTATGTACGATGCCAATGGCCTGATTACCGGCGAAACCATTTTGCTGAATGCAGGTAATACATCTGAACTGCAATTTTCTACAGGTGGAACTGCAGTAGATGGAACCAATGCATTATTAGGTAATGTATGGAGTTCTGCCAGTAAAGTAATATACGATGCCAATAATGTAATTGCAGGTGCTGCCACCGTTGCAGATAAAGGATATGCCAGTGGTTTAATTGGGTATGCTACTATTTACAAAGCACTGTCTATGGGCACCATGGCTGAGTTCTGGGAAAAAGTACCGGATACCATTGGTACCACCGCTTCCAGTTTTTCTGATAGGAATGTAGGGTATGCACGAGCCATTGCAGCCATCGATAAAGCACTGACAACTATTACAACAAATGCCATTAGCACTTCTTTTCTGGCAGATGTACCCGCAGGTGTGGACATTGTAAATACTTTGTATGCACTTAAAGCCAGATACGCTTTGTTCTCTGGCAGTTATGCTGCGGCATTGGTTGCAGCGAATGCAGTTGATCTTACCAAAAAATCAACCATGAATTTTGAAGCGGCCAACCCTAACCCGGTTTACAACACGGTTACTTCCACCAACAACGTGTACCAGCCGGTAGATTCTACCCTTGGTTTACCTGTTGCTCTGGCACCGGATTTGGCTGATAAGAGAATTCCTTTTTATACCCTGATCAGTCCAACCATCAATCCAAGGTTTCGTTTAAATGGGTTTTGGATAGCAGCTACTACCGCCATCCCGATTTATTATCCGGGCGAGATCACATTGATTAAAGCAGAAGCCTATGCACGAGCTGCCACGCCAGACCTGGTGAACGGTGCCATTGAATTGAATAAAGTCGTTACCAAAAAAGCCGCAGCCGATGCGCTGGGCATTGGTGCCGACCTGCCCGCTGTAGCACCTGCTACCGCAGCAGAATTATTGAACCAAATTTATAAACACCGTTGCATTGAATTGTTTTTATCCGGTTTAAAACTGGAAGATATGCGCAGATTTGGACGTCCGAATGCAGAAAGAAAAAGGAACCTGTTCCCTTATCCTTTCCGCGAGAGAGACAGCAATCCAAATACACCAGCCGATCCTTCATTCTAACTAGTTAAAGTATAGATGGGAAGCAAAATAAAGTCCGCTCTTTTGAGCGGGCTTTTATTTTTGCATAACCCGAAAGATTTCAGCAAATTGAAATAATTTCATCGCAATAAATATTGCCTCATGCAAACAAATTCTATTACTATTGCCACAGAAAATGATATTGCTGCATTGGATACATTGGTGAATAGTGCATACAGAGGCGATAGTTCTAAGAAAGGATGGACCACAGAAGCAGATCTGCTTGGCGGCATTCGAACCGAACCCGGTTCCTTAAAGGAAATGATACAAAAACCGGGTGCTGTCATTTTGAAATTTACCGGAGAAGAAGGTGTTGTACAAGGCTGTGTGTATCTGGAAAAAAAGGCGGCTAAATTATACCTTGGTATGTTAACGGTATCGCCCGATTTACAAGCCAAAGGAATTGGCCGGCAATTGTTGGCCAAAGCTGAGGAACATGCGCAGGCACAGGGATGCAATTACATCACCATGACGGTGATCTCTGTACGAAAGGAATTGATTGCCTGGTATGAAAGAAACGGTTACGCAGCCACTGGAGCAACTGCTCCCTTTCCCAATGACCCAAAATTTGGGCTTCCTAAACAGCCGCTTTCCTTTATTGTTATGGAAAAACAGCTTTCATAGCCCCATAACATATTTCCACATTTGATATTCAAAATTGATTCTTCCCACAGATGCCTATGAATTTTAACATCCAAAACAACCTTATCACACGTTCATTACGTATTGAATGAATTAACTTCCATCTGATTTAAAGCAGTATCTACATCTATATCATGCAGGGGCCAACGATCTATATAAGAAATCGCGTATTATCGCTGGTGTTTTTATGCATGCTAACGTGCCTGATACAGGCACAGGAAAAACCTCCCGCAGATTCAGTTTTTTTTCTGGCACATAAAAAGGGTTTACTTGGCAAGCTAGGCAAAGGCTTATCCGTAAACATACCCGAATCCACCATACCAACTGAAGGTGCCGTAAAAAATGAAATCCCATTCAATCCCTATCGGGGAAAAATCATTCGTAATATCCTGATTCAAAAAATTGGTTTTAAAAAAAATGTGAATGATACCATCAAGGTAGTGCACAATATTTTTAATGATATTGGTGATGCGCTTCATACCCGCACTGCAAATAAAATTATTCTGAACAATCTTTTCTTTACCACGGGAGATTCTTTGTATCCATACCTGCTTGCGGATAATGAACGTTTTTTGCGCAACCTCACTTATCTGCAGGATGCAAGAATTACCATACAACCGGATACGGGTAATGCCGATTCAGTAGATGTGATTGTGATCTGCAAAGATGTATTTCCCATTGGTGGCAGCCTGGAAGAAGGCTCTGAAAAAATGGCCAGTTTTGAAGTAAACGATGATAATCTTTTTGGCTCAGGCAACCGCATTCAAATTCGCAATCTCTTTGCCAGTAACCGCAAACCAAACTTTGGTATGGGATTTGAATTTCTGAAAAGAAATCTCGCAGGTACTTTTATCAATCTTGCTTTTGGGTATCGCACTGAGGCGCCCGCTTTTAATAGTGGCCGTAGAGAAGAAAAAAACTTCTATTTACAGGGAGAATTGCCACTCGTTAGTCCCTACCACGTTTGGACAGGCGCTTTTGAAATAGGAAGACACCATACTGAAAATGGTTATGTAAACGATTCATTGTATCAATCAGATTTTAAATACCAGTATCGGTTAATGGATGGATGGATAGGATACAATATAGGGGCCCGAAAACAATTACGACAAAACTTTAAATCAAGGTTTAAAAAATTAGTTGCTATCAGAGGTGTGCAACGAACCTTTCAGGATGTACCCGATCTATACAAAACCGCATATAATATCGGTTACTCTGATCTCACATCCATATTGGCTTCATTTACCATTTTTGAACAGGATTATTACCATACCAATTTTTTATATGGCTTTGGAAGAAATGAAGACGTTCCGGAAGGTTTTAGTTTATCGTTGATTGGTGGGTTGACCACCCGCAATCAAATATCCCGACCCTATGCCGGATTTGAATACCAGCGAAACTATTTCTCGAACAGAAAAAACTACCTGAACTATACACTCAGAATAGGAACTTATTTAGATGAAAATCGTTTTGAAGACATTAGTTTTTTAACCAGTCTGGAATATTTTACCAAACTGCGAAAACTAGGAGATAGTAAATGGTATCTCCGGCATTTTTTAAGTGGCAGCATTACCCAACTGGCCAAAACAAAACTCAACGATCCATTGCGTTTAGCCAGTGAATATGGTATTCCGCAATTAAATAACCCTTTCCTGAAAGCCTCTACCAGGATTACTTTTAATGGCGAATCTGTTTTTTATAATACCTGGAAACTCGTGGGTTTTAGTTTTGCCCCTTTTGCTTTTACTAATCTTACTTATCTAAAAGAAATAGGGCAATACTTTGAATCTGGCATCATATATTCTGCTTTTGGCGGAGGTATCAGAACCAGAAATGAAAACCTGGTGTTTGGCACTATGGAGCTGAAAGCCTATTACTATCCGCGTGTAACCGGCACCATTAATCAATGGAATGTTACTTTTAACACAGATTTGCGGTTTCGTTATATCAGCCAACTTATTAAAAGGCCCGACTTTGCAGTGGTAAATTAACTTCGTTTTGCATAAAAAATTTTATCTCATGAACCAATTGCCTTTACTTTCCGTTATAAAAAATAAAATCAGTATGAAAAAAGTATTCCTCTTAACCGCCTTAACGGCTTTGTTATTCAGCACCGTTTCGGTAAAAGCACAGGATGATAAATCAAAAAGACCAAGTCCTCCTGCCAAAGCAACTGCTACTCTCAAATCCGGAGCAGTAGTTACCATCGATTACAGTTCACCAGCCCTCAAAGGCCGTACCATGGGTAAAGATGTAGAGCCTAAGGCCGGGGAAGTATGGCGCGCAGGTGCCAATGAAGCCACTGTATTTGAAGTGAGTAAGAATAGTACCGTTAATGGTAAAGCCTTGCCTGCCGGTAAATATGGTTTTTATGTACTATCGGGTGATGGCGACTGGACAGTGATCTTCAATAAAACCACGACCAACTGGGGTGCGGATGGTTATAAAGCGTCAGACGATGCGTTACGCATAAAAGTAAAACCGGGTAAATCTGCCACATCAAAAGAAAGATTAACCTATACAGTTAGCAATGAAGGAAAAGTATCTCTATTATGGGGAACACTGGATCTTTCATTTACGATCAAATAAGGTTGTATCAATTTTTTATACAAAGGTTGCGAACAAACAATTCGCAACCTTTTTTATTTTACTGGAATTAAGAACCTTTGTTCCCGTATTTTGTAATAAGAGCAGTTAACCCGAATATACATGGTACAAGCGTATAATTTTTTGGCCAGTTGGCAGTTATTTCCTGAAAAATGTGAGTACCAGTATGGGCTTACCCCAAAGAGTGGTAATTACAAAATTGAAAGTATTCGCAATGGTCATGCATTAAGTGTGAGCAGTAATTGGGTTAGTTTGGATAATGAAGCATTCTACACACAATACGAAGTGGTACCCGATGGAGAAATCCGACCTTTTGAAAATCAGGAGTTGGCTGATACCATTAAAGCTGATATTGTAAATGCCTCGGCTATTCAAACACTTTTTATTCGCAATGAAAAAACCATTCTGCAAGTTACACACGAGATACTTCCCAACGGATATTTGAAACTTACCCAGCAAGGAAAAAATAAAGAAGGAGAAGCGTTTACCAATACAGAGATCTATCACAAACAAATGAGTGTATTGCCGTATGCTTCTTCTGTTGGTAGTGTTGCTATACGACCAACTAAGGAGGGCGTAATCAAACACAAGGCATTGTCGGCCATGGAAGAGCAGACCAATATGCAGTTAGACCAGATTAAACAACAGATAGAATTATTGGCGAGACAGGCACAGGAAATTCGCAAAAGAAAAGAATTAAGCCTGATGATATATGAAGCAAGATTAAGTTTTAAACCACAGATTGGCCACACATATCATTTATATGAAAGAAAAGATGGCTCGCACATGCTATCACTGGTAGCACCCAATGAATGGGGCGGTGCCGGGCCTTTTAAGCAGTTTATTTCTTCTGTTAGATTACTCGCAGATCATACCTGGGTGGAAATTGGTTGATAGTAAGATGGTGAAGAAGCGCCATTTTTGTTTATGAACACATTCTTCATAGAAAGAAATATTACCAACTATTCATTCAATATTTTCTGGGTTGCCGCAAGTATTGTAAGATCTTTCCTTCCCTGTACATACACTACCAAAGCATATTCAGCTGTTTTGAATGTAGGTGGCACTATAATAATGCCTACCCCTTCCATACTTACAGGTTGTGTAATAAAAGAACGAACAATATTGCGATTAGTAATCCTCACTCCCTCATTTTCACCAGCCTTAATATTTGTAATCACTTCTTTTTGTACCAACGCAATATTTATCAGCGCATCTAATGTTGTTAGCTCGGCTGTGTAATGAAAGTTGATCATATTTTTACTTACCTTAATCTCATCTATTGTAATCAATCCTTTTGCAGGTTCTTTCAGCTCCTGCTGCACCAGTTTGCTTACAGCAGTTCTGTTGTTTCCTACCGCTTCCATTTTCCCATTTACTACCAATTGCGGTGTGTATATACTTCCTCTTGGTAAGTGTGCGCTGTACCACTGCTGTCTATCACTGTAAGTGGCATTACTAAAAGGATCGGTCCATCCTAACCGGTTCCAATAATCCACATGAAAGGAAAGCGGTATGATCTGTTCATTATTTGCTTCAGCATATTCGGCCAGTAATGCGTCTGCAGGCGGGCAACTGCTGCAACCCTGACTGGTAAAGAGTTCCAGCACTACCACTTTTTTAGATGGTGTAATATCTGGCACTTTGTTTATTGTTGCCCCAATTAAACCACTATTTGCTGCAACAGAAGAGAAAAGTAGAATAGCAACCAGTACGCCTAACAAAACCAAAAGGGTAAACACGCTTTTTTGCATGATTGTATAAGATTTCATGAGCATTTTTATCGATTGACGAACGCTCCAAACCTTCCTTACCATTCTAGATCCTTTTAACAAGTTGTGAACAATCGGCTGCTGTAACAATTCCTTAATCATTCGGTAATACAGGGTTCATTTTGTTTTGCGCTATTTGCCGCTTACCCGTACCCAATTTTAATACAATACTTCTTTGAGCCAGATTTCAGCTATACAGAAAGGCAGTGAAAGCTGTTTTACTCAGGTCTATGGGGAGTTTCATGTTAAGTTGTTTCACTATTTTCTTAAAAAAACAAAGTCGCAAGAAATTGCTACTGAACTGGTACAACTTACCTTTATAAAACTATGGCGTTTTAAGCATACCCTTTCCGAAGAATACTCGTTGGATACACAGCTTTTTAACATGGCGCGCGGGTGTATGGTAGATTATATCAGGCAACAAGCGATTCAAAAAACAAAGTTTATTTCAATAGATGCCGAATCGGATACAACACATATATTAACACAGCCGGATACGAATTTTGAAATGACTGATTATTTTAACAATGCGGTGAAAACATTGCCGCCAATTCGCAAAAAAGTATTTATTCTTAGCCGGTTGCAGGGGTTAACCTATCCTGAAATTGCGCAACATTTATCCATTTCCATTAACACAGTGGAAGACCATATGAGTAAGGCCATACGGCAGATCAAACACATCTCATCTTCTTTGCGAATATTTTTTTAATCGCTTACTCTTTTCTTCTCCATATTAAGTAAATGTTACCAGCAGTGGTATGGTTTCTCTTTGAGCGTATTCATTGTAACTAGATTTTCTATTCATGCAGGTAAATAAAGATTTGATCGATCGTTTTTTTGCAAATAAATGCACTCCGCATGAGGTAGAGGCGATCATCATGTATTTTACCCATTATCCAAACGAGCTGGATAAGTACATGGGTAAGGAAGAATGGGATAGCATTTCACAAAAAGGAGAGCTTGATACTGTACTGGTGGAAAAAATGGAAAGTGAAATCCGGAAAAAAATATTTAATCAAAGGCCAACGCGTGTTGTTCCCTTTTTTCAAAAAACAAAAAAATGGATTGCTGCGGCCTCGGTAATTATAGCAATTTGTTCTGCAATACTTATTATAGTAAGCCTTAATAACAAGTTGAAGCAATCAGTAGAAACTGCTAAAATAAATGTACCTAATCAGCAGCAAAAAACATTGGCTTCACTTAGGTCTGTTTGGCAAACCAGGTATAACCCAACTAAGCATACACAAAAAATTGTGTTGGAAGATGGTTCTCATATCATACTATCCCCAAAAAGCACCGTGCAATACCCAGCGCCTTTTGCGCACGATAAAAGAAGCATTTTACTTGAGGGAGAAGCCTTTTTTGAGGTGGCCAAAAACAAGGACAAACCCTTTACTGTTATTGCAGGTTCTTTATCAACAACAGCCTTAGGTACTTCATTTACCATAACCAGTAAAAAAGATGCGCATACCATACGCGTTCAGTTATTTACTGGTAAAGTAGTTATTGCTTCAACAAAAAATATCCGGAATTGGTCAAGGGACATACTACTAAATGCCGGGCAACAGTTAGCATATAACGGAGACCAACCAATTGTTACGTCATTAACGAAATCTTTGATTACAAAAGAGAAGATAGCGGTAAACAACAAACGTTTATCTATAGCTGTACAAAAACAGGAACTCATTTTTAGTAACAGCTCACTTACCGATGTACTGAAGGATTTATCAGCATTCTTCCATACAAACATTCAGTATACCGATGCAGATTTACAGAAAATGAATTTCACAGGAAACTTTACAAGAACAGACGATATAAAAGCAGTATTGAAAGTAATTACACAAATGAATGGACTGGAGCTAAATGAAACAGCAGATGGCTTTACTATCATAAAACCAAAATAAACAAACAGAATCAACAAAAGTATTTTCTGCTATAAAAAGCGGAGCAACACACTATTGCCCAAATAAAACTTCAAATATGAAAACAGGAAAAACAAACGGAAAGCAAAAAAGAACAGCAGCCGGCTGGTTGATGATTTTTTTAATGAGCTGTTGCACCATTTATGCACAACAGAGTTCTGTAGTAACCGGAACTGTTATTAATGAAAAAAATGAGGTGTTACCAGGTGTTGCTGTTCAGGTAAGCAATGCAGGTGGCAAAGAAAGTTACACAGGCATAACTGATGAAAAAGGAATATTCATATTTCGCAAATTGATTGTTGGTAATAACTACGATTTTTCTGCATCGTATATAGGGTATGAACCTGCCAGTGTAAAAAAATATCAGGTAAAACAATCTGAAAACAATTCGCTGCTCATAAAACTAAAAATAGCCAGCAGCTCATTGAATGAAGTAGTGGTAACAGCACTGGGAATTAAACGAGAAGAAAAATCATTAGGTTATGCTGCACAATCTGTTACTGAGAATGCAGTGAAAGATGCTAAAACCAATAACTGGGTAAACTCCTTATCAGGTAAGGTAGCAGGATTAAATATTCAGGGTACTGGTTCAGGGCCAATGGGTTCTTCTCGCATTACTTTACGCGGAGAAAATTCTTTGAACCTAGATAATAACCAGGCATTGATTGTGTTAGATGGTGTACCGGTTAGCAGTAAAATTACCGGCACAGGCTACAAAGCTCATCTGGCAACGGATAGTCCTGTTGATTTTGGCTCAGATCTTTCAGATATTAATCCGGATGATATTGCCAGTATTACCGTTTTAAAAGGCCCCGGCGCAACTGCATTATACGGTAGCCGTGCAGCAGGCGGTGCTTTGATTATCACTACCAAATCAGGTGCACGCAAAGACAATGGATTGGGTATTACTTATAATGCAAATATTAGTATGGACCAGGTAAATCGCTGGCCCGATTACCAATATGAATACGGAGAAGGAAGAACGAGTGCCTACTATTCGTATGGTGATAGTCCCGATGGTATCAATACCTCTACCGGTGCAGCAGCCGGACGTGCATGGGGACCAAAATTTAATGGACAAAGTTATTTTCAATATGATCCCAATACACCCGATAATAAAGCCACGGCCCGTACACCCTGGGTAGCGTATCCGGATTATATCAAAGGCTTTTTTCAAACAGGTATTACTTATTCAAACAGTGTTTCTATAGATGGGGGAAATGAAAAAGGATCGGCTCGCCTATCTGTGTCGCATTTAAAAAATATCTGGATCGTTCCCAATACGGGATATGAAAGATTATCTGCTTCTTTATCAGTAAATCAAAGAGTGTCGGATAAATTAAAGATTAATGGTAAAGTTACCTATACGAATAAGAAAAGTGACAACCTTCCTTCTGCTGGATATAACAACCAGACACTGATGTATTTTTTGATCATTGGAACGGCACCTAATATCAACCACAATTGGTTCAAACCCTATTGGATGCCCGGTTTAACAGGTGTGCAGCAAAAAAATCCTTTCAACCCCGGACCAGACAATCCTTATATAGATATTTATGAGGATCTCAATAAAATGAATAAACATGGCATTATTGGAAATGTATCTGCCAATTATGAAATCAATCCTAAACTGGAATTGATGTTGCGTACTGGCGTAGATATGTCGTTCGAATTTCGTTCACAGCAACGTCCATACAGCATTACCAAATTCCCCAAGGGAAGCTACCGTGAACAAAATGTTTTCAACTATGAAATCAATACAGATGCATTACTAACCTATAAAGACAAATTGAACAGCACAATTAAGTACTCCATTTCAGGTGGTGCCAATGCCATGAGGCAGACCTATGATTTTGCAGGTTTATATGCAGACCAGTTGGCACAGCCGGGTATTTATCAGATATCCAACAGTCTGACCAGGCAGTATCCGATCCACAAAAATCAAAGAAAGCCATCAACAGCGTGTATGCCTCTACCCAATGGTCGTACAGAGAAAAAATATTTCTGGATGTAACCGGGCGAAATGATTGGAGCAGTACATTACCTTATGGAAACAATTCATTTTTTTATCCATCGGTAAGTACCAGTTTTGTGTTGAGCGATTTATTTCATCTGCCAACGCAGGTGTCTTTCGCTAAATTCCGTTTATCATGGGCGCAAGTGGGTAATGATACAAGGCCTTATCAAACCTCAAAATATTACGACAGGATTTATAGTAACAGCTTTACCAATTCATCTACCCTTTTTAATCCTGAATTAAAACCGGAGATCACTTCCAGTTATGAAGCTGGTTTGGATATCAGGTTATTAAAGAATCGTCTTTCGGTGGATGTTGCTGTTTACCAAAACAGAAGTAAGAACCAGATACTTGCCATTCCGTTAGATCCTACTTCCGGATATTCCAATGCCTTAGTGAATGCCGGTTTAATTGAAAGTAAAGGAGTGGAACTACAGGTAAAAGGTGTACCGATGAGTAAAAGAAATTTTAAATGGTCAACTACACTTAACTGGAGCCGTAACCGCAGTTATGTAAAAGAATTAGCGAATGGTGTTACCAGTCAGATATTATACAGTCATGATGGCAATGTAACCATTGAGGCAAGAGTAGGTGGCAGAATGGGAGATTTGTATGGAAGAGGTTTTCAACGCTCACCGGATGGACAGATTATCTACAATTCAACAGGCTTACCAGCCGCGCTGGATGCCACTACAAAAGTATGGGGTAATGCATTTGCAGATTGGAAAGCTGGTTTAATGAATGAATTTACTTTCAGCAATTTCAGGGTGAGTGTTTTATTTGATTACCAGCATGGTGGCAGCATGTATTCACAAACCAATCATAAAAACAATACACTTGGTAAAACAAAAGTAACCCTGCCTGGTCGTGATAATGGTATTGTAGGCGATGGTGTTGTTTTAGGATCTGATGGAAAATACAAAGCAAACACAGTAAGCGTTCCTGCCAGCACCTACTATGATAACTACTATGGCATCAGCAATGCAGAGGTAAATACTTTTGATGCCAGTTACCTTAAATTAAGAGAAGCAAGAATTGAGTTCAACTTACCGCAGAATTTATTAAAGAGAATTGGCATTACGCAAAGTAGTGTGGCAGTATATGGTAGAGATCTTTTTAATATTACCAGCTTCCCCGGTTTTGATCCCGAAGGTGGTAACCTGAACAGTGGCACCTTAACACCGGGTGTTGAGTTAACGCAGTTTCCTTCAACCAGGAATATGGGAATCAACCTCACATTCAAATTTTAAACAGCAACAAATACTAGCACCATGAAAAAGATATCGAATATATTCCTTCCTTTTTGTTTACTGATTGTATTCATGACAGGATGTACCAAAAATTTTGACGAACTCAATACAGACCCCAATCGTCCGAAAGATGTGAACCCGGGTGTAATGCTTGGCCAATTGCAATACCGCATTGTAAATAGCAGTATTGGTGCTGCCAGAAATTTTACCCATGAGCTGATGCAGGTGGATGCCCCCAGAAGCAGTACAAGGGATGGTGTACACAGGTACCTGATCAATCCAGGCGCAGGTGTGTGGAGTAATTTTTATACTTACATAACCGACATAGAAGACATCATCACGATCTCTGATAAGTTGTCTGAAAAAAATTACAAAGGCATTGCACTGGTGTATAAAGCATGGGCTTATTCCATATTAACGGACTTGTATGGCGATGTTCCTTTTTCTGAAGCCATAAAGGCAACCAGTGGAAATTTTCTACCAAAATTTGATAGCCAGAAAGAAATTTATATACAAATACTGAAAGACCTGCAAACGGCAAATGACCTGTTCGATGAGAACAAGGCCTTAACCTATGGCGGTGATTTGGTATATACTTCCAATGCATTAACGGGCGGTAAGAATACCGGTATACAACGTTGGAAAAAATTATGTAATACCATGCGTTTGCGTTTATTATTACGCCTGATGAAGAAGAACGGAGAGATAGATGTGATTACACAATTGAATGGCATACTGGCTGATGCGGTAAAGAACCCTGTATTTACATCTAATGCAGACGATGGAATTTTCAAGTACCCGAATGTGTTCCCTTACTTTAATCCCTATTTTACTGCCAGGCAATTAGACTGGAGAGATGGAACCTATTTTACAAAATTTTTCATCGATAAAATGAATGCTGATAACGATCCGCGGAGGGCGATCTGGTGTACAACTGTTTTAGTAGGAACACAAAATGTATATCAGGGAATTGAATCGGGTTACCCTACCACCATTGAATATGTGGTGGGAAAAAATTCAAGTTATACCGATGCATTAAAAACGGCATCTAATATTGGTGTGATGATTACTTATGCAGAAGCAGAGTTTATAAAAGCAGAACTGGCGTTGAAAGGATTTAACACAGGCAAAACAGCTAAAACACATTATGAAAACGGTATTGCTGCATCTATGACACAATGGGGAGCCAACATGCCGGCTAATTACCTTACGCAAACAGGTGTTGCTTATAATTCGGCAGATACTCCTGATGAGCAGTTACAACAAATTATGCTGCAGAAATATTATGCTTACTTTTTTGTTGATTACCAGGCATGGTTTGAAAAAAGAAGAACGGGTTATCCTGTATTACCCAGAGGAACTGGCATACCAGCCGAGAATCAGTTTCCATCACGTATCCCCTATCCTACTTATCTGCAATCATTAAACCCTACACAATACGCGGCTGCTGTAACAGCACTTGGGGGAAAAGATATTAGTTCTGTAAAAGTTTGGTGGGATAAATAGTACTTCAATTATTTTAAAGAATTGTAATTAAGGAATGTATAATAATTAAATCATGATAAAGCAAATGCCTAAATATATAGCTGGTTTATTTTCACTTTTTCTAATCGCTACTCTTTCGGCAAATGCGCAAAAGAGTAAAGAAGAACTGCGAACCCTGATTGTTTTTTTTGATGGATTACGTCCAGACTATATTACCCCAGAAGCAATGCCCAACTTATATGCTTTTAGTAAGCGTGGTGTATATGGAAAACAGCACCATAGCGTATTTCCTACTGTAACCAGGGTAAATTCTTCTTCGTACGCCACAGGTAGTTATCCTGCTACACATGGCATCATGGGAAACACGGTTTACTTTCCACAAATAGATAAAAAGAAAGGATTGAATACGGGCGAAGCGGCAGAATTAAATAAAATATCCGCTGCTACTAATGGCCATTTATTAACCACGGTTTCGTTAGGTGAATTGTTACAAAAAGCCGGAAAGAAAATGATGGTATTTAGTTCCGGTTCATCGGGGCAGGCATTGTTACAAAACCATACCGTTAGTGGCGGGGCTGTTATCAATACGAGTATGATACTTCCGGAAACATTACGACCAGAGTTGGAAAAAGAATTTGGACCTATTCCTAAGAATAGCAAGCCCAATACAGCCCAACATAAATGGATCACGGATGCCTTACTAAAATATGGAATCACTATGGATGGCCCACTGGTGAGTGCTATCTGGTTCTCAGACCCCGATGGTACTGCACATAGTGATGGTATCGGGGTGCCTTCCAGTATGGCTTCTATTAAGTCGGTTGATGAACAGTTCGGAAGAATTATTACCGATCTTGAAACAAAACAGCTTACGAATAATTTCAATATCCTCATTTCTACCGACCATGGTTTTGTAACACATATTGGTAAAGAAGGTGTGGCGGATTTTTTAATTAAGCAGGGGCTGAAAAAAGATAAAGAAAGTGAGGATGTAGTTGTTGCTGAAAATGCCATTTACGTAAAAGATCACGATAAAGTATTGATGCAGAAAATTGTTTCCACACTTCAGGCGCAGGAATGGGTAGGCGGTATTTTTACCAAAGCCATTCAAGCGGGTGATACCAAAGGTATTATTCCGGGTACCGTTTCTTTTGATGCCATTCACTGGAATCACGCAGAACGTGCAGCAGATATTCTGGTAGATTATAACTGGAACGATGACAAAAATAAAATGGGTTATGCCGGAAGCGGCTATAGCAGAGGTGTTGCCGGTCATGGTGGATTTAGCAAATACGAAGTGCATATTGCCTTGCTCGCATCCGGACCGAGCTTTAAAAAATCGTTTGAAAGTGAATTACCCACTTCTAATGTAGATATTGTTCCTACAGTTTTACATCTGCACAACATGCCAGTGCCCGCAGCGATGGATGGACGTGTAATGAAGGAACTGCTGGTTGAAAAAAATAGTGATAGCAAAATGAAAGTCACCAGAGAAACCATTTCTACTTCTGCAAAATTTGAGGGAGGTACTTATACACTGGAGGTACAAAGAACCCTTTTGGGAAAATATAAGTATGTTGATTTTTCGAAAGCGAGGAGAGAGAAATAGTCGATAGTCCATAGACCATAGTCCATAGTAAATGACCATGGACTATGGACCATGATCTATGGTCATTTAACTACTCCAACCAAACTCCCTCCTTTTTCAAACAAACGATCAATTCGTTTTTCTACTGCCGGATCTTTTTTTACGGGTGGGGCATGATGGGGTTTACTGCGGGCATCTATTACCAACGGGCCATGGCAGCCCCAATGTTTGTTTTCTATAAAAGCATCTATTCCATATATATCGTGAGAGGGATTGCAGCGGGTAAAACTTACCCATACAAAATTGTGGATATTCTTAGCAGTGAATGCAGCATCATCACAAACAATAATCAATACGACACTTCCGAGTGCTTCTTTTTTCCAACTCAGTTGCTGACTTAATACTTCCATTTCTACTTGTGCCAGTTCGTATGTGGTAAATGCACTTGCCTGTAATACAATCACACCCGGCATGGCTTTCGCAGCTTTAGTAAATAACCGCAGTTCTTTCATAACTGGCGGCACTTCTGTACACAGTTGTCTTTTCACTTCTCCATAAGCTGCAAACACTACTTTACTACCACTGTTCAATCCTGTTCCGGAATAATCCAGTGTATCAATAGTGGTGTGGGTATGAAAATGTATGTCGCGGGTAAGATCAATGCGCTCAAATATGTATTCAAAAAAAGCCTGTACGTTATGGGTAGATAATTGTTGGCTATCATCGGCGGTAATAAATAAAAATTTCGCAAGACTTAACTGCCCGGTACCCAGAATATGATTAGCAATGGTTAAAATTTCTGCAGGTTGTTTCGTGGGGGTGTACGGCGTATATCTCTCACTACCGATAGCCAGTAATAGCGGATGCACACCAGCGGCATCTACGGCATGTACTTCTCGTAAACCGGGTATTTCCTGTGGAATGGCGGCGCCGGTTAATTCATGTATCAATTCTCCAAAACTGGTATCTTCCTGTGGCGGGCGGCCCACTACGGTAAAAGCCCATATCGCATTTTTTTTGGCGTAAACTTTATGCACCCGCATTAATGGAAAAGCATGTTGTAAACTATAGTAACCAAGATGATCGCCAAATGGTCCTTCGGGTTTGTTTTCGCCGGGATATACTTCACCGGTAATCACAAAATCTGCATCTGTGCTCAAACAAAATCCGTCCGCATACGTGTAACGGAATCTTCTTCCTCCTAATACACCGGCAAAAGTCATTTCACTAATTCCTTCAGGTAAAGGCATCACCGCTGACACACTATGTGCAGGTGGACCGCCAACAAAACAACTTACTTTCAATGGCAACCCTTTTGCATTGGCCTTGGTTTGATGTACGCCAATACCACGGTGCAACTGGTAATGCAAACCAATTTCTTTATTCAATACATACTCATTACCTGTTAGCTGAATCCGGTACATACCCAGATTGGACTTCATAATACCGGGCTGATCGGGATCTTCTGTATATACTTGTGGCAGTGTTACAAAAGCACCGCCATCCATGGGCCAGTGTTGTATCAAAGGGAGATCGGCAATGGATATTTCTTCGTATAGTATGGGTTTTGAAATAGGATTTTTCAGTGGTAATGCTTTCAATGCAGCCAAACCTACCTGCATATTATCAATTGGATGTTTTATCGCTTTGATGGGATCGCCTTTAAGCGCTATCAGTTTTTGAACCAATTGAAATGTATCGCGAAAAATAAATTTACTGCGTTCTATCGTTCCAAAAATATTGGAAGCTGCGCGAAAACGGGACCCCTTAACGTTTTCAAATAAAAGTGCCGGTCCACCTGCTTCATATACACGTAAATGAATGGCCGCCATTTCAAGATATGGATCAACTTCTTCTTTGATCCTGATCAAATGACCATTCTTTTCAAGATCCAGCAAACAGGCTTCTAAGGATACATAGCTCATGTGATACTAACAGATTATTTACACAAAAGTTGTCAGGGATTTCTTCTTGCATCGCCAAATACATAATAAATCACCAACCCAAATACCGGCGCCACCACAATGAGGATGGTCCATAACAATTGGGTATTGCGTTCCAGATCCTTTCGCTCAAAAATACCTTTGATGGTATAGATGATTGCTGCCAACCAGAGAATGCCGATGAGAAATAGCTGCATAAAAGCTTTTTTAGTTAATCGAAGCTACACTTTCGGCACCGAATTATAAAAGTTACCGTTGGTGGGGGGAATTTACTTACCGATACTTTACCGCAAGGGCACGAGGGAGGAAAGGTTCGCGAAGAAATCATTTAAAAAATCCTGGCGTTTCCTTGCGCCTTCGTGCCCTTGCGGTAAAAAAAATGGCTTCAGCTAACCACCCGAGTATTCCCATGCACACAACAGACTAAGTTTGTACTTTTGCACCATGACAAAACTCAGCGTTAACATCAACAAATTTGCCACCATCCGTAACAGCAGAGGAGGCAATAACCCGGATGTGGTAAAATCTGCCATTGATGCACAACGTTTTGGAGCCGATGGCGTAACCGTGCACCCAAGACCTGATGAGCGCCATATTAGATATGATGATGTAAGAGAGATCCGTAAGATCATTACCACCGAATTCAATATTGAGGGCAATCCTACTGAACAAAAATTTGTAGACCTGGTTCTGGAAACCCTTCCCCACCAGGTAACATTGGTGCCCGACGCCTTGGGGCAACTTACCAGCGATCATGGTTGGGATACCATTAAACACAAAGAATACCTGATAGATATTATTGGTGTGTTTAAAAAAGCCGGCATACGCGTATCCATTTTTGTTGACCCGGATATAGATATGGTGATTGGTGCCGCAGCCACGGGTACAGATCGTATAGAATTATATACCGAAGAGTATGCCAGAGAATTTGCAGCAGGCAATCATGATGCAGCCATAGCCCCTTATATAGCAGCAGCACAAAAAGCAACAACACTAGGATTGGGCTTGAATGCCGGCCACGACCTCGATCTCCAAAACCTGAAATTTTTTGCCCAACAAATGCCCGCACTGGATGAAGTGAGTATTGGCCATGCATTGGTTTGCGATGCGATATATCTTGGCTATGAAAATGCTGTGCAGATGTATAAGCGGCAGCTTAAGAAATAATGAATAATGAATATTGAACAAGGAATATCGAATGTTGAAGTACGGGCTTACTTCGACATTCAATATTCCTTGTTCGTTATTCGATATTCTTATTCCGCTACAAATCGTATCTTGTTTTCTCAACCAATCTTATGAAAAACGGTTTGTTTTTACTGCTTTGTTTTTTTACCACTTCCCTGTTTGCACAATCGGTTAAACCATTGCCCCCACTGCCTACCAAAGAGCAATTGCAATGGCATGAAAAAGAGTTTTATCTGTTCATCCATTTTGGTCCAAATACTTTTACCGATAAGGAATGGGGCGAGGGTAATGAAGATCCTTCCATATTTAATCCGACTGCATTGGATTGTGAGCAGTGGGCACGCATTGCAAAAAAAGCAGGAGCCAAAGGCATTATTCTTACGGCCAAACACCATGATGGATTTTGTTTGTGGCCGAGTAAATTCAGTACACATACCGTTCGCGAAAGTAAATGGATGGATGGAAAAGGAGATGTGGTAAAAGCATTATCAGATGCCTGTAAAAAAATAGGGATTGAAATGGGCATTTATATTTCTCCCTGGGATAGAAACCATCCTTTGTACGGCACGCCACAATACAACGATGTATACATTTCGAGTATGAAAGAACTGCTAACCCAATACGGAAAATATTTTGAACTCTGGTGGGATGGTGCCAATGGTGAAGGACCTAATGGCAAAAAACAGGAATATGATTTTGCACGTTTCCAGGATTCTGTTTTCAAATGGCAACCACAACTGGTGGTGTTCAGTGATATCGGTCCAAGCATACGCTGGTGTGGTAATGAAAACGGAACCATCAATAATACCAATTGGAATTTACTGGATACGGCAGGCTTTAAAAGAGGACTAGGCGCACCTCCCACCGACACATTAAATCGTGGTAATGTAAACGGTAAAAACTGGATTCCTGCAGAGGCAGATGTATCTATACGGCCAGGCTGGTTTTATCATGCCAAAGAAGATACCAAAGTAAAAACACCAGCATATTTATTTAACCTCTACCTGCGTTCTGTGGGTAATGGAGGTAATCTTTTATTGAATGTACCGCCCGATAGAACAGGCCGTATTCATCCGGCAGATTCTGCAGCATTAATGGGTTTTCGAAAAATAAAAGAAGCTGCTTTTGCAAAAGAACTGCTTGCCAAAGCGAAGATCAGTACCAATGGAACGAACACTTCCGGCCTGAAAAAATTGACTGACAATAATATTCAAACCTATTGGGCATCTAACCGACAAAATGATACGCAACTACTATTTGAGTTACCGGAAACAACAACGATTAATGCACTGGTATTGGAAGAAATGATCAGTTTTGGACAAAGCGTTTCTGCATTTACCATTGAATTATTCAATGATGGCCGTTTTGAAAAAGTATTTACTGGCACCACTATTGGGCGGAAAAAAATTGCCCGGTTTGAACCTTATCGTACCAACAAAATACGCGTAACCATCCTTGCTTCGAAAGCAGCTCCTGTATTGCGTTCTGTTGCGGGTTATATGATGCCTAATGAATAAAACAGGTATGTCGAATCCGCTTCGGTGAAGAGAAATCTGCTGATTGATAAACAGATTTCTCTTCCCCCGTTCCTCGCTTATCGAAATGACGGTTGATGATATACATTATCGCTAAACGCATCCCATTCATCCATCTGTAATCGCTTTGGTCATACAGAAGTACTGATTAATCATTTATTCCCTGATCAAGTTCCGGGTTATACTTAGCTTGTTGTTTAAAACCATACAACATGAAACGTTTTTTACTCGCAACGGCTGTGCTGGTTATTACCTCCGCTCAAGCACAAAGAATACTCACCATTGCGCCGAGTGGCGGAAATAAAAAAGCATCGGTTACCGAAAAAATTGGCATTACAGATGTAACCATTACCTATGATCGTCCGGGTGTGAAAGGCAGAGAAGGGAAAATATGGGGCCAATTGGTACACACGGGTTTTGTTGACCAGGATTTTGGAACCAGCAAAGCTGCACCATGGCGTGCCGGTGCCAATGAGAGCACCACCATCACATTCAGTACAGATGTAACCATAGAAGGAAAAGCTTTACCCAAAGGTCAGTATGGATTTTTTATTGCTTACGGTGCCGATGTAAGCACGTTGATTTTTTCAAGAAATACAAGCAATTGGGGCAGTTATTATTATGACCCCAAAGATGATGTGCTGCGGGTTACCGTGAAACCAGTAAGCACCGACCGTTCTGTAGAATGGTTGAAATATGAATTTACCAATCAAACAGAAACCAGTGCAGTTGTTAGTTTACAGTGGGAAAAACTGGCCATCCCTTTTACAGTAGCTGTAGACATGAATACAACCCAGGTAGACATGTTTCGCAAAGAACTTCGCACTGATAAGGGTTTTTATTGGCTTGGCTGGCAACAAGCAGCACAATGGTGTGTTGACCATAACACCAATCTGGAAGAAGCGTTGTTGTGGGCTGATACGGCTACAAATCCAGCGATATTGGGTAACCGAAATTTTACTTCCCTATCTACCAAAGCACAGGTACTGAATAAATTAGGAAGAGGCGCAGAAGCCATGTCTGTGATGAAAGAGGCTCTGCCATTGGGCAATATGAATGAACTGCACCAATACGGAAGATCATTGCTAACGCAAAAACAAAACAAGGAAGCACTGGAAGTATATAAAATCAATTACGAAAAAAATCCAAACCAGTTCACCACCCTGATGGGTTTAACCCGTGGTTATTCTGCTAATGGTGATTATAAGAAGGCACTAGAATATGCAGAGAAAGCATTGCCGCTGGCACCTAATGCAGTTAATAAAACGGCAGTTGAAAGAATGATCGGTCAACTGAAAGAAGGAAAAGCCATTAATTAATGAGTCTCCTCCAACTGCGCCTTTGCGTCTTCGCGAGAAATTTTCACGCACAGGCGCAAAGGCGCGGTTTTATTGGGTATTGTTTACTGCTTTTTCTTATACCTATAAATAAAGTATCTTGCAGGTCAACCATTTGTTATGGCAACCAACACACCACTTGTAGGCATTATTATGGGAAGCGACAGCGACCTGGGAATTATGCAGGCAGCTGCAGCTATGCTAAAACAGTTTGAGATCCCTTTTGAATTAACGGTGGTATCTGCGCACAGAACGCCATTGCGTATGGTAGATTATGCCACCACCGCCAAAGACCGCGGTCTGAAAGTGATTATCGCCGGTGCCGGCGGTGCCGCCCATTTACCGGGCATGGTGGCTTCTATAACTACATTACCTGTAATTGGTGTACCTATTAAATCATCCAACTCTATTGATGGATGGGATTCAGTTTTATCCATCCTTCAAATGCCAAATGGTGTACCTGTTGCCACCGTAGCTTTGAATGCGGCAAAAAATGCGGGCATTCTTGCTGCACAGATTTTAGGATGCAGCGATAACAAAATTTCTGCAGCCATTGCCCATTACAAACAGGAAATGAGCCACGAAGTAAGTGGTAAAGTAGCGGGGCTGAAAAAGGATTGGCCGAATGGGTTTGATGAGTGAGTCTTTCTCCTTATATGTATTCAATACAATTAGCATGAAACTTGTTATGCTATTAAAATCAATAATCATTGCGAACCTTGCGCATCCATTGCGGACTTTGCGTTACTGTTTTACCTTTTTAGTATCGCAACGGTCGCCAAGAACCGCAATGACCGCAAAGAAGCACTATACATTATACAGACATAGAAGCGTGCCTCGGTGACTTTATGTGAAAAATAATCGCACACAAAGGCACGGTTTAAAATAAACTAGTTTAATAGCGCAACGAATTAAAACTTCACCAATCCAAACCCTTTGTTAAGTCCTGTAGAAACCTGATACAGTTGATGCAGCCATGCATTCCCTTCCGCTGCGTAATAGAGAGAAAAATTATCGACCCTTTCCTGCAAATTATTGTTGGGAAAAAGAGATGCTTTCAGTTTATGAATTTGCTGTTGTTGTACTTCGTATTTAGAACGCTCTGCCCGAAGCATTTTCTTTTCGAGCTCGGTTAATTTCTTTAATGCCTGTTTCTCCAAGGCAATCAGATGTTCGGATAGGGTCTTGTCTATTGTATCAGTAAGTGTCCGCAGGTGTGCGTAAAAATCTCGGGCCTGTTGCAGTTCGCCGGTGAGGCTTACCTGGTTTTCGGTATCGCGCTTTACCAATCTATTCAGTAAATCCAATTCAGGTGTAAAAAGATCAGCATCAGAAAAACCAAGCTGTTGCCATTTGGCATACTGTTCTTTTTTCAGTAACAAAAAAGAATTGCGCAGCAACAAAACAGGATACGGAATATTTACGGCGGCAAAAACATTTTTCAATTCTAACCAATACGCCAGTTCTCCCCCACCACCAATGAAAGCAATATTAGGTAATACCGTTTCCTGAAAGGCGCCTCTCAAAATCACATTGGCACTAAACCTTTCGGGATGCGCATTCAATTCGGCAAGTATTTCTTCTTTCGAAAAATGCAACCCCAATGTTCGTACTTCGTACTTCGTACCTTGTACTTCTACCCTTTCCCGCTTATCATCTATCAAATAAAATAAATTGATCTCTCTGCCGCCAGCCTGCACTTTATAATTTTTTTCCAATGCACCAATCGTATCTGCTACTATGGTATGCGAAAAACCTTCCGTTAATTCTTTGGCTACTACTGATTGAAAAGCAGTTTTTAATTTGGCATTATCCGGCACCAATACAATCAATCCATATTCTCCAAACAGGGCATTTACTAATTCAAGTGTTGCCTGTTGTATCTGTTTTCCTTCGGTGTAACATTGTTGTAACAATGCAGTAAGCTCTTTTCCAAAAGGCAGTACGCCTGTTTGTCCATGTATCGCGTGAATCAATTTCACCAATGCCTTATCTACTTTCATTCTGCCAACGGCACCCGTTTGTTTGGTTTCCCAAACAAGTTTTTGTCCGCCAACATGTACATAGCCCAGTTCATCCAGATCAGCATCTTCGCTACCCATATAGTATACTGGTACAAATTGGTATTGAGGCCATTGCGTTTTTAATTCATCTGCCAGTTTAATGGCATGCATGATCTTGTAAATAAAATACAATGGGCCGGTAAAAATATTGGGCTGGTGTGCAGTGGTAATGGTAAATGTATTTTCATCAGCTAATAACTGAATGTTCGTTTGTACTTTCTGCGATTGGGCAATTCCCTGATATTGTTCCTTTAAAACTTCTACCAATAGGTTACGTGGTGTGGCAAAGGATTGTCTGGCTTTGATGGACTGCTCCAGTCCATTCAGATCAGGTGTATGTTGATAGAATGGAATTAACGTAGGTGATTGCGACAGGTAATCTGAAACGATCTTTGTAAAATAGCCGGTGCTTTCGTATGGTAAGTAAGTAGCTGTCTGATCCATAATAAGGCGTAAAAATACAATTTACTGGTTACCGAAGCATCCGTTCATCATTATGCTATTTTCTTTAATGAAACCTATCCGGATTGAAAGGAGTCATATTCATACTCAGTTCTTCTTCATTGAGTATCTCACTCACCAATTTTCCGGTTCCAGCACCTAGGCTCAGGCCTACCATTGCGTGGCCCGTAGCCATAACTACATTAGGCCATTTTTGCGTACGACCAATATAGGGTAATCCATCCGCCGAACAAGGACGATAGCCATACCATACTTTATCAATAGTCGGCGTAGGCACTTTAAAATCGGGGAAAAAAGTTTCTACTGCACGCAACACACCTTCTACCCGGCTCATTCTGGGAGGTGTATTGGTGGAAGTAATTTCCATCGTACCTCCAAAACGGATTTTGTTCCCATCCATCGGTGTTAATGCCACTCGGCCTTCAATCAATACAGCGGGATGGTTAATTTTATAAGGAGAATCTTCTAACGTAACCGAGTATCCTCTTCCACCAACCAGTGGGATGTTTACATTCATTTTAGCCGCCACTTCCCTGCTCCATGAGCCGGAAGCAATTACCACGGCATCTGCTTCATAGTTGGCTGTTGCTGTTTTTACCTGTGTGATTTGTCCACCATGGTTTTCAAATCCGGTTACGGCTTCATTGCCTTGCAGGTGAACCCCTTTTTGTTTCAGGTCTGCAAGTAATTGTTGCATCAGTTTATTGGGATACAAATGTGCATCGCATTGAAAATGCACTGCACCCAATGCATTGATTCTTGTTTGTGGTTCAAGTTCTTGTAGTTGCTCTTTGTTCAACAAAACCGTATCCTTTAAGCCCAGTTCTTGTGCTTTTTCAAGTGCATGTTTGGCATGATCGCCACCAGACTGGGTTTGAAATATTTCCAGCAATCCTTTCTGTTCATAAGCAAATTGAAACTGTGGCAGACGCGCCCACTCTTCATACATTTTTTTACTGATCAACGCAATATCGCGCAGCGGAACAGCCGCAAGTTCTACTTTTTCAGGAGTGGCGGATCGCATAAACTTCAAACCCCAATCTATCAGACTCCAGCTAAGGCGAGGCTGCACATAAAAGGGACTGCGTGAATCTAACATCCATTTCAACCCCTGTTTTACAATACCGGGTGTGGCAAGTGGTATAAAATGGCTTGGGCACACATAGCCTGCATTACCATACGAACAGTTATTGGTCATATCCGTTTGGTCTAATACGGTTACTTCATGTCCACTCTGTTGTAAATAATAAGCACTACTCAATCCAATAATTCCTCCGCCAATGATCACTACTTTCATTACATGATGTGTTAGGTTGCAAATTTAGTTGTAAACGGGTTTGGCTGGTTAAAATAGATGATGATTATGATGCATTGGATTAGACAGAAAACGCGCAAACCTTTTCACTAATTACAATTCCGCTATTTACTTTTTTGTCTTGACACAAAAAAGTAACAAAAAAAGTCAAGGCTGCATCAAATAACCTGAAACCCATACGCATACGGATCATCATTTGGATCGATGGAGATAGTGTTGTAGCCATAAATTCTTGCCCATCCTTCTACAGAAGGAATAATAGCGGGTCTATCTCCTACGGAAGTAACTTTCTCTACCTTGCCAGTGAACTTAGACCCGATGATGCTTTCATGAATAAACGTATCACCCTCTTTCAATTTACCTTTTGCATACCATTGCGCCATACGGGCCGATGTGCCCGTGCCGCAAGGTGAGCGGTCAATGGCTTTATCACCATAAAATACCGCGTTGCGCGCAGAAGAAGCCTTATCGAGTACAGCACCTGCCCACAAAATATGCGAACAGCCATTGATGGTTGGGTTTTCGGGATGTACAAACGAATATTTTTCGTTGATGCGTTTACGTAATTCCCTTGCCCAGCCAATCAATTGATCGGCCGTGTGGTTTTCCAGTCCACTGAAATTTTTCTGCACATCTACAATCGCATAAAAATTTCCACCGTAAGACACATCAATCACTAACTCACCCAAATCCGGACAATCAACCGTTAGCCCCTCTGCTGCTAAATAAGCAGGCACATTAGTAAGTTTTACAGCAGTTACTTTTTTGCCTTTGGTTTGATAGGCAATCTGCACCAACCCTGCGGGCGCTTCCATGCGAACGATACCAGGAATTTTGGGTTGTATCAATCCCTCTTCAATAGCAATGGTTATGGTACCAATGGTGCCATGACCGCACATGGGTAAGCAACCACTGGTTTCTATAAAAAGAACAGCAACATCATTGGCCGGATCGTGCGGTGGATAGAGAATACTTCCACTCATCATATCATGACCACGTGGCTCAAACATCAATCCCTTTCTGATCCAATCATATTCTTTTAAAAAATGTTGCCGTTTTTCGCTCATGTTATTTCCTTCCAATGCAGGCCCACCTACGGCTACCACACGAACGGGATTACCACAGGTATGCGCATCAATACAGGAAAAAACAGATGCTGATAAATTACCCGGAACGGGCATGGCATAAGCGATGGGACTTGATTTCATAACCGGATTATACAAATTTTAATTGTCTAAACAACCATTGAATGGCTGTTTTTGTTAATTTCAAACATACGATTGCCAATATGGAAACTTACGGAAAAATTTTATTGATTGCCATGCCGGCATTTCTGGTGCTGGTATTGTTTGAAAAATGGTGGGGATGGCGAAAAGGAAAAGATACCATTCGCCATCTGGATACGATCTCCAGTCTTACCTCCGGCATTACCAATTCTACCAAAGATGTATTGGGACTCAGCATTGCCATCATCAGTTATAAGTGGATGGTGGATCATATGGCCATTGTGCATGTGCAATCATCTGTTCTTTTATACATCATCGCATTTGTTTCGCTGGACCTGGCGGGTTATTGGGGGCATAGACTGAATCATGAGTACAATTTTTTCTGGAACGCGCATATCATTCACCATAGCAGCGAAGATTTTAATTTAGCCTGTGCGCTCAGGCAAAACATTTCTATTGTATTCCGCATCTTTACTATTTTCTTATTGCCCGCTGCTTTATTGGGTGTGCCTGCTTCGGTAATTGCGGTGGTTGCGCCGTTACATTTATTTGCGCAGTTCTGGTACCATACACAACATATTGGGCGAATGGGATTTTTGGAGAAGATTATTGTAACTCCATCGCATCACCGGGTACACCATGCCATAAACCGTGAATACCTGGATAAAAATTATGGACAGATTTTCATTGTATGGGATAAATTATTTGGCACCTACCAGGAGGAACTGGCAGATGTAGAACCGGTATATGGCATTACCAGACCCGTGCGAACATGGAACCCCATCAAGATCAATTTTATGCATATGTGGCTTTTGATTAAAGATGCATGGCGTACCAAAGAGTGGAAAGATAAATTACGTATTTGGTTTATGCCTACCGGATGGCGCCCTGCAGATGTGGCTGATACCTATCCTGTTTACAAAATTGGTAACGTGTACGATTTTACAAAATACGATACCAAGGCCAGTAAATTATTCATTATTTGGGCATGGATACAGATGGTGATACTTTTATTACTGCTCAGCTATTTCTTTGCCAACATAGCGCAAATAGGTAGCCCTGGTATCTTTATTTATGGGGCCTATATTTTTCTGTATGTATATGCGTTTACAGAACTACTCGATAAGAACCCCTATGCATGGATCTGGGAATTGGGTAAAGCCATTCTGGGGATATTTGTTCTGTTTTATTTTGGCGACTGGTTTGGCAGCGACCGACAGTTTCGTAATGGAGACATCATGCTTCTTTGCTATATGCTTTTATCTGTAGTTATCTCTCTATATTTTTTAACGGCAATAGAAGAAGAACCGAAAAAGGGAAGCCGGATGATAGCATGATTGGTTTTGATTTCAATTACACACTACTACATTACTTTACTGATCATTATCAATATCAATATCATATTTATCTAAAAGACCTGCAACACCGGAGAGTGAAAATTTAGTTTTTTTAATCCTGTTTTTTTCAGGGTCGATAGAATAGTTGTAGGCAGTCTGCAAATTCGCTTTCTCCATATTCGTATGATCAAATACAGCACCGGTAAGATCACAATTATCAAAAACAGCACTTGTTAAATCGCACTCAGTAAAGTCCGCCTCCTTTAACGCTGAATTTTTAAATATTGTTTTTTTAATTTTTGTTTTGTAGAAAGAACTGTGATTGAGTTGACAACCATCAAATGAGAAAGAAAGCCCAAATTCATGGCAACTATCAAACCGAAGTGCTAACATTTTACAATGATTAAACTGTACATCTCTTAGCGTTGTTTTATCTAACTTAACCAAACTGAGATTGCAGTTATTAAACACGCAGTCTATAAAAGTAAATCCGGAAAGATCCGTATCTGCGAAGTTGCCATTATTGAAAATGCAGTTTTCGTATTCGCCTTTTGCCAATGGGTTTTGTGTGAAATCGGTTTTGTCAAAAGTTTGGTCTTCAAACATTTCCTGCATCCGTCTGATTTTTATTCTTGTAATGACTACCTGTTTATTTAATCAAAAGTCAATACCGAGTGGCATGCTAATCATAATTTTGTATCAAAACATTTGTAGGAATGTTAAGCGTATCATGTAAATTTCTGATCATTTCCAAAGTCAGTTTTCTTTTTTTACTTAATATTTCACTGGCCCTGCTTTTAAGACCTACAATGTTTGCCAAATCAGATTGCGTATACCCCAACTGTTCCATTCTAAATTTAATAGCTTCAACAGGATCGGGGAAATCAATGGGGTAATGATTTTTCTCGTATGTATCAATTAAAATACCTAGCACTTCCAGTTCATCTCCTTGTGCAGATCCTGGTTTTGCATCAAAAATTTTCTCTAGACGTACTAAAGCATTTTGGTAATCTTTTCTGGTTTTGATAGGTTTAATTGTCATGGGTTAGATTTTTGTTGCATCAATCGTATCATATTGAGCATGCGTTCCAATAAAGCGTATCCATACCATTTGATAGTGGTAATTGATTCTAATGATTAATCGGTAATGATTCCCTTTAATATTAAAAACGATTCTGTTATCTTCTAAAATCGAAGCTGAGGGATACTCTCTTTTAATTTCATTTGGATTTTTCCATATTGCTTCTTCAGCTTCCTTATACCAAGCCTTTAGCTGTTGTTCACAATCAGGATGTTTCGCCCAAAAATCGCGCAATATTTTTTTAGCGATTACCCGCAATGGTTATTTTTTTAACAAAAATAAATAAAAGTTCCCAAAATGGGAATTATTTTATCATTAGATTTTTCTAAGAAGCTATTTTTATAACTCTTACTTATAACTTTTTACTTTCTACCCCTTCCCCCACTCATTATTCCTCAAACGCCAAATGCCCAATGGATTGGCTTCTTTCAGGGCATCAGGTAATAACGCATCGGGACAATTCTGATAACACACGGGCCGTACCCATCGTTTCACCGCCTGAATTCCTACTGCCGTAAAACGACTGTCGGTAGATGCAGGGAATGGTCCGCCATGCACCATGCCGGGGCATACTTCCACTCCGGTGGGCACACCATTGAAAACAATTCTTCCAGCTATCGATGGGGCTATCTCTAATAAAGATGAATGTTTATCAAAATCCTGATCAGTTCCCATTAATGTTGTGGTGAGTTGTCCGGCGAGCGAATGCCAAACCGCTTTTAATTCTGCTTCATCTTTACAAATCACCAATAAAGAATAGGGACCAAATACTTCCTCATGCAATAAAGGGTTTTGTAAAAAAATGTTTCCTTCTACTGTAGCTACAACAGACTGCGCCTCTCCTTCTCCAGATGTGGTGGTTGATTGTGATAATAGTTGTACTCCTATCTGTTCCAAGGCTACGTTCATTTTTTCAGCATACGCTTTGTGTATGCCGGCATGTAACATTTTTGCCGGAACAATGGCTTGTATTTCTTTGGTAAGGAAAGAAAGGAATGTAGTAAGCTCCTCTCCTGCTATGGCCAATAATAATCCGGGGTTGGTACAAAATTGTCCCATGCCCAGCGTGATAGAGCCGGCATATTGTTTGGCCAAGGTTTCTGCATTTTGCGCTAATGTATCAGGCAGTAACAACACTGGATTGGTACTACCCATTTCTGCAAAAACAGGAATGGGATTTTTTCTGGCGGCGGCATAATCATACAAGGCTCTGCCACCAGTATACGAACCGGTAAAACCTACTGCGGTAGTATGTATATCCTGCACCAATGCTTTGCCTGCTTCAAAAGAAACATCGGTAATATGCTGAAAAGTATGTGGCGGCATGCCGCAGCTTTGTATGGCAGCTTCAATAGCACCGGCAACCATAACCGAGGTTTGCAAATGTGCGGGATGGGCTTTTACTACTACCGGGCAACCGGCGGCCAAGGCACTTGCCGTATCGCCACCGGCCGTTGAATACGCAAATGGAAAATTACTGGCACCAAACACAACCACCGGACCCATTGGCACCAACATTTTACGAATATCTGGTTTGGGTGGCGTTTTATCAGGGATAGCGGTATCTATCGAAGCTTCAACCCAATTCCCATCGCGCAACATTTGAGCAAACATGCGCAACTGCATGGTGGTTCTGCCGCGCTCACCGGTTAAACGGGCTGCGGGCAAATTGGTTTCTTCAGAAGCAGTAGTGATTAATCCATCGCCTAAGGATTCTATGTTTTGCGCAATGGTATCCAGAAACAATGCTCTCTCTTGAGGATTGGTTTTTTGGTATGCGATAAAAGCAGCTGCTGCCTGTTGCATTACAACAGAAATGGCTGATGGATTCGACTGAGTAATCATGATACGTTCAATTGTAAATATTCGGGTAGTGTGGGTCTGGTGGCAATTCCGTGGTTAATGGTGTGTAAAACACGGTCTCTTTCTTCGCCAACTAAGGGTAGTCTTGGCGGACGAACATCTTCAGAGCCAATACCCGTCTGTGTTTCGGCCAGCTTAATGTATTGAACCAGTTTGGCATGAATATCCAGTTCCAGTAAAGGCATAAACCAGCGATAGATAGCAGTAGCTTCTGCTATATGGCCGGCTTTTACCAAACGATAAATAGCAACCGTTTCCCGCGGAAAGGCACAGACCAATCCCGCTACCCAGCCATGGGCACCGAGCAACATTTCTTCCATAGCCAATGTATCTACCCCACATAAAATTTTATACCGATCGCCAAAACGATTAATGAGGCGGGTAACATTGGTTACATCCCTAGTTGATTCTTTGATGGCCTGGATATTGGCACAATCAGTAAGGTCTTCAAACATATCAGGGGTAACATCCGTTTTATAATCCACCGGATTATTATAGATCATGATGGGCAGATCCGTTGATTTTGCAATCGTGCTGAAATAAGTAACGGTTTCACGATGGTCGGTTTTATACCGCATCGGCGGTAATATCATAATACCCTTTGCACCCCATGCTTTAGCATATGCCGCCTGTTGCAAAGCTTCTTTGGTACTGCCTTCGGCGATATTGATGACCACCGGTACTTTACCCGCTATTTTTTCGATGGCAAATTTTACCAGGGTTTCTTTTTCATCTGTACTTAATACACTGGCTTCTCCCAGGGTTCCACCGAGAATAACTCCATTCACTCCTGCATCCATTTGTGCCTGGAGATTTTTTTCGAACAGGGGCAGGTCTAATTGATCGTCTGCCGTAAACTTAGTGGTGAGGGCGGGAAACACGCCTTTCCAGTTGATTGACATATTATTAGTTTAGGTAATTAAAGATAACTAAACAGATGGGGTTAAAAAATTCAAAAGTCAAAATAAAAAAGTCAAAAAATGATACCGTTTTGACTTTTTTATTTTGACTTTTGAATTATGAAATCTTACTAGCTTAATTGTTAGATAACTACTTCTCCTTCCAGGTCATAATCGAATGCCTTTGTAATCTTCACGTTTACAAATTCACCAATAGGTAATTTTTTGGTGGAGTGAATGACTACTTCATTGTCTACCTCAACACTATCAAACTCAGTTCGACCCAGGTAGCGGCCGGCTTCTTTTTTGTCGATCATGACTTTGAATACCTTACCTATTTTTTCACGGTTTCTTTCATAGCTGATTTCCTGCTGCACTTCCATGATCTCCTGTGCGCGTTCGGCTTTTACTTCGGCGGGCACGTCATCCACCAGATCGTAGGCGGAAGTGTTTTCTTCGTGACTATATTGAAAAATACCTACCCTGTCAAACCGGTGTTCCTGTAAAAAAGCTTTGAGTTCTTCCACATCGGCTTCCGTTTCACCAGGGAATCCGGCAATTAGTGTGGTGCGTAAGCAAATACCGGGCACTTTTTCGCGGATGGCTTTGATCAGTTCCGTCATCTCTTCCCTGGTAATATTCCGGTGCATGGCTTTGAGCATGTTATTGCTGGCATGTTGTAAAGGCATATCCAGGTATTTACAAATGTTATCGCGCTCGCGCATCACATCCAATATCTCCAGTGGAAATTTACTTGGGTATGCATAGTGCAGGCGGATCCATTCAATTCCTTTCACATCGGCAAGGGCATGCAATAAACGGGGCAGGTCTCTTTTCTTGTAAATATCTAACCCATAATAGGTAAGTTCCTGTGCAATCAGCATGATCTCTTTTACCCCTTTCTTCACCAGACCTTCCGCTTCTGCTACCAAATCCTCTATGGGTTTACTGATATGTTGTCCACGCATAAGTGGAATGGCACAGAAAGAACAGGTGCGGTTGCAGCCTTCGCTGATCTTCAGATAGGCATAATGTTGGGGGGTACTGAGCAGCCTTTCTCCTAACAATTCCGTTTTATAATCTGCATCAAACTGCTTCAACATCAGGGGTAATTCCATGGTTCCAAACCAGGCATCTACTTCTGGCATTTCTTTCTCCAGATCTTCACGGTAGCGTTCGCTGAGGCAACCGGTAACGTATACTTTATCCAGTTTGCCCCTCCGCTTTAGCTCCAGCTGGTCCAGAATGGTATTAATGCTTTCTTCTTTGGCTTTATCAATAAACCCGCAGGTATTAACAACGGATATATTATGATCCAGTTTGGTATTCTCATGCACCACATGAATATCATTGGCGGCCAATTGGCCACTCAGTACTTCACTATCCACCAGGTTCTTACTGCAGCCGAGGGTAATGATATTGACTTTGTCTTTCTTAAGCGTTCTTACTTTCATACGAGCCGCAAAAGTACAAATAAGCAGGAACTAATGGTTTTGAAAGTCTGACCTGCTTTTCAGGACCGGTTTATAAAGAAGATATCCAGCATCTCCCCATGTTCTTCTCTGTTCTCCCGGAATTGAAAGCCGGCTTTTTCCAGCACTTTCCGCGAAGCGGTATTGGCTACTGCAGTTATGGCAAAAAGGGCTGCATATGGGGTATTGGCAAAAAAGTATTCTGTTCCGGTACGCACCAATTCTGTAGCATACCCTTTGCCCCATGCCCAGGGCAAAAAAGCATAGCCTATGTGAAAATCAGCTTCACCTGCCAGATAAAGAAATGAAAAGGTTCCGGCTATTAATTGGTTGTCTTTTTCTACCACGGCAAAGCGACCCAGACAAGACCCATTTTTATATAAATGCAGGTTTTCCTGCAAAAAAGCATTGCTCTGCTCAAGGGTTTTGGCCGGACGGATATATTGCATTACCTGTTGATTACCATTAATTTCAAAAAAGGCATCTGCATCGGCTTCGGTAAACCTCCGAACAAGCAGCCTTTTTGAATCGAATAATGTCATATGTTTTTTTTATTAACTCTTTAATAAATCAATCCCACAAAGCCTTTCCTACGTACGTTTAAGATCCTTTGATAAAATCCTTACTATGCCGAACCTATATGCAAACCTCTCGAAAATAAGGTTTCTCAGGAAAAATTATTCGCTTAAATTTTTATTTGTTGCTTTTATAGGAATTCATATCCCATTGATTACAATAGTTATTATATCAATTATTGATGATTTTACTTCTACTTCTTTAGGCTTATTGATTAGTGCTCTGTTAGCTACTTTAGTTGCTTCAGCCTTAACGCTTTACTTTCTCAACAAACTTTTATGGCCATTGCATGAAGCAAAAAAAGCCCTGGGTTTATATCTTTCGCAAAGACAGTTACCCACATTACCTACTCATTATATCGATGAAGCCGGCTTACTGCTAAAAGAGTTACAGCTAACCATAGAACAACTTGATTACCTGATCAACGAAAAAAAAGATGTAATTACCTTGCTCTCGCATGATATACGCACTCCCTTTAACCAGATCCTGTCGATTACCAACGAGATGATAGCAGGTTATGATAACGAACTGACCCATCAATATGCACAGAGCATTAAAGACATATCCGTTAAAAATCTATTGATTCTCAATGATATTCTTAAGTTATTAAAAACAGAACAGCTTGCGGAAAGCGAGCGTACAGCTATAGAACTTAACGATTTGGTACATACAGCCTGCGATCATTTATCCAGCAGTGCTACCGCAAAATCGATCAGCGTTATTATTACAGAAGCCGATGCTCCGGTGTTTATTTTTGCTAATAAAGTATTGCTAACAGAAGCCATTAGCAACCTCATCAACAATGCTATCAAGTTTTCGTATCCCGGCTCTACCATTCAGGTGCGGGTGTGGACAGAAAAAGGAATGGCAAGTATCAGCATTATGGATCAGGGCACAGGTATCAGGAAGGAAGATATACAAAAGATATTTCATCGCTTTACCAGTGCGGGCAAAGCAGGCACCAATGGCGAGCACTCATCGGGTGTTGGCCTGTATTTGAGCCGCAAGATCATCCAAAAACTGGGGGGCAGTCTGGTTGCCGCAAGTGAAGGAAAAAACAAGGGGGCTACTTTTACGGCTTCGTTGCCGATAAGCAATTCAGTAGTGCAACCCAACCTTATTTATGAATCTCACTTGAAAAATGAAAACTAATATCAGGGTTATTGGTGATTTCCGTATTTAAAAACCATTCGCTCTGGGCCAGGTAAACCGGATGACCATCTTTATCTTCCGCTGAGTTCTGTTGCTTGAAACGAAGAAAATCCAGCAGCTTATTTTCATCCTTACTTGTTAACCAGCAGGCTTTGTAAAAAGGCAGGGACCTGAACTCACAAGCCGCCCCATATTCCTGTAAAAGACGATATTGAATTACCTCAAACTGCAGCTCACCCACACAACCAATGATCTTTTTATTACCCCCAAACTGGGTAAACAACTGGGCTACACCTTCGTCAGTTAATTGACTAATACCTTTCTCCAACTGCTTGGTTTTCATTGGATCTTTGTTAACCAATTCTTTAAAAATTTCAGGTGAAAATGTAGGAATTCCGATGAAATAAAAATTTTCCCCTTCGGTTAAAGTATCACCAATTTTAAAGTTGCCTGTATCAAATAAACCCACCACATCGCCGGCATAAGCATCATCAATGATGTCTTTGCTACGGGCCATAAAACTATAGGGATTACTGAAACGCACATCCTTATCCAATCTTACATGGTGGTAATACTTGTTTCGCTCAAAGCGGCCACTACACACCCGCATAAAGGCAATTCGATCGCGGTGTTTGGGATCGAGGTTGGCATGTATTTTAAAAATGAACCCACTGAACCTGTCTTCTCCCACTTCAACCGTTCTAACTGAGGTTTCACGGCTTCTGGGCACGGGCGCTATCCGGATGAACGTATCCAGCATTTCCTTCACACCAAAATTATTAACGGCGCTACCAAAGAAAACTGGGGCAATTTTTCCCTGTAGGTAATCATCCGCATTGAGTTGTCCGTATACACCATCTAACAACTCAACATCTTCCCGAAGCTGATCTGCATCGCGCTCGCCTACTTTAGCATCTAGGGTTTTATCACTCAGATCACTGATGGCGATGATGTCATCTTCATCTGCTTTAGTACTTGCAGTAAACAGTCTAAGGCTCTTATTATCAATATTATAAACCCCTTTAAATTCCTTTCCACTATTAATGGGCCATGTCATGGGATGCAGTGAAATATGCAGTTCTTTTTCTATCTCTTCCAACAAATCAAAACGATTTTTACCATCCCGATCCATTTTATTAATGAACACGATCACGGGTGTGTCGCGCATGCGGCACACTTCCATTAGTCTGCGTGTTTGGGCTTCTACCCCATTTACACTGTCAATAACCAGAATAACACTGTCTACTGCAGTAAGCGTTCGATAAGTATCTTCTGCAAAATCTTTGTGTCCCGGTGTATCCAGCAGGTTGATGAGGGTATTCTGATATTCGAACGTCATCACCGAAGTAGCCACTGAGATGCCCCTCTGGCGTTCGATTTCCATAAAATCGCTGGTGGCATGCTTTTTAATCTTATTGCTTTTAACGGCGCCGGCCACCTGAATGGCACCACCGAATAGCAGCAACTTTTCGGTTAAGGTGGTTTTACCAGCATCAGGGTGAGAGATGATGGCAAAAGTTTTGCGCCTATTGATTTCTTTCTCAAATTTCATAACGGCGGCAAAGGTAAGGGATAGCGGGTTTGCAGCAGGAGCTTTTGCTATATCGGTGGAGGTACAGTTTAAAATGGAATTATTTCTATTTGATCTGGCAACACAGTCTTGGTACTGCGCCTTTGCGCCTTGGCGAGAAAATTTGCACGCAAAGGCGCAAAGGCGCGGTATGTAAGCGGATTTTTTAAGCTCAACCATTATAGCTATATAACTGATGAACCTCCTTTTATCGCGGACAAATATGATTGAGAAACACAGATTACACGGACGTGTTTAGCATTTTCAATTTAATAGATAACCAGTTTGGCTTCCGCCTTACCATCAGTAACCGTTACAATCCATAACTGGTTGTAAACGCTTTCATCCAGGTTGGGGTATTTGTTTTCTTTCAGTAAAAGGTTTACCAGTTGCGGGGTGGTATTGGAATGTCCGGCCACAACAATAGTTTTACCTTTCTGCTGCAATAGGGTTTCTGCTAAAGTGGCAAGGTTCTTAGGCTCATAGAGTTGTATCTCTTTGGTAAACTTTTTTGCTAATGGTGTCACTGTAGAACGGGTTCTGTTGTAATTGGTAGAATAGATCATATCAGGCGAATATGCCTTAAGTACTTCGGGCAGTTTTTGTGCCCTCAATTCTCCTTCTTTAGCCAGTGGTGGATCGGCCTTCATCATGGTTGATCCGGCGGCGCTGGTATCTTTTTCAGCGTGGCGAAGCAGGATGTAGGTAGACGTTTGCGCAACGGTTGTTTGCGTACCTGCTAATAAAAAACACAATAAGGAAGCGATACAAAGTATTTTTTTCATACAACTGATTTATATGGTAAGATAAAGATCTGCGGGTTGTTATCGTAACCATTTGTATAAATCAGGAAAATAAATAGCAATTCATTCACACCACACCGTATCTGCTTGATTTATATTTGATGATTCAGAAGCATTTTGGTACCATTTTTGGATGAATAGACTAAACAGACACATGAAAAGACTGATTACACTCGCACTGATTTTACTGGTTACTACAGGAACCCATATACAGGCACAGGGATTGAAAGGTTTATTGAACAAAGCAAAAGATGCCGTTTCGGGAAAGCCAGGTGCCGGATTAAGTAATGAAGATGTGATAGCCGGATTAAAGGAGGCTTTGGTTGTGGGTTCACAAAAAGGTTCGAATACACTTTCGCAGGTTGATGGTTTTTTTGCCAATGCTGCTTTAAAAATATTGCTACCCGCAGAGGCACAGAAAGTAGAAAGCACCTTGCGCAAAGTGGGTTTGGGTAAACAGGTAGATGATGCCATACTCAGTATGAACCGCGCTGCAGAAGATGCCTGTAAAAGTGCTGCTCCTATTTTTAGCAACGCCATTAAACAAATGAGTTTTCAGGATGCATTGGGGATTTTACAAGGGGGCGATACAGCGGCTACCGGTTACCTGCGTGGTAAAACCACCGCAGAATTAACCAACGCTTTTGCACCCGTTATTAACCAGTCGCTGGAAAAAGTAAATGCAACCAAATACTGGAACACACTCATCAACTCTTACAATAAGATCAATATTTTAGGCGGACAAAAAATCAATCCCGACCTCTCTGCCTATGTAACGGAAAAAGCCTTAAGTGGTCTTTTTTTCCAGGTAGCCCAGGAAGAAAAGAGCATCCGCAAAGATCCTTTAGCCAGAACTTCGGAGATATTGAAGAAAGTGTTTGCTAAATAGGGTTTGAATTTGCCCACTACCTGAACAATTCATCATCAATCGTATTCGTTTTATTCACAATCAGCCTGATCTGCTGATCCAGTTCCTGGGCACTATCTACCAGGTGTTGAAATATTTCGAGGTCATTAATCGTACCAGTATTTTTTAAGATCTCAATCATACCAAGAATATTGGCCAATGGTTTGCGTACTTCGTGAGATTGAATGAACGCTATTTCCCGCAGTGCTTTGTTCTGTGCCTTGATCCTTTCCTGCACCAGAATATCCGCCGTTATATCCCTATTGGTACCTATCAGGCTTAATATACGGCCGCTTTCTGATTTTTTAATAATGGCATGCGATTCGATATACCTGATTTTCCCATCCGGCAAAAGAATACGGTATATAGCACCGTCTATCTCTTTTTTTGAAGAGAGCAGTTCGCGAATAATCTTATTCATCATTACAGCATCATCGGGATGCAGGGCTGTGCCAAATACTTTGTATAAGCTTAACTCCGTGCTTTTAGAATAGCCGTATAATTCATACATCCTATCGTCCCATATCACTTCGTTGGTGCTAAGGTCAATTTCAAAAATGCCTATCTCTGCCGAATCTGTGGCCAATGTTAAACGTTGCAGTAATTCTTCCTGTTGTTTACGTGTATTTTTTCGTTGGGTGATGTCTGTTTCAATAGCCATGAACCCGATGTGCCTGCCGTTCTCATCTTTCAGTGGATGGCAATCTACTTCCAGCCAGATCTGTTCGCCCGTTTTAGTGTGGCTGATAAACTCTTCTTTATATGGAATGCGCTTACTCAGTGCATTCCGCATGCGTTGTAAAACATCGGCATCAAAACCAGTGCCTTCCAAGGAGTAACCCACTTTTTTATGTTGCAGCTCCTGCATAGTATACCCACTCATTCTGGTATATCCTTCATTCACCCAAATGATATTTTCCTCAGCATCGGCAATCATCACAGAATTGGTGGTATTGTGTGCTACCAGTGCCAGGCGTTTTACTTCATCTTTTGTTGTGGCCAGCGTGGCTTCTGTTTGTTTACGCCTGGTAATATCAAAAATACATCCATCAACATAACTCAGGTTATCATCTTCATCATATACCGCTGTACCACTTTCGTATACCCATCTAACCTCACCATCCTTTCGGATAATGCGGTATTCGAGTTCATATTTTTCTTTGTGAAGTAGCCCTTGGTGGATGATGAATTTTAATCTTTCCACATCTTCGGGGTGTACAATTTGAGAATACCCTGAACTGCGGTTTTGCAAAAAATAAGTGAGTGGATATCCGGTAAGTTTTTCTACTTCATCGCTAAAAAACTCCAGTGTGAGATCAGCATCTCCCCGGCAACGGTAGATGGCAGCCGGTATATGATTTACCAGTGCTTTGAGTTTGTTGATATCAAGATCGCCGTTAACAGGCATGCGAATGGTTTTCTTAGGTATGGCATGACCTAAAACCTACTGTTCAATAATTACATGTTGGGTTATAGATTCTGAGCCTCTATAAAAATATAAAAAAGGCCGGTAAACGGCCTTTTTTATATTAACTAAGAATAAGTAATCTACTAAATATCAATTGCCTCGCCATAAGCAGCGGCGGTAGCTTCTTTAATACCTTCGCTCATGGTTGGGTGCGGGTGACTTGCATTCAGAATTTCATGCGCTGTAGTTTCCAGCTTGCGGGCAACCACGGCTTCTATGATAAATTCGGTTACGTTCATACCGATCATATGGCAACCTAGTAATTCGCCATACTTGGCATCATAAATTACTTTTACAAAACCTTCCACAGCACCAGCTGCACTGGCTTTACCACTTGCCATGAACGGAAACTTACCAATTTTTAATTCATAACCGGCTTCTTTGGCTGCTTTTTCAGTATAACCCACACTCGCTACTTCTGGTGTGCAATAGGTACAACCGGGTATGTTATTGTAATCCATTACATCTGGCAGATGGTGTATTTTTTTCTCATTATACGCCATGTGTTCCGCAGCATTAATGCCTTCTTTAGAGGCAACGTGTGCCAATGCCTGTCCGGGAGAACAATCTCCTATAGCATAAATACCGGGAACAGAACTTTGCTGGTAGGCATCTACCACAATCTTTCCTTTTTCTGTTTTGATGCCGTTTTCTTCCAGTCCGATATTTTCGATATTAGCTACAACACCTACTGCGCTTAAAACAATATCCGCTTCCAGTACAACGGTGCTGCCATCTTGTTTTTTTACAGTGGCTTTTACACCGGCACCGCTGGTATCAACTGAATCAACAGAGGCATTGGTCATGATATCAATGCCCTGCTTCTTGTATTGCTTTTCGAGTTCTTTAGAAATGTCTTCATCTTCTACCGGAACAATGCGTGGCAAAAATTCAACGATGGTTACTTTGGTACCCATGCTGTTATAGAAATAAGCAAACTCAACACCAATGGCACCGCTTCCTACAATGATCATACTTTTGGGTTGCTCAGGCAATACCATGGCTTCGCGATAGCCAATTACTTTTTTACCATCCTGTTTCAGGTTCGGCAATTCCTTGCTTCTTCCACCAGTAGCAATGACAATGTATTTTCCTTCTACTACCGATTTTGTACCATCTGCAGCGGTTACTTCTATTTGTCCTTTGGCTTTGATTTTGCCATAGCCCATCACCACATCAATCTTGTTCTTCTTCATCAGAAACTGAACACCCTTACTCATTTTATCGGCTACGCCGCGACTGCGTTTTACCACACCCCCAAAATCGTGTGCTACACCTGTGGCGTTAATACCATAGTTGGTACTGTGTTTCATGTATTCATATACCTGTGCACTTTTTAATAAGGCTTTGGTGGGAATACAACCCCAGTTTAAACAAATGCCGCCAAGACTTTCTTTTTCAATAATCGCAACTTTAAAACCCAGTTGAGAAGCACGGATAGCAGCAGGATAACCACCGGGACCGCTACCTAATACAATTACGTCGTATGCCATATTGTGATTGTTAATTTAAATGAATTACTAATGCCCACTTTCGGGGATGCAAAAATACTGGCAAATGGGCAAATGGAAAAAAGAGAGTTGTAGGGGGGATCGTGAGTGGTCAGTGGTGAGACGTGAATCGTCAAACGTGAGACGTGAATCGTGAGTATGGGTTCGGGGGCACCCCCTGTTACTTTCGCCTCACGTTTGACGATTCAACATTCACAATTGCCCATTCACAAAAGTAAATGAGGTAGTTTTCAACGCTACCGAACAGCTTACTGTAAAACATCCAGCTTACCTCCGCCATCGGCATTAATTTCAACTGAGGCTTCTTCGTCAATAGCAATGGCTTGACAGGTGACAACCGTACCCGCAGCAATTTTTTTAATGCCGGCGTTGCTTACCATCAAAACATGAAAAATAAAAGCAGGAATATCCTGGTCGTCGTTTCCATTGAAGTCAACAATGCTTGGAGTAACCCCATAATTGCCAGCGCCGGGTGTAAACACGCCGGCTATTCCGATGGTATCGGTGGTGCTAAGGGTTCTGTTACCTCCCGTACCATTCAGGTCGTTATAATTTCCATTAACAATGGTTTGTGAGGAGGCACTTGTATATAAAACAGTGCCTCCCCATGTTTTACCGGGTGTAATGGGATTGGAAGAAGTATTCTGTGTTTGTAAATTTCCTGAATGAGAAACATTGGTTACAGATAATGAATTGGTGCCCATATTAAAACTTGTACCTGGGTCGGTTACTAAATTAACAACTGTTAATGCATTGGTTGCCGTAACACCAGCCGTATTACTGATGATTAGAGAATCTGCATTGCTGATGCCATTACCCATTGCCTGAGCCGCGGTTCCATTATAGGTATACCTGGCACCGGAATTATATTGGGGCGCACCCCTGTTACCCGGTCTGATGGCAATACTTCCGGTTAAAGTCGTATTTCCTGTTCCGGTTCTAAAGCCCAAGGTATTGGCCGTTTTTAAATGTGCGCCTGCATTGATAGTTACCAATATACCATTGGCGTTATTCGCGCCACCCCTGAACTGACCGCCACTTCCAAAATGTACAAAACCACCATTGGCTACAGTTACACTTCCCGCATTGGTGAAAGTTACATCAGCTGTTCCCGTTACCAATAAAGTACCATTAACAGTTAGGTTTCTTACAGTTGCAGCTACATTTACGGTAACGGTTACCGATGAATTGATGGTTACCACATCAGCAGATCCGGGTGTTCCCGCTGAACCTGCGGCACCATTTACAGTTGCCGCCCAGATAGCTCCATTCCAGTTACCTGATGCAACGGCAAAACGATTGGCAGCCATTGTTGTGGTATCTAATAACAACATCAACAATACTACCATTACAGCCCTACATACAAATGTGCAAAGAGTTAGGCAATGCCTTTTTGATGTATCCATGGGTTCAATTGTTTAGGCATATCTGCCGGAGATTAGTGGTTTTGCCTGTAATACATTGATTGAAGGATAAAGCACTTTACAAAAAATCAATGTTTCAGACGTAACCAATATAGCTGCAAGTTGAACCTGTTAGATTAGAATGGGATTAATCAAGTCTTAGGAAATGATTAGAATTTATAGAAGAGGTTGAGATGGTTTTATGCGAAAGGGCAGTTGCCAAATATTGGGTGGACAAACGTTACATCAACACGTTAAGTCTGCCACCACCATCTGCATTGATCTCCACAGATGCATTGTCTTTTATATCAATGGTTTGGCAGGCCACGATAATACTGGCTGGTATCAATTTAATACCGGCATTACTTACCAGCAGGTCATGAAAAGTAAATGCAGGAATGGTTTGTGCACCATTGCCGTTAAAATCAACAGTACTATTAACAATTGTATACGCACCGCCACCAGGCGTAAAAGTACCTCTAATACCGATGGTTCCTGTAGGAGATAAAGTACGTGCACCACCTGTTCCGTTAAGATTATTGTATGCAACTGCAACAATAACCGTACTGCCCGCATTGGTATAATTAACCGTTGAAGTGGCCGCTGTAAAAGTACCCGTACCTGTTATGGGTGTGCCCGCCCCCGCCAAGGTTACAGTTACGGAACTAAGATTTAATTCGCTGGTGGCATTGATGGTTAATACACTATTTACTGTGGTATTACCTGCCATTGTTTTTACACCCGCATTGCTTGTTTGCAGGTTATTGTACGTTAGGGCTGCAATGGTTTGTGTTGACCCATTATAATTAACCGTTCCTGTATTACAAACAAAGGCACCGTTATTGGTCCAGTTGCCCTGTATGGTAATGGTTCCTGTGTTCATGGTAATAACGCCTGATCCGGTTATATTGCCCGTTACATCAGCACCGGCTGTTCCGGTCATAGTAGTACTGCTTCCAACAGCCCAGTTGTTGGTAACAACAATGGTAGTGGCTGTGGCAATGGTTTTGGTACCTGCTCCTGAAAATCCAAGGTTATAATAGGTTAAGGAAGGAACCGCTTGACCGGCAGCACCCGTAAAATTTACGGTACCCGTGTTCGCAGTAAAAGTACCGGCCGTATTGGTTATGGCCCCCGAAATATTCAAAGTACTGGTATTGCCTTCTAAAGTGCCCGCGGTTCTTACAAAAGTACCAGTGCTGTGTGTTAAGCCAACGCCCAAATTAAGGATACCTGTTCCTGTATTATTAATCGTTAATCCCCCTCCTGAAACATTTCCTGTAAAGATGGCGGTACCAGCCGTTTTGGTAGATGATATGGTTCCCGTAGTGGTAAATGCCCCAATACTTTGTGGGTCTGCACCTGTAATGGTAACACCACCGGTTCCTCCATTTAAGGTTCCGCTATTATTGATAAAATCACTGCTCAATGTGAGTAAAAAAGTAGACATTTCAAGAACCGCACCACTATTCACCGTTAATGGTGTACCGGCTCCTAATGTTTTAGCAGCTCCAAGCGTTATATCACCCGTATTATCTATCACAACCCCACCGCTGGTATTTGATAAGGAAGCAGGCCATTCGGCACCGGTAGCCTGGTTGGCTGTTCGGTTGTAGCGCAGTGTGGCACTGGCCCCATAAGTAGGTGCAGCAGAAGCCGTGGCGGTTCCCTCCATTGAAAGAATATTGGTAACCGTAGTTGTAGCATTTGTTTTGGTACCACTATTGGAAAAAGTCAGATTGTAAAATGTTTTTGTGCCCGTGGCCGATAATGTTTGATTACCTGCTGCATTAAAATTTACCGTACTGGTTTGAGGTACAAAAACGGTTCCGGTACCCTGCCATACAGTAGTACTTACAAAACTTACATTTAACGTACTCGATCCACCGTTTAAGGTACCGGCAGTAAGTATCACTGTGTTAGAACAATTCATAGTTCTGCCCGTTCCAAGATCGAGTATTCCGGCATTACTTTTGGTTAAACCACCGCAATTAATGTCACCATTAACTGTTAAAGTACCGGATGTTTTGGAACAAGTAAACCTACCGGTAGTAACAAATCCACCAATCTCCTGTGGGTTCGCAGTGCCTGAAACAGTGATGGCAGAAGTACCGAAATTGACACTGGAAGCCGTATTATTATTAATAAAATTTCCCGTTCCCAAACTAATGGTGGCAGCTCCGGTAATGGCAATAGTTCCTGTGGCCCCATTGGTAAGGCTTCCAGATGTTTGCACCAACTGACTGCCCGTTGTTGTAAAAGCCAAGGAGCCATTGTTAATACCGGTTCCGGTATTGTAAGTAAGCCTGCCGTTTGTTCCACTGATAGATCCATTATTTGTCCAGCTGCCGGCAAGTACTAATCTACTCGCCCCTATCGATAATAATCCACCCAGATTAATGGTGGTCAAGGGTACCGTTAATGTAAAGTTTCCACCTATGGTAAGTGTACCACCGGAACGAACTATTACACTGGCTGCTGATTGGTTGGCAGAGAGCGTAATGTTATGCGCATTTCTAATAACAAATAAGTCCGCGGCAGTTAATGCAGCCCCATTGGGATTTAACACAGTATCTGCCGTCCAGCTAGCCACTGCATTCATATTACCTGTAGCCACTTTTGAATAATAGGTAGCGGCAAGTCCCTGTTGTAAAAACACAACTGAACACAGGCAGATTACTAAAAGCATCGCATACGTACGTGATACTTTTTTTTCAGCTTGTTGTATCAAAAACGGTTCTTGGGTAAGCTGAAAATTCATTTGTGGGTTTGTATTCATCCAACCATAATTACCGGTAAGTAAATAAGGCCAATTAATAACCTCACAAAATGAGGTCCCAACATTAAAATCAGATTAGAGCACGATTAGAATGGTATTAGAAATGAATTAGTATGTACGTGTTGTGCTATTAGTTATTTCAATTAGTTTTATTAATAGCAGTTACGCTATTTACTTTTTTGTCTTGACACAAAAAAGTAACAAAAAAAGTCAAGGCTGCTGAAAAAAAGCTAAAATTTACTTCATTCCGCTAAAATGAACGAAGTCTAAAGCCAATTTTCAGTTCAATTATCATGCAAATGTGATCTTCAACAGATTATCATAGCCAAGCATCGTTCATTTCTTAACGCTACATTCCGTAAATTTCTTAACGCTTTTTTTCAGAGGCCATTTCAAATATTATTTTAATAAAATTGTCAATTCAGGGTGATTGATGAATAAATCCTAATGAGTGCCTGTGGACGGGCCTCTTTGGGTTCGGTCTCCAGCGAAGCGTAGACAGATCAGATCATGCGAAGCAGATCTGATCAGAGGCCAAAGCAGCCCGGTAACAGGCACGAGGCCCAGCGGCCGGGAGCGACACAAAATGTCGAATAGTAGCGGAATTGATTTTAATAACACAACACGTTATTATGTATCACAAGAAGCTATCCTTCAATACATACAGATAAAAAAAGGAGGAGGAAGAGATTAGAAAGTAGGGGTCTTATTCAAAAAATATACGAACGGTCTGATAAAACCATTTATTACCAGATGCAGAACCGGTTTGTTGCATCTGTTCATTAAACCCTTGTAAGCCAAACAGGCCCGCCATGTTACCATTGCGTAAGGCAATTTCCAGGTAACCCGCAGAGTTAAACCAGGCTAATTTTTCTGATTCAGCAACGCCTGTATAATTCTCGCTGATGGTATCGATGAATTCATTTCGTTTGAATACAATTTTAAACTGTCTGCCTTTTCTTTGTTCGGCAAATTCTTCGCGGGTAATGTTGATTACCACATTTTCAAAATTGTCAATAAACAGAATCTGGCCTTCCATCCAATCAGGCCCAATGGTAGCCCGTAACGGATATTTTTCTTCTATCTCGTTTATGGCAGCTCCACCGGCACTGAGTTTACCTGCTTCGTGTATGGCTGTTACGGCCCAGGCAACCTGCTGGGTAATTTCAAGCAGGGTTTGGTGCTTACCCATATCTACCCCAATCAGTTCTTTGGGTTTGGTGCCAGTGATCATCGTTAGAATACCATTATCCGGGCAAATAATATATTGATCACGATGCTTCGCGATCAATATCTGTTTGGAAACCGATTCAAAAAGATTGATGATGATAAAATGAAAGCTGCCCGGAGGATAATATCGGAAAGCATTGTTACACGTATAAGCTGCTTGCGGAAAATTGGTTTGAGAGAGGTAATGGGTAATATCACAAATGTTCAACGCCGGCAACAGGTTTACAAATTGTCCCTTAATAGCACCAACAAGATAATCCCGCTGGCCTATGTCCGTTGTCAACGTTAGAATAGGCATGGTGACAATAAAACGCTTTAACAGGTTAGTTATTTCACCAACTCACCATTTTTGAAGAAAAATTTCCTGACCAGTTTATCCGCCAGCGAAGGGAAGAAACGGTTCATAAAAACCGTACGTTTTCCGGTAAAGGTTAGCACCAGGCTTCTTTTGCGTTTGGTGATTGCTTTCAAAATATGTTGGGCACATTCTTCGGCACTCATCATCTTTCCTTCATCCATGGGTGACTCGCCATGTGATTTACCTTCTTTGTTCAACGCTACATTACGAATATTCGACGTGGTAAAGCCGGGACAAACCCACATTACATTGGTACCGCTGTCTAATAATTCGGTACGCAATGCCTCCAGCCAGCCATTTACGGCAAATTTAGAAGCAGAATAGCCACTTCTTCCGGGTAATCCACGATATCCTGCAATAGAAGACACGCCCACTACCGTTCCTTTATTTTGGGTAATATAGGGTAAGGCAAACTTGGTGCAATACACGGTTCCCCAAAAATTAATATCCATTACTTTTCTAAGTGCATCCAAATCCACCTCTGCAAACAACGAGCGCATAGAAATTCCGGCATTGTTAACCAAAATGTCTATGGTACCAAAGGCTTTGATCACCACTTCCATAAACAAACGGCAATCTTGTTCTTTGCTAACATCTGCTGTATGTATTAACAGCGGCTTACCGGGGTGCGCCGATTGCAGCTGGTATAATTTATCATAATTGCGTCCGCAGGTAGCTACTTTGGCACCCTGTTGCAAAAAAGCATCTACCAACGCTTTCCCTATCCCTTCAGAGCCACCGGTAATTACTACTACTTTATTTTCAAATGCAGAACATACTGATATGTGTTAATACTGCAAAAATAGGCAGTTGTTGTGTCAGTTATTGACGATGTGTGGGTAAATGAGATAAAATACTTTTATAAAAATTTGGCTGGTTTTCAATTTCACCTATTTTTGCACTCCCAAAGAAAAAAGCCTTACCGCTTTTTTTACTAAGGAAAAGGTTCGATTCCGTAGCTCAGTTGGTAGAGCAATACACTTTTAATGTATGGGTCCTGGGTCCGAGTCCCAGCGGGATCACGAAAATGAAAACACTGTACAAATTGTACGGTGTTTTTTGTTTATAGCAATTGTCACGTATTGAATGATAATTTTTTTGCATTTGCTTATCGATTGCAACAGCGCTTATAAGGAGCCTCCGGTTCATCTATCACGATACCAAGGTGGGGAACATGCTGTTTTTTATGCACGGAACGATGGTGCAAGACCGACCTTGCTTAAAAATAATTTTATTAAGTAATCATGTTGATCAATCCTTCGTAACCACGAACGCATCTACTTCCGAACCATCTGCCCCAAGCTGTCTGATGGTAAGTTTCTTGCCTTTTACATCCGCAACAGTAAAACTATACACCTTTGAAATAAACTTGTTTGTAAAACCCTGCCATGAATCGCGATCGTCTTGCTGCTCTTTGTTGTATAACCCCTGTCCACCTGCTCCTGAAACAATATAAATAATACCGTTAGGTTTGGTGATGTCCTTACCATTATAGTTCTTATCAAGTTTCCATGCACCAGTAACGATCTTACCCGCAGGTGTTTTATTGGCACCACTAACCAGTTGGTATCCTGCCCGGCTGTCTGACTTGAACGTTAATGGATAACTGCGCTGATAATTGTGTACATGACCCGTAAATACAACATCCACTTTCCCTTGCTCGAATATGGGTGATAACAACCGCATTTGTTGTTGTTCATAATGCGCACGCGAAGAATTAAAACCGGGTTGATGGAACAACACAAAGTGCCAGTCGGCATCTTTGGCATCGGCCAGATCCTTTGTTACCCAATCAGTCAATTCTTTATCTGTCCAGTCAACATAATTATTCGCATCAATTACCAGCCAGTGTGCATTGGCATAATCGTAAGAAAAATTCGCCATCGAAGGATACGCCTTACCTGCACCGGTAAGGAATGCTTTTTGGCTGGCTTCATTACCCCTGATTGCAGGATATACCACACCCTCCCTACCCGCTGGCGCATTCAGCGGTTGCTGCCAGTAATAATAATAAGCAAGTGCATCAGGGAAACGGTCGAAGTCACGCGAGACCAGATCATGATTACCTACTGCGGCTACAAAAGGTATGCTGCTCATCAGTGGCACCCCCGCTGCTTCCGGTTTAGCAGTGTTATAAATTGGCCAGAACCGTTTGTTGTATTCGCCAACTAAACCATTATCATACACGATATCTCCGGGGATCAGCACAAGATCCGCCTGCGCTTTGTAAACACCCATTGCGATCTCCTTTGCCGCTGTTGTTCCCGCGCCTACATCACCAAATACCACGAACCGATGAGCTTGATCTTTTGTTTTCGGCGCATGCGCTTTGGATGAGTAGACAATTTTTGTACCCGACATTACCCTGTAATCAAAAATGCTTCCCGCTACAAGACCAGCGAGTGTGGCTTGGTGCAAGTAATGTGTAGTAATATTTGATGCAGCAATTCTTCTTGGTGGCGAGAGCAATGCTTTGACCCATTCACCTTCTTTGTTTTTTTGATATTCTACCTGAAAAACGGCAGCCGAATCTGCTGGCACCCACAACAGTTCCAGCGAATTGACAGAAGGCACATAACCGATTTGCAGATAAGGGTTCACAAGAAAAGTTGTGTTTGTTTCTTGTGCATGCATGTTCAGATAAAGCGAAAGAAATAATAGAATAGATAAAAGATGCTTCATGATCTATATATTAAATAGGAGTAATTCACAACAATATTAAATGATTATTAAGTCTATGTTATCGCAATGTTAGTACACACAGCTTATCCCCGGGTTTCAGCAGTAATCCACACAAATTCCACTTTTAGCCAACGCGATGTACATGTACAATCACCATAGACAACCGCCGCGATTAGAAAATCGCAGCGGTCTTTTTGCTTGCTTTATATGCTTTTCACGGCAAAGATATACACGAGAAAAATCGGTAAGCGCGCAAAGCATCTCTTAACGCAATCTTCATATGCGCTGTGCAGCGAAAAAAAATCCCAGTCTGCTTGCGCAGACCGGGATACAATTCGTACAATAATAGTTAATTAATAACCAGGATTCTGGTACATTTTCTCTGGGTTAAGTTTGTGTTCGTTGTAAGGAATCGGGAAATAATAATCCTTTGTTGAAAAATTGGTAAGTGGCGAATTGTCATAATTTGCTTGGCTCTTACTCTTCATGTATGCCACCAACTCATCTGGTTTGAAGAAACGCGTAAGATCATGCCAGCGATGATGCTCGAAGGCAAGCTCTACCCTGCGTTCATGAAGTATAGCAAGTTTTAATGTTGGGTACTTCGTTGCGTAAGCAGGATCCGTCATCATCGCGGCATATAACGGTCTGCCAGAACGTGCACGTACCATATCCATATACATTACAGCATTGGCTGTTTCGTTTAAGTGCATACTTACCTCCGCCAGGTTTAGAATCACATCCGCGTAACGAATCAGTATCCAGTCGTTACCGCCGTAACCAAGTGTGCCCGCGGTTGCAGAGTTATCCCTGAATTTGGAAATATAATAGTTGTTATTGGCACTCACAAAACGGATGGAATAGTTTGTACGCACATCTCCTGTTTCAAATTCGTTTAACAGATCCTTGGTAAACAGCGCACCAGCGCCCTGTGATGGGAACAATGAAATATAGGTACCGTCTCCCTTTGCTTGGTTACCTCTTGCGAGAGAAGACGAAAAGCTGGGATCACCTTGTTTATAAACAATCTGCCAAATGATTTCAGGATTGGTTGATTTTTTGTTTACATCGAACACATCCGCAAAAGGAATGTCTGAAAGAATGCTGAATGTTTTCTGGTTATAACAAGCAAGTAAATAGGTCTTAGCATTATTCAGGTATTCTGCAGAGGGTGTTGCACCAAGTGTAGTAGCCATGGTAAGATAAACTTGTCCCAATGTTGCGTTCACAGCTTGTAAAGATACTCTTCCTTTGTTTGCAGCACTATGTACTGCGGGCAGCCCGCTTGTAAGCACATCTTTTAGATCCTTCACAATCTGGTCATACACTACTTCACGTTTTGCACGGAATGTAAGTGCAGTAGCCTGTTCTGCAGAAGTTAAGCGCTCTGTTACCAAAGGCACATCACCAAATTCGCGCACCAGTTGGTAATACATATAAGCACGAATAAATTTCAGTTCGCCAATGTATTGCGCACGTGTTGCTTCATTCGCAAATGGTATGCCTTGTATCAGCGACAGGATCATATTTGCTCTGGCGATGGGAACATATAAGGCAGTCCAGTGCGATTGCAGATAACTGTTGCTCGGTACCAGTGAAAAAGCACTAAACTGGAAGGGCTCTCCATTGTTCGACTGATTATCAGTAGTGTTAATATCATCCGCCCTGTCATCAGTCCACAGAGAGGCTCCCTCCCCCACGGCATTAGAACTTCTTAAGGCCTGGTACACCCCGTATATGCCTGTTGTAATATCAGTTTCAGTCTTATAGGCTGCATCCACTGGTACTGCATTGGGATTTGCCTGCTCGACGAATGTTTTGCTACAACCGTTTAATGCTGCGAACAGTACGCAAACAAGACCGGTTTTCATTATCTTATTCATAAGAATTTGTTTCATGTGTTTATCTTTTATTTATCCGCCTTTGGCGGATGATATAATGGTCACATGGAATTCGCCAACTAGTATCTTGCTGGTTGCAAAATGTATTTGGCTCATTTCATGGTTGTTGATTAAAATTGAACTTTAATACCTGCGTTAAATGAACGCACCAGCGGATACTTACCATAGTCTACGCCCGGTGTCAGGTTGGCACCGTTGTTGAAATCTACTTCAGGATTGTAGCCTAAGTATTGAGTGAGCGTAAAGGGATTATCAACAGATACATATACCCGTAAGCCACTTACACCCAATTTTTTTACGCTGGTGATCTGTGAAAGGTTTGCGCCAATCGTAATATTGGTACAACGAAAAAAAGAGCCGTCTTGCAGGTAGTAGTCAGACAAGCGCGTATTGTTGCTCTGTGTACCGCCGCGTGATGCACGGTATTCCTTACCGTTACCTGGATTGGCTTCACTTCTGTAACGTTGATCTACTACCGAATATTGATTGCCGGATCCTTCCATATTACGGATATAATAATCCTGTCCGTCAAGAACCTGGTTACCCTGCGAACCATTAAAAGAAGCACTAAAATCAAATAACCTGTAGTTTATGTTGATACCGAAACCATACGTGTAATCCGCATAAGGTGTTCCGATCACATCTTTATCAGCATCGGTAATAACGCCGTCTCCATTTTTATCAATAAAATACAAGTCGCCCGGGGCAAGCGGCGTAGAAGCAAACGTAGAGATAGGGAAAGCTTGCATTTTGTAACCCGCAGGGAATTTATTGCCGTTGGCCTTGTATGCCGCAAGGTCTGCATTCACACCTGCCATATCTTTTTCTCTCACCATGCCCCCAACTTTCAATCCATAAAAAGAACCGATCGGGTCACCTTCGCGGGTAACATGCGTGATATAACTTCTTTCAGCTCCATTCGTCTGTATCTCACTCGCACCGCCAAGACTTACTACCTTATTCCTGTTGGCCATGATATTACCGCTGAAACTTAAATTAAAATTCTTTGTTTGGATTACACGTGCATCCACCTGAAGATCAAAACCTTTATTACTTAAGTTAGAATTTCTTAAATTGGTCAGGATCGTTGTAGCACCGGTGATTGCAGAGATGCTCTGGTTGTACAACAGGTCATTGGTCTTACTGATATAATAGTTGAACATAACCGATAAACGGTTTGATAACAGCGTAGCATCAATACCGAAATTATACTGCTCAGTAGACTCCCAGCCAAGTTTAGCGTCAGTTGTACCACCTGCCCATGTTGCATTATAAACTGTATTACCTACCACTACCCCACCGGAACCTGTGAGGTCCTGCTGGTATCGGTAGTTACCGATATTGTTGTTGCCGGTAAGTCCCCAACTCGCTCTCAACCTGAGAGTCGAGCTTCGTCCGAGCCAGTTGGAATAAAAACGCTCGTTAGAAATAGTCCATCCTGTAGATACTGATCCAAAACGTCCCCAGCGGTTTTCAGGACCAAAACGCGACGATGCATCCTGGCGGAATGAGCCGGTAAGGAAATAACGGTTATCATAATTGTATATGGCTCTTCCGAGATAAGAGATAAGCGTGGTAGTTGATTTGCCTGTATTACCCTGCCTGTTAAAATCACCTGCCACAGCACCACCTGCGCTGATCTCAGGTACCAAATCATTGGTATAGTTTTTTGCAGCAACAGCGAGTACATCTGTTTTAGTCTCCTGGGCGGTGTAACCGGCAAGAAGAGCAAGGCTATGTTTGTTGATCTGCTTTTTGTAATCAAGCGTAAACTCTGCAAGCCCATCCTGTGTACTAAGTGACTGCACAGCCGAGTTGGCCGCCAGTATGGATTGTGGAGAACCCGGAGGATTCACACCACTTGACAGGTTAGTGGGATAATAATACTCGTATTTTTCATTATAAGTGCTGCCGCCGATATTGGCTTTCGCTGTAAGATTTTTGATAACCTCGTAAGCAATGCTTCCATTGTATGTTGCGCGCAGACCTTTTCGAGTAATATTAACACGCTGCGCTAAAGCAAGCGGGTTCTCGATACCCTGGAATGCATAGCCAAAACCACCTGTTTGTGCGCCTGCCCCCTTATCCGATGTAAGCAATGAGCCGTCGGGGTTGAATGCAGGAAAGATTGGCATATATACCAACGCACCTAATATAGGTCCCTGGTTGAAACGTCCTTCCTGTACTTCCCTTCCATCTGTGTTGGTCACAAAAACATTAGCAGATACTTTCACTTTCTTTGAAACATCCGCATCAATATTGGCCCTGAAGTTGATCCTTCGCTGAAAAGTACTATTAAGGATACCCGGCTGGTCAAGATAACCACCACTGATAAAATAACGTGTGTTGTTGGTGCCACCAGAGAAAGAAAGATTATGTCGTTGCATTAGTGCATTACTATACAACACATCTTGCCAGTCGGTATCGTATTTTGGCGCTTTCTTAGTTTGAGTTGCGAAATCATACAACTCATCTAGTATACAAACTGAGCAACCTGGTGCAGTTTGCCCGGCCTTGATAATACGTGTCGCATTGTTGTCAGAATAGAAAGCGTCGCTCCAAGCAATACCACGCGAGATCAGCACATCTTTATAGTTAAGATTTCTGCCATCTACGAACAGATCTGCAAACTGAGTGGAGTTTAACAGTTCTACTTTTTTGGCGAGCGACTGGCTGCTAAACTGGAAGTCGTATTCCAGTTTGCCGGTACCCTGCTTACCTCTTTTGGTAGTGATCAATACCACGCCCGATGCGGCGCGTGAACCATAGATCGCTGCGGCTGCCGCGTCTTTGAGTATCTCAATGGATTCGATATCGTCGGGGTTTATAAAGATATCATTACCGCCAAGCCCCGGGTTGAAGCCGCCTGTGCCATTGCCACCATTGCCCTGCCCCTGGCTCGCATTACCGCTCATCGCATAACCGTCTATTACATATAAAGGTTCCGAACTTGCATTTACTGAACCGATACCCCTTACCCTTATCTTGGTGCTGGCATAAGGCGCACCACTAACCTGAGAGATTTGTACACCAGCTACCTTGCCTACCAATGCCTGGCCTAATGTTGGTGCAGAAAGATTAAGTTCTTTTGACTTTACACTTGCAATGGTACCGGTTACATCAGATTTACGTAAACGCTGGTATCCCACAGCTACAACTTCTTCAAGTGTATTCACATCTTCCTGCAGCAAAATATTCACTGTATTATTGTTACCAACTGTTACTTCTTTAGTTATGTATCCTGTAAACGAGAACAAAAGCACGTTTCCTTTTACCGCGGTAATTGAAAACCCACCGGTATTATTGGTTACGGACATTTTGCTGGTTCCTTTAACCTGTACGGTTACATCTGGGATTGGCTGGTTCTTTGCATCAGTAACCATACCAGTTACCTGCCCTGCATTTTGTGCCTGCAGTATAGTTGCCGGCACAAACATCAGTAACTGACAGGCAAGGATTCCCATCAGTTTCAAAATCTTCTTTGTGTTTTTCATTGTGTATTGTTTTTCGATTGCTTGTTTAATTACCAGTGTATGTTTATCATATTCACATTGTTCCTCCTTGATGAAGAAACACCAATACCAGTTTGCAGAGATGGTAAGAACGTAAACCCTTCCAGTTCGTCTGCCCTTTCGTTAATATCAACTACGCGTACTACTTCTTCTTTACCTGATGCGATCGATTTTTCGAGATCCAAATAAGTGAAACGCCATCTTCTTCCCTCGATCTGGTTCTGGATAAGAACCAATTGTTGTTTTTCCGGTACCCATAAGAGGTTTTGCACCCATGGTGAGCAACTGAACTTTTTTATCAGCACACCTTTCTCACTCGTTTTTTTTGCTCGCGCAAGAGCAGACGGATCATAGAGCCTTACCTCATTGGCCTTCCCACCATAGTCAGCAGTGGCTACGTACCATTTATTTTTGTACTGTACATATTCAGGGCGCGTACCCTGTACACAGGTATCATCATCAATAGTTTGTTTTAGATTACCATCGAGTATTCTGTTTTTTTGCATCCCTTTCCAGTCAACCTGATAGATGACCGCTTTCCACAAACTGCCTTCCGGGTTTAGGCGGATACTATTTCCGATAAAAACAGGCAAGTCACCATGAACGGCAATACCAGTAGGGTGGTTGATCACATCTTGTCCATCAATTGTCAATTTAATTTCAGCCCCTGCCAGTTGCAAGCTGTCGCCACTCTGTTGATACTCCCTAATCACACCGATTTCGCGATCTCCATAAAGAAATATTTTACCGTTCTGGTAAGAGACACCCTGGCATGCGCCAAGGGAGTCTACAGAAAAACTTTTGGTAATCACCATACCAGTTTTCTCCTGAAAAAAACTGGTGCATAGAAAGGTGATCAGAATAAATAAGAGATATATTTTTTTCATACTTGAGTCGGCTTTGTTTCTGAGATTTAAGGATCTATAGGTTCCATAGGATCGATATGTAGTGCTTCGATCAATGCAAAGAATTCGATCTCTGTTTCGCTTAAACGCAACCCGTTTCTATAAGGTGTCATATCCAGTTCTCGTTGGCAACGCGCGATCAGGGTGGTGCCGATCATGGTACTCTGCCCGCGTGTAGTGCAGGTGATGCCCGCCTTATCTAAGGGTATGCCATATCGGTACATCAGTCGCACTGTATTGCGCATATTGGTAGTAGTATGTCTTGCATGTGGATCAATAATGATGGCAGAAGCAGGTATCCCCATTTTATCAATAAGAAATTGCTTCATCTCTGTTGCTTCACAGTATTTGGTTTTATAGGGATGCACTTTACCACCAGATACAACAATAAATGGTGCCAGACCCTTCTGGTACTGGATTGCTGCGAGTCTACAGCGCAACATACCTTCAGCACTTAAAGGAACCTTCGGATCATCGGGCCCCGCACCCGGAACAAGAATCACTGAGTATTTGTATTTACTCCATTGCGTGGTTTTGATCGCATTCACAGCGGCCCTGTTCTCCCCTGCTGCCATAGGTTCAAAGTCAGCGGCCTGCTCTCTTTCATTAATTTCAAGAAACTGCAACGCCGCCATCATGGGTGACTGATAAAAAACAGAAGTATCGCTTAGCTGTGTTGAAAGCAGTGAGGTGGTATTGTATAATAAGCTTAGATAACCGTTGTTAAAAGAGCTGGTGTCTCTGGGGTTGCGTGTAACAAAATCAATGGAATCAATCAATGGATAGTTAGCCTTCTTGCCTTCGGCATAAACGCCGATACAAAAATTAACACCCATAGCATCTTGTTCCCATGCTTTCACCAGCATGTCTTTAGCAGTGAAATTTTGAAAAAGTACATAACAACCGGATGGGATCAGGTGCTGCTTTACTAATTTATCAAGTTCATTGCCTGGCTGGTACAGATCAGCAAGCCGGTTGCTCACCATGTTAATTTCTTCCGCACTGAACTTCAGCCTCGAAGTATAACAAAGACCATCACGACTGCAATACTTCAGCGCATTTTTGATTGAATCCGTTTTCAGGCGAGCAAGGCCATTCAATACAGCATCTTTTTTTAGCAGGTTTCTTACAGCAGGAAGCGATTCGAATAATGTTAGTAGGTAGTAATTTTTGCTTTGCACAAAACTCTTTCCGGTAATCAGTTTGTAATCTGCACGCGGTCCCGCCATCTGTGAGATACCATCAGTAGAAAAGAGTACTAAGAAAAACAGACAGGATACTATTTTGACAATACTTTTGTAGAGCAGATTCATAGACTACTTTGAAAAGCAATAATCGATCAACAGTTTTATCTGAATGTTAATTGGAACACTGTTAACGAATAAATCATACTGTGTTCATATAATCATAATGATTTGGTAATTTGTTAGGATACAAACTATGCATTTAGAATTAATGAGATTTAGAAGTGGGATCATGAAAGCAAAAAACACTATATCAAGCAAACTATAGGTTCCTGATTAATGCCTGTTCTCTTGTTATCAGGGGCTTTTCGCATCTTCAATGCACTGCTGCAATATTAACTTTCTCAATTCCTTTCAGATACAATTCAATATGTCTGTTGTGCGCTTTGTTGTGATACTCACTTATTATTTCTAAAATATCGTAGTCAATGAAGTTACATTCAGTGCCGTCAATGGTTAGCACACTGTATTCAGGGATCTCGTCTAATGCTTTACGCAACTTTACTTTATTAAGAAAAGTAACATTACTGTTGAGTTTGATATAATGCGTTTCAATATCATGGTGTAATGACTTGGTGATTTTATATTCAGCTTTGAAATTGTTTTGAACGATAAAGTAAATTGAAATTAATAATCCAATACTAACCCCAATTAATAAATCGGTTGCAAGAATCACAAGAATAGTAATGAGAAAGGGTATGAATTGTTTCCGTCCTAAACTCCACATATTGCGAAACAGTTTTGGTTTAGTGAGGTTATAACCTGTTACAAGAAGAATTGCTGCAAGTGAAGCATAAGGAATTTTATTTAGCAGAAATGGAACAAGCAATACTGCAAGCAAAAGAAAAAGTCCATGCGTGAAAGCAGAAAGTTTTGTTCTTCCACCTGCATCAACATTTGCTGCACCTCTCACAACAACTGCTGTCATGGGTATTGCTCCTACAAGTCCACAAGTGATATTCCCTATTCCTTGTGCAATGAGTTCGCGATTAACGGGAGTGATGCGATTTGCTTTATCTAATTTATCAACTGCCTCAATGCAAAGAAGTGTTTCCAACGTTGCAAGAAGTCCAATAATAAGTCCGTCCTTCCAAATCTCTGTTGTTGAAAACAGCTTTGTGAAATCGGGGAAAGTTATACTTGCAAAAATATTGGAAGGAATAGTTACCAATTGAGTAGACTTGAGTGAAAAGTCGGAACTTGCATTTGTGAATAGCAGGTTGGTGATAATACCGACAACTACAACTAAAAGTGGTGCTGGAATTATTTTTAATTTCTTTGTAAAGGGTTGTTGAAGGAGAAAAAAGATTAGTAAAGAGATGACTGTAATTAAAATTGCTCCCCTTGTTATGTGATGACTAAAATTACTAAAACTGCCAAGAAAATTATTGGAATTAAACAATTGTAGAAGCCCACTTGTCCAAAAATCGGGTTGGTCGTAACCAAGTGCTAATGGAATTTGTTTTGAGATAAGAATGATACCGATTGCAGCTAACATCCCTTTGATAACTGATGAGGGAAAATAGTTTGCAATGGCACCAAGTTTTAAAAGTCCAAGTATTAGTTGAAATAAACCAGCAATCATAACTGCAAGTAAAAAAACGCTGTAGTCACCCAGTGATAAGATTGACGCGGCAACCAAAGTTGTTAAACCAGCAGCAGGTCCAGAAACTGCAAGTGGTGACCCACTAATAAGGGCAACTACAAGTCCGCCAATGATACCCGATAAAAGTCCAGCGTAAAGAGGAGCACCCGAAGCCAACGCAATTCCCAAACAAAGTGGAAGTGCAACCAGGAAAACCGAAAGTCCGGCAGGCAGATCGTGTTTGAGCCAGAGGATGCGATAATATTTAATTGCTCTTTTCATCAATTTGCTTTGTCAAAATTGCAGTAGATCCCTCTATGTTTTTAAGGAGGCCATGTCGCTTAGTTTTACCAGTAACACTTAAATGTACGCAACGCTTTGACACGCAAAGAAAAAATACACCCTTCCTTTATCAAAAATATCGCATGCTATTCCAGCCCCGAAGATTTACCTGAAGTTATAAAGCCGACTGTATCTACTTATTTAAGCTCATCTGCACCTAAATCTGTGAATCTTGCAACTCATCTCTAACATCCTGTAACGCTTTGCCCCAATCTACACAGACCTTTACGCCTTACATTAAACTAACTATAAAGTAATCCCAACAAATCAACCCCTCATGAAAAAACATTTACTATCCCTTATCCTGATTTCCTTTTTAGCAGCCTGTAATTCAGAACCTGCAACACCTGTTGTAGTGGTAGATACAGCCGCGATCCGTCAACAGGCAGTACTGGAAGAGCAGGTTCGCGTTCAGGAAGAAAAAGATTCACTGAATGCTGTAGCTGCTTTGCGAAGAGCAAACCGCAATGCAGAAACTTCTCCTTCAGGTTTTAAAGATGCCGCATACGAAACGCCCGCTCCCGCCAAAAAGAAAGGATGGAGTTCAGCAGCTAAAGGAACAGTAATCGGTGCAGGTGCCGGTGCCATTGCCGGTGGTATTATCGGTAAAAATCTGGGTGGTGCTGCCATTGGTGCCGCTACCGGAGCAGGTGCCGGTTATATTATTGGAAGAGCTAAGGATAGAAAATCTGGTCGCGTGGTTAAGAAAGTAGATACTACTAAAATACAGCTTCCTTAATTTTTGAAATATTAATGATACTCTTTTTGCAATGTATCAGCTTGAAATATGTGGGAGGGTAGTCATGAATTTTAGCCGCAGATTCGCAGATTATTAGCTAATAATCTGCGAATCTGCGGCTTCTTAATTCTGTGTGTATCTATATTGATACATCTCCTCCCTGCGCCAAGCAATACACTATTGATATTTTTTTGTATTTTACCCTTATGAAAGAAGCATTATTGCTCATATCGGTTAGCCTTAACTTTTATCTGATGTTCAGATCTCTTGAACTAATCAGGTTTTTATATGCAAAATGCATCATTGATATCCCCACCAAAAGAAATTGGAATATACTCTCCGTCCTGCTCCCTCTCTTTTGTTATATCATCGTTTATTCAAAATATAAAAGAACCCAAAGCGTACCTTCTTAAAATGCAGTCACAGTAGAATGTACAGCACTTTTTGTTTGAAATTTTCTATTTTATGGGGAGCCTGTTCTCAGGTACGATCTTCTCTGCTTTCAATATCCCTATGTGTTTCTTCTACAGACTCTTCTGTATCGGGGTTTAGTAAATCCCTGTCTTTACGGTTACTGCGGATCAAAAAAATGACCAGCGCAACAGCTAGAAGGCAGGTGATCACAACAATAAGAATTCCAGTCGGTTCCATAAAAATCAGATGAAAAGTGATTGGATAGTTAGTGCAAGATACCATTCATTTTAAGCACGTATATAAAGCTAACAGTAAAAACAATCCCTGTATATTAAGTTTCCGTTTTCAATCATCCGTTACAGATGCTATATTTGGTTATCGCAAAAAGAAAGCATGCCATTTACCAATAAGACAGCCATTGTAACCGGTGCAGGACAAGGCATTGGCTTTGAGATATGCCGCCGTTTATCTGCGGAAGGAGTAAATGTTGTTGTTAACGATATAGATGCTGTTCTCACAGCCAAAGCTGCTGCAATGATATTGGAACAAACCAATAACCCATGCATTCCTTTTGCAGGAGATGCTGGCAATGTTGATTTCATACGCCAAATGGTGGCGGCAACAACGGCTCAATTTGGAACACTGGATATTGTAATCGCCAATGCCGGCATTACGTTGTTTGGCGATTTTCTGGATTATTCACCCGAAGCTTTTTATCAAGTGATGCAGGTAAATATGGCCGGCAGTTTTTTTCTTGCACAAGCTGCAGCAAAACAAATGAAACAACAAACCGGCGGAGGCACCATACTTTTCACTTCCTCAGTAACGGGCCACCAGGCCCATAAACAATTGGCCGCTTACAGCATGAGTAAAGCAGCGCTTGAAATGCTGGCAAAAAACCTGGTCATAGAATTATCGCAATACCAAATAACCGTGAATACCATTGCACCGGGTGCCACCCTTACCGAACGCACCATGGATGACAGCGGTTATGCCGCCACATGGTCGGCACTTACACCCATGGGTCGTGCGGCAACCATTTCTGATATTGCCAATGCGGCTTTGTTTTTGGTGTCTGATCAGGCAAAGCATATTACCGGACAAACCCTGATTGTAGATGGTGGTTGGACCTCGGTTAGCCCTTCTCCTTTCTGATGACCGATTAAAAAGCCCTGCTTACCCAAATCCACCTGTTTTATTGAACGATCTTTGGTCTATTTTGTATATTAACCTTGGGTAGACAACCCCATAATGCATCAGTTCGTATAACATACTGTTCTAATCACACAAAAAAGTACCCATGAAAAAAAATTACTTCTATTTTGCTATGTTACTGGCGGGTGTTGCGCTGGTAGCAGCTACCAAACCATTTGCGGTTTCGCCGTATGGTTTTACCAAAGGAACACCGGAGATTAAATCTGTCAGCGCCTTATCTTTTGGCAAAGATGGCATTCTGTTTATCGGCGATTCTAAAAGTGCTGCTGTGTTTGCGGTAGAAACAAAAGATACTAAACAGACCGGCAATGCATCCACGCTTAACATTACAGACATTGACCAGAAAATTGCTTCGGCATTAGGAACAACCAAAGAAAACATTACCATCACCGATATGGCGGTGAACCCTCTTTCTCAAAAAATATACATTGCTGTGCAAAGCAAAGAAGGCACTCCTGTGATTTTAAAACTAGAGAATGAGAAAATGGAAGCACTCTCTTTACAGGATGTAAATTTCTCCAGCATTGCATTAAATGATGTGCATGCCGAAGATGCAAAAGATGCACGTGGCAGACCGCTGCGTGTTTCCACTATTTCAGATCTGGCATTTGATAATGGCAAAGTATTGGTAAGCGGATTATCTAACAAAGAATTCAGTTCTACTTTCCGTAGCATTTCATTTCCTTTTACAGATAAGCAGGAACAGGCTTCTTTGGAAATGTACCATGCAGCTCACGGCCGATATGAAACCACCTCTCCTATCCGCACATTTACCACCGGAAAAATAAATGGAAAAGATTATTTAATTGCCAGTTACACTTGTACCCCACTGGTACTGTATCCGCTGGATGAATTAAAATCGGGCATGCATGTAAAAGGCAGAACCGTTGCTGAAATGGGTAGTGGTAACACGCCCATTGATATGACTACCATTACCAAAGGCAACGAAACTTTTTTACTCATTGCCAACACCGCAAATCCATTAGCTGAAGTGAATTATAAAAACATCGCAGCTTTTGAAGGTACACTAACAGAAAGAGTATCAGGTACTGCCGGAGCTGATTTTGTTAAGTTACCCGCATTAGGAAAAGTAGTGCAAATGGATAAACTGAATAAAAGCCATATGGTAATTATGCAGAAAAAAGAAAATGGTGCCGTTGATCTATTTACCAGAAGCAATGATGCCCTTTAAGAAGAATATTTTTTTACAAAACAGCAGGTTACGCTTATGGCATAACCTGCTATTTTTTGTTCTTACCATACTTACCGCCTGTAGTAATGACCGGCAGGAAGTGATTGTTTTGTTTGAAAATGGTCAGGCAAACAGTGTTAGAATTGCTAAAAAACTGATTCAGGATGTTCCAAAAGATTCTGTTTCGCAATGGGTATCTATCCGCTTGATAAATGATACTGCTGCCACAAATATTCTCGGCAATTGTAAGCTGGCTGATAATCTCTTTTTTACACCATTGATTCCTTTTACCACTGATTTTGTATACGCCGTATTTGTCAAAAACAAAAAAATAACGGAGTTCCGCATTGTTCCGGATAGTAAGGTTATTGCGCCGGAAGTGGTCGCTATTTTTCCTCAATCAGATACCCTGCCCGATAACTTGTTGAAACTGTATGTTCAATTTTCTGCACCCATGCGCGAGGGCCAATCGGAAAAATATATTCACCTTATCAAAAACGGGAAAGACAGTTTGCAGCATGTTTTTCTAGATCTGCAACCGGAGTTATGGAATGAAGACAGAACCGTAATCACCATCTGGCTAGATCCCGGGCGCATTAAACGGGACCTGCAGCCCAACCAGAAGCTGGGCGCACCCTTGCATAAGGGAGACCAATATGAATTGGTTATCTCTCCCCAATGGCAAAGTACCAAAGGAGTTGACTTACTAAAAAAATACAGCAAATTTTTCATAACAGGTAACCGTGATAGCGTATCTCCCAATCCGGATACATGGACATTGGTTTTACCCAAAGCCGGCACCAAAACACCTCTGATGATTGGGTTTGGCGAAGCATTAGATCATTTTCTGTTGAGAGAAACGATATCTATACGCGACCAGAATGGCCTGCTGATAAAGGGACGATTACAAGTAACTGAAAACGATACAAAATGCCATTTTATCCCGGATGATGCATGGGTTGAGGGATATTATTCATTGAATACTATAGCCAAACTGGAAGACCTTTCGGGCAATAACCTTAACCGCCCATTTGACCGGGATATTACCCAAACCAAACAACCCGTTGCAAAAGACATACACCAAAAACGCTTCCGAATCAGCGCTCAATAACAGGTATTTATAACCAGCGGTAAAAAGATTTTTCAACTACATAGCTACCCCAAAAAAGGCAGCTGTATTCAAAGCCGTTTACCTACAGCGTCATAGCAATACTGTTATATTTTTAATTACCCAAATTCACTTATACCCCTGTTATGCAGATAATAAAGAGAATTTATTAGAAAACTCAGATGTTGTGTATATTAGTGGAGTAAACTGATTACCCATTTAAATTCAAACTACCATGGCAAAAGCCGCAAAAAAAGCCGCTCCGAAAAAAGCGGTAAAGAAAGCAGCCCCTAAGAAAGCTGCTCCAAAAAAAGCAGCTGCTAAAAAAGCAGCTCCAAAAAAAGCCGTAAAGAAAGCCGCTCCTAAAAAAGCAGCTCCTAAAAAGGCAGCTAAAAAAGCAGCTCCTAAGAAAGCAGCCAAAGCTAAAACCAAAAGAAAACCCAATGCCGCATTCATGGCAGCATTAACGCCAAGCGCAGCATTAGCAGCTGTTATTGGTAACAAGCCATTACCACGTACTGAGATTATTAAATCTATCTGGGACTATATCAAAAAGAATAAATTACAGGATAAAGTAAACAGAAGAATGATCAATGGAGATGACAAACTGAAGACCCTGTTTGGTAAACCACAGGTATCTATGTTTGAACTGGCAAAGATCGTTTCTAAACACGTTAAGTAATTGCCACACAATATGAAAGGCCGGTACTCATTAGTACCGGCTTTTTTTGTAGGCATATAGAAGCTTTTATATTTTCTATTTCAATCAATCATCCATGCGTGTATTTTTTTTGATAGCATTACTTGTGATCTTCTGCGCTTCGTTTATTCAACCTGCTACAAAAACTAAATCAGTAAAATATGCGCTGGTTTGGTCAGATGAATTTAATGCGGATGGTGCACCGGACAACAATAAATGGAGCCACGAAAACGGTTTTGTTCGTAACCATGAATTGCAATATTATCAACCGGACAATGCATTTTGCAAAAATGGTTTACTGGTGATAGAAGCCCGCAAAGAAAACAAACCCAACCCCGGATACGAAGCAGGAAGTAAGGATTGGCGAAAAAGCAATCCTTCCATTCCATATACTTCTTCGTGCATCCGCACTAAGGGCAAACATAGATGGCTGTATGGTCGTTTTGAAATACGAGCCAAAATAGATATCAGTGCTGGTATCTGGCCCGCATGGTGGACATTAGGCATTGATAAAGGCTGGCCCGGCAATGGCGAAATTGATATCATGGAATATTATCGTGGTAAATTATTAGCCAATATTGCCTGTTTGGGAGTAGATAAAAAAGCAGAATGGCATAGCAATACTTTTTCTACCGATTCATTGGGTGGTCAGCAATGGGCCAATGCCTTTCATGTGTGGCGTATGGATTGGACAAAAGAACACATCAGTTTATATCTCGATGAACAGTTACTAATTAAAGTACCCTTGGATAAATTGACAAACAAAGATGGTAGCGGATTTAATCCCTTTACACAGCCTCACTATATGTTATTGAATATGGCCATTGGCGGTGATAATGGTGGTGACCCATCTGCTACAACTTTTCCCAAAAAAATGGAAGTAGATTATGTGAGGGTATACAGGAAAATTAAAGCTTACTAATTGTATAGATAAATCTTCCCTGTTGTTTATGAGAGGTATTAGTGAGTAGTATACGCCAAATGGTTTTATTGTTCCAATTCGTTTTCAGTTGTTGTTCGTGAGGCTCTAATAAGGGCATTGCCTCTTTGTTGATGGACCATTCGTTTGCATCGTAGGTTAACTGTACTTTATTATTTTTTTCTGTTGTAAAAATAATTTTTCCTGCAACTGATAAATCTGTTGCACAAACCGTCATAAAAGTTTGCGTGAGGGATGTATTGGCTGATTTGAATTGATACTGATCATTTACTTCGATACGATTGATTACTGCATCAACAAGAATATTTCTGTTCCATGCTTGTAAACCTGTTTTTCCTGAATAGGCGTTGGTAAGATCCATAGTAAACTGCGTAATGCCTTTATTGCTGTTGTACGTTACTTGATTTGCCTTAGATGCAGCCGTAGCTTCCTGCTGTACACCATTGATGAGTGGAACATTGTGATAAGCTGATGTATTGTACCATAAAGAATACCGGTTACGTGAAAAAGTAATGGCCATATACGTTCCTTTACCTGCATCAATAATTACTGGCGATCCATTCGCATACACAATAAAATCTCCCACATCATTATGGTTATGACTTTCGGCATTGTTTCCCCCATGAGATGCGATGAAGAGATTATCATTGGTTCTGGCTGTCATGAGCTCTACACTGGGCAGGTACATAGTTTGCTGCCTGCTTTCATTAGGTTGTGCCGCTGCGCATTCTGCAGTAGCTAACAGATTGTATAACTGACGAGGTTTAAAAAAAGATTCTACTTTAGGTGTATTGTCCTGTATATGGCGATACGCCCAAGCGCCAAAGCCCATCATCGCTTCATCTTTCACTGCTTTACCAAAGCGATAAATGCCCACACCATCTGCTTTTATTTTTGGGGTTGCATCGGCAACATTCACAAAATAATCATCATCAATATGTGTTTTATAAATGTAGCTGCCAAGTTGTTTGATAATCGGGTGATCAAATACAGTAATTTTTTGCCGGGTTGCGTCTGCAATAGTATTCAGCCCATCAAACAAGGCAAGACCGGCAGCAAACCAATAGGAAGGACCTTCGTCTGTTGCACCATCTTCGCCTAATCCATTAATATATAGATCAAGTAATGAAAGTGAATGGGCAACTAATTTCGCTCTTCGCTCCTCATTTTTTTCCAGTAATAAAAAAGCCATTACGCAATTACTCACTACCCAGGGATCCCAGTTATTTACCTTTACATTTTTCTTTCCGTTACCAAAATAACCATACCGTGCCACTTCATTTTCATAACTGTTCATGATTTTACGGTTCACTTCCCAACTGATTCTTTCACGCACCCGCGGTGATACACTATCCAACTTAGCGCCTGTGAAATAATCCGTTAAAGCCAATACGGCTGCGGTTTCTGCACCAAATAAGTCTACTGTGGGATCAGTTATATCCGGCAACCCACTACCCTTTTTTTGCGAACCAATATGCGCCGTTACTCCCCAATACGTTTCCTCGCAAATATTCCATACGCCATTTACAATGGCATCGGTAAACCGGCCTTTGTTTTCCATCGATTCTGCCAATACCAGTGTGAACAAACGGTTTCTTTTTCAAAACTTAGTTTTTCAAAATTCACTCGGTTACCGGTACGTACATATTCAAGGGTTACCGTTGCGGGAATCGTTGTAAAAGGGATAGCGCTCCCGCGTTCTGCCTGTTTAATGATTGCCTGTTGTACACTATCCGGAACCCGTAGTTTCCATTCTGCCGTAGTTAGCGGGAAGGGTTTCCACTGATGTTGAAGAATGAGGTTTTGCTTAATATCCGCTAAAGAAAATTTAGCTAACAAATCACGTTGTATTGTTTGCGCAGTTACTGATAATAATAAAAATTGAGAGGCAAGAAAGAGTGCGGCATTCAAATACTTTCTCATAGGGCAATCATTTATACGAACAAATTACTGCAAAGAAAAAAAACGGCAATCTTTATTTACGATATCCTTTTCGTTTAGCAGAGTAACAGGCTAGCAAATTCCCATAAAATGAAAAGACTGTTTCAGAAAAGTAGCCTGATAAGAAATGAATAAACCTATTTTCAGAATTTCCTATTGTTACGGTACCTGGAAGTAAGCATATACAGCAGCTCCTATCATCATACAAACAAGCGCAAACAGACAGATTTTTACGATCTGTTGCCATTGCTTTATCTTGCTATTGGGGCGATTCAGTTCTTCAAGCGAAACCTGTTTGGCTACCAGTACTTTGGTAAGCTCATTGAGTTGCTTTACTTTTTCGGAAAAATCGCCATTGAGTTGTTGGCGGATGTTTTGCATATTATTCAATACATCATCCATCTCTGCTGGAAGGATCTCATTCAATACTTCTTTTAGTCGTTTGGCTATGGTAGGCGATTTACCATTGGTAGAAATGGCTATTTTTAAACTCCCCTTCTGTACAATAGATCCCAAATAAAAATCACACAAAGCAGGTTTATCAGCCACATTCACTAAAATATTTTTTTGCTTCGCATCGGTACGGATCTGTTCACTTAAAGGAATATCGTTTACTGCTACAATAATGATATCGGCATCAGCGATATCGGATGCTTCGTACCATTTTTCCTGTAATACCATTTGATGCTGTGCAGCAAGTTGTTTAATTCTATCGTCAATGAAAGCAGCGACCAACCTGATTTTAGTAGCGGGTGCATTACCCAAAACTGCCTGTAGTTTTTCCAAAGCAATATTTCCTCCACCAATCAGGAGCACAGAAAGGGTTTCCAGTTTCAGGAATACCGGGAAAAGTGTATTTGTGCCCTGTTCGTTAGCCGATGGTAATGAAGAAGTGTGTGATGGTAGTGACATATTAGGCAAAGGATATTTCTGCATATAACAATTGATACATAAGCGCTATTGTTAAGCCAACTATTATTTACATAAAGTCACTTTATATTCCCGCACTATTTTTTTCGTAAATCCAGATTATGAAAATAGAATATGCGCGCAGCATCTACACTACGATAATTATTACCGGATGCCAGCTGCTGGTATTGGTTCATGTATCCAAACTGAATATTATCCGCAGCATTGATATGGTAACTAAGCCCTACAAAAAAACGGTTCTGGTCAAAAGAATTATACACGATCTCATTTCCGAAATTAATATGCAGTTCATCATTAAAAACAAACGACAATGTTTTCGGGGCAAATGCTTTTTTATGCAAAGGCACATTGAATAAAAAATTATACCGAACCTTCCAGTTAAAATTGTATCCGGGAGTCAACTCCCCATTACCGGCAACCTTGCGCCTGAACCTTTCCTCTAACCTGATCCAGTTCATCAGGCGTAGCCGCGGAAATTTATTGTGCCACTGTACTTGCTGCCAAATCCTGTGCTCCGGACGGGAAACAGAAGGATGGTTATCTCCCGGAAACTGATTGATCCATGCATAGCCCAGTGTAAGTTTTGTATTATCAGTAAGATAATGTGTTAGCCCTAAGCGCACAATTGACTGGCTGAAATTGGAAACAAAATCTTCCTTGGTTCTCAATTGTAGATCCGTCCACATTCCCCATTTGTTATTGAAACGGGTTTGGTTAAAATAACCTAGCCATACCTGGTTAAGATCTGTGGTATTTTTTACTGTCTGTGCGTTTACCATCACCCCAATGCTACTGAACAATACCAGCATCAAACTATACTTTCGAAACATTACAGTCATTTTTTCAAATATATTACTTATTAAGTGCAATGCTATTAGGTACAAAGCAGACTCTTTTAGCTTTTGGGAAGTTCCGGAATTTTCCAAAAGCTAAGCACTTACCCATTTTTGTCGTATCGAGAAATCGCCAAAAGTTTCATCTTGATGTTTATTAGCGGCATAGCTTGCAAACAATACATCAAGGCTTTCCAATATTTCAGGCTCTTCTATATTTTCTTTGTAGATCTTATTTAGCCGCTCTCCTATTCTGTCGCCACCTAATTGCATATTGTATTTTCCATAAGCAGTTCCTACAAAACCAATTTCGGCTGCATATGATCTGGCGCATCCATTGGGGCAACCTGTCATGCGGATAATGATTTCCTCCTTAGCTAGTGCATGTTTCTGAAGCAATACTTCAATCTTATCAATCAATGATGGCAGGTAACGTTGCGCTTCGGCTAAAGCCAATGGACAAGTAGGAAATGCCACACAAGCCATCGCATTCTTTCTAATCACAGAACTGGCTTCTGTGTTATCGATAACACCATGCTTCACAAGAAGAGAATTGATTTCATTTTTATCCACTTCCTTCACATCACCAATGATCACATTCGCATTACAGGTAAAACGAAAATTGGCTGTACCCTTTTTGGCAATTTCGAGTAAGGCGGTTTTCAATTGTATCTTTCCTTCGTCAAGTATTCTTCCATTCTCTACAAACGCTGTATAATACCAAAGGCCTTCGTGATTTGCGTGCCAACCGAAATAATCTTTGCGACTGTTGAATTGCATTGGCACCACCGGTGCCAATGCAAAGCCGGTTCTTTTTTCCAACTCAGCTTTGTACCAATCAATACCATATTTATCCACCGTATATTTTAATCGGGCCAGTTTTCTATCGTTCCGGTTACCATAATCACGCTGGATGGTGGCAATCTCATAAACTGCTTTCAACACTTTCTCTTCACTATCAGCAAAGCCAATTAGCGTAGCCAATCGTGGATAGGTTTCTGCATTACCATGCGTAGAAGACAAACCACCACCAATGGCGATATTGAATCCTTTCAAAACATCATTCTCAATTACAGCAATTAATCCAATATCATTGGCAAATGCATCTACATCGTTATTGGGAGGGATAGCTATGGCAATTTTAAATTTTCTGGGCAGGTAACGATCCTGGTAAAGTGGATCTTCTTCTTCTTTCTTATCAATCAATTGTTCTTCATCCAGCCATACTTCGTAATAAGCTTTTGTTTTAGGCATCAGTAGTTGACTGATCTTATCTGCATAAGCAAATACTTGCTGGTGTACAGCGGATTCTTTGGGATGTGAACTGCATAATACGTTTCGATTAATATCCCCACAGGTAGCAATGGAATCCAACTTAGCCTCACTGAAAGATTGTATGGTAGGTTTGATATTTGATTTAAGAATGCCATGCAATTGCAGGGTTTGGCGAGAAGTGATCTTAATTACACCTGTAGAATTTTCGCCGGCAATATCATACACAGCTATCCACTGCTCAGGTGTTAAAAAACCACCGGGCAATCGTAACCTGATCATAAAAGAATACAATCGCTCTAATTTTTTGGCAGCACGTTCTTCACGCCTGTCTCTATCATCCTGCTGGTACATGCCATGAAACTTAACCACAGCCTGGTCATCTTCCCGAATGGCACCGGTTATTTCATCCTGCAAACTTTCCTTCAGTGTTCCGCGAAGATGGTCGCTGGCTTCCTTAATTCTTTCTATGGGTGATTTGTCTGACATAGATGCTATACTTTTTTTGTAAACCTACTTCCGTTAATTATTTTCCTTTCGCTATACGATATTTCTCTGCGTAAACTCCCTGTCCTCTGCGGCTCTGCGGTTAGCTATCGCTTACATTAGAAGAACTTTTTCAATACACATCCTTCGCATACCTACCCTCTTCTTTCAATTGCTCAAAAATGTTTTTGGCTTCCTCTATAGAAAATCCGCCATGCGTTTCTATGATTGCGGTCAATTCTTTTTCCACTTCCACACTCATCGGATCTTTTTCGCCACATACATACACATAACCACCCGATGCTATCCATGCATATACTTCTTTACCATGTGCCTTTAGCTTGTCCTGTACAAAGAAAGGTTCCGGACCATCTTTTGAAAAAGCCAATGAAATACCATTCAGTACACCCGTCTGGTACCAATCCTGTAATTCTGTCTGGTATAAAAAATCGGTAGTGAATTTTTCCTCTTCAAAGAATAACCAGTTTTTTCCGCTAGCACCTGTAGCATCTCTTTCACTTAAAAAAGAACGGAATGCAGCAATACCCGTACTCTTGGCAATCATCAAAACATTTTTATCTGCAGCTGGCAAACGGAAACGTTTATTCTTCTGTACAAAAAAATCGAATTGACTATCCACACTCAATGCAGACAGATAATCTGTACACAAACCATATTTAGTTTCATCGCCTACAGTAAATACATATTTTTCAACGGTAAGATGTACTTCTCCATAGTGTGCAGCAGGTGAAGAAGCAATGGTGTAAATACGGGGCGATTGCGCAGGCAGTATGGTAACCACTTCTGTAAACTGTTCTTTGTTTTGCAAAGGATACAATTGTAGTAAAGTAAGCAGGTCCATTTTTATTTCAGGAATTTCCTGTTGAACGATTGTCGCATATTTTTTTACCACACGCTCATGCAAGTGAATCACCGCTACTTTCTTTTTCAACAAATCAAAAAGAGAATAACTGGCATCTTTGAAAGCAATAATTGTATTTCTATCAGCACCTGAAACCATAAGGATTTCTTTAACGATGGCAGCTGGATTTTCAGGTACAATCCCTATAGAATCACCCGGTAAATAATCAACTTCATCTGCCAGTAATTCAATATGGTAAGTTTCTTTATCAGAGCCGGTATCGTTCAGGTTTACATGACCTACAATGGTTCCGGTATATATTTTTTTGTTGGATTTAGTATCTGTTTTAGTAACAGTAATAGGAATGCCTGCTGGAGCGGTAACAGGCTGACCATTCAGTGATTGAATTATTTCTTCAAACCAGGCATCTGCATCGTGTTCATAATCTACATCACATTTGCGGATAGGTACTATGCGTTTACCACCTAATTTTTCAAGCTGTGCATCTACTTCTTCACCTGTTTTGCAGAACAAAGGATAGGAAGTATCGCCCAGTGCCAATACACTGAATTTTGTTCTATCCAAGCGAAAACCATTTTTATGGATATGATCATAAAATTTTTGTGCAGCCAATGGTGGTTCTCCATCCCCTTGTGTACTGATCACCACAAATAAATTTTCTTCGCGGGAAAGATCTGTGAGCCGGTATTGGTCAAGACTGGCCAGCTTTACCTGTAATTGTTTTTTCTTAGCTCTCGCTGCAAGATCAGTAGCAACGCGTTTGGAATTCCCGGTTTCGGTTCCGTATACAAAGGTGATTTTTTGGGTTGTCGTTACAGGAGCTGCATCAGTAACCGGTAATTCATTGCCGCTAACCAATGTCGCAATATACCCGTTGATCCAGATCAGTTCTTCTCTGGATGCACCCGCCGTTAATTCGGTTAATAATTGTTGCTTATGCCCTGCCAGCATATTTTTGTTCTGGTTCATTGGTAATAATTGATTTAACGGGACTCGTAAGCGGTTCAAAATAATATTCCTTCAAATCACTTCCGGTAAACCACTGGAAGGATGCTTGCAATGACACCACTTTTCCTATAATGATCAATGAAGGAGAAAGAAAAGATTGCCCTTTTAGTTTTGTTTCATACTCATACAAACCCGAAACATATACCTGCTGGTACATAGTAGTGGCCTGTTCAATTACGGCCAATTGCGTATCCGTTGCCATATTATTTTCAATCAGTTTGGCAACCAGCTCATCCAGTGTTTCGGACGACATATAAAAAACCAATGTATCATTGGTAGCAGCCAGCTCTTTCCAATACGCATCACTAACAATGGTTGATTTATAAAAAGTAAGAAAGCGAACTGCTGTTGCATGGTCACGAGCTGTAAGCGGAATACCTGCATATGCAGCGGCACCGGAAGCAGCCGTTACACCAGGTACTATTTCATAAGGAATATTATTGGCACGTAACACTTCCAGTTCATCCAATACATTGGAGAAAAAAGAAACATCACCACCTTTTAAACGCACAACCAGTTTACCTTCCTTTGCATAACGAACCAGTAAGTGGTTGATGTTTTCCTGAGGAGTAGATACGCCTCTTCTGCATTGCTTACCCACTTCAATAATTTGTGCTGAAGGCCGTACATATCGTTGTAAGATTAGTTTACTTACCAACCTGTCGGTTAATACAATATCCGCCTGTTGCAGGTAGTTAGCCGTTTTAACGGTAACCAGATCCGGGTCTCCGGGACCCGCACCGGCGAGAATCACTTTTCCTTGGTGTGTAACCTTGTTCATAGCTGTGTATTAAAACAGTCCTTCTATTGATAAATATCTTTCGCCCGTATCATAATTGAATGTTAGAATGGTTGCGCCTTTGGGTATGTCGGCCAGTTTTTTTGCAACTGCTGCCAGTGAAGCTCCGGTAGAAATACCGGCAAGAATACCTTCTTCTTTAGCTAGACGCTGTGCATACAAAATGGCTTCGTCTTTTCCAACCTGGATAATTCCGTCGAGGATTTTTACATTCAAAATTGACGGAACAAAACCCGCTCCAATACCTTGCAATGGATGCGGCGAAGGCGCACCACCACTTAATACGGGAGATAATTCCGGCTCCACGGCAAATACCTGTAGAGAAGGAAATTTTTCTTTTAATATTTCTGCAGCACCGGTAATATGTCCGCCGGTACCAACGCCTGTAATCATAAAATCAATCCCATCCGGGAAATCGTTGATGATTTCTAAAGCTGTTGTTTTCCGGTGTATATCTGTGTTAGCAGGATTATCAAACTGCTGTGGCATCCATGCGCCGGGGGTTGTGCTTACAATTTCTGTGGCTTTTTCTATCGCGCCTTTCATTCCTTTCTCACGGGGTGTTAAAACGAATTCAGCACCATAGGCCGACATTAATTTTCTTCTTTCCACACTCATACTTTCTGGCATTACCAGTATGATCTTGTATCCTTTTACGGCGGCTACCAATGCCAAACCGATACCGGTATTACCGGAAGTGGGTTCTACAATTACGCTATTGGCATTCAATAAGCCTTTGCTTTCTGCATCTTCAATCATGGCCAATGCAATACGGTCTTTGATACTGGCACCGGGATTGGTTTTCTCTAATTTGATCCACACTTCATGATCTGACCCAAAAAGACGATTGATTTTTACATGTGGCGTATTTCCGATAGTTGATAAAATGGTAGTTGCTTTCACTTGATATGATTTAGTTATGTTAGTTGAATATTTTTTTAGATCACAAAATTTAATGGCTCGGGAAATGGATTATTGTCTCTCACTTTAATATCACTCTTATGGTATACCACCGAATGCGGATCTACACTATAGGTTAACCATACATTACCACCAATAATGGTATCATGGCCTATTACTGTTTCTCCTCCTAAAATGGTAGCTCCTGAATACACAGTTACATTATCCTCGATAGTTGGATGCCTTTTACTCTGTGCATCTTCTTTAGATACGTTCAACGCACCCAGTGTAACCCCTTGGTATAGTTTTACCTGCTTACCAATTACCGAAGTTTCTCCAATCACCACACCGGTTCCATGATCAATGGAAAAAGATTCACCAATAACAGCACCTGGATGAATATCAATACCGGTTTTACTGTGTGCATATTCCGTAAATACCCGTGGTAATATTTTTACGCCGGCTTCCCACAACACATGCGATAACCGGTAAACAGCCGTTGCATAAAAACCGGGATACGCCACCAATACTTCCTCTTCCGATCCAGCTGCAGGATCAAATGCAAGAATGGCGCGGGCATCTTTTAATAGTTTTGTATATATGAAGGGAATGGCTTCAAAAAAAGTATCTGTAATTTTTTTAAGCTCCGCTTCATCAGAAATAACATCATGCACTAAAGCAGAAAATTGCTTTCGTAGTATATCATATTCTTTACTGATATCTTCCAATGATACTTGATCACTTCTTCTGGGAATAAACAACAGATCAAACAATTCATCAACAAACTGGTGCGCCATTGCCCTGTCGGGAAAAGAAACCGAGCAGTTTGCATTTCTGTCATGCAGTTGTTGAAGAAATAATTGTTTGTTCATTTGTTATCTTATTTACTGTATCATACAGGCACCAACCGTTACATTACTGGTTTCATCAATTAAAATAGCACCCCCGTTTACGCGCAGTTCGCTATAGCTGTCAAATGCTATGGGAGAAGCAGTTTTGATAGTCGCCTTAACGATATCATTCAAACCAACTGTTCCCGGTGTAAATTCTTTTTGCAAAGAGTTTACATCCAGCTTATACTGTATTTCTTTTACAATACTTTTTACCAAACGGCTATTGATTTGCAACAGATAACGGTTTCCTTCTGCCAATGGTTTGTTGCCCATCCAGCATACCAATACTTCCAATTCCTGCGATACGTTTGGTAAATCATTTGAAGCAACAATCACATCGCCTCTGCTTACATCAATATTATCTTCTAAATGCAGTACGATACTTTGTGGTGCAAAAGCTTCTTCAATTTCTTTTCCTCCGATCTCTATTGACTTAATAGCACTTTGCAATCCTGAGGGAAGCACCGTTACTTTATCTCCTTTCCGGTAAATACCACTGATTAGTTTGCCTGCATAACCGCGGTAATCGTGCAATACATCTGTTTGCGGACGAATCACATATTGCACAGGAAAACGGGCATGCACCAGATCACTGTCCTGTGTTACTTCTACTGTTTCTAATATATGCAGGAGTGTGTCTCCTTCGTACCAACCGAGTTGTTCCGAACGATCGACAATATTATCACCATTCAATGCACTGATGGGTATGTAGGTTATATTTTTCAACCCAAGCGAAGCAGCTACTTCTGCATAATCAATCACGATATTATTATAAGTATCCTGCGAGTAATCCACCATATCCATTTTATTGATGGCTACTACTACATGTGGAATATTGAGCAACGATGCAATGATCGAATGGCGGCGTGTTTGCTCAATCACACCATGTCTTGCATCCACTAAAATAATAATGAGGTTAGCATTGGAAGCACCTGTTACCATGTTACGGGTATATTGTATATGGCCCGGCGCATCGGCAATGATGAATTTTCTTTTGGGGGTTGAAAAATATTTGTAAGCCACATCAATGGTGATGCCCTGCTCTCTCTCAGCACGTAAGCCATCCGTTAATAAGGCAAGATCAATATCGCCTTCTTCGCGATTTTTTGTCTGCCGCTCAATGGCTTCCAACTGATCAATCATGATGGATTTACTATCATATAGTAATCTTCCTATGAGTGTACTTTTTCCATCATCCACACTACCTGCTGTAATAAATCGTAAAATATCCATGGTCATTAACTGTTAAAAGTATTCTTGTATATCGTATTGTTTGTATAACATTTGGTAATAGCGTATCACCACTAAATTAAAAATAGCCGCTCTTCTTTCTGTCTTCCATAGCTGCTTCAGAAACCCTGTCATCAATTCTGGTTTCACCGCGCTCACTTGTTTTGGTGGCAATGATCTCGTTGATGATATCATCAATAGTGGTAGCTGTAGATTCAACAGCAGCGGTACAAGTCATATCACCAACGGTACGGTATCGAACACGGCGGGTGCTGATTTTATCGGTGTCTTCGCGTTGAATAAATTCTGATAAGGCTACCAGTTGACCTTCATATTCCAATACTTCTCTGTCGTGGGCAAAATAAATAGAAGGCAGGTCAATGTTTTCCTTTCGGATATAATTCCAGATATCGAGCTCTGTCCAGTTGCTGATGGGAAACACACGCACATTCTCTCCTTTGTGAATGCGACCATTATAGGTATTCCACAATTCAGGACGTTGCAGTTTAGGATCCCACTGTCCGAATTCATCGCGAACAGAAAATATTCTTTCTTTGGCTCTTGCTTTTTCTTCATCACGCCTTGCACCGCCAATACAGGCATCAAATTTGAATTCGTTGATGGTATCCAGCAGGGTAAATGTTTGCAATGCATTTCTGCTGGCAAATTTTCCTTTGGGCTCTGCCAGGTTTTGTTGTTTGATGGTGTCAGCCACGTGGCGCACAATCAATTTCTCGCCAGTTTTCTCAGCCAGCTCATCTCTAAAGTCCAAAGCTTCCTGAAAATTATGTCCTGTATCAATATGCACCAGCGGAAAAGGAAATTTTCCGGGCCTGAATGCTTTCAATGCAAGATGAACCAGTGTAATGGAATCTTTTCCACCGCTGAATAACAAAGCTGGCTTTTCAAATTGCCCAGCTACTTCGCGCATGATATGTATTGCTTCTGATTCTAATTGCGCCAGGTGATCTAATTGGTATTTCGACATACTATCTGAATTCATTTTTTTCAATTTTGTTTTCATGTAAACCACATTCCTTTTTACTGTTATCCTCCCACCACCATCTGCCTGCCCTGAAATCTTCACCGGCTTTAATGGCCCTTGTACAAGGTGCACATCCGATACTGACAAAACCGCGATCATGCAAGGGGTTATAGGGAATATTGTGCTGATCGATATACGTGCGCACTTCTTCGGTTGTCCAGTAAAGCAACGGATGGTATTTAATGAGTTGGTTGGCCTCATCCCATTCAAGCAAGGGAAGATCATGGCGTGCAGAAGAATGTTCGGCACGCAATCCCGTTACCCAAACACGGTTACCGACCAATGCTCTTTTTAAAGGTTCTACTTTTCTGATATGGCAACAAGCTTTGCGGTTATCAACGGATTCATAAAAAGAATTGGGACCATTCGCTTCTACAAAGCTTTCCAGTTTGGTTTGATCTGGATAATACGCTTTAATAGTTGCGCCATACCGGGTAAGGGTACTGTTCCATACAGAATAGGTTTCTGCAAACAGTCTGCCGGTATCTAACGTAAAAATATTAATGGGAACTTGGTTCGAAAGAATATCATGCGCAATCACCTGATCTTCAAAACTAAAACTGGTAGAAAACGTAACCTGACCGGGAAAACGTTGTGCCAATGCCGCAAGTACTTCCGGTATAGATAAACCCTCCAGTTCTTTGTTGAGTTGTTGTATGATTTGTGTTGAAGAAGCTTCCATGGTAAACGTTTCAGTTGTTGAGAGAGATTGGCACAGGCTACTCGGTAGTAGTCGTTAACAACAACAACAGGTACGTTTAGAAATCAATTGTTTGGAAAGCGCCATATCAATCAGTCTACTTAAATGATAGGCAAATATAGTCTATCTGTTCAATAGACAATATATTTTGTAAAAAAATTCTTGATTTGACTAATGAATGTTAGTAAAAAAAGAATAGCTACTTTAGAATAAAGCCTAACAAGAAATCTATCTATGCTTTGTATCCCCGCTCTGAAGAGCGGGGCAATATCAGGCTAAAATATTTCCAATGCATCTCTCTGCGAAAACTCTCTGTCCTCTGCATCTCTGCGGTGAAAAACAATCAGAGTGTTATTTTCTGCACACCCCCAACCAGTTTTACCGTTTTACCCTTCCAGATAAATTCACCACTCAATTTACCGGGTAAACTGATTTCGGCGGTGATTCCGTCTTTTCCTTTCCGTTTTAGAGAAACGGTGATATCTCCATCCGGATGCGGCATAGAACCTTTGGCATCTGTCAGTTCACCCAAAGCAGGCTCAATACGCACAGCAGAAAAACCCGGTGCCGATGGAAGGATGCCACAAATGGTAGCGAGAAAATCGTAATTGGGGCTCGAGCTCCATGCATGACAATCAGATCTTGCAGGATCGGGATTTTCTGCAAACGTAGTTAATCCATTCGCAATCATTCCACGCCATGGGGTTAGTTGCGAATAATACAGATCAGCCATGCCCGCTTTTTTCAAGGCACGGTTCAGGTAAAAGCGATAATAAAAAGTAGCCTGGCTAAGCGAACTATCGTACAATACTTTTTTCATAACCGCTTTTTGGTTCTCTACAGGAACCGCACCGGTTAACACTGCCATAATACTTGCATGCTGACTAAATGCCCTTTTCAATGGCGTGTTACCCATCTCACCCTTCTTTGTATCAAAACATTGTGTGTAAGTGGCTTTACTCAATTCATTGGCCAGTTGCTTATAACGATTGGCCTCTGTTTGCTTACCAAAAAATGAAAACAATTCTGCTGCCTGTTGTAACGTGTTTACGTATTGTAATGTAATGATGGATGAATTTCCATCCATAGCACCATCGGGTGTACCACCTGGAAATGCGTTGTTCCAATCTACAAAACTCCACCACTTCATTGGTCCCAGCATTTTTTTTGTGGGATCAATTTTCTTTTCAAACCAATCCAATACACCGGTAATGGGTTGCAACATATCAGCTACAAATTTTTGATCGCTTCGGTGCATCCAGTAATCATAAATCATCGATACCCAGAATAAAGAAAAAGGGGGTATCACTTGTAATCGACTACTTGGATAACGGCCTTGCGTTAATCCTTCCGGTACCCGAGAATGATAAAAATCGGTAATAGCTTTGCGCATCAAGCGATCATCGCCCGTAACATATAAAGAGATCAATGATTGTATGCGTGTATCTCCTTCGTATTGTAATTGCTCGTAATAGGGACAATCAAAATAAGTTTCTCCTGCACATAATTGTGCAGTTCGCCAGCCAATATCCCATATATCCTGCAGCGAAGCATCGTTGCTGGTGAAAGAAGCTTTTACGGTAAATGGATAACCCGTTGCATAACCATACAGATCATCTATCACCAGAGGTTCTTTTCCCGTAGTAATATCTAATTGTATAAACCGATAGGTACGAAACCACAATGGACGAAAATGCCTGCCAGCAGAACCATCCGGTTTAAATATATCAAAATTGCCTTTGATCTCTTTATCGGTAATCAAATTCCGGTTGCCCTTGCTGCCATCTTTGTTGAACAATGCTTCTGCATAGGTCATGGTTACAGAAGCGCCCTTGCCTTTACTTACTACCAATTCAGGATAAGCTACCGTATTAAATGTTTGATCGATTAAAATACTTACCGTGGTATCCGCAGGTATGGTGAGCGGATTTTTACCACTTAAAAAATCATTCGACACAGTCACTCCTTTAGAACGTCTGACGGCAGATAAACGCTGTAAGGTTTCGCTCATGAGCGGAATAGTGCGTGGTTGTAAGGTCCATAAATTATCAGAGCCATAGCCCGAAGGCACAGGACTGGCGATTCTTTTGGTAGCCAGCCATTTCTCATCATTGTATCCATTCTCTTCCCAACCCCATGGATATTTTGATGCGTCTACTTCATCGCCGGGGCCAATGACCATATAGGTTCTGAGTCGTGAACCATTATCAATTGAGCAAGGAGTATACGCAGTATTGTGAAACACTTTCCATCCATCACCAGTATTAATTATTTTTTCTGATGCACCATCTCCCTGTAAAACAAATGCCGTTTGGTTGGTTACTTGTGCAACCGGTGCATGCACACCCATATTCCATACCAATGCAGCAATGGTATTATTGCCTTCTTTGAGGTAAGGAGCTATGTCAATGGTTTCAAAATACCAGTTGTATAAATCGCCGCGGGCCGGGCCACTGCAAACGGCTTTTCCATTTACAAATAAACGATAGCGGTTATCTGCGGAAACATGTATTACAAATTTGTCGGGCTTTGCGGTTAGTGAAATATTTTTTCTAAAATGATATACACCATACTCCCTTTGCGCAACATCGGGGCAGGTAATCCATGAAGCGGGCCAATTGCCTGAAAGCAGCGAGGGGTTGATGGATTGTGATTGGAGAAGAGAAGCAGAGAGAAGGCAAATAAGGAGGGCGATGGACGTTTTCATGCGATATTCATTTGAGAGAGATTGAATGTTGAAATTTTTTTTCACCGCAGAGCCGCGGAGAGCGCAGAGAAAATCTCTGCGAAAACTCAGTGTACTCCGCGCCTCCGCGGTGAAAAACCTATTGCTTAGTAAGTTTCTTAATCAGATCCACTTCATCCTGCCGGTAAGGCATTCCGTTCTGCAGAAAAATATCATGAAACCATTCTATCGGCTGGCTACCATCTTTCAATGGTGTATCCCACGCATAAATCGTATTTGTTTTACCACTCACAAATCCCCAGTTAATGGCACCCACATTTTCTTTTTTTAACAAAGGAAGAATATTGGAGAACCGGCTGTTTCGGGTTCGGGCCATATACTCCGTACAGATTAAAGGGCGACCGAATGATTTTAAAATTTGTATCACACGTAAATGTTCATTGGGTTGATCGTAGTTGTGATAAGTAATGATATCAGAATTCAATGCCTGAAAACTATTGTATTTTTCCAGATCCCATGCCCATAAACCTGCACTGATGGGTTGATCAGGATTTACGGCACGCGCCCATTGAAATACGTTTTTTAATAAGGCCAGTGAAGAATCTTTTTTACCACTATTACCAGGTTCATTGTATAAATCCCATAAAAGAATACGTTTATCGTGTGCAAATCTTGTCATCACATCCGTAACATATTTTTCCAGTTCCGGAAAACGGGAAGCTTCTGCAGAAGCGGGCTGACCGGGATCCTGCATCCATCCCGAATTGTGAATACCGGTTGCAGGTTCTTGTTGCTTACCAGCTTTGGGCACTTTGTTCCAGCAATCATCAAAGAACACGAACATGGGTTCTATTTTATGCTTTGCTGCAATGGTTAAAAACTGATCTACTCTTTTTTTTAATCCTTCAGGATCCTGCTTCCAGGCAATGCTGTGCAGAAATACCCGCATGGTATTAAAACCAATGCTTTCTGCCCAGCCCAATTCTTTATCAATGGTAACGGGGTCAAAGGTTTCGGCCTGCCACATTTCCAACTGGTTAATGGCATTGGCCGGAATATAATCAGCACCCGTTAACCATGTATGTTTGGCATACCATGCATTGGCTTTTTCAATAGGCCATACATTGGCTTGTGCAAACGCACCAAAACCCATGCAAACGATTATCAACAGTAGTAGGCAACTTTTTTTCATATAGCATTAAGTATGTAATAAATAATAGAAAGGTTATTTGATTGTACAAGTCAAGATTTGAAAAAGATGGCTACATCTGATTCAAGCTATCGAATGGTCACACGATATTTTCCTTTTTCTGTAATACCAATCCAATTATCCGTTCTGAAAGGAACCGCAGGAAATCCTTCTTTATTAAACAGGTTGGCCGTACCCGCATCATCCGCCCATGCATAGTGAACCGCTATAGGATTGGTTACCTGAACTGAACTCACCATTACTTTGTTTCCAATGATCACAGCAGTGGCAGGATAAAACTTTTTATCAGCACCCGCTACTTCAAAACCTTCCAGAACCGTACTGCCTGCTTTAAGCATCAGCCCTGATCCCAGGTTTGTAAAACTGATGGCAGCTGCATTTCCATTTACCTGCATAGACTGGTAGCTTGGGCCACTGTATACAGTTGTTTTACCATACACTTTATTCAATGCAATGGATGCAAGGCGCTTACCAACATCCTGTTTATTTTTAGGATGGATATCGTTTGATTCACCAATATCCGTGGTAACTGCCATGCCCGTATTGGGTAAAGACAATGTAAGTGTTTGTGCTTCGCGCAATTCGGCCCAGTTACTTCCCTTGGTACTATTTCCTCCGCCCGAATTAAAACTGGCCAATTGCACAAAATAAAAAGGAAAATCGCCCTGCTTCCATTGCTTGCGCCAATCAGTGATCATGAGCGGAAAAGCTTTCCGGTATTGATAGGCCCTTCCGGCATTGCTCTCTCCCTGATACCAGAGAGCGCCTTTGATAGCAAATGGAATCAGTGGATGCAACATGGCATTGTATAACAAAGTAGGATAACTGTTGGGACCAACATTACTTACACTTTCAACAGAAGCAATCCGATATTGCCAGTCACCCGCCAACAGTTGTTGTTTTCCATTTGAAAACAACAATTGTACTGCTTCCGGTTTACTATACAATCCACCACCACCGCCGGTATCATTCACTTTAATGGCAATTACATTTTTACCTTCTTTTAATATTCCTTTTTGTACGATATAAATTCTTTCCTGATTATATCCGTTGGTACTTCCTACCAGTGTTCCGTTGATATAGGTTTCATCTGCATCATCAATCATACCCAGTAACAGATCAGCGCCCTGTGCGGCTTCGGCAGCAGATAGTGTAATGGTTTTACGAAACCATACAATACCATCAAAATCAGGCAGTGTCTGCTGCTCCCACAAACCAGGCACCTTCATTTTTTGCCAGCTTTCATCGTTGTAAGCGGTTTCTTTCCATTGCGCTATTTCATTTTTATCGGGAAGTCCGCCTTGCCATTTTGCTATTTTAGTAAGCATGACTTTCTTTTTTATCTCCATCATCGAATCCAGATTAATTACGGGCAAGGCCTTAATCATCTCTGTGAACTCGGCACTGTTTTCAAAAGCTTCGCGACTGGTCCATGTTTCTATATCGGTGCCGCCCCAGCTGGTATTGATCAGGCCAATAGGGATTTTTGTTTTTTGATAAATCTCTCTCGCAAAAAAATAACCCACCGCCGTAAATCCACCGGTAAAGGCAGGTGTAGCCGAATGCCATCCACTGGTATTACCAATGTCTTCTTGCGGTAACCCGGCAACACGGTTGGCAATTTTAATATGCCTGATCTGCGCAAAATTGGCCGATGCAATTTCTTGTTCTTTGTTATTGGAATTGTTCACCGTCCATTCCATATTAGATTGGCCGGAACAGATCCATACATCGCCCACCAAAACATCTTTAATCACTATTTTCTCAGAACCATTAACAACCAACTTATAAGGTCCACCTGCTTTTTCAGGATTCAGATCAATACGCCAGCGACCATTGCTTCCTGCAACAGTTGTTTTTGTTTGTTTATTAAATTGTACGCTTATCTTCTCCCCCTTAGCTGCCCATCCCCAAACCGGAATAGGTTTATCTCTCTGCAATACCATACTATCTGCAAATAATTTAGCAGGGTGCATTTGTGCAGCAACCCACTGAATTACAAAAATAGAAACAATAGCAAGCATTATTTTTTTCATGCGAAATGTATTATTATGAAAAGTATGTTGGTTTAAAAATATTTTTAAGAAGTATATTTCTGTATATCACGAATGATTTACATCTCCGAAATGAATACAACTCCCTTTCACCGCAGACCAGCAGAGATCAGAGAGGTTTCGCAGAGAAAGAACACAATGAATCCCCTTCTCAATTAATAATTAATAATTATTAATTATTAATTATTAATTATTTACTCTCCCATCCTGTTTCCTTCAACGCCGGATCATTTTCTTTTTTCAAAAAATCTGCCTCCGACAAAGAACCCGCTTCCCATGATAGTATGGCTTCATCCGGCACAATGGATACCGGTGTTTTCCATGATACTGATGTTTCGTTATATGCCAAATTGGATTGAGACGAATAGCAGGAAATGATAGACCAGCGTGGGTTTTCAGACAAATTAGCTTCTGATCGGTGCAATGTATTGGGATGAAAAAACAAAGCATCGCCTGCATTCAATTCACAATACACCAGCTCCATGGTTTGTAAAGCGTTGTTCACCATCACCATATCTGCGCCTACCTGCTCTCCGGTAAACCCATGGTTAACTCTTCCCATTTTATGTGAGCCTTTGATTACCTGTAAACAACCATTCTCTTTGTTGGCAGGTGTTAATGCCACCATGACACTTATGAGTTGATCGGGAAACATAAACTGGTTTTTATACCAATACCCATAATCCTGGTGCCATTCCCATGCACCACCTACCCGTGGTTCTTTCTGCATAAGTTTTGAATGAAAATGACAAACCGGTGCATCACTATTCATTAAAACACTTACAGCATCTACTATTTTTTTACTACGGGTTAAATAGCCAAATACATCATTACCGGGTGTAAACCATAATGATAATTTTGTTTTTTTACCCGACTGGTCATTCAGATCCAATGCATTTTTTTTCATCGCATCATCCTGCAGGGCAGTTGCATATAGCTTATCGATTTCTGCTGGTGAACAGAAATTTTTAATGACTACATAGCCATGGGAATGATAGGTGGCTATTTGTTCAGGAGATAAATGAAATGACATACAATGTATTTTATGGTCTTGTACTATTCAAATAAATACCCATTGCGAACCTTGCGCATACTTTGCGGCCTTTACGTTACTGCTTTACCTTTTTCGTATCGCAAATCCCGCCAAGGACCGCAATGAACCCAAGGAAGTATCATAACCGTGCCTTTGTGCCTTGGTGTGAAAAAATAGGAAACAAAAGCACCAAGGCACGGTTTATCTTGAACTAGTTTACTAGCACAACATTTGATGATGCACTTTCCTCAATCACATAAAACTATCTGCCTGGCGATAGGCATTAATCAATGCCAGCTCACCCTCTTTACCAGGATTTGCATTACCATGTTCCATTCCCAGAATACCTTTGTATCCTTTTTCGTGCACGTGTTTGAAAATATTTTGATAATTCATTTCGCCGGTACCGGGTTCTTTTCTGCCGGGGTTATCGCCTATTTGTAAATAGGCAATCTCATCCCAGGCCCTGTTCATATTCGGAAGTATGTTGCCCTCGTTACGTTGGATATGATACATGTCGTATAAAATTTTACACGATGGACTGTTCACTGCTTTACAGATGGCATAAGTTTGATCTGTGTATCGCAGAAAAAGTTCCGGTGTATCGCTCAAAGGTTCTAATACCATGATCAATCCATGCGGTTCCAGAATTTCGGCACCTCTTCGTAAAATATCAATCACATTGGCTGTTTGAAAACCCATCGAAAGGGTTCTGTCGTAATTACCGGGCACCACGGTTACCCATTTGGCATGACAGCGTTTAGCTACTTCCACCGCATCTTTACAATACTGCACAAATTTATCGCGCCATTCTTTTTTACCGCCGGCCATATTGGTAGATAAAGGCCATTTATCAAACTCTACAACAAACACACCCATGCCCCAGCCTAACTTTTCCAATGTATCGCCAATTCTTTTTTGTTGCTCAGGTGTACGGCTCATCATGCCATTGTCTTCTATGGCACGAAACCCAACAGTGTGCGCAAAGTTGATCTGGTCAACAAAATCTGCACCGCCATGGTTCTTAAACATCCCATCGTGAATGGCATAGGGCAAATGAAAGGGTTGGTTATTATCAAGTAGTTCCGCTTTTTTTTCTTTTCCAAAAGCGGCAGTAGCGGCCATCAGTGATCCGCCTGCCAGCAAACTTTGCTGCATAAATTTTCTTCTTTGCATATGGCTGTTTTTTCTTGCTTAAATTTACAGAGATACACCCATAAAACAACCCGCTTGCGCAGATACCTTGCTTTTATTTTACTCAGTTTACTAACAGTTAGTAGCTGTTATGCCCAGCAAAGGAAATTTCATTTTGTGGAAAACAAAATGGGTTCCCCTTTTAATCTCATACTGGTGCATACCGATTCATTTAAGGCAGTACAACTGGCGAAGGAATGTTTTATGCTAATCGATTCTTTTAACCATATTTTCAGCGATTACGATAGTACCAGTGAATTGAGCCGCTTATCTGCACTGGCAGGCAATCGGTATCAAACTACATCACCCGCTTTATGGGATATCCTTGTTCAATCAAAAAAAGCATGGCAGCAAAGCAAAGGGGCATTTGATATTACGGTTTCGCCGTTAAGTCGTTTGTGGAGAAGGATGCGTAAAGAAAACCGTTTCCCCAATAGCACTGAGGTGTTGATGCAAAAGAAACGGGTTGGCTTTGGTCTACTAACAATGGATACCCTTCAACATCGTATCCGATTCAACAAACAAGGCATGCAACTAGATCTGGGAGGTATTGCCAAAGGATATGTGGCACAGGCCGTGATTGATTATTTAGCTGCCAAAGGAGTTCACAGTGCATTGGCTGATGCCGGTGGCGATATGGCCATGAGCGGATCACCGCCGGGAACCAAGGGATGGATAGTGGGTGTGAATGTTCCCGAAACAACCGATGAACTTTTACCCACCAAATTGCTACTACATAATATGGCCGTTGCCACTTCAGGCGATGCTTATCAATTTATAGAACACAATGGCCGAAAATATTCACACATCATAGATCCCAGAACGGGATATGGAATTTCCTCTCAAAGAAATGTAACTGTGATTGCCAAAGACGGAGCAACTGCCGACTGGTTAGCCACGGCCTGCAGTATTGTACCGATAGCAGAAGCCAAACAACTGGTAAAGGGGAGCGGAATTACTGATTACAGAGATCAGAAATAACCGGGTTGTGTATTATGATACGCCAGGGTTTGGGAGGTATTGGAAATAAACGTTGGGAGAAGGGTTATGAGTATAAGCTATTTTTTACTTCAATTTAAAGGTCCTTAACCGCCAGCCCTATTTGTAGCAAAAGAAATGTTGCACTTTTTCTATCGACTCAGTCTTCCATTTATTTGACTTGTGGCAACATCGAGGGATGAAACACAGAAGATATAAAAAAAGACGACCGATATCAAACAGAATAAGAACAGGCATCTTTGATCTCTTACCACTTCCATATTACCCGAAAAGTAAACCAGTTAAACTTATAACCTGAACCAGCAGCAGAGGCTACATTGCAGGTTTGGTATTTTAAAGTAGTTTCAAGGTGTTGTAGGCGTATACCTAATTCCGTTTGAAATCTAAAAGCGGGATCCCATTTATTGGCCTCTATCTTTTGCATGCCCGCTGCAGCCTGCATTTGTAAATAAAATTTACTAAGCATGGGTAAAGCTGTACTGTAATCTGCGAAGATCTCGGTATTCATGTAACGGTTGGGAGAAAAATATGTTTTGATCATATTATCTTTAAAATGTAAGGCAGAAAAATTAAGTCCTGCTTTCAATGTAGGCTCGGTGCGAAACAAGTGATAAAATGAACCAAAAACCTGGTAACGCTGGTTTTTATCCGTAAGAAACCCTGTACTTCCCTGGCTGTAAAAACCCGTTTTACCACTCAGCATGATATGCGCTATATAGCCTGCATTATTGCTGCGTATGTTTTTTCCCAGTAAGGAAGCTGTATAGTTCAATATATCTGAACTGTAATAAACACCGAACATTCTGCGATCATTGGGCTGGTACTTAACACTCTGTTGTCCCGTAAATCCGGTGAAATGATCACCATTGGATGCTTGTATCAGTTGCAGGTGCATATCGGTTTCACCGCTCCATGCCCGACTCCACTTTTCATCAATATGAATATGACCAAACTGTGCCGTCGTTTTTTCTTTTAGTGCTGATGTATAGGAAGAGTTTCCTGCGCTGATGCGAAATCGGTAAGTGTTGTTTTCGTTTTGCTGCCACCATATACTTTCCTCTATACGTACGTTTTTTGCTACATCGCTAAAATATACCAATTCGGTTCCTGCATTCACTTGCTTTGTCGCTTTTAGTTTTTGTTCAAATGCCTTGTATTCATTAGTCGTAAATAGTTCTTTCCCGCTTTGCATCGTTATTGAAGACTGATCAATTTCTTTTTTTCCCAATAATACCTCTGAATACTCCAATACATAATATTTTTCAGGATATGCTTTCACCAGACTGTCATAATATTTTAAACCTTCATTATATTCACCACTTGTGGTAAAAAGTCTTGCCTTTAATACAAGTCTTTGTGCAGCTGTAAGCATACTATCCTGAGACTGTAAAAAAGCAGATGCCTCTTTTGTTTTTATGTTCCAGAGCATCGCATTGAAATAATTTACAATGGCATTATTGCTTATTTTGTTTTCACTCCACGCTTTTTGAGCAAAGCTTAATGCTTTTACTGGCTGGTGACTCATGAACAATGCATAAGAAAGATTGATCTGTGTAATTGTTTTTTCATAATTCAAAGGCAGCAGCGTTTTGTAAATTGCAACTGCATCTTTATATGATTTTTTTTGCAGATTTAGATCGCCTTTGAATAAAAGTATACCGGCATCAGTGGTATTATTAGCAAGTATAGAATCCAGTTGCACAATAGCCGCTGTATAATTTTCCTCTTTACGCAGTTGAATAGCCCGCTGAATAAATTGCTCCCTTTTCTCAATACTAAAATGAGTTGGTTCATTGATCTGTGCACTTGTACTGATGACAGTGTTAAAAAATGCAAGGGTTAAAAATATTTGGAGGAATTTCATTTTACGTTTTTTTTAAAAGATTAATTTGATGGTAGTAAAGCGGTGTCAACAAATTTGTCTAGGCTGGTAGTGTCAACCCATTTTTCGACAATTGAATTTTTACGGTATACAAACACCATGTGCTTCGATGCATTTTGCAAGGTATAATTGGCATGTATGATCTCATTAATACCAGAAAGATCTGCATTCACTACTTCACTTGCATCTACATAAATGGTATCAAATTCAGTTGGCATCAATTCTTGAATTTCTTCTCTGATAGTAACTGCTTCTTTACAGGTCAGTTGCTGTATTTTCCGGAAGCGGATATTCGTTTTTTGCTTGCCAGCTGTTTTGAAAAAATCAATAACAAAACTCATAAAGACATTTTTTTAAGTAAGTAATTTTTAAAAAGTATAGATACGAATAGCCATGTGTAACAAACGCCACCCATCACAGCCATAAATACACCCCAGAAAGAATTGTATTCATGCCAACCAGCTAGACGAATACAGAGAATAACTGAAAGGGTTAACAGGAATAAAGGCCAGTACCATTTATTTTTTTCTCCGGGTATATTTTTTTGTTGACGGGGCATCCGTAGAATAACAAGAAAAACTGCCAGTAAACCCATAATGCTGAATACTAACTGAAGCAAATAAAATACCGGCAACTCAAATCCTGCGATGCTAGTTTTTACTGTCAGTACCGGCAACATTTCCACAAATAGTCCATCATAATGAGTGAAGCCATCCAAAAGAATATGCGAAGCGATACCAATGAATAAGGAAACTGCAAAGTTCCATTTATTCGTTCTTGCATACCCATTCCAGTCAAAATTCAAAACACCGGCAAAACGATTTCTTAAAAACGCTGGTAAATTAATTACCAGTATATTTCTCAAGAGGTTGTGAAATAAAAAACAGAATCCCAATGCCACCGGTAAATCGAACAACAAAATACCATACCAGTGATGCCCGATGTTTTCTACTTCCCTTAGCTGGAAGAAAAATTCAAAGTCAGGCACCATACTGCCAGTAATCAAAGCGGTGAATGAAAACCGTTTTGATTTATTTAGCAGAATAACAATGGCTGGATGTGCAAGAGTAAATGGCATGAATGGTTGTGATTTTAATAATTAATACACTTTTACATCAAAAATTTGTTTCTCAGCCATGTTTTCAATAATGGAAACAACTTCTTTTTTTGTTGCGTTCGATTTCAGGAGGTAATCGAAAGAACCGTTTTTCATTGCACTTACAGCTACACTTAAATCTTCATGTGCAGTGCAGAATACAACGCCGATACCCGGATAATAACTCTTTACTTTTTGCAATACTTCAAGGCCGTCCATATCTTCCATTTGATAATCCAGGAAAACAAGATTCGGGTTCAGGTGAAGATTGTCAACACAATCTTTACCATTGCTGAAGGTTACAATGTTCTCATAGCCAAGGTTGGTGAGCATTTGAGTCAGCATAGCTGTCCAAAATGGGTCATCGTCTACAATGAATGTTCTTTTGATGTTTTGCTTTTTCATTTTAATTTATTTGGAAAGGAGTAGCCCATATTTGTGCCAAAACTTAAATATTTGATTATCAATTCTTTAGGATTGTCTATACTGATAATTTCTTCCAAATAAAGGAGGCAATTCCATAATTGAGACTTCCAGACACCAATATAAATCCTATTAGAAACGGAGTTTTGTACGACGGTGCTAATTTGCTGATGGGAAACAGGCTAATGATTGATCAACCAGAAGCAAAGAAAGATGAGTGATGGATCCTCAACCCAAAAAAGTATGAGCAAGCAAACTGCAATACATGCCCTTTTGAAATTAACAAAGGCAGTTTTAGTTCTTTGTGTAAATAGATGTAAGTAACAATATTGAAGGATAAGCCCCTGACTGGTGGTGCTAAAAGATGATTACCTGGGCTATGAAATACTAAGCCGTTAGATACGAAAACAAGCACCGACCATACTGGCTCCTATTTAAAAAAAAATATACGCCCAATCGCTAAGCAACATAATTCTGAATCTTCCACGGGTCCCCCAACATTGTGCTTGAACCACGGAATAAACGCAAAAGATTCTGTATAAACAATCAGCTCACCTTTAGTATATGTATATCTTACTGAGGCTACCTCCCAAAATCATCCTGCAGCCTAACAATATCATCTTCATCTGAAGGATTGGTTGCATCGGTGTGCTGCCAAATTTCTGCCACTACCCCCCATCCATCTAGTCCAATCAAACGATGACGCTCACCCTGCTGTAGTTTAATTTTATCTCCAGACTTTAATATATGTTCTTCTCTTTCTTCATCTGAATGGCTGGTAGCAACAGCTATACTACCTTCAATACAACTCCAGATTTCTGCACGGCGATGGTGGTATTGCCAGCTTAATCTTTTACCTGGAGCTACCATCAATATTTTTGGACTGAGTTTTTCAGAAATTTTAAGCGCTTCAAAATCCTCATTTGGGAAAAAATGTTTTGCGAATTGGGCAGCCTGTGATTCTTCGATCACATAAAAACCCCCAGGGTCTTGATTGGTCCTCTTTAATAATATTCAATTGTAATTCCTTCAAAAGAGTTGCAGATTTCTCGAATATTTGATTTTTAGAGTTCATATTACTTTTTTTTAAGCAGAAAATTCCTGTTGTAGTTTTTTAATAGTTTTATTAATTACTTCGTCTGTAAATTGAATTTGTGTTGACAATTCTTCTGTTTTATTTAGTTCCTTCCCTGCTTTCTCGATACTGCGAATAACCTGTTTCAATGAATTTATTTTTAAAATATCAATGCTTGGTTTTATTTTATGTGCCACAGCTCCCATAACGTCTAATTTTCCTGAGGCATATGCCTCTTTCATTTGTTCAATCATTACTTTTGATTCCTCACAAAAAAGTTTCACCAACTTTTCAATGAACGCCTGGTTACCACGGCTAATCTCCTGCAATCCTGATAAATCATATAGCATTTCTTCATCTGATTCTTCATTCACTGCTAAAGATTCTGAAAAAGTCATTTTTGCATTCAACCAAAAAGCAATCTTCTTGAGAAATTCATCTTCTTTAAATGGCTTGGCTATATAATCATTCATCCCTGCCTCAATACATTTTTCATTTTCGCCTTTAATAGCATTTGCTGTAAGTGCAATCACAGGCACTTTATTCCCGCTATTGCGAATGATTCTAGTTGCATCATATCCATTTAATACGGGCATTTGAATATCCATTAATACCAAGTCTGTTTTGTTTTTATCAAGGGCAAATAAAGCTTCTTCTCCATTTGCCGCTTCAACTATAACAGCACCATAGTTTTCTAAAATAGTAGATGCTACCAGCCGGTTCATGTCATTATCATCAACTACCAGAATGGTTATGTATTTTAAAAAATCACTCGTTATTTTTTCAGTTACAATTGCCGGTAAATTTGCCTGACTACCCTTTTTTAATTCTATGGTAAACGAAACAGTTGTTCCTTTTCCTTTTAAACTGACAACTTCAATTTTGCCACCCATCAGTCCTATCAATTCTTTACAAATGCTCATTCCCAAACCTGTACCTCCATATTTGCGGGAAACAGATTCATATTCCTGGCTGAATTTATCAAATAGTTTTTCAACAAACCCTTTATCCATTCCGATTCCTGTATCAATCACTTTAGCCAGAATTGTTTGGGTGTTTTCCGTTTCATCAATCACCTCACAAATAATATCAACAGAACCATTTTCTGTAAACTTAATGGCATTGCTCATTAAATTTAACAACACCTGGTTTAAACGGTAGGGATCCCCTATTAATACAGATGCAAGTCTGCTATCACAAAATGAATTGGTTAGCGTTAATCCTTTTTCTTCTGCTTTGTGCATTAATACTTGTATGGCATTTCGGATTACTTTCTTTGGTTCAAATCCGATTTTCTCTAAACTAAGTTTTCCTGCCTCTATTTTGGAAAAGTCAAGTATATCGTTAATAATTACGAGAAGGTTCTCTGCTGCCGTATTTATTGTAGAGAGATAGAAATTTTGTTGCCCGGATAAATTTGTTTTAGCTAATTGATTACCCATTCCCATAATCGCATTCATGGGTGTACGTATCTCATGGCTCATATTTGCAAGAAAGATTTCTTTAGCCCTTGCGAACTGCTCTGCCTGTTCTCTTGAATTAATCAGTTCTTTCTCCAGTTTTTTCTGGTTAGCAATATCCAGGCAAATGACAATAGAGCCTACGTATTCACCATCCCCTGAGTATTTAGGAGTTGAACTTACAAACCACCAGCCTTTCTTATCGGCTATATTTGTTTGCACTTCATAAGCCTCACTAATCCCTTTTGCTCGTATGTTCATTCTTTGTTCTACTTCCTCCAAACTTTCTTCAGCTAAAAATCGCATTCCATCGTAACCAATTATTTCCGTTTCCGATAATGCTGTCATTTTAAGCAAAGTTTGATTAGCAAAACTTATTTTACCTTTTGTATCTATTTCCATCAAACCAAGGTTCATATTGGCAATTATTCCCCGATATTTTTCTTCATTGGCTTTTATTGCCTGTTCGGCATTTTTTCTTTCAGTAATATCCAGACCATATCCAATAACCAGCATAACTTCATTATTCTTATCCATCACGGGTAACATTCGTCTGAGCAAATAAAGCTCTCTCCCTTCTTTGGATAAAACTTTCTCTTCCCACTCAAGATTCGTTTTATTTTGTACTATTTGGTTAAAGATTTCTCTCCTTTTCTCTGCTATAGTAAGTGGCAGATCCCTATATGCACAAAAATCTTCATCTTTTTTCCCTATCATCCATTTACGTAAGGTTTCATCTTTAATGGCTTTGGGATTTATAAATAAGTACTCATGCTGCGGGTTAAATACAGCTATATCAGCCGGCATGTTATTTAAAATATCTTCATAAAACTTACGTTGCTCTTCAAGCCTCTGCTCAGCAAGTTTCATTTCTGTGATATCAGTATGGGTTCCGGTAATTCGGAGTGGATTTCCATCTCTGCCTTTTTCAATAACCACACCTCGGTCAAGCACCCATTTAATTCCTCCATCTTTATCGATAATTCTATATTCCAGATTATGCGAATCTGCTTTACCACTTTTATACTTCTTGTCGTTTTCAATTAAGAAATGCAGATCATCTTTATAAACACTGTTCCACCACAATTGCTCATTATCTGATAATTCATCAGTAGTATAGCCCAAAAATTCATTCTCTGATTTTGAAAAATAGGTTTTGCCCGTTCTGAAATCATGTTCCCAAACATTATCACCAATATTTTCCAATACCTGCCTAAATCTTTGTTCCGATTCTTTATCTTTAGTGATATCTTCTTCTAAAGCAAAGAATCCTGTTAACTCTCCCTTTTCATTTTTAATAGGTTGCCCCTGTACCCGCAGCCAGTATTTATTTCCATTCTTTGAATAATTTATTATTTCTGTATTGAAGGACTCACCGTTTTGTATTTGTTTTCTCAGATATTCAACAGTGGTTTTATCCGTTTCGGGTCCTTGCAACAGATGACCTGGTTTTTTGCCTATGGATTCCTCTAAACTATACCCTGTCATTTCAGTAAAACTTTTATTTACCCAGGTTATTTTCCCTTTTTTATCGGAAATGACCACTCCATTAATATTGTCTTCTGCAATTTGTGAGAGTACCTTTAATTTTTCTTCGCTGGCTTTTTCACCCGTTACATTTTGGATGATCCCAAAAAACTCTGTCACTTTTCCATCCGCATTTTTTATAGGCTGACTCACTGAACGTCCCCAAAACCAACTTTTATCACTACGATAATAGATTATTTCAGTACTGAATGCGTTTCCTTTAAAAAACGATTCAAGAATATCATGGAGCGTTTGTTCATCACTCAGTGGTCCCTTACATAGTTCAATGGGTGATTTGCCAATAACTTCCTCTAATCTATAGCCTGTCAATTTGCAAAAACCTTCGTTTGCCCAGGTAATAAAACCGTCTGGTGTAGTAAACAATACGCCATGTTCGTTTGCGCTGGCCACCAATGATAACCTTTCTAAATTGCGCTGGTCCTTTTTTTGTTGAGTAATGTTTCTTCCATAAATATTAATGTACTCTTTGTCTTTCATTGTCACACATACAAAAGAGTAATCCTTTCCATCTGAACCGGCTTCTATTATCCATCTGGGTTCTGTTTTATCAATCTTTTCTGAAACCAAAATAAAAAATTCATCGTTCCGGTACATCTTCTTATCATACTCAAAGAAATCCAGTTTTGCAGCAGCTGGATTATTGCTCAATACATCGCCTTTAAAATTTATACGGATAAGCGGGTCCGGGTTTTGTGTTGGGAATAATGCGATATCATGTACTTCTTTATTTGCCTTTTTTAAATCATTCTTTTGTTTATTGATGGTTGAGATCAACTGTTTCAGGTCATCCGTAGTAATTTCCTGCGATTTCATTACATGCAGCAAATCAATCAACGGATCGTGACAGGCAAAATCATCGATAACCAGGTTGTTTTCTATAACCTCTTCCATTGAACCAAACCATGGCGAACCAACAAACAATACTTCTTCTGATTCTGCTAAATATTCAAACTGTCCCCGAAGCAATAATTTTCGTTCTGTGACTGATTCCAAAACAACGAGTTGATGTTGCAAGGATACTAAATCAGTAAAAGTATTGATAGGTGTTAGCGGTCTTGGTATTGAGAAAAACCGGTTAAACGCTTCTACCTTTTTCTTTTCATACAATTTACGAATGGATTTACCCATCGCAATAACTTTCAAATCCCTGTTTATTAAAAGATAAAAGGGAAAAAGTCGATTGAACTGAGTTTCATCAAATGAAAAAGGATGCATCATATGTTACCAACTTACTTTAAATATCTCATGGGTGTTACCACTATCCCGGCTCTGCATTAATTCTATGTTGGCCTTTACATGATACATTATAGCGAGGCCACTTAATAATCCTCTTACAAATTCTTGCAACCCCTCTCTTTTGGAATGATAATGTACATGAATTGAATTCTCTTCTACATCACTTACTTTAAATTCAGGCGGAGTAAGTTTGGGATACATCAACATAATACGGTTATGAAACAATGGAAGGTTCACTAAAAATTCTTTCAGGTTACTGCCTCCTGCTGCCATTAAACCACCATATTTTTCCTTACCGGTTTTTAATATCCACCATTCTCCAAAACTATTTAATACCTGTCCAACAGTTATACCTAGAACTTCAGAGGCTGCCCCAGCCAGTTTGTAAGTAATATCATCATTATAGGGCTCGTTACTTAAGAAAAAATCAACATCCACTCCGCTTTTTTCTTTTACGGCTTCCCACTCATCTGCACCGAATTTATCTGTTATCAGATCCTGAATAGCTTTGTTTACAATCCCGTACATACATGATATTTTAGATAGTAGAAAAATTAGTATTCGTAAAAGGATGTAATTGTCATTGTTTGATTGTGCAATTGACAATTTCCGCCTTCATTAAACGGAGAAATCTCCCCATATGAATAAAATCCTGCCAATATTGTTTTATCATCAAATGTTTTACTAACTGCTTTTACCTCATCACCCGTTCTTGAGCCTAGGATCAGTTTCCTCCCAACGCAACTTATTAACAATGAAAACGCTGGTTTATCAGTATGATTCAATGTGGTTTGATGAGCAGCTTCAGACGCTGCCATTGTTAGTTTATCAAAATTTGCTTTCATAAATCTTACTTTGGATCCAACTGGAATATCGCCGGCAAAGGTCATACTCTTATCTTCCTCATTAATAGAAAGAATTGTACGAACAACCGGCTTAGTAGCACCGGGAATTATTACAGATAAGGGAAATAACAATGCAGATCCTGGTAAATTATTGGATTCTTCTCCGAGGTATTTCTTATACAGTTCCAGTGCGTTTTGTCCTTCCAGTTCTATTAAAATATTGCTGGAAGAATTAGTAACTGTTTTTTCTAAACCAAAAATATCCCATCCACCTTGTGAACCATGTGTTACAGTAATATTATTTCCGTAAAAACCGATAGCAATAATTTCTCCCTCTTTGGGTTGTTGGTTTAATCCAATTAATGTGGATTGAAAATTAGCATCATCACCAGCAAGTCCACCGGTAATTAAAACTTTCTTATCAACTTGTGTAGTCAATCCTTTTACAAGTTCACTTCCATTCACCAGGCTACCGTCAGAAAGTATCAAAATATAGGCTAAGTCTTTGTTAGATATTTTCTTTGCAAGCCCGATTGCAGCTGTGTAACTGCTGCTATAATCTTTGATGTTTACAGATGTTGTTTCAATCTTTGTTTTGTTAAATTGAATGGCGGCGGCAACCAATGAATTGTCAGAAACCTTATCCTGGCATATTTCCCCTGCAGTACTGCACATGGCGATTTCAGCATTAGGAAATTTCGTTTTTAATGCCCCATAAACAGTGCTCGATTGCAAGATAGATTTAGAAGCAAAGCATAAAACAAGGTTTGCCTCAGCATCATCCTTTAGCCTGCTCATCGGATGTTTCACCCAAATATTTTCTGAAAACCAGTTAATTGAAGTGTTCATAGATAATGTACAATTAGTAAATAAGTTGTTTACATTGGCTGTACGACAAAATTGTTGCCAGAAAAAAAATACTATAATAAATTGATTATCAAATACTTAAATTTTATTCGAAAAACAATAATTCCAGTATTTGGAATATAAATCTAATAACTGGAAAATTGAAATTTATATTGACAATTCACCTTCCTGTATCATTTTATAGATGGTACTTTTTCCAATATCCAAAGCTTTAGCGGTAGCAATCACGTCATTATTATTTTTTTTCAGATAATGTTTTATGATGTCACACGTGTGTTGCCTTAGTGATTTGTCTTCAGGAATAAAAAAATCATCCCGTTTGGTAGATGCAAAAGTGATATCATCGGGTTTTATTTCATTATTCTCACACATCACAACACTTAGATCAATAACCGCCTTTAGCTCACGGATATTACCGGGGAAATGATACTTTAATAGTTTCTCTTTCGCCTCTTTGGTAAATTGAATGGTGCCAAGTTTATTTTCTTTGGCAAAAGTTTCGGCAAAATGTTTTGCCAGAATTAAAATATCATTTCCTCTTTCTCTTAATGGGGGTAATTCAACTGGCAACCCCATAATTCGGAAGTATAAATCTTCTCTGAAGTTGCCTTTCTTAACTTCCTCTGCCAGATTTTTATGAGTAGCTACAATCAAGCGTATATCAAGTTTCACTGTCTCATTTCCACCCACTCTTACCACTTCTCTTTCCTGCAAAACCCGTAACATTTTACTTTGCAAACTCAAATCCATCTCTGCAATTTCATCAAGGAAAATAGTGCCGCCAATCGCTTCTTCAAACTTACCGGCTTTCCTTGCTAATGCTCCGGTAAAAGCGCCTTTTTCATGACCAAATAATTCGCTTTCTACCAGCTCTTTTGGAATAGCTGCCATATTTACGGCAACAAAATTCTTTTTCTTTCGCTCGCTGTTATAGTGAATTGCTTTTGCCACTACTTCTTTCCCTGTTCCCGTTTCTCCGGTAATAGATACATTAATATTGGTCTTTACTGCTTTCTCCATCATCGTGAATACTTTTTTCAAATTTTCACTTTGACCAATCAACGTTTTTTGAAACGAATATTTTTGCCCCAGCTCCTCCCGCAAATGCTCCACTTCTTTTTTTAATGACTGAGTTTCTCTTATGCGGACAATACTGTTCCATAACAAATCTTTTGTTGCTTCATCTTTCACCAGGTAATCGTTCACCCCAATCTTTAATAAATTCACTGCAACTGAAACCTCCTCCTGTGCACTAATTATGATTACGGGTACATTTGGATTTGTTTCCCTAATTTTTTTAAATAATTCATCACCCTGCATATCGGGCAAAGAAAAATCAATGGTTACAAGGTCTGGCTTGGCAGACATGTTAGCCAGGCATTCTTTACCAGATTCAAACCTGTACACTTTATAATCCGGGTTAAGACTTAAGTGATAGGCCAGTATTTCGCCATACCAGGGGTCGTCCTCTACTATATATATCTTATATCCTTCCATAAACAACTATTTAAGTTGATTGAATTTACGCAATATTCCAAGTTAACACACCTATTACAATAAATAGACGTTTTCCATTTATTGGAATTAAATTTATAATATATAATGTTTATTTCATTGATTATCAGTTATTTGATTTTTGGCACTGGCTTTGAAATCACGTAGACAAATCAAAATAAATGAAAATGACTACAGTACGCACACTTACCGAAACAAAAAAGCATACCTATGCAATCATTGTTCCCTGCTACAATGAAGAAATGAGATTCCCCTATCAACACTTTCTTTCATTTACACGAAAAAACCCACAAGTAATCGTATGTTTTGTTAACGATGGAAGTAAAGACAAAACACTTTCTGTATTGAAGGGCATTCAATCTGAATGTCCGCAAAACATTTGTGTATATGATTGTCCGCAAAACGGTGGTAAAGCAGAAGCAGTTAGACAAGGAATGATTTACATGTACAAACATTTTGATGTAACCATGCTTGGATATTTAGATGCTGATCTGGCTACAACTCCTGAAGAATGGTTACAAATGGCTAAGTATAAAGAAAAGTGTCCGCAGTTTGGGGCAATAGTAGGCAGCCGAATTCCACGTCTCGGTGCAGCCATCAAACGAGATGATAGCCGTTCCCTATTCAGCAGCATCATTAAAAAGTTTATTCGTGTTATTTTAAAAACCTTTTTCCAGGATACACAATGTGGTGCAAAGATTTTTGAACGTGACCTTGTTCTGTTTTTATTCAATCAGCAGTTTAGAACTCCCTGGTTATTTGATGTGGAAATTTTCCTTCGCTTACAACAAAAGTTTGGTAAAACCTCTTTACAAAAAGGCGTATTGGAATTCCCATTAATGAACTGGACAGAAGTGGGTGATTCAAGATTAAAACTTAAGGACACAATTAAAATACCCATGCAATTGTTAAAACTCCATTACGAATACAATATCGCAAAGAAGTTTAAAACCAAATCTGGATACTCTCTTTTCGATGTAAAAAACAATCAATCAGAAATACAAAAAACTGTTAAAGCAGCCACCGCATTATTTCTTTAATTCTTACTTAAAATAAAACAGTCAATATGAACAAGAACAATTACGTTGCAATTATGGCCGGTGGAATCGGCAGCCGGTTCTGGCCTATGAGTCGTACCGCTTACCCAAAACAATTTTTAGATATAATGAGTACTGGCAAAACATTGCTCCAATCAACTTATGAACGCTTTCTTTCGTTTATTCCAAATGAAAATATTTATATCGTTACTTCAGCTGAATATGTTTCCATTGTAAAAGAACAGCTACCTCACTTGCCTGTTGAAAATATTATAGGTGAGCCGGAAAGAAAAAATACAGCAGCCTGTATAGCCCTTGTATCTCTAAAGATTAAAAAAATAAATGCCGAAGCCAATTTAGTTGTAGCCCCAAGCGACCACATGATTGAAAATGAAAAGGCTTTTGAACAAAACTGTTTGGAAGGATTGGAATACACTGTAGATAACAATGCATTTGTTACGCTGGGTGTAACCCCAACTTATGCCAACACTGGCTATGGTTATATTCAATTTGAAGAGATATCAACAGAAAATAAGATCCATACCGTAAAAAGATTTACTGAAAAACCAAATAAGGAAAAGGCAATTGAATTTTTTACTGATGGTGGTTATTTATGGAACTCGGGCATATTTATCTGGAAAGTAAAAGACATTATCAATGCCTTCAGAACTTTTAAACCAGAAATGTTTGACGTGTTTGCCTGTGGAATGATTGATTTTAACACCGAAAAAGAAGCTGCGGCTATCAAACATATTTATAAGCACTGTGAGTCTATTTCAATAGACTATGCCATTTTAGAAAAAGCGAAAAATGTGCATGTAATACCAGCCAGCTTTGACTGGAGCGATTTAGGAACATGGAATAGTGCCTGGGAAAATTATGATAAAGATGTTGCACAGAATGCAATAGCCGGCGAAAATACCTTACTGGTAGATGCCAATGGTTGTATGGTACATTCAACTGACAATAAATTAGTATTGGTTGGCGGTGTGGACGATTTGATTATTGTAAATACACCGGATGCCTTACTCATTTGCAAAAAAGAAAATGAGCAACAGATAAAAGAATACCTGTTAAAAGTTAAAGAAAACAAAGGCGAACTGTATCTTTAAGAAAACCTGGTTAATACCAATGAAAAAGCAAGGCTACCATTTATGGGATGAATTTAATGGGAAGAAACTTTTACTGATAGCTTTAACACTGGCTTTAGTAACTCATGGTATCATCATATATTTTACTTTGCCGAAAACCTATGATGCTTTTGTTCATATGTTTTTTGCCGATCACTATTCTCGCTTCTGGTTTGAGCCATGGGAGTATCGTTGGTACACTGGCTTTTTAACCACCAGCTATCCACCTTTAGTACATCAGGCCATTGCACTTATCAGTAAAGTATTTCCATTAAAAGTAGCTTTTAGTATTTATGCCATTTTAATTTTAGAGATACTCATCATTGGCGTGTATCGGTTTTCTAAATTATTTTTCGATAAAACAACAGCTGGTGTAGCGGCCATCTTAACAGTTATACTTTCATCCATCGTAGAAACATTGCATGTGTATGGACAAATGCCAACGCTTACAGGGCTCTCATTTTTATTAAATGCATTACCGTTTTTATACCAGTATATCGTAAAACGAAAATTCATATACCTGGTAATGGCATTGTCTTTTGTATCTGTAGTTATCAGTTCGCACCATGTAACAGCCATATTTGGTATGGTGTTTTTTATAGCACCAACTGTATTTATGGCCTTGGTAGATGGCTTACCAAAAGAGAATACCAAAATAAATATTGTACGCTTTGCCATCACAGTTGTAAAAGCCGGTTTTAAAAAATACAAAGAGATCCTATTGTTTGGCGGATTAATGATACTTCTTGCTGTTGGTTTGATTTTTCCTTATTGGTACTGGAGTAAAACTGATCCTATCACGCAGGTGTCTATTCCACATGGTTCGAGAGATAATTTTTTTGAACATCCATCATCCGGCTTAATATTTTTTATCATACCGCTTACATTAGTCTTTGCATTACTGCCAGCAATAAGCTACACGATTACCAAACAAAGAAGATTTATTGGCTGGGCAGTTGCCTTTTTCTTTGTTTGTTATTTGGAAGTGGTGGTACAACCCCATTGCCAAAAATGATGTTAGGCGCTAATGCATTTAATATTCTTACACTCGACCGGTTTGGTTTTTGGGCATCCATTATTGCCATCCCCTTTATGGCAAAGTTTATTTACTCGTTTTTTTCCGGACCGGTTAAAGATTTCTGGAATAAACATTTCAGCTCGCAAACACATTTCCTTTTATCAGGAGTAACCGGTTTTACTTATTTGCTATTTATTGTTTTCATTTTTCATTTAGGAAGCTTTCGCCCCTTACAACCAAAGGAAATTGAGATACAACCCATGCTGAATTTCCTGAACCGTGATGATCATATGCGCTGGCGGTATCTTACCCTTGGCTTTGGCGACCAGATGGCATGGCTGAGTGCTAACTCATTGGCGGCAACGGTGGATGGTAATTACCACAGTGCAAGAAGATTACCTGAATTAACCACTAGACCTGTAGAACGATTAGAAAATGCAAAATTCAGTGGTGAGGAAGGGTTGGCATCTTTAAATGATTTCTTATCTAATTCAGAAAAGTATAGTTTGAAATACGTATTTAGCAATGACCGCTATTATGACCCATTGCTATACTATAATGGATGGAACAGAACCATACGATTGGAAAACGGTATCATGGTTTGGGAAAAAGGAAATATCTCCACCATTAAACCCATTAAGCCAAAAGAAGTAGCGCCGTTACTAAAAAAAGCCTGGGGCATTTTCCCGGTTAGCAGTCTATGTGTGGCTTTCTTAATCACTTTATTCTATCTTAAAAGATACAAGGAGAAGGATTATTTTGACAGTGTGCCCGAAACCAATCAAATGTATCCATTGTGGGTTATGTATACCTCCTCTTTACTCCCAGTTGTTTTTTTCTCTGGTTTCATGTTAATACAGGTATATGAATTATTATTAGTAAAAGAACAGAAGAACCCAACAACTACTGTTTTGAATTATTATAACCATCTCGACTTTCAACGATTTGAAAATGCTTTTCATTTTTTTAAACCATCACCAACATATCCGCTAGATCAGTACTTATTGGAAAAATCAGTAAATGATGGGGGATTATTACCTTCTTATGCAAAGCTTGATAGTATTTCAGTTAAAGAACTCTATCAAAAAAATGATTCAGCACAGTTATCTGTGTACACTATATGGAGAACATCATTGGGCTACCGAGAAAAAACAGATACCATGCATCTAGTGAAACAGGATAAAAAATGGTATATCCTTCCTTCACAGTTTACCAATGAAATTCCGGATGAACAAATGAGAAGTTATACCTACACTTTATTTAAGAAGCAGGGAAAAAGGCTTATCAGTAGTTTTCCTACAGTAAAAGATGACAGAGTAAAAAAACCATTCGCTGCATTTAAACAAGTGAACTTTATTCGGGATGGTAAACACAATTTTATTACCGGCGAAATTTTAAATGCAGATGATGTACCTGTAAATATCGCTTTAAAAGTTACCGTCCACTTTCAAAACAAGGTTAGCAAAGATTATTATCCAGGTACCGCTTTTCAATATAATCTTTCACCAAAGGTTGGCAGCTATTTTCAAGTAGAACTGGATAGCAGTAAAACACTGGAAGCGTTAAAAATTGAATCCATTGAGTTATATACCGAAACCGATGTAAGTGAAAGGGGATATATACACGGTGGCACCCCTGGTTACTCGGTAAGCGAATTAAAAAATAAACATGCGTTGATTAAAACAAACTTCTACAATGAACTCACCACTGAAATTAATATACCGGGTATTTTGATTGCTGAAAAAGATTCAGCAGGTAATATCTGGCAATCGCAATTGTATCTCCACAGCGCAGCCGTTAGAAGTGGCTTACATATCAACTTTCAAACAACCTTTCAAAAAATTCAGCATAAAGCCCAAATAATTAAACAAATTCCCATAACCGTTTTTATCAATGGGCAATTACGTAAAGTACTACCTGTTCAAAAAGATGAAACAGCCAATGCCAGTAAAGGAATTGCACTACTACCCCATTGTTTTATGAGCCAGGAAATTTACCTACAATGAGAAAAGGGGCTTTACATATTATTCTTTTTTTCATTGGCGGCCTGCAAAAACAAATCAGTAGAAAAACCTGTGTGGGTAAATAAAACTACACTAGTTTATTTCCCAAATGATTCATTAGTGTTTAATACCATTGGAAAAAATTGGGAGGCTACCTTACTAAGTTTTTCACAACCGATTGCTGTAAAAATAAGTTTCACCAACAAGGGATTAATTCTTTCACCAAAAAACAATTTTGGAATAACAGAAGGCGCAGCACAACTCATACTAAGTAATGGCTCTCAGGCATTTTATTACGAGTTTACGATTAACAATTCTTCGGTCGGATCTATTACAGAAAAAGATTATCGTTCACCCAAAACAGTTAACCCAGATTCAAGTTTAGTGCAACACCGTATGCAGCACTCCATTGATGAATGGAGAAATATCGTACATCTACCCGGGCAACTCAACCCATTTTATGAAAACATCCTCCAGCTCAATCCCATTGCAGGATCTTACCGAGCACAGGCAAAGAATGCTTTATCCGCTTTTTATGTACAACCCGGCTCAACTACTTCTTTTGAAGTGACATCAAATTATTTGAAAGACGAAAATGTTTTTTCCGTAACCGCAGGCCCTTTAAAAGATACATACGATAATACAGTAGCAAATGGAACTATGGTAGTTTTTATATATGGAGATGGAGAAAAAACCTACCAAATGGAAGCTGCATTACTCAATGGTTTTGCCCGCATTAAAATTCCGGTAGAAAAAAATAGAAAATACTACTTAACAGCAAAAGTGAATGAAACAGCTTCTAAACAAATACAATTGCAACCGTAAATGATGCGTTCACTTTTCATACTACTCATTTTTATTACAAGCACCTTTCTTTTTTTAAAGGGAAGTTTGAATGAACGAAATGGAGAAAAACCTGTTTTTCTCCGGCATGATGAAATTGCGGAAACACATCATACAAAAATTGATATTGCGGTTCACTCCATATATATACCCGATTCTGTGCAACTGGCTACATTACAACAAGATTACAGCAATCTTTGGGCACATCTTAATCATTTATATGAAACAAATGATGTGGAATCAGGTAAAGAATATTATACGGAAGATTGGTTTAAACAAATCAATCATCATTACCAGGGAGTTGTGCAAACAAAAATTAAACGCAGCGATATACAACATGATCTGCACATTGAAAACTGGGCATGGGATGGCTTGGTATGTACGGTTACAGACAAAAATATAATTATCAAGTATCAATACCCAGATAAATCCATTAAAACCACTAAAGCCAATCTTGAATTGGTACTTCTTTTCCAAGGAGACCATTGGCGCATTGATGCCATTCGGATGATCAAGGAAACTCCATCTAATTAAGTCAGTTTTTAATCCATTTGGTGGAACAATTCTATCTAATTCCATATTTCGGAAAATAAAAAGTGTCTAAAATATTCTTATGTATTGATTTTCAACACCTTAATTTACTGGCAGCATTCTTGGTTAGTAAGAGATACAAATAAAAATAAGCTCATGAAAATAGCATTTGTTTCTCCCTATCCACCCAGCCAGGTTACCCTTAATGAGTATGGCTATCATTTAATCAAAAGTTTTGCGAATAAAGCACATGTACAACAGATTTATGTACTTACCAATCATTTAGAAGATAATAGCCAGTACAGCCGTTATGCTATGGAAGGAGTGGATATTATTCCCTGCTGGAAATTTGACGGCCTTTTTAGTTTTTGGCAAATTCGACAGCAATTAAAAAAACTCAAACCTGATTTGGTGATCATGAATCTTCAGTTCATGTCTTTTGGTGAAAGCAAAGTACCTGCTGCGCTAGGTTTATTAACCCCATTAGCGTGTAAATGGTTGGGCATCCCTTCCATTGTTATTCTGCATAACATCACTGAAACAGTAAATCTGGAAACCATTGGTATGGCCGGAAGCAAATGGAAGACCAATTTGTTTTTATGGATAGGGAAGCAACTAACTAAGCTGATTTTGAAAGCTGACCTTGTTGGACTTACCATATCGCAATATGTAGATATCATAAAAGAAAAATACAATACCAACAATGTGATCTTACTGCCTCACGGAAATTTTGAATTACCCGAACGCAGTTATTTACCCGATGTTTTACCCGAAATTAACTTAATGGCTTTTGGAAAATTTGGTACGTATAAAAAAGTAGAAGTGTTATTGGATGCTGTGAAAATATTGGAACAAAAATACCCAGAGCAAAAGTTTAAAGCCACAATTGCCGGTACGGATAACCCCAATGTAAAAGGATATTTAGAGGGTGTGAAAAATAAATATAGCAGCATGCAAAACATTGAATTCACCGGCTATATACCTGAAGAAAAAGTGGAAACCATTTTTAAAGAAAGCACTTTTGTGATATTTCCATATACCACAACAACCGGAAGCTCTGGAATTTTGCACCAGGCGGGCAGCTATGCCAGGGCATGCATACTTCCCAAAATAGACGATCTGGAAAGAGTGGTGGAAGAAGAAGGATACGGTGGCGCTTATTTTGAAACCGATAACGCAGAAAGCTTAGCTGCTGCAGTAGCTCACTTACTAGAACAACCCGAAGAAAGAAAGAAATACGAGGATATGAATTATGCTGCCGCTAAAGGATTACCCATGAATGAACTGGCACAATGGTACCTCTCGCATGCAGGACAACTTATCAAACAAAAGAATCATACACTTACAAGCTATGCTTAAAAATATCATTCATACACTGCTAAAGTTTTTTTACCCTCTGGTGAAAAAACTAATACCCTACCAACTGTATGCATACCTCGCAGTTGGTGCCGCCAATACGGTATTAAACATTGGTTTATTTACTGTTCTATTCCTTACACTAGATTCTTCCGTGATAGCGGTAGAAGTGGCCACAACCATTTCTTTTTCGATCACGGTTATTACTGGGTTTTGGCTCACTAAAAACTTTGCCTTTACCAGCGCATCAAATGATAAAGCAGCTACCAAAAAACAATTTGGCAAATATTTTTTTGTAGCACTACAAGGGCAGTTCAGTGATTACCTCATTACAAAAGGCTTGATTGTAGTAGTACTGTTGCACCCTACCCTTGCTTACCTACTATCAACATTCATCATGCTGATTCTGAATTATTTTCTCCAGAAATACTTTACGTTTCGTAATAAGAAAATAATTGTTAGATAGGTGTTGAAAATGTTTGAACGAAATGGTAAAGCTTTGGCAGTAAGTGATTTTACTTCGAATAAGAAAGGGATGAGTTTAACTTTAGTGAGTAGTAATACTAAGCGAAGAGCCCCCGTTAGGGAGACTCTTCTGAGAAGGAAAACTCAGCATTTATTCTTACTGAAATCACGTTTAAAAAGTTCCTTACCATTTTGCTCAATATAGTCGCCCGATATGATCAAATAGGGATGATTAGGCGAATACCCTGCGCTGCGGCTTTTTACAATTATTTTGTCGTTAACCTTCAGACTCTGTAATTGCTCAAACTCCTTAGGGATAAATTGCATCATGTATTCTTCACCCTGAATCTTTACGATAAGCCATTTTGGTCCTAATGATTTTCCGTAGGTGCGTTGAAAAGTAACAGAGGTTACCACCGCCTCCATATCGGCGAAAGCCTTTATGTTCTTGCTTATTTTAGCATGACTGGCATACACTTTTTTACCTGCAGGAGAAACCTCCCATGCTTTGTACTTGATACCGTCGGGAGAAGCCTCCCATTTTTTCCTCTCAGCATCCATGTTGGCCTTACGCTCTGCAGCTGACAAGGGCCTTGGGGATAACTTAGCTTCATTCTTAATTGCACGATTAGCAAATACCAGTCCGCTCACAACAACCAGCGGCAAGATCAGTACATAGATTATCTTTTTCATATGTTTCATCATTTAAATTGATTGTGCTAATCTAGTTAGATAGTTTTCGGACTGTATGATTTGTATTGTAAATTAAAATGTAAACTATGTAAATATATCTTAAACGGTATTTACAGAACCCATCCCTGAAATTTTAATAGTGTATCAATTTGAAATTAATGGAAGGATGGTTAGAAATTTCACCCTCAGACCTGCCTGCCGGCGAGGCAGGTTCGCAGACTAACTTTACTTAAAACAGACAATTCTCCGCATGTCTCCCGCTAGGGGACATTGCGGTTAGGAGCAGGCATTATCCAGTTTAGTAATCAACTATTAACGGGTACAATTACTCAACTGTTATATACTGCGCAGGGTTTACATATGCTACTTCAAAAAAACGATTAAGCACATTGACCTAATTGTATTAGTGCGATGAAGAAGATTGGCAATATCGATGTTGTTGTGTGCTACAAACCGCAATGTCCCCTACGGGAGACATGCGGAGAAAGGTAAATAGATATTTTGCGGATAATAAGCGGCCAGTTTTTTATCCGTATGTATTTATTTTTTACCAAGGAATTTGAATATATTATTAATATTAACTCCTATTCCCATAATGTTTGGTTCGAGAATAATTGTGTCATTTAATATTTTTCCAGTACCACCTTTTAATTCCTTTTTTATTTGAAAATCTTTGATGTCTTTTTTATTCTTTATGTCTTGAAACACTTTTTCGATAAGTTTCAAAACATCTTGGGGAGTCTTACAAACTTTACCAATTTCAATAAAAACCAATTTGTCTTCAGGAATTTTTCCTTTGGGAGGCTGCTTGTCGTTTCCGTCTAAGAAATATTTTGGATGAATTGTAGTAATCATCAGAGCTGGTAGCAATTCATTTGGGTCTATTCCATTAACGGATTCCCAAGACATTAACTCAGAATAGAAATGACTTTCTGAAATACCTTGAATGACAATCGAATCATTTTCTGCTGCGAATTTTGAAATTTTGTCAAAACTTTCTCTTAATGTTTTACTAATTGGTTCGTCCCAATTGTAATAGTCTAATATATAGAGATAATAAGCCCTTTCTACGTTTTCAGGAATTGCAGCAATTGTACTAATTTTTAGTCCCATTGTTTTATGTTTTTTTCCTAAGCATTTGCTTGTGTTACTAATTTAGAAAATGTATCACGGAATTTTATTGTGTAATTCACAAGCCATTCCAATGCCTCGTCTACTTTTTGAAGGTCGCTAAAGTCTGTCGGATGCAATAAGATAATGACTTTGTCTCTGTTGTCCGGATTGGGGTTCCAAACCAAGGGTTGTCCTATTGCATTTTCAATCTCCGTCTTTTTGCTTTCTAAAAAAGGGAGCATAGTGTCCGCAATCTTGTTGCCAATATAAACTCGAATACCTACAGTATTTTCGTCAGTATTGCAAGTGTTAGAAAGATGAATATTACTTTTCCCTAAGCTTATGGCAAACCAATACTGTGGTCTTGGTGTCTGTAATGATGGAACCCTTTTTGTCTTTGCAAGTTTGTCCTTAAACTTATTCCAAAAGTCAAATTGAATTTTTTTGCTGTCGGAAAGCTCGTCTGCTGTTTTCGACCTGGCTGCCTGTCTAACTGCTTCATTTGGCTTGCTAATAATGTTAAATCTTAAAGCGGGATTTCCATTGTCAATTTGCCATAACTCTACTTGAACACCATAAAAAGAAATTTCATCTGATGTATGGTCATTCAGCCAATCCAATGCTTTCTTATGTTCTTCTGTAAAGTCTGTTGCTACCCAAACTATTATTGAAGCGTCAAGAACGGAAGCATAAGTAATTGCCTTACCTAAATGATCATGATTCGTTTTTTCGAGCTGATTCTCTATGATAACATACTTATCAGTTCCAGTATCTTTCGCTAAAATGTCCGCTGAATATGGTCCGCACTGCACTTCTATATTCTCTACTTCCAATTCAAGTCCAAGAGCTTCATTTAAACTCTTGATGTTCTGAGCAAGCCAAGGAGTAAAGTCCCTTGCTTCATTAGTCCATTTTTGTCTGGCTGGTACTGTCTTTAAAATTCCTAATTCCATTGTATAATTTATTTATGATAGTCGGTCTTAAGCTGACTGCTAACAACTAAAATACGCATGTTTTAAACACCTCACTCCTCCCAATCTATTAATCCATTGATCCTCAATAAAAATAATTTTCACATATTGAGTAGATGATAATTAGTAGATATGTATTATCAACTCAGAAAGCGAACCCGTATACCCAAAAAACGAATAACGCCTATAACATGGCTCCTCTCCTCAGCTAAACCAGCAACTTATCACATAACCCCCCTTCCAAATTCACACCTATAGAATCCGTTTTCAAATCACTTATTTCACTATCTTTTCAGCACCAAATTTTACTACGTGAAAAGAGTTGTTTTCGGGTTGTTTTTTGCTTTGCTGCTCACTATAGGCAAGGCACAGGTTACGAAGACTGAATTTAGCAGTTACCAACAAACCATTCCCGGTAGTACCCTTCGTTTTACCATGGCTCCCATTAAAAGCGGAGAATTTACGATTGGGAGTAACGCTGCAGAAAAAAAACGGGATGCAGATGAAGGCCCGCAACAAAAAATAAAACTCTCCGCTTTCTGGATGGGCGCTTTTGAAGTGACAAGGGATGAGTTTGATTTGTTTTATAAAGATGAAAACACCAGCGAGAATTCGGATATGGATGCTATTACCAGGCCCAGTCCGCAATACGTTGACCTTAGCTGGGGTATGGGCAAAGCGGGTGGTTACCCCGTAAACAGTTGTTCGCAGTTTGCGGCATTGATGTATTGCCGTTGGCTTTACGAAAAAACCGGCATCTTCTATCGCCTGCCTACAGAGGCTGAATGGGAATATGCCTGTAAGGCAGGAACTAATACTACTTATTATTTTGGAGACGATAGTACCCAATTGGACAAGTATGCATGGTATATAAAAAACAGTGAAGACAAGTTTCAGAAAGTAGGACAAAAATTACCCAATGCCTGGGGCTTATACGATATGTTGGGCAATGTAATGGAATGGACACTGGATCATTATGATGCTACCCGTTATGAAAAACTAAGCAACACCACCGATCCGTTTGCAGAACCGAGTATGCTCAAATATCCAAAAGTATTGCGGGGCGGAAGTTTTACAGAATGGGGCGGTGAATTAAGAGCCGCCAACCGTATTCCTTCAGACCCCATCTGGAACAGAAGAGATCCACAGATTCCCAGAAGTAAATGGTGGCTTACGGATGCCAGAGGAGTGGGTTTTCGAATTGTTCGTCCGTTACAACAACCATCCAAAGATGACATCAACCTTTTTTATCAAACATACCTTGGCCGTTAACCTTTTAAAACAAACCATATGCACAACGATGCTTCCAAAAACCATTCACGTAGAGATTTTGTAAAACAAAGTTCCCTCATTGCCGGCGGATTAATTGCCGCACCACTTTTCTCCAGCGCCAATTATTTTTCCGGTGCCGATGATGTAATTAAAGTAGCCGTAATTGGTTGCGGTGGTCGTGGTACCGGTGCCGCCATGCAAGCATTGCTGAGCAAACAGAATGTAAAAATTGTAGCGATGGCAGATGCATTTAAAGATAATATTGATAAATGCTACAAATCATTAACCACCGATGATGGTTCTGATCCCGCTATGGCGGCAGTTAAAAAACGCATTGATGTTCCGGAAGAAAGAAGATTCACCGGCTTTGATGGTTACCTGAAAGCCATTCCATTGGCAGATGTGGTGATATTGGCTACCCCTCCCGGCTTCCGCCCCATTCATTTTGAAGAAGCCATCAAACAGAACAAACATGTGTTCATGGAAAAACCGGTAGCTACCGATCCTGCTGGTGTGCAAAAAGTATTGGCTGTTGCCGCCATTGCCAAACAAAAGAAATTAAATGTAGTGGTGGGCTTGCAAAGGCATTACCAGAATTCTTACCGCGAGTTATTTAAAAGAAAAGACATGATTGGTGATATCACTTCGGCACAAGCCTGGTGGAACAACGATGGTGTTTGGGTGCGCCCCCGCAAACCCGAGCAAACCGAAATGGAATACCAAATGCGTAACTGGTATTATTTTGTTTGGCTTTGCGGCGATCATATTACCGAGCAGCATATTCACAACCTGGATGTAGTGAACTGGTTTAAAGAAAGCTATCCCGTAAAAGCGCAGGGCATGGGTGGTCGCCAGGTACGGAAAGGAAAAGAGCATGGTGAAATATTCGACCACCATTTTGTTGAGTTTACCTATGCAGACGGCAGTATTTTAAACAGCCAGTGCCGCCATATTCCTAAAACAATGAGTAAAGTAGATGAGTTGCTGATTGGTACCAAAGGAAAAATTCATTGCGGCGCAGCGAACATTACCGATGCTTCTGGCAAAGTGATCTATCATTTTGATACCAAGGGAGAACCCAACCCTTACCAAACAGAACATGATGAACTGTTTGCCGCCATTGCCAAAGGAGAATACAAATTTGCCGATGCGGAAAACGGTGCCAAAAGTACCATGACCTCTATCCTCGGCAGAATGGCTACGTATAGCGGACAGGTGGTTGAATGGGATAAAGCGATCAATTCAAACATCAATATTCAACCAACAGCTTACACGTTTGATACCTTACCACCGATTGTACCCAATGCAGATGGCTTTTACAATGTACCGGTACCGGGTGTAACGAAATACTTCTAAGCTTACCCTCTTAAACTGCGCCTTTGCGCCTTTGCGAGAAATATTCACGCAAAGGCGCAAGGGCGCAGTTTTTTTATTGCGTAGTTCACACCGGAACGTCATTGCGAGGAGTTGCGAGGAATGAAGCAAAGCAATCTGTGCTTCGAATTACGGTCACCTCGAATGTTGTAACACAGATTACTTCATTCCTCGTAATGACGGTGTGAACATCCTTACCAAAGCGAAACTTCCTTTAACCAAAGATCATTCAATGATGGATTAATTGAATTGATCAACATCAGCTTTTGTTTCCTGTTTCCTCCCTTAATTCTTTTCTCTTCCAATATTGCCTCATTGATTGTAGAGTAGAACTCATAATAAACAAGAATAGTGGCATTATATTTTGCTGTAAAACTATCTGGATAGTATTTGTATATGTGCTGTTGCATTCTGCTAATGAGATCAGAAGTAACTCCCGTATATAAAACAGAGTGTAAAGGATTGGTTAGTATATAAACAAAGCCACCCTTTTGCATGCTACAAACCTAGCAATGATTGTAAACTTGTGGTAGCGTATTAATACTTAGTGTTTTCAACAATTAGTGACTGTGCGCCAGGGAACGTCATTGCGAGGAACGAAGCAATCTGTGCTTCGAATTACAGTCACTCCGAATTTTGTAACACAGATTGCTTCGTTCCTCGCAATGACGGTGCGGATACCTTTTCAGATGCGGAAAATCACTAAAAGGTATTTTTAAAAACTAATTGGTTTATTTTTTTATCTTTTGTAACCTTTTGATACAATACGTAATCCAATAGGTAAACAAACCATTTTTTATGGGAAACATGGCAAGAGACGAGTTCTTTTTACTCGCATGGGTACTTATCATCCTGATTCTGGGGGCAATGATCATTTGCATTGCATTAGTCAGGTATTTCACAAACAGAGCAAAGCACAAAGAAAGAATGTTGATGATTGAAAAAGGCATTACTCCGCCGTATGGATCAATCAACCCATCACAATTCCCCTGGCAGAAAATAGGGATTGTGATTATTGGAATCAGTATTGGATTGGTGATCATTTCCATACTGGCATCAATGGGTGCCTTGCGCGACAATAATACAACTGCCGTACCGCTGGCCGTACTGGGCATTTGCGGCGGATTCTCTATGGTTGTCGCCAACCGTTTTGACAACAACCAACGCAATCCATAAACATGGATGATGTCTATATCAAAAAAGTGTGTAATGGCGACAGGGATGCGTTCAGGTATCTTGTAAACAAATACAAGGATATGGCCTACTCCATTGCCCTATCTGTTGTAAAAGAAGAATATGCCGCACAGGAAATAATGCAGGAAGCATTTGTAAAAGCCTATCGTAACTTAAGTAGCTTCAGCCATCAATCACGTTTCAGTACCTGGTTCTATCGAATCGTAACGAATGAAGCTTTGCTGTATCTGAAAAAACAAAAAAAGGAACTGATCAGTTTTACTGAAGTGTATACGGATGAACCTGCAGACGAATCTTTTCTTACCGGGCTTGCCAAAGAAGAACAGGCTTATCTGATCAATGAAGCATTGCAGAAACTTTCTCCAAAAGAATCACTCGCGCTACGTTTGTTTTATCTGGAAGAAGAAAACATCAAAGAAGTGTGCGAGATCACGGGTTGGACAGAAGCCAATACCAAAGTGATTTTACACCGCGCCCGAAAAAATATATTTGCCCTGCTTACCCAATTGATGAAAACACTAACATAATCAATAGATCATGGAAGAAACCCAGCACAAAATAGTATCTGAACTGATGCAGCAAAGCAAATTAACCATGCCCTTCAGTGATTTTGAAGATCATCTCATGAAGCGTATTGAGGTAGAAAGCAAACTGCAACCGGCTTTACATAAAGACCGCAAATGGGCACTCTTCTTTTTCGTAACCGGCACTTTGCTTGGATTGTTGCTGAATACTATTTTAGAGAATATACAAAGTGGAATTGCGGGTATCTCAAAAACATCCCTGCAATTAGGATTTCAAATGATATTTGTTTTGCTTTTTTTGATACAGCTGGAAAAATTTTTTCCGTTTCAGCATTGGTTTAGTAAAGTAAATAAGCGTAGTACTGGCTTTTAAGGGGCTTCCTAATGAAACGGCAACTCTTCGTGTAACTTTGTGCCTTAGGACTTTGCTAGAAATATTCACGCAAAGGCGCAAAGGCGCAGTTTTTTTTGGGGGAAATAACAAATGTGTTTGTGTAGTAAGTATTAAAGTCCCGCGAGCTCTTTCACTTTGTTCCAAACAATATCATCCACAGGTATGCCAAGTAAAGTATTTTGAGTACACATCGCAAGCGATTGTTCTCCCGGGTAAAAAATCTCTTCATCCGTTTTTACTTTAGCGGATGATTTTATTTGCTGTATGGTTTGATCTAATGTTTGATCAATGAACGCCTGTGTATTGATACGCAATGGATCAATGGCTATGAATACCTGCGAACAACTGCCGCAATTTCCTTTACCAGATATATCTACTCCTGCGGTTGCATTCCCACCGGATAATAAAGCCGCGAGGACATCGAGCATCACCGCAAGGCCGGAACCTTTCCAGTATCCCATGGGTAGTAATCTTTTTGATTCCTCAATCGAACACGGATCATCAGTCAATTCTCCCTGATTGTTATACCCACCAGGAAAAGGAAGTTTTTGTTTTTGTAATCTTGTACTCTGTAATTTTCCATAAGAGAATAATGACATGGCCATATCCAAAACGATATGCCCTTCTTTTCTCGGCACTGCCATGATCAACGGGTTGTTACCAATGCCAACTGAAGTAGCACCCCAGGCAGGCATGCAGGATTCGGTGTTGGTCCAGCAGATACCTATATATCCTTTATCTGCAGCCAGCCAACCATAGGTTCCACCCCGCATCCAATGTGTTGTATTATGTACACTTACCAAACCCATACCATTTTTTTCTGCTAATTCAGTTGCCCTGTTCATACAAAAAATAGCATTGGTAATACCGGGTCCGAGGTGGCCATTGTATACTTCCATCATGCCAAGGTTAAGATGACAGGTTGGCTCTGACTCTGGCAGCACCCATCCTTTGCGAAGGTATTCAACAAATCGCTCCACTCTGTTCAAGCCATGAGAGGCAACGCCATCAAGACTCGATTCTGTATGAACGCGTGCACAGATCTCCGCTTTTGCTTCAGACATACCTGCCTTTACAAAAGCCTGCTTGATCGTGTCTTTCATTTCTTCGAATGATATTCTTGTCATAATGCAATTGTAAAAAAATGTTCAAGCTGCTCACTAATACTTAACCATACTTTTTCTCTAGGAAAACTCCCTGCTCTCTGCGGCTCCGGGGTTGGTTTTACCTTGCACCAACCCCGGAGCCGCAGAGTTTTCAGAGGTTACGCAGAGAGATAAATTATAAGAACTATTGAAACTATACTGCCTGTAACTATACCGTAAAATTACCAGCCATTATTTTTTATAGTTAGCCAGAAATACACCACCCATAATTAACAAAGCTGCCCCAATTTTAGGCAGGCTCAATGTTTCATGCAATAAAAGCATAGAGGCAATGGTTGCAAAAAATGGTTGTGTATAAATAAAGGAGCCGGTTTTACTGGACCCTAGTTTACTAATGCCGTAATTCATGAACTGATACGCCAAAAAAGTAGCACCCAATACCACATAAGCCAATGCAAACCAACTTAACCCATCAAACGCGGCCCATGAAACTTCTTGTAAAGAACCCCATCCCAAAGGAAGGCTAAAAAAACAACCGAATAAAAAAACCCATTGCAAAATATGCATGGCTTTATACTTTTCCATGAGTGGCCTGATGGCAACTACATATAGGGAATAGCAAATGGCACCCATGATCACAAAGAGATCACCTAATGATTGTTGTTCGCCTGCAACAGCAGAAAGATCTCTGGAAAAAACAAGCAATGCCCCACCGGATATACCCAGCAATAACCCAATTAACTTAAACGCATTCAATGATTCTTTTAAAATCCATGCAGCCAGAAATGTAATCACAATCGGTGTGGTTAATACCAATAAAGATGCATGTATGGGACTGGTGAGCGACATCCCTTTCATGGAAAAAGTCTGATTCATCGTAATACCCACCACTGCACAAAAAAATAAGCGCAAAAAATCTTTCCGTGTGATTCCCATTTTTACCGGCTTCATGGCAAACAATAGCCAGAACAAAATAGTGGTTACCGAAACGCGAATAGCCGTTAATGCAATGGGGTTCATCAGTAACGGGCTAATATGTTTCACCGCAATCACACTGGTACCAAAGAAAAAATTCCCCAGTAATACGGCTGCAATTGCTTTTTGTTTTTCAGTCATCAAAAATAATTATGTAGTTCCCAAACATAAGAAAAGGGAAGCATCCACGAGGAGTTCCCTTTTCATTGCTATATACCTACCCGAACTTTAATATTTGAATACTTTACCACCCGCCATTACTTCCTGTGTTTTTTCATCGAACGTTACTTTTTCTCCGGTACGACAGGCAGCGTTCGTCATGATGGTAGCAATAGAATGTGTATAGCCCGCTTCAACCGGTGCATTGGTTTGTTTGCGGCTACGAATACATTCCATCCAGTTACGAACATGAGCAGTGGTTAACACATCACCACCTGTGTTGGCACCGGCTTCTACTTTAATCATTTCTGATAAACTCAATTCCGGTAACAGATTTGGTTTCATCTTCATGGCAGCAGCAGCATTTGCGCGCAATCCACCTGCAGGAGAAACTTTATTGGTAATCAGATTTAATTCACCACCATTTGAGTAATACAATTCTGCAGGATTCTCATCGCCATTGTGCATGCGCGACATGAACACAACCTGGAAACCGGTAGAAGGATCATTGGCAGGACCATATTCCAATACAGCTGCTGTAGTATCCCAGTTCTTTCTGCCATCTTTCCATTGGTAAATACCACCATTAGCCACTACACTTCTTGGATGTGCCAATCCACTGAACCAGTTTACGGTATCGATCTGGTGACTCATCCACTGACCGGGCATTCCGGAAGAATAGGGCCAGAACAAACGATACTCTAAATATTTTCTGGGATCAAATTTTTCGTAAGGACGATTCATTAAATATCGTTTCCAATCCAGATCTGCTTCGCGACAATCGGCTACCAGTTCTGGTCTTCTCCAACGACCGGGCTGGTTTACATTCCAGGTTAATTCAACCATAGTGATCGGTCCAAATTTTCCACTCTGTATAAAATCGGCCGCTGCTTTATAATTGGGTCCGCTTCTTCTCTGTGATCCAATCTGCACAATGCTTTTAGATGCCTTCACGGCTTTTAAAGCCGCGCGGTTATCTTCCATGGTTTCGGCAAAAGGCTTTTCACAATACACATCACAACCGGCTTTTACGGCTTCTATACAATGACGCGCATGTTGAAAATCAGCAGTACTGATAAACACAGCATCTACTGATTTAGAATCATATAACTCTTCGTTGTTGCGAAAGGCTTTTACATCATGTCCCATTTTATCTTTCAAAAAGGCAGCACCTTCTTCCCTTCTTCTTTTCCAGAGATCAGATACCGATACGATATCAAAATTCATTTCTTTATAAAACTTCATGAACGGTGGAATATGCGAACTGCGGTGGCGGTCAGAAAAACCAATCACCCCTACCCTTACCCTGTCATTGGCACCCATAATACGGGCATAACTTTGTGCACTAAACCCTGTGGTAGCTATATAGGTTCCGGCTACGGCTTTAGCGGATTGTTTGATAAAGTTTCTACGTGAGTTAGACATGTAACAATCGTTATGATAGTGAGAAATTATTTGAGTTCTTTGATTTTAATACTTCGGTAAGCAACATGATCGCCATGTTCCTGTAATAAGATATGCCCTTTAGCAGCCATGCCAAAATCAGGAATTTTAGCGTATTTACTTTTGGCTACCAGTGCATAAAAATATTGGGTGCCGCGCTGGTATTCCAAAACTTTCCAGCCATTGATCCAATGTTCTACCCTGCCATCAGGGAACACAGTAATGCGGCCTCGGTTCCACTGACCAATCGGAATTTTTTCTCTCCCATTCTTTTTTGCGGGGATGAGATCGTATAAAGAGGCAATGGTGCGATTACCAATAGAACCCATTTTAGCATCAGGATGTTTGTCATCATCTAACACCTGGTATTCAAGCCCAATAGCAGATCCTGTTGTTTTTTCTTTTTCCGTAACAAAATATTTTACGCCAGAATTAGCCCCTTCCGTTAATTGAAATTCAAACTGAAGATCAAATGCACTGAATTCATCCTGTGTTACAATATCACCACCATTCTGCGATTCAGCTCCTTTTCCTTTGTTTACATGCAATTCTGCATTCTCTACATACCACGCACCACTTGGAAAAGTTTCTTTACCAGCGCCTCTCCAACCTGTAGTGGTTTTACCATCAAACAACAAACGATATCCCAATCTTTTTTCTTCTGGAGAAATGTTATTGATCAGTGTATTCACAACAAACACATTATCATCTGGTGTTGGTTTTAAATTTTTTGTTTGAATGCGTACATTCTTCCAGCGAATTTCTTCTCCTACATTTTTTACATCATTTACTGCATGAACCTGTAACGCAATAAAACCTTTGGGTGTCATATCATCAATCAGGTGTGCACAGGCTATACCGTTTACCCAGGTACGAATACTGTTACCAATACATTCAATACGATAACGGTTCCAATCATTGTGCTTGAATGCATTCTTGGCAGCAGGATTATTTTCCATGGAGTACAACCAGCCCCTGCGTGCTTCATCATACACGCCACCACTCCAGCCACGGTCTGAAGGATCAATCTCCATCTGGTATCCATGCACTCTTTCGGGTGTTTTTTTATCGGTTACATTGCACTTATCATTCGCATCTTTCATTTCGCTCCGGAACTGAACACCTGAATTCATGTGATCATTCACTTTAAAGTCCACTTCAAAAATAAAATCACCATACTCTTTTTCTGTTGCCAAAAAAGTATTTGGTTCGTTTAATACGGTAGTACCTACAATCTCTCCGTTCTGTACAACGTATTTAGCTTTACCATTCAGTTGCCTGAATCCTTTCAGGTCTTTGCCATTGAACAGGTATTCCCATTGTGGGTTGCTCTTCTGAGCCAATCCATTGATCATTACCACTGCACACACCAGAAAAAGAAAACCATTTTTCATAATCAAACATTAGAGGTTAAAATATTCTTTCGCATTATAATAGGAAATATTTTTCAGGATATTTCCCATCCATTGTTCATCGTTAGGTAATATTCCATTATCCATTTCATTGCCTACCATATTGCATACAATTCTTCTAAAATATTCGTGCCGTGGAAAAGAAAGAAAACTTCGGCTATCGGTGATCATACCAATAAAACTGCTGAACATACCCATATTGGATAAGGCATTTAGTTGTTTTTCCATTCCGTCTTTTTGATCAAGAAACCACCAGCCCGAACCGAATTGCATTTTCCCTTTTACACTGCCATCATTAAAATTACCCAGCATACTGGCAAATACTTCGTTATCAGAAGGATTGATATTGTAAATAATCGTTTTGGCCAATTGATCTGTTTGATCCAGATGATCGAAGAATAGAGACATTTGAAATGCCTGCGGAAAATCGCCTATAGAATCGAACCCACTATCAGCACCCAGTTTTTTATTTAGTCTTGTATTATTATTTCTGATCGGGCCCAGGTGAAACTGCTGCACCCAATGTTTGGCATGATACATTTTACAAAGTTCCGTCAATACATACCCCATAAAATTTTCTGGCGCAGAATATGTGCCTTTCCTGTCTGCAACAAAAGAAGCAAACTCCGTTTCCAATTGTGTAGTAAAATGAAATGCTCCGGGCATTTGTGTTAACCCATGGTCTGATACACGGCATCCATTATCGTGAAAATAGTTAACACGGTTTTGCAAAGCCTCGAATAAGGTAGCTATATTGGCTATTTTTACACCACTACTCCGTTCTAACAATTCAAGGTTATGAAAGAAATTTTCTTTGTTCCCGATCATCAATATTTTATCAGGTCTGAAGGAAGGAGCAACACGGATACTGAAATTTTCCTGAGCCAATTGTTGATGGAATTGTAAACTATCCCACGGCTCATCCGTAGTGCCAATAAATGCTACTTTAAAAGAATGAAGAATGGCTTTTGTAGTATGCGAAGGTTGCTTTAATAGTTCATTACAATGAGCATATACTTTACCGGCTGATGTTTCATTTAAATATTCATTGATACCGAATACCTTTTTCAATTCCATGTGCGACCAATGGAACAGCGGATTACGAACCGTTTGCGGAACCAGTTTTGCCCATGTTGTAAATTTTTCTTCATCACTGGCATCACCGGTTATGAATCTTTCAGACACCCCTAAAGAACGCAGTGCACGCCATTTATAATGATCTCCTTTCAGCCAGATTTCCGTTAAGTTGGCAAATTGTTTATCAGCAGCAATTTCATCTGGCTGTAAATGGCAATGGTAATCGATGATAGGAAGATCTTTTACATGATCATGGTACAAACGTTGTGCTGTTTTACCAAGTAATAAAAAATCATCATTAAGAAAAAACTCACTCATGTGTTTCTGTTTGGATATTAAACGCCGCTGAATACAGTAAACCCGCCATCTACGCCCAATTGCGTACCGGTTACAAAACGGGAGGCGTCGCTAAGTAAATAAATCAATGCACCAACCAGTTCTTCCGGTTTTCCAAAGCGTTTAAATGGGGTATTTTTGATGACCAGATTTCCTCTGTCTGTAAAACTACCATCCGGCTTGGTTAACAGGGTTCTATTTTGTTCGGTAAGGAAGAAACCGGGCATGATAGCATTTACACGAATGGCATCACCAAAACGATTGGCCACTTCTACGGCAAACCATTTGGTATAACAATCTACTGCTGCCTTACCCATGCTGTAACCCAATACTTTGGTAACGGCCTGTTGCGAGCTTACAGAAGAAATATTCACAATACTACCCGAACAAGTCTTAGCCATTACCGCACCAAATACCTGTGTAGGAATGATGGTACCCCATACATTGAGTACCATGGCTTTTTTCATTCCATCAATATTCATAGCAAACACATCGGCTTCAGGTTGCAGTACCCCTTCGGGCATATTGCCACCAGCACCATTTACCAGACCATCAATTCTTCCGAATTTTTCCAGAATAATTTCTCTTGCTCTTACAAGATCAGCTTCTTCGAGTACGTCTGCTACTACAGCAAATGCTTTACCACCCCGGGCGTTAATAGCATCTGCTCTTTCTTTTGCTACGGCTTCATTTCTTCCCAGTATCACTGCAGTTCCGCCAGCATCTGAAATTCCGTTTACAAAAGAGCCACCCAATATGCCGGTACCACCTGTAACAACAATCACTTTATTATCAAGAGAAAAAAGACCACTCGATCCCATGGTAAACACTCATTTAATGATGTATGAATTTGGTTCTTTTTCATCTGCTAAATGCAGACGATACTATATTAATTTACGAAAACGATGTAGACAAATGCGAGTACTACTGATAAGAACAACGAAAACATTAATCCCCTATTTTAATCCCTTATCATTTCAACCCGCTTGATATCTTTTATAAGAATCTTTACTTCCTTGCGCTTAACGATAAACAGTAGGGATTCTTCGATTTGTTTTTGCGGCACGCCTTCTATGATTACTTTCTCATCCTGCCCAAATATTTTTAGCTCTATTTTATTTTCGATAAAATATGTATAGGCCGAACCCTCATGCGATACAACTGAAGCTTTGGAAGAGAGCCCCTGCCCTTTTTGGGTGGTGATCAAGATGACTCCCGCAGAACCCTGTGCCCCAAAAGCAGTAGCAGAAGCAGCATCTTTTATAACACTTATCGCATCTACATCTTGCGGATTAATATTACTAAGGTCTCCTGTATAAATTACCCCATCAATCACAATTAATGGAGGCCGCTGGTTAGTAAGACTGCTCAAACCGCGTATCACCACTGAGCCTCCGGTTTTGTCGTTGGAAGTTTTTATTTCAATACCAGGTACTTCTCTCAACATTTCAAAAATAGTACGAAAAGTTCCCTGTATGGGAACTGTTGATTTTGACTGCGCACACAAACGAGTATTTGTGATTACTACAATAGAAAGTAGTACCAGAACCGGGATGTGCCATTTTGTTTGCATACACTATTTTTTCGATGCTATTTTTTGTGCCTGTGTTGTAGTATAATATTTAGCCAGCATATTCGGCACTTCCCATGCAGGCATATTTTTTTTTGAAAGATATTCCAGGTATTTTTCTGTAACCCTTGCAAAGTGTGCTTCGTGACCTTCTTTAAATGATTCCGGGATAATCACTTCCCAACCCTTTTCATTTTTCTTCAAAGAAATTCCGTGATACTGTATTGAAATTTTTTCTACCGCCTTTTGGGCCATTTGTTCATATGCAGCATTTGACTCTAATGGCTCTATATAGAGTGTTGGTTTAAATTGCTGCTCAGCGCCCTGCCTGATTACGAGATTGGCTTTGGTACCCCGCATGATTGAATAATGTGTATCGCCTGTTCCATCAGGCGCTTTATAATTCCAGATCACCGATACTTTTGCATGCACCCCTTTTATTGTGTAATTGATTTCTCCGTTACTGGGTACTTGAATAATCTTATTGTTATCGGTATATTTTGCGAGATAAGCGGGTACTTCTTTTAGCTTGGTAAGATCTGTAAACTGGTCTTTATTAATACCGGTTGTCCAGCTTTTAGCTGTATTGATTTTGATGTCTTTTGTATAATCCAATATTACACCGGGAAAGCATTCCCACTGCACAAGATCAACCAAATGCGTGGTTACATCTACAATACCCTCTCCTTCCTGTTCTACATCCAGAAACCAGGCAGGGCGTGTTAACACAGCACCTGATACATACTTATAAAAATGGTGTATACTTTCTTTGGTTACGGCAGGTTCTGCCAGCGTTCCCTTTTGCAAAACACCAAACAGCGAAGGCTGCATAGAAAAAGCCCTTTGCAAAACAGTTGTGATTTCATAGCGTTCAGTCATGATATCATAAAGTAATGTATTCTTTTGTTTGGCTATAGCAAACGCCTGCTTTAACTGACCAAAGCCTTTTTCGTTGATCACCATTGGCTTATCGGAAAAAACATGAAATCCAGCTTGTATTGATTTAAGAATATAATCTGTTTTCAACTGATTGTTTCCTGCCAGCACCACCACATTTCCTTTTTTCTCCTGTAACATTTTTGAAAAAAAATCATCTCCCTCATATACAATCTCATTCCAGTTAGTTGGTGCAGTTGCAGATGCATTATAACTCTTAATGCGATTGAGATGTTGATCAAGATCACCACTTTTTTTTGCATACACATGCACTTTCGGATCTACCTGAGGATACATGGATTTCTGTACCAGTGCCGCATGAAAATGTCCCGGATCCAGCGTAATCAATTTTACCGGCTGCTGCGCATTCAGGCTTGTCATCAGTAATAATCCAGACACAGCTAAGAAAAAATTTTTCTTCTTCATTATCTATTTATATAATACTAGTAGTATCATCAATAATATATCACTTCTCTTAATAGCTTACAGCTAGCAGCTAAAAGCTAATAGCTTTCTTAATCCAATCCCTTCACTTCATACGGAAAACGATGCGGCCTGTTCAGCATACCATTGGCTTCATCATCATTGATGAAACGTTCATTCATCGGATCCCAGTTAATTTTCCGCTTTACTTTCATGGCTATATGATGCAGTAAACAGGTTGAGCAAGAACGGTGCCCCACTTCCACCGGCGATATTGGCTGCATTCTTGTTCTGATACAATCCAGCCAGTTACCATGTTGCTCTTCACTTTTGTACAGGTTAATTTCATTTGCTCCGATTACCGAAGTAATGATTTTATTATTGCTGGCGGTGAGTGCTTTTGTATTCGAATCACTCTGTACCGGATCACTGGCACTGGCGCGGTAATTACCCCGTGTTACAAAGATCCAGCCTTCTGTTCCTTCGAATTTAATTCCATTAGGTAACTCATTACTGATGATCATTTTTACGCCATTGGCATAAATCCCTTCTGTTTGAAACAGTCCATGCACATTCCATAAACCTTTTGTAGGAAATTCTGCTTTGGAAGAGGAGATCTGTATCGGTCCGGTATATTCTGTATCCATACCCCAATGCGCACAATCCACATGGTGTGCACCCCATCCGGTAATCATGCCTGCTCCAAACTGTTCGCAACGCAACCAACCCGGGCGACTATAATCATTTTGCGGATGCACTCTTTTTTCTGTGTAATAGGCATAGGGTGTTGAGCCCAACCAAGCATCGTAATTCAATGTTTTCGGGATGGGCATTTCGGGTTCTTCGTCTCCACCAGGATCGCCGGGCAATCCTACATACACTGTTTTTAATGAGCCAATACGACCATTACGAACCAACTCTGCTGCATACCGGAATTGTGTGGAAGATCTTTGCTGGCTGCCGATCTGCAATATTCTTCCGGTACGATGCACTGCATTACTCAAAGCCCTTCCTTCTGCAATTGTTAGAGAGGCAGGCTTTTGTAGATACACATCCTTACCGGCTTCTACTGCATGTATGCCAAGATAAGCATGCGAATGATCTGGTGTACTGATTAGCACTCCATCAATATCTTTATTCAACAGCAATTCACGATGATCTGAATACATGGTTACACCATCATATGCTTTCCCTGATTTTTTGGTGTAAAAATCGTTTACATATTTCTTCCCGTTTTCCAATCGCTTACTATCTACATCACACACTGCCATAATCCTTGCATGATCATACTTAAGCGTTTCGGCCATATCATGATCGCGCGAAATTCTTCCTACCCCAATCGCGGCAATATTGAGTTGATTACTCGGCGCATTTTTCCCAAATACCGAAGCGGGCACAATGGTTGGAAATCCGGTCATGGCCAACGATGTAGCTACGCCGCTTTTAAAAGTTGTTTTCACAAAATCTCTTCTGTTGAATGGTTTTTTCTCAGACATGGTATTAGTTTTTTAATGGGTCGTCTTTTTTAATGGCATGTGCACGGGTATAATTTAATCCTTTATATTGACTGGCGATAAAATTCAACCCTTGTAATAAATGGTTTTTATAAACAGGATCCTGGTAACTTTCTTTGCTATGCCCCAAGGTAGTGATCCAAATAGTACCTCCTTCAAAATGCTGGTACCATACAGCAGGATAATAATCTACAAACGATCCCTGATTTTTTTGTATTAAATCTGCCTGGTCGGTTTGTAGTGAGCTGAGATCATGCACCATTAATACTTTCATGCCGGGGTACAATTCTTTTCCAAAATAACACTCATCCTCCCGCTCCCAACTCGTTGGAACACCTTTCATGGAAGGATGCGTGGGGTCAATATTTTTGATACGAAATTTTTGTCCCTTCGCATGCCAGGAAAAAGTTTCACCGATCATCTGTTTAAACCATTTCCAGTTTCGTTCTGTTCCTGTAACAGAATGTACGCCAACAAAACCTCCACCGGCTTCTATGTACCTTCTGAAAGCTACCCGTTGTTCATCTGTATCAAATACATCGTTGTTTGTACTGGTAAAAACAAGGAACTGGTATTTTTTCAGATTGGCTTCTGTAAATACAGCCGCATCATCCGAAACTGTTACCGTAAATCCATTTGTTTTTCCCAACTCTTTAATGCTGGCCACTGCAGAAGCAATATTATCATGCACATAGCCTTTTCCATTCTTTGTATACACCAATACATTACTGCCTTTTAAAGTACCCGGTGCTTTTGCAAACAATACCTGTACAGAAATACATAGTACGCCTAACAAAATCCATCCGCATTTTTTCAATTCCGGTTTACGCATGTAATAAAAGTTTTGGTTGAAAAATGATAAAACGATAGGTCAAAAAAATAATTTGTTGCTGAAAGGTTTCGATCACACCCTCTGCCTGCTGCGAAAATTTTTCGCGCAGCCGCTTTAGTACTTTAAAAAAAACTGATGCAGCATTCTTGTGCAAAAATCCGTCTGAAAAAAAAGAGTTCCCGAATTTGTTCGCCAATAAATGTTTCAGGTTATCAAACCCCAATTGGCCTACGGGCTCATTTGCAGTGATACTAAATTGAGATTCAGGTTGTTTGGTACAAAAAAGAAACCTTGCAATAAGGGTTGCGCAAAACATTTTCAATGAAAATGAATAGAGAAGATTTTTTCTCATACAGCAATCGTTAAATGGGTTTTTCCAAGCTTAAACAACTATTAAATTTAGTGTTAACTAATCGCCCATTATTGCTTAATCTACGAAAACCTTTTCGTAGAAATAGTGCTGCAAATTTTTCCTGTTTGATTATTACTTCAGAAACTATTTTAATTTAACACACAATTAATAGTTTGCTGAAAAAGGGTTCGATTGCCCTGCTTACTGTTATTCATCAAAACCAACTTGCCATTTATGAAGACAAATCTGAATGCTTTTACAGCAGTCCCTTTCACGCGCATACTATGCTTGGTATGTTTTGTGATCTTAGCAGGGGCCTTTGCAATTCCGGCAAAAGCCGGAACGGGGGACAACAAATTATCAGCCCCGATTCCACCACCCTCTACCGTTACCGGAAAAGTATCTGACACTAAGAACGTACCACTGGAAGGTGTTAACGTTACTATTAAAGGAACGAAGCGTGGTGCCACCACCAACGCACAGGGTGTATTTACAATTGCCAATGTTCCGGAAAAAGCTACACTTATTTTCAGCTATACCGGTTTTGGAACCCAGGAAGTAGTAACCAACGGTAGCCCTATTTCCATTTCATTAACTGAAGTAGTGTCAGGCTTGAATGATGTGGTAGTAATTGGTTACGGTACCAGTACCAAAAAAGACCTTACCGGTGCCATTGTACAGGTAAAAGCCACCCAACTTGAAAACGAAAATCCCCGCTCTGTACAGGATCTCCTCAGGGGTAATGCTCCCGGCCTTGATGTGGGCTTTGATGCCAGTACCAAAGGGTCCAATGCATCCCTTCAGGTAAGGGGTCGTGGTACACTTACTGCCAGCTCCTCTCCGCTGATCGTGTTGGATGGAGTGATCTATCCCGGTGGATTGGAAGACGTTAATCCGAATGATATTGCCACCATTGATATCCTGAAAGATGCAAGTTCTGCAGCCGTATTTGGTGCACGCTCTGCAAACGGCGTTATTCTTATCACCACCAAAAAAGGTAAAGTAGGCAAACCCACCATCACATTTAATCACAATGTCGGTATGAATCGTTTGGCCAACAAACCCCCATTGCACGATCCTTACCAATTTCTTGACTGGCGTCAGGATGTAAGATGGTCTATGCTGGGCTTTGACTCAACCTCCAAACCTAATATCAAATACCGTTTTCAGAACCCTACAAAACTGCCAGCAGGACTTACTGTGGCCGACTGGCTTGCGTTTGATGGTTCCTCAGGCGACCCTACTACTGTATGGCTTACACGTTTAGGATTAAGAGGTGTTGAAATCAGTAATTACGTTGCCAACAAATCCATCGACTGGGAGAATCTGATTTACAACCAGGGTGCGATGCAGCAGGATCATACCGTTAGTATTTCACAGCGGAGAGATGATTACAACTATTATTTCTCAATGGGTTATCTCGAAAACCAGGGACTAACTGTAAACGACCGATATAAAACTTTCCGCACCAGGGTAAACCTGGAAGCGAAAGCTACCAAATTTATGACGGTAGGTATCAATTTCCAGTATGCATCCCGTGATGAAAGTTCTGTTCCGGTAAGTTTAGGTGATATGATCCGTACTTCTCCATGGGCCTCTTATTATGCTGCCGATGGTGTAACACTGCGTGCCAGCCCTAATGATGACCCGGGTAACAATTCACACCCTTTTTTGGGTAATACGTATACCACCCGTATGTACAAATACGATAACTTTTTTGCCACCATTTTTGCAAAAGGCACATTGCCGGCAGGCTTTTCTTATTCTGTGAACTTCACACCCCGGTACGATATCCTGCGCGAATACCAGCACCAGTCTTCTAAAAACCCATTGATCGCTGCCAGAAAAGGTATCGTGAACAGAAGGAACCAGACTGTGTATTCCTGGACAGTAGATAATCAATTGAACTGGAACCAGAAATATGGCAAACATTCTGTTGGTGCTACTTTCCTGTTCAATGCAGAAAAATTCCAGTCATGGAATACCAATTTGCAGGTTGAAAATTTTGCGCCTAATGATAACCTAGGTTTCAATAACATACAATCTGCCACCCAACCTCCCATTGTATCCAGTGATGACCAATATGCAACAGGGGATGCACTGATGGGTCGTGTAAATTACAATTATGACCAACGTTACTTTTTAACGGCCACTGCCAGACGTGATGGATATTCTGCTTTTGGTCAACAGAACCCAAGAGCCACTTTCCCATCCATTGCTGTTTCATGGGCTGTCAGCGAAGAAAGTTTTATGAAAAAAACGTCCAGATGGCTTGATTTTGCAAAACTTCGTCTGTCTTATGGTGAAAATGGAAACCGTGAAATCGGTCGTTACGCTGCATTGTCTAACTTCTCTTCCGGCACCTACACTTTTGTTACTTCTGGTGGTACCACATATCTCGGAGGTCAGTTGAGTGCAAGTAACCTTGCGAACCCAGCCCTGAAATGGGAAAGAAACAGCTCTGTGAATTTTGGTATTGATTACTCGATCATGAAAGGAAAAATTTCAGGATCAATAGATGTCTACGACAGAACAACCAGAGACCTGTTGGTTAACAGAAGTTTACCTACGGTTACCGGTTTCACAAGCATACTGGCCAATCTGGGAGAAGTAAAAAATTCCGGATTTGAAGTAAGTATCAACACAGTGAACATGCAACGGACCAATTTTGAATGGAGATCTACCCTTGCATTCTGGGTGAACAACAATAAAATTGTGCATTTGTACGGAGCAACTCCCGACTATGATGCAACCGGCAAACAAATTGGTGTATCAGAGAAAGATGATATTGCCAATGGCTGGTTCCTGAACAAGCCCATAACTGCTGTATTCGATTACAATATTCTGGGTGTATGGCAAATTTCTGAAGCTGCCGAAGCTAAAAAATATGGGTACAAACCTGGTGATTTTAAATTGCAGGATACCAATGGCGACGGACTGTATAGCATTGCCGATAAACAATTCATTGGTAATGCGGCTCCCAGTTTTTCCTGGAACCTGCGTAACGAATTCAGGATCTATAAGAATTTTGATTTCTCATTTTCGTTGTATTCAAGAGCAGGTCAGTTAAGACAATTTAATGAAGCTAAAAATGTGGATCTGTTTTATGACCGCTCTCAGTTTTACAGAAGACCCTACTGGACCCCTTCCAATCCCATCAATGATTATGCAGCTATGATGTCGAATGCAGGTGGACCCGTAACCTGGAATGTATACAGGAAATCAACTTTTGTCAGATTAAACAACATTGCCCTTGCCTACACTGCTCCGGCAGAACTGGTTCGCAAATGGAAACTGGAAGGATTGAAAGCGTATATCAATCTGGTAAATGGCGCGGTATTCTCTAACTGGAATTATTTTGATCCTGAGAACAACGGCCCTACCCCATATACCATCAATTTTGGATTAAACCTGACATTATAAGATATCTCACTAAAAAACAGAAGACTATGAACAAGTTACCAATAAGAGCCTTTCTGCTGGCGGTTATCACAGTCACATTGCTGACTTTGACCGGCTGTAAAAAAGACTGGCTTGCACCCAAACCCCTTTCAATTTATTCAGCTGAATCTTCGTTTGTTGATCTTTCCGGTTTTAAAGCTGCCCTTGCGGGATGTGCCCAAAACCTTCGGGGCGAATGGTATGGTGATGGCGCACCCATTATTACTGAATTAATTTTCTCAGAAGTTGCTGTGGAAGGTACAGATGATAAAACAGGTCCTGCACAAAACATGGATCTGCAAATTACACCTGATGCTAACCTGAACAATATTGACTTCAACCGGATTGGTTGGTTCTGGACACAGGAATACATTGGTATCCGCCAGGCCAATACCATTATCTCCCGTTTACCTGCTGCCACCGCTATGTCTGATGCAGATAAGAACCTGATTCTTGGCCAGGCTTACTTCTTTAGAGCGTATGATTATTATCGCCTGGTACACCAATTTGGTGATGTACCCTGCCCGATGAAGGAATTATCTGCTGCGAAAACCGATTTTGCTTCTGTGAAACGTGAGGTAATTCTTACCCGCATGAAGAAAGACCTGGAATTTGCGGTACAAAATGTGCCTTGGGTTACAGATAAAGGTGAAGTAAACCGTGCGGCTATTTATCATTTGCTTGCAAAAATTAATCTGTCACTCGGGTTATTTGATGATGCGATTACAGCTGCTTCTGCAGTGATTAATCAGGGAACCTATAGGCTCATGGTAAACCGTTTTGGCGTAGATGCAAGCAATGCCAGCAGAAATGTTACCTGGGATCTGCACAGACCTGATAACAAAGCCGCTGCCGCAAATACAGAAGTATTATTTTTGGTTACTTCTCGCCAGGGCGCACCAAATGCATTCAATGATGGTACACCCGGTATGCGTATCATGCGTCAGGCACTTCCCGGCGTATCAATCGGCAGTACCATTCTTACCCCAGCGGGAAGAGTGGGTATGACCGCTTCCGGTGGTGTGGAAATTGATATCATGAATATTGTAGGTAGAGGCATTGGTCGTGCGCGCAATACGTCCTATCACTATAACCAGATTTGGGATGACCCGAATGACCTTCGTCATGACTCTACTTCTGGTAACTGGTTATATCCTGAAAACCTTCGTTACAACAATCCATCCATCAAAGGGGTGGATACCGCATATGGTTTGCGTTTGCGACTGAGAGGCCCAACAGGTACCCTGCTTTGCGAAGACACACTTCGCCGTTGGTACCCATGGCCTAATTACAAAGTATTTGTTCCCGATCCGAATAACCAACCCATGCAGGGTGGACAGTCAGACTGGTATGTAGCCCGTTTAGCGGAAACTTACCTGATCAGAGCAGAAGCCTATGCCTGGAAAGGTGATTTTGCCCTTGCAGCAGCTGATGTAAACGCAGTCAGAACGCGCGCCAAATGTGCACCGTATAATGCAGCACAAATAAATATTGGAACCATACTGGACGAAAGAGCCCGTGAATTATATTGGGAAGAAGGTCGCAAAACAGAGCTGACACGTATCGCCTATATTTTTGCAAAAACCGGTCAAGCTTATAATGGAAAAACCTATACAGCTGCCAATTTTTCTACTTCCAATTTCATGATTGACAGGATCCTCGAAAAAAATATGTTTTACAAAAACAACTTTGTAACCATTCGTGGAGATGTGATGAAGATCAGTCAGTACCATGTATTGTGGCCTGTGCCGCAGGCTGCCATTCTTGCTAACTCCGATGGAAAAATCAACCAAAATATTGGTTATTCCGGAGCTTCAGGAAATGTGCCCGCATTGGATAAAATACCGGATGAATAAAATGGCCTATTATTAAGCAGGATGAATGCCACACTTCCGGGTGTGGCATTCTCTTTTACTAATTTTTGAATGCTAAAATCATCACAGTATGAGACTAAAAAAACTGCTTTTGTTATTACTCCTTCCTTTCTCTGTTTTTGTATTTGCACAACAACCTGCTAAACCAAAAACAGATCTGTTAAAAATAATAGACACCGCATTACAGAAGGCCATTATAGAATACAAATACATGGGCACCATTTTACCACCCGATGTGTTGCCAAAGACCTACTATCCATTAACTAAAAAATCCGAAACAAGTAAATCCAGCTGGTGGTGTAGTGGATTTTATCCGGGCTCATTACATTATTTGTATGAATATTCGCAAGATGCTGCTTTATGGGATGAAGCCAGCCGTGCAGAAAAATTACTCGAAAAAGAACAATTCAATAAAGGCACACATGATCTGGGCTTTATGATGTTTTGCAGTTTTGGTAATGCCAACAGACTAAAACCTTCCAAAGAATATGATGAGATTTTATTGAACAGTGCCAAATCATTATCCACACGTTTCAATCCTGCGGTGGGTTGCATCCAATCCTGGAATGCATCTGCCAAATGGAAATTTCCTGTGATCATTGATAACATGATGAACCTTGAACTATTATTTTGGGCAACCAAATACAGTGGCGATTCATCCTATTATAAAATTGCGGTTACGCATGCCAATACTACCATTAAAAATCATTACCGACCGGATTACAGTTCATGGCATGTAATTGACTACGAGCCTGCAACGGGTGCGATTGCGCATAAACAAACCGCGCAGGGCTATGCTGATTATTCTGCATGGGCCAGAGGACAGGCATGGGGCTTATATGGATATGTGGTAATGTATCGTGCAACCAGGGATAAAAAATACCTCGATCATGCCAACAAGATTGCGAAGTTCCTGATGACACACCCTAATCTGCCCGCAGATAAAATACCTTATTGGGATTACAATTCACCCGATATACCTGCCACCTACCGTGATGCCTCAGCAGCTGCCATCACTGCATCTGCCTTGTTGGAACTTAGTAAATATGATGTTGCAAAAAGAAATGCCTACATGTCATTTGCAGAAGACATCATCCGCACATTAGCCAAACCTGCTTATACAGCCACTACCCTTACCAATGGTGGATTTATTTTAAAACACAGTACCGGACATTTACCCGGATCATCCGAAGTAGATGTTCCCCTTACCTATGCCGACTATTATTATATTGAAGCGATGATGAGATATAGAGAGATGAAAAGGAAGAAATAAGAAAAATATCAAACAGAAGAATGTTGAATATCGAATGTTGAAGTAAGACTTCGCATTCGATATTTTTTTGTCTACCAACTACGGCAGGTTTTCGCAATTTTTACGAAAACGTTTTCTCTATTTTCGTAAAAACAATTATCTTAGAAGTCCAACCAGGTGATTGCCTTGCGAAACCCTATAAACCTGGTGGAAACGCTTTATGAGCAGTATCAATTTAAAAAGATTATCTGAAGAGCTCGGTCTGTCTATTTCCTCAGTATCAAAAGCGCTTCGCGACAGTTATGAGATCAGTGCCGAAACCAAAAAAAGGGTGCGGGCTATGGCTGAAAAACTCAATTACCAGCCCAACCCTTTTGCCAGCAGTTTACGCAGAAAAAAAAGCATCACCATTGCAGTGGTAATACCAGAGATAGCAAATAACTTTTTTGCACTCGCCATTGATGGCATACAAATGATTGCTCAGCAAAAAGGCTATCATGTACTCACCTATCTTACCCACGAAAATTTCATGAACGAAGAATCTACCATCAAACACCTGCAGGGTGGACGGGTAGATGGCGTACTGATTTCTTTGTGTCGCGATACAGAAAGTATTAAACACCTAACTTCTTTGCAGGATACGGGTATACCACTGGTGTTTTTTGATCGGGTACCTGAAATGATGAATTGCCCCACCGTTACAACGGATGATTATGAAAGTGGGTATAAAGCCACCGAGCACCTGATTAAAGCAGGGTGTAAAAAAATTGCGTGTTTGTCCTTATCCAGCCTACTATCCATTACTCATAAAAGAATGGATGGGTATAAGGATGCATTGAAAAAATACAAACTCAAAGAAGATCCAAAATTCATTGTGGAATGTACCAACGACAATACCGCTAACCTGGAACTGATTAAAAAATTATTATCTAAAAAAGACCGGCCCGATGGTATTTTTTCAACGGTTGAAAAATTATCTATCTCTACTTATTATGTTTGTAACGAAATCAAACTGAAAATTCCACAGCAGATCAAGATCATCAGTTTTTCTAATTTAAGAACGGCTTCTTTGTTAAATCCATCCCTCTCAACCATCACACAACCCGCTTTTGAAATTGGGAAAGAATCTGCTTCCTTACTTTTCCGGATGATAGAGAAAAAAACATTTGGTAACCGAATAGATAAGATTGTTTTAAAAAGCAGTTTGATAGAACGCAACAGTTCCAAATAATTACTCACCATACATACGTAGCAACTGCACCTGCGGCCAATTGCAAAAAGGCACTGCTACCTTTGTGTTGTATGGCAAAAGATTTTTTTTCTTTACTGCTGTTCAATACAATCAGTACTGTTTTTCCCGAGGGCGTTTTGAAAGCCACATTGGGTAAGCCCGGCAATAGATTTGATTGAATACGTAAAGAACCAGTTCTTACAAATTTAGCCGCATGCGCAATGATATAATACGCGGGATTTCTCGTTACCACATCTTGATCAATAGTGATGGCACCCAAACATTGATCGCAGCCACCACGATCTGTATGCGGCTTGTATTGGGCATCGGAGGCAAGGTTCCATTCCAATACGGTTTTACACCAATTGCGACTGGCACCAATGATTAAATTTTCAACATGCCAGGGAATATCACCGGCAAAATTTCCCGGTGCGCCAATCCATTGTTCAGTAAAATAGAGGTGCTTATCGGGGTGTGCTTTGTGTACATCAGCAAGTGCTTCTATCTTTCCACCATACAAATGAAAAGCAGATCCATCAATAAATTTTCTCGCAGCCGTATCGTTTAAAATTTGAATGGGATAATCGGGCCTGTCGGCATTGTGGTCGTAAATGATGATTTTGGTAGTGATCCCTGCTTTTTTAAATGCAGGTCCTAAATGATCCTTCACAAACAAAGCCTGCTCTGGTGCCAGCATTTGCAAACTGGGATTATTTCCGGGATGTAAGGGCTCGTTCTGCACCGTTATTGCATCAATACGAATACCCTGCTTGCGCATCTCACGAATGTATTTCACAAAATAGTTTGCATACGATGCATAATAGGCAGGCAACAGATTTCCGCCTCGGGTATCGTTATTGTTCTTCATCCAAACCGGTGGCGACCAGGGCGAGCCCATGATTTTGATGGATGGATTGATTGTCAATATTTCTTTCAGAATAGGGATCACATCTTTTTTATCGGGGCCCAGATCAAACTTTTTTAAATCGGGATCTATTTGTCCTACAGGGAGATCATCGTACGAAAAAACTTTTTCATTTAGATCAGAAGCACCAATACTGATACGTAGATAATTGATGCCGGTATTATTTTTATCAGTAGCAAATAATTCTCTGAGTATGGCAGCTCTCGCATGCGGAGTCATCTTGATTAGATTAGCAGCACTACCACCCGTAAGCGAAAATCCAAAACCATCCATACTTTGGAAAGTTTGTTTATCATCTATAATAATTACTGGCTGATTGTTTACTCTGTTTACGAAAGATAGTGGCGATTGTTGTTTCACAAACAGCACATTAGTGGAAGGATCTGTTAACCAGGTTTCTATCTGGCTATTTTTTTGTGCAGATACAACTGATACCAATAAATTAAAAGCGAAGAAAAGGTGTTTACATTTGGATACACACATGAGCAAGCAATTGTATGAATGAGGCAAGGGGCGTCTATTCTTAAACCGTGCCTTTGTGTGGTGTGAGAAATTAATTTGCACACAAAGGCACGGTTTGATTGGTGCATAATTTTATTCTCTGCGAAAACTCTGCGCTCCCTGCGGCTCTGCGGTTGGTGGCAACTCAATCCAACCGCAGAGTCGCAGAGAACAGGGAGGTTTCGCAGAGAGATGGGTTATGCTTTTTCGGGAATCACTTTCATATTTTTGGCATCCCAATGAATGGCGCGATTTTTTTCTACACTCTTGTTACAAAGAATGGCAGGACCGGCAGCACGTAAACCAAAAGAGGCATCTTCCAGTATCGGTTTATTGGTGCGTATGGCTTCAAAGAAATTGATCATGTGATCCAGGCGACTATCATAGCCCTTGGGTGATTCGAAAATAATTTCATCCCCATCTTTTGCTTTCCTGTCTTCGGCACTGTACTTGGCATTGTATTCAGCTAATAAAGATTGTTGCATGGATTTGGTAAAACTTTCCATCGAATCGTATCCGCCAATACTTGGGGCAACAGGGCGTTTAAAATGTTTTATTTTAATACTGTTTGATTTTACTTCTATCACACCCTCTGTTCCAATAAATCGATTACTGGCGCCGCCACCTGCCCCATCGGCCAGATTTACCCTTGTGAAAAATTGAAACCCATTGTGTTGTTCTGTTTTGGGATAACGCATAACTCCGCTTACTATATCATAAGCATCCCTCCCGTCTTTCCAATAGTTTAACGCACCCGCTGCATAAATGGTATCCGGACCATACGAACCTGTTACTGTATGCAGGCCGGTAAAATTGTGTACAAACAAATCGCCCGCAACACCGGTGCCGTAGGCTTTGTAATTGCGCCAGCGAAAAAAACGAACGGGATCAAAAGGAACTTTCGGTGCATCGCCCAGAAACCGATCCCAGTCAATGGTTTTGGTACTGGCATCATTGGGGATGGTGTATTGCCATGCGCCGTTGGCGGAGCTTCTGTCGTTATACGCTTCTGCATAGGCAAGCTCACCAATAATTCCTTTCTTAAAATATTTTTGTGCTTCAAGAAATAAAACAGAACTGGCGGATTGGCTGCCCACCTGCAATACTTTGCCACTGGCTTTTTGTGCAGCCACTACGGCAAGACCTTCTTCTACATGGTGTACCATGGGCTTTTCGCAATACACATGTTTGCCTGCTTTGAGTGCATCAATGGTGATATGATCGTGCCAGTGATCGCAGGTGCAAACCAGCACGGCATCAATATCTTTTCGGGCCAATACTTCTTTGTAGTTGCGGGTAACAAAGATTTCTTTTCCCCATTTCTCTTGTGCACGGTCTAATCGGCCCTGGTACAGATCGCATACGGCTACCAATTCAACACCCGGCACTTTGAGTGCGGTTTCGGTATCATAATGGCCAATAATGCCCGAACCAATTAAGGCAATGCGCACCCTGTCGTTAGCACTTACTTTAACCGCGGATAATAATTGTTGGATGTTTGACTGATCAGCCAAGGCCGGTAAGCCGGCTAACAGCAAAGAACTGGAAGACCCCAGTGTTTGCAAAAATTTTCTTCTGGAAGTTGCCATCGTTAGTGGTTTTGGATGGTAACAATTTACAGAGAAATGGGGAGAAAAAGAACTGCAAATAGAGGGAGTTTTTAAATATTACAAGGATATATATTGTTGTGTTGGTGCTTAAAAAGAAAATTCTCCGTATGTCTTCCGAAGGAGGCTACTGTGTACGAAAACAAAAAAAGACTAATACAGTTAAGCCGATAGCAAAAGTAGTTTCCATTTTGATATTGGAACAATGCTTGGGGAGTATTAAGGACTTAGGTGTTGGCGTTTCTGCATCTTAGTTGTCTTTAAGTTCATAGTTTATCTCTGATTTTGATGTCAATTTTCGGAATAATTCATAGTAAAAACCAACTACCAGAAAGTCACGTCCTGTTTCATCATTTATCTTATAGTCGAATTGATGCAAATAACCAATTTGTAAAGTTGTTGTTTTGGACGGTTTATAGTTGAATGCAAATAACAACCTGTTTCTTTCAAAATAGGGTTCTTTGTCGGTAAAAAACAATTCATTACTCGCACTGATTTGGTATGGCTTGTATTCATTTCGTTCCTTTCCGAATGGGTAAGAAGCTCCAAGTCTATATCGAAAACGGTTGCGATAACCGTTGCTTGTCCACCGCAATTCTGCTCTGTATCGTTGTTCTATTTTAAGATTGCCAAGTGATTGAAATAAAACAACCTGTGGCCAAACTCTAAATTCATTATTGTTTTTTGGTAAAACAAAATCACCTCCCTCTTTGTAGGTTTGGTAACTACCAGCACCTAATGTAAGTTGTACATTCTTTTGAACTTTATAGTTAATGCCGCCCTTAAATTCGTAATAGTGAAAGTTGTTGTAAAACTTTAAAGAACGTAATTGAGTTTCGCCAAAAACGCTCCATTTTTCGTTATAATTATATTTTAAATTCAGAATGTTCCAACTACCAAGGTCAAAATTCTGGGTAAATGCAGTATTTATTGATACCAATATCATAATTGCAGTTATAATGAATATTCTCATTTAAGGTCTAGTTCTTTTATTACTCAAGATAGAAAATGATTTTTCAAAAAAATGAGAATTAGGGATAGTAATTATTTCGTGATCAAGTGTTTTAATGTGAACAAAAAAGTAGTTCATTTCTGTTACTTCTCCTTCATAATGGTAGTCTTTGTGTAATACTTTTATATAGTCGCCCAATTTTACTGGATGATTAAAAAATATGAGAATGCTCGAAGTAATATTTGAAAGTAAAGACCATTGAGCAAAGAAGCCTATACCTAATACTGTTAAAATTGTTGTTGCGAATTTTGCTATTTCATTTTGTTTAAAACCCCAAACTCCTGTAAGTAGTGTAATTGCTGTTATAGTTGTAAACAACTGAATAGCTCTAATAATCATTTTTCTTCGCCCTCTTTCAAATTGTGTCTTTTTGAGTGCACTATTTATTACAGATTTGACTATGAGATATACAACAATATAAATTCCGAAAACTAATAAGGTTTCAATAATTTGAATTTTGTATGGTTCCATTTTTTATTGCTTAGATATTTTTTTTAATGCATGAATTACTTTAATGCAATTATGGAAAGAAAACTGATGATTAATTTTCTTATTTTTTTATCTGTTTGTTAGTTGTGTTGTCGTTAGCCTCGCTTGCACCTAACAAGCAGGTATTTGCGAAGGCTGGGGAATAGACTTTCGACTGCCCGGCTAACTGAAGCTACATTTTGAATTTAGAAAACCATTATAGATTTCTGCAACAACAGGATAAGTGTACCAAAAATATTCTTTATACCAGCCTGTTTTTACAAACCATTCCAATACTGCATCTCTAACAACACCTACCCTTTTAGTGTTTGTAATCATTATTTGGGTTTCCAAAAAACCGATTCTGTTATCCAAGTAGTTCGTGTCATTTCTCCATTTCCATTCAGTGAATACCAATTGGCGAAAACAGGGTTATTGTTTCTACCTCTTGGCAAAATTGCAGTAACCCCTGTTTTAACTGGCCCTATTCCTCTAACCTTTTTGCCTTGTCCTGAAATGATGGCACTATAAACTACTTCAACACCTTTCACATCTGTTATTGCATTAAACTTACCTGTCGTTCAGTTAAAAGGAATCGCAATATCTCTTCCTCTTGGTTTCTGTCCAAAGATGGATGATTGAATAAGTAAGAGTAAGCACAGTAATATAAAATATTTCATAATTGTCGATTGTTAGCTGTCGTTCGTAATATAGCAGCCAACACTTAAATATACTCAACCCCAATAACACAAATAGCGAAAACCAACACAATTCCGCCAGCTTTATATAAAACGCTAAGTAAGTTATTGAGGATCAAAGTCGATGGCTTATGAAATATGCTGGTAATACTTTACACAGAAAATTTCAAGGTAAGAAACCATACTCCTACACAACTTCGCGAACCTTCGCGCCCCCGCGCCTTCGCGGTAAAAATATCCAGTTATAAAGATCAAAGAGACCACTCTATTTCAGCTTAGCCTCTTCCAGCATTGCAATAATCTTATCCAGCTTCTCCGTTTCCAGTTTATTCAACTGAATTTGCAAAGCTTCAATTTCGGCCTTTGCTTCGGTATTGGTCTGGTAATCCTGCATAGCCTGCTCCCGGTCGCGCTTGTTCTGCCTATTCTGCGACATCATGATGATGGGCGCGGCATAGGCAGCCTGTGTAGAAAAAATAAGGTTGAGTAAAATAAACGGATAAGCATCCCAATGCATTATAAAACCAACCACGTTAAGTGCCATCCAGATAATCACAATAATCGTTTGCCAGATAATGAATTTCCATGAGCCCATGCCATTGGCCACTGCATCAGATACTTTATCACCAACAGTTAAAGAGGCGAGGTGCCGTTCGTGCCAGGTTTTGTTTTCCATAAAAAAGATTGAGTGGGTGAAAAGTATTTCTCTGCGAATACTCCCGCTCTCTGCGTCTCTGCGGTGATTTTTTTTCACCGCAGAGACACAGAGGACACAGAGGGTATCGCAGAGGGGAAATTCAGTTCTGAATGTACGTTAATAATGGCTGTTGCTTTATTTTGTTGCTGTCGGCCTCGCAAAAAGCATATCGCGCCAAATTTTGTTGGGCTTGCCTTGTTTGCCGCCACCAATTCTTCCGAGCGCGCCACTACCTATGGATAGCCCTACCCCACCGCCACTTCCGAAAGATCCAAAGCCAAGTCCGCCACCAATAGATAATCCGCCACCACCGCCACGGTTATTGCCCTGACCTACCAGGTTTTCAATCACAAATCCGATGCTGATACTTTTTCGTGCTGAACTTTGTAATTCACTTTTAGTAAGAAAAGAAGCCAATGGAATAACGGCTTCATAAATTAAAGCACCGGCTGTATTTAATCCAATGCCTAACTCAATGCCTTCGGTATTTTGTTTACCGTAATCAAAATTCTCCGGTGTTTTAATTTGTTGAAACCCAAACAGAGAATAATCTTCAACGGCATCTAATGCCACCCGTTTGTTCTGTTGTAATTCGGGACGATCGTTCAATAGTTTATCTCCTTTACGAATACGATTACCAGTAGGAAAACTGATACCCGCTGCACCGGCTTCTTCCTTTACACCGTGGTTGTTGATGTATATGGTAAGTCCGCCCCGCAGTATGCGTTGTATTGTGGCTTCATTTTGTGAACTCAGTTGAATGTATACCTGTTCCTTATCATTCGATACAGCATAAGCAATACCTAATTTTTCATCCAGCATAATGAGGGGCGTTTTCCATTCTGCATCATCGCCATCGGCAATGAGACTGTCTTTATGCCACTGAAGATTTTGTACCAAATCAGTTTGCTGTGCATTTTTAGATGAGGTGCAGGCGGCGAATACAAGAATGAGCGTTGCAAGAGGTATGCTGCAGGTATTGTTGATTTTTCGCATGGTGTGTAGGTTGATGATTCAGCTGAGGTATCCTTTAGGTAAAGTTAATAGTACCCTACTGAGCTGCTATCTAAAGTTACGTTAAGATAGGTGTTGGTAAAAGCACAAATAATGGTAATTGAGATAACCGAAGATTCGCAGATTAAACAATAACGCGTTGTGCTATTTAAAAACGAAGATTTCGATTATTCGAAATTCAATATCGCTCACGGCCGCTGGGCCCCGTCCCTGTTACCGGGCTGCTTTTGCTTCTAACAAAATGTGCTGCGCATCATTTTGTTTGCCGTGGCCATTCGCCCGGCATCAAACCAAAAGAGGCCCGTCCACAGGGACTGATTAGATATTATTCATCTACCACCCTATAATTATAAATTCGGTTTCTTACACAAAGTATTATTCGAATTTTCTAATAGCACAACACGTTAAACAATCATCTGCGAATCTGCGGCTAAATAAACCATACTTTATAATGCGATCATTGTTTTTGGATTCACCAATCATTCCTCTCCATAAAAAATCCCCTTCGAAAAGGGGATCAAAAAAAATATGTTAGCAACAGTTCATCCATTGCAGTTCTGCCGAAAAAACAATCAGCGAAACCGGTTTAACCATCATGGTATTTGTAAAGGTTTACTCTTCCTCTTCTACCGCAGGTAACGGATTTCTTCTGGAAGGAACAATGGTTTCTTCATCATCGCTCAGGTATACCCAGAAATCGTACAACGCATAAATATCACCCGGGGTTTTAGGGCCTCCGTTCTCGTTATTACGTTCGTACGAACCCAATAATTCACCTGAATACTTCAGTTCTTTCAGTTTGGCTTCTAAGGATAATTCTTTGAACTGTTCAATTGTCATAATACTGGTTAATTTAAATGGTTGCTATCGAACCGGGCGCAATCTAATAAGAAAAAAATAAATCTCCCTCCCTTTTGGATCATTGGTTTGGGTACTTGACTGACAAAGCCTTCTGTACCGTTACATCTGTGCGGTTGGTTACCTCATAATAACCTTCTGTACGCCAGATCTGACGGCCCATCATGGCCTGTATCCTTCTCAGTACTTCTTCTTTTGCTTTAGGATTAACCATGCTCAGGTTAATGGAATCTCTTTTTGCATAGACAGTCAGTCCCTCCCACTCTTTTTGTGCCGGTATAAATTTCTGCACCAGTTCTGTGGGTGATTTAATGCCATCGAAAAAATTCCTGTTCTGGATATAATAATTGTAAACAAAATTACCAATGGTTCCTTTGTACAGCATTTTCAGGTAAGCCGGATCCATGCGCATGGTATCAAATGGTACAAATACATCGGGCGTAATACCACCACCACCATACACCAATCGTCCACCTGGTGTTTTGTAAGATTTGCCGCTGGGTTTGGATGTATCACCCTTTACCACTTCTCCATTGTGAAAACGGGAGCTCAACTCTTCCTCGTATTCAGCCTTTCCCTTACTATATGATTTTTGAATATTTCTTCCAAGCGGAGAAAAATAGCGGGCTATGGTTAACCTTACCGCACTACCATCACTTAATGTAAACTGTTGTTGCACCAATCCTTTACCAAAAGATCGGCGGCCAATAATGGTAGCCCTGTCCCAATCCTGCAATGCGCCGGCCAATACTTCGCTGGCAGAGGCGGTTCCTTCATCTATCAATACTTCCAATTTCCCTTTTTCAAAAATGCCATCTCTTTTGCATACATAATCTAAACGGTCCACATGCTCACCTTCGGTGTATACGATCAGCTTGTTACCACTTAAAAATTCATCGGCAATATCCGTAGCCTCTTTCATCAGCCCTCCGCCATTTCCACGCAGATCAAGTACCAATTCTGTCATGCCCTGCTTCTGTAGTTTTTCCATGCTTTGCATGAAAGCTTCATAAGTACGTTCTGCAAATTTATTAATGCGGATATACCCAATCTCCGGGGTAATCATGTATGCCGCATCTACCGGAGAAACGGGGATAACGCCACGACTGATTTGCACATCTTTAGTAGTACTTCCCCTTAATATTTTCACCTTTACGCGTGTATCTGCCGGGCCGCGCAACAACCCACGGATTTTTTCGGAAGTAATTTTATTGCCAGCAATTGAAATACTATCGTTTACCAGCAGCATTTTATCGCCCACCATTAGTCCTGCTTTGGCCGAAGGACCATCAGCAACTACATGCATTACATTAACGGTATCCTCTAAAATCTGAAACTCAACGCCAATACCCTGAAAATTGCCCATGAGTTCTTCATTCACTTCTTTCAGGTGATTGGCAGGGATATATACTGAATGTGGATCAAGATGGGATAACAATTCTGTGGCAGCTACCTGGTTAATACTATCGGCTGAAACCTTATCTACATATTTCCCCCTTACCAACTCCACCAATTCCTGCAAAGAAGTTCTTCGGTTAAGATTAAAAAAACGGCTGCCCAGGGTTTTGTCTTTCAACTGGTACCCAATCATCATTCCTATCACCATCACTACGGCAAAGAGTACCGGTAGCCAAACTTGTAATTTTTTACTTCCCATATTTGTAATGCTTCAAAATCAGCGTAGAATAAACGCAAATATCTACATTAAAGTTCGAATGCCGGCAAAGGTTTGGCATTTAGGATGAATGGCATTATCAGGTGATAATTTAATGTAAGATCCCCATGGTATTATATGCCGATTATTTGATACTTATTGTACATTCGCATGGCATAGATTGCACCTTACTCTTAACCCAAGCTTATGCCAGTAATATTGATTGCAGACAGTGGTGCCACCAAATGCGAATGGCGGCTGGTGCAGGGTAAAAAGCACAAAACCATACGTACACAGGGTATTAGCCCCTATTTTTTGAATGCAGAACAGATTACTGCACTGTTAAGCAAAGAATTATTACCCAAGCTGAAGCAAATCACCATAGACAAGCTTCACTTCTACGGAACTGGCCTCAGCAATCAGGATAATGCGGCGGTGGTTAAAAAAGTGTTGAAAAAACTTTTCCCAAAAGCCAAAATTGAGGTGCAAACCGATCTGCTGGCAGCCGCAAGGGCTTTGTGCGGCAAACAAAAAGGCATTGCCTGTATTTTAGGTACCGGCTCCAATTCCTGCTATTATGATGGAAAGAAAATTGTGAAGAATAGTCCTGGTATCGGCTATATTTTGGGCGATGAAGGTAGTGGTGCCTATCTGGGCAAAAAAGTAGTACAGTATTACCTATACAATACATTTGATGAGGAACTAAAGGCAAGGTTTGAAAAACGTTTTCTTGTTTCTAACATTGAGATTTTAGACCATGTGTACAAACAGCCGCTGGCCAATAGGTATCTGGCATCTTATGCCATTTTTCTGGCAGAGAACCGCGGCCATTATATGATTGAAAATATTATTGAAGACGGATTGAATGATTTCTTCTTCACCCATTTATACAAATACCGTGAAAGCTGGACCCTCCCCATTCATTTCATCGGCAGTATTGCATTTGGTTTTAGAGATGTATTGAAAGACCTTTGCAGTACTTATGAACTGGAATTGGGTACTGTGATCAAAGCACCGATGCAGGGATTATTAGCGTATCACCGATAAACAAATGGTATGTCAGCATTTATGAAAGTAACCGAGCAGGCTTCAACTTACCGTCATCTGGAGAACATGTCGATACTGGAGCTACTCCAGAATATCAACCAGGAAGACCGCACCGTGCCTGATGCGGTAAACAAAGCCATTCCGCAAATAGAGAAACTGGTATCTGCTATTAGCGACAAAATGTTGGCAGGTGGCCGCTTATTTTACATAGGTGCCGGAACCAGCGGCCGTTTGGGTATTGTGGATGCAAGTGAATGTCCGCCTACCTTTGGTGTACCCTATGGTTTGGTAATAGGTTTGATAGCCGGTGGTGAAAAAGCCATTACGCAGGCAGTAGAATTTGCAGAAGACAGTTGGGATGAAGGATGGAGCGATTTGCAGAAACATTTTATCAGTGATAAAGATGTGGTATTGGGCCTGGCCGCCAGTGGTACCACACCGTATGTAATTGGTGCTTTGAAAGAATGTCGCAAAAGAGGCATCATCACAGGGAGCATTAGTTGTAATCCCAATTCACCTGTTTCAGCTGAAGCAGATTTTCCGGTGGAAGTAGTGGTAGGACCTGAATTTATTACCGGAAGTACCCGTATGAAAAGCGGTACTGCGCAGAAACTGGTTTTGAATATGATCTCCAGTAGCGTGATGATACAACTTGGCCGTGTAGAAGATAATAAAATGGTGAACATGCAGCTGAGTAATGTAAAGCTGGTTGATCGCGGCGTAAAAATGGTGATGGATGGGTTGTCGCTCGCGGATTATGAAAAAGCAAAAGACCTGTTGTTAAAACACGGCAGTGTAAAAAAAGCAGTTGAAGCGGCGTCTGCCCATTAGGATAGTGTATGCATGATATAGAACCTTTTTACAATTGGCGGCATATTTACATAGCGGAAGAAGATCCGCGTTCCCCTTTTTTTGGAAGAAAGTATAGCGAGTTTGAATTTTCACAAACGGTGTACAATTATTATATCCACCCGCAATGGGATGATTTTGGCAGCAGAACGCTGTACATGAAAATTATTTACGTAGACTACGAACTTAATTTCTGTATCATTGAATTACTGGGTGAATGGAATGATGCGATAGAGAATGATATTATGGAGTTGAAGCGGGAAATCATGGACCTCTTATACAAACAAGGCATTTATAAATATATACTGGTTACAGAAAACGTACTCAATTTTCACAGCAGCGATAAAGAATATTACCAGGAATGGTATGAAGAAGTGAGCGAGCAGAATGGATGGATTGTATCGCTGAATATGCCCGAAGCCACACAACAGGATTTCAGGAAAAAGAAATTGAATTACTATATTGAATTGATGGAACTGCCCGACTGGCGGGTATACAAGCCCTACCATCTTTTCAAAAAAATTGATGATGAGTTAATGAAGCGTTTAGATTAAGCGCCCAGTGAAAATTATTTTTGTTCTTCTGCGATTTTATTTTCAATTCTTTTATCTGGAATCAGCCAGATAATGGCAACGAGTGTATACAGAGAAAGACTAATCCATGTATGCAGAAACGCCGCCTCAATGGCCACTGCATAAATAATCACCGACATTTTCCCTTTCAGATCATTACCCAATGCCCGGGCCAAAATTGATTCGTTTCCATGCAGCTTACGCAGAAGTTGCTCCAGAATATAATACGCAACACCAGCCATAAATAACACAATCCCAAAAACAGCGGTAGGCAGTGCGGTAAAATGGTTTTCGCCCATCCAACCGGAAGCAAAAGGCATAAGGGATAACCAAAACAGCAAATGGTTATTGGCCCACATGATTCTACCATCAATTTTATGGGTAACCTGCATTAAGTGATGGTGGTTATTCCAGTAAATGGCGATGTAAATAAAACTTAGTACATAACTGAGAAATACCGGGTACAGGGGTTGTAATGCCGCCCAGTCATCTCCATGCGGCACTTTCATTTCTAATACCATAATGGTAATAATAATGGCCAGAACGCCATCGCTAAATGCTTCCAGTCTGCCTTTGCCCATAGTTAGTTTTTGTGTGATTACTAAGATACAATCTTCCACTACAATTGCGTCTTTGCGGCTTTGCGAGAGATTTATTTTCTCGCAAAGCCGCAAAGGCTCGGTTGAGGAACTGATGACAGATTCTGTATCATTTTTAACCCTCAAATATCATTTGCATCTCGATCACCCATACCCCGAATTGGTCAATCGCAAAAAACTATTTACCTTACCACTTTGATTGTAAACTTTAAATAATTGTATATGGCACTACCAGTGAACAATAAAAACGATGGCAAACCCGGCAGCAAAGGCCCTAAGGGCGGAATGCAGGGTTCGAAATTCATTGCCAAACCCAATGCGGCTAAAGCAATGGGTGGCGGTAAGAAACCAATTAAAACAGGTGGATCGAGAGGAAGCTGAAGAATATCGAATATTGAACAAGGAATTTCGAATGTCGAAGGTATTTGTTAGCCGCTGATTCGCAGATTAAGAAGCCTGCGAATCAGCGGCTTTTCTTTTATTAATTTTTTTATCGGTAATCCTCAAGTTCCATCAGGCGGCATTGGGCAATACCAAAGTAAACACACTGCCTTCTTTTTCTTTACTCTTTACGGTAATGTCACCTTTCATCAACGCAGTAAATGTTTTACATAATAACAAGCCCAGGCCTGTTCCAGATTCTCCACCGGTTCCTCTTTTGGTGTCGATGGATTGCAGGTAAACTGGGTCATTAAATGCAGTTACTTTTTCGGCCGGCATACCGGTTCCATTATCAGCAATCGAAATATGAATCTTCTCCTGCTGCGGAAATGCATTCACTTCTATGGCACCATTTACCGGGGTAAATTTGATGGCGTTACTAATGGTATTACGAATCACCAGCGACAGCATATTTCTATCTGCCATTACCATAAGTCCCTCTGATGAAAGATTGGTGATACTGATATTTTTTTCCGCTGCCTGCTTTTGTAAAACAGCCGCTGTTTCATTCACTAGTTGCTGTACCCTAACAGATTCTATTTTGGGTGTAAATCCTTTCATCTGACTGGAGGCCCAGTTCAATAAATTTTCCATCAACACAGAAGTATGCTGCAATTGATTTTTTAGTGTTGCTGCGTATGCCCGTAATTTATCTGCAGGTATGTCTGCATCTTCCAGAATATCAATAAAAGATAATAAGGTATTTACGGGCGAACGCATATCATGACTTACCACACCAAAGATCCTGTCTTTCACATAACCTAGTTCTTCCAGTTCTGTTTTCTGTTTCCCAATAATTTGGTTTAGCCGTTTTGTTTTTTGCTGGTTGTACCAAACCAGAAAGGCGATCAACACCAGCATGCCCATTCCTGCTGCCAAAAACACCCTTACTTTTTTATCAAAACTGATCTGTACCTGCTGGTCTGCAATTTTTTTATCACTGGCATCCTTTGACAATTTTGCCTGCAACGTATTTTTTTCAAGTAATAATGCCTGTTGTTCTTTTTCTCGCTGCAGATCGGCTTGTTTTTGCAGGTAAGTGAGGCGTTGCAGATCTTTCTCTTTGCTTACCAGTAATAATTGTTGTTTGTTAAGCAGTAACAATTGTTGCTGCTCCTTTCCCAATAATTCCTGTTTTTCCAGTTTACTATTCGTTAATACCTGCTGGTAGCGTATAGAATCTTCCCGCTTACCAAACTCATACTGCAATTCGCGTTTATTGATCTCTCTGGTTTTTTCTGTATTGAATACACTGTCGCGGTACACAATATGTTCTTTGTATGAAGCCAGTGCAGCAATGGCATCGCCCATCTGCATTTCAATCTCTGATTTGGTATCATATGCAAAATTCAATCCGTTGTAATCTTTCACTTCCTTGCGGATATTTACGGCGCGGTTGGTGTTTTCCAAAGCTTTGGCAAGCAGTCCCTTTCGGGTAGCCAGTTCGCCAGTAAACGGAGAAGGAGTGCTGTCTTTAGCAGCCTGCAAATATACTTCCCCAATGGTAATCAGGTTTTGTGCAATGGATACTTTGTTACCCAGTTTTTCTCCCATCTGCAAAGCCTTCTCATAATATACAATGGCCTTTACATAATTGTGTTGTGCTTGATATACCCTACCAATACCCTGCGAATTACCTGCAATACCATTAATATTTCCGATGGCTTCGTTGATCTGTAATGCACGGCTTATGTACTCAATGGCTTTATCGAATTTATTCTGGTAGAGAAAGATATAACCTGCGTTACCAGTGAAGGCTGCAATACCATTTTGGCTGCCCAGCTTTTCATAAGACCGGATAGCACGTTCATAATAGTCGAGCGATTTATCATATTCTTTCAGATAAGAATACACGCTACCAATATTACCAATATTAGAAGCGATGGCCGATGTATTATCCAGTTCTTCATTCAGGCGTAATGCTTTCAGGTATTGCTCCAGTGATTTGGGATATAGTCCCTGGTATAAATAATTGGATCCTAAATTACCCAGCGCGGCAGCAATGGCCCTTTTATCTTTCATGGCTTCTCCAATAGCCAACGCTTTTTCGTGATATCCGATGGCTTTCTGAAAATCGCCTTTGATCTTTAGGTTTAGTCCAATAACATTATAGGCATCCATTAACCCTCGGGAAAAAGATTTTTTCTCAGACAATTCCATAGCCATTTCGCCGAAGCGGATTCCTTCTGAAGGGTTGTTGTTTGCATACAGATTGGCTATATCGATCTGTAATTTCGCTTTGGAACTGTCTTCTGTAAGGGTGGGTAATACTTTCAACAGGGAATCAATTCTTGCCTGCCCTGTTTTTTGGGCACACAAAGAACCAAAAGCTGCAAGCAGCAATAACACCAAGGGGGTTTTTCTCATGTATAGAACCTATTCTTAATAAAGTATCGCAGCGATGAAAATAACTGTTTTTACCGTACTGAATTATTTTAAACGATCGGTGATTGATAAGTGGTGCTTGCGCAACGTATCTAAAGCAATATCATAGCCTGCATCTGCATGCCGAATAACACCCATACCCGGATCATTTCGTAAAACACGGGCGATCCTTGCTTTAGCATCATCTGTTCCATCTGCTACAATTACCATACCTGCATGAATACTGTACCCCATACCCACGCCGCCACCGTGGTGCAAACTTACCCAACTGGCACCTCCGGCTGTGTTCACCAATGCATTCAATACCGGCCAATCGGCCACTGCATCACTTCCGTCCAGCATAGCTTCTGTTTCGCGATTGGGCGATGCTACTGAGCCGGTATCGAGGTGATCTCTTCCAATAACGATAGGTGCCTTTACTTTTCCGGTTCTTACCAATTCATTAAAAGCAAGTCCTGCTTTTTCACGTTCTCCCTGACCCAGCCAGCAAATACGTGCGGGTAATCCTTGAAAGGCAATTCTTTCTCTGGCCATTTTCATCCAGCGTTGCAGGCTTTTATTTTCAGGAAACATATTCATAATGAGTTCATCCGTAACCGCAATATCAGCCGGATCGCCGCTTAATGCTGCCCAGCGAAATGGTCCCTTGCCTTCGCAAAACAGCGGCCGGATATATGCCGGTACAAACCCCGGAAAATCAAATGCATTTTTCAATCCATGCTCTTGTGCACGTGCCCGTAAATTATTTCCATAATCAAAAGTGATGGCACCGCGTTTTTGTAATTCAAGCATCAGTTCTACATGCAGTTTCATGCTATCATAACTCAAGCCAATGTAGGCATCCGGATTTTGCTCGCGCAATACATTGGCTTCTTCATTCGATAAAGTATGCGGCACATACCCAATCAGCGGATCATGAGCGGAGGTCTGGTCGGTTAATACATCAATCGCAATATTTCTTTCTATCAAACGCTGCAATAATTGAACCGCATTGGTTAACACGCCAATACTCAATGCTTCCTTATTTGATTTTGCTTCCAGTGCACGGTCTATGGCTTCATCAATATCTATATACTTAACATCAAGGTATTTTGTTTCCAGTCGTTTATCAATGCGCCATTCTTCCACTTCGGCAATTAAACAAACCCCATCACACATCGTTACCGATAAAGGTTGTGCGCCACCCATACCACCCAATCCTGCCGTTACACTTAAGGTACCTTTCAGCGAACCTCCAAAATGCTTATCGGCCACTGCCGCAAAAGTTTCATATGTGCCCTGCACAATACCCTGCGAGCCAATGTATATCCAGCTTCCGGCAGTCATTTGGCCGTACATCATCAATCCCTTTTTCTCCAGCTCGGTAAAATGTTCCCAGGTGGCCCATTTGGGAACCAGTTGTGAATTGGACAATAAAACACGCGGTGCATCTTTATGTGTTCGCAAAATACCTACGGGCTTACCACTTTGAATTAGCAGTGTTTCATCTTCTTCAATATCTTTTAGTGCTTTAATGATCAGGTCAAGACTCTCAAAATTTCTGGCTGCTTTTCCCCTTCCCCCATACACAATCAAATCATCTGGCCGCTCTGCCACATCCGGATCTAAATTGTTCAGCAACATCCGCAAAGCCGCTTCCTGTACCCAACCCTTGCAGGTAAGTGTTGAACCGGTGGGTGTTTTGTATTTAACCGCATCGTAGCGTTGTGTTATCATAAAGCAATCGATTAGATAAGTCAAAAGTAAAAATTCAAAAAAGAAGTTTCCTTTTTGTTTTTTTTACTTTTTAGTTTTGAATTTTTAATTAATAAACCAGGTCTTCATACGCCCCCTGCAACTCACTATACGCATGATTATCACCGGCTTTCTTCGCAGCGGCCATTCCCTTCTCGTACCATTCAACGGCCAAAGCGGTTTGTTGCATTTTTTCCAGCAATTTGGCCAGGTGGTAATAGGAACCAATATAGTCGGGCGTTTCTGTTAAAATGGCTTCAAACAATTCTCTGGCTGCCATTTCCTCCCCTATTTTCAAATACTCCAATGCCAGCGCATGACGCAGAAAGTTATCATTAGGTGAACTAATCAGAAATTCCTTGATTTTATCGATCCGATCCATGGGGTAAAGGTAGGAAGGTGAGGTAGAAGTTAAAAGTGAATAGTTAAAAGTTACGAGTGAAGTGTAAAAAGTCTATTGGCTACACTACTAATTATGAACTACTAACTATTAACTCATATCTAATTCCCAAATATTTTCTCCCCAATATTTTGCCACTCTCAAAACCTTCCTATATTTGCTAATAGTTGTTTATGCAACTAATTAAACGATTAAACTTTTTTTATGAAAATTCTTGTGTGTATCAGCAAAACTCCGGATACCACTTCTAAAATTGCCTTTACCAATGGCAATACGAAGTTTGATGAGGCCGGCGTTCAGTGGATCATCAATCCTTACGACGAGTGGTATTCACTAGTGCGTGCCATTGAATTGAAGGAAAAAGATGCATCGGTTAGCATTCACTTGATTACCGTAGGTGGTGCCGACTGCGATCCGGTTATCCGTAAAGCACTGGCACTCGGTGGCGATGAAGCCATTCGTGTAAATGCCGACAGCACTGATAGCTATTTTATCGCCGCACAAATTGCAGAAGTAGCCAAAAAAGGCGGTTACGATATCATTTTTACTGGTAAAGAAGCCATTGATTACAACGGTTCTTCCATTGGTGGTATGGTGGCCGAACTGGTGGATGCGCCTTATATTTCTTTGGCTACTTTATTTGAACTCAATGGTAGCACGGCCACCATTACCCGCGAAATTGAAGGCGGCGAAGAAGTGGCAGAAATTAGTTTGCCTGTTGTAGTAAGTTGCCAGAAAGGGGTAGCCGAACAACGTATTCCTAACATGCGCGGTATTATGGCGGCCCGTACCAAACCCTTACAGGTAGTAGAACCCGCAGCGATAGATGCTTTAACCAGTGTGGTTAGTTTTGAATTACCCCCGGCCAAAGCAGGTGTTAAATTAGTGAGCCCGGATAATGTAGCGGAGTTAGTAAGGTTGTTACATGAGGAAGCGAAGGCGATATAAGGTAGGAGTCTGGAGTTAGCAGTCTGGAGTTTATGAATCCGGCTGTGTACCATCATTCAACATGAGTTGCGTCGCACACTTGTACTTTAGTTCTTTATTCAGCAGTGATTGTCCATGGACCACAGTCCATAGTCCATGGACGAAGCAGTATTTTATAAAATGTCAAAATCCGACTTATGTCAGTTTTAATATTCGTTGATCAAACAGAAGGCCATATTAAGAAAGCTTCTTTCGAAGTTCTTACCTATGGTGCACAGGTGGCCAAACAAATGGGTACTTCAGCAGAGGCATTGGTACTCGGCACAGTGAATGATGATTTGAGTGCCTTGGGCAAATACGGTGTTACCAAAGTACACCAGGTAGCCAACGAAACCCTGAACCATGTGGATGCACAATTGTATGCCAAAGTAATTTCAGAAGCCGTAACCGCTAGTGGTGCCAACGTAGTGGTTTTCTCACATAACCAAACCGGTAAAGCCATAGCATCACGTGTAGCTGCCCGCTTACAGGCCGGCGTGGTAACCGGTGCCTGTGCCTTACCCGATACCAGCAATGGTTTTGTGGTTAAGAAAACGGTTTTCTCCGGTAAAGCGTTTGCCAATGTTAGCATAAACTCTCCTATCAAAGTTATTTCCCTTAACCCCAACAGTTACCAAACCGTTGCTGGTGAAGGAACCGCAACCGTTGCCCCATTGACTGTAGCCGTGGATGCTTCCAAAATAAAAATAACCGCGGTTAACAAAGTAAGCGGCGAAGTTCCTTTAACTGAAGCAGATATTGTGGTAAGTGGTGGCCGCGGATTAAAAGGCCCTGAGAACTGGGGCGTATTGCTTGATCTTGCGAAAGAATTGCATGCAGCAACGGCGTGCAGTCGCCCAGTGGGTGATGCGCATTGGAGACCACACCATGAACACGTAGGACAAACCGGTGTTCAGGTAGCTCCTAACTTATACATAGCCCTTGGCATTTCAGGCGCCATTCAGCATCTGGCAGGTGTAAATAGAAGTAAAGTAATTGTAGTCATCAACAAAGATCCGGAAGCACCGTTTTTTAAAGCAGCCGATTATGGTATTGTAGGCGATCTGTTTGAAGTGGTTCCGAAACTTACAGAAGAGATCCGAAAGATGAAAGCGTCGGCGTAGCCGAATATCGAATATCAAATGATGAATTTCGAATGTCGAATTATTTTATAAAAAATCCCGTTCTACAAGAACGGGATTTTTTAATGCTATCATTCACTTCGACATTCGAAATTCATCATTCAATATTCGATATGATCCTCCCTCCCAACCTCCTATAGTCTTCTCTTGCAGGATTGAACACGTCTAGTATTTTACAATCTGTAACCGCTAACCCGGAATGCTTTACGTTGGAAGGAATCACAATCACTTCTCCCGGACCAAAACGAATGGGCTTTCCATCAAGCGTTAATTCAAATTCTCCTTCGAGCATAATGGATACCTGTTCATTCATATGCGAATGTTCGGGCAAGGTTTTGCCTGCTACCACATCCACAAAAGAAAACGTCATATGATCTGTATGGATAAAACGGGCGAGATAACCATCAATCAATTGTTTTGCATCAATGGAATCCACTTTTATTTTTGACATGATTTGTTTAGTTTACTGATTGATTAACAAATTTTATAATAAAATCTTCGCGCCCCTTTATGTCTTCGAGCCTTCGTGGTTTCTTTTTTTTGCCACTAAGACTCAAAGACACAAAGGAGCACAAAGAAAAGAATACAATATTTTAATCCTGCTTTTGTTGCAGGGCTCTGAAATCTTCTCTTACCGGTGTAAATACATCCATCAATTTACAATTGGTAATGGCAAAACCGGAATGCCGCACATTGGGAGGAATCACGATCATACTACCCGGACCAAATCTTACAGGAATGCCTTCAATGGTTAATTCAAATTCGCCTTCCGTTAACATAGCTACTTGTTCCTGCGGATGCGCGTGTTCGGCAGATGCTGAACCTGCTTTTACATCCAGAAAAGAAAACGTCATGTGTTCCGTGTGCACAATGCGCGCTGTATAACCGGGCGATAATTCCATAGGTGTTACAGAGCTGATCTTAATTTTTGACATACTTGCATTTTATACAGGCAAGATAATGGAATCACTTCTTTGGCCCATAAAAAAAGCATTGACCAATGGCCAATGCTTTCTATAAAATGGTGTCAGAATTATTTTGCGAACAAGTGAATTGCCAGTTGAACATCTTTTGAAGGACCATTGTACATGATGCCCAATGCTGTTCTATCAACACTGAGGAATGCCTGTGCAAAAAATCCTTTGTCATCGGAACTACGGATTTGTGCAGGAAATTTAACAGGGAAAGAAGCACCTTTCAATGTAAGATTACCGCTGATATCAGCCGTATTATCACCAGTATAGTTTACAGAAGTGATCTCATAAGATGCTTCAGCAAATTTTTCAACATCAAAGAAATCCGCTCTTTTCAGGTGGCCGGTTAAACCATCTGCACCGTCTGTTACTTTCAGGTTGGCAAGATCGATCACAAATTTTCCACCTGTCAATTTTCCACCTTCCACATTTATTTCACCGCTTTTAAGTGGAAACAGTCCTGTGTGGAAGTCATTCTTTTTAGAAGCCACCCAATCGATACGGCTTTTGGCGACATTCACTGATAAAGGAGCCAACGCTTTTTTACCGGGAGTACCAGGTACAAAAGAATAGATCCCTGTTAAGAAGGCTATGCCTACTAATGCTACGATTGCTTTTTTCATAATGTTTGTGTTTTAACTCAGTTTAAATATAGGTATGAAAGATAAAAATAGGAGATTTAATGTTACAACAATAATAATTATGATCAATTCTGAATAACAGTTTCACTTATCTTCGCAAAAATTTTTTCCGCATGAATCTCCACGAATACCAGTCTAAGGAATTACTGAAAAAATACCATGTTCCCGTACAGGAAGGCATTGCCGTAGATACGGTAATGGCTGCTGAAGAGGCATACCGCCAGATCAAAACCCAAACGGGCAACAATTTTGCCGTTATTAAGGCGCAAATTCATGCCGGTGGTCGTGGAAAAGGTAAAATAGTAGGTACCGAGCAAAGAGGTGTGGCCGTTGGAAAAAGCCTGGAGGATGTGACTACCATTGCCAAGAATATTCTTGGTGGTACACTGGTAACCATTCAAACCGGTGCCGAAGGTAAAAAAGTGAACAAAATATTGGTTGCACAGGATGTATATTATCCCGGTCCAAACCCCGTTAAAGAATTTTACCTCTCCATCCTGCTGGATCGCGCCAAAGGTATGAACGTGGTGATGTATAGCACAGAAGGTGGTATGGATATTGAAGAAGTGGCGCATAATACGCCAGATAAAATATTTAAAGAATGGGTTCACCCGGGTGGCGGATTACAAGGGTTTCAGGCAAGAAAGATTGCTTTCAACCTTGGCCTGAGCGGCGAAGCTTTTAAGAGCTGTGTGAAATTTGTAACCAACTTATATAATGCCTATACAGGACTGGATTGCGGCATGGTGGAAATTAACCCTCTGTTCAAAACCAGTGATGATAAAATGATTGCGGTGGATTGTAAGATGAATATTGATGATAATGCCTTAATGCGTCATCCGGATATTGCTGCGCTGAGAGATGTAACCGAAGAAGATCCCACAGAAGTAGAAGCAGGCCAGTACAACCTGAATTTTGTAAAACTGGATGGAAATGTAGGTTGCATGGTAAATGGTGCTGGTTTGGCCATGGCTACTATGGATATGATTAAACTGAGCGGTGGTGAGCCAGCCAACTTCCTGGATGTAGGTGGTTCGGCCAATGCTCAAACAGTGGAAGCAGGTTTCCGTATTATTCTGAAAGACCCGAATGTGAAAGCAATATTGATCAATATTTTTGGTGGAATTGTTCGTTGCGACCGTGTGGCTGCAGGTGTGATTGAGGCGTTCAACAAATTGGGTAATATCAATATCCCTATCATTGTTCGTTTGCAGGGAACCAATGCAGTAGAAGCTAAAAAACTGATTGATGAAAGTGGATTGAAAGTACAATCTGCCATTCAGTTAAGCGAAGCAGCAGAACTGGTAAAGAAAGCAGTTGCTTAATTAATCACTTCATAATGTATTACATGCCGGTTATTAAATGACCGGCATTTTTATTTGCGTGATACCTGTAATTGTTTTTGAAAACGAATACCCAAAGCTGTAATACCCGTAACCGTTACTGTATAAGTTGTAGCTGCATCTGCGGCATAGAATGAGATAGTGGCTTTGCCCTCATTATCCGTTATTCCATCGCCGTTCCAGAAAAGTAAGGTACGGGTATCAGGGATTTTTGTGTTGCGGATTTCTTTTACGGAATAATCTCTCTGTTCAAAATTTTCAGGAACGTGAAACCCGTTGACAACAAGATTGCGAATACCATTTATTTTGTTGGCATCATCCGGTAACATTCTCGATCGGGTGTTTACAATGATCACACCATTGCCGCCCCTTACGCCATACATTGCGGCTTCCGGTCCTGTGAGTACTTCAATAAACTCAACGGTGGAAGGGTCTATCCGGTTTAATGCTAACAGAACGGGACTGGGTTCTGAACCGGAAAGTTTATCCGAAGTATCCGAGGGAATGGGCACTCCATCTACAATCAACATTGGTTCTGCTGCGGCACCAATGGTGAATGAGTTGCCACCGGTTAGGGTTACGTAACCATTTCGCAAATGAATACCGGGAACACGGAATATAGCATTGCCCAAACTGTTGCCGCTCATTCTCGCCAATACTTCCGGAGGAATAATTTTGGAGAACAGGCTTTGTCTTTTTTTAACATCATACCCCGGATCTTTTTTAACAAGACCAGTAACGGTAACATCCGCCAGCCATTCTTTGCCCCGCTTCTCTAACACTGTATCGCTTTTTGATTGAATGATCATGACCTTGCGAACAGTTTCAATTTCTTCAATTACAAATCTTTGTTTTACTACAGAAGGAGTGATCAGTTTTGGATATCGCAATAAAGTATCCAATTCAATTTTTGCTGCCACCAACCTTCCGGAGAAATCACTTACCTGTAAGTTGAATTTTATTTTGTCATCATACGCCGTAAAAGGAAATTGAAATCTTCCATTCGCATCAGTAGTATCAGTGGTAAATAGTTTACTCTTTGTATCACCAAATAATGTAATGATTTTTTTAGGTAAGGGCCTGTTACGTTCGTCCAGCACTTTTCCCTGTATATATAAGCTGCTATCCATTTCTTCTGTTTCAGAAAACATAGATGCTGCCTGTTTTAGTAAAGGCAATACCTGCCGGTTATACCCTGTAGGTTGTGTAAGCAAAAAAAGATCCCATTGTTCCATGGATACCGAAGCGACTGATTCTGTTTTTACGGGCTTAATGGGTTCATAAAAAGCTTCACGGGTAATATCATTTACCTCTACCATAAAGGAAGCAACTTGTGCTTTTTTTTCTGCATCGCTTACCTGTAAGGCTATATTTACTTTTTCTCTTGCGGCGTAATTCTGTTTATCACTCGTAAGTGTTATGGTTGTTTCATTACCGGGCATGTATACGCTTCTTTCGCTTAGAAAATTCATTTGATCATCGAACAGTATAAAATGTGCTATGCCTTTGGGGAAACGGTATTCTGGAATTACCAGATCAAATGAGCCACGGCCCACACCAGAGAAACAAAGACTGTCGCCCGATATACCCAGCACAAAACTTATTTTATCTTTCCTGAAAATAGAATCTTCCAACACTACACGCAATCTTCTGATACCTTCCTTCTCAATAACTGCCACCTGGGCTCCGAAAAGATTTACAGCGGGTAGTGTGTAGCGAAGCTCAGGTTTATTATTACGGGTAATATGTAATTGATAAGTGCGCCATGTCCAGCAGAAAAACTGAATCTTGCCCAATCCATTGCTATCCGTTTGTATTCTTGCAACGACAGAGTCTTGATTATCTTTTACAAACCCAGCTACCGGTACAGGCGTTCCGTTTTGACTGGTTGTTTTAATAGCAAGTAAGGTATTGGCACCCCCTACCATGGTTCCACCTTCGGGAAAAAATTGAACGCGAACGGAATCGTCTGCTACAGAAATGGATGCTGTTGTATTCTTTTTTACAGATAGATCATGGCTATCCGGCTTCAATGAATTGATTACATAAATAGCCTGCACAAACATAGGTGCTTCTTTTTGCTGCAGACTTTTTTTAGTATACGCCCGAATCCAATAATGCCCTGACGCTAAGGTATCCGGCAAAATAAAACTGCCATCGGTTTTAAATTGGGAGGCATTCAGCATGGCACGATTTACCGGAAAGTCATATTCATCCACCATATCTACAAACAGCATATGGCTTTGCCTGGAAGGCTTACCAGAAAGCGCATGGGTTACAAATGCTTTGAAAAAAACAATATCCCCTACCCTGTACACCGGCCTGTCTGTATGCAGCCATATTTTTTCACCGCCCAAACTTTTTAATGCACGCATGTATTTACCTGCCAATGAATCTAACTGCTGCAATGCGGGTGCCTGACAAAAAACATTTGTCAGCATGCAACAGGTAAACAATACAAGACTGGTTTTTTTATAAACCATGGCAGCAATTGTTTGAGAGATGTATTTTCCTATTCCCTTGAGGCAAGGGCTTACTTATGCACCCAGTAATCTACTACAGTTACTTTATCAATATGCGGGCCGGCAATGGAAACAAAATCTTTGTGGGCAGGATGTACCAGGTAATCATCGCGGTCTTTTTCTGATGAGAAACTTAGAAAAAAACAATGCGTTAATCCCTGGTTCAGTTTTTCGGGACTATTGTTAACGCCCCATTCCAGATCTTTAATCAGTTTAATTTTACCAGACAGGGCAAGAAACGTTTCTTCAATTTTTTTAACATCAGCGGGTGTGGATTTATCGAAGAATTTAAACAGCACCACATGGCGAAGAACCGATGTGCTTTTAGCAGGGGTTTGCGCGTGTAAACCTGTACAGCCAATACTTGCTAAGCAAGCTAGTAGTAGATATTTTTTCATAGAGCGTTTGTTTGTTTAAATCTACAACAATCTGCCGTACAAAATCATCAGGGTTCGGGCAACAATTGAACTTCTGTTATCGGGCTAAAAGTATAGCGCAAACCTGTTTTTACTTCAACGCATTCAAAACGTTTACGGCGTTTGGCACCTTTGCGAAAGATTTTCCCATTCTCTGTATGAAAAAGGGCTCCTTCCGCTACATCAATGATGTGGAGATAACCAGGCTTTTTTACGGGATCATACTTTCGTAATACCAATAACAAATCAGTTTCGCCATTGGCCGTAGCAGATGGGTTGATAATGGATTTCTGTAATGCCTGCTCAATATCTTTCGGAAATAATTTGTGTTGCACAAAATCTACCAACAGCCGGCTATAATGGGCTTTCCATTCTTTGCCATGCGGTTCTACCCGGTTCTTGTGCAACTCATAGGTAAGCAAATGCGCCAATTCGTGTAATAAAGTAATGAGGAATTCGTATTGATTCAGGTTTCCGTTTACACTAATGCGGTGGTTACTACCCCAGCCGGAATGCCGGTAATCGCCCAATACCGATTTGCGTTGTTTGCTGATGGTAAGATGCACTTTGTAATGATGGATATAGTGCACCACTTTTTCAAAACTGCCTTCGGGTAAAAACTCCGAAAGGGCCTGCATGGGATGTTCGGATACAGGCATTATTTCTTAGGCTTCATCCGTAAAGAGATGCGAACTTCCAACCAGGTATAGGCTATGTACAACACCAATGCTACAAACACAGCATTCACACTTCTTGCTTCACCAGCGGCCAGCAGATAAATAATGGCAGCAGCGGCCAGTCCCATCAATTTGATAAAAGTACCCGCCATTACCCCGCGTATAACCGCAGCGGGATTGGGGTTCTGCATATTTTTTTGCTGAAATAGAATATTCAACACACTCACCGCAAATAAAAGTGTGTTGGCACCAATCACAACGAACACATTTATAGCGTGCAGTTCCATCCAACCTGATAAAAGTATTGCCATTAGATCCCCTATGGTATATAAAACAACAAAAGGTATCATCCAGTTTTTATTCTGTGTATCCATATTATTTTTTTGTGGTATCCCGCACTACTTTAATCATCATTCCAATCAATATCACCAAAGGTAATAACCAAATCAATATCGGAAAACGGATGCCTGTTTGTTTATCCAACCACATACCTGCATACACAGCCAACACCAACGCCACGGCCAATTGTGCTGCGTAGCCTGCATATTGCATTAATGCATTGGGGTTTGGTTTATCTGCCATGGTTGGTCAGTCGTTTGAGGGATCCGTCTTGGGTAGTATATCCGGTACCGTATCCAGTTGTGAGGGGGAATTACCTGACAATACTTTTTTAACTCCATCCAGGTACTGCTCTTTATACTTGATTGCCTGCTCCAGTGAATCAGTTCTGATTTTCAGCACCTGCAAAGCGGTTCTGCTTTCGCGGGTACCGTATCCGGGGATATAATATTTTATGGGCGAAAAAGCAATCAGGGCAATGGTTAATCCTACCAGTAACACGAATACCGTACTCAGTCCGATATACACACTTAAACGGGTTAACCGAAAAGTAACCACTTCTTCATAGGTATCGTCGTTCATCACCACCAACCGGTAGCTGTTACGGAGTCTTTTCAGGGTATTATTGATCTCTAGGTTGCTCATTTTGTTAAATCCCGCTAAAGGTAACAATCAATCTGCTTTTCGCCATCCTGAATTGAGAAATAACTGTATTTTTAAACACATTTTATGTACCTGACGAACCTAAGCACATACAACCGGAGAAATGCGTGGATGATTGCCTGCTGCCTTGGCCTTTTTGCGCAGCTTTTGGCACTGCAAACTATAGCACAACCCAATCTTTCTTTTGAGATCAAAAAACCGAAAGCCTACGAAACCCGAACCCTTCCTTCAGAAAAGTCGGGGGACAAAAAATTTACTGTTCCACGCAGGCTGTATAACAATACCGTAAGTAGATTCAACTATTATTTCAATGCAAATAATAAATTGAATGAAGCGTTGGAGCAAGCTAAGTCTGTTCATGTAGATGATTATGCGCAATTACTTCCCTTTTATAATTACAGTCTGGATGAAACAGCCAATGGCCAGATGGATTCTGTGATTTATAAATGTACTGCCGGTATATTACTACATGATCTTCGCAGCGATTGGGTAGATAAACTATACCTGTTGATGGGTAAAGCCTATTTGTACCGAAAAGATTTTGATTCTGCCTCTAATGTTTTCCAATACATCAACTATGCATTCTCTCCAAAAGACAATGGATATGATATTCCCATAGGAAGTAATGCCAGTAATACCAATGGTGTATTTACCATTGCCACCCGGGAGAACCGGGGTTTGTGGAAAAAAATCACCAGCTTCCCTCCCAGCCGTAACGAAAGTTTTATGTTGCAGGCAAGAACCTATGCAGAGCAGGACCAATTAACGGAAGCTGCCAGTTTACTTGAATTGATACGAACTGATCCGAATTTTCCTGAACGATTGAAATCAGATCTGCATGAGATGAATGCGTATGTGTTGTACAAACAGCAATCCTACGAAGCATCAGCAGATCAATTGTTGCTGGCGCTAGACAATGCCGAAAGCAAATTAGAGAGAGCCCGTTGGGAATACCTTGCTGCACAAATGTACCAGTTGGCGCATAAAGAAGATAAAGCCATTCAGTTATTTGAAAGGGCTATTCAACATACCACAGATCCCTTAATGGAAGTGTATGCCAGGATGAATATTGTAGGATTGGCGGCTGCTACGCAGGAAAATGCCATACAAAAAAATCTGGACGAATTATTGAAGATGGCCAAGCGCGATAAATATGAAACCAACCGCGACATCATTTACTACGCCGCCGCTCAACTGGAGCTAAAAAGAAAAAATTATACCGCTGCACAAAATCATTTGTTAAGCAGCATTAAATACAGTACAGCAGATAACCCATTGCAAAAGCAACTCAGCTTTTTATTATTGGGTGATATGAATTACCCGATAAAAAAGTATGCGGTTTCTTATCGCTATTACGATAGCATACAAACGGCTTTGTTGAAAGAAGAAGATAAAACAAGGGTAGACGAACGCAAGCCCGCTTTACAAATCATTAGTGCCAATCAGGATATCATTTTTTTGGAAGACAGTCTGCAACAATTGGCTACACTGAGTGAGGAAGCAAGAGACGCGCTTCTCAAAAAACTGCTAAAACAACTTCGCAAAGAAAGAGGATTGAAAGATGTTCCGGGAGATAACCTCTCATTTGGTAACCCACTGGCAGGCAATACTGTATCCGCAGATTTGTTTGGCGGCGGCAGTTCAGAATTTTATTTTCAGAATGCTTCCTTAAAAGCTAAGGGCTCATCTGATTTTAAAAACCGCTGGGGCAGTCGACCCAATGTAGATAACTGGCGAAGACAAACGGCGGTGAATACCAGTTTAACCACCAAAACTTCCACACCAACCAGTGAAAAAAATGGACCTGATGCTGCTAAAAAAGCAGAACCACAAGATTTGAGTATGGATGTATTGAAAAAAAATATCCCACTCACGGCTACGCAAATAGAAAGTTCCAATACCGCCATCATCCGTGCTTTATTGAGCAATGCCCTTACATTTCAAAACCAGCTTGAAGATTATCCTTCGGCCATAGAAATGTATGAAGAGCTGATGAAACGTTTTCCGGAAAGTGCAGAAGTTGAACAGGCCTTATTTAACCTTGCCTATTGTTACAGAAAAAATGGCGACCTGGCTAAAGCAGATGCTGCCGCTGCACAATTAAAACAAGCTTTTGGAAAAGGAAAACTGGCCGGTCAATTAACTACCGCCGCCGCAAATACCAATAAGAAAAACGATCCGGCAGAAAAACAATATGCATCCATTTATGCCATGTTTCTTTCGGGCAGATTTGATGAAGCCAAAGAAGCCAAACTAAAAGCCGATAAAGAATTTGGCAATCACTACTGGACGCCGCAATTATTGTATATCGAATCTATCTATTACATCAAACAAAAAGAAGATAGCACCGCTATTAACAGACTCGAAAATATTGCGGGCCTGTTTGGCAAATCGCCGCTGGCAGAGAAAGCGATAACCATGATAGATGTATTGAAAAGAAGGTCTCAGATAGAAAACTATTTAACCAATTTGAAAATCGACAGAGGCGATGATTTGGCTTCACGCGGCATAGACCTGAATGCAACCGATGCAGAGCAGGCCAACCGCAAAAAACAAATGGAGATGAATGTGCCCAAAGAATTAAAAATGGCACAAAAAGAATTGGTTGATCTTACCGATACCAAAACCGTTTCAACAGCAGCGAATATTAAAAAAGATTCTTTACAAACAACTGCACCCAAAGAGATCAAAGCGGCCCCCAAACAACTGGTAGATATCAGCAATACCCAAACGGTTTCTACTGCTGCTGTAATTAAAAAAGATTCTGCCAAAATTATGCTTGCTGGCGATTTAAAAAAACTGGATCTGACCAATACCGTAAAAGTGGCCCCTATCAATAACAATACCTACCAGTTCGATCCATCGGATACACAATATGTGGTGGTGGTATTGAATAATGTTGACCCCATTTTTGTAACAGAAAGTCGCAATGCCTTTAACCGGTATAACCAGGACAACTATTCAGAACAAAGGGTGGAGGTATTTAACAGACGCATCAATGCACAATACACATTCCTGATGTTTGGGCCATTTGTAAATGCCAGAGATGCGATTCTGTATATAGATAAAACCCGTCCGCTAACCAACACAAGAATCATACCCTGGCTAACACCTGATAAATACCGTTTTAGTATCATCAGTAATGCCAATATGAATGTATTGATCAGTAAACAGGATATAGAAGGTTATCATACCTTCATGCATGATATTTTTCCGGATAAATTTTAACGGAAAATCTGTGAAAATCGATAAGCTGTTTTTTAGTTTTACGCTTACAACCTTTTATACCTTATTCGTTTGTATATGACCAAATCTGTAAAAACATTCTGGCGCATTTTTTTCTGGGGCTTTGGATTCGTCATCCTTTTCCTGCTCATGATAAACTGGGGATGGATTGGCGCCATGCCTTCCATTGATGATATCGAGAACCCCAGTGCATCGCAAGCAAGTCAGGTTATTGCAGATGACGGTACACCCATGGGAAAATATTATATTGAAGACAGGGTAAATGTACTTTCTAAAGACATTAGCAAGCATGTGGTAAATGCATTGGTTGCTACGGAAGACAAACGTTTTTATGAACATAGTGGCATTGATGGTTTTTCGCTGATGCGTGCTTTTTTATACCTCGGTAGCGAAGGTGGTGCCAGTACCATTACCATGCAAACGGCAAAAAACCTGTTTACAGAAAACTGGAGCACCAAGAATTTTTTATTGCGCAGTATACAGAAATTAAAAGAGGGCATTATTGCCATCAAACTGGAAAGAAATTTTACCAAAGAAGAAATCATCACCCTGTATTTGAATACAGTAGCGTTTAGCGATAATGTTTATGGCATCCGAAACGCATCCAATACTTTTTTCCAGAAAGAACCAGATAGATTGAATGTGGAAGAAGCAGCGGTTTTAATAGGTATGATCAATGGTCCGGGTATTTACAATCCACGCAATTTTCCCAAACGTGCATTAGACAGAAGAAACCTGGTGATCAACAGGATGGTAACCAAAGGATATTTAGAGGCTGCCCAAGCAGATATCCTGAAAAGAAAACCGATGGAGATCAGTTACCGCAAACTGAATGAGAACAATGGTTTGGCCCCCTACCTCCGTATGATCCTCGGCGAAGAAATGAAGAAATGGTGCAAGGAACATAAAAAGAACAATGGAGATGCCTATAATTTATATCGTGATGGATTAAAAATATATACCACCATTAGTCCACGTATGCAGTTGATTGCAGAAGAATCTGTAGCCAAACATATTAACTATATGCAGAAGCTGCTGAACAGGCAGGAGAATATTAAAAAAGGAACGGTTTGGAAAGGATATGAGAATGTGCTGGAAGCAGCTGCCAAACAAAGTGAACGCTGGAAAAATTTGAAGAAAGAAGGTATGGATGAAGAAGACATCCGTAAAACCTTTGACCAGAAAATTCAAATGCATGTATTTGCGTGGAATAATACGAGGGGAATGGATACGGTAATGACGCCTTACGATTCAATCAAATACCATCGCCAGATGTTGCAGGCCAGTTTTATGGTAATGAATCCGTTGGATGGCCAGGTGAAAGCATGGGTGGGTGGTATTGATTTTAAGACCTATAAATTTGATCACGCCAATTTGAATACCAAACGACAGGTAGGATCTACTATGAAACCTTTGTTGTATAGTCTTGCTATTGAAGAAGCAGGCTTTACACCCAATACAACGGTATACGATCAGCAGCAAAGTTTTGGTGGTTATGGTATGGTGCCGGCTACTTCTAAAACCTGCACCGGTGCTACCATGCCGATGGCTTTGGCTTTGGCAAAATCAAGAAACTGTGCTACGGCGTATGTATTAAAGCAACTCGATAATAATGGAAACGATGGGGCAAAACGATTGATCGAGTTTTTGCGCAAATGCGATTTTACATCCAATATTCCTGCCTACCCTTCTATCGGTATTGGTGCCTGTGAAATTTCTTTGATAGAAATGATGCAGGGTTACAGTATGTTTCCTGGCCGCGGTTTTAATGCCAAGCCCATGTACATTACCCGGATAGAAGACAGAAACGGAAATGTTTTGGCCACGTTTACACCACATAGAAAAGAAGTGATTAGTGATGTTACCGCGTATTCGGTTATTAAAATGATGCAGGGTGTGTTACAGTTTGGAACCGGTGCCGGTATCTGGGGATATAATGTACCTGCTGGTTTGGAAATTGCCGGAAAAACCGGAACCACCAACGATAACAGCGACGCATGGTTTATAGGATATACCCCACAATTACTGGCCGGCGGCTGGGTGGGTTGCGATGATCGCTTTATTCGCTTTAATACTGAGAGTAAAAACGGAGAAGGTGGACGTGCCGCCATGCCTATCTGGGCATATTTTTTTAACAAAGCAGCAGCAGATCCAAATTGCGGCATTGATACCAAGCTTACGTTTGTAAAACCTGATGGTATTAATGATATCAATATCGATTATACCAATGGCGGTGTGCCGGTTTTGGGTGGCGAAGCGGAAGATGGTGGCACCGGTAATTCAGGTGCCTACGAAGTGCCGAAAGATATTAAGCCCGATGATATTATACCTGAATCGCAACTGGAAGAAGACAAAACAAAACCTGTTATAAAACCAGCCGATCCTAAAGAGAAAGACCCTAAAAAACAAACAGAGAAAACACCACCACCTCCTGCAGTGATCCCCGACAAAAAAGGAAAAGCAGTGATGCCACCTAAGAAACCGGGAGGCGTAGTATAACCTATTTATAAAAAACCTGAACACACGTTCAGGTTTTTTTATGCCTGCCATTGATGTGTCCTCACATCAATGACCGCACATTAGCAATAGCCATAAATTATATGACACCATCATTTTTCTAATGTATTACTATGGGTCTGTTTAATAAATGCCTATATCAACAGGTAAATTTTTTAACATTCAGGCAACAGTATATTGAGGAGCTGACTCTAATGATAGAAATAACCCAATTTCCATCATGCACCAACAAAAACAATCGTCTGGGTTTTCCTTTTTTTGGACTACCGTCTTTTACTTAGTGAGTAACCGGCTGCCAAATGCCATGGCTGTTATTTTATAAAAAACATTACAGTATAATACCGATGCTTATGAAACGTATTACCTATGTATTCATCGCCAATTGCTTATTATTGGTAATGATTTCTTCCTGCCAAAAAGAAATTCACCAGAGCGAAAAAATCAAAGAGATCACTATTGATACCGCGATAACAACAGGTACCGATTTTTATTTTGATATGACAGCATACGGTAATGAAGGCGATATAGCTTCCATTCTTGAAAAAGGAAACCATTTTTCTATCAGTCAACTGGAAAATGAAACTGATATGTTCACTACTATCTATCATTATGCACCAGCTGCCAAATTTATAGGAACAGATTCCATTACCCTGGCCATTAGTCAAAACCCCATCGGCAGGGCAGCATGCAGTAAGGATTCTACGATTATTTATTTGAATATAACAGTGAAGTAATGGTGATTAATTACTAAAAAAAGTTTCATACGGATATTCATACAAATTGCTCTCTGCGAAAACTCAGAAAACGCTTCGGCTTCGCGGTTGGTTTTAGCTTGCACTAACCGCAGCGCCGCAGAGAACAGAGAGTTTGCGCAGAGAAAAAATAAAAAGAATCAGAAAAAAACGAAACCCACTTCTTAATGGTTCTGTGTGGAGCTTTCTTTACTCTCCTATTAATTTAGCTTCACTATAATTTCCCTGCCCAATTCAGGTTAAGCGATAATTGGTGAAAAAGATTACTTTGATAAAAGCCGGTTCCGTAACGGATATGCAATTTGTTGAGTAATAGTCCTGCACCAAATGAAAACCCATTCAATCCGCTGGTAACATTATAGGCATTCAGATCCTGCCTTCGTTGAAAGTTATAGCCGGTATTGATCTCCAGTTTTTCATTCAAAAATATTTGTGCTGATAAAACCACATGAGAGAATATTTTTTGTAGCGTAGTATTGGCTGCATAGCCATTCTCTCCCTCAGAAGCACGGAAACTGGTATCGTTATAATAAGTGTTGAATTTCTGCAGATGATGTGCGGTGAGTGAGAATTGAAATGGTGCATTCTCTAAACGTTTGGTAACTCCCGCCTGCAGATCAAAGGGCAATTCTTCTTTACGGTTACTGCCATCATAGGTGTTCAATTGGGTTCCCATATTTTTTACCACCACACTTACCTGTAATTGTTTGGCTGAGTCATAATACGTTACCCCGGCATCAAACGCCAATCCTGCAGAACGGTATTGACCATAGGAGGATTGAATATATTTCAGTGTAAGTCCATACCGAAATTTTTCATGGTACTCACGCGATGCCATTACCTGCACCACATAATCTACCGGCCTAAAACTACCCAATACATTTCCGGATGCATCTGTTTGTGCAATGGTTCCGTAATCAAAATAGTTGGTTCCAAAAGCAATATTGGTTTTGGCTTCTTCCAGATGATAGGCACCAATGGCACCATAGTTACGAATACCCGCCAGAAAGGAATTGAAAGAAGTACTTACCTGCCTGTGCATTCCATCCCGCAACAGGGCTGGGTTATGAAAAGCCATGCCCACATCATTACTTATGTCTGATACGTTGATACCACCTAATGCTGCCAGTCTTGCGTTAACCGGCTGCGATAAAAAATTAAACACAGCATTGCCCCCCAGCGTTTGTGCTGGTAATTTATTGATGCAAAGAATAGCTAATATGTAAACGAACCGTTTCATGTATACTATGTAAATCTACTGCAAGATGCCCGATGAAACCCATGCATAAAAAAATCCCCCGGGAACGGGGGATAGGTTCTCAAAAGTGGCAACATGAAGACGTTCCCATACATCATACTACAACTGTATTTTAATTTTGTTTTAAGCCCAAGCTAATTTTTTCAACATCAAACCAGGGCCAAATCTATCACCTGCTGCATGGTTTTAACATAATGAAACTGAACCCCTTTGATAAAGGCACTGTCAATTTCATTCACATCTTTCTCATTTTGCCAGCAAAGAATGATCTCTTTCAAACCGGCTCTTTTGGCGGCCAGTATTTTCTCTTTAATACCACCTACCGGCAATACCTGACCACGTAAGGTAATCTCGCCAGTCATAGCCAGAAAGGGTTTCACTTTTCTACCGGTAAAAGCTGAGGTTAATGATGTTAGCATGGTGATACCCGCACTCGGACCATCTTTCGGCACTGCTCCTTCCGGAACGTGAATATGAATATTTTTCTTACCAAATTCCTCAGGATCCACTCCCAGTTTTTTCGCATTGGCCTGCAGGTAACTTAAGGCGGTAGATGCACTTTCCTTCATTACATTTCCGAGGTTACCGGTTAGTTTTAAATCACCTTTCCCGTCTCCTAAAATGGTTTCTATAAAAAGAATATCACCTCCAACATAAGTCCATGCCAGCCCAACCGCCACACCGGGCATATTGGCTGTTTTATAAATCTCATTACTGTAACGCGATTGCCCGAGTATCTTCTCTACATCCTGTGCAGTAACTGTTGATTTTACTTTGTTCTTCATTGCCAGCTCCTTAGCCTGGTAACGCATAATGGAAGCCAGTTGTCTATCTAACTCACGCACCCCACTTTCTCTGGTATGATGTTCAATGATTTTTTCCAGAACTTTATCATTGATCTTGAAATTTACTTTACCCAATCCATGTGCTTCTTTTTGCTTGGGAAGTAAATGTCGTTTGGCTATTTCTACTTTTTCTTCTACTGCATAACCGCTCAGGTCAATGATCTCTAAACGATCGCGCAATGCGGGTTGTATGTTTTGTAAATTATTCGCTGTGGCAATGAACAATACTTTGCTTAAATCATACTCCAATTCCAAATAGTTATCATAAAAAGTATGGTTCTGTTCGGGGTCTAATACTTCCAGCAATGCTGATGAAGGATCGCCACGCATATCGCTGCCAATCTTATCAATTTCATCCAGTATCATTACCGGGTTTGATGATTTGCATTTACGTATATTCTGCACAATCCGTCCGGGCATGGCGCCGATATAGGTTTTACGATGACCGCGGATTTCACTTTCATCATGTAAACCACCAAGACTCACTCGTACATATTTTCTTCCGATGGCGTGTGCAATGGAGCGGCCCAAAGATGTTTTACCAATACCGGGAGGTCCGAGAAAACAAAGTATCGGACTACGCATATCACCTTTCAGTTTCAAAACGGCTAAATATTCCAGTATACGGCTCTTGATCTTGCCCATACCGTAATGATCTGCATCCAATACTTTCTTTGCATTTTTAAGATCATAATTATCGGCCGTATAATCTTCCCAGGGAAGATCCAGCATCAGGTCAAGGTGATTGTACACCACCGAATAATCGGGTGTTGTCGGGTGCATTCTTTCCAGCTTTTCAATACCATTTTTGAAAAGATTCTTTGCAGCTTCAGGCCATTTTTTACCTTCTGCCTTTTTCTTCATCTCAGCAATCTCTCTTTCATTGGTATCGCCACCCAATTCATCCTTAATACTTTTCAGTTGCTGCTGTAAAAAATAATCGCGTTGCTGCTTATCAATTTCTGTTCTGGTTTTAGTAGCTACTTTGTCTTTCAGTTCCGCAAACTGCAACTCACGTTGCAATACAAAAATGAGTCTTTCCGCACGCTGGTGTACATCATTGATCTCCAGTAAACCCTGTTTCTCTGCCAGTTCACTGTTCAGGTTGCTGCTTACAAAATTGATAAGGAACGATGGGTTCTCTATATTCTTTAAAATGATAGAAGCTTCTGTGGGTAAGTTGGGAGACAAATGAATAATCTGCGCAGCCAAATCTTTTATGGTACTTACATACGCATCAAAATTTTCGTTCTCTGGTATCTCATCATCGGCCAGTAAGGCTATGGAAGCTTTGAAATAAGGGTCATCACTGGTCATTTCCAGTAATTCAAACCGCTTTTTTCCCTGTATAATAATGGTGGTGCCCCCATCAGGCATTTTAATCAGCTTCACTATCCGTGCAACGGTGCCAATCTTACAAAGATCAACCGGTTCGGGTTCTTCGATATTAGCATCCTTTTGTGCTACTACGCCAATTAACTTATCCAGTTTATAAGCGTCGTTTACGGCTTTGATACTTTTATCCCTTCCCACGGTTATGGGCAATACCACCCCGGGGAACAACACCGTATTTCGCAATGGCAAAATGGGCAAACTATCAGGGATCACTAAATTCTTATCCTGTTCACTGTCATTCTCACTAATGGGAATGATGGGCATGAAATCAGTATCTTCTTCTGAGCGGAAAAACAATTTTTCTTTCAACATACACGTATTCTTGGGTCAAAATGTCACAAAGCCCTTACATTCTTTTGTAAAAACCAGTCTGCAAAAATAAGTCAATATTAATGCCATTGACCCCTAAGCAGGTTATTTGGTACAAACTGGCACAAAAAAATCCTCCCGGAAAACCGGGAGGACCTTGCCTGTCAAGTAACAGGCTTTTGTAAGAAGTAATATTCAGTATCGAAATACTTGAATCAGGATTACTTTTTAGTAGTGTCGGCAGCTACTTTAGTAGTGTCAGCAGATACTGCAGTTGTATCCATAGCAGCTTTGGTGGTGTCTACAGTTGTAGCAGTGGTGTCAGCAGCAGTTGTTGTTGTTTCAGCTGAATTACAAGCTGTCATTAAACCAGCTACTGTCAAGATTGCGAATACTTTTTTCATTGTACTTGTTTTTAAGTTTTTTGAGTTTGGGCGCAAAGATAATATCCTGTCCCAGATTTGCAAACTTTAACAAATAAATTTTATTTCTTTCTAAAGAATATCCTTATTGGTACCCCCGTGAATGTAAACTTGGTTCTAAGCTGGTTTTCGAGGTAATTCCGATACGGCATCTTAATATCGTCGGGATAATTGGTGAAAAAAGCAAAAGAAGGCACTGCAGTTGGCAGTTGGGTTACATATTTAATTTTTATTGAATTTCCTCTCACCACAGGTGCATGATAGGCTGCAATGGCTGCCAGCATGGCTTCATTCAGTTTAGCCGTAGGTACTTTTCTTTTTCTGTTATCATACACATCCAAAGCCAGTTCTATCGCTTTAAAAATTCTCGTTTTTTCTTTTACGGAGATGAACAGAATAGGCACATCGGTAAAAGGAGCCAGTTTCTGTTTTAAAGTTTTTTCGTAATCACGGGCCGTATTGGTCTCTTTTTCTACCAGATCCCATTTGTTTACCAATACTACTACTCCCTTGCCTTTTCGAACGGCCAGGCTGAAAATGGTAATATCCTGTGCGGTAATGCCTTTATGGGCATCCAGTACAATCATACATACATCTGCATCATCAATTGCTTTGATGGCACGGATGATGGAATAAAATTCGAGGTCTTCTTTTTCTTTACTTTTCTTGCGGATACCTGCCGTATCAATCAACATAAATTCTTTCTGAAACAGGTTGTAATGTGTGTGAATACTATCCCTAGTGGTACCCGATACATCACTTACAATGGTACGTTCCTGACCAATCAATGCATTCAGCAAAGATGATTTACCAACATTAGGCTGACCAATGATTGCAATCTTGGGAAGATCCGATTCTTTCATGGCTTCTTCCACATCTTCGGCAGTAATGGGTTCTGTAACGGCATCCAGCAGTTCGCCGGTACCACTTCCTGAAATACTGCTGATGAAAAAGTTATTGGCAAAACCCAACGAATAAAACTCTGTTGCTTCCAGTTCTCGGGTACCATTATCCACTTTATTCACTACCACATACACGGGCTTATTACCTCTGCGCAGCATATCTGCCATGGCATCATCCAGATCGGTGATACCGGTAGCAACATCTACCATGAAAATAATACTGTCTGCTTCTTCAATGGCAATTTTCACCTGCTTACGGATCTCTGTTTCAAATACATCATCTGTACCTGGTACAAAACCGCCGGTATCAATCAGATTAAATACTTTACCGTTCCAGTCGGCCATACCATATTGGCGGTCGCGCGTTACACCGCTGATATCATCTACAATGGCTTTACGCTCTTCCAGAAAACGATTGAATAAGGTACTTTTCCCCACATTGGGTCTTCCTACGATGGCGACTGTATAACTCATAGTTGTTGTATTATCTTCAAAAAAAATATAAACTCATTTTAATTAGTAATTAATAATTAGTAGTTAGTAATTATCATGTGATAGGCTAACTACCTTATTTTTTTATTATTAATTATTAATTACTAACTACTAATTACTAATTACTTATATCCGTATTCTTTCAACTGCAGATCATTGTCTCTCCATTTGGGACGCACTTTTACAAAGAGCTCTAAGAATACTTTTTGTTGAATAAAGGCTTCGATATCTTTTCTGGCCATGGTTCCGATTTGTTTGATCATACTGCCTTTATCACCTATGATGATGGCCTTCTGGGTTTCTCTGTTCACAATAATATCCACCTGTATTTTTACCAGCGATTCTTTTTCTTTGAACTCATTAACCAACACCGCAGTATGGTAAGGAATTTCATCACCAAATAGCTGGTAAATTTTTTCGCGCACCATTTCGCCTACAAAGAACTTGGTTGGCAAATCGCTCAGGTCATCTTCACTGTAAAACGGATTTCCTTCCGGCAATAAAGCCATAATGGCTTCCAATAATTTATTGAGATGTACTTTCTGTAATGCAGAAATTTTCACCAATTGTTTGCAATAAGATTTATCGGCAAAAAAAGCTTCTGCCAAAGCAATTTTCCCATTAGCTGCTTCATCAATTTTATTAAGTACCACCAGGCAAGGCACGCGTAAACGTAGCGACTGAAAGATGGCATCTACTTCCTGCAGGTTTTCATTGGCATCTACTATTAGTAAAGCCACATCCGCATCTTCCAAAGCACTTTTCACAGAATCCATCATCCGCTCGTGCAGTTTGTATTTGGGATCGATGATACCCGGCGTGTCTGAAAAAATCACCTGGTATTCACCGGGCTTATTCAGAAAGGCTTTGATGCGGTGGCGTGTAGTTTGCACCTTGGGCGATACAATAGCCATCTTCTCGCCAATCAATGCATTCAGCAAAGTGCTTTTACCTGCATTGGGCCTTCCGAAAATATTTACAAATCCTGCTTTCAAGGCAATTAAAAATTAATAATTAAAAATTAATAATTATTCAGCGAGGGTTAATGAGAATACTTGAACAGGTTGCGAGTGCGATTAAATGCACGATGCCTGGTAAATAAAAGACAATAAAAATATCTTGTATCTAACATTCAGTATCCAGAGTAGCCTCCAGCCGAATAAAAAGTCTTTTCTGACTTTTCTTTTTTTAAAAATTTGATACCCTTGTGCAGGTCCATCAAATTTTAGAAAAACCAAAGGCCTCTATCGAGGCCTTGATAAAGTTTGTTGCGAGGGAATGGAAAATTTTAAGGTTTCTTCCGTTTTTCTCACTAACTGTCAATTGTTTTCGCAATTGCAAGTCATTTATTTGTTGCGAGGGAAGGGATCGAACCTCCGACCTTCGGGTTATGAGCCCGACGAGCTACCGCTGCTCTACCTCGCGATGTATTGGGGTGCAAAAGTAGGGTTGTGTGGGCTTGCTTCCAAATAATTGTTTATTTCAAGTAAAAAAATGCCCTGATGCCATACTGCGGCAACTTGTTTTCTCGCATAAAGGCACCAGGGCATAGTTGGGTGTACATATATGATTATTCGTCTGTCCGGCGTTTTACAGAAGCACCGCCACTACTACTGATATCGCGTATCAGGCCGGTTCCTTTGTAAAAAATAGTACTGCCGCCGCTGGCTGTGGCATTCAGCTCCTTATTTACCGTAATACGCACATTGGAAGCGCCGCTGGCATCTATTTTACACATCTCTGTTTGGAGATCGTATGCTTTAATATTGCAGGCACCGCTGGCATCTACTGTGGCATTGGCAACCGTTCCGTATATACTAACGTTGGAGGCTCCACTGGCACTTAGTTTGAGTGAACTAATGGCTAGTTCTCCGCTAAAATCACTGGCACCCGACATTTCCATTCTCAGTTCCGCCTGTTTAATCGGATCGGTTGCTTTTACATTGCAGGCACCGGATGCTTCCAGCTTCAACAGGGTTTTGTAGGTAACATAGGCTTTCATTTTATTATTGCCCCATACCTTCCAGTTCAATCCTTTTCCATCAAAATAAATATGCAGTGTACCGGAACGCACTTCTGTTTTAATCCGGGCTCTGATTTCTTCCGTATTGGCACTGATGGCAACGGCTTCTGAACTTCCCTGAGAAATATACAGGTCAATAGCACCCGATACTTCAATACCGGTAAAACCACTAACCGTTCGTACTTCGGCATTGGCATCCACCACCAGGTTTTTTTCTGACTGAGCAAAGGCACCGAGCCAACCCAAACCAAGTGCCAGTAGTATACATATTTGTTTCATTGGGGGTATTTTTTCTGTGTAACGATGTTGTACTGATAAAGTTACAGTTGGGGGGCATTTCCCGAATGCCTATTTTTGCAGCAGATCATTCCTCGGGGTGCTCGCCGGTTTTGTGTAAAACAAAATCAGCAGCTGAGATAATACCCGTTGAACCTGAACAGGGTAATTCCTGCGAAGGGAAGGTGTCAATCTTTCTAATACCTCTCCGTTAGCTATTCCCTGTTCCCATTATTAACTTTTTAAAGCAAAAAACATGAAAAAGTTTTTGGGAACAACGATGTTGGCATTTGTAACCCTCATCGCGTTTGCACAACCCACAAAAAGCCTGGTACAGGGCACCGTTACAGAAAACAATGCCCAGACCCCGGTTGCCGGGGCCACCGTTCAACTGGGAAACCGACAAACCATTACCAATGAAAAAGGTGAGTTTAGTTTTGGCAAAACAGACCAGGGTAAATTTACCTTAACCATTAACAGCCTCGGTTTCGCCATTTACAAAGAAACCCTGACCATTGCAGGTGATGCGAGATTAACCATTCGTTTAACCGAGGCCTCTCTGTACCTGCAACCATTGGAAGTAAAATCTTTACGTGCATCGGAAAGGGCGCCATTTGCCAAAACCAATCTCACTAAAGAACAGATTGCTAAAAATAACCTTGGACAGGATATTCCATTTCTGCTGGATCAAACCCCTTCCGTTGTGGTTAATTCCGATGCTGGTAATGGCGTAGGCTATACCGGTATCCGCATTCGCGGAAGCGATGCTACCAGGGTAAATGTTACCTTAAACGGAATTCCGTATAACGATGCAGAAAGCATGGGAACCTATTTTGTAGACCTGCCAGATTTTGCTTCCTCTGTTAACAGCATACAGGTACAACGCGGGGTAGGCACTTCTTCCAATGGTGCCAGTGCTTTTGGTGGAACCATCAATCTTTCAACCAATGAGTACAATGAAAAAGCATATGGTGAATTGAATAACAGTTTTGGCTCATTCAACACCTGGAAAAATACAGTAAAGGCCGGAACCGGTTTACTAAATGAGCATTTTACCGTTGACGCGAGAGTAAGCCGAATCAACAGCGATGGCTTTATTCAACGTGCAAAAAGTGAACTCAGTTCTTTTTACCTAAGTACTGCCTATCTCACTAAAAAGTCTGCGCTGCGACTGAATATTTTTTCCGGAAAAGAAAAAACCTATCAGGCATGGTATGGGGTACCGGAATATCTGTTGGCTACCGACAGAACCAATAACCCCGCAGGTACTGAAAAACCCGGAACGCCTTACGAAAACCAGACGGACAATTATACGCAAACACATTACCAGTTATTTTTCAACCATTCTTTTACCAACAGGTGGTCATTTAATACAGCAGCATTTTTAACAAGAGGTAAAGGTTATTATGAAGAATACAAAGCTGGTCAATCGTTTTCAAACTACGGTTTACCAAACGTACTTGTTGGTGGAATTACTGTAACGAAAACAGATCTGGTTAGACAACGTTGGTTAGATAATTATTTTTATGGACAGATTTTTTCTTTACAATACAAAGATGGAAAAGATGAAGTAACCTTCGGTGGCGGCTGGACGAAATATGATGGCAAACATTTTGGCAATATCCCCTGGATACAAACCGGAACTGTTTCTACAAATTACCGCTACTATGATTACCCCGCTACTAAAACAGATCTGAACTTATATACCAAATGGCAGCACCAGTTAAGTGCACACTGGTTAAGTTTTGCAGATTTACAATACCGCCATGTAACCCACGATATGAAAGGGTTTCAGGGCAACCCTACTTTATTTGTAAACAGAAGGTTTGATTTCTTCAATCCAAAGGCAGGCATTACGTATACCAACAATGGATGGCAGGCATTTGTAAGTTATGCACTGGCACACAAAGAACCCAACCGCGATGATTTTCAGACGGGTGTAAAAAGCCAGCCAAAACCCGAAACCCTGCATGATATGGAATTGGGTATTGAAAAAAGAAACAGTATGTTTCACGCAGGTGCCACCGTGTATTTTATGTATTACGAAAACCAACTTGTATTAACCGGGCAGATTAATGATGTAGGTTCTTACACACGCATCAATATTCCACACAGTTATCGCTTGGGAATTGAATTACAGGCTGGAGCCGTTCTAGCTAACTGGATCAATATAGCAAGTAATGTTAGTTTCAGTAAAAACAAGATTGCTTCTTACACTGAGTACATTGATAATTATGATACAGGTAACCAGGATGCTGTAGCGCATAAAAATACGGATATCTCCTTCTCCCCCGCTGTAGTTGCGGGTGCTACCATTAACCTCTTACCAATAAAAAATCTGGAGCTTTCACTGATCAGTAAATATGTTGGTAAAACTTACCTTGACAACAGCCAGCGTGAAAACAGAAAACTGAATGCTTTTTTTGTACAGCATATCCGCGCCGGATGGACCGTTAAAAAAGTATTGTTCTCAGAATGGAATATTATTGGTCAGATAAACAATGTATTCAATAAAAAGTATGAGCCCAATGGCTATACCTATAGCTACATTTCTGGCGGCAGTTTGTCTACTGACAATGGATATTACCCTATGGCGGGGAGAAATTTTATGTTAGGCGTGAATATTAAACTCTAGGGAATATCGAATGTCGAACGCCGAATTTTGAATGTTGAAGTAAAGTAGAAAGCCGCAGATTCGCAGATTAAAACAATCTGCGAATCTGCGGCTTTTTCTTTCGGTTATCGAACTTCGACATTCGACATTCAGCGTTCGATATTCATTATTTGGCAATACGTTCTTGCCAGGCCAACATGCCGCCTGCCACATTAACTACATTTGTATAGCCTATGGTTTCAAGAATCAGACAGGCTTGTCCGCTGCGGTTACCACTGCGGCAGTATACATATACTGTTTCATTTTTCAGATCTTCAATATCATCTACCTGCATGGTTTGCACTTTACCAAGCGGCAATAACAAGCCGCCAATATTAAATTCTGCATTTTCATGGGGTTCGCGAACATCTACCAGGTGTATATTTTCACCGGCATCTAATTTTGCTTTCAGTTCTTCTACGGTAATGGTTTGCATAAGCTGTTATTATTCTTTGATAGTTTAATTTTTAGGGGCGAACAAGGAAGAATCTTTGTCTGGAGCCGAAGTGCTGATATAAAGATCAAGTACTTGCCCCTGCTTCATTTTATTGGGTACCCGTAAGCCAGTGGGTCCAATAGAATCTGTTAATACATCCGGCATTTGTCGCACCACAAAGGCACTGGCCGAATCTTTGATCTGGCTAAGTGCCACAACAGAACCGATGGTTACACTCATGGTAGTTAAATAATTTCTCGCTTCCTCAAATGTCATCCCAACTACATTGGGTACATCCATATCGCCTCCACCCATACCACTTCCCAAAACAAAACTGATCAGCGTGCCAATAGGTATTTTAGTGCCGGGTTTAATGGGCTCATTGTTTACCAATTGCTCCAGCACCGAGTTACGGGCGATATCGGGTTTGTAACTGATCTCTCCCAGTTTTAATCCCAGACTTTGCAAATACATCTCAGCACTTTTGATGGAGAAGCCGGCCAAATTGGGCATTTCTACCTGTGGCGGTATGGTTCGATTGATGGTAAGGTAAATGGTACGCCCTTGCTTCACTGTTGCATCGGCTTCCGGCGATTGTCTTACCACTGCTTGCTTGGCAATACTATCAATATAAATGGAATCCTGTATAACCACATCAAAGCCCTTTTCTTCCAGCATTTTTTGGGCGGCCACCGCATTCTGCCCGGTAACCGATGGTACTTTTTCATACTTTCCAAATCCAGTAATCCAGGAAAGAGATGCAAAAAAAAGCAACACCAGTATAATGATAATGCCGAGTGCCGCCAATATATTAAACCATAGCGGTTTTGAGGTAATGTATTTATGTATTAGTGACATTTCGGTATTTTGGAATTGGGAAATTGGGAAATTTCGAAATTGAATACTTTGGTAAGATAAGGGAATTCCAAAATCTCCCAATTCCGAAATTGCAAAATCAAATCAAAGCCTGTTCAATTACGGCAGAATAAAAATCTTTCAGGCTCATGCCCATGGCCCGCACCTGTTGTGGTATCACACTGGCCTCGCTTTGTCCGGGTACGGTATTTACTTCCAGCATATACGGTTGTTGGGTAGCCGTGTTGTAAATAAAATCAATACGAACCACACCGCGGCAGTTCATTACTTCATAAACACGTTTGGCCGCAGCTTCTAATTGTTGTTTCATTTCTGCATCAATCAATGCAGGCGTGGTTTCCTCGCTCTTACCCTGGTATTTGGCTTCGAAATCGAAAAATTCATTATTGGTAACAATCTCGGTAATAGGCAGCACCATAATACCTTCTTTACTTTTAAACACACCGATGGTAAATTCTCTGCCGCTGATAAACTCTTCTACCAAAACCTGATCATCTTCTTTAAACGCTTTGGTTAATGCTTCGGCCAGTTCAGCCGCTTCATTTACTTTACTCATGCCAATGCTACTTCCTCCATTATTGGGCTTTACAAAAACGGGCAGGGTTAGTTGTTGCAATACCTGTTCGAGTGTAACAGGTGTATGTTTAAAAAGATGCAATGATTTGGCTACATGAATACCGCCAAATGCAGCTACGGCTACCGTATATCGTTTGTTAAAAGTTAATGCAGAAGTGGCTGCATCGCAACTGGTGTAGGGCAAATGCAACATATCAAAATAGCCCTGCAGTTTTCCATCTTCACCTGGTGTGCCATGAATGCAAAGTAATACCGCATCAAAATGAACAGCTGCACCATGGTGCATCACAGAAAAATCTTCACGGTTTACTTTTGATTTCTCGCCAGTCTCCGGCTCGTACCACCAGCCTTCGGGATTGATATCGATCCGATACACATCATACCTTTCTCTATCAATATTGTTTCCAACTGTAATGGCACTCTTATAACTGATCTGTGCTTCTCCACTTAATCCGCCGGTTACCAAGGCGATTCTTTTTTTCATGCGGTTCTTTTGTGCAACAAATATACAGCGATGGTTTTAGAGCCTGTTTAAAAATGCAGAATTTTCGTTCTAAGCTCCTAGCTATTAGCTGTTAGCCAAAAGCTTGACAGGTGCTTATCGAGATAAATAGTGCTCCTATTATGAAATTTCAATAGACCTATGGTAGTTGAAAACTTTAATTTTAAACAGGCTCTTCAAATTTGTGTATAATTTACGGGAGCAAATTAATAGAAGCAATATTACTTCCATAATAATCATGGTAATAAACCCCATAGAAAAGTAGCGGTTATCATTTCAGAATAAAGTACATACCATTTGATGGTAAACAAAGCATCCCCCGCCAATCATACAAAAATCAGTGAAATCAGTGCTAAAAAATCCGTGAAATCCGCGCTAAAAAAAAGGTGAAGAAACTACCTCGTCTCTTCACCTCACGTTGACGGGAAATATCACCCGCCGTTACTGGTTGTTGCCGTTTGAAGCAACAATTATTAATACTGCGATTAACAATATAAAATTACACAGGCTATTTACTTTTTGCAAGCTTTTTCAGCGAAAGTTTAGCACATGCATTTGTGCATTATATGTGCATTCTGCCCTTCTTGGCCAACAGGTCATCTACGGTTTCCTGGTACATTTCATCGGGTACACAGCAATCTACCGGACAAACAGCAGCACATTGAGGTTCTTCATGAAAACCCTGGCACTCAGTGCACTTATTCGGGGTGATATAATAGGTATCCACACTTACCGGCGCAAAGCGCTGATCGGAAGAGACTACTGAACCATCCATCAGCGTAAAATCGCCCTTTATGGTAGTTCCGTCGGAAATAGACCACTCAACGCCACCTTCGTAAATAGCGTTATTAGGACATTCGGGCTCGCAGGCACCGCAGTTGATACACTCTTCTGTAATTTTGATAGCCATACAAAATGGGTTTGTTGGGTTAGTGATTCTACATTTGCGTTTCAAAAATACGGGTGTTAAATGATTTTACAAGAACGAATTACGCTGTTGGGCCAACTGGGCCAATATATGCTGGAAGAGGCCGAAGAATGGCAGGCAGTTAAGGAAAGGGCTTTCCGGGAAAACCAATGGTTTGTTCCTGAATTCATTGATCAATCTGTCAAAAATATCGCCCTCCAATTCCTCAATCCGACATTTTTGCAGGAATGGGCAGCGCAATACAAGATTCCGGAAACCCGTTTGGAACCCAGGACCGTAGGACTGGTAATGGCCGGAAACATTCCCCTGGTTGGGTTTCATGATTTTTTATGTGTGTTTATCAGCGGTCATTCGGTGGTGATCAAAACCTCTTCTAAAGATGAGCTGCTGATCAAACACCTTGTAAAAAAGCTGTATGAATGGGAGATCACTATCCAGAACATAGTTTCCTTTGCAGAAAGACTGAATGGATGTGATGCCTATATTGCTACCGGCAGTAATAATTCAGGCCGCTATTTTGAATACTATTTTGGGAAATACCCAAATATTATCCGCAGAAACCGCACTTCTGTAGCCATCATAGACAACACCGAAACATCAGCAGAACTCGACGCATTGAGTAACGATATCCAGTTGTATTTCGGTCTGGGTTGCCGCAATGTGACACAGTTGTATGTGCCTAAAGAATATGATTTTATCCCGCTACTGGATGCATTACGGAAATATGCGCATTTCATGGATTTCCATAAATACAAACACAACTTCGATTATCATCTGGCCTTGTTGATTATGGGGAACAAATACTATATGAACAATGACACCGTGGTATTGACAGAAAACAATTCACCCTTTTCGCCCGTAAGCCAGTTGCATTATACGTTTTACACCAATCTCTCTGAAATTACAGACCAGTTGCAAAACAACCCGGACATTCAGTGCATTGTTGGCCATGGCCATACCCTATTCGGCCAGGCCCAGTGCCCGTCTTTGACAGATTACGCGGATGGAGTGGATACGATGGCGTTTTTAGCAGGATTGTGATTGTGAATGGGCAATGGTTAGTGAACTAATATTTAATAAAACTTAGATAAAACTCACCATTCACCATTCACCATTCACAAAAGAAATTTTGAACTAACTTGTCTCCCGGTTTGTTGTCGATCTACGAGGATTGCCGTAAAACATTTGTTAAATGGTGGCAAAGGTGAACTGTCAATTAAACAGCTTCGTTTATTTGCTATCAGAAAGGCATAGAATTTGTCTCATAATAATAAAAAAACAGAAAGATGAATACAAATCTCAAGAACATGTTAGTCGTTGTGGCCATTAGTGCCAGTACTGCCGTTTTGAGTGTATGGGGCTATGGTAAATTTGTGGAGCGCCAATCTGCAGGTTTGCAGGAAGCGGGAAAAGTGCCTGTTAATTATGCCGGTTTCTTTGGCAATGGTGCACCTGCAACCGCTGTTGATTTTACACCCGCTGCCACCAGTGCTACACCAGCTGTGGTACATATTAAAACAAAAACAAAAGCAAGGCAGGTAAGCAATAACAGCCGCCAGCGTTTTTCAAATCCTTTTGCTGATTTATTTGGCGATGATATGGGCGATTTTTTTGGCGGACCAAGGGTGATACCAGAGCAAAAAGCAAGTGGTAGTGGTGTAATCATTACCGATGATGGATACATTGTAACCAATAACCACGTGGTAGACGGAGCCGATGAGATCAATGTAACCCTGGCCAATAAAAAATCTTACAAAGCCACTGTGATTGGTAGTGATGCCAGTAGCGATTTGGCGGTTATTAAAATTGAGAGCAAAGGACTTCCCTACCTAGTATATGGTAATAGTGATGAAGCAAAATTGGGCCAATGGGTATTAGCCATTGGTTATCCTTTGAACCTGGATGTAACCGTTACTGCGGGTATTGTGAGTGCAAAATCAAGATCGATTGGTATTAACGACAGACAGAGCAATGCAGCGATTGAATCATTCATTCAAACAGATGCTGCGGTTAACCCAGGCAGCAGTGGAGGTGCCTTAATTAATACCAATGGTGAACTCATTGGTATTAACTCGGCAATTGCCTCACAAACCGGTTCTTATGCTGGTTACTCTTATGCTGTGCCAGTAAACATTGTAAAGAAAATAGTAACGGATATAGTGAAATTTGGAGCTGTGCAAAGAGCATATATCGGTATTCAATACCCACGTGAGAATATTACCGAAGAACAGAAAAAAGAATTGGGCACCGGCTATAAAGAAGGAGAAGGTGTATTTGTAACCGATGTACCTGCCGATGGTGCTGCAGCAGCTGGTGGTTTGAAGAAAGGAGATATTGTAACCAAGATCAATGGTACTAATGTAACCAGCGGACCAGAACTACAGGAACAGGTTACCCGTTACAAACCAGGTGATAAAATTTCTTTAACCTATGTACGTAACGGAAAAGAAAATACCATTCCGCTTACGCTGAAAAATAAAGCAGGTACAACAGAGATTGTGAAAATAACCGGTATCCTTGAAAAATTAGGTGCTGAACTGGTAGCGGTAGATAGCAAAACAGCTGCTGCAAACCAGATTGCAGGTGGTGTGATTGTGAAAAAAATGGGAGAAGGCCTGTTGAAAAAAACAAGAATGCAGGAAGGCTTCATTATTACCAGTGTAAACGATCAGGAAATTAAAACGGTGGCTGAACTGGATAAAATTCTTTCTTTGAATAAAGGAAGAAAAGTGAAGATTGAAGGCGTGTATCCAGGATTTGAAAGTACCTATCCTTATCCGCTGGACTTGAGTGATATTGATTAGACGTAAAATGATGAAAGACTATAATGAAAGAGGCGGCTTAGTGATAAGTCGCCTCTTTATTTTATTAAGCATTGTTAGTGTAGAATTTATTTCTCGCAAAGGCGCGGTTTGGTGCGAGGAAATCATAGCATTCCCATTAATCCGTACTATTGCAGTTCATAAACAATATACTCCCCAGCCTGCAATTCGAAAGACTCTCTGCCATTGAAAGTAAAACTGAGTCCGGAAAAAACATTGGTGAAATTTCCTGTGAGCCATGGATTGGCTACTTCAATCTTTATTCTTTCCATGTTCGAAAGATTTAATAATACCAATACTACTTCCTTATCTTTTCTTCTTAAAAAAGCCATCAATTGTCCATCATGCCCAGAAGGAAGCACAAAGGTTTCTCCTTCGGTAATGGCTTTGTTTCTTTTGCGTAATTGCAAAAGTGTTGCGTAGAAATCGGCCAGTGGTGCCGGCTCATTCCACTCAATCTGGTCTTTGTGAAAAAACTGCAAGCGTTTGGTATTACCCGTTTCCTGTCCGCTGTATATTAATGGTAACCCCTGCCAGGTAGCCGTGAATACGGCCCATGCTTTGGCAGCTTTTCCATATTTTTCATATTCGGTTCCGTTCCAACTGTTCTCATCATGGTTGGTGGTGAAGAACAATTTCATGGCTCCCGGTGGATAATGCGTGTACGCATGTAACACTTCGCGAACATCGTGCAACGATGCTTCGCCTTTGGCCTGTTTTTCGGTGATGTGCATGAACGACCATGCATAGGATGCATCAAATACATCATGGTAATTCACCACCTCACATTCTGCCAGCCAAAACAGGGGTTTATTTTTTTCGCAGGCAATACGTGCCTGCATCCAGAAATCTAACGGAACCAAATGTGCCATATCACAGCGAAAGCCATCAATGCCACATTCTGTTACCCAGTATTGCATGGCCTCAATCATGGCCGTGCGCATTTCGGTGTTGTTATAATTCAAATCAATCACATCATTCCAGCCATTGATTTCTGTAAAATTTCCTTTGGCATCTTTTACATACCATTCAGGATGTTCGGTTGTCCAGTAATGATCCCAACCCGTATGGTTGGCTACCCAATCAATGATCAATTTAAAACCCATCGAATGAGCTTCATTCACTAAAGTTTTAAAATCATCTAAGGACCCAAATTCGGGATTGATGGAAGTGTAACTGCTGCATGCATAATAACTACCTAATGTGCCCAGCCTTTCTTTTACACTAATGGGTGTTATGGGCATAAGCCACAAAATCTCAACACCCATTTCCTTTAATTGTGGGAGGTGTTTACCGAAAGCAGCAAACGTGCCTTCCTTACTGTACTGCCGAATATTTACCTCGTATATATTGGAACCCTTTGCCCAATCAACCGTTGAAAAAATACTGTTCATAAAGTGTTAGTCTGCTTACAAAAAATAGTTTTAAACCCATCAGCACATAAGCGGGCAATCAAAACCGGAAAGAAAGATAAGTATTTTAAAAACGACAGCCATGAATATGAGGGATAGGTTATGCATTATAACTTTGTGCTTCTTTGAGCCTTGGTGTCTTAGTGGCTCATTTTTTAGAACTACAAAATTCTTAGCATTTTATGCAACCAAGATTTGTTTTTTAAAGAAAGGTTGCAGCATCAATGCGAGTAATACCACAGCCAGTGCACCTACCACATTCAACCATAAAAATCCGAGACCAATAATATTGTATTTATCCAGCAGGAAAAAAGTGATGACGATACACTCACCTAAAATAGCGGCGATGAATACGGCATTGCTACCCACTCTTTTAAAATAAAAAGCTACCAGAAAAATACCCAGTATCACTCCATAAAATAGTGAGCCGAGTACATTCACAGCCTCTATCAAACTTCCCATACCCGTGGCAAACTCTGCGGTGATGATACAGAAGATACCCCAGGCCAGTGTATAATATTTGGACACTCGGTATTCATCTGCACATTGCTTTTCATTGGTGCTGTCATAAGTTTTACCACGGAAACGCACATGAAAATCTACCATGGTACAGGATGCCAATGAATTCAATGCGGCAGCAATAGAGCCCCAGGCTGCCAGAAAAATAATGGCGATCAATAAACCTACAATTCCCTTCGGTAAAAAATCAACTACAAAACGGAGAAAAATATAATTGGTATCACTGGTATCATCAGAGGGCAGGGCTTTCTTTAAAACGGTTTTGTATTCTTTTTGCAGCGATGATAGTTTGGCTGACCCTTCGCGCAAACTATCTTTATAATTCTCCTTATTCTCTAACACATAATTTCTACTCAGCTGTTGCTGTACCAATTGTTGTGTATTGAATTTCTTTTCGATACCTGCTAATGAATCTTTATAAGGTGTGGTCATTGCTTTATCGGCCACAGCTTTATTAAAAAAAACCGGTGAAGAATTGAATTGATAAAAGGTAAACAACATAGCACCCAACAGCAGAATAAAAAACTGCATAGGTACTTTTACCAGTCCATTCATTAATAAACCAATACGGCTTTCTTTATTGTTTTTAGCAGTTAAGTATCGGCCCACTTGCGACTGATCCGTTCCGAAATAAGATAACGCTAGAAAAAATCCTCCGATTACGCCACTAATAATATTATATCGGTCTTTCCAATCAAATCCTTTTTCAGAAATACCTGTTGTGATTACATTTAATTTTCCGGAAGCACCACTCACTTTCAGGGCATCTGTAAAACCTACTCCCACAGGTAAATAATGCACTATGCAATACCCTGCTACAAACATCCCGATAAAAATGATCCCCAATTGTAACTGTTGCGTATAAGCCACTGCCTTAGCCCCGCCACTAACTGTGTAAATAATTAACAAGCCGCCCATAACAATATTGGTCCAGAAAATATCCCAACCTAACAAGGAAGACAAAATAATGGAAGGTGCATAAATACTAATACCGGTAGATAATCCCCTCGATAATAAAAACAGAAAAGAAGTAAACGTTCTTGTTTTCAAATCAAACCGCTTCTCTAAAAATTCATAGGCGGTAAATACTTTTACTTTATTGAACAGCGGAACAAAAGTTACACAAAGAATTACCATTGCAATAGGCAATCCAAAATAATACTGTACAAAACGCATCCCGTCTGTATATGCCTGACCGGGTGCCGATAAAAAAGTAATGGCACTTGCCTGCGTTCCCATAATGCTTAACAACACCAGGTACCAGGGCATGCTGCGATCACTTAAAAAATATCCTTCCAGGTTTTTAGCTGTACGGCTTTTGTACAGTCCATATGCAATAATGGCTGTTAACGTAATGATCAGTACTATCCAATCAGGTTGACTCATGCGAAAAAGTTTGTGAACCAGGCAAAAAAGATTATGAGCAGTACCAGTACCAATAGCACAAAAATGTACCAGCGGCGCCAGGTGGAGAACAGGGGTATTTTTTCTTTGTCGGTCATGTGAGTTTGTTTGCCACTGATTTCACTGATTTGCACTGATTATTTTTTGTTGCCACCGGTTAGTAAACCGCCGGCGAGTAAGCCTAACATCAACCCTACTATCAAGCCAATTTTAACATTCTTCAGAAATATTCCGATTCCTAATCCAATCAATACAAGCGTTACAAAGCCAATTCGTTTTCTGGGTTGCATTTGTTTTAATTGTTCTGTGGTAAGGCAATCAGGTTAGCCAATAAACGAAATGCACCGGCATTACCTGCAGGTAATTGTCTGAACAGAACTAAACTTACATATGCAAAGTTACCCTTACCATATTTAGCAATGGCAAGACTACCATTACTTTGTTTTTCACCTGTATCATTCATGGATAGGGGCATTTCATAATGGGCATCGGCCTGATCTACCTGATAAGTACTCCGTTCCTGTACCCAATCTTTAAAATCAAGATCCGATATTTTATTCGGATAATTCAATACCGAATGTTGAGGTAATAAAAATCTCACTTCGGCCTCTTCCTCTGTAACCCTTGAGCCAGAACTGATGGAGAAAGGATATGGCCCAAGCTTTAAACGCTTCGATCCTACCGTATTGCTTTTAATGTATTGGGCAATCAGGTTGCCGCCATTTTTTACATAATTATTCAATACATCATTCTTATCGCTCAGGTATTCATAAATATTATGTGCGCGTATACCAATGATTACTGCATCGAATGTTTGCAGAACAGCATCTGTGATGTCCTCTTCTGCCAATACTTTCACTTCAAATCCCATTTCACGCAATGCATCTGGAATTTTATCACCGGCACCGGTGATGTATCCAATTTTATGCCCAACTGTTTTCACTTCTTCTTTTACAAACCTGATATGATCTTTTACAGAATAATGAATATTGGGAATATGATCGTATTCAATGGTTCTGAAATATTGCGAAAACACATAATCTTTCTCACTCACCCTTACCCGCATAGCCGCTTCAATGTATTCTCCTTTTTTAGGATTGTAATACTTATTCATTGGCAATGCGATGGTATACGTTTTCCCTTTTTCATAATCACGCGGTTCTTTTTCAAAAACGATTTTTGCCGTATCCTGAAGAATGTATAAAGTGGTTGCTGTATTTTTTTGCGTAAAATTTGAACGATAGGTAATATAAATAGAATCAGGACTTTGCTTCTTTCCTTTTTCATTGATCACATTTAGTAAAGCCACATGCGGACTAAGCGATAATGACAGGTGCGGAATAATAATAAATGGCTGGTACAATTCTCCTTTCACCTGATCTACATACTTATATTGTACTGGACGTTTTACTAAAAACTGAACTCCTTTTATTTCTACTGCAAAAGAAACTGTAAGTAAGGCATCATTCCACGCATCTCCTACCAGTAATGGATTGTTGATGTTGAAATTACCCGGTGTGACCTGTTGCGATTCTAACCAATAGGGCTGCGTAGCATTACCAATAGCTGGCTTAACAATATTCGTGATCAGTGAAAAGGTATAATTCTGGTTGGTATTTAACACCTGTGTTACCGGTTGTGCTATAGCACTAAGTGAAAGTTTTTTAAGTTCAGCATTTACATTGTTTCTTTTGTTAACAATACAACTCACCGATACGGTATCGCCTTGCAAGGCAAATTCATCGCGGGTTACCGCTTCCATAAATAGACCACTGCAATCCATGATCAAATCCTGTACTTCGTTCAGCTTTTTTTGCCACCACATGGTTTTGTTGGGTAATTGTTGAATGGCTTTGTATACCTCGATCAAAGCATCCACAGAATTTTCCGGATGTTCAAAATTGTATTCTTTAATGATGCGGGAAATCTGTTGCTGAATTTTTTCTCCACCTTCTATTCTTGTCCAATCAGTAACAATACCTTCCATGATATCTGTCTTTGCAGAATCGCCGCCCGTGGTTACAAAACTTTCTATGATCTCTCCTTTTCTTCTTGGTCTTCCCTCTCCCTGGCTTTTGTGCATCGACCTGGCTTCCCCACCCAGATCGCCGGAACTTTTACCCAATATGGGGTCATACCCTCCCACATCCAATCGTAAAGGCATACCGGCAGATGTATTGTTGCCACCAAAGTTGAAGCCGTTCCATAAAATACGTTTAGCCTTCCATGGTTTTACGCCTAAAGTAAATTGCTCTGTAAATTTTTTAGGATCCGCTGCAGCAGTGTACGCTTCATTGGCCAATATTGAAGAAGCCGAGTGGTGGCCATGCCCTGCCCTTGCATCGCCGGAAAACGGGTGATGATTATATCCGGTTGAAATTTGCGGATCACATATACCATATCTGCCAATACCTGCTCTTTGTTCCAGATACTGAGTGCCTCGTTGGCACTTTTACTAAAACCAAATTCGTAAGCTGAAGTAAAGTATTGTTCGGCGCCATCAATTTTTCTGGCGGCTAATAGTTCCTGTGTGCGTATTAATCCCAATTCAATTCCCTGTTCACTGCCAATCAGGTTTTGTCCGCCATCACCCCGCGTTAAACTCAGGTAGCCGGTACGGTACATTCTTTCTTTGGCGAGATAAGGCAGAAAGCCATTGTTCTCATCATCCGGATGTGCTGCAACATATAATACACTGCCTAAGACATTCAGTTTTTTTAACTGCAGATAAATTTCTGAACTGCTTGCGGTAAGAGGCGATTGGGCCCATAATGCGGTATTGAAAATACTGGTTGCAAAAAGCAAAAAAAGTAAGGCCGAATTCCTTAATCTCATGAGGATAGCGTTAGTAGATTTCGAAGATACTCTTAGTTGGGTGATTGATGGAACCGTTTAACAAAAAAAATAGCGCTCCTACCTAAGCCGCATCAACACAGATTGTATCACACCATAATGGCTCCAGGGAATAAAATGATTGGCTCCTGGAATGGTAAGCGTATCTACCTGTTTGGCATTGGTAAAAGCCTTTGCCCCAAACAACAGATTACCATAAGGAACCAATTGGTTTTTATCACCATGAACAAGGTATACCCTGCTTTTGATTTCGGTAAAACGTGGTTTTAATTCGGTCAAATCTTTTTTCAGGTACCATAACTCTTCATTTGAGGGGCGCATGGCGCCAGGCACTAAATATTGTAAAGGATTATTCATTAGCAGAGGTCGCCATCTTTCCGGTTTTTCTTCTGCTACATCTATTGACCCCGCTAATATCACCAACGCATCTGTTATACCCGGATTATCTGCTTCTAACTGAACCACCAATGGTCCACCCAATGAGTGGCCTACTAAATAAATAGGCTGACCATTTTTGAGAAATTGAAACAGCGGACTAATCACTTTAGATTGTTGCCCTAGTGGTAACGCATCCCTGAAATCGCTGTAACCAAAACCGGGCCTGTCTATAGAAACCATCCTGTATTTTGAAAGCAAGGCTGCATCTTGCATATAGGCTGAGAATGCTTCCCAACTTCCGGGAGAGCCGTGTATAAAAAAAATAGTAGGAAGCGAATCGTTACCGGTTTTTGTGTAATGAAGGGTGCGATGGTTTACGGTAAGATTGGCGGTGGTAAGGGTTACGCCATTCTCAGCGAATGATTGAACGGCTTTGGCATCGGTAATACGAAACTTCATACAGCTTTGTGCCATGATGATCCATGCTGCGAGAAACAGCAACAAACCTTTACCTATGAATCTGATTTTTTTACTTCGCATGGTGGATATACGTTGTAAAACTCTGCTTTTCTTTTCAACAGCAAAATAAAAAACCGGATGAGTATCCGGTTTTGATAAAATGATAATATAAATTAGTTGAGAATCTTATTTCTGCAAGAGATACGGCTTGGCGGTTGGTTTGAGTTAGTACCAACCGCAGAGCCGCAGAGGTCAGGGAGTTTTCGCAGAGAAAAATAATAAAGAACTCACGACAACAGCTTTTAAATTTATTGTCCTGCCAGAAATACAGCGTTGCAAAACAACAATTTTCCGTTCTCCCAGAAATTACGGAACAAGGGATCTTCTGTGAAATAGACAACTGTACCTGCTCCTAAGTTTTGTGAACCAATTACTACGCCGTCTTTAATTTTTGGCTTTAATTTATTTCCGATGAATCCGGTGATATAGGCATCTTTCTTCATCACGCCTACATTCCATCCATCTTTCAAAAATTCAAACACAGTAGCATCCTGTTTTAACGTGAAATAATAATCAGGATAGCCGAATGCCAATGGATGGGTATTATCCAACTCCAGTTTATAAATGGCACCGGGTAAAGAATTGGTTATGGATTGTGTTTCTCTGTCGCCATATTTTTTTACTGCAGCATATTCGCCTTTGTCTTCCGATTTATCATCTTTGATTTTGATGCCCCAATCTGGTCCCGCCATCATGGCCACAGCATTGTCGATGGCAATCAATTTTCCACCGCCACGAACAAAATCTTTCAATTTATCAGTAGTAGGTTTATCACTCAGGTTTCGGTAATTACCATCAGGTACAATCAATACGTCGTAATTTTTCAGGTTAACCCTTCCCAGATCAACGGCATTAATGAGGGTGATGGGATAATCAAGTTGCTTCTCAAAGAAATGCCATACTTCGCCAGCGCCACCAGAAGAGGTTTGCTCGCCTGTTAACATGGCTACTTTTAACGCACGGTTAATGATTTTCACATCCGACGAACCAAAATCAGCGCCCTTATCCATAAACCCTGTTTCCACTGCAACAGGGCGAAGGTTAAATGTTTTACAGGCTTCATTCGCTACTTCATTCCAATTGGCAGGGTTACTTGTTTTTAGAATGATGAGGGTACCTCGCTCATAATTTTTTCCATCATAGGTAAATGGCTTTTCTGCAAAGCGAACTTTGATGCCATTCTTCAGCATATAGCCCAATGCTTTGGCCGCATTCAGTGATTGATAAGGAATCAATACACCGTAAGATGATTTTGCTTCATTCAACACAGCAGGTAATGTAACGGCTGAAGTAATATCCAATTTTTCTTTTACTGCAAAGGCTTTTACACCATACGCATAAGGTACCGACCATGCTGTAATATCATAGGTATTGGAATCCGTAACCACTGTTTTAGGTTCCAGTAAAACCCTTGCCATTACTGAGCGAGGCTGGTACGCACTTACTGCCAGGTGAAATCCATCATCGGTAAACGCATCGTCTTTACCAGTGTTGTAATTCAATCCACGAAAACTTTTATTTGTCAGGCGGCCATACTCAATGCCATTTCTTTCCAGCATTTGTGCAACCGCTTTTATTTTGTTTTCATCTTTATCTGTAAGCACATAGGTTTTGTATTCGCCTGATTTTCCATTGCGGCTATCGTCGAAATATTTTTTGAATTCATCCATCAGTTTCTGCTTATTCTTAGAAGCAGTTTCTACGGTAGATAAACCGGTAGTATAATGATGTGTGGCGCGGTCTAATAAAGTAAGTGTGTCTTTATCTTCATTAATTACGCCCAAACCACCGCGGGGTCCACCACCCTGTTCAAAAGTCATACCGATGGCTCCATTGTACACCGGGTATGTATCGCCATAAGAAGGATATAACAGATCAAACCTTTCTTTGGTAAAATACAACCAGCCATTCTTATCAAAATATTTAGCGTGGTTCTTACCAATCATTACCTGAAAATCTTTTTGCCAAGGGGTGATCACTTCGTGAAAGGGATCGGCGGCTGGCGCAAAATAATAGGGTTCATTAATGCCCTGCTCATGAAAATCTACATGCACCTGTGGCAACCACTGGTTGTATTTTTTTAAACGTTGTTGTGTTTCAATTTGTGTTTGCCAGGCCCAATCGCGGTTCAGGTCAAAATTATAATGGTTGGTTCTTCCGCCCGGCCATGGCTCGGCATGCTCTCTGGAAGCAGGATCGGGATTGTATGTTTTACCCACCACTCCATTGAACCAGTTTACATATCGGTCGCGGCCATCGGGATTGATACACGGATCGATCACCACTACTGTATTTTTTAACCATTCTTTGGTTTGTGTGTTGGAAGGATCAACCAATGCATATAAAGTAAGCAAAGCCGCTTCTGAAGAAGAGGTTTCATTACCATGCACATTATAACTCAACCAAACAATAGCCGGTGCATTATCTGTTAATCCGGATTTTGTAGTACCCAAACCAGCAAGACCCAGGTTATTGTTACGGATGCTTTCCAGTTTTTGCAGATTTTCAGGAGTGGCAATAAATGCCAGCATCAATTCGCGGCCTTCATTGGTTTCTCCATATTTCTCCAGCTTAACCATATCCGGTTTTGCCTGTGCTACTGCACGAAAATATTCCACCACTTTATGGTGGCGCGTATAGCGGGTACCAATCTTGTAGCCCATGTATTGTTCCGGACTTTGCAATGATTGTGCCTCTACTGCAGTAACGGATAACATCAATCCCAATCCAAATAGTAGTTTCTTCATATATTAAAAATGAGTTGTGAATGTAGGGAAGAAAGAAAGTACCCCATCATAATTGGCCATTTTTTTTTACAAAAGCCCCTAAAACAATACCAAATGTTATAAAAATCGGTAATTTCCTATTATGAGAAAAATGACCATTTGTTTGCTGGCATGCTGCAGCCAGTATGTTGTAACAGCACAATCGGTTCCTTCGATTGTAGGTCCGGGAAAAGCGATCAATCCTTACAAATACAGTATCGTAAAAAAAGGCAATTTCAGTAAAGCTTCTGTAAGCAGTGCACATCCGCTGGCTAGTTTGGTGGGAGCGGCCATCATGAAAAGTGGCGGTAATGCATTTGATGCAGCCATTGCTACACAACTGGTTCTCGCGGTAGTGTATCCCAATGCGGGCAATATTGGTGGTGGTGGTTTTTTACTGGCCAGACAAAAATCTGGTAACCTCATCGGTATCGATTATCGCGAAGCCGCACCAGCAAAAGCCAGCAGGGATATGTATCTTGATAAAAATGGCAATCCACAGGCCAACTTATCAAGAAGCGGGCACCTGGCATCGGGTGTTCCCGGAACGGTAGCTGGTTTATTTGCGAGTTTACTGTATGCACGATTCAGTTTTGCCAAACTAATACAGCCCGCCATTGATATTGCAACGTTAGGATTTGTATTAACCGAGCAACAAGCCGCAGGCCTGAATGGCGTTCGGGATGCCATTTTAAAACAAAGTACCCGGCCTACTGCACTTACCAGAGAAGATAAATGGAAGGCAGGTGATACACTGGTTCAAAAAGAACTCGCCGCCACACTAAAACGCATTCAGAAAGAAGGTGCCAAAGGTTTTTATGAAGGTGAAACCGCGCGGTTACTGGAAGAAGAAATGCTGCGGGGCAATGGCATTATTACGCGTGAGGATATGAAGAACTATACCGCCAAATTTAGAACGCCGGTGGAATTTGATTATCGTTCACACCATATCATCAGTTTTTCTCCACCCAGCAGTGGTGGAATATTATTGGCACAGATGCTGAAAATGATTGAGAAATACCCGGTAGATTCTTTGGGATTTCAAACAGCTAAAAGCGTACAACTGATGGTAGAGGCAGAGCGCCGAGCGTATGCAGATCGTGCCGAACATTTGGGCGACCCGGATTATTGGAAAGTGCCTATCAAAACATTAACCAGTGAAGCCTACCTCGCGCAAAGAATGAGTGATTATACACCTGATAAAGCAGGTTCCAGTAAAATAACCAAGTCGGGCATGATCAAAGAAAGTGATCAAACCACACATATCAGTATCATGGATCAGGAAGGTAATATGGTATCTGTTACCACCACCCTCAATGGTGGGTATGGCAGCAAAACCGTGGTAGGTGGTGCCGGCTTCTTACTCAATAATGAAATGGATGATTTTAGTGCCAAACCCGGCACACCCAATATGTTTGGCGCTATTGGAGGCGAGGCCAATGCTATTGTGCCTGGCAAAAGAATGTTGAGTTCCATGACACCGACACTGGTATTAAAAAACAAGAAACCATATTTGGTGATTGGTACACCTGGTGGCACAACCATCCCTACTTCTGTATACCAGGGGATAGTGAATGTGATTGATTTTAGAATGAATGCTTACGATGCGATCAATAAACCTAAGTTTCACCACCAATGGCTGCCTGATGAGGTTTGGGTTGAAAAAGAGTTTAGTGCCGAAGCAAAAAAACAACTGGAAGCAATGGGGTACACATTAGTTGTAAAGGGCGCCTGGAGTGCAACAGAAGCCATACGCATGATCAACGGAAAAAAAGAAACAGCTGCAGATATCAGAGGGAATGATTCGGTAGCAGGATTCTAGAGAATATTAAATATCGAACAAGGAATATCGAACGCCGAAGTGAATAACAAGTATGCATTTGATATTCTTTGTTGGATATAGGATTAAGCAGAATAGTCTCAAAGCCATTCTACTGTTGATTTCAAAATGGTCTCTAAAAAAAGTGTCAATAAATAAACGGTGCCTGGCTATCACACACGATTATCAACGAAAAAAAGAAACGGCTGCAGATATCAGAGGGAATGATTCGGTGGCAGGGTTCTAGGGAATGTTGAATATCGAACAAGGAATATCGAACGCCGAAGTGAAAACCAGTTCTACATTCGACATTCCTTGTTCGATATTCGATATTCAAATTTTATACTAAAAGTAGTAAGCATGTCATTTGAAAATAATTTCTTAAAGGACGTTGTCAAGCGTTTCAGGTACTACAAAGAATTGGGTGATAAAACATTTGAGCAGTTGGATGATGCAGCCATTTTGTATCAGCCCTCTTCAGAGAGTAATAGCATCGCCATCATTGTGCAACATATGTATGGTAATATGCTGAGCCGCTGGACAAATTTTTTAACCGAAGATGGTGAAAAAGAATGGCGGAAAAGGGATGCGGAATTTGAGTTGCAGAAAATTAGTAAACAAGACCTGTTATCATTCTGGAATGAGGGATGGAAATGTTTACTGGATACGCTGGAAAGCCTGCAACCGGAAGACCTAACGAAAACCATAACTATACGAACAGAGCCGTTAACCGTATACGATGCCATACTTCGGCAGTTGGCACACTATCCTTATCATGTTGGGCAAATTGTGTATTTGGGCCGTATGGTTCGCAATGAGCATTGGACCTCCTTAAGCATTCCCAAAGGAAATAGTGCTCAGTATTTGGATGCTATAAAAGCGGCACAGCAAAAATAAAATATGCAGCAGCCCCCTGCTTCAGGTATACTTTAGAACCCGGGAATTGAAGTAGTGCTAACCAATACTCCTGTACCTACTAATTAGATGTATGAAAATAATAACCAAGCCCAAATCAGAAACCATCCCTTCTTTTTACCAAAGCTATCTGGCAAACGTACCTGATGATGGCGCTTTATTAATTCATTTGCAAGAAATTTTAGATGAAACAGTACAGTTAGTAAGCGGGTTATCGGAAGAAAAAGTATTGTTCCGCTATGCCGATGGCAAATGGACGATCAAAGACATTCTGGTTCATTTATCTGATTGCGAACGCGTGATCATATATAGAGCCATGCGGATTAGTCGTGGTGATAAAACCAATTTACCGGGTTTTGATGAAAATGCTTTTGTAATAAATGCCGAAGCGAATGAGAGATCCATCGATTCTATTATCGCTGAATTAATGGCTGCCCGAAGCGCAAGTATTGCATTCATAGCGACACTGAGTGATGCATCGTTTGATCAAATTGGCATGGCCAATGGATATCCGATTAGTGGCAGGTTACTGGTTAATCATCTATATGGCCATCACAGGCATCATCTTTTAATGATACAGAAACATTATTTATAACGTGTTGTGCTATTAGATATTTCAAATAGATTTATAAATAGCAGTTCCGCTATTTACTTTTTTGTCTTGACACAAAAAAGTAACAAAAAAAGTCAATCCCGCCTGGGCGGGATGAAAAAATTATTTTAATAAAAAACCGTCAATTCAGGGTGTTTGATGAGTAAATCCTAATCAGTGCCTGTGGACGGGCCTCTTTGGGTTCGGTGTCCAGCGAAGCGCAGACAGATCAGATCATGCGAAGCAGATCTGATCAGAGGCCAAAGCAGCCCGGTAACAGGCACGAGGCCCAGCGGCCTTGAGCGACATAGAATGTCGAATACTAGCGGAATTGATTTTAATACCACAACACGTTATTTGTAATTTTTCAAAGTGTGTTTATAGATTGGGAAAGATACCAATCAACCAAAAAGAAGGCATGTTTCAAGCTAAATAAAATAGAGATACTTTTGTAGTAAAACACCGATGCCGGCATCAGCACCGGCATCAGTTAAAACCACACTGCTTCGCTTAAAACAGTTTCTTTACTATCTTATTGCAACCCTGCTTTTCTTATTTTAATGATGCTAACAATCAGATAAAAAATTACCGACCATACTGATAACACAATAACACCGGCAAGAAACAGTAACCATAAAGGCGATTTACCGCCAGTAGCAAAAAGTGTTCGCTTGCTAAATGTATTTTCCTGAGCTACAGACACACCCCAACTTACTTTTTTCTCTACTGAAATGGACCCATACAATTCATTGTCTTCTGTTTTGGCTACCAGAATTATATTGCCTTTTGTATCACCCGGCATACCGGTTTTCATAAACTCTGCAGTAGCTTGGCCGGTAGAATCGGTGGTATAGGTTTCTTTGTCCCCAATAGACAGATTACCCGCCATTCGCTTAATGATGATTTTGGTTTCTACTTCATTCACCGGCTTCCATTCATTTCCTTGTTTAGCAGCAATCGTTGCCACCACCGAACGAACACCATCGGCCCAAAGGGTATCAATGGTTATACGTGCTTTGGTAAATAGTATTTCGTTACTGGCAGATGCATATTTTTTATTCACTACACTTGTTGCCAACAGTTTGAATTGTGATACAGTATCCCAGTAAGGTTTTACAGAAACCGGAAAGGATACAATGCCCAGTCCGAATTTATCGGTAGTTACTGTGCCCAACAGATTGGGATCTGCTTCTTCACCTAAATACACTTTTATTGCAACACCTGCTGCCGGTAAAAATTTCTTTTCAATTTTTGATTTGGCAAAAATATGTACATACGGTACCTGGTTATTGTCTGCATGATACATGATATCAATCAGCAGATTAGGTTTTTCTTCCTGTGCTGGCAACATACCAGCGGTAAGAAACAATACACCAATTAAACAATACAAATATTTATTCAGCAGTTTCATGTTGTTCAGTTATGGTTTCATGAATAGGGATGATGGGGAATATTCTCGCAAAAAAAGTAATCACCAGTAAGGCTCCCGCCAACGATCCAATGGCGATGGCCCACTCCTCCCAACTGGGATAATAATGGTGAAATTTTTCCGGTACATTATACATGGGTAAAAAAGGATGCAGCAAAGTAGGTGTTACAATCAGGTATCTTTTAAACCATGCACCAACCACTACCATAATACCGGCAATAAACATAGGCAATGGCCTTCTTCCTTTTTTAAACAAAAGAATAGCAATCGGTATCAACATCCCCACAAAAATGGCAAACCAAAATAGGGGTGCAAACTCACCCGCAAATAATTCTGTCAGATGTGCTTCCTCTGGTTTTTTCATTTTAAATGCTGGCACCAGGTATTCATTGATATTGAAATATAGATAGAGCAATGCAAGCATCACGACTATTTTTCCCATCTTATCAAAATGTATTTCCGTAATGTATTTTTCTAATTGATATACTTTTCTAAAAACATACATCGCTACTACCACACCACCAGCCCCCACCAGAAATGCACCGGATATAAAGTAAGCACCAAAATTGGTACTGTCCCAACCCGGGCGATAAGTGGTTGCAAATAACCAAGAAGTAACTGTGTGAATACTAAAGGCCACCGGAATAATGGTGATACATAAAATGGTGATGCCTTTGTTATTTAATTTTTCCTGCAGGGCAAGTCCTTTCCAGAAAGAACCCAAAAAGCGATATAATTTTTGAAACCGCTTAGCCCCGCCGGTATTTCTGCCTATCATGATTTTTAAATCAGGAAGCAAGGGCATGTATAGCAACAACAAACTAATCACAAAATAAGTACTGATCACAACCACATCCCAAAGAATAGGCGATTGTATTCTTCCATGCAAAAAGAGATTTACAAATCGTTCGGGCCTTCCCATATCCACAATAATGATCAGCGAAGCAAATACGATGGCAGATACTGCAATGATCTCTGCTATTCGTGTGAGTGGTGTACTCCAATGCACATCTGCCAAACGAAAAACTGCAGTAATCAAAGAGCCTACCAGGCTAATGGCTACAAAAAATACAAAATTAGAAATATAAATACCCCATGAAACATAATCACCCATATTGGTAACTTTCAACCCGTAACGCAATTGCCTGTAATACGCAAAAGCACCAAACAATGCTATTATCAGTAGCGAACCTGTCCAGATCATTCCTCTTTTTCCAAATGCTCGGGGCAACAGATCATTGGTGATCTGCTCACTGGTTGAAGTTGTTGAATTTTCCACAGTCAATTATTTTAGGTTATATTTTTTATCAACCTCATCAATGTTTTCCTCGCCTGATTCAAAAGGAAAATTTCTATTTACAGGCGGCAGGTAATACACACTGGGTTTGGTACCCAGGTCTTCCATCAGACGATAGCCGGCTCTTGCTTTTATGAGTTCACTAAAACGGAATGTTTCAGCACCATTGGAAACAAAATCTTCATACATATCTCCAAATGAGAATACGCCGTTGGGACAGGCAGATACGCAGTGTGGAAGTTTACCTTCACGTGCCATATCGGGACAAAAATCGCATTTACTAACGGTACCAATTTTTTGAGGCATACTGGTTTCGCAGTTATAAGGCTTAACAGCTGTTTCTTCTTTGAGTATGGGCTCCTGCCAGTTAAATACCCTTGATGAATAAGGACATGCTGCCATACAAAAACGGCAACCAATACAACGGTCACTATCAATTAGTACAATACCATCTTGTTCTTTAAAAGTGGCATCCACAGGACATACTTTCACACAAGGAGGTTCATCGCAATGCATGCAGGTGGTGGGCTCCCAATAGGGTGCGGTATGATCCGCATCTTTCATGGGTAATATTTTGATCCAATTCTGACCCGGACTTAATTCATGTGCATGATTGCAGGAAGTTCTGCAGGCACCTACATTTTTACATCGGGAAAGATCGATGACCATTACAAATTTCTTTCCGGGTATACCCAATCTTGCTGCTTCATTAGAAACAACAGGAAGAGAAGGAACAGGTTTTAAAAAAGCTTTGTCTATTTCAATCACTTCCCCATCAACAGATAAGAGTTTTACTTTTTCACCTGAGGGGATGATATCACCTGATGCATACCCTTCAAACGGGCTTTTTTTGGAAGAACAACCGGTAGCGATACCCGCTGCAAGTATACCGGCAGTTAAGAATTCTCTTCTGGATGTATTATCGTTGTTCATACTCGTATTTTATACTATCCGGGGCTTAGCTATGCCTTGGGTTAACGAATTTTTTTAAATCTTCATCACTAATTTTTTCTTTGCTGATGCGGCTAATTAGTGCGGCATCTATCTCAACCAATTTGCCATCCTGCGTAAGCATCTTTATGGTTTTGGTTTGCTCAGGAGCGCAACTGATGACTTCCTTTCGCGGGGAGAAAAGATTGCGGAAACGAAAGCCGGTAAACAACAAAGCAATAGAGCCCAGTCCGCCCCACCACAATACTTTACGTCGTACTGATTGTGCTTCTGTATCCGTTATTTGATTGGGTTGATTTTCCATAATGCAGCATAAATAAGTGGTGAATACATAACAGAGACCCGGCACAAAATCCCATTCCGGGCCTTGTTACAACAAACGAAAAAACATTGCTTACTTTTTCAGGGTACGCATAAAGTTGATCATGTTCCAGATATCTTCATCGCTTTCTACTTTCTTTTTAAAGCCAGGCATATCACCACGACCTTCAGAAATTTTATAAAACAGCGATCCATTGGTTTGCTTCTGAAAAGCAGCACTGGAAAAATCACCGGGCTCAGTTTTTAACTGGGCAGCTTTTGATCCATCGCCCAAGCCGGTTTTACCATGGCAAGACTGGCAATGCTTGCTATACATTTCTTTTCCTTCTTTAATGGAATTGGCATCTGCCTTGGCACCGGTGCTACTCATTTTCTCATATTTTTCAGGGACAGGCCAAGGTTTGGGTCCTTGCTTAAACGCAGTGAGCGAGAGCACAGCTACTGATGCTGCTAAAAAAAGCGAAGTTTTTGTGATGTTTGTTTTCATATTCTGTGGTTTTATTTTTTTAAAAAAAGTGCAGGATGATTGGCTGCAAAAAAAGTAGAATTGGTATGTTTTGTTTTGCATCACCAATCCGTATACAATATTCCTACAACCATCACTGATTTTGTATGACGGTCATCAGCAGGAAATATGATTTAAGTCATGTATTAATCATTTTACTTTCATTACAGTTATACTCCTTTATATACATATCCTTTAACACAACACCTTTTTGGCGAAGAGGTTAGTTAAGGACGCAAGGATTTTCACGCAAAAAAGAATCATAAAACGCCAGATAGTTGTATGCGCATCAACAAAGTAGTCTAAAGACAAGTAAGACCCAGACTATCCGTGAATGATATAATAAATAACATGTTGTGCTATTAAACCAGTTTATTTAAACCGTGCCTTGGTTCTATCTCTGTATGATGTATTGTACTTTCTTGCGTTCATTGCGGTTCTTGGCGATCCTTGCGATACTAAAAAGGTAAATCAGTAACGCAAAGACCGCAAAGAATGCGCAAGGTTCGCTATGATTGTCGATTTTAATAGCACAACAGATTCATAAATAATAAAATGATATAGGCATTTCAACTACGCGTAAAGTATATGCAGATCAATAACGCAAACCTTTTGTTCCGATTCTCACACTAATTATTTTCAATAATTTTTTTTAACAAAGAATCCTTTGGCAGGTAAAAAAAAACAGACAGCAGATTGATATTATTTTATGTGATTCATACAAATGAATACAAAAGTATATACGTGAATCATATAACTTATTCACTCAACTGTGTAACGGGTACGGATGAGTGTTAACATAGTTTTGTGTTTCTTATTTTCCTTACACTTCTAAGTTATTCAATAGCAGTTCTCCCTCATTCTGTTATCGTTTTTTTCACCCCCTTTAAGATTACATTATGAGACAAATCCAATTCCCTTCAAAAATCGACCCGTTACAGCCACGCAAAAAGTTTACATCCTTTCTAAATAATAAATGGCTGCTGGCTATTTTATTATTAGTTGCAGCAGCCGCCTGCAAAAAAGTAACAGAAGTATCCGGCATTGTTAACCTCTGCCCTGTTGTTACATCAACTGACCCCATGGATAAAGCGGTTAATGTTGCACTGGACAAAGTGATTTCGGTAACATTTAATACCGATATGAATCCTGCTACCATTAATGGTAACAGTTTCACTATTAAACAGGGTACACAAATCGTACCTGGAAAAGTAGCGCCGACCAATAATGGCGCAGTGTTTACGTTTACACCCGATATTCCTTTATTACCTTTCAAAACGTATACAGGTACCATAAGCATGACCGCTACCGATAAATATCGTACGGCCATGGAGAGAGATTATGTCTGGACCTTCACTACTATCCCTCAGGTCAATTTATCTACCAATGGTACAGCCGGCGGAACGGTTGTAGGAGCAGGTACTTTTGCACAAGGTGCAACGGTTACTGTTGCTGCTACACCCAGAACAGGATATACATTTACCAACTGGACAGATAGTGGTACCACTACTGTAGCATCTGCCAGTCCGAGTTACCAGTTTACCATGAACGGCAACCGTTCGTTGGTAGCAAATTTTACCGTAATACCTCCCGCTAAATTCTCCGTAGTAACTTCTTCCAATCCTATTGCTGGCGGATCTACTTTTGGATCGGGTTCTTATGATGTAGGTTCTACTGTAACTGTTATTGAATCTCCTAACCCTGGATATACTTTTCTTAACTGGACAGAAAACGGCAACATCATTTCTACCAGTTCTAGTTTTCAATTTACCATTACCAGTAATCGAACGTTTGCAGCCAATTTTGTTCAGATACCCGCATTACAATTTGCTGTGATCTTATCCAATAACCCACCTGCAGGCGGTACCAATTCCGGATCGGGCACATATGCTTCCGGAACCTCTGTTACAGTTAACGCAACACCTAATACCGGATATACTTTTGTTAACTGGACGGATAACGGAACCATTGTTTCTACCAGCACCAATTACACATTTGTAATAACAGCTACAAGAACACTGGTTGCCAATTATGTAATCAATAGTTATACATTAATTACTACGGCCAGTCCTGCTAACGGTGGTACCATTACCCGAACACCTGATCAGGCGAGATATGATCATGGTTCACAAGTATTGTTAACAGCGATACCTGCAACCGGATATTCTTTTGTTAACTGGACTGAAGGCGGTATTGTTCGTTCTACCAGTGCTGCATTCCAAATAGCGATGACGGGCAACAGAACTTTGGTAGCGAATTTTTCTGCTAAAACGTATACGCTAAACGTTCTTATTAATCCAACAGGTGGAGGAACCGTTCTTAAAACCCCAAATCGTGCCAGCTATGATAGTGGTACTTCGGTTATCTTAACAGCTACCCCTGCTACCGGTTATACATTTACTTCATGGAACGGGGATGCAACAGGTTCTGTTAATCCATTAACGGTTAACATGAATGCCAATAAAAATATCACTGCCAACTTTACGGTGCTGATCCCAGCTGGTGACCCTGTTATACTGGGTACAGCCGCTAATTTCGGTGCATTTGGTGGTAATGCAGGTGTTACCAACCAGGGTATCAACACCATTATTAATAATGGTGGAATTGGTACCACGGCCGCTGCTACTTTAATTACCGGTTTTCATGATGGCATGACAGGTGATGTATATACTGAAACGGGTGATAATATTGGTAATGCTACCGGTGGCATATTTACAGCTCCTCCTCCTCCCGGAACTGCAGCTAAATTTACCATTGCGCAAAAAGCATTGGCTGATGCCAACCTCGCTTATTTAAGTATCTCTCCGGCTTCTAAACCAGGAGGCTCTGATCCGGGTGCAGGTGAATTGGGTGGATTAACACTTGCCCCAGGTGTATATAAATCTGCAAGTGGTGAGTTTAAAATTTCAACGGCAGATTTAACACTGGATGCGAAAGGTGACGCTAATGCCATATGGATATTCCAGGCTCCCACCAGTTTAACGGTAGGTATTGCCGGACCATTAGGCGCACGTAGTGTGAAACTGATTAACGGTGCCCTTGCTAAAAATGTATTCTGGTATGTAGGAAGTGCCGCAACCATTAATGGAGCCGGTGGCGGTGTCATGTCAGGTACTATTATCTCTACAGCTGGTGTTACTTTCTCTACAGCAGGAAATGCAGTACAAACTGTTCTGAATGGCAGAGCATTTTCTCTGGTTGCTTCTGTAACCATGGTTAATACTACCATTAATAATCAATAGACTTTTCTATATATAAACATCCCGCCGTTGGCGGGATGTTTACCAAAAAAAACAACCGCACTCATTTAAAAAGAAATATTATGTTACTAAATCATACACCTAAACTAAAGTCAGGCTTCATCTGCCTCTTGCTGATGATTGCAGGCTTTACTACCCATGCACAAAAACCAGCCGATCCACAACCTGTTTGGTGGTTTGGCCAATCGGTGGGCATGAACTTTAATCAATTTCGTGGTACCACACAAATGCTGAATAAAGATGTTACGGTTCCTACTGCGTTTCACCAGGGACGTGGCATTAAACCCTACATTTCCTTACTCACAGAATATCGTCCTAACAAAACATGGGGAGGGATGCTAAACATTGCCTACGATAACCGTGGCGGAAAATTTAATACCGTTATGGCACCGTGTAATTGTCCGGCTACCTTATCAACCAATGTAGCTTACATTGCTATTGAACCAAGCCTGCGTATCGCGCCTTTTTCAAATGCTTTTTATATTTTTGCAGGCCCTACTTTGAATTTTAATATTTCAAGGTCATTTGTTTACAAGCAGGATAAAGTGGCTGACTTAAGAGGCGACTGGAGTGATATTCGCGAAACAGTTATCTCAGGACAGGCAGGTTTGGGAATAGATATTCCTTTATCCGGCCCACAAAGAGATACCAAAGTTACCTTGTCTCCTTTTGGATCTTTCCAAACAGATTTTGGTCATGAGCCACGCAGTGTAGAATCATGGTCATTCTATACCATCCGCGCAGGTGTAGCTTTAAAATTTGGTACAGTTAAAAGAAAGCCCATCCCTGTTCAAACAAATACCATTTATAAAACAGATACTGTTTATATTACCAGAGATGGTGTGGTTACAGATAAAGATGTTCAATTCTCAGTGCGGGCACCGAAAATGGTTCCTTCTAACCGCAGGGTTAAAGAAACTTTCCCTTTACGCAAATCTGTTTTCTTTGATATGGGCTCTACAGAAATTCCTGCCCGCTATGTATCACTAAATCAAAATGAAGCGGTTTCTTTTAAAGAAGATCAATTACAGGAAAGCCAGCCTAACAATCTAAATAGTGGTCGCGCTGCCCGTCAATTGGCTGTTTACCACAACATACTGAACATACTGGGCGATCGTTTACGTGCTAACCCAAATAGTAACATTACACTTACCGGTGCCTCAGACAATGATCCTGCACAAGGAAAATTAATGGCAGAGAATGTAAAAAAATACCTGGTCAATAATTTTGGTATAAGTCCTGCAAGAATTTTCACAGAGGGCAGAGACAAACCTGAAGTTCCATCAGAACAACCCGGTGGCACCAAAGAATTGGATTTGTTACGTATGGGAGACAGAAGGGTGGATATCACCAGCAGATCAACCGAATTACTTATGCAGGTTGGCGGTGCCAACTCAGATTTCCTGAGACCTGTTCAGATTAATGCTTTTCAGGAAGATCCTTTAGATAGCCATGTAATTTTTTACAACACAGGTGCTAACGAACTACTGAGTTCATGGAGTATTGAATTAACAGATGAACAGGGTGCTGTTCAGAATTATGGTCCTTACACATTGGATCAGGCATCTGTACCCGGAAAGATGATTCTAGCCGGTAAAACACAGGGCAATTACAAAGTTGTGATGAGAGGCCAAACCAAAGCAGGTAGTGCCATTATGAGAGAAAGTTCTGTAAGCCTGATGAAAGCAGAAGACAGCCAGCAAGAAGGAATGCGCTACAGCATACTCTTTGATTTTGATAAATCAAAAACCAAAGATGTGTATGAGCAATTCCTGATCAATGTAGTGGCTCCATTGATTGCAGATAATGCAACAGTGATTATTCATGGCCATACAGATATTATTGGAGAGGAAATATATAACCTGAATTTATCAAAAGACAGGGCAACAGAAACACAACGCATACTGGAACGTGCTTTAGCAAATTCTGGTAAAAGAGGTGTGAAATTTGAGACCTATGGATTTGGTGAAGACGCAGGTATGTCGCCTTTTGAAAATAACCTGGTGGAAGAACGCTTTTACAACCGTACCGTAATTATTGATATCGTCCCGAATAAATAACCTATTTAAACCAAGTATACATAAAGGTCCCGCAGATGCAAAAGCATTGCGGGACCTTTTATTATACATGAAATAGGTTATACTAACATTATCTGAATAAATTCCTTACATAAATCACAGATACCAGTAAGATAATAGAATGCTAAGCTTTTTTTAAGGAACTTTAACTTAATAAAAAACAACTACTTCTTATCATCTCTATTCCACCATTGCAAGGAATACCTTTCTTAAGAAACAGCTGGTGTGAGTGTTTACACACTTACATATTAACAACGGAAAAACTGTCTTATGCATTTTCAACAGAAATGTGTAAGAACAGAATGAGAAAGTTTATAGTACTAAGAACATCGGGAACTTTTGGCGAGGCTAACTGCTATTTTGTTTGGTAACTGTATTGGTTATCAGTTAAAAGTAGTTGTGCATTCCAAAGCAGTTCATAAAGAGAAACAAGGGAATTAACGAATTCATGTTTGCCCAAACAAAATCTGATATGAAACTGTATATCAAATATATGGTCAGTTTGCGCTGCAAAATGATGGTGAAGGAAGAGCTCATTAAAATGGGGCTTCACTACATAGTAGTTGAACTTGGCACAGTAGACATTATGGAATCTATTACCCAGGCACAACATGACCTGCTAAAAGTAAACTTAGCTAAGTCTGGATTGGAATTACTGGATGATAAAAAAAGTGTGTTGATCGAGAAAATAAAAAGTGTGATTGTTGAAATGATCCACTATTCAGATGAGTTGCCACTGGTAAATTATTCAACTTACATCAGTGAGAAATTACATTATGATTATACCTACCTATCCAACTTATTCTCTGAAATCAAAGGCATAACCATACAGCAGTACATCATCATTCATAAAATAGAAAAAGTAAAAGAGTTATTACTTTATAATGAACTGAACCTGACTGAAATTTCTTACCTGATGCATTATAGCAGTGTGGCCCATTTATCTAACCAGTTTAAAAAAGTAACCGGATTATGCCCTACTTTTTTCAAGCAACTTCAACAAAAAAGACAAGCAAACCTCGAAAATATATAATGCGGGTAAATGGTTCAAAGCCATTCATACCTGCACAAAAAAACCTTTTCTCTAATTTAATAAATCACACAAATGAAAACATTGGTACAAATCGGCATCTGGATGGATCATCATACGGCGCATATATGGGATGTATCTTCTAACCAAACAGAACCTGCTAAACTACAATCCAGTTTTACGCAGGAAGTAAAAGAAGAAAGTGGTAATAAAACAGAACATGTAATGCACAATAAAGAGCAAAATATGCAAACTGCTTTTTACAAAGATTTAGGTGAAGTAATCAGTCATGCAACCCATGTGCTGCTATTTGGACCAACCGATGCAAAAACAGAATTAGCCAATATGCTGAAGGCAGATACACACTTCGACAAAGTGCATATTACGGTACAATCCTCTGATAAAATGACCCCCAACCAAGAGCTGGCTTTGGTGAAAGATCACTTTACCAAAACAGTAAATCTATAATGTAGTATCAAACAACTACCTTCATCATCATTCGATGATGCTAAACAGGTATCTCGTTCACCAAAACATTTAACCAACCTCATTTTGGAACATACAGAACTCGAAAAGGCGAAAGCCTTTATTATTGTAGAAATACTGGAGTACATACCCAACTCTGTATTAATTAAAACCATTATTCGAAAAACAACAGGTAATGTAAGTGCCGTATCCTTCGACTCAGGAGAAGCATTAACTGAAAAAATTTCACCTTTTGACACATTTATCCAGGTAATAGACGGGCAGGCCGAAGTAGTGATCAATGATGAATCACATATTTTGCAAACCGGTCAATCCATTATCATACCCGCCCATTGCAGAAATGCCATACATGCCAATGTGCGGTTTAAAATGCTTTCTACCATTATAAAAAGTGGTTACGAAGAAGTAAGCTGATGAAATAGTAGCCAATCAATAGCCTTTTTTACTGCGCCTTTGCGCCTTTGCGAGAAATATTTCACGCAAAGGCGCAGTTGTTTTTAGGAAAGAGTGAATTATGTAAGTGATGCTGGCTATTGTGTAATGCAGCTATCCCTAAACTGTTTCATCTTTACCATCTATTGAAAAAGGTTTACAGGAATATAGAAATGCTGTTTGAAAAACTAACTGATATCGCCACGAGTATACTTGGCAACTCAATCACTTTTATACTTGCTTTTGCGTTAGTGATTTTCTGGCTAACTACACCACATTTTTTTAACCAGGATTTACACGGAAAGATCGAGAATATCATACTCAGCACTTCATTTCTCAGCTTGTTCATCATACAAAAAGCATTTAACCGATTTTCCGGATCCCTGCATTTAAAAGTAAATGAACTGGTAGCCTCGCACGAACCGGCCAGCAATGCAGTGATCAATATAGAAGGCAAAACAGAATTTGAAATCGGAGAGTTATCAAAAGAGTACGCTGAATTGGCCGAATTGGCTTTACACGCCAGAGAAGAAGCAGAAAAAGAGGCATCGAGTAAATAATTTTTGAAACGATAGCACAGCTTATCCATACCTAATTGACTTAACGCTAAAAAATCATTACTTGGTTACCTATTTAAAAAACATATTTCACGATACCGGCAATGTATCCAAATTTACTGCCCGCTTTTTTTCGGAAGTGGTGAGCCCACCTTTTGAATTTAAAGAATTCATCAGGCAGTGTTATCAAATTGGATACAAATCATTACCCTTGGTTGGCATCACCGGTTTTATCATGGGCCTGGTACTAACCATACAAACGCGCCCTACCCTTGCGGGTTTTGGAGCAGAATCGTGGTTGCCGGGCATGGTGGCACTTTCATTAGTAAGAGAAATTGCACCCGTAATTACAGCATTAATCTGCGCAGGTAAAGTGGCATCGGGTATTGGTGCAGAACTGGGTTCTATGAAAGTAACCGAACAGATAGATGCAATGGAAGTATCGGCCATCAATCCTTACAAATATTTAGTTGTTACCAGAGTACTTGCTTGTACTTTAATGATACCGATACTGGTATTTTTTGCAGATGCCATTGGTATACTGGGTGGCTTTATGGGTGCCAATATACAGGGTGATGTTACGCTATACCGTTACAGTAACCAGGTATTGGAATCGCTCGATTTTATTGATGTGGTGCCACCCACCATTAAAACATTTTTCTTCGGATTTTTTATTGGTTCCATTGGCTGTTACAAAGGATTTACAGCCGCCAACGGAACAGAGAGTGTAGGTAAGGCAGCCAATTCAGCAGTGGTTGCCGCCTCGCTTACCATATTCATCATTGATATGCTGGCAGTGCAGATAACAGATCTGTTTGTGTAATATGACGGAAGACAATACAATCATATCAGCAAAAGAACCAACAACGGATAAAGAAACAGTGATCCGCATTAAAGGATTGTATAAATCTTTTGGTGAAGATAATGATGTACTAAAAGGAATTGACCTGCAGGTACACAAAACGGAGAACCTGGTATTGCTTGGTAAATCGGGATCGGGCAAATCAGTAATTATTAAATGCCTGGTAGGTTTAATTGAGGCTGACCAGGGCGAGATTTTTGTATTTGATACAGATATCACCCAGCTAAAAAGCAAGGAATTAAATCCGCTCCGCTTACGAATAGGTTTTCTTTTTCAGAATTCAGCCTTGTATGATTCCATGACGGTTGGGCAAAATCTCTCCTTTCCATTAAAACGGCATTTGCCTGAAAAAACATTGGAAGAAATTGATAGCATGGTAAAAGAAGAACTGGAAAGTGTAGGCTTATTGGAAGCCATTGATAAAATGCCATCTGCCCTATCAGGAGGTATGCGTAAGCGGGTTGGATTGGCGCGCACACTGATATTGAAGCCGGAAATTATGCTGTATGACGAACCCACCACCGGGCTCGATACCATTACTTCCAGAGAGATCAGTGAGTTGATCTTGAAGACACAACAAAAAAATAAAACCAGTTCCATCATCATTACCCATGATATGGCCTGTGCAAAAATAACGGGCGACAGAATACTGATACTAAAAGACGGACTGATACATGCCGAGGGAACCTATCAGGAATTAGAAGAAAGCAAAGATGAATGGGTAAGGTCATTTTTTAACTGATCAATTAAAAGAATTTATATGAACACAGAAAAAGGGATTTCGTGGAAACTAGGCATGTTTGTAATAGCCGGCATAACCATATTTGCGGTGGCTATATTTTTTATAGGCAAACAGAAAAATCTTTTCGGATCAACTTTTCGTTTAGCCTCTGTATTTAAAACCGTTAGTGGATTAAAAGTGGGAAATAATGTACGTTTCTCGGGTATTAACGTGGGAACCGTGGATGCTATTGATCTGATAACGGATACCTCCGTAAAAGTTACCATGGTTATTCAAAAAGAGGTGAAACAATTTTTGCGGAAAGATGGTTTGGCTGGCATTTCCTCTGATGGATTAATGGGTGATAAAGTAGTGATGCTCTACTCCGGTACATCATCTGCTGCTAATGTAGTGGAGAACGATCTGATTACAGCAAAAGATCCAATAGAGATGGATGATATTATGGTTAGTGTGAAATCAAGTGTAGATAACATCAGCATCATTACCGACCAACTTGCAGAATTTACCTTTAAACTCAATAATGGGAAAGGTGCCTTATCAAAATTAATGAATGATGAAAAATTTGGCAAGTCACTGGATGCCACCATGGACAACCTGCAAACAGGTACAAAGGGATTGAGTGATAATATGGAAGCAGCAAAAAGTAATTTTCTGTTGAAAGGATTTTTTAATAAAAAGAAAAAAGAAGAAGCCAAGAAAGCAGCTGAATTACAAAAAGCAAAAGACCAAAAAGCAGAAGAAGAAAGAAAAAAGAAAGAAGCTGCCCTTGAATTAAAGAAAAAGAAATCTGGAACCAACTAAATATCCTCAACAAAAAAATAATTATGAAAACCGCTGCTGGCCTGTTAATTGCAATTGGGATTATTATGATTGCTTATACCGGATTTACTTATGTAACTACAGAAAAAGTAGTTGACCTGGGGCCTATCCAGATAAACAAACAGGAAAACCACCCGGTTCAATGGTCGCCCATAGTAGGCGGCGTACTACTGGCAGGAGGCATCGTATTATTGCTAATCAGCAGAAAGAAAAACGACTGATCAATTGATCCAAAATAGTGCAATGTGTGAATGATACAATAGTTACAGAAACTTGTGTAAAACATCGCAATTCAATAAGGCAGAACTTTAGTATTCATTATCAGATTGAATATGAAAGACGAAACGCCCATCATTCCCATCTCCATTATAAACATTTCTATTATCACCCAACCGATAGCAGATGGCTATCCGGCTTACCCAGAAAGTGAAGATATCTATGAGAAAGGTATCCGAGAAACAAATACCGATCCGGAAGAAGAATCACTGATTAACCCAACAACCATTCACGGAAAGCAAAACGAAAAATCGTTTCAGGAAGATATGTCCGGAAACGATTTAGATGTGCCCGGAACCGAGCTGGATGATGCGGATGAAGCCATAGGTTCTGAAGACGAAGAAAACAACTATTACAGTCTTGGTGGCGATAACCACAATGATCTGGAAGAAGAGAAAGAATAAGAACCTGTGTGTAGTAATTAGTACACACTAACTTATCTCTCTGCGAAAACTCACCGTTCTCTGTGCCTCTGCGGTGAATAGTTTTTTCACCGCAGAGGCACAGAGTTGCCAGAGGTTTCGCAGAGGAATAAATATGCAGCAGTACAACCGATTTTTTACACACAGAAAATTAAATTCAATACCATGAAACATAAAATCGTTTCCGCTTTGGCGGCTACACTAATCATCTCCTCGTTACTGGGCGGATGTCGTGGACAGAAATTATTTAAACCTAATGGCAAGCCACCACTTGGACTTAAGCAACCTCCGAAAATAGCTCCACCACCAAAAATAAACCTGAATAACCCCAGATAAGCATTACCCAATTGTTCCATCAGGATGTACTGCATGATACTAACAAAAATGGCTTGTTTTACGTGCAGCCATTCGCTATTTATTTTACGAATGCCTAAAGATTGATCATGATTACGGTAACCAAAGAAGGCATTATACTACAGAAAACCCTTAACGAATTTGAAAACGAAGGGGTACTGAACCCTGCGGCAATCCGTGAAGGTGAATATGTACACTTGTTTTACCGGGCAGTACGAATGGGCAATCATTCCAGCATTGGGTATTGCCGACTAGCGGGGCCGCATACCATTGATCAAAGATCAGATAAGCCTATCCTGTTTCCGGAGTTTGCGTACGAAAGCCAGGGATTGGAAGATCCCAGGATTGTTAAGATAGACGACCTGTATTATCTTACCTATACTGCCTATGATGGGGTGAATGCATTGGGAGCACTTGCTGTTTCGAAAGACTTAATACATTTTGAAAAAAAAGGAATCATTGTACCACAGATCACGTATGATGAGTTTCATACGCTCACAGCATCTCATGCACGCCATGAAAAGTACATGAGCTACAATGAACACAAACGGATATTAGAAGATGGGGGCAGTAAAGATGTGTTTGTGTGGGATAAAAATCTTGCCTTTTTTCCAAGAAGAATCCATGGCAAACTGATCTTTCTTCACCGCATCAAACCAGATATACAGATTATTGTATCCATACAGGAACTGGAAGAATTAACGCCGGCGTATTGGAAAGATTATTTTGTTCATTTCAGTGATCATATTGTTCTCTCTCCCAAATATGATCATGAATCCAGTTATATAGGTGGTGGTTGTCCACCAATAGAAACAACATATGGCTGGCTCTTAATTTACCATGGTGTGCGCTATTCTGAAAAAGGATATGTGTATTCTGCCTGTGCTGCTTTACTGGATCTGGATGATCCGGGAAAAGAAATTGCCAGGCTTCCCTATCCATTATTTAAGCCAGAGTATGAATGGGAAATGGAAGGCGAAGTTAACAATGTTTGCTTCCCAACCGGTACTGCATTGTTTAACGACACATTGTATATATACTATGGTGCAGCGGATGAACAGATTGCCAGTGCATCGGTAAGTATGCAAGAATTATTGAACGAACTATTACTAAACCCCACACAAAATGAACACTGATTTACTGATAGATGGCCTTGATACATGGTATGCAGAGAAGCAACAGATATCATCGGTGGGTAACCGGATCTATATTGAAAATACACCTGATAAATTACCCGAAATCGTATTCATCACATCACATCCACCAAGAGAATGTGGCATTGCCACATATTCGCAGGATTTGATAAAAGCCCTCAACAATAAATTCAAAAATGGATTTACCTTAACCATTTGCGCCATTGAATCTGAAAGTGAAATACATAGTTATACAAAGGAAGTAAAATATATTTTGAACACGGATGATCCCGATGGTTTTACCCGTCTTGCCCATGCTATTAACCACAACCCGGATATCAGTATGGTATTGATGCAACATGAATTTGGTTTTTTTGCACACAAAAAAAATGAATTGGTCCGGTTTCTCGAGGCCTTGCACAAACCGGTAATCACCGTATTTCATACAGTATTACCCACACCTGATAAGCGGTTACAACTGCATGTAAAAACCATTGCTACCCTATCAGCATCCATTATTGTAATGACGCACACTTCTATGGATCTGTTGATGAAACACTACGGTATACCCTACCGTAAGATAACGGTAATTGAACACGGAACGCACCTGGTACCACATGTAAATAAAGAAGTACTGAAAAAAAAATACCAGTTGGAAGGACGAAAAATACTATCCACTTTTGGTTTACTTAGTTCAGGTAAAAGTATTGAAACCACACTGGATGCATTACCGGCCATCATTGCTGCGGAACCTGCTGTTTTATTTCTCATTATAGGTAAAACACATCCTTCTGTATTAAAACAGGAAGGAGAAAAATACCGGCATTTTCTGCAAGAAAAAATTGAAGCACTGGCATTACAGGAACATGTTCTTTTCATCAACCAGTTTTTACCCTTACCCGTTCTGCTGGATTACCTGCAGTTAACAGATATATACCTGTTTACATCAAACGATCCCAACCAGGCAGTTAGTGGCACATTCTCTTATGCCATCAGTTGTGGCTGCCCCATCATTTCTACAGCCATCCCGCATGCACGCGAAGTATTAGAAGATAATGCAGGCATTATTATTAATTTCCGCGACTCAGAAAAATTAAGCAGTTCGGTGATTACGCTGTTAACCGATGAATTGTTGTGTAAAAAAATAAGTTTGCAGGGCCTTCACAGAATGGCCTCTACCGCATGGGAAAATGCCGCTATAGCCCACACTTTATTATTTGAAAAAATCAGTAATAAAAAAATTACACTACATCATTCCATCCCTCCCATTAACCTGAACCATATCAAAAAAATGACCACTGGTTTTGGGATGATTCAATTTTCACAGATCAATCATCCTGATATCGAATCGGGATATACATTGGATGACAATGCACGCGCCCTGATTGCCATGTGTCAGCATTTTGAATTGAGTGGCAACAAGGAAGACATTGCCAGCATCGCTATCTACCTGCATTTTATCAAATTCTGTCTGCAACCCGAAGGCTATTTTCTCAACTATGTTGATGAAGCATTTTTGTTTACAGAACAGAACTATACCACTAACCTCGCAGACTCCAATGGTAGGGCCATTTGGGCATTGGGATATGTGCTTTCTATGAAAGCAATTTTGCCTGAAGAGCTAACCGAAATAGCAGAACAAACCATGCGAGCCGCCCTACTCCGTGTAAATACCATTCACTCTACCCGGGCCATGGCTTTTGTGATCAAAGGCGTGTATTACAGAAATGTAGAAAAATCTACAGCTGCTGATCAATCCATCATCAAACACCTGGCAGATCGGCTGGTACAGATGTACCGGCATGAAGCAGATGACAAATGGTGCTGGTTTGAAAGTTATATGACTTATGCCAATAGCCTGTTACCCGAAGCCATGCTATGTGCCTGGCTGGCAACAGGCGATACAGTGTATCGTGATATTGCTAAAAAAAGTTTTGACTTTCTTTTATCAAAAATATTTACGGCGAATACCATCCGTGTGATCTCAAATAAAACATGGTTACACAAAGACAATGAGCCCGCAAAAATAATTGATGGCGGAGAACAACCCATTGATGTTGCGTATACCATTCTGGCCTTAAGTAAGTTTTATGAAGTATTTAGAGAGCCTGAATACCTGCACAAAACAGAAAAATCGTTTAATTGGTTTCTAGGTAATAACCACCTGCATCAAATTATTTACAACCCTTGCACCGGAGGTTGTTATGATGGATTGGAAGAGCGTTCAGTTAACCTTAACCAGGGTGCAGAATCAACGGTTAGCTACCTGATGGCAAGGCTTACCATTGAAAAATTAGCAGCACTGCCATCTTTGGCAACAAGGGTTTCCAATAATTATGCTGAAGATACATGGCATTTTCCCAGCCAATATGTGAATGATACAAAGAATACAGCGTTTGCTATAACATAAACGCTGTTATAAATAACAACTTCACCGAAATAAATTTAATCATCGTAACAACTAATCAACCCTATCGTATGACACAGACAAATAACAACCTGAGAATCGTGAGTGCTCTTTTACTGGGAGCCGCAGTTGGTGGAATTTTAGGTATCATTTTCGCTCCTGATAAAGGAAGTGAAACCCGCAGAAAACTTATGGCTAAAGGCGAAGACCTCACAGAAGCTATGAAAGAAAAATTCGAAGATTTTCTGGCAGAAGTAAAATCGGATGCAGAAACCGTAAAAGAAAAAACCCATGCATTTATGGGCGACGGTATTGCGAAAGCTGAAAAGTTTCAAATTGATTAATCGCTTTATCAACTTAGATCCCCAAAAAGGAAACCAGCAGCCGGAATATTTTGTTCCGGCTGTTACTACTAAACATTTTACTATGGATGCGACTACAAGCATACTGGAACCGGTTTTAGATAGCATTCGCGACTATAGCAAAACCAGTTTGGAATTATTGAAATTACAATCGGTTGATAAAACAGCTGATATACTGTCTACCATCACCTCTAGACTAATCTTTATCTCCATTGCATTTATCTTTTTTGTCATTCTGGAAATAGCACTTGCTTTATGGCTGGGCGATTTGATGGGAAGACCTTTTTATGGATTTTTGGCCGTTGCTGCGCTGGATGCAGTGCTCTGTTTGATTGCCTTCCTGCTTCACAAAACTTTGAAAAAGAATATTAACGATCTGGTTATTAATAGCCTTCTCAATTAGACATGTTATGCACCCAATAAAAAATACAGCTGATCTGAAAGAAACCATTTATGCCTTGGAAACCAAACAAGCTGCTCAATGGCAAATGGTTAAACAAGAACTGCTAACTACACAAAACAACCTGAACCCCATTCACCTTATCAAATCTACTATTTCAAGTGCCATGGGTTCTCCGGGTATAGAAAACAGTTTACTGGGTACGGCTATGGGAATGGCAGCGGGCTACCTATCTAAATCTCTTATCATAGGGGGAACACATAATCCCATCAAACGATTATTTGGTGTATTGATGCAATGGAAAGTATCTAATGCCGTATCAGAAAAATCAGATGTGATACAAACAGTAGCGGGTAAATTGTTTCATTTTTTCACAAAAGAAAAAAAGAAAATCAATACACATAGTGCCTACTAAGTTTTATTTCTTGGTTTTTTTGTAAATTGTCTTTTGTAACTGATTCAAGTTTGTTACACTAACATTTACATGACCAGTCCTCCTATCATACCCATTTCAACCATTCATCTCCTACCCTTGCTGGATGAGCACTTACTTGCTTTATTACATTCCTTATCTCCAGAAGACTGGCAAAAACAAACCATTGCATCCCAATGGAAAGTGAAAGATGTAGCTGCCCATTTATTGGATGGCAATATCCGCACACTATCTATGCTGCGCGATACCTGGTATAGCGAAACACCCGATATTGATACCTACCCAAAATTGTTGGATTACCTCAACGGCTTAAATGCAGATTGGGTGAAAGCCATGAAAAGGGTTAGTCCTGCCATGCTCATTCTTTTACATGAAGCAACCAGTAAATTGTATTGTAATTACTATGCATCGCTCGACCCATTTGGCAAAGCAGGTTTTGCCGTTAACTGGGCAGGAGAAAATGAAAGTAAAAACTGGATGCATATAGCCCGCGAATACACAGAAAAATGGCTGCACCAGCAACAGATCAGGGATGCGGTTGGTAAACCGGGATTGATGGAGCGAAAATTTTTCTATCCGCTTATCCAAACCTTTATGATGGCTCTCCCCTTTCATTTTCAACAGATTACTGAGGAAGAAAATACACACGTGCAGGTAACGATTACAGGAGAAGCCGGTGGTGTATGGCAGATCAGATATAGTGCCGGTAAATGGCAATTTATGGAAGAACCCATCGCTAATCCGGCTGCCACTTTGTTGATTGATCCTGATACCAGTTGGCGCTTATTCTCCAAAAGCCTGCGGCCGTCTGAAGTAATGGATAAAATATGTTTGGAAGGCGATCGCAAACTGGCAGAACACGCACTTCACATGGTCTCTGTTATGGCATGATGTTAGATTCCGGATATCTGTTGTACATTGAACCAAAGATTTATCTATGCGTTTCCTTTTTTATGCTACTGCATTCTTTTGTTTTTCGCTCGTTCAACTAACGGCACAAACAAAGTCCTATCAGGAAAAATACCGACCTCAATTTCATTTCTCCCCCCTGCCAATTGGATGAACGATCCGAACGGAATGGTGTATTATAAAGGTGAATACCATTTGTTTTACCAGTATTATCCCGATAGTACCGTTTGGGGACCCATGCACTGGGGGCATGCCATCAGCAAAGACCTGATGCATTGGCAACACTTGCCTACAGCTTTGTATCCAGATTCACTGGGCTATATTTTTTCGGGCAGTGTGGTAGTAGATAAAAACAATAGCAGTGGATTTCAACAAGGGAAAGAATCGGCAATGGTAGCCATTTACACCTATCATAATATGGCGGGTGAGAAAGCAGGAAGAACTGATTTTCAAACACAGGGTATTGCGTATAGCACTGATAAAGGAAGAACATGGATCAAATACAAAAACAACCCGGTGATCAAAAACCCCGGCATCAAAGATTTTCGTGATCCCAAAGTAATGTGGCATGAGCCCTCAAAACATTGGGTTTTAACGCTCGCCGCGGCGACTGAAATACAATTTTATCGTTCAACCAATTTAAAAGACTGGGAATTTGGTGGCCGTTTTGGAAAAGACGAAGGCAGCCATGGTGGTGTATGGGAATGCCCCGATCTTTTTGAAATGAAAACAGCGGATGGCGCCCGTAAATGGGTACTACTGGTAAGCATAGGTACCGGTGCGGCCAATGGAGGAAGTGGTACACAATATTTTATTGGAAATTTTGATGGAAAAAATTTCACTAACGAAAATCCCAAATCAAGCATACAGTGGCTGGATTACGGAACCGATAATTATGCAGGCGTAACCTGGAGTAATGCACCTGACCAACGCAGGATATTTTTGGGATGGATGAGTAATTGGCAATATGCACAAGTAGTACCCACTCAACCATGGCGTAGTGCCATGACCTTACCAAGAGAATTACATTTGTTGAAAAATAAAAGCGCTTATGTTTTGCAAACACTGCCTGTTGCAGAAACTCGTTTATTAAGAAAAGAGCCAACCCCGGTTAGTGTACTCAGCAATAAAAACTATACGCTTTCCTTAAATGAAATCATACTCAACTTTGATCTTACAAAACAGACTACCGGCGAAATGGGTATTGAATTATTTAATGATAAAAATGAAAAAATACAAATTGGTTTTAATAGTGATAGTAACCGGTTTTACATTGACCGGACGCATCTGTTGAATAATTCGTTTTCAAAAGAATTTTCCGGTATGCATACTGCTCCCAGATTACTCTCGGGTAAGAAACTTACCATGCATCTCTTTATAGACAAATCTTCGGTTGAATTATTGGCAGATGACGGTACGGTAGTGATGACAGATCTGTTCTTTCCTTCTGAACATTTTACAAAATTTCGGATTGTTCAAGAAAAAACTAAAGCCGTATTGCGTAGTGGAAAAATGTATAAGTTACGATCTGTTTGGTAAGTAAGTATTATCTGGATTGTATACGTTTTCACCGCAGAGTCGCAGAGAAAAGAGAGTTTTCGCAGAGAAGTACCTGATACATGTAACAGCTAAAAAATAAAGATTTGATGAAGCGAAGTATTTTTTTCAGGATCCATTCCATTGCAGGACTGTTATCCGGATTGTTTATCATTCTTATGTCTTTATCCGGCACTGCACTGGTATTTCATGAAGAGTTGGATTCGCTTCAATATCCCACTATCATACCAGCACCCGGCAAAGCTATACTGCCGGTAGACAGTTGTTACCGTAATTTGCAAAAAATATTTCCGCATGCACAGGTAAGCAGTTGCAGTATGCCAGAAAATACCAGTCAGCCATTTGTATTTTCTGTGTACGATTCTTCTTTTAAACAGGGTACCCAAACGATGCAGGTATTCATGCATCCGCAAACTGCAGAAATTATTTGGAAACGGGGTGGAAGTAAGGATGGCCAGCATAATTTTATGGCCTGGCTAACTGTATTTCATAATTCATTTCACTTGAAAAAAAAGGGTGAATGGTTGCTGGGATTTTTTTCCATTGTATTTATCATCAGCCTGATCACAGGGATGATTCAGTATCGAAAAAAAATCATTCCTGCTTTGTGCTTTAACAAACTATTGTTACGCAAAGCCAATCTGCACCAATTGATTGGTGTATATGCTTTACTCTTTAACCTGATGATTGCCGTTACAGGATTTTGGATGCAGCGATATGTGTTTACAAAAGAATTTTATGCAGTGCAGCAACCCTATACACCAGTTATCAAACCTTCTGTATCGTTATTTTTTAATGTAGATAGTGCGTTAAAAGAAGTTACCAAAAAACATGCTTCATTTACCGGGTATGTTATTTATTTCGCTCCTAACAAACAGCGAAAAACTGCGGTGTATGGCAGCAGATCAACCAATGCATTTATTCATTCAAAGAAATTTGCAGATGCTGTTTTTCTGGATAGTGCAGGTGGTATTGCCAAAACTGCTTTTGTAACCGAAATCATTCCTGAAAACAGGCGGGATATCATCAACGCACAATTACACTATGGCCGTTTTGGTGGTTGGCCGATAAAAATACTATATGGTATTTTAGGATTAACGGGAGGCTTATTAAGTATTACCGGATGTATATTATGGCGTAAACGCAACAAGGCAGGTATTTAATTGTTTTATGTACGATCTGCATCAAAAATGCTTATGAGCTTTTGAAATATTATATCAAATACCTTTTTTATCGCTTAGGTGTAGCTGGGTGGCTTAACCATGCTTCATTCAGCGTAACACTTGCCAAAAACAGGCAGGAAAACGAGCAGTATAAAAAACTACATCCCGGTCTTGTTTTACCTTCGGATGAAGTATTACATGAAACCTACCAATTACACTATCAGCAATTTATAGAAGATGGTGTGCTGGCTGCCAGAGAAATTATTCAATGGACCAAACCCTATCTGCCAAACACATCACCAAACATTTTAGACTGGGGTTGCGGTGCCGGAAGAATCATCCGTCACATACCCACGATTCAACCCAATGCTTTTTTGTATGGATGCGACAGCAATGAGCAGTTGATTGAGTGGAACAAAATGCATTATGGTGGTATTAGCTTTACTACCATCAACAACTTTCCTCCTACCTTGTACGCACCCGGTTTTTTCAATTTAGTATATGGGTTTTCTGTACTTACCCATATACACAATACACAACAAAAAGATTGGATCATTGAATTACATCGAATCATTGCCGATGAGGGTGTATTATTCATTACTACACACGGAAGTAATTATATGAACCAGCTTTTGCCATCTGCTAAAAACCTACTTGCCAAAAAAGGAATATTTACAAAATCTTATCCCATACATGGGCACCGGATGATGAGTACTTATCATCACGCCGAACAATTCAGAAATGTATTAGCCCCGTATTTTGTTGTTAAGGAATTCTACGCCGGAAATCAACATCCCCAAAAAGCTGGCGGACAAGATGTATGGATCTTACAGAAAAAAAGATTTCAATAAGAGCTTAAGAGAAAAAGAGAAAAGGAGGAATCCCGCTTACTACACTCTTTTTCTCCTATTCTCTTATTGAAATCGCTACGAGTTTCGGAATGCCAATACTTGTCAAGCCATCAAAAAAAATGTCGAATGATAAAGCACAACACTTCATCATTCGACATTCAAAACCTTCCTGCCGGCAGGCAGGTTCGATATTCGATATTCCCTTCCCTTACTTCTTCAGCTCCGCTTCTTTCTTCTCGCGGTAAGCGGGATCTTTCACCAGTTTCTGTACCTCATCCAGTTTTGCAATATAAATACTACGACCATGGGTACCCAGTATCAAATCATTTTCTCTTGGATGTAAAGCAATATCATGTACTGGAACGCTATATGGTAATCCTTTGTTCCACATCATAGAACTATTACCACCATCAATGCTCACATACAAACCACCATCTGTTCCCACATACAAAATATTTTCATTGGTCAAATCTTCTTTGATCACATTCACAGGTTCGTTTGGTAAATCTTTTCCAATCTGTTTCCAGGTAGCACCATAATCATCGCTCACATACACATAAGGAAGAAAGTTATCGTTACGGTATCCGTTTAGTGAAACATAAACACGGCCTTCTTTAAAAGAAGAAGCGGTTACGCGGCTTACATACAAACCTTTCGGTAATTTTTTGTTGATCAGTTCCCATGTATAGCCACCATCTTTTGTTACCTGTATATTACCATCATCAGTTCCTACATATACCAATCCAAAACGAAGTGGGCTCTCACTCATAGTGGTAGAAGTTCCGAAAGGCACATCACCCTGTTTTGGGTTCGTAGTTAAATCGGCACTCATGGCAACAGTACTATCCCCCTTGTTAAAGGAACGGTGAAATTTATTACTTCCGTAATAGAATACATCCTGATTATGCCTGCTTAATAAAATAGGCGTTTGCCAGTTGTAGCGTAATGCAGTCTCACCAAGGTCTCGGGTAGGTCTTACAGATCTGAAATCTGCACGGTTACCACCAACTACCTGGCGTGAGTAAGCTCCAAACTGAGAACCACTGTATACGGTTTTGTTATCGCGCCAGTCTACCTGCACCTGCATACCATCGCCACCACCAATGCCTTTGTAAGGGTTTTCACCAGAGTCGTACCAATCGTAACTTTCTCTGGTATTACTTGATCCGTACCAGGTTCCATTATCCTGTAAACCTCCATATACATTGTATGGACGGGCCATATCGAAGGCCACATTGTAAAACTGTCCAACAGGCGGCGTATTGGCTTTGAACCAATGTTCACCATTATCATAAGTGATATTACATCCACCATCATTACCGATGATGATATGATTGTCTTTTTTAGGATCAAACCAGGCCACGTGATGATCGGCATGTACATTCTGTCCGCCAATAGACTTGAAAGTTTTACCGCCATCGGTACTCATTTCAATATCAAAACCAGTGAGTACCACTTTATTATCATTCACCGGGCTCACCCATACTTTTCCAAAGTAGTAGCCATAGGTACTGAATAAGGTTAATGGTTTGGTATTGGTTTTTTTCCAGCTTTTTCCGGCATCATCACTTCTGTATAATTCGCAACCAATGATTGGTGTTTCAAACAGGGCAGTATTAGCATCAAATAAAAAATCCCAAATTACAGACGGCTGGTATTTTCCGTTTGATACGCCTTCCTTGATAGAAGCTGCTGTATATTTCTGTGGGATACCGTTTCTGCGGTTGCTCATGAAAGACGCTAATTTTTTATCATCCAATGCTGCAAACTGCTCTTTAGTTAAGTCTTTAAAATCGCGAAGCACATAACGGGTTGAATCAGCAGCTCTTGCTGCTGCATTATCTGGCTGGTGAAAATTATTATCTATCACCGCATAAACCACATTTGGGTTTTGCTGCGATACAGCCAATCCTATTCTACCTGCACCCTCTCCGGTAGGAAAACCACTGCCTTCCTTAGTTACCAGTTCCCAGTTTTCACCACCATTGGTACTTTTGTAAATACCTGTGGTTTTACCACCTTCTTCAAAATTCCAGGCACTACGGGTTTTATACCACATGGCTGCATAGAGTTCATCAGGATTTTTGGGATTGATATCAACATCAATCGCACCGGTATTTTCATCCACATACAAAGTTTGCTTCCAGGTTTTTCCACCATCAGTGGTTTTGTAAATACCTCTGTCTTTATTGGGCGAATACAAGTGACCTAACGCTGCAACCCATGCTGTATTGTTATCGGTAGGATGCAACTGTATTTTACCAATATGCTGGCTTTCAGGCAAACCAAGGTATTCCCATGACTTTCCGTTATTGGAGGATTTGTAAATACCAATACCCGCATAAGACGAGCGGCTGCTGTTTACTTCTCCGGTACCCACCCAAATGGTGCGTGTTTTCCAGTTTACGGCAATATCACCAAGGGTAAGAATGTCTTCTGAATCAAACACAGAGGTAAAACTTTGGCCGTTGTTTACGGTATACCATAAACCACCGGAGGCATAAGCCACATAAAACTCGGTTGCATCATCAGGATTTACATCCAGATCTACTACCCTTCCACTCATAACACTTGGGCCTACATTTCGGAAGGAAGTGCCATTGACTAAGGATTTCTGGAGCAGCGCTTTACGCTGTTCTGTACTTTTTAAACGTTCTGACGCGGGGGTAGGTTTTACCTGGGCCATTGCCTGTACGGCAAGCACCAGGAATAACAGGATTGTTAATCTTCTCATAGCAGTTATAAATAATGAATAAATTCGAGTACCCAATTTAGCAATTATGCGCTGTCTATTGTTACCATTGCTCATTTTATTTTCTATTCAGGCAAATGCCCAGTATACAAGCTACCGGATTAGCGACCGGGGCGATACCTTAAATGCCATTGATATGAAAGGACTGAAGCAGGGCCGATGGAGCATTAAAGTAGCCGCTTTACGAGGGGAGCCTGCCTATGAAGAAGAAGGTATTTTTGTAAATGACCGGAAAGAAGGCATCTGGCGAAAATTTAACCAAATGGGTGATCCCATTGCGGTTGAAACCTACCGGTGGGGCAATAAACATGGCATCAGCCGCTATTTTACCATTGCCGGACTGGAACGTGAAGAGAGCTGGCGGGCGGTTAGTCCGGATAAGGCCTATGATACCATTGACGTAGCCGACTTAAAAGACCCCAATAAATACGAGAAAGTAGTGGTAAAAAATGATGGGATATCCATGCGCCACGGCACCTGGAAATACTACTACGCCCCTACTGGTAAACTGGTGGATACTGAAAATTATTTCCTGAATAAACTAAAATTACCTGGTGAAGAAGATCAGACAGAAGGCCTAGCCAAGGTAAAAATCGACACCACCAAAGCCAAAACCCCCGAAGTAACCAAGCCAAAAGTGGTACTTGATTTTGAGAAAAAAACCTCCGGCAAAAAAAATAAAGTCCGCGATGGCCGCACCGGCGGTGGCTAATCCCCCCCCAATACAACCACCCCCCCATTTACCCCATTTACCCTATTTACTTATTTACCCTATTTACTAATTACCTATTTACCTATTTACCTTATTTACCTACTTACCTATCCCAAAAAGCAACCCAACCCCCACAAACCCCGTATCCCTAAGAATAAATAGTAATTTTAAGCCCAGACTATTTTCAGAAACGTATCCTTTAGAACATTGCCCCGGGAGATACATCAAATATCGAGCTTACTATCCGGCTGTTGTAAAAATGACCGGAACAGCCAGCGTGACCTATATCACTGGCTGTATGACTATGCCATAAAGATCTGTTACCGTTATGTAAACAGATCTGAAGAAGCAGAAGAACTGGCCAATGAATCGTTCGTGAAATTATTTAAGAACATACATCAGTTCGACGGCACCCGTGGCGGCGAAACAGAAGCGTTGCTGAAAGGCTGGTTTAAAAGAATTGTGGTGAACACCTGTATTGATCATTTACGCCGAACCCATTTAAAACTGGTAAGCCAGGAGATTAGTGAAGAAGGTGAAACGTTTGCCGATTCGCAGGAAAGTGGTATCGACAAACTGATGTACCAGGAGATCATTGAAGCGATACGAAAATTAACACCTGTATATAGAACCGTATTTAATTTATTTGTGATAGAAGGATTTAGCCATGAAGAAATTTCGGCGCAACTGAATATCAGTGTAGGTGCATCGAAATCGAATTTGTCTAAAGCAAGGCATAACCTGAGAAAAATTATTACCCAACAAACAGCATATACCATGTATGTATAATCTTGGCGACGATAAGGAACTGGATCGTTTAAGCAGGGAAGCTGCCGGTAGCTACACGCCCCCAAGCGAAGCCAACTGGCAGGCGCTCAGTAAAGAACTGGATAAAGTATTGCCGATTGAAGAGAAAAAAAGGCGGACACTTTTCTTCTGGTGGTTACTCCCATTATTATTGATCGGTGGCGGACTAACCTGGTGGTTGCTTCCTGAAAAATCAACTACGGCAGCACAACAAGAGAGCGCAACTGTTGTTCCCTTACAAAATAATACTGCCGCTTCTGGTAATAGTGCATCTGCTGAATTGTCTTCACCAAATAATCAGGCAGTAGTGACAGAACCCCTTGAAAAACCCAAGGAATCGACCATAACATCAAAAGATAATACCAACAATTCATCAGTGGCATTGAGTGGTATTTCACAACCTAAAAAATCAGTAACCGGTTTAACGAATACTTTATTTAATCGTAAGCCCCTTACTGCACCAGGCGCCTCAAAAACAAGTTCCTCCCCAACAAGTTTGGTGAAGAATGATTTGGCGAAACAAGAGGAAGCTAGCCCCTCAACCAGCACTACGAAAGTGGTTACACCAATTACAACAGCAACGGATCTGGCATCTGTAAAGGCAAGTATTACAGCAGAAACAATAACTGTTATAACTGATGAAAAAGAAAATAATACCGCCACTATCACACGGAAAGAAACCAAAATAGAAACTACTGCCAACACACCTGCGCCTGTAACTGAGAATGAACCCGTGGTTGTTTTGAAAAAAGCGCGAAAGAATGGATTTAGTTTTGGGATACTCGCAGGTGTTGACAAAAGCACCGTAAAATTCAAGTACAGTAATGATGCGGGATTGAATGTGGGCATACTGGGGGGCTATCATATCAATCCTAAATGGTCGGTACATGCGGGCATATTGTATACCCGCAAAAACTATAAAGTAGCCGGTGAAGATTTTACGGCACCAAAGGGTACACCCATTAGTTATTATAAGCTGGAAGATGTAACGGGTTACTGTGCCATGTGGGAAATTCCTTTGCTCGTTCGATATGCCATTAGTAGTGGAGTAAAAAACAGTGTGTTCTTAAGTACAGGCTTATCGTCTTATTTCATGAACAGAGAAAACTATGATTACTTCTACTATTTTAACGGTCAGCCGGTAATCAGGCATGGATCACCTAGTACCACCAATAACCCTATCCTTTCTATTCTGCATGTATCAGCAGGATTTGAAAAGAAACTAAGCAGTAACTGGTCTTTACAAATAGAACCCTATGCAAAACTGCCCTTAGGCGGTGTAGGTTTTGGGGACATTCGTTTAAGTAGTTTTGGATTGAATTTTTCTGCCCAATTCAGGCAACTATCCAAAAAGTAATTACGTATATATCAATAGGAGCCTGTTTAAAAATGCAAGATTCTTGTTGTAAGCTGCTAGCTATTAGCTGTGAGCCGTGAGCTTGACAGGTGATTATTTAGATAAATAGTGCACCTAATATGAAATTTCAATAGACCTATGGTAGTTGAAAAATTTAATTTTAAACAAGCGCTAAGAATTCCACACAGCGGTCAAATACTTTAATGCAGATGGCAGATGCAATGATCTATTAACGGGGCTTCATTGCATAAAAACTGCATTAAAAAAAAGCAACTCTTTTGAGTTGCTTTTCGTTTTTAGGAGTTGCTTACTTATAAAGAAAACAAGTATTAGCTGCGATGGGTTACTTGCTTACAAAACGGATTTTCTGAATTCTTCCTGATGTAAGAAAGAGTTGAGAAATCGGTTTCCCCATTTTGTTTTCAAACTCAATTACATAATCATTGGCCAATAATTTTGAAGGAGTTAACAGTTTTGCGGTAATATTCCTATCCGTTCCGGGAAAATTTACTGAATAGGTTTTACCTGCTATTTGTTTAATAGAAAGAGACACATTGGTTTCATTATTCAGAAATATGCCTTCAATAGATTTTTCATCAAATCCATTCCAGTCACTTTCAGTGCGAAGCAATGAATAGGGTTCATGGCTGGTATGGTATGCCGTAACCTGCATTTCACCTTTTGCATTTCTGGTAAATTCCTGTTTGAAAGAAGGATCATTCCATTGGTGAAATACATTAGCAGACTCACGCACAAGTTTGGTATCATTTCTTCCGGAACGGAGTAAGAACAAACTGGTATCTTTTTTTTCAAACTGAAAAGTAAAATTGTTTTCTGTTTGATAAGTACCCAAAACAGCTTCAATAGAAACAAAACTTCCCTCCCTTTCAGGTACTAGTTGGTGATTCACTTTTTTATTTTCAATACCCAATAGCAAGTCAGCCATTTGCCTTGTTTGCATAGAAGGAATTGCTTTACCACTGTTGGTGAGTGTAACAATAGAAAAGTTTTTACCCGGCAACCTGATAAAACTGGCTTTCCAGGCCCCTGTAGCGCCTTCATGAAAACGGGAATTTTGTGATTGGTATTCGCCAAATTCAAGACCATATCCATAACGGGTAATCCTGGGATTGGCTGTTACCTGTTGGCTTTTAGCAACCAGTTCTGCCGGTATACCTGCTGTTTGCGGCAACTGAATTATTTTTTCCCACTGTAGCTGATCCGCAATGGTGGAAAAGAGATTACCATCTCCCTGGGCATTCCATATCCAGTTGTAGGGCGACCATCTATTAAAATTGAAATAGGGTTTCGCTATGGGTCCTTTAATTTTCGTATAATCATCCACAAAAGAAGTATTGGGCATATTCAATTTTCTGAAGAGATTGCTGGTGTAAGCAACGAAAGATTGCCCAGATACTTTACCAACAATCTCTGCGAGTAATAGGTAATTTGAATTACTATACAAATGTTTGGTACCCGGTTCAAAATTCAACTCCTTCTGCTTTAGTAATAGTTCCACCACATCCCGGTTAGCAAATGTATTTTCCCACCAGGTAATGCCTTGCAGCGACCATAAATCATACACATCCCGTATACCACTGCTGTGATTCAGCAGGTTTTCAATGGTAACAGGCTTTGTAACGTTTGGGTACATAGAGGGGAAAAACTTCCGGATATCATCGCTTAACTGTAATTTTTTTTCAGTTGCCAAACAAAGAATGGCCAATGCAGTAAACTGCTTTCCATTGGATGCGATGTTAAAGCGGGTTTGATCACTGATCGGAGAACTATCTTCCATGTTTGCATATCCTGCATATTTCAAGTATACGATCTCTCCGTTCGCAACAATGCCTGTTGCAATACCCGGAGCACCTACAGGCACATCCTGCGTGGCAATGGAATCCAAACGTTTACGTATGTCTTGTGAAAAAAAAGAAGCTTTTTGAGCGAATGTGCTGAGACTTAATAAATAGATTGCTACACAGAAAAAAAACCATGATTTCATATAATGTTGTTTGTTTGCTGCAAAATTGTACCTCTATTCAAATGAAATCGCTTCAAATCGTGATTTGGCACCTATTTGTGATGATTTTTTTCTAAAAATTCTCTGGGACTGAAAGAAGTATATTTTTTGAATGCCCGGTTAAAGGTAGACTTGGAGTTAAATCCGCAATCAAATGCCAGTCCCAGCAAGGTTTGTAAATTATGTTCGCCTGAGGCCATTTTGGCAATAACTTCTTGTACCCGGTACTGGTTTATAAAATCATTAAAATTCATCTTATAGCCCAGATTTACAATTTGAGATACTTTTTTAGGGTGTATTTGCAAACGCTCAGCTATATCTGCCAAAACCAAGGTAGGATTAGTGAACAACCGATCCTGATTCATCAGCAGGTTCATTTTAATTTTCCATTCGTCCAGTTCGTCCTGCCCCATGCTTTCTGTCATCGGCGGCATTTGATCTGTGGACGCCGCTGCACCCATTGATGTTGAAAAAGCTACCTGCTTTGCAACCCTGCTAACAAAATCTGTTGTACGAAAAGAAATAATAGACTGGATTGAATTTACATAACCACTTATGGATATATAATAAAACAAGATAGAAAAGCAGAGGTAGTACCAAAACTTTTTTCCAAACTGTGCCCATTCGGGATTAAGAATAAAAAAAAGTCCCCTCAACACAAGAATAATGATCAGTGCCAGTAAAAATCTTTTTACCCATTTAAATAATACTGCATCTGCAAAACTCACTTCTTCAAATGCTATTCGTGTGTACTTTTCATATAATCGAATACTGCTAATGGAATAAATAACCCACGAGAGAAATCCTGCCACCTGGTACCAGGGCAAAAATCCTTATCCCTTCCATCGCGATAATACAATACTTCCGAATACACCATATTATCCATCACGAAAACAAAAAGGCTATATATAAGATAGGCTATGGCCGGGAGAAAATGTACAAGGTCTTTTTGAGAAATCCGAAACGATTTATCCAACAAACTTTTTACATAAAAGAAAAGAACAGGTGGCAGTAACAGCACCTGCTGAAAGGGAATGTAAAAAAGTGTCTCACGGTATCCTGCTTTTGAATACCATCCCGCATATCCGAGCATAAATGGGGCAATATACAATCCACTTAAAAGTACAAATGCACTTAGCCAAAGACTTGGCTTATTATTATTTTGAATACCCTTAACAAATAACAAAACCGAAAAAATAATACCATGACAAAAGAAAAAGAGCAGCAGGGAACTTTTTAAACTAAAGTCAAAAAACATTGGTTTTCTTTTAAACGTTTTTCCTGATTTGCCTCCATCACCCGCATACTATCAACGCAGTACCTTATCAAAATACCTTCTAAAAAACAATACCTGGTAATCAATCGCTTTTTCCCAATATGCCCAATTGTGTTCACCTGGGCGTTCTGTATAATCATGCGGGATTTTTAATTTGATCATTTTCTCATGCATGGCTTTGTTCATGGCCAGTACCCTGTCTTCTGTTCCGCAGTCAATGATAATCGCCAGTGAATCTTTGGGGTAATTATCAATCACATTCAACGCACTCCATTCAGTCCAGTATTTTTTATTGGTTTCTGTACTGCCCAATCTTTTTTCCACCTCATACCCCATAGTAATCACAGATACATGCAAAGCCCCGCTCATACTTCCGCAGGCACTAAACTGGTCTGCATGCCGGAACGCAAGAAAAATACCGCCATGTCCGCCCATACTTAGCCCTGTAATGGCCCTTCCCTTTCTGTCTTCAATGGTTCTGTATGTTTCATCCATGTATTTAGGCACTTCCGTTCCCACAAAAGTTTCAAAACGATAAGTTGAATCAATGGGACTATCAAAATACCAGCTGGTGTAACCGCCATCCGGACAAACAATCATCATCTGGTGCTGATCGGCCAGTTGTTGAATATGGGGCACTTTTTTGATCCAGTTGGAATAACTGCCAAAGGCACCATGCAACAAATACAAAACAGGAAAGTGTTTGCTTTTCTGCGTTTCATAACTGGCTGGTTTAATGATCACCGTTTTTACGGTACGATGCATACTGTTACTGTAAATGGAAATGGTATCTACAGAAGCAGCATTAGCCATAACCGTAGCCAGTAAAAATAGTAATAGAAAGTTTTTTTTCATGGGTATTGTGTTTGTCTTGAGAATCTTTTGTGAATGGGCAATGGTGAATTGTCAAAAGTGAGTATTGAGTCGTCAATCATTTAGCAATCTCAATTCTCAATTCACCATTCACCATTCACAACTCACCATTGCCCCTTCACAATAAAGCCACTTGAAAATAATCAAGTGGCTCTATATTTTATGAATTGGCAAATAGATTATTTTTTCTGCAAAGCATTCTGCATCGGGTTCACGCCCTGAGACTGTCCGCGCTGACGCGAAGCTGCTTTGAAGAGCGAGAATTTACTGGGTTCTGCAGGAGCAGTACCGGCTTTTGGCCAGATATTGTTGCCTTCATTAATATCCGCTGTTTCTCTTAATGGATCCAATTTAATGCTTACCGCTTTTTTCTTAGTGAGGAAAAGTTTGGTAACACTGTTCTCATTCTTTCTCCAGATTTGTGCAGGTATGCGCTGTGTTTCCTTTGTACCATCTGCAAAACTGAATTCAACAATAATCGGCATTACCAGACCACCCTTGTTAGAGAAAGCAATTTCATACAAATTTACATCTGCATATTTTGCTTTGTCTTCTGCACTTAACGCTTCCGGTGCAGCTGGTGCACCTGTTGGTGCAGGAATTTTGGTAACAGAATCGTACGGTTCTAAACCACGTGCATATTTCCAATAAAAATCGCGCAGTGAAGTATCTATATCAGTTAAGAAAAGAATTCGCTTGTCTTCCCTGTTTCTGATTTTAGAAATATCATCATACAAAGAAAGTACAGGTTTATCCATAGAGCGGGGACCAAAATTGGCACCGCCGCCACCACCTCTTCCACCAAAACCACCACCTGCCGCAGCTACGGCATTGGGATCGAATACACCATGCTTAACGGAATCAATTGCAATATCACATGGGTCAATTCCATAAAACCATCCTCTCCAGAACCAATCGAGGTCTTCGCCACTGGCATCTTCCATGGTACGGAACAGGTCAGCAGGTGTTGGGTGTTTGAATGCCCATCTTCTCGCATATTCTTTAAACGCATAATCAAATAACTCACGACCCATAATGGTTTCGCGAAGAATATTTAAACCGGTAGCAGGCTTTGAATAGGCATTCGGACCAAACCCTACAATGTTTTCACTATTGGTCATAATAGGCTCCAATTGGTCTTTTGGCAAAGACATATATCTCGCCATCGTATAACCGGCACCCATGCTGCGAGATGGGAATTTGTTATCGTATAATTCTTCAGTTAAATATTCAACAAATGAGTTCAATCCTTCATCCATCCATGTCCATTGGCGTTCATCGCTGTTAACGATCATGGGGAAGAAGTTGTGACCCACTTCGTGAATGATCACACCCAGCATACCCAGTTTGGTAGATTCGCTGTAAGTACCATCTTTATTGGTACGGCCATTGTTAAAACAGATCATCGGATACTCCATACCGTTTGCTGCTTCAATACTTTGTGCAACAGGGTAAGGATAAGGAATGGAAAATTTAGAATACGATTTAATGGTATGTGCCACTACTTTGGTAGAAAACTTACGGTACAAACCATATGCTTCTTTCGCATAACCGCTCATACACATAATTTTCTTTCCTTCTACATAAGCGGGCATAGCATCCCAGATATATTTACGGCTGGAGGTCCAGGCAAAATCCCTCACGTTCTCTGCTTTGAAGATCCATGTTTTTTTAGCGGTACTTTTTTGTTTTTCTGCTTTGGTGGCTTCTTCCAGCGTAACCACTTCTATGGGCTCTTTGGCATTTTGTGCCTGGTTCCAACGGTTAAGCTGCGCAGGCGATAATACCTGAGCATAGTTCTGGCAGGTTCCAGTTCCCAATACAACGTGATCGGCGGGAACCGTCATTTGAACACTATAGTTACCAAAGGCCAGAGCAAACTCTCCGCGACCGGTGAACTGGTGGTTCTGCCATCCCTGAAAATCGCTGTACACACACAAACGTGGAAACCATTGTGCCATGGTGAAGAGACTGTTTCCGTCTTCAGGAAACAATTCATAGCCACCGCGACCACCAAATACATTTCGATCAGATATTTTATAATTCCAGTCAAGGTTAAACACGAATTTCTGACCGGGCTTTAATGCCACAGGCAGATCAATGCGCATCATGGTTTTGTTGATGGTATACTTTAATGTTTTACCGGTAGCATCGGTTAGTTTGGTGATGATATGGCCATACCCATTGTCTGTATTCTCGCTTGCCAAAGCATCGATAGCTGAGGTAGTAACCGTTCTTCCCAATGCTGTTCTATCCTGGTAATTGGCATTGTTGATGGTGCTATGTTCGTTCTCATCCAATTGTAACCAGATATAGGTTAACAGATCGGGAGAATTGTTATAATAAGTAACGGTTTCGCTTCCTTTCAATTTTAGGTTGGCTTCATCCAGTTCACACTTGATATCATAGTCTGCACGCTGCTGCCAGTACTTAGGACCGGGTGCTCCACTAGCCGTTCTATATTCATTTGCTGTTGGCAAAATAGTTCCTAATTGCTCAAACTTGTTTCCGTGGTTTGAGCCGGGGTTGTTTTTAATGTCTTGTGCATGGATTGCACCAAAGGCACTCAACAAAAACAGGCAGAAAAGCAGTTTTCTCATCATTGTTTAGTTTATAAGGGTATGTAGTCTTTCAACAGCCATTTGTAATGCAACCCCAAATACTCCGCCAGATATAAAGAGGAGGAATTCTCTTCGGTTGCATTTTAGAATGGACACGAATATAAAGGAAATCAGTAAAATAGCGGATACAATCAATAACTGCCCGGCTTCCAGGCCAATATTAAATGCCAGCAGTTGCACAACCACGTTTTGATCTCTTCCCAACATACTTTTCAGGAAGCTGCTGAAGCCAAGGCCATGGATCAATCCAAAAAACAATGCCAAAAAGTAGATAATAGGAAACCTTGATTTGAAAACGAATTTTTTAACAAACACATTACTGATGGCAGTAATAAGAATGGTAACGGGTATCAGGAACTCAATCCAATTGCGGGAGTAACTAACCATATTAAACACACTCAATGCCAGCGTGATGGAATGTCCGATGGTAAATGCGGTTATTAGTATCAGCAGTTTACGCCAGTCGGCAAACTGATAACGAATGCAGAGGGCTATTACAAACAGGATATGATCCATACCGTTCAGGTCGGCAATATGCTTATACCCCCATTCAAGATATATTCTAAAATCATTCATGTGCAGGGTGTTAAATTAATCGTGACATTTGTATTGCGCAAAAAAACTATTTACATGGTAAATATACTGGTTCAATGGATGATGACGGGCGTGGTAGCGTTATTACATCCGTTTTTTGTATCAATGATTGAGGTGAACCACAATGCCAAAGAAGCCACGGTTGAGATCAGCGTGCGGGTATTTACAGAAGACCTTGAAAAAACCATCCAGAAATATACCCCTACCAAGCTCGACATGCTCAAGCCTGCCGATAACGCTTTTCTGGATAAACAGATCAGCAATTATTTATCCCAGAAAATTCGTTTTAAAATAAACGGTCAGCCGGTTATACTACAGTACCTGGGCCATGAAATTCAACAGGAAAGTGTATGGAGTTATTTTGAAGTACCTAAAGTAACCGATTTAAAAAAGCTGGAAGTGGATTGTACTTTATTATACGATTTCGAAAAAACACAAAGTAATATTCTGCATGTGAAGAGTAGGAATATGGAGAAGAGTTATAAGCTGGATTATCCTAAAAATTCAACTGTGTTCGAATTTTAATACTGTGTTGTTGGTCAGGCGACCAACAACGGCGAACTGCGACAAACATCGGCGAGCGAAATACTTCGACATTCAAAATTCACTGTTCGATATTCCCTACCCCCCTTCTTCATCCAACAAATCATTCGCCGTCACCAGTATCTTATCAATCCGGTGATTATCCATATCCACGATCTCGAAAGTAAATACCTTCCATTCCATGGTATCGCCGGTTACGGGAATTTTTTCCAGCTCATGAATGATAAAACCTCCCAGTGTATCAAAGTCCTGGTCGCCTTCCATCATCCATTCGGTTTTATCAAAGTAGGAAAGAAAATCATAAAAAGGAATCTGTGCATCTATCAGGAAAGAACCGTCGGCTCTTTTGGTGATCTCGTAAGCGTTGTCTTCTTCCTGCGGAATATCACCCACAATGGCTTCCAGTATATCGTTTAATGTCATCAATCCCTGAACGGTACCATATTCATCTACAATAAAACACTGGTGAATTTTTGTTTGTTTAAACTTTTCCAACACCTGGTAAGCGGTATTGTTTTCAGGAACATACATCGCTTCGCCCATAATAGAAAACACAGTATCATTCACATCCGCTGCAAAAAGATCTTTGATGGTAACCACTCCTTTGATATGATCAATATCTTCCTCACAAACAGGATACACAGAGTGAATGATTTCTTCCATTCGTTTCTTCACTTCACCAACTGTTTTGCTTCCATCTATCCAGGTAATATCGCTTCGGTGTGTCATTAAAGAGGTAATATTCCGATCACTTAAATGAAAAACCCGTTCAATAATATCCTGCTCTGCTTCTTCAATAGCACCATGTTCTGTTCCTTCACTAATGATGGCTTTGATTTCCTCTTCTGTTACCTGGTTATCATTCGTTTTGATGTTTAATAAACGGATGATGAGGTTGGCAGAAATACTGAGCGACCAGATAAAGGGATACATAATGGTAGTAACCACACGCATAGGACCGGCAACTGATTTGGCAATTTTTTCAGGATTGCTTAAACCCAATCGTTTAGGAACCAGTTCTCCTAAAACCAATGACAGGTAAGTAAGCACGATAACAATTAAAGTGGTAGCAATGGAACCGCTGTAAGGCTTCAGCCAATCAAACTGGGAAAGCCATTCCTGTAAAGGAATTTTAAAACTATCACCGGAATAAATACCGGTTAAAACACCAATCAGTGTAATACCGATCTGAACGGTGGATAAAAAAGTTTCGGGATGGTTGGCCAGTTTTAGTGCGCGTTTCGCATCTAAATCGCCTTTTTGTGCCTGCGCTTCCAGTCTTGCCTTACGGGCAGATACGAGCGAGATCTCGGCCATGGAGAACAGGCCGTTAATCAGGATCAATATCAATAAAATGAATACTTCTGTCATTGTCAGGCCTCAAATCTAATCAATCCCCGCCAAATGGGATATTAAGGCTGTATGTACAGCCGGATAAGCACATATTTGGGTACTTCTTTATCCCTTGTTTCTGGATTTAGGAATGGCAGCGATAAAGCCGTAACCCCAAAATGAGGGCCCTCATGTAACAGCGTAAGATTAGGAAAAGATTGTTTAAAAACAGGCAGACTATCCTTAGTCGTAAGCACCAGATCGTCCGACGTGAATCCCTGAATACTGGTTTTTGTAGGGAAAATATGATGGTTATAAAAATGAAGGGCTCTTCCCTCGTGAATTCCGTAAAGACTGATCTTTTCTTTAGGAAGCTTATTTTTTTCGATAAATGTGGCGGCTTCATTACCCAGTTGGTATTGTAAAACATTGGGATAGAAAGCTGATGAAAGCAAAACATTCACGCCAATCACCGTGAACAAGGCAATGACCAATATACGCGGCAGTTCTGTTTGTTTTTTGAACAGCAGTATCAAATAACGCGCACACCCCGCACCTGCCAACATGATGGCGATGGATGTTCCATTAAAAGGCCATACCATTAAAACAGATGCCACCAACCACAACAAGCCAAAAATAATTCCATGAAAAACAAGCAGTGGTTTTTTCCAGGCACGAAGGGTTTCTGTAAACAATAAGCGATATAAAAAATTAGCCGTAACAATGGCTGCCAACGGAAATACCACAAAAATATAATGAGGTAATTGAGCCTGGCTACGGGCAAGTATGCAATAGGTAATGATGAAGCCGCCGGTGCTGATCCATTCTGCATTACCAAAGAGCCGGAATTTATGAGCGATTAACTCTTTAACAGAAAAAAATAATCCCAGTAAAAAGAAAACAATCCAGGGTAAAAAACTCCAGAGCATGTTTTCCAACAGAAAACTAAAATGATTCATTTCATTGAATACATTTTCTCCGGTATAACGGCCAAAACTTTGTGTCCAGTAATAAAAACGAAGCCCGGATTGTATGGGCACCCCGTTGATCATTTTTCCGGGATGCAGATCAAACTGTTGGTATAAACCAATGCTCATAGGTACCAGCATCACCCCAATAATAACCACACCCACCAAGTACTCCCATCTAAACAATTGTTTCCACTCTCTGCGTAAGATAAAATGCGGCACAAAAGCAAATGCAGGCACCAGTAAAGCAATCGGGCCCTTGGTCATCATACCGCAAGCAATGGCGATAAAAGCGATGATAAAAAATTTCCATCTTCCTGTTTGGTACCAGGCCGCCATTTGCCAAAGGCTTAGTGCTACCCATCCCATCAACATGGTATCGCACCTAACATCATGGGTAATTAAAAATAAGGCCTGAGAACTGGCCAACACCATAGCACTGAGCTGTGCAATTTCTTTCCGGTAAAATAATTGTGCAAGCCTGTATGTACTATATATGGCCAATAATATAAAAAAGAAAGAAGGAAGGCGGTAGGCCCAATCGTGTACCCCAAAAATTTTCATGCTCAGGGCTGATAGCCAGAACAACATAGGTGGCTTATCCAGATAATCATACCCAAGATCAGATACCTGCAGGTAGCTTTTATTCTCCAGCATTTCGCGGCTGATGGAAGCATATTGCGAAGCATCAATATCCATTAGTGGAATCATGAACATACCCAGCAGATAGGTTAAGATGCATGCGCCGATAACGATCGTAAACTGACGGTTGGTGATCATAAAACAAAAATAGCTTTTTTCGACTCACCCCTGCCCTCTCTGCTTCGCAAAGAGGGAGATTTTATTTCGCTACGCGAAAGGCATATCGTCAAGTGCAAAAGATGCTTATCTTTTGCTAAAGATTTCCATGGAAGTAATTTTTGATCTATACATGCTGCATAATCCTGAGTCTCCGCATGGATATCCTTATGTGGGTATTAGCGCAAACAGCCACCGCATCATCAATATTTGTGAAGAACATATTCATATACTAGATATAGTAGACACCTTTTTTTTTGAAAGTGATTACCTGCCCACCTATCGCTCCTTTGAACTGGATCTGAAAAAATTAGATGCAATGGTAACCGCATATACCGGGCAGGATTTCTATCATATCATTACCCGCTTCAACAAAGAAAAACACATCACCCTAACCTACCATTCACCAACAAATGAATCCCCCAAAGATTATGATATTTTCATCGGCTACCCCGAGAAAAGAGCGGTCAAATTAATTGAAGATATATACCCATTAATGGAGTCAGTACTGAATACCGTGTATCATTAATTTAGCGAAGCAAAAAAATCTTCCTAACCTCCACCTCTTTGCGAAGCAAAGAGCTCTCCTTCTTCCACCCTCTATGCGAAGCAGAGAGGGTCGACCAGCGAAGCGTCGTCGGGGTGCGTTAAACCGGCGAAGTAAACAACCGCCCATACACCCTCCCTACCCCATACCCAATCAAACTCCCCAATACCCCGCCACACAAAACATCCACCGGGTAATGCACGCCCACATATACCTGCCCATAACAAATGGTAGCAGCCCAAATCAATAACCAATACCCCCATTTTTTCACCACCGGTTTCAACGTCATGAAAATAAACACAGCAAACCCAAAATGATTGGCAGCATGTGAGGAAGGAAAACTATAGGCACCCGAACAGGTATTTAAAATCAGCCGAACCTGGTCTGCCAGAAAGGGATCGCGACATGGCCTTGGCCTGGCTACCCAGTTTTTTATCAGCGTGCTGCTGATTTGATCTGTAAGCACAAGCGTAACTACCACAAACAATATCCAGGGAACCGCTTTTTGTTTAAAATTCAATAAGGCAAACACCACAAAAAAAAGATATAAGGGCACCCATGCATTGGCTTCGCGCCACCAGGGAAATACACTATCCAGAAAGGAGTTGGTCCATTGGGTATTGATCTTCAGAAAAACATAGGTATCCCATTGTTCAATCAGTTGCCATGTTTTTTGAAAAAAGGAAACCAATAGTATCTGTGCAGTCATAGGTTAAAGATACTTCTTGTAGTATTTAGAAGATACGTATTAGCTGATAAGTTTTAAGAAAAAAATGGGGAGATATTTGAAGAAAACATGGATTCTTACCTATTGTATTAAACAACAACTTATGTTATTATCGATATTAGTTTCGGGATTACATAATAATATAAACTTGCTTATTAGCCGCATATTCGCAGTTTATTTTTTTTGAGCAATAATAATCATGCGCGGAGATTTTCTGATATCATAGCGTCCCAATTGGTAATCGCCAAACACTTCCTGTACCTGCATTCCCTGAAAAGCAAACATTTCTGTAAAGTCGCCCAGCGAAAATTTAGCCACGCGTTCGGTATATAAATGTTTGGGCGCTTTGTTCGTTGCATCACTCACCTGTATCTGCTTAAAAAAATGATCCTCATCATGCCATTTGGTTATGTGAAAAGTAATGCCTTCCAATGTAGTGCTAAATGTTTTTTCCAGCCGTTCTTCAGAGTAATGAACGTTCAAATAATCAATTACAAAAACACCCCCAGGCTTTAAGCCTTGCGCAATGGTACGGATGGCATTATCATGCTCCCTTCTGGTTTTGAAATAACCAAAACTGGTGAAAAAATTAAAAGCGTAATGAAAATAATTAATCCAGAACGGAAGGCGCATATCATGTTGAAAAAAATGTAATCTTTCATCTTCATCCTTCTTTGCTTCTTCAATAGATGCCGCAGATAGATCGATACCAGTTACATCAAAACCCATATCGGCCAATGCCTTACTATGTCTTCCTTTTCCACAAGCTATATCTACCATTGTACTGCCGGCTGCAGGTTGCAGGTATTGGATCAGTGTTTGAATAAACTGCAACGCCTCCTGCTCATCTCTGTGCTGGTATAGTAAATGATAGTAATCTGAATTGAACCAATCTTTGTACCACGCTTTATCCGGCATAACTGCTCATTGTTCTGCGAAATTACGCCAGCCGGACAAACAAAAAATTTCTATTATGTTTGCATCCCTTAAAACCCTGTTTCATGGCACTGATCAAAAGCATTTCCGGCATCCGCGGCACCATTGGCGGTAAACCCGGCGATACCCTTAGTCCGATAGATGTGGTTCGCTTTACAGCCGCTTTCGGCACCTGGCTGGCTACTCAGTCGTCTAATAAAAAAGTTATTATTGGCCGCGATGGCAGAATTAGTGGCGAAATGGTGCAACGCCTGGTGGTGAGTACCTTGAATGCATTAGGACTGGACGTAGTTGATCTTGGCTTAAGCACTACCCCTACCGTTGAAATGGCCGTTGTATTTGAGAAAGCGGCCGGTGGTATCATTTTAACCGCCAGCCATAACCCCAAAGAATGGAATGCTTTAAAACTGTTAAACCATAAGGGCGAATTTATTAGTGGCGAAGTAGGTGCCATGGTATTAGATATTGCAGCAAAAGAAGATTTTGTTTTTGCCGGTGTAGATCAACTGGGAACCTATTCTACCAATGAAGCATCCTTACAACAACATATAGATGCTGTAATCAATTATCCATTGGTAGATGTTGCAGCTATTAAAAAAGCAAAATTCAATATTGTACTGGATGCCATCAACAGCACCGGAGCTATTGCAGTACCACTTTTGTTAAAAGCATTGGGTGTAAAAGATATTACCGTTTTGAATGGAGAAGTGAATGGAAAATTTGCACACAATCCCGAGCCATTACCTGAAAACCTTCTTGGACTTTGTAATGAAGTAAAAAAACAAAATGCCAGTATGGGTATTGCTGTTGATCCGGATGTAGACAGGCTTTGTTTTGTTTGTGAAGATGGCAGCCTGTTTGGAGAAGAATATACATTGGTAGCTGTTGCAGATTATATATTGAGCCAGCGAAAAGGAAATACGGTAAGCAATATGTCATCTACCCGTGCTTTGAAAGATGTTACGCTTAAACACGGTGGCGAATACAGCCCCAGTGCCGTAGGTGAAGTAAATGTGGTTAATAAAATGAAAGCGGTGAATGCAGTAATAGGTGGAGAAGGCAATGGTGGTATTATTGTGCCCGATCTGCATTATGGAAGAGATGCTTTAATTGGTATTGCTTTATTTCTGACACACCTGGCTAAACAAAAAAAATCAGTTCGCCAGTTACGCAATACCTATCCGGATTATTTTATGAGCAAAAATAAAATTGAGCTCACGCCGGGTTTTGATATCAAGAAAATTTTCGACCACATTAAAAAGAAATACAAAAAGAACCCTATTAATACAGAAGATGGTTTGAAGATTGAATTTGAAACAGACTGGGTACACCTGCGCACCAGTAACACAGAACCCATCATCCGTATTTATGCGGAAAGTAATTTTGAAACAACCGCTTCTAATATTGCACAGAAACTGATGAAGGATATTAGGGAAGCTATGTAGGAAGTAGCATATGGTTCATAGGTCATAGATCATGGCTTTCACTATGAACCATGATCTATGACCCATGAACCCTGCTCAAAATCCATTGAAGCAGATTTTTGTAACTTTGTACTTACTATGGAAAGAATCTACCTCGATAACGCAGCAACCACTTCGCTTGATCCACAGGTGCTGGAAGCCATGATGCCTTACCTGACCACAAACTTTGGTAATCCTTCTTCTATTTACAGTTATGGAAGGGAGTCGAGAATGGCAATTGAGAATGCGCGTAAATCGGTAGCTAAAACGCTGAATGCACATCCTGCCGAAATATTTTTTACCAGTGGCGGAACTGAGAGCAGCAATACAGCCATTACTGCAGCGGTTCGCGATTTAGGTTGCAAACATATTATTTCTTCAGTAATAGAGCACCACGCTACCACTCATACGGTTGAATACCTGTATCATAACGGAGAAGCTTCTTTAAGCTATGTAAAGCTGCTGCCTAACGGACATATCGATCTGGAAGACTTAGAAAAATTACTGGCTGAAACGGAAGAAAAATGTCTGGTTACGTTAATGCATGCCAATAATGAAATTGGCAACATACTGGATATTCATGCAGTTGGGGAGCTATGTAAATTATATAACGCCATTTTTCACAGCGATACCGTTCAAACGGTTGGACATTTTCCATTTGATTTACGAAATACACCAGTGCATTTTATTACCGGTGCCGGCCACAAATTTCATGGACCAAAAGGTATTGGTTTATTATACATTAACGAGAATGTAAAGATCAAACCCTTTGTACATGGTGGTAGTCAGGAAAGAAATATGCGGGCAGGTACAGAAAATTTGTATGGTGTTGTAGGTTTTTCCAAGGCGTTACAACTGGCTACCGAACATTACGAAGCAGATAGCGGCTACATCAAAGGTTTGAAGCTCTATATGATGGAGCAATTGAAAAAAAATATCAAGGGCATAGCCTTTAATGGCGATCCTTTGGGAAGAAGTTTATATGCCGTTCTAAGTGTAAGTTTTCCAAAAACAGAGAAGAGTGAGATGATTCTTTTCAACCTAGATATCAATCATATTTGTGCCAGCGGCGGTAGTGCCTGCACCAGTGGTGCCGATCAGGGTTCGCATGTAATACGTGCCATTAACAACAACCCCAATCAGGTTACCGTTCGTTTTTCTTTTAGCAAACACAACACCAAAGAAGAGATTGATGTAGTGGTGGAGAAATTGAAAGAACTGATTTAATTTGAAAATTTGAAAATGTGGTAATTTGAAAATGGATCAAAGCAAAGAGATACTCCCTAACCATTTTCAAATCTTCAAATCTTCAAATTTTCAAATTAATTATAATCATCTTCCGTAAACCCGCCCTCTTCCTCGTCATCCAGGTTCATCGAACCCAAATTCATCATACTTCCCATCAAATCTTTAAATTCAATTTTACCATCGATCACTTTTTTGCTGATCATGGAGTAGGATGACAATCCATGCAATACAAATTCCATCAATAATGCATTCTCACTGGCATTGGCATGCGGAAAATATTTTTTTACGATACCATACAATCCATCCACTTTGTATAAAGAGGCGATTTTATCTGCGTCTTTCATATCAAGAAACAGATCCAAATGGTTACCTGCATCAAACCAGCGCGTAATTACTTTGTAAGGGTTCTCGGGTTCTTTTTCTTCTACAGATTTTTTTCCGGCACTTCTTTTTTTCTTTAGCTGATCAGGATTAGGGAAGTACTGAACGAATTGCGTACGGATGGATTTATCCAACAAGTTTACAGCAACCTGATAAGGACCTTCCTGTTCTCCTTCATACACCAACTCAATTTTACCGGTGATTGCGGGTATGATGCCAGACAGATCGCTGATCCATACCTGTGTGTTATCTTCATTGTGCATAATGGCCCTTCTTTCTGCACTACTCACCGCATTCTCAAAGGCTGCAATGGTTAAACGGGCACTCACGCCACTTTTCTTATCTACATATTCATTAGCCCTTGCCTCAAAAGCTACCTGCTCTACCAATCTTTTTACCAGATCACTCACCAATACTTTTTCTTTCTGGCTATCCAGTATATCGGCCTCCTGTTCTGTAATGGCAAGAGATGTTTCTATGTCTTTTGGATAATGCGTTAAAATCTGGCTTTCTATCCGATCTTTCAGCGGTGTTACAATACTACCTCTATTGGTATAATCTTCTGGATTGGCTGTAAATACAAAAAGAATATCCAGTGGCATGCGTAATTTAAAACCGCGGATCTGTATATCACCTTCCTGTAAAATATTGAATAAAGCTACCTGTATTCTTGCCTGCAAATCGGGTAATTCGTTGATCACAAAAATACCACGGTTACTCCTTGGAATGATTCCGTAATGAATTACTTTTTCATCTGCAAAACTCAGTTTTAGGTTGGCTGCTTTTATAGGATCAATATCGCCAATCAAATCTGCCACACTTACATCGGGTGTTGCCAGTTTCTCACCATAACGTTCGCTTCTGTGGATCCATTGAACGGGCGTTGCATCGCCTTGTTCTGCTATCATGTCTTTCGCAAACTTACTCAATGGGTTCAGCGGATCATCATTCACTTCACTACCGGCTATCACAGGTATGTATTCATCCAGCAGATCCACCATTTGCCTGGCCATACGGGTTTTTGCCTGACCTCGTAAACCCAGAAACAAAATATTATGCCTGCTTAACAAAGCCCTTTCTGTATCAGGAATTACGGTATCCTCATACCCCAATATGCCCTCAAAAGGATTTTCTTTATTGCGGATACTTGCAATCAGGTTATTACGAATTTCTTCTTTTACCGACTTTGATTTGTAACCGCTCTTTTGTAACTGACCGAGTGTTTTTATTTTTTGTATGTTCATTTTCTCGTTAACTCTTTTTGTGAATGGGCAATGGTGAATTGTGAATGATCTTTTATGTAAATAATCTTTCCCGGCATTTCGATTCCGCTCTAGCGGGAGAGAAATCTCATCACCGGATGAGGTTTCTCCTCGTCGTTCCTCCTCGTCGAAATGACGTTTTGATCAGTATAACGTTTTCCTTTTGCCACTTTCAAAATCTTTAAATATAAAAGCACCTAATTTATCCAATGATGCGAAGAATGCTTTTCCATTATTCATTTCTGTAAACTCCTGCACAAAATTTTGCAGGTATGGATCTGAAGCAATCATGAAAGTAGTGATGGGTATTTTTAATTTTTTACACTGCGCTGCCAGATTAATACAGCGGTTCACCACTTTTCTGTCGAGTCCAAAACTATTCTTGTAATATTTTTTTCCGATTTTTAAACAGGTAGGTTTCCCATCGGTGATCATGAAGATTTGTTTGTTGGGATTTTTTCTTCTCCGCAATAAATCCATGGCCAACTCCAAGCCTGCTACGGTATTGGTATGGTAAGGACCCACCTGCAAATACGGAAGGTCTTTGATCTCAATACTCCACGCATCGTTTCCAAACACCACTATGTCAAGTGTATCTTTCGGATATTTAGTAGTGATCAGTTCACTCAATGCCATGGCTACTTTTTTAGCCGGGGTAATTCTATCTTCTCCATACAATATCATTGAGTGAGAAATATCGATCATCAATACGGTGGATGTTTGCGTTTTAAAATCGCTCTCACGTATCTGTAGATCATCTTCCTGCATTGAAAAACTTTCGATACCGCGGTTGATCTGGGCATTGCGGATGCTTTCTGTAAAATCAATCTGCTCCAGCATATCCCCAAACTGAAATGGGCGTGTATCTGGGTTCACTTCATCTCCCTGTCCGGGCTTGAATGTTTGGTGATTACCCTGTTTTGTTTTTTTCAGTTTCCCGAAAATTTCTTCCAGACTTTTTTTACGAATGGTTTGTTCCGATTTACTGGTGATCTTAAAACTGCCATCCTGCGGGTTCTCCTGCATGTAACCGTTTTCTTTCAGGTCATCAATAAAATCACCCATCCCATATTCGTCGTTTGTAAGCTGGTATTTTCTATCAAGCTGGTTCAGCCATTCCAACGCTTCGCTTGCATCCCCATTGGTATAGGTAAGTAATTGCATAAACAGGTCGAGCAATTGTTCAAACTTGCTCTTGCCATCTGCATTGGGATCGAAGTGAATAAAACGGTGTCCTATCATATCTGTACACTACTGATTAATGAGTTCTACAATATTAACGAAGAAGAAGCGCTTTGGTTTTCGGAATGAGAAATAAAGGGTATACTCACTAGTTTTTCTCTGCGAAAACGCTAATAACTCTGCGGCTCAGCGGTTGGCTTCCCTACAAAAAGCAAACTGCCCGAAAATTCCGGGCAGTTACTTTAGATATCATTATTTACTTAAGTTACTACTTTTTAGTACCGTCCTTTACAGCTGTATCATTAGGTGCCATTAATTTACCCGGAATTGTGATACGTGGATTGTACACCGCCTGCATCTGTTCCATGGTTTTCAGGTAACTATCGGCTGCACGTTTTTCTTCCGACATATTTTCTCCCATTTTGCCGCTCAATGAATTGTAATAACGAATCTGTTGTTCCAGATCTGTTTTTACTGAAGCAGATACTTTGGTTGCCAACACGGTATCTCCTGCCATATAACAGGCTTCCAGAAATAACAAAGAATTACGGTTGTGCTGGTTGGCTCGGCTGGTCATACCATAATCAAAATTGCCTTGATTCAGCATTTTATCAGCTCTTTGCAATACTTTAACCGCATCTTCTTTGCGGTTCTTGGTTGCGAGATCCATAGCCAGTTCTGCGTAGGCACTACGTAATGTATTCAGGTGTCTGCGGTTCTCTTCATCAAAATACACACCTTTTACATTGGCGTTACCAAAACCAAATTTGTTCATGGCTTTGTCCAGCATCCAGTCTGTATTTACACGCTGGTTTTCAACGGGTACTAAACGGAAGCTAAGACCATCCCTGCGCAGGTATTGATCAAACCCTAATTCGCCACTTGGGTTGGTAAAGTAAATGGGGCGGTTCCATTTATTGGCAGCAATAATGTTCAGCAATGCCAGATCATTTTTCACCATCGCCCCTTTGGGGATTTCAAAACGAACTTCGCTAACCACACTGTCTGCTGCATTTACCGTTCCATTTTTCAATACCATGGCTTTATCAACCGGAATAGATACTTTTTTTACAGGGAAAGTATTTAACGCCTCGCCACCACCTCTATCTTCCATTTTGGCAGGATCATCGCTTCCCACATAATTCTTCATTAGATCGTATAGATCATAGTAATTGCTTTCAGGAATGCTTTCTTTAGGGCGATACAGCACATAATCACGTTTACCACCTTCAATCTGCTCAGCTGTCCATATCACATCTATCGGATCGCTCTGGTTTACTTTGTAACGCAGTTCATTAATGTACCAGTCAATTCCCAACAAACTAAAATTGATCACACGAATATCCGGGCGTATGCCTTCTACCTCCTGTGCATACCATAATGGATAGGTATCGTTATCACCATACGAGAACAGAATAGCATTTGGTGCACAGCTTTCGAGGTAATCTTTTGCCAGATCTCTTGGCAATTCTTTTTTACTGCGGTCATGGTCATCCCACTCCTGCTGTGCCATCAATACAGGTACTGCTAGTAAACATACAACAGTAGCTAAGGATGCAGCAGTTGTTTGGGACAATGCTTTGCCTAACCAGTCTCTTACTTTTAACACACCCAATCCAATCCACACAGCAAATGCATAAAAACTACCCACATAAGCATAGTCACGTTCACGTGGCTGATAACCTGCCTGGTTCAAATACAATACAATGGCAAAGCCCGTAAAGAAGAACAACAGCATATTAATCACACCATCATCTCCTCTTTTCTTAAACTGATAAAATAATCCGATCAGTCCTAATATCAGTGGCAGTAAAAAGAGTTTGTTATTGGCTTTGTTGTTTTTCAAACTATCAGGCATCATACTCTGATCGCCATACATGGCATTATCAATTGGTGGTATACCGGTGATCCAGTTACCATCTCTTTTGTTTCCGCCAAATAAGCCCTGGTTATCGTTTTGTTTCCCTGAAAAATTCCAGAGGAAGTAACGCATGTACATCCAGTAACTCTGGTAGCCTATGAAAAAATTAATATTATCTGCCTGTGTTGGGGCTCGCTCGTATTTACCATCACGCGTTTTATTAATACCTAAGTAGTACGCATAATAATCTGCATGGTTCTGGTCGTTGCTCGGATCCCAAACTCTTGGTAATACCATTTTATCTTCTGCAGCATATACATATTTTCTATCCTGTCCAAGCTCTATGTATTTGTCTTTCGACTTCTGGTAACGCATACCAGTATTTTTCAGATCAACCGGATCTGCAGTAAATTTTTGTCCATATAACAATGGAAAATCACCATACTGATCACGACCCAGATAACCAACTAAACTGTTGGGATTATCTACATTATACATATCCACCGAAGGATTGGCATTACTGCGGATCATGGTAGTTACATAGGTACTGTAACCCACCAGCATAAAGGCAAAACACCATACACCTAAACGCAGGTAAGCCCATGATTTTTTAGCAGCCAATTTGAGAGCCCACCACATAATACCGGCAAGCAACACAAAGAAGAAAACAAAACCGGAGAAAAAGGGCAAACCAAAACTATTCACGAAATAACGGTCAAACGTACCGGCCAGCTTTACGGAGTATTGAATAACACCCACCTGTACAATACCGGTAATGATACAACCGATCACAAAAAAGATAAAGGTTCCACCATAGTAAGCTTTCTTTTCCTTACCAGATCTTTCCACCAAAAACAAAAGTCCAATGGCACCCAGTATACCTACAATCACTAAACCGGCCAGGGTTCCATCCATTGGAACATTATCTGTTGATTCTGATGAGGCACTGATCAGCGCAACAATCACCGCCAGTATACCGCCAATACCTACCAGGCGCAGGTACCATTTGCGAAGTATAGTATAGTTGAAGGTTTCTCTTCTACGGAAATAATACACCATTACAATGGCGGGGATGGTTAAGAGGTTCAATAAGTGAACGCCAATAGACAATCCCATCAGGAAGAATATAAAAACAATCCATTTATCGGCACCTGTTTCATCAGCATGGTTCTCCCATTTCAGAATGGCCCAGAATACAATGGCAGTAAAGAAAGATGACATGGCATATACCTCACCTTCAACAGCACTATACCAGAATGAATCACTGAAAGTATAGGCAAGCGCACCTACCGCACCGGCACCCATGATAGACCAGATTTGAGAAGCACTAAGTGCATCACTGGTGTTAACGTTCACAATGCGTCTGGCAAAGTGGGTAATGGTCCAGAACAGGAACAGAATGGTAAATCCACTGGCCAATGCACTCATAATGTTCACGGCCTTGGCGGCTGTTAAGGGATTATCGCCAAAAAGAACGATAAAAATACGGCCCAGCATAACAAACAGCGGGGCACCCGGCGGGTGAGGTATCTGTAATTTAAAACAGCTACTAACAAATTCACCGCAATCCCAGAAACTACCTCCGGCTTCTGCGGTTAAAATGTACACGGTACAAGCAATCAGGCATACTACCCACCCAACAAGGTTATTAATCTTCTTAAACTGCATTGGTTTTGGTTTTTTAAGACTGGCAAACATAACTTTTATATCCTAAATCCGAAAATGGAGATGAGGGATTTAGGTATTTTAAGAAAACGTTATAATGAGTCTGGAGTTTGGATCTGGAGTTTGGAGCATAGCAGTTACTCTTAACTCCTAACTCCAGACTTCTAACTATACCCATTATCTTTGCCCCCTGATGGAGAAAAACAAAACCGTAGCTTTTCACACCCTGGGTTGTAAACTCAACTTTTCAGAAACCTCTACCCTTTCCCGCATGCTGGAAAATGAAGGTTTTGAGAAACGTGGGTTTGATGATCTGGCGGATGTGTATGTGATCAATACCTGCTCGGTTACGGATAATGCGGACAAAGAGTGCCGCCAACTGGTTAGGCGTATTCAGCGGAAGGCTCCGGAAAGTTTTGTGGTCATTACCGGCTGCTATGCACAATTGAAACCCAAAGAAATTGCCTCTATACCCGGGGTTGACCTGGTATTGGGCGCCGCAGAAAAATTCAATATCGCCCAACATATTGGTGAACTGGCCAAAGGCGATGCTGCGAAGATCTGTAGTTGTGATATTGAAGAAGTGAGCGGCTTCAACGCCTCGTTCTCGCAAAACGACCGAACCCGTACGTTTTTAAAAGTGCAGGATGGCTGTGATTATAATTGTTCATTCTGCACCATTCCCATGGCAAGGGGCAAAAGCCGAAGCGATACTGTGGCCAATGTAGTAAAGCAGGCAATCCAACTGGCAGCCGATGGCGTGAAAGAAATTGTACTCACCGGGGTTAACCTTGGCGATTTTGGTAAAGGACCCGATGGAGAACACAAATACGAAGAAAACTTTTTTGACCTCGTAAAAGCATTGGATAAGGTTACGGGAATAGAGCGCTACCGCATCTCCTCTATCGAACCCAACCTGTTAACCAATGAGATCATTGAGTTTGTAGCCAACAGTGATAAATTCATGCCCCATTTTCATATTCCTTTACAAAGCGGAAGCAATGAGATTCTCGGTTTGATGCGCAGACGATACAAAAGAGAATTATATGCCGAAAGAATACAACTAATCAAAACACTAATGCCACATTGTGCCATTGGGGTTGATGTGATCGTTGGTTTTCCCGGAGAAACCGATGCGCATTTTACAGAAACATTCGATTTTTTACATTCATTGGATGTTTCATACCTCCATGTGTTTACTTATTCTGAGAGAGACAACACAAAAGCCCTCGAACTAAAACCAGTGGTGCCTATTTCTACACGCAATGAAAGAAACAAAACCCTCCGCAACCTTTCTTACATGAAGATGCAATACTTCACCAACCTGCACGCAGGACAAACCCGTAAAGTATTGTTTGAAGCTTTTGAAAAGAATGGGATGATGGAAGGATACACAGATAATTATATTCGTATCAGCACACCCCATAGAAAAGAGTGGGCGAATCAATTGGTTGAATGGAAACTATAATTTGAAAATATGGCAATTTGAAAATTTGAAAATTATTTTTTTACATTTTCAAATTAAATAGGAGATAAAAACTCTGCGGGGAACTCTACTACCATTATCTGTCCCAGACTTTCTAATTTCACGTACACTTTTTTCTTACCTCCACGTAATACCGTTCCTTCATTACCCATGAACACGCCATGGTTTACCCGTATTTTGGTTTCTTCTTTAAACCCTTCTAATGAAATAATGGAGATACTCGCATCTTTTTCGGAGAGATATTTTTTTATCGTCTCTACTTCCTCGTTCTTAATAACAGCTGGCTTGCCCAGGTAATGCACAAAATTCAATACCCCATCCGTCATCAACACTTTGGTTTTTTCGGTGGTGTCTATTCTTACAAACACATAGGATTTGAAGAGAGGATCTTCAATAATTTTTTTCCGGTCGCTCCATTGTCTTTCTACTTTTTGCAAGGGGCACCAGCTATCGATTCCTTTTCTGAGTAATACACTGTCGATCTTTTTTTCCCACCGGGGCTTTGTATATAAAGCATACCATTTTTTCTCAAGTTCCATTACAAGCTGTCGTTTATCTCTTTGCGAAAATAGTCAATATCCCGTTTTGAAAACCCTATATGCATACAAACTATGTATCTGTGCAAAACCTTACAAAAAACCGTGCCTTCGTGCCTTGGTGTGCATTTTTCACACTAAGGCACAAAGGCACGGTTTATAATTAAGTTACTTGCTTATTTGGCTACCGTTTGCACCGGCACTATGCCAGCCATTTCGCTTACCATTTTCACAGTTTCATCAATATGCATATCACCCTTTAAAAAGGTAAGCCATGCTTTGTAACGGTCTCCTTTTGCAGGATCAGGATTGTTGTAAAACTTATCTTTATCAGCCAGCAAGGCGGCTACATTCATTTCATCCTTAATTTTTAATAGGCTATTATTCTGGTTAATGGTAGATACGATCTGTTTCTGGCGTTCGCGGTATTTTACAATGTTCAAACTAACCGGCAACTCCGCGTTTTTGGCCAGCCATTGTAAATTGCTGTTCAACAAATTCAGATTGGCATTGGCCTTTATTTTTTCATTCTCTTTTTTGATCACATTTTCCAGACCAAAATTTCCCTGCCAGGTTTGTATGGCCACTTTTGGAATCTCATCATAAGGCAAAGCTTCGGGATTGTCTTTTTCACGTCCTTTATAATACTCGTATGGATCTGGCAGTACTACATCCGGTACAATTCCCTTTAATTGTGTAGAACCACCATTTACGCGATAGAATTTCTGGAAAGTAAGTGTCATCGCTCCCATATCTGTTCTGCCACTAAAAGCATCATTGCGGTTACCAAAAGGAATCTGGCGTTGCACCGTTCCTTTTCCATAGGTAGAAGTGCTCCCGATGATGATACCACGCTTATAATCCTGAATAGCCCCTGCAAAAATCTCACTGGCAGAAGCACTGAACTCGTTCACCATTACAGCGAGCGGACCATCATACAAAACAGACTCATCGTTATCGCGCCAGGTGCTCTGGTCTACTTTACCACTTCTTTCTTTTACCTGAACCACGGGGCCGCTTTTAATAAACAGTCCCACCATTTTCACTACTTCGTATAAAGAACCACCACCATTGTTGCGGATATCAATAACGATTCCTTTTACATTTTCAGCTTTCAGTTTTACCACTTCTCTGGCAACATCCTGTGAGCAGCGGTGACCATTCTCATTTTCAAAATCGGCATAAAAATCGGGCAGATAGATGTAGCCAATTTTATCATTACCATTCTGTATAACCGCACTACGCACATCCAGTTCATCCTGCACCACTTCTTCGCGAAGCATGCTGATGATTTTGATGGAACCATCCTGCTTTTTAACTGTAAGCCTTACTTCCGTTCCTTTGTTACCACGAATTAATTTCACGGCATCCTGCGTATCAAAGCCGGTTACATCTACCGGTTCTTCTTTGCCTTGTGCTACTTTGGTGATCACATCGTTTACCACAATCTCTCCAGACTTCCAGGCGGCACCACCCGTTACAATACTGGCTATCTTAATACCAAAATCATCTTTCTGTAAAGTGGCACCGATACCATAAAATTTTCCACTCATCCTTTCATCAAAACTTCTTTTTTCTACCGGAGGAAAATAATCACTGTGTGGATCCATCAAATTAGTGATCACATTAATGAAAGAATTAAATCGCTCATCTTCCTTATAGGTTTTCTGAATGCGATCATAGGTTTCATTCATGATCTTCAATACCTTTTCCCTGGATTCTTTTTCCAGTTCCGCATCCGTCTTTACTTTAAAATCTTTTACATCTTTATTACGCTCGCGTTGATCCTGCAAATCAATGTAACGCTCCAGCGTGTAGTATTTCATTTTCTTTCTCCATCTCTCCACTCTTTCTGCTTCATTGGCCACATGCGGTAATTTATCGCCATCCAGTACTGCGGTTTCTTCTTTGGTAAAATCGAATGGTTTGGAAAGGATATCTCTATAGATTGTGATCACTTCTTTAATACGCTGGTCGTACACTGCACTAACAGCAGGCACAAATTCTATGGGTGCATTACCACGAATCTCTTCATCAATCACTGTTTCAAATTTTTTGAACGCATTGATATCCGATTGGAGAAAATGTGATTTATCACCATCCAGGTCATCCAGGAATTTTTTATACACCTGTTTGGAAAAAACATCATTGATATTTTTCGGACTATAATGCTGTTCTTCCAGAATGGTACCAACTGCCGACAATAACCGCTGGCGTTGGGTAACCAATATATCTTTAGAACCAATACCTGATGTTTTGAAAGCAAAGAACAGGCCACCAAATAATATGATGGCAACCAATAGTAACCCTTTTCTACTCTTCATAAATTGTGTAAATTTTTGCATGACTGTACCAAAAATAACCTAAAAAGAGGTTTAGCCATCATCGTTTATACCAATTAACAAAGGTTTTGATGAGCGGTTCAGAAAAAGACCTGAAAATTGCGTTCAATGTATTCCGTAATTTTCCTATTTTTGCATTCCTAAAAAATGGAGGGCGTAGCTCAGTTGGTTAGAGCGTTAGTTTGTGGCACTAAAGGTCGGGGGTTCGAGACCCCTCGTTCTCCCGCTTAAAACCTATCCCGCTTATAGCAGGATAGGTTTTTTAAATTATATACAATGGGCTATGGTTTGTGGTTACTTCCGTTTATTTCAGCTTTTATTGGCTGGTTTACCAACTGGATAGCCATTAAAATGCTCTTTCATCCCAGAGAACCCAAGCGGATACTGGGTATAACGTTACATGGTATTTTTCCAAAGCGACAGAAACAATTTGCCGAGAAACTGGGCAAATTGGTTAGCGAACAACTGCTTTCATTTGATGATATCGAAGAAAAAATTGTGAACCCGGAGAACCTAAAGAAGATCATGCCGCATATTGAAGGCCATATTGATCATTTTCTACGGGTAAAACTGGCGGCCCAAATGCCGGTAATCAGCATGTTTATCGGCGATAAAACCATCACGGAGCTGAAAACCGTGTTTACCGCTGAACTCGAAACCCTTTTTCCCGTGATCATGAAAAACTACATGGGCAGTTTACAAGAGCAGCTGGATCTGGAAAAAATAGTGGTGGAAAAAGTGTCAGGGTTCTCTTCAGACAAGCTGGAGCAGATACTAAATGATATTATGTCCAAGGAATTTCGCTTTGTAGAGATCATTGGCGGAGTACTTGGATTTTTGATCGGTTTATTACAAATTTTGATCACTTCCTGGTAGGCATCACCGATAAATTTGGGTGATCACCGACAAAACAAAGGAATCTACCCCTCATTTTCCAACTTTGTCCATTCAAATTTGTCATATTACCGTTGGTGTAATGAAAATAGCGGTTCATCAGCCCGCATCGCAACTTTGCAACATATATAACACACAAATAACATGAGAAAAATTTTAGCTTTTTTGGTTCTGAACATGGTAATGCTATCTGCATTTGCTCAAATGCCTGCCGGCGTACGACCGGGTAGCGGTGGTGGAAGCCAGAACTTTAACGTAGGTCATTTTTATGGTAAACTGGTAGACAGTAAAACCAACAAAGGAATAGAAGCCGTTACCGTGCAATTGCTTGGTAACAGGTTTGATACGGCTACCAAAAAAATGAAGGAAGCCATTTTAAGTACCTTAATCACCAAACCAAATGGAGATTTTAGTTTTGATAACCTGTCTGTAATGGGCACTTACAAACTAAAAATCAGTGCATTGGGTTACAAAGCAGCTGAAAAATCGATCAGCTTTGGCATTAAAATGCCTACTGGCGGTAATGCCAATGCAGGCGGTGGTAATATGCAGCAAATGCTTAGTATGGCCGACAAAGACCTTGGAAATATTAAAATGGAAGAAGATGCCACTAACCTCGGAAATGTAACCGTTACCGCATCTTCCAAACCACAGTTTGAGCTGGGTATTGACAGAAAAATCTTTAATGTAGATAAGAACCTGGTGAGTACAGGCCAAACTGCAACCGAGATCATGAAGAATATCCCTTCATTGAATGTGGATATTGATGGAAATGTAACTCTCCGTAATGCCAGTCCAACTATTTTTATCGATAACAGGCCAACCACTTTAACCCTCGACCAGATTCCAGCCGATATTATTGACAGGGTAGAACTGATTACCAACCCCGGTGCCAAATTTGATGCATCAGGCGGTAATGCAGGTATATTGAATATTGTGTTGAAGAAGAACAAAAAAACAGGTTACAACGGCGGTATCAGAACAGGGATCGATTCGCGCGGTAAAGTGAACTTGGGTGGCGATATCAACCTGCGTCAGGATAAAGTAAACTTTACTTTAAGTGCCAACTACAACCAGCGTAAATCCATTTCTGATGGTATTACTGATAGAAACAATATTTTAAGCACCCCTAGCAGTGTATACCTTGCAAGCCATGGTGAGAACGATGGTTACTTCGCATTTCTGCGTGGCGGACTTGACTTTTTTGTAGATAACCGGAATACTTTTTCCATTGCAGGAAATTACAGTAAGGGGCAATTTGATAATGAGCAGACACAGAAAGTAGATTCAACTATTAAATCTATTTTCACTTCGTATAATAACATCAATACTACCAGCAGTTCTATGTTTGAGAACCTGGGAACACAGTTTAGCTACAAACACAATTTTGCTAAAAATGGCCACAATATTTCAGCCGATTTTAACTACAATTCTAGCAAGAACGATAATAATACCTTAATAGGAACACAAACCTATAACACCAATGGAACTACTAAAGGGTCCGCGTTTTTACAAAAGACTTTAGGAAACGGAAGCTCTAAGAACTACACTTTTCAGGCAGATTATGAAAATCCACTGAGTGATGACAGTAAGTTTGAAGCGGGTGTTAGAACAGCCATCAGGGACTTTAATAACTTAAGTGACCAGTTTCGATACGATTACACAACAAGTACGTATGTATTGGTTCCTTTCATCAGCAACAAATACAAGTTTAACGACCAGGTGTCTGCTGCATATGCTTCTTATAGTTTCAAAGTAAATAAATGGAGCTATCAGGTTGGTTTGCGTGCAGAAAGTTCTAAATACACCGGTACCCTGTTGAATTCAAAAGGACTGGATTCTGCTTCCTTTAAAGTAACGTATCCTTTGAGCCTTTTCCCAAGTGCTTTTATCACCTATAAAATGGATGATAAGCAGGACCTGCAGTTGAACTACTCACGTCGTGTAAACCGTCCCAACTTTTTTCAGCTAATGCCTTTCCCTGATTATTCTGATCCACAGAATATCAATATCGGAAATGCAGGTTTGAAACCAGAGTTTACCAACTCATTTGAGGTATCGTATAACAATGCGTATACCCGTGGAGCCAACTTTTTGGCAACTGTATTTTTCAAACATTCTACAGACCTGATTACCCGTTATGTGTACAGAGATAAAAACGGTTTAACCACAGGAGATAGTGCGTACTTTAACACATATATCAATGCGGATTATAGTTACTCATATGGCTTGGAACTGACCAATAAAATGGCAGTTACCAAATGGTGGGATCTTACTTTGAATGTAAACTTGTTTAATTCAAAGATCAATGCAACCATTCCGGGTCAGAACCTGAGCAACTCATTGGTAAGCTGGTTTGGTAAAATGAACAGCACCTTTAAAGTAGCCAAAGGATTATCCATTCAATTCAGCGGCGATTACCAGGCAAAATCTGTATTACCTCCTAACTCAGGTGGTGGTGGAATGCGCGGCGGTGGCGGCGGTGGTATGATGTTTGGTGGCGGACCACAATCTACCTCACAAGGTTTTAACCTGCCACGTTATGGATTTGATTTGGGCATCCGTAAAGACTGGACCTGGAAAAACGGACAAAGCGGTTCATTAAACCTGAGCGTAAATGATGTATTCCGTACGCAGGTATTTCAATCTTATTCTGAGAGTACTTTCTTTACCCAAACCAATGAAAGAAGAGAGACCAACAGGTACTTCGTTTAAACTTCAGCTACCGTTTTGGTAAATTTGATGCTACCCTATTCAAACGCAAAAATACCAAAGCCGATCAAGGTGGTGGAACCGATATGATGGGACAACAATAGATTTAATTAATAATTAGAAATTAGTAATTAATAATTGATTCTTTATAAGAAGCCGTTCAAATTTTGAACGGCTTCTTTATTGCATATCATAAAAGATGAAGTCGGTTATACAACACTACTACTGTAATTATTAATTACTAATTATTAATTTCTAATTATTAATTATTCCCTGTTCTTCCCCGTCAACATGGGCACAAAAGAAAATTGTTCGAAGGCTTCTTCTTTTACTGAGCCATCTTCCTGTTTAGTCAGGCGTAACATGCGTTGGGTTCCGGCTTCATCTACAGGTATTACCATCAAGCCACCGGGCTTTAGTTGTTGTATTAATTTGGGTGGGATAAAAGGGGCTGCGGCAGTGATGATCACTTTATCAAAAGGACCGAAAGTAGGTAGCCCTTCAAAACCATCGCCAAAGAAAAATTTGATGTTGGGATATTTTTTTTTGAAATAATATTCTTTCTGCAGATCAAATAATTTTTTCTGCCGTTCTATGGTAAATACGCGGGCACCCATTTCTGCCAGTATGGTGGCCTGATATACACTGCCGGTACCTATTTCTAATACCTTATCTGATTTTTTGATCTGCAGTAATTGCGTTTGGTATGCAACCGTGTATGGTTGCGATATGGTTTGTCCTGCCGCTATTTCAAATGCCCGGTCTTCATAAGCAATTTTATCAAAGGCAGAATCGAGAAAAAAATGGCGTGGGATGGTATTGATTGCATCCAAAACAGATTCATCGGTAATACCTTTATTGCGCAGCAAGCTAATCAATTGCTTACGTAACCCCTTGTGTTGGTAGGTATCATCAAAAATTCTCATAGCACTACGAATATACAGCTAAGAACGAAGCGTATAATCTTCAAAACGGTAGGTGCAAAAAGAAAAACAGAAAAATAAGTTATGCAGATAGGGGCGGGTAAGAGGCTGCTTTATTAGTATCAATATTGCCACTGATTCACTGATTTTTTGTGTATTAATCAGTGAATCAGTAGCAAGGGTGCTATTTCAATTGCATATCAGCAATGATACTGCTGATTCTGCCTTCCAGTAATGCGTAAGTGGCATCAAAGTCTTCTTTTCGAGCAAGCTTGGTATTCACACTAAAATAAAATTTGATCTTAGGTTCCGTTCCAGATGGGCGGGCTGATATTTTAGTGCCATCTGCAGTGATAAATTGCAGCACATTGCTTTTAGGAAGATCGATTGTCCAGGTTTCTCCCGTAACCAGATTGGTTCCTTTTTGTAATTCGTAATCCAGCAAGGTAGTTACCTGTGCACCCGAAATAGTTTTAGGTGGGTTACTACGGTATCCCTCCATCATTTCTGCAATTTCTTTCTGGCCATTCATTCCTTTTTTGGTAATGCTGATCAGGTTTTCATAATAAAATCCATATTGTATATAGAGTTCTATCATTTTATCGAACAGGGTTTTTCCCTGGTTCTTTTCATACGCGGCCATTTCGCACATCAGGGCAACCGCACTCACCGCATCTTTATCGCGGATCTGGTTACCTATCATTAATCCAAAACTTTCTTCTCCTCCAATCACATAATTTTTCTTGCCATCCAGTTCTTTGATCTTTTCTGCAATCCATTTAAACCCTGTTAATACATTATAGCAGGCCACATCATTTTGTTTGGCTACCTGGTTAATCATTTCAGTGGTAACAATTGTGGTGATCACCATATCGTTTGGCTGGGCAATCCCTTTGGCTTTGCGCGCCTCCATCATATAACTAAAAGCAAGAACGGCTGTCTGGTTTCCATTCATCAACACCCATTCGCCTTTATGATTTTTAACACCAATACCTACACGGTCTGCATCGGGATCGGTTCCCAATAAAATATCCGCATCCAACGCTTTGGCTTTTGCCAAACCAATACTCATGGTTTCACTTTCTTCGGGGTTAGGATAATTTACTGTTGGAAAATTTCCATCAGGTATCGCCTGTTCTTCAACTATGGTTACATTGGTAAACCCAAAACGTGATAACACTTCCGGCACAAGTGTAATGCCGGTTCCATGTATGGGAGTGTATACAATTTTCAGATCATGTTGTTTGGAGATCACATCAGGGTAAACACTCAATTCTTTTACCATATTCATGTAATCATTATCCATCTCTTTACCAATAAGTGTAATATTGGCACTGCCACCATCCCATTTCACATCATTCACATTGGTAATGGCTTCTACTTCTTTAATCACATTCGTATCATGTGGCGGTACAAGCTGACCTCCATCATTCCAATACGCCTTATATCCATTATACTCACGCGGATTATGCGAGGCGGTACAAACCACCCCTCCTTTACAACCCAATGTGCGGATAGCAAAACTTAATTCGGGTGTTGGACGCAATGCTTCGAACAAAAAAACTTTGATGCCGTTCGCAGCAAATACACCAGCCGTAGTTTCTGCAAAAAAACGACTGTTGTTACGGCTATCATGTGCAATGGCTACACGCACTTCTTCGTTGCCATAGGTTTTCTTGAGGTAATTGGCAAAGCCCTGTGTGGCCATGCCAATGGTGTATTTGTTAATTCTGTTGGTACCAACGCCCATAATGCCGCGTAAACCTCCTGTACCAAATTCAAGGTTACGGTAAAATGAATCCGCTAATTCATCAGGATTGTCTTTTTGTAATTGCGCTAATGTGTCTTTGGTAGCCTGGTCGTAATTTCCGTTAACCCAGACATTGATCCTTTCCTGAATGGCAGCATCCATAATGATAATTTTAAGTTGTTCCGCATCGATTAAACAACAAGTTTATGAATATTTTTTACATTTTCAACCCTAATCCACAGAACTCTGCCGAATTACTGGTGTATGTTTGAAACATTGAAAAAGCTACTGCTTATACCTGCCCTCCTTTTCTGTGGGATGCTGTTGGCACAGGATAGCAGTATATCTGGTAATCACCAAAGCCCTACACCTTCTAAAAGCCGCATCTACCTTGCTTCTGCCGCCAGTGTGGTGGCATATGGCGGGGGATTGATCGCCCTGTCTAATGCCTGGTACCAGCATTACCCACAATCTTCTTTTCATTTCTTTAACGACAATAACGATTGGCTGCAAATGGATAAAGCCGGACATATTTTTGGCGCCTATACAGCAGGTAAATACAGTGCCGAAGCATGGAGATGGGCCGGTTTAACCCGCAAACAAAGAATATGGGTGGGAGGCTTAAGCGGAACTGCGTTTATGACGATCATTGAAATACTGGATGGATTTTCTTCGGGCTGGGGTTTTAGTATGGCCGATCTTGGCGCCGACTTAGTTGGGGGTGGTGTTTACATGGCACAGGAACTGGCCTGGAATGAACAGAAAATTCAGCTTAAATTTTCTTTTCACCGTAATCATTATAAAGAGCCTGTACTTGCACAAAGGGCCAATGAATTATTCGGTAATAACACTTTGGAAAGAATGTTGAAAGATTATAACGGACAAACCTACTGGGCCAGCGCCAACCTGAAATCTTTTTTAAAAAACAGTCGCGTACCACATTGGCTGAACATAGCCGTAGGATATGGCGCTGAAGGAATGTTTGGGGGAAGGGATAATATTTCGAGAGATAAAAATGGTATCCCTGTTTTTAACAGAACTGATATACCCCGCTACCGCCAATGGTACCTGGCTCCGGATATTGACCTTACCCGCATTAAAACCAACAATAAATTTTTGAAAACCGCTTTCTTCCTCCTAAACACCTTCAAATTTCCAACCCCCGCTATTGGTTTTTCAAAGAAAGGAATTGAATGGAACTGGATGATGTTTTAATTAACAATTAATAATTAAAAATTAATAATTGGGTACCCAAAATAAACTCCTCCTCCCATTTTTAATTATTAATTATTAATTTTTAATTACTCTACATAGGCGCCTACCACATCCCCATCCACCACTTCAACCTGAATATGTTCCTGTAATGTGGTGGCAACGGAGAGGCCTGCATAATCGGGGGTAATGGGAAATAATTTGTGCATGCGTTCAACCAGTACCATTGTTTGAATACTTTTTGGAAAAAAGTTGAGCAAGGGTTTCAACGCATATAATAAGGTTCTGCCACTATTGGTTACATCATCCGTAATAATAACGTGCAGGTTATTGAGGTCTATGGCAGCACTTAATTCCACAGAAACAGGATGCGTCTTATCCATACTTACAGAAATTACCTGTATGGAATTGGGTATGTATTTCTGAAGCAGGTTGGCTGTTTTTTCTGCAATAACAGTTCCGCTGTTACGGATGCCGATAAGTACTACGGGTTCTGTATGTCCACTAAGATTTTCTGCCAGCTCCAGTGCCATTCGGTGTAATTTCTGTGCTGCACCTTCTTTATTGAGAATATAGTTTTTGGTTGCCATAGTATTTGTTTGGTCATCAAAAGTAACAACAATAAAACCATCTTACAATCCTGTTTACAACTGTGCAAAACTGTTATCTTAGCATAATAACCGATCGCTATGCAGTATCTATCCCAAATTCTCTTTGTAGCCCTTACCGCGGTGGCTGTTTGGCTGTTTGCCAAAAAAGCAGGTGCCATCAGGAGGAATATTTTGTTAGGTAAAGACGAGAACCTGAACGACCAGCCCGCCAAACGTTGGAAGAACCTGATTTTGCTGGCATTGGGACAAAAAAAAATGTTCCAGAATCCGTTGGTGGCAATCATGCACCTGATAATTTATGCAGGGTTTATTATTATTAACCTGGAAGTACTGGAGATTGTGCTTGATGGCCTGTTGGGCACACACCGTTTATTTGCTCCATACCTGAGTAGTTTGTATAACTGGCTAATTAATATTTTCGAATTTTTGGCAGCTGGCGTAATACTGGTTTGTGTTGTATTTCTGGCGAGAAGAAATATGTTGAAATTGAAACGCTTTATCAGCAAAGACCTGAACGGATGGCCACGAAGTGATGCGAATTATATTTTAGTAACAGAGATCATATTAATGTCTTTATTCTTAACCATGAATGCTGTGGATCAGGCATTACAGGCAAAAGGAAGCGAGCATTATTTTCAAACAGGTAGTTTTGCTATATCGCAACTGATGATGCCTCTGTTTTCCGGAATGGATGAAAGCAGTTTGGTGCTAATAGAACGTATCTGCTGGTGGCTGCATATTGCAGGCATATTTGCCTTTTTGAATTATCTGCCTTACTCTAAACACCTGCATATTATACTGGCTTTTCCCAATGCCTATTATGCAAGACTGGAAGCGGTTGGTAAAATGCATAATATGCCAGCAGTACAGAATGAAGTATTGTATGCCATGCAACCGGAGACTGCACCCACTGATGCTACACCACCGGCACATTTTGGTGCAAAAGATATTTTTGAATTGAGCTGGAAAAATTTACTGGATGCCTATAGTTGCACAGAGTGTGGCCGTTGCACATCAGCCTGCCCTGCTAATATTACCGGCAAATTACTCAGTCCCAGAAAAATTATGATGGCCACGCGCGACCGGATGGAAGATGTGGGAAAAAATATCAATCAAAATAAATCATTCATTGCAGATAATAAATCATTACTCCATGATTATATCAGTGTAGAAGAATTGCGTGCCTGCACTACCTGCAATGCCTGTGTGGAAGCCTGCCCGGTAAGTATTTCTCCTCTGGATATCATCACAGAACTGCGCCGTTCTCTCATTATGGAAGAAAGCAATGCCCCGCAAGAATGGAACGGAACGTTCAGCAATATTGAAAATAATTTTGCCCCCTGGAAATTTTCTCCCGACGACAGAGATAAGTGGGCGGTGGAAATGAGCTAGGGAATAGGGAATATCGAATGTTGAATATCGAATGTCGAATTATGAAGTTATAAAGGCCTTCGACATTCGACATTCCTTGTTCGACATTCCTTGTTCTACATTCGACATTCATTCTCCGTCATATTAACTTTATAAGCGATCCCAATGCACTTCTCCCAATTCCCTTTTTCCCTAACCGATTTCTCAACTATTACTCCGGATATTAAACAGGGTATTACGGGACATGCAGAATGGAGAACGCTTTTCAGGGATGAAGTACGCATAAGGCTGGTAACTTACTCACCCAACTATCTGGCCGATCATTGGTGCAGCAAGGGGCATATTATTTTTTGTGTGGAAGGCGAAATGGAAACCGAACTGGCCGATGGAAGTAAGCACCTGCTTACCAAAGGACTGATGTACACCGTAGGTGATAACAGTGATGCACACAGAACCTTTTCTAAAGATGGCTGTGTTATTTTTATTGTTGATTGAGGGTGATTGTATAGTGATACTATGTTTACTTCTGTAGCATTGATGTGTGTTGCACTTCTTAAAGCTTTTCTGGCGTATGGTTCATGGTTCATAGTTCATAGGAGATATATAAGAAACCATGAAATATCATCCATTAACTATACGCTAAATAAAAGGCTTCCATATCATTCGATACAACTGTATCAAGGCGGTGATGATGAAAATGATTCCCATTACTTTATTCAGGGTACGGTTACTGGTTTTCATTTTAGATACTAGCCAATTACCACCATGAATGTATACGGCCAGTCCGGATAATGTTCCCAGCCCGGCACCTACCGTAAATACATTAAAAGAAACTGTTTCTACCGGTAATACATTTGTTTGAATAAAAGTGGAGGTCCACAAAAACCAGAAAGGAATTTGTATGGGGTTCAATGCACTCATCATTAATCCCAGTAAAAATCGATGTAGCGTATTGTTTAAGATCAAGGGCTTTTTTTCAGACCCTTCTTTCTGAGCAGTACGAAATGCTAATACGCCTAGAATAAGGAACATCACTACAGTAAGCCAGCCCAATCCTAAAAACCAAATGCGGTGTTTTACTACCCAGTCCATACCCGTTAATGCAAAACGGAGATAGATCATTTCAACTATCGCAACTCCTATCGCAAACTGCCAGGCTTTTTTAAAGCCTTCCTGAATGCAGATTTGTGTAGAAGTAAAACTCATATTGCCCAAGGGCAATTGCCCGAGAAAACTAACCAGAAAACCAATAAACAGCACCTGAATCATAGAAAGGAAAAGTACAAAGAACCTTTGAATATTGAACAGGTAGCTGGGAGACTGTTTGTAGTTAGCTACATTTTTGCGAAATCGTGATTGCTGAGTGGTGAGTAAGAAGGTTTTGGCGTAAGCTTTAACGTTAGACATAACACGTTAAAAAAACAATTACATTCGTAAAAATCTTGCATATGAAAGTGAATACGATGGCCGAAATGTTGACGGCAGGAGAAACACCGGATATTTTATTTTGGGTGGGCTGTGCGGGTAGCTTTGACCAGCGGGCACAAAAAATCACCAAAGCTTTCGCGACTATTCTTGATAAAGTAGGTTTTAAATATGCCATATTGGGTAAAGAAGAAGCCTGTACCGGCGATCCTGCAAGACGGGCCGGAAATGAATTTTTATTTCAGATGATGGCTTACCAGAACATACAGGTGCTGAATGGCTATGGCATAAAGAAAATAGTTACCACTTGCCCGCACTGTTTCAATACACTAAAAAACGAATACCCCGAATTAGGTGGCAACTACGAGGTCATTCATCACACCACTTTATTGCAGCAACTGATTGATGAAGGAAGAATAAAAATGAAAGAAGAAGGCAGCTTTAAAGGAAAAAAAATCTCGTACCACGATAGCTGTTACCTCGGCCGCGCTAATGATATTTATGAAGCTCCACGTAAAGTATTGGAAGCCCTAGATGCTGAATTGGTTGAAATGAAACGTTGCCGCACCAACGGACTTTGCTGTGGTGCCGGCGGTGCCCAGATGTTTAAAGAAGATGAACCGGGCGATAAGCGCATTAATATAGAACGCACAGATGAAGCACTTGCAACAGGCGCTTCTTTTATTGCGGCCGCTTGCCCCTTCTGCAATACCATGATGACTGATGGTGTTAAAAACCGTGAAAAAGAAAATGAAGTAGCCGTATTAGATGTAGCTGAAATGATTGCAGAAAGTATGCAATAAACGTTGGCATACGTTGTTATTGCTTAACCCGAATACTTTATGCAGTTGGTCAGGCGACCAACTGCGGCTGAAGAATTTTTAGCCGCAGATTCTCAGATTTGTTGGCTAATAATCTGCGAATCTGCAGCCCTGAATTTTAAAAAATTATTACATACCCAATATCAATTCCGTTCATGTTTTCGAAAAAATATTTCTCCCTTAAAAAATGGCTGTTATTAACCCTGGGTTTGTTTCTATTTACTTTCGCCATCGCCTATGCATTCCAGCTAACAGGAGAAACAAGGGAAGAACTGATCAGTAGCCCTTCTCTTTTGAAAAGATTGCTCACCTCTTCCTTAACAGGATTTGTCATTAGTTTTATGCGGGCAACCGGTAGAAAATTATAATGGATATCCCGGTTTCGTTAACGCATACATGTGCAGGCATCTTTTCCCGACTCAGTAGAAAGCCTTAATTTTGCCTTATGAACTTTGAATTTCAACAGCATATTCCCGAAGATTTCCATCCTTCTTCACGCGTATGGATATACCAGAGCAGCCGACTGTTCATGATCAGCGAAGCTTTGCAGATTGAGGATATGCTGAACCAGTTTCTTGCCGGATGGAATACACATGGCACCCCTATTAAGGGATATGCCAATCTGCTGTTTGGCCAATTTGTAGTAATCATGGCTGATGAAACGGCAGCAGGCGTAAGTGGCTGCAGTACGGATAGTTCAGTTAGACTGATCAAGCAAATTGAAGAAGCCTTTAAAGTAGATATGTTTAACCGTCAGAACCTCGCCTTTGTTGTAAAAGATAAAATCCAAACCATTCCATTGGCTCAACTCAACTATGCGTTGGAAAATGGATTTATTACACCAGATACCATTTACTTCAATAACCTGGTGCTTGATAAAACATCTCTCTTATCTACATGGATGGTGCCTGTGAAGGAAAGTTGGTTGGCGGCAAGAATTACGAAACAAAATGCCTGAGTAGTATAGAAGTTAGAGACTAACGTGTTGTGCTATTAAAATCAATTCCGCTACTATTCGACATTGCATATCGCTCACGGCCGCTGGGCCTCGTGCCTGTTACCGGGCTGCTTTGGCCTCTGATCAGATCTGCTTCGCATGATCTGATCTGTCTACGCTTCGCTGGACACCGAACCCAAAGAGGCCCATCCACAGGCACTGATTAGGATATATTCATCAAGCACCCTGAATTACATTTTTTCTCTGTTCAAATAATATTTGATATATCGTTGTAAGTAGAATATGCTTTGTATTACTAATTTTTGAAATGGCCTCTGAAAAAAAGCGTTAAGAAATGAACGATGCTTGGCTATCATACCCTGTTGAAGATCACATTTGCATCATTATTGAACTATAGTTTAGCTTTAGACTTCGTTCATTTTAGCGGAATGAAGTAAACCTGTCTGCCGACAGGCAGGTTTTAGCTTTTTTTCAGTAGCCTTGACATTATTGTTACTTTTTTGTGTCAAGACAAAAAAGTAAATAACGGAACTGCTATTAATAAAACTAATTGAAATATCTAATAGCTCAACACGTAGAGACTACTATTTCTGAATCAATTTATCCAGTGCCTCTTTTCGTTGTTTATCATTCAGGTTACTGCGCAGCATTACTTTACTGAGTTGATAACTTACTGATAAACGAAAATTCTGCGTGTTGCTTACACTATAGCTTTCAATGGTGAAATTAGATCCTGATGTAAAGCCATTGTTTTTTTGTAGTCCCAAAGGATCAATAGCAGAGATTCCGATGATCACTCTTTTATTAAAAAATTTCCGTTGTACACTAAAACTCATAGTGAGGTTGCTGCGTGAACGTCCCTGCGGACTGGCATAGCTGGAGTATCGGTTATTGGCCTCAATATTGGTAAGGTTATCAGGCGCATAACTGTAATTGAAAGTAGCGTATAGAGAACCACCATCAACATATCGGTACAATTGTTTTTCTCTTGCGCTGTAGGTGTTGTAATTATATCCACCACTGATACTGATACGGAATCTTTTGGCAAGGGTAATACCACTCCATACACTGGCCTGATACTCTTGCTGGTCTGAAATATTCTGGTAAGTAGTTTGTGTTTTACCACTATCTACCAGTGTACGAATAGAGTTGAATACGTTCTTGATGCGATTATATCCAACATTTACATTGATATTGAATTTCTTTACTGCATAACTGATATTCAAATCAAAATTATCTGTGAGTGAAGGCTGGATAAAAGGATTTCCAAAACGAATATTAAACGGGTCGCCATAATCAACGCTTGGATTCAGTTCTGTGATACCCGGCCTGCGTATGGTTTCGCGAAACACAAATGATGCGTTGAAGGTTTTATCAAATTCTTTTCGCAAAGTAAGATTTGGTAACAACCGCCAGTATGCATTATTGGCATCGGGTGCATTGCCTTTGATAAAACGAAAATCAGTCTGCGTATATTCTGCCTGCGCCCCAAGAATCAATTGAACATGATGCGGCATACCTATAACCAATGCAGCCCTTGCTGTAAAAACCGATTGGTTAAAATAAAAATTATTACTCAGCAATTCATTGGTAATAAATATCCGATCTGTTTTACGAAGGAAACTCGTGTTCAAAACATTATGGTACGTGTTGGAAGTGAAAGTAGTACCTGTGGTGAGATAAATAGTTCCTGTATCATTCAAAGGTTTATTGTAATTGGCATTCACATAAAAAGAAGTAACAAAATTATCGGTGATCTGTAGCTGTGTAGAATCCAATCCCGTGGGTAAAAAATCTGCCTGCAAAAACTGCTGGTAAAAGTCACGGTTATTTTCATTTTTACTAAAACTCAAGCCACTGAATACCTGTAATTTCTCAACCGGATTTTTTCCCTTCCATTGGTAAGAACCTGAAAAACCATGGCTATATCCGGTACCATCAAACGAATTGGTGCGCGAACTCGCTTTGTACACATTCAGCAGACTATCACGGTTGGTATACAATACATGGCTGTTATTGCTGAAGAAATTAAGATTACCCTGGTACACAAAACTCATCGTACTCCTTTTTGTAAAATCATAATCTGCCTGAAAGCGTGCATTGGGATGCCGGTTATGATTAAGGAAGTTAGACTCAGTGTAAAAATAATTAACCGAATCACGATATATATTTTTTCTGTGTGAATAGGAGTTACCCCTCGACTCGCTAAAACCATATCCCATGCTGGAACTGATATTTAGTTTACTGCTTCTGTAATTAAAATTACCAGAGATAGCAGCCTCTCCTCTGCTTCCACCACTCACACTAATTTTTTGATAAATGCCTACCCTTCCTTTTCGGGTAATGATATTGATGACACCGCCGGGATACGTAGCATACTCAGGTGGAGGATTCTGCATAACCTCTACTTTCTCTATCACATTGGCCGGCAAACTTTCTAACAGATCGGTTAATTGTTGTCCGCTTAAGTTAACAGGTTTTTCATCCATCAATATCAATGGTTCTTTTCCACGCAACAAAAGTGTGCCATCAGGATTGGCATTCATTAACGGAAGGTTACGCAGCATTTCAGATGCATTGGTACCATTGCTAAGCGGACTTTCCGCTACATTGTAAATAACTTTTCCATCTTTGTTTTCAATGAGTGGTTTTTCTGAATACACAATTACTTCATTCAATGATGCTGAAGAAGAATTGAGTTTAATATCACCCAGATTGATATCCATTCTTTCGGCATAAATATGAATGCTATCCATACTCGTTTTAGAAAACCCCACAACATCAATGGTAAGTTTATAATAACCGAAAGAAAGCTTTTCAAAATCAAATCCTCCGTTTTTATCTGAGACTATAGATAAAGGGATTGCTGTAATATCCTGACGTGACAGTATAATGCTAGCAAAAGGCAGTGGCTTACCCGATACATTATCCAATACATTACCTATTAAACTTCCGAGTACGGGTGCTTTGGATTTGACCACAGTTTCCTGTGCCAGCGCTGAAGTAAACAGGCTTGTAAAAAAAATAAATACCCAAAATTTATACATGTAACGATTGCTTGTTACAAAATAAGTTCATCCCAACTTATTATTAGGTATTTATCTGCATGTATGGCTAATTTTGCGGGAATAATCGGTAGAATATGTACACCATTTACGGAATACCCAACTGTGATACAGTAAAAAAAGCCCTTACCTGGTTAAATGCCCATAAAATACCCTACGTGTTTCACGACTATAAAAAGGAAGGGATAACTGCCGCTAAACTTAAAAACTGGTCTGCACAATTGGGTTGGGAAACCGTATTGAATAAAAAAAGTACCACCTGGCGTTCTTTAGATCCAACAGTTCAGGCATCTATTACCAACGAAAAAATGGCCATTGCTTTATTGACAAAAAATACAAGTGGTATTAAAAGACCTTTGATAGAAAAGGGAGATACGGTTATTGCGTTAGGGTTTGATGAAACATTGTACAGTAAAACTTTCAGAAAATAAAAATCTCCGCGTTGCTATATTTTTTGAACATAGAAACGCAGAGATGCAATGAATTATACTGATATATTATTTTAGAAGCTCTTTCAATTTCTTTTGCAGGTCTTCGCCACGTATATCACGGGCAATGATCTTTCCGTTAGGATCTACCAGTAAATTTGCGGGGATACTTTGTATATGATACATCTGTGCTACTGCATTATTCCAATATTGCAGATCGCTTACATGTGTCCACGTTAGCTTATCTGCTTTAATCGCTTCAAGCCAATTGTTCTTTGTCTGATCCAACGAAACACCTAAAACGGTAAAGTTTTTATCTTTAAAAGATTGATAAGCATTTACCACATTCGGATTTTCTGCGCGGCATGGCCTGCACCAACTGGCCCAAAAATCAACCAATACATATTTACCTCTGAATGAAGACAGCGAAATGGCTTTCCCATCGGTATCTTTTTGCGTAAACTCAAGTGCCTGAGAACCCACCATGCCAATCAATTTGTTTTCTATCTCTCTGGCAAAAACCACTTTTTTAGCTGCAGGCTGCAACTGTGCATAGGCTTGAGATAACTCTTCCTGACTATCGAAGATGGGCATTACAGCGAACAAAGCAAGTGCACTTACCACTGAAGTTGGTTTACCTTTAGCAAAAACAACAGCATCTCTGATAATACTGCTTTTTAACGTCATGTATTGCTGTATCAACGAATCCCTGCGCTTCGGTTCTTTTTCGGGATTGATTACGGCTACCAATGCACTTAGATTTCCAAACTGTGGTGTAAACTGTTGTTTAAACAAATCATAATCGGCATGAATGGGTGAACCTTTGATGGTTGCATTTTTTAAATTGGCCCATTGACCCGTAAGAGTTACAGTTTCATTTTGAATAAATGCTTCTACAACTTCAGACGAATTACTGAAACTGATCTGTAATATTTCGGGCTCATTCAGTTTTCCCTTTAAAGTAAAACTACCCTTGCGAGCTTTTTCAGTAGCCAGCGTTCTTTGATCTCCCCCGGCTGATTTTAAAAAAACGACCGTACTATCACCCATACCATCGATGGTTCCCTTGATCACAAAACCCGGGGCCACCTGTGGTTGGTTCATAGCGAATTGTTGTCCACCCTGGGCAAGACCAAACACGGGAAATAAAAGAAGCAATAAATATTTTTTCATTTTTATTTAGAATGACGTTTTTGAAGCACATTCATTACACTTTGCAAATTATGGCCTTTCGCGTTAAGTAAAAGCAAATAATGGAACAACAGGTCTGCGGCTTCGCCCAGAAACAGGTCATCATTATTGTCTTTGGCCTCAATTACCAGTTCTACTGCCTCTTCACCCACTTTTTGAGCTATTTTGTTGATTCCTTTTGCAAACAAACTGGCCACATACGATTCATCAGGAGAAACCTGTTTGCGCAGGCGGATGATGTCTTCGAGGTACAATAAAAAATTATCATTTTGATTGGGCTCACTCCAACAGGTATCGGCACCGGTATGGCAAACAGGGCCTAAAGGATGCGCTTTAATCAACAGCGTGTCATGATCACAATCAGCTGCAATGCTTTTCAACTCCAGAAAATTCCCACTCTCCTCTCCTTTGGTCCAGAGGCGTTGTTTGCTGCGGCTAAAAAAAGTTACTTTACCTGTTTGCTCTGTTTTTTCCAAAGCAGTTTGATTCATGAATCCCAGCATCAATACTTTATGGGTGGTAAAGTCCTGTACTATGGCCGGTACCAGTCCATCGGCATATTTTGCAAAATCTATTGTCATGTTACCAGCTTTAATTCTATTGTGCTTAATGGTAGTATTTATTGCCACAAAGACGCTAAGTCATAAAGGTACACAAAGTTCTTAGTGCTACTTGGCGCCTTAGTGTCTTGGTGGCAAATGAATTAAATTCTTACTATGATTCCCTCTTTATTCAAATAACGCTTCAACTCTGGAATAGCGATCTCTTTAAAATGAAAAATACTAGCAGCCAAAGCCGCATCGGCTTTACCTTTTGTGAATACATCCACAAAATGTTCCATGGTACCACCTCCACCCGATGCAATCACCGGAACTGGTAATCTTGCAGCCAGTGCAGAAGTAATCTCCAGCGCAAACCCCTGTTTGGTACCATCATGGTTCATGGAAGTGAGTAATATTTCACCTGCGCCAAGATCTACAGCCTGTTTTGCCCAATCAGCACAAAGGGTGTTTGTTTTTATGCGGCCTCCGTTCAGGTATACATACCATTGTCCATCAGCTTCCTGCTTGGTATCAATGGCCAATACCACACATTGGCTTCCGAATTGTTTGGCAAGATCTGCAATCAGTTGTGGATTTTTGAACGCTGCGGTGTTAACAGAAATTTTATCCGCTCCATTTTGCAACAGTACACTAACATCTTCCACACTGCTGATACCACCCCCCACCGTAAAGGGAATATTGATATGATGTGAAATTTTATTCACCAGTTCACTCAATGTTTTTCTTTTTTCTACGGTTGCGGTAATGTCTAAGAACACCAGTTCATCGGCACCCTGCTGTGCATAAAAAGCACCCAGTTCAACAGGATCGCCGGCATCGCGGATGTTTTCAAAGTTCACTCCTTTAACGGTACGGCCATCTTTGATATCCAGACAGGGTATGATTCTTTTGGTTAACATATATTTTCATTGCACCCTTGCGTCTTTGCGTGCAAATTCTCTCGCAAAGACGCAAAGGAGCGGTTTAGAATTTTTGTAGTTCAGTTATTGATATCCGGTTTTCGTAGATGGCTTTCCCTACGATGGCACCACTACACCCAATCGATTTTAATTCTTCCAGATCCGCTACCGTTGCAACACCACCACTAGCAATAAAAAACAATCCGGGAAAACGGTTAATGATGTTTGTATATAAGTCAATGGATGGCCCTTCCAGTTTTCCATCTTTACTTACATCGGTACAAAAAATATGCTTCACACCATAGGCAACATATTTTGCTATAAAATCATAAATGTCTATATCCGTTGTTTCCAACCATCCGGCTACGGCTATCTTCTCTTCTTTTACATCGGCACCTAATAAAAATTTATATGCGCCATATTTTTGTAACCACTCCACAAATAACAATTCATTTTTTACGGCTAAACTACCAATAGTTGCCAATGCAGCACCGGAATTAAAAACCACAGTAAGATCTTCTTCTTTTTTAATGCCTCCTCCAAAATCAATTATGAGATTTGTATTGGCTGCAATTACTTCTAATACTTTCCAATTTGTAACAGCACCTGCTTTCGCGCCATCCAGGTCAACCAAATGCAAACGTTGTAAACCGGCGGCTTCAAATTCTTTGGCTACTTCCAATGGGTTTTCGTTGTAGATGGTTTTTTGACCATAATCTCCCTGGGTAAGGCGAACGCATTTTCCGTCTATGATGTCTATGGCTGGAATGATTTGCATGAGGGAAATTAATAATTAACAATTAAAAATTAATAATTGAGAGGTAAGACCATTTTTACAGATTAATAAAATTTCTAAGAATCTGCTCTCCAACACCGGCACTTTTTTCGGGGTGAAACTGTACACCATAAAAATTATTTTTCTGCAACGCACTGCTGAAACGGATACCGTATTCTGTTGTGGCTGCTGTTTCATTGCATAGCGATGCATAGTAACTATGTACAAAATAACAATATGGATTAGGTGAAATGTTTGCGAACAATGGATCAATTGCATGCTCAACTGTGTTCCATCCGATCTGAGGAATTTTGAGATTGCCGGTAAACTTTTTTACCTGTGTATCAAAAATGCCCAGACAGTCCGTATCATTTTCTTCGCTATGGGTACACATTAACTGCATGCCCAAACAAATGCCAAGCACAGGCTGTTGCAGTTGTTTGATCAATGTGTCCAGCCCTCTTTCTTTCAAATAATCCATTGCACTGCTGGCTTCACCCACGCCGGGAAAATCACTTTGTCTGCTGATTGGATTAATGCATGGTCATCGGTTACGATTGCTTCCATACCAATTCTTTCCAACGCATATAATACGGATTGTATGTTACCTGCATTGTATTTGATGATGACCAGTTTCATTTTATTCTTCTTTTCGATATATGATACCAAGTTTACTGATAGTAAATTGTTTTTCCACTTTATCTCCACGTCTTACATTTTCGAACACCCTCTTCTTCACATCAAAATGATAATTCAAGGCAGATACTGTATCATAGATACTTACAAAATACCTATTCCCTCCCTTAGCATTGTAGCCCATGCTCTTGCTCATTATAATACCGTTAATCTGTAATTTATCGGTATTAGCAAAAAAAAGATCTTTATGCATTAGCATTCCAGTATTCATTACAAAACCAAAAAATAAATACAAGATGGGCATTATAATTTTAAACCACAACTTGTCTTTTCGTTTTGCATATTGATCAGGCAACCATTTTTTATATAAGAAAAATAGTAGTACCCCAGTTAAAATACCAGAGCATACAAGCATTAAAAGATGGTCATTAATTATTTTATATACTGAACCATGTTCTATATAAGCATACAGTGAATGCTTGAGAAAACCTGTCATTCCCAAAATGCTACAAGCTAAATAGAAAATCGTAAATGCCGTTTTATTCATATTACAGATTGCATAAACTGTTTAACAGAATTTTCCATATTACTTGTATTTTCAATCGCTTTAATAAATGCCGTTCCAATAATCGCTCCATTCGCATACTTACACGCAGACTGAAAAGTTTCTTTATCCTTAATACCAAACCCTACCAACACCGGATTTTGCAATTGCATGGATTGCAGTTTTTGTAAATAGATCTCAACTGCATTAAAATCTTTGTCAGTACCCGTTGTGGCGGATGAACTTACCGCATATAAAAAACCACTGCTTAATGCATCCAGTGTACGAATGCGTTCTTCAGATGTTTCGGGTGTTACTAGAAAAATAAAATCTAGTCCATATTTTTTGATTACTACTCCATACTCCGATTCGTATTCAAACTCAGGAAGATCAGGCAATATCAGCCCATCAACACCTACGGCTGCAGCATCCGCACAAAATTTTTCAAACCCGTATTGTAATACTGGATTCATATATCCCATCAGAATGACTGGCACCTGTACTGCCTTTCTAAAATCTTTCAACTGATCAAATAATACAGCAATGCTCATTCCATTTTCGAGTGCCTGGTTTCCGCTTGCCTGTATTACCGGCCCATCTGCCAAAGGATCGCTGTAAGGCATTCCTAGTTCAATCAGGTCTGCTCCACTTTCCTGCAAGGCTTTCATGACAGTGAGGGTGCTGTTGAGTTGTGGGTAACCGGCTGTGCAGTATACGTTGAGTACCTGTTTGTTTTTTTTCTCAAAGAGTTCTTTAATCCTGCTCATAATATTTTGGTTTGTTGTTGGTCAGGCGACCAACAACGGCATTGCTCGCTAATTAACGTTTTTTGAGCCACTAAGGCTCGAAGGCACAAAGGGGCACAATGTGTTGTAAGGTATACATTAGATGTCCATGGCACTCATATAAGTGGCAAGGTCTTTATCACCACGTCCGCTTAAACAGATCACTACGGTATCGGTTGTTTTCAAATTCAATTTACCCAACACGGCAAAAGCATGTGCTGTTTCCAGTGCGGGAATAATGCCTTCTGTTTTACTTATATGAAACGCAGCTTTCATTGCCTCTTCATCTGTTGCACTTTCAAATCTGCCACGGCCGCTGGTAAATAAATGCGCATGCAAAGGACCAATGCCGGGATAATCCAATCCTGCTGAAATGCTGTGTGGCTCTACCACCTGGCCGTCTGCGGTTTGCATCAGCAAACTTTTACTTCCATGCAAAATACCCGGCTTGCCCAATTGTGAAGTAGCCGCACTCATACCACTGTATACACCATGGCCGGCGGCTTCTACTGCCACCAGTTGTACCGTTGCTTCATCCAGAAAATGATAAAAAGCACCTGCGGCATTACTGCCACCGCCTACACAGGCCACTACATGTGTGGGCAATTCGGTTCCGGTTTTTTCTTTTAACTGCCATCTCGTTTCTTCACTGATCACACTTTGAAAACGTGCTACCATATCAGGATAAGGATGCGGGCCTACCACACTACCAATGATATAATGTGTATCAACAGGGTTATTAATCCAGTCGCGGATAGCTTCGTTTGTTGCATCTTTTAATGTTTTGCTACCACTAATTGCAGGGATTACTTTGGCACCCAGCATTTTCATTCTAGCTACATTAGGTGCCTGTCGTTGAATGTCTTTTTCGCCCATGTAAACAATACACTCCATTCCTTTTAATGCACAAACTGTTGCTGTGGCCACACCATGCTGTCCGGCCCCTGTTTCAGCAATGATGCGGGTTTTACCGAGTTTGCGTGCCAGTAATATTTGCCCGATGGTATTGTTGATTTTGTGTGCACCAGTGTGGCAAAGATCTTCGCGCTTTAAGTAAATCGTAGTATTAAATTCTTTACTCAATCGCTCTGCTAAAAACAAAGGCGTTGGCCTGCCCACGTAATCCTTCAATAAATGTTGAAACTCTTTTTGAAAAGAAGGTTCATACATGATATCGAGATACCTGGCTTTTAATTCCTCCACATTCCTGTGCAGCATTTCCGGAATATATGCACCGCCAAATTCGCCATAATAGCCTTGTGCATTGGGTTGCTGGTATGTTTGCGTAGCTGTCATAATACTTTTTTATATCTGCTTAACCGATTGTATAAAGGAACTGAGTGCCTCCATGTCTTTGATACCGGGTGAAATTTCAAACTTGCTGTTCACATCAATCGAAAAAAGATCTTTGGCAACCGGTTCTTTTGAAAAATCTTTTAGTTTATCTGTATCGCTTGGCTCTATTCCTCCACTGAGAAAAAAAGGTTTACCAATATTCAATCCTTTCAAAACATTCCAGTCAAATTTTCTTCCGGTTCCACCGTAGCCTGCGCCTTCGGTATCAAATAAAAACATATCCGCGATATCGTTATAGTCTTTCACTTTCCAGAGCACATTATCCTCTTCGCGCAGGCGGAATGCTTTTACTACGGTTACATAATCTGCTATCTTCTCGCAATATTTGGGTGTTTCATCACCGTGCAATTGAACCAAGTATAAGCCACAATCATCCACCGTTTGTAACACTTCTTCAATGGGTGCATTAACAAAAACGCCTACTTTATTGATGCCTTTCCCTTTTATTTTTTTGATCTCGGGTCTTGGCATAAACCGGTACACATAGCGTGGCGATTTGGGATAGAAGATGAATCCAGCAAACTCCACTCCCATCTCATCGAGCTGTAATACTTGCTCAGAACTGGTCATACCACAAACCTTGATTCGCATATTATCTTGCTTTTAGTTGATTAACAAAATCAGCAAAAGCAATCGAAGGACTTGCCTGTTTCATAAAGTTTTCTCCAATCAGAAATCCCTTGAAACCGGCTTGTCGTAAAGTTACAATAGTATCCACATCGCTGATACCGCTTTCTGCAATGGCAGGCTTTTCTTTGGGTATTTTGTTAATAAGCCCTAGAGAAGTATCAATACTAACGTCAAATGTTTTCAGGTTACGGTTGTTAACACCTACCAGATCTACTGCATCACAGATATGATCCAGCTCTTCGTGGTTGTGTATTTCCAGTAATACCTCCAATCCAAGATTTTTGGCAAAGCCAGCCATCTGGCGTACTTCAGCGGGTGTTAGGCAGGCCGCGATCAACAGGATCACTTCTGCACCAAAAGCTTTCGCTTCTATCAACTGGTATTCATCAATCATAAAATCTTTCCGCAGCAGTGGTACTTCATTAATGGTAGCTGCTATCAGATCATTCAGTGAGCCTCCAAAAAAATCGGTATCCGTTAACACGGATATACCGGAAGCTCCATGTTTCGCATAGGCAGCCGTTACTTCTTCAACGGTTACCTGATCATTAATGATACCCTTACTGGGTGATTTCCGCTTGAACTCAGCTATGATGCCTGTTTTATCTGGATTGAGTAAAAAGGATTTTAATGATAAAGTCTGGTTGGAAAAGAATTTTCCTTTCTCCAGCTCAGCTACAGAAGTTTGCTTCTTTCGCTCAGCTACTTCCACTTTTTTTCTCTCTACTATCGTATCTAAAATATTCATGTTACTGCAGGCTGATTAATGTTTGTAATGCTCTATTTGCTTTTCCGCTTTCAAGGCTATCCACTGCTGCATGATACGCATCATCATAGGTTGCATAAGCACCTGTGCATTGCAATGCCATGGCTGCATTGGCCAGCACTACTGCATTCTGTGCCCAGCTTCCTTCGCCCTTAATAATTTTGGTAAATATTTTCGCGGCTTCTTCTACCGAGTTGCCACCATAAATATCTTCAGGAGCAACAATACGTTTGCCCAATTGTTCGGGAGTCATTATTTTTTCCCCTTCGTTCGTAATTACTTTGGTATCGCCAGTCAGAGAGATCTCATCGTACCCATCTAGACTATGGATAATGGTAAATGCATTATCTGTTTGCTGCAACAAGTAATTATAGATCCGCGCCATTTCCAGATTGTACACACCAACCAATTGAAAAGCAGGATCTGCAGGGTTTACCATCGGACCCAGCATATTAAAAAAAGTTCTTACGCCAAGATTTCTGCGAATAGGCCCAACAATTTTTAATGCCGGGTGAAATAAGGGCGCATGCAGAAAACAAATATTGGCAGCATCCAGCTCTTGTAATAACTGGTCATTGTTGTTTTTAAAAGTATAGCCCAGTTGTTCCATCACATTGGATGAACCACTGATGGAAGATGCTCCATAATTTCCATGCTTGGCAACTTTTTGTCCGGCACCTGCTACAATAAAACAAGAGAGTGTTGAAATATTGAACGTATTTTTCCCATCACCTCCAGTACCAACAATATCCATTACTTTATTTCCCTTGAGATCAATCTTCACACATAATTCCAGTAGTGCATCTCTAAAACCCTGCAACTCTTCAATGGTAATACTGCGCATGAGAAATACCGTAATGAAAGCAGACATCTCGCTTTCATTGTATTGAGCGCGCGACATATTCAACAAAACTTCCTTTGCCTTTTCTCTCGATAATGTTTTATGTTCAAATAAATATTGTAATATTTTTTTCATCGCTATTTTTTTAACCAGTTACGCATGATTGTTTCTCCATCCGGTGTTAATACACTCTCTGGGTGAAACTGAACACCCTGTATATCAAATTTGGTATGTTGCAATGCCATAATATAATTGTTGGCATCACGTGCCGTTATTAGCAATTCATCCGGAAAATTATTTTCATTAATTACCCAACTATGGTAACGGCCTACTTCTATTTCATCGGGCATACCGGCAAAAAGAGAGGTTCGTGAATCGTGAGATGTGAGTCGTGCTTTATCTTTTTCACTCACGCCTGACGATTCACGATTCACGAGCTGAATTTTTGTTGCCACACCATGATACACCGTAACAAATTGGTTAGGGTTCCTCCAAAAGCCTCACCAATAGCCTGATGGCCCAAACACACGCCCAGTATAGATTTGGAAGCAGCATATTCTTTGATCAAAGGCAATAACATGCCTGCTTCAGACGGAATACCGGGACCAGGAGAAAGAATAATTTTATCATACTCTTTCGCTTTTTCCATAGGCAACTCATCATTACGATATACATCCACTTTACCATGCGTGATCTTCTCCACCAGGTGAACCAGGTTGTAGGTAAATGAATCGTAATTATCGAATACTAAAATTTTCATGCTCATTATTTTACATTACTGTCGGTGGACCATAGTCCATGGTCTATGGACTATGGTCTATGGACTATAGACTAAATCTCCTCTGCTATTGATATCGCTTTTTTCAACGCATTCAGTTTATTATTCACTTCCTGTAATTCATTTTCGGGAACACTGGCAGCTACTACTCCCGCGCCTGCCTGATACACCAATGTATTGTTCTTACTTAAAAAAGTACGGATCATGATAGCGTGGTTGCAACTACCATCAAATCCAATAAAACCAATACCTCCGCCGTAATAGCTTCTGGCAGTGGGTTCATAGCCATCAATAATTTCCATAGCCTTAAATTTTGGCGCACCACTTAATGTACCCGCCGGAAATGTTTTTGCCAATAATTCAAAAGGGTTCTGGTCTTTGCGAACCTTTCCGGTTACTTCGCTTACCAAGTGAATTACATGGCTGTAATATTGCACCTGTCTGTAGTGGCTTACCACCACATCATCGCAGGCACGGCTAAGGTCGTTACGTGCCAGATCAACCAGCATTACATGTTCTGCATTTTCTTTGGCATCTGCCAATAATTTAGCAGCCATCTCCTGATCAATGACATCATCACCACTCCTTTTAAAAGTGCCGGCAATGGGGTGAACTACGGCTTTGCCATTCTGAATAATGAGTTGCGCCTCGGGCGAAGAACCCATTAATTTATAATCGCCATAATCAAAGAAAAATAAATAAGGAGAAGGATTCACACTCCGTAAGGCACGGTACACATTGAATTCATCACCTGTAAAACTTTGTTGAAACCGCCTGCTGAGTACAATTTGAAAAACATCTCCACGCAGGCAACGTTGAATTCCTTTCTGTACCATTTCCCTGTAAGCAGTATCTGTCATGTTAGAAGATTCCTCACCTTTTGCTTTAAAAGGAAACACCGGAACATCCTTGCTTTTAATCAACGATTCTACCACCGCCATTTCTGATTCAATACCAGGTAATATGTTTTCGCAAATCAATAATTCATCTTTAAAATGATTAAATGCAATCACATACTGGTACAACCGGTAACGGATTAATGGAATGGCAGGTTCGGTGCTTTGAGCGGTTTCTAAAGTGATCGTATCAAAAAACTGAACTGCATCAAATGCCGTATAGCCGAATAATCCCTGAGCAAATTTTCCTTCTTTAACAGACGGTTCCTGCACATTAAATCGTTGCATGAACGACCATAACTGATCGGGTACTTCGGCAGTATCTGTAATAGCCACCCGCTCAGGTTTTTGCGCAGGCAGTTTAAATTCAATGCTTTTGGTAGACGTAATTTCAATACCAGCAATAGCATTGATGCAGATAAAAGAATAACTGTTTTCCGCTACATGATGATCGGTGCTTTCGAGCAACACGGTATCTCTGAAACGATCGCGGATACGCAGGTAAATACCTACCGGTGTAAACACATCGGCCAGCATTTTTTTGCATTGTGTTTGTAAGTCTATTTTTTTCATAATAACCCATTTCCCCGAAGGGAATTTATTTGCTGTTTGTACACAACAGCATCGTGATTCAATAGATCCTCAAAAAACCACATGCCCAATTAAGAAGCCAGGGGATAACAAAAAACCCCAACATCTCTGTCGGGGTTTTGAATAATATTCAAATAGTACTGGCTATGCCATTACAATCCCCGAACGGAGTTTGTATGCCACCACCAATATTTGTTTGTTATCTGATTCATTGCAGAGCAAATTTGGGGGAGAATCTTTGTATAAACAAATTTTTTTTGAGCACCGCTTTCCTTTGCTAACTTCACAATAATCAATTCCTATGAGAAAATATCCTTTATGCATCCTGCTCCTCTTTCCGGTATGTATGGCTTGGACACAACAAACAGATACAGCCCTATTGTTACAGGCAGACAGGGTTTTTGATGGCGAAACCATGCACACCAACTGGTCTGTACTGGTACTAAAGAACCGGATAGTGGCCGCAGGAGAATCTGCTGCCATTAAACCGGAAGGGATTTACAAAACCATTGTATTAAAAGGGAAAACACTATTGCCGGGATTGATAGAGGGCCATTCACATTTATTACTGCATCCGTATAATGAAACCAAATGGGATGAGCAGGTACTAAATGAATCAAGGGCCGAACGCACCGCAAGAGCGGTTGTGCATGCCCAGAAAACTTTATTAGCCGGTTTTACTACCGTTCGCGATTTGGGAACCGAAGGAGCAGATTACGATGATGTGGGTTTGAAAACAGCCATTGAAAAAGGAATTATTCCCGGCCCAAGAATGATTGTTGCCACCAAAGCTATTGTAGCAACCGGAAGTTATGGACCTAAAACAAAAAACATAGACAACCACCTGATCAAAGGCGCGGCAGAAGCGGATGGAGTGGATGCATTGATTAAAGAAACCCGAACACAAATTGGCAACGGGGCCGATTTGATAAAAGTATATGCAGATTACCGATGGGGATTGGATAAAACCAGTTCACAGCCAACCTTTACATTAGATGAATTGAAAACGCTGGTAGCGGTTGCTTCAAGCAGTGGCCGTAAAGTAGTGGCGCATGCCAGTACAGAAGAAGGTATGCGAAGAGCCATATTAGCCGGTATATCAACCATTGAACATGGTGATAACGCCACAGCAGAAATATTTGATCTGATGCTGCAATACAAAGTTGGTTATTGCGCCACATTAAGTGCCGCAGAAGCTACTGCCGGATATGATGGCTGGAAAAAAGGAAGCTTACCCGAACCACAAAGAATTACTGCCAAGAAAAAAAGTTTTGCATTAGCTGTTCAGAAAGGGGTTACCATTTGTTTTGGCGGAGATGTTGGTGTATACACACATGGCGATAATGCCCGCGAAATGGAAGCGATGGTTGCCTATGGTATGAAGCCGTTTGATGTTTTGAAAAGTGCTACTTCTGTAAATGCAGATATGTTTGGATACGGTAAAATCATTGGCAGAATCAGGAAAGGATTTTTCGCAGATTTAGTGGCTGTTGATGGAGACCCTTCTTTAAATATTTCTGATATTCGTAGAACTAGTTTGGTAATGAAAGATGGTATCCTATATGTAAACAATGTAAAATAACCTCTGCGAAACCTCTCTTTTCTCTTTGCCTCTTCAGTGAATATTTTTTTCACCGCAGAGGCGCAGAGAACGCTGAGAAAGGCGCAGAGAAAAATTGAAACCATGAAAAAAATACTTACACTCTTTTGTCTGCTTACATGTACAACTACATTTGCGGTAACAGGTCCGGATGATATTATTGGCATCTGGTTAAATGCAAATGGTCAGGGGCAAATTCAGATTTACAAAGAAGGGAATCAGTATTTTGGAAAACTGTATTGGATGAAAGAACCTAACGGCCCAAAAGGCAATCCCAAACTGGATGCCAACAACCCTGATGCTTCTCTCAGAACAAAACCTTTACTGGGAACCATTCTTTTACGCAATTTCAAATACGATGATGGCGAATGGAACAGCGGCCGCATATACGATCCACAAAATGGCAAAGATTATAAATGCTACATTAAACTAAAAGATGCCAACACCTTGAGCTTACGAGGATATATTGGTATTTCCTTGTTGGGTAGGACTGAAGTATGGACAAGGGTGAGATAAATTAATAATTAGTAATTAGTAATTAGTAATTAGTAATTAATAATTAATAATTAGAAGGGAAACATTTTTCTATTACCATCTATTCTTCAATTACTAATTATTAATTATTAATTATTAATTACCTAAAGTATTCCCTTGGTAGAGGGCAAATAATTACTCAAAGGATCTCGCTTTACGGCCATTTTGATGGCTTTGGCGAAGGCTTTGAAGATGGCTTCAATTTTATGGTGTTCGTTCTCTCCTTTACATTCAATATTGAGGTTGCATTTGGCTGCATCGCTGAATGATTTGAAAAAATGAAAGAACATTTCAGTAGGCATCTCTCCTATTTTTTCTCTCTTGAATTCGGCATCCCAAACGATCCAGTTACGGCCGCCAAAATCAATCAGTACTTTGGCTTCTGCTTCATCCATGGGTAGGGCAAACCCATAGCGCTCCATACCACGTTTATCAATCAATGCCTGTGCAAAAGCTTCACCTAATGCAATACCGGTATCTTCAATGGTATGATGTTCATCTATGTGCAGATCTCCTTTGGTAACTACCGTGAGATCCATTTTACCATGGCGGGCAATCTGATCCAGCATATGGTCAAAAAAACCAAGGCCTGTTGATATATTCGCTTTGCCACTACCATCCAGATTTAACTCAATATGGATCTTTGTTTCATTGGTATTTCTTTCATGCGTTACTTTCCGTAATCCCAGTTTCAGAAAAGTGTAAATATCTGCCCAGTTATCGGATTCAAAAGCAATGGTATCGCGCAGTCTTGTTTCCTGTTCATTGGTGAGTGAAAGGGATTGAACAGGCGATTTAAGATAAATTGCTTTACATCCCATATTCTTTGCCAGTTCAATATCACTCCATCTGTCGCCAATTACAAATGAATTAGACAGGTCAAAAGCAGGTTCATTCATCAAATGCTGCACCATTGCCGTTCCCGGCTTGCGGGTAGGTTGGTTATCGCTGGCAAATGTTTTATCAATATGCATTTCATCAAACACAAATCCTTCGCCCGCCAATGTGCGAAGCATTAAATTATGGTAGGGATAGAAATCTTTTTCCGGATAAGATGCTGTTCCCAATCCATCCTGATTCGTAACCATTACTTTATAATAATCCAGCTCTGCTGCAATCCTTGCTAATGCAGTAATGGCACCGGGTACAAAAGAAGTTTTCTCAGTACTGTCTACCTGAAAATCAGTTGGTGGCTCTTGCAATACCACGCCATCTCTGTCAATAAAAAGAATTCGCTTAGACATACTATTTTGTTTTTGCCCTAACCGCTTTTACTTCTGCCAGGGTAACAGCAGAGGCTTTGTTTGTCCAGTTGTTTCTTACATAAGTTAATACATCCGCAATCTCCTGATTACTCAAATCGGCTAGTGCGAGCATATTATTGCTATAATACTCCCCATCAATCTCAACACGATCCGACATGCCTTTTAAAACAATTTTAATCAGTTTCGCTTTGTCTTTACCCACTACCGCACTTGCCCCATCCAATGGTGCATTCAGATGTGGAACACCTCCACCATCTGCCTGATGGCAGGCAAGGCAACGAAGTAGATAAATATTTTTACCTCTGTTAAGAGAGGCGCTCATAGAACTATTTACAGAAGCAGCAACCGGTTTGGTTACTGCTTTTTTAGAAGGTGTTGTTTGAAAAGCCATCAGGGCCATAACCACAATAAGTGGCAGGATTATTTTTTTCATCAATATTTTTTATTTGCCATTATATACAATCCGGTAAATGGTTCCTTTCTGGTCATCAGATACATACAATGAACCATCTGGTCCCTGTGCTAATCCTGTTGGGCGGTGTGCTGCATTACGGGGGGTAAGGCCTGTTTCCATTCCAGAAAAACCATTGGCAAACACTTCCCATTTACCACTGGGTTTACCGTTTTCGAAAGGCACAAATGCTACATAGTATCCTTCTTGTGGTAAGGGTGCCCGGTTCCATGATCCATGAAATGCGATGAATGCGCCATTCTTATATTTTGCAGGGAACATATTACCTGTATAGAACAACAAGGCATTGGGTGCCATGTGTGCAGGAAACGCAACAACCGGGTCTATATATTCTTTACTTCCTTCTGTTTTTCCATCACCACCATACTCAGGCGCAACCATTTTTTTATTCAGTTCGGGGTCAAAATAAATATAAGGGAACCCTGCATTATCACCTTTCTTTAAAGCATACATACATTCTGCGGGTTTTTCTGCATTATCGCGTTCCGTAAATAATTCGGGCCATAAATTGTGCAGGTCATCACGTCCATGCTGCATTACAAATAATTGGTTGGCCTGGTTGTTCCAATCCAATCCTACTACATTGCGCAAACCCGTTGCGTAACGTACACCATCACCATAAGTTTGGTTTAGTTTATCTGCTTTAAATTGCCAGATACCCCCTGCGGAATCTAATATATTACAAGGCATTCTACCTTTGCTATGCAAGCCTGGTTTTTCCTGACAAGAGTTGGTATAGGCACCAATATTTACATAGATATTACCGGAATTATCCAGTGCGATGGATTTTGATTCATGATGACGCTTATTCAGTAAACCCGTAATAATTTTTTCTCCAATGGTATCGGCAATATTTCCTTTTGCATCCAGTTTATACCGATACACTTCCTCATCAGAAGAAGCATACAAATAACCGTTCTTTATCACGATACCTGTGCCATTGTAATTAGCGATACCGGTTATTTCATCTGCTTTTCCATCTGCATTGTTATCACGTAATTTCAGAATACCCTTTCCACCTGCAATTCTGCCATTCATTTTTGCATACACATCGCCCTGAGCAGTAACGGCAATATGGCGTGAACGGCCAATACCTTCTGCTACTTTTAATGCACCAAACCCGGCAGGGAGTTTTAAACCGGCATTGTCTGCATCGGCCACAATACCGGGAGGAGTATTTATTTTAAGAGAATCAGAGGCGCTGGCTGTATAACTGCCCAAAGCCGCAACCAATAAAAGAGAGAAAATGGAAAAGTTCTTTTTCATATTCGTTTAGATTAGGGGTTGAATTTACAACGGAAAAAAGATAATTACACAGTTTGTTTATTGCGCATACCAATCCTGCATGGCATCTACCAGCAGGGTGTTCTCCTGTTCCGTACCGATGGTAATGCGCAAACAGTCTTCACAAAGCGCTACATTACTCCGGTCGCGCAGCACGATGCCTTTCTCCAGCAGGAATGTATAAATCTTACGCGCTTCTTTGATTTTAACCAGCAAAAAGTTGGCATCAGAAGGATACACTTTCTCCACAGTGGGCATTGAAAGAAACACCTCTGCCATAGCCTCCCTCATATCCACCAGTAAACGGATCATGTCATTTACCTGACCAACTTCGTCCAACGCTTTCAACACCAATTCCTGTGTTGCCTGGTTTATATTATAGGGCGGCTTTACTTTATCCAGCACTTCAATGATCGCTTGTGAAGCAAATGCCATTCCTAATCGCAGTCCGGCAAGCCCCCATGCCTTGCTCAATGTTTGCAATACCACCAGATTGGGATAATCTGCCAACTCCTGTATAAACGTTTTTTGCTTGGCAAAATTGACATAAGCCTCATCTATCACCACAATGCCATTGAAATTATTCAACACCATTTCAATATCCGTTCTATTCAATGCATTACCGGTTGGGTTATTGGGCGAGCATAGCCAGATTAGTTTGGTATGTTCATCTGCCAATGTTTCAATATGTGCCAGGTTCAGTTGAAAATCTTCCAGTAAGGGAGCTTTTTTAACAGCAATGTTGTTGATATTGGCGCTTACTTCATACATGCCATAGGTGGGCGGACAAATAATTACATTATCAATACCCGGTTCGCAAAAACTGCGGAACAACAGATCAATACATTCATCGCTGCCATTACCCAAAAAAATATGTTCTGCCCCAATGCCCTTGATGGTACTTAATTTTTGTTTGATGGCACGCTGGTGCGGATCGGGGTAACGGTTATACCATTTGGTTAATGGCGATCCAAGACTATTTTCATTGGCATCCAGAAATACTTTGGCCTCTCCGCTAAATTCATCCCGTGCGGAAGAATAGGGAACCAGTTGTTTGATATTGGGTCTTGTTAATTTGTCGAGATCAAATGACATAACCTATTTATTTATTGATTCAATACTATTTACAAAGGCCGCTGGTAGTGAAACCCAAGAATTTTATATCCTTCGTTGGCCCAGAATTTTTGTCCACCGCTATTCGTTGTATAACAATTCAACTCCGATGCTACACAACCTTTAGATCTGCCATATTCATACACCCATTCCATCATCTCTTCTCCAATACCTTTGTTTCTATATTCGGGAAGGATCATTACATTATCCGGTTCAATATGCCTGCCTACATAGTACTTTACCAGTATCCATATACCACAGATGCCGATTAGTTCTTCATTATCAAAAACACCAAGGCATTCATATCCTTTCTCCACCATTTCTGCAAGGCGTTCTTTCAACAAATCATCGTCAATATCCTGATTCAACAAACGCAGAATGGGGATGATGGAGTTGATGTCTTCTTTGGGGATGAGTTGGTATGTGTACATAGTTACTATATTATAAAATGAATGATGCTTTTGCCATACGAATGCGTGCTGCATTGGCATGGGCTTCCAAACCCTCTGCTTCAGCCATCAGTATTACGGTACCCGCTATCTGATCTAATCCCTGTTTGGTTAATTTCTGGTAGGTAATTTTCTTTACAAAACTATCTACGCTAACACCGCTGTAAGCTTTGGCAAAGCCATTGGTAGGTAAGGTATGGTTGGTGCCGCTTGCATAATCACCTACACTTTCCGGTGAATAATTACCGAGAAATATGGAACCTGCATTCACAATTTTTTCTGCAATAACATCTTCATTTTTGCAGGAAATAATGAGGTGTTCGGCTGCATATTCATTAACAAGATCAATACCTTCTTCTATAGAACTTACCAAAATACCAGTGCTGTTCTCTAGGGCTTTTGCTGCCAGTTCTTTCCTGGGTAGTTGAGACAGCTGTTGAATAATCTGCTCTTGTACTTCTGTCATTAATTTCTCTGAAGTGGTTACCAGTAATACCTGACTATCAACTCCATGTTCTGCCTGGCTTAACAGGTCTGCGGCAACAAAAGCAGCATTGGCTGTTTCATCGGCCAGTACACATACTTCACTGGGGCCAGCTGGCATATCAATGGCAATCCCCTCTTGCTGAACCAGTTGTTTGGCGCAGGTTACATACTGATTACCAGGACCAAATATTTTATACACCTGCTCCACTGTAGCAGTTCCATACGCCATGGCGGCGATGGCCTGTACACCGCCTATTTTATACACAGCAGTAATACCTGTGAGTTGTGCTGCATATAAAATGGCGGGATCTAGTTTACCATCTTTACCGGGAGGCGAACAGAGAATCACTTGTTTACAACCTGCAATTTTAGCAGGAATACCTAACATGAGAATGGTAGAAAAAAGTGGTGCCGTTCCTCCGGGAATATACAAGCCTACTTTCTCAATCCCAATACTTTTACGCCAGCATTGCACACCGGGCATAGTTTCAATCACTGCTACTTCCTGTACTTGTTTGCTGTGAAATAAAGTAATGTTGGCAGCTGCCTGCTGAATGGCTTTTTTCAGTTCATCACAAAGCAATGCGCCCGCTTCGCTGATCTCTTTTTCAGAAACCACAAAATCCTCTAATACCACACCATCAAATTGTTGGGTATATGCTTTCACTGCCGTATCTCCATGCTGCTTCACTTCACTCATCACAAATTTTACTTTCTCAAGTAAAGCAGTATTATCAATGGCTGGCCGTTGCAATAAAGCTTTCCAGTTTTCTCTAACAGGATATGTTTCAATACGCATACGAATTCATTCAGTTTAGATTTATTTAATAGTTGCACATATACCATGACCATAGACCATGGACCATGGACCACTCTTCATCAAACTATCATCTTCTCAATCGGCACCACCAATATTCCCTGAGCACCGGCTGCTTTTAGCTGCTCAATAATATCCCAAAAATCATTTTCATTTAATACACTGTGAACACTGCTCCAGCCTTCTTCGGCCAAAGGCAACACGGTTGGACTTTTCATACCCGGTAAGAGACCTATGATCTCTTTCAATTTGTTATTGGGTGCATTCAGCAGGATGTATTTATTGTTCTTGGCTTTTTTAACCGACTGAATCCTGAACAGTAATCGATTGATCAATTGCTCCTTTTCTTCTGACAGTCCTGTATTTTTAATGATCACAGCCTGCGACTGTAGAATGGTTTCCGTTTCTTTCAACCCATTCATAAACAAGGTTGATCCGCTGCTTACCAGATCGCAAATAGAATCGGCCAGTCCGATACCGGGTGCAATTTCCACACTACCGCTGATCTCATGGATCTCTGCTTCAATACCTTTGGCTTGTAGAAAATCTCCCAGAATTACCGGGTAACTGGTAGCGATTTTCTTTCCTGAAAGAAATTGTACATCCGTATAAGTTTCATTCTTCCTTACGGCAATACTTAATCGGCATTTTCCAAAACCCAGTTTTTCGGCCACGGATACTTTTTTCTTTTTTTCATACACCACATTCTCGCCAACAAAACCAATATCGGCTACGCCATCTTCCACGTATTGTGGAATATCATCATCGCGGAGGAAATACACTTCGATGGGGAAATTACTGGCTTCGGCTTTTAGTTTGTTAACGCCATTGCTGATATCTATGCCACATTCCTTCAACAAACGAATGGAATCATCATGCAGTCGTCCACTTTTCTGGATAGCTAATTTTAGTTTGTCAACTGTTTCGGCTGAACTGCTTTGTGTATTTTCTTTCATATAATTGAATTACTTTTGCAATATTTTCCTGAAACAGAATGCCCCTTCAGGGATAGGGATAATAATAAGAAAGGGCTTACCAATTCGGTAAGCCCTTTAATGTTTTATTGTAAACCAACACAAAACACCAATAGCCTACCCTTGGGGTAAGAAATGATGGTGGTGTATGTGGATAATATTGATCATATCAGACCACAAAAGTAAAGGCATTGGTATAGATAGGCAAATTTTTTTCAGAGAAGCTGTTAATGCCTGTAAAAAAGAAGCTTTTGTCAGTATCTTGTTATCCCAAAAAATCAATATGAAAAAACCGTTATTTGTTTTAACAGGTTGTATACTACTCTTACTGTATGCTTTGCCGGTTACCGCACAGGTAACCAGAAAATTGGTTTGGAGTGATGAATTTGGGTATGAGGGCTTGCCAGATTCTGCCAAATGGAATTATGATGTGGGCGGTAGCGGCTGGGGTAATCACGAACTTCAATATTATACCTATAAAAAAACAAGCAATGCCCGCGTAGAAAACGGCTACCTGATTATAGAAGCTAAAAAAGAAAATATTGATAAGAATGCATATTCTTCTGCAAGATTAGTAACCAAGGGTAAGGGCGACTGGACCTATGGGCATATAGATGTGCGCGCCCGCATACCAAAAGGTGTAGGCACATGGCCTGCTATCTGGATGCTGGGATCCGCCACTCCACTAAAATGGCCAGATGATGGAGAAATTGACATTATGGAACATGTGGGTTATAACCAGGGAGTGATACATGCATCGGCACATACCCGTAAATATTTTCACAGTATTGGCACACAGAAAACAGCCACAACCGCTGTACCGGACTGCAGTGAAACCTTTCATGTATACTCGCTGGAATGGGATGCGGAAACCATTACCATGCTGGTAGATGGCACACCCTATTTTACTTTTAAGAATGAACATTCTGGCAAAGAGGCATGGCCTTTTGATAAACCTTTTCATCTGTTATTAAATGTGGCTGTTGGCGGCGATTGGGGTGCACAAAAAGGTGTAGATGAAAAAGTATACCCCGTAAGAATGGAGGTTGATTATGTACGCGTTTACCAATAAGTTTTTATATACAAACCAAACTATCATGAGAAAAACAAAACACCTTACACCATTATTATTGTTACTGCTGCTATGCAATTTTGTGGTTGCACAGGATGCGGTGGGTTACCAAACACCACCCAAAGCCGTTGCCGATCTATTATTGGCAAAACCAACTCCTGCTGTTCGGATAGACAGTAAAGCAGAATGGATGTTATTAAGCGAACGCAATTCTTACCCAACAGTAGAAGAATTGGGCCAGCCCGAAAACCGTATTGCCGGTTTGCGTTTGAACCCTAATAATTTTTCACCAAGCAGGCAAAACTTTATCAATAATTTCCGGTTGAAGAATATTAAATCCAACCAGGAATTTGTTGTAGCAGGATTGCCGGCAGATTTGTTGGCAGGAAATGCCAGTTGGAGCCCTTCAGAAACAAAAATTGCTTTTACCAATACAACTGGTAGCAAAGTTGATTTATACGTGATAGATATTGCTACTAAAAAAGCAACTAAAATTAATAAGCAGGCGGTAAATACGGTACTGGGTGTTGCCTACACATGGGTGGATGATAATACCCTTCTTTATAAAGCCACCACACAGTCAGCAACCAATGCACCTAAAAGACCCATCACCCCTAAAGGTCCTACAGTACAGCAAAGTCTTGGCAAGGCCGCACCCAGTCCTACTTTCCAGGATTTGATCAAATCACCTTATGATGAACAGCTTTTTGAATTTTATGCAAACAGTCAGCTCATTCAAAATAAAAATGGGGTAGAAACCAATGTCGGCAAAGCCGGATTGATCAGCACTTTCTCTTTATCGCCAGATAAAAAATATATGATGGTTCGTACCATTAGAAAACCGTTCTCTTACCTGGTTACCGCTAATGGATTTCCTTCTACGATCACTATCACCGATCTAACTGGCAAAGTAGTAAAGGTATTAGCTGAGTTACCTTCTTCTGAAGGAACACCCAGCGGGTACGATAATACACAAAATGTTCCCCGTGGTTTTGACTGGCGCGATGATGAAGCCGCCACCATTACATGGGCCATGCCATTGGATAGTGGCCTGATTAAAAAACAGGTAGACTACCATGATGCAGTATATGCACTTAGCGCACCATTTACAGGCGAGGCCAAAGAACTTTTTAAAACCAAAATGCGCTATGCAGGTACAACATGGGGAGATGCTTCTCTTGCATTGGTAACAGAGATCTCACGTACCAGACAAATGAGCCGTGTGAGCCGCTACAACTCTACTACCAACAGTTTGGAAACTTTATATGAACGTAACCAGACAGATGCATACAATAACCCGGGAACACCGGTAAGCACTAAGAACAAGTTTGGCCGTCCCGGCATTCAAACCACAGATAATGGCACTAAAATATTGATGAATAATACTACAGGTGCTTCCTCCAAAGGTGATCTACCCTTTTTGGCCAAATTTGATCTGACCACCAAGAAAAATGAAATCATCTGGCGTTGCAGTGAAGGTGTTTTTGAAGCAGTGGAAGAAGTGATTGACGCTGATAAACTGGTACTGTTAACACGTAAAGAATCGCAAAAAGAAGTACCCAATTACTTTATTAAAAATCTGGTACTGCGTATGGCAGACAGACCTATTACCAACTTCAGCAATCCTTATCCGCAACTGGAAGGCGTAACCAAAGAAAAGATCAAATACAAAAGAGCCGATGGGGTTGATTTAACAGGAGACCTGTATCTGCCCAAAGGTTATAACAAAGAAAAAGATGGTCCGCTACCTGTTATTATGTGGGCCTATCCGAGAGAATTTAATTCAGCAGCAGATGCCGCACAGGTAAGAGGAAGCAAAGACCGCTTTACCACATTGAGTTGGGGAACGCCTATTTTTTATGTAACGCAGGGATTTGCCGTATTGGAAAATGCAGAAATGCCCATCGTGGCATCGGGTCCAAATAAAAAACCCAACGATGATTTTATTCCACAACTAAAACTAAATGCAGAAGCTGCCATCAATAAACTGGTAGAAATGGGCGTTGGCGACAGAAACCGCATGGCCGTTGGTGGACATAGTTATGGGGCTTTTATGACGGCCAATTTACTGGCACATACCAATTTGTTTAAAGCAGGTATTGCACGTAGTGGCGCTTATAACCGAACACTTACCCCATTTGGTTTTCAGAACGAAGACCGTACTTACTGGCAGGCACCTGAACTGTATCACGATATGAGCCCGTTCAGCTATGCAGATAAAATCAAAACCCCTATCCTGCTGATACATGGAGAGGCCGATGATAATACCGGAACCTATCCCATCAACAGCGAACGTTTATTTGCAGCCATTAAGGGTAACGGTGGAACGGTACGTTTTGTGTTCCTTCCTTATGAGGCACATGGTTATCGCGGCAAAGAAAACTTATTGCATCTGTTATGGGAGCAATATCAGTGGCTGGATAAATATGTAAAAGGAAGTAAATAACACGCTAAATCGTCCTTACATAAGTTGAGGGATTAAATAATAGTCCCGGCTGCCTTTAGCAGCCGGGATTTTTTATGCACAACAATCCATCAAAAACAATATGCTTCATTCATTAGATTAACAGAGAAGCTTAGAGTAACCTTTGGTAACTTTGGCACATACAGGGAGATTAGAAACAGATTAGAATTCTGAATACACGCACATGATAGCATGATAATGTGTAATATAGACGGCATTTACATGAAAAGCGGGTTATGGAAGAAAGAAAAATATTAGTTGTAGAAGACGAAAAAAAGATTGCCAATACTTTGAAAAAAGGTTTGACAGAGAACGGTTATTATACCGACGTGGCTTTTGATGGACTGATCGGAAAAAAAATGTTTTTTGCCAACGCCTATGATCTGGTTATTATTGATATTAACCTGCCCCTGCTGAATGGATATGAATTATGCAAAACCATTCGCAATCATAACCAGCAGGTTCCCATTATCATGTTAACAGCCATGAATACTACGGATGATAAGATTGAAGGCTTTAATTCCGGAACGGACGATTACATGGTAAAACCATTTGAGTTCAAAGAGTTGCAGGTACGCATACGGGCGCTGCTAAAAAGAACACTTAACCAGCAGTTACCCTCCGGAAATATCCTTAAAGTAGGCGACCTTGAAATGAACCTCGATAGCAAAGAAGTAACCCGTGAAAACACAAAAATTACACTCACCGCCAAAGAGTTTCAATTACTGGAATACTTTATGCGCAACCGCAACCGGGTGGTATCCAGAGCAGATATTGCGGTAAGCGTATGGGATATTGATTTCGATACCACAACCAATGTAATAGATGTTTATGTAAATTACCTACGTAATAAAATAGACAAACAATTCAACAGCAAATTGATACATACACAGGTAGGAATGGGGTATATTTTAAAAGAACAGTAACACATGAAAATCAGGTACCGAATAACACTTCTGTTTACGGTTATAGTAACATTGATCCTGTTCATTGTTTGCCTGTCTATTTATTACCTCTCCTATATAAACGCCGATAGGGATTTCAAAAAAAGACTTAAAAGCAGAGCACTTACTTCTGTCAATATCTTGCTCAAATTAGAAGGTATCACCAACGACATGGTGAAAAAAATTGATGAAACAAGTGCTTCTATTATGCAGGATAAAAGTATAGTGGTATATGATAACCAATACAAAGAAATTTATTTTTATACACAGGATAATGCAAGTGTCATCAGAGCAGATAGTTTTTTATTAAAAAGAGCTAGTTTAACAAGTGATTATGTGTATACACCTGATTATAGAAAAGCCATTATATTCTTATATGTTCATGAAGGAAAAAAATATACAACCCTTGCAGCAGCTGCCGACATTAACATAACCGAAAAACTGGCTCAACTCCGATTTGTACTTTTGGTTACGTTCTTCTCAGGTGCATTAATCACTTTTTTTTCGGGGCTCTTTTTTTCAACCAATTTTCTTGCGCCAATAAAAAAAATAACCAACGAAGTAAAAGATATCTCCTCTCAGAACTTATCACGGCGTATTGATGTAACAAGACCCAAAGATGAACTGAATGAGCTGGCAACCACTTTTAATGATCTGCTTACCCGGCTTGAAGAATCATTCGCGATACAACGACGTTTTATTACCAATGCGTCTCACGAACTGTCAACTCCGTTAACATCCATATCAAGCCAACTGGAAATTACGCTCCAAAAAGAAAGGAATGCCCCCGAATACCAATCGGTATTATTTTCAGTATATGAAGATGTAAAAAACCTAACGCAATTAACCCGAAGCCTTCTTGAAATTGCAAAAGCAAGTGGCACTTCGGATGGAATGGAATTGAGTTTGGTTCGGATAGATGAACTACTAATGAAACTGAAACCCGAATTGAAAAAAATTGATTCCCGGTTTCATGTGGATCTGCATTTTGAAACATTTCCCGAGAATGAAAACGACCTGCTTGTTTTCGGAAATATGGATTTGCTGTATATCGCTATTAAAAACATTGTTGTAAATGCATGTAAATTTGCCCCGGATCATACTGCTTCTGTTTCCTTGCAATTCACAGAAAACCAATTACATGTTCTCGTAAAAGACAATGGCCCGGGTGTTTCTGAAGAAGAAAAAAATCTTGTTTTTCAACCTTTTTACCGTAGTGCCTCCACTAACGACATTCATGGTTTTGGGTTAGGATTATCACTCGCATCCCGAATCATTAAACTACATAAAGGAACCATTGAGTTGGTTTCAAAGCCATGGTCCGGCTCCGTTTTTTCTATTCATTTACCTATTGCGGGACTGTTTCACAAGATCCCATAATCAACCGCTAATATCGTTTCGGATGCTAAGATGGAAACACATTGAATGTTGAATGGTATGATTCTAATCCTATGCTAACTATATTTTAATATTAGGCTAATCCCGGCAACCTATTTTCATGTTTGTCTTTTAGGTATGGGATAGCAGGTTTTTTGGTACTTGCCAGGGGATCATTCTCCTGGCATTTTTTTTACTATTACCGCTTCAATAATTCAGCAATTGTAGCTTCAAATTCCTTTTTCATTTCTTCATAATGAATACCTGTACCCGGCCCTTCAAAACCTGATTTAATTTTAACTACTTTACCCGTACGGTCAATGAAAATAGTTGAGGGAAAAGATTTGATAGGCGTTAATTGCGGCAAAGTTTTTTCGGTTCGTAAACTATCACTTACAGTTACACCGGTATTTAATAATGTGTATTTAACCCCGAATCTATCTTTGAATTTCTGAATACTTTTTCTGGATCTTTCAAAATCGGTGCTGTACTCATAGGCCAATCCGATGATTTCAATACCGCGCTGTTTATTCTTGGTATAATACTCACTCAAAAAAGCCGTTTCATCCATACAATTCGGGCACCAGGAACCCATGATTTGAACCACCACTACTTTGTTTTTGAATTTTGCATCGTTAATGGAAACCGGTTTTTTGTTCAGATCCAGAAAACGAAAATTCAGTTTTTCTTCTCCATCTTTCAAATACATGGCAGCGATATCAGGTAGGGTTGCATTCGCGTCTTTCACTGCTTCCCATGGCTCTGCACTGGTAGCACCAGAATAAAAAATGCCATCGCGAATGCTATTTTCACTCGTAATTTTTGCGGTAAATAAAAATGCATGCGCCCCATCAAAGGTTCCTAATTGCATACTATCCCCGCTAACAAAACCTGACAGGTAACGGTAATCACCGGTAGGCGTTAAAAAAGTCCCGCGCAGTGTATTGCCCTTTTGCTGCCATTCGCCAATGGCAGGTTTATACAATTCCTTATTTTTTGTAAAAGTTACCGCCCATTTACCCGTAATATTTGTGGAAGAGGGTTGTAAAACAATCGGAGCAACACTTGCCTGTGTTTCAGCCATAAAAGGCATTACCTGTGTTTTAAGAGAACCACTTTTTATCCATACCCCTTCCCATCTTTTATCCGATATCCTTTTGGCTCGAAAAGCAGATTCAAATACCGGCATTTCAATAAAAACAGAATCTTTGGTAAACCTGACCTTATCCACACGCAGTTTCTCACTTGCATTTATTATGTACAAGATCGTTTTGTTGTTCTCTGTCCTGATTTCAAAATGAAACCGGATGTCTTTTCCATCTTCACGTAACAGATGACCAAACCATGCACCCGATTGTACTGTTGTTTGTGAAAAAACGGTTGCCTGCAACAATATCATACACAACCCCATCAAAACACGCTGGTAATTCATACTTAATTTTTGAGAACGCGAAAATAACAATAGTCTACCAATTAAGTATGTTAATGAAGAAAAAATATGAATACCCGCTATTCTATTTATTTTGTTTGCTGATTTCAGTAACCTTTAGTTCATTCCAGGGTGTTGAGCCGTCTTTCTCACGTGAGAAAATATGTTCTCCCGATTCTCCTATCACAATCTCGGCTGTTGTATAAATTTTGCAACCTTCCATTAAATGGCCACCCATGGTTTTACCCGTGCTGTCTGAAATGGATAGGTGAATATGAGATCCATTAACAGATAAAGTGCCTACCAGACTTACAATTTCAAAATGGCCTTTATCACCATAGCCTTTTTCCTGATTGGCAAAACGGATAGTATACTCGGTAAGGCTGCCCACACAGGTAGCAATCCATCCTGCCTGAATGTGTTTACTGGTAACAAAACTGTCGATTGATTTTTTTAAATCTTGTCCGGGTAGTAAACGAAAAGCATGCACCGTTGAAGCTGGTTTCATAACGTTCTGATTTTTACAGGAAGCCAATAAGAAAATACAAAAAATTAGAAAAAAAAGCGGGCCATGTATTTGATTTAAAGTGAATCATTACTTTCTCAATATACGCATACTAGTTTTTACTGCTGCTTCACAATATTTGGCAGTAAAAATTTTATTGCAATCTTGCTTGATCAAAAGTTGATTAGCAATTAAGTATCTAAGCTACTAAATAAGTATCTTACAACACATAAAGCGCAATAGTAACCATACCGGTTGATTGTTAGCTTTACAAAGTAACTTTCGACTTATAAACTACCCTGACTTATATGACCGCATTATTACTCATATCTATTTTCGTCATTGGCTATCTTGCCATCGCGTTTGAACACCCGCTAAAACTCAATAAGGCTGCATCGGCTTTGATCACCGGTGTTTTGTGCTGGACGATTTATTTTCTGCAAGGTCCTGACACACACTCAGCTACTGAACAACTGATGCATCATTTGGGTGAAATCTCTTCCATTTTATTTTTTTTGCTGGGAGCCATGACCATTGTTGAATTGATTGATTCGCACAATGGATTTGAGATCATCACTCAGAAAATCACTTCTTCTAAAATGTCTACATTGCTTTTAATTGTGGCATCTTTTACTTTTTTGCTTTCTGCCTTACTGGATAATTTAACAACGGCAATTGTGATGACTTCTTTATGCACCAAACTGCTACGCAACAAAGAAGATAAACTATGGTTTGCCGGCATGATCGTAATTGCCGCAAACGCAGGTGGTGCGTGGTCGCCATTGGGAGATGTAACCACCACTATGCTTTGGATAGGCGGACAGATAACCGCATTAAACATCATGAAACAGCTGATATTACCCAGTTTGGTAGGTTGTTTAATTCCGGCATTGATGATTGCCCGGCATTTTAAAAATAAAACACAGGATGGTACACCCGTAGCGTATTGTTCTGAAGCCGAGAAAAAAAACGGATCCATCATTTTATACTCTGGTATTGGTTTTTTATTATTTGTGCCTGCCTTTAAAACCCTAACGCATTTACCTCCATTTATGGGCATGTTACTGGCATTGGGTTGCATGTGGATTATTACCACCGTGGTGCATAAAGGAAAAGAAGAAGAGCAGGTACAAAAATTTACAGTTGCCAAAGCCTTACAAAAAATTGACTCAGCAAGTATTTTATTTTTCCTTGGTATTTTACTGGCTGTTTCTGCGCTACAATCGTATGGCCTGCTTACCCAAATGGCATCCTTTCTTACTAGAACCTTACAAAACGATTACCTGATTGGGGTCTCGCTCGGCATTTTATCTGCACTGGTAGATAATGTTCCATTAGTAGCTGCATCGCAAGGCATGTTTGATATGGCCACCTACCCCACCGATCATCCATTTTGGGAATTCCTTGCACTAACTACCGGCACCGGTGGCAGCATGATCATCATCGGCTCTGCCGCAGGCGTTGCTGTGATGGGCATTGAAAAGATTGATTTTGTATGGTACCTCAAAAAAATCAGCTGGCTTGCATTGATTGGTTTTTTATGCAGCATAGGTGTTTTTTTATTACAACGATCAATCGGCTTCTGATATAGAGGTAGCATGTGCATTTTAGCGAATGATTTTTTTATTAAAACACCTTGCGAACCCCGACGCCCTCGTGTCTTAGCGGTTAATGAACAGCCTACCCGGTATTCACTAATTTAAATTAAATCCTCCTGCCATATTTATCAATGGCAATCTTTATCTTACAACACTTAAAACTATCGCCATGCGCTACCTGCTTGCTATTTGCATTTGTTTATGCATTGTGTCCGTATCTGCCCAGGATTTTTACTTATTTGTTGGAACTTATACCAGTGGAAAAAGCAAAGGTATCTATGTATATAAATTCAACTCCCGTAATGGCGAAGTGCAATGGGTGAGTAATACAGACAGTTCAGCTAATCCTTCTTTCTTAGCGGTTGCACCCGATGGTAAACATTTGTATGCGGTAAATGAAGTAAGTAGATCGCAGGCGGGATTGGTTGCTGCCTACGATTTTGATCCCGCAGCGGGCAAACTCAGTTTCATTAACCAACAATCCAGTGGCAGCGAAAATCCCTGTCATATTTCTATTACCAAAAATGGAAAATGGGTGGCCGTAGCTAATTATTCTGGCGGCAGTTTATCCGTTTTTCCTGTAAAGAATGATGGCTCATTGCAACCTTTTGCACAACATATTATTCACAAAGGAAAAAGTATCAATGCTCAACGTCAGGAAATGCCGCATGTGCATTCCGCATTCTTTTCTCCTGATGAAAAATTTTTACTAACGCCGGATCTGGGAACGGATAAAATAAATGTATACCAGTTTAACAACAAAGCAAGTAAACCACTGCAACCCGCTACCACTCCTTTTATTGCGATAGAAGCCGGTAACGGACCAGAACATCTGGATTTTTCTCCTGATGGAAAATATATTTACGTGCTTGAGGAAATGGGTGGTTCCGTTAGTGTGCATAGTTATACCAATGGAACCGCAAAATTGGTTCAGCGAATGGCCACACATCCGGAAACGTTTAAGGGGCAACCCGGCAGTGCAGATATTCACCTCTCTCCCGATGGAAAATTTCTTTACGCATCTAATAGAGGTGAAGAAAATAACCTCGCCATTTTTTCTGTCAATTCCACTACCGGAAAATTAACCAGTGTGGGTTACCAATCAACCGAAGGCCTGCAACCCCGTAATTTTATGATCGATCCTACCGGTCAATTTTTATTAGTAGCCAATCAGAAAACCAACAATATAGTTGTATTCAAAAGAGATCAAACAACCGGGCTTTTACAAAAAACCTTGCAGAAAATTGAAGTGCCCAATCCGGTTTGTTTAAAAATGTTACAAATAGAAACGAAATAGAAGTGCCACTGATTATTGATCCATTAAAAAATTGATATGCAAAACTGGAAAATCAAAGCCTCTCTCTTTTTAAACTATTTTGTATTTGCTATTTTACTGAATAGTGTAGGAACAGTTATCCTGCAGGTGCAGAATAACTATGGAGTGACACAAGGTGCTGCCTCTGTACTGGAAGCTTTCAAAGACCTTAGCATTGCCGTTATTTCTTTTTTAGTTTCTTCATATATCACCCGTATTGGCTATAAAAATGCTATGCTGATTGCATTAGGTTTTGTTACTTTAGTATGTTTTATCATGCCTTTTACCAGTAGCTTTCTTACTACCAAATTATTGTTTGCAGCAGTGGGTTCAGGTTTTGCGCTTATTAAAATGTCGGTGTATAGTACTATTGGACTGGTAACCAAAAATGAGAAAGAACACATTAGCCTGATGAATTTTATCGAATCATTCTTTATGATTGGTATCCTTACCGGATATTTTATTTTCAGTTATTTCATAGATGATACTAATCCGCAATCTACTTCCTGGTTACAAGTCTATTACCTCCTGGGCGGGATTTCACTGGCTGCATTTTTACTATTATTTAGCGCTCCTCTCGATGAATCCTCTATTAAAAACCAGGAGAATGGCTCTATGCTGCAGGATTTTGGAAAGATGTTTCAATTAATGGTTTCCCCTATTGTTTTGGTATTCATTTTTTGCGCTTTCTTTTATGTACTAATAGAACAAAGCATTATGAGTTGGCTACCCACGTTTAATAATAAAGTATTGTTATTACCTGCGGCACTCAGTATTCAAATGGCCAGTATCCTCGCAGGTTCTACTGCATTGGGCAGATTTTTAGCAGGGGTACTACTAAAAAAATTAAACTGGTTTTTAGTACTGGCCTCCTGCCTTATACTGGCAGCCGCTTTGGTATTAATTGCCATTCCTTTGGCAGAAAAAGTATCCGGGCAACCCATTACCGGTTGGGGTACAGCTCCGGTTGCTGCTTTTATTTTTCCGTTAATTGGGTTATTGCTGGCCCCTATTTATCCCGCGGTAAACTCTGTAATTTTAAGTACGCTTCCCAGAAAAAAACATGGACTTATGTCGGGTTTGATCATCATTTTCTCAGCACTGGGCGGCACCACCGGATCTATTATTACCGGACATATTTTCGAGAACTATGGCGGCAAAACTGCTTTTTATTTTTCACTGATTCCGATGACCATATTAATTATCTGCCTGTTTCTTTTTAAAAGATTGCAAAACAAATTCAAAGCAGCTAATCCTGGCGAAGTGCAATAACTGATAGTACATGAAAGGACAAACTTTTTTTTATATGGAACAGCTTTCACCTTTGTATGAAGCCGTTCAATTAAGTGAGATCTTTCCCGACTCGAAATATTTCGTGGATTGTGCACCGAGAAAATCGACTGCAGAGATTCTTGCTGCGTATGAACAAGAAAAAAACAAAGCGGGTTTTGAGTTGAAAACATTTGTAGCGCGTTATTTTATCCTGCCCGAAGAGGCAGATACCTCCTATCGCTCAGCCAATAAACCATTACCCGAACATTTGTCTGACCTATGGAACGTATTAACCCGCACACCTGATGAACAGGGTGGCACGCTCATTCCCTTACCACATCCTTATATTGTACCCGGTGGACGTTTCAGGGAAGTGTATTATTGGGATAGTTATTTTACCATGCTGGGGCTGCAAGTTTCTAAACGGGTGGATATTATTGAAAACATGATCAATAATTTTGCGTACCTCATAGATACAGTTGGTTTTATTCCCAATGGAAACCGTACCTATTACCTTGGCCGTTCGCAACCTCCATTTTTTGCGCTAATGCTTACGATATTAATGGAGGAAAAAGGAGAAGACATATTATTACAATACCAAAAACCTCTGGAAAAAGAATATGCTTTCTGGATGCAAGGTGCCGATGAACTCACTAAAAGCAATACCACTAAGCAACATTGCGTACTTATGCCGGATGGCACCATTCTGAACCGTTATTGGGATACGTATGATACACCACGGCCGGAAGCATACATAGAAGATAAGCATCTTGCAGAAAGATCTGGGAGAAACCCGGCTGAAGTGTATCGCGATATCAGAGCTGCAGCAGCCTCTGGCTGGGATTTTAGCAGCCGATGGTTTAGGGATGAACAAAATATGGAGACGATAGAAACGACCCAGATTATTCCGGTAGACCTTAACTGTCTTTTATGTTGGCATGAATTGATGCTGGCCATGATTTATTCAAAAACGGATAAAGAGAAACACCGCACATTGCTTAGCCGGATGGATCAGCGTAAAAAAGCCATTCAATCCTATTGCTGGAATGAGGAAAAAGGTTTTTATTTCGATTATCATTTTAAGGATGCAAAGCAAACAGGGAAATATACATTAGCTGGCATGTTTCCATTTTTTCTTTCAATAGCGGAGTATACACAGGCTGAGCGGGTAGCTACCCTCATTGAAGAAAAGTTTTTACAGCCCGGTGGGTTGCTCACTACGCTTACTCAAACAGGACAGCAATGGGATGCACCCAATGGTTGGGCACCCTTGCAATGGATCGCATATCAAGGATTGAAAAAGTTTCCTTATCATGAGGATGCAACCGCCAATAAAATCAGGGTAAACTGGATGCGGGCTAATGAAAAAGTATATGCCGATACCGGTAAAATGATGGAGAAATACAATGTAACCGATACGGAAAACAAAGCAGGTGGTGGAGAATACCCTAACCAGGATGGCTTTGGCTGGACCAATGGCGTATATTTAAAATTTTTATCGTTAGCGTAGCATGTGTGCAGCAGAGTTCTAAGAGCCTATTCAAAATCAAAATTTTCAACTACCATAGGTCTATTGAAATTTCATAATAGGTACACTATTTATCCCGATAAGCACCTGTCAAGCTCGCGGCTCACAGCTAATAGCTAGGAGCTTACAACGAAAATCTTGCATTTTTAAACAGGCTTTAATACTATTTATGCTTTCTGTGTTTGTGGTGATGACTCTTTTGGCCCGGCTGATGCAGTTGTTTTTCTGATTCAACGATAATCTTACGCTGGTTCTGCAAAAAACCAAGAGAAATGAGGATAATACCCGCTGCCAAAAACAGGTATTGCACCAGAAAAATTTCATCCAGCAAGATCATCGCTAAAAAAATAAAGATAGTGATGATAACACCTTGCAGCATGATGAGAAATGAGTAGATGTGGCTTCTACGTACAATACATATTACAACAACGACACTAAAAAGGCCAACCGTAAAAAGCATAATCCAACCCACAACAGCGTAATTGTTAAATACTGTTCCATTCAATAGATAAGTGGGAAATCCCAAAGAACTTCCTGTATCATCAGTAATCAGGTGGTAGCTGATATAGAAAGCAGTACACCCTAGTATCACTAAAATAGCGATTGATAATTGACGGGCTGCTTTCATATCATTAAGTTGATACTACAAATTAGTAAATTATACCAGTTAAAAAACTGACGAATATCACTAAGCCGATAAAAACGGGTAAAATACGGGAGTGGTTACCGGGAAATTGCTGCTACATCCCATGTTTGTTTCCCCAATTTGCTTGTGATGTTGGATTGTCAGGAGCATTTTTTTTATCCCCCAAAAAAAATACAGCACTATTTTATAAGTTCAAACCATCCAAGTTCTTGTAGTGTATCGATTTCATAAAATCAAAAAGTTTGAGCCGCAGATTCGCAGATTATTAACAGAAAATCTGCGAATCTGCGGCTAATATTTCCTGACTAACTTAATAAATGTTAACCCGGTACACTGTTTACATCCCAAGTCAGCTTATTAACTGAATATATTCATTACAGCGTTTATGTATACAACATATTTCAGCCCCTACTTCGTATTACTACTCCACGTAAAAAAAGCATCCACGTCTTTCTTAAACTGAATCAGTGAGGGTTTATGGATATAATACATGTGACCTGCTTCATAAACATTAACCTGTATATTCTTACGCTGTTCGGGTCGAAGCAACATGTGTTCAATATCATATTGCGCCGTAAAATAAGGTGTGGCAAAATCGTAATAGCCACAGCCAACATAAACTTTTAAGGCAGGATTTTTAGACATCGCATCGCGCAGGCTTTCGGCTACATTTAAAAACTGGTTCTGTACATTGTTGTAATTCCATGGGCCTACATCTCCAAAAATATTATAGCCTTTCTCTTCTTTAAAATTGAGTTCTTTCTGAAAATAATCATTGATAGCTGCCGTAAATGGCCCATCTATATTGGCAAAAGAAGGATCGAAACTAAACGAAGCCCCTACATCATCCAGGTCGCGGCCGGTAAATCTTGCATCCAATCTGCCAATGGTTAATCCATCTTTGCGGCGGAGTTCTTTCCAGAATAGGCTTTCTTCAATACGCAGGTTACCGCGTAAACAAACTTCTTTGCTTAATCCGGTATAGTAACTCATTTTAGTAGCAATGGCATCTTTCTCCGCATCAGTTAGCCAACCACCTTTTAATAAAGCGGTAGCATATTCGCCAAGGGCAAACTGTTCCGATTCTTTTAATGTTTTTGTGAGATCCGCCTGTAAAGCAGGTGCGAGTTTTTTATGGTACCATGCCGCCGCTGTATAAGAAGGAATGTATAAAGTACGGGGCAGATCATTACCTACATAATAATCATTCGATCCAAAATTCAGTACGGCTGAAATAAGAAAAATACCATTTAAGAAAATCCGATATCGGTCTTGTAAAAATTTAGATAAACCCGCTGCCCTTGTGGTGCCATAGCTTTCACCGGCCAGGTATTTGGGCGAACCCCATCTTTCATATCTTGATAAAAAATGGCGGATAAAAGAACCCATCGATGAAATATCTTCTACATAGCCATGAAACTGTTTTGGACTTTCTCCTGCAGCAGCTCGGCTAAAACCGGTTGATACAGGATCAATAAAAACAAGATCCGTTTTATTCAACCAGGTAAATTCATTGCTGATGTATTGATAAGGCGGAGCAGTAGCAGTTCCATCGTCCTGCAACAAAACACGCTTGGGGCCAAGACCACCCATATGCAGCCACACCGAAGAAGAACCAGGACCACCGTTGAATGTAAAAGTTACCGGGCGGTTGCCGGCATCTTCCCCTTCTTTTTTATAGTACGTAAAAAATACTTTGGCAATTAGTTTTCCAGTATCATTTTTCAGATTCAGGTAACCGGTATGTGTGGTATACTCTATTTTTTTACCATCTGCTACCACACTGTTTTTACTCACAACTACTTCAACACCGGCTGGAATTAGATCGGGGATATTGGGGGTTGCTGTTTTTTGTGCAAATGTGGTTAGTGCAAACAGGCAACCGATAAGACTTAGTATTTTCTTTTTCATAGTAGTTAATTGGATGGTTAAGATAGGAATTGTTTTCTGAAAAAAGAATCACAAATGAAAGGACAGCAATTCGTCATAATTTTTTACCGCAAAGTCGCTATGACACGGAGCTACGCAAGGTGGTCTTCTAAATGCATAGCGCAGCTTTGCGTCTTTGCGTTCCTTGCGGTAAATAATGACTCCTTATTTCACCAGCATATGATTTAGTTACTAATAAAACTTAACAACGCTGCTAACAATCATCACTTCTTCACACTCAACACCTCAATATCAAATACCAACACACTGTTTGGTGGAATGTCTTTGCTGCGGCTTCTGATCATATAGGCAAGTGCAGATGGTATAATAATCCTGATCTTACCACCAACTTTACACTTCGGCACTGCTACCTGCCATCCTTTGATCAATCTTTTGAGTGGAAAAGTGGCAGGCTTGTCTTTTGTCTGGTCAAAAATACTTCCATCACTTAATAAAGAGCCTTTGTAAAAAACAGTTACTGTATCGTTCACTGAAACATAGTCACCTGTTCCTTCCTTCAATATATGATAATACACACCCTCTACACTTCCGGTAGTATCTATTTTTTTATCCGCTACTGCCTGCCCTATCATTTGCTGATCTTTAATTGCTTGGCTTGCACTGTCTGCATTTTTAGTCCAGTCAATCACAGGACGCTTGTTAGCTGCCGCCCTGTTAAATACATCTCCATACGCAGCATTTGCTTTTTGAAATCCTCCATTCCATAAATAAAAACTACCCTCTTCCACACCGCCTCCATAATCAATCCTGTCTCCGGCTTTGCCGGTAGCATCATACGAAAAGGTACTTTGTGTAAGCTCTTTCCATTGTCCATTCGGTTTTTGCACCCATTGGTTACCAAACAAAGCTTTGCGTTGCAACTGTCCGTTCTGACCAACAAAATTCTCATTGAATGAATAGAGGTTGCGAAGGGTTTGTCCATCAAACGGTGCTTTAAAACTGGCGATCAATTTCCATTTTTGTACTTCAGGAATAAAAAAGTAACCGGTATAAATAGTGGTTTTAGATGCGCTGTCGTTTAACGCAGTTACCATCAGCTGGTAGGTTTGTCCGGCTTTCCAGTTATACACCCAATGGCTATGTCCACCAGTGCCTTCATTGCCAAAACTGTCTGCAAAAACCCCATCACCTTTAGCAAGTAGTTGTACTTTGTTTGAATCGGCCACTTTGTTTCTGTCTACTGCTTCTTTACCTGCATCCCAAACAGAAAAAATTACGCGGCGCTCTGTGGTACTGTTTACCTGTATACCAAAATAGCCACGGGCAAAACCACAAGCCATGTAATAGCTGTGCACAATATCTGCGCCTTGTGGAATGGTGATCTCATTGTAAAAAACCACCGCTTTTACAGAATCGGGCAATGGGTATTTGAGATGAACTGAGGCTGCATTACGGCGCGGTTTGGAATTGAAATGAATATCCGCCGCTGTACCTGACAATTGCAAGGCTTCTATATCTGCCACCAGTGTGCCCATTTTTTTGGCAGCAATTAATGTAATGGTGTAAAAGCCACTATCGGGTATATTAACTGATAAGGCCCCAACTGTTTTATACGTTTTGCCGGCAGGGATAGAAAATATTTTTTCTTTTCCATTCAATCGAAGTTTCACCATAGAACCGGCTACTGTATTTTTTGCTTTCAGTGAAACAGATAAGGTACCCGCATTTCGAACGTAAAAAGAATAACTAATCTGTTGTTTGGTATCTACCCAATGCAACCCGTTTTTTTCTGAGAACATACGCGATTCCCAATTTTCTGCAGGAACTGCATAGCCTGTATAGGCAGGTATAGTTACAGTTTGTGCGGTAAGTACTCCTATTGAAAAAATAAATAAGGTTAACAAGGCAGAACGGAACATGGCTATGTGTTTTGGTAGCCAAACATAGCAAAAGAATACGAGGTATGGTTAGGTTATTGTGAACGTTTTATGCTATTTGACAGCTTGAAATAATTAGTAATCCCTCTGCGAAAACTCCTTTACCTCTTGTTCTCTGCGGTTGGAAGAACCTAATACAATCTCATACCAGACTTTCTTTGAGAATGTACCAACCGCAGAGAACAGGAGAACAGGGAGGTTTCGCAGAGTTGTTTTATACAATCACTGGTAGGGTTTTACTATTTATGCTTTTAAAAAATCGCGAAACCAATACCCGGAGTTTTTGATGGTGCGTAGTTGTGTGGCAAAGTCTATATGAATTAAACCAAACCGGGCATGGTATCCTTCGGACCATTCAAAATTATCAGTAAGTGTCCAGGCAAAATATCCATTTACATTTACACCCTCTTTTTTTGCTTTTAACATGGCAGTGATGTATTGCTGAAAATAATCTATCCGCTTTACATCATTCACCACTCCGTTCAGCAATTCATCTTTAAAAAAAGCACCGCTTTCGCTGATGATAATTTCTTTCACGCCACCATACAACCAAAAACGTTTAATCATCCGGTAAAAACTTTCAGCATTGATTTCCCAACCCATATCGGTATGCGGTACTTTACGGGTAGCGGCTTTTACTTCCGAAGCATGTACATAAGGAATGAGTGCATTGTATTTTACCGTTAACGCGAAATAATTTTGAAGCCCAATAAAATCAAAATTAAATGCCATCCGCTCGGTATACTTCCATGCTTTGTTATGTAAGTGCAATTTATCCAATAGCGGAAAATGCTCCATTTGCGGATAGCCCCTGCCCAATACAGGCTCAATAAACAAACGATTCAACAAGGCATCTGTTCTTTTAGCAGCTAAAACATCTTCTTCCCTTTGCGAATATGGCATCACCTCACTGCACGAAAAACTAGTACCAATATTAGCGCGACTAACCAAACTGCGTACTAACCTTCCTCCTTCTGCCGTGCATAAAGCCGCATTATGAACTGCGGGTAAAAAATTAGTAAGTCCGGTTTTTCCTGGCGCATGCAGACCCAGCATATACCCCAATGAAGTAAAACCCATGGGCTCATTCAATACGATCCAGTTCTTTACTTTATCGCCATACTCTTCGCAGCAAACGGTTACAAAACGGGTAAACCATTTTACCATCTGGTGACTTGTCCACCCACCATTTTTTTGCAGCTCATTTGGAAGATCCCAGTGGTATAAAGTAACATAAGGCGTAAGGCCCAATTGCAAACATTCATCAATCAATCGGTGATAGAAAGCAATACCTTCTTTGTTTACTCTGCCAATACCTTCTGGTAAAATACGGCTCCACGAAATGGAAAATCGAAATACCGAAAAACCCAAAGCTTTAACCAGCATCAGGTCATCTTTGTACCGATAATAAAAATCGCAGGCTTCATATGGCTTTGCACCTGCTTTAATCTTGCCGTTGCGACGGGAAAAGGTATCCCATATAGAAAGTCCACGCCCATCTGCATGGTAAGCACCTTCGTTTTGTGCAGCGGCAATAGCAACCCCCCATAAAAAATCGGGGCCAAATTGGCGGCTGTTTATAGAATGAGAATGGGACAAATAAAATATTTACGCAAAATTGAACCTAAGAGCAGAAAGAATAATATTATGGTATTGTTATCTTTATCCGAAAATAAGGTCGAGCTGACTATTTTATATTCCTTTCACTACACATTGTAATACATGTATGATCAATTATAACCCAAGGGGAATGTTCCCGTTTATTTTCCGGTTTCATCGAGCGGATACCATTCGCAGGTTATTTCCAGCTATTGTGTTTATGTGTTTGTATTCATGGGTGGCCACTTACCTGCAATTGGAATTCCTGCACATGAGCCTGAGCAGTCATGTAAAGAATATCACTATCATGCACAGCCTGCTTGGTTTTGCCATCTCTATGCTATTGGTATTTAGAACCAATACTGCATATGATCGCTGGTGGGAAGGAAGAAAACAATGGGGGTCGTTGGTAAATAATAGTCGCAATCTTGCCATTAAGCTGAATAGTATTTTGCCTGTTGATGACGAACAAAACCGAACCTTTTTCAAAAAAATTATTGCATTATATGCAGATGAATTGCGACAACACCTGTTGAATGAAAGAACGCGGTTGGCATTAGACGAAAATCCGCACCCTGAAATTCCTGATTTTGACACCAGCAAACATATTCCTAATCAGGTAATGACATTAATGATGAACAAAGTGAATTTGTTGCATAGAGATGGCATCATTAGTGGTTACCAGTTATTGTTTTTAAACAATGAGATCCAGTCGTTCCTCGATGTTTGCGGCTCATGCGAACGGATTAAGAATACACCGATCCCATATTCATACAGTGTGTTCATCAAAAAATTCCTGTTCATCTATATTCTTACACTTCCGCTGGGTTTTCCTTTAGCACTCGGCTATTTTACCATACCCGTGGCAGCATTTATTGGTTATGTTTTGGGCAGTCTGGAATTGATTGCAGAAGAAATCGAAGATCCATTTGGTAAAGATGAGAACGATCTTCCTATGCACCGGATGGCAGAGAATATCCGAAAAAATGTAAACGATATCCTCGAATAATGATTATTCCAGTAAGTTTAGATAAGACCTTCAAAAAAATTTAAAATGTAAGTATTCAAAATGATAAAATACTATTAGCATACCATCAAATAATACACTTCATCCACTTTCAATTATTAATTTTTAATTTCTAATTATTAATTATTTGGCCTCAAACCATATCGGTGAAGCATCATCAGCAGTGGCATTGTAATTGATAAATAGTTCCTCTCCTTTTTTAATAGACCGAACAGTTTTTATGGTCATCATATGTGATTCAAAATCCATTTCATATTCGCAATTGGCATTGTAGGAATGATTGTATAACGAGAGATAGCCCAATGCAATGCAGGCATCTTTGCGATCATGTCCCCATTCAAAAATATAATCGAAAAGTAAAGTCTTTTCTACCAGTTTTCGGTCTTTGGCAGATAACACCAATACCGGAGAAATTTCAATAATGGTATTGGCTGCAATTTTTTCGCCTGCAAATACACCGCGGCCACGTAAATCGGAAGGGGCCACTACCAGAATGGGAAGTATCATAAAGTCAAAGATACAATAAACTCACCCCCGGCCCCTCTCTGCTTCGCATAGAGGGGATTTAACCAACCTACACCCCCAATTCAATTATTAATTACTAATTATTAATTACTAATTAAATTGCACCCATGTCACTCGAATTGGAACAACCCAATATTTTTGAGCAGTTTGAACAGCTGATTGCCAAAGAAGATAAACTGGAGATCCGTGAATTTCTGGATGATCAGAATATTAGTGATGTGGCAGACCTCATTAATGAATATCCCGAATTCGAAGCGCAGATCATTGCCAATATGGCCATTCACAGGGCGGCAAGTGTGTTTAAGATCCTGGATATTTCGCAACAAAAAGATATTGTAAAAGAATTACCCTCGGCTAAAACAGCCGAGCTGTTGAATGAGTTACCTGCGGATGACCGTACCGACTTTCTCGAAGAATTACCGAAAGCAGCGATTCGTGATCTCATCAAATTATTGGAACCGGAAGAAAGAAAAATCACCCTCTCATTATTAGGCTATCCAGAAGATAGTGTGGGCCGTTTGATGACGCCCGATTATGTTTATGTGTACCTGCACAATACCATCAGTGATGTTTTTGAAACCATCCGTAAATACGCAAAAAACAGTGAAACGATTGACGTGATCTATATCATAGATGAAAGCGGAGAATTGATTGATGATATCCGGATCCGCGATGTGATACTCGCTTCACCCGATAAAAAAGTGGATGAAATTATTGATGGACGTTATGTATCACTCAACGTACATGACGATCAGGAGCATGCCAGCCAGGTATTTAAAATGAATAATCGTGTAGCCTTGCCCGTAGTAGATGATAACAATATTCTGTTGGGCATTGTAACCATTGATGATATGCTCTGGGTTGCCAACGAAGAGTTCAGCGAGGATATGCAGAAAATGGGAGGTACCGAGGCATTGAATGAACCTTATCTTGATATTCCCTTACTAAAATTATTTCGCAAACGCATTGGGTGGCTAGTGGTATTGTTTTTAGGAGAAATGCTGACTGCCACTGCCATGGGCTATTTTGAAGATGAAATTGCCAAAGCGGTCGTGTTGGCTTTATTCATACCACTCATTATTTCCAGTGGTGGCAACAGTGGTTCGCAGGCATCTACCTTAATTATACAGGCCATGGCAGTGGGTGAAATTACACTAACCGATTGGTGGCGTGTATTACGAAGAGAATTATTAAGTGGCATTTTGTTAGGTTCGGTATTGGGCATTATTGGTTTTGTTCGCGTAGCAGTATGGCATTCCATTGCCCCGCAATTATATGGACCACATTGGATGATGATTGCTTCTACAGTTGGTTTCTCGCTGGTAGGTGTGGTATTATGGGGCACTTTATCCGGCTCCATGCTTCCGATATTTTTGAAAAAACTCGGTGCCGATCCTGCTGTATCTTCCGCACCTTTTGTAGCCACATTGGTAGATGTTACCGGGCTGATTATTTATTTCAGCTTTGCGTATTTATTTTTACAGGGCATACTTTTGTAAGTAAGCATTTTTAACCCAACACAATCTTTTCATAGCATCGGTAGTTGCGTCGCACACTTCAGGGTTCGGGGTATTGGCATCTATCCCAAAATATTTACGGCTGTAATCATTCATTGCGAACCTTGCGCTTCCTCGCGTTCCTTGCGATACAATTTTCTTCTTTTGTATCGCAAGGGATGCAAAGGAACGCAATGAGCGCAAAGAAATTCTTTACCAAGTATCAGCTTTATACAACTTATTATTGGCGACCTGAGTTTCTTCTCTCTTCATCTATTTTCCGATACATTTCTAATTGACCTTGTTTGTATCCAGATCGTTTCCCAAGCCAATAGAAAAATACCGGTAATCCGAAAAAAATCAGTAAACTCAATAAACAAAGTAATAACTCTTGAGCTCCAAGGTTTCCCATATTTAACGATTTATGATCACTTAATATTATAAAAAAATCTAAAATAATCTCTATTTATTTTTTAACATGCAATAGTTCCTTCAACCATAATTCCCTCGAAGAAGCGCCGATCATAATTCTGAAATCCCCGGGCTCAATAACAGTTTGCATTTGCTCATTCAGCATTTGCAGCATGGTGGGTGTAATGGTAAAACGCACCTGTTTACTTTCTCCGGCCTTGAGGTGAATTCTTTGAAATCCTTTTAGTTCCAATACCGGTCTCGCTACCGATGCCAGCATATCTTTAATATACAACTGAACCACTTCATCGCCCGCACGCTTTCCAGTATTTGTAATGGTACAGAAAGCTTCCACTGATTCATTTGACCTGATCATTTTTTTCCCTAACCGTATATCAGCATAACTGAATTGCGTATAACTCAGTCCATAGCCAAAAGGAAACAATGGTAACCCACTCAGATCATAATAATCATCTCCCCTACCCGTGGGCTTATGGTTATATACCAAAGGCAACTGTGCTTCAGTAACAGGAAACGTTATGGGTAATCTTCCGGCAGGATTATAGTCGCCAAACAATACAGCTGCTACTGCATGGCCACCTTCTTCACCCGGGTACCATACATCTATCACGCCTTTCACTTTATCCAACCAGTGCTGCATGGTAATGGCACTTCCGCCAACCAATACAACCACAACCGGCTTACCGGTAGCAGCAATGCGTTGTATCATTTCTTCCTGCCTGCCAGGCAAACTGAGCGAAGCCCTGTCCTGAAACTCCCCTTCATGAATGCCCGCTACCACAATGGCAATATCCGATTCCTTTGCTGTTGCCACAGCCCGCTCAATAGCTTCATTGGCATCATTTTTCACCCCTACATTCCATACCAACCGAATATGCGCATTACCCGAAGGCTCATAAAATTCTATACGGATATCATATAACTTATCTTTTTCAAAAAGGTAATTGACCAGTGAGGTTCTATACGTTTGCTTATGCCATTCATCAATCAGCAGTACATTGTTCAGATACAAACGGTAGCCGTCATTTCCATCCAAACCAATCTGGTACCTACCCGATTCCGGAGCAGTTAATTGTCCTGTCCACTTTACCGAGTACTGGTCATTGGCAAGAGAAGTATCGGGCGGAAATAATGTCCAGTGAAAATTTACTTCCGCATCCACTCTGCTAACAACCGCTTTTCCTTCGGGTGCTAATTGCTGGTAATAGTTTGCGGATAATCCCTGAACCTGTTTCGTGTTATATATCGTGCTCAGGTATTGTGAAGGAATGACCTTCCATGCTTCATCACTTCTTTCCACTCCTTCGGAATAGTGAACTGCTATATTTTTTCCGGCTCTTTCTTTAATGCCATCCAGTATGGATATGCTTCCATTACCCGGGCCACTGTATCCACCCAAACGGGTTTCTGCGGCATCACTACCAATGATAGCAATGGAATGTATTTTGTTGGTAAGCGGAAGCACCTCCTGCTCATTTTTTAATAAAACAATTGATCGTAACGAAGCTTCTCTCGCCAATGCTTTGTGTGATGTATCAGTAACCAATACGTTCGCTGCTTCTTCTGATACATAAGGCTGCTCAAACAAACCCAATTCAAATTTGGCGCTTAATACACGCGATACGGCATCATCTATTCTTTGTTGATTAATTTGTTTGTTTAAAAATGGTGGTATAAATAATTGATGGTGCTTATAATCTGTTTGAAAAATCACATCCAGTCCATTAGCAATAGATCGTTTGCCCGCCTCTGGATAGTCTTTCGCTGTGTAATGCAATACATTAGCACCGCCTACTGCGCTGGCATCCGATATGACAAAGCCTTTGAACTGCCATTCTTTTTTAAGTTTGGTGGTTAATAAAAAATGATTGGCGGTTGCCGGACTACCCTCTACAGAATTATATGCCGTCATAATAGATCGCGATCCCCCTCGTTTTATGGCTGCTTTGAAGGGTGGGTAATAAACCTCTTCCATCAAACGCTCACTATAATGAATGGGGTAGCTGTCGCGACCACCCTCCCCTACATTAGCAATAAAATGTTTGGGGGTGGTAACAATGCCCATTTTTTCAAAAGGAGAAACAAAAGCCACTGCCATTTCGGAAGCAAGAAAAGGATCTTCGCCATAGGTTTCTTCTGTTCTACCCCAACGCACATCAGCAGCAATATTTACCACCGGGGTTAGTATCTGGCGTATGCCACGGGCTTTCGTTTCAATTGCAATGGCATGGGCTACTTTACGCATCAATACCGTATCCCAGCTGGCTGCTAATGCAATGGCTTGTGGAAAGGAAGTGGCACCCGTTCTTACCAAACCATGTAACGCCTCATCAAAGGCAATTATGGGAATACCCAACCGGCTACTGTCGATAAAATATTTTTGAATTCGGTTTATTTTTTGTGCCAGGCTTAACGCATTCTCTCCTGTTCCGTATTGAAGCAGTTGTGCTGAGGCATCATTTCCTTTAGCAACCGCACTTACCTGAAAGCCAAAAATTCCTTTTGCATATTTTGATGCATCTGAACCCAGATCTCCGGGTATCATAAATAGTTGCCAGAATTTTTCTTCGGGTGTCATTCTTTGCAAAAGATCTTTTACCCGAGCCGGTATAGGAAGTTTCGCATTTTTATAAGGAGATAATATTTGCGATTGCCCATGTAATAGAGAGATACAAAGTATACAAAAGCTTATTATTTTTTTAAACATACAATGGTATCAGTGGCATAAAGCCTATTTATAATTTTTGGTACAGTTTCTGTTTTACACCTGTTTGCCATTCAGTCTTCAAAATACTCAACACTATACTGTCTCTTCTGGTACCATCCGCTTTAATGGTATTACTTCTCAATACACCTTCTTCCACACAGCCAATACTTTTCATGGCTGCTATACTTTTCTCATTATTGTTATCCGCCCTAAACTCTACCCGTTCCATACCCAGTTCTTCAAAAGCAAATTGGAGAATCAGGTATTTGCAATGTTTATTCAATCCGGTTCCCTGAAATTTTTTACCATACCAAGTATAGCCCAGTTGTAGTGTTTTCTGTTCAGGTTGTATATCGTAAAAGCGGGTGCTGCCTGCAAATTCCTGCGTGCGTTTATCAAACACAATAAATGCATATTCTTTACCGGATTCTCTTGCTGCCATGGCAGTATCAATGTAGGCTATCAAATTTTCCTCCCCTGCCACTTTAACCAGCGAATATTTCCATAATTCCGGCTCATTCAAAGAGAATACCAGCAAATTATCGCAGTCTTCACGCTTCAAAGGCCGCAATAAAACGCATTGATCTTCCAATACATATTCTTTGGTCGAATTAAATACATTATTCATCTTGAAAAATTATACTTTTAAAATCGTACTCTTTATTACTAACTGCTTGATATTTACAGCAATTCATAGATATTGCAAGATAACTTAATCCAATAAATCAATATGTGCGGAATTGTAGGTTACACAGGACCCCGGGAAGCCTTCCCAATTGTATTAAAAGGGCTGAAACGTTTGGAATACAGAGGCTACGACAGCTCAGGTATTGCCTTATTAAATAATGGCCAACTCAATGTTTTTAAAAAGAAAGGCAAAGTTGCCGAACTGGAAGAAGATGTAATCGGTAAAGATGTGCACGGGCATATCGGTATCGGGCATACCCGTTGGGCTACGCATGGAGAGCCAAGCGACAGAAACGCGCACCCTCACCAATCGCAAAGTGGTGAATTGGCTATGATTCATAATGGGATCATAGAGAATTATACGCAGATCAAACAGGAACTGCTTTCGAAAGGGTATACTTTTAAAAGCGATACAGATACTGAGGTATTATTGAATTTTATTGAAGACATCAAAAAAAACAATGCCTGTTCTGTAGAAGAAGCCCTGCGCATAGCTTTAAAACGGGTGGTTGGCGCCTATTGTGTTTTATTGATCTCTGCAGAAGACCCAGAAACCATTATTGCCGCAAGAAAAGGAAGTCCGCTGGTTATTGGTATTGGCAAAGGCGAACATTTTCTTGCCAGCGATGCGTCTCCGATTATTGAATACACCAAAGAAGTGGTGTATGTAAATGATTATGAAATTGCGATCGTTCGTCCTGATGAACTTATCTTGAAAAATCTGGGTAATGAAAAGCAAACCCCTTTTATTACCAAGCTGGATATGGAACTGGCCGCTATTGAAAAAGGTGGTTATGACCATTTCATGTTAAAAGAAATTCATGAACAACCCGAAACCATTTTCGACTGTTTGCGGGGCAGGTTGCTTACGCAGACAGGACAGATTATGATGGGCGGAATTGAAAATAACCTCGAAGCATTTACCAATGCCCAACGCATTATTATAGTGGCCTGCGGTACCAGCTGGCATGCAGGGTTGATTGCAGAATATTTGATTGAAGAATTATGCCGAATCCCGGTGGAAGTAGAATATGCTTCTGAATTCCGTTACCGCAATCCGGTAATTAATAAGGGAGATGTGATCATTGCCATATCGCAAAGCGGTGAAACTGCCGATACACTGGTAGCATTGGAAAGCGCGAAAGAAAAAGGCGCATTTATTTTTGGCGTCGTAAACGCAGTAGGTAGCAGTATTGCGCGGTTAAGTCATGGTGGGGCGTACACCCACTCAGGACCAGAAATTGGCGTTGCCAGTACCAAAGCATTTACCGGACAATTGGCCGTACTTGCTATGATGGCATTAAAGATCGGGCATGCCAAAGGCACACTTGATGAAACGAGGTATAGGCAACTGATGTACGAACTGGAAGCCATTCCTGAAAAAGTGAAAGAAATTTTACAGGACACTACCAATATCCAACGTATAGCAGCGAAATACAAAGATGCTTCTGATTTTTTATTCCTTGGAAGAGGATACAATTTCCCTGTAGCATTGGAAGGAGCCTTGAAATTGAAAGAGATTTCTTATATACATGCTGAAGGATATCCCGCAGCAGAAATGAAACATGGTCCGATTGCATTAGTGGATGAGAAATTACCTGTGGTATTTGTTGCCACCAAAGATTCTTATTATGAAAAAATAGTTTCCAATGTGCAGGAGATCAAAGCCAGAAAAGGTATGGTGATTGCGGTAGCAACGGCAGGTGATACGATTATACCGGGCATGGCCGATGATGTAATGCTGGTACCGGATGCAGATGAAGCTATCGCACCATTGTTAAGTGTAATTCCATTGCAATTGTTAAGCTACTATGTAGGCTTGGCAAAAGGATTGGATGTAGATAAACCACGCAACCTGGCTAAAAGTGTAACAGTGGAATAAGATACCTGTATGCTTATTTAATTCATACTTTTTAACTCATCTCATGCTGCAGAATATTATCGTAAAAACACCATTGGATGCACTGGGTTATAATTTTATCAAAGACCAATTTATCCCAAAAGGTAAAAATGAATTTTACCTGCGCGATATGCAGATTAAAAACGGTATTACGTACCGAATGTTATCTGCGCATGAAATAGAAATGCTGGTAAGAAATGGCAATACCAGCGATAACTGGAACAATATTCTGGTATCAAATGCTTTTAATCCTGAGCTAGTAAAAAACTGTAAATTTTATGGGCTGGTTCGCATTGGAAAACTGGAACCCTATTGCTTGGGCTTTAGCGATCTGAAAGCTGCTGTTGGTTTATATAACTCTACCATTATCAGTTGTGATTTTGGTGACAATGTAGTGATCGATAACGTGAGTTATTTATCGCATTATATTATTGGTAGCGAGGTAATGATTACCAATGTAAACGAATTGGTAACTACTAACCATGCCAAATTTGGTAATGGTATTATCAAACAGGGCGAAACAGAAGATGTAAGGATCTGGATGGAGCTTTGTAATGAGAATACCGGCCGCAGGGTAATGCCTTTTAATGGCATGCTGGCCGGCGATGCATTTTTGTGGAGCCGTTTCAGGAACGACGCGGTACTGCAGCAAAAATTCAAATCATTTACAGAACAAAAATTTGATGACCGCCGAGGATACTATGGAAAAATTGGCGACAGAACAGTGATCAAAAATTGTAAGATCATTAAGGATGTTTGGATTGGACCTGATGCTTATTTAAAAGGGGCTAACAAACTCAAAAATCTTACGGTCAATTCCGGACCGGAAGGAAGAACACAAATTGGAGAAGGTTGTGAAATAGTGAATGGCATTATCGGTTTCGGTTGCCGTTTATTTTACGGTGTAAAAGCGGTGCGCTTTATTATGGCATCGCATTCGCAGTTAAAATATGGTGCCAGATTAATCAATTCTTATCTTGGCAGTAATGCCACCATATCCTGTTGTGAAGTATTGAATTCATTGATATTTCCGGCGCATGAACAACACCATAACAACTCGTTTTTATGCGCTGCATTGGTAATGGGACAAAGTAATATTGCTGCAGGTGCTACCATTGGTTCTAATCATAACAGCCGTGGTGCCGATGGTGAAGTAGTGATGGGAAGAGGATTCTGGCCGGGCCTATGTGTTAGCCTAAAACACAATTCGCAGTTTGCCAGTTTTACCATTTTGGCCAAGGGCGATTACCCGGCAGAACTGAATGTGCCTTTTCCATTTTCATTGGTAAGTAATGATGTAGCTGCCGACAAAATTGTGATCATGCCCGGTTATTGGTTTATGTATAACCTGTATGCGCTGGCAAGAAATTCGTGGAAATATATTGACAGGGATAAAAGAACCGAACGGATACAAACCATTGAATACGATTTTCTGGCACCGGATACTGTGAATGAAATATTTTCAACCCTTGGTTTGCTCGAAACTGCTACAGGCAAAGCCTATTTAAAATCGGAAAACCGGATCCAGCCTTTTACGGATGAAGTGGATACCGGAAAATATTTACTCAAAAGCGGAAACAAACTGGTAAACGATCTTGAGATTCTTGCAGATAATGTTGAAAACAGTAAAAGAAAAGCAGTACTGGTTAAAGTATTAACCGCCTATAAAATTTACGAGGAACTGGTTATTTATTATGGCGCATTGCAGCTGTTACAGTTAATTAAAGAACAATCAGTCAGCACGGTCGAAGCACTCAGAGCGGCCATCCCATCCAAACTTTCAAGGGAAGAATGGAGCAATGTTGGTGGACAGTTAATTCCAAAAGAGGACATCCATCAGTTAAAAGAAAAAATTAAAACCGGGAAGATCAAATCATGGGATGCTGTTCATGAATATTATATTTCTGAGGGCCAAAAATATCCAACCAAAAAAAGAAACCATGCACTGGCTTCTCTGGAAGAGATCAGCGGTATCAATCTCAAAAAAATAGATAGCCATCAATTTACCAGTTTGATTAATAGCACAATCACCACCAAAGAATGGCTAACAAAAGGTATCTACGATTCGAGGGCCAAAGATTATAGCAATCCCTTCCGTAAAATGGTTTACGAAAGTGTGGGAGAAATGAATGAAATACTCGGCAAACTGGAAGAAAACAGTTTTATCAAACAACAAATTGAAGAACTGAAAGTATTTAAAAAAGAAATGGCTTCTCTGAAGAAGAAATTCAAACTGAAATAGAGTAACGCAAAACGCTCAACGCACTAAATAAGCGTTGAGCGTTTTGCGTTAAGCGTTTTGCTTTAAAAGCGAAAACCTAAACCAGCCTGAATTTGCTGATTGGTCCATCTGTCTTTATTATCAATATCATTGATGTTCTGTAAACCGATATTATATCTGCCATAAACACGCAGGTATTTAAAGTTTAATTGTCCGCCAAGTACAAGCGCAAAATCACCATCTTTAAAAGCAGATTCTCCATTCTGTAACATGGTCTTGTCTTTTTTCAATAAGATACTATACTGTGGTCCTGCATTCAGTGTCAATATTCCACCAACATTATAACGTAATAATAAAGGAATGCTCAAATAATCTAATTTGATCTGTTCATTACCATTGAATAATGGGTTTATATTGTTTGTATACACTGTTCTGAAACTGGATGGCTTACTGGTAGTCTGGCTCCAAAGCAACTCTGGTTGAAAGCCCCATTTTTTATTAATATCTATTTCCAGAAATCCGCCAAAATGGTAAGATAAATCAAAACCATCGTTAAAGGATTGACCAGAAATTTTGTTCAGGTTGGCACCTGCTTTAATACCACCTCCAAGACCCTGGGCCTGAGACAAAGTAGCTACCGATAAAAGGATGACTACTGACATAAATACTTTCTTCATACAATTTATTTTGTTTGATTACCTAAATTCAATGACCGTGCCAAAATAGAAATTCTGAAAAAATTTAGGTGATATCTATAAAAAATAGATGGCAGTTTACAAGTTCACAAGCCTCAATACAAAATGTTAACTTTTTCCTGTCAGCTCTAAAACAGTGATTTCGGGTAAAATACCCACCCGTCCTGGGTAACCAATAAACCCGTATCCTCTGTTCACATAAAGTTTCTGCTTACCATCTTCATATAAACCTGCCCATTGTTTATACATCCATTGTACAGGGCTCCATTTAAAGTAAGGGTTTTCCAATCCAAACTGCATGCCGTGGGTGTGTCCGGCCAGCATCAGGTCAATATCTGTGTATTGCGTTTTTATTTCGGCATCCCAATGGCTGGGATCATGACTAAGCAAAATTTTAAAAGGAATGTTTTCCGTTCCGGGATGTGCCTCGCTCATTTTACCATATTTGGGAAATCTTCCTTTGGCACCCCAGTTTTCTATTCCCAGTACGGCAATTTTTTCCTGATCCTTTTCTAACAATACATGTTCATTCATTAATAAACGCCAGCCTAATTTGGCATGTACCTGTTTTAATTTTTCGAGGTTCTCTGTTTTTGCCTGCGGCGATGGCCATGAAACATAATCGCCATAATCGTGGTTGCCCAATGAACTGAAAACGCCAAAAGGTGCATTCAGCCTGTTAAATACATCCATATAATCCGTCATTTCATCGGCGCGGTCGTTCACCAGATCACCAGTAAAAAGAATAAGGTCAGGCTTTTGCTGCAAAATCAAATCCACACCATGATTCACTGCCGCTTTGTTCTGAAAACTACCGCTATGAATATCACTGATATGCACAATTTTCATTCCTTCAAACGCTTTAGGCAAATTTTCAAAAGCCAGTTTTACATTTTTAACCTGGTATTTATACTTATTGCTGAATCCATACAACAGGGTTCCAAATAAACCTCCTCCCAAACCCAAACCCAGCCAGCTTAAAAAAGTAGACCGAGGAATGGCATTCCCTTCATTCATAAAACGGGCTCCGGTATCGGGCATAATCTTACTCAACAAAAACAGTGAGCCCCTTCGCAAATCGTCTGTCAGAAAGAATAAAGAACCCACCAATTTGGCAAAGAATAAGCCTACCAAAATGGCAAAAACATAATTCCTGAACAGCTTAGAGGTTTGTAAAGCCTGTATATAGGGAAAGGATAATAGCGCCACCAGTGTAACGCCTGAAATAACCCAATAAGTAACATGAATAACGGTACGAACCCGCTCATTAGAGGTTTGCGTAACCGTTTTCAAAGCCTGGAATACGTATAGATCCAGTAATAACATGATCACAGCTATGATCCACCAGGTGCTTGCATTTCTCATGAAAAAGAATTTGGTATGTTTTGGGTAGACGGGTAACCAGCAGGTTTATTGTATCCTTCTTATTTCCGGTAAAGGTATACAATGCGGAATATTCTGTTTTGGTGCTTTTACAAGCCGCCAATTCATCAGAAAACCCCGCTGCATACCTATAACCCGATATGGATAATATTGTTTCGGAAGATGTGCCCTAAAGTGTATTTTTGACGACTTTCAACGAATAGAAACATGAAACTTAGTTTTTTTGGGCATTCCTGCTTTCAGGTGGAGGTAAAAGGGAAAAAAATCCTTTTTGATCCCTTTATCACCTATAATGAACTGGCGAAAGAGGTAAATCTGGACAGTATTGCCCCGGATTATATTTTTTTATCACATGGTCATACCGATCATATTGCCGACTGTATCAGCATTGCCAAGCGAACCGGGTGCATAGTAGTGGCCAATTGGGAAATTCATGAATGGCTGAATAAACAGGGCATTGCCAATACCCACCCCATGAATACAGGAGGAAAATGGCTTTTTGATTTTGGAACGGCAAAGTGTACAGTAGCCCAACACAGTAGCAGCTTGCCAGACGGCAGTTATGGTGGTAACCCGATGGGTTTTGTGTTTACTACCGAGGAAGGTAATTTTTATTACAGTGGCGATACGGCCCTGACGATGGATATGCAATTGATACCCAATTGGGCCAAATTGAATTTTGCGGTTTTACCCATTGGCGACAATTTTACCATGGATGTAGCAGATGCCGTGCGGGCAGCAGATTTTATACAGTGTAACACCATCGTAGGCGTACATTACAATACATTTGGATTTATAAAGATCAATGAAGCAGAAGCCAAAGCAGCATTTGCCGCAGACGGAAAAAATCTCTTGCTTCCAGCGATCAATAAAACCATCGATATTTAAACACACATCATTAAAAAGTCCCGCTCTGCGGGATTGGGGGTAAATAAAAACATGGCGAGAATTATCGGCGTAGCCAATCAAAAAGGCGGGGTAGGCAAAACAACATCTGCCATCAATGTTGCAGCCAGCTTGGCAGTACTTGAATTTAAAACACTTTTGGTAGATGCAGACCCACAGGCCAACAGCACCACTGGTGTTGGGTTTGACCTACACAATATTACCAACAGCCTTTACGATTGCATGGTAAATAATGTTTTGGCAAATGATGTGATCCTGAAAAGTGATGTACCCAATCTGGATATCATTCCTTCACATATTGATCTGGTAGGTGCTGAAATTGAAATGATCAACTACCCAAATCGTGAAAATGTATTAAAAGGCATCTTGGATGTAGTGCGTGATAGGTATGATTTTATCATTATCGACTGCTCTCCCTCACTGGGCCTTATTACCGTTAATTCCTTGGTGGCATCAGATAGTGTAATCGTACCGGTGCAATGCGAATTTTTCGCATTGGAAGGATTGGGAAAATTACTCAACACCATCAAAATTGTACAAAGCCGCCTTAATCCTGAATTACAGATAGAAGGTATTTTAATGACGATGTACGATGGCCGCCTGCGCTTATGCAATCAGGTAGTGAGTGAGGTAAGAAGAACATTTTGATGATATGGTATTCGATACCATCATTCACAGAAATACACGGCTTAGTGAAGCCCCCAGCGTTGGTAAACCCGTGATTTTGTATGATGCCGAAAGTAAGGGTGCCATCAACTACCTCAACCTTGCGAAAGAAATCCTCCAGAACAACGGAATGACCAAAATGACAAACCAGGAAAGAATCATTGAGTGATTTTGAAATATTGGAATTGGGAAATTTTGGAATTGCTTTCTCCAATTACTAATTATTAATTGTTAATTATTAATTACAATGTCTACCCCTAAACAAAACAAAGACCTCATTGGCAAAGGCCTCCGTTCTTTGTTACAGAATATTGACGCTGATTTGAAAACCACTGCCGGCAGTTTAAAAACCGATGTGGTAGATCAGGTAACACATACCAGTCGTATTGCATTAAGTGATATACAGATTAACCCTAAACAGCCGCGTAGAGATTTTGATGAGAATGCATTGAACGAACTCGCTGCTTCCATTAAGTTGCACGATATTATTCAGCCATTAACGGTTTCAAAATTGCCCGGTGGCAAATACCAGTTGATTGCAGGTGAGCGTCGCTTTCGTGCTTCTAAGATTGCCGGTTTAACAGATGTACCCGCGTATGTTAGGCAGGCTAATGACCAGCAATTATTGGAACTGGCTTTGCTGGAAAATTTACAACGTGAAGACCTGAATGCAGTAGAAATTGCCCTCAGTTACAAACGCATGATGGATGAACTCAGCTACACGCAGGAACAGGTGGCTGAGCGGATGGGCAAAGAAAGAAGCACAGTTACCAATTATATACGCTTATTAAAATTACCACCAGATATTCAATTGGCTGTTCGTAATGGCTCACTCAGTATGGGCCATGCAAGAGCATTGGTAAACATTGATACCATAGATAAACAGTTGTTTGTTTATAAAGAAATCACCGGAAAAGGATTGAGTGTACGGCAAACAGAAGAACTGGTTCGTACCATGTACAAAGCAGAGAAACCGGGTGCTGTTAAATCTTCCGTAAAGTCTGACCTGCCGGCGGCTTACAAAAAAATTGAAGATAATTTAGCTTCTCATTTTGCTACCAAAGTAAAAATGGTGCATAATAAAAAAGGCTATGGCAGTATTACCATTGAGTATTATTCTTTGGAAGAACTGAATAAATTACTGGATGCGATGAATGTTTCTGTGAGCTAATCATTACATGAGATCTTACCTGTTACTCATATTATTGTTGATCTGTTCCGGCTTCACTGCCATTGTGAATGCGCAGGATGATAAAAAAGTACTGAGTAGTGCCTCTCCATTTGATAACAGAAAAGATAGTTTGTCTTCGAAAGATTCTGCAACTAAAGCGGCCCTTGTAAAAAAAGATACCATTGCCAAACACATCCCTCGTATTGCTACTAAAAGATCTGCACTAATTCCGGGATGGGGACAGGCATATAACAAAGAATATTGGAAAATACCTATAGTGTATGGCGTGATAGCTATTCCTACCGTACTTTTTTTTACAACAACAGTTACTATAAAAAAACAAAATTTGCTTTTGAAGCGCTCTTTAAAGCCGAAGTAAATAAAGACTCTACAGATCTTCCTTTTATTGACCCGCAGTTAAAAAATCTGAGTGCGAGTTCTTTACAGAGTTACCGGAATGCATTCAGGCGCGACAGGGATTATTCTGTACTGTGGTTTTTACTCGCATGGGGGTTGCAGGTAGCCGATGCTACTGTATTTGCGCACCTGAAACAATTTGATGTAAGCGGCGATCTGTCGATGGAGATTAAACCCACTTTCAATCCACTAACCAAATCACCCGGCCTTGGACTTGCCTTAAGCCTGAAAAATCCTCAAGCCAAACGGGCTATTGCACGTTGATGCATGGATTATAAAAATTTGCTTTTACTTTACATTTGTCATTTTGGTGAAGAAGGCGGAGAAATCTCAATAACGGATCCATTTTCCCTTCCAGCTAAGGATGGATCATTATGACAGTATTTGAATTGTAATAAATTTTACTTCATGAAAATAGCATTGATCGGATACGGAAAAATGGGCAAAGCCATAGAAACCATTGCATTGGAAAAAGGGCATGAAGTGGTATTAAAAATAGACATTAACAACGCTGCCGATCTGAATAAAGAAAATATTGCAAAGGCAGATGTAGCCATAGAATTTACCGGCCCCCATAGTGCTTTTGCAAATGTGATGACCTGCTTGGAATTGGGTATCCCACTTGTTTGCGGATCAACCGGTTGGCTGGAAAACTGGAAAGAAGCAAAAACATTTTGTGAGGAGAAGAATGGTACGCTGATCTATGCCAGCAATTACAGTATCGGGGTAAATCTTTTTTTCGAACTCAATACACGTCTTGCAAAATTGATGAGCAACTACCCGCAGTATGATATAGTGATGGAAGAGATTCATCATACCCAGAAAAAAGATGCTCCCAGCGGCACCGCCATAACTTTAGCAGAACAGATACTGGAAAACACAACATCCAAAAAACACTGGGTAAATCATTTGAGCGATAACCCTGAAGAACTGGAAATCATTTCCGAAAGAATAGACCCCGCCCCCGGCACACATAAAATAAAGTATACTTCGGTAGTGGATGATATTGAAATCATTCACACTGCCCATAACCGGATCGGTTTTGCCGGTGGGGCAGTATTGGCTGCTGAATTTGCTATCAATAAAAAAGGTATCTTTGGAATGAAAGAGGTGTTAGGATTGTAAGCTATATTCCCTTCTTGCAAATACCACTACTGTTGAATAGAATCCCCCTATGAATTTCCGGTGAAGAAATGTATTTTTATCCGGATTTAATCAACTTACGTAATTCACAGAATATCGTATGCTATCTAAGAAAACACAATATGCATTGAAAGCACTCACCTTTATGGCTGAGCGAAAAAAAGAGGGCCCCGTGTTGATTGCCGAAATAGCCAAAAAGAAAAAAATACCTTTAAAGTTTCTGGAAAATATTTTATTAGAACTTAAAAAAGCAGGACTACTGGATAGCAAAAAAGGAAAAGGGGGTGGCTATTTTTTTAAAGAAGATCCCGCAGATATCAGACTGGCACAGGTAATGCGTTTGATAGAAGGCCCCATAGCTTTGCTGCCCTGTGTAAGCCTTAATTTTTATGAAAAATGTAAAGATTGCGATGAAAAAAAATGTGGACTGAACAGGGTAATGATACAGGTAAGAGATAATACCTTGGCCATATTAGAACACAAAACTGTAAACGATTTAGTAGCAAAATAACCCAAACCAAAACTAACCACTCATGAAAAAAATCATTGTACTATTGTTATGCCTGCCCATGTTTGCAGGAGCACAAAGCCTGATAGGCGGAAAAAATATATTTCGCTGGAATGTAGGTTCATTGGCATTAAAGAATTATCATTTTACTTATGAAAGAAGTTTAACCAAACGCCTTTCTGTTTCTGTTAGCTACAGAACCATGGCCAAAGGTGCCGTTCCTTTTCAGAGCCAACTGGAGAAAGCGATCAACAGCAGTGATATTAACTTCAGTAATTTTCAAATGGGTAATACTGCCTGGACTTTAGAAGGTCGCTTTTATCTTGGCCTTGGCAGAATGAAAGGTTTTTATCTGGCCCCCTACCTGCGCTTTGCTAATTTTGATTTAAGCGCTCCTGTTAGATACACCAACAGTGGTGTAACCAAAGAAGCCAACTTTATAGGTAATGTAAAATCAACCAGTCCGGGTTTACTCATTGGCTGGCAGTTTCAACTAGCTACAAAAATTGTATTGGATCTGCAGATCATTGGAGGTCATTATGGAACAAGCAAAGGTGATTTGAATTTTACGCCTACTGCTGCACTCAGTACACAAGAGCAGGATGCATTAAGACAAAGCCTGAACAACATCAAACCCGATCCATTCAAATTTACCAGCACCGTATCGGCATCAGGTGCCAAAATCATTACAGATGGCCCTTGGGCAGGTATCCGATCCAATATTGGAATTGGTATCAGGTTTTAATAGTCGTTGAATACAAAAAAGAAAAAGGGTTGAATGCGATATCAAATCACATTCAACCCTTTTTTTATACCCACAATCCACTGCGCCTTTGCGTCTTTGCGAGAAAAATTTTCACGCAAAGACGCAAAGGCGCAATTAATTATTACTTCAGGTTTTCCAGCATGTCCGCTGTCATCTTTCCCAAATCGTATTCTGCTTTCCATCCCCAGTCTTTATTGGCCACACTATCATCAATACTTTGCGGCCAGCTATTGGCAATTTGTTGCCGGTAATCGGGCGCATAACTCATAGTAAAATCAGGAATGTGCTTTTGTATTTCGGCACCAATTTCCTTAGGAGAAAAACTCATTCCGGAAATATTGTAAGAAGTACGTATCGCAATTTTATCAGCCGGTGCATCCATCAGCTCTAATGTTGCACGAATAGCATCGGGCATATACATCATGGGCAGATAGGTATCTTCCTGTAAAAAGCATTTGTATTTTTTATTTGCCAATGCTTCTCCATAAATCTCTACCGCATAATCGGTAGTGCCACCACCGGGTTCAGATTTGTAACTGATCAATCCGGGATAACGAATACTGCGCACATCTACTCCATACCTGTTATGGTAATAATTACACCAGAATTCTCCTGCATATTTACTGATACCATATACCGTAATGGGTTCGATGATGGTTTGTTGCGGACAGTTTTGTTTAGGCGAAGTTGGTCCAAACACGGCAATACTACTGGGCCAATACACTTTATGCAGTTTTTCTTCGCGGGCAATATCCAATACGTTCAACAATCCCTGCATATTCAGGTGCCAGGCAAGATTGGGATTTTTTTCGCCGGTGGCGGATAAGATAGCTGCCAGTAAATAGATCTGCGTAATGTTCTGGCGTATTACCTGAACGTGCAGCATTTCTTTGTTCATTACATCTAGGCTTACATATGGGCCAGTGCCTTTCAGCAATGGATTCTCTTCTCTAAGATCAGAGGCAACTACATTACTGTTACCGTATTTTTTTCGTAAGGCAAGTGTTAGCTCAACACCAATCTGGCCGGAAGCACCTATCACAAGTATTTTATCTTTTACAACAGACATGGCAATCGTTTTAATATCAGCAAAGAAACTAAAAAAGCGGATTGAATATCGAATAATGAATACCCAATGTTACATGATGAAGTAAACCCACTGAACCACTATTCGCCATACCACAATAGCAAGGCATGCAATTGATTTCCTTGCGACCCCCAGCGCCTTCGTTTCCTCGCGGTTAATAGCCAGTCAATCAAGTATTCACAAATTAGCGTTCAGTTGCTATCCGGTATGCTGCCTTTTCGCTATCCGCTCAAAATACCTAAATTTGTAGTTCATTCAATCTTTGTAAATGCTACCTACTTTTCTGTCCGAGTTATTCAAAAAACAATCATACAACCCCGATAACTTTTTTCTCATTGCGGGCCCCTGCGTAGTGGAAAGTGAAGAATTGGTGATGGAGATAGCAGATAAAGTATCCGGCATCTGCAAACGATTGGAAATACCGTATGTGTTTAAGGCCAGTTATCGTAAAGCCAATCGTACCAGCGGTAATTCGTTTACGGGTATTGGTGATGATAATGGTTTATCATTAATAAAAAAAGTGGGCGATACTTTTCATCTTCCTACCACTTCTGATATTCATGCACATGAAGAAGCAGCTATGGCCGCTCCCTTTATAGATATTTTACAGATTCCTGCATTTTTATGCAGACAAACCGATTTGTTGATAGCAGCAGCAGAAACCGGTAAAATAGTAAACGTTAAGAAAGGACAGTTTCTTAACGGGCCTTCCATGAAATTTGCTGTAGATAAGATCCGCAAGGCCGGTAATGAAAAAGTAATGTTAACCGAACGTGGCAATACATATGGCTACCAGGATTTGGTGGTTGATTACCGCAACATACCCTGGATGCAGGAGAATAATGTTCCGGTTATTATGGATTGCACTCATTCTTTACAACAACCCAACCAAACTTCTGGTGTAACCGGTGGCAACCCGCACTTGATTGGCACTATTGCCAAAGCCGCTATAGCCACAGGAGCCGATGGCTTATTCATAGAAACCCACCCCAACCCAGCAATTGCCAAAAGCGATGGCGCCAATATGTTACAACTTGACCTTTTAGAACCCCTGTTAGAGAAGCTGTTGAAATTACGCAAAGCAGTGGTGTAATTAATTAACAATTAAAAATTAGCAATTAAAAATAACCAACACTAATTGTTGGCATTATACATTCCAATCCCCTTCAATTATTAATTTTTAATTATTAATTATTAATTTCTAATTCCCCGAAGGGGCCCCTACCAATTGCGAATAGGATTTCGCTTGCCGGCCATGATGTAGTTTTTAATATTGATCCAGAAAGCCAGGATCATATATAAGATTACAGGAGAACCCATGGTGAGGAAGGAGATATAAATGAACCACATCCGGATACGCGAAGAAGCAATACCCAGTTTTTCGCCAATTTTAGAACATACCCCAAAGGCACTCAATTCCAAAAACTCTCTGATCTTTTGCATAACACTGGTTTGATTTGCGGGGGGACGCCGATTCTGTCTGCAAAATAGACAAATAAGGCTAATAAAAGTTTAAAACAGTGTTTACCCCCACCCGTTTTTTCGTAAATTCGCAACTCTACGCGAAACGCTTAACGCCTAACGCTGAACACAGGCTCGCTTTTATAGGGTTTTGCGTTCAGCGTTAAGCCTTCAGCTTTCTAACCATTTTAAATTAAGAAATATGGCTTTTGACATTGAAATGATCAAAAAAGTGTACGCCGAAATGCCCGCAAAAGTGGATGCAGCCCGTAAAGCATTGGGCAGGCCGTTAACACTGAGTGAAAAAATATTGTTTGCCCACCTGCATGCAGATCAAAAGCTGTCAGGTTTTGAAAGAGGTAAAAGTTATGTTGATTTTGCCCCGGATCGCGTAGCCATGCAGGATGCTACCGCACAGATGGCTTTGTTGCAATTTATGCAGGCAGGCCGCCCTAAAGTGGCCGTACCCTCTACCGTTCACTGTGATCACCTGATTACTGCCAAAGTAGAAGCCAAACAGGATTTACAGGTAGCCAATACAGAAAGCAAAGAAGTGTACGATTTTCTCGCTTCTGTATCCAACAAATATGGTATTGGTTTCTGGAAACCCGGTGCTGGTATTATTCACCAGGTAGTATTGGAAAACTATGCCTTCCCTGGCGGTATGATGATTGGAACCGATTCTCACACGGTTAACGCAGGCGGGTTAGGTATGATTGCCATTGGTGTTGGCGGTGCCGATGCCTGTGATGTAATGGCCGGTTTGCCTTGGGAACTGAAATGGCCTAAACTGATTGGTGTAAAACTGAGCGGTAAATTAAATGGCTGGACAGCCCCTAAAGATGTGATTTTAAAAGTAGCAGGCATTCTTACCGTAAAAGGCGGAACCGGAGCTATTGTTGAATATTTTGGAGAAGGTGCTACCAGTATGAGTTGTACCGGAAAAGGAACCATTTGTAATATGGGTGCTGAAATTGGAGCCACTACTTCTACATTTGGTTACGATGACAGCATGAGCCGTTACCTGAAAGCTACCGGACGTGAAGAAGTTGCCACCATGGCTGATGCAGTTGCCGCTTACCTGAATGCAGATGCTGAAGTGTATGAAGATCCTAAGAAATATTTTGATGAAGTAATCGAGATCAACCTAAGTGAACTGGAACCGCACCTGAACGGACCATTCACACCGGATCTGGCTACCCCTATCTCTAAAATGAAAGAAGCTGCTGCTGCAAACGGCTGGCCCACAAAAATTGAAGTGGGTTTAATTGGTAGCTGTACCAATAGTTCTTATGAAGATATTAGTCGCGCGGTTAGTCTCGCAAAACAGGTACATGAAAAGGGGCTCACTCTACAAAGTGAATTCACCATTACACCGGGCTCTGAGCAGGTACGTTTTACCATAGAAAGAGATGGCTTCCTTGCGGAATTTGATAAGATTGGGGCTACCGTATTTGCCAATGCCTGCGGGCCTTGTATTGGTATGTGGGATCGCGTGGGTGCTGAGAAAAAAGAAAAGAATACCATCGTTCATAGTTTCAACAGAAACTTTGCCAAACGTGCCGATGGCAATCCGAATACGTTTGCCTTTGTAGGTTCACCGGAATTAGTAACAGCATTAGCCATTGCGGGTGATCTGAATTTTAATCCTCTAACCGATACTTTAACCAACAATAAGGGCGAGCAGGTAAAACTGGATGCCCCAACCGGTTTCGAATTACCGGTAAAAGGTTTTGCAGTAGATGATCCGGGTTACCAGGCACCAGCTGCCGATGGAAGCGGTGTAAGTGTAGCTGTTGCTGTAGATAGCAAACGTTTACAATTACTGGCTCCTTTTGCAGAATGGGAAGGAACCGACCTGAAAGGATTGAAACTCCTCATTAAAGCCAAAGGAAAATGTACTACCGATCATATCAGTATGGCCGGACCATGGTTAAAATTCCGCGGACATTTAGATAACATCAGTAATAATATGCTGATTGGTGCAGTGAATTACTATAATGAGAAAACAGACAATGTAAAAAATCAATTGACCAATGAGTACGGTCCCGTACCTGCCACACAACGCGCTTATAAAGCTGCAGGTGTAGGAAGTATTGTAGTTGGCGATGAGAACTACGGAGAAGGAAGTTCGCGCGAGCATGCTGCCATGGAGCCACGCTTTCTCGGGGTTCGTGCGATACTTGTAAAATCATTCGCACGTATTCATGAAACCAACCTGAAAAAACAGGGTATGCTGGCATTAACTTTTGCTGACAAATCTGATTATGATAAAATTCAGGAAGATGACAGTATTGATATCCTTGGCTTAACTTCTTTTGCACCGGGCACTCCATTAACACTGGTATTTACCCATGCAGATGGAAGCGAAGACACCATTATGGCGAACCACACTTATAATGAACAACAGATTGAATGGTTCAAAGCGGGTGCTGCACTGAATATCATCCGTAAACAGGTGGCGGGCTAATGGAGTTGATATCCTGAGCTATCATCAATAACCATTAATAGCAAGTAAGATTTCTACATAAAAAAATCCCGCTCTTTAAAGCGGGATTTTTTTATGTACCCTGTAATCAATTCTTCGGAAAATTAGGATCTGCTTTCACTTCATTGATCTGTTGCATGTGGCGATTACTGTGCGCACCTATGAACAATAACATTTGAAAACTATCAAAAACACCAATGGGTAGTTGATTGATATGATTACGCAAGTCTTCGTTAGTGGCATTTACATAATCAATCAGTTTGTCTCTGTCTTTAGCAAACGAAACCCATGCTTCATTCATTGTTTTAAAGGGTGTATTTAAAGGTTCAAGGGGAGCAAAAGTTTTTACTTTATTGGTCCTGTCTTCCACATTTTTAATCACCTCTTCATCTTTAATTTTTACCTCATTCCTTCTTTCAGGTGTAGCAGGCTGTTTCAATCCGCCTTCTACCATACCCCAGAGCATCTGCTCGCTCTGTGCAATGTGTTTCACACAATCCTCCACACTCCATTTATCAGGAGCGGGTTTGAATTTCAATTGGGCTTCACTAAGCCCTTGTGTGGCATCCCAGATACCTTTCTTGGTTTCCTTTAAAAAATCAGTGGCCAATTTTCTTTCTTCTTTGGAAATGGTGTTATCTGCCAGTGAGAAAGAAAGTAAAATACAGGCAGATACACTTAACAAAATTTTTTTCATAATTGGTAATTTTGGTTTTTAAAAAAAGCAAGCAATGAATTCCCGAAGCTTAAGGTAAAAAGAAAGAAATCAATATACAAGCATTAGAGAAAACGTCATACAAAATTCATGAATACAATTTTATGGATAGTTGATTTTCAATTTTCTGAAAAAAACTTCCTCCGGAATTTCTCGAACTTCCCCAGGCAATAAATCATCCAGTACAATATCTTCAATAGATACCCTTATCAACCGGATACACCTGTGATGAATGGCGGAAACCATTTTTCTTACCTGGTGAAATTTCCCTTCGGTTAAAGTAATCTGTAACCAGGTATTGGGCACACCTTCTCTTAATACATACCCGGAAGAAAACAGAGAAGGAGGTTCAGGAATGATGGCTACTTCACATGGTGTAGTTATATAGTTTGCACCTGCTTTAATTTTTATAGGAATACCTGATTGTAACTTTTGAACACTCTCCTCACTCACTCTATTTTTTACCTGCACCAGGTACGTTCTCGTATGCGGCACTTCTCCCTGAAACAATAAGCGCGTAACTTTTGGATTGGTGGTTAACAATAGCAATCCCTCCGAATGATTATCTAACCGCCCAATCGCATGTATGCCATCCGGAAAAGTAAAATGGAGGTCCCCAAGTAGCCTTACCACATGTGAACTTACAAATTGCGACACCATATTATATGGCTTATTCAAAATAAAATACCGGTGTACAAACATAGCCTGAAAATAAATCATTTGCTTCAAAAGCACTCAGTTCGGCCCATGTAAGCGCCCTTAAAAACTGTGAATGATGTAAGCAAATACCTGAAAGCTATAACTCTATTGGTTTTGGTAATCCCAACTTTGCAATACAAACGAATGACTGTTTCATTCGTATTCCGCTATGATAGCATAGTGGCAAAAATTACACTTAAAATTAACGCATGAAAACAACGAACAAACTTGTCCTCCCTTTACTGGTTGGCATGATGACAATTGGAATGATCGCCTGCAAATCAGGTACAGAAACATCACAGGCAACGGCAGACTCTTTACAGGCAGTGATCACTGCTGATTCATTGGCAAAAGTGGCCAATGACCAAAGCAATGACCGGAAAATGGCCGAAGCTGTAGGAAGAGCCCAACCCAATCCCGCTAAGAAAAATGGTAAAGGTGTTATCGTATTTCAACCCGATTGGCAGAAAACCTACGAGCAGCAAAATGCAGGCGTAGCCATCGAAATGGATAAAGAAGGTATTTATACCAGAACAGAAATCAGACCATCTTATCCGGGCGGAGAAAAAGCACTGGCTAAATTCATACAGGAAAATATTTTGTATCCCGAAGAAGCCATTGAAAATGGTGTAGAAGGTACGGTTGGTATCGTTTTCGCTGTGGATGAAAGAGGTAAAGTATACACACCCAGAACTATGGGAGAAAAAGAAGGATACGGTTTAGATGAAGCTGCTATAAATGTAGTTAGCAAAATGCCGAGCTGGAATCCCGGACAGATCAAAGGTGTTAACGTAAAAAGTTATTACACCTTGCCTATCACATTTAGAATCAACTAACCACTAAGGTTGCTGCGGCTACCTGAAAGGTTTCTACACAATACTAAAAAATCCCATTCAGTTGAATGGGATTTTTTGTAACCGGCTATCCATCTTTTCTCAGCACCGGTTGCGTCGCACACTTTAGCTGCAGCAAAACATTCAACTGATATATATACGCCGTATTTACCTCGCGTATTCACCGCATCCTATTAAAACTGATCATATACCTTTTAGTTTTGATCAATGGAAGCAACAATTATTCAACAAAAAATAGTTGAGATACGGGGAGAGAAAGTAATGCTCGACTTTGATCTGGCTATTCTGTATAACGTAGAAACGAAGGTACTTAATCAGGCAGTAAAGAGAAACCATACCCGTTTCCCGGAAGATTTTATGTTTCAATTATCTCAAGACGAATACAATGACTTGAAGTCACAATTTGTGACTTCAAGTTGGGGCGGTGCTAGAAAACTGCCTTTTGCTTTTACAGAACATGGTATTACAATGCTTGCAGGCATTCTGCGAAGTGATAAGGCAATAACAATGAATATTTTAATTGTGAGAGCATTTATTGTTTTACGAAAAGCTGCCATCCATTACAAAGAACTTGCCGAAAGGCTGGCTCTATTGGAAAATAGTAGCCACGATAAATTCAAAGAAATTTACCAGGCACTTAACTATCTTATCGAAAAAAAACAGAAAGAGGAAGACTTTAGTAAAAGGCGACAGATCGGTTTTAACAGATAAATTCCTACTATTGCATACAAGCATATTTTATGGAACAACCATCCAATGATCCTTTACATGGTAAAACCTTGCAGGTAATCCTCACAGAACTGGTAGCCTATTTTGGATGGGAAACCCTGGGCCAGCATATTCCCATCAATTGCTTTAACATTGATCCCAGTATTAATTCCAGTTTGAAATTTTTACGTAAAACACCCTGGGCCAGAAAAAAAGTGGAAGAACTATATGTACGAATGATAGAAAAATAATCTACTGTCTGTCATTTTTTAGCCCGTTGATATTGCACTGGCCATTCTACATCGTGATCCAATTCTTTTGCGGCATGTAATGGAAAATAAGGATCGCGTAACAATTCTCTTGCCAGTAAAATCAAATCTGCATCCCCATTGGTTAGAATGGATTCTGCCTGTGCAGCAGTTGTAATTAACCCAACTGCCCCTGTGGGCATATCGCACTCTTTTTTTATCTGTGCAGCAAAATTCACCTGGTACCCGGGAACCAATGGAATTTTTACTGACCCAATATTTCCTCCCGAAGAACAATCGATCAGATCAACACCCATCTCTTTTAATATTGAACAGAGTTTAACTGAATCGTGTATTGTCCACCCATCTTCTACCCAATCAGTTGAAGAGATACGCACGAATAAAGGCAGATCTGCAGGCCATTTGGTTTGAACGGCTTTGGTTACTTCCAATAATAAACGTATGCGGTTCTCAAAACTTCCGCCATACGCATCGGTACGAAAATTACTAAGGGGCGAATAAAATTCGTGTAACAGGTATCCATGGGCAGCATGAATTTCCACCACTTCAAACCCAGCCTGCAAAGCCCTTTTGGCCGCTTTTGCAAAATCATTTTTCAATACTTCTATCTCTGCAATATCCAAGGCATGAGGTAGCATTGCTCCCTCCGCAAATGCAACTTCACTGGGGGCTACCACTTGCCAACCACCTTCTGCAACAGATAATGTATGCCCACCTTTCCATGGCTGCGCGCAACTGGCTTTTCTGCCTGCATGTGCCAACTGAATACCCGGTATGGAACCTTGTGATTTGATGAATTGGGTGATACGTGTTAATGCTGTTACATGTGCGTCTTTCCAGATGCCAAGATCATTTGGTGTAATTCTTCCTTCCGGTGCTACAGCTGTTGCTTCTGCAATAATCAATCCGGCACCGCCCACTGCCCTGCTACCTAAATGCACCAAATGCCAATCATTGGCAAAACCATCCTCCGAAGAATATTCACACATGGGAGATACCACAATACGATTGGGAAGTGTGATGGATTTAATAGAAAGCGGTTCAAATAATTTAGCCATGGTAACGAAGTGTTTTCAAATTGAATCGTGAAATTACTGAATCGAAAACTTATCGGGTAAGATTGACACGGCTAGGCAGTTTATCAATTTTAAATAAATGCAGAATTATGGAGCCGCAGATTCGCAGATTACTATCCGAAAATCTGCGAATCTGCGGCTAAAATTCCTGACCCTCAATAAATTTTAAACAGATACAATGCTCATTGATAACGCACAGGATTGCTTTGAATAGCAAAATCTTTTGTTTAGCTTTAAAACAGCAATATCAAAAAATGAGAAAACAGATTGCCTTTATTGTTGGTTGCCTTTTGGTTTTTGCTGCGGCTTGTACAAAAAATAGCAACAGCGAAAATAGTACGGCCTCTTCTAATGCAAACCGACTGATGAAAGGAGCTTTTACGGTTCCTCCTTTCGATTCTGCTGTTGTTACTGCCTTGGTACCACTGGGAAACCTGAATCCACCGGCGCATACTTTTCCTACAGACCATATGTATTTTTATTGCTTTACCCAACTTCCATCCCTCAATATAAAATCCCCGGGTGATGTAACCATATTTCGTATTGTAAGAACACATTATAACGCAGGCTTGGCTTCTGCCTATTATGATTATACTATTGCGATGGGTTACGACAGCAGTTACCTGTACTGGGGACATGTAAGTACACTTTCGCCAAGACTTGTAGCAGCCGTTAATAATTTTACTACAGCTAAATGCCAGCCTTCTTACATTACGGGTGGAGCCACTTTTCAACAATGTTTTATGAGCATATCCATACAGGCAACACCTGGTGAAGTATTGGGCATAGCTGTAACAAAAGGAGGAATAGCTGGTATGGATTTTGGCGCAACTGTAATGGGTTCGGGTGCTAATCCTTTGGAATATTTTGATGCCAATGCAAGAAGTCTGATGGAACCCAAACTGGGCAGGTATGATGGTAAAGTAAAAAGAACTGCACCACCCATCTATGGAGAAATTAACCAGGATATTACGGCCACGGCCATGGGTAACTGGGTAAGACAGGGGTTTCCCAGATCTCCGGAGGATAATAATATCGCTTTGGTAAAAGACAATATCGATCCTTCCAAACAAGCCATCTCTACCGGGGTTGCCTTACCGGGTTTGCCAAGTGGCGTTTATTATTTTGTACCGCAATCATCCGGTTTTACCAACCGCAATTTTGCAGAAGTTAAACAGGATGGCAACACCTACTGTTATACATTGGGCGTAAAAGATTTTCCATTCCCCGGCAATTCGCTGATGCCATCCACTTCTGTTATCATCAAACTGGAAAATAATAATACCCTAACAGCTGAAAAGAGAAACTGCGATTGCGCCTGTGCGCCTTATGTATTCAGTTCAAACAAGGTTATCTATTCACGATAATTATTGTGGCGGTATTTAAAAAATAATAACTCAACGTAAGGGTATAATAAAAAATGCCCCGCAAACTGCGAGGCATCTCCTATCAATCTTATAATAATCCACGTTATCCGTGATTTATTTCACTTCTTCAAACTGAGCGTCTTCTACAGTATCGTTACTTTTTCCCTGTGAACCTGTAGCCTGTTGTGCACCCGCCTGTTCAGCATTGGGTTGTGCTTCTGCCTGTGCTTTGTAAATTTCTTCACTGGCTGCTGTCCATGCAGTGTTCATTTCCTGCATAGCGGCATCTACACCTGCGATATCCTGGTTCTTATGGGCTTCTTTCAATTTGGTTAAAGCAGCTTCAATCGGTGCTTTTTTATCAGCAGAGATTTTATCGCCAAACTCTTTAAACTGCTTTTCTGTCTGGAAGATCATGCTATCAGCAGCATTCAATTTTTCTACCCGATCTCTTGCTTCTTTATCAGATGCTTCATTCGCTTTGGCTTCGGCCTTCATTTTCTCTACTTCTTCTTTACTTAAACCGCTACCTGCTTCAATACGAATTTTCTGTTCTTTACCGGTGCCTTTGTCTTTTGCACTTACATGCAACATTCCGTTAGCATCAATATCAAAAGTTACTTCAATTTGTGGTACACCACGTGGTGCCGGTGGTAAACCATCCAGGTTAAACATACCCAGACTCTTATTCTGGTTAGCCATCGGTCTTTCTCCCTGCAACACGTGAATTTGTACACCCGGCTGGTTATCGCTGGCTGTTGAATATACTTCTGTTTTCTTGGTAGGAATGGTTGTGTTTGATGGGATCATGGTTGTCATAACGCCACCCATGGTTTCAATACCCAGGCTTAATGGTGTAACATCCAACAACAATACATCTTTTACTTCTCCGGTTAATACCGCACCTTGAATTGCGGCACCTAATGCAACCACTTCATCCGGGTTTACCCCTTTGTTTGGTTTTTTACCAAAGAATTTTTCAACGATCTCTTGTACTTTAGGAATACGGGTTGAACCTCCTACTAAAATCACTTCATCAATCTGAGAGATATTGTAGCCGGCATCTTTCAATGCTTCTTCACAAGGCTTCAAACAACGGGCAAATAATTTGTCTGCCAACTGCTCAAATTTTGCGCGGCTTAATTTTACCACCAGGTGTTTAGGCACACCATCTACTGCAGTGATATAAGGAAGATTGATTTCTGTTTCTGAGGATGAACTCAGTTCTACTTTTGCTTTTTCAGAAGCTTCTTTCAAACGCTGTAATGCCATAGGATCTTTACGCAGATCAATCGCTTCCTGTGATTTGAACTCATCCGCCAGCCAATCCATGATCACTTTATCAAAATCATCACCACCCAGGTGTGTATCACCGTTGGTTGATTTTACTTCAAATACACCATCTCCTAATTCAAGAATAGATATATCGAACGTACCACCACCCAAATCAAATACTGCGATCTTCTGATCAGCATGTTTTTTATCCAATCCATATGCCAAAGCTGCGGCTGTAGGCTCATTCACAATCCTTCTTACAGTTAAACCGGCAATTTCTCCGGCCTCCTTGGTGGCCTGACGCTGTGCATCATTAAAGTAAGCCGGAACGGTAATTACCGCCTCTGTTACTTCATGCCCAAGATAATCTTCAGCCGTTTTCTTCATTTTTTGAAGAATCATGGCAGAAATTTCCTGTGGTGTATACAAACGGTCTTCAATGGCTACACGAACCGTATTATTGTCACCCTTGGCCACTTTATAGCTCCAATGGCTGATTTCTTCGGTCACTTCGTCGTGGCGACGGCCCATAAAACGTTTTACACTGCTAATGGTATTTTGCGGGTTGGTAATGGCCTGCCTTTTAGCAGGATCACCCACTTTACGCTCACCATTTTTCAAAAAAGCCACTACCGAAGGGGTTGTTCTACGCCCTTCATCATTGGCTATTACTACCGGCTCGTTACCTTCCATAACGGCTACACAACTATTAGTTGTTCCGAGGTCAATCCCTATTATTTTGCCCATAACTATTGTATTTCAGGTTTATAATCTGCAAATAGTAGTCAATCACCATGCCATCTACCTTAAAATGCAAAAATGTCAGACTTGGTAGATTTACCAGCCAGATTTAGCAGTACACACCCTGACATGGGGAGAATTTATGACAGATAGATTTTGTGAAATGATAATATATTGTAGCTTTATTAGGTTCGGTAAATCGTTTAACTGAATGAAATTCAGCATTTACGGTAATCCGGACAATCCATCCAATCCTTTGTAAAACCGGAATTATTGTATAACCCCCGGTTAAAACTTTGTGTGAGCAAAACTGAGCCCCTATTCGGTAAAGCACTACTGCTAGTGTGCATGGTATTGATGTGTTCCAACCTTTGGGCACAACGGGCAAATTTACGCGGTAAGGTGATGAATGATTTTACCAAAGAACCCATCGCTTTTGCAAGTATTTACTGGAAACGTGCCGGCGTTGGTACCACAAGCGACAGTGCCGGAAATTTTATCCTCAAATTAAGCCAACACCTGGACGACACTTTGGTAGTAAGCTATGTGGGCTTTGCCGATGTATACAAGCGAATAAAAAATACCACAAAAGATACGGCCCGCATGGAACTCATTATGCGTGATTTGAAAATGGCCAATACCGTAGAGGTAAAATCCAAATTCAACAAAGGAATGCGGTGGTGGAAACTGATTGTAACCAATAAGGTAAGGAACAACCCTTACAAATACCGCAATTACGCTTATGAGTTATACAATAAAATGGAACTCGATATCAGTAATGTAAGCCGCACTTATTTTACGGATAAAAAATTATTAAAGCCCTTTGTTTTTTTACTGGATAATATTGATAGTGTTTCTGACCAGAAACCATTTTTACCGATATATATGACTGAGGCTTTATCTGATTATTATTATTCCGTAGACCCACATCGTGTAAGGGAAGAAATTAAAGCCGCTAAAACCGACGGCCTCAAAAATGAAAGTATGCTGCAGTTCATTGGCGGCATAAACCAGAAAGTAAATGTGTATGAAAACTTTACCAATGCCATGGGTAAAGAATTTATCAGTCCATTGAGCGATGTGGGTGATAAATATTACAATTACAAAGGGGCCGACACACAATACATTAGCGGCCAGCGCTACCTGCATTTATTATTTACTCCGAAAAGAGAAGGTGAAAACACATTTAGTGGCGATTGCTGGATACATGGAGGCAACTGGGGTATTTATAAAATTGTGCTGAATATATCTTCAACCGCCAATATCAATTATGTAAACCGATTAAGCATTGTACAGGAGTTTAGTCTGCGGCCGGATAGTGCATGGATGTTTGCAAAAGATAAAACTGTTGTTGATTTTACCCCCTTTGGTAAAGAAAAATTATCCTTTATAGCCAGAAGAACAAGCACCTATAAAAATGTATCCGTAAACGATATTCGCATCGACCAGAAGCTTGCGAAGAATGAACAAAAAGAAGAAGTGGTGGTGGCAGAAAATGCAAGGAGTAAAGACAAAGCTTTTTGGAATGATCAACGGCATGAGGAGTTAAGTATTAATGAGAAGAAAGTGTATAAGATGATGGATACCATCAAAACCATTCCTGCCTTTATTCAATACACCAAAGTGCTGACGTTTATTTTTGATGGGCACAAAAAATTTGGCGAAATTGAAATTGGCCCTTGGTATAAATGGGTAAGTGGCAATAAGCACGAGCGGTTCCGCATGCGTTTTGATTTGGGAACTACTGAAAAGTTTAGCAAAAACTTGCGGCTGCATGGCTATCTGGCTTATGGTTTTAAAGATGGTGCATTTAAAGGCCGTGCCGATGTAACGTATAAGTTGCCCGGAGATAAAGGCATTACACTTTTTACATCCTACACCCACGATCTTGATAATGGCCGTACACGGTACAATGATGAAGATATTACCACCGATAATATATTCAGCCAACTGATCAGACGCCCGGGAGTACCACAAAAATTTTTGGGTGTTGATGAAGTAAAACTATCCATCAACAAAGAGTGGAAAAGTAAATTTTCTGCGCAACCGTTCTTTACCAGATCTGAATACACAACATTTAATCCGCTACCTACAACCCGCTCGCTTGTTAGTCGCACTACACAGGAAAATATTGTGAGTTCGGAATTAGGCATCCGGTTACGGTATGCCCCCGGAGAAAAAACATTTTCGCGGCATAGAAAAGAAATCAAATTAAAAAGTAATCTGCCCATATTTGAAACCAGGGCGGCATGGGGTATCCAAAACGTTTTTAAATCCAACTACCAATACCTGCGTTTAAGTTCCCACATTACCCAATCGGTAAGGGTACCCAGGTGGGGTAAATTAAATTACATGCTGTATGGTGGTTATGTTGCTACTGATGAGCCACTACCCTTTATGCTGCTGGAAATACATCCGGGTAATGAAATTTTTTATTACAACAAACAGTCCTTCAATCTGATGAATCGCTTTGAATACATCAGTGATAAATATGCAGGCATTAACATTGAGCACAACCTGGAAAAAAAGATCATCAACCTGATCCCTTTCATGCGTAAAAGTAATATGCGCCAGTTCTGGAATTTTAAATCGGTATGGGGTAACCTGTCGGATTCACATAGAAGTATCAATATCAGGGACTATTATTACGAATACCGTTTTCGCTCCTTAAGAGGCGGCTTTTATACAGAAATTGGTACCGGCTTTGAAAATATCTTTAAACTTTTACGCATTGATCTGGTTTGGCGCAATGCACCATTACGTAATATTCCTCCGGGATTGAATCCCATGCTATTCAAATCCAACACCAACGATTTTGGCATATTTGGCAGCGTCAGATTGCAGTTTTAATAAATCTTCTTCCATCACCTTATGGAAACTTTCTGCTTTCACTATCTTTAAGGATATGAAACTTGTTTGTACAGTCGTTTGCTTATTGGTATTTTTTTCATCCTCACTGGCCAATTCAGTGGATCTGAAAGCTGGGATGGTGATCCGCGCTTCTGTAACCATCAATGCCAATACCTATTACCTGAATGCCCCGGAAAACTTGAAAGAACCGTTACTGGTGATTGATGGAAATGATATCACTGTTGATTTTAACCAGTCTGTTTTACAAGGCTCAAATAACAAAACCAGACCAGATGAATTCTATGGTCTTGCTATACTCGTTAAAAAAGGATCGAAAAATATTACGATTAAAAACGCTTCCATACATGGTTATGTAATTGCCATCATGGCCGATGGCGTTACCCAACTTACCATCAGTAACTGCAACCTCAGCTATAACTGGCGACAGCAATTAAAAAGTAACCGTTTGCGCGAAGATATCAGCGATTGGATGAGCTATCATAAAAATGAAAACGATGAATGGATGAGGTACGGAGCAGCCATGTACCTGAAAAATTGTACAAATGGCGTTATTACCAATAACCTCGTTACTGGCGGACAATGTGCATTAATGCTTACGCGTTGCGAAAAAACAACTGTATCAGACAATGATTTTTCTTTTAATTCCGGAATAGGTATTGGTTTATACAGAAGCAGTAACAATAGAATTTACCATAACCGTATCGACTATAATGTAAGGGGCTTTAGCGATGGCAAATACAAACGTGGCCAGGATAGTGCCGCCATTCTTGTATTTGAGCAAAGCAGCAATAATATTTTCGCATTCAATACTGCTACGCATAGTGGCGATGGATTTTTTTTATGGGCAGGCCAAACCACCATGGATACAGGAGAAGGTGGGTGTAACGATAATTTTATTTACGGAAACGATTTCTCTTATGCCCCAACCAATGGCGTAGAAGTTACCTTCAGTAAGAACCTGATCATGAAAAATAAGATCACCGATTGTGATCATGGCATTTGGGGTGGCTATAGTTATGATACAGATATCACAGACAATACTTTCGCTAATAACCGTATTGGTATTGCCATAGAACATGGACAAAATATCAATATCGCTTTGAATGGATTTACCAATGACCAAACGGGTATCAAATTATGGTCGAGAGAAAAACAACCGGAGGACTGGATCTATGCTAAAAAAAGAAATACCGAAAGCCGCAATTATTGGATGGCCGCCAACCGTTTTACCTCAAATAAAAAAGCATTTGATATTATGGGAACTGATACCGTAGTATTTAGTGGAAATACTAAATTACTGGTAACTGAAAACTTGGTATTGGGCGACAGAGTAGACAACATAGATACTTCCCGCGAAGAAAGCTTTCTGGACATGGATTACCAGAAAGATGAAAGGTTGAAATCCATTCCTGCATCCGAAAAAACTGTTATCACCGTACCTCAGGGCAAGTCGGAAATGCGCATAACCGAATGGGGACCATATGATTTCAGGTATCCACTGGTATGGTTGAAAAATATTGACAGTAATGGTTTATACCGTTTTGAAATACTAGGTCCGTTAGGAAAATGGGAGACAGAAAAAATGAACGGATTTACCATCATTGAAAATGGAGAAGGCGTATTCCCATCTTTTATTATCGCGAAAGCAGATAGTACGGTAATAGAAAGAAAACTGCAACTCAGGTTTTTTGGGCAAGCATTCAGAGATGCATTCGGAAAAAAACAGGATAGTGCAAAAGCATATTCTTTTGCCTATTCAGAATTTGATCCAAACCCTGTTTGGCAGATAAACTGGTATACCTGGAACACAGAAACAGATCCTTCAAAAGCATATGATGTATTTTCCAAAGCATTAGAACAACCAGCTATATATGCAACCACAAAAAATTCAGTAGACTATACCTGGTGGGGTGCTATTGGTAAAGGATTACCCGCCGATTCATTTGCAACCGTAGCTACTACAACCATGTTTCTTCCTGAAAATACTTACTATTTGGGCATTACAGCAGATGATTATGTAAAAGTATTTGTAGATGAAAAAGAAGTAATAGATGCATGGAACAGTAAATACACAGAGCTTGATGAAAATACGCATCACCGCATCCGCTTACAATTAAGCAAGGGTGAACATCGTTTTCGTATTGTACATGCTGAGAAAACCGGGTTGGCCAGTTTGCAGTTTTATATCAAACCCGAGAAAAATTAAGTACCCGCCGATTTAAATGTATAGTTCTTTTGCGATAGATAACTAAAAGCAACAACAAATACCGTGGTGAGTAATTTGGAAGGGGTGGGATACCATTTACATACCTCTACAAATAATTTGAGAAAGCCATAATTCAGAAACAAACAACCCAGTACCACCATAAAATATTTTCCCAACTGTTTGCGCTTACCTACTGATGTTTCCTGAAAAACTACATACCTGCTTAAGTAAAAGCCTATGGGAAACGTAATACAAAACCCCATGAGAAACGCTGCTATGTGCGGGGCAATGGTGAAAGAACCCATATGTATTGGCTGCTTTTCTAATATAAAATTGTAAGAAATAAAGAATAAAGTAATGTCCAATGTGGTATTAAAACCCCCACATGCCGCATAGCGGAAGGTTTGTAAAGGCATGAATTTTCTGAAGAGCGGGTAAAACAAATCCACTACACTCAGTATCAGGCCACGGGTATAATCATGCAGCTTTCGCATAAGTGAACTCGAAGGTAGGGCTTAATTAGTTACTTTTGCCAGCCGAAATCGTTATAAAATGAGTGTTGTTGTTCAAATAAAACAAGTTACTGCCAATGCTATCAACCAGTTATATGGTACTGAGCTGGCACCGGATATTGTATTGGTAAATGCCACCAAACCAGAATTTGAAGGCGATTATACTGTGGTATTATTCGCTTTTATCAAACAGTTAAAAAAATCACCCGATGCTTTGGGTCAGGAACTGGGGCAGCATATTGTTGCAGAAAACCCCAAGCTTTTTACTGCATTTAATGTTATCAAAGGTTTTTTGAATCTTACGGTTTCAGATCAATATTGGTTACAGTTTGTAAATGATCAAAGCACAAATTCAAATTTTGGTCGCGCACAACCCAATGGCCAGAAAGTAATGGTAGAATACTCTTCTCCCAACACCAATAAACCTTTACACCTTGGCCACCTGCGCAATAATTTTTTAGGAAGAAGTATTGCTGAGATTTTAAAAGCCAATGGTAATGAAACAGTAAAAACCTGCATTGTAAACGATCGCGGCATTCATATTTGTAAGAGCATGATTGCCTGGCAATTATTTGGCAATGGTGCCACACCGGAAAGCACCCACACAAAAGGAGACCATTTTGTGGGCGATTATTATGTGAAGTTCAATGATGCATACAAACAACAGGTAACCGAACTGAAAGCGCATGGTAAACTGGACGAGGAAGCAGAAAAAACGGCACCTATTATGTTGGCCACCCAACAAATGTTACTGGATTGGGAAGCAGGCAAACCAGAAGTAATGGAGCTCTGGCGCAACATGAACAGTTGGGTATATGAAGGTTTTGATAGTACCTACCAGAAAATAGGCAGCGATTTTGATAAAACGTATTACGAAAGCAACACCTATTTATTAGGTAAAGACCTGGTAGAAACCGGCTTGGCAAAAGGTGTATTTTATCAGAAAGAAGATAGTAGCGTGTGGATAGACCTAACGGCTGATGGACTGGATGAAAAGTTGGTAAGAAGAAAAGATGGCACTTCTGTTTACATTACGCAAGACATTGGTTTGGCCGAACAGAAACAAAAAGAATTTAATGCCGCACAGAGTATTTATGTGGTAGGAGATGAACAGAATTATCATTTCAAAGTGTTGAAGTTGATCTGTCAGAAACTGGGACTACCTTCTGCAGATGGTATTTATCATTTAAGTTATGGAATGGTGGAATTACCCACCGGTAAAATGAAGAGCCGCGAAGGAACAGTGGTAGATGCAGATGACCTGATTGCAGAGATGGTAAACATAGCCCGGCAAAAAACAGAAGAACTGGGAAAAGTAAAAGACTTTACAGCAGATGAACTGGAAGAATTGTATGATATTATTGGTTTGGGTGCTTTGAAATTTTTTCTGCTTCGGGTAGATCCAAAAAAGAAAATGGTATTTAATCCCGAGGAGAGCATTGACTTTCATGGTTTTACCGGCCCCTTCATTCAATACACACATGCAAGGATAAAAAGTATCTTAAGAAAAAATGAACCTGTAACCAGCAACCAGCAACCTGCAACTCTTTTACCCTTAGAAAAGGAACTTTCAATTCATTTGGAAATGTTCCCTACAATATTGCAGGATGCGGCCAATGAGCACGACCCTTCCAAAGTGGCTATTTATGTGTTTAACCTGGCCAAAACATTCAACTCTTTTTATACTGAGCATTCCATTGGCAATGCAGAAAATGAAGAAAAGAAAGCTTTGCGATTACAGTTATCGCAGCTTACGGCAAACGTGATTAATACAGGGATGTCTGTGTTGGGGATAAAGGTTCCGGAGAGAATGTAAATCTTTTTTTGCCACTGAATACACTGATTTGCACTGAACCAATCAGTGCAAATCAGTGTATTCAGTGGCAATTTTACACGCTACTGCCATGAGAGAGAAGCAGATAAAAAAAAATCTTTACATTTGTCTTCCCAAAAAAGCGAAGGTGGCGAACCTGCCTGCCGGCAGGCAGGATTGGTAGACGCACTACTTTGAGGTGGTAGCGCCTTTTACCGGGCGTAACCTATTTTTTCGAAACGATTGGGAACAAGCGAAGGTGGCGAAATTGGTAGACGCACTACTTTGAGGTGGTAGCGCCTTTTACCGGGCGTGGGAGTTCGAATCTCCTCTTTCGCACAAAAACCCGGTTTATTTAACCGGGTTTTTTATTTTTATACATGTTTTATGTATACGCAATAAAAAGTTTGGTTAAAGAATACATTTATGTAGGTATGACAAACTCTCTGGAAAGAAGATTTTCAGAACACAATAACGGGCATACCAAATCAACTAAGCCGTATAGGCCTTTCATACTTCTTTTTTCTGAAGAACATCTTTTGAGAATTGATGCCAGAAAAAGAGAAAAATATTTTAAAACCGGAGTGGGAAAAGAGTTTTTAAAGAAAATGCCAATTAAAAATAATTATATCGAAGCTACATTGTGACAGCGCCTTTTACCGGGCGTGGGAGTTCGAACCTGCCTGCCGGCAGGCAGGTCTCCTCTTTCGCACAAACCCGGCTCTTAAGAGCCGGGTTTTTATTTTTGGGACCTTAAGCTTAATTTGTAAAAAAATAACACATGTCGAGTTTCATCATTACCTGCCCCAATTGTAACCACCAGTTTGAACCGGGCGATTCTATGCGCGATGAAATTGAAAAGGAGCTGCGCGGCAAAATGGTAGATTGGCAGAAGAAAAAAGACGAGGAATTCAAACAAAAAGAAACGGCTTTTCAATTACAACTTTCTGCAAAAGAAGAGGAAAACCGTAAACAGATAGAAGCAGAAAAAAAGAAACTGCAGGAAGAACTACGCAAATCCATCGCTACCGATTACGAGAATCAATTAAAAATGCTGCAACAGAATGCAGCAGACACCGAAGAAAAACTAAAAGAGGCCCGCAAAAAAGAACTTGATTTTTTACAGAAAGAACAAAGCCTGAAAATAAAAGAAGAAGAACTACAGCTTACTGTTCAGCGGCAATTAATTGAAGAAAGAGAAAAACTGAAAGAACAATTACAAAAAGAAGAATCGGAAAGATTGAACCTAAAAGAACAGGAATACCAGTTACGCATGAAAGAGCTGGAAAAACAATTGGACGATCAAAAAAAACTGGCCGAAGAAATGCGCCGTAAATCAGAACAGGGCAGTATGCAGCTACAGGGCGAGGTTCAGGAATTGATGCTGGAAGAATTGCTGCAGGCCACTTTCCCATTTGATAAAATAGAAGAAGTTGGAAAAGGCGTTCGAGGTGCAGATTGTACCCAAACCATTCGTAACCAGTTTGGCAACGAAGCCGGTAAGATTATTTATGAAAGCAAACGAACCAAAGATTTCTCCAACGAATGGATTGAAAAATTAAAAGCCGATATGCGCACATTGGGTGCAGATGTTGCCGTGATTGTTACACAGGCTTTTCCAAAAGACATGGAACGTTTTGGCGAAAAGGACGGTGTATACATTTGCAACTTTTCGGAAGTAAGAAGTGTGGCACTGCTGTTACGTAATGCCTTATTAAAAATAGCAGACGCTAAAAAAAGTCAGGATAACAAAGGCGATAAAATGCATATGCTGTACGATTACTTAACAGGAAGCGAATTCAGCGAGCAGTGGAAAGCCATACGTGAAGGGTTTATGAGCATGAAATTAAGTATACAGCGCGAACGTGATGCCATGGAAAAACTATGGAAGGCCCGTGAAAAACAACTGGAGAAAGTATTACTGAACGCAGCCTATATTAAAGGTTCTGTAGAAGGTATTGCCGGCACTGATGTTAATTTGAATTTACTGGAAGATACAGACCCGTTATTACTTGAATAACGATTTTACCCATATCACTCCCTCCGATCAGCCGGACCGCCCATCTAAAAAGAAACCCATCTTTCCGGTGAACGATGCTTTGCGTAAGTATTTGATAAAATATGGGCGCGAAGTAAATCTACCGGTAAGCTATGCCGACTTGCAACGTTTTACGTATACGGTTCCTTTGAAAGATAAGTATGGCAAAGAAACTGCATGGGAAAAGGTATCGTATGATATGAAAGAATGGGAATTTTTGCGGGATAACCTGGTTCGCATTTACGCTATTCTTAAAACGGAAGGTGACCTTAGTTATATAGACCACCTGGATGTAGCCCGAATTGATTTTTGTTATTTTGGTAACAGCCAACCGTTTCGCATACGTATTGTGAATAAATTCAACGACAACTACGATCACTACTATATCAAACAGGCAGATGCTAGCCGTGTTTACGGATTGGAACTGGAGCACTTACTCTCTCCAAATCGAATGACGTATTTTACTGATAAGCGCACATTAATAGAAGAACACATACCCGGTATACCCGGCGATATTTTTATCAATGAATACCTTAACAATTCCAATACCAACCAGATAAGGCTGGCAAAAGAATTTGTAAAATTCAATGAGCGATGTTTTGTGCATTTATTAGGCGATATGCGGGCATACAATTTTGTGGTTAACATAACTCCTGATATTGAAGATTACCAATACCGCATTCGTGCCATAGATTTTGACCAGCAATCATACGAAGGAAGAAAAAATTTGTACCTGCCTCAATTCTTTAAAGAGAATAAACCCTTGGTAGATATGGTAACGAAATACCTCGACAAAACATCCATTGCGCAATACCAGGCCGAAGAAAGAACCATGATGACTTTCCGCCTCGTATCCTCGCGATACAGAATGAAAGAGGTACTGGATATTATGACCGCAGACAATATCTCACAACCAGAAAAAATTGCACAACTACAAAAAGAATTGTCTGAACATTTTCGTAACACGGCAGCTTTTAAGAAAGCAAAAACCATGGGTCAACTGGTAAAAATTCAGTTGAAGCAAAGCCTTCAGAAAAACTTGATGCTTGTGCCTAAAACAAAAAGTAAGTTTGATGACTGAATCGGGAGGTTGAATTGGTTAAAATAGTTAAAGAGGTTAAAAGGGTTAGAAATGAAAAAAATACTGTCCCATCACCACTTGACAATTTTAACCCATTTAACTATTTTAACCCCTTTAACGAATTTACCCACACCAAACTCAGTTCTTCCTTCATCCGAAACTCCAGAGATAAAGAAACTGACAATGCATCCTTCACAAATGTTGCCGGAATAACACCCTTATCAGAAAACGTAAATGGATGTAACCGCAATACTTCACTAAAATCTACATCACCCCTGCCCCACCATTTAAACATGGCTTCTTTGGCACTCCACAAAAGGGTGAGTAATGGAATTTGTTTTTCTAATGGGTGGGTATGCACCCAGTCCAATTCATCAGGATGCAGAAATTTATGTTTGATGCGTTCTACACGCGGTGTAATATTTTCAATATCAATGCCCACTCTGCTGGTGCTGCTCACAATAGCTGCTGCATAATTACCACAGTGCGAAATAGAAAAATGATATTGTTCATCCGGTAAAAATGGTTTTCTGGTATCGGCGATTTCAATTTCCGCATGTGGAAAATCGGGAAACAAAAAAGGTAACAGGTAACGACCAGCCAGATGTTGCAATCGTTTATGCGGATGGGTAATTTCGCGTGTAAGCGGAACCCGTTCAAGAAAAAAAGACTGCGCTTCTTCAATTTTCCATACACCCAAACGGGTAGTTAAGTTGATATCTTGTTGATAAAACAGTGGCACCGCGAAAATTTAGAATTTAGATTGCAGAGATAACTTTTATTTGCACCTCAATAGATTAAAAGTACAAAGAATGATCCTCTCAGATTCACGCATACTCGAAGAAATGGAAAAGGGAACCATAAAAATTGAACCTTACAACCGTGCAGATTTGGGCAGTAACAGTTACGATGTTCACTTGGGTAAATACCTGGCTACCTATGTAAATGCGGAACTGGATGCAAAAAAACACAATACAATTGAGCACTTTGAAATACCGGATGAGGGTTTTGTGTTACAACCCCACGCTTTTTATTTAGGTGTTACAGAAGAATATACAGAAACCCATGCGCATGTTCCGTTTCTGGAAGGGAAATCTTCTACCGGGCGTTTGGGTATTGATATACATGCCACAGCAGGTAAGGGAGATGTTGGCTTCTGCGGCAACTGGACACTCGAAATATCCTGTAAACAACCGGTTCGTATTTATAAAGGAATGCCCATTGGTCAACTGATCTATTTTCCGGTAGATGGAGAGATCGCCGTTAAATACAACCAGAAAGGAAACGCCAAATACAGCGGTCAGCCAAACAGGCCTGTAGAAAGTATGATGTGGAAGAATAGCTTCTAGCTGCTAGCTACAAGCAGATTAGTGCTAAAGGCTCACAGCTAACAGCTAGAAGCTTACAACGAAAATCTTGCATTTTTAAACAGAATCTAACTATTCAACTTCCATATCGCCCCATTCAACAAACTGGCAAAACTAACCCACAAAATATACGGCACCAGTAACCATGCGGCAACAGATGATAATTTTCCAAACCAGATAATCGTTACCAGTATAGCTACCCACATAACAATAATCTCTACCAATGCCCATCCCAACTGGTGTTGGTTAAAAAAGAGGATGGACCAGCAAAAATTCAACACAAACTGGATCACAAAAAAAGTCAAAGCCGTATTTCTTACCGAAGAAGCAGGCTGCTTCCAAATGAGGTACACACTAATGCCCATTAATAAATAAAGCAACGTCCACACAGGACCAAATAACCAATTGGGAGGGTTGAAAGAGGGCTTTTGCAAACCTGCATACCAAACAGGTATTTCACTAATGGTAAAAATACCACCCAGCGAGCCTAAGCCTACCGTTAATACAATGGATACAATCAGTTTAACAATATTAGAGTTTGCCATATTTTTTTTGGTAAGCAATTAACCAACCCACCACTTCATCATAACTGTTAACACCTTCTGATTGTTTATTTAATTTCAGGTATTGATCATATAAACCTGAAACAGCCGGTGAAATGCGGTTACGGCGTTTGTTAAAAAAAGCTCGTATCTCTTTCCGGTCTTTTTTCACCAGTGTATCCAGGCTTTCGCGGTTATGTTTGATGATGGCTTCAAAACTGGTAAAATCTTTTTCCTTACCATACAACCTGATCTCTTCTCCCTGCGCGTAGGAAAATAAATCCAGATAAACAGAGTATCGGAAATACACATCCTTCGAAGCTGCCGCTGCCAGGTATCCCACAAAATTGGCCTCACTCTCGCTGGCATAGCCTAATTGGTGCGCCATCTCATGACAGGCGATGTAGGGAATCAATACCCTAGGCACATCAGTTCGCAATTGCGCCTCTCCGGTAAACGGATTATAGTAGCCTGTGAACCCCATATAATCTGCAATACCCGTAAACAGACTCGTTTTAACTGAGCGGTTACGGTAATTTAAAAATGCATGATCCAGTGAAATGGTTTGGTAAGAACGGAATGCCTCCCGAAAAATCGTATCCAGTGCCGGTTCTGGTAAAATCGTATCTGTGATCTGCTTTCTGCATTCATTCAGCTTCACAATCAATTGATCTGTAAGTTGGGTAACTTCTTCTTTGTTATATGTTTTTTTAGAAATCTTAAGTTGATAGGCAATACCCAATCGATCATAATTCAATCCCCAAATCAGTTTAAAAACGATGTAAACCCATAAAACCGTTCTGCCGAGTGAAAAAAGAAAATGAATGAATCTTTCACGGGTATATTTTTTTTGATAGATGAGTATACCACCTTTCACTGCGCTTATGATCAATGAAACAACGATCCACATATATAAAATATCCCCTATACTAAAAGGAGCCCACCTGGTGAGTATCCTAAGTGTGCTTGCCAATCCGGGATAAACACCTGCCGAATAGATGGTTTCTACCTGCTCTGGAAAAATAGAAAAAAGACTGATAGTCAATGCTATGGCAAATAAAAAGCCCAGATGAACCCATAAATGGCCCGATATGCTTGTTTTGCGCTCCATACACACAAATATGCCATAAAATAGTCTATCATTGCTTTATGGGCAAAGTTGCGCCCTTATTCAATTTTCCTTTGGCATTCCGGGCGTTTTAGCGTACCTTTGCGAGCCTTTAAAAATCGGTTATGAGTCAGCGCCGGGAATTCGAGATAGCCTTTGTGGGTTTAAAGCCGGGGATTCATGTATACGAATACAGAATTGAGGATAAGTTCTTTGTACCCTATGGTGAGCAGGATTTTGAAAACTGTATCGCCAACATCAAATTAAGCCTTGATAAAAACAATGGCTTTATGCAATTGAAATTTGATGTTGACGGATCGGTTAACGCAGCCTGCGACAGATGTGGAAACACACTGCCCATGCAGCTTTGGGACGAATTCAACATCATTGTAAAAATGGTGGATGATCCGGATGTAATGAACGAACAGGAAGAAGATCCTGATGTGTATTATATCAGTCGCGGTGAAAGTCATTTACACCTGGCCGACTGGATCTATGAATTCATTAACCTGAGTATTCCGTTACAGAAAATGTGTACGAAGGAAGAAATGGGCGGACCAAAATGCAACCTGGAGGTACTGGAAAAACTGAGAAAGATGGAGGAAGAGACCCGCAAAGACAGTAACCCTGTTTTCAAAGGACTGGATAAGTTTAAAAACCTGGATTAATTTTTTTTGATACTATAAATTTCGAGATATGCCGAATCCTAAACGCAGACATTCCCAGCAACGTAGCGCAAAGAGAAGAACTCACTACGTAGCACAGGAAGTAACATTAAGCAAAGACAGCACTACTGGTGAAACACATGTACGCCACCGCGCGCACGTGAGTGAAGGAAAATTGTTCTATAAAGGGAAACTGGTTGCCGAAAAAGCACCTTTGAAAGCGTAACCTTTTTAGTTCAACTTTTCACTTCCTGCCACGATGAATATTGGCTTAGACATGATGGGTGGAGATTTTGCACCGCTTGAAGCGGTGAAAGGCTTGCAGCTATACCTGTCTGAAGATATTCGTACGGCTACGATATATTGCATAGGTGATGAAGCATTGGTACAACCTCTTCTGGAGGAATACCGTGTTACATCACCTAATTTGCATTTGATACATGCCCCCGAAGTAATCGGATACCACGAGCACCCCACCAAAGCACTTAAAGAAAAACAACGCTCTTCTATTGCCATCGGTTTTCATATGCTGGCAACCGGTAAAATAGATGCGTTTCTGAGTGCGGGTAATACGGGTGCTATGCTGGTAGGTGCGATGTTCAGCATCAAACCAATTGACGGAGTACTAAGACCGACCATTGCAACTATTGTTCCCAAGATCAGTGGTGGAACCGGTGTGATTGCTGATGTAGGACTAAATGCCGACTGTAAGCCCGAACAACTAAACCAGTTTGCCGTACTGGGCAGCTTGTACGCTCAGTACATTCTAAACATAGCCAAACCCAAAGTGGGTTTGATGAATGTGGGCGAAGAAGAAGGCAAAGGCAATATACTCGCACAAGCCACATATCCCCTGCTGAAAGAAAATAACCTGGTTAACTTTATAGGAAACATTGAAGGCCGCGACCTGTTTAATGATAAAGCAGATGTAATTATATGTGATGGCTTTACCGGAAACATTATTCTGAAAATGGCAGAATCGGTATATGATATTACACAACAACGTGGGTTTGATAATGATGCTTATTTCACTCGTTTTCATTATGAGAACTATGGGGGTACACCTGTATTGGGTGTTGCCAAACCTGTGATCATCGGCCACGGCATCAGCAATGCCAAAGCTTTCAAGAATATGGTGTTGGTAGCCGAAAAAATGATTGAAAGTGACCTCTGTGGTAAAATTGCTGATCAGTTTAAAGCATAGTTGACATCCCCATTTCTAATCCTCATCCTGTTATTTAAAAACATTTTCTAGCTAATTCTGTTTCTCACTGTTGAAAACAACAAAGCCCGATGAGCCTTGCTTCTATCTGTTCACGCATATTCTTACAAACAGGCTGGAAAGTGGATGAGAACCTACCACCCGAAATTAAAAAATGCATCATTATTGCTGCACCACACACCAGTAATTGGGATTTCTGGTATACCATGGCTTCCTTTGCTATTTATAAACTCCGAATCCGGTTTACTGTAAAAAAAGAATGGATGCGTTTTCCTTTTAGCCTGGTTATGAAACCCCTTGGCGGCATTGCCATTGATCGGACACCTAGGGTTGCTGAATCTGGTAGAAAAAGTTTTGTGGACGCAATGATTGAACTATTTGAGGAGAACGAAGAACTCATCATTGTTATTACCCCAGAAGGCAGCCGTAGCCGGCGCGACAAATGGAAAACTGGTTTTTACCATGTGGCCATGGGGGCAAATGTGCCCATCCTACTTGGATATGTGGATTACGATAAAAAGGTAGCAGGCATCGGCAAAACCATCTATCCTTCCAATTTCAATACGGATATGCGCCAAATCATGGCCTTTTACCAGAAAATCCACCCCAAATTCCCAGAAAATTTTTCTGTAGATAAGGATTTTACTCCTTAAGACCAACGTTTGAATCTTTGGGAAAGAGGCCTTCCAGTTATTCATCAAGCCATATTTCCACTCATCACAATCCCTTATTTTTCTTTTTTCAGACGTAAAAACCCTGAAACCCTTGTATTTACTGCATTTCAAAGCATAGCTCACTATTATTTTATGGGAAATACTTGTCTTAAGATGGTACTATGTGTTGCACAGTACTTTAATTCCACTTATCTTTGTTCTATCAAAGTAATTAAAACCATTAAAAAATAACCGTTATGAAAAAGTTCATTTTTACCGCAAACGTAATCGCCATTATGGCCCTGGTTCCTGCAATTGTATTTGGCTACCTGAACAGCAACCATGATTCAAAAGAAAACAAACCCAACACAGAAGTGGCAAAAGATGTAACCAATGGCCAGGATGATGGCGCTACAATACATATAGTAAGAACATTTTAATCTTACATATGAGCCAACTCTGTTGTTCCCCCCGTAATACAGGCAAGCCATGCAAGGGTGGCGGGATAACCGCTTAAACGGAAGCACCGCTACCCTTTTATAATTTCCCCATTTCGACGCATCTATTTTTTGATCGGTCATTGTACGCAGGCCCAAAACTTTACCTTTGTTTCAAACAAGTGTTAGTTTATTATGTGGCTTAACAATATTCTCGAAACCATCGGCAACACCCCCCTCATTAAACTTAATAAGGTTATCAAAGATATTCCCGCTACCGTGCTGGCTAAAGTGGATTATTTTAACCCCGGTAATTCCATCAAAGACCGCATGGCATTGAAGATGGTAGAAGTTGCCGAAAAAGAAGGCAAACTAAAACCCGGCGGTACCATTATTGAAGGTACCAGTGGTAACACGGGTATGGGCCTTGCATTGGCAGCCTGTGTAAAAGGGTACAAATGTATTTTTGTTACGACTGATAAACAGTCTAAAGAAAAAGCAGACATTCTAAAAGCCGTAGGTGCAGAAGTGATTGTTTGTCCTACCAATGTATTACCCGAAGACCCCCGCAGTTATTATAGTGTAGCCAAAAGATTGGGTAAAGAAATTCCCAATTCCATGTACATGAACCAGTACGATAATCTGGCAAACCGCCAGGCCCATTACGAAAGTACCGGACCAGAAATATGGGAACAAACAGAAGGAAAAATCACCCACCTGGTTTGTACCGCAGGAACCGGTGGCACCATTACCGGAACGGCCATGTACCTGAAAGAAAAAAATCCGAATATTAAAATATGGGCTATTGATGTATATGGTTCACTGCTTACCAAATATTTTAAAACGGGTGAGATTGATATGAACGAAGTGCACCCTTATATTTCAGAAGGATTTGGTGAAGATTTTGTACCAGAGAATTATGACATGAGCGTGATAGACCAGTTTGAGCAGGTTACAGATAAAGATGGTGCTGTGATGGCGCGACGGATTGCCAAAGAAGAAGGATTGTTCTGCGGCTATAGCGCAGGTAGCTGTTTGCAGGGATTGATGCAACTGAAATCTACCCTTACCAAAGACGATGTGGTTGTTTGTATTTTTCATGACCATGGTAGTCGCTATGTAGGTAAAATTTACAACGACCAATGGATGATGGAACGTGGTTTCCTCGATGTAAAAACATTTAAAGACATCGTAAACGGAAGAAACGCCAAGCGTTTGGTTACGATAGAAACCACACACACCGTAGCAGATGCAGTAGAGCTGATGAAGAAATACGATATTGAACAAATACCGGTAATGGATAACAATGAATGTGTGGGTGCGGTAAGTGAAAGCGGCCTGTTTCAAAAAGTATTTAGTAACCCTGAAATCAGAAATGCCACTGTGAAAAGTGTACTGGAACCCGCTTACCCCGTGGTTGCATTTGATACCGCAGTAGAAAGATTGGGCAGCCTCATTACCAAAGAAAATGGAGCAGTATTAGCGAAAGATGAAAAAGGCGAATACCATATTGTTACCAAGTATGATGTGATACAGAGTTTGGCAAAATGAATAGGGTGAGTGGTATGTTAGACGATAGTCCATAGACCATGGTCCATGGACTGAATAATAAAACAACCAATATTTTAATTTTACGCAACGCATAATTCACAACTCATCCCATGATATCCACCAGGCATGATGTATTTCTGACAGTAGCACAACAAAAAAGTTTTTCAAAAGCCAGTCAGGCTTTGTATATATCGCAACCTGCTATTAGTAAACACATCAAATCACTGGAAGAATATTATAAAGCCAAACTGTTTGATAGAAAAGGAATTCTGATTGAGCTTACCCCGGCTGGTAAACTGCTGTTTGAGAAATTAATCGAAGTAAAAAATATTCAGGAACAAACAGAATTTGAAATATCCAGTATCAAAGATGTGATGCAGGCCATGGGTTTTTTAAAACTTGGCGCCAGTACTACGATTGCTTTATACACCTTGCCAAAGGTATTGTCTTCCTTTCACCAGCAATATCCCCACATACACATTAACCTGCTTAATCGGAATTCTGAGTTGGTATTGGAAGCTTTGTTAAACCAGGACATTAATATTGGTATTACTGAAGGACGGGTAAAATTAACCAATGTAGATTATTTACCTTTTGTAACGGATACTGTTGTTGCAGTATGCAGTAAAAAAAGTCCCATTGCGAAGAAAAAAAATTATACTCTGAAAGAGATTATCAACATGCCATTGGCCATCCGCGAAAGGGGAAGCGGTACATTGGCAGCTTTGAAATACACGTTGGAAAAAAGCAAGATCAAACTGAGCGATCTCAATATCAAAGTAAGACTTGGCGGCACCGAAGCGTTGAAAAATTTTCTGATCGAATCAGATTCACTGGGTTTTTTACCTCATCGCTCAGTAGCCAAAGAACTGGCCTATGGAGACCTTACCGAAATTCATTTTGAAGGATTGAGCATAGAAAGAAATTTTTATTTCATTCAACGCAAGGGAGAAAAAAGTGAACTGAATAAAAGTTTCATCAAACTGGCTAAGAAGTTATATAACCTGTAACTATGGATCATAACAACTATCGGTTGTTTTGGTTATATCATTCCGGTAGTTTTACTGCATGAACATTCTCACACAATTAACAGAATCGGACAGTCTCAGAAGTTTGCAATCTTATATTGACAACAACGTACCAATAGACATATCATCCCTTTCCCGTTTTCTATCTCCCCAATGGCTGGCCGGTTATATGGGATTAAAAAAATTAGTAGAAAAAGATTACCAACATGGCGAAGATGCTTTTTCACTCTCTATTACCAACGTCTGAGTTGGCCGGTATAAAATAACCAAGTGGGTGTTATCAATGTTTGTTCTTCAGTAAGTTCATACCAAGGATCGATGAGTGGTTTGGGTGGGTTTGATACAATATGTATATCCTGCGCAGGCATATACCCTTCTGCCAGTAAAAATATTTTCTTTCCCGTTAGTTTATTAACTGCCATATCTACAACCAACGCTGCATGTCCGGGTGCGCCGCCTTTTATCCATACATCTCCTACCTGCATCAATAGCTGTTTACTCACTGGTTTTAATTGCTGCTGTAAAGAATAGGTACCACAATTCATAAATACCGTTTCCATAAAACGCATAAAACCATCCCTGTTAGGTTTACCGTGTTCCCGTGCAAAGACAGTAAACCGGTAGAACTCGCGACCATTTCTTAGAAAGCAAATACTATCATACTGTTGTTTCGCATAAAAATATTCCGCTCGCAACCGCATAATAGCATCCGCACATTGTTGTAAGTCCTTGCTTCCCGTAGAAATATCTATCACTGCATAATGTACTGACTGGTTAGGCTTACGTTGCCCGTTATGGAGGTACACGGTATTGTCTTTGCGCAAAGGAAGATTACGTAGAAAAGGGGCAAAACTATTTTCTGGTAAAGCAACCCGTTCATAGCCTTCGGGTAAAGGAATTTGTTTTACGGTTAGCATAGAAGGATGAAAAACTGGAATGCCTCCACCTACGTCAAATAGCAAACAAATAAGCAGTATGGTTTTTAACATGATTCAGGTCTTTTATCTCTGATGCAATCCATGAATGAATACACAGATCTATCTGTTAAAAGCTTCTTAGTATTTTGACGTGTTGTGCCATTAAGTATTTCAATTAGTTTTATTAATAGCAGTTACGCTATTTACTTTTTTGTCTTGACACAAAAAAGTAACAAAAAAAGTCAAGGCTGCTGAAAAAAGCTAAAATTTACTGCATTCCGCTAAAATGAACGAAGTCTAAAGCCCAACTATAGTTCAATAATAATGCAAATGTGTTATTCAACAGTGTGTAATAGCCAGGCATCGTTCATTTCTTAACTCTACATTCCGTAAATTTCTTAACGCTTTTTTTCAGAGGCCATTTAAAGTATCATTTTAATAAAAAATTGTCAATTCGGGGTGTTTGATGAATAAATCCTAATCAGTGCCTGTGGACGGGCCTCTTTGGGTTCGGTGTCCAGCGAAGCGCAGACAGATCAGGTCATGCGAAGCAGACCTGATCAGAGGCCAAAGCAGCCCGGTAACAGGCACGAGGCCCAGCGGCCTTGAGCAACAAGAAACTTCGAATAAAAGAATGTTTGATTTTTTAGTAGTAATACACGTTAGTATTTTAGCGTATGCCCCTGCACATAGACCAACTTAACCGAGAAATATTTTTACCTGAAACGCCTAAACGAATTATTTCTTTGGTACCCTCACAAACAGAATTATTGTTTGATCTGGGTTTGGAAAATGAAGTGGTAGGCATCACAAAATTCTGTATCCATCCAGATGCATGGTTTCGAAACAAAACAAGGATTGGTGGTACTAAAACAGTGAACATAGCAATGGTACAATCAATGGAGCCCGACCTCATCATTGCCAACAAAGAAGAAAATGTAAAGGAGCAGATAGAAGCCTTGGAAAATATTTGTCCGGTTTGGATCAGTAATATTTCAACCATAGCTGAAGCAGCAACCATGATCACAGCCATTGGAAATATAACCGGTAAAATAGTTGAAGCGGCTAAACTGGTTAGTCGGATACAAAATGAATTTACTGTACTCGCTGAACAAGTAGCTACCCTAAAAAGAATCCGAACGGCATACCTGATCTGGAAAGATCCTTACATGGCTGCCGGAGGAGAAACGTATATACATGATATCATGCACCATGCGGGATTTGATAATGTGCTACATCAACAAATGCGTTACCCTGAAATAACAGTAGCCGCATTGCAGGAAAAAAGAACTGAGTTGGTTTTATTATCATCAGAACCCTATCCTTTTCAACAAAAACACATAAACGAATTACAGGCCGCCCTTCCCGATACCCGGATTGAATTGGTAGATGGCGAAATGTTTAGTTGGTATGGCAGCCGGCTGCAATGGGTACCCGCTTATCTTACACAACTCCGTACAAAACTGTTGTAGTGGCATATCTTGTGTATGAAATGCCTCAAAAAGCTAACATACGTTTGCGCTAAGTAAAGTATCTTGCCGCAGCGAAACCCTATAAGAATTTTACTTAAACATTACAATCTATACACATGAAAAAATACCGCGCCGGCGTATTGTTCGGAAAAGAACTGGAAGCTTTATACAACGATGCCAAAGACAACCAGTTTGCCTTACCTGCTGTTAATACCATTGGTACCAATACCATAAATGCCGTATTGGAAACTGCAGCCAAAGTAAATTCTCCCGTAATTATTCAGTTCTCTAATGGTGGTGCACAGTTCATAGCCGGTAAAGGAATGCCAAACGATAACCTGCAGGGAAATATTTCCGGCGGTATCTCCGGTGCATTGCATATTCACAACGTGGCTAAATATTATGGGGTACCCGTTGTACTGCACACAGATCATGCTGCCAAAAAATGGTTACCCTGGATCAGTGGATTGATTGATGCAGGCGAACAATATTTTAAAGAAAAAGGCCAGCCTCTATTTAGTTCACATATGCTCGATTTGTCTGAAGAACCATTGGAAGAAAACATACATACCTCCGTTGAGTTTTACAAACGAATGGCTCCATTAGGCATGAGCATTGAAATTGAACTGGGTGTTACCGGTGGTGAAGAAGATGGTGTTGATAACAGCGGTGTTGAAAATGATAAACTCTACACACAGCCACAACACGTAGCCTATTCTTATACTGAATTAAGCAAAGTTGGTAACCTCTTTACAGTGGCTGCTGCTTTTGGTAATGTACATGGTGTGTATAGTCCGGGTAATGTAGAGCTGCGACCTGTAATTTTAAAAAACAGTCAGGATTATATTGAGCAGGAATTAAAAACCGGGCCTAAACCTGTATACTTTGTATTCCATGGTGGAAGTGGTTCGCCTCAGCACCAGATCAGGGAAGCCATTAGTTATGGTGCTATTAAAATGAATATTGATACGGATTTGCAGTGGGCATTCTGGGAAGGTATTCAGCAGTTCTATGTAAAAAACGAAGCGTACCTGCAAGGCCAGTTGGGCAATCCGGAAGGAGCTGAAAAACCCAACAAAAAATATTATGATCCGAGGGTATGGTTGCGTAAGGCAGAGGAGAATTTCAGTAAAAGACTGGAAGTAGCTTTTGAAGATCTTAACTGTATCAACCGAAACGCATAAAACAGTGAATTCAATAAAACAAAGCCCCTGAATGGTTCATTCAGGGGCTTTGTTTTATGATCAGCAACACAAACTCAACAAAATTGCCAGCGATTTACAAAAACTAACAATTATTAGCATTTCAGCTTACCTATTGTAAATCAAGCTATTTTGCACATCATGAATTAGCTGATAGATGGGGTGTGTAAAATTATTATCTTCACCGCCCCAATTGCAAAAGACCGCTATGAAAAAAGAACGTGAAGAAGATTTTGAAGCCAACCTCACCGGTGATGAAAATCAGGGTGGAGATCCGGCCAAACCACGTTGGTTTAAACGGATACGTAAGGGCATCTTAACCTCAACCGCTGATAAAAAAGAAACACCTGAAGGACTTTGGAATAAATGTCCGGAATGCAATTATATCTGCACTACCAGCGAATTAAAAGAGAACCTCTTTGTTTGCCCCAAATGCAATTACCACCACCGCATTGGCAGCGAAGAGTATTTTGATTTTTTATTTGATGATAAAGCCTACACCGAACTGTTCGACAATATCCAAAGTATTGATGCACTCGGATTTACCGATCTGAAACCTTACCAGAAAAGACTGGATGATATTCATTCCAAAACCGACCTGAAAGATTCGATGCGTGTAGCGGTGGGCAAGGCAAATGGCGAAGGATTGGTTGTTGCCTGTATGGATTTTGAATTTATTGGTGGATCGCTGGGCAGTGTGATGGGAGAAAAATTCAGCCGTGCAGTTGATTATTGCATTGAACACAAACTTCCTTACCTCGTTATCAGCAAAAGTGGTGGTGCCCGTATGATGGAGAGTGCCTTTAGTCTTATGCAACTGGCTAAAACCAGTGGTAAATTATCACAACTAAGTGATGCACAACTTCCTTATATCTCCTTATTAACCGACCCAACCTTTGGTGGAATTTCTGCAAGCTTTGGTATGCTCGGAGACCTGAATATCGCTGAACCCGGCGCCCTGATTGGTTTTGCCGGTCCACGTGTGATAAAAGAAACCATTAAAAAAGATCTTCCCGAAGGTTTTCAACGAAGTGAATTTTTACTGGAACACGGTTTTCTAGATTTTATCGTTGACCGAAAAAATCTGAAAGACAAACTTGCACAGGTGGTTTTGCTCTTTAGAAGCTGAAGATTTTAATTAGTAATTAGTAGTTAATAATTAGTAATTAAAAATCTTTTGTCTTTACTTAATCGATGATATTAATCAGAATCATTACTAACTACTAATTATTAACTACTAATTACTAATTGCCCCCATGGCTGAGATGAACAACCGCCAGGCCTACTTTAATTACTTCATAGATGATAAATATGTAGCCGGTATTGTATTGATGGGAACGGAAGTAAAATCCATCCGTGAGGGTAAGTTGAGTTTTAATGATGCGTTCTGCATGTTCGATGATGGTGAATTATGGATGCGGGGATTATTTATTGCAAGCTACTCGCATGGAACTGCGAATAACCATATTGAGGTACACGACAGAAAATTATTACTCAATAAAAAAGAATTAAAGAAAATACAGGCTAAGATCAAAGAGAAAGGATTTACCCTTGTTCCGCTGAAAGTATTTTTTACGGATAAAAATTTGGTAAAAGTGGAGATTGGTTTGGGCAGGGGTAAAAAACTGTACGACAAAAGAGAAACCATCAAGAGCCGCGATGTAGAAAAAGACATCAAACGATATTTAAAATAAACCTCCCTTCCTTACTATTCTTCTTCATTCGTTTTATAGCGACGTTTTTTCTCAGGCTTATAATCCAGTTGTTCCACCAATGCATCTGCAGTAGGGTTACTGGTTACTGAAAGGGCAATCTGAAAAAGTGCCAGATAAATCACAACTGTTGCAATGAGCTCGCCCCAAGTAAGCCAATAACCCCAAAATCGATACACAGCGGCTCTTTCGGGATGTTCGGTTTCGTAAATCACTTCAACCTTGTCGCCATTTTTCAAATTTCTGAAAACATATCTTGCATCTACCGCATATTCCTGGTAACCGGTGTGAAACACGGCTTTAGGAATGCTTCTGCCTGAGGCACTATCTACAAGCCATTCAATTTTTGCAGGAACTTTTTCTCCATCGAGATAATCTGGTTGCCGGGTAAGGAACAGGTAACTGCCAAAGCAAACAAGATATAATATGGTAATAGACTTATACAAATGGTATGATTATCACAATTAAATATTATCAATTTTCCTTTCGTAGAATGATTATATGCCGGGCCAATTTTTCATCTAAAAATTTAGGACATCAAACAACTGCGCCTTTGCGCCTTTGCGAGCAATTTTTTCTCGCAAAGACGCAAAGGCGCAGATTTCAATAGAAGGTTTACTAGTTGGCAAGGCTTCGAAAGTCGACCGGTACCAGTTTACTTACACCCGGCTCCTGCATGGTTACCCCATAGATCACATCCACAGCGCTCATGGTTTGTTTATTGTGGGTTACAATAATGAACTGTGAGTTATCGCTGAATTTCTTGATCATCTGTGTAAACTTGCCTACGTTAGCATCATCCAATGGTGCATCCACCTCATCCAGAATACAGAATGGTGCGGGTTTAATAAGGTAAATAGAGAACAGTAATGCAGTAGCCGTTAAAGTTTTCTCTCCTCCACTTAACTGCGTGATGGAAGATGGGCGTTTCCCTTTTGGTTTTGCTATGATCTCAATACCAGTTTCAGCAAGGTTCTCGGGGTTTACCAGAATCATATCTGCTGTATCTTCTTCCGTAAACAATGCTTTAAATACTTTCTGGAAATTCTCGCGCACCTGGTTAAACGTATCAAGGAACTGCTGGTTGGCAGTCGCTTCTACTTCCTGAATGGTTTGTAACAGGCTTTCTTTAGCAGACACCAGATCATTCTTCTGTTCCAGAATGAACTCGTAGCGTTTTTTCATTTCAGTGTATGCTTCAATGGCCGTAGGGTTTACTTCGCCCATATTCTCGAGGCGTTTCTTCATACGGTCGGAGCTGGCCTGTAATTCTTCCAAAGCGGTATCGGTAGTTCTTTCCTGATCTAAAATCTCATCCAGTTCTACTTTGAATTCTACAATCAGCCTTTCTTTCATACCGGCCAGTTGCAGTTTCAATTCATTCAACTTGTCTTTGATCTCTGTTACCAGGTGATCGATCATTTCCTTGCTCTTCACTTTCAAACGCAGTTCACTTTCTTTTTCCTGCAACGCATTGCGCAGGTTATAGTAAGCCTGATCGGTTTCATTTAATTTTTTCTCTTCTTCTTCTTTTCTGCGCATCATTTCGAGCAACAATTCTTCAGAACCAATCAATGCTTTCTCACTCTCTTCAATATTCGTGCTGGCTTCAGATAATTGTGCAGTGTTATTACCAATCTGTGCATGCAGATCGTTCAACTGGTTTTCTTTGAATACCATTTCCTGCTTCAGAGTGGTGATCTTACTCTGCTGGCGGGTTAACTGCAGGTTGGTTTCATTGTATTGTACCGATGCAAAATTGTACTCGTATTCAGAAGATTGATAATCCTGCTCTACGGTTTTTAATTCGGCGTTGGTTGCTTCCAGTTGCTCATTCAATACATGAAATTCTTCACGGGTGGCAGCAATGGCATCATGCTCGGCTTGCAAGCGCTGATCCAGATCTTCCAGTCTTTGTAAACCATTTTGTTGCGCGGCCTGCAAATTCTCCATGCGATTCTTGGCGGCAAACACCTGGTTGGTCAGTTGGTTGATTTCATTCTCCGTTTGTTTGATCACGTTTTCTTTCAACTGATCATTAAACGCAATCACTTCATTGTGCTTAGCCTGAATATCTGATTTCAGCAGATTTACAATGGCTTCCTGATCGGCTATTTCTTCTGATAATTTTTCAAGGTTCTTGGCACGCCCAATTTTCTTTCCTTCAAACAAACCAATACTTCCGCCTGTGAGTGTGTATTTTCCTTTTACGTATTTACCATGTTTCTCCAGTACTACGGCACCATTGCTGTTGGCAATAGCTTCATCATTTTCTGCGATGTACACATTGGCCAGCAGGTATTCGGCCAATTTACGGTATTGCGAATCAACCTCTATTACATCCATCGCTTTGATGGTGTCGGCAGGTTGATGTGTATCTACTGTATGGTTAGCAAATTTCTCCAGCATGAAGAAATTGGCCTTTCCTTTTTTATGTGCATCCAGTAAATGAACGGCTTGCAACCCTTCTTCCAGGTTATTAACTACATAGTAGTTCAGGTAAGGTTCCAGTACATTTTCTACAGCAGTACGGTATTCCTCTTTTACATAAATAATATCAGACAGAATAGGTGCCGCATGGTTCCATTCAGGATTTTTATGCAGGAACTTAATACTTTCCGGATAACCTTCCATCGAATCGATCAGGCTTTTCAGCAGGTTGTATTCATTCCGTTTTGAATCCAGCTTACGGTTCTCTTCATTCAATTCATTTCGCAATACTTCCAAAGCAGCCTGTGTTTCAAAAATCTGCTCTTTGGTTTTTTCCTGGTGCTCCTGCAATTGTTGCAGGTCTATACGCTTGGCATCCAGTGTAGCTTCTTTCTCTTCCAGCTCCACACTTAATTGCTGTAACTGCGATTCGCGGTTTTGCTTTTCTTCGTTTAACTGTGTTTGTGCCCTTTGGAGATTTAATATTGAAGTATCTGCCACGGCCACTTTTTTCTCAGCATCGAACTGGCTGCGCTGAATTTGCTGGTAGCGGTTACGCAATACATCCAGGCCGGTTCTTTTTTCATCAAATACGCGTCGTTTGTCTTCTACATCCAGCTTGGTGGTTTCTACTTTATCCTGCAACTCCAGCAAATTGGCTTCTTCTTCACCAACCTGTATTTGTGTGTACTGAATAGAATCGCCAATGGTCTTTAACTGACCTTCTGCTTTTTCTAAAAACTCTTTTAAGTTGGTTTCTTTTTCTTTCAGGTAATGCAATTTCTGCGTAGCCAGATTTTTGTCGTTTTCCTTGGTACGCAGTTCCTGTAAATATTCGTTGAATTCGTGCTGCATACCTTGCAGGGCACGTTCTTTTTCAATAAAGCCTACTTTCTCCTGTTCAATAGCGGCTTCATCAGTAGCTATCTCAGCTTCCAACCGAATTTTTTTATCGGCTTCAGCATCCTGCTGTTCGTTGAGATTTTTATAGGTGATGTTAAAGCCTTCCAGAGATGCTTTGGCCAATTCAATAGCCACTTCTTTGTATTCTTTTTTGATCTCGTAAAACTTCTCTGCTTTCTTGGCTTGGTTCTCGAGAGTTTTTAACTGATTATTGATCTCGAACAACAAGTCTTCAATACGCGCCAGATCCTGTTCTGTAGCATCGAGTTTATTTTTAGCTTCCTTCTTTCTGGTTTTGTAAATAGTAATACCGGCAGCCTGTTCCAGCATGCGGCGACGACTATTCTCTTTGTCTTTGATGATATCATCCACCATACCCAGTTCAATGATGGCATAACTGTCGGTACTAACACCAGTATCTAAAAACAGGTTATGGATATCTTTCAAACGACAGGTAACATCGTTCAAACGATATTCACTTTCACCATTTTTATAAAAACGGCGGGTAACGGTTACGGTATTGAATTCGGTAGGTAATAAATTTTTAGTGTTTTCGAAAGTGAGGCTTACTTCAGCCAAACCACTGGGGCTTCTGGTTTTACTTCCGTTAAAAACAAGTGCTTCTAAGTTTTCACTTCTGAGTGCAGATATTTTTTGCTCTCCAATTACCCAACGGATACTATCTATAATATTACTTTTACCACAACCATTTGGCCCGATGATACCGGTGATACCCTCATCAAAACTGACCACAGTTTTATCAGCAAAACTTTTGAACCCTTTGATTTCTAATGACTTTAATCTCACGTATTGTCCTATTTAAGTACCTGCGAACATACAGTAAAAGGGGTAGAATTTCTGTAGATAAAAAAAGCTTGTGTATAATAGGTGGAGAAGTAAACAGACAAAGAATTGAGGATACCCCAATAAGATCGCAACACATTGATAATCATATATCTTAGAGGATAGCAATTTCTTTTAAAAATGTAGTTTGTTAGCAGACTAGTAGTATATTTCGGCCAGCAATATTTTTCAGTAAACCCTTACCTGTGGCGAGCATCCTGTTTGCAGTTATCAACGACCTGAATTACGACCAGAGAATGCACCGGATTGCCGGCACTTTGGCATCGGCAGGATATGAGGTTGTGTTGGTAGGAAGAAAGAATAAAACATCCGCAACGCTACAAGCGAAAAACTTTCGTCAAAAAAGGTTGAACTGCTTTTTCAAAAAGGGTTTTTTATTTTATGTGGAGTTCAATCTTCGGCTATTTTGGTTTTTATTGTTTCATAAAACTGATCTGGTTTGCGCCATTGATCTCGATACCATCCTGCCAGTATATTTTGCATCCCTAATAAAAAAACAGAAGCGGGTGTATGATGCACATGAATTATTTACTGAACAAAAAGAAGTCATCACCCGCCCATTCATACACAAATGCTGGCTGGCCGTAGAAAAATTTGCTGTACCAAAATTTCCATTGGGGTATACCGTAAATGGTTTTATCAGGGATGAGTTGAATAGAAGATATGGTGTACACTATACTTTTGTAAGAAACCTGCCAAGGTTAACAGAGTTACCTAAACAAAAAAAAGCATCAGACAAATGGATCCTGTACCAGGGAGCTGTAAATGAGGGCCGTTGTTTTGAAACCCTGATTCCGGCAATGAAAGAAGTGAATGCCAAACTGGTGATTTGCGGCAAGGGTAATTTTTTTGACCAAACAGTAAAACTGGTTGCACAATATGAACTGGAATCTAAAATAGAATTGCGAGGCTATGTATCTCCAGATGCATTGATTGAGCTTACCCCACAGGCCTATATTGGCATCACTTTGTTTGAAAAGGAAGGAATGAACCAATATTATTCCTTGGCCAACCGTTTCTTTGATTATACTATGGCGGGTATTCCACAGGTTTGTGTAAACTATCCGGAATACGCCTCCATTAATCAGTGTTACAACACTGCTTATCTGGTAAACAACACAGATAGTACAACCATTGCAGAGGCTTTGAACAATTTACTATCGGATGATGTTGTGTATACAAGATTGCAACAAAACTGTCTGAAAGCAAGATTGGATTTGAATTGGGAAAATGAGCAAACAGCATTGCTTAATTTTTATCAGACTATATTTAAAAATCAATAGTGGAAAAGCATTTACATATCATTTCTTTCAATGTTCCATACCCCGCTGATTATGGTGGTGTGATGGATGTATTTTATAAATTACCGGCTTTTCAAAAACAGGGTATTAAAATTCACCTGCATTGTTTTGCGTATGGCCGTAGTGAGCAGCCTGAATTAAATAAATATTGCGAAACGGTTCAATACTATGAGCGGTTTACCGGGCATAAAGGTATTTCCAACACCCTTCCCTATATCGTATCCAGCCGCAGAAATGAATTGTTGCTGGAAAATTTATTGAAAGATGATTATCCGATTTTTATGGAAGGTGTTCACTGCACCTATCCCTTGTTCGACAAACGCTTTGCCAACCGTAAATGTTTTGTACGGGTGCACAATGTAGAGTACCAATATTATAGTGATCTAAGTAGAACCACTTCCTCTCCTCTCAAAAAAATGTATTATTGGATGGAGAGCCGATTGCTTAAGGCGTATGAAAAAAAGATCGTTAGTAAGGCTACGTTTTGGGGCACAACTGAAAAAGATGATGCTGTTTACCGAAACGAACTCGGTTGTAAAAATATTGAACACTTATCGCTCTACCTGCCTGATTGGAAAGTATCCTGTTTAGAAGGCATGGGATCGTATTGTTTTTACCATGGCGATCTGAGTGTGGATGCCAATGATAAAGCCGCCACCTGGTTATTGGAAAAAGTTTTCAGTACGTTAAAAGTTCCTTTTGTTATTGCCGGTAAAAATCCTTCAGAAAAATTACAGGAACTGGCCCATTCGCAAACACATACCTGCCTGGTTGCCAATCCTTCAGAAAAAGAAATGCAGGATATGATTGCCAAAGCGCATATTAATGTTATTCCTTCTTTTACTTCTACGGGTATGAAAACCAAATTGGTGAATGCCTTATTTCATGGCAGGCATTGTGTGGTAAATGAAGCTACTGTAAGCGGCAGTGAACTAGAAACTGCCTGCCATATAGGAAGCAATGCCAACGCATTCAGGGAAATCATTGCACAACTGTATCACCAGCCATTTACCTCACACGAAATCGAATTGCGAAAGCATTTACTGGAACCCATGTTTAACAATGAAGCCAATGCAAAAAAGCAGGTAGGGTGGATTTGGGGGAGCTAGTTTATTGGTTTACTGGTTTATTAGTTTATTGGTAATTTTCTCTAATGCAGACTTTCTGCCTTACCAATAAACCAATAAACCAATAAACTACTAAACCAACACTGCTGCACTATCAATCACCTTACCACCTTCTGTTTTTAACATACGTGAAGGGTAACGGTTGATGACAATGAAATCGTGAGTGGCCATGAGAACGGAGGTTCCATAATCTTTGGCAATTTGTATCAGGAGTTGCATGATCTCATCACTGGTTTCAGGATCGAGGTTGCCGGTAGGCTCATCAGCCAATATGAGTTTGGGAGAATTTAAGAGGGCTCTCGCAATATCAACGCGCTGCTGCTCACCACCACTCATTTCAAATGGCATTTTAAAGCCTTTGCTTTTCAACCCTACTTTGTCCAGTACATCATTTATCTTTTCTTCTATCAGGCGTTCATCCTGCCAGCCGGTAGCTTTTAAAACAAAGCGAAGGTTTTCCTGTACATTTCTATCCGTAAGCAATTGAAAGTCCTGAAATACCACACCCAGGTTTCTGCGGAGAAAAGGTACTTTTTTCCAGTCCATGGTTCGTAAATCAAACCCAACCACAGAGGCATTTCCCTGCGTTAACGTCAATTCACCATACAGTGTTTTTAGCAAGCTGCTTTTGCCGGTTCCGGTTTTACCCACCAGGTAAACAAACTCACCTTTACTGATGGTGAAGTTTACATTATGCAAAATCAGGTTTTCTCCCTGGTAAATATTGGCGTTATCTATGGATACAACGATATCTGACATAATTCTAAGTTACAATTTGTTTATAGAAAGCAACGCGGTTTACCCGCATTTTAGTTTACCCATAACAGTTGGTCTTATTTTGGTTGCCTGACAAACATCATTAACTACTAATCATACACCACATATCCACTGCCGATGTTGGTCGCCTGACCTACATCATCTCCTGCTAATCATACACCACCTCACCAAAACTTCCTTTCAATAGTAATGAAGATTTTTCAGCGGCTTCTACTCTTCCCACAATTTTAGCTTCGATGTTCAATGCAGCAGCTGCTGCTATCATATTGGCGGCAGTAGTTTCATTGGTAAATATTTCCAATCGGTGGCCCATATTAAATACCTGGTACATCTCCCTATAATCAGCCCCTGAGTTCTGGCGGATCAATTCAAAAATCGGTGGCACATCAAACAGGTTATCCTTAATAATATGTAAAGGGCGTGGCAGGTACTTCATACACTTGGTTTGTCCACCTCCACTACAATGAATTACACCATAGATCTCATCAAAATAATTGTCTAACAATACTTTTAATAAAGGGGCGTATGTTCTGGTGGGCGACAATAATAATTTACCAATGCTTATTGTTTCTTCACCAATCAGCAATTCATCGGTCATTTTATTTTTTCCGATGTATACAACGGCATCATTCAGTTTGGGTTCAAACGTTTCTGGGTACTTCTCTGCATAATATTTACTCAATACATCATGCCTTGCACTGGTTAATCCATTACTTCCCAAACCGCTGTTGTATGCTGTTTCATAAGAAGCTTTACCGGAGCTGCCAAAACCAACAATTACATTTCCGGGAGCAATGGTATCATTGGTGATCAATTTGCTTTTTGGCCAGCGGGCAGTCATGGTTCCATTTATAGCAATGGTTCTCACAACATCACCCACATCGGCTGTTTCTCCACCGAGAAAATGAATGTTTACTCCATATGTTTTTAATTGATCAAAGAATTCCTGTGTGCCATTGATTACGGCCTGCAATATTTCGCCGGTAATTAACGATTTGTTTCTGTCAATGGTTGAAGAAAAAAGCAAGTTGTCCGTAACGCCAATACAAAGCAAATCATCCAGATTCATAGCCACAGCATCCTGCGCAATTCCTTTCCAAACGGATACATCACCCGTTTCTTTCCAATATAAATAAGCAAGGATACTTTTGGTACCTGCGCCATCCGCATGCATAATATTTACCCAATCCGGATCGCCACAGAGGAAGTCGGCATAGATTTTACAAAAAGCATTTGGATACAAACCCTGATCCAGTTTCTGAATAGCCGCATGAACCTCTTCTTTCTGGGCCGATACACCCCGTTGTGCGTATAAAGACATGTTGTATGATGGAATTTTATCCCGCCCGCTTGGGAGAGAGATTTTTGAATCGGGGCAAAGGTAAGGTATGACCATGGACCATGGACCATAGACCATACACATTTTCCCTACTTTTGCCCTTATATGAGGGTACATCGAGAATTGGCCGGTTCATTACCGGAATTTCAAAAGGCAGTGGTCACCATTGGTACATTTGATGGGGTTCACCTTGGGCACAGTCAGATTATTGCACAAATGAAAGAAGAAGCCGCCCGCATAGGTGGCGAAACGGTGATCATTACTTTTCATCCACATCCCCGCAAAATTGTTTCTTCCGTTCCCGGAGATGTGAAATTATTAAGCACGCTTTCCGAAAAAATAAGTCTGTTGGATAAGGCAGGTATTGATCATTTGGTAGTCGTTCCATTTGATCATGTATTTGCCAACCAAACCGCCGAGCAATATGTAAAAGATTTCTTGTACACCTATTTCAAACCACATACGGTAATCATTGGGTATGATCACCGTTTTGGAAAAGGACGAGAAGGTAATTACCAGTTGTTGAAAGACTATGGTAAAACCCTTGGCTTTGAAGTAAAAGAAATTTCTGAAGAATTGATCAATGAGATCGTGATTAGTTCAACCCGCATACGGCATGCATTGTTGGAAAATGATATCGCTACTGCCAACCGCTTTCTTGGCCATCCTTATTTTTTTGAAGGTCTGGTGATAGAAGGAAATAAACTAGGCCGAACCATTGGTTATCCAACAGCCAATCTGCATATTGGCAGTGAAGAAAAACTGATACCCGCAAATGGAGTGTACGCGGTTACCATCGTGAATCGTGAATCGGCAGCCGTGAGCAATCATTATAAAGGAATGATGAACATCGGTTTACGTCCAACGGTGGATGGTAAGAAAAAAGTAATTGAAGTACATATTTTTGATTTCGATGCAGACATCTATGGACAAACACTTCAAATACACCTGCATTTTTATTTGCGCGGAGAAGTAAAATTTAATGGACTGGAGGAATTAAAAGCGCAGTTGCTGCAAGATAAACTGGAGGCGATAAGGTGCATGAAGGATTTGTAATATTTTAATCCGCTTTACTATTTGTATTCTTACTAAAAATAGCTTCCGGATCAAAATCAATGATCTGCCTGTAATTGGCCAGTCCGAGTATTTCAGCCAACTTTATTAGGCTTTCAATTTTCACTTCAGTAAGTCCGTTTTCCCAGGTTGACAGGGTTGACCTGCCCACTTCCAATTCAGAAGCCACATAACGCTGGTCAAAATTTCGCAATTCTCTCAGCAGCCGCATATTTCTGGCAATGCGCATTCTTTCTTCACTTCTTTGGTACATGCTAATTGATTTAAGGGTTAATGCATATTCAGTACTACAATAATAAATCCTTTACCAGCTGAAAAAAAGGGTGAAAACACGCTGTTTTTTCCCGTATTAATCTACTAATTTACTACCCGTAAATAAGTGTCAATTAGAGTAACATTGTTTCGTGTTGTTTTGTAGGAAATAGGCGTTAGGGAGTAGAATTTTATAGCATCATTTGGCCAATGGTAAATGGGCAATTCAAATTCTCCCGATACCCATGCATAATGCGAAGATGAGGGGGGACTAATCAAAACAACACATGTTATGAAGAAAATATATTTCGCCATGCTGGTGGTAGTTACCATTTGCATGTTTGTATTTATCAGTTGCCGAAAAAATACCGACGCTGTTACAGACGTAGTCATTTTCAGTTCAGAAGGATTGTCTAAGGATGAGTCTTTTATAAATATCAATGAAGCGATGAACCGGTTTGACCCTACATATCTGCAACTGGTATACAAAGACAGGCGTACCGTTAACCAGATCATTGAAAAAAGCAATGAGTTAATGAAGCAAATTGGAAGTGAACGGGATAACTTATTATATCAGCAACAGTTGGCCGCATTCTATCATTTCAGCTCTGTGGATGAATTGAAAAAATATTCACTAACCATTTCAGACAACCTGAAAGCATTGGATAAAAAATATGCAGTCAAAAAAACACTATTTGTTGAGGGTGGAGGTAACCAGTATTATCAAGCAAGAAAATTATATGCCAAAAATAAACTGGCTGCCTATCCTGCGATGAATGACCAATCAAAACGTATTGGTACCCATATATATGGTTTGGATTTTTACACAGAGGAAATTGATTATTTAATAACTATTAGCGAGGAGAGCGAAGAAAACAATTACGATGGCTCCGGTACAGGATGTTCCGAATCTTGTTGTCTGGAAAGAGAGACCTGTAAGAATAATGCCAAATCTAAGTATTTTAGCAATTTATGGTCGTACGGAACAGGTGGAACACTTAGTATGGGAGGACTCGGAGCAGCTACCGGTTCAGCGGTTCCTTTTTGGGGAACTGTTACAGGTGCGATTTTTGGCGGCATTTGGGGAGGTGTAGGAGGAGTTATTGTGGCAAATGCCATATACCAAGAGGATCTTGAAGCCTGCAACACCACTTATAAAGCCTGCATCCAAAAGAAAAAGGGAAACTAAAACCAACAATATGTATCAACGTATCAAGCAGTATTTAGCTAAACTATCGACTGTCACTGTATTGGTAATTATGGCATTGGTGTGTTTACCAATGTTTCTTTTACCAAATGGACTACCCTATAATAATAATAAATTTTTATTTTGGCTTTACTTCAGTATAAAAGCGGTATGCTCCATCATTGGTGCTGCGATGTTTCTTTCATTTCTGTTTAAAGAACAGAACCAACAGAATGTAGGAAAGAAGTCACATCCCATTTTCAGTATTTTATTTTGGTTGATTGCGTTATGCATTATGGTAAGTCCATTTGTTTATTTATACTTCTTTTTCTCAATAAATTAATGTATCGAGTGAAAGAGATAACTGCGAATGGTCAGGCTTATTGCATAGTACTTACAAAACCGGTTGCCTTAATTTTAAGGCAACCGGTTTTTTGGTTAGCGTAACTTCATTCGTTGCGTTTACACCATTATCTTCACCGTCATCTCTTTCATCAAACCTGCATCACTGGTACCGACATCATGAACACCTACACTTCTAAGATTGTATTGGTGTAGAAGGAGTAATATTTTTTCAACACCACTATAATCGTATTTACGGGCTGTTTGTAAATAGTCTTTTACAAAATAAGGATTCACTCCAAGGGCTGCCGCAACTGATTTTTCATCAGGACTGGATATACCATAGATCATGTATACCTTACTAAAAAAATTATACAATGCGGGAAGGATCATTTGAATAGGGCCCGCTTTAGGGTTAGCCTCAAAATAATGTATAATACGTATGGCTTTGGCAAGGTCTTTCTGGGCAATGGCCGTCTGCAATTCAAACACATTGAATTCTTTACTTACGCCGATATATTTTTCAATATCATCTTCTGTAATATTTTTTCTTGCTCCTAGGTTTACGGCAAGCTTTTCAATTTCATTCTGAATACGACTTAGGTCATTGCCAATATGATCCACCAATAAATTCAATGCTTTTGGCGATATGCTTAATCCATGCTGCTCTACCATTTGTCCTGCCCATACAGGTAACTGGTTATCGTACATTTTTTTAGTAGTAAGCATCTCCCCTTTCTGCTTAAGTACTTTTGAAAACTTCGAACGCCCATCTACTTTCTTTTCTTTATAGCTCACCACAAAAACGGTGGAAGGCAAAGGGTTTTCTATATATCCTTCCAGTTTTTCTATTTCGCGCATGTGTTGTGCCTCTTTCAGCAATACCACCTGGCGCTCCGCAAACATGGGATAACGCATACAGGCATTTACTACTGAAGCCCAGTCCGCGTCTTTTCCGTAAAAAATAGTGAGGTTAAATCCAGCCTCGGCTTCGTTTAATATTTTGTGTTCCGCATAAGACACCACCTGATCAATAAAATAAGATTCCTCACCCTCGAGCCAGTATATAGGTTTGAATACCCCTTTCTTCCACTCTGATATGATCTTTTCGGCCGACATGGGTGCAAAGATGAAGCACAGTACATGAAATGCGAAAAAAGGGTACTGAAAGTTTTAAACATTGGGGGGAGTCCATTGTCCATGGACCATAGACCATAGACCATGGACCATGGACTATGGACAATGGACTATTCTTAAACGATCACAATCTTATCTTCCGACAACATCGGCCTGTTCATAAACCGCAGGATGACATTGGCGGTAACCACTACATCGCGTTGGCAATACGCCACAATACGGGGAAGGTTTCTCTCCTTATAATATACATCCTGCACCATACTACCATCTATATCAGATTTGGAAGTGGGAATACCCAATACATTGGCCAGCAAATGCAGGGAAACATAATTCTTATGGTCGCCGAATTTCCACCAGTTCAGCGTATCAAACATTTTCACTTCCCATGGCTTCTTATCATGCAATTGCAGGCATTCTGGCAAAGGAAGTCCATTTATCAGTAGCCTGCGGCAGATATAGGGTATGTCGAACTCTTTAATATTATGTCCACCAAACTGAAAATACGGATGCTGTTGTTTCATTTTATGACACAAATCCGTAAAAATACTGAGTATTTCTACCTCATCATTTCCTGAGATGCTCTTCATTTTCAGGGTTAGCCCGTTCTCTTCATCTTCATAAAAAAAAGCGGTTGAAATACAAATAATCTGGCCAAATTCTGCCAGTATACCTGCTTTTTTTCTGTACATTTCTTCCATGTTTATCTCTTCTGGCACGGTTTTGGCAATTTTGTCCAAAAACAATCCTTGCCAGCTGGAATCCATATCACCAAAGGCTGGGAAGCCGGGCACTGTTTCAATATCGAGTAGTAAAAGGTCTGTTAACATGGCATTATTTTATACATATTTTCAATAATAAAAAACCCGAAACATGAGTTACACTGACAATCAATCATCCGCGGCGGGAAGCAATTATCCGCAACAAAAAGACAACCGTAAACTAATATACGGTATTCTGATAGCCGCCCTAATCGGCACCTGGGGCTACATTATTTATGACAAAAGTCAAACCAGAGAAACCCTTAGCCAGTTACAAACACGTATTGTAAATGTGGATAGTGCGCGTAACGCCATTGAACAGGAATTTCTTTCTGTATCCGCCAAAGCAGATTCGCTTACACAGAACAATGTTCAGTTACAGGGCGATCTGGCTGATAAAAATTCTGCCATTCAAAAACTGAAAGGCAATATCAGCAGCATATTGAAAAAGAAAAATGCCAGTGATTCTGAACTGGCCCAGGCCAAACAAATGATTGGCGAACTGAATGGTAAAGTGGATGGACTATTTGCAGAAATTGACAAACTAAAAGGCGAAAACCAGCAACTGACCTCTACCAACCAGCAATTGTCTACCGAAAAAACACAGCTTACGGCAGAAAAGCAAAATCTTGAACAAAATCTGAATACCACCACAACAGAAAAGAAACAACTGGAAGAGAAAGTAGATGTAGCATCTACCCTACATGCATCTTCTATTGGTATTGCGGCTATCAAAGTAAGCAGTGGTGGAAAAGAATCAGAAACCAGCACCGCTAAAAGAGCGAACCTGATTAGAATTGGTTTTAACCTGGATGTAAATAGAGTTACGCCCTCCGGAACCAAAGACATTTTCGTTGTGGTAACCGGACCCGATGGAAAACCCATTACAGAAGGAACTACATTTAACACACGTGAAGAAGGAAGCAAAGCATACACCAGTAAAGTAAGTGTGAACTATGAGCAGGGAAGAGTTACGCCGGTGAGTTTTGACTGGAGACAAAATGATAAATACAAAGAAGGCGATTATAAGATAGAGATCTATAACAATGGTTTTAAAATTGGGCAGGGAGTAAAAACATTGAAAAAAGGCGGGCTGTTTAGTTAACGGGATACCTTATTTTTTGAAGAAGGCAGTTACTGAAAAGTGGCTGCCTTTTTTTAATGGATTATTAGATTAAATTTACCCAGAGAGATCAATTAAAAATTAACAATTAATAATTAATAATTGAAAATCTGCTCATCTGTTAATTCGAAAACGTATGATTCCGCAATGGTTTAACTGGAAAATAGTGCTTACATGTATTGCCATTGTATTGGTAAGTGGTACTATTTTTTATTCGCATTATGTATCCGGTAAAATTGCAAGGGAAGAGCGTAAGAATGTGGAAGCATGGGTAGAAGCACAACGAACCATTTTAAATTCATCAGATAGTGCCAGTATCAATCTGGCCACCAAAATCTCAACAGAGAATACACAGATTCCTATTATAGAAACCAATGAGAAGGATAGCATTACCGGGAACTTTATCAATATTGATACCTTAGAAATACAAAAAGATAGCACGTATTTAAAACGGAAACTTGCCGAATTCAAAAGGTACAACAACAAACCAATTGTACTCGTATTAAAGGAAACACCTTATACGGCCAATCAATATTATTATGGCGAAAGTGAGCTGTTGAAAGAAGTACAGTTGTATCCCATTGTGCAGCTGATTATCGTTGCCCTCTTCATTACCATTGCCATTGTTTCGATGCAAACTGCTTATCGCGGGGCACAGAACCAGTTATGGGCTTCGATGGCCAAAGAAACCGCACACCAATTAGGCACACCCGTTTCGAGCTTACAGGGATGGTTGGAAATATTAAAAGAGCAGGAAGTAAACAAAGACATCGTTCCAGAAATAGCTAAAGATGTTGATCGCTTATTGTTGGTAACCGATCGTTTTGGTAAAATAGGCAGTGAGCCCAAACTGGAATGGCACAATCCCGCAGAACAAATTCATCACATGATGGATTATATGAAGAAACGCACAGGTGGCCAGGTACATTTTATTTTTGATGATACAGAGATCAAAGATCTATCTACCCTGATATCACCACCCCTATTCGATTGGGTACTTGAGAACCTGATGAAAAATGCATTGGATGCCATTGAAGGAAATGGTACCATCCACATAACAGCAGAAGCTAACAACGGGTTTGTGCTGATTGATGTAACTGATACAGGGAAAGGCATTGCTAAACATAATATCACAAATGTTTTCAAGCCTGGTTTTACAACTAAGAAAAGAGGATGGGGACTCGGCCTTTCGCTCAGTAAAAGGATAATTGAGCAGTATCACAAAGGAAAGCTCTTTGTAAAATGGAGTGAACAAGGTAAAGGAACAACGTTCCGGATTATTCTACCTCTTCAGCAACAGCCGCCGCTGGTGTAACCGTTAATCCAAAATAACTCATGGCAGTATGCCATTGATGAATGGATTGCGGGGTTGCGGTTTCAACATACAGGTTTGCTTCGCCGCAAAGACTTAATAAGTCTGATTCAGCATCCGCAATCTCTGCCGTATCAGCGGATTCGCCAATACAACGGAAACAACTGTACATGCGAGATAATTTCTCGTCAGATAAATGATCAAAAGCATGCTGCTGCATCAATTGTCCCGCCGCATTCACCAGTAATTCATACGATGTCGTTTTCATATCCGATGGTTTATGTTAGCAATTACGTTATAAGACAACGAAAAGATGCTAAACGCTTATTACGGAAATGTTAACGGGAAAATAAAGTGGATAAGATGGGGATAGAGAATGTTGAATATCGAATATCGAACAAGGAATGTCGAATGTCGAAGTAAGTAGTAAAACACTTCGACATTCGACATTCCTTGTTAACATTCGATATTCCCTAGCTTTGTCTTTTAACCGATCCGCCGCTGTTTACATTGATGTCGCGGATTAAGCCCTCGCCTTTGAAGCGGATAAAGCCGCCGCTATTGGCTTTTGCGGCAATTTCTTTGGTAACCGTAATTTGAACACCGGCACCACTGCTGACCTCGGCACGGCAGTTTTGGGAGGTTAATGAGTAGCCACGAAATTGTGCTCCGCTACTGCCATCCACATCCAGCGTTTCAATAGAACCACTGAGGTTGATGATACCACCACTGCTTAGTTTAGCGCTTAATTTTGAAAGATTCACCTCCGATCCATTAATTGATCCGCCGCTATTGGCTTTGATGGCATCGAGAGTAACATAAGAGACATATACTTTAACCCGCCAGTTCTTCCATTGGTTCCAGAATTTCCAATCGGTACTTCGTGAAATTTTCAGAACGCCCCCCTCTACCACCGTTCTTACCTGATCCAGGTAGGCGCTGTTGCCGGCACTAACCGCCAGTTCTTCTTTACTACCTTTACTAATGATTACTTCAATACCAGAAGAAGTTTCAATGGCATGAAAAGCGGAGACAGTTCTTTTTTCTGCATCGTTATCGTACACAACTTTCTGGGCGGTGGCAACAAATGCAGTCATTGCCATTATGCATAGGATCCCTATCTTTTTCATACATATTTTTTTGAGTGTAACGGGAGAGAAAAATAAAAGTTACACCCGAAAATAAAAAATCTCTGTGCCGATATATACAACACAGAGATTTACGCAATATCGAGGTAGCGATCTATTTATTTGAGTACCACCGCCCCCAAAGCGGGCAGGTTTACTTTTAGTTGATAACATTTGGATGGCTTATCAACCAGTTCACTTCTTATCTCGGGATTGTATACATCGCCCGTACCCCAGAATTCTGTACTGTTACTATTAAATATTTCAGCCCACTTACCTTTTCCATGAACATAAATTTCCCAATCGTTTCTTACTACAGGGGTTACATTCAGAATGATGAGGATATTATCTTTTTCTTTTTTCCCTTTTCGCATATACACCAGTACCGATTCACTTCTGTGATTAAGATCTACCCACTCAAACCCGCCCGGTTCAAATTGTTTTTCATACAAGGCCGGCTCTGAACGATAGAGTTCATTCAATCTTTGTACACAAAGCTTCATACCTGCATGACCGGGAAACTGCAGCAACTCCCATGGTAATTCGCTTTTATAATTCCATTCGGTGGTAGAGCCAAACTCATCACCCATAAATAATAACTTGGCACCGGGGTGAGTAAACATATAGGTATATAATACGCGAAGGTTGGCAAATTTTTGCCATTCATCTCCGGGCATTTTATAGAGCATGGGACTTTTTCCGTGTACTACTTCATCATGACTAAGCGGCAACATAAAATTTTCATCATAGAAATACATCATACTGAATGAAAATTTATCCTGATGAAACTGGCGGAACAGCGGATCCATTTTATAATAATCCAGTGTATCGTGCATCCAGCCCATCATCCATTTCATTCCAAAACCTAGTCCGCCTTCAAAAGTTGGTTTACTTATTTTAGGCCAATCGGTAGCTTCTTCTGCAATGGTTTGAATATCCGGAAAATCGCGGTACAGGGTTTCATTAAGATCGGTGATGAATGCGATGGCTTCTATATTTCCATTGCCCCCATATTCATTGGGCTCCCACTGGCTTTCGTTGCGGCTGTAATCCAGTCGCAGCATAGAACTCACAGCATCCACACGAATACCATCTGTATGAAACTGATCGCACCAGAAACGGGCGCTGCTGATGAGGAATGATTTTACTTCACCTCTTTTGTAATTGAAGATATATGAGTTCCAGTCGGGATGATAGCCTTTACGCATATCTGCATATTCATACGTATGCGTTCCATCAAACATGAACAAACCATGTGCATCGTATGGAAAATGTGAGGGAACCCAATCCAGTATCACACCAATACCTGCCTGGTGAAAAGCATCTACCATAGCCGCATACTCTTGCGGTGAACCAAAACGCGAAGTGGGCGCAAAGTATCCCGTACCCTGGTAACCCCAACTGCCATCAAACGGATGTTCCATTACAGGCATGAACTCTACATGCGTAAAGCCCATCTCTTTTACATAAGGAACCAATCGCTCCGTAATTTGTGCATAGGTATTGTATATTTCTTCGTTGTTTTTATCAGGCCGCATCCAACTGGCCAAATGCACTTCGTAAACAGAGTATGGTGAGGAAAGTGCGTTATGCTTTTTTCTTGTCTTCATCCATTCTGCATCCTGCCACTCATAATCAGTTTGCCAGGTAATAGATGCAGTAAAGGGACGCTTCTCCCAAAAATGTGCAAACGGATCGCCCTTATCCAGCTTAATGCCGTTGAAACCATGGATATGATACTTATACGCTTCCCCCGATCCTACATTTGGAATGAACCCTTCCCAAATACCTGAATTATCCAAACGCACTTTTAATGGATGTGATTCTTTATTCCATTCATTAAAATAACCGACTACAGAAACAAATGTGGCATTGGGTGCCCATACGGCAAAATAGGTACCCCACTCATCCAGTACCTGTAGTTGTTTGTTACCAAACAGTTTGTATAAACTGTAATGCGTGCCCTGTTGAAAATTTTTTACATCTTCATCAGAAAAAACAGAATAGTTCCATACAGCTTGCCGCTTATCAACAAAATGTATCTCCTCATATTTTTTCGGCAACTCCATTCCAACCTTTGACTTACTATTATCTCCTTTAGCAGAAGTATTTTTTTTTGTGGCAGATGGCATAGCGTGTTCTTTATGGTTTTCGAAGATATAAAGCGATGATTATCAAATGATAAATTTATTTAACATTAGTTTACAACTAAAATATTAGTTAATAATTCATAAATATGGAATTTGCACGCAAACTGCATCCTATAACCAACCTGCTTCAAATGAGAAAATTACCGGTTTTTTTGGCAATCTTATTCCTGCTTATTGGCGCTACAGCCTTTTCGCAACAAAGCTCCCTTAAAGGTACCATAACAGATACCCTGAACAAACAAAATCTTTTTAATGCCGTAATCTCTGTTTTACGGGCAAAAGATTCCGTATTGGTAAAGTTTACGCGAACCGATGCTAACGGAAACTTTCAATTGAAAAATTTGCAGGCAGGTAATTTTATCCTGATGGTTTCTTATCCGTCGTATGCAGACTATGTTGAGAAAATAGAAGTAGAAGCGGGAAAAGAAAAAGCCCTCGGCAGTCTGCCTTTGATTACGAAAGCTAATTTATTACAGGAAGTAATTGTAAGACAAAGAGTTGGTGCCATCAGGGTAAAGGGTGATACTACCGAATACAAAGCCGATAGTTTTCATGTTAGTGCCAATGCCGATGTGCAGGAATTATTGCGCAAAATGCCCGGCATACAAGTAAATAGTAAGGGAGAAATTACGGCACAGGGAGAAAAAGTACAAAAAATATTGGTGGATGGAGAAGAGTTTTTTAGTGATGATCCTGCTGTAGTTACCAAAAATCTTCGTGCCGATGCTGTTGAAAAAGTGCAGGCATTCGATAAAAAAAGTGACCAGGCCGCATTTACCGGTATTGATGATGGACAAAAAATTAAAACCCTGAACATTCAGCTAAAAGAAGATAAAAAGAAAGGCTATTTTGGTAAAGTAGAAGCCGGTACAGATTTTGACAAGTATCGTTACGGTAAAGTATTGGCCAATGCCTTTAAAGGAAAACGAAAAATATCCGGTTACCTCACTACCGACAATACCAAATTTGAATCGTTGAACTGGGATGAAAACCGAAACTATGCGGGCGATGCCAATGTAACCACCTCCATTGGGGATGATGGCGGCATCAGTATTTTTTCAAGTGGTGATGAATTCAGCTGGGGACGCGGCTTTCCAAAATCCATGACGGGTGGTTTTCACTTTAGTAATAAATGGGATAAAGACAAACACAACAGCAACAACACCTATCAATTCAACGATCTGGATGTGAGCAGTGTTACCACCAGCAAAACGCAAAATATCTTACCGGATACCAGTTTTACCAACACCACTTCGCAAGACCAGGTGGCTTCGCGCTTCAGGCATAAATTAACCAGCGTGTATGAATGGCAGATAGATTCTTCGAGTTCTTTAAAGATTACCGCAAGGCCATCTGTTGTTAAGAGTAAAGTATTAACCAATTACCTCGGCCAATCCATCAGCGAAGAAGGCACTATTATTAATGAGAGTAACCGAACCACCAATAGTACAGATGAAAATAAAACCTTGAATGGAAATGTTTTCTGGCGCAAAAAATTTAAAAAAGCAGGCCGCACCATTTCATGGAATACAGACCTGAATTTTAATGACCGTGAAGAAAATACTTTCTTATTGGCTGCCAACCGTTTTTATGATGCCAGTGGTGCATTGGTTAAACTGGATAATGTAGACCAGTATAAAGTAAACAAACAAAGTACCTCAAGCATTAACTCATTGCTTACATATACCGAGCCATTATGGAAAAACACATTTCTGGTTTTGAATTACCGTTTAAATCTGAACAGGAATGATGCGGAAAGAAATACGCTGAGCAAAAACGGATCGGGTAAATACGAGAATTATGTAGATACGTTGAGTAACCATTTTATCTTTAACACTACCGGACACCAGGGAGGTTTTAACATCCGTTACAATGTAAAGAAATTCAACTTTGCTATTGGTACTGGCTATGGTACTTCCATCTATCATCTCACAGATGTTCGCAAAAACAATGACCGCGATGTTAGTTTCAATAATTTTGTGCCTGCTGTATCACTCAATTATACACCCAAGCAACAAAGAAGGGTAACCTTTAACTATAACGGATCTACACGTAACCCAACCTTACAACAAATACAACCGATACTGGATAATATTGATCCCCTGAACATTACCATTGGTAACCCTGATTTGAAACAATCATTTAACCATAGTTTCAGTTTCAGGGCTTCAGACTACAAAGTTTTGAAAAGCAAAAGCGTATCAATTAATGTGAACTATTCTTTCACAGACGCAGCCATTACCAATGCATCTACGATAGATAATTTTGGAAGAAGAATTAACCAGGCCATTAATGTAGAAGGTAATTATAGTATCAATGCCAGTTTGGGATATGGTTTCGACATTATTCCGTCCCTTAACGTTGGTATCAATGCGGGACCAAGTAAAAACAGGAATGTGAATGTGATCAATGGCCTTACCAATACTACCGACCGTGATAACCTTAACCTGAGTATCTATTCCGGATACTGGTCTGATAAGTGGATCAATTTCTGGATGAATCTGAATGCTACTTATACCAGCTCCAAATCATCTATTCGCCCGGATGTGGTTACCAATTACTGGCAGTACGGTGCGTATACCAATATGCAGTTGAAATTCAAAAAAATAAAGACCTATGTTGATTTGAATCTGGAAGCCACCATTTTCCAGAAAACAGCAGCATTTGATAACCAGCAGAACGTGTATATCTTCAGCCCTTCCATCCGCAAAATCATTTCTAAGGATGATAAATGGGAAGCGAAAGTAGCAGTGAACGATCTCTTTAACCAGAACAGAGGCATTAACCGTAATGCAAGCAGCAACTTTATTTCAGAAACCACCAATCTAACTATACAACGTTACTTCCTGGTTTCATTAATTTATAATTTTAGTAAAAATGGTAAACCGCAAACCAATGGCTTCTAATAAACAAATACTACTCATGATTCTTTGCTGCGGCTGCTTTTTCAGCAGTATGGCGCAAACACAATTCATTACCAAAGGACGTGTTGAGTTTGAGAAAAAAATCAACCAGCATAAAGGTGTTGAAGAAGAGGCAGAAAACAATGTGTGGACGCAGACCATGATGAAAGCATATCCAAAGATCATCACAGATATTTATGAGTTGCGTTTTGATGCCAGCAGATCACGCTATAAATTGGCGAAAGAAAATAGTGAAAACAAATACATGATGTGGGGAAGCAAACCTACTGAAACAGATGGTGTAGTGCAGGACCTCGACAACAAAACAGTATCAACCCAGCGGGAAGTTTTTGAAAATACGTATGTGATCAAAGACAGTCTTCGCAACCTCGACTGGCGCATTACTGATGAAACGCGCGAGATAGCCGGGTTTGAATGCCGTAAGGCAGTTACAAAAATTTGCGACTCTGTATATGTGGTGGCATTTTATACAGACCAGATTGCTGTAAGCAGCGGACCCGAAAGCTTTGGTGGTTTGCCCGGCATGATACTCGGCCTAGCCATACCCCGACTATACACCACCTGGTTTGCAACAAAAGTAGAATTAACAGACCCCACTCCTGCGCAGTTAAATCCGGTACAAAAAGGAAAGAAAGTAAACTGGGAACAATTGTATGCGGAACTGAAGAAGGGATTTAAAGACTGGGGCAAAGAAGCCGACAAACGATTATGGATCGTTTCATTATAACAAGGTGTTACTATAATTAAAAAACGTCATTTCGACGAAGGAGAAATCTCATGAAATGAAATGAGAACTTACATCGTGAGATTTCTCCTTCGTCGAAATGACGGTTATGTATTTGGAAGATTTCTCTCCCGCCAAGGCGGGATCGAAATGACGTTATATTTTTTGTAATGGCTTATCGAATTTTCACCACATTCACTGCCATGGGGCCTTTCTTGCCGTCTTCCATATCAAATTGAACCTGATCCTTTTCAATTATTTTATCTTTTAGTCCGGAAGCGTGAACAAAAAGCTCCTTACCTCCATCATCTGGTGTAATAAAACCGAAGCCTTTGGCTTCGTTGTAAAATTTGACTGTTCCTGTTGGCATGGTGTTGATTTTTTATTTGTGTAATTCTAATATAAACATTTTTTTGGCAGGTATAGAAAACTGCCTGTTGAAGCGAGCACCGGTAACTACTTCCTTAGCTTCCAGAAAACCTTTGGTGCGTTCAACAAAATTTTCCATACTGATCTGTTTTTCCTGATCAGACGTATTGAGCACACACATGATGGTTTGTTGGTTATTGTAGCGGAAATACACATACACTCCATCATTGGGTATGTACTGCATCGTTTTTCCTGTTTGCAGTGCGGTAGATTGCTTGCGAAAAGCAGCGAGTGTTTTTACAAAATTGAAAGCGTCATTCTCTTTCGCAGTACGTCCGGATGATTTGAATTTATCAGCCACATCTCCCGAAAAACCACCCGGAAAATCAAACCGTACCATGGCATCGCTTGGATTTTTTACATTCTTCATCAACACTTCCGTACCATAATACAATTGTGGAATACCCCGGAGCGTGAGCAATAGCCCGATGCCTTGTTTGTATTTATCAAGGTCTTCTCCTGCTACAGAATAAAACCGATCCATATCATGGTTATCCAGAAAAATGCAATTGTTCAAAGGCTCTTTATACAACACATCCTGCGCCTGTGTCATGTACAATTTATTCACGCCTTCTGTCCAGCCAAAAGGTTGGTTTATGGTAGCCATGATAGCACCATTCAATGGAAAATCAGTTACGCCCTGCGCATTATGTTTAAATGCGGTGTTCATATTATTTCTGGTAAAATAAGCACTACCGGTAACGGTGTTGGTCCATGCTTCGCCGAACACAGTTAGCGAAGGATACTCATTCAGCAACGCATCATTTATGCGGTTTAAAAAAACTTCATCGCAATACTTATACGTATCTACCCGCCAGCCATCTATACCAAATTCTTCTGTTGTCCAGATAGCGTGTTGTATCAAAAAATTTGCTACAAAAGGATTACGCTGATTTACATCCGGCAAATGCGGAACAAACCAGCCATCGAGCATGATCTTTTTATCTTTCTCACTTCCGGTAGCATCAAACACGGCTTCCTCTCTATGGTTACTGCCGGTGTATCCGGGCCATTGGTTTATCCAATCTTTAGCGGGTGCATCTTTTACAAACCAATGCTCAATACCAATATGATTATACACAGCATCCTGAATTACTTTCAGGCCTTTTGCATGCGCCGCATCAATCATGGCATGATACGCTTCTTTGCCTCCAAATCGCTTATCAATTTTGTATTGATCCGTAAACCAATAACCATGGTAACCGCTAAGCATGCCGGCAGGTTCTTTCTCGGCGGGCATATCATTTTCTACCACTGGTGTTAGCCATATGGTAGTGGCACCCATTTCTTTGATGTAATCTAAATGATTGGTCACGCCCTGCAGGTCTCCTCCATGGCGTTGTAATAGCTCGCTTCTGTTTGAAGCGGTATCCATCATATCAGAAAATCGATCATTCGATGGATCGCCATTACTAAACCGGTCGGGCATGATCAAATACACAAAATCGGCAGAAGTTACGCCTTTGGCAAACTGCGTACCTCTTCCCTCTCTTCGGGGTTTTAATGGCCATGTGATTGAATTGGTTTTGGTACCCTTACTAAACTCAATAGAAACATTTCCGGGTTTGGCAGAAGCTGCTATCACCAGGTCGAGGGCCATGTACTTGCCATTTTCAAATTGGCTCACTTTACTAAGTTGTACACCAGGATAGCTGATCCGTACTTTTTCTTTATAAAATTCTTTGTCGTTCCCTCTTATTATCAGTTGTACTTTATTCCATTTCATACCCGTGTACCAATTGGTAGGATACACCTGTGCATATTGCGCAACAGAAAAAATTGACATGCTTAACAGCATTACCGTAACCAATATATATTTCATCATAACTTTTCTGTTGTGGTTTTCTCTTTCACAACTACTGCGCAGGCAATGGCGGCCAGTATCAGCAGGCAGCCACCAATTTGTACGGCCAGTAGCCTGTCGTTATGCAATACATTCTCCATTACTTTACCAAAGAAAAGTGAAGCGAGTATTTCTGGTAATACAATGAAGAAATTAAAAATGCCCATGTAGATGCCAATTTTATTTTCAGGCAAACAACCCGCCAGCATTGAGTAGGGCATAGATAAAACAGAAGCCCATGCAATACCAACCAAACCCATAGCCACATATAACATGGATGGATTGGTAATATGGTTTACGGCAATCAATCCGATACCACCCAAAAGCAAGCAGGCGGTATGCGTATATTTTTTTCCCAGTTTACTTACCCAGAATGGCAAAGAAAAAGAGAAAGCAAACGTAACCAGGTTTAAAATAGCAGAAGTGGTGTTGGCATATTCCAATCCTTTGGTATATACATCACTGCTGTTTTTGGGGTCGCCACCAAAAATATCTGCAGCTACACCGGTACTGTAATAAAACCACATGAGAAATAATCCGGGCCAAGTTAAAAAATTTACCAATGCCAGGCGTTTCATCTGGTCTGGCATTTCTTTGATGGATGAAAATATTTCTCTTACCCCTCCGCCAAAACCTTTGTTGGATTCTTTTATTTTGTCTTTCCAGTTAAGTTCAGCGGGTGGGTATTCTTTACTTTTAAAAACAGTATACAAAACGGAAAGTAAAAACACGGCCCCTCCAATATAAAAAGAGAGCACAATATTTTGCGGAATACCACCACCCGATTTATCTCTCGATACACCAAACCATTCAACCAATTTTTGCGGAAGATAGCCGGCGATAAAAGAAGCTAAGCCAATGAACATACTCTGCATGGCAAAACCATAGGAGCGTTGTTTCTCATCCAGGTTATCGGCAACAAAAGCACGGAAAGGTTCCATACTGATGTTGATACAGGAATCGAGGATCCATAAAGTTCCTGCTGCCATCCATATCACAGGTGCATTGGGCATTACAAACAATGCCAATGAGCTAAGAATAGCACCCACTAAAAAATACGGACGCCTTCTACCCAGCTTAGGATGCCAGGTTCTATCACTCATGTAACCAATAATAGGTTGTACAATCAGGCCCGTCATAGGAGCGGCAAGCCATAATCCCGGAATTTGTTCAGGAGAAGCACCCAGGTATTCATAGATGGCACTCATATTACCCATCTGTAAACTCCAGCCAAACTGGATACCAAAAAAACCAAAACACATATTCCATATTTGCCAGAAACCCAAACGGGGTTTGGCACCGGTGTAAGCTGATGACATAGCAATCGTTTAAAGTAATATGTAATTAATACACGAAATCTAATATACAATAAAAAACATCCCGAAGGATGTTTTCGTGAATCGTGAGACGTCAATCGTGAGTTATGAGACGATCTTTAAAATATTACTCACGACTCACGATTGACGATTCACGATTCACGATTCACGACAAAGCATCGATCAAATCACAAATCCATCCGGTAACACCGCATGTTTTTTCACCACTACAATACCATCTTTCACAGTATACAAAGCATGGTCTGTATTAGCTAAGTGTTTCCCGCCATTGATGCGCACATCGTTACCGATGCGGCAGTTTTTATCGATGATGGCATCTTTGATATAACATCTTTCACCAATACCAATCATGGGGAGACCCTTGGCTTTATTATTGGCCATTTCATCAATGGTTTCGTAATAGTCATTACCCATGATATAGGTACTTACCACGGTAGTACCATGCCCAATTCTTGCACGGATACCTACCACACTCTGTTCCATTCTGCTGGCCAGAATAATAGAGCCTTCGGCGATGATGGTTTTTTCCAGAGTTGTTCCGCTAATCTTGGCGGGTGGCAGCATTCTTGCGCGACTGTATACCGTTTTTGTATTATCAAATAAATTGAAAGGAGGTATTTCCTGTGTAAGGGCAAGGTTGGCTTCATAGAAAGAATAAATATTTCCGATATCTGTCCAGTAACCATCATACTGAAATCCGACTACTTTATGATTGGCAATAGAATCGGGAATGATCTCTTTACCAAAATCAGTTGCTTGTGGATGCTTATCGTTTAACAGATCATACAAAACCTGTTTACTAAAAATATAAATACCCATAGATGCCTGCCAGTTTTTACCCAGCTTTTGCATTTCTTCACCGGTATCGCTTACCCAATCAGGCAACAGGTCTTTCTTTGGTTTCTCTATGAAAGAAGTAATGAAACTGTTCTCATCTGTTTTCAATATGCCAAATTCAGGTGCATCGCGTTCATCAACGGGAATGGTGGCAATGGAGATATCAGCATTTTTGGATTTATGTGCTTCCATCATTTCACTAAAATCCATTTGGTATAACTGGTCGCCGCTTAATATTAAAATATACTCAAACTCAAGATTGGAAATATGACGGAGTGATTGCCTAACTGCATCGGCTGTTCCCTGAAACCAACCCGGATTATCAGGGGTTTGTTCTGCCGCGAGAATATCTACAAAACCCGTACTGAACGCACTGAAGTGGTAGGTATTTTTTATGTGCTTATTTAACGAGGCAGAGTTGAACTGCGTTAACACAAACATGCGGTTAATGTTACTGTTGATACAGTTACTGATAGGTATATCCACCAAACGATATTTGCCCGCAATAGGCACCGCAGGTTTGGATCGACTGGAAGTAAGCGGATACAAACGGCTACCGGCACCCCCTCCGAGAATAACGGCTACCACTGATTTTGAGATACTATTCATATAGGCAATTTATGATTTTCATTTTCTTGTCCATGGTCCATAGTCCATGGTCCATGGACTATTAACTATCTCAACCCCGCATACACCGCAGTATACTCATCCACGGTATTTTCCCAGCTATGATCTATCTGCATCATGTGCTTGCGCATTTTTTCCATATGTTCTTTATCCTGGTACACAGCAATACCGCGACCAATGGAATATTCTACATCAGCTACCGTAGCATTATTAAAACGGATACCGAACCCGTCTGTATCACCCATATCTACAACAGTATCCTGTAAACCACCGGTGCTTCTCACTACAGGTACTGTTCCATAACGCATGGCATACATCTGGTTTAGTCCGCAAGGTTCTACCCTGCTTGGCATCAATAGAAAATCGGCTCCGGCATACATTTTATGGCTGAGTGTTTCATCATATCCAATTACTGCATTAAAAATACCTTTATAAGGTTCAATCATTTGCTGAAACGCCCACTCCACCTGGGTTTCACCGCTTCCTAATATTAAAAAGTTGGCAGCACCCTGTGAATAGTAAATGGAAGATTTTATGGCATCAGGTAAAATTTCCGCGGCCTTCTCTCCTACCAATCTTCCGATAAAAACAAAGAGTGGTTTTTCTGCATCCAGACCAAACTGTGCACAAAGTGCTTCTTTGTTTTTTTGTTTTCCTTTTGTAACGGTTTTTATGCTAAAATGTTCTGCGAGGTATTTATCGTTTACAGGATTCCATACTTCGTTATCAATACCATTTAGTATTCCGGTGCATTTACCTCTCTCGTATTCAAATAATTTTTCCAGTCCATTGGAATTGAACCGCAGTTCATCCATATAACTGTGGCTTACCGTGGTTACTTTGGCTGCACATTTTACAGCAGAAGCCAATGGGTTAATGGCGTCTGCCCATTCCATCATACCTCGTTTCCAGAGATCCCATCGGGGTATGTAGCGGCTTTTATCCCAACCCATCTGTCCCTGGTATTGTGCATTGTGAATGGTGAAAACAGTACGTACCCCCTGCAATCGGGTAAAGTCGTAACAATACTGCATCATAAAAGGGATCAAGCCGGTATGGTGGTCGTGGCAATGAACCACATCAGGCTGGTGTTCCCAACTGCTCATCCAGCTAACCACCGCTATCTGAAAAGCGGTGAAGCGTTCTGCATCATCATCATAGCCATAGATCTTTTGCCTGTCTAACAGGCCATTGATATCTACCAGAAAAAGATCAAACCCCAGTTTATTGGTCGCTTCCTTTATAATGGTATACTCAAAAAACCAGCTACCCAGATTGGCCGAGCCTTTAAAGTCAACCGTCCACTCATTCTCATACAGAAATTTAGTACGGTACATGGGCATTACCACTTTGGCAATATGACCGGCTTTGCATTGGTATTTCGGTAAAGCACCTACAACATCGCCCAAACCACCGGCTTTGGCAACAGGATAGCACTCTGCACTTACATGAATGATCTCCATCAATCGTTGGTTAATAATTTGATTTTCAAGTTAACAACTAAAATCAATCCATCAAATTCTGTTTTTAAAATTTTTCCTCAGTTAAATGGGCTTTATTTTATATTCACAGTCTAAACCATTGCCTGTCATGAATCAACCCAAGCAACCCACCAATACCGGTGCATTGGCCACATTGGTCATCGTATTTTTTTTCTGGGGATTTATTGCTGCTTCCAACAGCATTTTTATTCCTTTTTGTAAAACTCATTTTAACCTGAACCAGTTTCAATCTCAGTTGATCGGTTCTGCTTTTTATGGTGCGTATTTTATCGGATCATTGATACTGTTCATCTGTTCCAATGTGATCGGGTATGATATCCTTAACAAAATAGGATACAAAAAAGGGATTATTTATGGGTTGCTCATATCGGTAGTGGGTGCGTTGCTAATTATTCCGTCTGCCAATGCCAATTCTTTTCCGGCTATTCTGGCTTCGTTTTTTGTGGTTGCACTGGGCTTTTCGCTGCAACAAACTGCCGCACAACCTTTTGCCATTATACTGGGAGATCCTGCCACCGGTTCGCACCGGCTTAACCTTGGGGGAAGTGTAAACTCATTGGGTACCACACTGGGACCGTTGATTGTGAGTTTCTTTTTGTTCGGCACAGCTGATGCAAAAAATGCAGTGGTTACGGTTACTAATATTAATATACTATACTTGATTGTGGCCGGTGTGTTTGCCGCAGTGGCTATCTTTTTTGCCATGTCTAAATTACCGGATGGTAAAAACGATGAGAAATTTGAAAAAGCCAACAAAGCCTCTTCTTCTTTATTGATCATGACCTTACTGATTGGTGCCATTATTGTTGTTGGCCAGTTAACAGAAGTGCCTAAATTGTATTTGTTGTTATTAACCCTTGTATCGGTAGTGGGCATTTTATTTTACTCCAATGGCCAGGCCATTAAAAACAGCAATGGCTGGGGTGCTATGAAATACCAGCAATTGATTTATGGTATGATTGGCATTTTTGTATACGTAGGTGTAGAGGTAACCATTGATAATAATTTTGGTGCTCTATTAAAAACACCGGGTTATTTAACAGAAATGGGGTTGGATGAAAGTGAGATATCTAAATACATTTCTTTGTATTGGGGAAGTTTGATGATTGGCCGGTGGTCCGGTGCCATCAGTGTATTTAATCTTTCAGGATCGCTGAAAAAAATAATGATGGTTGTTGTTCCATTCATCGCATTCGCTGTTGTGTTAGGTGTTAGTAAAGTATATGGTAATGATATTTCTGACCTCTTTGGATATGCTGTATTTATTGCCATTGCGCTTGCTGCTTTCTTTTATGGACAGGAAAAACCGGTTAAAACATTAATAGCCGTTTCTTCACTGGCAGCCATTTGTATGCTGGTAGGTGTATTTACCAATGGAATTATTTCTGTGTATGCGTTCATGGCTGGTGGATTATGTTGTTCAGTTATGTGGCCCTGCATTTTTTCTTTGGGTGTAGGAGGCTTAGGCAAATATACCAGTCAGGGTTCGGCCTTCCTTATTATGATGATATTAGGCGGTGCCGTTATTCCACCATTGCAGGGTGTGATAGGCGATATCAGTTCAATGCATACCTCTTATTTATTGGCAGCGGGCTGCTTTATTTTCCTTGTATTTCTTGCATTGAAATTAAAGAGTGTATTACATGCACAAGGATTGGATTTTGATGAACAGGTAAGTGGCGGACATTAATAAGACTTCTATACTATTTATACCATGCCAGACTTACAAAACGACACGACTATGCCCAGAACAAAACCCAGTTTAGAACAACTTGCCATTGGTATTGATATTGGTGGTACCGGAACCAAGTTTGGTATTGTAGACAGGTTAGGAAACCTGTTGTATTCCAGTGAAATGAGTACCCGCAAACACAAGCAGGTAGAAAGTTTTATTGATGATCTTCATGCCCATCTTATTCCTATGATTGAGCAGGCTGGCGGCATTGGCCGTATGAAGGGAGTTGGCCTGGGTGCACCTAATGGTAATTATTATACTGGCACCGTTGAATATGCTCCTAACCTTCCCTGGAAAGGTATTTTACCATTTGCCAAAATGGTGGAAGATAAATTTAAACTGCCCGTTGTATTAACCAATGATGCCAATGCAGCCGCCCTTGGCGAAATGATGTATGGTGCCGCACAGGGTATGAATGATTTTATCATGATTACATTGGGAACAGGTGTGGGAAGTGGCATTGTTGCCAATGGAAAACTGATTTACGGACATGATGGATTTGCGGGAGAACTGGGGCATACCATTATTATACCTGATGGAAGGATGCACGATGGCACCGGCAAAAAAGGATCGTTGGAAAGTTATGCTTCTGCTACAGGTGTTCGCTTAACCACATTGGAATTATTATCGAAAAGTGATACCCCCAGCCTGCTTAGAAATATACCACAGGAAGAGCTCGACTCAAAAAAAGTATATGACGCGGCCATGGAAGGTGATGAACTGGCCAAAGAAATTTTTGAATACACAGGAAAAATTCTCGGTATGGCGCTGGCCAATTTTGTGATGTTCTCCAGTCCCGAAGCCATTGTATTATTTGGTGGCTTAACCAAAGCAGGCGAACTCATTCTAAAGCCCACACGCGAACACATGGAAGCAAACCTGATTCAGGTTTTTCAAAACAAAGTGAAAATACTGGTAAGCCATTTAAAAGAATCCGATGCCGCAATACTTGGGGCAAGTGCCTTAGTATGGGAGTTGAAATAATTAATAATTAGTAATTAGTAATTAGGTATAAATACGCTGTTTCTGTTTTAAAGCATTTACTACTTTGGTGGTAAATGCTTTTTTATGAAAGGGCAAAATATTGTACAAGAAAAGAGTTATCGATTTGCTTTACGAATCATTAAGCTATTCCACTATTTAAGAATTGAAAAAAAGGATACTCCAATTTCAAATCAATTAATACGTTCAGGAACATCAATAGGGGCAAATATCGAAGAAGCAACAGGTGCTTCCACTAGAAAAGATTTCAAGGCCAAACTTGATATCGCACACAAAGAAGCAAGAGAAACAAGATACTGGTTGCGATTATTAAAAGATAGTGATTACATCAATTCTGCAATTGGTAATTCCCTAATTGGAGATTGCGAAGAATTAATCAAATTATTAACTTCCATTTTAAATACGATTAAAAAAACGCAATAAAATTATTAATTATTAATTTCTAATTTTTAATTAAAAAAACCGCCGGCACTCCTCTCTGCCCTTCCTTATCACTCGGCGTGATGGTTTGTTTTCCATTGATGAGTAAGCAACTGCTTCCACCGCCATCTAAATTCAGGGCTTCAATACAGCCGATCTGTTGTAGCATTTGTGCTTCCTGCATTAGCGTGGCACCTTCTGCTTTGCCGGGGAATCTTCCTTCAATCACCATAAAAATTAATTTTCCATCTTTTGTATAACCCATTGCCGTTCGGGGATGTTTATCTTTGAGGGCATTGCCAGCGAATTTTAATTCTTCGTTATTGGTGATTTGTATTTCTCCATTCTGTAATAGCACCGGGCCTCCGCCTACAGCGGTTTGCATTTTCCATTTTGAGAATGATCCTCTCCTGAGCATTTCTTTTTGAGAAGGTTGCCGAATAGAATCTTTAAAAGATGGGATGACTGTTTGACTTGCGTAGGCAAATGTATTTGAAGAATCTGTATACAACCAGGCCACATCCGCTTTGCTTTTTTTTGAAATACCAATCGCGCTGCCAAATGTATGGCGGTAGGTGAATGTGTCTTTACCTCTGCCAGTCAGCGTATGCACCTGGTAGGCTTTCATGTTACCATCTGCCATCACCACATTGAGATTACTGTTATGTACAAACTCAAAAAAAGTAGTGTTCATCACCAGCAAGGGATGGTTCTCCTGTTCAAAATATTGAGAGGGCGTGAGTCTTTTTCCATTACCCACTTGTGTGGTAAATTGTAAGGATTTATTTTTCAAATCAGCACTCACATAATAGGCAATATTGGGTTTGCCATCTATGAAATCGTTTGTCATAAATACATGAACGCCTTCGGGTAAGGGCTGGTACAGAGAATCAACATTCTTCCAATTCCATTGGGCAGAGACAGATATCGACAACCATAAAAAGGAAAAACAAATACTATGCTTCAACATCATACATACCGGTTTTGAATATCGAATATCGAACAAGGAATTTCGAATGTCGAATGATTAGGTTTTTCAGGAAACATACTTCGACATTCCTTGTTCAACATTCAATATTCGATAATCTCTTACTATCCTATCGCCATTTCCTTTTCTTCCAGCCATTTCTTTATACCATATCCCGGTATCACATGTTTTTCGCTGTGATAAGAGGAACGAACCAGCGGACCACTTTCTACATAATCAAAACCAATTTCATATCCTATCTCGCGCAATTCTGCAAACTCATCGGGGTGTACAAAACGTTGAACGGCCAGGTGTTTTTTGGTGGGTTGCAGGTATTGACCAAGGGTTAATACATCGGTACCAACCGCCACCAGATCGCGCATGGTTTGTATCACTTCTTCTTTGGTTTCTCCTATGCCCAGCATCATACCGGTTTTGGTGCGCATTCCGCCTTTCTTCAGCATGTGCAATACTTCCAGGCTTCGGCGGTATTTAGCCTGAATGCGAACCTGTCGTGTCATGCGTTCTACCGTTTCCACATTATGGCTTACCACATCGGGTGCTGCCAGAATAATACGTTGCACCTGATCTGCCTTACCCTGAAAATCAGGAATCAATGTTTCGAGCGTAGTGCCGGGGTTCAATCCTTTTACCGCCTCAATGGTATTGTACCAGATAATGGAGCCGCCGTCTTTTAATTCATCCCTGTCAACACTGGTCAGCACCGCATGTTTTACTTTCATCAGGTGTATGGCTTCTGCAACGCGCTGGGGTTCATCCCAATCAACCGCTTCGGGCCTTCCGGTTGCCACTGCACAAAATGCACAGCTACGGGTACAGATATTTCCAAGGATCATGAATGTGGCGGTACCTTCTCCCCAACATTCGCCCATATTGGGGCAATTACCGCTCTCACAAATGGTATGAAGTTTATGGGTATCTACCAAACCTCTAACATGCTTATAGCTTTCACCAATAGGCAATTTTACACGAAGCCAGTTGGGCTTTTTAAGCGGAGATTCGGCAGTATCTATTTTGGGGATAACGGGTAATTCTTGCATCAGTTCTTAGTAGTTTGTAGTTAGGGGCGAGGAGTCTGAGATTGAGTATAGCATACTACTCCCAATTCCAGGGTTCTCATTCCAGACTACAAAAATAACTACTTTCTCTTACCAAAAACTAAAGCGATATAGGCGTTGAAGAAGAGCTTATTTTCTTTGTTCAACAATAGGATGGGCATGGCTTTAGAGTAATATTCTGCATTTATGCCTACTTCAAGGGCAGAAAGCACCTCGTTATACTTTCCATAATCAAAGCGAAGTGCTGCGCGAGCATGAGCCCCGGGTACAAACTGGATCTCATTCAGGCCTTTGGTAAAACTGCCTTTGCCGATGATAATGGTGGGATCGAGGAAAACATTATCGTTATTATCATATTTGATCGTTTCCTTCTTATTGGTTGCCGGATTGTCTATATCGATATAATACGGTTTTAATAACCCCGCGGTTAACCCACCCCCATAAATGGCAGAAACTGCTACCCCGTTTTTATTTCCTTTGCCTCCGATCAGTAATTGCTGGCCTAATCCACCCTTCAGGTAATAAAAATTATTTCTTTTCCCATAGGTATAGCTGGAAATGATAAGAAACCCCTGAGAAGCACTGAGTGTGGGCACTTTTTCTTCTTTGCGGTCTTTGCGCTCTCCAAATTCGAGCCACCATAGATTGGTTTTGTCGATGGTTTTATATTTCCCATGCTCGTAGAACATACTCCATCCATCGGTATTGAATTTAAAACCAAATGCACCCTGCTTATGGTAAATAAGGGCTCCTTCCTCTTCCTGCTTGATCAGCTGGTTGATTTTTTCGCGACGCTCAGCTTTTTTCAACTGCTTGGCTTCAGCACTGGCCGACTGTACTTTTTGCTGGGCAGAAACCGCCACCGAGCACAGAATGAATGACATTAAAAATAGCTTCTTCACTTCCATTTGATTTGTTACTTGTAAATTTATAATAAAATGATACAATGACTTCACAAATTATTTATAAAGGTGAACTAAGAACCAACGCCACCCATATACAAAGTGGTACCGTAATTGAAACAGATGCACCCACGGATAACCAGGGCAAGGGCGAACGTTTCTCTCCAACCGACCTTGTGGCCGTTGCTTTAGGCACCTGCATGATTACCACCATGGGTATTAAAGCCCGAACCATGAATATTGAACTCGATGGCACCCGCTTAGAAGTTACCAAGATCATGGTAAGCGACCCACGACGTATTGGCAAAATCATCGTTCACCTTTTTTTCCCGGCAGGTCTCACCATTGATGACAAACAAAAAGACCTGCTCGAAAGAACCGCTCGTACATGCCCTGTTGAAAGAACTTTACATCCCGATGTTGAACTGGATATGCAGTTTAACTGGTGAATCGTCATTCGTGAGACGTGAGTAAAATGATTAAAACTCACGATTCACGTCTCACGAATGACGACCCCCCTTTTTAAACTGAATACACCGTCTGTATAGCACTAAACATGAACTATCCGCAACTCGCTTGCAGCTCACAGCTAATAGCTAACAGCTTTCTTACAAGACGTATGTTTTCAATATTTTGTTGCCTACTGCACAATCAAGACACCGCTTGTGAAGGCAATAATGATTTGTTAATTCTATCAGCGCCTGCGAATCCACTGCCGATGTTAGGGTAGTACCTGCCAGCTTCCATCTTTTGGTGAGCTGGTTTTCTTCTGCGGGTAATTGATACAGCCATTGCATGGCTCTTTCTTTATAAGATTCTTCCTTACTGTATAACCCGTAGGCAAATAAGACTGGGATGATGGTATTGATTAGAATATTCTCTGCCATTTGTTTGCCCAGTTGCCGGGGTTGATAAGCAGCCGGTTCATCAAACCGATAATGGTAATGCCAATAATCGTTGGCCGTAACCATGAATAAAGATTGCATTTGTTTAGGATCAGTGGTTTCTTTAATAACGGAAAACAAATGCACTGTTTGATGCAACACCATGGCCATTTGCGCCAGCCGTATGGTGGGAAAAGTGGCTGGCCGCATCCGTAAAAAAGCGGCTTGTTTTTTTACAGGCGTTAACCCATATTTTTTTACCAGAAACCGATATTCTTTTTGTAGCAATTGCGCATAAGCATCATCGTATTTCCCATGCAGCAAATTAGCCTGCCCCAATAACAATGCTTCCAATTGGTGTATCTGGCTTTTGTGTCTGGTAAGAACCGTAATAGAAATTGTTTTAGCCATCATTTCGAATAATGCACTGTTTACTTTGATACCAAAATTAGAAGCCAGCATCCACCAGCAAACTTCTTCCCAATGATGGTTGGATTGTTTGAGCAGTGAAAGAATTTGTGCCGATTTTCTTTCGAGCCTTTCGGCAGCCAGTCTCTCTTTCCAGGCAAACCAACCCAGCTCATCCAGTGCGGGCAAAAAAGAACGACAGGGTAACACCACTTGGTTCTCCATCATTTGGCGATACCTGTCTATTAAGATATTACTGATAAGAGGTTGTAAAACCAGTGTAGGAATTCGAAAACCATTTGTATCCGCAACCGGCCCATCCTCTTCCCAAACCACATGCAGAATAATATTGTGGTAGTTGCGGTCTTCTGTATGCCGGTGTTTGTACCAGTCTGTGGCAAGTATATGCAGCTCCACATTGCCCACCCATTTGGTTGTGCCTATGCGGATAGTGGCTTCAGAAAAATCGGGTCCCTGGTGTTGGTTTAACGTACCCGGTTTTTCAATTTGCAACTCCTCTCCTTGCGAAGTTTGCAGATGCTGCCGGTTAAAGTATTGAAACTGCCAGATGAATTGTAGTAATCTTTCGTTCATGGGATCCCGCTTTTATTGCGGGCAACCGAAAAATTACAAAGGATGGAAACGCGATAAATACCTGATTTTTGTTTACAAATTTATTGTATGCAAAGCCTGAACCACCCGGCTTACAGGCAGGCCCATAACATTATAAAAATCTCCTTTAATGGATTGAATGCCGGTTACACCAATCCACTCCTGAATGGCGTAGGCACCGGCTTTATCATAGGGTTCATACTTGTCAACATAAAAACAAATCTGCTCATCAGTTAATGGATGAAAAGACACTTCGGTAATATCTGCAAAAGCAATTTGCCCCGCCGCATGTAAAATAACCACACCGGTAATTACCTGGTGCTGCTTACCGGAAAGAGATTGCAATATGCGTATGGCATCTTCCCTATTTGCCGGCTTACCAATTACCTGATTGCCCAGTACTACAATAGTATCAGCAGCCAATATGGTTTTGTTTTTGAACTCACCATGAAATGCGTGTTGCACATAAGCATAAACAGCACCCGCTTTTTTTTGAGCAATATGTATGGCAATATCTGAGAAAGCAAGCCCGGCAGGAAAATCTTCGTCGGTATGTTTTACAATAACATCAAAGGGAACTTCGGCCCATTCGAGCAGCATTTTTCTGCGTGGTGATTGAGAAGCGAGTATAATTTCCTGCATAAGATTTATTATAAATAGAACCGGAAGAAACCCATTGACAGAATACCGGTAAACATCACCAGCTTAATTGCCGTACTGAGTTTGTGAAAATCTTCGGGTGTTTGTGCACTGAACAACCTTCTTAGTATCCATACAAGTGGCATAATGATAAGCAAGAAGCAATACAAAGCACTATGCCACCAGCCAAAAGGCAATACATAAAACTGCAGAATGCTAAGTACAGCTATGAGCACAATAATCCAAACAGCAACAAAAACTTTAGTTGCATTTAGTCCCCACACTATGGGCATGGTTCTGCAACCGTATTTTCTATCACCTTCCCTATCCTCCATATCTTTTACCACTTCGCGAATCAGTGAAATAATAAATGCAAATGAAGCATACAAAATAGTAAACCGGAAATACCGGATCTCATCATGATCTACAAGTAATAGAGAATGAATTTTTAATGGGTATTTTGAAAAAAAAACGATCAATATAACCCATGCCGTAAGTAGGGAGATCACAATATTACCAATCAGTAATTGTTTTTTCAGGTTGGTGGAATAAAACCACAACAATAATATAACGCCCAGATTAGCCAATACCAAATGCCAATAACCAGACATGGGTAAGGCAGCTACTGTAAAGAATAGCCCCAGCAAACTAAGAAACATGTGCCAGAAAATAACCCAGCGCCTGTTGATAAACACATTCACCACCACTTTGTCAGGCTTATTTATCTGGTCAATATTCAAGTCAAAATAATCATTGATAATATTTCCAGCGGCAGCGATGAGTACAAGTCCTATGATCAAAAAAATAATTTGCTGTAGATCCCCCTCAACCGGGGGTGGATAGATTTTTTCATAGATACAGTACTCAAACAATACCTGTGTAAGTGCGATGAACACCAGATTGGGCCATCTTACCAGCCTGAAGAATGCAGCGAGTATTTTCAAAATAGAGTATTGATGTACGAGTGACCCATAGCTTGGGAAATATTTTATTGCGATCGTACCGAAACATCTTCTCCCCAGTTGCCCTGTAAACGCATTACCTTCTCAATCACATCCCTGGCACAACCATCACCTCCTTTCACATGAGAAATGTAAACGGCCGTTTCTTTGATCTCCTGTACCGCATCTGCGGGACAACAAGGCAAACCCACCAAACGCATTACCTGCAGATCGGGTATATCATCGCCCATGTATAAAACCGATTCTTTTTTAAGTTGATGTTGTTGCATCAACTGTTGTAATACCGATGCCTTATCTGTTACCTGCATCCACAATTCCGTAATTCCCAGTTTTTGTAAGCGATCTACCACTTCAGGCGAATTACCTCCGGAAATAATCGCTACACGATAACCTCTTTTTACTGCCAGTTGCAAAGCATACCCATCCTTAATATTCATTCGTCTTGCCATTACACCATTAGGCAACACCAATAATGTACCATCGGTTAATACCCCGTCTACATCAAATACAAATGTGGTGATATGGTTGAATTTTTCTAGCAATTGCGTTATTGGTTTACTGGTTTATTGGTTTATTGGTAGTTGGTAATTGGTTCTTGTACCAATAAACCAGTAAACTAATAAACTAAAACTACTTCTGGTTATCTCTCCATTCGTACACCCAGGTGCTCTGTATCATTTCCAGATGGCCTTCTGTGCTTTGTTCGCGGGTGCCCTCAAAATTGGGGATCTCCAGTATCCAGTTTAATAGGTCGGTAAAGCGGATGCGGTATATTTTTCCTTCATTGAAATCATCACCAAAACGCTCATATAATTTCATAGCAATGTCTTCGTGATCATTCCAGTGTATGGGTGGTTCAAAATGACTCATGGGAAAGTTAGGAGTTAAAAGTTAGTAGTTGGCAGTGTTTATTCACCTAAAAATTGGGTTTGATCGGGCAAAGTAATTTCTACTTCACCAGTTCCGGATTGTAGAACGCACTGGCAACCCAATCTGGAATTGATGCGGGGATTTACGGCACGGTCTATAAAATCTTCTTCCTTATCGCTCAGCTCTTCCAGAAAATCCATTCCCTTATCAACATAGATATGACAGGTACTACAGGCACATACCGCTCCGCAATTGTGGTGAAGTTCAATATCGTTATCTAAACAAACCTCTAACAGGCTCTGGTCGTTATTGATATTGGTTAACGTAACCGGCTCCAGCCCTTTTTGTTCAAATTTTATCTTAATCGTATACATACCATCCGTTTGGTGGGCAAAAGTATCTTAGAATAGGTATTTAACCATCCGACTTGCGGAAAAGTTTATGGCAGTGCATAAAAATGGGGCAGTCTATGTGTTGGAACCGCCTATCTGGCTGTTTTGGACATTGCTATTTTTCAAAAATGTGGCCAATACTTTTACTCATCATATCGTAAATACGAGCCATTTCCGGATACGCGCTTAGCATAGCAGCATGTGCTTCCATGGTTTTTTGGTCGCCCCTGAATGCCGGACCAGCCTGCAAATCCCTCGGATGCCCATCCTGTAACCGGTAGGCCGTTTCAAGAATAATGGGATAAAAAACCGAGAAGTCGATTTGTTCCTTTACACAAAAATCTGCTGCCATATGATACAGGTGATTGGCGAAATTAGCAGTAAATGCAGCCACCATATGCATTTGAGCCCGCTTTGCATCATCCGCCCGGATAACAGTATCCGTAAACAGGTGGGCCAGTTTTTCTATTTCTGTAATCACTTCTTCAGAGCTGCCATCTACTACCATAGTAACAGGTTGCAAGGTGGTCATTTGTTTACGAACCATTTTCATGGGCCACAACACTCCATATCGTTCACTGGTGTTGCTCAGTATTTCTTTGGATACAGACCCCGCTGTATGAACTACCAGTTTATTTTTGAAGGAAAGAGCGGAAGCAATTGCTGCAATACTACTATCCGTAACAGCAATCAGATACAGATCGGAAGTATCATCTAGTGTATGTAAATCATCTGTAGCCACTGCCCCCAATTCATTTGCCAATACAGCTGCATGCTGTATGTTACGGCTATACACTTTATCTACTGTATATCCCTTATTTACAAAAACCCTCCCCAACACAGTGGCAACATTACCCGAACCAATGATAGTAACCAGCATATCTTTGAACTTATGAAGATGAAATTAGCACAAAGACTCATCATAGGATATTACAAAACCAAATTAAAAACCATCGGCATGGTTTCTCCGCGCAAAGCGGCCGAAGCTGCGTACAAAATATTTTGCACCCCTTTTCCGGTAAAACTTCCTAAGAAATCACCTCCCATATTTCACAAAGCCGAGGCATTATCTTTTGTAATGGATGGCATTACCCTACGTGGTTTTCGCTGGAAAGCAGAACACCCCAATCATAAAACCATATTAATCGTTCATGGTTTCAGCAGTTACGCCTACAAATTTGAGAAATACATACTGGCTCTGAAAAAACAAGGTTTTGATATCGTAGCTTTTGATGCACCAGCCCATGGCACCAGCGATGGCAAACTCATCAATGCATACATATATAAATGTGCACTTTTGCAGATGGAGCTACTATACGGCCCTTTTTACGGCATCATGGGGCATTCTTTGGGCGGATTGGCTGCAGCATTGGCTTTTGAAGCATTACCCAACCGCGAAAACAGAAAACTGGTATTGGTAGCACCCGCCACAGAAACGGAAAGGGCTATCCATAATTTCTTTACTGTAATACCTGTTGAGGATAAGGTAAAACAGGCTTTCCAGCAATTAATTACAGATATTACCCACCTGCCGGTGAGTTATTTTTCTGTTAGCCGCGTGGCAAAATCCATCACCGCTCCTATTTTATGGGTGCACGATAAACAGGATACCATTTGCACTTTTGAAGATGTAAAGCCCCTGCTATCACTTGATTTACCGCATGTAAACTTCCTGATAACCGAGCAATTGGGGCATAGCCGTATTTATAAAGACAACAAAGTTTGCGCTGAAATTGTACAGTTTTTTAACCAGCCTATTTCCTGATATTTTTTGTGTTTTGATGGTTTCGCCTAATATTGCAGGGTAAGACGCTTTGTTTTTTCCCCTGCGGGAGAAAGGTTTCTAAGGGTTCAGGCATTTCGAAAAACTTGATAAAAGCACCGTCAGAGGCGGATTTTACAGGCAGTATGGCAAAAAATCTATTGATCGTTGAGTCACCGGCGAAAGCCAAAACCATAGAAAAAATCCTCGGTAAAGATTTCGAGGTGAAAAGCTGCTATGGTCATATACGCGACCTGGAAAAGGACGATATGGGTATTGATGTAAACAACCACTACCAACCCAGGTATAAAGTACCTGAGGATAAGGAACGCGTAGTAAAGGAATTAAGGCAACTGGCTAAAAAATCTGGCGAAGTATGGCTGGCATCGGATGAGGACCGTGAAGGAGAAAGTATCAGCTGGCACCTGGCCGAAGTGCTGGGCCTTGATCCTAAAGTAACCAAGCGGATCGTTTTTCACGAGATTACCGCCCCGGCTATTAAGAAAGCGGTTGAAAACCCTCGCATCATCAATATGGATCTGGTGAATGCTCAACAGGCCCGCCGCGTATTAGACAGGCTGGTGGGTTTTGAATTAAGCCCCGTGTTATGGCGTAAAATTGGTATGCAACGTAGCCTCAGTGCCGGTCGTGTGCAAAGTGTGGCCGTTCGGTTAATTGTAGAAAGAGAAAGAGAGATTAATCAATTTATTCCGGAAAGCAGTTATAAGGTAGAAGCCTATTTTACCGCACCCGACATCAATCAAAAAACGGTAACTTTTAAAGCAGAAGGCCCTAATAAAATGCAAACAGAGAAAGATGCGAAAGCATTTCTCGAAAGTTGTAAGGGTGCCAGCTATACAGTAACCGATATACAGGTAAAACCTGCCAAACGCACACCGGCAGCACCTTTTACCACCTCTACCCTGCAACAGGAAGCTTCGCGTAAAATGGGGTATAGTGTAAGTAAAACCATGTTACTGGCGCAGAAACTGTACGAAAGTGGTAAGATCACGTATATGCGTACAGATAGTATTAACTTAAGTGATACTGCACTGGAAGATATCCGTAACCAGGTTACCAAAGCCTATGGCGACCAGTACCACCAACCACGCAAGTTCAAGAACAAAAACGAGAATGCACAGGAGGCTCACGAAGCCATCAGGCCTACATATATGAGCAGTACTTCTGTTGAAGATGAAGATACCCGCAGATTATACGAACTGATCTGGAAGCGAACCATTGCTTCGCAGATGAGTGATGCTGAGTTTGAAAAAACCACCGCCAAAATCAATGTAAGCAGCAATAACGAAACACTCTCAGCAAACGGTGAAGTGATGAAGTTCGATGGTTTTCTGAAAGTATACCTCGAAGGGAAGGATGAAGAAGACGAAGAAAATACAGAAGGCATGCTGCCACCTTTACAAGTAGGAGCCAAACTTGATTTTACGCAGATGACCGCGACAGAAAAATTTTCCCGCGCAGCAGCACGTTATACAGAAGCTTCGCTGGTAAAAAAACTGGAAGAGCTGGGCATTGGCCGGCCTTCTACCTATGCACCAACCATATCTACTATTGTAAAAAGAAATTATGTTGAGAAGCGCGACAAGGATGGTGTAAAAAGAGAAATGTCGTTGCTTACCTTAAGCAAGAACGATACGGTTTCAAAAGAAATTTTACAGGAAAATACGGGTGCCGAAAAAAATAAATTATTTCCAACAGATTTAGGTTTGGTGGTAACCGATTTTCTGAAACAATATTTTACCAAAGTGATGGATTTTGGTTTCACCGCCAAAATTGAACAGGAGTTCGATCTTATCGCCGAAGGCAAAATTGCCTGGAGCAGTATGATTGATGGCTTTTACAAACCGTTTCATGAAACCATTGAGCACACACTGGAAAATGCAGAGCGCGCCAAAGGTGAACGTGAATTGGGGATTGATGAAGCTACCGGTAAAAAAGTTATTGCCCGTATGGGCCGTTATGGCCCCATGGTTCAGATTGGCGATACCGCCAATGAAGAAGAAAAACCCCGTTTTGCAAAACTGAAGCAATCTCAAAGCATCGAAACCATTAGCATGGAAGAAGCGATGCAATTGTTTTCTTTACCACGCACACTGGGTGAATATGAAGGAATGGAACTGTCAGTGAATGTGGGCAGGTTTGGTCCGTATATTAAACTCGGCGAACAATTTATTTCCATCCCAAAAGGCGAAGACCTGCATGAGATGGAACTCGAAAGAGCCATTCAACTCATCAACGAAAAACAATTGGCCGATGCGCCTATCGGTTTTTATGACGAATTACCGGTAACAAAAGGCAAAGGACGTTTCGGACCATTCATTAAGTGGAACGATATGTACATTAACATACCACGCGCTTATAATTTTGATGAGCTTTCACAGAAAGATATTGATGAATTAATTGCCAAAAAAGTAGATAAGGAAGCCAACCGTTTTATCAGACAATGGCCCACAGAAAAAATCTCTCTTGAAAATGGTCGTTGGGGTCCGTTCATCCGTTTCAATAAAAAAATGCTGAAGCTGGGCCGTAAGCCTGATACCAATAAATATACACCCGAAGAATTGGTAGATATAGATGTTGAGATCATCAAAACCATGATTGAGCAACAGGTACCCAATGCTTTTTCTAAAAAAGCTCCTGCTAAAAAAACAGCCACCAAAACCGCCAAGAAAGCCGCACCAAAAAAAGCAGCAAAGAAAGCAGCGGCTAAAAAATAAAACATTCTGCCAAGTAAAAAGTCAAAATTAAAAAGTCAAAACTGATACAGTTTTGACTTTTTAATTTTGACTTTTAATTTTGAATATTACTTATCTACCCTAATCCTGCCTCCCCATCTCCCGTAAAAATCTCACATGCGCTCTAACGGCTTTACGCATGGTAGGGTATTCAATGTATTGCAATTGGTATTCGCGGCAAACACTTCTCACAATCTCGCTGATGGCGGGATAATGAACGTGTGAAACTTTGGGAAACAAATGATGCTCAATCTGAAAATTCAATCCACCTACCAGCCAACTTACCAATTTATTTCGGGTAGCAAAATTAGCTGTGGTTTTAATTTGGTGTGCAGCAAATTCATCCGGCATTCTGTTGGTTTCAACATCAGCCAAAGGAAACTCAGTATGTTCCACCGTATGCGCCAATTGAAAAACAATACTTAAAACAAATCCTGCAAACATACTCATGGTTAAAAAACCAATGATCCAGCTTACCCAGCCCACGGCCATAATCGGGATCACGATAAATACGGCAGCATGGTACACTTTAACACCCCAGAATTCAATATGATCAGCCATGCTCATTTTTTTCAAAGGCACATTGCCGATTTTCTGAGAAAAATATTTTTTATAATCTGTAAAGAATATCCAGAATACATACAACAGCATATATAAAAACCAAAAATAAAAATGCTGAAAACGGTGCATCTTATATCTTTTCTGGGTAGGTGCCATGCGCATCAATACACCAATTTCAATATCATCATCCACACCATCAATGTTGGTAAAACTGTGGTGTATCATATTATGTTTCATATTCCACATAAAATGGTTGGCACCCAGCAAACTGATAGAAGAAGCAGCAATACGATTTACGACTTTGTTGGTATGAAAACTTCCGTGACTACCATCGTGCATAACATTAAATCCGATAGCGGCAACCAATCCACCCAATACAATGGATTCAGCAATGGCCACATACCAAATGGGTGTCCATACCAGCAAGTGAATGTACACAAGAACAAAACCAATCACCATAATAATGGCTTTGGTAAATAATTTAGGGTTTCCGGTAGAATCAATACCTCGCTCATCAAAATACTCCTGAACTCTTTTCTTTAGATCGCTGTGGAGGGATTTGTTTACAACCTGAAATTTAGGAATGGCAAAATCTGACATAAAATACGTTGAATAAAATAATGGGCAAAACTACCCATTAAAGCCCTAAGTTGTCTGTTAATTTCCACCTTTTTTGCCAACGGGCTGAGTGTGCAACGTGTATATAGGTATATTATTATGCAATTGTATGCTCATATTTCCACACCCTTGGGATAACTTCCGGTTGATTGATAACTAAAATTTAATCAAGTTTGAAGCTGAAACAATGACGGATGGCAGGGGAATACACCTTGCGATACCCGAATTGCTCCCAATCTATGCAGGAAACCAAAGAGATCAATGCATTGTTTACACTGATAGATGACCCGGACGAGGAAGTATATTCCACCGTTTCAGAGAAGATCGTGGCATATGGTAAGAACATCATTCCCAATCTGGAACATTTATGGGAAACCACGCTCAGTGAAGATGTGCAGGAAAGAATTGAAATGATCATTCATCACCTGCATTATTCAGACCTGCTGAATGATATGACCGAATGGCGCGACAGTGCCTACCACGATCTCTTATTTGGCGCTTTACTAGTTGCTAAATTTCAATACCCAGATCTGCATACCACACCCGTTTTACAGGATGTAGAAAAAATACGCCGTAATGTTTGGCTTGAACTGAACAGTTTTCTTACACCACTGGAGCAGGCCAATGTTTTGTCGAGCATCATGTACAGTTACTACAATTTAAAAGGGGTAGAGATTAATTACGAACACCCCGATGAGTTTTTTATTCATAAAGTGCTGGAAAGTAAAAAAGGCAATGCGTTGGCCAATGGCATACTCTACCAGATCTTATGTGATCTGTTAGATATCAATGCCAAGATCATTAAAATTCCCAAGCAATGTATCATTGCTTTTTATCATTCCGATTACGATCCTGCCACCCATGTTGGTCATCCGCAGGATAAAATTCATTTTTACGTAGATGCCACTACCGGGCAGGCATTTTCTCACAAGGATGTAGAAAATTATTTCAAAAGAATTTCTGTTCCCCCAACACCTTCTTATTTCAAACCCCAATCGCATAAGCGCATCATACAGGTATTGCTTGAGGAAGTGGCCAAGTGTTTTGACAGCCCCACTAACCAATACAAACAAACAGAACTATTAAAACTGGCAGAACTACTTTCTCAATAAAATTGAGTGCCTCATTGTAGAGAAAATTGCCACTGATTGCACTGATTTGCACTGAATAACTCATCAGTGCAAATCAGTGCAATCAGTGGCAAAAAAAAGTTACACCAAACTGGCATCCAAACTAATCTCCATATTATAGGCTTTGCTCACCGGGCAATTGGCTTTTGCATCGGCAGCGCATTCCTGAAATTTTTCAGGGGTAATGCCGGGTACAGATGCTTTCACCACCAACTCAGATTTGGTAATCACCCCATCTTCCAATGAAATGGCACAACTGGTTTCCAGAGTGTCTGGCGTAAAGCCTGCAGCACCCAGCACAAAACTGAGTTTCATGGTAAAACAACCGGCATGTGCAGCTGCCATTAATTCTTCAGGGTTGGTACCAATACCATCCGCAAAACGGGAATTGAAAGAATACTGTGTTTTGTTTAGAACGGTACTTTGTGTGGTAAGGTTTCCATTACCTTCTTTACCTGATCCATTCCAAACGGCGGTTGCTGTGCGTTTCATGTATATGTGGTTTTAGATGTGAAGTTAATTTGAAAATGTGTTAATTTGAAAATTTGAAAATGGTTTGTATTACAGAACCCTAAGGCTTCATTTACCCATTTACCTATTTACTTATTTACCTATTTACAAATTACCCCATGATCAACTGGAACGATTTTGAAAAAGTAGACATTCGCAGCGGAACCATAGTTGAAGTTAGCGATTTCCCGAAAGCCAAAAAACCGGCCTATCAATTAACCATCGATTTTGGTCCACTAGGTATTAAACATTCCTCTGCACAAATCACCTATCATTATAGTAAAGAAGAACTGATAAACAAGCAGGTGGTAGCGGTTGTGAACTTCCCACCTAAACAGATTGCCAACTTTTTCAGCGAATGTTTGGTATTGGGTGTGTATGATGACAATAATCAGGTAATTTTATTGCGGCCAGATAAAGAAGTACAAAATGGTCAGCGAATTGGCTAATGAGTGAACTGCACTATACCTATTATGAAAGCCCGATTGGTTTGTTGAAAATCGGTGGTACCGACCATTACATTGGCGAATTAACTTTTGTTGACAACAGCGACCAACTAACGCATGGCGAACCGGGTATAACCGAATTAATGCACCAATGTACCGAACAACTGATTGAATACTTTCATGGCACACGCCGCAATTTTGACATTCCTGTTCACCAGGAAGGCACTGAATTTCAAAAAAGGGTTTGGGGCGAGTTGATGGAAATTGCCTATGGTAAAACCATCAGCTATATGGATTTGGCCAAGCGACTAGGCGATCCCAAAGTAATCCGCGCAGCAGCAAGCACCAATGGAAAAAATAATGTAGCCATCATAGTACCCTGCCATCGGGTTATTGGTAGTGATAGTTCACTGGTGGGTTATTCAGGCGGTAAATGGCGAAAGAAATGGCTGTTAGGCCATGAGTTTAAGATTGCGCATGGAGTGCAAACGCTTTTTTGAATATCGAATATTGAATGATGAATTTTGAATGTCGAACCGATAGGTAGGTTTTTAATTACGAACGTCATTTCGAATGATGTGAAACGAAATGAGAAATCTCATGCTAAGGATAAGATTTCTCACTTCGTTCGAAATGACGGAAGCATATTAACATTTCCTTGTAAAAACCTTTATTAACCAACCACCGAATGAAATATTTTTACGCAGATGCGATGTGTTGGTAAAATCATATGTATTCTATTTTGTGTACTGGGGCTTTCAGTAAACGGATGGTCGCAGGCCTGTACGGCACTGGGGCAAAATCCTTCCACTGCCTTTCCCGTATGTGGCGCCACTACTTTTACCCAAACAACCGTTCCACTTTGCAACAACGGAGTTGTACCGGCCAAGGGGTGTCCCAATACAACTTTCGCAACGGCCAACCCATACTGGTATAAATTCACCTGCTATCAATCAGGAACACTAGGCTTTGTTATCACACCATTGAATACCAAACCAGAAGACTACGACTGGCAACTATTTGATATTACCGGTAGAAATCCGCAGGATGTTTTTACAGATCCCTCACTCATCGTTACAGCTAACTGGGCCGGCACTTATGGGCCAACCGGAACCTCTTCAGCAGGAACCAAAGTATTTGAATGTGGATCTAACCCTGCACAAAACATCAACACATTTGCTACTATGCCCAACATTATTGTGGGACATGAATACTTGTTACTTGTAAGTCATTTTTTAAATGCAGGCGAAACAAGTGAAGTTGGTTATACCCTTGCTTTTTCTAACGGACAAGCCGGTGGCGGCACGGCCAGTATTGTAAACCCGATTGTACCAAAATTGCAAAGTGCGTATGCTATTTGTGATGGAACACAGATCATGATTAAATTAGCTACAAGAATAAATTGTAACAGTATTGCGCCCAATGGTTCTGATTTTACGATTAGCGGACCAGTAGCAAGAAATAGTATCGCTGCATCCGGTAACGGTTGTGCGGTAGGATTCGATTCTGATTCTATCCTGATTACATTGAATAATGCTTTATCGCCGGGCAATTATACGGTTACTGCAAAAGTAGGAACAGATGGAAATACCTTATTAGATAATTGTGTTAACAATCTGGCCGTTGGCGAAAATGCCTCTCTTCGTTTTTTGGCTTTTACACCCACACCAATGGATAGCATTAGTCCGGTACTATGCATTAGAGATACCTTGCAACTTGTTTTTAACAAACCCATGAATTGTAATTCCATTGCAGCAGATGGATCTGATTTTAGTATTACAGGACCTGCCCCGGTTACCATAAAAAACGCTTTTGGCACCTGCAGTAATGGTGTAAGCACTACGATCAAAATTGTACTTACTGCGCCCATCCGCGTTAACGGAACATTTACCATTCAATTAAAAAACGGAACAGATGGTAATTCCATCATTGATGAATGCGGATTAACCACACCAGCTGGTTCTTCTATTTCCTTCACCACCAAAAACATAACAACGGCCGACTTTAACGCAACCGTAAGCACCGGTTGCAAATCGGATACGATTTATTTAACACATAATGGATACGGCGGCACTACCCAGTGGCAATGGCGTATCGATAGTATATTGGTAAGCACACAACAAAACCCTGTTATTATTTCAAAAGCCTTTGGGCCACATGCACTGCAATTGGCTGTTAGTAATGGTATTTGTACCGATACCGTTCGTAGTAATTTTGTATTTACCGATAATACTGTAAAAGCATCATTTGCTGTTGCAGATACTTTGTGCCCTACCGATACGTTGCATTTTACAGACAGGAGTTCTGCCAATACCCTTTCCTGGCAATGGAATTTTGGAAATGGTGTTACCAGTTCGTTGCAAGTACCGGGCCCGCAATTATATCCATTAACAGGCAGACGTGCCAGTTACACAGCCAGATTAATTGCCATCAATCAATACAATTGTTCAGATACTGCTTACAAAATAATCAGCGTACTGGCCAGTTGTTATATTGCCGTTCCCTCGGCATTTACGCCCAATGGAGATGGACTGAATGATTATCTCTATCCCTTAAATGCTTTCAAAGCCGATAACCTGGTGTTCAGGGTATATAACCGTTATGGGAATATTATTTTTGAAACAAAAGACTGGACAAGAAAATGGGATGGCCGTGTAAACAGTTTACCACAACCCAGCGGCACCTATATCTGGACACTCGATTACACCAACCGCGATAACGCACAGAAGGTTTCGTTGAAAGGAACAACGGTCCTTATTAGGTAATTAGTAATTAGTAATTAATAATTAGTAGTTAATAATTACTTCAGGAATCAAAGTATGCCTTCCAATTTTTAATTATTAATTTCTAATTATTAATTACTACTTCATGTCTTCTCCTGTAAATCCAAATGGCAGTAACATACTAGCTTGGGGGATGATAAATACTTTTCCTTCTTTCCCACCTAAAATTAAACGAATAGGTTGCTGAAAACGATTTTCATATTCTACCAGTGTTTGACGGCAAATGCCGCAGGGTGAGATGGGTCGATCACTTTTACCCTCGACCGTTTGGTAACTGATGGCGATACTATTAATGGGTATACCGGGGTAAACAGAAGAGGCGGCTGATAATAAAACCCTTTCTGCACATAGACCAACCGGATAACTTGCATTTTCCTGATTAGTGCCTGCAATTGTTTTACCATTGGCCAGCATAGCCATGGCACCTACTTTAAAATTGGAATAGGGTGCATAGGCATGGTTGGTAGTTTCAAAAGCCTGTTTCAATAACTGTGCATCGGCTGTAGTCAATTCATCTATTGAATTGTATTCTTCAAATGCAAAGCTGAATTGTTGTGTGTTCATATCGAATCGTATTTAGACAAAAAAGCCCTCGAAGCATTGCTCCGAGGACCCCTTCCATTGCTTAAAGATAATTATTTTATGCCATTGAACAATCGCTTCCAACGCGGCCCTTTGTTCCAGCTGAACCAGATCAGGGATGCTTTGCCTACAATATTGGTTTCGGGTACAAAGCCCCAGAAACGGCTATCCTGGCTATTGTGGCGGTTATCTCCCATCATCCAGAAATAGGATTGTTGGGTGGTGTAAGTTGTGGCTTCTTTTCCGTTGATGATAAATTTACCATCGACTTCGTCCAGTGTATTCTTTTCGTAAGTAATAATGAGTCTCCTGTATAAAGCAATGGTTTGTGGTGTGAGTTGTAATACATCTCCTTTTTTAGGGATGGCAAGGGGACCAAAATTATCTCTTGTCCATGGATAATTGGCTTCATCATGTGGAAACGTACCACCAACCTGTGTATCCACATATGGAGTTACAGATTTTACGTTGGGAAGTTTTTTAACTTTCTCCGCTTCCGCAGTTGTCATATTGATCACCAATGTACCAGGTGTTGAGAATGTTTTTACCTGCGCTTCTACATTGTCTGCATCAATACCCAATTCATCTTTTAAGAAATCATCAGACAAAGCGGTTCCATTGGTTTCAACAATGTATTCTGTTTGCATGCCCGGTGCTACAAAACCCGGTTGATTGTTAATAAATAGTTTTCCTTCTTTTAACTCCAGTATATCACCCCCAACGCCAACACAGCGTTTGATGTAATTATCTGTTTTATCCATCGGGTGAACAATCACAGGAAACTGGGCATTCAATGCGTCTCTATCCCCTTTAAACTGGTAACGCAATACATCATAATACGTCATGGCACTTCCATATTCAGGAAGGTTGATAATGGTATCTCCCTCCGGAAAATTAAACACCACCACATCATTTCTTTTTACATCGTCAAAAGCCGGTAAACGTTTATAGGGAAGTTGCACACCCTTAATGTATGAGGGCATGGTTTTAGAGAAGGGCATGATATTGTGAACAAATGGGAATGATAAAGGTGTTTGGGGTACACGTGCACCATAGCTCATTTTATTCACAAACAAAAAATCATTGATGAGCAGGGTTTTCTCCATACTGCCTGTAGGAATTACGTATGCCTCAAAAACAAAACTGCGGATAATGGTAGCTGCCACAATTGCAAATACACCCGCATCAATCCATTCGCGCGAAGCGGGTTTATGGTAATGCTTCAACACATCGGAACCATGCCATTTTTCTTTGTCTGAAAAACCGAGATAGGGAAAATAAAGAAAAGGAAATAATACAGTAAGTGTATGATCAATCAGATTCACTCGTTTAAAATGCATCACAAAAATAATGGTGATCCAGATGGTGATAAACTGCCCCGCAATGGGGATCAACTGCAACCAGAACCAGTATTGACGGATATTGGTTTTCTGTACAATTAACCAAGTGTTGTAAAACGGAACCAGTGCCTTCCATGGCTCAATACCCGCTTTTTTAAACATACCATACATACCCACATGCCAGCCAATCACTCCGATAATGAATAGAATTAAACCCATAGTTTACAGTTAAGTTGCAACAAAAATATCCTTTTCGCGCACATGGCGGGGTTTTAGAGGCAAAAGTTTTCTTAAAGTGAGGAGGAGATGTTAAAGAAGGTTAAAGTAGTTAAAAGGGGTAAAGTAGTTCCCCAGTTACCTTTTTAACTACTTTAACCCATTTAACAACTGTAACGTCATTTCGATGACGAGGAACGAGGAAGAGAAATCTCATCAACAGTCAAAAGATTTCTCACTCCGTTCGAAATGACGTTTACCGGGGCAATACATACGCATCAACATCTGCCACAGAAATTTCTTTACCAGATAAAATGATCAATCGCTCTACAACATTCCGCAGTTCGCGGATATTGCCTGTCCAGTTATGCTTTTGCAAGGCATCCATCGCTTTTTTATCGATAGATTTTTTAGCTTGTCCATATTCAACTGCAATATCTTCCAGAAATTTATCTACCAATAAGGGGATATCTTGTCTGCGCTCATTAAGCGATGGTACATGAATCAGGATCACACCCAAACGATGGTACAGATCCAAACGAAAATTCTTTTCATTCACTTCCTGTAAGAGGTCTTTATTGGTAGCGGCTATTACACGCACATCCACAGATATTTCTTTATCGCCACCTACCCTGGTGATCTTTCCTTCCTGCAAGGCACGCAATACTTTGGCCTGTGCTGATAAACTCATATCACCAATCTCATCTAAAAACAAAGTACCGCCATTGGCCTGTTCAAACTTACCAATGCGTTGTTTAATGGCCGAGGTAAAAGATCCTTTTTCATGACCAAACAATTCACTCTCTATCAATTCTGAAGGAATGGCCGCACAGTTCACTTCTACAATTGGTGCACTTACTCGGTTACTCTTTTCGTGCAGCCAGCGTGCCACCAGTTCTTTACCACTTCCATTTTCTCCGGTTACCAATACCCTTGCATCAGTTGGTGCTACTTTTTCTATGGTGTCTTTTACTTTTTGTATCCCTTCGCTTTCACCGATGATCTCCTGTACTTTAGATACTTTTCGTTTTAATACTTTGGTTTCTTTTACAAGGGTGGTTTTATCCAGCGCATTGCGGATGGTGATGAGCAGACGGTTCAGATCGGGTGGCTTGGCTATGTAATCGAATGCTCCTTTTTTAACAGCATCCACTGCCGTTTCAATATTACCATGCCCACTGATCATGATCACCGGCACTTCCCATTGGCTATCCATTACTTTCTGCAAAAATTCAATGCCATCCATTTTAGGCATTTTGATATCGCATAATACCACATCATAAGATGCAGCGGTAAATTTCTTGAATCCTTCTTCACCATCAACGGCTTCTTCTACAGTAAAACCTTCGTTGCCCAGAATATCTTTCAATACATTCCGTATGGCTTTTTCATCATCAATAATCAGAATAGTAGGCATGGTATTCGTATTTGTTGCTAAGGTACGTGTTCGTAATTAAGCAAAAAGTTAACAGCGATAACAGCTATTTTTTATCAAATTAAGCGCCTGTTTAAAATAAAAATTTTCAACTATCATTGTTCTGTTGAAATTTCTCGATAGGTGCTCTATTTGTCTCGATAAACACCTGTTAAGCTATCGGCTAACAGCTAATAGCTTGTAGCTTACAACAAAATATTGCATTTTTAAACAGGCCCTAAAAATGATACATCATTCCCGCAAAAAAATTGATACCTGCAGCAGGATTATAATACCTTCTGCCTAGGGCATTGATATCGTTACCCAAACTGTACCGCTTGTTTAAAAGATTATCTACACCAGCAAATACATCCCATTTTTTTTCGGCCGACTGGTTCCGATAACCCATTTTCAACTGCACCAGTTGGTATGCGTCGGCAAAAACATCATTGGCATCTGTTAATGGTAAAGAAGATACGGCATTGATAGAGGCATTCAGATACATACCTTTTGCGGCTTCAATATCTATGCCGGTTACCCAAATATTTTCGGGTACACCTGTTAATTTATTTCCTGCATAACTGGTTGCACCTTGTTGGTAATTGATGAAACGATAAGGCTGGTAACTATAGCTGCTCCAGATGTTTGCACCGCTTAGCCATTGCCGTTTATTTTGTATCAACTGATAACTGATCAATGCTTCAACTCCATTCTGTTTGGTTTCTCCGGCATTCACAAAATATTCTGCACCTGCTGTATTGGTTCTGCGTACAATTGCATTTTGGAGGTTGAAAAAATAAGCAGCCACATCAAAACGAAGTCTTTGATCAAACAATTCACCTTTGATACCCAATTCATAATTCCATCCGTATTCGGCATTCAGGTCTCCATAATAATTACCATCAGATGGGCGTACTTCAGCAATAGCCGGCGGCGAAAACCCTTTGGCAGCAAGCATATACAGCGATACATCTTTATTCAACCGATAGAGCACTGAAATTCTTGGTGTAACAACCAGACTGATTTCTTTTTGTACAAATAGAGGATTCGCATCTGTTAAACGCTTATATCGATATCGCTGGTTATTTAAACTCAATCCGGCTACCAATACCCATGTATCATGAAACGTAATTTGTGCCTGTGAATAAGCAAACCATTGCACAGCATAAATATCATCTTTATACTGAACGGTATCCGCTTTACCCAATCGGTTACCAAAATTATTAATCAGCGAATGATTGTATAACCACTCAGCCCCATTCATCCATTGAAAACGGGTATGCGTATTTTTTGTTTGATATACCAGTTGGGTGCCTGCCCCATAATTAGCTTCTCCCCTTTTTTCATAGTTGGTAATAAACGGATTGGCAAAAGAAGTGTGATTGGCGGATACAAAATTCCTGAGTAAAAAATGCTTATCCAGTTCTATCTCCTGCTGTACGGCACCAAATAAAGTTTTATTGTAAATAGCGGCCTGCTGCTGAATAGCGCCGGGCAACGCTCCTGCCGCTTGTCTTGATAGTTGAGGATTTTGCTGCATCTGCGCCAGCGTAATACCACCCGGTGTTTTGTAATACAGATCTGTATAAAAAACCAGAAAATGCAATTGCTGTTTTTTCAATTGCCAGTTGGCCTGCCATTTCAATACATCTTTTCTACTGGCAGAATGCTCACGGTATCCATCCGCTTGCTGATGCGATTGCTGTAATGAAGAACTGAATTTTTGCGAAGTGTAGGTCCACCCTGCCTGCTCCTGAAACAACCCGTAAGAGCCAACAGAGATGCCGGTACTGAAATGATTGAGCACGCTGTCTGAAAAAGAAAGACCTGATCGTAATAATACAGCACCGCCTGTTCCTGCACCATATACACTGGCAGCCGGACCTTTAATGATCTCCGCATTGCTGATATCATTGATGTTGATGAGGTTGAGATAGGTATTACCGCCACCATCCGTTAAAGGAATATCGTTCCAGTATATTTTTACATTACGAACACCAAAAGGAGAGCGCAGTAAACTGCCCCTAACCGAGAGCCGGTAACTGGCCGGCGATCTCTCTTCCATTCGTATACCCGGTACGGTATTAAATACGGGCACCAGAGAAGTGTTTATATACCGGTTCATTTCTTTTGCACCGATAAGCGCAACTGCTGCGGGTACTGCCTTCCATTGCAATTTTGATTGAAAAGCTTCTACCACCACTTCTTCCAACTGCCTGTTATTTGGCAAGGTATCCTGTACTACCCTGTTGGTATTTGTTTGCGAAAACAAAGCGGCAGGCAGCAATAAAAATAGTAATGAAGAAAGAAAACGCATCGTTCTATGGGATTATAGATTTCGAAGACCAAGTTAACCAGAAAATAAAAACCCGGAGCGATAGGCTCCGGGTTGCTGCTAAGTATTTTCAATTTATTTTTTCATATACATCACTTCTTTCACCAGTTTCACCGTTCTGCTTACATCCGGAATAGCCAGTGCAGCCAGATTGGGTGCGTAGTGCATCGGGGCATCGGCACTTGTTATGCGGCGTACAGGTGCATCCAGGTAATCGAACCCTTCTTTCTGAATACGGTAACTGATTTCAGAAGATACCGAAGCGAATGGCCACTGCTCTTCTACAATTACCAAACGATTGGTTTTCTTAACGCTTTCCAGAATAGTTTGCCAATCCAACGGACGAATACTTCTCAGATCAATCACTTCTGCACTAATCCCTTCTTTCTCCAGTTCAGCAGCTGCGCCAAGTGCTACTTTCATCATTTTATTATAAGAAACAATGGTTACATCGCGGCCTTGCTTTTTAACATCCGCTTTTCCGATAGGGATATAATATTCTTCCTCAGGCACCTCTCCTTTATCGCCATACATAACTTCACTTTCCATAAACATCACTGGATCCTGCTCGTAACGAATGGCCTGTTTTAGTAAGCCTTTTGCATCATAGGGCGTAGAAGGCGATACCACTTTAATGCCGGGAATATTGGCGTAATAACTTTCAAAAGCGGTTGAGTGTTGTGCACCTAATTGTCCGGCACTACCATTACCACCACGGAAAACGATTGGACAACTAATCTGTCCGCCGCTCATGGCCAGCATTTTAGAAGCGGTATTCAGAATCTGGTCAAGCGCCAACACCGCAAAGTTCCATGTCATAAATTCAACAATAGGGCGTAGGCCATTCTGCGCGGCACCTACTGCCACAGCGGTAAAACCCAGTTCGGCAATAGGCGTATCAATCACTCTTTTATCACCAAACTCAGCCAGCATTCCCTGGCTAACTTTGTAAGCACCATTGTATTGTGCCACTTCTTCGCCCATTAAAAAGACTTTCTCGTCTCTTCTCATTTCCTCATTCATGGCTTCACGTATAGCCTCTCTGAAAGCAATAGAACGCATATAACAGTTTATTAAATGAGGAGCAAAAATATAAGATTATCGGGTACGAAACTAAAAATTGCTTAGAGTTAGTTAGCTACCAGCTGTAAGCTACAAGCTGCAAGCATATACCCCTTATGTTCAGGGGTTATGACTCATTCATTGTTTATAATAAAGATCCCCTGCCTTTTCAGGCAAGGGATCGAAATAAAATGGTGAAATCTTTATTAAGACAAAAGACAGAAGTCTTTTGCTTATGGCTTGCAGCTAAAAGCTAATAGCCTACTCACTAAAATACATTCCAACCATAACTCACATAATACAATCCGCCGATTTGAGGATTACCCCATCCTGTGCGGTAGTATTTATTGAAGATATTGGTACCACCGATTTTAATCAATGATTTGGTAGATGGGAGCTTATAGCTAACTACCGCGTCTAATGTTCGGATAGCAGGCATTTCTCCTGTACCAAAAGTACCTTCATATCTAAATTTGTCTGTCCATCTGTACACAATGCTGAAACCAAATCGGTTATCTTTTCCAAAACCGCTGTTATTAAATGCAGCGTTCATGCGGTATTTAGGGGTATTGAAATAGGATACAAAACCCGGAGGCAGATCACCAATATTATCAGAATACAAGTTAGCACTGATAGAGAAGTTTTTAGGCAACAGGTATTCTGCTGATGCACCCCAGCCACTTGTTTTTACATCACCGGTTGTGTTTACAGAAATACTGTAGGCGATGCGTTTGTTGGCATCCAATACATCAAACAAACTGGCAGCACTGGTAGGAGGAGTTCTTGCCTGAATTACGGTTACACCGCTCAGGAAGTCTTTATACTTAGCCCAGTACGCATATACATCGATCAGTAATTTTTGAGCGATCAGACCCTTGTAGCCTACTTCAAATGACTGGCTGGATTCTGCTTTGAACTCGCCAAAAGACTGCTGTTGCAGCAAAGAAGGGTTTGGTGCTCCTGCCAAAGCACTGCCTCCAAAAGCCTGAACACTGGCCAATGTATAAGCAGGGTTGGTATTGAACTTATAGTAATCACGTAATTGAGGTAAACCACCCATTAAACGGGTACCACCACCAATTAACAGATTGATCCACTGGTTTTGTGTGGTAGGGAAACGATAGGCCTGCTGGTAGGAGAAACGCAGGTTATGATCTTTAGCCAGTTTTACCACTGCAGAAGCGCGTGGGGTAAAGCGTCCTTTAAAATTGGTGTTTTTATCATAACGTCCGGAAACAGTGAGTTTCAGGATATCGTTGAACAATTTCTGAGACAACTGTGCATAGGCACCCAATTCATTAATTTTAATTGCACCAGTAGTATCTGCAAATAAAGTACCCTGAGAATTCAGTTGGTATTGTCTTGCGCTCATACCAATTAACAGATCGGTTCCTGTTTTAGAAAGACCCAGATCATCACTCAGGTTATATTGACCTTCAAATACATTCAGTCTTGATTTATCAAGGAACAAACCACCACCTTGTGAGATTGGGGTATTGGCAACTTTTTTAAACAAATCATTGTTTCCGATAAAACCGGTTGGTTTGCCTGCATCAGCAATCGCACGTGCTGAATTGTGCGCAGCCATATTTCCCAGGCCTGCATCAACAAAAGAAGCATATGCTGCCATGTATTGAGGATACCAGCTGGAACTTGCTTTTACTGCCTCGTTAAATAAGCGGGTAGTAATAGTAGAGTTGAAAGAGCTTCCAGAATTTTCATGTGTTGTGTAGGCTCTCAGGTACCAGTTTTTACTTTTCAATTCAAACTTGAACTGGCTTACTTTCAGGTCTTTCAGAGAGTAACGGTCGCTACCTGTGTATACGCTGTTACCGGTTCCAAAATTGGCTTGAAAAATAGCTTCTGTTTTGTCAGTTAATTTATAATGTAAACTACCAGTCAATTTGAAATTAACAGTTAATGGATCAACCACTTCTTTTTCTGTATAACCTGTTCTGCTCACAAATTGGTTATTGTAAATATTACGGCTTGGTGCCGCACCGTATACAATGGGAGAAACGCCTGCGGTAACCAATGCTCCAGCACCGGCTCCAGTAAGGAAAGCGTTGAATTGAGCTAACTTGGCAGCAGGATTAGCCGCTAAAAAACCATTAAAGGCGGCGATGGTACCGGCTGGTAAACCAGTAGCAGCCAATACAGAATTGGCTATACCACTGATATTATTTGAAGTTTCATCACCATAAATATTCACGCCATCATAATTCGGGTCAGACTCTCTCCATCCTGCAATAACCTGTCCGTTTGGAGAACCGGTTCCTCTTGAATAGTTTTCAGACTGGTTACCCAACCAATCCTGCGCCTGAACGAATTGTGCATTTAATTTGAAAGCAAATTTTTCAGACACTTTCTGCGCCCAACGAACGTTCCAGTCGAAGAAAGGAGACTTGGCACGCTGGTAATCATCAATATCTTTAATACCCTGCTTGATTTGAAAACTGAGACCCTGGTATTTGAAAGGACTTTTACTATTAATTAATATAGTACCATTCATACCTCCTGAACCATATAGGGCAGAAGATGCACCTGGCAACAACTCAATATTATCTACATCCAACTCTGTTAAACCAATAACACTACCTACTGCAAAGTTCAGTCCGGGTGCCTGGTTATCCATACCATCTACAATCTGGTTCAGGCGAACGTTACCGCTGCTGTTAAAACCACGAGTACCTACGCTACGGAAAGTTAAACTGGCCGCAACCACATCCACACCTTTTAGGTTGGTAATCATATCATAGTAGTTAGTGGCAGGTGTATTGCGGATGGCCGCAGCTCCAATACGCTCAATAGAAACCGGAGATTCCAGAATTCTTTCCGGAACCCTTGACGCAGCTACCACTACCTCATCTCCTAATGTAAAAGAGGCATCAATATCAACATTAACCACTTGGTTATTACTGGATACAACCACCTCTTTATTAAGGTAACCAACTGATGAAAATACTAAAGTGATGGGAAGCTTTTGTACAGTAGAAAACTTAAAGTTACCCTTGTCGTCGGTAAAAGTTCCTGTAGAAGCTCCTTTAACGGTAACCGAAACCGCGGAAATGGCTTCTTTTGATTTGCTGTTTTTTACACTACCGGAGACAGTAGTTGATTGCTGGGCCGAAGCAGATACACAGATCATTGCACCGATGGCCAACAACCCGTAATGGGTTAATAGTCTTCTCATAAAGCAAGTTTTTAATGAATTGTAATTAAAAATAGCACTTGTTAGTTTTCCATAAAAATTTAATTTGTTCACAAATAACGTTTACGTGTTGAGAAAAATTATGTGTACTACTGCTTATTTATCAATGCGCTATCTAATTTTGGGATATGTCTGCTTTTCAATTTCCTTCCCAAACGCATATTTATCATGGCAAAGTTCGAGATGTATACAGTATCCAGTCTAATTGGCTGGTGATGGTTGCCAGTAACCGAATCTCTGCTTTTGATGTTATTCTGCCACGTCCCATCCCATATAAAGGGCAGGTACTGAACCAGATAGCCGCTTATATGCTCGAAGCCACCCGCGATATTTGTCCCAACTGGCTGGTAGCCGTACCCGCCCCGAATGTATCGGTTGGTAAACGATGTACTCCTTTTAAAATAGAAATGGTGGTAAGGGGAAATGTGGTGGGCCATGCCTGGAGAACCTACAGTAGCGGTAAAAGAGAATTGTGTGGCGTAACGATGGCTGAGGGATTAAAAGAAAATGATTTTTTCCCAAACCCGATTATTACCCCTTCTACCAAGGCGGAGCAGGGGCATGATGAAGATATATCGAAAGAAGAGATCATTGCCCAGGGATTGGCCTCTGAAACTGATTGGGCCATACTGGAAGACTATGCCCTGAAATTATTTGCCCGAGGAAAAGAAATCGCTGCTAAGCAGGGATTGATATTGGCCGATACCAAATATGAATTTGGCAAAATTGGTGATACCATTTATTTGATGGATGAAATACACACGCCCGATTCATCCCGCTATTTTTATGCGGATGGTTTTGAAGAAAGACAAACATCTGGAGAAAAGCAAAAACAACTAAGTAAAGAGTTTGTACGAGAGTGGTTGATTGCCAATAATTTTATGGGTAAAGAAGGACAAACCGTTCCGGAAATGAGTGATGAATGGATTGATACCATCAGCAAAAGATATATTGAACTGTTTGAAAAAGTAACGGGCCATGCATTTGTTCCTGAATCTTTACCGGATGAAGTGATTGAACAAAAAGTAATTGATGCTTTACAACAACTGAAAGCTATCTAACACGATTTCAAATGTTTGAATTCACTCAGGCATTCCAGAAATGCTGGATATAATTAGTAGCTGTTTGTGTTCGTGATTTTAGTTTAACTTATATCTCTGCGAAAACTCCAAAAACTCTGCGGCTCAGCGGTTGGTGCAAGCCTAAACCAACCGCTGAGCCGCAGAGAACAGGGAGTTTTCGCAGAGATATATATTATTGAGAACTAAAAACAATTAACACTACTGGTTTCTAAAAATAAAAAATGGCCGGATTTTCATCTGGCCATTTTTTATTTTAGAAGCTGACTTTCATACTCATAATAAAATTTCTGCCTGGTGCAGAAATACCACTGGCAAAATAGCGGTAATTTCTATCCAGTATATTTTCTACCTGAACCTGTAAGGATACCTGTTTGGTTACATTTACCAAGGCACGTGCATTCAATGTATACCATGAAGGCATTCCATCTGCGGTGGCATACTGCACATTATCTTCTCCGATAGGGTTGTAATCACTTATACGTTTCCAGCCATTAAATAAAATACTGGCTTCGGCCTGCCAAACTGTTTGTGCATGCTTTAAAGCCACTCTTCCAAACACAGGAGGTATATGATCAAGAGGAACGGTTACACCTGCATTGGTATACTTTCCTTTTGTGTAAGTGTATGCAGCTTCAATACTGGTATTTTTTTCCAGTTTGTAGGTGGCATTAACACTAAATCCAACCACATAGGCTTTGGCTTTATTCTGCGGTGCAAACACGGCACTCTTTACATTTTGGTAAAGAATGGTATCATTTCCGTTGAATAAAAACCTGTCTACCACAATAGCATTTCTAAACCAGGTATAAAATACAGAACCACCAAAATTTAATTTTTCACTGTACTTATTAAAATTGATTTCTGCATTATAGGTGTACTCTGGTTTCAGGTTTTTATTGGGTACCACAACATAGCCTGTTCTTGTATCAAACACTTTGGTCAAATCATCTACATTGGGAGAACGGAACCCGCTGCTCAATTGAAAAGCCACCCGCATACTATTTGCTGAAGCATACACCAGTCCGAGATTTCCGGTTACAGCTGTATTATTTTGTATAGCCGTTGTAAAAGGAAAATGCATGATTGCCGTATCAGCAAAACGTGCATCCATCTTTACAAAATTTAGTCGTACACCATCGTTCAATGTCCAGTTATCATTAAACTTATGCGTATGTTGTGCATACAGGGCATTAGAACTCATTTTCGTTGGGCCATCGCTATAACGAGTGGCAATTCTGCTAAGTGCACCACTTGCTATATTCATTCTTTCAGCAGTAGAGCGCACATAGTTGGTATACGATTCCAATCCAAAATGCAATTCATTTTTTCCGCTGTAATGTTTGCCATCTATGTTAAAGCCAAATACATTTACCCTTTCCCATCTCGAATCGCGGTTATTATTTTTGAATCTTCGGGTAATCCGGCTCTCTTCAATATCCTGGTAACTGGCAACCAGCTTCAACTCCTGAAAAAAACCGGCCAGTTTATCCGCCGTAAAATGGTAAGCAAGTAAGTTGCGTATTTGCGGTCCATAGTACCATTCCGCATAAACGGGTGCACCGGCTGCTACTTCGGTAAGCCTGTCGTATCGTTGCACATTGCTGGAATTACTTAACTGGATATTAAGTATGTGTTCTATGTTTTCTTTAGGTTGAAACAAGATTTTCTGCGCAATATCAACCTGACTATATCCACTGGCCACCTGTTTATTGGGATTGGGATTTTGAAAAGCGCTATCCGTATTTCCGAATCGCTGAACAAAAAAAGGCTTTAACCCAAAACCTGGATAGGCAGACTGGCGACTGGCACCTTGTAGTACATCTCCAAAACTACCATAGGTTACCGATGTGAAAGAGGCCCATTTTGATCCGCCAATTGTAAAATCAACATGCCCTCTTGCTTCTTCAGTGGCTGTTGCATAACGTGCAAATGCATTTCCATTAACCAGTGTTTTGGCTGTTTTACTCAATGATGGATTTTTGGTATACATACTCACCACACCACCCAATGCATCGCTGCCATACAGTGTAGAGGAAGGGCCATAGATGACTTCCATTCTGTCGAGCAACATATTATCAATGGTAATTACGTTTTGCAAATGTCCCGAACGGTAAATGGCATTGTTCATGCGAACACCATCTACCATTAATAAAACACGGCTGGCTTCAAATCCGCGTATAACGGGGCTGCTACCACCCTGCTGGCTTTTTTGTACAAATACAGACCCGGTATTCAAAAGAATATCGCCTGTATTGGCCTGGTTATTCAGTGTATTTTTATCAGTGATTACTTTTATGGTTTGTGTGAGACGTTTTAAAAGTTCAGGAAATTTATTGGCATATACCACAACAGCATTTAGCGAAACCGGTTCTTTTTGTAAGGTATCGACAGTACGTTTTTGTTGTGCATAAGATGCGAAAGGTAGGGCCATAGCAAAAGCTATGAAGCACAATATATGTTTCATTGATTGATATATAAATGATGAATAGCTACAGGCAATTATGCATGCAGCAGACAATAGCTCCCAAAGGAAGCCAGAAAAACACTAACCCTTTTTTATGATACCTGTGGTGGTGGCGTAATCACATCAGAACAATGTGAGAATAGAGATTGAATATATGATTCGTTAAAGATCAAACTGTTTTCAGTGTGGGCTATCTCTTCTGCATCCGGTGGCATGGTAAACACGGAAAAGAATTTCAAAAAAGAAACAGATCCGGCTTCTTTCTTTTTTTTGTTTTTTTGTATGGCAGCCAACTGTTTGTTCAGGTCATTCTCTTTTCCATCTTTAAATGCTGTGATGTGAACAGAATCCTGTGTATACCGGATCTTTAATACATCATACATTTCACCTTTATAATGAAACTCTTTGTTTGTATGCTCCCATGTAAACCCCGGACTGCTAACCCGTCCATTTTTTAAAGCAAATTGCATTGGTATTCCTAATTCTGTATCAGGATTTGCAGCCAGGTACGCCCGCATCTCCCTCTTGATTGATTTTTTATAGGCAGTGTATACCAAGCGGTATCCTACCATATAAATCAAGAGAGTTCCAAGAATGAATATGGAAATTAGTTTTCTCATCGCACTTTGCGGACGAAAGATAGTTAATCTTTATTGAGAGCGTTCCTGAAAAAATTGAACCACTATCCTGCCTATTTTATCTACTGAAAAGTCAAACTCATCTACTAAAAAGTTTCCAAGCAGTTTATACCTGCATATAAAGCAGCCTGATAAATACGAAGCATTTTGTCCTAAATAAAAAATGGAAACATTGTGCTTCGAAATACGGCTGCTACTTTCCGTTAACCCTTTTTATTCTTGGCCTAAGCCTTGCCTGACTCTTATTAAAAATGTTCTGCCCATTCTCTATTCCCTTTCTGATTTCTTTTTGCCTTTCCTCCGGTAAATGAATGGTGTCTTTACACGCTGTACTGCAACAGCCATCAAATTCTGCAGCACAGTTTTCGCACTGGATAAATAATAAATGACAACCATCATTCATACAATTGGTATGCGTATCGCAAGGGTTTCCGCATTGGTGGCAATGGGCAATCACATCTTCTGTAATCCGCTCGCCCAGGCGTTCATCAAATACAAAATTTTTACCAATGAATTTACTTTCCATCGATTGTTCTTTGGCCTGCCTTGCATAATTGATAATACCACCTTCCAGATGAAATACGTTTTGAAACCCTTTGTGCAACATGTACGCACTGGCTTTTTCGCAACGAATACCTCCGGTGCAATACATGATGATGTTTTTAGTTTCATTTCCCTTCATCATATCCACTGCCATAGGCAATTGTTCGCGAAAAGTATCAGAGGGTACTTCCAGCGCCTGTACAAAATGGCCCACTTCGTATTCGTAATGATTGCGCATATCAATCACAATCGTATCAGGATCTTTTAACAATTCATTCATTTGCAAAGCATTTACATACTTGCCTTTTTTCTCCATACTAAAATCCGGATCATCAATGCCATCAGCCACAATTTTATCACGTACTTTAATACGAAGTACCCAAAAACTCTTACCATCATCATCCACAGCAATATTCAAACGTAAACCATGTAATGGCTGAATGGCATATAAAAATTCAGTAAACACATCCATCTTATCAGACGGCACACTGATCTGTGCATTAATGCCTTCTTTGGCTACATAGATTCTGCCAAATACCAATAGTGTATTTAGATTCTTATACAAATAATCCCGAAACTCCTGAGGATTCTCAATGGGAAAATAACAGTAAAAACTAAGGGTAGTTCTGGGGAAGGTTTCATCCAGTAAACGTTTCTTCAACTCCTCGTTGGAAACGCGGTTGTGTAACAATGCCATAGGTTTCATTTTAGACATCCGTGTTACAGCAACAAGTTATTATTTACTGCGCAACGAATGTTCCATGATAAGGAGCCACTTGCAGGGTGACCAAAATTACTGAGCGAAGATAGGGAATTGTTATCGTGCGTGGTGAGACGTGAATGGTGAATAAAATATTTGTATGTGGTAACTTGCACGATTAAAATATTTTTTGACCATTGACCATTGACCATTGACCATTGACCATTGACCATTGACCATTGACCATTGACCATTGACCATTGACCATTGACCATTGACCATTGACCATTGACCATTGACCATTGACCACTAAAACAACGGCAACGATAAACGGAATCCACTAGGTCTTCCTCCGCCGGATTCAAAGCCCTGTACAAAATCAACACGAATTACTTTCAGGATATTTTCGATTCCAAATAGGAGTTCGTAATAGTCTGTTCCATTAGCTACGTGCAATGCATTGGCACCGGTTACAAAAAACCAGTTCAGTTTTTTAAAGCCGGGTATTTTATTACTCAGTAATCCATTCAAATGATATTCTGCATGTGCTGCAATATTAAACTTTGCCGTATTGCTGTATTTGTAATACGGAGCTAATTGAAAACTACTCAAATCTCGCGAAGCAAAAATGGTTTGGTTACCGAGGTAATGGATGTAATCAGGTGTATAGGTTTTACCCGCATCTAAAAATCCACTGGCTACAATATTATAACTGAATTTTCCGGCCAGTTTTAAATCCAGATCATCATTCATTCCTATCCGCCATTTGGTATAGTCCACATCACTTCCAAAAAGACCATGAATACCTTTGGTTACAGAAGCCGTGAAAGTGGGATACTTTGAGCCCAGCCCTACTTTACGATCCGGAAACTCTATATAATCTGCACCCGGCCGCCAGATCAACCCCAGCGTTACACTACTGGCCTGGTTGCGTGGCATATTAACCGCAGACAATTCAGTGGGAAAATTTGGGGTAAACGCTTTGGAAGGATTTTTTTTCCAGGTTACGGGATCAGTCAGATTTTCTAAAGGATACCTGTTCTGAAACTGAAAATTTCCACTAATGCTAAGTCCATTGCCAATACCTGCACTGTATCCCACCCTGACAAAATCAGCCTCATATATTTTCATGTAATTGGCCCCTGATGCCAATGTGGTTAACGTATTTATGCGTTGAGTAATACTACCCGCATTATTAAACTGAAATACATTTCTGCCGCCGGAGATATTGATATTTTGAAAATATTTTTTTCCAAAATTATATCCCATACTTACCGATGGATTAATGTGCTTATTGGCAAAACCATATCGAATATCAGGACTCACCGATAAAGATTTTCTTCCTTCAAAACGACGACTATAACTCGGAGAAAAATTTATCACGCCACCTTCTACCGTATTGTAGTTTAAAGTGCTGAGTAAAGATTCTAAGCGTATGTTTTCTTTTCGCTTTCTTATTGTGTAGGATTGTCCGGTAAAGAGAATGCCACTTAACCGGATCTTGTTTCGTTTGGCATCCAATGAATCCAGGTAACGGGGATCTTTGCGAACCTGTTCCAGACTGTCTTTCTTTTTATAATCGCGCACTTCTTCAGTCAGTAAAGGCAATGGTCGGATACTATCCCAATAAGCTGATGATTTTTTGTTGGAACTGTCGTAAAATTTAAGAATGGTATGGTCAAAAAATTTGGGTTTGAACTGAGGGTTCATATCAAACTTGTCATATACCTGTACAAAACTTCCAAAGAAGTCAAACCCAAGTACTTTACCGGAAGGATAAATCACCTGGTTTTTGATTAGCCAAACATTACCGGCGGGAACATACAACTGTTGAATACGTAATGTATCCAGCAACTGCATTTGTTGTGCACGAAGCAATACAAGGTCTACACTTTGTATGCGCCATTCATTTTCTATGATATTGATATAGCCGCTGAAAAGAGGCTCATACGCCCTTCGGGGAATTACTTTGATACGGCTGACTTCCCTACCACTTTCAAAAAAAGTTCCTTCAAATTTATAGCGGTAATAATTCAGGGCACTATTGGCAATGGGCGAAATAAATCCGCGCGGGTTCAAGTCTTCACCCACAGAAATCGTGTTCTCATAAAACGAAATGATTTGCGGATCACTTAATCCAAACGCACCACTGCGTCCACTTACTTTGGTAGATAGCACTTCTACTTTTTCTCTCTCTGGTAACTGTACTGAATATTTGGCAATGGTTTCTGATAAAAAAATCATCTTACGTTTACTGGAATCTCCATCTTCAAAATCTATTTTTCGCCCCATAAAACTTTTCGGAAAATCGCGTAGCTGCATTTGGCCTTTAATATACACTTCGCACTGAAACTTTTTGATCTCTTTTAAATGTTCCTCTCTTTTTTCAATGGCCTTGCGAATGATAGCATAAGCAGGATCTTCACCGCCACTTTTTACTTCTACAGCTTGTAAACTATACTGTTGTTCTTCCAATATAAAATCAAGTACCTGGTCTGTTCTACTCAATTTTATTTTTTTCTCTATGGTTTTATGGCCAATATACTGGCAAACCAGCGTGTATTCACCCGGCTCCAATTGAACCATATAAATCCCTTTTCCATTGGCAGAAACGCCCTGTGTAGTTCCTTTTACAAGGATAGATGAAAACGGAAGTACGTTACCTTTCGAGTCGGTGATGGTGCCGCTAATGGTGCCGGCATTCACAAATGAATGGAGTAATAATGCGAGAGAAAAACTTAGTAATAGTCTCATACAGTCAGATTACAACGAATTTAGACGCTAAATGTTAGCATTTATTACGCAGCAACCGAAAATTGAGCTTAATGAATTGTTAAAGGGTGTGCAGAACTTATCAAAAACGTCATTTCGAATGAAGCGAAGCGTAATGAGAAATCTGCTAATCGATTAGCAGATTTCTCACCCGCTAAAGCGGGATCGAAATGACGGAGTGCCTAAAATACTATTTTCGCAGGTAACTTCCCGTTAAAGCAGCCAGTCCGCTCACCAATCCACCCACAATGCCTGTTACTAATATCAATACCAAATAAGATCCGCCAAGCGGTAATATGGTAGCCACTTTGGTAGATAGGATATGTTCATTGGCCGTGTCTTTTAGAAACGCTAATACAGCCCATAACAAAAAGAGCCCCAGGAATCCCGACAAAAATGCTTTACCTGGTTTCTGGTGTACGGCAATTGCTACTAATAAAGAACTGATGGCAAAACTCCACCATGGCAGCGTACTGTAAATTCCAATTACATAAGCGAGAAATGCGGTTAATACAATGGCAGTAATTATTTTCATGGGGTTTGTTTAGCTGTTGGTGAATGTAAGATGCCATTTGATCTGGCTATGTTTAGCAGCTGCGGCTCTTTGCAAAAACAGAATGCGATAATACTTTCCTGCCGCCCAGCTATCTACAAACATGTCGTAATATTTACTGCCCGGGTTACCACTTTGTCCACCTGGGTATACGCCGTAAGCTTCTATCTCATCCGTTAAATGAACAATCATCCGCCAGCTCGGACCATGGTTATCCGTAGTGGCATTAATAATATGTGTGCCACCACCTATGGGTAAATGCAACCTGCTTAACGAAGGAATTTTCAATAAATGATTAACGCGGGTATCTTTCATCTTACCCCATTCCAGTGTTTTATTGTTCTCCAGATTTTTCAGGTTTATGCAGGCTTTTTTACAGGCAGCCAACACATCATCGTTGAGGGTTTCCCTTTTATCCGGTGTATTCGTATCATCCACAAACTTAAAAGCAGCAGGATCTCGTAACATATTATCCAGCAAAGTAGATGCATCTGGTTTATTGATGGGCAGTTTGCTTTTCCTGATCTCATCGCCCCAAACCTGTGCTTCGAGGCTATCCCAGATACATTTAAAAACAGTAGCTCCCTTCTCCCCAATATCATTCCGCAGGTTCCAGTTCTTTAAGAGGTCTATATATTTTTTCTCATCAACTGTCAATGCATTTTCATCCAGGTATTTCAGCAATACCGGTCTGGCCATTTCTGCAAACACATTGTAGTTTTCCATTTGCAGGTGCTGCATATCTTCGGGCGTTATGTTATTCATCTCCGCTAATTTTCGGTTGATGATAATACCGCGAAACATCGGAAAACTATTGGCCGCACCTAAGTAATAAGGATAGGTTGAATCGGTAGACATCTGGTTAGCACTACTCACAAATCCACGAACCGGATCAATCATCATCGGATTTTCTGCTACCGGAATCGTACCCTGCCACATATAACTGCTATCGGTACCCGGCATCACAAAATCACCCTGTCTTTTCCATCGTGCAATAAATGCACCCTGTTGCTTGATAGCGATATGCCCGCTCTTAGAAGCAAATGCAAAATTTTGTCCGGGACATTCCCATTTAGCAGTAGCGTCTAAATAATCATCATAATCTTTTGCACGGTTTAATTGATAAAAGGTTTGCAAACCGGTTCCTGCTTTGTGAGCAGTCCAGCGTACTGCCAGGTACTTGCCCTCGGTACTATTGTTCTTATAGGCTTTATCATACATCACCGGACCAAATACGGTCATGGCAATATTTTCTACTAAATCTGGCTTGCCTTTTATTTTAATGGTTTCTGTGCGGTGTTCAGCTTTTGTCCATACACCATTGAACATATATTCTGATAAAGTAGAGTCTTTGAATTGTATATCGTAATAATCAATCACATCTCTTCCCGCATTGGTAACACCCCATGCAATGCTATCATTAAACCCAATAATTACCGCAGGTGATCCGGGAAAACTGGCACCATAGGTATTGTGTGTGGGCGTATTGATTTGAACCTCGTACCAAAGCGATGGGAGATTTAAGCCCAGATGCGGATCATTGGCCAAAATAGGACGACCGCTTTTTGTTTTGGTACCCGCTACTGCCCAGTTATTACTGCCATTGCCCGCATCAGGCACCATGGGTGCCATGGCTGTGGAATGAATATTTGTTTGATTGAGATACACAGAATCTATATCCTTAGGTGCAACTGGTGTTAAAGAGGGTTGTAAATAAGCAGTCCCCTTGGGAATAATGGGATCAAGTGAATCCTGTACATTGGGATAGAGCTGATTAAAATCATCGTACCCAAAATAATTTTTTGCATTGGTCATTTGCAGATCTACAGAAGCACCTCTTGCTGTAAGATCATATGACATGAACATAAGGAATAAGTATGTTTTCAAAGGAGTCCATGCTTCTGGTTGATAATCCAGAAGTTTGTATTCAAAAGGAATTTGTTGAGGTTTCAGGGATTGTATATAAGCATTCACGCCATCTGCATATGCCTCAACAGTAGCTTTCATTTCAGGATTCTTCTCCATGTTGGCCATGGTTTGTTCGGCACCGTATACCATTCCTAATCTTCTGAAAAATCGATCCGTAGGCGTTCTATCCTCACCTACAATTTCACTCAATCTTCCAGCTGCAACATGCGTTTGAAATTCCATCTGCCATAAACGAAATTTAGCATGAATAAAGCCTTGTACATAATAAGCATCCAGGTCATTATCGGCGTATATATGGGGCACCAACCTGTCGTCCATAAACACATCTACTTTACCACGCAAGCCATCCAATTTTACTTCTCCATCAAAATTGGTATTGGCAGCATCTGCATTTTGCCAGAAACCCAGTTGGGGAGAAAGAAAATAACCCAATCTGGGTGTTTTGCTATCACCAACGGGTAATTGTGTATTCAAAGCCACTACCAATCCGGCAGTAACCAATCCGGAGAGCAAAAAAGGAAGAATTCGCATAGCAGTCGTTTAGCCAATGAAACTACTGATTTTTAAGCACCCGAAAAAGGCTTAATGAAAATTAAAAATTAGAAATTAACAATGAGAAATATAGCTAATGCCAGACTCCTCCCTATTCAAAAACAGTATAAACTGCCAGCTTTTACCCTAATTTCTAATTTTTAATTTCTAATTTTTAATTTCTTCCTCCCCTGCTTCGTAATTTCGCCACGCCATGAAGCAATTCAATGTTCCCAATATTTACCGAAGTTCTCTTATCACCTCCATCAAGCAAAAGCGGAAGGAGCAGGATAAACTCAAGAAAGATTTTACACCCACTCTGCTGGATCTGGGTTCTTTGCAGATTTACCTGGCACGTCATTTTGGTTTTTGTTATGGGGTGGAAAATGCCATTGAAATTGCTTTTACTACCATTGAAGAAAATCCAGGTAAGCGTATTTTTCTATTGAGTGAAATGATTCATAATCCGCAGGTAAATGCTGATCTGATAGAAAGAGGTGTACAATTTTTGCAGGACACCAATGGAAAACAAATCATTCCTTTTGAAAGTATTACCGCCGACGATGTAGTAATCATCCCTGCCTTTGGTACAACCATAGAGATTGAAAAACTGTTGAATGAAAAAGGAATCTCAACCGCGAAGTACAATACCACCTGCCCATTTGTAGAAAAAGTATGGAACCGCAGTGAGCAGGTAGCTGAAAAGGGTTATAGTATTGTCATTCATGGCAAACCCAAACACGAAGAAACCCGGGCTACTTTTTCGCATGCAGCGTTGCATACGCCTTCTGTTATTGTAAATGATATGGCTGAAACCATAGAACTGGCCAAATATATTACGGGCGAAAAACCATCAGAACATTTTTATCAGGAATTCAAAGGCCGCTATTCAGAAGGGTTTGACATTACCCAACACCTGAACAAAATTGGCGTGGTAAACCAAACCACACAATTGGCCAGTGATACGCAAGCCATTTCTGATTATTTAAAAAATGTTTTCATCAAGCAATATCAATTAACAGCCGCAACCATTAGCGAACGTTTTGCCGATACACGCGATACATTGTGTTACGCAACAAACGATAACCAGACAGCGGTTACCGGTATGCTGGAAACAGAGGCTGATATGGCCATTGTTATCGGAGGATATAACAGCAGCAACAGCTCACACCTGGTAGAGTTGTGCGAAAATAAATTAACTACGTATTTTATTGATTCAGCAGACAGATTACTCAGCCCTGATGCCATTGAACATCGCAACTGGCATACCAAAGAATTAACCACCATACAACATTATTTACCAGTTAAAAAGCCTTTGAAAATATTAATTACCAGTGGCGCCAGTTGCCCCGATGCAGTGGTAGAAAATGTTATCAGAAAGCTGGCGGGTTTTTATAGAGAAGAGGAAAAGCTGACTTCACTTAACTATCAATAGTTTTTATTTTTTATGTGGCAGAATACTAATAAAGCTGTACAATTTATAAAGTAGTACAGCTTTATATTTTATGCCACAAACCGTTCCCTGATAATTTTCCCATCCTGCCAATCCTGAATGGCTACCTGAACAACTGCTACCCTTCCGTTATCCGCATGATCAAAATCGAGCGACCATACCAGAAAACTTCTGTTCCCTTTTATTATTTTTCCTACGCAGGTAAAGTCGCGCACGTTGGCTACTTTAGATAAAAGCTGCCAGCCTATCGCTGTATTTTTTTCTTTGCCTTTGATGGTGATACCATCTAAATCTGTTTTTTCGAGATCATCGTGGTAAAATTTTTCAAAAGCTTCCATGGGTTTCCCCTCAGCAACTATTGAAACCAATTCATCAAGCGCTGTTGCCATTTGTTGTTCTGTCATATTGTTTTATTGAATGGTAAAAAAATCAGATTAATCTCGCGCCCCCATCTACATGAATTACTTCTCCGGTAACGGAAGCATTTAACATCAGAAAAATAACAGCGGATGCCACTTCTTCTGCAGAAGCAATTTTTTTAACGGGTAGAGAACCGGCAATCCCTGCTAAAACAGTTTGTTTATTATCACCCATGATCCTATCCCATAAAGGTGTATCCGTATAACCCGGTGAAACTGCATTGAAACGAATGGTTGGAAATTCCATTACCAGCACGCGTGCCAGTTGCTCTGCGGATGCAGTGCCCAATCCCGAAACCCAGGCACCTGCAATAGGCCGGTCGGTTGATACACCACCCGTAAATGTGATAGAGCTACCTGTTTGCATTCGTGGTATTGCAGCTTTTACGATTCGCAAACTGCCCAGTAACCTTTCCTGAAAAGAATGCATGTGATCGGAAAGATCCCCTTCCAATAGATTACCCAAATAAGTACTTCCTGCGGCTATGTAGATATGATCGATAGCTGTAAAAGATGCAAAAAAGTTATCTACCTGAACGGGATCATTTATATCTAATGCAGCGGCTTGAATCCCTTCACCCATCGATGTGGCTACGGTTTTTGCATTTAATAAACTACGACTGGTAATGGTTACCAATGCATCTGATTGATGGGCCAGCGTAGCTACCGCTTTTCCAATACCGGAACTCCCTCCAATCACAATTACTTTTTTGTTTTGCAATGTTGACATGTTATTATTTTATTTGAATTCAAAAATAACAAGGCTTATTTTTACTATAAAATCATACAGTACCTACAATTTAGTAAGTACCTAATTTTCAGCCATGCGAAAAACCTCCTCCACAAACCATCTAAACGAAAAAATGATAACAGAAAAATGCCCGATCACGGCTACTATGCTGGCTATTGGTGGAAGATGGAAACTGATTATCATCTGGCATTTACGTAATGGTTCATTACGTTATCATGAAATAAAGAAAGCCATACCGGCTATTTCTGAAAAGATGTTGATACAACAATTAAAAAATCTGACCGCAGCTGGATGGATTGTAAAAAAAGATTATCGGGAAATTCCACCCCGAACGGATTATACACTCACCCCATTGGGAAAATCATTCTTGCCTATTCTCAAGAAAATATATACATGGGGTATAGACAATAAACTGGTAAAATTATAAACTATCTGTTGAGTAATGCCAGAGCCTTGTTAAACAAATAAGATAGGATCAGTAACATATGTTTTTGATATGACATTAATCATTGTATTGAATATACTTTCGCCATACATTACCTTACTTTATTCTCTTTACAAAAAAACGTCGCATGTCTGCCAACCCATTTCCATTCACAGGTTTAACCGATCAGCAGGTTGTGCAATCCAGAGAAGCGCATGGCCAAAATAAACTTGATTTTATCAAAGAAAATGGTTTGCTAAACGCAGTAAAAAGTTTGGCAAAGGAACCCATGGTACTTCTTCTACTGGTGGCATCCATCATCTATTTCATTAGTGGAAAAACGGGTGATGCTATTTTTCTATCATCTGCCATTGTTTTGGTGGCAACCATTTCACTCTACCAGGATTCCAGAAGCCGCAATGCGCTGGAGAAATTAAAAAATTTTACACAACCCAATTCAAAACTAATTCGCAATAATGGTGTGATAGAGATCCCAACGGAAGAACTGGTTATCGGCGACCACCTGGTGATAGAAGAAGGCGGTTCCATAGCTGCAGACGGAACGATTATTCATTCCAATGATTTCTCTGTAAACGAATCTATCCTTACCGGAGAATCGCTGTCTGTGTATAAAGATGCCACAAAAGAAGATCGTTTTGTATACAGTGGCACCAACGTTGCAGGCGGTTTAGCGATTGCTGTCATTACTGCAATTGGTAACGACACCAAGCTGGGCAAAATTGGTACAAGTCTGCAAAGTATTGCAGAAGAACGTACCCCACTTGAAAAACAGATCAGCAATTTTGTAAAAAAAATGGTGTTAGCTGGCGCCATTGTATTCTTACTTGTTTGGGGTATTAATTATAGCTACTCTCGCAATCTACTGGATAGTTTATTAAAAGCACTTACACTTGCCATGAGTATTTTACCGGAAGAAATTCCGGTGGCATTTACCACATTCATGGCATTGGGTGCATGGCGGCTGATGAAGATGGGGATTCTGGTTAAACAAATGAAAACAGTAGAAACACTGGGCAGTGCTACCGTTATATGCACCGACAAAACAGGAACACTGACAGAAAATAAAATGAGTCTGGCTAAATTATTTGTTCACGATACAAGTTCCATTATTACAGCAGATCAAATACAAACCGATGCAGGAAAAAACCTGGTACGCATGGCTATGTGGGCCAGCGAGCCCATTCCATTCGATCCGATGGAAATTGCATTGCATGAAAAATATGTTACCCTCTTTTCTGAAGATGAGCGTTCCGCATTTCACCTTGTTCATGAATATCCATTGGAAGGAAAGCCCCCCATGATGACGCATATTTTTGAAAATGCAACAGGCAATACAATTATTGCAGCTAAGGGGGCACCGGAAGCATTGATTCGCCTATGTTCTCTTTCAAATGAAGAAAAAGAAAATATCCAAAAAGCCATTCAGGAACTGGCTAATGAAGGGTATCGTGTATTAGGTGTTGGGGAAACCTTTTTTGAGGGAAAGGATTATCCTGAATCACAACAAGCATTCAACTTTTCTTTCAAAGGATTGGTCGCTTTTTATGATCCGCCGAAAAAAAATATAACCGCCGTTCTACAAGGCTTTTATAAAGCAGGTATTGCAGTAAAAATCATTACAGGCGATAATGCAGAAACCACTACTGCTATTGCCAGAGAAATTGGATTCAACGGTTATGAAAAAAACATTAGTGGCGATGCGTTGATGAAATTATCTGAAGATGAATTACAAAAGACCGTACAGCATACCCATATTTTTACCAGAATGTTTCCCGATGCAAAATTAAAAATCATCAATGCTTTAAAAGCCCAAAATGAAATTGTAGCCATGACAGGCGATGGTGTAAACGACGGCCCAGCCCTGAAAGCGGCACATATTGGCATTGCCATGGGGAAAAAAGGTACTGAGATTGCCAAGCAGGCAGCATCGTTGATTCTGCTAGAAGATGATTTGTCTAAAATGGTGGATGCAGTAGCCATGGGAAGAAGAATATATACCAATCTTAAAAAAGCCATACAGTATATCATATCCATTCATATCCCTATTGTGTTAACCGTATGTATTCCGTTGGCGTTAGGATGGATATATCCAAATATTTTTTCACCTGTACATGTGATCTTTCTTGAATTGATCATGGGACCTACCTGTTCTATTATTTATGAAAATGAACCCATGGAAGAGAACTCGATGTTACAAAAGCCCCGACCCTTTTCCACTACTTTTTTTAATGCAAAAGAATTGACCACCAGTATTCTTCAGGGATTAGTCATCACTGTTGGTATACTGATTGCTTATCAATATGCTGTAGCAAATGGCTATGCACAAAACACCACCCGCTCGATGGTATTTACCACATTAATTGCCGCCAACATTTTTCTTACATTGGTAAACCGATCTTTTTATTATTCAATGATAACCACATTCAAGTATACAAACAACCTTGTATTGCTGATCATTGGTATTACACTTGCAGTAACCGCTGCACTCCTCTTCATCAAACCTTTTGCTATCTTCTTTCAATTTGAAGCATTAAGCCTGATGCAAATGCTGATTAGTGTGATACTTGGTTGTGTTTCTGTTGTCTGGTTTGAAGTAGTGAAGTGGATAAGAAGAAAAAAGAATTCGCAAGATAAAGATGTGGGGGCGATTTAACGGTAACCTGGTGGACCAACTTATTTACCACAAGGTTGCGATGGCGCAAGGTTTCGCTAAGTAGCTAACTTAAGTAAATCCTCGCGCAACCTTGCGTCCTGGCGACTTAGCGGTGAAAAAAAATGGTACATTTAAACCAATCCACCCCCATCTACAACGTTTTCGCAAATAAACCCTTGTAGAAAAAACGGTTGCTGGTAACATAAGAGTATTTTAATTCAACGAAAAGCGAACCATATGAAAGATCTCTTCTCCAACCGCCGCAGGTTTATAAAAAATACAGCGGCTACTGCAACAGGCATGATGTTGTTTTCTTCTCTTCCTAAAAAAACCATGGCAGGTGTTACTGCCGAACCGAGAATCCGGTTTTCTGTGATTAGTATTAATCATGGCCATATCACTTCTATGGTACAGGCTGTGATCAGGGGCGGTGGAGAACTGGTAGCCGTTTACGCCAAAGAAGCGGACCTGTTGGCAGGCTTTACCAGACAGTTTCCTCAGGCAAAAGTAGCAGGTAGTGCCAAAGAAATATTGGAAGACAATTCCATCCAGCTCATTCTCAGTTCAGGTATTCCAGATGAGCGCGGGCCACTGGGTGTGCAGGTAATGAAGCATGGTAAAGATTATATGGTGGATAAACCAGGCATTACCACCCTGGAACAATTGGCCGAAGTGCGTAAGGTGCAGAAAGAAACCAAACGCATTTATTCTATCATGTATAGTGAGCGCTTTGAAAACCGTGCAACCGTAAAAGCAGGTGAACTAGTGAAATCCGGTGCCATAGGTAAAGTGATACAGACCATGGGACTGGGGCCGCACCGTATGAACCCTAAAACAAGACCGGAATGGTTTTTTGATAAAAAACGTTTTGGTGGCATCATTACCGATATTGGTTCGCATCAGTTTGACCAGTATTTATTTTTTACGGGAACAACTGAAGCACAAATAGTGGCTTCTCAGATAGGCAATGTCAACCATCCGCAATATCCAAAGTTTGAAGATTTTGGAGATGTGATGGTACGTGGCAATGGCGGAACGGGATATATTCGTGTAGATTGGTTTACGCCCGACGGACTTAAATCATGGGGTGATGGCAGACTAACCATTCTAGGTACGGAAGGATATATTGAAATCAGAAAAAATATTGATATAGCCAGTCATGATGGCGGCAACCACCTATACCTGGTAACCCAAAAAGAAACCCAATACATTAATTGCAACAAAGAGCCACTGCCTTATGGCGAATTATTGGTGAATGATATCATAAACCGAACAGAAACTGCTATGCCCCAGGCACATTGTTTTTTAGCTACCGAGCTGGCATTGAAAGCACAAAAACAGGCACAGGTAATTACCAGTCCCAAATCATAAAAGAATCACCTATCACCCCACAGAAACAGCTTACCGCTCTCGGGCAGTAAGCTTTTTTTTATCGTATCTTGTTGCGCTAAATGCATGTATGAAAAAAGTATGGGCGGGTATCCTTCTCTTGTTAACAGCCATTGTAAGCTGTTATGGGCAGGATGCAGTTAGTACCGCCAACCGCTTAATACATTCTTTAAGTAAAGAGCAGCAATCCAATACCGTTTTCCCTTTCTTATCAGAAGAGCGTTATAATTTTCATTTTGTTCCCAAAGAGCGAAAAGGCATTACCATTAATGAACTGAATGAGGTACAAAAAACAGCCGTGGTTGATTTGTTAAGAGCCTGCCTTAGCGAAAAAACATTTCAGCAAACACAGGATATCAGAAGGCTGGATGCTATTTTAAAAGTACTGGAGAAAAGAAACGAAGACGACCATTACCGCGATACAGGAAATTACCATCTATCTATTTTTGGCATACCTGCGAACAATACCATCTGGGGATGGCGTTTTGAAGGACACCATATCTCTTTCAGTTTTTCTTTCAATCAGCAAAAAATGGTGAGTGGTACTCCTGGCTTTCTTGGCAGTAACCCTTCCATTGTTTTAGAAGGAAAAGAAAAAGGGAAACAGGTTTTGAAAGACGAAACTGACATAGCGCTAGCCTTATTGCATTCTTTGAATGCACAACAAATGCAACAGGTACTATTATCCAAAGAAGCGCCAAGAGATATTATCAGCTTTAACAAAAGAACAGCGACTACCGAAAATATAACAGGTATTAGCTACGCATCACTCACAAACCAACAACAACAATTTTTTCTGCAACTGGTATCGGTTTACGTACACCGATTTACCAAATTATTTGCAGAAGACATGTTGAAACAAATACAGGAAGCCGGACTAGACAACCTGCGTTTTGCCTGGGCTGGCAAAACAGATGCCGGGCCCGGAAACCCGCATTATTACAGCATCAAAGGGCCTACTATTCTGATAGAATATGATAACACCCAAAACAATGCCAATCACGTTCACTCTGTAATACGTGATCTGAAATATGATTTTGGTGGCGATGCCTTATTGGAACATTATCAAAAACAACACGCTCATTAAACCAATTATATGAAATATTTTTTTGTATTCGTTAGCGCATGCTTATTAACCATCAGCTCTTTTGCACAGCAAAAACCGGCATATGTTTTATACAACAGCAAAGGAAAAAAAGTGAGTTATGAAAAAATGATCAAAGAAATGAAGGATAAGGACATTGTATTGTTTGGCGAATTTCATAACAATCCGATGTCGCATTGGCTGCAACTGGAAGTAACCACTTCACTCAAACAAACACGCGACATGGTATTGGGTGCAGAAATGTTTGAGCAGGATAACCAGGAAGCCTTGAATTTATATCTGCAGGGAAAAATAAAAGCCAAAGGTTTGGATTCCATGGCGAGGCTTTGGAAAAATTACCCGACCGATTATGCACCACTGGTAAATTTTGCAAAAGAAAATAACCTTGCTTTTGCCGCTACCAATGTGCCACGCAAATACGCATCTATGGTGGCCAAAGGTGGTTTTGAAGCATTGGATACGGTTTCAGCAAAAGAAAAAAGCTGGATGGCTCCCTTACCCATTGCGTATGACCCTGAGCTACCCGGTTATAAAAAAATGATTGAAATGATGGGCGGGCATGGTGGCACCAATCTTCCCAAAGCACAAGCCATTAAAGATGCTACCATGGCTTATTTTATATTGCAATATTTTAAACCGGGTGCTGTTTTCGTTCACTATAATGGATCCTATCACTCTGATAATTACGAAGGCATATTGTGGTACCTGAAAAACAAACGGCCCGAATTAAAATACGGAACCATCACTACCGTATCACAAAAAGATGTATCAGCACTGCTGGAAGAGAACAAAGGGCGCGCAGATTTCATCATCTGTGTGCCGGATAACATGACAACCACGTATTAAAAGATAAGATAGCATTACGTAAGTTTGAAATTTATCGTAAGGTGGTCAGGAATTTTAGCCGCAGATTCGCAGATTTAGGCTGATAATCTGCGAATCTGCGGCTCCATAAATTCTGGATTTATTTAAATTGATACAATACCCATAATGGTGTGTTTTTATATATGGCAACTTATTTGCTATATATAAAAAAAGCTTATTTTGTTTAGGATATACCCCTGTTTATATGATTCAAAAAGGTGTTCAGACTTTTTTAGTGATGGTTTTGCTGTTTACCTCAGCAAAGGCTCAGTCTGTTACCTTAGAAACGTATACACATCAGCTATTCTTTAATATTTTTAAAGAAAAACCGGATACTGCTATTAACAACTTTATTCGTTTATATGCCCCCGGATTGTATGATAAAAAAAATACAGCACAGTCAGTTACCGGAGGAAACAAGAGCAGCTACGAAATTCATTCGTTTATTTTTACCAAACATCCTTTTTTTAAACCCAGTTTTACCATTGGCAAATTAGAACTGTATTGCCAGCGTTTTGCGGACGCTAAAGGATTACAGGTTTATGATGTAAAACTATGGCTTGAGTTTGATACGCAGGAGGAGGCTGAAATGGCGTACTCAAAACTGATGGAAACCTTTATGCCCCTAAGCACCAATAAAAAATTCAGCAGCACCAATGGTTATCAGTTAGGAGAATTTACAGATAGTAATGGTGAAAAAGGTTTTAATAAAATACAGGTTCGCTTAACAGCAGACAACCTGGACCGCCGCCGGTTTAAAATTCTTTTTGAAAACGAGAATGCCCTTCAGTAAATCTTAGCGCATTTTTTCTTTTGCCCATTGCAATGCCATGGCCAATTGTTCTTCCCGTGTGAGGTTAGAATTATCCAAATCAATAGCATCAGCGGCTTTACGCAGGGGACTAAATTCACGATTACTATCAATGTAATCACGCATTTCCAGGTTGGTCTGTACTTCTTCTATTGTAATATTAGGGTTCTTGGCGTAGAGTTCTTTAAACCTTCTTTCTACACGAATAGATGGGTCGGCGGTTACAAATATTTTTAATTCGGCATGGGGAAATACGGTAGTTCCAATATCACGTCCATCCATCACAATACCTTTCTTCTCCCCCATCTGTTGCTGTTGTGCCACACCAAATTCACGAACTTCTTTTAATGCTGCCACTTCACTCACATGTTCACTCACCAGCATATCGCGTATAAGGGCCTCCACATTCTCATCATTCAAAAACATATCACTCTGACCGGTGAGCTCGTTGTATTGAAAATCTAAGGTAATCTCACCAAGGGCCTGTACAATTTCATCAGTATTATTCCAGTCAATATGCTGTCTGAGAAAATACAAAGTAATGGCACGATACATCGCACCGCTATCAATGAATACATAATTCAATTCATTGGCCAATTGCCTGGCCAATGTGCTTTTACCGCAGGATGAATAACCGTCTAGAGTAATAATAATTTTTTTCATTTGTAACCGTCAGAGCGCACAAGCACCTGAACGCTGCAAAGTTGCATGAATTACAACCAAAGTTCCAAAAACAAAAAGGCCGGTGTAAAAACACCGGCCAACTATTTGCTTATTTAAAAAAATTAAGAAGGCAATACCACTGTATCCACTACATGAATAACACCATTACTCTGGTATACATTCGCAATGGTTACGGTAGATACACCACCTTTTTCGTCGGTCAAGATTAATTTTTTCCCGCTCATGCTGGCTTTTAATGTACCGCCTGATACTGTTTTAATAACCGCTATACCATTACCCTCTTTAATTAGTTTGGCAATTGCTGCTGCATCCCATTTTCCGGCTACTACGTGGTAGGTAAGGATCTTGGTTAAAGTAGCTTTGTTCTCTGGTTTAACCAGGGTTTCCACTGTGCCGGCAGGCAATTTGGCAAATGCTTCGTTGGTTGGTGCAAATACCGTAAAAGGACCAGCACTTTGTAAAGTCTCTACCAAACCTGCGGCTTTCACTGCAGCCACCAATGTGGTATGGTCTTTTGAATTCACTGCATTCTCTACAATGTTTTTAGCTGGATACATGGGGGCTCCGCCTACTTCAACGGGTTTCTGTGCAAATGAGGCATTCAATACAAATGCTGACAAGATAACTAAGGCAATTTTTTTCATGATGGTGTTTTGAAATAGTGTTGTTTAATTGTTTTCAGATACACTTACGTGAACTGAACACAAACGGTTTTCAAAACAGAAAAAAAAACGATGATTTAAATAATTGTTTAGGCTAACTATTTAAAAAAAATATGTCATAGTAGTGCTGGTTTATTTAAAAAATAGCATACTAAGCTTTTTGTATATCCCATTGGGAATTTCACTATACAGTATCGGCAAAACATACAGTAGTATTTTTAAAAACAAGTAGTAACTCAACTACGCATTTGTCTTTTATTCCTTACACATATTTAGCTATCTAGCTAAAGACATTTAGCTAGATAGCTATGATGACTTTGGTTATTTGAACTTAGTATTGTTTTGCCATTTATTCAAAATCATAATAGCTCAAATAAACATTAAATATCTCAAATGTTAGTGAAAGGATGCTTTTTAAATAACGGTTGCTTGCTTTATAAAAATTGACCACCCATCAATTGGTGTTAATCCTTAATTAGCCAAAAATCTGCCGGGGGGCAGATAAAAAAAGGACGTTGGTAGAAAACGATACTACTTCGGGATACCGCTTAACACGGCCGAGTGCAAAACACAAACCGGAAAGCCTTGCAGTATAAGCAAGTAAATAAACCGCTGAACATTTGACCTATGGTGTTAGACAGGGTTTCAAATTTTAAATAAAACTTATGACAAGCTCTAATGAATTAAATAGGATTCACACAGAAACATTTGGTTTAATTGAAATGAATACTAACGAGTTAGCGTTAGTAGAAGGTGGTAATTGGCTTACTGCAGCTATTAAGTATGTAGGCGGGCTAATTGTTGATGCTTTGGTAGTAGAAGGTGCTACACATGTGGCAGGTACTCTGCAAGGTGGAGTTGGTCCAAATATACCCCCTCATCTAGCTTCAGGTCATGCAGCTTGTGATAACGTGTAAATAAAAAGGGTACAGTATTATTAATACTGTACCTTTTTTTATTTATGATTTAACCCAATTGTTTGGATCTAATTAGTAGTTTAAATGAAATCACAAAAGCAAATTCTGGTAAATAAAATTCTCTTCCTTCTAATAATTATACCATTCTTTTTTTGTAATGCAAATTCAGATTTAGTAAAAGAAAATACTAAACAGAGTTCGCTACATTATGGGATAAAACTCATTAAATCATCGCCTGACTCAAAAAAAACATTATTCATTCTAACAGGATTTGGAGAAAATCCCGATTCACTTGTTAAAAGAAATAAGCTATTTAGTTTATTACTTAAACAACAGTTTGACTTGGCTTTTATTAATATAGCACCCCATAATCAGACATTATACTTAGGGCAAACTGAAATTGATTCAGTTATTCGAGAAATAGAAGAGTTTGTAATTACTATCAAAGAAGGAAGAAATAATTTTAGCCTTGTGGGGTTCTCAATTGGAGGTAGTGTCTGTCTAAAGTTACTATCAAATTCTGCTTTTTGCACAAAAAATAATATTCGTTCATGTGTAGTAATTGACCCTCCGCTCGACATGGAACGACTATTTAATAGCTTACTTAGACAGAATAAATTTTCCAAAAACAATATAAGTAAAAACGAAAGTGAGTTCTTGTTGAACTTTATGAAAGACAAATACGATCTGACAACAACAACAAAACCAGATATTTTCCAGAAAAAATCAATCTTTTCTTTCAATGATTCTACATATAATAATTACAAAAAAATCAGGAATAAAAATATTTTGATTTTTACAAACAATGATTCAGCCTGGCAAAGAGTTTATAGAGACAGATTACCAATAGACATGAACATCACAGATTGCATTCCTTTTTATGAAAAAATAAAAGGGAATAATAATGTTAAACTATTTGTGACAAAAAAATCAGAATCTAAAATCAATTCCCATTCTTGGGATAATGTGGATGAATCAATATTAATTAATTGGATAAAATGACTAAAGAGAAATATTATTTGAAAAAATGGTTCCCCATTTTTAAGGCTGGATCTAGGTTAAATGTAGGAATACCTAGAACTACAAAATGTGTTGATACAGAGTATACCGAAACCAAGTATGAAGAACTTAGTAATTTAATCCAAAATGGAATATCCGACTCTGATATTAAAGAAAATTCATTTTACCATGATCTTTGGAATAAAAAGATGCTGTCCACCAGAATTGACAAAGAAAGAAATGAACTTTTTTTGGAATACTTAGGAATCGAAGAAGGATTTACTGATGTTTTGACAAAGAAAATACTAATTTTTGGAGCGGGAGCCGGTGGAAGCTCATTATGCTATCTCCTTGCTCAAACAGGGTTTCAAAATATTTATATTGTAGATAACGATGTAGTAGAAGAAAGTGAGGTGGAGAAGACGTTTGTCTTTAGAAAGGCTGATATTGGAAATTATAAAACTGAAGTTTTAAAGAAATTACTTTCCGAGAACTTCAATATCTCTTTAAAAATATATAACGAAAGACCATCATATGAATTTCAAATTGATAAAATCATAACATATATAAACCCAGATTTTATTGTCAAAGCTTGTGATCCAAATACAGATTTCAGAGTTTTCCTTAATCATATTTGTTTCAAAAACAAAATTCCTTTTATACATATGGCTTATTCTTTTGAAACGAATATAGTTGGTCCTCTTTTTGTTCCTGGTATAACTTGTTGTGATATGTCATTAAATCAATATCAAAGAACCGTATTTGGCGATGACCATGATTTCGAAAAAGTTGAAAAGCTATTTTCTGATTATATAACTCATCCTTCAATCAATTTCAATATCAATATTTTAGCTTCTATAATTCTTAAAGAAATTGTGTTTTTTTTATTAGGAAAAGTTGAACATGTAATTTCTGTCGGTAAGATTATTCATTTTTCTCCTTTAAGTTTACGAGGGGCTGTTACCACACTTAGTTGTTTGTCGAATTGCCAACACAAACCCCATAATAATAAATAATCTTAAGGATAAAATATTAAAATAATTCAATATATAGAATTCACAGAATTAATTGAACTAGTATTATAAAGATGTACTAATGAATGCACAAACTATTTCAAAATCAATAGGATGGACGAATATTGTAAAGCTAATAATTCCATATTTGTTTATCGGCGGGCTATTGCAATTATTTGCATATAAACTACTTGGGCTTAGCTTTAAAAATAGCAATATAAATACCGTTACTAGTGTGCAGGCCCTTTTCATTGAATTCATTTCAACTATAGGAACAGTGGGTGTTGTGTGGTTATTTAGAAAAAAAGTGGATAAGAAATCTTTTTCAACAATTGGTTTTAAAAATATAAATATTTGTTTTAATTCGATTTGGGGAATCTTTCTTGGATTTAGTTTTATGACATTTGTATTCTTTTTGCTTTTGTTTACTGATCAGATTTATCTCAAATCTCTCAATTTTCAGTTAACAGATATTTGCGCTTATTTTATTCTATTCCTTTTGGTTGCAGTTTCAGAAGAAATATTAATTAGGGGTTACATTCTAAGTAATCTAATGGCTTCTTTTAATACTACAGTTGCAGTTATCATTTCGTCAGTTTTATTCTCAATAATGCATATTGCTAATGACAATATTAGCGCGATAGGTCTAATTGAACTATTCATTTTTGGAATCATTTTTGCATTGGGATATATATATTCTAAAGGATTATGGTTTCCAATTGCATTACATTTTAGTTGGAATTTTTTTCAGGGCCCAATTTTCGGTTTTAAGGTTAGTGGAATTCAAGTCAATTCACTAATTAAATTGGAGATCAAGAATCCTAATATATGGAACGGTGGTGATTTTGGTATTGAAGGATCTATTCTTTCGATAGTTTTTATTCTTTTAGCCATTGTGTTTTTCAAATCGATCTTAATACCAAAAACTAAATCTACCACATTTTAAATTTACTTTCTATATAGTTGAATAATCTCTTTTTGTTCCTTATCAAGGGCAATTTTCAGATTCACTTTACACCTAAACTGATTTATACTTTGATATACCCTCACTCAAATATTTCCGATTCTATTATTCAATATATTCCAAAAATTTCCCGACGGTACATTAGTATTTATTTACTAGTAATTTTGGGTATCTGTGCGATGATTATTGGATTACCCTTTATTTATATCGATGTTTCTATAAAATCATCTGGAATTATTCGCCCTGTAAGTGAGCGAACTGAAATCAAATCGTTTATTTCTGGAATCATCGATTCTATCTTATACAAAGAGGGACAATTTATACCAAAGGATTCAGTTCTTTTAAAAATCAAAGATTTAAATACCCGAAATAAACGAATTCTTAATCAATTTGAAATCTCCCAAAGAGCGTTTTTTGTTCACGATCTTGAGATGATTACTTCTACAAGTAATTTTACCCAAACAACTATTGACAGCCTTGTTTCACCTCTTTATAAACAACAAGCTGCAAAATTTATTCACCAGAAATCAGATCAGGAAGCGTCACTAAAGAAAGCTTCGAAAGAAGTTGAAATAAACTCTTCACTTGCGAAAGACAAAGTTATCAGCAAAAAAGAATTTTTTGATATCCAAATAAACCTGGAAAAGATACAGGCCGCCTATAAGGCATTTATTCAAGAGCAATTAAGCATTTGGCAACAGGATTTGGCAAAATTCAGGTTGGAGCTTTCCCAGTTTTATCAGCAAAGTGAGACAATTAATACTGATGCTAGCTATTTTGAAATTAAGGCTCCGGTATCAGGCATAATTCAGGGTATCAATACCAGATATGCCGGTGGCCTACTTCAAGCAAACGAGATCTTATGCAGTATTTCCCCAGAAGAAGATATTATCGGAGAGTGTTACGTACAAACAAAAGATATCGGCCTTTTGAAGATTAGTCAAAAGGTCAGCTATCAATTTGAAGCATTTAATTATAATTTTTTCGGCGTACTTACTGGTAAGATTATCAGTATTGATAATGATTTTAGTGCGATAGATAATAAGCCGGTTTTTAAAGTACGCTGCAGTTTTGATACTAACCAATTATATCTTAAAAATGGATTTACCAGGCAATTAAAAAAAGGTTTAGGTTTCCAGGCCAATTTTGTTGTTGCCCGTAGAAGCCTTTGGCAATTATTATTCGATAAACTGGATGATTGGTTAAATCCTAATGCTCCACCAAAATAACTACTGCTTCCAATTGAACAAGTTAATTAAGATAAAACAGCGAGATATTACTGATTGTGGTGCCGCTTGTTTGGCTTCTGTAGCAGCGCATTATAAATTACGGTTGCCCGTTAGTCGTATACGGCAATTTGCTGGTACAGATAAGCGCGGAACCAATGTTTTAGGATTAATTGAAGCTGCTGAAAGATTGGGCTTTCAGGCAAAAGGAGCTAAAGGTCCTCTTGAAAGTCTTATAAAAATACCCCTCCCGGCTATAGCACATGTAATTGTAAAAAATGAGCTCCATCATTTTGTTGTTATATATAAAGTGTCAAAAAAGTTTATAACAATTATGGATCCTGCCGATGGTTGCATATATAAAAAAAGTATATCAGACTTTACAAAAGAATGGACAGGGGTAATTATTTTGCTATTGCCGGACGATGGTTTTACAACTGGAAATGAAACCACCGCCAATTCAACCAGATTCTGGCATTTGATAAAGCCACATACCAGTATCATGTTTCAGGCATTGATTGGTGCTGTAGTTTATACAATTCTTGGTCTTTCCACATCCATCTACATGCAAAAGATTATTGATTTTGTGTTGGTAGATGGTAATGTACGCCTATTAAACCTTTTGAGTGTTAGCATGATTATCATTCTGATTTTTCAATTGTTCATCGGAGCATTTAAAAGTATTCTTGGGCTACAAACCGGTCAGCAAATTGATGCTAAACTAATACTCGGTTACTATACACACCTGCTAAAATTACCCCAAAGTTTTTTTGATACTATGCGGGTTGGCGAAATTGTTAGCCGGGTTAATGATGCAGTTAAGATAAGGGTATTTATAAATGATGTGGCATTGTCAATCATTGTAAACATAATGATTGTAACATTCTCTATAGGCTTGATGTTTTTTTATTACTGGAAGCTTGCCATAATCATACTTGCAATTATTCCTGTCTACCTGGTTCTTTATTGGATAAGTAATAAGGTAAATAAAAAATGGCAACGTACGTTAATGGAAAACAGTGCAGAACTCGAAACACAATTGGTAGAGAGTCTTAATGCGGCTGGAACTATTAAACGCTTTGGACTTGAGGAGTACGCTAATATAAAAACAGAGAATAAGTTTATTGTTTTACTTCAATCTATATATAAAAGCAGTATCAAGGGGCTATATATTGGAACTACTTCTGAATTTGTTACAAGATTATTTACTATCCTTATTCTTTGGGCTGGTAGTTATTTTGTGATTAACCATGAATTAACGCCGGGAGAGTTATTATCCTTTTATGCGTTGGTTGGCTATTTTACTGGCCCTGCGGCTTCTCTACTTGGAGCAAATAAAAGCATACAAGACGCACTAATAGCTGCAGATCGTTTATTTGAAATTATTGATCTGGAAGTGGAAGCTTCAAATGAAAATAAAGTTGAGCTAACTCCAGATTTAATTGGGGATATCTCATTTCATAATGTTCATTTCCGATATGGTACTAGAGTTACAGTATTTGATGGGCTTAGTATACGAATTGCAAAAAACAACATAACGGCTATTGTTGGAGAAAGTGGAAGTGGCAAATCTACTTTGCTCTCACTTTTGCAAAACCTATACCCTGTTCAAGGAGGAAATATTAGTATTGGGGGGCTGGATCTGCAATATATCAGTAATAGAAGCTTGCGTCAATTAGTTTCTGTTGTTCCACAAAATATTGATTTATTTGCAGGAACGATTATTGAAAACATTGCCATTGGTGATTTTGAACCCGACATGCAAAAGATACTGGCTGTTTCAAAAATGTTAGGTATTAACGATTTTGTTGAAAAAATGCCTGCAACTTATAATACCATTCTAAATGAACAGGGTGTAAACTTATCTGGTGGCCAACGACAGCGCATTGCCATTGCAAGGGCATTGTATCGAAACCCTGAAATTCTAATTCTCGACGAAGCCACTTCATCTTTAGATCCTTCTAGTGAGAAAAAAGTTCAATATACCCTTGATCAATTTAAACAACAAGGAAAAACAATCATCATTATTGCACATAGATTAAGCACTATTAAAAGCGCTGATACCATTCTTGTTTTGAAAGAGGGAAAACTTCTTGAACAGGGCAATCATACAGACCTGATTAATAAGAAGGGTTCTTATTATGAAATGTGGCAGAATGTTCAACTAAACTAATTATTAATAAAAATAAACAAAATGAAAACAACAGTTCTTTTGGCAGGTGCATTACTGTTTCTTTTTTCTACCCAGTCTAAAGGGCAAAACTCAATTAAGGGTTCAGTTGGAAAAAAAATACATTCTGTCAATAATAGCGTAAGCTCAATAACGCAAAATGTTATGGGTCAAGTAATCGACGTTAAGTCAGATGTATCTCTGACTATCGATGCTGAGATTATGGAGCGTTCTCCTGAAATTATTTTGAGTATTAAAATTGGCAGGGTGCAAGTGAAATCTGAGGCAATGGGAAATAATACTGATTTTGATTCTGATAAAGCTGAAGACAAAAACGGACAAGTCGGACAACTTTTATCTTCTGTAATTGGTAAGTCTTTTGAAATTGAGATGAGTGTTACAGGCAAATTAAATAAACCAATACAACCGTCAGATCCGGCCAATGAAGCTGCTAAAACATTGGTTGGCAATTTTGATGAGCTGGGGGGCGAATTGGTAGTTGCTATGCCATCAAGCCTTAGTATAGGAGATTCCTGGGTGGATGAGCTTATAACAGATGTAGATAACAAAAAGAAAACGGAATATTCTGTTATATCTGTAAATAATACTGAAGCCACACTGTCTTTTAAAGGAACAGCTGTAACGAAAGCAAGTAAGACATTTCAGGATATGGATGCGGTTGTTACAGGCTCATCAAATTTTAATGGCGAGCTAACTGTAGATATAAAATCAGGTGTTATAAAAACAAAAAAAAACACAGTTGAAGTGAAAGGCAGTACTGAAATTATGGGTCAATCTATATCATTTAATTCTAAGCATACAACCACAACCGTTAATAACTAAATAACGAGATTCAAATATTGCAATTTTTGATACGTATAAACATAATGACAATAAATGGTAAAAATCTTCAGCTCTTAGTAATTTGTCAAAAACTACAGCTTCTTTTTTAAAGGCCCATCCTGATTGCAGTGCAGTAGGTGGAGTTGATTCTGGTTGTCTTTGGGGTGATTATGGTTGTATCGCAACGGAATCTATTCACTGTACTGGAAATGGCTGTAATGTTTCATATGATACTTTGTAGTATCTCAGATAATGTGTTTAGTATAAACCTATAATAATATTTTTTATGGCATTCCTCGTACCCGAACATTTTATATTATATGTTGGAATATTTAATCTCTTACTATTGATTTTATCTTTTTATTTTATTGCAAAGTCTAAAACATCTACTTCAACAAAGATTTTTCGTAGTTTGATTTCAGTGATTTTGCCAATTATTGGAAGTATCGTTATTATTATAATTTCATCAGTGGAGAGCAGAACATATTCCAACCTGAAAGTGTAACACTGAATGTGAAATTAATAACCAAAAAATAATGTTCGTTGTGCCATTTTGAATTGTATAAAGTGGCTGATATCCACTTCTATTTTTCAGTATAGTTTAAATTTCTTTCACCCCAATTCTATGGGGTGATTTTATTTTTAATATTCAACTTCGAGATATTTTATGCAAAACTCTTACAAAAAGAAATTTGAACTAGCATGAAGGTGAAACATTGCATTGAAGCTAAAAACCAATTAATGTCAGGTATTAAAGTGATAGATTTATTGACGATATTTTTTAAAAAGGCTTCAGAATTATTTTACAATTGGATTACTTAACAAATATAAAAAATTAAAAAATCTCAAATAATCCTTCTAATAGTAGAAGCTTTATAATTTAATTATTAATATTTAACTGGTCTGGTTTCAAAAGAGGATTTAATAAAAGTTATTGAAATACTCCAATTAGTTATTTGAAATGGTTACCCTATTTCAAATTTTGTATTTAATGCAAAAATGATGTAAGTGGCTGTATAAAATAAGGAACACTTACTGATTAAAATAATTAATTCAACCAGCTTCTAACTTTTTTAACTAAAGCCCTTTGAACAAATCCGGGTAATCAGAAATAATACCGGACACACCCATCTTCTTCAGCTCTTTCATTTTTTCAAGATCATTAACTGTCCATGGAATAATGGCCACACCTGCTTCGCGGCATTGTTTTACCAATAACGGGGTAACCAAAGAATATGCGGGACTATAAATAGACGGAATAAAACCCAAATCTCTTAACTGAAGGGCAAAGGTTTTTTTATCGAAGTCTTCAATCAATAGTGCAGTTTTGATCTGCGGATATTGTTGATGCAGGTATTGCAGTGTACGTGGATCGAATGATTGTATGATTACCCGTTCTTCTATTTTCTTTTCTTTAATCACTGCAACAATCAATTCAATAAATTCTGCAGGTTTGGGATGGTATAGATCATCAGTAGCGGGCTGGCTCTTTGTTTCAATATTATAATTGGGCAAAGGTTTTTTATTGGCAATGCAATATTGTTCTACCGCATCGATCACATCAGACAGTAAGGGCTTGGCTACCGAAATTCTTTGCTGTTTGGGAAAACGGGGATGGGTGCGCAAGCCCACATCAAATGTTTTTACCACAGCATAATTCATCTGAAAAATATTAAGCGATTTTTCTTCTTTATCTGTTACCAGTGTTCCATCCGGTTTGGTACTGATCTCGTGATTGAAAAAAGGTTCATGGCTAAGGATCACCTGTTTGTCTTTGGTGATGATGGCATCGGTTTCCAAAGTTGTCACGCCCATGTCAATGGCTTTCAACATGGCAGGGATGGTATTCTCCGGCATCAATCCCCGGGAACCACGATGACCTTGTTTGTCAAAATTTTTCACTTGTAAACTTTGTATTTTGGGGCCGCTGAAACAGGCACAGAGTGTACTACAAATAAGTAATGGAAGTAATTTTTTCATGAAGGAAATAATTGATCTTTTCGTTTGCGCATTTCATCAGCCACGGCTATGGATTCGTAATCGCCTTCCTCCAATTTAGCGATAATTTGATCATAACTCTTTTGGTCACGGTTCTGACTCAGTTTGAATACATGATCAATAGCGGTTACTTTAATTTCAAAAGCAACAATGGCCTTGGTTAAACGCATTACATAATCCTGCGGTAACTCTTTGTATAGTGAAGGTGAATTGGGATTGTTCTCATAAAAACTGGTGGTATCATCCAACATTTGTAGCAATGCCTCATCCTGCAAAAAAGAAAGTTCTCCTTTGGCATGAACCGACATATAATTCCAGGTAGATGCCTGCTGCTGGTTAGCATACCAACTGGCACTTACATAAGTATGCGGACCTGTAAAGACAGCAAGCACCTGGTTATTCTGTTCAAATGCCTTGTGGTGATCGTTACCTTTCATGATATGTCCCTGCAGGTATAACTGCCCTTCTCTCTCCACAAATAAAAAAGGAATTTGTGTGGCAACCGGTTTCTGTTCTGCATCAACACCCAGTAACATGGCAAAGGAATGTTGCTTCATAAATTCGAGCACTTTTGCCTCATCCTTTTCTTTGTAGTATGGTAAATTGTACATGCTTCGAAGGTAATAAAAGAAAAAGCTCCATTCATGTTACAAAATGATGAATGGAGCGTCGCAAGTAAAGTTGCACAAAGAGATAAAGCCGGGTTAATCCGCCATCACAATCGGTTTTGTTTGCGCCATATTCGCATTGCGCATGGCAATATTGCGAACAGCTGCAGAAACAAAATCGTGGAATGATTTTTTGGTGATGGCATCATCGCCTACCATAGCAGGAATACCGTTATCGCCTCCTTCGCGGATGGTTTGTACCAATGGGATCTGGCCCAAGAAAGGAAGGTCATATTCATCTGCCAAACGCTTGCCACCTTCTTTGCCAAAGAGATAATATTTGTTATCTGGTAATTCTGCCGGAGTGAAGTAAGCCATGTTTTCTACCAAACCAATAATGGGTACATTGATCTGCGCCTGGCCAAACATAGCGATGGCTTTTTTGGCATCGGCAAGGGCCACATTCTGAGGTGTGGTAACAATAACCACACCCGTAACCGGCACGGTTTGCATCAGTGTTAAATGAATATCGCCGGTGCCGGGTGGCATATCAATAATGAGGTAATCCAGTTCGCCCCAATCCACATCGGTAATGAACTGGCGAATGGCACTGCTGGCCATTGGTCCGCGCCATACCACGGCATTTTTTTCATCTACCAACAAACCAATACTGATCAGGCTGATGCCATATTTCTGTAAAGGAACAATCATGCCTTTGCCATTCACATCCTTCATCAAAGGGCGCTCGCCCCTAACGCCAAACATAATGGGTACACTGGGTCCGTAAATATCCGCATCCATCAACCCCACCGATGCACCGCCTTCGGCCAATGCCAGGGCAAGGTTTGCAGCAACGGTACTTTTTCCAACACCACCCTTGCCGCTTACTACGGCTATAATATTTTTAACTCCCGCCAGTACCTGTTGGTTATCCTTACGGGTTGTAGTGGTATTGGCCGTGAAGTTTACCTGTACTTTAGCCTCTTTGTTTACCAATATTTTTACCGCATTTTCGCTGGCCGTGCGCATCATATCTTTCATGGGGCAAGCCGGGGTGGTTAATACAATGGTAAAACTTACTTCGTTGCCATTAATGGCTATGTCTTTTACCATGTTCAGGGTTACCAGATCCTTACCTAGGTCGGGCTCCTGTACATTGCTTAATGCTTTGAGTATATCTGCTTCTGTCATCACGAAAGTTTTTGTTAAAAAAGAAATCAGGCCGCAAAGTTAACGGCTTGCACCCTTACTTTGTTGGAAATAGCCTGAATTAAGCTGTCCCGCAATCAACAGGATGCATTTTGTGTACAAAGGCTTTGTATTTTTGAACCGAATGAAGAAACTGCTACAATATTCTTTTTTACTGGTTGCTTTGCTTTCCCTTGAAAAAGGTTTGGCACAGGAAGTGAGTCCTTACCGCGATTCGGTAGTGCAATTATACGGTGTGGTGATGACGGCAGACAGTCTGCAAGGCATCCCGTCTTGTAGTGTAATTGTAGAAGGTAAGGGCCGCGGAACCATAACGAGTTATGATGGTGTATTCTCGATTGCCGTTTTAAAAGGTGATAAGATCACTTTTTCCAGTGTTGGCTTTAAGAACCGAAGTATTGATATACCAACCAACCTTACCGGAAACCAGTACAGTGTAATACAGCTATTGGTAAGTGATACCGCTTACCTGCCTGCCACCATACTTAAGCCAAGGCCAACCAGAGAGCAATTTGAACGTGATTTTGTGAACCTGAAAGCACCGGACGATTTGTACGAAACTGCCCGTAAAAACACAGAAGAAGCACAAAGAAGGATATTGATCAATAGCTTACCTGCAGATGGTCGCGAAGCCGTTAATTTCCAGCTTCGCCAGCAGGCCACCAAAGCCTATTATACCGGTCAGGTACCTCCTATGAACATACTTAACCCCGCAGCATGGGCCGATTTTGTTCAGGCATGGAAGCGAGGGGATTTTAAGAAGAAGAAATAACTGCGATTGGCAGGATTTGAATGGATAACTGGGATCGCATGCTGATCACGGTAAATTTATTTTAGTAAATACCGATTATCCTTTTCTAAGCTTTTACATTTGCGGGGAATTGATTGCCAAACGTTACAAATCTCTTTACCATGTCTTTACAAAATATTACCGTTATCGGTGCCGGAACTATGGGCAACGGCATAGCACATGTATTTGCCCAACATGGATTTTCGGTTACACTGGTTGATGTAAGTGCCATACAATTGGAAAAAGCAGTACAAACCATTAGCAAGAATCTCGACAGGCAAGTTGCCAAAGGCAGTATCAGCGAAGAAAAAAAGCAAGCGACCTTAGCCAACCTTACCACAGAAACCGATCTGGCCAAAGGAGCTGCAATCGCAGACCTGGTAGTGGAAGCAGCAACAGAAAATACAGAGCTGAAACTAAAAATATTTACACAGCTGGACGCAGTAGCACCGGCATCGGCCATTCTTGCAAGTAATACCTCATCTATTTCTATTACTAAAATTGCTGCAGTTACCAAACGACCCGAAAAAGTAATCGGTATGCACTTTATGAACCCTGTACCGGTAATGAAACTGGTAGAGATCATAAACGGGTATGCCACATCTGTTGAGGTAACAGACAGTATTGTGGCATTGAGTAAACAGTTGGATAAAGTACCCTGTGTGGTAAATGATTATCCCGGTTTTATTGCCAACCGTATTTTAATGCCGATGATTAATGAAGCCATCTATAGTTTATATGAGGGCGTTGCAGGTGTTGAATCGATTGATACGGTAATGAAATTGGGCATGGCCCACCCCATGGGGCCACTACAACTGGCTGATTTTATAGGCCTTGATGTATGTCTGAGTATATTGAATGTATTGTACCATGGATTTGGCAATCAAAAATATGCGCCATGTCCGTTGTTGGTAAACATGGTAACCGCCGGAAAATTAGGCGTTAAGAGCGGAGAAGGATTTTACAGATATACAGCGGGCAGCAAAGAACTGGTAGTAAGCAATCGTTTTGTATAGAGTAAATACTTTGGATATATACCAACTATTCCTATAGCCAACATCATACACCACTTATGTTTTTTATTCTTTCCAAAGTATTGTATTTTTTAATTGCTCCTTTTTTCTGGATCATGGTTTTATTGATCTGGCAGATAATAAGCAAAGACAGGAAAACAAAAAAAAGATTAGCGATTATCGTTATTACAATAGCGATATTGTTTTCCAATCATTTTTTATATCGGACGCTTGTAATGGCATGGCAACCTTCGCCAATAGATTTACCTGTGAATAGCGGTTATAGTACAGGTATCTTATTAGGAGGTCTCTCGGGACATGATAAAAACAATCGTGGGTATTTTGGCGATAATGCAGACAGGTTTATTGCAGCTGCTAATTTGTATCACCAGGGCATCATCAAAAAAATAATTGTATCTGGCGGAACGGGAACATTGAGCCAGAAAGAACCACCGGAAGCATTCTTTCTAAAAACGCAATTGATTGCCAATGGCATTCATGAAGCAGATATTCTTATTGAAAGCAGATCGAGAAACACCTATGAAAATGGGATCTACTCCAGGCAAATCATTGATTCACTTCAGTTGAAAGCGCCTTATGTTTTAATCACTTCGGCATTGCATATGAGAAGATCAGCAAGTGTTTTTAAAAAAGCAGGTATTAACTGTATTGCCTACCCATGTGACTATAAAGTAATCTTGAGAAAATTTGACATCAGCGATGATATCGTTCCTAAAATAAAAGTGTTAAACGACTGGACCTACTTTATCAAAGAGATGATTGGGTATACTGTTTATAAACTAACCGGCAAAGCGTAAAGAACAAAGTATCGATGCTATTTCGAAACAGTTGGAATTACTTCAACTGAATGTAATTCTTTGAGTTTATACAATACTTCCGTAAGTTTTGCTTTTGGAATCCCAATTTTTAGCAGACAAAATAATTGTGTTTCCTGCCCTGCCACACTACAACCCGTTTGTTTTATCACCATCATCACTTCATTCATCAGTGTATAATCAAAATGCAGTTCATACATCACCTCAATGGGCTTTTGTATAATGGGCACCAACTGCAAAGCCATAGCCGTGGCTGATTTGTAGGCTTGTATTAAACCGGGAACACCCAGTAACGTTCCACCAAAATAGCGTACAACAATTACTACCACATTGGTTAACTGCTTACTATCAATCTGCCCAAGAATAGGCCGGCCTGCCGAACCTGATGGCTCTCCATCATCACTCACCCGAAATTGATTACCATCCCAACCCAAACGATAGGCATAACAATGATGCACCGCTTTGGGATGTTCCTTTTTTAATTGCTGCAGGTACTGTTTACAATCTTCTGTTGTTTGTACAGGATAGGCATGGGCAATAAACTTACTGCCTCTGTCTTTATACTCAGCCATAGAGGCTTTTTCAATGGTTTGAAAATAGTCGGGATGGCTCATAAGGTATCTCCAAATGCGATTAGGTAAATAGCCAGTAACGACAAGGCAATTCCGCCCCAATTAAGCTTTGATAATTTTTCTTTAAACAATAACCAGGCTACTACAGAACTGAATAAAACAATGCCCATATTGTTCACCGGTATACTGGCACTGCTTTGCCAGGGACTGCCTTTTAAAAACCGAACCAGACACCAGATAGAAAAATAATTGGGTATACCAATGATGACACCTGCCACCAGATTTTTTACAGCAAATTTTTGATGGCCGCTGATAAACTGAAACAACAGAATAACAGAACCTATGGTAGCAGCAGATAGAAACCCAGATATGAGGTAGGCATTTTTATTTTCGTCGGTAACATAGGTTTTCTGTACATGGTTAATCAATCCATCCAGCAGCCCACTTCCAATAAATAAAATGAAGGGTAACAGATATTGCCATTTTTTAGTGGTATCTGGTGTATCAGTTTCCTGCGATTTAGTTTGGTAACAGGTTAACACTACCGCCACTAATGCTAGTATTACACCGCAAAGTTTCCAACCCTGTACGGTTTCGCCATATAGATAGACAGATAGTATTACGGGAATAATTAACGACAACTTATTCGCTACTGAAGCCACTGCCACACTGATTTTTTGTGCAGTTAACCCGATCAAATTAAAAATAGAAACAAATAAAACACCCATTACACAGGCCCATCTAAACCAAGGCGTATGCACAACTTCTCCATTTACGGGAAAAGAACCGTTTACAATTGAACCGGTAATGACACAGGTAATATAATTGAATACAATCGCTTGAAATAGATTGATTTGATACTTGCCACATACTTTAAAGGCTAATATGAGATAGCTCGTTAATATAATACTGCCAATGAGGTAGAGCATGGGTTGGTTTATTGGTTTACTAGTTTATTGGTAAAGTGGGTTATAGTATCTGATTGCAGGGTTTGGGTGTGTTGTAGGTTTGTTTCGGGAAGCTTAGGGGCGGGTAAACCGTTCGCAACTGTAAGTGTTGTGTTGGTGATGATGCGGGCTTCGTCCCAGAGGTTTTCTTGCATGAATGATTGGAGTAGTTGTGCACCGCCTTCTACTAAAATACTTTGCAGATTTTGTTCATACGCAACCTGTAACAGTTGTTGAATGATGCGTGGGTTCTTTTCAATTTTTTTATATACCAAATTCTCGCGTGATTCTTCTTTAATGGAATTGATCACAATAGTTGGTTGCTGGCGGTTAAACAATTGGAGGGTTTCTGGTAAACGCAGATCCATATCCAGCACCATTCGCACGGGCTGGTTTCCGCCATATAAACGATTGGTTAAAGAAGGATTATCTTTCGCTGCCGTATGGGTTCCTACTATAATAGCCGCTTCTTCTCTTCGCCATTTATGTACCAGCGTATTGGTGTAGTCGTTACTGATCAATAATCTGTCAGCAGTATTGCTGCCAATGAATCCATTTGCCGTTTGTGCCCATTTGAGTATTACATAAGGTCTTTTCTTTTCAACCCATGTAAAAAAACGTTTGTTCAATTCCCTGCATTCCGGTTCACATACACCGGTGATGACTTCTATACCCGCGTTTTTTAATTTTTGAATTCCTTTCCCATCTACTTCCGTGAACGGATCTCGGCTACCGATTACTACTTTTCTGATTTTCTTTTGTATGATCAAATCACTGCAGGGAGGTGTTTTTCCAACATGGGCGCAGGGCTCAAGCGACACATATAAAGTGGAAGAAGCTATCAAGCCCAGATCCTGCTCAGTAACGGCTTCTATGCAATTCACTTCGGCATGTGCCTGTCCGTATTGCCTGTGCCAGCCCTCTCCTATAATCCTTCCTTCATGCACCAATACAGCACCTACCATAGGGTTGGGAGCTACAGAACCGGCACCTAAACGGGCCAATTCTATACAACGGCGCATATACAGTTGATCAAGATCGTTCATACAGAATTGGCAAAAATAACCAAATGGTGGTAACATTGCAGCATGACCTTCCAGCAGGCCCGTTTACATGCCCTTACTGCATTGCAAAAAAATTACCATGAACGCGAAGCTGCGAACATAGCCGATTGGGTATTGGAACACATTACCGGCAAAAAAAAGATCGATCATTTAATAACTGCGCAGACCCTGCTGCCTGCAGACCAATTAATAAAACTGACTAATCTCCTTAATGAATTAGCAACCAACCGCCCTGTGCAATATGTTTTAGGAGAGGCATGGTTTGCCGGGATGAAATTTTTTGTGAACGAATCGGTGCTGATTCCGAGGCCGGAAACGGAGGAGTTGGTGGAATGGATTGTAGGGGAAAGTCAAAAGTTAAAAGTCAAAAATCAAAAAATTTTGGATGTTGGCACAGGTAGTGGATGTATTCCGATTTCATTGAAAAGAAAATTGCCGTATACCGAAGTCACTGCCATTGATGTGAGTGAAACGGCATTGTCTGTTGCCAAACAGAATGCCTTGAATTTACATGCAGCAATTGCATTTTCTAAACTGAATTTTTTAGAAGAGAAGAACTGGAAACTCCTGCCCGTTTACGATATTATTGTAAGTAATCCACCTTATATCAAGCAATCAGAAGAACGCAGCATGGCCGCAAATGTTCTCTCCTTTGAGCCCGCACTGGCTTTGTTTGTTCCAGATAATGATGCCTTATTATTTTACAGGAAGATCGCTTTATTTGGGAAAGATCATCTGAGTAAAAGCGGAAGTATTTTTCTGGAAATCAATGAAGCATTGGGCAAAGAAGTAGTAACACTTTATGAAGAGGCTGGTTATACCTGTGAGTTGAGAAAAGATTTGCAGGGAAAAGACAGGATGGTGAGAGTGAATTTGAAAAGTTGAAAATTTGTGAATTATTGCTTCCCGCTATTATCCACCGCCATTACCGGAGTAGCGCCTAATTTTTTGATTACCTGCATTACACGGATGGCTGTACCTAAGTGCGAAGTACTATCGCCATTGATCACTACAGAAGGTTTATCGGTTTCTTTAGCGAGATAGGTTTTCAGTTCTGTTTCCAGTTCATCCATCGACACTTTTTTCTGGGCGAGAAAAAGATTCTGGTCTTTATCTACGGTAATCACTACCGTCTGCTTGGATTTGGTATCGCTCTTAGCTTTAGGGTTAGAAACCTTGATCACATTGGGGTTGGCCAAAGTAGAAACGATCAGGAAGAACAACAGCAGGATGAACAAAATATCGTTCAACGCACCGGTGTGCACTTCGGGGTGAGACTTTAATCGTTTCCGGATATTCATAGGTGATAATTAAAAATTAATAATTAGTAATTAATAATTGGGTTACTAGGTTTGCTGATAGGACTACAAAAGCGGAAGTGTGCGACGCAACTGGGCTCAATTGAAAATTCGCTGCCTGGTTCATATTCCTACAAATTTTTAATTATTAATTGTTAATTACTAATTACCTCGTTGGTTCTTGCAGCACATCAATGAACTCCGCACTGGCGGCTTCCATTTTGTTGGCGGTTTTATCGATTTGGGTGGTTAATACATTGTGACCGATATACGCCAGCAAACCAATGATCAATCCGGTACCGGAAGTGATCATTTTTACATAGATACCACCGGCAATATCATTTAGTGTAAACTGACCGGAACTGGCGATGCCATAGAATAACTGAATCATACCAATAATGGTACCCAGAAAACCAAACATAGGCGCAATACCGGCAATCAGTGAGAGTATAGACAGATTTTTTTCCATCGTATACATTTCCAGTTTGCCCACATTCTCCATACTTTTCTCAATGGCATCAATGGGTTTACCAATGCGTTGCAAGCCCTTATCAATCATTCGTGCAACTGGGTTATTGGTATTTTTGGCCAAGTTACGCGCTGCTGCAACATTACCCGTAACGATATTATCACGAATGATGTTCATAAAATTCGGATCAATACGTGATGCTTTACGAATGGCCATAAGCCGTTCGATAAACACAAATACTGCAGCTACAAACAGCAGGTATAAGGGATACATGATCCAGCCTCCTTTTTCGAGGAGCGACCATAAAGATATTTTTTCGGCAACGGCCGGCAATGCATTGGCGGCTTTCTGAAGGGTATCTACCTGTAGCAGGTCAAACATCTCTGTTGAATTTAGGTGAAGCTAAAATTAGATGCTTCTACAAAAGAACAGTATGGTTGTGAATAAATAGGTGAATGTGTTGTTTTTTAGGAAAGCTTTTACACATATGGTATTCTACCCATACCCAAAACTTGTTTGCGGGGCACGCCAGAAGGTCATTCAACCTCAGAATGGCGGGCTTTGGGAAATGAAGGATACGTATTTACCGGTTAGTTTTTCTGTTGCAGATACTTTTTAAGCACCACAACATCGTTCACAATAAACGTATTGCCATTTTCTGTTTCTATATTGAATACTTTTTGTACACCACCTGCCTGTTCCGTTATTTTCCAGATCTGAAATCGTTTATAGGTTCCTGTGGGTTCATCAAAGCATAAAATTTCTTCTCCGGTATGCAAATCACTCATTTTCTTTTCACCCTTATTCGTCATAACCGGGTGATTGGGCGTAGCCTGCATTTGTTTTACCAGCATGTTGATTTCTATACCACTGGTTGCAGATTTTTCCGTAACGGCCAGTAACAGCAGTTGGGTAATGGCATAATTTTTTTCTTCATGAGCCACCAATTTCCTAACCTGAGTTGTTGTAGCCATACCCGTTTGAGGATCAACGGTGATTACTTTATCGCCTTCTTTGATGTTTTGTAAAGTTTTTTTCGATCCATCGCTCATCGCTATTTCCATATCTCCCGGGAAGCAAATATCACTTCCATAGGTACCGGATTCTTTGGAAATATCTTTACCGGCATTGGCTGATTTGTATAATTGAAAGCCCAACTCTTTTGATAAGATATAGGAAAGTTTCAGTACAAAATTGGGTTCCACTTTATCTATGGCATGAATGTCTTCAAAATATTTTTCCCATACTTTGGCATCGGCTGTAAAGCCGGGCATACAGGCTTCAAATATTTTACCGGTTTCGGTAGTATAAAAAATTATGGTACCCAACTCCTGCATTCCTTCTTTCAGCAAAAGTTTGTATAGGTCTATTCGTTTCTTTTTTCCATCATCCCCTGTGATAAAATAAGGTTTACGTGCTTCGTACCTGTCCAGTATATACGTGTTCTCAAATTTTACATACGTATCCTTATCAAGGTCTTTGATTACAAATGTTTTTGCTTTCTCATATACGTCCATACTTAAAGACCGGCTGACAGGTTTATCCTGTGCATGTACATATGCACCTGCAAGAACACAAAGAGAAACCAAACACAAAGCAAATTTTACCATGAAATAATTATTGAATGATAACTAATATTTATTACCGTTTTAAAAACTGCTTGTGTTAGTTATTTTAAGTTAGTCTTATACTTCTCTCTGCGAAAACTCCCTGCACTCTGCGGCTCCGCGGTTGGTTTTAGCTTGCGCTAACCGCAGAGCCGCAGAGCTTTCAGAGTTTTCGGAGAGATATACTTTATTTACAATAATTAACTCAAACGGCTTCCTATACTATGACAATTCTTTAAACGCCGCAGCAAAAGCTTCCATTTCATCCATCCTGCCAATGCTTACCCTGCACCATTCTTTACCAATAAATTTCCATTGACGTATACCCACGCCTCTTTTATTCATTTCTTCTACAAATTTTGATCCATCCATTTTTAATGGAAACATTACAAAATTGGCGGAGGAAGGAATGTAGTCGTAACCTTCTTTTTTCAAAACACTATACAAATAATTTTTAGAAGCCAATGTTTTCTGTAAGGCTGCCTGTAAAAATTCCTGGTCCTGGTAACTGGCCAGTGCGGCTTGTATAGAAGTGGCAGATAAAGAGTTCGGACCTTCTGTGTAGAGTGATAATTTTTTGATCATGTCTGGCTGTGCCACAATATATCCAACACGTAAGCCTGCAAAACCATAGAGTTTAGAAAAGGTACGTGCCACAATAATATTTTTTCCTGCAGCAATCGCACCCATCATACTGGCAGCGCGTGGATCGGGCAGGTAATCGATATAGGCTTCGTCGATAAATACGGTTACGCGACTGGAAACCCTGTCGCAGAAGGATTTTAATTTCTCAATATCCAATACGGTGGCAGTGGGGTTGTTGGGATTGCAGATATACACCAAACTGGTATTACCATCAATGGCTTTCTCCATAGCATCCAGATCCAGTTTGTAATCTGCCGTGAGTGGCACTTTCACCCATTTGGTTTGCAGCCGGGTTGCTTTGGAAGGAAGATCATCATAACTGGGATCTCCGGTTACGATATTGCTACCGGGCTTCTGACTGAAATAACTACCGGCGGCAAGTAATAAAGCGGAAGAGCCGGCAGACAGCATAATATGTTCAGGTTTTAATCCTTCAAAGTCTGCAATTTTTTGTGCCAGTTCTCTTGCATAAGCAAATGGGTACTGGTAGCTCTGTGCCAAGGCATCTTCTACTGCTTTTTTGGCTTTGGGTGATGGACCGAATGGATTTTCATTGGCAAACAATCTTGCTTTTAATGCAGGAGGAGCGGTAAGTTCAAACTCCGCATCAGATAAAAACGCGTCTGTAGAACAACTATTGATGGGGCTTGCAGACAGTTCATTAAAAAAGAAGAGGCAAGCGGCAAACCTCCTGCCATGAATATGCCTGCCTTCAGCAGGTTGCGGCGGTTGATATTATTTGACATATTATTCGTTTTAGGTATGATGAAAATGGTTGCTGATTTTATTGTTGCGATACTCTTGTGTGCAATTGAGATACCACATTTCTTGCCGACTCAAAAGCACCTGCCATCCATGCATTCAGATAAGTAAGGTGTTCTCCTGCGAAATATACCTGCTTGTCAGGTTGTAATAAGGGATTGTAATAGGTTTGTCTTTCTTCATTGGAATACACGGCCCATCCTCCCATACTGTATTGTGTTTTATGCCAGCTGATGGAAAAAGAGTTTTCAAATTCTTTTGTGTATTGTGAATGAATCAGACTTCCTTTTGTTAATGCCAAATGTTCTCTTTCCTTTGGTGATAAATTTCCGGTACGCTTAGCTTTATCATTAAAATTATAATAACCTATCAGAATACCTTTTTGTGAGAGGTAATCGTTAGAAGGATAAAAGATTTGTGTTAATTCATTATTGGTATGGGTAATGCCCCCATACACCTGTTCATCTTCTTCCCAAAAACGTCTTTTAAACTGCAGACCAATTTTACCTGTTGGTATATAGGATATGTAATCAATAGCCCTGCTCACATCGGATGAAAAATTATGGTCGATATTACTTAACACTGGTAATGGAATGGTACAGATACACAGATCGGCTTGTAATTTTTGTTCGCCTTTTGTATTGGTATAGTTAATCAAAACCCCCTCTGCGATATTTGTTATGGCTGTAACTTTTGATTGAAATTGAATCATCCCTCCTACTACTTTTTCAAAAGCGGATGCAATTTTATCCATACCACCAACGGCCTGAAACATGGTCATTTGCAGGTCGTAAGTGTATTCTGCTACATTATAAAAATCAGGATCCATCAAACCCGACTCGAGAATGGATTTTAGCGGATGTGCATTCGCAATGGTGCCGGATGTATTGGCAGCACCGGGTTCAACCATATAGCCTCTGCGGGAAGAGGCGCGGTACATTTTATCAATATCCAATCCTCCTTCTGCCCGCAGGTATTCAATAATTTTTTCGCCATCTTCTTTTGTCATGGCCTGGTCGAGCTGTTTACTGTCGATGGCTTTTACCAGCATTTCGCTCATGTATCCGCGAACATCATTGTGCACTTCGCGGCTTTTGATTTTTTTATTGGATAAAGGCCCCCTCCCTTCACTAAAAAAATAAGCCCCTTCATTGATGTTATTGTATACTTCAACAGGCACTTTTAATTCTTTACAATAATGCAGGGTAAGATGGTGGTGGTGAGGTATGCGTGAAGGACCTGCATTGAAATACAAACCCTCATCAAACGAAGCTGTTTGTGTAATGTTCCCGGATTCTGTGTTAGTGGCATTTTTGCGAACACTCCAGCAACGGCCCCCGGTTCGGTCCCTGGCTTCCAGAATGGTGCAGCGGTAGCCGAGTTTCGATAATTCGTAGGCAGCGGTTAATCCGGCCAATCCTGCTCCTAAAATAACTACATGCTTGCCATTGGCTGTACCTTCTAATTTGAAAGGCTTAACCGGTGCTTCCCGCAGCATACCCATGGCCATCATAGCAGGATAGGTACCACCCGCCAACATTCCGGTACTGGATAGAAACTGCCTACGGGAGAGTTTTTTCAAATTTATTTATATTTAATATATTATAATCTACAATAAATATAAAATATTATTGTTAAATCGGCTAAGATGTTTAAGAATTGAATAGATATTTTATGAAATAACTATAGTTTACTTAAAATATATTTATATTATTTTTGTTTTTAATTTGAATATGGCAAATCCTGAGTCTTTTCAGAAATTCTATTTAAACCAAAAATGGTTGTACAAACTGCACAACCATTTTACCTAATGATATCTCTTTTATTATGACTTCTGCATTTCTTTCATCTTCACCATGGCCATGATCTGGCGCATATTGTTTTCCATTCCCTCAGGACTACCATCAAGAAAAATAATATTACCCTTACCTACTTCTGCAAAATTTTTAATGGCTTCGGTCCACATACTGAATAATATAACATTGGTATCCAAATTAGCTTGCTTCATTTGTTCAGCAGCCTGTGTCATACCCTTGGCCACTTCTTCGCGGAAGAGGGCAACACCCTGTCCGCGCAGCCTGGCTGCCTCTTTCTCAGCATTCGCAGAAATTTTTATGGCATTACCTTCTGCCTCTGCGGCTTTTGTTTTGGTAATCAGCAAAGCCTGACCTTCATTTTCTGCAGCTGCTTTCAGGTTATTACTGGCCACAACACGGCTCATACTTTCCATGATTACTTTATCAAACGTAATATCGTTGATCTGCAGGTCCTGCAAATGATACCCCCAGCTTTCCAGCGATTCATCAATTTGTGCTTTTACAAACTCTACAATTTCACGGCGTAATAATAAAATCTCTGCCTGCCTTTTGGTTGCCACAAAACCACGGATACTTCCTTCAACAGTTCTGATCAATGCCTGCATCAGGTCTTTATCATTGATAAATTTAAACGCCACATTTTTAATGGTCTCTTCATCCTGATTGATCACAGAATACAGCAACATACTTTTAAAATATACATTGGCCTGATCAAGCGTTACGGCCTGAAACTCCAGTTCTACAGAACGGTTCTGGATACTCACTGTTTTAAACACTTGCTCAATAATGGGAATCTTGAAATTTAATCCCGGACGCAGGATACGCTGGTATTTACCAAACAGGGTAATTACAGCAATGCTACCCTGACTAACGGTAACCAGTCCGCTGAACACAATGATCACAGCTACCAGCACCCACCAATAATCTGCAAGAAAACTCATAAAAAATAATTTACAGAAAGTTACAACTAATAAAATATTAGTAGCAGAAAAAATAGAAATATTACAGCAGAAACCATTAATGTCAAATCCCTAATTATACCTTACCACTTCTACATTCGACATTCCTTGTTCGATATTCATTATTCACTCGCTTTCTCTTCCCAAACCTTTACCAATTCCACTAATACTTCAACCGCTTTCTCCATATCACGTACGCCTATCCATTCATGTTTGCTGTGTATGGCCTGCATACCCGTAAAAATATTGGGGCAGGGCAATCCCATAAAACTCAAACGGCTACCATCGGTGCCACCGCGTATGGGTTCTTTTACAACGGGTAAGCCAATGCGTTGATAAGCTTCTTCTGCATATTGTGTGATATGCGGGTGCTTATCCAATACCTCTTTCATATTTCGGTATTGCTCTTTCACCAGAAACTGCATGGTTGCTTTGGGATGTCTTGCCAAAACGTTCTCTGCGATTGTTTTCAGTCTTGCTTCGTGAATGGATAATTGATCAGTATCAAAATCACGTATCAAAAAATCAAGTGTGCACTTTTCTGCTAACCCATTTATGTGCAGGGGATGAATGAATCCCTGTTTACCATCTGTGGTTTCGGGCGACCATTCAGTTTTTGGAAGCTCAGATAAAATTTCGCCGGCTATTTTTAATGCATTCACCAATTTGTCTTTTGCATAACCGGGGTGAGAGATCACACCGTCTATAATAATGGTAACCCCATCGGCACTAAAGGTTTCATCTTCAAAAGTGCGGAGTTCCCCACCATCCAATGTATATGCATAATCAGCACCTAATTTTTTCAAATCTAGTTTTGCTGTTCCCTGACCTACTTCTTCATCAGGTGTAAATAAAATTTTAAGGGTACCGTGTTTGATCTCGGGATGGGTGATGAGGTAATGTGCCATATCCATGATTTCAGCAACGCCTGCTTTGTCATCTGCACCTAATAAGGTAAATCCGCTTGCCGTAATAATTGCATTGCCAATATGTTCCTTCAGGTAAGGGTAATCATTCATGCGGATGATCTGCGAATGATCATCTGGAAGCACCAGATCCTCGCCTATATAATTTGAATGAAGAATAGGTTGTACATCCGTACCACTGCAATCAGGAGCGGTATCTACATGACTACAAAAACAAATCACCGGTACTTTTGCTTTAGTAGTTGCCGGAATGGTGGCATATACATAACCATACGCATCCATATGTGCATCTGCCACGCCCATGGCTTGCAATTCGTTGGCTAATAATTGTGATAATACTTTCTGTTTTACGGTACTTGGAAACGTATCGCTATTAGGATCACTTTGTGTATCTATCTGCACATACCGTAAGAACCTTTCTACCACCGTATAGTTGTAACCTTGTAACATGTTCTAATTTTCAGCAAGATAAGTGTTGCGGGTGAGACGTGAATCGTGAGGGGTGAGGGGTGAGAAGTGAATAGTGAGTAGTATCCTACTAAAAATATAGCCTATGAATAGGTAGCCAGACTGACTCACGATTCACGCCTCACGATTCACGATTCACGATATTCCCCTTGCAAATACAGAAACCGTTTTCTATTTTGTTTGCTCAAACAAAATCTTCTATATGAAAAAAACTGTTATTGGTGGTATTGTAGGTGGACTGCTGATCTTTATCTGGCAAACCCTATCATGGACGATGCTTGACCTTCACCGGCCAGCGCAGGATTATACGGCTAAGCAGGATACAATTATGAGTATGCTGAATGCTACTTTGGAAAAAGAGGGAGGTTACCTACTACCCAGTGCTCCAAAGGGTGCTTCTTTTGAGGAGGCCAATAAGGTTGGTGAGCAGGGATTGAATAAACCATGGGCATTTATTCAATACCACAAATCATTCAATATGACTATGAATGACATGTACATAAATATGTTTCGCGGCTTGGTAGCCAGCATGTTTATGGTAGGGCTGCTTTGCTGGATACTTGCCAAATGGGGTAAAACAAGTTTTGTGAATGTTTTTATGGCCTGCATTTTCACCGGCCTCATTGTATTTATTAACGAACCCTACAACCAATATATCTGGTACAAAATTTTCGATGTTCGCGCCCACTTGATTGATGCACTAGCCAGTTGGGGATTGTGTGGGATATGGCTTGGATGGTGGATGAAGAGATAATTAATAATTAATAATTAGTAATTAGTAATTATTGATTGAGTATTTAAATGCAAAGAGTCCGATAGAAAGCTATTGGACTCTTTGCATTTAAAGAATTATTAATTATTAATTATTAATTGTTAATTATTCCTACGGCATAATGATCAAGGGCTTGCTGCCACTGATTTCTACCAGTTCAAGATCAAAGGTTAGATCTTCTCCGGCGAGCGGATGATTGGCATCGAGGATCACTACTTCTTCTCTTACTTCAACAATCACTACTGGAAAGTTTTGTCCCTGTCCATTACTCATGTTCAGCTGCATACCTGCTTCAGGATTCATATCCTCAGGAAAACGTTCTTTGGGAAATTCCATAATCATTTCTTCCTGCTTAGGTCCATATGCTTCATCAGCTGGAATTAAGATAGTTTTCTTTTCACCAATGGTCATTCCGGTTACACCCAGATCAAAACCCGGGATTACCATGCCACCACCTACTTCAAACTCTAATGGCTCGCGTCCTTCAGAAGAATCAAATGTGGAACCATCTGTTAATTTTCCATGATAGTGTACTTTAATTGTATCACCTTTTTTTACTTGTTGCATGTTGCATGTTTGAATGTAAATAATGTAGGAGCCAGCTCTTGCTCTTTTCTCAGCATGGGTAATGCCTGTTCTGCACTTGTTGCAGATTGGTAGTCTACTGCCGAAACTATAGCATCAACCAGAAAAAAGAAATACCGTTTTCCGGCGCCAAAAGTACAATCCAAAATCAAGAACCGGCCAGCTTTTTTGGTTAACTTTCCCACCTTCAAAACAGATTTTATGAAAAAATTTCTCTTTCTTTTCTTATTTACATTGGTAACCAGTCTGTTTTTACCTAAAAAAGCCATTACCCAGTCAGAAATACTTCCAGCTGCCTACCGAACCCAGGTATATCTTCCCTTGCTAAAAGGCAAAAGGGTTGGCATATTTGCCAACCACACGGCCACTATTGGTAAACGCCACCTGATAGATACTTTGCTATCGCTGGGCATTAAGATTACCAAAGCTTTCGGACCGGAACATGGTTTTCGCGGAACAGCGGATGCGGGAGAAAAAATAGACAATTACAATGATCCCGCTACTGGCATTCCGGTTATTTCTTTGTATGGAAAAAAACACAAACCTACTCCTGAGGATCTCAGCGATGTGGATGTATTGTTGTTTGACATACAGGATGTGGGCACGCGTTTTTACACATTCATCTCCTCCTTACAGGATTTTATGGAAGCGGCTTTTGAAAACAGTAAACCGCTGATGATACTTGATCGTCCCAACCCCAATGGTTTTTATGTAGATGGGCCTGTATTGGATACTGCTTACAAAAGTTTTGTGGGTATGCAACCCATTCCTACAGTGTATGGTATGACGATGGCTGAATATGCTTTTATGATTGCCGGAGAGCGATGGCTAAGCGATAAAGCAAATGAAAAACACGATTACTACAAACGCGCCGAAAATTCGGCGGATACCCTGTTTCATTTTCAGGTAATCAAATGTGCGAATTATACGCATAAGAGTACATATATTTTACCCATTAAACCATCGCCCAATATTCCGGATATGGCATCAGTTTATTGGTATGGTAGTACCTGTTTATTTGAAGGCACTGTATTAAGTGAAGGACGAGGCACGGATCATCCCTTTGTTATTTTTGGGCATTCCTCCCTTCCAAAAAATCTATTCGCTTTCACACCCACCAGTCGCGATGGCGCTAAAGAACCGAAATTAAAAAATCAACTTAGTTATGGCTGGAATTTGTATGGTACCAATGAAGCAATATTGAAACAGGTAGATAATAAAGTGCAGATCAAATACATATTGGAAGCGTACAAAGCTTTTCCTGATAAAGAAAATTTTTTCATCATTCCAAAAACAGGTAATGCCAATGCTTCCTTCTTTAATAAACTGGCAGGTAATAATGAACTCATGGCGCAGATTAAAGCCGGTAAAACAGAAGCCGAGATAAGACAAAGCTGGGAGCCTAGGCTAAGTGCTTTTAAAAAAATTCGTAAGAAGTATTTGTTGTATGCGGATTTTGAGTAAGGGGTTGGTTTACTGGTTTATTGGTAGAGATTAATGGTACGGATTAAAGCTTACCAATAAACCAATAAACAAATAAACCATTATTATCTTTGCTACATGTCAGACCAACAACTCCGTATTGTTTTCATGGGCACCCCTGATTTTGCTGTTGCATCGCTGGATGCATTGGTACAGGCAGGTTTTACGATAGTGGGTGTAATTACGGCTCCGGATAAACCTGCTGGTAGAGGCATGAAATTAACAGAGAGTGCTGTAAAAAAATATGCGGTCGAAAAGAATCTCTTTATTTTACAACCTGAAAAATTAAAGAACCCCATTTTTTTAGAAGAACTGCGGTCACTAAAAGCAGATTTGCAAATTGTAGTTGCTTTTCGAATGTTACCCGAGGTTGTTTGGAATATGCCTCCAATGGGAACCATTAATTTACATGGCTCATTATTACCCCAATACCGTGGGGCAGCTCCCATTCACTGGGCAGTGATCAATGGCGAAAAAGAAACCGGCGTTACTACTTTTGCATTGAAACATGAAATTGATACAGGTGATATTCTGATGCAGAAAAGTTTTTCCATTGGAGATGATGAAACCACAGGTGAAGTACACGATAGAATGAAACTGATTGGCGCAACAGTTTTAGAAGCAACTGTGAAGGGATTGGCAGATAACAGCCTCACAAAAAAAGATCAGTCGCTGGTTGCCGACGGCCAGTTGGCCATACTAAAACACGCCCCTAAATTAACCACTGAAACCTGCCAGATCAATTGGCATACAACAGTTGATGAGTTACACAATTTTGTAAGAGGTCTCTCCCCTTTCCCGGGTGCGTTAACTATGTTGGACAATAAAATTCTAAAAATATACAGAAGCAAAAAAGAACATATTTCCCATACCCACACTACCGGTAAAGCATTTTCTGATGGAAAAACATACCTGAAATTTGCATGCACCAATGGATACCTTCACCTACTTGATCTTCAATTGGAAGGAAAAAAAAGAATGTTGGTAGAGGATTTCTTAAGGGGTTATCATTGGAAGGAAAATCAAAATTAAAAAAAGCCAAAAGTCAACACACATTTTTTGACTTTTGATTTTTTAATTTTGACTTAATACCCCAGTTGTTTCTTCAACTCATCCAATTCCACCACACCCTGTTTACGCCAAATTTCTTTTCCGTTTTTGTATACAATGAATACGGGTAGTGCTTCCACTTTTTGTGCTTTCATCACATCAATATCTAAACCTCCATCTACTTTTACCAGTTTAAATCTACCGGAGAGATCCGTTTGTAATTGTTGTAAAACAGGTTCCATTTTTTTACATGGCGGGCACCATTCGGCGCCGAAATCAACCAATACCAGATTGGCAGATTGAGATAAAGCAGCGTATTCTTTATTAGTTAACTGTGCTTTATTAGCAACACCTTCTACAGCTCTCCCTTCCAGCTTCCATGCAGTAAGGCCACCTTTTAAATTTTGTACATTACCAAAGCCTTTTTCCTGCAGGTATTTGGCAGCAGCAGCACTACGCACACCCGAAGCACAATACACTACTAGCGGTTTTGTTTTGTCAAGATATTTGGTTCTATCAGCAAACTGGTCTTTGTTGAGCCAATCGGCCTGCAATGCATTTTTCAGGTGTCCGGTTTGAAACTCACCAGCAGTGCGCACATCCAATACTTGCATTTGCGGTGTACTAATGCGCTTTTCAAATGCTGCGGGTGGCAATTCGTCCTGTGCGCTTACACAACTATTCAATAACAACACCGTTCCAAGGAAAAAAGCAATCACGCGATTCATAAAAATCATTTATTTATTCAAAATAAGTAATGGTAACGGTAAACTTAGGATCGATCAGACCTAATGCGGCAGCTGCGGAGTTACTCAGTCTTAGCAATAACCCGGAAGCTCCTTTTGTTTCCTGCAATGGGCCTAATACCATGGCACAAATGCTTTTGTTAGAAGTACCGGTAATGCGGATGACGGTTTTAGGAGCAACATCATTCATTAGTACATAAAATTTTCTGTCTGTCCAGCCGCTGATGGTTTTAAAAATCGCCGCATCCCCTGAACGAAATTGTTGTGTTTGAGCAGCCTCATGTTCTAAATAACCAGATGCAAAAAAACCTTCATCGCCCTCTTTAGGAATGTATTCTGTTGGCACCGCTGCGATAACCTTTTTTTCTTGTTGTGCTGGTTTTTTTTCAGCTACAGGTTTATTGTTTATGGTAAGTACTTCCGATGTAAGGGTAGCTGCAGGCCCATCGCTTTTTACGGGAGAGGGTGCAGGCGGCTGTTTTTTATCGGTATATTTTTTAGCAGGGTCTTCTGCCATTGTAAGAGGAGATGCTACCGGATTTTGCAAAATAGCCGGAATATCTTTTGGTGCCTCAATTTTTTTATTTCCTGTGATTAATGTGTTCGCGTTTACCATATAGCCGATGATGATCTCCTGCCCGTTATTAACTGCATCAGTGGTTAAACGATTCCATTCGCGTAAAGAAACAAGGGGTACTTTATAATAGGCAGTGCTAAGGCGGAATAAATTATCTCCTTTACCAACTATATGAATAATGGGCGCACTGTACTCACTGGGATGTTGCAACAAATTATCTTTGGTAACGGGGATCTTTATTTGAGTGCCTTTTGCAAACGGCGTGTTGGGATTGATATTGATACGATTGTAAGAACTCAACTTAGCTACTGACAATCCAAATTGGTTACTGATGTTTTGCAGGCTCTCATTACCTGAGGTTGCATGCACAACATAGTAATCAGGGGCTTTGCCCATAACTACCAGTTTATCTTGTGCAGTAACAATCAATGTACAAATACAAGCAAGCAAAAAACCAGGTATTTTCATTTTGATCAACATTTCAGTTTGGCAAATTTACTCTTTTAATATTCTCCATTCAGCAGGATAGTAATTATTGATGCGGTTGGGCAATACTTTTACCCATCCCAATGGCAATTCTTCATAGCTCAACAGTTGCCATCCCATAGCTGCATCGGCAAGTAATAGGTCTTTTCTGCGCAGGTATTGCAGTGCCTGTTCCCTGGATACAGGAATGGGTTTGAAGGATGCTTTCCAGAGAGAACTCATGGCCAGTTCATGCGCCGGTATTACATCCTTTCCTTTAATCATACCAAGTTCTATCCCTGCTTTTTTGATGTATAAGCATTTGGCCAATACCTGTAATGTTTGCATCCATATTTCACCCATGGCACGAATAGCGTCGCCTTGTTTGAATAGAGTATATCCATCCGGTAATTGTATGAATGCATGCATCCGCTCCGTTTCCTGCTTATTTAATCGGGCAAGGATTTGTTCTTTATATTTTTGCGCATCAACAGTTATTTTCTTTTGGAATACTGCTATGAAAAAACCTTCTCCTTTCAATCTATCCGGATAAAAACGATACCCATGTGCTTTGTGTTGATCAGATATTGTTTCCACAATTCCCGATTGCGCCGGTACGGATAATGGTTTATTTTCCATACCCATTTCCTCTACCAGCCAATCCATAATGGCTTCATCTTCTTCTATAGAATAAGAACAGGTTGAATAGATTAGTATCCCATCTTCCTGCAAAGCAGGTAACACGTCAGCCAGAATCCTTTGCTGGCGCTGGCTGCAGAGTTGTACATTTTCTTCACTCCACTCATTGATAGCATCCGGATCTTTTCTAAACAATCCGCTTCCGCTGCACGGCGCATCAATCACCATCACATCAAAAAAACCGGGCAGCGATTGAAAATGCGCCGGATCGTTATTGGTTACCACCACATGATCCATCCCCCACTTCGTTATATTTTCTACCAATATGGCTGCACGCGATTTAATTACTTCGTTGGCCACCACCAAACCATCTGCAAAATAAGAGGCCAGTAAAGTACTCTTACCGCCAGGTGCAGCACAGAGGTCCAATACTTTTTTATTGGTATTTGCTCCAACCACTTGTTGCAAGGCATGCCAGATAAACATACTACTCGCCTCCTGTACGTAATATGCGCCAGCATGAAACAGTGGGTCGAAAGTAAAAGAAGGTCGTTGGGAAAGATAATAGCCATGCGGGCACCAGGGGATGGGAGTCATAGATGATGGACCATCCATCATCGCTTTACCCGGATGTACCCTGATAGAGGTTACCTGCTCACCCGATGCATGCACTTCCTCAAAAGAAGCACGGGTAAACCCGGCAACATGGGCAAGCGACTGAAGGAATGATTCGGGTAAAGACATTGCGCAAAGATAACCTGCACAATGATATGTTTGAGTCACAGGAAAACAGAACAAGACAAAACAAAATTCTTTACTTATCGCTTTGTTTGGGAAAATAACCAGTGCATAAGATCAGGTTCTGCCAATGCTTTTCCCCAGCAATTATGGGCTACTTCTTTATACTCAGTGTAACGAACAATGGCATGTTCTTTGGATAGACGACGATAATATTGTTGTGAAAATTCAACAGGAACTACTTTATCATCCTCTCCATGAAATAACCAGAGTGCGGTTTTACCGGCAAACAATTTACTGGTCATGGGATCGCCGGCTCCACACATGGCTATGCCTGCGGCAAACAGGTATGGGTAGCGGGCTATTAGATCCAGCACCCCCATGGCACCTTGCGATAAACCAGCTATGTAAATACGGGCAACATCAATTTTTCCTGAAATGAGTATACTATCCAACAATTTCATCAACATACCAGATTGATTGGTAGGTGATTTGTGAAATGGGAAAACCCAGTCTTTTGCAAGACCTGTACTAAAATCTATTTGGTTTTCAAAATAGGCCCATGCATCATCTTGGGGACACTGCGGAAATAATACATATGCAGGATATTTTTTTCGGATAGAGTCTTGTAAGAAAAATTTACCACCGATTGATAATTGTGCCTCATTATCTAAGCCTTTTTCAAAACCCCCATGCAGAAAAATAACCAAAGGATATTTATTCTCTAAATTACCTGGAGGTGACAACAACCGATAGGGTAATTCTTTTTCCTGGTGGTGAAAATAGACTTTGGCATAAGCAGAATAATCCTGAGCCGGTAATAGTAATACCGAACAGAAGCTGATCAATATACCAATGAAATAACGCATATTAAAAACGAATCACGAAGTGTTGTTTTACTTTCTGTTCTGTACGAAAGAAAACCAGCCCGATATAAAACAGGTCGATGCTTAAAGTTACGGAAGAATCCTTTCGTATCGTATCCCATGCCTGTTCCATCTCTTTACTCCAGTGGATATCATCAAAAATCAACATAGAATACTCGTGCACAGAAGGTAACAATTCTTTGAAGTAACGAACGGTGGGTTCATAGCGGTGGTTGCCATCAACAAAAGCCAGATCAATTTTACCCATTTGCCGAATAGTGTCGCTAAGGGTTTCATCAAAATTACCTTCCACCAGTTCTATATTGTGCAACCCTGCTTTTTGAAATTGTTTTCGTGCTACTGCCGCTACATTCTTTGCACCTTCCATGGTTACTACCTGTGTGGCATTTTTTGCCGAAGCCAGGTAGGCTGTAGTGATCCCTAAAGAAGTACCCAGTTCCAGAATGGTATTGGGTGCATATTGATCCACTATGCGAAATAACAATTGTCCGAATTTTTTGGGTTTAAGAGATGAGCGGGCGATATCGCAAACCTTTCTGAGATCGTTTTTCTTCACCCTTGATCCTGCTCCAAAATCTTCGATTAAAATCTCCTGCTGATCAATCAATAAAGCAGCACGCAGTTGCTCAATCGTTTGATAAGCATAAAACTGCCTGTCATCGTTCAGTACTTTGGTAATAAATGAAAACACAAAAGGTGAATGCATACCATGCCCCTTACTGTTGGAAGCAGTTATATAATACCTGAGGTAACGGATACCTAACTGAAACGGTGAATACATTATTGTGGGCGTGATTGGTAAGGTAATTGTTTCATCAACCAAAGTAAGGCATAACCTGCGCAAAATGCACTCAGGTAAACAGGTATCTTGGTAAAAAGATCATAGGTGTTCCAATAGATAACCGGATGATTCCAATACAGCAAACCCAATAGAAGCAGGCTGAATAGTCTGTTGTTTCTTACAGGTTTAAATAAGGATAAAAAAGGAAGTAGCATCACCAGCAATAAACGTACTGCAGCAATATCAATTGGGGGTGGCGGCCCCTGGGGACTGATCTGTAATTGTTTACCCAATTGGTACAATCCCATCATTTGCCTGATGAGAAAAACAGCATAGCCCATTACCAACAGATTGGAAACAGCGATGCTATTGATCAATAGAAAAGTATTTTTCTTTTTTCCTATCCAGCTGAACAGCAATAAAAAGGGAACGGTGCAGCAATAAGCGATCTGGGTAAACTCCATAGTATATGGCTTATGCCTTATTTCTTTTCCAAGTTTGAAAATGATATGCGTAAGCATGTTTGGCATCTGTGGGAAAAGATCGTTCTGCCGTTTTTGTAAAAGTATGGATATCAATCTCAGGAAAATAAGTGTCTCCTTCCAATACGGCATCTACACGTGTAAGGTAGATGGTATCTGCTACAGTAATGGCTTCTTTGTAAATTTCACCACCACCTATCACCATCGCTTCTTTGTAACCGGCTTCTTTAGCAATCTTTATTGCTTCGCTAAGTGAGTTTACAACAGTAACACCTTCAGGTTGCCAATCAAGTTGCCGGGTGATGATCACATTCAATCTGCCCGTCAAAGGTTTACCAAGCGATTCAAATGTTTTTCTTCCCATCAATACCGGCATAGCCCACGTAATGTTCTTAAAGAACTTCATATCATTGGGTAAAGTCCAGAGTAACTGGTTATTTTTTCCGATGACATGATTGGTAGAAGCTGCTACTACTAAAGAAAGAATCATGGTAAGTACTATTTACGGCCAGAGCTTTACGTATTCCACGCAAACACTTCACTCAAAATTAGCTTCTGGAAATGAATAAATGTACAAAAGCTTAATAATATATTCTACTGATGAGCCAAGCTAGATTAACCTTAAGAGGGCATTTACATTAGCAATGAAAGGCATATTCGCTTATTGCCAATTGTTTGAGTAATGTTAGCTACCGTTACAATCTTGCATAACCAAGTGTTTCAATTTCATCGTTACTTTTTGTTGAATACGTTTTTCCGTTTGTCAATACATATAAATTGTCACAAATCTGAGTGATGTGTTTATACATATGATCGGTTATTAAAAAGCCTTTGTTTATTTTTTCTTCTAATAGTAAATCTTGAACTTTTTCAATTTGTAATGGATTTAAATGAGTAAACGGTTCATCCAGCATTGCAAACTGTGATTTTGATTTTACAATAACATAAAGTTCAACTAGTCTACGTTCACCCCCAGACAACCTATTTATGGAAGATCTATACCTTTCTTGAAATTCCGGAAATCGGCTTTCGAAAGATGAATAGTCTAACTCAAAATCTTGGAATATTCTTTTTAAGGTAAGTGACTTTGGAATAAAATTAAATTGTGGAAGATAAAGTAATAAGTCAGGGCGTTTAAATGCTTCATAAAGCGAAGTATTGTCAAAGCGAACAGATTTCTCACATTTTAGTCTTCCATATATAATTTGCATTAGACAGGATTTTCCTTGGCCATTTCTGCCTATTAGGCCAGTTATTTTTCCTGTTGCACATTTCAAGTATATGTCAAACAAAATGATTCGTTCACCAAATTGCAGTTGAATGCTGTCTGCTTCTAATGTATGCGTCATTTTAATTGATAGGTCTGAATAATCAGAAAGATAAATAAAGTGAAATCAAAGGTGAGAATAGATATCCACAACAAAGTCTTAGAAATTCCTAAATTTTGATAATAGTAGTATTCTTTGCTCTTGTATTCGTTAATGAAATAGAATATTAATCCCAAGGTTATTATTTTGAACCAGAAGATTCCAATAAAAACACTAAAACCATTCTTCCAAAATAAGGCTAAACAACATACAGTAATAACTGATGAAGCCAACAGAAAGCTTTTATAAAAGAGCCAAATCAGTTTTATTTTCTTGATAGGTAGCATTTTATTAGCAGCTGACAATATACGAGGTACGAACATTTATAAGTTACCACCAAGGAGTATTAGCTTACACTTCGTACCTCGTACTTCACAGTTCGTACTTAAACAGCTACCGGCGCTTTGATAGGTGCATGGTGCTGGTAATTTTCCAGTGTAAAATCTTCGAACTGAAAACTAAAAATATCTTTTACGGCAGGGTTTATCTTCATCGTTGGTAAAACAAACGGCTCGCGGGTTAATTGCAGTTGTGCCTGCTCTATGTGGTTATTGTATAAGTGTACATCACCAAAACTGTGCACAAAATCGCCATAGGCCAATCCGCATACCTGCGCCACCATCATGGTTAACAGGGCATACGAAGCGATATTGAATGGCACTCCTAAAAAAACATCGGCACTGCGTTGGTACAATTGGCAGCTGAGTTTTCCATCGGCTACATAAAATTGAAAAATAGTATGGCAGGGCATTAAGGCCATCTTGGGAAGTTCTGCCACATTCCATGCACTCACAATCAATCTCCGGCTATCCGGATTCTTTTTAATCTGTGCAATCAAATCTGTGATCTGATCTATCACCGTTCCATCCGCACCTTCCCAGCTACGCCATTGTTTTCCGTAAACAGGTCCCAGCTCACCATTTTCATCTGCCCATTCATCCCAGATACTTACTTTATGATTGTTAAGGTATTTTACATTGGTATCGCCCTGCAAAAACCAGAGCAACTCATACACAATACTTTTCAGGTGTAATTTTTTGGTGGTCACCATCGGAAAACCTTCCTGTAAATTAAAACGCATCTGGTAGCCAAAACAACTGATGGTACCCGTTCCGGTTCGGTCGGTTTTTTGTGCGCCGTTTTCTATAATATGCTTTAGTAATTGATGGTATTGCTGCATAAGGTGCAAAATACGGCTGAAATTACCATGCTGAAAAAACGGATCTTCAGATTGGGGAGAATCTGTGCATTGTTATGCTTTTCTGCGGGCAAGTTCTCTTTTAATCAACGATAACTCGCGACCGGTTTGCCCGCTTACGCTACTGTTTTCCTGCGCCCTGCGCATTAGATAAGGCACCACATCGCGTATGGGACCAAAAGGCAGGTATTTACTCACATTAAACCCTTCTTTGGCCAGGTTGAAAGTAATGTTATCGCTCATTCCAAATAACTGTGAGAAATGAATATGGTGGTGATTATGGGGTATGTTCTTCTCATCCAGCAAACGTGCCGCCAACAGGTTGCTATCTTCGTTATGCGATGCCACAATAACTGAAATGGTATCAATGTTTTCAATACAATAAGTTACCGCCGCATCATAATCACGGTCAGTAGCGGCTTTATCCGGTTGAATTGGACTGGTGTAGCCCTTGCTATAGGCACGGTCTCTTTCTTTTTCCATGTAAGCACCCCTAACCAGTTTTATGCCCAGCATAAATCCCTGTTCACGAGAAATACGGTGTGATAGTTTGAGGAAATGAAGCCTGTCGTGCCTGTATAACTGTATGGTATTATAAACAATTACTTTTTCTTTATTGAACTCTTCCATCATTTCGATAGTGAGCCTGTCCACAGGATCCTGAATCCAACTTTCTTCTGCATCAATTAATACACCGATATTTTTTTCTGCAGCCGCTTCGCAGATGGTGTACATACGTTCACGAACCCTATCCCACTCTGCTGTTTCTTCTTCATGATCATGAATACCACTGCGTAAACGTGGGGCTTCATCCAATGTTTGCAACAAACCAAACCTTGCCAGTCCGGTTACTTTGATACTGATAAAAGGAATATTGATTTGTGTAGCTGCGTAATTAATTACACGGATAAACTCTTCTGTAGCATGATCAAAACTATCCTCTCCTTCTTTTCCTTCCACACCGTAATCGAGAATTACCTGCACCCCATATTTCCCAAGAATATTTCCAACGTTGGCTGTTTCTTCCAGGGTTTCACCTCCTACAAACTGTTTGAAAATGGTTTTACGAATGATGCCATGCACGGGCAATCCCGTTTTCATAATAAAAGGCGTAAGGCGGGTACCCAATTGTACAAACCAGGGAAATTCCATGGTTTTAAAGAGAAATCGGGCGCCTTTCAATTCTTTATCAGACTTGTAGGCAAAGGCATTTTCAGTGTTGTCGAAGGAGATATTCATGCTAACAGGTGTTCGTGGTGCGAATATCGGTACACGCGTGCTAAGTAAAAAGCTTTTGCCCTAAACTTTCTATAATTTTTCAATTAAATAGCCTGGTGGTTAAAAGGTTGCAGTACCATTTCGCTAACTACCCCGCTTACAGGTTGTTGGCAAAGAAACCAGATGGCCTTGGCGGCTTCTTCTGCAACAATCATTTTATCTCTTTGTACCCTGAGATCAATGGTATCCCAGAAAGGAGAATCTACCCCACCCAGAAACAGATTGGTGATACGTATATCCGTTCGTTTTAATTCTTCGCGGATACTTTGCATCATCCCGGTTAGTCCGTATTTACTGGCGCTGTATGCAGCGGCTCCGGCCATAGGCACTTTACCCAATACACCCGGAATATGAATGATCAATCCTTTTTTTTGCTCTTTCATACCGGGTAAAATAGCTTTCATCAGGTAAAAGCTTCCAACGAGGTTGGTATTCAGGGTTTGCAGAAACTCGGCAGAACTTAGGCTATCCATGGGTTTGATGATACCAATTCCTGCCGCATTAACTACCACATCAATTACAGCAACTTTTGAAATCACTTGTTGTATGGCAGACTGAACAGAAGATTCATCGGTTATATCCATCACAAATACGTTGTCGGGGGCAATACCTGTTTCATTTGCCACCAATTGCAATTTTGCCGCGTCTCGTCCCGTTACCAAAACATTAGCGCCGCTACTTGAGAGTAGTTTGGCAATTTTAGATCCGATGCCACCTGTTGCTCCAATGACCAAAATATTTTTTCCCTTTACTGTTTCCATACTACTGATTTTGAACTGATATAAACAAAACCATCTGCATTTTGTTGTAAGAAATAATCACCGGATGTAAATTATTACTCACCGGTTTTTTACTAAGCGTATATGACACCCGATTTTCCTACAACTTACGATGCCATTGTTGAACGGGTGGCAACTATTGATCCGGTACGCTATGCCAAATCCAGAAATTTTATACATGGATCAGTAAGTTATCTATCCCCTTATATTTCTCGCGGCGTGATTAGTTTACCCATGATCAAAGAATCGGTGCTGAAAAAACATTCCTTCTTTCAGTCAGAAAAATTTATTCAGGAGCTTGCATGGCGGGAATATTACCAGCGGGTATGGCAACATTTGGGTAATAAGCTATTCACAGATATTAAACAACCACAACCTAACATAGCCAATCAACAAATACCAACGGCTATACTGAATGCGCAAACAGGTATTGATGGAATTGATAACGCTATAAAGACCCTGTATCAAACGGGTTATATGCATAACCATGCGAGAATGTATACCAGTATGTTGTGTTGTAATATGGCTGCATCGCATTGGCTACAGCCAGCGCAATGGATGTATTATCATTTACTGGATGGAGACCTTGCAAGTAACGCTCTTAGCTGGCAATGGGTATGTGGCAGTTTCAGCAGTAAAAAATATTATGCCAATCAGGAAAACATCAATACCTATACCAATACCCAACAGCTAAATACGTTTCTCGATCATAACTATGAAGCCATTGCGCAACAAAGCATACCCAACTTGCTATCGGAAACAACTACACCTGCACTTACTACCCGTTTACCAAATAGGGCACCTGTTCAACTCAATACCTCATTACCCTTATTTCTTTATAACAGTTATCAATTAGATCCCCTGTGGCATAGTGGCGAAGAAGGTAACCGGGTTTTACTATTGGAGCCATCGCATTTTGAAAAATATCCTGTTTCAGAAAAGGTATTGAACTTTATCATTGAACTGGCGCTTACCAATATCCCCGGCATACAGGTATTTTTTGGTGAGCTGCAGGATATGAAAGAGTTGAATGCTTTTCCTTCCATACACTATAAAGAACATCCAACTACGAAACATTATATAGGAATACAAGAGCCGCGGAATTGGATGTTTCCAGAAGTAACCGGTTATTTTCCAAGCTTCTTCGGCTTCTGGAAGAAATGTGAAAAGTATTTGCGATAAATACAGAAATTCGCACATGCTGATTACCCACACGGAAATTTACAAATACACCATTCCTATGGTGCCCTTTACTATAGCTACCGGCACCATGACATTCGCGCAGAATCTATTTATTCGTGTACATACCAATGAAGGTATTATTGGTGTGGGCGAATGCTCTGCCTTTCCTATGATTGCAGGAGAAACACAGGCCACCTGTTTTGAAATGGCCAAAGATTTTGCTGCGCTCTGGAAAAACAAACCCGCGAATGATATTGCTGCAAGACTTACTGAACTCGATCTCTTCACCGCAGGAAATTATACCGTAAAAAGTGCCTTTGATCTTGCCTTGTATGATATAGCAGCCAAAGCAGCCAACCAACCATTGTATGCTTATTTGGGCGGACAAAAAAAAGACATTGAAAGTGATCTGACCATTGGTATTGATACGCCCGAGAAAATGGCTGAAACAGCAATTACCTTTCAGGAAAAGGGTGTGAACATCATCAAAGTAAAACTGGGTAAACAACCGGTGGATGATATTGAAAGGATCCGACAGATCAGAAAAGCCATTGGTTATACCATTCAGCTTCGCATTGATGCTAACCAGGGATGGAGTTATTCCGAAGCGGTAACTGCATTAACAGCCTTAGGTGAATACAACATACAGTTTTGTGAACAACCTATGCGCAAATGGAATGATGAATTACTACCTGCACTTTGCAAAATCTCGCCTATCCCCATTATGGCTGATGAAAGTGTGTTCACCCATTACGATGCAGAGCGCATAATCCGAAACAATGCCTGCGACTATATCAATATCAAATTTGCCAAAAGCGGTGGCATTCGGGAAGCAACCCTGATCAATGAGGTAGCAGAAAAAAACAAAATCGCCTGTATGATGGGTGGCATGCTTGAAAGCAGGGTGGCACTAACGGCCAAAGTACATTTTGCCATGGCTAAAGACAATATTCATTTTTATGATTTGGATACTTGTCTGCTCGGGCATTTAGCAGACCCTGTTATTGGTGGTGTTAGTTATCAGGGTATGCACCTGCATCTTTCCGATGCACCCGGCATTGGTGCTGATGTGGATGATGCGTACCTGTTAAAACTGGAGAACGTAATAATCTAAAAGGGCTGTGGTTGTGTCCCCACAACCACTCGTATCCCGATTAAATGCATACCTATATCTTTGCCAATAAATAAAATCAATGGAAGCAAAAAAAGCAAGTGAGAGTTTTGTGGTGATGAATGAACTCGTTTTACCCAACGATACCAATACATTTGGCAACCTGATGGGCGGACGTTTAATGTACTGGATGGATATTGCCGCTGGTATTGCGGCTGGCAGACATTGCAATACGCCCAGTATGACCGCTTCGGTTGATAACCTGAGTTTTAAAAATCCGATCAAATTGGGCAATGTGGTGCATATAGAAGCCAAAGTGTGCCGGGCTTTCCATACATCTATGGAAATCAATATCCGCGTTTGGGGTGAGGATCTGTTGCATCAATACAAATATGAAAGCAACGAAGCCTTTTTTACTTTTGTGGCATTAGACCCTAATGGAAAACCCAGAAAAGTGCCTGAGTTGATACCTGAAACCGAAGAAGAAAAACGTTTACACGAAGGCGCTTTACGCAGAAGACAGATCCGTTTGATTTTAGCAGGAAAAATGAAACCTGATGATGCAAACGAATTAAGGGCATTGTTCATCAAGGACTAATCGCGCTCAGTTTTGCTTTGTGATTTTTGAAGAAATATTTTCTCGCAAAGGCGCAAAGGCGCAGTTTTTATTTGTCGAGCAGGTGCATTACATGGTGCTTGCTGCGAAGCATGTAATTTTTACTTTGCTCAATGGATTCCATTACCTGATCAAGTATTTCTTCTACTGGTAAAGTATAATCTATCACCATAGGTTCTTTAAAGCGGATAGACAATTGTGAGCCCCGCTTTTTAAAGCTTAATCCTGTTTTATTGAAGGCTCTCCAAAAACCGTTGATCACTACCGGTATTACTACAGGCTGGTTGTTTTTTATGATATGCGCCGTACCCTTTCTACCCGGAGCAAAGGGTTTGGTAGTTCCCTGCGGAAAAGTAATTACCCAGCTTTTGCCAAGGGCTTCATCAATCTTATATGTATCAGATTCATCGCGCTCCCTGCTCACTTCTTTGCCTTCTGCACGCCAGGTTCTTTTCACCGTTAGTGCTCCGGCCATTTTAAACAAACGGCTGATCCAACTACCATTCATCGTTTCTTCTGCAGCTACAAAATATACATTGGTAAAAGGGTTGAGAAGATAATAAGGTAGTCCCAGACGATTTTGTTTGCGCCATTTCACTGCACAAAAAATATGGATAAATGCAATCACATCTGCGAAATAAGTTTGGTGATTGCTCACAAAAAGAACATTCTGTCTGGGTAATTTTTGCAAATGTTCCGTACCCTCAATCCTGATCTTATTAAAAAGTACCAGACCGGGATAGGTGATCATGCCTATTGTTCCATAAACCAACGAACGCATGACCCTGATGTATTGAAACCGTTCAACTAATCTCATAGAGTTGGTTTGACAAGCTGTGCAAAATAAGAAAAGTCGTTAGAATGACACTTAATTGTTTAAAAATAAGTGAAATACACCAACTAATCTATCGAGCGCTACCAATACATTTGCCACAGAAACAAAATATATGGCACTGAATACGGTTATTTTTGATATTGATGGGTTGTTGATAGACAGTGAACCTTTATGGAACGAAGCTGCTTCAGAAGTATTTAAACAATACGGCATAGATCTGACCGAAGAGCAATACAAAACCACCACTGGTCTTCGTACCAAAGAATTTGTGCAATGGTGGTTTTCTCAGTATCATATTGGTTCAGAAGAATATGCAAACGCAGAAAAGAAAATCGTACACAGTGTGCTCGATAAAATTGAAAGAAATGGAAAAGTTATGCCTGGTGTGCCTTATATTTTTGATTTTTTTGCGAGAAGATCTTTTAAAATTGGATTAGCCACTTCTTCACCTCCAGCATTGATTGACCTTGTTGTAAATATGATTGGAATTAAAGAATATGTACAAGCTGATGCTTCGGCTGAAGAATTGCCTTATGGCAAGCCACATCCACAGGTATACCTGAATTGTGCTGCACAATTGGAAAGCAAGCCGGTAGAATGTATCTGCTTCGAAGACTCGTTTAATGGATTACTCTCTGCCAAATCGGCCCGCATGAAATGCGTAATTGTTCCGGATATCTCACAGGCAAAAGAGGAGAAATGGGGGGCTGCAGATCTGAAACTTTCTTCTCTACAAAATTTCGGCGAACTGCATTTTAACCTGCTCAACCCTTAGGGAATATTGAACCTGCCTGTCGGCAGACAGGTGTTGAACAAGGAATTTTGAATGTAGAATAAGGAACAATGGGTTTGAATTCTTACTTCAATATTCAAAATTTATCGTTCGAAATTTAAAAAGAAAAGCCCCGTCACGATTGCTCGTGCGGGGCTTTCTAATCATATCTAAATCCGCGTAATCCGCGATATTAGTTCTTGCTTCTCAAATTTGGATGTGGAGCAGGTACAGTATTTGGACCTTCTTCCAGTGTTCCTTGTAAATCTACAGTATTAGAATCACCATCCTGTGCGTATACGAATAACAGTCTGCTTTCAGATACACCTTGTTTCTCAACCAGGTATTTGATAACAGCGTTTACTCTCTCCCAGCTCAATTGCTGTGCGGCTTTGCTGGCAGCACCGTAACCGATAACTTTTACTTTACAGGTAGGATTTGCATTAACCCTTGCAGCTACAGCAGCTAAAGAAGTCATTGCATCTTTACTCAATTTAGCGTTTCCTTTAAACTGAATACTTGGCAGATTACCAATGGTACACTCAGCAGCTGCTTTTTCAACAGGCTTCATGTTAGCAATCATGTCTTTAATTTCTTTGCAACAAGCTGGTTCTGGGCAACTACCCACGCCATCATTGTTAACAGGGAAGCATGATTTTGGAGTCAATACTTCTTTGTCTTTGAAATCAGGAACACCATCACCATCAGTATCTTTAGAAACACCATGGCTATCTACAGGCGCACCTTTTGGTGTATTTGGTTCCAGATCGAATTGATCAGTTACACCATCACCATCAGCATCAGGTAACACAACCTTAGGCAATTTCATATGCTTAGGTGAGTTCAACTCGCTGTATACAAAGTTGTTCGGATTGAGCCAATACAAAGGTTCAACTCTTTTGGCTTTATTACCAATGTTGATATTCAACCTTGCACTGGTGAAAGAGTAAAAATCATTACTTGCGCCGGCCTTCCAAGCATCCAGATAATCATATCCTGGTGCTGTGAAAGTATATTTCTGCTCAAGCGCAATATTTGCTTTTTTAGACACTTTAAATGCGATACCAGCTCCCAGGTTTAAACCATGGAAAAGGGTGAAAGCACGTCTGTTATTAATAGTAGCTCCACCAAAAGTAGTGATGGTGTTGGCTTGACTATTAGCAGCATTCGCACCAGTTTGTCCATAGAAAATATTGTAACCACCTGACTGAGCACCCGGAGGCGCTTTGTACAGAACGCGAGCTGCATTCAGGCTATAACCGGTAACCAAATAAACATTGGTTTTAGGGTTTCCTCTGTAATAGCTACTTGTGTTCAACGAGGTAAGTACATCCAAGCTCAACTGGTGAGTTTGGTTTTTGTACTCAAATTGACCTACTGCTACGCCAAACGCATTTGGAGTACCTGCATTCAACAGGCCGGTATAAGATCCTCTAACAGAAAAAGTGTGGTTCAAAGCTTTTCTCAAAGAGATGGTACCACCAAAACCAGTTTTGGATTTAACATCACCGGAAACTGAACTGAATCCTGCACCAAATCCCAGTTCCCACTGATCACGCGGACGTGCAGGGTAAGGGTATTGGTTGTTTAAAAACTCATTGTGTTGAGGCAGACTTTTCACTGAAATCTTGGAAGTATCCTTCCAATCCCAGCCCCAATCTGTTTGTGCTAAACCAACCGACTGTATCATTACGATCAGTGCAGCTGCTAAAATGTACTTTTTGCTTGCCATAAGAAATGTTTATTATTAAAAAATTAATGCCTGTTCGCTCATTCAGATAATATGGCGAAATTATGCATAATGAATCATACACACAATTTTTAAGCCAAATTTATCAGGTATTATTGCTACGTATTGACCGCAGTCAATGAATTAACGCTGCTTCTGGAACCGTTATTGTATTTATCAACACTATATTGCAACATATTTTATCCATGAATTTAGCTAAAAAGGTTATTGCGGAAGAACTTAATATGTTCGAAACACACTTCAAAGAAGCTGTGAAGAGCAGGGTTGCGCTGTTAGACAGGATCATGCAATACATTGTTAAGCGTAAAGGCAAGCAAATGAGACCCATGTTCGTGTTATTAAGCGCGAAATTGGGTGGACCCGTAAATGAAAGCACTTATCGTGCAGCCTCCTTGGTTGAATTGGTGCATACCGCTACACTCGTGCACGATGATGTAGTGGATGACTCAATGGAACGTAGGGGATTCTTTTCAGTAAACGCACTTTGGAAAAACAAAATCGCCATTTTGGTGGGAGATTATCTTTTGTCTAAGGGCTTATTGTTATCGCTTACCAACAAAGACCACCTGGTGCTGGAAATATTAACCGAAGCTTTTAAGTTGATGAGTGAAGGCGAACTACTCCAGTTTGAAAAATCAAGAAAGCTGAATCTAAACGAAGCCATCTATTACGATATCATCAAAGGTAAAACCGCCTCCTTATTGGCCTCTGCCTGTGCTGCCGGTGCTTCCACCACCTTTACTGATGCTGCCGATGTAGAAAAATTAAAGCTGTTTGGCGAAAAAGTAGGAATGGCATTCCAGATTAAAGATGATCTTTTTGATTACGGTTCCAGTGATATTGGTAAACCTACGGGCAATGATATTAAAGAGAAAAAACTAACCCTTCCATTAATTTATACCCTCAATCAATGTTCTGCTGAAACCAGGCGAAAATTGATTTATATCGTTAAAAACGAGAACACCCAAAAAGAAAAAGTACAATTCGTACTCGATACGGTAGTGCAAACGGGTGGAATTACCTACGCTACCGAAAAAATGATGTTTTTTCGCGATGAGGCACTCACCATCTTATACAGTTTTCCAGATTCTGATGTACGGAAAGCATTGGAAGAACTGGTTCGTTACACAACCGACAGGGAATATTGATGCAAAAAAGATGGAACATATTATCTGTTGATGAAGCCCGAACCGCTTCTCTCAAAGAGGCACTCAAAATAAATACGACCCTTTGCAGCATATTGGTTCAAAGAACTATTGATGATTTTGAAAAAGCCAAAAACTATTTCCGCCCGCAACTAACCGACCTGCATGATCCATGGTTGATGAAAGACATGGACAAAGCCGTACAGCGTATTCTTTCTGCCTTTGAAAAAGGAGAAAAAATACTGGTTTTCGGTGATTATGATGTTGACGGCACCACCTCTGTTGCCAGCGTTTACCAATTCATTAACGAAATTTACAGCGACTCGGATTTTTATATTCCACATCGTTACCGTGAAGGCTATGGTGTATCAAAACTGGGTATTGATTTTGCCAATGAGAATGGTTTCACATTGATCATTTCACTGGACTGTGGTATAAAATCTGTGGAACTGATTGCATACGCCAAAACACTGGGTATTGATTTTGTGGTTTGCGATCACCATTTACCGGATCTTGAATTACCACCCGCGGTTGCCATATTAAATGCGAAACAAAGTGATTGTAACTATCCCTATAAAGAACTTTGTGGTTGCGGTGTAGGTTTTAAACTAATGCAGGCATTATCTGAAAAACTGGGCTTACCCGAAGAATCCTATCTGAATTATCTCGACCTGGTAGCAACAGCGATTGCGGCAGATATTGTACCCATTACGGGAGAAAACAGAACACTGGCTTATTTCGGTTTACAAAAAGTAAATGAAAACCCTTGTGCCGGAATCAAAGCATTAATGCAACTCGCCGGTGTGCAAAAACACATGCACATTAGTAACCTGGTGTTTGTAATAGCACCCCGGGTAAACGCGGCAGGAAGAATGGATGATGCCCGAAAGGCGGTTCAGCTATTTGTTGAAAAAGACTACACAAAGGCGCTCGCTTTCGCAGAAATGCTGCACAGTGATAATGTAGACCGCCGCGAAGCAGATAGTACCATTACAGAAGAAGCACTTAGCCTTATTCAGAATGATCCCCTGGCAGCAACAAAAAAAACAACGGTTGTATTTCAGGAGCACTGGCACAAAGGTGTAGTGGGTATTGTAGCCAGCCGATTGATAGAAACCTATTATCGACCCACCATTGTTTTAACCAGAAGTGGCGACTATATAGCAGGCAGCGCCAGAAGTGTAGCAGGCTTTAATTTATACGAAGCCATTCATGCATGCCGGGAACATTTACTAGGTTATGGTGGACATTTTGCAGCAGCCGGTATGACCTTATTGCCTGAAAATGTAAAGGCTTTTGCAGACAGTTTTGAAAGAGAAGTAAGCAGATTAATAACAGACGACCTGTTAATACCCGAAATCATTATCGACGCAGAGATCAGCTTCGCGGAAATTACCCCGGCTGTATTTAGCATACTATCTCAAATGGAACCGTTTGGTCCGGAAAATATGCGCCCGGTGTTCATTGCAAAAAATGTTCAGGATACTGGGTTCTCTAAAATTGTAAAAGAACAGCATATCCGTTTTGTACTTAGGCAACATAATATTACACTCACCGGAATTGGATTTAATATGGCTGCTAAATTTCACTTACTTCAACAGCACCAACCGCTGGATATTGTTTTTACCATTGATGAAAATGTATGGAATGGAGAAACCAATTTGCAGATGAAGATGATTGATATACGGTTGAGTGAATAGCCAGAAGAGGTATTATTTGCAAGAAAAAAAATAATTTGTGTTCGAAAAATCTCACGCAAAGTCGCAAAGGCGCAATTTAACTGAACTAAATTCAGGTATTAATACTCTATAAAAAAATATCGAAAGCATCTATTTTTATTTATGAAATAGAGCTTATGACAGAAAACGAAATTTCACGTATTGTCGTTCAAATTGCATTTGATATTCACTCAAAGCTTGGCCCGGGTTTATTTGAATCAGTGTATGAAACCATTATGGAAGAGGAACTTATAAGCAACTATCAATTAGATGTTGCAAGACAATCCCCATTACCAGTAATATGGAAGGGTAAAAAACTTGATCTTGGATTTAGAGTTGATTTAATTGTTGAAAATAAATGCATAGTAGAAATCAAGTCAATTGAATCAATTGCAAATGTTCATTACAATCAGGTGTTAACTTATTTGCGATTAACAAATATAAAACTGGGCTTACTAATCAATTTCAATGAAGGGGCTATAAAAACCGGCATCAAACGAATCGTAAACGGCCTGTAAACTGCGCCTTTGCGTCTTTGCGAGACAAAAAAAACTTCGCCTTTTCATACCAATAATTTCCACAAAAAAGCCCGCTATCCAAAAGATAACGGGCTTCAGAAAATAGAAAAATAATTTTACGCTTCAACAACTTTCTTCTCCCCCTGCAACAACTCCACACTTCTATTAATAAAATTAGTCAGGTCATTTCCTTTTAATAATCCCTGAGATAAAAGCGCCAGATCTGCCAGGTTACGAACCTGCTTTTGTTGCACAGCACTATCTTTTTCCTTAAGGAGGTTTTGATAGATCGGGTGATTGCCGTTTACAGTTAAGGTTACCTCATCGGGCATCTGTGCATAAAAAGCAGTCATACCCCCTCCTACTGCTCCCATGTCTTTCATACGGCGCATAAATTCAGGGCGTGTGGCAACCACCGGTGCAGATTCAGGACTTAACCCTTTGATCTCAGTGGTTACATGCAATTCAGCAATTTGCAACGTAAACAGTTCTTTCAATTTCTCTGATTCATCCTTACTCAATATGCTTTCATTGCCTTCTTGCTTATCAATCAGGTTATCAACAATATCGGAGTCAACACGCACAAAGCTCACATTCTCCCATTTCATTTCCATGGTGTTAATGAAAGCTGCATCAACCAATGTTTCCATTTTCAATACCACATATCCTTTTGCAACACTTGCCTGTATATACGCATCTTGCTGAACCGGGTTGGTGGTATAGAGTATTACCTGTTTACCATCCTTATTTTTCTGTAACAATTCAGTAGCAGTTTTGTATTCTTCCAGTGTATGGAATTTGCCGCTAGTATCTTCCATCACTAAAAACTTATTGGCCTTCTCCAAAAACTTATCATCGGTCATCATACCATATTTCACAAACAAACCGAGACTCTCCCATTTTTCTTCAAGAGAGGCTCTTTCATTGCGGAAGATCTCATCCAGTTTATCAGCTACTTTTTTGGTGATATGCGCATTGATTTTTTTAACATTCGGATCGCCCTGCAAATAACTTCTGCTTACGTTCAGCGGAATATCCGGACTATCAATCACACCCTGCAGTAACATTAAAAATTCAGGAACAATATCTTTTACTTCATCTGTTACAAATACCTGATTGCAATACAGCTGTATTTTATCTTTTTGTATTTCGTAACTCTGTTTAATCTTAGGGAAATACAATACCCCCGTTAGGTTAAACGGATAATCCACATTCAGGTGAATCCAGAACAACGGCGTTTCGTTGTATGGATACAACTCTTTATAAAATTTTTCGTAATCTTCCTTGCTTAATTCAGCCGGCTTTTTAATCCAGATAGGATCTGTATTGTTGATAGATTTTTCTTCCTTCGCTTCCTCGCCTTCTTTCAACTCACCCCCTTCAGAAAAGAAAATGGGTACTGGTAAAAATTTACAGAATCTTTCTAATATCCCTTTGATCCTGCCGGCCTCTAAGAACTCTTTACTTTCTTCATTAACGTGCAGAACAATCTTGGTTCCGCGTTGTGTATAGTCAACATCGTATAATTCAAACTCCGGACTTCCATCACAACCCCAGTATACACCACTACCTTCTTTGTGGCTCTTGGTATAAATCTCCACTTTATCACTCACCATGAATGAGCTGTAAAAACCCAATCCAAAATGACCGATAATGTTGGCATCCTTGTACTTCTCCATAAACTCTTCTGCTCCACTAAAAGCAACCTGGTTAATGTATTTATCAACCTCTTCGCTTGTCATACCCACGCCGCGGTCAATAATACTCAGGGTTTTCTCTTTCGCATCAAGTATCACATCAATACGCAACTCACCAAGTTCTCCTTTGGCTTCGCCAAGAGAAGAAAGCGTTTTCAGTTTCTGTGAGGCATCCACCGCATTACTTACCAGCTCACGCAAGAAAATTTCGTGATCACTGTAGAGGAATTTTTTAATGATGGGAAAAATGTTCTCGGTCTGAACCCGTATCTGGCCTTTTTGCATAGTACTTGTTTTTGCTGCAAAAGAACAAAGAAAGTACCAAATAGCCATTTGCTGACAGGTTGACAAACCGCGCCCTGCATTACCCGCTTTATTACCGATCTGACAGGAAAAAAATTCAGAAAACTCAGTTCCCTTCTATTCTGACATTGTCGACCTGGAAAGTAGTGGTACGTTTATCAAATTGAGAAACCGGATCAGCACCATCGTACCTGAACGCGATATATACAGGACCCTGCAGCCCATTGAGACTGACTTTTCCGGAGGAAGTCCAGTCTCCGGCAATGGCTGAAACAGAACCTTTGGCAACCGCTGCTTTCAAGGAAACCCATTTTGCTTTCCAGGGTGTGTTGCCTCCATCATAATTGGTAGAAACCAACACTTGTAATACTCCACCGTTATCGAACCCGTCTTTGGTAACAAAACTGAGTATTTCGTTGGCAGAATTGGATAAATTAACCGGTGGCAAAATCAACCAGGAAGCAACGGCAGATTGGTTAGTAGCAAAAGCACTGATCTCTGCGTACTGGTTATTGAGTGCTGTTTTAACTACAAACAATTTTCCACCAGCTTCTGTTATATTCTTCCAACCAGTTAATGAAAGAGTACTGCCGGCACTACCCCTTTCAAAATCTTCCTGAAACAATAATTTAGCTCCCGGACCGGTACATCTTAACCCGGTTAATTGCACATCGGCGGTATCTCGAATTAGTAATTGCTTATCTGTTCTGAATACGCTGTACACTGCTGTTATATTACCATTGCCCCTTGGTGTTTTAGCAGCAGCAAAGCCAGCAAAACCGCTGGTACGGATATAGGCACTGCCACCACTGCAGGATTTGATGGTTTTATTATCCGATAATTTATTTATCGCATCCGCATATGTAGTTCCCGTATCCGATATAGAAAATTCAACATTATTTATGGTGATTAAACAACTTTGTAGTGAATCGTTCAACTGGTCCAATCGAAAGTGTTGCGGAACGATGTTGTTGTTCAATGATTTTTTAATGAGGTGCCTGTTAAACAAGGGCAATGGCAGCGCAACCAGTTCAGGATAACCGGGATTGGAATTATCAATGCCCGCACCCAATTGTATCATGCGCGCATAATCGCCCATCCAGAGATCAGTTAATTTTACAGCCACTCGTCTACCAATGGGATAGTCGTTGTATAATCCATACGCATCTAACCGAATGGTAATGCCACCGGTACTATCCTGCAATACGATGGATTTGTAAAAATTATCAGACTTATCGTTGGCAACCACAATTCCTTCAATGATATAATCTCTGGTGAAATACTCAAACTGTCCGTTCACATGCAATGCTCTTAGATCGCGTATACTTATGTTAGGATGTATATCGGGCATTTGATAAACAGGAGGTTCGTCAAATTTTTTATTACATCCTATAGCTATTAACAAACTGGTAAAAAATATAACTGTATTAAGTTGATTTTTTTTCATACCGTATTTTTAAAACCGTATTGAAATGGAAAAAGAAAAATTGAGTCCCATAGCATAATAATATTTAGGAGGAAATTTTTCTGTGTTTTTAGTATCGGTATCAAACCGCAATTGCTCATACCCTCCAGAAATCAGGTTCTTTTTATTCAAAAGATTATTAATGCTAAGGTTGCAAACAAGGGTTTGTCTATGTTTTGCTCTGACTAAATTTATTTTTACAGATTTCCCCGCAGAAAAATCAACCGTATATTGATCAGGTAATGGCACCTGATTAATAATACGATTCCACTGTTCACTGCCCTGCATCACATTTTCCAAAACAGGATAGGTTCTGCGAACGGGATTCCATGCCAACCATTGCTGTCTGAAATAATTACCGGAAAGATTCAAATACAATCCTGTTTCCGTTTGATAACTCAATCCCAATGCATATGCCTCCTGCGGTGTACCCTCTACCCTGAAATTTTTTGCATACACCAATCCCTTCTCTAACACAAAGGCATCATTATCCGCAGTAACCGATAATTGTTGGCGGCTGTTATAATAATATCGTCCAACAGATGCGGCAACAGTAGCACTGATACTGCTGCTTACCTTATACTCTGCTCCCAACTCTACTCCAGCATGCATAGTACACATACCAGATAATGCATAATTCACAAAACTGCGATAAGCATCATGGTAAAAAGTCATTACGTTCATGCCATTGCTAAATGCGGTGAGGTATCCGGTTAGGCGCATTTTAAGTGAAGGGCTGTTCATAATATAGCCTGCTTCTATGGTTGCCATCTTTTCGTTCTCAATAATATCCTGCTTTGTATCTCTTGTTCTTGGAGAAATATATATGTTGTCAAACAAGGGTGCTTTATCCATAATGGCACCCTGCAGGTAAACATATTTTCGTCCGTTAATTTTATACGTTACCCCTGCCTTTACTGCGAGATTGGTAAACACATCAGCAGGTGATTTTCCCAATGACTGAAAACGGAACAATCCATTCTGTCGATTTCCTTCTCTGAAAAATCGTGTGCTTGAAATTTCTGCCGCTGCAAAAAAATCTGTTTTCTTTCGGGTAACCGATAGTTGTGCAAACCCTTTTGCTATAAAAGTATGTACGGAATAATCATACCCAAACACATCCCCCGTGCTAAGTAGCGCATTAGGTTGACTCAGGTTATTTTGAATTTGATCGGTATCTGTTCCGGTATTGTCTTCCGCAAACTGGTTCAGGTCCAGATAAAAATCACCGCCCAATAAATCATTGATCCGCTTATAATATCTGCTTTGTTGCCATTGCATGGAAGCACCAGCTGTTATGGAAATATTTTCTTTCAAGCGGGTATTCAGAACAGTAGAAAAATGTAATCGTTGCATTTGAGTTACCCTTTCCTCTAGAATATAATGAGACCGGTTACCGGTATGGGTAAGTCCTGCAATACCATTTACATCTTGTATGGTTTCTACACTATTCCTGTTGACCTCATATAATCGATCCCAATTAATCTGGCGCAAGCTTTCCTCATCCTGCATTGCATTCCAAACAGATAAACGCAGCAATGAATCAGATTGGTAACCAGGCAGGTAACGGTAATAATCCGGACGAGGATCGGGGGCATGATACCAGTCTAGTGCGGTGGTTGTTTTTTTACCCTTTACCACGCCCAGTGTTGTGGTCAATGTTGTATAATTATTCATGCGATGTGCATCTGTAATAATGAATACCGGCTGATGGGATTTACTGATATTGGCATTTCTTTTTCGTCCTGCCTGGTAACCCCAGTAAGGATTGTACGCATTAGTACCAGCTACATCAACCGACTCCTTTACCACGGCACCTTGCCTGCCGCTGGTTACACTGCTGCCAAAAAAGATAACGGATAATAAATGCTCTTCCCAAATCCGTTTATCTATCGCCAGATAATAACTGCCACCCGCATACATGGTGCCTGAAAAGTAACCTTCGCTTGTACTGCGTACACTACCTGCCAATGAAACGGCCCATCCCTTTTCATTCATAGCAATACTTTTCATTACACTCCATTTATGGGTGGCGACTCTATTAGAAAAAGTATACCCAGCCTGTGTTTGGGTTCTTTGTTTTGTAGCCCGCATATCCATAAAAACAAGATTACCCAGGTTGCCAAAACCATGTTCTGAGGGTCGCAATGCAGCTATGGTTTGTGCATTACGGGCAGCATCATTCAGCCCACTCCACAAACCCCATTGTGTGGCACCATCATCGGGATTGTTCATACTCATCCCATTGATCTGTGTACTGAAATCGGCAGACCTATAACCGCGTAAACGAAACCGTACAGCGGAAAAATGAAATGAAGCAGCAGTTAACAACACATCCCGGTTGGCAGATAAAAGTGATGGTACAAATACCATCGTATTATCCGACCTGTCTGATTCCGTTAGGGTGATCACTGGAAGATCATACAACTGATCTTCCTTAGCAAAATTCGCAGTAACACTGTCGGCGAATGTATTTTTCTCTTTTACAACTGCTGGTTTGCGTTGCGAAAAAATTATTCCCGGCAGGCACAGCAACGCTAATAACCATAGTACTTTCGTCATGGTACATCATTTAATGCTGATAAAAAATTCCGGGGATTAACAGAGAAGAAAACAAACAGGATGTAAAAATAAAAGATGCCTGCATACAAACAACAGTAAAATCAATAATTGCGGTAAATACGCTACCACAAAAAAAAACAACGCAATACTTTTGAAGAAAATGGGCTGATGAAATATTATATTCTTTTTCTTTTTTTCTACTGCAATGCAGTACTATTCATGCACAAACCATCCGGTTCAAAACCTGTGTGATTGCTTTTTATAATCTTGAAAATTTATATGATACCATTAATAATCCTATTGTAAATGATGATGATTTTACGCCATCGGGTATTAAAAAATATACAGCAAACATTTATCTTGATAAACTTGATAAATTAGCAACGGTACTCAAACAGATCGGTACCGATCTATCTCCAGATGGACCTGCTATCATTGGCGTTGCAGAAATAGAAAACGATACTGTGTTACAAGACCTCACACACCATCCGCTCCTCGTTCATAGAAAATATAAAATCATTCACTACAACTCCATGGATGCAAGGGGTATTGATGTGGCACTATTATACAACCCGCATATTTTTCTTCCCGAAAAAGCAGAAACATTATTTGTGGCTTTACCCGGCAATAGCAAACAATCTTTTTTTACCCGTGATATTTTATATGTGAAGGGATGGCTTGCCGGTGAGCCAATTCATGTATACGTAAATCACTGGCCCAGCCGCTTGGGTGGTGAAAAAAGAAGTTCGCCCGCACGAGCGGTGGCTGCAAGCACCTGCAAAAAACATATGGATTCTATTTTACAAAAAGAACCCGCTGCCAAGATCATCATAATGGGAGATTTGAATGATGATCCGGACAGTCCAAGCATTACCCAATCACTTGGCGCCAAAGCATCTTCCGCACAAACCCATGCCGGTGAATTATTCAACCCATGGGCCCAGCTCTATGATAAAGGCATAGGTACACTGGCCAACCGTGATAGCTGGGGATTGTTTGACCAGATTATTATCTCACATGCCTGGCTAAGCCAATCAACCGGAGGTTTTTTTTATCACCGCCAACTCATTTTCAACCCCGATTTTCTGAAAGAAAATACCGGCAGATACAAGGGCTACCCCATGCGCACCTGGGATGGAAATACTTACCGCGGCGGCTATAGTGACCATTTTCCAACTTACATCGTATTGCTAAAAAACATCAAGTAAGGCCAATATCCACCTCTAAACAGCTATTTTCGCCCGAAATGCCCGCCATTCCTGATAATTTTTAATTCTTAATTACTAATTATTAATTGCTTTCCTGTACTTTTGCAGCCCCAAATCTGTATTTGGCAGATTCTCCCGCCTGCGGGAAGACCACTGGGATAAACCAATTTAAAACCTAAAAATTCAGGTAATGAACAGTTACGAATTGATGGTAATCTTTACACCGGTACTGTCTGAAGAAGATTTCAAAACTTCTCAGAAAAAGTATGCCGATCTGATTGCCGAACTGGGTGGTGCATCTGTGCACAGCAACCCATGGGGATTGAAATCCCTCGCTTACCCTATCCAGAAAAAGACAACCGGTATTTACTGGTTACTGGAATTCCAGGGCCCTGCTACCATTAACGAAAAACTGAAAATTCAGTTATTGCGCGATGAGCAGGTTATGCGCCACATGATCACCCGTCTCGATAAATACGCCGTCGAGTACAACCACGTGAAAAGAAATGGCGGATTTGCAATGCAAGATAAACAGGAGGCTTAATCATGGCAAAGAACGAAATCAAATACCTGACCGCCATTAAACAGGAGAAGCCAAAGAAAAAATTCTGCCGCTTCAAAAAATATGGCATTAAATACGTTGATTACAAAGACATCGACTTCCTGAAAAAATTCATCAACGAGCAGGGTAAGTTATTACCACGCCGTTTAACAGGAAACTCGCTGAAATACCAGCGTAAAGTTCAGGACGCAGTGAAGAAAGCCCGTCAAATGGCTTTGTTACCTTACGTAACTGATTTATTGAAATAGAATTTTTATTAGTAACCTTCCCTAATCCCGTTGCAAAGCGGGAGACAGTCAAAAACGCATATGCGGACTGGGCTCTTGGGACTAAAACACATATCATGCAAGTAATCTTAATTCAAGACGTAGACAATTTGGGTGGCCGTAATGAACTGGTAACCGTAAAAAATGGATATGCCCGTAATTACCTCATTCCTCAGAAGTTTGCAGTAGAAGCCAGTGCTTCTAACCTGAAACAATACGAAGAGCGTCTGAAAGTAATCACCAAAAAAGAAGCCGCTATGCTGGCCGAATTGAATAAGGTGATTGAAGTACTGAAAGCATCTGCAGTTAACATTGGTGCTAAAACCGGTACCAGCGGCAAGATCTTCGGTAGCGTTACCTCTTTACAAATTGCCCGCGCCATCCGCGACCAGAAAGGTTACGAAATTGACCGCAAGCGTATTTCTATTGTTGACGAAGTAAAAGAACTGGGTACCCATAAAGCCACGATTGATTTCGGCAACGGAAACGTTATTGAAATTGATTTTGAAGTAGTTGGCGAATAAAAGTATCCCAATCGCATAAAAAGAGCCTGTTCTTCGGAACAGGTTTTTTTATGCCCGGCAAATACCATTTATTCAATCTAAGAAGGCCAAATGCATAAACGAGAATTTGCACATTTACCCAGCACAGGTATTCAATAATTATGAAGTGAAAGCTCTTCCAAAACATGCTGGTGATAAATTTTGAAAAAACTGTCCACAATCCACAAATTCCCTATCTTCGGGAGTCCAATGACAGTTCTTCCATATTCCAGAAGGTTATTCACGTAAATGCTTCCAGGTTTTTGGTTACTGTTTTACTCATTGGTTTTTGATCATTTAATTTTTTTAAGAACATGAACATTTACGTTGGAAACCTGAACTGGAACATGTCCAGTGATGACCTGCAGAACCTGTTTGCTCCTTATGGAGAAGTTACCAGTGCCAAAATTGTTACCGACAAATTCAACAACGACCGCAGCAAAGGCTTTGGTTTTGTTGAAATGGCAGATGACGAAGCAGCCCGTGCTGCTATCGCAGCTTTACATGACACAGATATTCTGGGTCGTAAAATCGTTGTAAACGAATCTACACCACGTCCGGAAGGCGATAGAGGCGGCTTCAAGAAGAAGAGCTTCGGTGGTGGCGGTGGCGGCGGAAGCCGTGGTGGTTACGGCGGTGGCGGCGGTGGAAACCGTGGCGGCAGCGGCGGCGGTGGCGGATACAACCGCGATCGTGGTGGTAATGGCGGTGGCGGCGGTGGATACAACAGGTATTAATCCCAAACACAACCCAAACTAATTGTCAAGTCCGGCTTTGCCGGACTTTTTTGTGTGCCACATCTGTCGCGCCATACTTTGTCTCCAGACAAAGTATGGTACAAACATTTCCCCTCCTTTTCAAGGAGGACCGATACTACTGCCGACGAAGTCGGGAGTAGTATCAGGGGTGGTTATGCTTGCTTATATTTGATGTATGAAAACCACACATATCACTTCCCCAATAGCCGGCGTAATGCGCTGGGGTGTATGGGGTGCTAATTTTACTACAGCAGCATACCGGCAAATGATCGAATCCTGTTTGCAATATGGTATTCATTCTTTTGATCATGCAGATATCTATGGTGATTACACAACAGAAGCCGAGTTTGGAGAAGCTTTAAAAGAAAACCCGTCTATGCGGCAGCACCTGAAGCTAATTACCAAATGTGGTATTCAAATGGTTACCGCCAACAGACCACAACATAGCATTAAATCATACAACACTTCAGCAGCGCACATCATACAATCTGCAGAACAATCGCTCCGTAATTTTGGAACGGATTACCTGGATGTTTTATTAATTCATCGTCCCGATCCACTATTGGATCCTTCAGAAGTGGCAGAAGCAATAGAGCAATTAAAACAGCAGGGAAAGATTCTGGCATTTGGTGTTTCTAATTTTCTTCCTCATCAAACAGAGCTACTTTCCAAATACACATTAATTGAATACAACCAAATAGAAGTTTCCCTTATTCAGCTGAAAGCTTTTACAGATGGCACTTTAGAAAACTGTTTAAAAAACAAAATCACTCCCATGGCATGGGCTCCGCTGGGTGGTGGTTTATTTACAGATGATAGTCACCCACGCTTCCGCGCCATTACTGCAACCGCAAATGAACTGGCAGAAAAATACAATACTGGATTGAATGAAATTTTGCTGGCTTGGTTGCATACACATCCTTCCGGAATTCAATCAATAATTGGCACCACAAAAATTGAACGGTTGTTACAAGCCAAAGTGGCCACTTCTATCAGATTAGAAAGAGAGGATTGGTTTAATTTGTTATTGGCTTCAACAGGTGAAGATGTGGCCTGATCTAGTAATAAGTCAAAAACCTTTACTTAGATTATTGGGTATGTAATGGAAGGCGTACAAAAAAGGAAGTGCCCTTACCCTCGATACTTTCCATTGTAATAGAGCCTTTGTGTTCTTCTACAATTTGTTTACTAATGGATAACCCCATACCATAACTCATTTCGCCTGCCGTACCTTTTCGTCTGGCATTGGTAAACATATCAAATATTTTTTCCTGGTCATTTTCAGCAATACCTACTCCCTGATCACGAATACTAATTAGCACATTTGTATTTTCCTGTTTTGTTTCAATATAAATCTCAGATTTCTGTGTACTGAATTTAATCGCATTGTTTACGAGATTTGATATCACACGCTCTATCCTATGCTTATCAATATTCACCATAAGTGGTGAAGGAGAAAAATGGGTTATGATTTGAATATTTTTTTCACCTGCTGCTACCTGCAGCAAGGAAACGCATTGTGTAATGATGGAGCTGAGATCATACTGTTTTAAAGACAACGTATTAGCACGCGCATGATTACTCTCCAATAAATGATTGATTAAAGAAGAAGAGTTATCAGCAGCCTGAAGTATTAATGTCAGGAGTTCTTTTTGGTCTGCGGTAAATTGGTCATCAGCAAGTAATATCCGGCTAATTCCGGAGATATTGTTAACCGGACTTCGCAGATCATGTGCCACGGTGTGTAAAATTTTCTCTTTGGCTTCTGTAGCTGCAATCAGATCCATATTCGTTTTTTCCAATTGCAAAAGATTTCGAAAATAAATATGCTTGAAATAATAAAGAGACATGGCAAATACAAAAAGAGGCAATAATATTTTTAAAATACCTGCAAACATATCACCTGATGGTGCATCTGCCATAGGAAGATCATCCATTCGTACAATAACAAAAATCATAGAAACCATCAAGGCAAAAAATACATATTGCCAGGTTTTATCAAAAAGAACAACTGCGGCAATCATCATAATGAGCAACCTGTATTCACTACCATTTTTATAAAAAAAAGCTGCCGCAAAAGCAATGATGGCCATGACCAGAAGAAGTGAGGACCGATACGGCAACCCTTTTTGCAAATAAGAAATCCGAAAGCCAATTACAAGAACAATCGCCTGAAAAAAATTCAGCAGTGCGGGTACATACGATTGAAAATAAAGATTGATACCCAAAGAAACCAGTGCAAATGGAGAAGCTACCAATAGAAACAGGTTAAACATATAAGTTTTCTGTGTTTCTATGAAAGACGTATCTGTTCGGATACCTAATCGTAATAAATGTTGGATAGAGAATGATGGCCGGTTACTCATCAGATATGTAACAAATGGATTAAACGTAAAGTAACAAGAAAAATTAAAAGTGCAGAAAACGTTTTAAGGTTTTTTAAAGGTAGTAGTTGCGTAATCGATTCATCTTCTTGTTTACTTAGATAATCATTAGGCAATTGTATTAAGTAGGGGCACAAAAAAACCCGATCAATAAATTGATCGGGTTATAATAAATATGGCAGCTACCTACTCTCCCAGCGTGATGCGAGTACCATCGGCCATGGGGGACTTAACTTCTCTGTTCGGAATGGGAAGAGGTGAACACCCCCGGCAAAACCACCATAAGTCATTCAAGCAATTAGGTATTAGGAATTAGCTGTTAGCAAAGGCTAACGGCTAAGAGCTAAATGCTAAATGCTAATAATTTACATATTGGGAAGCTAGAAAAACTACAAGAAAAAAAATAAAGCTTACGGGCAATTAGTACTACTTGGCTTTACTATTACTAGTTTTACACCTATAGCCTATCAACGTCATAGTCTTTGACGACCCTTAAAAGTAAACTCATCTTGTGGAAGGTTTCACGCTTAGATGCTTTCAGCGTTTATCCTTGCCGTGCGTAGCTACTCTGCATTGCACCTGGCGGCACAACAGATACACCAGCGGCACGTACGTCCCGGTCCTCTCGTACTAAGGACATGTCCACTCAATTTACTAGCGCCCACCACAGATAGGGACCGAACTGTCTTGCGACGTTCTGAACCCAGTTCACGTGCCACTTTAATCGGCGAACAGCCGAACCCTTGGGACCTTCTCCAGCCCCAGGATGTGACGAACCGACATCGAGGTGCCAAACCTTACCGTCGATATGAGCTCTTGGGTAAGATCAGCCTGTTATCCCCGGAGTACCTTTTATCCTTTGAGCGATGTCCCTTCCATACAGAAACACCGGATCACTTTAGCCAGCTTTCGCTCCTGCTCGACGTGTTTGTCTCACAGTCAAGCACCCTTTTACTAATGCGCTCTTCGTACGATTACCAACCGTACTGAGGGTACCTTTGCGAGCCTCCGTTACTTTTTAGGAGGCGACCACCCCAGTCAAACTACCCACCATGCAATGTCCCCCGCAAGGGGTTAGGTTCTAAGCAACAAAAGGTTGGTATTTCAACGATGACTCCACAACACCTGGCGATGCTGCTTCAAAGTCTCCCAACTATCCTACACATTTGTTGCTCAAAATCAATGCAAAGTTGTAGTGAAGGTTCACGGGGTCTTTCCGTCCCGTGGCGGGTAACCGGCATCTTCACCGATACTACAATTTCACCGGGCTCGTGGAGGAGACAGTGTTCAACTCATTAGACCATTCGTGCAGGTCGGAACTTACCCGACAAGGAATTTCGCTACCTTAGGACCGTTATAGTTACGGCCGCCGTTTACTGGGGCTTCAGTCAGAAGCTTTGGCTTGCGCCGAACATCCTTCCTTAACCTTCCAGCACCGGGCAGGTTTCAGGCTCTATACGTCAACTTTCGTTTTTGCAGGGCCCTGTGTTTTTGTTAAACAGTTGGTTGAACCATTTTACTGTGACCGCATCGCTGCGGTACGCTTTATCCCGAAGTTACAGCGTTAATTTGCCTAGTTCCTTCTCCACGGCTCACCCGAGCGCGTTAGAATACTCATCCCGTCTACCTGTGTCGGATTCCGGTACTGGCTGCTATGCTCGCTTTTCTTGGCAGGGATTTTATGGTTTCGCTTTGTCCGAAGACTCCACTCAGGCGTACACTTCCGTCCGTACGCAACCACCACGTCCCTGCGTCACTTTTAATGCATAGTAGGTGAAGGAATATTAACCTTCTTTCCATCAGATACCCCTTTCGGGTTTTCCTAAGGACCAGACTAACCCTGATCCGATTAACGTTGATCAGGAAACCTTAGACTTTTCGCGTTAAAGTTTTTCACTTTAATTATCGTTACTTATGCCTACATTTTCTTTTCAAATCGCTCCAGCATACGTCGCCGTACACCTTCTGTGCAGATTTGAATGCTCCCCTACCACTCTAGCAAGCTAGAATTTAGAACTTCGGTTCGTAGTTTGATGCCCGATTATTTTCCGTGCAGGATCTCTCGACCAGTGAGCTGTTACGCACTCTTTAAATGAATGGCTGCTTCCAAGCCAACATCCTGGCTGTTATAGAAATCCCACCTCGTTTGATCAACTTAACTACGTATTAGGGACCTTAGTTGCTAATCTGGGTTATTTCCCTCTCGGCCACGGACCTTAGCGCCCGCAGCCTCACTCCCGGAGATATATGATAGCATTCGGAGTTTGTCAGGGTTTGGTAGGCGGTGAAGCCCCCTAGCCCAATCAGTAGCTCTACCTCTATCATACTTCTATATCCGAGGCTGTTCCTAAAAACATTTCGGGGAGAACGAGCTATCTCTCAGTTTGATTGGCCTTTCACCCCTATCCACAGGTCATCCCAAGACTTTTCAACGTCAACGGGTTCGGTCCTCCATTCTGTGTTACCAGAACTTCAACCTGCCCATGGATAGATCACAAAGTTTCGCGTCTACCCCAACTGACTAATCGCCCTATTTGGACTTGCTTTCGCTTCGGCTCCGTTAAATAAGAACTTAACCTCGCCAGTTAGGAGTAACTCGTAGGCTCATTATGCAAAAGGCACGCCGTCACATATATTTCAATGCTCCGACCGCTTGTAGGCGCACGGTTTCAGGTACTATTTCACTCCCCTGTTCGGGGTGCTTTTCACCTTTCCCTTACGGTACTGGTTCACTATCGGTGTCTGAGGAGTATTTAGCCTTACCAGATGGTGCTGGCAGATTCATGCAGGATTCCTCCGGTCTCGCATTACTCAGGATACCACTCGTCCCTACTAATTTGTATCTACAGGGCTATCACCTGCTATGGCTTAACTTTCCAGTTAATTCGATTTGATAGTAGTTTCTAAATGTGGTCCTACAACCCCAGATCGGCACGCCGACCTGGTTTGGGCTCTTCCCTTTTCGCTCGCCACTACTTGGGGAATCATTGTTATTTTCTTTTCCTCCCGGTACTTAGATGTTTCAGTTCTCGGGGTTGGCTCTCTTTCGAGTAATACACCTTCAGTGTACTGGGTTGTCCCATTCGGAAATCTACGGATATATCGATCGTGTGCATCTCCCCGTAGCTTATCGCAGCTTACCACGTCCTTCATCGCCTCTCAGACCCTAGGCATTCACCATGCGCCCTTAATTGCTTTAAAAAATTTGTCAGTTATGATCTTGCATATAATCATAACCTTCTTGTAATTGATTTTGCTTTCCCAATATGTCAAAGAGCTAAAACAATTAATAATTAATAATTAAGAATTAGTAATTACAAAATTGTAATGGCAGATGTTTAGGATACGATCCTGATGGCCTTGTGCCTACATCTATTGTTTGAAAAGAACTTATTACTTTAACTTGTACGCTGCACCCACATCATGTATACTTAGTACTTAAATGTGGAGGATAACGGATTCGAACCGTTGACCCCCTGCGTGCAAGGCAGGTGCTCTAGCCAGCTGAGCTAATCCCCCCGCTGTTATATTAGTAGACCCGACCAGAGTTGAACTGGTGACCTCTACATTATCAGTGTAGCGCTCTAACCAACTGAGCTACGGGTCTGATTCGGGTACTAACAGTACTTGTTAAAGAGCTAATAAAATTGAAAGAGTTGGAAACAACAACAACGATTTACACCGTCTCTAAAAGGAGGTATTCCAGCCGCACCTTCCGGTACGGCTACCTTGTTACGACTTAGCCCCAGTCACCGATTTTACCCTAGGCAGCTCCTTTCGGTTACCGACTTTAGGTACACCCGGCTCCCATGGCTTGACGGGCGGTGTGTGCAAGGTCCGGGAACGTATTCACCGTATCATTGCTGATATACGATTACTAGCGATTCCAGCTTCATGGAGTCGAGTTGCAGACTCCAATCTGAACTGAGAGCAGGTTTTTGGGATTGGCTTCATATCGCTATGTTGCAGCCCTTTGTCCTGCCCATTGTAGCACGTGTGTAGCCCTGGGCATAAAGGCCATGATGACTTGACATCATCCCCTCCTTCCTCACGCCTTACGGCGGCAGTTTCAATAGAGTTCCCAGCATTACCTGTTGGCAACTATTGATAGGGGTTGCGCTCGTTGCGGGACTTAACCCAACACCTCACGGCACGAGCTGACGACAGCCATGCAGCACCTTATCACGCGTCTATTGCTAGAAGAGTAGCTTTCACTACCGGTCGCGTGACATTCTAGCCCAGGTAAGGTTCCTCGCGTATCATCGAATTAAACCACATGCTCCACCGCTTGTGCGGACCCCCGCCAATTCCTTTGAGTTTCAACCTTGCGGTCGTACTTCCCAGGTGGATTACTTAATGCTTTCGCTCAGACACTTATAGTGTATCACAAATGTCGAGTAATCATCGTTTAGGGCGTGGACTACCAGGGTATCTAATCCTGTTTGATCCCCACGCTTTCGTGCCTCAGCGTCAATATATGCGTAGTAAGCTGCCTTCGCAATAGGTGTTCTATGTCATATCTAAGCATTTCACCGCTACATGACATATTCCGCTTACCTCCACAATATTCAAGACAGATAGTATCAATGGCAGTTCTAGAGTTAAGCTCTAGGATTTCACCACTGACTTACCTGCCCGCCTACGCACCCTTTAAACCCAGTGAATCCGGATAACGCTTGCACCCTCCGTATTACCGCGGCTGCTGGCACGGAGTTAGCCGGTGCTTATTCATCTGGTACCGTCAAGTGACGAAGAATCGCCTTTTTTCGTCCCAGATAAAAGAAGTTTACAATCCAGAGGACCTTAATCCTTCACGCGGCATGGCTGGTTCAGACTTGCGTCCATTGACCAATATTCCTTACTGCTGCCTCCCGTAGGAGTCGGGCCCGTGTCTCAGTGCCCGTGTGGCTGATCATGCTCTCACATCAGCTACTGATCGTAGACTTGGTGGGCCGTTACCCCGCCAACTATCTAATCAGCCGCACACCCATCAAGAAGCGCCGAAGCTATAATAACAATGTGATGCCACATCGTTATATTACGGGGTATTAATCCAAATTTCTCTGGGCTATTCCCCACTTCTCGGAAGGTTGTGTACGTGTTCCGCACCCGTTTGCCGGTCGCCGCCCAGTATTGCTACCTGCGCTGCCCCACGACTTGCATGTATTAAGCCTGCCGCTAGCGTTCATCCTGAGCCAGGATCAAACTCTCCATTGTAAATGAATTGTTCAATCTGACTATTACTCTCAATAAATTGAAATTAACGTCGGATATGTTGTTATTTTTTTTGATAGCGTAAATCTTACCATAAAATTCTAAATTTTATGCTGCTGTTGTTTCCAAACTTTCAAAGATCTTTTGGCTTTGCTTAGCCACCCTTTTTATTGGGGTTGCAAAAGTAAGAGCCTTTATTTTAGTAACCAAAATTATTTGAAGAAATTTCAAACTTTTTTAGTCATAAAAACCTGTGTAAGAACTACCGTTTTTTTCTAACGGGCTGCAAAGATAAGGGGCTTTTTTTACTCACCAAATTTTATTCAAATTTTTTCTTTTTCACACCACCTTTTCTTCTTCAATGAACTCCCGTTTTGTTGAACGGGCGGCGAAGATAAGACTGTTGAGATAACCACCAAATTTTTCTTAAATAAACCGGGAAATTTTTATTTCCTATCATTCCTGAATTTTGCAAAGAACATCCTCTTTTTGTAAAAGCGGGTTGCAAAGATAACCCCCGATTTCTTTTATCCAAATATTTTTATAAACTAATTCCAACCTGCTTTAAGGAATCCTTTGGTAGTAAGGGTTTCGGGGAATAAAAAAGTTTCGATCTCGCAGTGAAAAAAGCTGTGAGCTGTGGGCTATGAGCTGTGAGCCACATAGAATAGGGTATTTCCTTAGTGTAAAGCTCATAGCGCAAAGCTCATGGGCGGCGGCTCAGAGGTAAGTGTTTAACGTATCCTTATAATACACTCTATGTAAGAATAAGCCCTGTGGTGGAGTAGAAAAATCTGCCTTGTTGCAATCCATGGCTTCAATGATGCTTTTGAACTGAGTCATATTAATCTGCTGCCGGCCTACTTTCAGCATCGTTCCTACCAATCCTCTTACCATGCCACGTAAAAAACGGTTGGCTTTTACCGTGAATACCAGCATATCCCCTTCCCAATGCCATTCGGATTTTTCTATCGTACAATTAAAATTATTCACCTGCGTATTGCGTTTGGAAAAACTGGTAAAGTCGCTGTAGGTATTTATTGCCGATGCCGCTTCATTCAATAATGCCAGATCTACGGGATAAGGAAAGAGCCAGGCGCTATCTGTAAGAAATGGATTTTTTTTATGGCAGATATAGTAGCGGTACTCCCTTGCAATGGCATCAAACCTGCAATGTGCCTCTGCCGGAACCCTATAGATGCCATGAACCGCTATGCTGGAAGGTAACAGGGCATTCAGGTTATAGCTATGCTTTTGAAGAATAGGCAGATCAGTATCAAAATGAAAGAAATTTTGTCTTGCATGCACGCCTGCATCGGTACGTGAGGAACCGGTTAACTCAAAAGACTCCCTGAATAGGGTTTGGAGCGCTTTTTGAACCTCAGACTGGATGGTTATGGCATTATTCTGTACCTGAAATCCACTGTAAGCAGTGCCTTGATAACTGAGTTCCAGGAAAAAACGGGGCATACATTTATTTTATTAAGGCGGCTCTGGTGATTCTGTGATTGATATAGGATAATTGATCAGTAACCAAAATTGGCTTACCAGTTTTCATATTTGATTTTGTTGTGAAAGTGGCAGGTTGATCATGGTAAGCCCATTGCCCAGGCGCTTCCTGATTGAGAATGGGGATGAACAATGCAATGGTATCTATCCGGCTACCCCGGGTAATGGTATATACCTGATCAATACCCTCATTTCCTGTTTTATCAAAGATCTTTTGAATAAAAAGCGTCTTTATCGACAACTCCTTTACTAAAGTAATGGCCGGTTTGGCAGCCACCCCGCTATCTTTTGGCTTTACAGCAGATGGAACACTATTTTTCTCTTCGTTTGAAGCGGAAAGCAATTCCCTTTCTGGGGTAATGGGTAACTCGGGTTTACTTTCTTTGAATGGATTTCCTTTTAGGAGGCTGAAATCTATCATGTCAAATAAACTCCAGCTGTTATCTATATTCTGCCTGATTGAATAACCACGTGGGTTTTCTGTAAGTGTTACCTTAAAAGCATGGGGTGAGGCGATTTCAGGTGCAAAACCAATCACTAAAGTCTGTTCACCGGTCATCACCTTAGGGATTGCCAGATAACCACTTGCAGATGATGTATACGTATTGCCATTCAAAGTAACCTGATAAGCCAGACTGTTTTCAGATTGTAGATGTATAAAACCGGCTGGCTGTGCTCCGCCGGTTATCATGCCTACCACCCATACCAAAAAAAACAATACACTATGCCTTACACTAAAATGATTCATCAAACAGGATTCTTTGTACAAATCTACTTAAATAAAGGTTTTGTAGAAATGACCCAACCACACAGTAGTGTTTCGCTTACCATTGATAAAATTCCCTTTCATAGCTGAAACAGTCCTTATATCTTTATAGCACTAAAAATTAATTCATGAAGAAATTGTTATTGGCACTGGCCCTTTTCGTGTCGGGTGCAAGCATGGCACAACCCGCTGCAGACGCAAATGCGTGGAAAAAAGAATATCGTTCTTTTAGCACTAAAGTAAATGACCTGGTGCATACCAAATTGGATGCAAAGTTTGATTACAGCAAATCTTACCTGAACGGTAAAGTGTGGATTACCCTGAAACCGCATTTTTATGGTACAGATTCTCTGCAATTAGATGCAAAAGGAATGACCATTCATAAAGTAGCGGTTACAAAAGCAGGAAAGAATATTCCATTGAAATATGAGTACGACAATTATTTCCTGAACATTCAACTGGATAAGACCTATAAAAAAGGAGAAGCGTATGTTGTATACATAGAGTATACAGCCAAACCGGATGAATTTAAAAGCAAGGGCAGTGCCGCTATCAGCGATGCCAAAGGTTTGTATTTCGTTAACCCCAAAGGAGAAGATAAAAAGAAGCCTACCCAAATCTGGACCCAGGGAGAAACCGAAGCCACTTCTGTTTGGGTGCCTACGATAGACAGAACCAATCAGAAAACTACCAATGAATTCAGCCTTACAGTGCCTGATAAATATGTAACGCTTTCTAACGGCAAATTAACTACACAGAAAAAAAATACCGATGGTACACGCACCGATACATGGGTAATGGAACTGCCGCATTCACCTTACCTGTTCTTTATGGGAGTAGGTGATTTTTCTATTGTAAAAGATACTTATAAGGGAAAAGAGGTGAACTACTATGTAGAAAAAACCTATGAGAAAGTAGCCCGCAAAATTTTTGGCTTAACACCTGAAATGATGAAATTCTTTTCGGAGAAAGTAACCGGCGTAGATTATCCCTGGAATAAATACAGCCAGATTGTTGGTAGAGATTATGTAAGCGGTGCTATGGAAAATACCACCGCAACCCTGCACCAGGAAAGTGCCCAACAAAATGCACGTGAATTGGTGGATGGCAATACATGGGAAGGAACCGTTGCGCATGAATTGTTTCACCAATGGTTTGGTGATTATGTAACAGCCGAAAGCTGGAGTAATTTAACCGTAAATGAAAGCTTTGCCAATTACAGCCAGACACTTTGGTTTGAATATAAATATGGTGCAGATGAAGGTGCGTTTGAGAATTACAAAGACATGCAAACCTACATGGGAAGAGGTGACAAAACAGTTGACCTGGTTCGTTTTTTTTACAACGACAAAGAAGATATGTTTGATGCCGTAACCTATGAAAAAGGAGGGCGCATTTTACACATGCTTCGTAACTATGTTGGCGATGATGCTTTCTTTGCCTCTTTGAATAAATATTTAACCAGCAACAAATTCGGAAACGGAAGTGCCCATAAACTTCGCTTGGCGTTTGAAGAAGTAACCGGAAAAGACTTGAACTGGTTCTTTAACCAATGGTATTTTGGAAGCGGCCACCCGAAACTTGACATTAGTTATGCATATGATGTGCCTACACAAACTGCCAAAGTATATTTGAAACAAACACAGGCGGGCGATAAGATTTTTAAATTACCTGTTTCGATTGAGATCTATAATGGAAGTAGCAAAAAGCGTTATACCGTATGGTCGGATAATAAAGCGGATACTTTTTCATTCCCGGTTTCATCAAAACCCGATCTGATCAATGTGGATGCAGATAAAGTATTACTTGCAGAGAAGAAAGACAGTAAAACACTTGCTGAATACATACACCAATATACATTTGCCGGCAAGTATATGGATAGAAGAGAGGCCGTTGAGTTTGCAGCAAAAAATACAGGTGATGCAGCTGCGTATGACCTGTTGGCAAAAGCGTTGAACGATCCATTTTACAATATCCGCATTCGTGCAATATTGGGATTAGGTAATGCTAAACTTACAGACGCAACCATAAGTAAAATAGAATCCATCGCTAAAAATGATCCACGTTCTGTGGTGAAATCAGTTGCGATTGACGCCCTTGCTAAATTAAAAAAGGATACGTACAAAGACTTATTTGCAAAAGCCACCAAAGACTCCTCGTATTCTGTTGCCGGAGCGGCATTGGAAGCATTGGGTTTAATTGATGGTAAAGAAGCATTTGCAATAGCAAATTCTTTATCGAAAGAAGATAATAAAGGCCGTTTACTTTCTGCAATCACCAGTGTGATCATTAAATATGGTGATGAAACTGCTTTTGATTTTGTAGCGGGCAAGTTTGAAGAAATGCCTTTATCTCAGGCTAAATTCAGCGCCATCAACTCTTTGGTAGAATTTCTGGGTAAAGTAACCAATATGGATAATTTCAAAAAAGGAGTTGATATGATTGTAGCTTTCAGAGATGAAATACCACAAGCTGCACGTGCACAAACCGATCCATTCATTAATGGCGTTGCACTGAAAGGTTTGGCAGATAAAAAAGAAGCAGCAGGTGCTAAAGAAATGGCTGCATATGTTAGATCAAAAATGCCGGCAGGTAAATAGGAACAGCCTAACAAATTACAAAAACAAAAGCACTGTGATTACAGTGCTTTTGTTTTTTAAAGCCATTGTTTGAAGAAGTGCAATGTATCTTTTCTCAACATAGAAATCAGAGATAGTGCTTTACGCATTTCATGAAAATATAAGGTTTCGGTAGTTATTATGGACACACAACTAAGACCTTGTTTACAAGTAAAGTTTTCTACTACCGTTGGTCGATTGAAATTTTACAATAAGTACACTATTTATCTCGATAAGCACCTGTCAAGCTCGCAGCTAACAGCCAATAGCTATAAGCCGACTACGAAAATTTTGCATTTATAAACAGGCTCTAAAGTGTAAACACAAAATATAAAAGCCATCCTACTTATCGCTGGATGGCTTTTTCGGTTGATATTGGGAATGCAACGATTTAGTTACCTCAATATTTTTTATATTTCATTTTTCATAGGGAGTAAACTTACCAGCTGCCACCCGCACCACCCCCACCGGAACTACCGCCACCGAATCCGCCAAAGCCTCCGCCACCGCTGCTTCCTCCCCCACCCCATCCACTGCCACCGCCGCCACCTCTGCCACTAAGTAATGTTGATAATAAAACAGCTTCGGCTACATTACCAAAACCACTGCGCCGGCCACCGCCCCATCCACCACCACCTCTTCCGCCGCGCGAAATAGCAATGATCACAACAACAAGAATGAACAGAAAGGTGAAAATAGACCCGCCTCCTTTTCCATTACCGCTTCCTTTGCGTTCGCGCTTCTGTTTGTATTCACCAACTGCGGCTTTCGTTAATGCATTAATGGCATTATCAATACCACGATAGTAATTTCCTTCTTTGAATTGAGGAACAATCTCATTCCGATAAATACTTGCTGCCGTTACATCAGGAATAGCCCCTTCTAAACCATAACCTATTTCTATCCAAACTTTTCGGTCATCAATTGCGGCAATGATCAATACCCCATTGTTCGTGTTTTTGTTGCCAATACCCCATTCACGAAATAATTTTACTGCATAATCTTCTACTGCATAATCGCCCAGTGTTTTAATGAGTACGACAGCAATCTGGTTTGAGGTACTGTCATCCAGTGCCACCAGTTTTCTTTCCAGTATCTCTACCTGCTCAGGTGAGAGCACACCGGCTGCATCATTTACCAATCTGGGGGGATTGGGTTTGGGCAATACCGTTTGTGCAAAAACAGTTGTGAAAGAAACCAGTGTAATTAATATGAGAAGGATTCTCTTCATTAAGTTGGTATATCACTTCTCAATGAGAAGTATTTTTTGTTATCCAATAGATACACAGCGTTTATATAGATAACCCTCAGGTCGCTATCGCGCGCTGAGGGTTATCTTCCAAATACGATATCATCGGGTAATTCATTGCTGTCTCCTTTTGCATCATAAGGGAAGTTGGTTGCCAATGCTTCTCCAATATCCAGAATCATGTCTGCAATACCAGATGCATAATGGGTTTTATTAAACTCCTGAAGCATTTTGGCCACTTCTGCATTCCAGAATGCGTTACCTACTTTGGCATGTATACCTTCATCGCCATACACTGCCAGTTGCCTGTCTTTCATGGCTACGTATACCAATACACCATTACGTGCTTCGGTTTCATACATTTTCAAGTCCTGAAAAATTTCTTTGGCACGCATTACCGGATCTACAAAACGGCAATGACTTTCTACATAAATTCTCACCTCACCGCTGGTACGTTGTTCGGCTTTTTGAACAGCTTGCACAATCAATTGTTTTTCCTGTTCGGAAAAAAATTCAACAGGTTTTCGTTTGAATAGTCCCAGCATGCAGCAATATTAGAATTTAACTTCAGGTGCTTTTTCAGAACCAACTTCGGCTTTAAACCCTTCTTTGGCTTTGAAACCAAACATACCAGAGAAAATATTCATTGGGAAGGAACGAACTTTTACATTGTATGCCTGAATGGCATCGTTGAAATCGTTACGTGCCACTTTGATGCGGTTCTCGGTACCTTCTAGTTGCGCCTGCAATCCGCGGAAAGCTTCATTGGCACGTAGGTTAGGATATTGCTCAGATACCACCAATAAGCGGCCCAATGCCTGAGACAATTGGCCCTGGCTTGCCTGAAACTGTTGTAATTTTTCAGGAGTCAGGTCTTTGGCGTCCACTTTCATTTGTGTAGCACTTGCTCTTGCTTCAATTACTTTGGTTAAGGTGGTTTGCTCAAAATTGGCTTCTCCTTTCACTGTATTAACCAGGTTAGGAATCAGGTCTGAACGACGCTGGTAATCACTCTGCACTTTATTCCATGCATTGTTTACGTTCTCGTCCTGTTTTATCAGACCGTTATAGCCATTGCAGCCAGACCATGCCAAAATAACAACCAGGGCAAGGATCACGATCAGGGTAATGTTTTTAGTACTCATACAAAGTTTGATTTAGATGTAATTTACTTGTTTGTCGTAATAACGTTTAAAATATTACAAAACAAATGCCATTGAATTAAAATGGCATTTTGGCGGGAATTGGTTAAAGAGTTGTGAAGGGAGGGTGGTTTAAATAGAATTGTTATGCTTTGGGTATTGTTAATGTGTGCTCCACCCGACTGCCCACCCCGGCCTCGCTTCGCTGGCCACCCCTCCATGCTGCGCATGTGAGGGGAAATTTTTTGTTTATTATGCTGCGCATAATAAACAAGGGAAGAACAGGTTTACTTTATTCATTTATGGCGGCGATGCCGGGTAATACTTTGCCTTCAAAATATTCAAGCAAGGCTCCGCCACCGGTGGATACATAACTTACTTTATCAGTAAACCCAAACTGGTTAACAGCGGCAACACTATCTCCGCCACCTACCAGTGAAAAAGCACCAGCCTCAGTAGCAGCAGCAATGGCTGTTGCGATTACTTTAGTACCGTGCTGAAATTTTTCCATCTCAAAAACACCCATTGGACCATTCCATAAAATGGTTTTAGATCGTTTGATGCAGTTGCTAAATTGCTCGCAGGCATTCATGCCAATATCCAAGCCCATCCATCCATCAGGTATATCATTACTTGGTGCTGAAGATACATTGGCATCGGCTGCAAACTTATCAGCAATCACAGAATCAGAAGGAAGATGAATACAAACACCTTTGGCTTCTGCTTTCTGTAATAATTCAACAGCGGTATCGAGGCGATCCATTTCGCACAATGAATTTCCGATCTTGCCACCCTGTGCTTTCATGAAGGTATATGCCATACCTCCACCAATAATAATGTCTGTGGCACGGTCCAGTAAATTTTCTATGATGAGAATTTTATCACTCACTTTGGCACCACCAATGATGGCCGTAAAAGGCCGCTCACTTTTGTGCATCACTTTTTCTGCACTGGATACTTCACCTTCCATTACCAGGCCAAACATTTTCTTTTCGCCGGGAAAAAATTGTGCAATTACTGCCGTGGATGCATGTGCACGGTGTGCCGTTCCGAATGCATCATTTACATATATATCGCCCAGCTTACTCAATTTTTCTGCAAAAGCGGTATCACCCTTTTCTTCTTCTTTATAAAAACGAAGGTTCTCTAATAGCAATACTTCGCCTGCCTGTAATGCTGCAGCTTTATTATACGCCTCTTCCCCAATACAATCCTCAGCAAATTTTACTGTGGCACCATTCAATAATCCGATCAAATGATTGATCAGGTGTTTCAAAGAATATTTATCCGTAGGGCCATCTTTAGGGCGGCCCAAATGACTCATCAATACCACGCTTCCGCCATCAGCTAATATTTTATTGATTGTTGGTACAGTAACGCGCATCCTTGTATCATCGGTGATATTGAATGATGCATCCAGCGGAACATTGAAGTCTACACGGATCAATACTTTTTGGCCTTTGAAATTGTGGTCAGAAAACTTGCTCATTAGGAGAATTTGAAAATTTGAGAGTTTGAAAATTTGAAAATGAAAGGGTTAAAGAAAAATGTGGTAATTCAATCATGCTGCTGCATTGTCAAATTACCACACCTGCCTGCCGGCTGGCAGGTTTTCAAATTTTCAAATTATTTATTTAGAGATCAATCCAGCAAAATACTTTACCGTACGAACCAGCTGACTTACATAGCTCATTTCATTATCGTACCAACTTACGGTTTTCACCAGTTGTGCATCGCCAACCGTTAATACTTTGGTTTGTGTTGCATCGAATAATGACCCGAAATGAGTTCCGATGATATCTGTGCTTACAATTTCATCTTCATTATAACCAAAGCTTTCATTGCTGGCATCTTTCATAGCTGCATTTATCTCTTCTGCAGTAACTTTTTTACCCAATACACTAACCAGTTCTGTTAAAGAACCTGTGATAGTAGGCACACGTTGCGCGCTACCGTCTAATTTACCTTTTAACTCTGGCAATACCAGACCGATGGCTTTGGCAGCACCGGTACTGTTGGGAACAATATTCTGTGCCGCCGCTCTTGCCCTGCGCAGGTCACCTTTGGGATGTGGAGCATCCAATGTGTTCTGGTCGTTGGTGTAGGCATGAATGGTTGTCATGATACCGGTTACAATACCATATTTATCATTCAATACCTTAGCCATAGGCGCCAGGCAGTTGGTAGTACAACTTGCGCAGGAAATAATGGTTTCAGAACCATCCAGGATGGCATGGTTTACATTAAATACTACGGTTTTCAGGTCGCCGGTGGCTGGAGCAGAGATTACTACTCTTTTGGCACCTGCGGTGATGTGTGCAGCGGCTTTGTCTTTATCGGCAAAGAAACCGGTTGATTCAATCACCACATCTACCCCATGTGCCCCCCAGGGAATTTGTGCGGGATCTTTCTGGGCATATATTTTAACGGTTTCACCGTTTACAATAATGGCATCTGCCGTAGAGGTAACGGTAGCGCCTTCAAAACGGCCCTGTGCGCTATCATATTTTAATAAGTGAGCCAATACCTGCGGACTGGTAAGGTCGTTAATGGCTACTACTTCAATTCCTTCCATGTTATAGATCTGGCGAAACACCAAACGGCCGATACGTCCGAAACCGTTAATGGCAACTTTTACTGTACTCATGCATTCCGTATTTAAAAAATGATAAAATCGAAAACGAGCCGCAATTTACAAGGAATGTGAGGATTTACCGTGATATTTTTTGGTTAACAGGCTTTACTGGGGCAATGGTGAATGGGCAATGGTGAATTGTGAGTAGACCATGGTCCATAGTCCATGGACCATGGTCTATGGACTATGGACACCTTTTCCAACTATAATTCACCATTCACCATTGCCCATTCACAAAATCATTCACTACTCGCCATTCACCAAACGCCCGCTACGAAAGGAAAAGCTGTTTTTCTAAAAATGTTTTTGGCAGAAAAGACGGCAGAACCTATTTTTGCGTCCCGATAAATAAAACGGCCGGTTCGTCTATCGGTTAGGACAGCCCCCTTTCACGGGGCAAAGACGGGTTCGATTCCCGTACCGGCTACGAAACAAATTCGCTGAAAGTCCCATTAGTCTTGAACTGGTGGGACTTTTTTGTGTCAAATAGTTAGGTTTTAGTAACAGTTATGAGTAAATAACCTCTTTTTAACTATTCAGTAAAATTTATTTGAGCGATTCTTTTACCCTGATTTTAAGGTAAAGGCTGTTGATGCAGTAGGGGCATGAAATCCGAATTCCCTGACGCAATATTTTAGATAGTAAGTTGAGGTAGCAATACAGAGTGGTTAATTAATCTTAAAATGTAACCATCCACATGCTTAAACATACAAATAACAGGCTTCGTATGACATTGTAAAGTCTCATAATTAGAAATCAAATCTCCAACTGGCATTTAGATACAGCGGAGAGATGCGTACGCTTTCATATCTCACATTAGCTCCGCTATCATCCACGCCTGCAAAAGCAGGTGTTTTACCTCCTGACAGGTAACGAACGGATACCTGGAATTGACGAACAGAAATACCAATTTCTGGCTGATAAGCCAGATTGGTTCGTTTGATCATTATTTCCTCATATCCAGAAATACGAAATGCTTTTTCATAATAAGTATTTATCCCAACCCCAAATTCAGCAAATGGCTTAATGGCCTTCTCTTTATTAATAAAATAATATTTTACTTTAGCCAGGGCAGAATTGGATTTCATGTTGGATACATCTTTGGTAATTGTATTGGTTGAAGGATCAAATATATCCTGACTAGAAAAGCCACCCACTGAATTAATAAAACTACCTGCAGTAGCAATCTCAATCCCAAATGAAAGCTGTTTGTTCAGATTGTAATACCCATTAAGATTGATCATCACTCTTCCTTTTTTATTGGCTTTTTCGTTTTTTGCCAACGTGCTTCCCAACCCAATTCCTGGTTGAATAGAAATATTTTGCGCAAATGCCGGTTTACAGATAAAGAAAAGAACAATAAGCATACCCCAGTTGCATAAGGGGTTGAGTGTATTATTTAGACACATGCAATACTGACAAAATGTTTTCACTTATTATTTTTGTAATGTAAAAGAATAGTTGAATAGTTTAATTTCCGTTCAACTGATGCATATTGAATTATCATTTAAAAATATTATTTCAGAACATTCATAACGGGTATCATTTTCAGGCTTTCGTTGTACTTCATCATCTCCTTTAGCATGGCAACATGTGTTGTTCCGTACAATACCAGAATACGTTTTTCTTTCCCATCAAGATTTTTAAGGATGTTCTCATAGATATACATATTCCGGCGCCATTGCTCACTTGCAAGGAATGAACCTGCGTGATTCGTTTTATCTCCTGCTTTCAGAAAGAAATAATACACACCAACTAACTTATTATATATTTTTTCAGTGTTTCCATCCAGTAGCATTTGTGTAATTGTTTTAGTTTTAATTTCTTCATTAAAATCATTCTGCTCCTTTTGTATAGCAGTCTGAAAGTATTGCAACATATCCATTTGTTTATTTGCCATCATTTCTTTCATTACATTATCAATCAAGAAACTGACATTGTTTTAGTCCGTACATAGTTAAGAAGCCAGCCCGCATTCTTTGGCTAGCCTGAAACAAATCTGCTGGGTTTCGCTAACAGGTAATGTATAAGTAACGTTTTTACACTATATGAATAGCAGCTTTTGCAAACCAAGCTAAATGCTGAAAACAAGCCCAATTTTATACAACCATCTGTCTTTTCGAATTTCTGTTATCTCTTTTTAAAACTTTTACTTTTTTTTCAAAATATTCTTTCCGATTATTTTATACAGTATTAAACCTGAAAGTCCGGTAATGATACAACCAACTACCCAAAAAATAAGATTACTGTACCATATGCGGGCAACAGATATGGCCGTGAAAATAAATCCCAGTTTTACCCAGTATTTATTTTGTTCTAATGTCTCAGCTATATTAACCGCCATATGTCCTTTATGCAGGAAAACCGGTAATAGTTTTTTGTAATCCCATACCAAAAGGTATACAGATGCCAATAAAAGAAGTAAGGCAATATATTTTGTTCCAATAAAACCTATAGACCACGTAATTAAATAAATGCATAAAGCAACGGGTAAAAAAAGAATTGTGCCTATTAAGGCATAACGTTGAGTTACAAGTAATATCCCAGATATCAATTGAGTATATGCTGCAAAAAACCACAAATACTTTATGTTCATTATACATTGAAAACTTGCCCATACAGGATTATCAGCAGAATTTGATTGTAAAGCAGTTCCATCCATCATGCCCCAGGTTTTCCACGCAAATGCATAAATGAAAGTTGCGCCTATTAAATAACGCAGATAAATTGTAAATAAGATTGACCACTTATGGGAATGAAATCTATTTAATAATTTCATATTTATTTATTTTATATACAAGTGTTATTACTTGAAGAAATACTTACAACAGAGCAGGCTGAGTTTATTTACAACTCTAAATACTAAACCCTAGCTTAATTTTATACCGCCAGCTGTCTTTTCCAATTTCCTGTTCCAGCTTCAACACTTCTTTTGTTTTTTTACTTATCCAGAATATTTCTTTGAAGCCCCTCGATTCACGAGTCAATAACCAGCAATCAATTTTCTGATCATTGTATCCGGTCAACACAGCAAATCCCGTTACTGTATAAGCTACATTCCTGGGTGCTGGGCTACCTGGGTCATAAAAAGGAATTAAAAATGTTTTGCCTGCTTTGTATGGAAGTATGGGAAACACTTCCAGATCAAGATGCCAGTTTAAAGTATATTGATTCAAAGCCAGCTTGAATGCATTCCAGGGGCCTTTCCTGTTTCGGGCGGTATCCGCATCCGTTAACGGAATACCATTTATGGATGCTGATTTATTAATGAAATCGAACTCAGTTGTTCCATACTGTTTCCACCAGCTCTGATGATATTGTGGAGCAAATGTTGTTTTATCGCATATTGATTTTACTTTGTGCACAATGGTATCCTTGTCCTCCCATTCCTGGGTAACAACGATCACTTCTTTCCCATTGTAATTTGCATACTGAATATTCCTTGTCCAGAATTGCGCCATTGATCTTGCAGAATCTTTACCCATTTTAAAATATACCAGGTAACGGTTTGAGGAAGGCCTTAAAACTTTTGTATTAACGCTACCTGCGTTAATAAGTATGGTATCTGTTTTTGTTTGTGCAAATACCGAAAATCCTGCAAGGGTTATTATCACTGTTAAGAACAGGGGTGTATTATTTTTCATTTTACTTACGGCTTTTATATTACATGTAAATTAAAAATGTTATTAAACTTACCAATGTAAATTATGTTTGCGAAATTACTTGTGCATTGCTGCTCATACTACCCAATATGCATTTGGCAGGGAGCAAAGCTGATTTTAAAGGGAAAAAGATGTTATTCTTTGTCAGTTATATAAATGATGAATGGTAAATAGGCTGCTAAATATGATTCCTTCAAATACAGGACAATTAATTTTAAAATATCTCTATTTCAGAAAAACAGAATGAGCTCTATATAGTACCTGCCACCTTCAGGAATTTCTTCCAACGAAGCACTATAGAGTAAGTTGCATAAACCCTTACCTGAGGTTTTATATCCCGCCCTGCTTTTGCAAATACGCTTATTGGCTGCAGGTTTTCACTAGGTATTAGAAACTACTTTTGTCCCTGACACAATATCATGAATTGCTGTTTTGCCCTTTTTGGAAATGAAGTAAATCAGATAAATTACAATGAGTCCATTTGCTAAATACAAACAGATACTTAGATGAGGGTCTTCAGAAAAATAAATGGGTATTAGTCCTATATGTGTAATTTCCCAAGGCAGTAGTTTAACCAATGTCCTGACAAAGGATTTCTTTTTGCTAATTCTTAAATTGGTGTTATCAGTAACCTTTAAATGCATAATTCTTTTTCCAATTGTTGATTGTCTGGGTGACATTTCTTGTAGAATAAAATATAGCCAAAGAGGAAGTGAAACTGTCAATAAAACCCAAAAATAAATATGATAAGGCTGGTTAAAATATTTAAAAGGCACCCCGTCGAAAAGCCAGTAAGCTATAAGTTGCGGCAGAACACAAGCACACCATACTATCATAAAGTCAATAAAATAAGCAATGGGTCTTTTAAGTAATAGTGAGTTCATTTTTTTTGGTTTAGATTATGAAATGTCAATAAGCTTACAGCTAACGAGCAGGTATTGCCGATGGTGGGATATTTGAAGTCCGTCCGCCGGAACTGCTGCCTGGCTATTTGAAAAAGTTAAATATTAAGAACTAAAGCTGGGCTTTATTCAAGCCCTGAACCACAGCACAGCAGAATTACTGCTGCTGATTGATCCAATGTCAAGCCCCACTATTGGCAATAACAATGTGTGGCAGTAGTTGGCCTATTCCTCATTTCATCCTGATCCTGTCAAGAAGTAGTAGCAATGCCTTTTCAATAACGGGATCACTACCATTAAGATAATCGGAAACTGTACGTTCAACGAACACATCTGGAATAATACCAACACCTACAAATTCCCGTCCATCTGGATAAGTATCACGTTTGGTACATACCCGGGCTTGTGAACCGCCAGGCAGTGTAAAGTAGAACGGCTGTCCGGTGCTTCCAACTGTAGGGCTTCCCAAAGTAATAAAATGCTTTTGTTTATCAGCATAGATTAAGAAATCCTCAGCAGCAGATTCTGTTTTGTGTCCGATCAAAACAACGGTAGGTATTACTACTTTCTTGCGATCTGTTTTGATACTTTCAGTTGAATTCGGAAAGTCAAAATAATATTTGTCTATATAGCTTAAGTACGCTTTCTTAAGGTCAGGATTACTAGCTGTATCTTCTGGTTTTACCATCTCCCCCCAAGCCTTATAGGTTGCTATGTGATTTCGGGTTTGACTTTTTGCTCCCATTACTTTTTTTCCTGGCACGAGGTACTTAAGGATGTCCAGCCCATATTGACCATTACCGCCTTCATTTTTTCGCAGGTCAATAATCAAACCTCTTGCCTTGTAAAGTTCGGGGAGATGAGTAATGAAGATTGAATCAATAGCTTTGTCCTGAAATGAATTCAGAGCGAGGTATGCGACTTTTTTGTCGAGCCATTTAAAGTCAAGTAAGGTGCCATCAGCAACTGGTACGGGGTAAAGATTAGTTTCTGAACTGCGGGAATGAGTTATCGTTAATTCAACAACTTCGTCATTTGGTTTCTTAATCTTTAGTACATAACTATCTCCCTCAAGGCCCTGAAGTAAATCCTGGGTTGCGATATCCTCAAGTATGTGGCGTGTAGAAGATGATATATAGGGTGCGACAAACTGATCTTTGTAATCTTGTGTTGCGAGACCATTGACCTCTATGATTTCGCTACCGGGAGGGATGATATCCTTTTTAGACGGATTAATGTGGGTTACAATTGCTTTGTTTTGTATATTCTCAATAACAATCCTGTATTCACCGAACATAGTCTTCATAACCTGAGATTGTATATGTTGGGGGAATTCAATATTTGTATGGCCATCCTTGAGGATTGCGCAAAATAGCTTCATGAGCCGAAAATATTCGTAATCATTTTTTGTTTGCTGCACCTTATCAATTAACGCTACGTAAGTGCTATCCCACTTCTTTCTGTCTACCTTTTCCAGATAGACAAAGTTGTAGTTCACTTTTTGCCAAAATTTTGAAAGTCCATAGACTTTTTCTGCAGGTGTTAATGTAGCAGGAACTTGTGCGATTGACTCAGTCATTAAAATTAGTAGTGGAAGTAAACTATATATTCTCATCTGTGTGGTTTATGTTTAAGGAATGTAGTATTTATTATACAGCATTTCATCTAAATCTATTTAACTCTTTTATAATTGAATTTTGTTTCAATTTGGGTTCCTTTATCATCAATGACCACGTACATATTAATCTCATTTGAACTTATTTTTTCGAATGTAAATCCATCAAAATAAACCTTGTTATCGGTAACCTTTAATAATTTGAAGTCAACAGTCTTGTCTTTTTCTTCCCACCCTTTCAAATCAGAATGAAAATGTTTTAGTCGTAGGATGAGAGTGTTTTTGTCTTCTACTATTGTCACTAATTCATAAAATTTTACTTTGTCTTTTACCACAAGTTTAAATGCACACATCATCGAACCACCCAATGGAGGTGTCCATATTTCCTCAGTTATGCCACCAAATGCTTCACCCCTCCAGTGTCCTTCAAGCCATTTTACTGCATCTGATGTAGCAGATGGAGTAATTGTAAAGTCTGATGAGAAAATAGTGTTTGGAAATTTGTTTTGCGCCTCAATTCTAAAAACTGAAATAGATATCAGTGATAGAATAAGTAATACTGTTTTTACTAATTTGTATGTTCGTTTCCCCAGCACCAAAAGCCAATCCGGGTTTTCAGTTTTTTCGTTGAACTTAATTTTGGTTTTGCACGAAATAGCTAAAAAGGAAACATCAGGTGCTATTATCGTTGATAACCCTAGTCTTTTCATAATGTTATAAATTCGTTTTCTAATAAATATTCTTTCCTTATGGTCTGTTCCATTTTGTCCATTACTGAAGCCATTATTATTTCTGATTCTTTCGGGCTTGACTCCTTTAGAAGCTCTGCCTTAACCAGTGAATAATAAAAATGTCCATTTGGAATTATTTTTTCAATGTCAGCCAATAAAATCAAAGCTTCTTCGGTTCGGTTGGCCTGGTGTAACCCGTAGCAAAGGTTTAATTTTACAATGGGGGAATTATGGTATTCCATGAGTAATTCATAGAGTTTGATTATCTCATCCCAATGTAAGGCATCATACAAATTTGCGGTCATATACTTACTTGCAATCAGTGCCTCGATGTAAAATCGGTTCAATTTTTCAGGCTTGTGCAAATAACTGAATCCTAAGCTCATCAGATTTTTATCCCATTTGCCTTGGTCTTGTTTAAAAAACGATATAAGTTTACCGTTGTCAATCTTTGCAGGTATTCTGGCAAGGTGAAAACAAAATAGGGCGAGAAGGTTTTTGGTTGAAACTTGTTGATGTTTTTTAAGCAATTCTTTCGCAAGTGCTACGGCTTCCAAACATAAATCTTCATTGACAATGTATTGAATTTTATCATTGAAAGAATCAAAACCAATATTGAACACCGCATACAAGATTCCCTCAACTGTCGGTATTTCCTGTTTGCCCGTTTCTCCGGTAGCGGTACTTATAGGCTTGTTCTCAAATTCAAGTTGCAAGCTTGATTTTGCTCTACTAATAATTTTGTAAATGGCTTCTTGGGTTAATAATGTGCTCTCACTTATTTCGCGGACATTAAGCCCGAAAATATTTTTGAGAATGAATACGGTTTTTGCCTGGTCGGAAATATTTTTTGAGGATGATAAGAACAAAATGGTTTCAAGTCGTAAGTCATTTTCTATTGTTTCGTTAACTTCATTTTCGATCAATTTGCTTTCGTTACTTACTCGGTTCTTTCTATTAATTTGGGTAAGTACATCGTTTCGGGCAACAATGAAAAGCCAATTTTCTATGTTATTGGGAACTTTTTCAGCATTCCAGGTTTTTAAGGACTTTAAGAAAGTATTTTGAATCGCATCCTCAATTTCGCTGACGTGATTCGTACCAAACTGTTTGATAAGGGAAGAAAATAGCTTCCCATATAAAGCCCGATAATTGGATTCAATAACAGATTGCCATTTATTGCTCATACTCATCCATTTCTATAATAGAGCGGATTTCGGTCGTTCCTCCCCAAATGTGACAAGGGCATTCTTTGGCAATTTGCACGATGGTGTCCAAATCAGCTGCTTGCAAAAGGTAGTAACCACCAATTAATTCTTTGGATTCCAAATAAGGTCCGTCTTTTATTACACAGTCCTTTCCCGTGATGAGTACACTTTTTTCGTGCAAGCCTTCTCCGGAAATCAAATGTCCCGATTCAGCCAATTTTGTCGCCCAAGTCATATGCGCCTTTATTAACATTCCCATTTCCTTGGGGGATAGTTCGCTCATTTTCTCAATGTCTTCGTGTAGTAGTAATAAGAACTTTTTCATTGTATTCTGCTTTTGATTCAATCTAAAGACATTTTTGGTGCTTGGTATTGGACATTATTTTCAAATTTTTTTTCCCTATTTTCTTTAATGACATCTTTTGTATATCATTGATTATCGTACAACTCCCTTAATTAGAAGTCAAATCTCCAACTCGCATTTACAAACAGCGGAGATATGCGGATGCTTTCATACCTCACATTAGCTCCAATATCATCCATGCCTGCAAAAGCAGGTGTTTTACCACCTGCAAGGTAACGAACGGATACCTGAAATGACGAATAGAAATACCAATTTCAGGCTGGTAAGCCAAATTGCTGCGTTTGATCTTTTTTTCTTCATCTCCCAGAATATAAAATACCTTTTCATAATAGGTATTAACTCCAAATCCAAATTCTGCAAAAGGTGTAATGCCCTTCTTTTTATTAATAAAATAATATTTTACTTTAGCCAGTGCGGTATTGGATTTCATGTTAGAACCATCTTTGGTTATGGTGTTGGTTGCAGGATCAAATGTATCCTGACCCCCAGTAGGTATAAGTCTGCCTGCAGTAGCAACTTCTACCCCTAATGAAAGCTGTTTGTTCAGATTGTAATACCCTTTAAGATTGATCATCACTCTTCCTTTTCTGTTGGCGTTTTGGTTTTTTGCAAGCGTGCTTCCCAACCCTATTCCTGTTGAATAGAAATATTTTGCGCATATGACGGTTTACAGATAAAGAAAAGAACAATAAGCATACCCCAGTTGCATAAGGGGTTGAGTGTACTATTTAGACACATGCAATACTGACAAAATGTTTTCACTTATAATTTTTGTAATGTAAAAGAATAGTTGAATAGTTTAATTTCCGTTCAACTGATGCATATTGAATTATCATTTAAAAATATTATTTCAGAACATTCATAACGGGTATCATTTTCAGGCTTTCGTTGTACTTCATCATCTCCTTTAGCATGGCAACATGTGTTGTTCCGTACAATACCAGAATACGTTTTTCTTTCCCATCAAGATTTTTAAGGATGTTCTCATAGATATACATATTCCGGCGCCATTGCTCACTTGCAAGGAATGAACCTGCATGATTCGTTTTATCTCCTGCTTTCAGAAAGAAATAATACACACCAACTAACTTATGATATATTTTTTCAGTGTTTGCATCCAGTAGCATTTGTGTAATTGTTTTAGTTTTAATTTCTTCATCAAAATCATTCTGCTCCCTTTGTATAGCATTCTGAAAGTATTGCAACATATCCATTTGTTTATTTACCATCATTTCCTTCATTACACTATCAATCGGGAAGCTGACATTATTATAGTCAGTACATATTAAAGAAGCCAGCCCACATTCTTTGGCCAGCCTGAACCCAACTTGCTGGGTTTCGTTGCCAGTTAATGTATGCGTACCGTTTTTATAGGCTACATATAAGGAGTCATACTTTTTTTGAGATGTAGTAGGAACCTCAATAAAAATTTTATCGGGGCTAAATTTTTTAAGCATCGCTACCATTTCCTCTACTTCTTTTTGTCGCTTTTCCGACAATATTTTTACATCCTCAAATTTAGCAACATCCAAACCACGATTAGCAAAATGAAAAGTTCCCAACAATAGAACTTCTGTTTCTTTTGTTGGACCGGCTTGAGCGATCAATCCGCTACATATTGAAATTGTAATGAGTAAGACAATGAAATGCTTCATAAAATTTAATTTTTAATATTCAATTCAAGAAATAAAGTACCACGACATGATAAAGTCTAGTTTGCATACAATGACTGATTTAGTATTATACTGTTATTGCATAACCGTTTTCTCTATTTTTTCTAAATAAGCAATTGCTTCTTTTGAAAAACTGAAGAGCCCTTTCTTACGTGCTGCATTATTATAAAGCCTGATAAAATCAAAAGGGTTATACACCGTACTGATCAATTCCCCGGTTCCATATACAGACTTAATTATTTGTGACATATAATAGCCGTGTGGATGACTTCCGAGCGGAAGCAATTCCCTGATAAGTTCTCCGTTACTTTTAACTGTTTCCGGATGATGGTAAATAACTTTTAAAAGAGAGTCTACTTTTACAAGGTTCTGTACCGGGTTTTCATAATTGCTACGAAATAAATGATAAAGGAATGGCGGAATGCCCTTTCCATCCACTGCGAACAAACTCTCTTTGTCTATCTGGTCAGCAATCCCTTCAAATTGCAATTGCATAACTGCATTAATTAATCCGTAGGCTGAGTCGTTTGAATTCACGGCCATCCTTCTTCGTATGTTCTCCACATAGTAATGATGCATTTCATGTGCTACCATTAATGTAAAATCGTGGTAATCTTTTGTAAATTTAAGGTCCAGGGTTATGCCATTAATACCTCCGTTTGCGTCCGGTTGGTAAAATCCGAATACCACATTGGGTTTAATAGTACGGTTAATGGTTCCTGTGGGTAGATATAATTGAGCAATTGCTGCCAGGGAGTCTACAAATTTACTTGCCAGCAGTTTTTTTTGATATAATTGCAATTCTGGTTTTTCCTTTACAGCATCAATAACATGCAAATACATTGTTTTCCTGTAATCACTATCCGGGCCATTGAGAATGCTATCCAGCTTGTTCTTTCTGCCAGGCATAAAAGCTGTCTTTAGAAATTCTCTTATGCTATTTCTTAGCTTATCTGACGAGTAAGCATAATGTTTATAGTAAGGAGTTGCTAATATATTGTTCCATTCCTCTTCTGATGGATTACTATCCTGCTTTAATTTGTCAACGATTGGCCAAAAAAGGTCAACTGCCGAAAAATCAATCTTTGAATCCTGCGACAATCCCGGCAGATTCAATATTCCAAGTATAAATAGAATGAGTAACTGCTTACGCATTTTTTACTATATTAAAAGTTAATAAAATTTTTACAATATTTATTTTACAAAAGTTTTCTATTAAAAATATTTGAACAACTTTACTATACACTGATTTACTTTTCTTCCGGCATTAAATACGTTATATTCTTTCTGCTATATTCTATCCAGGATTATCAATATCTCATTAGGGTTGGGTAATCTTAAAATTTTACACATAGATTGATTGCCTATATTACTTAAACAAAGTTTTAAATATTATCAGGGCAGCATTTTCACTTCCACTTTGCGATGGATGAAACATGTCAGGCCCGTAATAAGCGTAATCTCCGGTTTTTAAAAAATACTCTTTCCATATCTTACCAACAGGGCATAACAAAGAATTAGTTGCTACAGCAGCATTCGAATGATTACTAATTACTCCATCAAAAGTGTGAAGGTTAGCTTGAGCGGGCCACACCATAAAAAAAGCTAGATTAGTATTATACAGTGTACATAAGTTTTTGATCTTTGTTCCGTAATCCAGTAACATTATCCGGCCATCGGCCTGAGAAGAAGGCCCTTGCTGCACTACTACAAAATCATATTTTTTACTTGAAATGAGTTTTTGTAACTGGCCATCATTCCAATGATCCTCCAAAGAATAGTTTCCATATGCGATCATTTCAGTTACAATCTCTACGCCACTATTTCTTCCTATCCGTGCAACTATTCCCGGCAAGTCATTTGTATAGGTCAAACTATTGCCAACAAAAAGTATGCTTTTTGCTGCAACTCTTGGTGTAACTAAAACTGTTGGCGGTTGAAAGGGTGACTTTGATTTTTTACATGCAACAGATGCAATATTGAAAAACAAGAGAGAACATATTATACTACCTGTTACCGGAAGCCATTTATCTTTGTGTTTCATTTTCTTATCAGTAAAAGGTGTACGATATTATTTAAATATGCTTAGGACTTCGGCAAAGCTTACCCAATAAATATCTTCATTACCATTTTGTGGGTCATCCAATACTTTTTTAATTTCACTAACAGTTGTAGGCTTGGGTCCAAATATTTTTTTCAACGTATTTCTGCCACTTGTGAAAAACATAATTTTTTTATCGAAACTCACAAAGGGACAATAATCAATTTTATTAGAGTTCAAAAAAACAAGATTCTTGGCGGGAAGCCAGTGACCAGAATTGTCTTTAATACTCAGGTACAAATCCCCCTTACCTTTATCATCCTTTCTTCCATATCCGGTAAATAGGATATAATCTTCCTCCGGAGAAACGAAAGCATTAAACTCATAAGATTTGGAATTAATGGCTGTATCTAGGGGGACGGGTTGGAGGTAAATGCCATTATCCAATCGTGAAACATAAATATCCTCTTTACCTATACCGGTCTTATAGGCAGCGGTGAAATAAAGATTCCCATTGCGGGTTATGGATGGATAAAATTCATCAGCTGCGGTATTAATGATTGGTCCCAGATTTTTAGGCGCTCCCCAAACTCCGTTTTCCTTGTCAGACATCCAGATATCAAAATCCTTTATATCATTTCCCGATAAAGGTCGGTTAGATGAAAAATAAAGTCGTTTTCCATCATAGGAGAATGCTGGTTCCAGATCACTAAAGTTCCCTGCAAAGGGAGCGAGCTCCGGCTTTGTCCAAGTTCCTTTCCTATCTTTTCGTGAATATAAAATCGTTTGAAAACTACCTTCTGGCAATTGAAGGGTAAAAAACAGCTCTGTTCCATCTGGAGAAAGTGCAAAATCTCTTTCAGAATATCCTGAATTAATCCAACTTGCTGGTAATAATTCAGGCGACTTTGGTAGATTATTAAAATCTAAAGCCTGTTGCGTGATGCCCAATAAAGCAAACATTAAGAGAGCTACAGATAGCAGGAAACGGATCATACACTTTATTTTTTGCAACCAAATGTATTCCGATTCCATGTTCACCATTTGGCAGAAATACGAACTAAGGTCATTGCCAAATAGAAAACCAGAATGAACCAATAGACTTCATTTAAAGTCTATTATTTGTATTCTGTCATTCGATTAGCGTTATTGGTATATAAATATTGATGGGTTAAAAAAAAAACTGATTTTTACCCCAAGATTAGATTTTAACATTGATCCCTTAATGAAAAAAAGAATTGGATATCACTTAATATTCTGGACAGCTTATGTGCTATTTAAGACATCCCTAAATTTAGATTCATCCATTGGTTTAAATTCAATAAATCTTTCAACGCTGTTTATCCATCTACAAGGACAATTGGCTTTTCTGCTTGTAAAAGTTCCAATGGTTTACAGCTTATTTTATATTACCGATAGCTTTTTTTCAAAAAAATGGAATACACTGAAATCAACAATATCATTAGTGCTTCTGTATATCTGTTGCGTGGGATTGGTTTACCCTGTGGTTCAATATGAAGTAGCGACTATTCTCTACCATCAGCGTGTTCCAATTAACCAATACTTTAGTCCACTCAGTATCATTTACAATCTTTTTATTCTATCCTTTACAAGCTTTTTAGCGCTTGCGATTAAACTGATAAGATTATATATTTTCCAAAAGGCGTCAGCCCAGGAAATCATCAAGAAAAAACTGGAAACTGAATTGCGTTTCCTGAAATCACAGACCAACCCGCATTTTCTTTTTAATACACTTAATAACATTTATGCACTGGCACGTAAAAAATCGGATGCAACCGCCGAAACGGTACTTAAATTATCTAACTTACTTAGGTTCATGCTTTACGAGTCTCAAAACAATAGTATCCCAATTTCGAATGAATTAAAAGTAATCGAGAGTTTTATTGAATTGGAAAAAATCAGGTATAGCGAAAGGTTAACGGTTAATTACCAGACAAATATTGATAACCCGCAGGAACCCATAGGCCCCCTGATTTTGTTGCCATTTGTTGAAAATGCATTTAAACATGGTGCAAGCGAATCAAGGTTTGAATCATACATAAATATTGATATCGCCCTGAAATATGGCAATCTTCAATTTCAGATTTCTAACTCCAAATCAACACCAAGCCGGGAGGAAGATAGAAAAAGAATAGGGCTGGATAATGTTAAACGCCAATTGGAACTGCTATATCCTGACCATTCACTTCAAATCATGAATGGCAATGAGCGTTTCGAAGTTATACTAACCATAAATCTGCTAAATCATGCAAATTTTTAATTGTATCATAGTAGAAGACGAACCACTGGCAGCTGAAGTAATACAGGATTACATAGAGCAGATTCCGTTTCTTTGCCTGAAAGGTGTATGTGGCGATGCTATATATGCTATAGAGTTATTGCGTAAGGAACCAATCGACCTTATCTTTCTCGACATACATCTTCCCAAACTAAAGGGAATAGATTTTATAAAAACGCTGAAAAATCCGCCACATATCATTCTTACAACTGCCTATAATGATTATGCCTTACAAAGCTATGAATACAATGTCTTGGATTATTTACTAAAGCCCATAGAATTCAGCAGGTTTCTGATGGCAGTAAATAAATTAAAGCAACCTTCGGAACAGAAATTACCTGAAATAATGGTGGCGGTTGCAGCGGATGAGAAAAAATTCATCTTTGTTAATGTAAATAAAAAAGAGTCAAAATCTACTTGAATGAAATTGTTATCATTGAAAGCCTGAGAGAATACGTTCGCATCATTACTACGACAAATCAAAATATTGTTACAAAGTTTCAACTAGGCCAGATAGAAGAATTACTGGTTAAAAATAATTTTCTACGTGTTCATCGATCCTATATAGTTGCAAAAGATAAAATCAGTGCTTTTACAGCTACTGAAATTGAAATAATTGACAGGAAAATTCCAATTGGCAGAAGCTATAAGGATATTGTAATTAGCGTATTGGAAAATAAATCGTGAAAATTAAAAATATCATTAGTCAACACCATAGACTAACAGTTTCCTACGCAGATTAAATATTAGAATTTTTATTAGATGTGGCATTTGTTGGGAAGTTGCATCAGACCACTCAAACCCTGATACTCAATTCCTAGTATTTGATATTATATTTCTACTATTCTACATACTGTTCTTGCACAGTTATTAATCGAATACGTGATACTTAAGTACAAGTGTGTGAACGTTATAAAATAAAGGAATGTACTTTTAGTTGAAACCTATCGGGAAATAGAAAATTCAAAAGCAGTTTTGACACCAAACCATAAAAGAAATACAGGTAACACATGATATCAATTCATGCATAAATTTCGCTGATGAATCAAGTTTTCAACTATACTGCAAACAGTATAAGCAAATGAGTTATTACTAATTACCGGTTATTACCGATATATCACTTTTATAAAATGACCAACTGCTATAATCATTAGAAATTCAAGATATCAAGTTATAGTTCATCTGATATATTGCTTCTGTATAGCAATAACTTCCTTTTGTAGAAAATAGGCTTATTAAAGTGTGACTTGTGCCCTAAGACCTCTCCGCACCGCTAATAAAAATAATTAAGACAGTACTTTTAGGTATTGAAACAGAATATTTATACAGTAAAGTAAACAATCCGGATACATCCGGTTGAAAACTATCCAAAAGTATGGCCTTATCAATGTATTATCTCTCGCTAATCTGTACTGCAACAAAGGACATTTTGTGCTACTATTTATATGATACTTTCATCAGAACAAATATTTATTGTCACCATACCTTAATCATTCCAAAATGAATATTGTAATTATTGAAGACGAAATCCCTACCGGGGAAATATTATCAGATATGCTGCTGGAATTGGACAACACAATCCAGATCAACGCACAGTTGCGGTCGGTAACGGAAGTGAAGCATTATTTTGCTAAAAACATACATACCCCGAATCTGATATTTTTGGACATGCAGTTGCAAAACGAAAATAGTCTGGATTTGTTGAGCGATTATACACTTCCGGCTCCTATCATTTATGTAACAGCGTACGATCAATATGCTGAACAGGCATTTAAAGAATCTTCAATTGACTTTATACCGAAACCAATTAAAATAGAAAGACTAAGTGCCGCATTGAAAAAATACCAGACACTCCAGACTCATTTTACTAAAAATATCACGACCCTATTAGAAACTATTCAGAATCAAAATAGAATATATAGGCATAGATTATTATTGAAAAAAGGCAGGGAATTCTTTTTTATTGATGTCAAAGACATTGCATATGTATATACTGACCGGAGTATCGTGATCATTGCAGATTTTAAAAACCAAAAATATGTTTCTGACTATAAAATCCTGTCAACTCTTGAAGATGAACTCAATCCGGATATTTTTTTCCGTGCTAACAGAAAGTACCTGATTAATATTAAAGTGATCAGTAAGTTTCGCATAGTTGACAGGGTTAAGCTTTCTATAGACTTTGTCATATCGATGTCGGAAGAGATAATTGTCAGTCAGGAAAATTCTGCTTCTTTTAAAGACTGGGTTGGAAACCGGAAATTCAATCCATTAGTTACAAACTAATGAACTAATGAAAGGATATAATTTTATTTTCTCGAACCGTCCGATAACAAGATCGACCTACTTACCCCTTTCTGGCTTGGCTGGTGGGTTTTTATAGTTTAGTGGCAGTAATCCGAAAGATGAAATTTCCAGGAATCAGACAGGAACGCTTTTGTTATCCTCGATTTTAAATAAGATAAATGGGACCGTCATCATTCAAAATGAAAATGCAGCAAGGCTGATTCAGAATTTTAATCATTTAATGAACTATGTGGTCTATAACTGCAGAAATGAATACCTGCTTCTGGAAAGGGAAACTGATATTCTCCAAACCTATATTTCATTACAGAAACAAATCTATCCAGACTTTATAGAAATTGATTTTGAAACCAAGATATTTGATTCCAATCGTAAAATTGTTCCTGGTTTGATAATGAGTTTTATTCATATATTTTTTCAACAGAAGAAATACTAAAGCAGGGTTTATCCATATTTATTAATATGAAACAATCACAATACGCATTATCCTGTGCCATAACGTATAGATGCAAAGAAAATATTTTGAATGATTTTACACAACCCGGTAGTTTGCAACTTTATCGGAAATTAAAATTGACATATCCGGAAGGGCTTCATATTCAGAAAAGCATTGAAAATAAAATGGTCAACTTGATTCTTAATATTGATCTTTCAAAATCTGTATACCGGTAATATTGAAATCAGGGCGATATATACGGCACAAATTAATTTCCCTTTAAGTCTTAAACAAAGTATTTCATCACTTAATCCAAATAAAGCACTGCTTAAAGTAACCATAGCTAAATTGGATTTAACATTTGGTAAAAAGCAAAGAATAGTTTTATAAGAAGATGATTTTGAAATTGTCACAAACGGGCATTCTTAAACGATCGCATTATTTCATCGATACAATTGAAACCCCAAATTACTCCCGAACTTTTGAGTTATTGATACATACATGCAATTACAGTACCTGATTAAGAATAAAATCATGCCTTACACTAGTTTCATCATGCATAAACCACTTATGCAAACTATATAACGATAGTATAGTCGATTTTTGTTTGACAATTTTCTCATGTGCTTTTAGTTAGATAGCACTTTGCGAGCGGGCATTTTTGCCCGCTTTATATTTTTACCTACAGGCTTGTAAACTCAACTGATTTCTTCCAACACTTGCTCTATCCTTTTACAATCAGTATTGATTATTAAGTAACTGGATATTGTGCTTTGATAATACGCATCGCTTTGCCATTTCAAAAATACATCATAGGTATAGTGCCCTTTCCTTACAAACACAAAAAGGCCCCTGAGACAATGTCAACAGGGGCCTGACTTTATCTACAAAACCAAAATAAAACTATCTGCCGTTAATTCAGTTATGCTGATGTCACCTCTTAATAGCCAGGATTTTGTTTTAAACCTGGATTGAAAGTGATTTCTGCCTGAGGAAAAGGAAGCTGAAGTTTAGGATCAGAAGGGCTCAGGGTGCTAAATACATAAGGTATTCCGGTACCATCTGCTTTATCACCTTTGGTTATATCTCTTGTTACACCCAGTCCTAAACGCTTCAGGTCAAAGAAACGATGACCTTCAAATGCCAGCTCCAATCTGCGTTGATTGTATATTTCATCAATCAATGGTTGTCCACTCAGCGTTTCATTAACATAACCTGTATACCTGTTTCTCTTTAGTAATTGAAGGTCAGCAAGTGCACCTGCTTCATTACCCGATTTATAATAGGCTTCTGCTCTATTAAGCAATACCTCTGCGGAACGGATCACTTTTGCATCAAGTACACCAGCTGCTCCGCCCGGACGTCCATTAAATTTTACAACATGATTATAGAGCGTTCCGTTAAACACTGACTGAACCGTATAGGCTGTTTTACGAATGTCATTATTTAAAAATTTCTGGTAAAAATTATACTCAACTACGTATTCTGATTTAATCTGTCCTCCTACAATCTGGTAAAAATTAACACCTTGTGCATTGATATTATCGATTGCAGTATTCGCTATCTTAAGGTATACACCAGTGGTAGATTCATCCGTCCATATTTTAGGAAATGTGGCAATATCAGCTACATTGGGAGAAGCACCAAGGGCAGTGGTAGCAACTGAAATAGTCGCTGCATAATCACCTTTGTAGAGATTCACTCGTGACAAGATCGCATTAACTGCAGATTTATTAAATCGGAAAATCCCATTCGTAGTTCCTACCAGTGGAATAGCATCATTCAAGTCCTTAATTACCTTGTCATAAAATCCTTTTATGGGCTCACTTGGAGGTAAATTATCGGGATTTGTGGTAGTTACATAGGGCAAAGTAACATCACTTGTGCCGGCATTTAGATAAGTTTTGCTATATACTCTGCTCATGTCAAAATACACCATGGCCCTTACTGCGAGAGCCTCACCTTTGGCGTTATCTCTAAAAGCACCAGCAGCAAATTTATCTATATTCTCCAGCACAGCATTTGCCCTTCTGATAATGGTGTAGCCTGTATTGAACAGAGGAAGGGTATTGGTAGCGGTATATCTCCATTCGCCATACAGTTTTTGAGTTAACCTGCCCGATTGATTAATGATCAGGTTATCAGCCAATACATCAGGGATCATTTGCCAGGAACCATTGTAATAAGATCCTGCTCCTGTAATACCATTATACATACCATTGATCGCTAAGGTAATATCAGATTCTGTATTAAAGGCCTGACTCGTTTCTACCTGATTATAAGGATAAAGATTCAGTTCGGTTTTTTTGCAAGAACTTAACAAAAAAGCAACCGCAAGTGAACCTATAAAATATTTTTTCATATTGATAATATTTAAAAGATTAGAATTTTATATCTACACCAAAAGTGACAGCACGCAATTGTGGATAAGAGTATAAAGTGGCTACTCCGGGCTGAATGGCACTCTCTCTGTTTGCATTACCAACTTCTGGCATCCCTTTAAACTTGGTACCAATCCACAAATTGGTTCCCTGAGCAAAAAAGCGAAGTCCTTTAACAATTTTTTGCCTATCCAAAACTTTCTGGCTAAGTGTATAGCCGATAGTCAAATCACGCAGAGAAATGTAATCACCTTTCTGAAGCCATCTGTCATCATCAAAAGTTGTATTCTGAGTTGGATCAATTAGATTAGGGTGAGCAGCAATATCTCCTGCTTTTTTCCAATAGTTAAATGCATCTGTGAACTGAGGCACATTGATGTTCTCGCCATTGGAAGCTCCTACCTGCCACATGTAGTTCATTATATAATTTCCGCCAGAATAATAAAATTGTGCCCCAAGATCAAAATCTTTATACTTGACAGTTGTAGTCAGGCTACCGAAATATTTCACACCAGGTGCTTTACCACTTAATAAAACGGCGTCACTTGCCAGATATGATTCGGTGATTGCTCCTGTTTTGGTGAAAAACTGATCCTTGCCATTCGCAGGATTCACTCCGGCATAACGAACCAGTTGAAAGGTATTCACGGCCTCTCCTACTTTTAACCTGCTAAGTCCCGAGGTGTTGGCCGCTCCCTGATCATCTGTATATAATTTTGTAATCTTATTGTCGTTATTACTATAGCTAATACCTACATTCCATACAAGGTCTTTATTACGGATGATATCCCCATCTATCGCAAATTCTATACCCCTGTTTCTCATACCACCGATATTGCCGGTATAAGATGCAAAACCTGTAGTAGAAGAAACGTTTACCGGATACAACAGATCATTTGTAGTTCTGTTATAATAATCAACTTTTGCATTCAACCTGTTTTGGAAGAAGCTTAGATCAATACCCAGATCATAGTTCTCATTTTGCTCCCATGTAAGTGCCGGATTGGGAAGTCTGGCAGGAGTTGCTGCGCTCTGGCCATTGTATCTCTGGTTAAGTGCATAGGTTCCCAATGCATCGTAGTTACCGATATTATTGTTTCCAGCAGTACCATAAGAAGCTCTGACAGATAAGCCTGAAAGGCCTTGCCATTTGATCCAGTTTTCAGAAAGAACATTCCAGGTTACGCCTACACCTCCAAAATTGGCAAACTTGGTATTGGCACCGAATCTGGAAGAACCATCACGTCGGGCAGAAAGACTGATAAAATACTTTTTCTTATAATCATAACTCGCATTTGCAAAATAGGAAATCAATGCCCAGTCAGTTCTGGTTGTACCGGTTGCAAAAGGAGTAGATGCATTATCAAGTGTATTCACTGAAGCAGTAGGGAATCCTCTTGCAGTCAGTGTGATATTATACACTTTGTCTTTTGTAAATTCAGTACCAGCTAAAATGGAAAAGTTATGTTCCCCAATGGTCTGACGCCAGTTGGCGGTATTGGTAAAAACATACAAGTAGTCTTGGTTAGACTGAACTCTTTTTTGGTTATAGCCAAGGATGGAAGAGAGATTAGAACCTGGCATCAAATATTGCTCTTCATGAAAGGTATTATAGTTGATACCTAATTGAGTTTTGAGTGTAAGATTTTTAAAAGGCTTCAGCTCTCCATAAAATGTTCCAAATCCAGATACCCTTTTAAACTCCTGCGGATTAAAATCAGTTCCTTCAAGTGGATTATAACCTTGTAATGTAGAATTGTACTTCCCATTATTCAGATAAACCGGTTCATATGGATTGATCAGGTATAAACCGGCATAGCTATTCTGTGTATTAAATAACTCTCTTACATTATTATCTTTTGTAAAACTAAGTCCAAGATTGGTTCCAACTTTAAACCAGCTATTTGCATTGAATTCTATATTCAATCTGCCACTGGTTCTATTCCAATAAGAACCATACATTATACCTTCATTGTCTGATTTATTCAATGAAAAATAATATTTGAACTTTTCAGCAGACCCTGACAAGGCAATTTCATGGGTTTTGGTAATTGCTTCTCTTAAAAGATATTTGCTCCAATCTCCAGCGCCTCTGCTTTGCAATAAATCCCAAAGACCCTGACGGTCTGCAGCGCTGATATTGAATAAGGTAGCAGTAGCTGGAAAAACACCTGAAGCCTTACGGTTACTGATCATAGTATCCAATAATCCATTGGTATATTTTCCTTCAAACTCATATTGCAGTTTTTCCTGACCTGTCATCAGCCTCAAATTCTTAAATGGCTGAACCTGTGCAGTTCCATATTGGAATGAGTAACGGAATTCCGACTTACCTTTTCCCTTTTTGGTTGTTAATACAATAACGCCATTTGCACCACGTGCTCCGTAAATAGAAGCTGATGCTGCATCTTTAAGAATGGTAAAATTATCGATGTCATTGGGGTTGATTAAATTATACGCATCCGCTGTAACAGGTATCCCATCTACAATAATTAAGGGTTCTGAAGAAGCATTAATTGATCCGGATCCTCTTACACGGATAAAGGCATTCTGACCGGGCCTTCCACCCTGACCAGTAACCTGAACACCTGTTGCTTTACCTTGTAAAAGCTGTGTAAAGGAGCCAATAGGTTTTTGTGAAACCTCAGATCCGGAAACTGTTGAAACGGCTCCAACAACATCCTTTTTTGCTACCGTTTGGTATCCCATAACGACAACTTCCTGTAACTCACTGCTGGTTGCACTCAGACTTACATTTACATTGGTTTGATTACCAATAATAACTTCCTTTGTCTGCATATTAAGCGATGTAAAGATCAACGCTTTTGTTCCGGAAGAAACAGTGAGAGAAAAGCTGCCATCTGCTCCTGTAACTGTTCCTGTTGTAGTTCCCTTTGCGAGAATTGAGACATCACTAAGCGGTTTCCCTTTATCGTCTTTAACGAGCCCCTTAATGAGCCTTGCCTGTGCCATCCCCTGGAATATGGCAAATACCAGAAAGATGAAAATCACCATTTTTTTCATGAGTACATAGTTTGGTTAGCATATAAGACATCCTTTATTTAACCAAATTGTTAAGAGAAACTGTAAAGCATGACTAAACTGAAGTAAGACGCATTTTTTAAATAGTAACCCATTAAAATCAATGCAACGTCTTTTTTGTAATCAATCCTAAGGCAACCTTAAAGTTTATCATCAACAAGTTTTATTTTAAATAAATTAGTAGTCGTAAAAACCAGCTTGCAAACTGGTCAGACATTACATTCAGCAGATATCATCATATGCCATACCTTTCTAAGTGGGCATCTAGCTGGGCCGCATACCGTATAAAACAGGGGTACATCAGTTTGATCAAATTGTAGATACCCCGAATAACTAAGGAAACTAGTAAACGGATGAACCAATTATTGATGCTGGTTTGATCAAAGTCAATGGTTCTAGGTACAAATACGGATTTCAAAGATCACCCCAAACCGTATTTCAAATTCTTGTAACATCGGTGTTAGTCAATACTAAACCCTAAAGGAAAAAATTAGCCTTATTCGAACCATCTACTTGAATATTTAAAATCAAAAATATTTTTACTGCGTATTGATTATCAGACAACTCACTTATCTTTTCTTTATGAATTGCGGCCTACAGTTTCAAATCAGGAAAAAAATGATACGAAAGCATTACCTCTAAGGCAACAGAAAAACAAATAACCCTTGATTACCAAAATAATCAAGGGTTATTTATTTGTTAGGATTACAGTTTGGTTTCAGTTTTGCTTATAATCAACTATTCTATTGTATGCCTGATAGACTACCTTTACTATTACCAAATCATTTACTATTTATGAATTTCTCAAAACTTGTTCCCAATGTATTTTACAGGGATATAAAAGAGGCTCTCAGACTTTTTGTGGATTGTCTTGAATTTGAAATCGGTCACAATGAAATAAATGCTCGTGAGCCATTTTGTGTTCTCGAAAAAAATGGGCTTCGTATCAATATTTTTCAAAACAAAAAACTGGCAGAGGAACACAACCCTGAGTTCAGGCTGGTTACGGAAGATATAGAAGCCGTTTACCAAAAAATCAGTGCATCACATCCTGAATTGCTGCATCCCAATCTTAGCAAGATTACACTTCGCCCATGGGGAGCCAAAGAATTTGCCCTGATGGATAAGCAGGTGGGAATCATTATTCAGCAATGGTAAATATAATATCAGGAAATAGGATGTTTTTTTCAACACAGAGTCTCAGAGGTTAGGAGTTGCACAGTGAGAAACTGAATCACAAGAAGAAGGTTATTATATAAGATACTTTTTAGAAAAAATTGGCTTGACTTTCAAATGTCATTTAAGACTAACGCCTGCTATTACAATTCTGCCAAACGGATATTTTTGTAATCAATCGACATCTCATTCCCTGGATGCAGTTGAATACCAATGGGGCCATTTGCAGGAATGGATTCTGATGTGTAGTTCATTACTTCTATACCATTTAACCAAACGGTATAAGTTTTATCAACCACTTTGATCTTCATGGTATTCCAATCTTTTGTTTTCAATATGTCTTTTACTTTGGCTTCAACCGGATATCTCAGTTTAGGTAAATAAGGTGATCCTGTTAAATCACGTTTTAAAGAACCAGAAATGCCAATCTGTATCTGGTCATTTTCTGAGCGAATAAAAATGCCCGAATCAACAATTCCATCCAACATGATAAAATCGGCACTGATGATAAAGTTGGTGTATTTTTTTTCGGTCCAGAGTATACTTCCTTTTTTAGCCGTATCACTTTTTACATGAAGTATGCCCCCTTCCGCTACCCAATTATCGTGGTTGTTCTCAGGCAGTACCCACCCTTTTAAATTTCTTCCATTGAAGAGGGATTTCAGCTTTGGATCCTGTGCATACAGACCCGATGATAAGCAGCTGTAATCAGCACGGCAAGCAGTAATCGTTTCATAAAATAAATATAATTGAATATATTTAAGAATGGAAAACAACCAACCTAAATCCAGAAGGGCTTTCCTTAGTTCTGCGGCAAAAGGGGCTGTAGCTGCTGCCGTTGTACCTACTGCATTTGTATTGAATAACCCTGTTAAGTCTCAGGCGATCTCCTCAAATATTTTAGGGGCAAACGATCGCATCCGTATTGCTATACTCGGATTAAATGGACGGGGTAAAACCCATGTAGAAGAAGTGATGGCGTTGGCAGCCAAATCAAATGTAGAAGTGGTAGCACTCTGCGATCCTGATATGGTAATACTTCAGGAAGCCGCTTCTTCTTTTGAAAAAAAATATGGCAAAAAAGTAGCGATAGAACAGGATTTCAGAAAACTGTATGACAATAAAAATATTGATGCCGTAACACTTGCAACCCCCAACCACTGGCATGCGTTACAAACCATCTGGGCCTGTCAGGCAGGGAAAGATGTATATGTTGAAAAGCCTGCAACACACAACATACACGAAGGCAAAAAAATGATTGAAGCTGCTTATAAATACAATCGTATTGTACAACATGGCGTTCAGTTAAGAAGTTCTGTTGCCATTCGCGAGGCTGTTAAACACTTAGAAGATGGATTGATAGGACGTGTGTATATGTCGCGCGGATTGGTGTATCGCAGAAGGCCCGATATCGGTAACAAAGGCATATCGCCCATACCTGCCGGATTAAATTATGATCTATGGTGCGGACCGGCTCCTATGCGCCCCTTCTCAAAAAATCTCGTTCATTATAACTGGCACTGGCATTGGAATTATGGTAATGGCGATGTTGGCAACCAGGGTATTCACGAAACAGATTTGTGTATGTGGGGTTTGGGGGTAGACCAGCTTCCTGAAAGAATTACCTCTATGGGTGGTAAATTTTTATGGGATGATTGCAAGGAAGTTCCTGAAATACTCACTTCCATTTATCATTATCCCAAACAAAAAAGATCATTCAATTTGAAGTGCGCCACTGGAATACCAACCTGGAAGATGGCGCCGGTGTAGGTAATATTTTTTATGGAGAGAAAGGCTATATGGTGGTAAAAGGATATGGCACGTATGAAACCTATCTTGGCGAAAAAGAGAAAAGGGGCCAACAAGATCAGAAAATGGTGAACTCGGCTTACATTTTCAAAACTGGTTCGATGCCATTCGAGCAAGGGATATGAGTATTCAGAATGGTCCTGTGCAAACCGGACATCTCTCCTCTTCATTAGCTCATCTGGGAAATATTTCTTACCGATTGGGACGGCAACTGGAATTTGATCCCGTTGCTGAAAGATTTATTGGTGAAGGCGAAAATGAGGCCAATGCCATGCTCAGCCGCGATTACAGAGCGCCTTATTTATTACCCGATACGATTTAAACTATACTGTTTTAAAAAATGTATAGTATACCCTAACGGGTTATACTATTAACTATTTTGTTTTAACCCGTGCCTTTGTGTGCGATTATTTTTTACAGAAAGTTACCAAGGCACAGTTCTACCTCCTTATGCGTATAGCTCTTCTTTGCGTTCATTGCGGTTCCTGGCGATCCTTGCGATACTAAAAAAGTATAGCAGTAACGCAAAGCTTGCAGAGGATGCGCAAGGTTCGCTATGATTGTTAATCGTATGTTTGTTTAAGATCCTGCAATCGATCATTCAATAAAGCACCGGCTTCCATCAATGAATCTCCGCGAAAACTTCCCGTCCTCCCCGGCTCTGCGGTTGGTTGAGCTTGCACCATCCGCAACATTTTATTCATTCAAAAAACAAATAACTTAACTCGTTTCTAAAGAGGGATCGCCAATTTTCAACGTATACCCCTTACCATGTATGTTTACAATTTGCACCGAGGGATCGTTCTCTAGTTTTTTTCGCAGTTTTGATATGAACATATCTAGGCTCCTGCCAACAATTACTCCTTCATCTTCCCAAATCTCTTTTTGAATCCTGCTTCTTTCAATAACACAATTGGGAGCATCTGCAAAAATGCGCAGCAATTTATTTTCTTTAGGGGTAAGTTCTTTACTGATACCCGAAGTGGTGATTTGCCGTTTAGTGAAATCAAATAAAGTGTTTCCAATTTGAAAAGCATCGTTGTCAATATAAGGCTCTTGAATTTTTCGTTTACGAACTCTGAAAGGACTTACTATCAACCATCCAATAAAAGCAAATAAGGATAAGCCACCAATCCAATAACCCTGCTTAATGGCGGTAAGCTCTTTTTGTTGAAAAGTAAGATTGATCAGATAACATCCTTTGGGCTGTTGCCGCCCAGTGCAGGGTACCATACTATTCTGTTCTTTTTGGGAGATAGCATAACCGAATAGCACTTCGCCACCGGAACAACTGATCACATTTACAATATAATCATCAGAAAGCGGATCAAGCGCAAGTGTTCTTTTCACTATCTGAACAAGCGAATCTGGTTGAAAAGTAAATTCATTTTCAAATCGTATCTGGTAAGTATTATCTGCAATTTTTTTAACAGGCAGCACTCTGGATGTGCTGTCTTTGGATTGCAACAATACTTCGTGACCGATCTTTCTAAGCATCACCTGTTGTTTGGCCAGATCAAAATCCTCATTACCCGTTACGCTGGCTGTAGCACAAATGATGGTAATCAGTAAGAGCCATCCAACCCACAATGTGTGTTTGATGTTCGGGTATCTGGAATTTTTATTACGTGTCATACCTTCTGTATTAATAGAATTTACAATGTTTACAACTTAATTTACCATATTTATGATTACAAAAAAGAGATACCGGATTAAGTTGCAGCTTCAAATTATATGAAATTATGATACCTAAAACAGTAATGACAGTTCTGCTATTCGTTCTGCTGCAAACGCTTTCACATGCACAGCAAACCTACCAATTGGATACCAAAAAAAGTAAAATTCTATGGAATACCGGCCGAACCATGGGTGGCCATAATGGTTACCTGCTGTTTTCGTCCGGCAGTTTGTTTGTTTCGCCCAGTGGTGAGCCTTTGAGCGGATCTTTTAAAATGGATATGAACAGTATGAAGAGTATTGATAATCCAAAAGAAGAGGGCAACCTTAAAACAGATGCCACCTTAAGAACAGAAGGCTTTTTTGATGTACAGAAGCATCCCACAGCTGCTATTTCGGTAAAGAAAATTACCCGGATTGGCAGTTCTACTAATTATAAAGTAGCCTGCGATCTTACTATTAAAGGCATTACCCACCCTATTGAATTTACTGCCACCATACTTACTAAAGAAAATACTACACTCATTACTGCCAATACAGAAATACACCGTCAATATTGGAATATTGATTTCAAAAAAACCAATTCATTGGATTTTTTATCGGGCATCCCTAATAAAGTCGTTTCCGATGAGATTTTTATTTCATTGAACCTGGTGCTTGACAAATAAGTATTCAGTTGCATTGTGACTGATTTTTTACCGCAAAGCCGCTATGGCGCAAGGGTACGCGAGGAGATTTTGATTAAACTTAGCGAACCTTCGTTTCCTGGCGTCTTTGCGGTTAATAACTATGTAGCGTCAGCAACCTTGATATGTTCAAGATAAGTTGTATCAATAAAAAATTCGGCATGCAATCATCTAATCCAATGATTGCATGCCGAATAAAAACGCACTCTACAAAAAAAAATTATTTCTTAGCTGCAAAGTTTACCCGGTTGGTAATAACCCAGGTACCATTTACAAATGGTACACCATCTGCAGGAAATAACCTGAATGCAAACTCAGGATTAATATTCATATTCAAATCGTTATTGGCAGCCGGTATTCTATAAGAACTTAAATAAGCATTGTTCAGCGTGTACAGAGGAAATGTAGGTGTTTTCTCCGGGTATTTATATACCAGAGCTGTATCGGTTTTCTCTTCCTCATAATAAGGCGCAAACTGGTTAAAGCCATAACGTGGTGCAGCTGTTGTGCCTATACGCGTTTGTACCTGACCGGTTTTAGGATTGAAAGCCGCACCATTTTTATCAACAAATCTAATAATGATCAGGTTTGGTCCGGTTCTGCGCTCAAGTGTTACACTAAAATTAGCTTGGGTAGTAAACACCGTTTCCTGATTAGGTGCCGAAGTATTTGCAAACTGGCGCACCAACTGCGAAGTAACCGATGGAGTGAGTACTACTTTGGCAACACTTTTAATGGTTCTGGCACCGGCAATATTGCGAACTTCAATATCAAAATCATAGGTACCGGTATCCACATAGGAAGTTGCAGGTGTTAGCTCCAGCCTGCCACCAATTGAATTGATGTTAAACGGCCTATATAAAGCTGTCGACAATTTTAAAGCCAACAAAGCCGGTGTAGAATCGGCAGGTGTTACCTCTCCTTTATAAATAGGAATCTCATATTCCTTAGTTAATGCATCAGTAACCTTACCGGCCCTGTCTCGCACTTCAAGTAGTTTTACTTCCAGTGGATTGGACGATCCATCTGCCTGTATAGGAACAGAAGTGGTTACCCTGCCCTTGATTCCTACAAAGGGATTAGAAAGATAATAAAATTTGTTACCCAGGAACCCTTCGGAAGGTTTCTTTGAACATGCATAACCCGTCACAAGGATGATGGCGGCTGCGCTGATGTATTTAAAAATAGGCTTCATAACAATTTTTTTTGGGGATCTAGAATCGTACAAATGTGTGGTTATTGGCAAGTACATGAAGGATGGTTGCTCCGTCAGAGGTTTTTATACCTGTAGTTTGACACAACACCCTTATGTCGTTTTCATTTGGCGGTGGTGTTACGCCCGGTTGATCAAGTGCTCCCCTTACTTTTACATAAAATAGAAGATAAGTAGGCGCTTGTGTTCTCTCCAGATATAAGGCATCAGTTTGTAACTGCTTAATCACTCCCATGTTCGTATTACCAGCACTCGTATAAGTAGCAGGCACCAGCTCCTGAGCAGTTTCCAACTCCACTGTTTGATTCAGAATATATTGCCTTACGGAGTCTACACTGATATCTCTTACCAAACTATCCAACGTATATGTTGCCAGCGGATTTAAAGCCTGTTTTTGTTGCAAACGCAGATTGATCATATTCAATACTGAGTAATCGGTAAAGGCAAAAAAAGTTTTGGCACTGTTTACCTGCGCCGTTAAACCCAACCTTTCGATAACAACAACTGCAGTATCAAAAATTTTAGAGGCATTGCCCTTCATATAGTCTACATTATTCAGCGGTGTAATAGCCTGGTGCAGACTTCCTCCTGTGAGGTAATCTTTTTTACAAGAGCCCAGCAGACAAATGAAAATGAATGCGGCGATAATAGATTTATACGACATAATATTTATTTTGAAGTTCATATAGCTTACATTTTATCAGCCCAAAATGGAGTCTGTGTCAGTAATGGATTCAATGAAATCAGAATCGGATCTATTGGCCAGTAATACTTACCCAGATTGAATTCGGAGCTTGTCATACGAACAATTGTACCTGTTCCGTTGAAACGGATAATGCCTGTTTTACGGGCTAACCTAACCAGATCATAAAAACGATGTCCTTCAATAAATAACTCCCTGCCTCTTTCCTGAATCACTTCTTCAAACATATTGGCATCTGTGGCAGTGGTAGGTCCAATACCGGCCAATGTACGTATCTCATTTACAATGGTTCTGGCACCAGATGGATTATTCAAAGCTGCCAATGCTTCTGCTTTTAGCAATTTGATATCAGACAGTCGGAATACGACAATATTATTCAGACTGAGTGGCGAAGTATTATTGGCACCCGAATAAAAAATATTCGAATACTTGGTACAGATCGGATCGGTTGTTCCCCAAAAGTCAAATCCATTTCTCCTTCTGCCATCTACACTATCTGCATTATTAGGGAATAAAGTATTTAGATTACCCGCATCCAGCGTAAACAATGAATTACCCAACTGTGTAAGCAGGTAAGGAGATTTTAACGTGCGGGCAGCAATGCTGTTATTGATATCACCATAGTTAGCTGTAATCAATGAGCCTTCGTTGTTGGCATTTTGAGAAATTTCAAAAATACCTTCGCTTGTATTGCCTCTGAAAATACTGGAATAAGAAGCTCTGCTGGCTCTGCTAACGTGCGCATATCCGCCATTGGTAATTACTGAATCTGCAGCAGGTGCCACCTTATCATACTCGCCCTTCCAGGCATAAATATGTGCCAGCAATGCAAAACAGGTTCCTTTATTAGCCCTGATGGGTCGGTTAGCCGTTGGTGCAGTTACATAAGGCAACAACTTAATAGCTTCCTGAATATCCTTAATACACTGATCCAGTACTTCTGCTTGTTTGGCTCTTGGCAAATTAGGCGCTTTGGCCGCATCTTCTGCTGTTTCAATAATCAGTGGCACATCGCCCCAGATTCTTGCCATGTAGAAGTAAGTAAACGCACGCAGAAAATAATTCTCTCCAACCAATGTGTTCTTGGCTAATTGTTTATCAACAGAAGTAAAGTTGGACAATTCTATTGCTGGAATATATTTCAAACAACGGTTGTACTGATCAATGGCACGGTAAAAATTATCCCATCGGCGTAATTTGATCAGTCCACGAAAAGTTTGTGATGGCGCCACAAAAGTTTGCCATTGAATTTGTGTGATGGCTGGATAATCTTCTCCATTTGTTCTGGCAACAAACTGATCGGTTTGTGTATCACCATAATAATAGTGCCCCATACCCATTTCATTCATCGATATGCGCAATTGCGCATAAGATCCGGCAACAGCACTGGCTGCTTCCGATTCATTTTTCCAGAAATTGGCATCAGTAGGCGCATTGATGGGGATACGCTCTGAGAAATTTTTACTACAGGACACTGTCATTGCCACCAGTGCAAAGAGTCCCAGAAATTGTATTAGATATTTATTTGTCAGTTGCATGATTTCGTATTTAAGAATTAAAACTGAATATCCAGGCCAAGCGTGAATTTTTTAGGCGTTGGATAACCATTGGCGGTTGTAAACCCATCAACACCGATTGATTCCGGATCTGGCAGGTTGGCACCATAAAATACTTTCAGGTTATCGGCTACACCGTACAGGCGAATCATACGTATACCCGCCTTTTTAAGACGCTCACTTACAGGGAAGCTATAAGAAAGATTGATTGTTTTGATCCGGAAGAAACTTGCATCTTCTACAAACGTAGAGGAACGAATAGTCCAGGGATCAGTTGTACTGAACAAGCTACCCAGTGATGCAATATCACCTGTTCTTCTCCACAAATTCAAGTCATTGAATTCTGCAGCAGGACCAGATCTTGTTCCAAAGAAGTTAGGCGGATTATTGCTGGCAGAAGCCAGTTTATCAGATAAATAACCATTCCATACACTTCTGCCTAAAATGAAGGTTGACAAAATCTGTAAAGAGAATCCTTTATACGTAAGGGTATTGATGAAACCACCATACACTTTGGTATTCGGATCGCCCTGTACCACCATATCATTATCATCTACATTATAGTCGCCATTGATATCCATCTTAGCATTATCGCCACCAATGAACTGGGCACCACTGTAAATTCTTGTGCGCAATCCGGTCAATGGATCTACAGGTACATCACCGGTAGTTGGGTATACGCCATTGATCTTAAATACCTGAAAACCATACAAAGGTTTTCCGATCGTTAATTTCCTTGATAAGAAAACAGGGCCATATACAAAGTCTCTGTTACCATCAGGTAATTTGGTTACATAGTTATCATTGAAAGCCACATTCAGGCTGGTTTGCCATTTCAGTTTACTACGCTCTGAAAGGTTATTGGTGTTCAATGAAATTTCAATACCTCTATTTGCAATGTCCACAAAGTTGTTGGTGGCCGTTGTATAACCGGTAGTGATAGGTACTGGGATATTAAAGATCAAATCCTTGCTTGCTTTATGATACAGATCAACACTTAAGCTGATACGGTCTCTCAGGAAATTCATATCAATACCCAGGTTGGTTTGCGGTGCTTTTTCCCAGGTAATATTGGTTGCAGGAGCAGCCCCTGTGTAGTTAGGCGTTACCGCTGTTACACCACCATAGGTAATAATATTTCCTGCAGCGCCAAATCCAAGAGAAGCTGTTGGATAACCCACATTGGTACTCAACTGGCGGTACTGTGCATAATAACCACCGGGATCGCGACCCGTTACACCATAACTGAATCGCAGTTTGGCAAAAGAAATAACCTTACTGAATTTTTTGAAGAAGGGTTCATCAGAAATATTCCATCTGGCCGAGAAGGCAGGGAAAGCTCCCCAACGACTCGTAGGTGCATAACGCGAAGAAGCATCTCTTCTAAAACTCGCATCAATACCATATTTTCCTTTGAAATTATAACTAGCTCTTGTAAAATAAGAAATACGAGAACGATCTTCATAGTTGGTTGACACGTTCAGGTTAGGTCCAGTAGGCACACCCGCAATCACTCTAATGGCATCAAAAGGAATACCGTTGGCATTGGCCGAGGTACTCTTAACCACTTGCTCTTCCACACCCTGGCCAACCAATACGCTGATACTATGATCCAAACCAGCACCAAACGATTTACTCCAGGTAGCATAGTTTTCTATTTCATACCTGCTGGTATTGCTCTCGGTAAGAAAGGCATCAGAACGGTTATTGGCAACCACTGATCTGTCGCGCAAATAATCTCTTCTTACAAATCCCAGGTTATAGGAAAGTGAACTGATAAAAGTAATACTTTCAATAGGCTTCCATGTCATTCTAAGGTTTCCACTAATACTGGTTGTTTTTGCATCGTCTCTAACTTTATCATTTTTACCCGCATAGTTATTACGCGTCACGTCATCAATTCTCCAGAAAGAGGAAGGAAAGGTTTGAATATTATAGGGTGTAACATTGCCTGTACCATCACCACGTTGTTCTTTCACAAAGCCCATATAGGTATCCGAAGTAATTTCTACATTTTTGGAAGGTTTCATACTCACAAACAATCTGGGTGCCAGTCTTTGAAAACCAAACCCGGGTTGTAATCCATTTTCAGAATAACTATTCAGCGATAACCGATAAGACATTCCAGCATTGGATCCTGCCACGCTAAAATCTATGTTACGCAATAAAGCATCTTTAAAAAATAAATCCTGAAAATCTGTAGCGTTGTTGAAAGCAGGATTCAAGCTGTCAGTCAAAAATTGTGACAGTGCTCCCTGTTGCGTATAGCTAGCCTGATCGCGCAGGATATCCATCTTCAATCTTCTTTCTTCGGCACCAATAATCACTGGCTTCATACCCGGTTTGGTAGTAAGTCCTACATAAGAAGAAGCCCTGAACTGTGGCCTGCCACCTTTAGGTCGTACCGTTTTTACAATGATCACCCCATTCGCTGCTCTTGCACCGTAAATGGCTGCAGCAGAAGCATCTCTCAGTACGTCAATCGATTCAATATCGTTAGGGTTGATGGCAGCCAATGGGTTACTGTTACCATATGCAGTACGTAAGTCACTAACGTCAAATACCACACCATCAATTACATATAAAGGAGCTGAAACACCGGTAGCGGTACCGGCACCATTTGAGCCCGCCACACTACTGTTACCCCTGATGTTTACAATACCACTTGCACCCGGTTCTGCAGAAACAGATAACACATTCAAACCTGCAACACGCCCTTGTAACATGGCATCAAAAGTTGGGTAAGGTGTGTTCTCAATATCCTTGCCCTTTACACTTGAAATGGCAGCAGAAGTTGACCTTCTTGTAGAATTCTGGTAACCAATAATTACCACATCATCTATTCCTTTCGCGTCTTCTTCCAGTACTACGTCAATGGTATTTCTCCCATTCACCGGTACCTCTTGTGTTATGTAACCCACATAGCTAATTACCAAAATAGATTTGGCAGTTTTCACATTTAAAGAGAAAGTACCGGCGGCAGAAGTGGCTGTTCCGGCAGAACTTCCTTTCTCAACAACGCTTACATCTGCAAGGGGTGCATTTCCTTTTTTAATGGTAACCTTACCGCTCACCTTTGTTTGACCATTGGCGATAAAGGATGAAAAAATAATACAGAGCAGGCTGGCTGCGCGTAGTATTTTTCCAATGGATGGTTTGTATTTCATGTAGTGAAGTTTTAGTGATTATGCAGAGAGTTTTATTTTGAATGATGGTATGGGTACAGCAGGAATGATAGCTATTGGATCCTTCCAGATCTTACAGTGATCGCACTTATCCGGGGTACGCGACAATCTAAATAGATTCATGGCAGCAGTTGTTTTCGTTTCTTAATAATCAATGTTAAAAAATCATCAAAAAAATGGCTGAATGCACTTTTTATTAATAATTGTAATATTGACAATTAAAAGTAATTCGTGTAACCGTTGGATAGTTTACGGATTTTAACTGGATATGATTAGATTTTACCCAATTGAAATCTCTGGCACAGGTATGGGATGAAAGACTCAGGCTTACGTGTTTAACAAATAGTAGTAAACCTGCTCTATTCTCAAACAGGCTGAACCTGCCTCAACCATTGGCTAACAAAGGATATACAGGCAATAGAAATAATAGCCAGGACCGCAGAAATCTGGTCAAAAAATGATAACTACCGGTTAATTGTGTTGCCGGTACAAACGGATAAAGGTGATAATTTGCTATACTGAATTCAGTGGGCTTTTGCGTGAATGAAAGTCTGAAAGACACTTACCTAAACAGCTAACTTTCCGCAGAATCATACAAAGTGTATCAACCTAATTGCCAATTGATCACATAGGTTCTAAACCATAGCTAATGAAAAACCGCCCCTTATTTTGTTTTACAGTATGTCTGTTGATCAGTTGTATTGGTAGTATGCGACTGGTAGCACAATCATCTGGCGATACTATATTCATCAAAACAAACCTGGCTAACCGCATTGGGGAAATGAGACCCATTTGGGGATGGTTTGGGTATGATGAACCCAACTATACCTATATGAAGGATGGAAAGGCATTGCTTACCGAATTAGCGCAGCTAAGTAAGCAACCGGTATATGTGCGTGCACATAATATGCTCACAACCGGTGATGGAAAGGCAGCATTAAAATGGGGATCAACCAATGTATATACTGAAGACAGCAACGGCAATCCGGAATACAACTGGAAAATTGTAGACAGTATATTCGATACCTATGTAGCAAGAGGGATGAAACCCATGGCCGAGATCGGTTTTATGCCAGAAGCTTTATCGGTAAAGCCCCAACCCTATCAACATACATGGCAGCCCGGCCAGAGTTATACAAAAATTTTTACAGGATGGAGATACCCTCCCAAAGATTACAACAAATGGAGTGAGCTGGTATACCAATGGGTAAGCCATACTGTTTCGCGCTATGGCAAAAAAGAAGTAGCCGATTGGTATTGGGAATTATGGAACGAACCCGATATTGGTTATTGGGGCGGAACCGTTCAGGAATTTTGCAAGTTGTACGATTATACTGCAGATGCCGTTAAACGCGCTTTTCCTGAAGCAAAAATTGGTGGTCCACATGTCACCGGACCGCTTGGCAGAGGTTCAGGCTATCGTTTTCTGGAAACCTTTTTGAAGCATTGCTTACGCGATACAAATTATGTAACCAGAAAAATAGGAACTCCATTAGATTTTGTTGCCTTTCATGCCAAGGGTGCACCGCAATTTTTGCGTGGCCGTGTAGTAATGGGTATGGGTACACAGCTTCGTGCCATTAACAATGGATTTCAATTGGTGAGTTCTTTTCCGGAATTGAAAAATATTCCCATCATCATCGGTGAATCTGATCCGGAAGGATGTGCCGCCTGTGGCATTAATACCAATCCGGAAAATGGTTATAGAAATGGTACTATGTTCTCCAGTTATACTGCAGCGGTATTTGCACGTAAGTATGCAATGGCAGATGCATTTAATGTAAACCTGACCGGTGCAGTATCATGGGCTTTTGAATTTGAAGACCAGCCCTGGTTCTACGGTTTTCGCGATCTGGCTACCAATGGTGTTGATAAACCGGTACTAAACGTTTTCAGAATGTTTGGTAAAATGAGTGGACAACGCTTGGCCGTTACCGGAAATATGACATACGATTTTCAAAAGATCCGTGATTCCGGTGTAAGAAAAGAACCGGATGTGAATGCCTTTGCTACTACAGATAAAAAATCAGCAGCGGTAATGGTTTGGAATTACCATGATAAAGATTCATTTGCAGCCGCAACACCGGTTCATATTACTATTGAAGGGATGGGCTCAGTTACAAAAGCTACCTTAACACAGTATCGAATTGATAGCGAACACAGCAATTCATTCGAAGCATGGAAAAAAATGGGATCACCACAACAACCTACACAAGAACAGATTACACTACTTAAAAAATCCGGTCAGCTTACCCAATTGGAACCTGCTAAAACAGTTGTTATTAAAAAAGGACAATACGTACTCAATATGTTATTACCACGGCAAGCGGTTTCTTTTGTTCAGCTTAACTGGAAATAAAAAAGATCACTCTTAAAATCAGGTATTATGCATACAACCGGAATACTTACCCTTACTGTGTTTGCCACGCTTCTGCTTGGCTGTTCTTCTTCTAAAACAAAAACAACTACTACAGCAACGGCCTCTGTTCCTGAAAAGAAAATAGTGAGCTCCTATCAAAAAGCCATGGTTGATACACCACCATCAGCTATTAAGCTTGATACCTTTTATAAAAAATATGCAGATGCCTTTGGAATTCCAATTGTTTCTTCGGGTAAAGTACCAGATGATGCCTTACTGATGGCAAGGGATATTGTGAATTATATGCTGGTAAAAAGACCCGATGTAAGAACAACACTGATACGCCAGAAAGCAAGGGTGCTGGTAATGGCTGCCACAGAAATGGAAACAGATCTTCCCGAAAGAAGTAACTGGAAAAAACCAACCAAAGACGACAGACGCCTTACCCCCGGTGAGCGCGACAATTACGACAAGCCCGGCGGTATTGCTAGCATGACAGACAGAGAGTACTGGAATAAAAGAGCACGCGGTATGGGCGGTACCATTACTTCCTGTGCAGAGGAAAATTTATTAGGCTATCCCGGTACACGCTATTATGGAGAAAATATTCTGGTTCATGAATTCAGTCATAATATTATGAATGCTATACGTGCATGCGATAGTGTTCTGTACAGAAAAATTCTCGCTGCGTATGAAGTGGCCAAAGGCAAAGGAATGTACAAAGGGCAATATGCCATCAACACTTCTGCGGAATACTGGGCAGAAGGAACACAGTGGTGGTTCTGGTCTAATTTTGAATTTTATGACGGTGATACAAGGGTGCAAACTCCAGATGATCTGCAATCCTATGATCCTACCTTATATGAATTATTGAACCAGGTTTATATTGGCCACCACAATCCGGCAGATGTGTATTATGGTAAAAATATTCGGCCGGCGAGGAGAAGATAAAAGTCTCTTTTTATACTGTGCTTATCTTTCACAGGATACTTATTTTAAACCGTGCCTTTGTGCCTTGGTGAGCATTTTTTTTTCACACCAAGGCACAAAGGCACGGTTATAGCTGTATAAGATTTATAATGCTTTCTCTATTGCATCCCACTTACTTTCTCCACTTTCACATAATACATTTTCTCAATCGCCACAGGTGTAATGGCAGCTGCATCTCCGGCTGAAAGATCCGTACTCTTCCACTCTTCTGAAGGAACAAAACGTATGGCATGTCCATTTGGCGTAATGCGTATAGGTAAGTTGAACCCTTTAACCGCATTCGTATATCTGTAAAACATTTTCTTTTCATCGCCACTGAAATAAAATTCCAGCTTGGGTATTTGAATAGTACGCAGGTACTGATCAAATACTTTGCTATAATCATAGCCTGCTTTCTGCGAAACATATTTTTCTACATCCGATGAGTTCACTGTCTTATGATAAAAATGACTATTCAGTCCGCGCAATATTTTCCGGAACAAAGTGTCATTATTCAATCCATGCCGTATGGAATGAAGCATATTACTTGGTTTTGGATACATATCTCCACTACCCTGCGCATTGACATTATATTCGGGAATAACTGTTTTATCATTACGGATTCCTCTTCTTATTCCATGGTTATAGGCATCTGCGGCTTCAGGGCCAAATGTGTAATCTATAAACAGTGTTTCACTATAATTGGTAAATCCTTCGTGCACCCACATATCGGCCAGATCATTGGTGGTGATGTTGTTACCAAACCATTCGTGTCCGCTCTCGTGTACAATAATAAAATCCCATTTCATTCCCCAGCCCGTTCCGGAACCATCTCTTCCTCTGTATCCAAACTTATATTGATTACCATAAGAAACCGCACTCTGGTGTTCCATGCCTGTATTGGGTACATCAATTAGTTTATATCCATCTTCATAAAAAGGATAGGGACCAAACCAATATTCAAAGCTTTTCAGCATTTGCCTTACCTGACCGGGCATATACGATTGCGCTCTGTTCTGATTGTAATCCAACACCCAGTAATTCAGATCCAGTATTCCTTTTTCACCCTGGTATTTTTCTGAAAAGTTTACATACTTACCGATATAGGGAATAATGCAATAATTACTGATAGGATTTACAACACCCCACTTGTACGTAGTGGTTCCGTTTTTATTATCTTTTTTAAAAGCCAACTTTCCATTGGCTATTGCTATCAGTGTATCTGGCACCGTCATGGTAAGTGATGCCCCTTTATCCGGTTCATCACTCTGGTGATCTTTACAGGGGTACCATACGGATGCACCCATAGCACCCTGGCAGGTTACCGTCATCCATGGTCTTCCCAATGAATCTTTGGTAAATGTCCATCCCCCATCCCATGGTGGCCTGGCGGCTTCCTGTACTTTGCCGCCATAATACACATCAATACGATGTAAAGAACCTTTATTTTGCTTAGGCACGGTTACATGCCAAACAAGACCATCTTTAACAAATGCCAATTTTTGTTTACCATTGAATAGTATGCTATCAATAACCAAAGGATCCCTCAGATCCAGTTGCATTTTCTCATTTTTAGTATCCTTCACCACTTTATAACTGATGCTGTTTATCCCAATAATACTTTTTGCATTGTAATCGGGCGTTACAGAAATATCATAGCGCATAATATCCCACCAGTCTCTTTCACTGTTTATGGCACCGCGCAGGGTATCTGCATGGGTGAATACTTTTTTGGTTTGAGACATCAGATCGTTACTGCAAAAAAAGTATGCAATACAGACTATTGCAATACACGTTTTTTTACAAGACTGTCTCATCATTAAAGAAAAAATATTTTGCATGACCGGGGATACTAATTTTCGCATATACAAAGTTGTTATTCGATTAGAATGATAAGAATTTTTATTATAACTAGTCAATAACACAAACGACTCCACCATTTGCTTTTACTGCAACAGTAACTTTTCCATCGGAAGAAATCTGTAATGGAATTTGTAAGAAACTTTTCCCATCTGTTTCATCTGCAATTAAGTTTGTTTTTTTATTCTTCAGGAATGAAAGGTTCAGGTTGATTTCTTTATTGATATTTTCTCCATTGATCACAGCGATGTACCATTTCTTCCCGGATCTTCTGGCAACTGCGTAGAGTTTCCCGGGATATCCATCCAGGAAATGGGTTTCATCCCAGGATACCGGTAATTGTTGCAGAAAAGTTTGCACATAATCTGGAACATACGCCATTCCTTCAGGGCCTTCGGCCAGATGCTGTACGCCTGAAATAAAAACAATGCTTAATGCCAGTTCGTAAGTACTAGTTGTTTTACGCTTGATACCTGGTAATTCATGCAACACCATTGGCGTAAAATCCATTGGATCAAACACATTTCGTGTAAACGGAAAAAGTGTGCAGTTAACAGGCTGTGTATTGGCATTATCCTGAAAGAACGATACCATTTCTTCGCCGCGAACCGCTTCAGCTGTTAAAAAGTTAGGGTATGTTCGTTGCAAACCTCTAGGTAAAGTGGCTCCATGACAATTTACCATCAGGTTATACGAAGCTGCATCTGTGAGTATGTCTTCATAATAATTCATGACGGACTGGCCATCTCCTCCAAAAAAATCTACTTTAATTCCCTTAACACCCATTTGTTGCAATAAAGCAAATTCCCTGATCCTGCTCTCATGTGTTATCAGCTTACTCTTAGGTGTATATTTTGTTGTGTTCCAGTCTCCGGAAGAATTATACCATAACCACAGGCCAACATTCTGGTCTTTAGCATATGCTGACAATTCTTTCATTTTTTCATAGCCGATAGTCCTATCCCAGTTAACATCAATAAGACAATATTGGTATTTCATTCTGGAAGCAAAATCAATGTATTTTTTTTGAACATCCATTACAATGGACCTGTCTTTTTTAAGTATCCAGCTCCATGATGCGATACCGGGTTTGATATACGTTGTATCCTTAAGCAGAGAGGGAGTGGCCAGATCAGTTCCCAGTGTAGATTCCATAATGGTTTGTAAAGAACCCACAGTAATAATTCTCCAGGGAGAATACCAGGGCAATTCAGATTCAGGGGTAACGGCTCCATTCATAAAATGTTCCTTACTATCCGGAAAGCCTATCCTGAATTCATCCGTTCCTGCTTCGCTGATCAATCTTGATGCACAATACTTTCTGCCAACAGCAGCTTCTGTTACAAGCAACCAGCTGTCATCGTTTTGAAATAAAGCAGGAAAAACCCAACCGGCTTTTGCTGGCTCGAGTTGCGCAAGATTAGTGGCTTCTTTATAATATTCTTCATACGCCGGATTTGTGCTCTCCCATCCTGTTTTAGCTTCTTGCATGGGCTGTAACCATGCTTTGGTATTAGCAGAAAAATTAAACGAACTGATCTCAGCGGTAATTTTTTTTATGCCGATTTCAGCATCCGGAAAATAATACCGGTAGGCTACCCCATCATTACTTACCTGAAAAATGAGGTCGAGCTTTTTACCTGATTCATTCTTTAAATGAAACACTTGTTTTTGTGCGGTATAATAGCAAACAGATTTTTTACCCGTTTTTAGTGTGTATGTATCCTTTACTGAACGAATGGCTGATGAAGACACCAAAGTAAGCGACTGCGTAAAATTTTCGTCAGAACGTATTAACCCAAGTTTTGAATTTTGCAGTACGATCTTTCCATTTCGCTGTATACTGTATCGGGCTTGCTTTTCGCTATCCACAAAAAATCTCAGTACAATTTTCTTATCCGGACTACTCAATATTTTTACCAACCCTGGATCAGTAGTATTGGCAAAGATGTCAATACAAAATAAGGTAGTACTGATAATGATTAGCAATATAACGTACCTGTTTCTTTTCATTTATTTTTTCAATAATTTTTGGGAGTATCCTTTTCAGTATGCCTTCCAAATATGTCTCTTTTGCTATGAAATTCGTTTGCTGTATTTAACGTAAGTTTTGCCATTCTTAACCATTCAACGTTATTGTTGATAAGAATGCAGCTATGTGTCCTTACATCAAAAAGCCCGTAGTTACTAAACTACGGGCCTCAAAAAATAGTATGCAATCATCCTTTACTTATCAGCTTTGATCCAGATAATGGAACTCACATCCCTGCCAGCCAATCGTTGTGGTGGCTCTGCAGCTTGTGTAGGTACGGTAGTTGGCCCTACGGGTGCCGTTTCCTGTTTTACTATCCGGTTATTGCGTGCATAATTGGGTATCGCAGTTAGTGGTGTTCCATCGGCCCACACACCTTTGATCACCATCACACCACGTAACAGTTCGTTATGCCATTCAACAGCAAATGGTTGTTTGCCTATTGATTTATTGATGTCTTGCTGATCAGCTTTCTCAACATTATACACCAATGGACCATAACGCAAAGCCACTCTTCCCCTATTTGCTTCAATACGATCGTCTGCAGTAAAGCGTTGCACTTCCATCGGCATTTCCAGTTCTATCTTATCGCCTGCTTTCCATTTTCTGGTAATAATAGCGTAACCTTTGTCTACTTTAATGGCTACTTTTTGTCCATTTACTTTTAACCATTTCAATCCATTCACTTCCTTATCAGGTGTATACAATTCGCTGGTAGTTCTGTTGGGTACACGCACATATACAGCAAACTCTTTAGACTGTTTTGGATTCACCGTTATGGCTACATTTCCTTTCCATGGATAATCCGTTTTTTGAATCATCTGAACATCAGTACCGGCAACTTTTTCTACATTAATGGTACTTCCGATATACAAATTTACATAAATCGCTTTATCACCGGTAACATAAGTCCACGTCGGCAACATCAACAAAGTACGTGGTATATTACCCACACAACAAGGGCATACATGCCAAGCATCACGGCCTTGTGAGGAGGCAAGCGGATTGGTGTAATAGAAATTTTTACCTTCCAGATCCAGTGAACCCAATAAGGCATTGTACATGGTTTCTTCATACAAATCTGCATAACGTGCATCATGATAGGCAAGATTCATTTTGTATTGAAAGAAGATCAAACCCGCACTGGAACAAGATTCGCAATACGCATTGTTTCGCAATGAATAATTTCCGCCAAAACCTTCTGAGGTTTCACCACTTCCAATTCCACCTGTGAAATAGTATTTTTTATTGGTGAGGTTATTCCATAAAGACATAACAGCACTTTGGTAATCTACATCACCTGTTTCAGCAGCAACATCCGCCATGGCAGAATAATTATAGGTGGCACGAACTGCGTGACCTACAGCTTCATATTGTTGTTGTACCGGAACATGACTCTGATCATATTCACTTCCATTCTTACGGCTATCCAGTAAGAATTTGGCGAGGCTAACATAACTATCTCCTTTTCCACTACCTTCCATATCATTTACAAAACGACCAAAACGTACGAGGGCTTGTTCCATTTCCTGGTGCCCATCATACCATTCTTTTTTTCCGGGTCCAATATTTCTCACCCAGCAATCAGCCAATCTTTTTGCTGCATCGTATAAACGTCTGTCTTTACCATTGGTAAGTGTATAGTGGTTAATGGCAGACTCAATAAAATAGCCGGATACATATCCTTCATGATCCCCGCGGTTACGCGCAGCCCAGCGTTCTTTCCAACGAGTGGTATCTCTTAGTGTATACGCTGTTTGTAAGTAGCCATCAGGCTCTTGTGCTGACAAAATGATGGGAATCCATTTTTCCAGTGTTATTTTCATTTTATCCTGTGCAGCAATCAGGTCTTTATCTCCCTGCGGATCTACCATCAATGCAATACACATCGCCTCCATAGTCTGGTGAACCCATGCATTTGAAAATACATATCCTTTGTGCCTGTTAAATTTCTCTCCGCGAATGGCTTTTGCTGCTTCAATAAAATTATCAATGCCACCTTCACCAATTTTCAGATCGGTTCTTTCATTCTGATCAATACAATAAGGTATCCAGCTCGTGATCATTGCTTTTGCCCTGTCGTTCCAGAGTTTGTTATCAATTTTATAGCGTTTGGTGTATACAACATCCAGTCGCTTTTGCTTAGGTGGTTCATGTACTTTTACTTTTATGGAGGAAGTTTGTTCCTGATTGCCATCAGATACTGTCATAGCCAATACATAATCTCCAATAGCAGAAAAACTAGCGGCCCCTCCTTTCAAATTATTAGCTCCTGTAAACTGTACTGTGCCCGGACCGGAAACTTTTTTCCATTCTATTTTGGTAATGGGAGATACCGATTTAACCGAAGCAGAGAGATAGGTTTTTCCATTAATCATCACATCCCTATCCATGCCGGCACTCACTAATGGAGCAGGACTGGCAGAGTTATCTGTTTTGAATACCACCCATTCCAAAACGGTTTGAAGACCTCTGTCTGCTGAATCCAATTCCAATCGAATCTTCGTGGTTTTTACTTCATCAAAAGAAGTGTTGTTTAATTGATTCACCTGCTTACCCATACCGTTTGTATTTTGTACAGGTACAAAAGCGGTTCCATTCCAATACTGTATTCTGTATGCTTCCGGCAAACGAATATTTTTATTAAAGTCCCACCAGAATACAGCAACCTCTTTCGTACTTACCGGTTGTGCCCATTCATACTGCACCCAGATATTCTGGCGCGGTTGTGGCCGGTTATTTTGTCCACCCGGACGTGCATTACCTACAAAAACAGGCGCCACCCCATCATTCAAAGCGGCTGCATTAAACCCTCCACGCATAGAGGCACTTGTTGTGGCAACCACAGCCAGATTGGGGCGCGTAGTTACTGGTTTGGGTTCTTGTTGTTGTGCAGTTACCTGTGTGGTAAACAAAGATGCTACCAAAGCAGCAACTCCGCCCATCACTAATCTTGCATTCTTCATAATCTTGATTTTGTAAAATGTATAGTAAAAACCTTTTTTATAAAATGTAATTCACGAAATCACTCATCACACTTAACAGTCATTTTTTGTAGCAGTAAGATAAAAGCAAGACCCGCAGTATGAACTTGCAGGCCTTACTTTGCTCTACTTATGATAACCAACTTGCCGATTGAACATTAATAGCCCGGATTCTGTTTTAAATTTACATTAGTTAACAATGAATTCTGTGGAATCGGGAATATAATCTTGTTATTATTTGACGACAGATGTGCAAACCATTTTTTGGTTGTGAAAACACCAAACCGGATAATATCCTGGCGGCGTTTTGCTTCTGCAGCAAACTCCCATCCCAGTTCATCCAGCATTCTTCCGTATACAACATCAGTACCACCTTGTGCATTTACAACTGCACCATTTTGCCACTCCCCATAGTTATAAACACTACCCTGCGTCAATTGTGCGCCGGTAACAACTGCTTTGGCAGGATTGGCAGTGAAGTTTCTTTGTCTAACCTGTGTTACAATAACGGCAGCTTCCGGTGCTTTACCTGTGCGTAATAATGATTCAGCTTTCATCATTAATATATCTGCATAACGGTATAATGGGAAATCCACACTTGATCCACCTCTCATTCCTGATTTGATTTCAAACTTACCTATTCGGAATCCTTCATTGGAAGCACTTTCAAAAAGAGATTTTACTGTTTTCACATAATTGATCACCAACGCACCCGTGGTTGCATTGTACTGAGGACCCTGAATCCAGCTATCTTTTAAACGCTGGTCTTCCGGATCATAGGTATCAATAAACTGAGGAACGGCACAATCACCACCCCATGGCTGAACCTGCATTGGAAATACCAGTTGCATCAGCGGATCGAGGGTTTTCATGTGGATATTACTTTCCGTTGCAAACACTTCGTCATAAGGAACTGAGAAAATAATTTCTTTACAGGTTTCATTTGTGGTAGAAAAATTTTCCTTGTATTTTGAAGCGAGTGCATACGTTCCTTTGGTAGTAGCCTGTGTAATGATATCATCACATTCTTTGATACATTTATCCCACTGTGCAATACCGGTATACACCTGTGCATTCAGGTAAACACGTGCTAACACAGCTTTACCGGCCCATTTGGTAAAACGGCCATAGGTACTTTTATCTGCAGTTTCAGTAAGCAACGGAACGTTATCCGTTAATTCCTTTACTACAAAATCATATACCTGCTGTCTGGTACTTTGTTTTGGCAGACTAGTATCTTTAAAATCAGTAACGATGGGTACATTACCATGGTTATCCAACAAAATAGAATAGTAATAAGCCCTTGCTGTTTTTAACTCAGCAATAATACCTGCCTTACCGGATGGTACAGGAATCTCACCGGATTCAATTTGAAAAATAACACGGTTGGCATTATTGATACCACGGTAACAGTTGTTGTATAAACCATTGGGTTGGCCCTGCGTTGGTGTCCATACGTGCTGGTGCATACGTTGGTAAGTTCCGCCATCTACCCATCCGTTAGGGCGGGCAGGTGTTACAATAGCATCAGCTGCTTCTTCCTGCACATCAAAATATCCCTGCCAGCTGGCCACCATACCACGTAGATTGGTATACACAGGTGCCATCAGTGAAGGTACATCAGCAGCAGTTGCTTGAAAATTAGATGCCAGTAATTCAGAGTGTACCTTCTCATCCAGTTTGGTACAACCGTTTAGTAAAAGCCCACCAACCAATGTCAGTGCAGCAATCTTTATGTTTTGATAATATATTTTCATAACAACTATTTTAAACGATTAAAAATTAACAAGTGCACCTAGGGTGAAAGTACGGGTGGTTGGATATTTGTCTCTTTCATCATTACCCGGTGCAAGGCCACCTCTGCTAACTTCCGGATCAATGCCTTTATACCCTGTAATGGTAATGGTATTTAAACCTGAAACATATACCCGCAAACTTTTCACATACTTCTTATTCGTTACAGGAACATTATAACCCAATGTGATATTATCTACTTTCAGGAAATCGCCATTTTCAATATAATGGCTAACATATGCCTGAGAATTTTTTAACTCAGCTTTTCCATAAACTTTATCGAATGCAGAGTTAAGTACATTGTAGTTACCCAGGATCTGGGGTTGTGAATTCTCATAGAACATGCGCTGAAAATTCAGAATCTGGTAACCGAAAGCTCCACGCATCAGAATACTCAAATCAAAATTTTTGTAACGGAATGTATTGTTGAATCCTAAATAGTATTTAGGTAAGCCGTTACCCAATATTTGTTTGTCTTCAATTTTAGCTTGTGCATAGGGCTTTGGTTTTCCATCAGCTCCTTGAATGATCCATAGACCATTTGCATCAATATCTACTGATTTGTATCCCCAGAAATTACCAATAGGACCACCAATATCTACTCTGTGTGTTACATCCTGAACTGGTTCACCGGTTCCGCCTGCAGTAAAGAAATTACTGGTTGTTCTGAACTGGTCATTGGATAAAGACACCAGCCTGTTGGCATTGGTTGAGAAGCTCACGTTGCCTTCCCACTGAAATTCTTTTTTCTGAACAGCTGTGTAATTCACCATCACTTCCACACCTTTATTTTCCATCACACCCACATTGGCGAGTATGCTGTTAAACAGGTACGGTGGAACAGGAACGGTATAGTTGTATAACATATCCCTTGTGGTACGTTTGTACACATCCAGAGAAACACTTAATCTGTTTTTCAATACACTTACATCCAATCCAAAGTTGAACTCTTCCTTACGCTCCCAACGAAGATCCGGATTAGGGTTACGAACGGGTGAAAGAGATTGAATCCAAACTCCGTTGTTCAGGAATCGGGTACCGTAGTTCAAACTGGTCAATGATAAATAAGAAGAGGATGGTGCGATACCAGTTACCCCAAAACCAACCCGTAACTTCAGGTCATCTATGAAGTTAACATTACGCATAAATTCTTCTTTCTTAATTCTCCATCCAGCAGAAACCGCAGGGAAAGTACCCCATTTATGGTTCTCTCCGAACTTAGAAGAACCTTCGCGTCTTACACTGGCAGAAACAATATATTTATCTGCATAATTGTAATTCAATCTTCCAAAAAAACCGATCAGTTTGCTTTCTGCTGCACCACTGCTGATACCAGCTTCCCCACGGCCCAAGGCATTACCTGCCTGTAATCTGTCGTAAGAATATTGATCAGTAGGAAAGTCAAAGTTATTGGCAGAAAAATCTTCGCCGTACTGATCCTGATAGCTATAACCACCTAATACCGTTACTTTATGGTTGCCAAAGCTACGGGTATAATCTGCAGTAAGTTCGAGCAGGTTATCTATAGAGGAACTGGTGCTTCTGGATGCATATCCATTTCTTCCGTTCTTAACATTTGACACGTGGTTCTTGGTTTCTGCATAACCTGTAAGCGATGTCTGTTTTACATTCGCTACCAATAGCTTCAAATTGAATCCTTTAAAAAGATTTGCAGAGATATTTCCTGACAACCGTGTTTCCTGCACCTCATTTCTGGCATTGGTTTCCATGATGTAAGCAAGGGGATTATCATAGAAATAGATATTTCTTTCTTTCCATCTTCCCTGAAAATCATACACACTATCTGTAGGGTTTCTGATTACAGACTGGCGATAAATATAGCTGTTAAAACCACCGTCATCATTTCTTGCTCTGCTAGTGGCATTCAAATTCACTTTCACTTTACCATCTAACATGGTGTGGTTAATATCTGCACGTAAAGTAAGCTGCCGGTTAACAGAGTTAAGGAACATACCCTGCCATCCTCTATAGTTAACAGAGGCGGTATAATTGGTTACCCGGGTACCACCCTGAAAAGTAAGATTCTGTGTTTGGCTCAACGGCAGTTCTCGCGAAATAGTTTTGAACCAATCCGTATTCATTCCATAATCAATGAAAGGAAAACCGGCTTTACTTTTCTCACGGAACTGAGCGGCCGTTAAAAATTCCGGACGTCTTGCAATGGTTTGAGCACTCATGTAAGCATTGTACTCAACAGAAGATTTTCCATCACCTTTTAATTTACGTGTGGTGATCAGGATTACTCCGTTGGTTCCCCTTGTACCGTAAATAGCTGCGGCAGAACCATCTTTTAAAACATCGATGGCTTCTATATCTTCTGGTGCTACAGAATTCAGAGAACCGGGGATTCCATCTATCAATACCAATGGAGATGTAGAGGAGTTCAACGTGGCAATACCACGCAACTGTATTTGTGTTCCCGAGGTAGGATCACCCGAAGAAGTGGATACCGTTAATCCGGCTACTTTACCCTGAATCAATTGTCCGGCATCTCTTACAAAACCTTTTACAAAATTTTCACTTTTTACACTCGCCACGGCACTGGTAACATCTCCCTTTTTTTGGGTACCGTATCCTACCACTACAACTTCGTCGAGACTATTAACATCCTTATTCAATTTTAATACGAACTGGCTTTGTCCTTTTACACTCACCGTCATAGAAGTATATCCTACATAGGTAATAACCAATTGTGCCTCTTCTGAAGGAACCGAGATGCTAAATTTACCGGAGGCATCTGTAGCAGTAACCACAGTAGAATTTTTGATAGAAACTGTTGCGCCCGCCATGGGATCTCCCGATCTGGCATCAACAACAGACCCAGTAACCGTTTTTGCCGGAAGTCTGAATTTTTTTTCATTTTCATTTCGGGCTTGAATCAGGTTCGTACCCAGCAATGAAAAAAACAGCAGGCAAGCAATCATTTTTTTCATAAGCAGTATTTTATTTTAAGAGTCAAATTGACACTTAAAACTAACTTCATTATTCTTAAAAAGTGGCTACTATTTTAACTTATGATAAACGTATTTTAACCAATATCATTACCGCATTTTTTTATTACGGATGTTTCTTATAGTAATGAGTGAGATGCAGATGCAGAAAAATGTATCGTATAAAAAAATAATTCTATCTATCCTCAATTAATAGGATTGCAGATATATAACAAGCTATTTAATGCGATCACTTCCGCTATTAATAGATAAATACAAACCATAACCGGTTTATTTCTGCGTATAGCCTTCTATCCATTTACTGATACCTTTAAATTATTCTAAAACAGATCATGTATACATTGTTAGATAGATCAACCTATGCCATATTCGCTGAATTATTCATTCAATTAAGTGTTATGAATACAGTTATCTATATATTGCAGTAACCAAAATGTTTAGAAAGGAATCAATATAAAGAACAGGAATGTATATACACATTTCGTAAAATAAGTGACTATGCAACCAACCACACAATTCAAACCATCTTTAAAACTTTTTGATGCGACAATGATTGTTGCCGGATCGATGATCGGATCCGGTATTTTCATTGTTAGTGCTGATATCACCAGAAACGTGGGTAGTGCTGGTTGGCTGATGATTGTATGGCTCATAACAGGTTTCATGACCGTGGCTGCTGCACTTAGCTATGGTGAATTAAGTGCTATGTTTCCTAAAGCTGGTGGACAATACGTGTACCTGAAAGAAGCGTACAACCCGCTGATGGGATTTTTATTTGGGTGGAGTTTTTTTTCTGTAATTCAAACAGCTACCATTGCTGCCGTTGCAGTTGCTTTCGCAAAATTCACTGCTTATCTTTTTCCTTTCTTTAGTGAAGATATCATTGCTTTCGATGCGGGATTTGTAGCCATCTCCCGCGCACAATTATTATCCATATTAGTGATTGTTGTACTTACTTATATTAATACAAGAGGTATACAAAGTGGGAAATTAATTCAAACCACTTTTACTTCTGTTAAGCTACTAAGTCTTTTCGGTCTCATTCTTTTCGGATTACTCGCTTTCAAATCTGAAGTATGGAATGCCAACTGGAATGATGCTTGGCAGTTACGTCCCATGCAGTCTGATGGAACACTGGGTGAATATACCCTGTTTGCAGCATTGGGTGCCGTTGCTGCTTCTATGGTAGGCTCTATCTTTAGCAGCGACTCTTGGAACAACGTAACTTTCATAGCCGGTGAAATTAAAAATCCACAACGTAATATCGGGCTAAGTCTTTTTCTGGGTACACTGATTGTTACTATCATTTATCTACTCACCAATATTACGTATACAGCACTAATGCCTTTACAGGATATTGCTACTTCTGCAAAAGATCGCGTTGGTGTTTCTGCCTCCAATGTTATTTTCGGACAGGCAGGTACGATTATCATCGCCATCATGATCATGATCTCCACTTTTGGTTGCAACAATGGAATTATTCTTGCTGGTGCCCGGGTATACTATACCATGGCCAAGGATAAACTGTTCTTTGCCAAAGCAGGCACATTGAATAGTAACCAGGTTCCAGCATATGCTTTATGGCTACAATGCATTTTTGCCTGCGCCTGGAGTTTGAGTGGCAAATACGGACAATTGCTAGACATGATCTCATTTGTAGTTGTTGGATTTTACATGCTTACGATTATCGGCATTTTTATTCTGAGAAAGAAAAGACCGGAAATACCAAGACCTTATAAAGCTTTCGGATATCCATTGTTACCGATCATTTATATACTGATGGGATTGAGTTTTTGTATCCTGCTAATCATTTTTAAACCTGCCTTTACCTGGCCTGGATTGATCATTACCTTACTGGGCATCCCTATCTATTACCTGGTGAGAAAAAAAGAAATTACAAAAGAAGAAGAAATTAGCAATAGTTAGTATTACATATTGAACTAATGACCTCCTTACAGCGACGCTTGTATTTCTCTTAAGAAGTGAGTAAGCATAATACATCTTCATAGCGTCTATTGCGCTTCCTTAGCGGTCTTTGCGATACTGGTTTTGATATTGACTTTTGTATCGCAAGGTTCGCAATGAGACGCGAATGCTGTCCCCATCAATCATCCAACATACAATTACTTAGCAAGCTTCAGATGTAACAGCTGCTTTTTGGCTGCCTCAGGATAAATGGCAATTAAATGAGAGCGCACAAGATTAGGGATAGGATTTTTTTGTCCTTCGGACTTAAGTGTAATGATTTTTGAAGGACTTGCCGGCATATGGCAATCAATGCAATTGGTGGTTATGGTACTACCCACTTTATCAGCAAAAGAACAGAATTGTTTGGTGTTGGGTGCATGGCAATTCATGCATTTTACAGACAGCACTTGCAGATCATTCCTTTCCTGCTTATGCGAATTATGACAGGAGGAACAACTTATTTCCTGTACCGAACCTTTAAAACATTTACTAGCCTGTAACAATTGATATTGGTTACCGTGAACATCCAATTCGGCGGCAACCTGCTTCACGGTATCTTTTTGAAAATAATCGCTGAGCATTTCTCCAGGCTTAAAAAGAAAGGGAGATTTAATGGGCTCATGTATACCTGAGTGGCAGGCAGCACAATTTTCAAGGCGCTGCAGATTCGATAGGTTTTTATATGCTGTAATATATTTGGCTATTTTCTCTGAGGGATGTTCTGTTTGATAATTTACATGCGCTGCTGCTGGACCATGGCATCTTTCACAATCAATACCATAAATAATATTGGTTGGATTAAAATTATCTACCCGGTATCCTTTGCGCTCTTCAATTCCCGTTCTTTCAATAAAAGAACTATGACATTCAAAACATCCAATGGGTATCATCCTGTCGAAGCGAACTTTATCGGATGGATAGTTAGGACTATTTACCCAGGCTTTTGCAGCAACAGAATAGGTAACCGGTAATTGATAGGCATTGGCACTATACCAATACAAATAAGTTTGTGCTTTACGACCGGAACCAATCACTATATCAAAAGGGAATGCAGCTTTTTCCACACCATCCTGAAAAGCAGCCTGAAAAAAACGGCCCTCTCTTTCCAGCATGGCTACTTTCACATGTTCGTTGTATTGATAGTGGTTACTGTCTGCATGAAAACTTCCCGCAATATTTTCTCTATTACCCTGAGAGGTACTATTGGCATGTGCTGTTGCTGCATAGCTGTTTGCAATAGCTGCATGGCATTTTACACAGGCTTCTGCACCTGCATAACCGGCACCTCTGTTGCCGTTAGCCGCTATTGTTTTTTCGCCCTGTATGCATTGATTGAACAGCAGGCCTGCTGCCACCAATACTAACATCACACGAAACCAATGCCTTTTAAACATACCATTGTTTTATAAAAGGAAAGATACAGGATAACTTAGCGCAAAGAAACTGTTATCTTTTTTCCAAAATAAGGGACTCTTTTATTTTTATTCTGACCAACTACTTCAATTAAGAGTGTGCGATTTATTTTTGGAGTAGCTGCCTGCCGCAAAGGCTCGATGATTAGATTTTTTTGCTGTTCATTCCATATAAGCCGGGTTAATTGGTATTTTCCTTTGAGATAATCTGTACTTTCTCCGTCATCTTCATACCAATCAAAACTCGCGTTTGCGCCCGGATATATTTTTAGGGTAAATGCCGCTTTGACTGTATCAGCTGCTGATTGCCGAATGGTATCCATAGGTATAATAGAACCAGCTTTTACATACAAGGGCATGGTTGATAGATCTATTGCTTTCTCTATTGTTGTACCGCCTGTTATGCGTTTGTTCGTCCACCAATCGTACCATTCTCCTTTTGGTAAATACACTTTACGCGTTTTTGCATCCTTTTCATAAACGGGTGCTACCATGATATCTTTTCCCCATAAAAACTGATCACCTGTTGCGGATGCTGTTTCATCTGATGGATAGTGCAACCACAATGCACGCATCATTGGCATGCCTGTTTCTCTCGCTTGCCAGGCCAGTGTATAACTATAGGGCATCAGTTGATACCGGAGTTCATTGTATTCTTTGATCACGGGTTCTACCAATACATTATTCATGGCAGAGGGTAGTGCATTGTTTCTGTTTTCTTTGGGGCCCATTTCTGATCGTCCCCAACCCCATGGTAAATGAAGCCACCAGGTACGGCCATGAGAACGGAACGATGCATTGAACGAAGCAAACTGGTGCCAGCGCACATACATTTCTCCACTGTAACTTTCGTTGGGATAAAAGCCCCCAATATCCGATCCCCAGAATGGGGCAATACTCAACGAGTAATTAATCCCCACTGCTATTTGTGCCTCCAGCGTTTTCCAGGATGATTCCGTATCACCAGACCATACCCATCCACCCCATTTAGCAATACCAGGATAGCCATTGCGCTGCAAACTCCATGGCCGCTTACCGGGGTTAGATAAAAGTGACCCCTGATAATACATCTGGTGCCGGCTTATACGTTCATGTAAATTAAACCAATCGCCTTCATCCGGCCAGTAAGCATCAACACCTGCTTTATTCAATGCTTCATGTTGTTTCCAATAATTTTCTATATGTCCTGCATCCAGTATCTCGTCTTTTTTTGCAGGAATATTTCCATGCAGTGTGGGCAGTTTATCTCTATCCCACGGCACCATGTGCAACACCACTTTTACATCTTTCTGATGAAAATGCTGAATCACTTCTGTTGGATTTTTTGTAAATACTTCGGGATTAAACTCAAAAGAGGGTTGCATTTTATTCCATCCCCTTGGAGCGAATCCGGTGCCGAGATAAATAACAGCATCGATGGGAATTTTTTTCATCCGGAAAGTATCTACGATTCCTGTCATTTGTGTATCATCTTCTAATGTTCGGTGCGACTGCATATATCCCAATGCCCATTTAGGCGGCATGGCAGCAGGCCCGGTAATTTTTGAAAAATCTCGCATCATCCATGCAGGATCATGTGCATCAAATACGAATACATCAAATAAGCCCGGCACAATACTATCTACCGGTGGTAATCCTTTTCCATTATTCAAACCCTGGTTACGTTGTGTTTGTGCCTGCACAATGGGCGTAGCAGGTTTCCATGGAATGAAGTATCCTTTTTCTTTATCACGCATGTCAACCAAAACCCATGGTGCTGCTATAAACAATCCCCATCCGCTGGTACCGGAGAGCATGGCTGCAGGATTGCGTGAGCCATAGGCATCGCCCTGCCACCTTGGTTGCATACTATCCAATGAACCTCGTCTGTCATATTGTACTGGTTGTACACGCCAGTTAGTTCCTGGTTTCGGCTTGGGTCCGCCTTCACCTAAGCCCAATACTTTTTCGTTTCCCTTAAATATAAAAGAGAGGGAATGATTGTCTTCAAAAACCAATTGCTGCACAACCTGCTTTTTTGCATTGGTAACCGTAATAGTGAGAGGTGCTTGTTTGATACGAAGTGTGAGACTGCCCACTTGCCGGATCATTTCTTTATCAATACGATCGATACGAATTACCGGCTCTGCATAGGCACTGTTTGTTAATGCCGGATTAATTGACAGCGATTGTTTATTGGAAATAGGTTGCAGTGTAATGCGGATACAGTTGCTGCTGATCTGCCTTACCAATAATTCTGCAGGGGCATCTGCCGTGGTTAACTGTTGAGCAGTTACTGTTTGCAATAACAGAGAGAGAAATAATATTCTTATGGATAGTAGGATGGCAGGCATGGCTTTCATATGTTTACAGTATCGGAATGTAATCATCTAATACCCTTACTTCAAATCTGCTGCACAATCTTAGTCAGCCGGAAAACGGCAACCCCTTATCACCTAATCAAACCGGGAAGGATCGAATGCCTTGATATCAATACTGGTATCAGTTCCTTCTGCAATTTCTGCAATCAACTTTCCGGTTGCGGGTCCAAGGCTTAGTCCCATCATAGCGTGACCGCCTGCTATGATCAGGTTATCATATTTTTTTCCACGTCCAATAAAAGGCAGGCCATCAGGAGAGCAGGGTCTGAATCCATACCAAACTTTATTTTTCTCCGGCATAGTAATACCCATATCAGGCATGTAAGCGGGTATGGCTTCTACAATACCTTGTACACGATTCATATTGATCTTATCATTTACCGGCCCTATTTCCATTGTCCCTCCAAAACGAAGATGTCCGCCCATCGGCGTGATGGCTACACGGGCTTCGCATAAAATAGCAGGGATGGCCAATTGCTTTTCAGGTACTTCATGTGTAAAAGAATATCCTTTACCCGGCATTAGGGGAAGACTAACAGAAGCCATTCGCAATAAATCCTGCAACCATGATCCTGCTGCCGCTATAAAAACATCACCTTGTATTTCCTCTCCCTCTGTTATAATTGAAGTGATTTTTTTTTGATGAGTTTTAATCGCCGTTACAGGCTTACCAGTAGCAAATTGAACACCTGCATTTTTTAAATAGGTAACCAGTTGTTCATTTAATTTGTTAGGATACAAATGTGCATCCGAACGATAATGAACAGCTCCCAGCACATCCAGTGTTACACCTGTTTCCAATGCCTGCGCTTCTTTGGCAGATAGTACTTCCACATCCAACCCCATACTTCTTGCTTTTTCAGCAGTATGTATTTCTTCTTCGGCAACCTGTGGTGTTTTGTAATACATCATGATCCCTTTTTTCTCCAACGAGAAATCGAAACCAGGCTCCGCATTCATTTCAATGTATAGTTGTTTACTAAGCAAATTGATATCTAACAAAGGTGATGCAGCATTTTCAACATTACGTGCGGTGGCACTTTTAACAAATTTCAATCCCCAGCTTATAAGAGCGGGGCTCAAAGATGGCTTCACATAAAAAGGACTCTTGGAATTAAACATCCAACGGATACCCTGCGATACAATACCCGGTGCCGCTAAGGGAATAAAATGACTGGGCACAATCATACCCAGGTTTCCGTGAGAACAGTTATCTGATAGATCTGTTTTATCAACTATAGTTACATCCCATCCTTGTTTACTGAGATAGTATGCTGAACTTAATCCTATGATACCTCCTCCGATTACTACCGCTTTCATATCTGATTTGTAAATGATAATATATTAAATAACCTGAAACCCATGTGCATACGGATCATCATCATCAATGATGATGGTATTATAGCCCGTAACCATGGCCCAACCTTCAATACTCGGTATGATGGCAGGTTTTCCATCAATAGTTGTTTCTTCTTCAATAAGTCCGGTAAACTTTGAACCGATAATACTTTCATGAATAAAAGGTTCTCCTTTTTTCAACTTTCCTTTTGCATACCACTGTGCCATTCTTGCTGAAGTGCCTGTTCCGCATGGTGAGCGATCAATGGCTTTATCGCCATAAAAAACAGCATTACGGGCAGTAGATGTTTCATCCATTGGTTTGCCTGTCCAGAGTAAATGACTTAACCCACGAATATTTTCATTCTCAGGATGTACAAATTGATGTGTCGTATTAATGGCGGTACGGCAATGCCTGCTCCATGAAATTAACTGGTCGGCTGTAAAATGATCCAGCCCCGGAAAATTTGTTTGCGGATCTACAATGGCGTAAAAATTACCACCATACGCAACATCTACATAAATGGTTCCTAAATCCGGACAATCAACTGCAATCTGTTCTGCGGCCAGAAATGATTTCACATTGGTTAATCTAACAGAAGTTACTTTTTTTCCTTGTTGCTGATAGCGGATGAGTACTAGTCCGGCAGGGGTTTCTATCCGTAATTGTCCAGGCACCTTGGGTATCACAAGTCCCTCTTCAATCGCAATGGTAATGGTACCAATGGTGCCATGCCCGCACATCGGCAAACAGCCACTTGTTTCAATAAACAGAACACCGATATCATTCTGCGGATCATGCGGTGGATATAAAATACTTCCACTCATCATATCATGTCCTTTCGGCTCAAACATCAATCCTTTCCTGATCCAGTCAAACTCTTTTAAAAAGTGTAACCGTTTCTCCATCATATTATTTCCTGCGAGCACAGGGCCGCCGCCGGCTACCAGTCTTACAGGATTACCACAGGTATGTGCATCAATACAGAAAAATTTTTTATGTGCCATGCTGTTGTAAAATCTGGATTAATATTATGTCTTTAAATGATTTTAACGTATCGTAATAAAAAATCAAACACTCCGTTGTTTGAGCTTCATATCGCTCAAGGCCGCTGGGCCTCGTTCCTGTTACCGGACTGCTTTGGCCTCTGATTAGGCCTGCTTCGCATGACCTAATCTGTCTTCGCTTCGCTGGACACCGAACCCAAAGAGGTCCGTCCACAGGAACTGATTAGAAATTATTCATTAAACTTCTGATACCACAATTCTTATTTATTTGATAACAAGTATTTAGATTTTAAATAGTACAAAGAGTTAGTATCATGAAACCGCATTACGTGTTAAAACTCCATTTACTTTTCGCATCACACCTGCTTTATTTTCATTTTGAAGATAAACAGGGAGTAATTCCTGTGGTGTATCCTGGTAACAAACCTGTCTTACAAAACGTCTGATAGCATCTGTTCCAACCGAAGTAGATCTGGCATCGGTAGTTGCCGGAAAAGGCCCCCCATGCACCATGGCGTGGCATACTTCTACACCGGTAGGCACTGCATTAAAAATAATACGCCCTACTTTTTGTTTCAATGTATCAATGACAGCAGTATAGGAAAGTAATTCTTCTTTATTACCAAAGACGGAACCGGTGAGTTGTCCGCCTAAACAATCAAGCGCAGCTATTAATTCAGTGGTATCCTTGCAAACCACCATCAATGAGCAGGGGCCAAACACTTCTTCCTGCAAAGCAGCTTGTGCCATAAAATTTGTTGCATGTACTTTATACAAAGCAGGAGACGCTTTAAAGTCAGCAGCATTATCCGAACCGGAAAAAATATTCTCTACGCCATTGAGTGAAGCAATTTTGTTACGGCCTTCGTAATAACTTTTACAGATGCCTGCATTCAACATTACTTCAGACGAAATAGAAGAAAGTGCATTACCAAGATCCGCTGAAAATTGTTTTGCATCTTCCGTTTCCAATACAAAAAGCAAACCGGGGTTGGTACAAAACTGGCCAACACCCAGACTAATCGATCCGGCAATTTGTTGTGCCAATGTATGATCCTGTTTTCTATCTGACAATAAACCCGGTAACAAAATCACCGGATTAATACTGCTCATTTCTGCGTATACAGGTATCGGTTCTTTACGGGCTTGTGTGGCTGTATGAAACAAAGCCATTCCGCCACGATAGGATCCTGTGAAGCCAATGGCTTTAATGGAAGGATGAGCAGCCAGTTGCTGACCGATAGTAATTCCTTCCCCATTCAGGCTTGAGAAAACACCATCGGGCATATCGGTTAATTTTGCAGCAGCTACCACAGCTCCTGCTACCAATTCATTTGTACCAAGATGTGAGGTATGTGCTTTTACAATAACAGGACAGCCTGCTGCCAATGCAGAAGCCGTATCTCCGCCTGCGGTTGAAAATGCAAATGGAAAATTACTGGCACCAAAAACAGCTACAGGCCCAATAGCATGTAACATTCTGCGAAGATCAGCGCGGGGTAGCGGTTTTCGATCGGGCATAGCCGTATCAATCACACAATCAGCCCAGGATCCTTCGCGAAGTAAAGCAGCAAACAGTTGTAACTGTCCTACAGTTCTTCCACGCTCACCCGTTAACCTTGCCATTGGAAGACCACTTTCCAAATGGGCTCTTTCCAACAATGTATCACCCAGCAAAACGATCTGTTCAGCAATGGCTTCCAGAAATACAGCTCGCTGGATAAAATTAGTTTGGCTGTATATTTTATGTGCCGCAACGGCTTTCGTTACTGCACTGTTTACTTCATCAGCAGTAGCTGTATGAAAGTGTTCCGGCAAGTAACCCGCTTTCAGTGTACTAAAATTCTGTAACGTTTCTTTTCCTTCTGCAGAAGCAGTAAATCCGATCAAATTATGCCCATGCAACATGATTGCTTTGTTTCAGGTTCAGATAATCCGGTAACTCAGGTCGGCAGGCAAGTGCTTTTTCAATCACTTCTTTTACTTCAGCAAGCTCGGCTCCTTTCAGTTGTAAACGCGGGGCGCGAACATAGCTGGTACCGATACCGGTATACTCTGCAGCCAGTTTGATGTATTGAACCAGTTTGGGATGTATGTCCAATTCCAGTACGGGCAGAAACCAACGATAAATAGCAAGGGCTTCTTTTATTTGTCCCGCTTTGATTAGCCGGTAAATAGCAACGGTTTCACGGGGAAATGCATCCACCAATCCTGCCACCCATCCATCTGCTCCCATGCAAAGACTTTCCATGGCAAGCGGATCAACACCGGTAAGTATTTTATACCTCGATCCAAAACGGTTAAACATTCTGGTTACATTGGTTACGTCGCGGGTAGATTCTTTTACAGCTTGTATGTTGGCATAAGGTGTTAATGCTTCAAACATATCGAGTGTTACCATGATCTTATAATCAACGGGATTGTTATAAATCATAATGGGCAAAGAAGTTGATTCTGCAACAGCGATAAAATATTCCACTGTTTCCTGGTCATCGGCTTTGTAACGCATGGGGGGAAGCAACATCAAACCGTCAGCTCCATTTCTTTCAGATTCCTGTGCCAATTCAACCGCCGCCTTGGTTGTCTGTTCTGCGATATTGATAATGATCGGAAAAGAATCAGGTAATACCTCTTTCGAAAAGAAAAGCAATTCCTTTTTTTCTTCATTGGATAATGAACTTGCTTCTCCTAAGGATCCTCCCAGAATGATGCCATCCACACCTGCTTCCAGTTGCGCGATCAAATTGGTTTTAAATACATCAAAATCGATCGAGTCATCTTTTTTGAAAGGAGTAAGTACTGCAGGATAAACACCATCCCATGTTATTATAGCCATATATATGAATTTAGAAGTATAAAATTAGTATGCCCTACCGGCAACCTGTTTTCACCGATTAATAAATAGTTTACCGATTTTAACTGCTTTTATTGGCCAATATGAAATCAGCAGAATGTATGATTACACTATTCGATCAGATAAAGTCAACATCCTGAAGCCTGAGAAGAAGGCCCATTTTTTTCACAAGTAGCATTTTTAATGCTTTGACTTCTTCATAAATCAGAAAATACCTTTTGTTTACATGTAATAATGACAATAAACGCAGCACGTATGGCCCGTAGGTCAATCACCAAAATTATCCTTAGTTACCAGTATTTTAACCTTCTTATAAAACAGCACCTCATTTGCAACAAATTAATGCAGCATAAGGTGTATTTTAACTGTCATTATTTAAAATGGCACTATCAGAAGGTAAATTTGTACTACCGAGGTGTTAGATTCCCATTACCCACATTAATTATCTGCCTATGAAAGTTTTACAGTTTACCATACCAGTACCGGGAGACAACAATATTATCATCCGTCAGGATGTACTGCCTTACTTCTACCAACATCTACACAGACATGATGAGATACAACTTACCTGGATTCAAAAAGGAGAAGGTACCCTTGTGGTGGATAACAATATGTATACGTTTGGGCCTAACCAGATTTTTTACATAGGTGCCAATCAACCCCATGTTTTTAAAAGTGATCCTATTTATTTTGTTGCCAAGAGTATGCGTAAGGTGCAGGCACTTACTATCCACTTTAATCCACAGGGTAAATTAAAAGGGCTTTTTGATCTGGAAGAAATGAAAACGATTTATTCATTTTTACAAAAAAGAAGTAAGGGATTTATCGTACCGGAAGCATACATATCGAATATTTCGAACAAGATGCTGTTGGTGAGTAAAAATAAAGGAGTGGACCAGGTAGCGTTTTTTATAGACCTGTTGAAAAAATTCACTAGTATACCCAAACTAAAAGAATTATCCAGTTTATCAGGTTTAAATACGGTGAGTGAACACGATGGAATCCGCTTAAGCCATATCTATCATTTTATCTTAGCCAATCATGCCAAACAAATCACGCTGGAAGATGTGGCAAAGCAGGCACACATGACACCACAGGCATTCTGCCGTTATTTTAAAAAGAGAACACTGCATACTTTTGTTTCATTCTTAAATGAAGTACGCATCAATGAAGCCTGTAAAAAATTAACCACCGGAGATACGGATAGTGTCAGTATTTCAAATATTGCTTACAATTGCGGGTTTAATACCATTACCAATTTCAACCGTGTTTTTAAATCTATTATCGGTAAATCACCAAGTGATTATCTGGAACATTATTTTCGGAGTACGTATGAAGAGTCTGAAGTGTAGGCAAAAAAAATGGGAAGCAATTATGCTTCCCATTTTTTATTATCCATAACGTGTTGCACTATTAAAATAAACGCGCTAGTATTCGAAGCTTCTTGTCGCTCCCGGCCGCTGGGCCCCGTCCCTGTTACCTGGCTGCTTTTGCTTCTAACAAAATGTGCTGCGCATCATTTTTGTTTGCCGTGGCCATTCGCCCGGCATCAAACCAAAAGAGGCCCGTCCACAGGGACTGATTAGAAATAATTTACCAACCATCCTGTAAGAAAAATCTTAATTCTTTTACAAGAAGATTTTGAATTTTACAAAAGCTCAAAACGGCAACTACTTATTATTGACCATCCATCATTAATTCATTGGTATTTCTATCGGGTGGGTCTATTCCTAAAAGACTCTTTACAAAAAAATCTCTTTTTTTAGCTCGACCATACGCACCCCCATCGCTATGTCCCATTCCGGGAACAGATAAAAAGTCAAACGTTTTCTTTGCTTTGATCAGGGCATCCGCCACACGGTAGGTTGATTCTGGTGGCACATTCTGATCGGCTTCTCCTACGATGAGTAATAATTTACCTTTTAGTTTATGTGCATTGGTAATATTCGATTGTTCATCATAGTGTTTGGCAACCGGATAACCCATCCATTGTTCGTTCCACCATTGCTTATCTACACGGTTATCATGGCAACCACAGGCCGAAACCGCTGCCTTATACCATTGCGGATAAAATAGTAAGCCGCCTAATGAATTTTGTCCACCTGCTGATGTACCATACAAACCAACACGGCTTGTATCTGCCTGCGGATACTTGTTGGCCAATGCACGCATCCATGCTATGCGATCAGGGAAGCCGGCATCTCCTAGATTTTTCCAGCAAACATCATGAAATGCTTTGGAACGGTTGTAGGTTCCCATACCATCAATCTGTACCACAATAAATCCAAGCTCGGCCATACTTTGCATTTCGCCAGAAGCTGAGAATGTTTTAGGCACAAATGAGTCCTGCGGCCCTGCATAAATATTTTCAATGATGGGATATTTTTTGGACGGATCAAAATCGGAAGGCCTGAAAATAACTCCCCATATATCAGTCATACCATCGCGGCCTTTTGCTTGAAATACTTCAGGCAATCTAAACCCGGCAGCTGTATATTTAGAAATATCTGCCGTTTCAATATCCATTACTTTCTTCCCGTCAGATGTTCTGCCTACTATGGTTACAGTGGGCTGGTTAACCGTTGAGTAAGTATCGAAAAAATATTGTTTATCGGGAGAATATACCAGTCTGTGGGTATACCCGGGAGTTGTTAACTTAACCAGATTCTTTCCATTAAAACCAATGCGGTAGTAATGAATATGATAAGGATCTTCCCCCGCATTCATACCACTTGCCTGAAACCAGATTTCCCGTTTAGTTACATCAATACTATCAATGGCACGAACCACCCACTCTCCTTTGGTGATCTGATTTTTTATCACTCCTTTCTTAGCATCTACCAGGTAAATATGACGCCAACCATCCTTCTCCGTAACCCAAACAATTTCTGATGTTGCGGGTAAATACTGCGTAACAATTTTTTGCTCGTAAATAAACGTATTCGTTTGCTCATCTACTATATTTCTGGTACTGCCATCCTGCACATTTACTTCTATGATTCTAAAGCGCTGGTGGCCTCTGTCTACCCGCTCATATAAAAAATGATCGTTGTCTCCATCGTTCCATCTTAATCGCGGTGCATCAAAAAAATCAATGATGTCTGTTTTTACTTTGGCAACAGATTTATCAGCTACATTGATCAGGTGCATTTCATACGTAGAAAAATCATCACCAGGTTGTTTATAATTTTGTTGCTTCACTTCCCCACGTGTGGTGCCAGGTAAGGATGTAGCTATGTAATACACAGGCTTATCAACCACTCTTTTTATCTTGTAAGTAACTATGTAACGGCTATCCGGCGACCAACTTGCATCTCCATATGGCAATGCAGTAGTACCATCTGTTGTGTAAGCAATAGCCGTACCGCCGCCCACCGGCTCGAGGTAAATATTATTATCTTTTACAATCAATGTCCATTTTTTATCGGGAGATACTCTTTCCGTTCTTCCTCTTTGCCAACGGCTCAAGGGTCTTGTTAATGTGGGATATACTGTTTTATCTGTAGGTAACGTATCAATCTTTGTAAAAGCATAACTGGATAGATCGATATCATAAAAAGCATTACCAGTAGCCACCGCAAGTTTTGCAGCATCAGGATACACATACAAATCTCTGATGGGCAAACGGCCTGCGGTTACAGGCCTGTTGGTTGCGGCTGATAAAGCCTTTGCCATTTGTGCCACATCAAACAAAGGTCGCTTGGTTGCTTTTGTGGGATCAACAAAAATATATTCAGACTGGCTATCGGGTAAAGCGTTGCGATACCAGAAAGAAGATGGGCCAGACCAGCCCGGCTGGACGGTTGCTTTGAATACGGTGCGTCTGGCAAGACTGTCACGCTCCTCGGCAGCTTTATACCGTTTCAACATCAGATCTCTTGATGGTGCAAAAGCGGGTAAGGATTTCTGCTGTGCAAGCACATCAACAGATTGGCTCACTAAAAGACCGATGGCGATTAGTACAAGTCTTGATTTCATAGAGGGATCTTTTAATATAGTCACAGAAAGGGAGGTTACCCTGCCTTTTGCGTTTTTACTCTTAATACCGTAACGGAATATTTAGGAAAAGTATATTGTATTTTTTGGTTGCTGATATCTTTTACAGAAGTTTTCACTGGTACATACTTCTTAGGTTCTGTAAACGAATTTTCAACATCAAGCGATGATGAAGAAATCGTATATGCGGAAGCACCTGTTGAAGACAACCGCATATCCCCATCCAGTTTGATCTCTGTTTCGTACGCTTCATCAGACACATTCACAGCTTTGATGATCAGATCACCATTCTTTGCATCTCTTCCTGCAATACTGAGAAATTTGTTGGGTTCTGTGTAGGTCATCAGCAACTGGTCATCCAGATAGCAATCAACTTTATCCAATCCTACTTCCAAGCGGATATCATACCATTTTCCTGTTTCAATAGGCTTGATTAATCGTTTGGGTTGCGACATGTTTGAAACGGCATCATCCATCACCAATTCAAACATCGAGCTGTTGTTAACCAGCCCACCAATATGCGCACGCAGCATGGATCTTGTGCCATTTACTGCAAACGGAATAATGAAGGCATTAGTGCCTGATGTTTTTCTGGCCTTGAGTTTGAGTGTATAGGTTTCGAATGATTTATCTTTTAAAATCATCAATCGCTGCGCTCCCTGCACGGTTTGCGCCATGGCGCCATCCTGTACTTTCCAGTTTCCGCGAATGGATTGCCATTCTTCCGGATGATTGATAAAATCACTTTTGTATACCAGTTTGCCGTTTTCAGTTACTTCAATATCCTTATACTCTGTTTGTGTATCCCATGTAGCTAAACCAATACCACCTTTGTTGCGCGGCTTGGGTGCGGTAGAAGGCAATACACTAAACTGTGCTGAATAATTTTCATCTGCACGCTGTTCATTGAATAATTGAATTGTGTAATAAGAGATCCTTGCAAAACTGCTGTCTGATTTAAACTTAATCAGATTTACAGGCCAATGCCTTGTATTAACATTTTCAAAAAGTGGTGCATAGCTCGACATCTTAATGAGGTCTCCGTTGTTCTCCATCCCCATAATATAAGCTGCATCATTTAATGCTGCCAGCATATTACCGTTTCCTACACCTGCATTGGTAGCATATTCACCAACATACACTTCATAATCACCTCTTTTATAACGGTCGAAATGATCATAATTGGTAAACGACCAGTAAGCACCTTTATAGGCATGCTCATCGGCCATATCTGTTGTTTTGATACTATCCAATGTTCTTTTATTGATATCACCAATACCCATACTGGAAATGATCTTGAGGTTGGGATATTTTCTTTTGATGGCATCATGAAAACGGTTGTACCGAAGTGCATACCATGGACCATGCTGTTCATTTCCTACTTCAATATATTTTAAGGGAAAAGGCTTAGGATGACCATTGGCTGCGCGAACCTTACCCCATTTGCTGGTAACAGGGCCGATGGCATATTCAATACCATCCAAAATATCATCTATTACCGGTTGTAAATTTTCATTGGTAATAAAAGTTCCACTTCTGAACTCGCAAGCCACGCCTGCATTAAAAACATAGAGTGCATCAGAACCAATGTCTTCGCAGAATTGCAGGTATTCGTGATACCCAAAACCATCGCTCGACCAGTAGCCCCAAACACTAAATGTACCGGGACGTTTTTCAAGAGGACCGATAGATGTTTTCCAATTTGGGGCACTCTCAACATTCACGCCTTCTACAAAACATCCGCCGGGCCAGCGTACAAATGCAGGTTTCAAATCTGCCAGGTACTGGCCAAGATCGGCACGAACACCATTGGGACGGTTCTTAAATGTTTTTTTTGGAAATACTGAAACAAAATCAAACCAGATATTTCCAACAGAACCAAAAGAAAATGCGAAACGGGCTTTACCATCCGACTCTTTAGGCACCAACGAGCAGGTGTATTTTTTCCATTCACCACTGTTAACAGAGGTAAATGTGTGTGAAGCAAGTTCTGCTCCATTATCTGATAGAAGCATCACGGTTAACGGACCTTTATAACTACCATCTGAATGCGTATAAAAACTAAGTTGGTAGGTTTCTCCTTTCTCGGCCTTGATACCCCAGAAACCTTCATTGATAAAATAATTTTTATTATCAGCGCCAAGTGCTTTAATACTAATAGCAGCTGCCTGTGGTGTAGCTTCTGTGAGCGGATCTTTTTTATCGAGCGAAAGTTGGATATCCGCGCCGGCACCTGTTTGTAGTTTCCAATAAGGGAAATCTGATTTAACTGTCCATGGCAAACGGAAATTACTGGCACGACCATTCAGGTTATAATGTGGTTTCTTTTCGGGATTGGGATTTAACATACCGGCTTCCAATACAGATCCCGGTGGTAGTCTGCTTTCTTCAAAGCCTCTGTTCTGAATCAGTTCTGCATATAATCCACCCTCGCCACCGTGACTGATCTCTTCAAAAAAAATTCCATGCAGATTGGGCGAAACCGTGTTCTTCACTTTTGCAGTTTGCACCTGCATCAGGGCACGTTGTTGTGCGATAGACGACATACTGATCCCTATGAAGAGACAAGACCACAAAATACGAGACATACTAAAGTATTACTTGATTAGCAATTATTTAACCACCCACTCATGAACACCGGTTGCATGATTTTTAGGTAGTTTAATTTCCATTCTGAGTGATTTGGTTTTAATCGGTTCAAATTTCACCACATCATATTTATCTTTTACGAGCTCATAAGGTGTCGTATTTTTAACCGGAACCCATGCATCGCCGTCTTTGTATAAAAGCCTCCACGAAGCAGGAATTCGACAACCACCGAAAGGACTATCATCATACCAATACACACTTGATTCAGAAAGTGTTTGCTCTGTATCAAAATCATATTGAATCCATTCGTCGGTATCTTTTTTAGGCCACCAATGCAGGTATAAACCCGATTTATCTTCTGAATTAGCTGGTTCAAATTGATCGTTCAATGCGGTGAGCATCCGTTGATTGTTGATAGACGCACTTGGTTTGCTTTTAGAAGCAATAGTAGCAGCAGGCTTGGGTCTTGCAGCAGATTCTTCATATGGGATCCATACCACCATTTCTGATGGTCCGCGATTGCTCCATGCATAATAAGGAATGGCTTTTGCCTGTAAATCGGTTTTTACCAACGATGTATTATCTACCTGCCTGCGTGTAGCAGAACCATCTCCGGTTAATACCAATACACCGTTTAATAATTTCTCATCGTAATTTTCTTTCACAACTGTTTGTTGTCCCATAACAATATTCTGTACAGAACCATCTTTATTATCAGGTCCTTCCAAACAATACACCAATGGTCCTTTCTGAAAAGCAAATCGTCCCTGGTCATCTTTTACTTTTTCATTGGCCAATACTTTTTCTACCTCCATGGGCAAATCCATTTCAACCACATCTCCTTTATTCCATGCACGGTTAAAAACGGCATAGCCTTTTTCAACTGTGTAAGTCATTTCCTTACCATTGATTTTGATAGGGATAGCAACTATTTTATTATCAGCAAAGCGATACAGATCACCTGGTACAGGCTGTTGTCTTGCCCAACCCGGAATTCTTACCCTGAGGGCAAAATTTGTTTTCTTCTGTACATCTACCTGAATTTTAATCAATCCTTTCCATGGATACGCTGTTTCCTGCCCTATGGTTACTTTACCAGCGGGTAAAGTAATATCAGCTTTATTGGTCATGAAAAGATTCACATACAAATTGTTTTCATCCTGTGCATACACATAGCCGGGTACCGAAGGCATAAAGCGAGTTACGTTTGAAATACAACAGGCACAACCAAACCAGGCACTACGCTGGTGCTGGCCCATAGAAGCCAGCGGGTTCGGATAAAAGAAACGGGTACCACTCTGTGAAATGCCTGAGAGTAAACCATTGTACATCACTCTTTCCATCACATCAATATAACCCGCATCACCATGTAATAAAAACATCCGGTTGTTCCAATACACATTGGCGATGGATGCACAGGTTTCGGCATATGCCGACATATTGGGCAAATGATACGCTGCACCAAATGCTTCACCTGCTCCGGTTGCACCGATACCACCTGTTAAATACATTTTTTTATTCACTACATCAGACCAGATATCATCAATGGCTTTGATGTAAGTGGCATCTCCGGTAAGTGCTGCCACATCGGCCATACCTGTATACATATACGCTGCACGCACCGCATGACCTACCGCCTCGTGCTGGTCTGTTACTGGCTTTTGTGATTGGTTATATTCTGATCCTCTGATAGCACCATTGCCACGAACATCAAGAAAAAATTTTGCCAATGCGAGGTATTCTTTTTTTCCAGTAACACGGTACAAACGGGCTAAGCCCATTTCAATTACCTGATGACCCGGAAAATAAGCGGCTTTGCCCGGGCCAAAATCTTTCACTATTAAATCTGCATTTTTGATAGCAATATTCAATAATGTTTTTTTGCCGGTTGATAAAAAATGGGCAACTGCAGCTTCGTACAAATGGCCGCTGTTATACAACTCATGACTAAGGTCCGGATCTTTTTCCCAACGTTTTGCACCAATCCAAACATGCAGTTTGTCTGGTTTCATAGTGCGAAAAGTATATAAATACCCATCGGGTTCTTGTGCTTCCCCAATGATAGTAATGAGTGAATCAACTGCTAATTCTAATTTAGGATCTGGCTTTACCTGCAAGGCATAAGAAACACCTTCTATCACCTTAAACACATCCGAGTCATCAAACGGATATTCCGTAAGATTGGTAGGAGGTTTTTTGCCGGCTGCTTTCAGAAAATTATCTATCCTTCCTGATTCCCTGCATTTCTGCAAAACATAGGGTATGGTAATTTCCTGATTGGTAGCAATGCGTGGTGCCCAAAACTGATCATTCACATGCACATGGTTAAAAGTTACCGGTTGAATAGGATAATCTTTATTCTGTGCCATTGCACTACTGCATGAAAGCAGCGCAACTGCTCCGGTTATTATTTTACAAACGTTTATCATACCTTACATTTATTAAGATGAAAAATTATACTGCGAACTGTTGATTAATGCTTTCTTTCAAGCTCTATTATCAATAATGATATTATATTAGTTTCGCTGATTGCTAAAATTAATCACCACAGCACTCTTTTTGTTTTCGGATATTAACCTCTTGTAAATTTATTTTATCATTTATGCAACCCGAAGGCATAAACGGTTGTGGTGGTATACTTCTGTCCCGGCTCAAGAACAGTTGTTGGAAATGATGGTTGATTAGGTGAGTCAGGGTAATGCTGTGTTTCCAAACAAAACGCAGATCTGTAAGGATACGACTTTTGTTGTTTACCAGTCAATGTTCCGTTTAGAAAATTGCCACTGTAAAACTGGATTCCCGGTTCAGTAGTAAGCACTTTCATTTCAATTCCTGTAATGGGGGAATACACAACTGCGGCTTCCTGAATTGCATTTGTGCCAGCTTTTGAAAGAACAAAATTATGATCATAACCAAGTCCGTTTTTAATTTGTGCATTAGTAGCATTGATGTCTTGTCCGATGGCTTTGGCTGTTTGAAAATCGAAAGGCGTACCAGTTACATTTTCGAGAACACCAGTAGGTATCAATGTGGTATCTACAGGCGTATACTTAGCTGCATTGATCTTGAGCATATGATCTGTAATTAAACCAGTACCCTGACCGTTTAGATTAAAATAAGCATGATTGGTAAGGTTAACAACTGTTTTGGTATCAGTTGCTGCTTCGTACGCTATCTTAAGACTATTATCTTCTGCAAGTGTATACACTACTTTAACAGCCAAATTACCGGGATATCCTTCTTCGGCATCTTTGGAAATGTATGTAAGCGTGAGCTGCTGATCGCTATCCTGTTGCGCATCCCAAACCTGGTTATGAAATCCCTGTGGGCCTCCATGAAGACTATTAGCACCATTGTTTACAGGTAACTGATACGTAGTACCACCTAAGGCAAATCGCCCTTTGGCAATACGGTTGCCATACCTTCCTATTAATGCCCCAAAATACGCTTCGGGCTTGGACAAGTAATGTTGCAGACTATCGTACCCCAAAACAACATCAGTAAAAACACCTTTGCTGTCTGGCACCAGCAGGGCAACAATACGGCCACCATAATTGGTAATGGCAACCTGCATATTGTTTTTATTTTTTAAGATATACAATGCTGCGGGTTTGTCTTTTACAATTTGATGGTACGCATTTTTTAGTGCTATTGTATCTAAAACAGCAACCGTAGCATCCTTACTGCCGGAAGGGTTGGTACAAGCCACAAAAAAAGACATAAAACTGAAGATCGCCAGAGCGGAATATTTGTTCATATGGAAGCATTTATTGTATGTGAAACATCGTTAGAAAAAACCGGAACCATAGAAATGGCTCCGGTACCATTGCTTGCAAATTTGAATTGCCACAAACAACATAAGAAGTCTAAAGTAGATAAGAATTATTAATTGTCCAAAAAACACTTATTATTTTTTTAAAAAAATTGATAACTTTATAAGTGTCACTTTTGTACATTTAAACATTATTCTTATATTTTCAGGTTATGATAAGGTATCACAATCAGACACGCATACTGGTAGCCATCGACTGTATCATATTTGGCTTTGATGGTTCTGAGTTAAAACTATTATTGGTACAGAGGGGGTTGGAATACGAAAAAGGGAAATGGAGTTTGATGGGCGGGTTTGTGCAGAAGAATGAAGATTTCGAAAAAGGATCAGCGAGGATCTTAAAAGAACTGACGGGACTGGAAGGAGTATATATGGAGCAATTGAATGCTTTTGGTAATGTAACAAGGGATCCGATAGAGCGTACAGTATCGGTTGCCTACTTTGCATTGATTGATATTCATCAATACGAAAAGCAGATCAATACTGAGTTTCACGCCGGTTGGTTCCCCATTAAAGAATTACCCAAACTAATTTTTGACCACCACGAAATGGTGGAAATGGCTAAACAAAAATTACGTTACAAAGCTGCGTTTCACCCTATACTTTTTGAACTGTTACCGGAAAAATTTACCCTGCCGCAACTGCAGAGCCTGTATGAAAGCATTTTTGATACACAGTTTGATAAGCGTAATTTCAGCAGGAAGCTTCAGTCTACCAAGCTATTGATAAAACAAAAGGATAAAGACAGGGACAGTTCTAAAAAAGGCGCTTACTACTATAAATTGGATAAAAAGAGGTATGAAAAAAACTTTCATGCCTTTCTTAACTTCATACCCAATCCGGGAAATATTAAATAACAGGAAAAATATCTTCCTGTTTTTTTTATTTTCATTTATAAAGTGTTATTTTGACACGAATTATCAAAACAGATTGCCTGCTCATGGAAAAAAATACATACGTTATCGGGGTTGATTATGGAACCGACTCTGTACGTTCCATTCTGGTTAACAGTGCTAATGGTGAAGAAATTGCTTCGGCTATTTTTTATTATCCCCGCTGGAAAAAGGGATTGTATTGTCGCCCAGATGTAAATCAATTTCGCCAACATCCGCTTGACTATGTAGAAGGTCTTGAACAAACCATCCTGAAATGTTTATCCAAAGCAGGTGCAGAAATTGCGGCTCAGGTAAAAGCCATTGGTGTAGATACAACAGGATCATCTCCGGTTGCAGTTAACGAAGCGGGCGTACCGCTGGCACTAACCCCTGAGTTTGCAGAGAACCCCAATGCTATGTTTGTTTTGTGGAAAGACCATACGGCTACCACAGAAGCGGCGCAGATTAATGAACACGCCACAAAATTTGATACCAATTATCTACAGTATGTGGGTGGCATTTATTCCTCTGAATGGTTCTGGGCAAAATTATTACATGTACATCGTGTGGATACAACTGTTCGTGATGCCTGTTATACATGGGTGGAACATTGCGACTGGATTCCATTTCTGCTAACAGGTGGTACACATATATCACAATTAAAAAGAAGTGTGTGTGCGGCAGGCCATAAGGGTTTATGGTCAGAAACATTTGATGGCTATCCACCCAATCATTTCTTTCAAACACTTGATCCTATATTAGATGGTTTTGTAGATACGCTTGGAAAAGAAACGTATACTTCTGATCAATCCGCTGGTAAGTTGTCACAATCATGGGCTGCTAAACTGGGCTTGTCAGAAGAAGTAATTGTGGCAGTTGGTGCTTTTGATGCACACATGGGCGCTGTTGGCGGACAGATTGAAGCCTATCATCTAAGTAAAGTAATGGGTACTTCAACCTGTGATATATTGGTTGCACCCAGTGCTGAAATAGCGGATACATTGGTAAAAGGAATTTGTGGTCAGGTAAATGGTTCTGTTATACCAGGGATGACGGGATTAGAAGCCGGACAATCTGCTTTTGGCGATACCTATGCATGGTTTAAAAATATGTTGCTGGGACCGATAACAGACATCCTTTCAAAAAATACAATCATAACAACAGAAATAACCGATCAACTGATAGCGGATCTGTCAGAAAAATTGATACCGGAACTGAGTGCAAAAGCAGCATTATTACCTGTTGATGAAAAAGATGAATTGGCCGTTGATTGGTTTAATGGCCGGAGAACACCCGATGCTAATCAGTTTCTCAAAGGCAGCATACATGGACTGAACCTAGCAACCGATGCACCAAGAATTTTTAAATCATTGGTAGAGGCAACTTGTTTTGGTGCGCGTATGATCACAGACCGCTTTATTCAGGAAGGTGTTCCTGTAAAAGGATTGATTGGATTAGGAGGCGTGGCAAAACGTTCTCCATACATTATGCAGGTAATGAGTAATGTAATGAATATGCCTATCCGCATTCATAAAAGCGAACAAACCTGTGCATTGGGTGCAGCGATGTTTGCCGCAACGGCGGCAGGTGTATTTGCAAAAGTAGAAGATGCGATGGAGGCAATGGGCCAGGGATTTGATACGCAGTATATACCTGAACCTGATAAAGCTGTTATTTACAACACCCGTTTTGAACAGTATAAAAAAGCAGGCCATTTTACCGAACAACATTCTAATAAGCAGTAAATAAATAATGATCTTCTGAAGATCATTTATCCTTTTTATGAACCCGTACGAAACCATTCAAAGAGAAGCTTACCATGCCAATATGCAGTTACCCGAATTGGGGCTGGTATTGTTTACTTTTGGTAATGTTAGTGTTGCAGACCATAACAAAAGTGTGTTTGCCATAAAACCAAGTGGTGTTCCATATGCAGAACTATCGCCTGAGAAAATGGTAATTGTAGATTTTGATGGTGTGGTAGTAGAGGGTTCACTTCGCCCTTCCTCTGATACAAAAACACATGCCGTATTATACAAACACTGGAGCACAGTAGGTAGTATCGTTCATACACATTCCACCTATGCAACCGCTTGGGCACAGTCGCAAAAAGACATTCCTGTTTTTGGAACCACGCATGCAGATCATACGGTATCCCCTATTCCCTGTGCATCACCGATGAGTGATGAAATGATCAAAGGTGATTATGAATATGAAACCGGCTTTCAGATAATGAACTGTTTTACCGAAAGAGGATTATCCTATCAGGAACTGGAAATGATACTGGTAGGTAATCATGCTCCCTTTACCTGGGGCAATAATGCCAACAAGGCTGTATACAATGCAGCCGTATTGGAAGAACTGGCCAAAATGGCGATGCTCACATTGCAGATCAATCCTTCTGCTCCTGTACTAAAAGATGCGCTTATTCAAAAACATTTTGAAAGGAAACATGGACCTCATTCCTATTACGGACAATAAATAAAATCTAATACACATGATCAACCTTAGAACACTGGAAGTCTGGTTTATTACCGGTAGTCAACACTTATACGGAGAAGAAACATTACTACAGGTTACAAAAAACTCAACAACAATAGCAAATGCACTTAATGAAAATCCTGAGATCCCTGTACAAATTATATATAAACCAACAGTAAAAACGGCTGAAGAAATTTATAGCATTTTTCAGCAGGCAAATAACACTACAAATTGTATTGGTGTGATCACATGGATGCACACCTTTTCTCCTGCCAAAATGTGGATTCCTGGATTGAAAATATTACGCAAACCCCTATTACATTTACATACACAGTTTAACAGGGATATACCGTGGAGTAGTATTGATATGGATTTCATGAACCTGAATCAATCTGCGCATGGGGATAGAGAATATGGTTTTATCATGAGCCGCATGCGATTGAACCGGAAAGTGGTAGTAGGACATTGGCAGGATCCAGAATCCATTTCAAAAGTATGCGGGTGGATAAGAACAGCAGCAGGTTGGAACGATTGGCAGGGAGCCAAGTTTGTTCGGTTTGGCGATAATATGCGCAATGTTGCTGTTACGGAAGGTGATAAAGTTGAAGCAGAAATTAAATTCGGTTATTCCGTAAATACGTATGGTGTAGGTGATCTGGTAGCGGTTATCAATGCGGTGAAAGAAAGTGAGATCAATCTATTGGTAGATGAGTATCATGTGCAGTATGCAGTAGTACCTTCTCTGCAAAAAGGCGGACAACAGTACGAATCACTGAGAGAAGCGGCCAGAATAGAATTGGGTATCCAACAATTTCTGGAAGAAGGAAACTTTAAAGGATTTACCACTACGTTTGAAGATCTGCATGGCATGAAACAATTACCCGGTATTGCTGCACAAAGACTCATGACAAAGGGATATGGATTTGCGGGAGAGGGTGACTGGAAAACTGCAGCACTGGTTCGTGCCATGAAAGTGATGGGAAGTGGATTAAAAGGTGGTAACTCTTTTATGGAAGATTATACCTACCATTTTAACCCGGATAATGCCATGGTATTGGGAGCGCATATGCTGGAGATCTGTGAATCGATTGCGGATGCAAAACCTAGTTGCGAAATTCATCCACTCGGTATTGGCGGCAAAGCAGATCCTGTTAGGTTGGTATTTAATTCTGGTCCCGGCCCGGCAATCAACGCGTTTATTGTAGATATGGGAAACCGTTTTCGTTTATTGGTAAACGATGTGATGGCAGTTGCACCGATCAATAGTTTACCCAATCTTCCGGTGGCAAGGGTTTTGTGGAAACCGTATCCGGATATGAAAGTGGGTTGTGCTGCCTGGATACTAGCGGGCGGTGCGCACCATACTTGTTATTCGCAAAACATCAGTTCAGAACAACTGGAAGATTTTGCTGAAATGGCGGGTATTGAATTTGTGTTAATTAACAATGATACTAAATTGCATCAGTTTAAAAACGAATTACGCTGGAATGAAGTTGCCTATAAATAAATTGCCTTAATTACGATTGCTAACATTTAAAAAATGCCATAATGAAAGGACTTGCTACCATTGACATCATTGTATTTCTTGTTTACTTTATCCTGATATCTGGATATGGGTACTGGATTTATCAACGTAAGAAAAAGGTTAACGCTGATACCAAAGATTTCTTTTTAGCGGAAGGTTCACTTACCTGGTGGGCTATTGGAGCCTCATTGATTGCTTCTAATATATCCGCTGAGCAATTCATTGGTATGAGCGGTGAAGGTTTTTTTGTAGGCACTGCGGTTGCTGCTTATGAATGGATTGCAGCTTTGGCGCTCATCATCATTGCCATCTGGTTTATGCCAATCTATTTAAAGAACAGGATATTTACCATGCCACAATTTTTGAAAACACGGTACAATGAAACCGTGGCTTTGATCATGGCAGTATTCTGGTTGTTCTTATATGTGTTTGTTAACCTCACTTCCATACTGTATCTGGGTGCTGTGGCTATCAATGGTTTGGTAGGTGGGCAACATCTGCACCTGGTGATGGTTGTACTCGCAGTATTCGCACTCTTTATTACATTGGGTGGCATGAAAGTAATTGGTTACACAGATGTAATACAGGTAGCTGTATTGATTATTGGTGGATTGGCAACCACGTATATGGCACTGTTGATTGTAAGTGAAAAATTTGGAATGGGTAGTAGTGTGATCGCCGGATTTAATACACTATTGAAAGAAGCTCCTGATCACTTTCATATGATATTGGAAAAACCCGGACCAAATTCTTCACAGGAAGACATTAATAAATACCTAGTGTTGCCGGGCATTGCTATGTATTTTGCCGGTCAGTGGATTGTAAACTTAAACTACTGGGGATGTAACCAGTATATTACACAACGTGCCTTAGGTGCTGACCTTAAAACAGCGCGTACCGGAATTCTTTTTGCTGGATTACTAAAATTGATGATGCCGGTTATTGTTATGCTACCGGGTATTGCAGCATATGTATTGTATAAAAACGGACACTTGCCACAATTAGCTGGCGGAAGTAAAGATGGAGCTTACTCTGCCATACTTGGTTTTTTACCTGATGGTTTAAAAGGATTGTCGGTAGCTGCTTTAACCGCGGCAATCGTAGCTTCTCTTGCAGGTAAAGCCAATAGTATCTCTACGATTTTCACGCTTGATATTTATAAAAAATATATCAAACAAAATGCAGATGAAAAGAAATTAGTTTGGACAGGTCGATTAACGATTTTAATTGCCATGATCGTAGGGGTTGCCTTTACATGGGATGATACATTGGGTATTGGTGGTGAAGGTGGTTTTACATTCATACAAAAATATACCGGCTTTATCAGTCCCGGTGTATTTGCCATGTTCATACTGGGTATGTTCTGGAAAAGAACAACCGGTGCCGCTGCCATTGCGGGTGTAATTGCTGGGTTTGTACTGTCGGTATTCTTTAACAATTATGCACCTGCCTTACTTGGTAATGAGAACATACTCTTCACTGCCTATCCCAATGGAAAAGGTGGCTATGAAATACCATTCCTTATTAACATGGGCTGGTCGTTCTTTTTTACCATGGCCATTATGGTAGCTATCAGTTTAGGTGGACCAAAAGTAAATCCGAAAGCCTTTATTTTTGAAAAAGGAATGTTTGCAGTTAATAAATCGGTGCTCGTGTTAATTGTTATAACATTATTGTTGCTAACTGCTTTGTATGTGCGCTTCTGGTAAAATTCAATCAATATATTTTGCCTAAATAAGTTGATAAAATAAAGATTCCGGCTACTTTCATAGCCGGAATCTTTATTTACTTACTGCACAATGATGCTGGAATAAGTTGAGAATAATCTTTGATGAATCCTTTCACATTCTTATACTGATAAAAATCAGTTTCAGGATGCATGGTAGTAATCACTACGCAAGACATGCCCGCCCTTTCGGCTGCTTCTACACCTTTTGGGGCATCTTCAAATACAAGGCAGTCAGTTGGATCAACGCTTAATTGTTCGGCATTCAATAAAAAAGTTTCAGGGTCAGGTTTACTATTTACCACATGCGCGGCACTAACAATGGAGGTGAAATATTTTCTGACCTGTAATGCATCAATCACAAAGTCAATATTTTCCGGTATGGCTGCTGAACCAATAGCCATTTTAATATCCGCCTGTTCCGCTTTCTCTAAAAAAGATACCAATCCTTCAATTGGTTTTACAAGTGGTTTATACAGATGCTGATACCTTTTTTCTTTATCATGAGAAATTGTATCTGCCTCTGCTTTTGTAAACCTGCCCTCACCGAACAACCTTGCCAGTACTTCACTGTTTTTTCCATACATATTTGATACAATGGTTTCCCATTCAAAGGCAGCTTTCAGGTCTTCATGTAAGAGATCACTCCATGCTTTGGCGTGGTAATACATATCATCGACCATCGTGCCATTCAAATCAAATAAAAAAGCTTTATTCATGTACCTGTTATGTTTCCCTTTATAAAAAATTATATATCTGGCGAAAAATACAATCAATCATTTGAAAGTGTGGAAGCAAGTCAAAATATTGCTATATTTTGGTAAATTACATAACGCCTTTCATCGTTTGAAAAGTTAGTTTTAAACAATTCACCTATTTAACACGACATCTATGAAACAAAGGATTCTTTTTCTTTTTATGCTTGTGAGCATTGCCTGTAGCCAGCATATTTCAGGACAGGCCATCAACAGCAGTCTGTATTTGCAAAGCAGTGAAATGCACGATCTGATGGTACAGTACACAGCTGATATGGGCAGCGTTACCCGTTTTTACGCCACATCGGCCGCTGGCGGATTTGGTGGCGGTGGCGGCAGAGGCGGACAACAGGGAGGTGCACCCAGTTACAATTCTCCCGAGAGAAGAGAAAGAATGTTGAAACTGATTGCAGAGTATGAGAAGAAGATGAATGCCATGAATTTTGATAAGATGAGTATTTATGGTAAAGTAGATTATATTCTTTTCAAAAGAATTGTTGATGATGCAAAAGCCCGATTGATTACCGAACAGGGAGATTATGATAAAATTGCACGTCTGCTTCCCTTCTCAGATAATATTTACAACCTGGAAAAACCTCGTCGCCGTGGTCTGAATGTAAACGGCGAAGAAGTAGCCAAGCAAATGAATGATATCATTAAATCTGTTCAGAAAGCAAAAGCATCTTTACAAAAAGAAGAACCGATGGATAGCAAACTTGCTTCATTGGCCATTGATGCAGTAAGAGGATTACAAGGCGCTTTAAAAAGTGAATTTGATTTTTACAATGGCTACGATCCCATGTTTAGCTGGTGGGTACCTAAAACATATAGCGATCTGGACAGCAGCTTAGCATCTTATGCAACGGCGATCAGGGGGAAAGGAAAAAATATGGATGCCAAACCCAAAGATGATGGCAGCGGCATACTGGGTATTTCTGTAGGAAGAGATGAACTGGTTCGCCAGTTAACCAGAGAATACATTCCGTATACTCCTGAAGAACTGATCACGATTGCCAATAAAGAGTTTGCGTATTGCGATGCTGAATTATTAAAAGCATCTAAAGAAATGGGCTTTGGTGATAACTGGAAAGCGGCACAGGAAAAAGTAAAGAATACCTATGTTGCGCCCGGTAAACAACCGCAGGAAATGTTTGAACTGTATAAGCAATCGGTTGATTTTTTGAAGAAGAATGATCTGATATCCATACCTGAATTATCTGAAGAAAGCTGGCGCATGATGATGATGACTCCAGAGCGTCAACTGGTAAATCCATTTTTTACCGGAGGAGAAACACTTAGTATTTCCTATCCAACCAATACCATGGGATATGAAGAGAAATTAATGAGTATGCGTGGTAATAACCCGGCTTTCTCGAGAGCTACAGTACACCATGAACTGATTGCAGGGCATCATATGCAGGGATACATGACCGCAAGGAATAAAATTTACAGAAGAGAACTTTTGGGTACGAATACCCCATTCTGGGTAGAAGGCAGTGCTTTGTACTGGGAACTTTTATTGTGGGATTTGAAATTTCCAAAATCACCGGAAGACAGAATTGGTATGCTGTTCTGGAGAATGCACCGTTGCGCAAGAATTATTTTCTCGCTGAATTTCCACCTTGGTAATTGGACACCTAAGCAGTGTGTAGATTTTCTGGTTGACCGTGTGGGCTTTGAAAGAGCCAATGCAGAAGGTGAAGTACGCCGTTCTTTTGTAGGTGGATATCCTCCCCTCTATCAATTGGCGTACATGACAGGTGGTATGCAATTGTATGCTATGAAAAAAGAATTGGTGGATACTAAAAAAATAACGCTGAAACAATACAATGATGCTATTTATTCAGAAGGCAGCATGCCGATTGAATTATTAAGAGCCATTATTACCAATCAACCGATAAAAAAAGATTTTGCAACGAACTGGCGGTTTTATGATGTTAGTAAATAAAAAAAAATCAATGATGACTGATTGATAAAAAATTAACCGCGAAGGAAAGAGGGCGCGAAGAAGCGCGAGGATTATGTAATTAGTTTAAAGCACTCTTAATAGCTTTTCTTACATACAAGAGCCTGTGGCAAAAATGTCGCAGGCTTTTGTACGTATGGATGTATCTCCTGCATTTTCTTAGTATGACCTTCCGAATGAAAAGTATCAATATCTGTATACATTCTATCAATAAAAAAGAAGCAATCAGGTTTGTAAGAAGGATACATTTGAATACCTCTTAGTAAGGTTAAAATCAAATTTCATGCGTAAATATTTTCTGTTCATTTCTGTAGCACTTACCTATTCAATTGCATCAATTGCACAAAGCGGTTCTGGAGCAAAACAATTGTTTCTTCCTGATACGATCTATCGTATCCCTGCTAAAAATGATTTTTCAAAAGAAGAAAGTGAATATAGTTTTAAGCGAATGATTCAGGGAGATAATATTGCCATTTTCTGGCATAAGGAGTTTGGAGACAATCCTGTTACCAATCCAAATGAAAAAAAACGGTTTGATCCAAATGATGCCCTGAAAGAATGTGAACGTTTTTATGCTTACTATGTAAATGACTTACAACTTGTGTTGAAAGGAAGTTCTTACACAGACAAATACAAAATGGTACTGTTTGTAATCAATGGTGATGGTGGTACTGCATTTGGTGGTGGCGCAGGCAAGGTGGGTATGTTATGGACACCCGCTGCCAGAATGAACAAAGCACCTTACGGAGCGCTCGCGCATGAACTGGGACATTCCTTTCAATACATGATATCGCAGGATAACGGGCGCGGACCCAGAGGAGCCATTAGTGAAATGTCTGCCCAGTATATGTTATGGCAGGTATACCCTGAATGGATGACATTTGAGAATTACCATCTGGTAGATTTTTTGAAAGGCACCCACTATGCATTTTTGCATGCGTATAATACCTATCATTCACCTTATGTATTTGAATATTGGTCTAACAAACGCGGGATTGATTTTTTTGGAAAACTCAGCCGTGCTACCAAAGAGGGTGAAGATCCGGTTATGACTTATAAAAGAATCACGGAACAAAGCCAGGAGCAGTTTAATGATGAAATGTTTGATGCATCGCGCAGGTTTATTACCTGGGATATGCCACGTATAGAGCAGGTAGCACATAAGTATGCCAATCAACATACCACTACATTGAATGCCATTGGAGATGATTGGTATCGTATTGCAAAAGAGAAATGCCCGCAGAATTATGGTTACAACGGAATTAAATTAAAAGTTCCCAAAGCGGGAACCAAGGTAGTTGTGAATTTTAAAGGAGTTGCCGGAACAGATAGTTTTAGCGCTGTGAAAGTAGATAAAGCAGGCTGGCGTTATGGATTTATTGCTTCACAAAAAGATGGCAGTCGTGTGTATGGAGATGTATATAAGAGCGCAGAAGGCACTGCTTCATTCAAAGTACCAAAGGATACAGAGTATTTGTGGCTGGTAGTTATGGGGGCACCCACAGAACATTGGCCCATTGCAGCGAGAAGAAGACCTGCAGAAGGTACTGCCCCTGTTGTTGTTGCAGAAGAACAATGGCCTTATCAAATTAAACTCAAAGGAACAGTACCGGATGAATCCATCATTAAATAGCAATGCAGGATAGAAAGCCAGTCAATTGTCTAATTGCATTCACCTAACAAAAAAGCTGCTTTCGAAAAGCAGCTTTTTTGTTTATCCAATTATCGTTTATAGCTTAATAGCCCACTCATTCAACATGGGTCTTCCCAGTAGTGCATTGGCTTCCGCATCATTTTTAAATTGTTCTTTTGCGGGATCCCATTCCAATTTACGACCCAACTGGTAAGCAATATTTCCAATATTACATACAGAAGAAGTTCTATGACCAATCTCTACATCACAACCCGGCTTAGTTCGCTTGCGCATAGCATTTAGAAAATCTTTGTAATGGTCTTCACTTTTGTATACATGTTTTTCAGTGTCTCCAATTATTCTATCCTTTAAAGAAGCCGGTGTAGTTTCTAGTTTGCCGCGTTGCAATTTGATTTCGCCTTGTGACCCGCTAAAATGAATGGCATTGTTCCATTCCCATTTCTCGTGTGTCATGGTAACACCATTTGCATAGCGATAGGTAAGGAAGGGATGTGCGCCACCATCCGGTGCTGTAACTTCAACAGGTCCTGAAGCATCCATATCCAATGCCCACTGCACAATATCAAACATATGTGCACCCCAATCAGTTACCATACCACCTCCAAACTCACGATAGTTGCGCCAGTTGGGATATACATCTTTCGATACCGGGGGAGCCAGCTCTGCATTAAAAGGTACTGCGGCATTAGGACCCAGCCACTTGCTCCAATCTAGTCCTTCCGGAATAGGCTCTGCTGCCAAATCATAGGGTTTCGGTGGTGGACCAATATTTACTTTAATGGTTTTAATATCACCGATATATCCATTACGAACCAATTCAACTGCCTGCCTGAATTCATTCCAGGAACGCTGCATACTTCCGGTTTGAAAAACGCGATCGTATTTTCTCGCAGCATTCACCATGGCACGGCCTTCTTTTACCGTTAATGCCAAAGGCTTCTCACAATAAATATCTTTACCAGCTTCCGCGGCTCTAACGGCCATGGCAGCATGCCAATGATCGGGGGTGGCTATTACTACAGCATCTACATCCTTACGAGCCAGCACTTCTCTAAAATCATTGTATACGGGTATGTCTGAGTATGTACCATATTGCGGAAATTTTTCATACTCGGCTTTGATCTTATCCAAACAGAGTTGTGCTTTGGCTTTGTATACTTCACTAAGGGCTACAAACTGTATCTGCTGTGTTTTAAGAAAATAAGAAGACAATATTTTTCCCTGTTTTCCTGTACCAATTAAGCCCAGTGTTATTCTATCGCTGGGTGCGGTATACAATAAGCCGGACGGACTTTTTCCACCCAATACATAACGGGGAACAATCATAAACGCGGCTAAGGCCTTAGCACTGTTCGTCACAAAATCCCGTCGGGAAACGGATGTAGTTTTTTCTTTTTTCATACTGGCAGGTAGTTAGTTTTTGTTAGTCTTTATGTGTTTGCATGATACAGATACACGGAGAAAAAAGGAAGCAATCAATAGCCTTATTTCCCTCTGTTAATATAAGAAGGAAATACAAATGATTGCCTAAAATCTTCTAAAGAAAGATGGGAGTATATGTGAAAAATACGAAAACGATTGCGCAACCCTTAGGACAGTATTGACTTAGGATCATGATTTTTTGATCAGCTTTATCTGTATTAAGGAATCCAGCTTGGGGTAAGCAGTAATAAATGCTTTTTTGTTGCTGAAGAGAAGTCTATATTTCTCAAATACTGTATCACCGTAACCACTATAAAGAGCGTCTACCACTTCCATGCCCTTGGTAATCCTGCCTAATACAGGATATCCTTTTACCCCGCTTGACGAAATTGTATCAAGTCTTGGTGAATTATTTTGCAGGTTGATAAATAAATCATTGTCGCGGGTTTCTTTCCCGCTTCTGGCAAAGCTAATATTACCGCGATGATTGGGCTGAATCACAGGCTCATCAGGTACTTTTATAGAACGCCATTGTTTCATTCGAAGAGAATCGTCTCCGCCAAACTGTGCTACATAACCGGGTCTGATTCGATAAAATAAGGTATGGTTATAATAGCCATGCGAAATCTGGGCATACAATCTGTCTACCGCTAAAGGCGACCATTGCCTGATAAACTCCGCTTCAAAAACTCCTTTAGAAGTTTCAAAACGAAGGTGGAATTGTTCGGGTGCTTTTTTTGTAAGCCATTTTTCTTTAAATGCCGGGCGGTTGCAGGCAATACCAAACAAAAGCAGGAAACCTAAGATACCATATTTCATGGGTCAAAAAATATTGTTGCTAAACTACATGTTAATTTCAGGAAACCATGGGTGGAGTAAATTCAAAATAAGCTAAATATAAATAGACACTCCTTACGGTTACCCAAATTTTACCGCGAAGGCGCGAAGGCACGGGGGTCGCCAAGTAATCAACAAAAATCTTTTATAACAACGAGAGCATAGTGGTAAAAAAATAAGTCATGACTGAAATTTGATTGTACCAATACAATAACTCATTGCGAGCCGGTATCCGGCTCGTAAAACGTATCAATGAACCAACGCTACACAGGAGGCTAATCACTATCTTCCAAATGCAGTTTCTGGTGGTGTGCCCCTGCTGCAATATGAAGTGCAAAACCTGCGATGGCGGTATCTTTCAGCAGATTTACCAGTGCCATTGCCTGCATTTCTTTATTACCCGCTTCCAGGTAATTAGGAATATGAATCAGGATGATAAATAAGAACAGCAGTAATGCCAGCAGGTAAGCAGCTGCTTTCACCATCCTGTTGGTGATGAAAGAAATACCTACCAGAACAAATGCCGCACCAACAATATATACCCACACAATTCCTCCGGGAACAGAGGATGGGATGTATACAATCAGATCATGTGCATTTAGAAAATGAAAAATACCAAAGGAGATCATTACCACTGCAAGCAAATAAATAGCAATTCGCGAAACAATATGAAACTGTTTCATAGTAAAAGATTTGGTTGCTAAAAGTTACAAACTTTCATTGGCAGATGCAAGTGTTTGAGATAGTTTGCGAATTCACTAATACAAATAGGGGTTTGTTTATTGATAGTACGTTAAATAACAGAATTATTGAAAATTGATCTGTCATTTTAATAAAACCTACCTATCGAGGTTAGAGACTGTTTAAAAATGCAGGATTTTTGTTGTAAGCTCCTAGCTATTAGCTATTAGCTGTGAGCCGTGAGCTTGATAGGTGCTTATCTAGATAAATAGTACACCTATTATGAAATTTCAATAGACTTATGGTTGTTGAAACCTTTAATAGTAAACAGGTTCTTACATCAACTAATTGGTATGGTTAGCGTAACTGTGGTGCCTTTGCCAATCACACTATCTATCTGCAGTTCTCCTTGTACAGAAAGGGCACGCTCGCGCATACTAACCAGTCCGAGTACTCCTTTCTGGTTAACAACGTCGAAGCCAATACCATTATCCCTAATAGAAAGACTAAGTGTTTTTTCCTGTATTTGCACCTTAACCTGTATAGCCGTAGCCGAAGCGTGCTGTGTAACATTGAGTAAGGCTTCCTGGCAAATGCGGAAAACAGCCGTACTTACCTCTACTGATAAAGTATCTTCCTTGTCATCATGTTCAAATACGCAATCTATGCCGTGTTTATTTTTTATTTTCCGGCAATACGATTCAAGTGATGCATACAAACCCAATTCATCCAGCATACTGGGGCGTAAGTCGGTAGCGATACTTCGAATCTGGTCTATGATCTGCTTGGTAGTTGTAGATGCTTTCCGGATCCGTTCCCGGTTTTCAGGTGGCGCATCAACCATGCGAAGTGCCAGCCAGTCGATATCCATTTTTAATACAGCTGTTATCTGTCCCAGTTCTTCCTGTACTTCCTGTGCCAGTATTTTTCTTTCTTTTTCGCGGAGGTTCTGGAGATGGTTATACAGTTTTTTTAATTCGCGGTTCTTTTCGCGCAAAGCCTCCTCGGTTTTTTGCAATTTGACACAGCTTTTTACCCTTGCCAATAATTCTTTTGGATGAAATGGCTTTATCAGATAATCATCTGCTCCCATTTCGATGCCTTCCGCTATCTGAACAGGACTGATTTCCTGTCCGGAAACCAGTATAATTTTAGTGCCTTCAAAGCGTGGATCGCTTTTAATTCGTGTACATAAATCCAACCCCGAAGTATCCGGTAAAACCACATCGAGTAAAATAATATCAGGTTTTTTGTTTTCAACAGATTGCAACATCTCAACACCGTTGACAGCCACCGTTAATGAAAATTCAGGACTGGCAAGAATAAGCTGGTATAATTTAATGATCAGGCGGTCATCATCTACCAATAAAATATCTGCCATACAATTTGCTGTTGGGTTAAAATGGGAGGAAACAGGCTACAGATATTGGATAAGCAGCAATTTAGGATTATTCTGCAAGTAAGTGTGTAAAATAGCTGACTGAATAAAGGGAAGAAAATAATATCAGCGGATATTCTCATAATATGGAATACCATCTCTGGCAATGGTTTCCTGTTCTTTCCAGTAAGCAAGGGTTACTACCCTGCCCTCCGGTGTTTTTAGCACACGGCCAAAAATGGCATTGGTAGCATTGAACATTACATCGGTTACACCAATGGTAAATGTTTCGGGTACTACTGGCAGTGAAACAGGTTCAGCACCTTCTGCCGGTGTTGCGGCAGGTGCAGCTACTTTAGGAGGCGGACTGGCCACTACAACAACAGTATATTGATTGAATGAAAGCAGATTTTTTAAAAAAGCTACTCTATCTACCGAAGCATTTTTTTCAACGATGGCACATTTAATACCATCCAGTTCTTCAAATTCATGATTTTTATTGATCGCCATAAGGATATTCTTTATACACCGCTGCTAAGTGAAAAAATATAATCATATACACAACTGGCAAGTCCGGTAAGAATGATACCAATAACACAGATATACAATGCCAGTTTAGGGTAAAAGGGTAGAGATAGTTTTGGAATGGGATGTTCATTACTATCCATGAAGATGGCTTTCACCACACGCAGGTAATAATAGAAAGAGATCACCATGTTCAATGCAGCAATACCAATTAACCAGTAATTAGCTTTGGCCGCACCAGCCATCAGCAAAAAGAATTTACCAAAAAAACCAGCCGTTGGTGGTACCCCCGCTAAAGAAAACAGAGCAATGGTAAGTACCCATGATAACAAAGGATTGGTGGTATAGAAAGATTTATAGTCGGAGATGGTTTCTTTACCAGTAACGGCACTTACGAGTGATACTACACCAAAAGCAGCCAGATTTGAAAAAATATAAATGAGTATAAAGTAAATAACAGATGCCATACCAGCCTGCGAGCTTCCTGAAATACCTATCAGTATAAAACCCACCTGTGCAATAGAAGAAAAAGCAAGAAAGCGTTTAAAATTATTTTGCCTGAGCGCAAAGAGGTTACCAACGATAATGGTAACCAGTGCCAATACAAATAAAATATGGTACCAGGTTTCTGCCAAAGGTTTGAACACGGTATATAAGACAGAAACAAATACAAACAGTACTGCCGCTTTGGAAACCACAGATAAAAAAGAGGTAACTGCAACAGGTGCCCCTTCGTATACGTCGGCTGTCCACAAGTGAAATGGGACGGCAGATACTTTAAAGGCAAAACCCGAAATCAATAAAATGAAAGCAAATACATGTAATGGATCTGTAGAAAGTTGCGATCCCATTTCTGCAAAAACAAGGGTACCACTAACGCCATATAACAGTGAGATACCAAATAACAAAAGGCCTGAAGAAAAAGCGGAAGAAATAATCATCTTCATAGCTGCCTCGGAAGACTGCCGTTTGGTGAGGTCAAAATTAGCAGCGGCTGCCAGTGGTATGGTAGATAATTCCAGTCCGAGATAAAACATCAATACATTTCCGCTGGAGATCATAAAGAACATTCCCAGTAAAGAAGATAAAAGAAGCAGGTAGAATTCAATTACATGCTTATGCCCTTTCAACCAATTATATGATTGCAAAGAAATCAGCCATACAGCGAGGTTCAAAATATTTTTCTCAATTGTAATTAATGTGTTGGTTCTGAACATTTCGCTGAATAACATTCCTTCTTTACTTCCTATGAATCCTGCAGCCAAATTAATCAGCAATACAATATTTACAATGTTGCTGATGGTTTCGTTTGTTCTGTCCTTACCCAGTTTAATAAACAGCAACAGGAATATGATGGCAATCACCAGCAGTTCCTGTTTTAATAATATAAAGAAATCAGTTACCATACATCAGTTCATTTTTGGGTCATCGCTTTTCCTACCTGCAACATAATTTGTTCCGTTCCGGGAGTAATGAGTTGGTTAATTAAAAAAGGAGCCACGCCAATTAATACAATACCTGTTACTAATATCACTGCTGCCATTTTTTCATTCCAGGTTGCATCAGTTAAGACCGCATGTTCGTTGCTGATTGGCCCCATGACTGTTTTACCTGCTGCGCGCAGAATATATACTGCTGTAACCACAATAGACGCACAGGCCAATATAGTAGCCAATCGGTACCAGCCATCCGGGTTTTGCCAGGAGCCCATGAAAACCGTCATCTCTGCCACAAAACCGCTAAAACCGGGCAGCCCGAGCGAACATAAACCTGCAATGACAAATATGGTGGAGATGAATGGCATTACTTTTAGCAAGCCCCCTAACTGTGCTACCATTCTGGTATGTGTTCTGCTATAGATCATACCAATGGCGGCAAAGAAAAGGGCCGTCATTAATCCATGAGATACCATTTGCAGTACTGCACCGTTAATAGCCGTTTGAGTTAACATACCAATACCCAGAATAACAAAACCACAATGGCTAACAGAAGAATAGGCATTGATGTATTTCAGATCGGTCTGCATTAGCGTAGCAAATGCTCCATAAATAATGGCAATGGTAGCGAGTAGAATAATAATCCATTGATAGGTGTGTGCGGCTTCAGGCATTAGAAAAGTTGCTACACGTAAACATCCATACCCGCCAAGTTTCATAGAAATACCTGCGAGAAACATAGATGCGGCAGTTGGTGCGGAAGCATGGCCATCGGGTACCCATGTATGAAAAGGAAACAACGCTGCGAATATGCCAAATCCTAAAAAGGCAAATGGAAAAAAGAAATTCTGTACAGCTATCGGTATATGCGTTTGCGAAATTTGTAACAGATCAAAAGAACCGGTTTGATAATAGACACCCATTAATCCTACAAATACAAGGGCTGATCCTGCCATTAACATGAGGGCCAGTTTCATGGCACTGTATTCTTTTTTACCACTTCCCCAAATGCCGATCAATAAAAATTTAGGGATCACGGCAATTTCAAGAAAGAAAAATAATGTGAACAGGTCAAGCGAAATAAAGAAACCATAAGCACCCATGCTTAATAAAATCAGCAAGAAGAAAAATTCTTTACTGAGTTTTTCCATCGTCCATGAAACAAGAATTCCCGCTACTACTACAGAAGCTGTTAATAAAATCATGGCAATAGAAATACCATCTACCCCAATATGATAATTAATTTTAAAATTAGTAAACCAGCTATAGTTATTTTCAAACACCATCGCGTTTTGATTACCGAAGGTTCTTTCCTGCCAGTAGACCACCAAGAGCCAAACAGATACACCCAATTGTGCTACAGAACCTGCCAATGCAATGGCACGTACCTGCTTCAATCCTTTGCAAAAAAGAATCACAAGGGCTGTGAGCAGGGGTAAGGCAATCAATAAAGACAGGTTCATAATAACATTATTTCCATACATAAATAAACAGGATAGCCAACGCAGCTATTCCGCCAAAAAAATACAAAGCATAACTCTGCACTTTGCCTGACTGTACTCCTTTAATGAAGTTTGCGAATGCGGCTGTTACTGATGCCAATGCATTCATCAACCCATCAACAATATGTTTATCAATCCATGCAATGGGCTGGCCAATGAGTGGAAAGATGATTTTTTTAGTGATGAACAAATACAATTCATCCATATAAAATTTACGACTGGCAGCTCTGTATACAACACTAAAAGCAGCAGCCACTTTAGCAGGCTTATCATTTGCCGTTTTATACATAATGGCCGCTAATGCTATCGCAAGTAAAGACAATACTACTGGTGCTACAGAAAAACCAATATTCATATGTGTTTCTAATGCTGCACCATCGGAAGTAATGAAATGAGAGAAGGGAACAAAGCCTGCGGCAACTGCACAGATCGCAAGAACGATCAATGGAAATTTCATAGAAGCCGTTCCTTCGCCATGCGAACCATAATGATTGGTAGCTTCTCTGCTCCAGAAAATAGAAAAATACAAACGGAACATATAGAAAGCCGTTAGTGCCGCTGTAAATAACGCGATACCAAAAATAATTTTATTGGATTGAAATGCGGAAAGCAAAATTTCTTCTTTACTAAAGAAGCCTGCAAAAGGCGGAAGCCCCGCAATAGCCAAGCAACCAATTAAAAATGCGACATGAGTAACGGGCATCAATTTTCGCAACCCTCCCATATCTTTCATCTCGTTACTATGTACCATATGTATTACTGCACCGGCACCGAGGAACAATAAAGATTTAAAAAAGGCGTGCGTAAATAAATGAAACATCGAAGCCATATAACCCAGACCTGCTTCGCCACCTTGTTTGGAAACACCCAATGCAAACATCATATACCCAATCTGCGACATGGTAGAATATGCCAACACTCTTTTGATATCTGTTTGTGTACATGCAATAATTGCAGCAAGTAATGCAGAGAAAGCACCAACATAGGTTACGATGTCGAGGGATGTTTGATCCATAGAAAAAACAGGAAACAACCTGGCTACCAGATACACACCTGCCACTACCATGGTAGCCGCATGAATCAAAGCAGATACAGGTGTTGGCCCTTCCATTGCGTCGGGCAACCAAATATGTAACGGGAACATCGCCGATTTACCCGCTCCACCAATGAACACCAATGTTAAACCCCAGGTTAAAACAGATACACCAAGAAAACCCGCACCTGTAATACTGAGAAACTCGGGCGATTGCAAAGAAGTTAATCTTTCAATCAACGTTCCTATATCCAGTGTTTTACCATAGAATGCCAATACTAAAATACCAATGAGAAAACCAAGATCGGCAAAACGGGTAACGATGAATGCTTTTTTGGAGGCAGTTACTGCACTGGGTTTATCAAAATAATACCCAATGAGTAAGAATGAAGAAACCCCTACCAGTTCCCAGAACATGTAGATCTGAAAAATATTTCCTGATAGTACGAGTCCCAACATAGAAAAGGTAAACAACGATAAGAAAGCATAATACGTAGCAAAACGTTCCTCCCCTTTCATATAACCTAAACTAAACAGGTGCACCATGAGTGACACAAACGTAACCACTACCAGCATCATCACTGAAATAGGATCGATAAGCACACTAATATCAATGGATACATTAGGAGAGAATTCGAGCCAGGTGTATTTGAATGCGATAATCTTCTGGTAAATACCATTCACTTTACCATCCACAAAAAAGTATTGATTGGCCGCTATCAGTGAAAGTGCTGTTGAACCAAGTAATGATAAAGAACCTATGGTACCCGCCATACCTTTCACATAGTTCCTGCCAAAGATCCCCAATACCAAAAAAGTGATCAGTGGCAGTAGCGGTATCCAGATAATGTAGAAATAGTTTGACATAGTTCTTACAATTTCATTTCTGCAGCATCTTCCACATCAATAGAGTTGTGGCTTCTGTACAGGTTAATGATGATGGCAATGGCAACAGCTGCTTCAGCCGCCGCTATGGTAATAATGAATATCGTAAAGAAAATACCATCCAGTTTATCCGGATACAGGTATTTATTAAATGCTACAAAATTGATGTTCACACTATTCAGCATCAGCTCTATCGCCATCAGCATAGTGATCATGTTTCTTCTGGTAAACAATCCATACATACCTATACAAAATAGTGCCGTGCTTACAAACAGGATATGTGTTAAAGGAATACTGCTCATATCAATCCTTGTTTTCGTTAGGTGTTACCGTAAAATCTGTATGGATCATCAGTTTCGCTTCAGGTGCTTTAGGCTTTTCAAGGTTGCCATCTTTATTCTTCATCGCAATCACTATACAACCCACCATGGCAGCCAATAATAACATACTCACTACTTCAAACGGTAGTATAAATCCGTATTCAGTGGTGCTGAGCATTTGTGTACCAATCTCTCCTACTGAAACTGTAAAAGGCTTGGTTGCATTTTCTGTAAAACCGTATTCAGCAATCAAGCGATAAATAAATACCATTCCAAAAACGGCTGCCAATATTGAGAAGAGCGTTCTTCCCTTAGCCGGCTTCGCCATTTCTTTTCCGGATTGTTGCGTTAAGAAAATGGAAAAGATGATCAACACTACAATACCGCCCACATATACAATGATCTGTACTGCCGCAATAAACTCAACCTGCATCCAAAAATACAGAGCGGCTATGCCTACAAGTGAAAACAATAACCAGATGGCAGAGCGGAATATTTTCCGCGTAGTTACTGCCAGTATACCGGTACCCAGTATACAGGCTGAGATGAGATAAAATATAATAGCAGCTGCATCCATTATTCTACACCCTCCCTGATTTTAGAATCCGGTTGATTTAATTTTTTGGTGAGTTTACTTCTGTCATACACACTGTGCTCAAAATTTTGCGCCATTTTAATGGCATCTGTTGGGCAGGCCTGTATGCATAAATTACACATGGTACAAAGTTCCAGATGATAAATAAATGTATCGATGGCTTTTTTCTTTTTGCCTTCGGGTGAAATATCAAACTTGGTAATGATTTTAATAGTGCCATTCGGACAAGCCAGTTCGCATGCCGTACACCCGGTGCAGGCATGTTCGTTATTCTCATCATGTGTCATAACCACTTCACCACGAAAACGTTCTGCCAGTTTAAGTGTGGCACGGTTATCAGGGTATTGCTCCGTTATTATTTCCTTCGGATGAAAGAAATAATAGCCGGTCTTGCGCATCCCCTTCAGCAAAGAGGAAACACCGGTATAAACATCTTGTAAGTACTCTTTTAAAAACATGTATTCAGATTAAGTTCTTTCTCAACAACCCTTTGCGATACTTCGCTCTTTTGCGTCTTAGCCGTAAAAAATTACCGCTAAGGCGCGAAGACAGAAAGTTACGCGAGGTGTTACCATTAAAAATGCCAACCCAATATCGCTATCACCGTTACCAATAAGAGGTTGAATAAACTTATGGGCAACAGGTACTTCCATTCCAGATTTAATAGTTGATCCACCCGCAAACGCGGGAAGGTCCAGCGGAACCACATGATGAGGAAGATGAGAAAGAAGGTCTTTCCCAAAAACCAAATCGATGATGGAATATAATCCATCACGTGGTTAAACGCATCCCAATGACCAATATGCAAAGGCATCCATCCGCCTAAAAACAAAGTGGCACCTATGGCACATACAATAAATATATTGATGTACTCAGCCAGAAAAAACAAGGCGAATTTCATTCCAGAATATTCGGTATGAAAACCGGCTGTTAATTCAGATTCTGCCTCTGCCAGATCAAATGGTGCACGGTTGGTTTCGGCTGTTACGGCGATAATAAATATGACAAAGGCAATGAGCATGGGGATATGTCCCTTGAACAACCACCATCCATCCTGCTGCGATGCAACGATATCTGATATTTGCAGACTACCCGTTAGTACCACTACAGATAAAACAGCGATACCGGCAGATAATTCATAACTCACAATCTGTGCACCACTGCGCATGGCTCCCAGTAAAGAATATTTATTATTACTTGCCCATCCTGCCATTAAAATACCAATCACAGAAAGCGAAGAAATAGCTGATACATAGAGTACGCCGATATTAATATCCCATATCTGAAAATTCTTTGCAAACGCAATGGGAGCAAGCAATAACATAGCAACGATCATCACCACGAATGGGGCCAGATTGAAAAGAAATTTATCTGCCAGATCCGGTGTCAATCCCTCTTTCATGATCAGCTTAATCGTATCCGCCACCGTTTGAAACATGCCACCCGGCCCTACCCTGTTCGGCCCCAGCCTGATCTGTATATGTGCCGCTACTTTTCTCTCCATCAATACCAACACCAATCCCAATACCGCAAATAAAGTAATGGCCAGCAATATCACAATCACACATTCCAACACCAACGCAAACGAAGGCTCGAACGTGCTGTATAGCCAGTTTTGAATGTTAGTAGTAAGTCCTTCTAAGCTGAACATGTTATTTTTTTATTTCCGAACGATTGTATTTCTATTCAACATTGTTGCGTCGCACACTTGTACTTTTTTTCGTGAATCGTCAATCGTGAGACGTGAGAATAATATCTCACGATTCACGTCTCACGTTTCACGACTCACCTGTCAATATCCGGTATCACCAGATCCAGCGTTCCCATGGTTGCCATCAGATCGCCGATCTTGCTGCCTTTGGCCATATGGTGCAGGGCAGATAGATTGGAAAAACCCGGTGAACGGAATTTGATACGATATGGTGTGGTTCCGCCTTCACTTACAATGTACACCCCCAATTCTCCACGTGCGGTTTCTACCCTTGTATAAAATTCTCCTTTCGGTGGTTTCAGAACCGCTTTGGTTTTTGCCTGAAAATCATCTTCAGGTATATTATCAATCAATTGCTCAATAATGCGGATGGATTGATTCATTTCTCTTACCCGCACCATATAGCGTGCAAAAGAATCTCCTGTGGTTTCGAGTACTTCATCAAAATCTACACTATCATATACTTCATACGGATAAATTTTTCTGATATCACAACTCAGTCCGCTGGCTCTTGCTACAGGGCCGGTACAACCAAACGAAATGGCATCTTCTTTAGACAATACACCAACCCCTTTCATGCGGCTTTGAAAAATCACATTATTGGTTACCAGGTCTTCGTATTCGGTTACTTTTTCTTTGAACTGTTTTACAAAGACTTTTACTTTCTGTTGAAAATCCGGATGCAAGTCGTACATCACACCACCGGGTACAATGTAGTTCATGGTTAAGCGTGCACCACAGGTGTCTTCCATGATATCGGTGATCATTTCTCTTTCTCTGAATGCATAAAAGAATGGTGTAAATGCACCCAAATCCATGGCCATGGCACCAATCCATAATTCGTGAGAGGCAATACGCGTTAATTCACTCATCAATACACGAATCACTTTGGCGCGTTGCGGCACTTCAATCTGCAAGGATTTTTCTACGTTCCATGCACAGGCCAGGTTATTGATATGAGAGGAGAGATAATCCATGCGGCTGGTTACATAAATAAACTGCCGGTAACTAAGGCTTTCACACATTTTTTCGATGGAGCGATGGATATAACCCAGGTGTGGTTCAATTTTCTGAATCGTTTCTCCATTCAAAGTAACCACCAGGTGCAGCACGCCATGCGTGGCCGGATGCTGTGGCCCCATGTTAATTACCAGCTCACCTTCGGAACCGTATGCTGTAGTATCTTTTATCACCTCGGTTTGCGTGTACATGTTCCCGGCTATAGTTTTATCATATTGATCGGATCTTCAAAATCTTTGCGCAAAGGATATCCTTCAAAATCATCTGTCAATATCAATCTTCGTAAATCTGGATGGTTAGTAAATATCACTCCAAACAATTCATATACTTCGCACTCATGAAACTCAGCAGTGCGCCATATATCAGAAACGGTCTCTATTTTAGGGGTGGTTCTGTCAAGGTTCGTTTTAATCACAATGGTTTGCCTGTGCACTGTTGATGAAAGATGGTACACCATGGTCAAATGTGTTTTCCAATCTATGCAGGTTAGACAGAATAAATAATTGAATTCAAAAGAAGAAGTACGAAGATCCTTAGCCAGCTGTTTCCATTCAGTGGCTTCTATCATTACATTCAGCCACTCACCGGTTTCATCATACACAGCAGAAGGCAAAACAGATGTGATGTATTCTTTGAATGCTTCGTTTGTCATACGTCAGTTGTATTACTAAGCTTTGGTTTCTTCTCTGATTTGCTCACGGGTTAATCCACTCTTGATTTTTTCCTGTAAGCTGATCAACGCATGCAACAGGGCTTCCGGTCTTGGCGGACAACCCGGTATATACACATCAACCGGAATAATATGATCGGCACCTTTTACTACGGAATAGGTATTGTAAAAAAAAGGACCACCACTGATCGCACAAGCGCCCATAGCAATCACATATTTTGGATCGGCCATTTGGTCGTACAGGCGTTTTAATACCGGCCCCATTTTATTAACGATGGTGCCGGCAATGATGATCACATCTGCCTGTCGGGGTGTGGCACGGGCCACTTCAAAACCAAAACGGGAAAAATCGTATTTGGAAGAGGCGGTAGACATCATTTCAATGCCACAGCAACTGGTAGCAAACGTGAGAGGCCAAAGCGAGTTGGAACGGGCCCAGTTAATGAGACCATCGAAACTGCTGACAATGATACCGCCACCGGCTGTGGGGTGAACATCACCCGGAAATTCGGTTTGCGCGCCGGCTACTGATTCGTTTAGCTCCATTTCAATGCTCCTTTTTTATGCGCGTATAAAAAACCCATGAAGAGGATAAAAATAAAAATCACGATCTCTACCAGGGCCACCATACCGGTTTTCTTAACCACCACGGCCCATGGATACATGAATACCAATTCTACATCAAAAATTAAGAATAGCAATGCAAATAAATAATACCCTACATGAAATTGGTGCCAGGGAGAGGTTTGGGTGGGAATTCCACATTCGTAAGCCTGGCCTTTTTGCGGGTTATAACTCTTTTTCAATAAAAACTTTCCAACCAGTATACCACCTGCAGAAAACAGTATGGCGGCCAACGATAAAGCAATTAATGAAACAGCTCCCATATAGCGCAATTAAGAATAACTGATATTCAGTCACCCGTAAATTACGGATAATTCATGTGAAAATAATTTTGTGAGAAAAGAAATCAGGAGCGCATCTAAAAAAGTGGAGTACTTGTGAAAATCGCAGAAATACGCGGAACTATGTATGCATGTACCGTTGAATAATTCCTGTTACAATACCCGCTTCTTTTTGGGCTGCTGCCAATATCCCTCCTATATATGCTTCATCAAATTCTGTAAGCCCATCCAATGCAATAGCAGACTGGGAAAGATTGTGCAATCCCGCTGTAAGGGTGGTTCCTTTCAATTTATGTCCGCTTCTTTTTATGGCACCAAGATCTTTCCGGAGAAAACATTCCTCCAGTTCCTTCATGGATTTAGCAATTTCGGCTGTGATAGTCGTAAGAAAGCCCCGTAACAGCATTTCATCTCCGCTCATGATTTCTTTAATATAGGAGAAATCAACATGGTCCCTCTCATTACCAATATTACTTACCAATTTGGGCGCATCATCCGGTGCATTCAAAGCCATCCATTTATGAAACATCGATCTGACTGTATTTTCTATAATTGGTTTGGCAATAAAATCATCCATACCTGCCTCGATACATTTTTCCCTTTCTCCTTTCAGATTGCCGGCAGTGATGGCAATGATGGGAATATGCTTTTCCGTTTTCATTGACCTGATGATGCGCGTGGCTTCATAGCCATTCATTTCAGGCATTTGTATATCCATGAAAATAATATCCGGCATTTGAGCTTTACATACTTTAACGGCAACAGATCCGTCTTCTGCTTCCATAATTTCCGCATTTGGCGCTATTCTACGGATAATTGTTTTGGCCAATAACATATTTACTTCCCCATCTTCTGCAATCAAAACCTTTAACCTGTTCATATTATTTTCAGGTTGTATGCGCTCTTCCATGATTTCGCCCTTTTCTGAAAGCCGGTTTAATTTTGAGAGAGCTGCATATAGGTCATCCATCTTGATAGGTTTTACCAGCCGATGGGCAACACCCAGTTCTTCACAACGTTTAATAACATCTTTTTCATCTGAAGAACTCGACAGCAGCATGATGGGCTGTTCTATAGGAGAAGCATAAAAATTATCACGGATCTTCTGAATCGTTTCCAGTCCGTTGAGTATGGGCATATTAAAATCCATCAAAATCACATCATACTTACGGCCGGTTTCCAGAATCTGCAAGGCCTCCATTCCTGTTTTGGCAATGTCTGCCCGAATATTTTCCAGCAATAACATTTGTGAAAGAATGGTTCTGTTATTTTCATTATCGTCTACAATTAATACTTGTTTAACAGCAGAAATATTTTCCCAAAGAGTAGGTTGTCCCTTTTCTGTGGTTAGTACCAGATCAAAGAAAAAACGACTCCCTATTCCGGGTATACTTTCTAACTGTAAACTACTGCCCATTAAGGCGAGTAACTTATTGGAAATAGTAAGTCCCAAACCGGTACCTCCATATTTTCGTGTTACGGTGCCATCTTCCTGTGAAAATGCCTGGAAGATTTTTTTCTGTTTATCGGCTCTGATACCAATACCGGTATCCCTTACTTCAAAACGGATAGTGATTTCTTTTTGAGAAGGATCGGTAAGTGGCTCTATTTTTAATTCAATTTCTCCTTCTTCGGTAAACTTGGATGCATTGCTTAGTAGATTAATCAATATCTGTTTTAACCGAATCACATCTGCCCATATAAACCTGGGCAGATCGGTAGAAATGTTGAGTAACATTTCCAGCTTTTTCTTTTTTACCTGATAGCTGATTATGTCTGCGGCAAGACTACCAATTTCGTACAGATCACATTTTTCAATCTCCAGTTCCAGCTTGCCTGCTTCTATTTTAGAAAAATCAAGAATATCGTTGATGATACCTAGTAAGGTGTTGGCCGACTGGTTTACAATAGACAGGTATTGCTGTTGTGTTTCATCGAGTCGTGTTTTGAGAATAAGGTCTGTGAATCCGATCACTCCATTTAATGGTGTGCGAATTTCGTGGCTCATACTGGCGAGGAACTCGGATTTTGCAAGGCTTGCCTGTTCTGCCTGTTTCTTGGCAGTTTTCAGTTCTTCTCGCTGTAAGCAAATTTGTGTAATGTCCTGTGTGAACATCATGATACCACCAATCGAACCATCGTACAGATACCAGGGACGAACTTCCCAACGAAGGTACTGCTCATGATCCCATCCCGGTGGCGTCCATACATCTTCTTCATTTTTCTCAATGGCACCATTCAAGCAACGGCTATGAATCTCTTTCCAGTTTTCTGAAACATTAGGAAATACTTCATAATGCGATAGACCAAGAATATTTTTCCCCACCAACTGGTATTCTTCCATCCAGCGGTTACTAACGGCAATGTATTTTACGGATGTATCAAACATGGCCACGGCTGCGGGGGCATTTTCAACAAAAGCGGAGAGTCTTGACTTTTCTATGATCAAGGCTTTCTCGGCCTGTTTACGATCGGATATATCCTGCACCACCGAATACACTTGCTCTTCCCCATTAGCTCCCATGAATTTAATTCCATTCAATAGTACGGGTATGGTGTGGCCATTTTTGTGAATATATTTTTTTTCATAGGGACCGTACCTGCCAGTATCTGTTAACGATTTACGATGTTTTAATTCATCTTCATCATACCTTGCCGGTGTTACATCCCAATGGGTTAATTGCCGGTACTCTTCCTCTGTATAACCAATCATCCGGTACAATGCTTTGTTGCCGTCGATAAACTTCCCGTCGTGATGGCGGTTGATGGCAATCCCTACCGGAGATATTTCAAAAAAAGCACGGTATTTATTTTCATTGGCTTCCAGTGCCAGCTTGGTTCGTTTCTGCTCATCAATATCCTGAAATGCGCCATATACTCTTTTGCATTTGCCATTCTGCCAATCTGCTTTACCCAGTGCCCTAACCCAACGTTCCTTCCCCTTTGCTGTGATGATCTGCAATTCAAGATCCCAGGAACTACCTGTTGCCATAGCTGCTTCCAATGCCTGTACAATTTTAGTTCGGCTTTCTCCTTCTTTATAAAAGGAAACAGCGGTTGCCAGTTCGGGAATAAAATTATCAGGCACTTCATGTATCTGCTTTGTAATACCTGACCAGAAGATATGTTGCTTTTCTGTATTAAACTCCCACGCACCTACTCGGGCTACCTGATTGGTTTCTTCCAGTATTTCTTTGGTTCGCTTGAGATCCTTTTCCAATTGAAGCCTTTCCGTGATATCAATGGAATTGCCAATTACATAACGATGACCATCTATATTTTTTTCAACGGTATTGTTATACAACCAAACACGAATAGAACCATTTTTATGAAGTGTGGTCATCAATCCTTTCGACTTACCATTCGCAGAAATATCACTCAGGTATCCACTAAGACTGCTGTGATGTATTTGGGGAACAATATCAAAGAGGCTTTTTTGCATCATCTCTTCCACCGTATAGCCAAGCAAAGCAGCTCCTGAGGTGTTTACGGATAAAAATTTTCCTTGCAGGTCATGCGTGCACATCAGCCCCTGAGAATATTCAAAAAAAGACCGGAATTTATTCTCACTCACAATCACCAGTTCTTCTTTCTTTTTTTCTTCCGTTATATCTCTGGCGATAGAAAATATATTACCGGTTACTGGTTCCGGTGTACCTGCCCATTGCAATGTTTTATAGTCGCCATTCTTCGTACGAATCCTGTTCGAGAAATAAATTGGGCTTCCCTCTGCGGCCAACCTGTCAATTTCCTGCTTTGTTTTTCCCAGATCGTCCGGATGTACCAGATTGATAAAAGGTTTTTCCAATAGGGTTTTTGTATTCCAGCCAAGAAGCATTTCAAAGGCGGGATTTACTTTTTTGAGAAAGCCATCGTTACCTGCAACACAGATCAAGTCGTTTGAAATTTCAAACAGTTTCTGAAAATTGTCAAATTCATCCCTTTTTCTTTGCTCTTTGATCAACGACATCACTTCTTCTGCCAGTAATGCCAAAGCCTGTCGTTGCTTATCCGTTAATTTTCCCGGCTTACGGTCAATTACACATAAAGCACCCAATGCATATCCATCATCATCCAATAATGGATAACCGGCATAGAATTTAATATTCGGATCTCCGGTTACCAAAGGATTTTCCAAAAACCTTTTATCCTTTGATGCATCTTCCACCTCAAAATAGTTAGGCTCTATAAGTGCATATAAACAAAAAGATTGTTCGCGCGGGGTTTCCTGTATATCCAACCCAACCTTGGATTTAAACCATTGGCGGTCTTTATCAACGAGGGTAATTAATGAAATGGGGACTTCACAAATAAGTGCGGCCAACTGCGTAAGTCTATCATACGTTTCCTCGCTCAGACTATCCAGGATATGGTAGCTATGCAATGCTTGTACCCTTTTTTCGTCGTTATATGGAACGGGAATTTTACTCATTTGGGTATAATCGGATCTTTGAAAGCATTTAAAAGATCTTGCAAAATCTATTAACTGCATATTTACTGATACAATATAACGGATATAAGGAAATCATTTTGTAGCAATTACTGCTAACTATTTGTCATAATATATGTTAGTTATCTTTACTTATTTACAGGGTAAATCTGCAAAAAAGCAGTGATTACGGGTAGGAAACAGGGGCAATTAAGCCCGATTAACATGATCGGACTCATTTTTACCTTAAATAAGGCATAAACAACCTTTACAAACAGATCAAAAGCAAAACAAATCCTATCTTACAGGGGTCTTTCCAGAAGTTACTATTCGATTTGTAGCAGGGAAATATGGATTTTTTCACTTTTTACCTTTCTACTTTGAAACAGCAGAATTTTGAATACCTCACCAAGCACAAAAGCCGTTCCTTTTCCGATGCCAAGCAGCGGATTACCTATAGTTTTAATAATCTGGAACATACGATTATTGGTCAGATGGAAGAAGATGGTAATTTTATCTACCTGTATGAGTACCGGGGTAAATATATTGGGACTGAATTTTTGATTTCTTTTTCTAAAAATTCTGTTTCTTATAAACTGATTGATGTAGAGGAGGGAAAGAATGAATTAACTGCCACAGAGTAACCGGGATTTTTTACCTATTGGTTGCCTTATTTCTATCTATTTTCTTGCGAGCATTACAATTTCGAGTGTTTAGCCGATGGCTGAATTAATTTTACATAGGCATGATTGTCTTTAAACATTTGCATCCCTTCTGTAAAAGATAAATAAGGCTGTTGTGTAGTGTGATGGATGTGCTTACTTATTTTCAGCAGAATGTTCCAATGACGGATAATTTCCCGCCAGGCAAAAAAGATAGAATGCTTTGGATCGTATATATGGGTTGGCTCACTACCTGAACCATTGAGTTCGATAATAGAAAAATGTTCCCCTTTTTTTAATTCCTCCCAACTGCGGTACCGTATATCCATTCTGCCATAATAAAATTCAGGAATGGATTGGGAAATGGCATCGATGGTTTCTGTAAGTAATTGATCTGTGAGATGGCTGATGTCCAAAAATTTAGCCCCCCTCGCATGGTTACCATACGGAACCATCAGATGATTTTCATTTTCAGGAAGAATCAAATCCATTTCCTGAGGGAAGTCATTTTCAAGGGTTGGTAATTGCAGAATAAATCGGGCATCTTTTTGCAGCAGTTGTTTAATCGTAGATATACCATCCCCTGTTATCGCTAAAAATTCTTTACCCACTATGCCTGAAATTGTTCCTTTGGCCTGGTTTGGATAACGATAATAAAAAATACCTACTTCATTCTCATAAGGAACAAATTCCTGTAAGAGAAAATCTACTTTACTCTGTGCTGCATAGGCCAGTACCTCTTCTTGTGACTCCAGCTTTTGAACGGCCAATCCACGCATACCGATATCCGGTTTGCCAATGAGTGGAAAAGAAAGTTTTTCATTCTCCACTTCTAGCAAAATAGTTTTGCCGCTAGTGCCAGCAGAAAATAACAGGGTGCGGGGATAATAAGCCGGAGGAATGAGATCATAAATCTCTTTTTTACTCTCCATTAAAAACCCGCCATTTTTAATCAATGGGTTGGCTGTATTAAAAAAGAAAAAAGACCTTGCCCGTAAACATAACCAGAACCAATACAGGTAAATGGGGCCATATACCATACCGAACGACCAATATTCCCAATGAAATAATCTGATAAAGAAAGGAGTGTTCAGTAGTTTCTTCATACAGGTTTGCTGTTACCGGCTAACGGTTTGCTTGTTGAAACTAATAACTTGCATTGCATGAAGTTGGTGCTGCAGATCATGGTAAAACATATTTCCTTTAGCGGAATCTATTTGCATTCCGGTAATACTTACAGTTAACATTTCATTGGATCGGTTCATACGGATATCATTCTCAGTATCACCATCGCCGGCAAACTGGTGAAAGTGCATAATATCATTCATTTCAGGTGTGGGATGTATGATTAGCCAATCTCTAAACCACTGCTCACGCTTGCGGATGATGCGATCTTCGTAAAGTGTAACGGATGACCAAATATGAGGCAGACTACCATCAAGTAATTTGTGATACCCCATCGATCCATCCCAACGGCATTCATATAATAGCTTGTCTGCCAAAATAATCAGGGTAAAAGGCTCTATCCCCTGCAGGTTTGCCTCAAGAAAATTTTGTAGTGGGTTCTCATCGGTAATGATATCAATCAATACAAGGCCGCGGCTTCTACGATAAGGGGGTTGGGGAATGTGTTTTACAAATGCGCCATTTAACAGAACGGCGGCATTGCCATTGCTATGCATAACTATCCATGTACCGCCTGCATCAGCATCTTTCGGGTAAAGAAGCGTATGGTTATTATTGGTATAGTGCTGCGGAATCAGAGCCGGCTTACGAAGTATTCTTTCATCACGGTTGGAAGTGATGTACCATCCTTTATGGGTGGGAATACAGGTTACTGTGCACATGCTTCCCTGTATTTGATGGTGGAAGAAGCAATGCCGAAACTATCGGGCAGTACAATGCTACTGATTTCTGCCACACCAATACGGATCAAAGCCATATGGTGAACCGTGTGTTCGAGGTTATACAATAATTCCCGCTGGTAATTGGTAGCAATACCGGTATGGTTACCATCACCTTCTTCATAAGAAAACTCAAGAACCAATGGCTTTTGTATTTTATCTATGGAATCAATTATGGTATTCAGCAACGTAACGGCCAATGCTTTATCAGTTTCAATAAGCTGATCTCTTTTTCGTGCATCATAATTAACAATACCTGACGCGTATCCATTATCCAGACAAATGAATAATTCGATCACATGCCTTACATGTTGCCCAATAGTAGCAGAAAACAATTGCTTGCTTTGTTGTGTATATTGTTCATTGGTTACCTGTTGTAAGGCTTCGGTTAACTGAAATACTACCGTTTTTATTGCTTGCTGAACAGACATGGCAATCTTATTAATTTCTTTTAGCAAATAAAGATAAGGATACAATTAGATTATCAGACAGTACCAAACTGGAACCGCCCACTTTAAAATCACGGCGATTAAGTTTGAATATACCGTTAAAAAGCAGGCCATCCCCTTTACGGGATACTGTAAAAGGAAAACTGACTTCCATGGTGATTCCCTTAATGGTAATAGATCCTTTAATAGTATAATTACCGGGCTTATCGCCTGCCATTACCTGTTTAGAAACAAAACTCATCACAGGAAATTTTTCTGTATTGAAATAATCTTCTTTTTTCAGATGCGTATCTCTTGATTTGATACCGGTATTGATAGTAGTAACATCCACACTCACTTCAAAACGTGAAGCAGCCAAATCAGATTCATTGAAAAAAATACTGCCTTTTAAGCCGGTAAAACTACCATTGGTATTAACAGCAAAATTTTTAATGGCAAAGTTTACAGCAGAGCCATTATCAATGGGTGTATACTGCTGGGCATTTGTTGCCGTAACTAATAGCGTATATATACAAGCCGTAAAAAAAGAACGCAGCATACAGTGAATTTTATTTGATCAATTGTGCACTTCCGAATAAATGATTGAATTGCTGACAATGTATCAGCGCAAATTTAAATTTTGTGAAATCCGGCATACCCGAAATATCATATACCTGATTACCACTGGTTGCTTTTAATTTACCCAGATCAATGAAATTTACCGGAAACATTTCCTGCGAAAGATACACATGCAAATCGGGACCGTTATCAGTTTTAAAATTTTCCAGGGCCAAACTTAATTTACCATTGGTTTCATAAATCTTTACCGTGCCGGATACACTTGGCCCGTTAGACACAAACATACCGGGTGTGGTAGTGGGTGCTACAACAGCACCGGCACCTACCATTTCATTCAAAACTGTATTGGCAGATCCTGCATTTTTGTTACAGGCGGTGCCAAAAAGGGCTGCTGAAAATAAAAAAAGAATCATTTTTTTCATAAAAGGTTATTTAGGTGATGAGAAATTCCAGGTAACGCCCAAACCAAACGTATTGGCTTTGTTTCTAAAACGGTCAACCTTGGTTCCGTCGGGTGCAGTTTGTGTAATAGTGGTGGTTTTATATTCAATAAAGAGGAACTGGTAAATACCTTTTATTCCCCATTGGTTATTCAATTTGTATTTCAGAAAAAATTCAGAGTTCAGACTGCCATAATCGTTATCGCCGGTAAGCAAGAGGTTAAACGCAGCAGGCTTGGCGGCCGTTTCAGTTTTGGTGATACCATTACTGGTTAAAATGCCACTGGTGGTTCTGCCAAAAGTAAAACCAACCACATCGATATTAAAACCTGCTGAAAACCGTTTACTGAAATCGTATCCGAAATTAGCAGACAGGTTAACTGAGTTTGTAAAAGGACGTTGCACATTCAGCGTATCAAAATTTTTGGTTTCCTGCCCTGCAAAAAAAATTAAAAAAGGAAAGGTTGTTGATCGCGCCAATCGTGCGGGTGCAGTAATAAAATCATTTTTCACCCCAAAATAACTGGTTAAGCGAACACCATACCCAATTTGCCATTTTTGTTTTTTTCCAATTTTCCAATTGTGTACGTAGGCTCCGGCAACTGCGCCTTGTGATTCACCAATGGTTGCAGAGAGATCAAAAAACTCATCCACAGTAGATTTGGGTTTAGATTGGCCAAACACAGTACTGGCAAATACAACTGATAAAAAAATCATGTAAACTCTAATACGCATAAATTATTTTTTTATGATTGATTGAAGAAAACGAATCAGTTCTTTTCTTGAAATAATAGCTAGCAATAAGCAGGCGATGAATACGATGGCAGCGTAAATGAACAACTGACCACCATCGTCCATTACAACAATACCCAATTTGGTGAGGTGAAAAAACATTGCTCCACTCATTAAGCCCATACCCAATAGTGCGCCGAAGCCGGTTGTGCGTGGATAAAGAATTAATATAGATGCAATGAGCTCCATCACCCCAATGCCGATTCTGCCCCAAGGTTCCATATCCAATTGGGTAAAAATATAAATGGATTCTTCAGCCCCTGTAAATTTAAAGTAGAGTGTTTGCAACATGATTACTGCAGCCAGCAGCCTGAGTATCCATGTAAAAATGGTAAGTTTAGACGTATTCATAAGCAGGTTTGTATAAAGGTTTGGTGAATGTATTAATGATAAATTTTTTGCCAACTAGCATCGGCTTTAGATTTTAAATTGGCTTCATCTTTGTTCCAGTCTTTTAAAGTATTGGTGAAAAACTTATTGTAAAACAGGTACAGTTTGTTATTAATGATTTTATAAGTACCGGGATCTATGGATACTTTTTCTCCCTTGGCACCCATAGCATAAGCACACCATCCTCCATATTCCGGTTCAAATGCAGCCGGTGTTTTGCGAAAAGCTTCTTTGTTTTCAGGTGTTGAAAAATAATACGTAACCCCATCTGCAAAAACAGCCAGGTCTTTTTTTCCTTTAACGGCTTTGTTTTGTTTGAAATAAGCCACAGGATCGTAGCCCTGAATAGCGATACCCTCATCCAGGTTATATTGTTTTTTACGAATACTGGTTGCATCCTGTGCAAACAGGCTGCTGGATATAACCAGGAGAGATACGGATAAAAAGAAGTTTCGGTTCATGATGTATTGATTTGATTGAAAGGCTGTTGAGGCATTGCGCCCTTGCTTTTTACCCAAGACGGGGGCTTTGTGATTTCCTTACCGGGGTGCGACCTAATTTTGTTAAATAAAATAAAAACCGGAAAAAGCACAATTTTCAGCCCCGTACTGTAAGGCAATGGCTTACGTTACGTCTAAAAGTCCAATATCTTACAACCTTGAAAACCGAATAACTATATGAAACAACTAAGTTTTTTGTTAAGCCTTTTAGTAACTGTTTTGTCTTTACAAGCACAGGTTGGCCCAAAAGGGTTGAATCTTAACGACAATGCCCCGGATTTTACCGCTAAAGACCAGAATGGAAAAAGCATTACCCTTAAAAACGAACTGAAAAACGGATCTGTGGTATTGGTGTTTTATCGCGGCCAATGGTGTCCTTATTGTAACAAACAATTGAAGCAAATGGAAGACTCTATGCCGCAGATAAAGGCAAAAGGGGCTACGGTATTAACCATTACACCCGAAAAGCCCGAAAATATTGGGAAGACGATTACTAAAACCAAAACCTCCAATTCCATCCTGCATGATGAAGGATTGCAGATTATGAAACAATATGATGTGGCTTTCAAAGTAGACGATAAAACCATTGAGACCTATAAAAAATACGGGATTGATTTTACACAAGCCAATGGTGATGCAAATGGGGCCAACCTGCCTGTACCAGCTGTATACGTAATTAATAAAGAAGGAAAAATCGTGTATAAATTTTTCGATACTGATTACCGAAAACGCTCTTCTGTAAAAGAGATATTGTCGCATTTGTAACCGTAGCACAAATGAAAAAATTCCTTATACCTTATAGGGAATTTTTCATTCAGGTCTGGCGGGCTGCATCCGGCGGTGGTAATTGATCTGTCCCAAGTGGTAGTTCAAATGCGCAAGCAGGTGTAACAGAAAATATTCTGTCGTCATATTATATTCAAATACTTTTTCAGGATAATCTCTTGCTAGTTGTTCTGCTGATAATGATCGTATAGTAGAAGTTACGATGGCAAGCGTTCCTTCCAACTCCAGATCCATTTCCAACAAGGGAACATCTCTTCGCGAAAACTCTTCCGGCCTGTTTCTTTTGTAGGATGTATTTCCCAACACAGCTCCTATATAATGCTGCAGGTTACCCAACAAATGCAGACAAAGGTTACCACCTGAATTTGAAGTGCCTATAGCAGCAGTCCATAATGCGGACTCATTTTTGTACAAGCCGATTTCTGTTTTTAGCCTGTTAATATCACGTTCAAATAAAATTGCCAGATTTTCTGTAACCATAGAATTAAATTAAAACTGTGAATGATCAAAATTGTATTGAAGCTCTTTACAGCAAATTACACAACTGTATTAAGCTCAATAAAAATTTCCTGCTCAATGTGGATCTGTGGTGAATGTTAGCTGCTTTAAAATGCAGAAATACATCATAAAGAAGCTACAAAAATATCTTTTGATGATACTAAAAATTACGCATTGTTGTATACTTTCAATACCGTATCGCGAAGCGGTTCTCCCTTATCAGATACGATGAATTCCAGCAAATCTGCCAGTGCCTGCGGCTTTACCCAGATAGCGGGATCAACTTCAGGCATGCTTTCTCTATTTAATGGTGTGTCTAATGTGGATGGTGCCACTACGGTGGCTGTTATATTTTTTCCTTTGGCTTCTGCATTCAGTAATTGGGCCAGTGTAAACAAAAGTGATTTAGATAAAGCATAGGCAATTAAATCTTTCCCCAGCGATGGTTCCAGTGCGGGCCTTGCTCCGATGAATACCAACCTGCCATTTCCGTTTTCCAGCATGTGTGCAAACAGTGGTCTTGTAAGATGATAAGCCGTTTTAAAATTTAGGGTCAGCTGTTTGTCAATATCCTCTGCAGCAGTAGCTGCAATATTGCCCATGGCAAATCCACCCACCAGCATTAATCCTGCCTCTATAGATTTGTATTTTGTAATTACATCCTGAACAAATATTGATGTATCGTTTTCATCTGTTAAGTTTACAACTCTGACATCCAGAAATTCATGCGCAGTAAAATCCGTAAACATTGATTCCTCCAATACCGTGGCAACTACCCTGTATCCCCTCTGCAAAAAAGTTTGGGTAACGGCCGAACCAAGGTTTCCATTGGCTCCAGTGATGATGACGGTTTTCATGATAAATGGTTTAAGGTAAATTAACCATTTTTAGCAAAGACTTTTAAAGAAACGGTAAGATTATCTGATAATACGGTACTACCCACAGCTATTTTAAAATCAAGGCGGTTGATTTTCATCTCTCCTATAAAAAAAAGTCCATCGTCTTTGGGGAGCACCGTAAAAGGAAAGCTAATTTCTTTGGAGATTCCTTTTATAGTAAGAAGCCCTTTAGCCAGAAAAGCATCTGGCTTACCGGCAGATACAATCTGTTTTGAAATAAAACTGATTCTGGGAAAACGTTTGGTATCCAGGTATTCGGCTGTTTGCAGGGCACTGTCGCGAATAGCAATATCTGTATTAATCGTTCTTACATCGAGGGTTACAGCAAACCGGCTGTTTTTTATATCTGCTGCAGTAAACAAGATATCCCCTTCCAATCCAGATACGATTCCATCAATAGCCATTCCAAAATTTTTGATGGTAATTTTTACAGACGATAAGGCATCAACAGGGTGAAGCGTTTGTGCATTACCGGTTGTATGAAACAGAAAAAGGAATACCCAACCGATGGGTAAAAAAAATGAAGTAATTACTTTTTTAGAAACCTTTTCCATGTGTTTGTTCAATCAATTTTTTACTCAATAAAGGAAATGTGTGCATGGTTTTTAAAAATAAAGCAGTTGAGGTAGTTCCACCAAAAAAATATTGTACAATTCTCCCCATACGTGTACGTTGACCAAATTCGTTTTGCCAACGGAGGGTGAATTGTTGCTCCATATCGCCCCTGCTGATGGTACCTGATAAAAACGAACTAAGCAGCTCAAAAGCCATTTTACCCGAATGCATGGCCATGCTCATTCCATTGCCGCACAAAGGGGTAATTAATCCTGCTGCATCTCCCAACATAAGTACATGATTTTCTACCTGTGTTTTGGGATCAAAACTTACCTGTGAAATGGTTAGCGGTTGAGCATACAGGTGAGTGGCATTGGTAAATATTTTTTTAAGCTGGCTATTCTGCGATAAAATCTTTTCTTCCATTTGTTGAATAGAATTGCCGGAGTTTTTAAGATTGGCCGCTGTAGTGAGATAACAAAGACAACAATTGTCATCTTCAATTTTCGAAATGCCACAATACCCATCTTTAAAATTATGCAGGGCAATGGTATCCGCAGGATGCGGGTACTGAATATGGTATTTTACACCAATGTAATGATTAAGTATATTGGGTTTGGCAGCCGCAAATGCACGATTCCACTTTAAATCCAGGTTGCTTCGTTTGCCAAAACTGCCTGCTGCCGTTTTAGAAATAAATACACCACTGGTGGTTTCAATCGTGAATCTATCTTCTGAAAAATGTATATCGTTAACTTTACAAAGGGTATGAATTACAACACCTTTTTGTAACGCCAATTTGTACAGAGCATGATCCAGTTTATACCGGCTAACCCCAAACCCGCCCAGAGGGAGATCAAAATCGTAGCAGGTTCCTTTGGCATCAGATACTTGTAGAAAGTGAATATCCGGTAACGACCAATCCTGAAGTGGCACCCCACAACCAAGCAAAAATTCGCGGCTTTCAAGACTTATGTATTCGCCACAAACTTTATGATACGGGTAAGATTCTTTCTCAAAAAGAATAACCCGATAACCTGCATTGGCAGCCTGTATTGATAAGGTAAGACCTGCGAGTCCACCACCGGTTATAGCAATATCATACATACTGTTATCGGTCATGTCTGTATAGTATAAGGTAACGAAATGCCCACTGCCAACGAATAGTAACGGGTTGTATGCCTGCAAGGTTACAAATGGTTACCCATTCATTTTTTACGAAACCACGTGCCACACTTAGCTTAGCATCGTTTTTTACGAGATAAGAGGAAGAAAATAATTTGGTTAAGATAGCAATTGATTGATAAGCGAGCCAATGCCTATGCAAATCGTTGATGAAAAAACCAATATGACTGTTAGCCTGCATCCATTGCAATTGTTTTTGCAATTCTGTTTCTGTAAAGTGGTGACAAAAAAGGCTCGAAAAAATAATATCCGGTTTTTCATCAAACAGTATTTCTGCATAATCATTTACAATCCAGTCAGAAATACCCTGAAGCCTTGTAACTGTTTTTGCAACGGCAATACACTCGGCTTTCCAATCAATACCAATGCAGTGAACTGCAATTTGGTGTGCCTGACAATATTTGGCTATGGCGGCTAAATTATCCCCTCCTCCACAACCAATTTCGCAAACCGTAATGGATGTTCGGTTACCAATGAGTTGTATAAAACCTTTGAGGGTTATGGCATGGCCACCCAGCAGGGTATTGATGGTATTCAGTTCCTGCAGATTTTTTTGAATATCCGCAAAGGGAATATCATCTCCATCCAATAATTCTTTCTGATATGAACGATGAGACAGGTTCATTTTTTTTCTGCAATAAATGTTTCCATGGTAAGTCCCGGCCCGAAAGCCATACCCAATATACGCGCTGGAGCATTGGGTATCTGATCCATCATTTGTTTCAGTACAAATAACACGGTAGGTGAAGACATATTTCCATAGTTACGCAATACATTTCGAGAAAATAAGAGATCCTCTTCTGAAAGATTGAGTTGCTTTTTGATCAGATCCAGAATTCTCTTTCCTCCTGGATGGATACACCAATGGGTAATATCTTCCAGAGCCAGTTGGTTGTGTTTTACTGCTGAGCTAACCAAGGCATTAATATCTTCCTGTATTAATTGTGGTACATATCCGCTCAGCGTCATTAAAAATCCTTTGCTGCTCAATTGCCAGGCCATGGCAGATTTTCCTTTCTGTTCTACATGCGAATAAAATCCGCGAAGTGATAATGCGTTTTTGGTTTTTAGGGTATTGGAAACCAGAACAGCAGCACAACCATCGGCAAATAATAAGCTACTGGCTGCATTATCCTCTGTAAACTCTTTTTGAAAATGAAGCGTACACAATTCTGTACACACAATAACCACATTAGAATTTTCAGAACTATCGCAAATCATTTTTGCCATTTTCAGGGCATGAATGGCTGCATAACATCCCATAAAATTAACCGAGGTACGGAAGATGTTGGGGGCAAGTTCCATTTCTTCCATAATAGATAAATCCAGGCCCGGCGCACTCATACCTGTACAGCTTACGGTAATCAGGTGTGTGATCTGTTGCGGAGTAATGATATCGCGCAAGCAATTGTCTATAGCTTTAATAGATAAGAGTACCGATTCGCGTTCATACACTTCCATTCGTTGTTCGATTGAAGGAAAATCAGCTCCTTTCTCAACCGGAATAAAACTTCGGAATGGTGGCTCAATTCCATAATCTTCAATAGCAGAATAACGGGTGTTAATCCCGCTATGGTCGTACAAAAATTTTAGTTTTCGCTTGTCTACATCATCCAAATCATAGATCTCCTGCATAAAATGAAGAATATCAGATTGCTTATGGCAATGATCCGGTACGGCAGTTGCGATAGAAATAATATCAGCCAAAATAGTGTAAAATTAAAACGGTGATAAAACCAAGATTGGTACATACAGATGCTATCCAGTTCATGCGCATGGTATGTTTAAAATCTGCCATCGATTCATTATGCCAGACCTTCCATACCCAACTGCCAAAATATACCAGAACGGGAAGGAAAAAGATTTGCAATACCCCAAAATATAATAATTGCTCAGCATTTTGATAGGTTATAAACAAAACCGAAAAAGCAGCCAGGTATACCAATGCACAAAAAAGAAAAGTGCCTTTGATACCCAATAAGATGGAAATAGTAGTTACGCCATCTTCTTTGTCCTGTCTGTGCTGGTACACTTGTGTAATAGGATAAAAGCCACCAATTAGCAGGCAGGCAGCAATCATGCCATGCCAAGGAATTACCTGCAGCGGCACTGCAGAAGCACCCTGATACACCATTAAAAACATGAGCCCACCTTGGTTTATGATTACGGTAAGATATCCCAGTATGGGATATTTTTTTAGTCGCACTCCCCTATAACTATACAATCGCGAACAAGTAATATAACAGATAAGCAACAGCACAAAAAGGGGCGATACCAGAAATCCCAACGCAATGGCCAGCAGATCCATACCTACCGTTATCGTAAACAATTCTTTTTCCGGAGCCATCGGATGGGCAATGCCACCAATGCTTTCGGTATCCCTATCCATATAACTATTATACCCATTACTGGAGGGGTACAGCAAAAGGTGTACAATTAAAAAAATCAATATCGATTGAGGGATGGCTATTTGATCAACTGAACTCAAGGCAAACCAATATACCGGCATGAGGAAAAACGAAAAAGGAAAACGCAGTAATTGTATCGTAGAGCGTTGTAATAGCATAAAAACTAACTGGTGAAGATTATAAGTTACTCTATTTACTGCAAATATCGATAATACAGTTCCATAGACGCTTTTGTTCTGTGAATCTTACAACGCTATACATATTGGTTTGCAAATAAAGCAACCTAACCCTGCTATACAATGGGAAGCGTATCTATCTCAGAATGTTAAAACCTAGTTAATGGAATAAGGCTGGAAAGTGAGGGAAACCCTAAAAAATATAGCCATTCTTTGCGCATTGGATTTATCTTGCAACAGAATAATCTAACTGGGATGAAAAAACAAATAATATGCCTTTTGGCAATTAGCATGATGGCAGTATGGACGGGAAATATTTCCGCACAGCAGGTAGATTCTATGATGGCTGTATATGCCGAGCAATTGCCTGTTGAAAAAATACATATCCATTTTGATAAAACCATCTATAACAAAGAGGAAACTATTTTTTACAAAGTATACATACTTACTCCCGGTGACCTGAGCAACCTTAGTAAAAATGTATACATGGAATGGTATGACACCACCGGTAAAATGATCAAACAAACCGTGGCACCTCTATACCAGTCTACTGCCAAAGGAAGCTTTGATATACCTGCGGATTATACCGGTAGTTTCTTACACATAAAAGCTTATACCCGTTGGATGTTGAATGATGATACAGCTTTTGCCTATCAAAAAGAACTGACCATTAATACAAGCACCCTTCCTGCAGCAAGGAAAACCGTTGTAATAAAAACACAGGTAGAAACGTTTCCCGAGGGAGGATTTCTGGTGCAGGGCCTCGCATCGCGTGTTGCATTTAAAGCCACCAATCAATTTGGCAACCCCGTATTTATCAAAGGTTTTCTGGTTAACGATAAGAATAAAATACTCGATACCCTGAAAGTAAAACGCGATGGCATGGGAAGTTTTACGATGTTGCCCGTTGCTCAGGAAAATTATAAACTGAACTGGACAGATGAGAATGGTAAAACCGGTACCACATCCATTCCGGTAACGAAAACAGAAGGGGTTCGTTTGGCTATTAAAACCACCAATGAAAATGCCATCTTTCAGGTAGAGAGAACCGGCAATATTCCTGAAAATTTAAAAAGGCTGACGCTTCTGGTTCATATGAACCAGAACCTGTATTACAAAGTGAGTTTAAATGTTTCGGAAAAATTGTTTGTGAATGGACAAGTTCCCATTGAAGAAATGCCTACCGGTATTGTACAGTTTACCTTGTTCTCTTCAGATTGGATACCTGTGGCAGAGCGGATTATTTTTGTGAATAACCGTTTACATGAATTCAATACCAAATTCAATCCTGCGTTGGTAAGTTTTGATAAGCGTGGAAAAAATGTATTTGAATTGAGTGTATCTGATACGGCATTTACCAATATGTCTATCGCTATTACCGATGCCACCATCAGCCAGCCCGATGATAATACCATCTTCTCTGATATTCTTTTAAGCAGTGAGCTGAAAGGAAAAATATACAACCCCGGTTATTATCTCAGTAGTGATGCAGATACTGTAACAGCCCACCTGGATCTGGTAATGCTTACGCATGGCTGGCGCAGATTTGATTGGGACAAGATCAAAGCAGGCGTAGCACCCGTTATCAAATACCCGGCAGAAACCGACTTTATGAAAGTATCGGGTAAAGTGTTTGGTGTTAAGTCTATCAGTACCAGTAAACCACTTTTATTGAACCTCATTATTGCTGGAAAAGATAGTAGTAAAAACATGGTATTTCTTCCGGTAGAAAAAGATGGAAGTTTTGAGCAAAAGGGTTTGTACTTTTTTGATACGGCAAAAATATACTACAGCTTTAATGGAAACGAAAAACTGACGGATATAACACAGGTACAATTTGAGAACGGCTTATTACGGCAAACGCAGAAGAAAATTCAATACAGCGATACGTATCGTCCATTAAAATGGAGCGATAGCATAGCAAAAGCAAAAATGAATTATTTCTTAACGCAACAGGAGTTGCTGAAAAGAAGTATGGCCTCTGCTACACTGGAAGAAGTGATTGTAAAATCGAGGCAGAAAAGCAAGGAGAAGGTTCTGGAAGAAAAGTATGCATCAGGTATGTTTTCGGGAGGAGATGCTTATACATTTGACCTGGTGAATAATCCTGTTATTGCCATCGATATCTTATCTTATCTGCAGGGAAAAGTAGCCGGATTGAACATCAGTGGAAGCGGGTCAAGTGCAACATTAAGCTGGCGCGGTTCTTCGCCCGATTTGTTTTTAAATGAAATGGCTTCACAGGTTGATATGATACAGAGTGTGAATGTAAATGATGTTGCTATGATCAAGGTATTTCGTCCTCCATTCTTTGGTTCTATTGGCGGCGGAAGCGGTGGTGCCATTGCCATCTACACCAAAAAAGGAAATGAAGCCAGAAGAGCAGACCCAAATAGTAAAGGGCTTGAAAAAACTGTATTAGGAGGATATTCAAGATTCAAAGAATTTTTCAATCCTTCTTACGAAAAACCGAATGAAACATTTGAAGCTGATAACCGAACCACTTTATATTGGAACCCATATATTCTTACCAACAAAAAAAATCCAAAAGTGAGGATACAGTTTTACAACAACGATATCACCAAAAAAATGCTGGTTGTATTGGAAGGTATTAACGGCGATGGAAAAATGACAAGGGTGGTACAGCTACTGGAATAATATATAAAGTGTTGTGTTATTATAAAGTCTGGCTCGTTTTTAATAACCCCTCTACGAAAACTCTTTGTTCTCCTATTCTCTGCGGTTGGGAGAACTTCAAAAAAAGTGATTGCCTTCTTGTTTGAGCTGCTTCTAACCGCAGAGAATAGGAGTTTAAAGAGTTTACGCAGAGTTTATGAACTTGTATACTATAATACTTTATACAATCCCCATTTGCTGCATCAGGTAAGTTGCATTCTTGGTTTGTGCTACGCCCCTGCGCATGGTAAAATCAAAGGTTAGTCCATTTTCAGAGAGCTCACTTTCAAAACAAAAATTTTCTACTGATCCGGTATACTGGTTAGCCAATACACCCAACTCAATATCATGCGTTGCAATCATAGCCAGACAGGAATGGTTAAGCAATTTTTTAATCAGTAAGGCAGTACCATCATGCTTATCGGTTGAGTTGGTGCCACGCATCACCTCATCCAGCAATACCAGTGCGGGCTCTGGTTGCTGTAATGATTGTATGATGCCCTGCAAACAGGTTAGCTCTGCATAAAAGTAGGAAGTGCTTTCCTCCAGCGAATCAATGTGGTGGAAAGAGGTTAATAAACGAAGCGGATGAAACGTAAAACTTTTGGCAAAAACCGGTGCCCCTATTTGCGCAAGAATCAAATTCAATCCTACTGTTCGTAAAAAGGTACTTTTACCAGACATGTTAGAGCCGGTTATTAAATGAAGTTTGGCAGGTGTGCCAATTGACAAATCATTTACAATGGCCGATCCTTTTTTCATTAATGGATGACCCAAACCTGATGCACTAATGGCAATCCGTTGGGTTTGTACAGCAGGAAAAATAAAATTGGGATGATTCGCATGAAACCCGGCCAGTGAATTCAATACCTCTATTTCTCCCAGTGTATCAAACCATGTTTTTACAGATGACTGGTATTGTTTCATCCATTGCAGGTAGGCGCGGGCACAGAGCAAATCGGAAAGAAAAAGACCGTTGATAAAAATAGATAACAAACTCAGGCGAAGATCGAAAACGCCCATTAGTTTGGACAATTTATTAAATGCAGTTTCTGCTTCTCTAACCGCTTCCTGTTTTTGGCGAAGTAAGGGATGCTCCATTTTTTCTGCAGAGATCAACCGAAAACAAATTGCATACTGACTAAACAGGTAGCCTCTTTTAGAAATATGGTTATAAATCAGCGATACTTTTTTAAATACAAACGATAACACCAACAAGCCAAGAATCGTAAACAACATGATTACTGAAAAAGAATTGATGTATACAGCATAACCAATGGTCAATACACCCAATGAAGGCCATACCCATGCCAGTTGACGCCAAAGTGATTTATACAAAAAAGAATACTGGTTTTCTGGCAGCGCATTACTGAGTTGGGCTACACTTTCTTCTTCCTTCAGAAGTAAAGTCTGTGCAAGCAGTTGTTGTCTGAAATCAATTTTACCAGCCAACTCTTTGGCACATCCCTGGTAATTTTCAATGGCTTCTACTGTTGTAAAAGGATGCAAAAGATGATTACCGAGAGCTTCTTTACCAGAAACACTTCCGGTACGATTAATTGTATGGTAGAGAGAGTGTTTGCCAAATACATTCAGGTCGGCCGTAAAACCTTTTTCTAAAAGGAAAGAAGCACCATTATCCAAAAAAGAGATTCGCCCTTCTAAAATATTAATTTCATTTTCATTAATCAGTATCAATTGCTGCAGCAGACTGATTTTTTTCCGGATACCAGATGCGCTAACTACAAAAAAAAGAAAAGCAGCGAGTCCAATTATTGAAACCAACACCTGATAGCCACTGAACCGAAGCTGAAAAGACAAATAACCAAACCAGACAAATACAAGAAAACAAACCAAACGAATAATACTGTTATAATACAACCTGCGTGATTGCGCCTGCTGCTGTATTGAAAAATTTTGTACTCTTTGCCGGTATACGGCAACTATATCATTATTCATATTTACACAGAGAAGTACCATTGCCAATGGTTACCACATAAGTTTTGAGTGGCAGGTTAAACTGTTTTTCGTAGGCAGGTGAAATTAACTCAATCAATTCAGCAACGCTTTCTTTCTTAACTATATTAATGGTGCACCCCCCGAAACCACCACCCATCATACGGGCTCCCAATACAGCTGGTTCGTTTCTTACCATTGCTACCAATGCATCCGCTTCGGGGCAACTGACTTCGTATAGTTTGCTTAACCCGTCATGTGTGGCAAACATTTTTTGTCCGAAAGCAACCAGATCGTGTGCCTGCAAATCTTTACATGCATCCTGCAAACGTTGTATCTCCTCTACTACATATAAACATCGGTGGTATACTTTGTGATCGCCTGAAGCCAGGCATATATGCACCATATCTACCGTGGCATCTCTAAGAGAAGTTACCTGTGTGAATTTTTTTTGAATCTCTGCAACACCTGCCTCACATTCCTCTCTGCGCAAATTATATTCACTGGAAGCCAGTGAATGTTTTACTCCGGTATCAAATAAAACAATACGAATAGCACTCGTATCAAAAGGCATATAATCATATTCCAATGAACGACAATCCAGCCTGATCACCTGCCCTTCCTTTCCAAACACACTTGCAAAAGGATCCATGATACCGCATTTCACACCCACAAATTCGTTCTCTGCCTTCTGTGCCAATTGCACCATTTGTATTTTAGTTAAACTAAGGGAAAACAATTGATCTAACGCAAATACTGTGGCACATTCTACTGCTGCAGAAGAAGAGAGACCGGCCCCAAGCGGCACATTGCCCATCAATACCATATTAAACCCCTGTACGGTATAACCTCCTTTCAATAGCTGATCAATTACGCCCATCACAAAATCGGGCCATTGCTGGGGACTGGGTATTAAATTGTTCAGATCAGTTTGATAAGATTCAGACAGATCGGCAGCATACAAAGCAACCTTGGAATCATTGCGTTTACTGATGGCTACATAAATGGCTTTGTCAATGGCAGCGGGCAATACAAAGCCCATATTATAATCTGTATGTTCGCCAATCAGATTAATTCGTCCCGGTGAACGAACAGGAGATCCGCTTTTCCAAAATGTATTTCAAATATTTTTTGTACTTCAGAAGTAAGTGTTTCAGAAACCATCATGACAGTGTATAATTAATTAAGCTTGCATTTTACAAAGCTGTTTCAAAATGCATTTCCGGAATCACCACATCGGTAAATCCTTTTCTTCGCAACCTTCCGGCAAAATCCTGCTGCACATCATATTCGCCATGTACAAGGAATAGTGTTCTAACCAAATCAGGATTTTGACAGGCAAGAAACTGGCAAAGATCTTCATAATCACCATGGGCGCTCATGCTGCGCATCTGCCCTACTTCGGCTACTACCTTATATTGCTCTCCAAATATTTTAACTTCTTTGGCACCATTCATTAAACGGCCACCGAGTGAACGTGGTTCACAATAACCAACGAGCAAAATAGTATTTCGTTCATGGTTAATATTATTCATGATATGGTGCTTTACCCTTCCCGCATCGGCCATGCCGCTGGCAGAAATGATGACGCAAGGCTGTGGCAAATTATTCAGGTTCTTACTCTCATCAACCGTTTTAATAAAATTCAACGACTTAAAATCAAACGGATCATTATCCGATTGCATGATCTTACGAATATGTTTATTAAAATATTGTGGATAATTTTTCAATACAGCTGTTGCTTCGCGACTAAGGGGACTATCCACATAATAAGGTACGGCGGGTAATCGTCCTTCATGCTCCAGTTGGTTCAATGCATACAGCAACTCTTGAGTTCTGCCAACACTGAATGCAGGGATGATGAGTTTCCCTTTTTTCTCTATACAAGTTTTCTGTATCCAGTGATACAGGCCATCTACGGTTCCATGTACTTCATCGTGCAGTTTATTTCCATAAGTACTTTCCAGTAAAATATAATCAGCTTGCGGAAAAACATCCGGTGAGCGTAGTATGGCATCATTGTATCTACCCACATCACCGCTGAAAGTAATAGCTGTAGTGGCACCATTCTCTTTTATGCGCAAATGCACTGCCGCACTGCCAATAATATGGCCCGTATCCGTAAACATCACTTCAATACTCTCATCAATATGAGTCCATTGGTTATAGTTAACCGTTTTAAAAAGATCCAATGCTTTGGCAGCATCTTCCAGATCATACAAAGGTTCGTAGGGAGGTAGACCTTGTTTGGCTCTTCGCTTATTGATAAAGCGGGTATCATCCCTTTGTATTTCTGCAGAATCTTCCAGCAATATAGCAGCAAGTTCTTTTGTGGCGGGGGTGGCATAAATATCTCCGGTAAACCCCTGTTTTACCAATCTGGGTATCAATCCGGAATGATCGATATGCGCATGCGATAAAATGAGGTGATTCACTTTCGTGGCATCAAAACCAAATTCTCCATTCATCACCTCAGTATCTTTTCCCAGTCCCTGAAAAAGGCCGCAATCCAGCAATAGCTGTTTCCCATTTTTTAATGTGACCAGATGCTTCGATCCAGTTACTGTTCTTGCTGCTCCGTGAAATGCTATTTTCATATAACCTCCCTAATCTTATAGTTGCTGTTGTTATCAGCCCTATACTTTTTTTACATCATTAAAATAATTTTTGTTCGTATGTACTTCAGGAGACTTTCTTTGCTTTAAAACTCCAGGTAATTAAAAATTCTGATACAGGCTCTCCCGCCATATTCGTTCCTATTGAACGGCAGGTAATGGTTTTTCCTTCCCCCGTAGCAATGGATTCTTCAATCACTTTGTCAATCGCCTCTCCATCCTCACAGGTAAATGAAATGGTATCGGTTGCTTTTTTTAAAAACTTTGCTTCCAGTCCTACCACCAGCATACTCACTGCCGGATTGCGCTGGTATACCTGGCCTGATGCCAGTAAGCCTGTACTCATTTCTGCAGCCATAGACTGCACCGCGAAATACATGGAGCGAAAAGGGTTTTGGTTGAACCAAGAATATTTTACTGTAACTACGGCATGTTTATCCGTAAAGGAATGAATACGTAACCTGGCAAAAAATGCAGAAGGAAGTCGCTGCAGCATGAACAGCCGGAATTTTATCGGGTTGTTGATCTGTTTTTGAAATAACGCAAATCCTGGATTCATGATGGAAGCAAGCTTATTGATAACAAAATGAAGTAATACAGTGTGTAACACCATTCACTTCCTAAATGTAACAAGTACTATGCTTAGCAGGAAATTTAAAAAAGAAATTAGCGGAAATTTATAATAGTAAAGCAGCCAATGCATAATCTGCAACCAATATCAGGATACAGCTTACCACTACCGCACTGGTACTGGCCCGGCCAATTTCGAGTGAGCCGCCTTTTACATTGTAACCATAATAAGCCGGAATACTGCTTAGTATAAATGCAAAAGTGTAGGCTTTATACATGGCAAAATTAATGTTGTAAATATTCAGATTTTGGCGAAGGCCGATATCAAAAATATCGGTGGCAAGAATGCCTGACATAGCACCCGCAGTTCTGCCACCCCATATACCTAAAATAGCAGAGATCACAATTAAGCAGGGAATAACTACCAGCGAGCCCAGTATTTTGGGCATGATGAGATAACTCTTGGTGTTGATACCCATGATCTCCAATGCATCAATTTGTTCGCTAATGCGCATATTGCCAAGTTCACTGGCAATTTTGCTGCCTACCACACCAGCGAGCACAATACTTACAACTGTTGGAGATAATTCCAGTATCATACTATCTCTCACAATTTGTGCAATGGTAGATTGTGGCACCAACGGACTTACCAGCTGATACGCTGTTTGCACCGTAGTAACCGCACCCAGGAATAAAGAAATGATTACCACAATCGGCAAGGCTCCTATCCCTATTTCCACACACTGGTGCATGAATTCTTTCCAATACATACGCCAGTTCTCAGGCTTGGTAAACATGCCCTTTAACATCAGCAGGTAGGTTCCGAAATGGGTGAAGAAAGACATCCTTTTTAAATTAAAAATTAGAAATTAATAATTAAAAATTAATTGAATATCAGCAGGTGTTTATTGCTAATTTTTAATTGTTAATTTTTAATTACAACGTAGTTATTATTTATTTTTTTCGCTTCTTCAATCTTTTCCACCAGGTACTTCTTTGTACTACTTCGTCTGTATTGATACGACATTTTAATTGGGCATCTACTACTGCTACGAGGGCCATGTTGATGATGCTGCGAACGGTACTGCCCAATTGTAATACGTGTACCGGCTTTTTTAATCCTAATAAAATCGGACCAATTGCATCGGCACCACCTACTTCTTTTAAGAGATTGTAAGTTACGTTACCGGACGTTAAATTAGGGAACATTAATACGTTGACATCTTCATCTACTAACTCACTAAAAGGATAGTTATCGCGTAATATTTCTTTATTGAAGGCCAGGCTACCCTGCATTTCTCCATCTACAATTAAAGAAGGGTTTCTCTGTTTTAGAATACGGGTTGCTTCTGCTACCAGTTTTGCTTCGGGAGAATCACTGCTGCCAAAATTGCTGTAACTGAGCATCGCGATGCGGGGCGTTAAATTAAAGTTGCGTACTTCTTTGGCCACCATCATCGTAATATCCGCCAGCTCTTCTGCCGTAGGATTAAAGTTTACCGTTGTATCAGCCAAAAACAAAGGACCTTTTTTGGTAAGCAATAAATACATACCGGCAATTTTCTTCACGCCTTCTTCTGTACCAATGATCTGCAGTGCAGGGCGGATGGCTTCTGCATAATTTTTGGTTAAGCCAGAAAGCATAGCATCCGCATCACCGGTTTCAACCATCATGCAACCAAAATGGTTGCGGTCTTTCATGATTTTCAGGCTCTCATATTTATTAATGCCCCTGCGATGTCTTTTCTTGAAAAACAATTCACTGTAAAATTCACGCTTCGATTCCATCTCATCACTTCTGGGATCGATGATGGGAATATCTGTCAGATCAATATTGTTTTCTTCTGCAATGCGGTTAATCTTACCCGGATCACCTAATAAAATGGGATAGGCAATACCATCATCATAGATAATACTAGCTGCTTTTAAAATCTTTTGGTTGTCTGCCTCTGCAAAAACCAATCGTTTTGGATCTCTTCTTGCTTTGTTACCAATCACGCGAATTAACTGGTTATCCAGTCCCAAACGCTTGTTCAGTTCCAGTGTATACGCTTCCCAGTTAGAAATAGATTTTTGTGCTACCCCACTTTCCACCGCTGCTTTTGCCACGGCGGGCGCTACGGTAGCCAATAACCTGGGATCGAGTGGTTTGGGAATAATGTATTCCGGACCAAACGCCATACTATGCTGGTTGTAAGCCATGTTCACAATATCCGGCACCGGCGATTTAGCAAGATCTGCCAAAGCCCTTACCGCAGCCAGTTTCATAGCTTCGTTGATCTGTTTGGCACGTACATCCAATGCCCCACGGAAAATATACGGGAAGCCCAGTACATTATTTACCTGGTTGGGATAATCGGTTCGTCCTGTTGCCATAATAATATCCTTCCTCACCTCAGTTGCTTCTTCATAGGTAATTTCCGGATCGGGATTGGCCATGGCAAATACGATCGGGTTTTTAGCCATCACTTTCACCATCTCTTTGGTAACTACATTACCCACACTCAATCCCAAAAATACATCTGCCTCTTTCATGGCTTTTTGTAGTGTCCAATCACTTTTCTTTACAGCAAATTTTGTTCTGATGGGGCCAAGGTCTGTGCGGCCTTCGTGCAAAACACCATCTTTATCAAACAAAATAAAGTTCTCGTATTTAGCGCCCAGAGCCACATACAACTGTATACAGGCCATGGCTGCAGCTCCGGCGCCATTGATTACGAAACGTACTTTCTCAATTTTTTTCTTCTGTAATTCCAGTGCATTCAATAAAGCTGCACTGCTAATGATGGCAGTACCATGCTGGTCATCATGCATTACCGGAATATTCATCTGCTTTTTTAGCTCCTGTTCTATATAAAAACATTCCGGAGCTTTAATATCCTCTAGGTTAATACCACCAAATGTTGGCTCGAGAGATTTAACGATCTGTACAAATTTTTCCGGATCCTTTTCATTAATCTCAATATCAAACACATCTATGTCGGCAAATATTTTGAACAGCACACCTTTCCCTTCCATTACAGGTTTGCTGGCTTCGGGACCAATATCTCCCAACCCCAATACAGCTGTGCCATTCGTAATCACTGCTACCAGATTGCCTTTAGCGGTGTATTTGTAAACGTCTTCGGGGTTAGCGGCGATTTCTTTACAGGGTTCAGCCACCCCAGGACTATACGCCAATGAAAGGTCGCGTTGTGTTTTGGCTTCTTTGGTAGGAACTACTTCAATTTTACCGGGGCGGCCGCTGGAGTGGTATTCCAAAGCCTGCTCCTTTCGAAGATCTGTATGTTTGGCCATAATTTTTTTTTAAGTTACCGGCAACAGAACCGTGGTCGACTCCGGTTGTGTCACTCCCTTCAGCGCCTTGTTCGTTATGCAACAGGGTAAACCGGGGAACTGCGAAAGTACAATTTATTGAAATGAAAGGAGAAAGGCAATTACTTGATTTATAGTGACAGGAATTTGCGAGTCAAAAAACTGCGCCTTTGCGCCTTTGCGAGAAAATATCCACGCAAAGGCGCAGTTTTAAAATTGAGTTGCTGCCCCCATCCATGCCATCATACCCATTCCTGTTTCAATAGCCCTTTCATCAATATTAAATAATGGTGTATGCACATTATGAATGATTCCCAATTCAGTATTGCGAACACCGAGGCGGTAAAAACAACCGGGTATCACTTGTGTATAGTATCCAAAGTCTTCTGCGCCCATTCGCATTTCGGTTTCCAGAACGTTTTCTTTACCCATATAGGCATCTGCCAGTTGCCAGCCTTTTTCAGTTAGTACAGGGTCATTATCTACGGTAGGATAACCGATATCAATATGCAGATCTATTTCTGCGCCAGTAGCTTCTGCTATACCTTTTGCATGGTTGCGGATAAGATCATGTGCCTTGGTTCGCCATGCTTCATCCATGGCGCGGAAAGTGCCCATTAGTTTTACCTCGCTGGGTATTACATTGGTGGTATGTCCGCCTTGTATGGAACAGATAGATAACACCGAGGGCGATAGTGGATTGTTATTTCTGGAGATTACCTGTTGTAAACTATTAATAAGTTGGGCTGCTACCAAAATCGTATCGACAGTAAGATGTGGTGCTGCTGCATGTCCGCCTTTGCCTTTGATAGTAATATAAATTTCATCGGCACTAGCCATCACCCTTCCTTTACGGAAGCTTAGTTTGCCTAAATCAAGACCGGGATGCACATGCAAACCATAGATACCCTGCGGCCTTGGATTTTCTAACGCCCCTTCTTTGATCATATAACTGGCACCACCAGGATTTCTTTCTTCGCCGGGTTGAAAAAATAGTTTGATAGTTCCCTCCCATTCGGCTTTTAATTCGTTCAGAATTTTGGCAGCTCCTAATAAAATAGTCGTGTGTACATCGTGTCCGCAGGCATGCATCACACCCGGGTTCTTTGACTTGTAATCCACTTCATTTTCTTCCTGAATAGGCAAAGCATCCATATCAGCCCGCAAAGCAATCACTCGGCTATCCGGATTTTTTCCTTTGATGATACCCAATACACCTGTAGTTGCTTTTATTTCAAAAGCAATTCCAAAAGAAGTTAATTTTTGCTGTACAAATTGGCTGGTTTCAAACTCCTGGTAACTCAGCTCCGGATTTGCATGCAGGTGATGCCGAACAGCAATGAACTCTTCTGCATATAGTTTTGCCAGCTCTTTTATTTTCTGTTGTAACATGATCGGTTATTGGTTTGTATTCTCCTCTTCTTCTTTGGGTGTATACTCAATTCCATCCTCAACAATGTATACTCCCTGCGGATATATTTTATTTAATTGTGCCTTGAATTTTTCGGCATCTTCTTTCTTTAAAAAATTACCAATCCTTACTTTAAAGCTGGGTGCCTGAAAGATTACATACACTTTCTGCTCAGGGAAACGGGTAAGTAATTCTGTTTTTTTGGCAAAAGCATCATCGCGCCTTGGCGTACTAGTTACCTGTATACGGTAACCTTTGTATAATCCGTTGGGCGTCATCATGGCACTTCGCTGGTTGGCTTGTAATTGTTTTGCACTTAACAGGTCTAAGCGTGCATCTTTTTTTACCAGAATGGTATCAGTGGCATGCAGGTTGGTGCAAAGCAGAAAAAGGATACATGGTATGATGATTCTCAGAGACACTGTTTATTATTTCTGTTAAGTTACAAAATATTGAATGAACGGCGGGTTAGGAGCTTCTTCTCCACCCCGCCCATCTCCCGGCTTAGCCGGGATTGGGCACCCCTCCTCGCTGCGCGAGGTGGGGAAATGTTTTGGTTTGATCTTACCTAACACTTCGACATTCAAAATTCGATATTCGTTATTCAATAGCTTGCATCTCCTGCTGGCGCGCCTTGCACAATGGCTACACCGGCACTGCAACCCAAACGGGTAGCACCTGCATCTATTAATTCTTTGGCAAAAGCATAATCACGAATACCACCGGATGCTTTGATCTGAATACCCGCCGGAAGATGCAATCGGAATAATTTTACTGCTTCTACAGTGGCTCCTTTTTCTGCATACCCGGTGGAAGTTTTTAAATAATC